>NZ_CP142724.1:0-2467017 GCF_045689595.1 Humidisolicoccus flavus | reverse complement strand
TTTCTTCTTTTCCGAGCAAGACCATCGATTCGAACAGCGGCGGGCTGATCCGGCGACCACTGATCGCAACCCGCAACGGCGTGAATGCGAAGCGCGGCTTCAGCCCGAGACCTTCGATGAGACTTTCGCGAAGCACTGCTTCAATGGGTTCGAGCTCCCACGCACCCAACTCGGTCAACGCGGCCGTCGCTGCAGCAAGCACTGCTGGGGCGTCGTCCTTGAGCTGGGCGAGCGCATCATCGGCGAAGTCGAGGTTCTCATGCGAGGTGAACAGGAACGACAACAGCGCGGGCGCCTCTGCGAGCAGCTGCATGCGCTCCTGCACGAGCGGTGCAGCACTTGCAAGGAGCACGCGCTCCTCTTCGGTCGGCGGCGTGCTCAAGACCTCGGCGAGGTACGGCTCGAGGCGGGCCGCGAAGTCGACCGTGTTCAGCATCCGAATGTGGTCGCCGTTGATCGCTTCAGCCTTTTTGACGTCGAAGCGAGCCGGGTTCGGGTTGACGTTCTCAACGTCGAACGCCTCGATCAACTCGTCGCGCGTAAAAACGTCGCGATCGGCTGCAATTGACCAGCCGAGCAGCGAGAGGTAGTTCAAGAGCCCTTCTGGCGTGAAGCCAGCGTCACGCAGCAGGAACAGGTTCGACTGCGGGTCGCGCTTCGAAAGCTTCTTGTTCCCCTCGCCCATGACATATGGCAAGTGACCGAAGCGCGGGATCACGTCGGTGACGCCGATCTCAATGAGCGCCGAGTAGAGCGCGATCTGGCGCGGCGTCGAGGAGAGCAGGTCTTCGCCGCGGAGCACGTGCGTTACGCCCATGAGTGCGTCGTCGACCGGGTTGACGAAGGTGTAGAGCGGCTTGCCGTTCGGTCGCACGACGACGAAATCGGTGAAGCTTCCTGCAGGGAAGGTGATGTCGCCGCGGACGAGGTCGGTGAACGAAATCTCGCCCTCGGGCACGCGCAGGCGGAGGCTCGGCTGACGACCCTCGGCACGGAACTGCGCCTTCGTCGCTTCATCGAGGTCCCGCTCGTGGTTGTCGTAGCCCTGTCGAGCGTCGCGGCCAGCCGCAACATTGCGCGCTTCCATCTCTTCTGGGGTCACGAACGATTCGTAGAGGTGACCCGAGGCCTTCAAGCGCTCGATGATCGCTTCATAGATCTCGGTGCGCTGCGACTGACGGTACGGCGCGTGCGGCCCAGCGGTCTCGACGCCTTCGTCCCAGGTGATGCCGAGCCAAGACATCGCTTCGAGCAGCTGCTGGTAGCTTTCTTCGCTGTCGCGAGCCTCGTCGGTGTCTTCAATGCGGAACACCAACTTGCCACCGTTGTGTCGCGCGTACGCCCAGTTGTAGAGCGCCGTCCGGATCAACCCGACGTGCGGGGTTCCGGTTGGAGAAGGGCAAAAGCGAACGCGAACGTCGCTTCCAGTGGCAGTGGAGAAGGCATGACTCATGATGCCTTCATTGTATTGGTGCGGGGTGACGCCGCCGGAATTCTCCTGCTCAGTCGCAGCGCACGAACTCCATACGAACAACGGCCGAGCACCAGCGCAATTCGCGTGCCCCCCCCCCGGCCGTTGTTCAACGTCGCTCTAAGCGGATCGTTCCCGCTCGTTCACGACCGGGTTTTCGAGGACTCCAAGACCCGTCACGGAAACAGCAACTCGCTGTCCGTCCTGCATCGGCCCGACACCCTCTGGCGTTCCGGTCAGGATGACGTCGCCCGGGAGCAGCGTCATCGCGGCACTGACGAAGGCGATCACTTCGGCGACACCGAAGATCATGTCGCTCGTATTGCCCGACTGCTTGACCTCGCCGTCGAGACGCGTCTCCACTGTCAGACCATCGAGGGTGTACTCGGTCTCGATGAACGGTCCGATCGGGCAGAAGGTGTCGAAGCCCTTACCCCTGGTCCACTGCGGCTCACCCTTTTGCAGGTCCCGAGCAGTGACGTCGTTCGCAATCGTGACGCCGAACACCACGTCGAGCGCGTCCTCGACGGACACCCGACGAGCGACCTTGCCGATGACGACCGCGAGTTCACCCTCGAAGTCGACGCGAGAGGATTCCGGCGGCAAGACGATCGAATCCTCCGGCCCGATGACCGAGGTGTTCGGCTTCAAGAACACGAGCGGCTCTTCCGGCACCTCGTTGCCGAGTTCTTCTGCGTGCGCACGATAGTTGCGGCCGACGCCGATGACTTTTGAGCGCGGAATGACCGGCGCGAGCAGCTTCGCGTCGCTGAGCTTGACGCGCTCCCCGGTGGTGTCGAAGCCGGCGAACATCGGGTCGGCTTTCAGTACGACGAGCTCTTCTTCGTCGATGATGCCGAAGCGGATCGCCCCGCCGACGCTGAAGCGAGCGATCTTCACGCGTGCGCCTCCGTCAGCTGGTGCATCCAGCCGTGGCGGTCTTCTGCACGGCCGTACTGAATGTCGGTGAGCTGCTTGCGGAGTGCGAGCGTGACTTCGCCAGGCTCTGCATCTTCTTGCCCGATGCTGAAGTCTTCGCCGCGGAGCTGTGCGATCGGCGTGACGACCGCGGCAGTGCCGCAGGCGAATGCTTCGACGATCGAACCCGATGCAACGCCATCTCGCCACTCGTTCAGCGTCACGGGGCGCTGTTCCACCTTGTGACCGGCGTCCTCTGCAAGTTGCAGCAGCGAGTTGCGCGTCACGCCGTTCAGGATGCTGTCGCTCTGCGGCGTGATGAGCGTGCCGTCGTCTCGGACGAGCACGATGTTCATGCCGCCGAGCTCTTCGATCGCTCCGTCACCCGAGTCGTTCAGGAACAGGACCTGCGAGCACCCGTTCTTCTGCGCGATCTGGGTCGGCAGCAGGCTCGCGGCGTAGTTTCCACCACACTTGGCCGCTCCGGTTCCGCCCTTGCCCGCGCGGTTGTAGTCGGTGGAAAGCCAGATGTTGACGGGCTTCACGCCCTTCGGGAAGTAGGCGCCAACGGGTGAGGCGATCACCATGAACAGCGCACGGTGGGCAGCCCGGACGCCGAGGAACACCTCGTTCGCGATCATGAAGGGGCGCAGATAGAGGCTCTGCTCTTCGCCGCCGGGCACCCAGCGCTCGTCGATCTCGACCAGTCGCTGCACCGCTTCAATGAAGGTGTCTTCGGGGAGTTGTGGCAGGGCGAGGCGCTCGGCACTGCGCTGCAGTCGCTTTGCGTTCTGATCCGGGCGGAAGGTCCAGACGGAGCCGTCTTCCTGACGGTACGCCTTCATTCCCTCGAAAATCTCCTGCCCGTAATGCAGGACCGCGCTGGCAGGGTCGACCTGCAGCGGCGCGTAAGGCTCGATGCGCGCATTGTGCCAGTCGTCATCGATCGTCCAGTCGACAGCCGCGACGTGGTCTGTGAAGTGGATGCCGAAGCCCGGGGCTGCCAGGATCTCTGCACGAGCAGCATCGCTCTTCTGCGTCGTCGATTCGGTGGTGGTGAACGAGAGTGTCATGGCGTTCTCATTTCTTACAGTCGCAGTGGTTAAGGGTTCGAGATCTTGGCGACCACATCGTCACCGATCTCTTGCGTCGATCGTCCAGTCTTCGTGTCAGAGACATCCGCGTCAACGGCGTTCCGAATGGAGGCCGCTTCAGCTTCGAAACCGAGGTGTTCGAGCAGGAGCGCCCCGGAGAGAATTGCTGCGCGTGGATCTGCTTTGCCTGTTCCCGCGATGTCGGGGGCTGAACCGTGCACCGGTTCGAACATGCTCGGGAAGGTGCCGTCCGGGTTGATGTTGGCACTCGCTGAAAGCCCGATTCCCCCGCCGATTGCTCCGGCAAGGTCGGTGATGATGTCACCGAACAAATTATCGGTCACAATCGTGTCGAAACGCGAGGGGTTTTCGACCATGAAGATCGTTGCGGCGTCGACGTGCAGGTAGTCGACCGACACCTCGGGGAACTCCGCCGCGACTGCACTGACGATTCTCTGCCAGAGCCCACCGGCGTGAACGAGCACATTCTTCTTGTGCACGAGCGTGAGGTGCCCCCGGCGCTTCATCGCTGCGTTGAACGCAAACCTGACGACACGTTCGACGCCGAACGCGGTGTTGACGCTCGTCTCGTTCGCGATCTCCTGCGGAGTGCCAACGCGCAGCGCGCCGCCGTTGCCGACATAGGGGCCTTCTGTGCCCTCGCGCACCACGAGGAAGTCGACCTCGCCGGGATTCTTGAGCGGTGAGCCGATTGCAGGGTGCACCACGGTGGGACGCAGGTTCACGTAGTGGTCGAACGCGAAGCGCAGCTTGAGCAGCAGACCGCGCTCGATGATGCCGCCGGCAAGGCGCTTGTCTGACGGGTCACCACCGACCGCGCCGAGCAGGATCGCATCGTGCTTCGCGAGTTCCTCGAGCGTCGAATCATCGAGGATGACTCCCGTGTCGAGGTAGTGCTGCGCACCGAGCGCGAACTCGGTCTCGTGCAGCGTCACCGCTTCGGGCAAGGCCGCGCGGAGCACCTTCCTGGCTTCAGCAGTGACTTCACTGCCGATTCCGTCACCGGCGATCACTGCCAGTTTGATGTCCTGAATGCGCGTCTCAGCCACGTTCTCCCCTAGGTCTTCTGCACCCCACTGTAGCCAAGGGGCAGTTGCCCGTGGCGACAGCGAGTGTGCCTTACGTTACGAAGCGACGATGTCGATTTCGCGGATCGAGACCGCGTCGATTGCCTCGCCGACGCGCTTCAAGAGCTCGTCGGGTGCAGCCTGGTCGACAGAAATGACCGACAGTGCTGTGCCGCCCTCTTCGGTGCGAGCAATCTGCATGCCTGCAATGTTGATCTGGCTTTCGCCGAACTCGCGGCCGTAGATCGCGACGATACCGGGGCGGTCGACGTACTCCATGACGATGTGGTGCTTCGCGAACGGCACTTCGACATCCTGGCCGTTGATCGCGACGATCTTCTCGATCTGCTTCGGACCGGTGAGCGTTCCGGAGGCCGAGACGGTCTGGCCGCTGATCGTCGTTGCGATGACGGTCACGACGTTGCGGTATTCCTCGCTCTTCTCGTCGACGGTCAAGCGAGATTCGACGCCGCGCTGCTCTGCGATGACGGGTGCGTTGACGAAGGTGACCTGCTCGCTCACGATGCTCTGGAAGAAGCCCTTGAGCGCTGCGAGGCGCAGCACCTTGACGTCGTAGGCGGCGAGTTCGCCGCGAACCTCGATATCGACGGCCGAAACTGCTTCGTGCGCGAGGCCGGCAGCGAACTGACCGAGCTTCTCACCGAGGGAGATACCAGGGCGCACGTATGGGTCGATGATGCCACCGGCGACATTTACCGCGTCAGGAACCAGATCGCCCGAGAGTGCGAGACGAACCGACTTCGCGACTGCGACGCCGGCCTTTTCCTGCGCCTCGTCGGTCGAAGCACCAAGGTGTGGCGTGACCTGAATACGCTCGAGGCTCGTCAGCGCGTCGTCCTTGGGCGGCTCAGAGGTGAAGACGTCGAGTCCAGCGCCTGCGATACGACCGGTCGAGAGCGCCTTTGCGAGCGCGGCCTCGTCGATGATTCCACCGCGGCTGGCGTTCACGATGCGCAGCGATGGCTTCGCGAGTTCGAACTCGGCGTCGCCGATGAGTCCGGTGGTCTCTGGGGTCTTCGGGATGTGCACCGTGATGAAGTCCGACTCGGCCATCAGCTCATCGAGCGTCCTGAGCTCGACGCCAAGCTGCGCGGCACGCGCGGGGCTGACGTAGGGGTCGAAGGCGATGAGCTTCGTACCGAAGGCCAGGAGCCGCTCGGCAACGAGCTGACCGATGCGACCGAGACCAACGATGCCGACGGTCTTCTCGTAGAGTTCGACGCCCGTGTACTGGCTGCGCTTCCATTCGCCGCGCTTGAGGCTGGCGTTGGCGTCCGGGAGGTGGCGGGCCAGTCCGAGCAGGTGCGCGATCGCCAGCTCGGCAGCAGAAATGATGTTGGAGGTCGGAGCGTTCACGACCATCACGCCAGCGGCGGTGGAGGCCGGAATGTCAACGTTGTCGAGGCCAACGCCCGCGCGAGCAACGACCTTCAGCTTTGGCGCGTGCGCGATCGCTTCCGCGTCGACCTTTGTCGCACTGCGCACGAGAATGGCGTTCGCGTCTGCGAGCGCTGCGAGCAAGGCCGGACGATCCGTCCCGTCGACCGTTCGCACATCAAAATCGGGGCCCAGCGCCTCGACGGTGGCAGGAGAAAGCTCTTCGGCGATCAAAACGATTGGTTGAGACACGAATGTGTTCCTTATGTGAGTGGATTGGTGTCGCGATCGTTGCGGCGATTCCATGCTACTTCGGCGAAGATGCCCTGCCCACCACGTTGCGCTGTTTTACTCGGCCACTTCGCAGTTCTGCTCGGTGACTTTGCAGTTCTATAGGCCAAGATGAAGCAACAACGCTCGAAAGGAACCGCGATGATCATCGTCACGACAAATGAGATCCCTGGCTACCGAGTGCTCGCTGTGCACGGCGAAGTCATGGGACTGACCGTTCGAGCGCGCGACTTCGGCGCCAACTTCATCGCAGGTTTTCGCTCGCTCGGTGGTGGCGAGATCCCCGAGTTCACGCAGGCCCTCTACGAGAGCCGCATGCAGGTGATGAGCCGAATGGTCGGAGAAGCAGAGCAGCGTGGAGCCAACGCGATCATCGGAATGCGATTCGACGCGAGCGAGATCGGCCAGGCCTGGACCGAGATCTGCGCGTACGGCACCGCAGTGATCGTCGAACCGATTCCGCACGGTGAGCCGGGCGCGACCGTGCAGTCCTCCTCCGTTGCGAATTCGCAGCAGGGCCGACCGCAACGCGCGCAGCAGCAGCCTGCACACTTTGCCCCGCAACCCGGTCCACCATCCGGCCAGCCGATGCCGGGGCAGCCGATGCCGGGCCAATACCCGGGGCGCTGATTTCGCACTTCCCGGCGAACTCCTTGCAATGAGTGGCAAGGAGTTCGCGGATTCTGCCCGCACGCGGGTCATGCGGCAAGATGAACTCTCGTGGATCCTTTTGAAGTCACCCAGTGGGTAGTCCGAATTCTGCTCGCGGTCGCATTTACGTTCATGGGCGTCCTGCACTTCGTGCCGAAGGTGCAGCGCGCGATGGCGTCGATGGTTCCACCGAACCTTCGCTTCAAGAAGCCGCTCACACCACGAGCACTCGTGATCTACTCGGGCATCACGCTCATCGTCGGCTCCTTGCTGCTCGTTATTCCGGGGCTGCACCTTGCCGGTGCCATCGTGCTGGTCGTCACGCTCATCGCGGTGTTCCCGGCGAACGCCTACGCCTCGACACAGCCGGAACGATTCGGTTCATTCGCGGTGCCGGTGAAGGCTCGCGCAGTTGCACAGATCTTCTTGATCGCGCTCTGCTTCTTCGCTGGCGTTTAGAACACCTCAGGCGGCTGGATCAGGCGCGACGGGCGTTCCAAGCGATGCAGCCCTACTTGAATTCGAGGGACGCAGCCTGACTACAGGCCGAGGGCGTTCGCAGCCCAGAATCGAGCAACCTCTTCGAGCGTGAGTGAGATCGTCGCGCTTGCCACAAGGCCCGCGAGCAGGATTCCGCTCTTCGCCACGATCCCTCGGCCTCGACCCACTGCCATCGCCCCCGCGAACAGCAGCGCGGGAGCAAGCACACCGACGATGAGGAGCGGCCAGGGCACGACGTCACTGCGGCCGATCATCTCGTAAATCTCTGGAACGCCGACCAGATTGGTCAAGCCTTCGAGCAGGTCGTATCCGTAAAAGAGCGCGAAGACGAGGAGCACCAAAATGGAGTCACTCTTCCTTGCGACAAGCGGCTGAGCCAAGTCGTCGTCGTTCATTGTCTCGACTGCGTCGCGCTCTTCATCTGCGGTGTTGCGTGCGTCTTCGGCGCTCATGCGAATTGTCCAATCACGAGTGTCCACGGGAACAACAGGACCACGCCAACGCTCCACCACAGGATTCGGCTCGGCGTCGAGGCGACGTTTCGCAGCACGACCGCGAACCACACCACCCCACCGATGATCGTCAAGAACTGACCGAACTGGTACATGATCAAACCGACGAGGCTCGGCTGCTGCACCGGGTTCTGCGTGGCGGCGATGACCCATCCCACTGAGATCGCAAGGAGCAGGGCCCCGAACACGACAACCGCGGCAGTCGATGCTGGGCTCCTCGGAGCAACCGCGACGGCAGGATTCGCCTCGAGCGGCGCATCGTCCTCGGGAGCATCAGCGTACGAGGACGTCGCTGGGGCGCGGCCGAACTCTTCGTCACCCTCCCAGCTCAGGGCGTCTTGATCGTCATCTGGTTCTTTCATGGTCACTGCAGCACTGTAGCCCGAGTTCGCTGAGAGATTGCGCTTCGTCTTCTGGGTAGAAAGCGCCGGGCAATGTTCACCCGTCGGAATTCGCGGGCCGAGCGCTGCGGACGAACAAAAGGCGGGCCCGGACGCAATGTCCGAGCCCGCCTCGTGCAGAATGCTCTATCGAGCGGAGCTGCCGTCCGTGTAGTCGGCGTCTGGCTGCGACCACGCGAAGAGGCTGCGCAGTTCTTGACCGGTCTTCTCGATCGGGTGCGCTGCACCCTTTTCGCGGAGAGCCTTGAACTCTGGCGCGCCAGCGTCCTGGTCCTCGATGAAGCGCTTCGCGAACGCACCATTCTGGATGTCGGCGAGCACGGCCTGCATGTTCTTCTTGACGCTCTCGTCGATGACGCGCGGTCCGGAGACGTAGTCGCCGTACTCAGCGGTGTCGGAGATCGACCAGCGCTGCTTCGCGATGCCGCCCTCCCACATGAGGTCAACGATGAGCTTCAATTCGTGCAGGACCTCGAAGTACGCGATCTGCGGCTGGTAGCCGGCCTCGATCAGCGTTTCGAAGCCGTACTGCACGAGCTGCGAGGTTCCACCGCAGAGCACTGCCTGCTCACCGAAGAGGTCAGTCTCGGTCTCTTCCGTGAAGGTCGTCGTGATGCCGCCGGCACGGAGGCCACCGATCGCACGCGAGTACGACCATGCGAGGTCCCAAGCGCTGCCCGATGCGTCTTTTTCGACAGCGACGATCACGGGAACACCGCGACCTGCTTCGAACTCACGACGGACCGTGTGCCCTGGGCCCTTTGGCGCGACGAGCACGACATCGACACCGTCTGGCGCCTGGATGTAGCCGTAGCGGATGTTGAATCCGTGGCTGAAGAGCAGCGTCTTGCCTTCGCTCAGGTTGGGAGCAATGTCGTCTGCGTACAGGCCGCGCTGGTGCTGGTCTGGAGCGAGGACGACGATGACATCGGCCCAGGCGCTCGCCTCTGCGGGGGTCTCTACGACGAATCCTGCGTCAGCAGCCTTCTGGCGGCTCGCTGAGCCTTCCTTGAGCGCGACGTGCACCTCGACGCCGGAATCGCGGAGGTTCTGCGCGTGCGCGTGCCCCTGCGATCCGTAGCCGATGACGGCGACCTTCTTGCCCTGGATGATGCCCAGATCTGCATCGTCGTCGTACTTCACATCAGTCACTGGTGTGTCCTTCCTACCGGTTGTCATTCCTGAGCACACGCTCAGAAATAGATTTGCCGCCGCGTCCGATCGCGACGAGTCCTGATTGCGCAATCTCCTTGATGCCATATGGCTCGAGCAGCTTCAAAAGCGCGGAACATTTCTGCGAGTCTCCAGTCACTTCAATGACCATGGCATCGGTCGTCACATCGACGACGCGTGCGCGGAAGAGAGTGGAGGCCTCAAGAATTTGAGAACGTGTTGAGTTGTCGACCTTCACCTTGATGAGCATGTGCTCACGCTGCACAGAGTTGTGCTGTTCCAGTTCGACGATCTTCACCACGTTGATGAGCTTGTTGAGCTGCTTGGTGACTTGCTCGAGTGGCAATTGATCAACATCAACCACAACCGTGATTCGGCTGAGATTTGGTACTTCCGTTGGTCCAACGGCAAGAGATTCAATATTAAACCCGCGGCGGGCGAAAAGTCCCGCAACGCGCGTGAGGAGTCCGGGCTTGTCTTCAACAAGCAGCGACAGTACGTGGCTCATGACCTACTCCTCTTCCCACTCGGGTGAATGTTCTTTGGCGTACTGCACCAAAGAGTTGCCGACGCCCTGGGGCACCATCGGCCACACCATCGAGTCGCGGCTGACGACGAAGTCGATGACGACTGGTCGATCGTTTGTTTCGAGCGCGAGCTTGATCGCGGGATCGATCTCCTCGGGCTTCGTCACGCGAATCGAAAGGCAGCCGTAGGCGTCGCCGAGCTTCACGAAGTCAGGGATCATACGAGCGCCGTGACCGGTCTCGAGGTCGGTGAACGAGTGTCGGCCTTCGTAGAAGAGGCTCTGCCACTGGCGCACCATTCCGAGCGAGGAATTGTTGATGATCGCGACCTTGATCGGGATGTCATTGATCGTGCAGGTCGCGAGTTCCTGGTTGGTCATCTGGAAGCAGCCGTCGCCGTCGATCGCCCAGACCACGCGGTCGGGCTCGCCGACCTTCGCGCCCATGGCGGCCGGGACGGAGTAGCCCATCGTTCCCGCACCACCTGAGTTCAACCAGGCGTTCGGGCGTTCGTACTTGATGAACTGCGCAGACCACATCTGGTGCTGGCCGACGCCGGATGCGAACACGCCCTCCGGTCCGGTCAGCTCGCCGATGCGCTGAATCACATACTGCGGCGAGAGCTGGCCGTCGGTCGGTTCGTCGTAGCCGAGCGGGAAACGCTCACGAAGCGTGTTGAGGTACTCCCACCACGATGCGATGTCGGCGGTTCCCTCAGACGCTGCGTCGACGAATGCTGGAGTGAGGTCTGCGAGGACCTCTCGCACATCGCCGACGATCGGCACATCGGCCATACGGATCTTCGAGATCTCGGCCGGGTCGACGTCGACGTGAATGACCTTCGCGTTCGGAGCGAACTCCGAGACCTTGCCGGTCACACGGTCGTCGAAGCGTGCACCGAGCGCGATGATGAGGTCGGACTCCTGCAGCGCCAAGACTGCAGGAACCGTGCCGTGCATTCCCGGCATACCGAGGTGCTGTTCGTGCGAATCTGGGAACGCACCACGGGCCATGAGCGTCGTGACCACAGGAGCTCCAGTGGTCTGCGCGAACTCTTTGAGCTCTGCACTCGCCCGCGCACGGATCACACCACCGCCGACGTACAGCACAGGGCGTTCGGATGCAGTGATGAGCTGTGCAGCTGCCTGCACCTGCTTGCCATGCGCTTTTGCAACCGGACGGTACCCGGGCAGGTCAATCTTTTCTGGCCAGACGAACGGTGCAGAGTTCTGCTGCGCGTCCTTCGTGATGTCGACGAGCACCGGCCCCGGACGACCCGAAGATGCGATGTGGTACGCCGCCTTCAAAACCGCGGGCACTTCTTCGGCGCTCTTCACCTGGAAGGAGTGCTTCGTGATCGGCATGCAGATACCGGTGATGTCGGCCTCTTGGAAGGCGTCGGAGCCCATCAGGTGACTGAAGACCTGACCGGTGATGCACAGCAGCGGAACGGAGTCCATGTACGCATCAGCGATCGCGGTCACAAGGTTCGTCGCACCAGGGCCGCTGGTCGCGATCGCGACACCGACCTTGCCGGTCGCGCTCGCGTAGCCCTCGGCAGCGTGCCCAGCACCCTGCTCGTGGCGGACGAGGATGTGACGAATCTTCGACTGCTGCATCAGCTCGTCGTAGAACGGAATGATCGCACCACCAGGAAGTCCGAACACATCGGTGACACCAAGAAGCTCGAGCGAACGAAGGATCGCACCGGATCCGGTCAGTACTTCAGGTTCAGCGCTGCGAGGCGCCGCAGGTCGAGGCGCAATTGTCATGATGAAACTTCCTTGATTGCTTGAACGTGGTTGGGATTAACCGGTGACTGCGCCGAGCGCAGCAGAACGCACAAGTTTGGAGTATTTCGCGAGGACGCCGCGAGTGTACCGCGGCGGGAGGGGTTCCCAGCCTTCTCGGCGGGAAGCCAGCTCGGCTTCGTCGACGAGTAGGTCGAGCGAGCGAGCTGCGATGTCGACTCGAATGGTGTCGCCATCGCGTACAAAAGCAATTGGACCAGCGTCCACTGCTTCAGGAGCAATATGGCCGATGCACAGGCCGGTTGTGCCGCCTGAGAATCTGCCGTCCGTCAAGAGTAGTACATCTTTTCCGAGTCCAGCGCCCTTGATGGCTGCCGTGATCGCAAGCATCTCGCGCATACCCGGGCCGCCCTTGGGCCCTTCGTAGCGAATGACGACGACATCGCCCTTCGAGATCTCACCGTTCGTCAGCGCATCCATCGCGGCGCGCTCACGTTCGAACACGCGTGCCGGCCCCTCGAACACCTCAGCGTCGAAGCCGGCGGTCTTCACGACTGCACCCTCGGGAGCGAAGCTTCCTTCGAGCACGGTGAGCCCACCGGTCTTGTGGATCGGGTTGTCGAATGTGCGAAGCACCTTGCCATCGAGTGGGTCTGGTCGCAGCGCCTCGAGGTTCTCGGCAACGGTCTTTCCCGTGACGGTCATGCAGTCACCGTTCAAGAGGCCCTCGTCGAGGAGCGCCTTCATGACGACAGGGACGCCACCCTGACGGTCGACGTCATTCATGACGTACTTGCCGAACGGCTTGAGGTCGCCGATGTGCGGCACCTTCTGGCCGATGCGGTTGAAGTCCGCGAGCGTGAGATCAACGTCAGCTTCGTGCGCGATCGCGAGGAGGTGGAGTACGACATTCGTCGAGCCGCCGAAGGCCATTGCCACAGCGATCGCGTTCTCGAATGCGGGCTTCGTCATGATGTCGCGAGCAGTGATGCCCTGGCGAAGCATGTTGACGACTGCCTCGCCCGAGCGGTGTGCGAACACATCGCGACGACGGTCTGCCGAGGGTGGCGCAGCTGAACCGGGAAGGCTCATGCCGATCGCTTCTGCAACCGAGGCCATCGTGTTCGCCGTGTACATTCCACCGCATGCGCCTTCGCCAGGAGCAATCGCGCATTCGATGCGGTGCAGGTCTTCCTCGCTCATGGTGCCGGCTTTACAGGCGCCGACGGCCTCGAATGAATCGATGATGGTGACGTCTTTTTCCGTGCCATCCGAGAGCTTCACCCAGCCTGGGGCGATCGATCCCGCGTACAGGAAGACGCTCGCGAGGTCGAGTCGCGCTGCTGACATGAGCATGCCCGGCAGCGATTTGTCGCAACCAGCGAGCAGGATCGTGCCGTCGAGGCGCTCTGCCATGACGACGGTCTCAACGCTGTCGGCAATGACCTCACGGGAGACCAGGGAGAAGTGCATCCCCTCGTGCCCCATGGAGATACCGTCGGAAACGGAGATGGTGCCGAACTGCAGCGGGTATCCGCCGCCGGCGTGCACGCCTTCTTTTGCCCCCTGAGCCAAACGGTTCAAGGAGAGGTTGCACGGCGTAATCTCGTTCCAACTCGAAGCAATACCAATTTGTGGTTTTGCCCAGTCGTCGTCGCCCATTCCAACGGCCCGGAGCATTCCTCGACTTGTCGCGGCTTCAATGCCGTCGGTGACAACGCGAGAGCGGGGCTTGATATCGATGCCTGCCATGGCGTTCAGTCTAGAGCGAATTTCATGCCAAAAATGACGGTTCGGACCGGGGTACGACCGGAATGCGTAGGCCATCGGTGCTGAAGGAGCGTAGCGTTATCTCCATGATTCGAGTTGGAATGAGCACCTCCTGCGCGTACCCCCTCAAAACTGAGGACGGCTTTCGCCTTGCCAGTGAGGTCGGCTTCGACGGCATTGAGATCATGGTCACGAACGAGAAACTCAGTCGTGATCCAGAAGCGTTGCTCGCACTGAGCGAGAAGTACAACATGCCGATCCTCTCGATTCACGCCCCCGTGCTCCTGCTCACGATGTTCGTCTGGGGTCGCGACCCCTACGTCAAGCTCGACCGTGCGGCCGAACTCGCGAAGCAGGTCGGTGCGGGAACCGTCGTGGTGCACCCGCCGTTCCGCTGGCAGGGCTCCTACGCCCGTGAGTTCGAACGGCTCGTCCGCGAGATCTCACAGAAACGCGAGATCGAGATCGCGGTCGAGAACATGTTCCCGTGGCGCGTGCGCGGCCGCGATGGCAAGGCCTACCTGCCTGGCATCGACCCGAGCGAGATGGATGTCGACGCTGCAACGCTCGACTTCTCGCACTGCGCGCTCTCAGGTCGGGATTCGCTCGAACTCGCCAAGGATCTCGGCGACCGGCTCCGTCATATTCATTTGACCGATGGCGTCGGCGCTGAAGGTGGCAACACCATGTTCGACGAGCACCTTCCGCCGGGGCACGGCAACGAGCCCGTTGCTGAAGTCCTCGAGATGCTCGCGGCCAACAATTTCACCGGTGATGTTGTCGCGGAGGTCTCGACGCGACCTGCGAAGAACGACCGTGACCGGATCCGACTGCTCCAAGAAACACTCGACTTTGCCCGCGAGCACCTTGGCCAAGCGGCGCCGGGCTCGCACTCGCACAGTTAACTCTTGCCGCTGCGGCGCTTGAGTCTGCGGCTGCGGAGCTGCGATCTGCGGCTGTCGCGCCTCAGCTCCTGCTGTCGGCGGGTTCCGCGATCATCGAATACACGAACGCTGCGAGGGTGTCGACCGATGAGGCCGAGTCGATCGTGCGGCCTGATTCGAGTTCGATGAGCCGTTGCTCGCATGCCGCGTCGTAGATCAGCGAGATGCCGCGCGTCACGATCTCCACGGGAAAACGCAGTTCGAGTCCGGCGACCTTGATGAGCCGTTCGAGCATGCCTTCGAGTTGGCGGTCCTGTTTCTCGATCACCGAGACGTACTGCTTCGCGTGATCCGTCGAGCGCATGCCGAGGAGCCGGTATTCAGCACACAGGAGCGCAAAACTGAGGGAGTCTCGGTCGAGCGGCAGCAATTCTTTGACCACTTCGCCAACCCACTCCGGCGTCAGCGACTTTCCTTGCGAGTTCGCAAGGATCTCGGCCGCGGCTCGCTCGGAATTCTTCAGGTTCTCCTCGATCGCCCGATCGCGCAGCATCGTGAAGAGTTCGTCCTTCGATTCAAAGTTCGAATAGAAGGCGCCGCGAGTGAATCCAGCACGTTCGCAAATGGCCTCGACGCTCGCCGCAGGAACTCCGACTTCGAGGAACACCTCGGCGGCAGCGTCAAGCAAGCGAGCGCGAGTGCGCAGCCGCTTCTCGGAGGCGGCGGGGGTTTCAGCTGTCGACACGGAGCACTCCATACATATGAAAACCAAAGTGGCGGATACATGACTGTATCGGATACAGTCGTGTATCGGATACAGGGCTGTATCGAATCATATCCCCACCCTTCAGGAGTTTTCCGTGTCTTCCTTCTTGTATTCGCTCGGCCGTTGGTCGTTCAACTTCCGGAAAACAGTGGTCGCGATTTGGATAGCGGTGCTCGTTCTGGCCGGCGCAGGCGCGCTGTTCCTCAACCAGGGCACCGACGATGCGGTCTCGATTCCCGGCACCGAGTCGCAAGAGGCACTCGATCAGCTCGCAGCGACCTTCCCGCAGGTCAGCGGCGCTTCAGCGCAGATCGTGATCGCGGTGCCCGCCGGCGATGCAGTCACAGACGAGCCATACGCCAGCGCGATCTCTGACATCGTCGAAGAACTCGGCGGCTTCGATCAGGTCGCCGCTGCAACCGATCCGCTCGATGGAACGATCGACGGACTCGTCTCTGAGGATGGCGAAGCCGCGATCGTGCAGTTGCAGATGACCGGCGAGCTCGCCGAGATCACCGACGACACTCGCACCGCACTTGAAGACGCCGCCTCCGAACTCTCCGCGGCCCTCCCCGACGCTCAGGTTTCCATCGGCGGCCAGCTGTTCAGCCAGGCGTTCCCAGAACTCACGATCACCGAGGCGATCGGTGTCGTCGTCGCGCTCATCGTCTTGTTCGTCACCTTCGGCTCGCTTCTGACCGCGACCTTCCCGCTCATCACCGCGCTGCTCGGCGTCGGGATCACGATGGCGCTGATCTTCACCGCAACCGCAGTCGGCCAGATCAACTCGACCACGCCGATGCTCGCACTCATGCTCGGCCTCGCAGTCGGTATCGACTACGCGCTCTTCATCCTTTCGAGGCACCAAGATCAGCTCCGGGACGGGCTCGATCCAGAGGAATCAACCGCACAGTCGGTCGCGACCGCTGGGTCCGCCGTGATTTTCGCGGGTGTCACCGTCGTCATCGCGCTCGTGGGGCTGGCAGTTGCCAACATCCCATTCCTGACGACGATGGGTGTCGCCGCCGCAGTCGGCGTTTCGCTCGCCGTCCTGATCTCGATCTCGCTGCTTCCGGCGATCCTCGGATTCGCCGGCATGAAGGTCCTGCCCAAGAAGCAGCGCCGCGCACTGCTCGAAGGAGTTCGCGGCGACGCAGACGATGCCCAGTCGCTTGCGCGAACTGGCTCGGAGTTGCAGCAGACGAACGGAAACCAGGGAGCGCCAGCGCCTCACGCAGACAGCGAGGCAACCTCGGTCACCCCACCAGCAGCACCGAAGAAAGCAAGCTTCGCGAACCGGTTCTTCGCCGGGTGGGTGAGGATTCCGACTCGTTGGCCGATCCCGACCATCGCAGTGGTGCTACTGATCGGCGTCGCGCTCGCAATCCCCGCGGCCTCGCTTCGACTCGCGCTGCCGGACGCAGGCCAACTGCCCGCAGACGATCCAGCCCGCGTGACCTACGACCTGGTTGAAGAACACTTCGGCGCCGGAGCGAACGGACCGCTCATCGTGACGGGATCGATCGTTTCGAGCAACGACCCGCTCGGACTCATGGACGACCTCGGCGCAGAGATCGCAACCTTCGACGGTGTCGATTCAGTCGCACTCTCAACCCCGAACGAGACCGCAGACACCGGCATCGTGCAGGTCGTCCCGACAGGCGGTCCGCACTCTGAAGAGACCGCGGCCCTCGTGAAAGAAATTCGCGACAACCACGACTACTTCGAGGACAAGTACGGCATCAGCATCTCCGTCACCGGGTTCACTGCCGTCGGCATCGACATCTCAGACCGACTCGGCAATGCTCTGCTGCCCTTCGGACTGCTCGTCGTTGGCCTCTCGCTCGTCCTGCTCATGATGGTGTTCCGCTCGATCTGGGTTCCGATCAAGGCGACCGTCGGCTACCTGCTTTCGGTGGTCGCCTCGTTCGGAGTCGTCGCGCTCGTCTTCGAGCACGGGGTCTTCGCGGACGCCCTTCACATTCCTTCGCAAGGCCCCGTGATCAGCTTCATGCCGATCATCTTGATGGGTGTGCTGTTCGGGCTCGCGATGGACTACGAGGTCTTCCTCGTCTCGCGAATGCGAGAGGAATACGTGCACACGAAGGACGCGCGCGGCGCGATCCGCAGCGGATTCCGTGGTTCCGCGAA
Organism: Humidisolicoccus flavus; assembly: GCF_045689595.1. Classification (GTDB taxonomy): domain Bacteria; phylum Actinomycetota; class Actinomycetes; order Actinomycetales; family Microbacteriaceae; genus Humidisolicoccus; species Humidisolicoccus flavus. Next base: position 2,449,670 of record NZ_CP142724.1, on the reverse strand, counting down.
GGTGGTCACTGCAGCGGCGGTCATCATGCTCGCGGTGTTCGCAGCCTTCGTGCCCGAAGGAGATACGAACATCAAACCGATCGCACTCGGGCTCGCGACCGGAATCTTCGTCGACGCATTCATCGTTCGCATGCTGTTCGTTCCGGCGGTCCTGCAGCTGCTCGGCGACAAGGCCTGGTGGATGCCGAAGTGGCTCGACCGAGCACTCCCCCACTTCGACGTCGAAGGCGAGAGCATCCACAAGGAGCTCGCACTGCGCAACTGGCCAGAAGACGGCCCCTACGCAATCGCAACCCAGGACCTCGGTCTCGCAGACGAACAGCAACTCGTGTTCCGCGGACTCACGCTGCGAGTGCGCGATGGCGAAGTGCTGTCGCTTCGCGGAGAGCCCCTCGCAACCAGCATCGCGCTCTCGACACTCGCCGGGCGAGTTCCAGCGAGCGAAGGCATCGCGAAGATCGCAGAGTACGCGCTGTCGGCTCGGGCCTCGAGCGTGCGCAACAAGGTCGCACTCATCACGCTTCGCGAGTCGGAGAATGCGCTCGCCCTGCTGCGTACCCGGCTTGCAGAGCAACCGCGAATTGCGATGATCGATGGCCTCGACAGCATCCCAGAGGGCGAAGAGCGCCGGAGCGTGCTCGACTTCCTCGAAGCGGCTCGCGCAGAGCGACGTGCTGACAAGCCACTGACGCTCGTCTTCGCGACGCAGCTCGACCTCCCGGGCGCGTTCACCGCGCAACCGGTCACCCTCAACACCTCACCGACCCAAGCACCGGCCGGTTCCGCTCAAGACCTCCCGAAAGTTGGTGCGTTCGCATGATGCAGCGCCTCTCAATTGAACGCGTCGACGGCAGTCGCGCACGGCTCCTCACCCTGATCGGACTCCTGCTGATCCCGCTGACGATCGCCGGCGGACTGGTCTGGGCACTCTGGTCGCCGACCGACCGCCTGAACACGGTGCACGCTGCGATCGTGAACAACGACGAACCCGTCGACCTCGATGGGCAGACCGTGCCACTCGGCCGGCAGCTCAGCGGAGCACTCGTCGGCGCGGAAGACACGAACTACACGTGGACGATCACCGACCAGGCGGGCGCAGACGCTGGACTCGCTGACGGCACCTACGCTGCCGTCGTGACGATCCCCGAAGAGTTCTCTGCAGCAGCCACCTCGTTCAGTGGCGATGCAGCAGACGCGAAGCAGGCGACCATCGACGTCACCACCTCAGAACGTTCGAAGCTGCTCGACGATGCGATCACTTCGGTCATCACGACCACGGCCTCGAGCCTCATGGGGCAACAGCTGACCGAGAACTTCTTGGAGAACATCTTCCTCGGCTTCAACACAATCGGTGATGAACTCGGCACTGCCGCGGATGGTGCCGGCGAACTCTCCGATGGCCTCGTCGAACTCGCCGACGGCACCGCACAGCTCAATGACGGCGCCCAAGAACTCGCGGCCAACATGCCGGAGTTCACCGACGGCGCCTCCCAGCTCGCCTCAGGCGCGCAGGAGCTGAGCGGCGGCGCTTCTCAGCTCTCGAGCGGCGCGAACGACCTCTCCTCGGGAATCCAAACCTTCTCAAGTGGAGTCAACGATCTCAATGGTGGAGCCTCGTCGCTCGCTGCTGGAATCGGGCAGTACACCGGTGGTGTGAACGAGCTTTCCGCTGGACTCAACCAGCTGAACGCGGGCGCATCGCAGTTGCCCGACGAAGCAACCGCCAACCAGCTGACGACCCAACTGGGATCCGTGCAGTCCGGACTCGAGACCGCCTCGGGTGCCTTGACCGAGCAAGCGGGCAACCTCAACGCTCTCGCTGCGAGCTGCGTGGTCTCCGGCGGCTCTCCTGAATTCTGCGGACAGCTTGCCAATGTCAGCGGCGGCATCAGCACAATCGCAGGAAACGAACCGACGACACCCGGCATCTCCGACCTCGTTGCAGGCTCCGGCCAGTTGAACGATGCGGTCACACCGCTCGTCGGCTCCCTCCCTGCGCTCTCGGACGGTATCGCTGCGAGCGCGGGCGGCGCACAGACGCTCGCCTCGTCGGGAACGGAACTTTCAACAGGCGCGAACACGCTGGCCGACGGCACACAGCAGTTGTCGAGTGGCGCAACCACCCTCGCTGGTGGTGCGTCCGCGCTCGCCGGAGGGACGAACGAGCTCGCCGACGGCGCCTCGCAACTCGCCACGGGAGCGGTCGCGTTCTCCGACGGCGCCTCCGAACTCTCTGTCGGCATCACGAGCCTCGCCGAGGGTACAAGCGGACTCGCAGAGGGCGCTGGCGAAGCGAGCACCGGCGCGGTCTCACTCGCTGACGGTCTCGGCCAAGCAGTCGATGCCATTCCGAGCTACTCCGACGCGGAAAGCAAGCAGCTCTCGACCGTCGTTGCGAGCCCAGTCGCCTCGAGTGATCCGAGCCTCGACTTCGGGACGAGTTCTGCACCGCTGTACGCCGCGCTCGCCCTGTGGCTCGGAGCACTCGCAACCTTCCTCGTCCTCCGCGCTGCGCCGAAGAACATGCTTGGCTCCACGCAGTCATCGACCCGCATCGCATTCCGCTCGCTCCTGACTCCGGCGCTCCTCGGTGTTGCGCAGGCGATCCTCGTCGCTGGCGTGCTGCAACTGCAGCTCAAGCTCGGTCTTGCCGAATGGTTCGGCTTCGCCGGACTCCTCGTGCTGGTCGCCTTAGCCTTCGCGGCCGTCAACCAAGCGCTCGTGGTTCTCCTCGGCGGAACGGGTCGATTCGTGTCGCTCCTGATCGCCGTGCTGACCCTCGGCGGTGGCATCATCTCGACGGCGCCAGCCTTCCTGCAGTCACTCGCGGGAGCCATGCCGACGGGCCAGGCCGAAGACATGCTGCGTGCAGCGACACTCGGAATCGACGGACTCGGCGGCGGCATCGTCGCGATCATCGCCTGGATGCTGCTCAGCTTCGCAGTCACTGCGATCGCGCTTGCAAGCCGACGAAGCAACTCGAGCTACACCGTGCTGCAGAACTTCCAGCGGAGCCGTGGGACGGCAGCGTCGAAGCGAAATCCGGTCGGTGCGCACTGAGGCAACGCGGTAGCGTTATCTCGTCGAAGGAGGCAACATGCGTAAGTACTTGTTCAACACAGGATTCATCTCCTCGGTGGTGAGCGGTGTCGGTGTCGCGAAGGCAACAGCGAACGGTCCGCGCGACTGGCGACTTGCGCTGCTGTGGGCGAGCTGGGGCATTGGTGTCGCACTCGCGATCGGCAGTGTCATCGAGCAGAACAAAATGGCCGAACTCGAAGACGACGCACGAGAACTCAACAGATGAGCCCCTCGGTCGTCGTCATCGGTGATGTACTCGTCGACGTCGTCGACGGGCTCGCATTGCCAGGTGGAGCCGGCTTCAATGTCGCGATCGGTCTTGCGAAGCTCGGCAACGACGTGACGCTGATCGGCATGGTCGGTGACGACGATTACGGTCGCCAGCTCGAAGAAGCGTGCAAGGGCGCGGTGACGCTCGTGAAGACGCCCGCGCCGAACGGATCGGCCGCTGCAATCGCGAGTCGAGTCGACGGCACCATGCAGTACGAGTTCAACTCGGCAGCAAAAGCGCGTTCAATCGTGATCGAGGCCGACGCGCAGCACGCAATCGACAATGCAGATCTTGTCGTCGTCAGTTGCGTGGCGCTCGAGGACGGGGAGCAGTGCGACGCGCTGCTGTCGGCCGTCCCGGATTCGCGTGCTCGGCTCGTGATTGATGCGAACCCTCGCCCCGGCTACCTGGACGATGCGAGCGACGTTCGTGCCTTCGGTGACAACCTTCGTCGAATCGCCCCGCACGCCGCGCTCCTGAAACTCGGCGATGAAGACTCGCAGTTGCTGTACGAGCGCGACGTCAATGAGACCGCTCGTCAGTTCCTTGATGCAGGCGCCGGCGGAGTGCTCGTCACGCGCGGCGAGCACGGCGCGAGTCTCGAGTTCCGTGGCCTCACGAAGGTGAGCGCGCCGATCCACGAGTTGGACTCCCCGATCGTCGACACCATCGGCGCGGGCGATGCGACGCTTGCGGCCATCGTCGACTCCATGCTCGAACAGCGCCCGATTTGGGGATCAGCCCTCGAACGAGCGATGACGATCGCGGCGCTCACCTGCCGAGTCGCCGGTGGCGACCTGCAGGTGCCGAACGATGAGCTCGATTCCCCGGCTTCCTGACACGCTGTGATCGCACGGCCGCACGGGTGACGTACCGCACATCGTGAGACGCCAGTGGGGTGGGATTGGACTCCCCTCCATCGAAAAACACGGGCTACCCTGGTGAAGTGAACAACCCGCTCCGATCTCTCGACCAGTCATCAAAGCTGAAGAACGTGCTCTACGAAATTCGTGGGCCAGCACACGCTCACGCGGCGCGGCTCGAGGCCGAGGGTCACCGGGTGATGAAGCTCAACATCGGTAACCCAGCGCCGTTCGGGTTCGAGGCTCCGGAGACGATCGTGCAGGACATGATCGCCGAGCTTCGAAACGCGCAAGGGTACTCCGATTCACGAGGCGTGCTCTCTGCTCGACGCGCCGTCGTCACACGCTATGAGAGCGAAGACAACTTTCCCGCGCTGACGGTCGATGACGTCTACCTCGGCAATGGCGTCAGCGAACTCATCACGATCACTTTGCAGGCGCTGCTCGACGAGGGCGATGAGGTCCTCATCCCGGCGCCCGACTACCCGCTCTGGACCGCGATGACGGCGCTTGGCGGCGGCACTCCCGTGCACTACCTCTGCGACGAAGCGAACGATTGGAATCCCGACCTCGCTGACATCGAAGCGAAGATCACCGACAAGACCAAAGCGATCGTCGTGATCAACCCGAACAATCCGACCGGTGCGGTGTATTCACGCGAGGTGTTGCAGCAGATCGTCGAGCTCGCACGCAAGCACTCCCTGCTGATCCTGGCCGATGAAATCTACGATCGCATTCTCTACGACGATGCGAAGCACACCTCGATCGCGAGCCTGGCGCACGATCTGCTGTGCATCACGTTCAACGGGCTCTCCAAGACCTACCGGGTTGCGGGATACCGCGCCGGGTGGATGGCGATCACGGGCCCCAAGCATCATGCGAAAGGCTTCCTCGAAGGAATCCAGTTGCTCGCCTCCACGAGACTTTGCCCGAACGTGCCAGCGCAATACGGCATCCAGGTTGCACTCGGGGGCGTCCAGTCGATCGAGGAACTCATCGCGCCCGGTGGGCGGCTGTACGAGCAGCGTCAGATTGCGGTCGATGGATTGAACTCGATTCCTGGCGTCTCGTGCGTTGTGCCGAAGGGTGCGCTCTACGTGTTCCCGAAGCTCGACCCGAACGTGCACGAGATCCACGACGATGGCAAGTTCGTCGTCGATCTGCTGCTGCGGGAGAAGATCCTGGTGGTTCAGGGCACCGGCTTCAACTGGCCAACGCCCGACCACTTCAGAATCGTGACCCTGCCGTGGGCTGCCGATCTGAACGATGCGATCGGGCGAATCGGGAACTTCCTCGCGTCATATCGCCAGTAGGCCTCCGGCGAACGCTGCCCCGGCGACGCTGCGTGCCGTCACTGACCGGGGTGCAAACTCGCATCGGCCTCGGTTTCACGCCATTCGATGAACTCGACCGTCAGCCCCTCGCGCGTTGGCGCGCAGCAGAACGGTCCGGCGCTCACTGCTGCATCCTCGGCGAGCGGTGCAACCCTCACGAGTCGCCACGGCTCGTCATCGACCCGAGCTCGGATCGTCAGAGCGTTGCCAGAGCGACTCGCGCGCATCGTCACGAGGCGCCCGCTCCAACCATGGACGGGAGCCAGCGACCAGTCGGATTCATTTCGAGTGACAACGGCTCCGAGGTGCTCTTCACCATCGCTGAACTCGATCCCGGCTTTGATCCAGTTGCTCGAGTCAACCTTGACGAAGACACCGGCCTGATCGAACTGGGCGCTGAAGTCGAGTCGGAACATCACCTCGACCGCCGTGTCCTGGATGAGCGGGCGAAGCAGAGCATGCTCGGAATAGTGCACGAACCCGTACGAGGTCGTGCGCCAGGCATCGCTGCCTTCACGGGCCGTCACATACAGAGCGTCACTGCTCTCGCGGACCGCACTCGGCTCGTTCGTCCAGTCGCCGTGCGACCACGGAATCTCGATCATGATCTCAGGATGCCAGAGACCGGCTCGGCGGGAAACGTCCCCGCTTGGCTCATGCTCTGCCGTGGCGAGGGTCGTCCGGGGCCTACGACTCGTGCGATTTGTCTGCGGAGGCCTGCTTGTCTGGGGTGTTCGGCGTAACTGAGCGGTCCGGCACCTGGGGCGACGCTGAGGTCTGTGCCGCGAACGCTGCGAGGAGACGCCGCTCGAGAATGAGATTCTCGTCTCGCACAAAGGCTTGCGTCCGCGCGTGCTGGCGCTGAACGCCACCGAGGACAATCCAGCCGACTCCAGCGAGCATCGCGAAGCCGAACGCGAAGTTCGAGGCGAGCGCGAGGTTGGCTTTCGCAGAGATCTCATCGGGGGTCAGTGCTCGGCCGAAGGGAGCGACGATGTTCTCCCCCGCGAAGAACAGGGCAAATGCCGCGCCGAGTGCGATCACGGTTGCCACGGCGAGAACTCTCTGGTGTGCGGTATCCATGCGACAACGCTATTCCACTAGTGAATTCGCGCATCCCACCCCGGCGAATATATGGCGAAGCGAGCAGGCCCAAATTGCCTTGCTGACTCCGATTCGCTGCATGCCAGATGGCTTTCGGCAAGCAGCTCACGTTCCATTGCTCGATCGATTCCGCGCAGAATTCCGGCGATCACGAAGAAAATGACTGCGCCAAGAAGCGGAGTCGTGAATGCACGGGCCTCAGGATGACTCAGCGCACCGGCTGCTCGCCGACATTCTGATCCTCTAAGGCACGAGCGGCAGCTTCGAGATGCCGAACCACCTCGGCGGCAATCTCAGGCCCCCAGATCCGGGCTCCGCGAGCTTGGAACGTGACATTCGCGATCATGTGGCGGAGGAACCCGGTGTCAAGCACCTGTCCCTCCCCGTGAGCAGAATCTCTCGGGACGAATGGCAGTTCGTCGTGAGCTGGGGCGCTGAGATCCCGGATGCTCGGTGCCGGGCGTCGATAGCCGGCGTCGTGAAGCCCGCCTGCGATCGTGGCAAGAAGGGGCGTGCTTTCCCGCAATGGCTCGAAGCGCTTCGCCGTGACGGAGTGACGCCACGCAGATTGCTCCTGTTTGCAGAGCAGAGCGTCTGCAGGAATGACGCGCACGAGCGTGTCGACCATGGCGTCAACTTCCGCGTTGGTGTGCACGGCCGACTCAGCGATTCGCGAGTCGCTCTGGCGCAGAGTGGCGGTCATCGCTGAGGGAAGAGCCACGCGGGCAACAAAGGCTTCGCACGACGCACGAGTTCGATATCCGAGGGATCGAAAATGTCGATCGTTTCGGTCGATCCCCACCCGTACCCGTAGAGTTCGCCGTCTTCGCGATAGTTCGGGTTTTCGTTGAGCGCCTCGATCTTGAATTCGACCCCGGTCGACTTCATTCGCACGAGGTCTCGCCGAGCGAACAATTGTGGTTCGCTCACGATTGTCTTCTTCATTGTTGTTCCTGATCTCTTCACCCAAAGTGCGTCAATCTCAAGACGAGCGAAACCGCGGTTTATTACGCTCTTTCAGACGAAAAGCCGAATGCCGCTCTCGATAGAGAGAGCGGCATTCGGTGTCGAGCAGAGCTCGCTGATTTCGCCTAGGAATCAGCCTGCGCGTTGCGTCCGAAACGACGAGACGTCAAGAACGCTGCGCCCAGGATGAGCATGATTCCCACCAGGATGACGACGCCAGAAACACTGGAACCTGTCGTTGGGAGGTGCCCGCTCTGCCCGGGCGTGTGGCTCGGAGCCGAAGGTGCAGGCGCCGACGGCGTGATCGATGGGTCCGGCGTCACCGTCGGCTCTGGGTCGGTCGACGGATCCGGTGTCACAGTCGGCGGAATGGTCGCTCCGTCAACGGTCACAGCCGCGTCGTCCTCCGCGGTCAGGGCATTGCCCAGCGAATCGGTTCCGGTGGCTGTCGCAACGTTGATGTAGCTCTCCGTGACGTTCTCCTGCGTGAGCAGGATCACACGAGATTCACCGGCGCCGAGTTCCCCGATAGCGATTTCTTCGCCGAGCGCAGGGTCAGAAACCAGAACGTCCGTCAGCGCGCTGTTTCCGGAGTTCGTCACCGTGAGCTGCCAGTACGCTGCCGCACCGGATTCGAGCTCCTGGGTTTCAACCCAAGGGCCCGACTCCGCATCTGCGACCAGCTTTTCGAGCGTGAGCCCGGAGGTCACACCGTAGTACCAGGAGTCATCGGAGCCCACCAGGCCGGCCCCACCGGCCGGGTTCTCCGCTGATACTGCAACCGTGTTGTGGTACTGACCTTCGATGACAACGCCCGTGGCACTGAGCGTGACGGTCTCGCCCACCGCGAGCGCCGGGATCGTCTGTGAGAAGACGACGTTCCCGTCGCTGTCGGTGTCGACAACGAGCACGTTGACGAGGTCGAGTTCACCAGTGTTCGTCACCGCGTACTGCCAGGTCACGTCGTCACCTGGCGTCAGGCTCAGGCCGGGCGCCTCGGTGACGTCCACACCGTTCGTCGTTTTCACGACTTCGAGTCCGGCCGCTCCCGCGAAGTACCACGACTCGTCCGTGACGTCCTCGAGCACGACATCGAGCGGCTGCCCAGCATCGTCGACTGGTGTCGCAGAGGCGGTGGCGGTGTTCTGGTACTGCCCGAGCACTGCATCACCAGTTGCCGTGAACGTGCGCGACTCCCCTGGCTGCAGCGGGCCGGTCTCGGTGGAGGTCGGCGTGAACGTCCCGCTTGCTCCCGTGCCGTCCGTGAACGCATCCGAGATTGCGACATCCGCCAGCGCGGTGCCTCCCGTGTTCGTCACCGTGTATTCCCAAGTGACGAGCGATCCTTCTGCAACGAGCGCTCCGGGTGCCTCACTGTAGGCAACACCATTGGTCGTCTTCACGAGCGTGAAGGCAGGGTTGGGTGCCGCAGTGATGATGGCGTTGTTCGACGAGAAGCTTCGAGGGCTCCCGTTGTAGATTCCCGAACCGGTCACGTTGTTGGTTGCCGCTTCAGCGAAGTCGACACCCTCCGGCACCGTCGTGGGGACCAGCAATGTGAAGTTCTCGCCACTGGCAATCGATGGAATGGTGATCCGGAACGCGACCGCACCAACCGGGTCCGCACTCCACGTTCCCGAAGTCGCCGAAGCCGCGTCCGAGGAGTATTCGATCGTTGCACCAGATGGCGCTCCGGTCACGGCTGCCGCGAGGGTCACCGCGAACTCCGACTCACGATCGTCACCAACAAACGGCAGTCGGTCAAAGAGCACCAGATCCGTCACCGCGGAAGGGAGAATGTTGCTGACGTACACCTGCCATTCGGCGGTACCCGGCGAAGTCACGACGGCGGAATTGCCCCATCCGTCAGATTCGGAGGCACGCACCAGCTTGCCGATGAGCAGACCACCAGCGGTGACGACCTCGGAGTTCGCGGTCGCACGGGCAATGAGCGTACGGTTCGCGTCGAAGTCGTTCTCGTCGCTCGCGAAGAACGGGCCGTAGCCGTTCATCGGGACGTTCGTGTAGTTCGGATCATCGGTGTACGCCCACGACGTCACTGGGACCGTTGTTTCGGCAGGGTCATATGCCTGCGCAACCACGGTGACCGGAATGTCGTAGCGGTACCCGTCATTCTCGACGTACCTGCTGCTGCTCTGCCCGAAGGGACGCATCGGCGGAAGCGTGTCGAAGGTGAACACGACGACCTGGTGCTGCACGCCAGCGGAGTCGGTGATGGTCTCCGTTGAGACCGTCACACCGTCTCCAACTTCAGGAACACTCAGGTTCGTCCCGAGCACGTTCGGGTCAGAAGGCGTCGCACCGACCGCGGCGTTGTAGAACACGCCCGCTGGGAGCACGACCTTCATCTTCGAATCGGTGTAGGTGTCGGTCTCGTTCTGGTTGACGATTGCTGCACGGTAAATGGCGCTGCCGCCGACTGCAATCGTTGAAGGAGCGAGCACGTTCGTGGTGATGTACACGGCGTCCTCGAATCGGATCGAGGCAGTGTCACTCGCGGGCTCGATTGCAGCCCCACCAGTGAGCGTCCCTGTCGCCGTCGCGACATTCGGCAGGAACTCGCTGCTCGTCGAGTTGTCGGTCACCGATTCGTAGAGCGGGACGAGCGTCGTCAGCACGTTGATCTCAGATCCCGATGGGATGGTCGCATCGGAGGCGCCGGGCGAAAGGGTGTACCGCCATCCGGTGAGGTGCTCGCCGAGGTTCAGCTCGACGACGCCCGTCTGGTTCGAGCCGTAACCCGACGAACCAACCCGCTGCACGACGAGGTTCTGGTTCGTTGCCGTTGTGAACGTGCCCGCGTAGGTCTGCCAGGTCGACTGACCATTGACCTGGTACTCGAACGTGAACGGCACCGCCGCGGCGCGGAGCGCTGAGCTGAAGCTCGCCGAAACGTTGTAGATGTCGGTGTGCGAGAAGAACCGAGCGTTCTCCGCCGAAGCCGATGCAGCGTCGCTGACCACCATCTGGTCGAGCTGTTCAGCATCGACAGTATTCAGGTAGGAGGCCTGCACTCGGTACGTGTGCGCGAAGTATCCGTCAGAGTACGACGACTGCTTGGTCGACTGCGAGGGGTCGGAGTACTTGCCGATCGCGATCTTCTTGTCGATACCGCCGACCATTTCGGGTCCCTGCACGCTCGCGGTCTGACCATTCGTGTGCCAGTTGCCGCTGCGGTCCTGGACCTCGTAGGACACGGTGTTCACTGGCGGGCGGGTCCCGTCGGGGAACACTTCCTCAGGGTAATTGACCGTGAAGTCGATGCTCTGATTCGTCGTTCCGGACAGGCTCGAACCGCTTGGACCGTAGTGGGTCGCGGTGTTCGCATTTTCCCAGGTCAACGATTGTCCGGTCTCGGGCGTCCCGGTGACCGTCCAAGTGCCGTACCCGCTCGAAGTGTTCGTGACCTCAGCACCGATGGGCAGCTGATCGAAGAAACGCTGACCCCAGGTCGCGAACGTGTCGCTCGTGCCGTTCGCGTCGATCGTCGCGAGGTTGAGCGTGTAGGTCACCGCGCGGTTGCCGCTTCCGACAACGGTGCTGAAATTCTTCATCGGACGATACTCGAAATCGCCCGTCACGGCCGTCTGGACGCTGTCACTCGGCGCCGCACCACTCGGTGTGGCAGAACCGGTGATCGTCGCGTCGAACAGCGTCGACTCGTCCTTCAGCTCGTTGCCGTCCTGCTGTACCGAGAAAACGAAACTCGTGAGTTCCTCGGCGAGATCTTTCATCGTGAACGTCACCGTGCGGGTCGTCGCATCGTAGGCGACCGAGGCGACTGGCGAGTCGGCCCCGGTTGGCACAGAGTCGAAGCGAACGCCCTCGTCGAGCACGGTCGTCAGTACGATCCCGGTCGCCGGCGCTGCGGCACTCGCCTCGAGGTCGAGTGTGACCGTGTACGAGAATGCTTGACGAACCGGTGTGCTCACCGGGGCAGTGATTTCGACCGTGTAGTCGCCAGGTGCTGCCTGAGCAGCAACAGTCCCGGCGAGCGCGAACGTTCCCGCGGTCAACGCGGTCGCGAGGAGCATGGCGAGCCGGCGGATACCCCGACGCCTCGGCTGAGTGGGCGGAGCCACAGAGGTGCTTCGTTGCAAAATTGATCCCCTTTGGATCGTTCAGAACCGAATGGCGCGTCAGGGACAGCTCACGCGCGTCGTCAGCGAGATCCGAGCGGACTTCGGGTGACGTACATTCGCAAAATATCTGCGCAAAGGGGCCTCGGGGTACGAGATGCCTGGAGTTTCACCCTCGATTTCACCCTTGACGGGGATTCATCGCGGGAGTCACCCCGTGCACTGCAGGTGGGTGTTCCGGGGTTAGTCGTCGATCCATTCGTCGAGACCAGCGACCTCGAAGGTGAAACTGGTTTCGCCCGAGACGGTCTCGAGCGCTCCGTCGGGGAAGCTGACGGTCAGCGTCGTCGCTCCATCGAGCACGAGCTCAAGGATCTCTTTGGCCTGCCGGGTGCTGAGCGCTCCGGACTCGCCCTCGATCTCGCTCCATCGCGACTCGATCGCGGTTCCGTCGATCTCGAGGAGTGCATTGCACGTGAGCGCGCAGACGCCCGTCTCGAACGCGTCACTCTGCAAATGCACTTGCCGTCCGTTGAGTTCACTGACCGAGACGATGAGCGCGGACGATTCCGATTCGGTCTGTGCCGTTCGCTTCTCGGAGTCGCCTTCGCCATCGACAGCGTACGTCCACGCGCCCGATGCGCTCGGCACGTCACCGTCGCTCGCACCGTCGGTCGAGTCATCGTCGCTCGCGGACGCTGAGGGAACAGGGGTCTGCGTCGCGGTGGTCTCAGCGGGAGCACCCGTGGCACTCGTCTCCACCGGCGCGGAGGGCTCGGCTCCACCGCTCGTGCATCCGCTCATCAGGAGCGCCAGCACGGCTGCGCTCGCGAGCGATATTCCGACATTCGCCTTCATGAGGGTCCTTCCATCGCGTTCAGCACGAGCATAGAAGCGACGACTGGGGCGAAGGCTGAAGATGCGGTGTCAATCCCGAGGACAACAGAAAAGCCCCGCCACGTATGGCGGGGCTTTTGCTCTTGTACACCCCCCCCGGACTCGAACCGGGAACCCGCTGGTTTACGTCCCCCGTTCGGGTGCAGGGTCGCCGCTGCGGCGCGTCGCGTAGCGTCGTTCCATGACACTACCGGTAGCGCAATGGAGCGCCGCCCTCGACCTTTACGACCGCTACCTCGCCGGATCACGAACCGCGCCAAGCTCTCGCAAACTTCGGCGTCACCAACTGCTCCGGCTCGCTCGATGGTGTGAGCTCGCACCCTTCGAGGTGACCGAGGAAGTGCTCACGAACTACCTGGGCGCGCACGAGTGGAGCGCATCGACGATGCGAGGCTTTCGGAGCGCGATTCGGGGTTTCTACAAATGGGCGCGCCAACGAACCGAGTCGCTCTCGATCCTGCCGTCGACCTCCCCTCGGTGCGCGTGGCGATGGGAGTCCCTCGACCGGCGAGCGAAGCGTCGCTCGAAGTGGGACGCCGTTGGGCCACGCCTCGTGTGTCGCTCATGATCGACCTTGCAGCTCGTGCAGGGCTGCGGTGTGTCGAGATTGCTCGCGTGCGGTCAAGTGACGTCGAGCGCGACCTCGTCGGCTGGTCACTGCGCGTTGAAGGTAAAGGCGGGCGCAACCGATTGATCCCCCTCCCCGACGACCTCGCGCGGCGCGTGCGAGGGTTCGCCGATGACTGGTGTTTCTCCGGCGACGACAACGGACACCTGAGCGCACCATACGTATCCAAGCTGATTTCGCGCACGCTCCCGGAGGGCGTGACTGCTCACATGCTGAGGCACCGGTACGCAACTCGTGCGTACTCGGTGGAACGTGATTTATTGGCCGTGCAGCGGCTCCTCGGGCACGCGAGCGTTGCGACGACACAGGTCTACACTCGCGCGCCCGATGACGCTGTCAGGCGCGCGGCCCTTGCTGCGGCCTGACACCTCCGGGTCGATAGGGCTGACCTTGCTGCGGAGGCTGCGGAACTGAGCGCTGATGTGGCGGTGTCGAGATTGGTTGTTGCCGCGGTGGTTGTTGCATCAGGCGCTGCGAGTTCTGAACAGGTACAGGAAGTTCACTAAGAGCTTTCAAGACTCCCGCGAGGCCAAGTGCGATCAGAAAACCGATCGACCCTACCGTGAGCAGAATGTTCGAGAGAGCTACAAAAGCGGTTCTCTGCTCAAGAACATCCGTGTCGATCCCGCCCATCCATGTATCGACGCGCATATTGCTCGCGACTGCTGCGAGAGTAAATGCAGCGACGAGAGCTACCCCTGATATCCAGAGCAGGGCGTTCAAGTAAGCAGATTTCATATGCGCATCCTATGCGGGCTATTCCTTCGCAGGAACAACCTGAATGGGTGGCAATGGCGTGTCGAGGGTCGTTACGGCGGTGCCTGTAGCTGCGGCGAGCTCGGCGCGTAGCTGAGCGTTCTCGGCTTGCAATCCGGTGTTGAGGTTGTCACGACGGTGCAGCGATCCGTTGGTGTTCGTCTCGATGGTGTCGAGTAGTTCGTTGGTCTGTTTCAGACCGTAGATCGAGACTGATGCGGGGATCGCGAGGCCGAGCAGCGCGAAAATGGTCGTCGTGAATGCGGTGACGTGCGGGCTGTCGACGAGCACGAGCACGGATACGCCAGCAAGCACGATGAACGCCGCGAACGTCATGAAGATCAGGTTCTTGTTCAGTGGGTCTTTCCTTCAGGGGTGATCTTGGTGAGGTGGTTGCGGTATCCCTCGACATCGCGAAGCGCGTTCTCGACGAGGCGAGCTTCGCGAGGGGTGACTTAGGGAACCTTCCCGACGAGCTGGCCGTCGCGAACTTTGAGGAGCGCGCGTGCGTGCTCGGTGGTCTTGATTGGTGCGTATCCGAGGGCGGTGTACACGTAATCGTGAACGCCGTCGTTTGCGAGCATGGAAGCCAATTTGCCTACCTCCAGAGGTGTCGTTTGTGGCTGCGGTTTCGAGGGTGCTGGTGCGGGCTTACTGTCGAGAGTTGAGAGGATGTCGGCGAAGTCGACGCGTTTGAGCGCGAGCCATCGTTCGAGGTGGACGTGGACGCCTTGCGCGCTGCCGGTCATGCCCATCACGCCGAGCTCGTCGCCCGCTTCTACCCATTGACCGAATCGGGCGTTGAAGCTGTCGAGGTGGCAGTAGCGGTATCCGTCGCTCGAGTTGCCGATCCAGACGTAGTTACCTGCGTCGCCGGGGATAAAGCCGGTTCGGACGAATCCGGAGCGGATCGCGTAGAGCGGCACCTTTTTGCCGGGGGTGTCGCTTGCGATGTCAATGCCACCGTTGAGACGGGTGCCTCGACCGTAGGGGTCTTTGCGGTAGCCGAATCCGCTGGCGATGCGGTACTTGCCGCGTACGGCGGCGCTCATACGACGAGGAATTCTTGCGGTGGGATCACGACGAGGGCTTGATTCGAGGGTGCCTGCCGGAATCGCATGATGCCGCCAGTCTCGATTTCGCCGTAGTAGATCGTGGTGCCGATGATGTACGTGAAGAGGTGCGTCCTCGGTGGTCGCGCGTTCGAAGGGAACTGCGCGAGGGTGCCCTCGGCGGGAACAACGGCGTTACAGAAGACGATGCCGTCCATCTTGATGAGTACTCGATTTGCGAGTGCTCCGGTGGTGTCGTACGGGAGCGAGTCTGCCCACGCTGTTGCCTGCCAACTCACGAGGTACCACTTATGATTTCGCCATGGATACCCCGAACTGGATAGCGGCTGTAGCAGCGGCTGTAGCAGCCGTCGTGGCTGCCGCCTCCGCCTGGTTCGCGTTCTTCGCTAACCGACACTCGAAGCGAGCGAACCAACATGCCGAGGACGCGAACGCAACGAGCGAGCGAGCGCTGGCCGAGGCCGTGAACGCGAACGCCGTTGCCAAGGAGGCGAACGAACTCGGCCATGAAGCGAACTCGTTCCAGCGGCAGGAAAAGGACGAGCGTCTTGAGGCATGGCACGTAAGTTGGGTCGTTGAGTGGAGCAGGAAGGAAACTGCCCTCGAACTCATGAATAACGGCGCTGATGTGGCGATGGATGTGGCGATAGTGGTCTACGCGAAGAACATCCATGAAACGCGTCGTCTCGACCGTGACATAGCCGCTGGTGAAAAGTTCATAGTCCCGCTCGAACAGGTCGAACAAGAGCGATTCAAGGCTTCGAAATTCAATCGACTCATCTTCGCGTCGCAGGCTGAAACCATCACCGCTCCCGGAATTTTCAAGCAGAAGGCTCTCGTCACGGTTCAATGGAGAACAGGACTCGGCGTCCCCCGATCCGTATCGGCTGAAGTAGTGCTCACATAGATCGATCAAGAACTCGAACGGAATCGGTTCGACAGTGACTCTGATCAAACCGCTCATGCGCGGCGTTTCTCAGCAAGGGCCTCAACAACTGCGACATCAAACACGTACTGCCCCCGGGAAAACGGCATCTTTGCCATCGGATGCAGGGTGCCTTGCGTGACTAAGTAGCGGACTCCCTGGCGAGATACCCCGAGGATGCGGGCAGCCTCACTTGTCGAGATGGATGAACTTTCCATATGCAAACCATATGGGCGCACTTGACTCTAGACAAGTGTGAGACACGGTTGATTCTCATAATGAAAGTCATATACTTGTCACATGACTATTCAGCAGGCAGGGGTCGTGCCCCAATGGACGCTCTCCGACAGGTTGCGCAAGGCGCGCGAGCTCACGGGCTTGGAGGCGCAGGAATTCGCAAACGAGGTCGGCATTTCCCGACAGTCAGTTTCGGCGATTGAGCGCGGGCGCACGGTGCCGCGCGAACTCACTCTGCGCGCTTGGGCGTTGCGCTCGGGCGTTGCACTTGAGTGGCTGAAAACAGGAAACGCCCCGCCAACTAACGATGACGGGGCGTCTGCCTCTTCTGTACACCCCCCCGGACTCGAACCGGGAACCCGCTGATTAAGAGTCAGCTGCTCTGCCAATTGAGCTAGAGGTGCATGGCCTTTGTGGGCCGACAAATGAGCATAGCACGCAAAAAGCGACATGCGAAATGCGCGCCACGTCGTGCGAACCTCGGATCGAAATCGGCCAAAATGGAGACATGACTCTTCTCGAAGCAGGCTCCACGGCACCCACGTTTGCACTCCCCTCCTCCGACGGCGAAACCATCGACCTCGCCGACTACCGAGGCAAGAAGGTCATCCTCTTCTTCTACCCGGCAGCTTCGACTCCCGGGTGCACGAAGCAGGCCTGCGACTTCCGTGACAACACGGCTTCACTGCTGGACGCCGGCTACAGCGTCATCGGAATCTCGAAGGATGCTCCAGCGAAGAACGAGTCGTTCAAGACCGCGCAATCCCTGGATTACCCACTCGTGAGCGATGAAGATCTGGCAGTGCACCGTGAGTATGGCGCGTACGGGCAGAAGAACGTCTACGGGAAGATCACCGAGGGCGTCATTCGCTCAACGTTCGTGATCGACGAGGAAGGCATCCTCACGCATGCGCTGCGCAATGTGAAAGCAACCGGTCATGTCGCGATGCTGCGAAAGAAGCTCGGGCTCGTTTAAAGCGAACTCGCTTGCAGTTCCGCTGAGAGGACGTTTTTCTTAGAACGATCGCTTCGGCATCTCGCGAGCGAGCCATTCTCCGCACTGTTTGCGGAGGACGAAAACGAACGCGACGACTGCTGGAACGATGAGCGCGAAGGCCAGGAGCACTGGGCCCTCACCGCCATTGAAGGTGCCAATGCCGACGCCCGCTTGCAGCACCTGCCAGGCGACCGTTCCCGCGCGAGCCCACGGCTTCCCGTCGAGAATTGCGCGGCCACACTGCACGAGCCAGAACGCGACTCCGAAGCAGATCACGCCGAGGAAGACGGAGGCGAGCAGCTGCTGCGCACCGAGACCGAGCGCACTGACGATCGACCACAATCCGACTCCGAGCATGAGCAACGCTTCGAGAAAAACGATGACTCCGACGAGGCTTGCCTGCCATGGTCGAGGAGTGGTCGATGTCATTTGAAAACCAGTTTCCTATTGATTCGCTGCGGCCGCTGTGGGAGCATTGAGTCTCGTGCGCGCCCATTGTTGTGCAGCGCCCAAAGCTTTCTCCGGTACTCCGGAACCCCCTCAAATAGTAGCAATCAAGGAGCATCCATATGGATTGGCGCGACAGTGCAGCCTGCCTCACGGCCGACCCTGAACTCTTCTTCCCCATCGGGAACACGGGTCCAGCGGTTGATCAGATCGAGAAGGCAAAGACCGTCTGCGGCTCTTGTCCGGTTACTGAGCAGTGCCTGCAGTACGCACTCGAAACCAACCAGGACTCCGGTGTCTGGGGTGGCCTGAGCGAAGACGAGCGTCGCGCTCTGAAGCGCCGCGCAGCTCGAGCCCGCCGCGCAAGCTAGAACCTCGCGCACCTCGCAAAAGCGGGGCAGTTCACACTCGTGAACTGCCCCGCTTTTCGTTGCGCCGGTTCGGCAATCGCACGGACTACTGGCGGTCGATGAAAATGAGCGGCACAGTGATCTCAACCTCAGTGCCTTCGGCTTCGCGTTTTCCCCAGTCGATCGAACCCGAGAGTTCGCCAGTGATGAGCGTTTTCACGATCTGCGTGCCCAGCCCGCTGCCAACCCCGCCCTCGGGAATGCCAATACCGTTATCGCAAACCTGCACCCGGAGCGAGTCATCATCACGGAACGCGGTGATTCGAACGAGGCCATCGTCCCGTCCTGCGAGGCCGTGCTCAACCGCGTTGGTGACGAGTTCGGTCAGTGCGAGCGCGAGCGGGGTTGCATAGGCCGACGGCAGCACCCCGAACGAGCCGCGCCGTTCGGTGCGAACCTTCGCGTTGTGAATCGAAGCGACCTCGCTGGTCAACTTGAGCGTCCGATCAAACACCGCATCGAAATCGACCCGCTGGCTCAGCCCCTCGGAGAGCGTGTCGTGGACGACTGCAATCGATGCGACCCGACGTTCGGCGTTGACGAGCGCCTCCTTGGCTTCATCGCTCTTCGTTCGGCGTGCTTGGATCCGGAGCAGCGCAGCGACGGTCTGCAAATTGTTCTTTACCCGATGGTGGATCTCGCGAATGGTCGCGTCTTTCGTAATAAGCGTTTGCTCCTGGTGACGCAGCTCACTGACGTCGCGGCAGAGCAGGATTGCCCCAAGACGTTCGCCTCGAATACGCAAGGGCAGTGCACGCAACGACAACGTCACCGCGCGCGCCTCAATGTCGGTTCTCCAGGGCGCTCGGCCCGTGACGACGAGGGGCAAGGATTCATCGACCTCGTCTGAATCACCGATGAGTTCGGTCGTCACCTCTGCAAGCGATCGCCCTTCGAGTTCCTCCGCGTACCCCATGCGGCTGAACGCCGAAAGAGCGTTCGGACTTACGAAGGTGACAATGCCGTTCGCGTCGAGCCGGAGCAGACCGTCGGATGCACGCGGCGCCCCTCGACGGGGCCCTGTCGGCGCACCGAGATCAGGGAAATCGCCCGACATGATCATCGCGAACATGTCATTCGCGCATTCGTTGAAGGTGATCTCCTGGCGGCTCGGAGTTCGAGCATCGCCGAGGTTCGAGTGTCGAGTGATCACCGCAATCGGCTTCTCATAGAGCTCGGCTGAGGTCGAGTTCATTCGTCGCATCACCGGAACAGCCCGCACGCGAGTCGGGCTCTCGGCGTACCAGTTCGGGCTGGAAGTGTCGATCATGCGCTGCGTCGTGTACGCCTCTGCGACCTGGTCACGCCACGAATTCCTGATGGGCTGACCGACGAAGTCACGGTAGAACAGAGTTGCCGAGCTGGAAGGTCGGGCGTGCGCGATTGCAACGAAGCCGTCGTCATCCCCGGTGGGGAGCCAGAGCACGATGTCCGCGAATGCGAGGTCGGCGAGAAGCTGCCAGTCGCTCACCAGAAGATGAAACCACTGCAAATCGGCGTCGGATGCGGTTCCGTACTTATCGACGATGCTGCTGAGTGTAGACACTCTGTCAGTGTACGTCGCGCACATGCGCGCGAGGTGCGAGATGACCCTTCCACCAGCGTCGGGGTGGCCGATCGGATTCGCGCGCGGCCCTCCGAGTACGGGGCGCCGCCACCTCGTCGTTCCCTGTCTCGCTTCCAGCCAGTACAGCCTCAGCCAGAGCGGTCAACCCTTTCCTGAGTTTCGATCGCGGCGCGACATCACGGATGCTTTTCGCGCTCAGCAGCGCTGCGTCGGTGGCGCGCAGATCAAAGTGCAGCACATCGACCGAATGGATGCCGCCAAAGCGAGCAAGGGTTTGACGCACCGCCTGCTCCGGCGCGAGGCCCATCGCGCTCACTCGGATCTTATTCATGACCACTCGAACCTCGGCTGGCTTGATCTGCTCTTGGAGGTCGCGAAAGCTGCGAAGAAAACGCGTGATCCCGACCGGATCGCCGGTGCCGACTGCCAGAACGGTGTCTGCAGCCTCCAGCGCCGCCACGGTGGCCCCATTGCGACGAGGAGCAAACATGTCGCTGGAGACTTCCTCGTCGCTTTCGATACTCGAGGCGAGGTCGAGAATCGTGATGTCAGCCCATTCCCTGCAGGCGCGGATGACCTTCTCGACGCGGTCGCCACTCAGCTCTGTCCACCGATGCGCCGCGGAGATTCCGCTCAGCACGGAGTACGAGCCGAAGTATCCGGTGAATTCGTCGCTCACTCGGTCGAGTTCCGAACCGGTGAGCGCTGCGGCCCGCGCGAGTCGACAGGCTGCTGCGAAGCCGGGAGCCTCGTCGAGGAGTCCGAGCGTGGTCGCGACGGAGGCGCCATGCGTATCGACATCGCACAGCAGGACCTTGTGCCCGAGCACGGCAAATTCGGTCGCGAGGCCCGTAGCGACCGTGGTGCGCCCTGGTGCTCCAGGTGCGCCCCAGACCGCGATCACCCGGCCCAGTCGCGGTCGAGCGCTCGGTTGTTCTGCGACGATCGCTGATTCGATCGCCGCAAAGCCTGCCTTCGAATCGACCGGATCGAGGATCCCGAGTCGCTTCGCAAACGAACGCTCCGCCGCATTTTCACTGATCACCACAAGCCGAACGCCCAAGGAATCGCAGGCAGCCAACAACGACTGCGAACAATGCGCCGGTGCCCCCTGCACAACAACGACATCAACCGAGGTGTGCTGCAGTCGTTCGCAGAGTTCCTCTGGACTGCCGGCACGAATCGCAACGGTGTGCCCGTGCGCGACCGCGTCTTGAATGAGCGCGTCCTCACGGCGAAGCGCAGCAGAAACCGCAAAGGTCGCCATCAGGAGGCCTCGGCAATGATTGAGAGCGAATCCTGGTTGGCGAGCGCAGCCAGCAAAGCTGCAACGCTTTCACGATCAACGAGCAATTCAACCCGCACGCTCGAACGGTCGGCGATGATGCCATCGTCTTCGACTACTTCCGCGACGATCGCGTCGTGCAACAGCACCGTCGGCGAGGAAAACGCGCCTCCTGCGAGCGCGGCGGCAGACCAAAGATCGACGGATGATCCGCGCGTGACGGACGCCGGCAACACTCCCTGGACCGACACGACGACCGCGACTCGCGTGCTCAAAGATTCGCTCGCAATCGACGCGTGCGGAATCAGTTGGCCGCTGGGGATCGTGACTGTCGCGACCTTGCCAACAGGGTCCTCCGATGCAGCGATGTAGGAGGGCTCGGTCTCACCGAGCCTGACCTCGACGACTTCGATCTGTTCTTCGGTGATGACCTCGCCTGGGAGCAGCGTCGTGCTCGCCTGGTACATCGGTGTAGTGGCGCTTGTCGCGTGCACCAAGCCACTCACCGCGACGATCGATCCGAGGACGAGCGCCCCGCCGATTAGAAATCTCGGATCGATCCAGACCATCGTTCTCTTGCGCTTCTTCATGTGCTCCCTCTCCACAAACGCCCCTACGGTGCCATGAAGCTCGCCGTGCCATGAGGAGTTATCCACACCGGGATCGCGAAAACGAGAGATTGCGCGCGTCAGCGACTCAGTCGTTGAGGCAGACCCAGGCAATCGAGTCGAGCCGGATCACTGCCGTGTGTTGTAGGTGGCGTCGGGTGCGCGGAGTACCCGGCTCGTGGACCGCGAGGTCGAGGTGATCGGCCCCGACTCGATCGATCGTGCCGGTAGCGTTCACGACGCCACGAATGTCCACGAAGCTGCGCCGTCGACACAGATCGCGAAGCACGTTCGCAAAACTGACTCGTCCAGCAGCTCCGATTTCTCGAGCGCGAGTGTCATTGAGCGAATCAAGAATTCCCGATTCATCAAAGAGAATGCGCTCGATCGCAGGAAGTCTGACGATCGCAGCAGCCTCGATCGGGCCTCCCCCGCTGATCGTGCCATTGCACCAGTCCTTCCCGATACTTCGTCGGTGCAGTTGCAGGCGCTCACCATTGTGCAAGACCAGGTCGAGGCTCCGAGGCGCGCGGAGCAGGCGATCTCGAAGTGTCAGGGCTGCAATCCGACTTCTCTCTTCGAGGATTCGGCGTTCGCGAGGACCCGCATCGAGTTCGTCATCGAATTGCTGTTCGAGGTCGGAGAAGAGCTGATTCCATCGCATATCGAGGAGGGTAAACGGCTCTTGGCGCACGCACGCGCGCTGTCCACAGAGGCGCAAATCGTTGGACGCTCCGGATTCACTGCCGCTACATTCACCCCACCACGTTCGGGCGTCATTCGTAAGTCCAGCCCGAATGAACATCTTTGGAGGAGTGCATTGCACACAGTGGCACCAAGCGCTGTAGACACCATCCGCCCCGTCCGACGGCACGCTCGAATGTCGAGCGCCTCGGTTGAGGAGCACTTCGGATATCAGCGAACGAGCACCTGCGATCTGCCTGATCCTCGCCTCATGCTCGAAAACCTCTCCCGCTCGATCATCGAGATTCTCGCAGGAGTTCGAGACCCAGAGCAGATCAGTCGGTGGGTGTCCGAGTCCACCTACCGACACGTCGTGCATCGTGCAGTGAGCGCACGTCGCGCGCGCGATCTTCGACGACGAGCGCCGTCGCGTCCGACCATCTCTCTCGGAGGCTCACGAGCATTTCACCCTTGCGACGGCATCGTTGAAGGAACCGTTGTCGTACACGGTGGAAATCGGAGTCGCGCGGTCGTGATCCGACTCGAAGGGATCGACGGCCGGTGGCGCGCTACTGAGATCGCGGTTCTCTAGTCGGTGCCGCAGGGTCCGCAGGGTCCGCAGTGTCCTCGCCAGCGGCCCGAGCTGCTGATTCACTCCGACGGGAGCCCGCGAGTGCTGCATCACGTTCGACGATCTCCTGCGCGATTTTCTCGCGGATTTCCGCACGGTATGTGGTGCGGCGGATCCGGCGGTTGAGGTCCCAGACCAGCAGGATCACTGCAGCCGCAATCATCGCGGTGACTGCGAACCCGACAACACCAGGGGTGACGAGATCTTCATCGACACCGAGACGGTCGACCAATGGCAGTGCCAATGCAATGAGGTTCATGCTGCTTCTCCGATTCCTGCAAAAAGATCGTTCTCAGGAAGTGTTGACTCCACCGTCGAGTGCACCAGGACGTAATCCTCCGTCGGCCAAGCAGTCCGCAGCAGCTCGTTCGGCCAGAAGAAGAACTCGTCGTCCGGCGACACTTGACTTGCATGGGAACGAAGCGCTGCATCGCGCTGCTCGAAGTAGTCCGCGCATTCCACCCGAGTCGTCACCGTGTGCGAAACGCGACCCGGCTGGTTCAGCCGTTCAATGAACCCGCGAAGGCGCTCAAGCCGTTCTGGCGCGACGAGCTCCGGGTGCGCTTCGCTCGCATCGAGAATGGCCTGCACTCGCTCCACGGAGAAGCTCTTGTCGTAGTAGATCTTGTCGATCCTGTGCGGCTCTCCGAGGGCCTCTGGGCCGGGCTCGAAGCTCGGGTCAGCCGCCAGCTCTGCAGCGCGCATCGCAACCCGGTGCGTCTGGATGTGATCCGGGTGAGGGTATCCGCCGTTTTCGTCGTAGGTCACCATGACCTGGGGCCGGCGCTCACGAATGATGCGAACCAAGGGGCGAGCGGCAGTATCGACCGGCACGGTCGCAAACGACAACGGCGGCAGAGGCTCACCTTCATCGGGCAGCCCTGAGTCGAAGTATCCGAGCCACACGTGGTCAACTCCGAGGTGTGCGCGCGCAAGGCTCATCTCGCTCCGGCGTAAACCAGCGAGATCGCGCTCTGCCCAGCCACGTGCAACGAGCGTGGAATTGAGAACGTCACCGCGCTCCCCGCCAGTGCAGCTCACGACGGTGACGGCGGCACCACGAGCCCGGTATGCAGCGTAGGTCGCTGCCCCTTTGCTCGATTCGTCGTCGGGGTGCGCATGCACTGCCAACAAGCTCAGTTCCATGAGACCCCTTCAAGCCGAATACGATTGTTCTAAGCCTATTGACTCACGAGGGAGTTCACGAATGTCAGTCGATCTCGATGCCCGCTATGGACGCACTCGGGGCCGCGAACGACGTTCGAAACTCATCGCCTTCATCTTCGCTGGGTTCGTCGCCCTCGTGTTCATCGCGTGGGTTGTCTGGGCCGGGCTCGGCGGCGGCGAGGACGAGATCCAGGTCCGCGACATCGGGTTCTCCGTCAACGATGAGTCGCATGCAGACATCAAGTTCGAGATCTCCGTGCAGGAAGGCACTCCAGTGACCTGCGCTGTGCAGGCGCTCAATGAGTCCTTCACAATCGTTGGGTGGAAGATTCTCGAAATTGAGCCATCCGATCGTTGGACCACTGTGTACAACACTTCTCTCATCACGAGCGAGCGTTCTACGACCGGACTGGTTTACCGCTGCTGGCTCGAATAGACTTGTGCGATAGACCGGCTCAAATGGGGCCGGTTTCGCGTATCAAGGAGTAGAGCAATGGCAGAAGCCGTGGACACCTGGCTGAGTCGTGACGCGTTTGACCGTTTGACGGCAGAACTCGAAGAGCTGACCGGAGCGGGCCGTACTGAAATCGCGAAGCGAATCGAAGAAGCTCGTGAAGAAGGTGACCTGAAGGAAAACGGCGGCTATCACGCGGCGAAGGACGAGCAGGCGAAGCTCGAAGCACGCATCAACCAGCTGACGCTCCTCCTCCGCACCGCGAAGGTCGGAGAAGCACCGCAGGCGAGCGGCGTAGTCGAACCGGGCACGGTCGTGAAGGCGACGATTGCTGGTGAAAAAGCAACGTTCCTGGTCGGCAACCGAGAAATCCACGACGACGGTGACGACCTCGAGGTGTACAGCGAGAGCAGCCCACTCGGCGCCGCGATCCTCGGCCTGAAGGTCGGCGACTCCGCGGAATACCAGGCACCGAATGGCAAGAGCATTCCTGTGACGGTCGACGCGGTCGAGACCTACACGCCATAGTCACGACGTTCGTTCCCTTGCACGGGACAACGAACACGTCGAAGAAGGGGTCCAGCGCTGTCGCTGGACCCCTTCTTTATTGTTTTCGCTCTGCGATGCGCTGATTCCGATGCCCGGAGCCCGCCGCTCGCTGGCTCAGCCGACGATCGGGTTGTAGCCGGCCTTTCGAAGGGCTTCAACAACCTGTTGCGCATGCTTTGGTCCACGGGTTGTCACGGAGAGTTCGATGCCGACCTCGCTGATCTCGGTCCAGGCGCCGTGACGAGTGTGCACGACCTCGACCACGTTCGCCTGCTCGTCAGAGACGATCTGCGAGATGATCGCGAGCTGACCGGGACGGTCGGGCAACTGCATGGTGAAGCGAACGTATCGCTGTGATGCAGCAAGACCGCGCGAGATCACCCGTTCCATGAAGAGCGGATCGATATTGCCGCCCGAGAGAATCGCGACAGTGGTTCCGGCGTCGTGTAGTTGGCCGCTGAGAATTGCCGCCACTCCGACCGCACCGGCGGGCTCGACAACGAGCTTTGCGCGCTCGAGCAGCTGGATGAGAGCTCGAGCGATCTCATCGTCGCTGACGGTGATGATGTCGTCGACGGCGTGCGAGATCACTTCGAACGGCAGGTTCCCTGGGCGACGCACAGCGATACCGTCGGCGATCGTCGACTTCTGATCGATCGTCGTCGGCTCGCCCTTTTCGATCGAGACCGGGTAGGAGGCGGAGTTCTCGGCCTGGACGCCGATCACTCGAACCGAGCGGCCGAGTTCTGCTGCGCGCTGCTTGACTGCGCTCGAGACTCCCGAAGCGAGCCCTCCCCCGCCGATCGGCACGAGAATCGTGTCGACCTCCGGCGTTTGTTCGAGAATTTCGAGACCGAGTGTTCCCTGACCGGCGATGATGTCGTGGTGGTCATAGGGCGGTACGAACACTGCGCCCGTGCGTTCAGCATGCTCGATCGCAGCGGCGAGCGAAGTTTGGAAGTCGAGACCGCGGAGCTCGACGTCAGCGCCGTAATTGGTTGTCGCTTGGAGCTTCGGGAGCGCGACGCCCACGGGCATGAAAATGGTCGACTTGATGCCGAGCTCGGAGGCGGCAAATGCGACGCCCTGACCATGGTTGCCTGCACTCGCAGCGACAACCCCGCGAGCGCGCTGTTCCGGCGTGAGCTTCGAAAGCATCGTGACCGCGCCACGAATCTTGTAGGAGCCCGTGCGCTGCAGGTTTTCGCATTTGAGGAAGACGGGCGAGCCGAGCTTCGACCCGAGGAAGCGCGAGACCTCCATCGGGGTTCGCTGGACGACCTTGTCGACCACCTCTCGAGCGGCCAAGAACTCTTCGAGACTTGGGCCGGCGAGCGAATCTGTGATCTTCGATGAACTCAAGAGATGAGATCCTTCACTGTTGGTCTTGGATGGGTACGCCATTGCCCGTTCGCAATGTATTTGATCGTCACGTTCAAGAAGGCGACGAGCGGCACCGCGAAGAACGCACCCGCGATTCCCGCGACGAGGCTACCGCCAGCGACCGCGACGACGACTGCGAGCGGGTGCACCTTCACGGCAGTTCCCATGATGAGCGGTTGCAGCACGTGCCCTTCAACCTGCTGCACGACGAGCACGATTCCGAGCATGATGAGCGCCTGGATCGGGCCGAGCGTGATGAGCGCAACGAACACGGCCAGAGCTCCGGTCGCGATTGCACCGATAAACGGAATGAACGATCCGAAGAAGACGAGAATCGCGATCGGGACGGCGAGCGGGAGCCCCAAGATCGCCGCTCCGACGCCGATGCCGACCGCGTCGATGAATGCAACGAGCAGCTGCACCCGAACGAAGTTGCCGAGGGTGACCCACCCTGCGTTGACGGAACCATCAACGGCCTGACGAGCGCGCTTGGGGAAGACGGAGAGGATCCAGCGCCAGATGTTCTTCCCGTCGAGCAGGAGGAAGAGTGTTGCGAAGAGCGTGAGGAGTAGCCCCGCAAGGACGTGACCGAGGGAAGAGCCGAAGCTCGCAGCGCTCGCAAGCAGCGCTTGGGTGTCGCGCTGGAGCACCACGAGGAATTCTTGGAGCCAACGGGTGATGTCCGCGTCTTGGATATGGAGTGGTGATTCGAGCAGCCACTGCTTGAAGGAGACGTACGTTTGCATCGCCTGGCGCTGGAGGCCCGGGAATCCCTCACGAATTTGCCACACCACGAGTGTCAGCAGTCCGGAGATCACGATGAGCAAGAACACCATGGCTATCGCGACACCGAGACCACGCGGCCATTTCAGCTTGACGAAGAAGTCGACGACGGGTTGCAGCAGAGCGGTCACGAGTGCGGCGATCAGGAGCGGCACGACGATCAGCGCGAGTTGATCGATCAGGAATCCGATGACCGCGATCACACCGGCGATGACGAGAATCCGCCAGCTCCATGCGCCCACGATCCTCATGCCTCGGGGCACGCCGAGATCATCGCTCTGATCGGGAGCAGTGATTTGCGCGGGTTTCCGGAAGAGCGCCATTGGGCAATTCTACGATTCTTCCAATGCCGTTCGTGGCGTGTGCAGCGAAAAACATCTCGAACATCGCACAGTCGAGGTCGGAGGCACCAACTACGCTCGGGGCGTGCTCCCTCATCGACGCTTCACTCCCGCTCAGGCCCGGCGAATCGCCCTCGCTGCGAGCGGTATCGGCAAGCCCGTTGCGGGCCCGGAACGTCCAGTGCGAGGCACCTTGAAGCTCAAGTCCGTGATCGATCGGCTCGGGCTCTTGCAGGTCGACTCGGTCAATGTGTTCGAGCGGAGTCACTACATCCCGGTGTTCTCGCGGGTTGGCGTCTACGATCGGGCCGTGCTCGACAAGCTGTTGAATCACGATGCGAAGCGACCGAAGTTGGGTTCATATTCCGAGTATTGGGCGCACGAAGCGGCAATCCTGCCGCTGACCGACCTTCCGCTCTGGCAGTGGAAGCAAGCAAGACAGCACGACTCGAGTTCGTGGCGGTCCTGGCTCGCCGAGCATCGAGGGTTACTCGACGAGGTCCGCGCCGAATTCGCCAACGGTCGACCACTCCGGGCAAGCGATATCGAGCACCCGCAGAATGTGCGCACGGGACCACCGCAGATGTGGTCGCGCAGCAATGTTCGGATCGCGATCGAGTTCCTGTTCTCGAGCGGTGAGCTCGTCGCGACCGGCCGCACTCGCTTCGAGCGCCAGTACGTCCACACCGATTCCGTGCCCGCGCTCTCGGCGGCCGAGGTGCCAAGCCGCGAAGCAGCACAGCTCGAGCTCGTCCGACGAGCTGCGAAACGAGTCGGCATTGGCACGCTCAAAGACATCGGCGACTACTTCAGGCTGAAGGTCGCGCCGACGAGCGCAGCGTTGACTGCGCTCGAAGACAGTGGCGAAGTCCGACGCGTCGTCGTCGACGGCTGGGGTGAGCCTGCGTACCTGCACCATGAAGCGACTCTGCCTCGTGCGATCCGGGCGGCCACAGTGTTCTCCCCCTTCGATCCCGTCGTCTGGTTTCGCCCACGACTCGAGCGGCTCTTCGGAATGCACTATCGAATTTCGATCTACACACCGGCCGCGCAGCGCACCGACGGTTACTACGCGCTCCCAGTCCTCGTCGACGACCAAATTGTCGGCCGAATTGATTTGAAGAGCGATCGCCAGTCCGGCCTGCTCCGCGTCCAGCATGCGCGACTCGAGAACGCGAGCGAGGCTCGGAGCGTTGAAATCTCGGAGCGGATCGCGCCGGTGCTCCGCAGTGCTGCGGCTTGGCAGGGGCTTGACTCGGTCTCCGTGAGCGAACAGAGCGGGTGGCAAGGCGATCTCGCACGTGCACTGGATGATCGTTACGGTGAACCGCTCGACATTTGAACAGCAGCGAGCGGGAGGTTCGAGGCTAGAAGCGGTCAGCGTTGCCGCGAAGGCGAGCGATCCGATTTTCGAGCGGCGGGTGCGTGTTGAACAGTCGCGTGAGCATCTTCGGTGCCGCAGGTGAAGAGATCCAGAGATGTTCCATGGAGGAATGGTTCTTCTTCATCGGCCGAGCGTACGCCTGGAGTTTTTCGAGTGCGCGGGCAAGGCCCTCTGGGTTTCGAGTGGTGAGCGCCCCGGTCGCGTCCGCCAGATACTCACGTTGGCGTGAAACTGCAGACCGAATACCGACCGCAACGAGCGGCGCAAGGATGACTCCCACGAGTGCGAGTACGAGAAAGATGATGTTCGCGCGCGCATCTCCACCACGGTTACGCCCTCCGAAAATGAGGAAGCGCAGGAAGAGATCTGCGATCAGACCGATTGCCACGGAGAGCCCGAAAGCGATCATCGTGACGCGGATGTCGTAGTTCTTCACGTGCGCCATCTCGTGCGCGAGCACGCCCTCGAGTTCTTGGTTGTCCATGATCTGCAGGAGGCCGGTGGTCGCGGCAACGACCGCGTGCTCCGGGTCGCGACCGGTCGCGAAGGCATTCGGCGATGGGTCCTCGATGATGAACACCTTCGGCATCGGCATACCTTCAGCGATCGCGAGGTTTTCCACCATTCGGTACAGGCGCGGGTCGTCCTGCTTCCCGATCTCACGCCCACCGGAAATCGTGAGGGCCTGCTTCGTCGCGGTGAAGTACTGCAACAGCGCATACAGTCCTGCGACGACGATCGTGATCGGGGTGACGATGAGCCAGCTCCGACCACTCGGGTCGAAGAAGTAGGAGATCAGGAGTCCGAGTGCACCGATCACGAGAATGAAGATCGCGATGATCCAGACGGTGTTCCATTTATTTCGCGCAATAGCGCTGTACATCTGGTCTCCCTGAGCGCGTTAGAACTGCACGCGCGGCGGCTCGGCGACAGCGTCCGGGTTTTCGACCTCGAAGAATTCACGTTCACTGAATCCGAGCCCTCGGACGAAGAGCGTGTTCGGGAACACCTTGATCTTCGTGTTCAGTTCACGCACACCGCCGTTGTAGAAGCGGCGCGAAGCCTGGATCTTGTCTTCGGTGTCGACGAGCTCCTGCTGCAGGTGCAGGAAGTTCTGGTTCGCCTGGAGTTGCGGGTACGCCTCGGCAACCGCGAACAATGACTTCAGCGCCTGTTGCACGTGACCCTCTGCGGCACCGGCCTCGGCGGGACCTTGCGCATTGAGCGATTCGGCGCGGGCTTGCGTGACCTCTGCGAACACCTGGCGCTCATGAGCGGCATAGCCCTGCACCGTGGAGATCAGGTTCGGCAGCAGATCGGCCCGGCGTTTGAGTTGGACCGTGATATCGCTCCACGCCTCATCGACTCGAACGTTGAGCGTGACGAGTCGGTTATAGGTCGACCAAAGGTAGATACCCGCGACCACCGCAAGCAGCAGGACGAGTCCACCAAAGATGATGACAAGAAGGATCGGATCAAAAGCCATGCTTCAAGAGTACGAAACTTTGCCGAGCGTTGCCTGACGCTTCGCTGAACGCGCACTCCCCCAAAGCGGGGCTGACGTCCGCTCAGCTGCTGAGCCGAAAGATGTCCTCCGCGAGTTTGCCGAGGTCGTTCTGCACCTGCATGAGCGCGACATCGTCGTCGCTCGAAGCGAGCACGACGACGGTCAGGAGTGCCCCATCCTTCGACTCCGCGTGCCAGCTCAGCGTCAAGACACCGGCCGAAGACCCACCCTTGAACGCGATGAACGGCCACGAATCGTGATCGAACGCGATTCCGAGGCCGGGATTCTCGCTCAGGATCGACCGGACTTCAGAGTGTCTGGCTCCCATCGCGAACAGGTGTTCATGCACTCGCGTGACGTCGTCAGCCGAGGCGAACCAATCCAGGCCCTCGGGCCAGACGACGCCCGCGGTCACATCGTCGACTGCAACCGTGAACGGCACCTCGGCGAGTTCATCGAGCACGCTCCGACGCTCGGCCTCGTCACCCCTTGACCAGCGCTCCGTCAGGTCAGGCCTGTCGCCCCAGGCGAGCGCGAAGAGTTCCCTCGTCATCAGAACCGGCATGATCTCACTCGGCTCGTGGTGACCGACCTCGACGACTGCAGCTTCGACCCGCTCCCGACCGATGCGCTGCATCAACATGTCGGTCGCAGTGTTGTCACTCACAGCGATCATCTTCGTGGCAGCTTCGAGCACAGAAACCTGCGTCCCATTCGGCTCACTCTGCAGCTCCCCCGACGGGAGGCTCCGGTTCGAATCATCGACGGTGAGGGTGTCGTCCCACGCGAGCGATCCGCTCTCGATTGCGGTCACGACTGCGACCAGCACATAGAGCTTGAACACGGAAGCGAGGGGCACTGACTCTGAAGACCCCGAGCTCATCAGCGGTGCTGCAGCGTCGCTCGAATGAACCGCGATACGCACCGTCACCGGCAACGCGGCAAAGCGCTCCTCAACCTCGGTGAGCGACTCCGATGATCTTCATGGCTCAGCGACAGGGCCGAAGAACAGCACCTGGATCAGACCTTCATCATCGATCATGATCGACATGTCCAAGGGCTCGCCGAGCGCACCCTGCAGCGTCGTGACCGACTGCGTCTCATCGCCCTCGTAGTTGACCGGGACGAACGGGTGGGCCGGGCGGATCTGCTCATTGAGCACGGTCGCGAGTTCTTCAGGAGCGAGCTCCGCCTGAGCATCAGGGTGCAAGACCTCAGCCCACTGCTCAACCGTCGTGTCATCCTCGCTGTTCAAGACTCCGAGCACCCACTCCGCGGTCTCGCCGACTGCGGTGTCGGGGATCGTGATCTGGCTCGCCTCTGAGGCTGATGGCTCCGAGGGTTCTTCCGGCGCAGAGTCTGCGCTGCATCCGGTCAGCACCAGCAGTGCAGCGATTGCTGCGGCAAATGGTGCACCAAACTTTCGGGTTCGTGCGGTGGTCGAGTGGGATTTCATGGTGCTGCTCCTTGAATGGGAACGGTCGCCAGAGTGAAGACGCGGACCCTTCAACGCTATCTAATTCTTATGAGCGAATCGAATGCGGCGACAACCCTTCCACCAACCGGGTGCTTCAGTTCTCGGCTCGGCCGACCTTCCAATACCCCATGAAGGCAACGCGGGTGCGGTCGACGCCGAGATCTCGAACGAGGTGGCGACGCAACCCGGTGATCGTTCCTGCTTCACCGGCCAACCAGGCATAGAGTCCCGCGTCGTCCCGCTCCTCTGGGACCTCCCAGAGGACTTCGCTCTCGGGATTCAAGAGCGCGGTTTCCTCGGCTGTCGAATTCACTGCGGCAGCCTTGGTTTCGGTTGCGCTCAACCAGTCCGCAGCCCACGATTTCACCGCCTGATCAAGCAGTGCCCCGTGCTTTGCACTGGCACTCCTCGCCCTCGGCAACCAGGTCACCGCGACATTCGCTGGAGCATTCACCGAGAGAATGTCGGCTTCCTCTGGCACCTCGAGGAACACCGCCCCGACCGCGTCCGCGCGCATCGTCTCGAGAATGCCGCAGATCGCTGGAGCAGCCGTCTCGTCACCGGCGACGAGCACCGTGGTCGCAGCGCCCGGATGCCATTCGAAGCCGCCGATCGGTGCTTCCGAGGTCGCGTCTGGGGCGATGATCAGGAGTTCGTCGCCGAGGATCTCGCCCGCGATCCACCGTGACGCAGGGCCAGAATCTCCGTGAGCGACGAAGTCGACGTCAAGCTCTCGGGCATCGGCGTCGGCCCGCCGAATCGTGTAGGTGCGCATCGGGTTGCGTGCCTCGTTCGGAAGCGTCCTCCAGGTCGAATACCAGTCCTCCCCCTCGGGGAGTTCACTGGTGTGCGAGCCAGGCAGCGGGAAGATGATCTTGATCCGTTGGTCCGGACCGCCGGTTCCGAGATCGGCGAACTCCGGCGAGGAGAAGGTGACGCGCACGAAGTTCGGGCTCAGCCGAGCGCTCCGGACGACGCGTGCTCGATACAGACGCGATGCTGGCTTCGTCATGACTGTTCCTCTTGAGTGTGCGGAGAGTTTCTTGCGAGCGCTGGTGCGCAGTGGTGACGGCCGATCGGCAGCATGAGCGGCTTTCCCGAAATCGGGTCCTCGATGACCCGGCTCTCGATCCCGAACACGTCGCTGACACACTCCGCGGTCAGTACCTCCGCCGGATCACCGCAGGCGTACACGGTGCCCTGCGACAGCGCCACGAGGTGGTCGGCGTACCTGGCAGCCAGGTTGAGATCATGGAGCACCATCACGATCGTGGTACCGCGAGCGTGATTCAAGTCGGTCAGCAGATCGAGCACCTCGACCTGATGACTCACGTCCAAGAACGTGGTCGGCTCGTCGAGCAGCAGCACTTCGGTCTCCTGCGCGAGCGCCATCGCGATCCAGACCCTCTGGCGCTGACCGCCGGAGAGCTCATCAACGGCGCGATCAGCGAGTTCCACCGTCTGGGTCGCATCGAGCGCTGCAGCGACCGCGACGTCGTCGGCGCTCGTCCATCGCGAAAAGATCCCCTGGTGCGGCTGACGGCCGCGCCCCACGAGGTCCGACAC
This sequence comes from Humidisolicoccus flavus, assembly GCF_045689595.1. Taxonomy (GTDB): domain Bacteria; phylum Actinomycetota; class Actinomycetes; order Actinomycetales; family Microbacteriaceae; genus Humidisolicoccus; species Humidisolicoccus flavus. The sequence continues at coordinate 2,416,195 of NZ_CP142724.1, read as the reverse complement.
CGTGATGCCCTCGGGCGCAATCGGTGACTGCGGCAGGAGGCCGAGCGTGCGTGCGAGCTCTTTCGCCGGCATCTGGTGCACCTGCTTGCCATCAAGCAGGACCTGCCCCGATTTCGGCGAGAGCAACCGAGACATCGAGCGAAGGAGCGTCGATTTTCCGCACGCGTTCGGCCCGACGATCGCGGTGATTTTTCCGGCCGGGATATCGAGAGAGAGCTCGGTGATGACGGTGCGCTCTGCGTAACCGAGCGAAACCGAGTCTGCTCGAAGGGTGTGGGCGGTGGTCATAGCGATCCTCCAACGCGATTGCTGCGAATGATCAAGTAGACGAGATAGGGAGCGCCGAGCACGCCAGTGACGACGCCGACCGGGAATCTCGTTCCGAAGGCGTACTGCCCCAGGAAGTCGGCGACGAGCACAAGCAGCGCGCCGACAAGCGCCGCGGGAATGAAGACCGGCCCGTTCGGGCCGATGATGCGAGCGGCGATCGGCCCAGACAAGAACGCGACGAACGCAATCGGCCCCGCGGCTGCGGTCGCGAACGCGATCAGGCCGACGGCCGCAACCACGACGATGAATCGCGTGCGCGCGACTCGTGTGCCGAGCGCCGCGGCGGTGTCGTCACCAAGCTGCAAGGCGCTCAGGTCACGTGTCTTTGCAAGGAGCACGGGAGCGAGTACGCCGAGTGCGATGAGCGGCGCGAGCAGTTGGTGCCATTTGATGCCGTTGAGACTGCCGGTGAGCCAGCGCATTGCAGCTTGCAGATCCCACTGACCAGCTTGCGTCAACACGTAGTTGATACTGCTGTCGAGCATCGCCGCGACGCCGATCCCGATGAGAATGAATCGCGTTCCAGCAGCGCCGCCTTTGAACGAGAGCGCGTAGACGAGCAGCGCGACACCGAGCCCGCTCACGACTGCGAACGCGGAGATCGCTGGGCCGCTCATTGACAACATGACGATGGCGAATGCGGCTGCGGCGCTCGCTCCCGCACTGATTCCGATGATGTCGGGACTCGCGAGCGGATTGCGGAGCATCGTCTGGAAGGTCACCCCGGCAAGACCGAAGCTCATCCCGGCAACGATCGCGAGGATCGCTCGCGGCAATCGAAGCTGTCCGACAGTGAAACTCGCACCATCGACGTCTTCGCCGAGCATGACCCGCAGCACGTCAGCCGGCGCGTACACGGTGCGGCCGAACACCAGTGAGACCGCGAAGAACACCACGATGAGGGCGACGAAGATTGCGATCGTGGTCCGACGCCGTGATCCTCGACGCTGACGGGCGCGCGTGACGAGGGCAAGCGTGTCTGGACTCGGGGGCGCGAGGCTCACAGTGCTCGCACTTTCTGCCGACGCACGAGCGCAATGAAGAAGGGAGCGCCAAGGAGCGCAGTGATGATGCCGACATCGATCTCACTCGGACGAGCGACGAGACGACCGAGGATGTCGGCGGCGACGAGCAGTCCGGCTCCGGTGAGCGCAGAGAACGGAAGAAGCCACCGCTGGTCAACGCCAACGAGCAAACGGCAGAAGTGCGGGACCACGAGGCCGACGAAACCGATCGGGCCTGCGATCGCAACGGCCGCACCGCACAGGAGGACCGCGCCGAAGGCGGAGAATGCGCGGACGACCGCGACCCGCTCGCCGAGGCTTGCTGCGAGGTCGTCGCCGAGCGCGAGCGAATTGAGACTGCGAGCGGAAAGGAGGCAGATTGCGCTGCCGACGAGGAAGAACGGGAGCAATTGCAGGATGCTGTCGAAGCTTGCACCACCGACCCCACCGATCTGCCAGGAGCGGATCGTCGCAGAGATGTCGCCTCGGGGCAGCGCGACCGCGGTGATCATGGAGGCGAGCGCCGCCGTCATGGCCGCCCCCGCGAGCGCGAGTTTGAGCGGCGTCGCTCCCCCGCGGCCGAGCGAGCCGATCGTGTACACGACGACGGCCGCGACCATTGCGCCGAAGATTGCGATCCAGATGTAACTCGTCGCGGTGGAGATTCCGAACCATGCGATCCCGATGACGACGGCGAGCGCGGCGCCGGAGTTGACGCCAAGGATGCCCGGGTCGGCGAGCGGATTTCTGGTGACGGCCTGCATGACAGCGCCCGCGAGGCCGAGCGAAGCGCCCACCACGATCGCAAGGATTGTGCGCGGGATTCGTTTGACGACTGCTGCCTGGCTCAGGTTGTCGGTTGCCCCTTGCAAGCCGAGCACGAGGTCGCTCCAAGCAACGAAGCGGGACCCGAATGCGAGGGAGCCTGCGATGAGGATGACGAGCACGCCGGCGACGACGAGAATCCACAGCAGGCGCACGCGATTTGGGCGCCGCACCACGGCGACGCCCAAATCAGATGCTTGCAGGGTGTTGGTCACTCTGCCTTTTCAGCCGCCTCGGCAAGCAGGTCGACGTAGTCGTCGAGAACCCATGAGATCGCAAGCGGCGTCGGGTTCGCGGCCGTGCCCATTGGGCCCGCGCCGTCGAGTGCGACAATGGCACCGTTCTTCACCGCTGGCATCTGCGAGAGCAGTGGGTCGTTCTGCAGCAGATCGATCAGTTCCTGGTTGCCGTAGGTGACGATGATGTCGACATCTTCGAACACATCGACCTGTTCCGCACTGACCTTGCCAGAGAACTGGTCGTTTTCCGCAGATGCGTCGGCAACGCTCTTGGGTGTTTCGAGTCCGAGGTCTTCGAAGAATCCTGCGCGAGTGTCGTGCGCCGTGTAGAAGCTGACCTGGCTCAGGTCGGTCGGGTCGACGTGCGTCAGGAACATCGTCGACTTGCCTGCCAGCGCAGGGTGCGCGGCGACGGTTTCTTCGATTTCGCCTTCGATGTCGGCGATGAGTTGTTCGCCCTCTGCTGCCATCCCGAGACCTTCGCTGTTGAACGAGATCACGTCACGCCATGAGGTCGCCCACGGCGCCTCCGGGTATGCGACGACAGGAGCGATCTCGGTCAGCGTGTCGTAGTCCTCCTGGGTCAGCCCGGAGTAGGCAGCAAGGATGACATCGGGGTTCGTGTCCGCGACAGCCTCGAAGTCGATGCCGTCGGTTTCGTCGAACAGCACTGGGGTTTCTGCACCGAGCTCTTCGAGCTTTTCGTCGACCCACGGGAGCAGTCCGTCACCGTCGTCGTCACCAAAGTTCGCCATCGCCATGCCGACTGGAACGACTCCGAGAGCAAGTGGCACTTCGTGATTCGCCCAGTTCACAGTTGCGACGCGTTCTGGCTTCTCGGGGATAACGGTCTCGCCGAGCGCGTGCTCGATGACGATCGGGTATCCCTCAGTTGCATTGCCGGTTTCGGCGTCGCTGCTCGCCTCGGGCGTGGCGCCCGTGCTGCAGGCGGAAAGGGTCAAAACCGCGGCAGTCGCGATTGCGGCGACTGTGGCGTAACGGCGTGAACGCATGCTGCGTATCTCCACTCTGTGATTGTGGGCAGTCGCGGCGTGAATTGAGTACCGCAAACGTCGCAGCATTCAAGATCGACACTGGGACTTTGAAAGGTAAGGCTTACCTAAATTAAGCCAGGGCAGGGTGCCGCGCAAGTTGGACTTTCACTGACGGAAAGTTCCGCGGCGTGTCGCTTCGCGAAATCTCCACCGCTGAATCGGAGGACTCGCTGGGCGTCGTGCTCGCATATGGTGCAAAATTCTTGCTCAATTCGCCGCTTCCATTTCCTGCTGAACAGCCATAGCGTTACTCAGGAAGGATGGGAACCAAGGCACGAGTCATTGGCGACTCGATGGTTGCGACGATCTGCAGCCCGCCACACGGCTCCCCTCCAGCTCTTTCTGCGAACGGCACGACGAGACGAGGACTACAGCCATGAGTGAAAAACCCCAAGACGAGCACGAAGGCCAGTACACCGATTCGGAACTCGAACACGGACGCACGGTGTCACGAGACGCTGACGGCGAGTACACCGATGTCGAATTCGAGCACGGTGAGAGCCGCGCAGCGGAACGGAAGTCCGCAAACGACATCGAACGCGACGGTGAGTACACCGACGCGCAGTTCGACGACGGAAGCCGCACGAACGACACGGACCAGGCTCGCGAGTACACCGACGGTGAGTACCCGGGAGAATCCGCTCGGGCGTAACCAGTCGGTTCGAGCGAAACGAGGCGTTCCCCCGAGGGGTGACGCCTCGTTTTTGTTCCGCGATCATGAGTGATTCTGCGACTCAAGAACGGCGAAAGCACGGTTTTGTCCCCCGTTACCGACAGAATGAGCAGATGGCCCTCAGATTTCGCGAGAACGACCGCTCCTCCGGGCCATTGTCACGCGCAGTTTCGGGCTCGCTCCCGGAAACAATCGACGAGGCGCTGAATTTCGCTGTGGCGCATTCAAGCGAATGGGCTGCAGCGGAACGTCTCGAGCAGTGGGAGGCGCTTGCGAGCATTGCGGCGCACGACCTCGCGGTTGCTCGGGCCGTCGAACCACACTTCGATGCGGTCAACATTTTCAGTGAACTCGGCGAGGCCCCGCCGAGAGAACGATTCGGAGTCTTCGCTGCCGAGGGCGGCAATGACCCTCTCACGGCCCGCAGTACCGGTCACGGCTGGGAACTCACGGGCACGAAGCCCTGGTGCTCCCTGGCAGCACAACTCGACTCGGCGCTCGTCACCGCGCACATCTCAGACGAAGAGCGCGCTCTGTTCCGTGTCGATCTCCGCCAGAACGGGGTCACCGTCGTTCCCGGCGCGTGGCACGCTCGTGGTCTTGCCGAGATCCCGAGTGGGCCGATTCGATTCGAATCGGTTGCAGCGCAGGCGGTCGGCGCTCCGAGCTGGTACCTCACGCGTGAAGGCTTCGCCCTCGGTGGCATCGGGGTCGCAGCATGCTGGTACGGCGGCGCAGTCGGCGTTGCCCGGACAGTCCACGATGCTGCGGTCACGCGTCCGAACCCGCATCTGCTCGCGCATCTCGGCGCGATCGACGCGCGCCTTCAAGACGCTCGGCGCGCACTGAACGCCGCGAGCGCGCCAGGAATTGATCCCGCGGATACGAAGATCCTCGCAAAACGCGTGCGGGCGACCGTCGCGAACACCTGCGAGGAGGTCCTCGGTCGCGCTGCCCGTGCGCTCGGCCCCGGCCCCTTGGCGCTCGACGCAGCGCACGCGAAACAAACCGCTGATCTTGCGCTGTACGTGCGCCAGCATCACGCAGAGCGTGACCAGGAATCGCTCGGGCGAAGCGTCGCGGAACTGCGGCATCCATGGTGAAATTCGATTCGAACGACGACGGCACGTCGTTTGCGACGTGGCAGTCGGATTCGCGGTTCTCAGAAGCCCCGCCCATGCAGCTTGCACCAGGTTCACCGGTGCTCGTTCTCGCAGCGCACCCTGATGACGAAACGCTCGGCGCGGGAGGCCTTCTTCACCGACTCAGCACGGCTGGGCACACGGTTACGGTCATTGTGGCGAGCGATGGCGCAGCGGGAGGTTCTGCTCTCGCTCGATCAGATGAACTCCGAGCTGCAGTCGAGCTGCTCGCACCGGACGCGAGTCTGGTCGAGCTCGGTTTCGCTGACGGAGGGTTGCGCGAAACTCGCGAGGAGCTTCGAAATGCACTGCAACCGTATTTCGATGCACTGCCCCCGAACGGCGCCGTTGTCGCCCCCTGGCGTGGCGACGGTCACCGCGACCACCGAATCGTCGGTGAAATCGCGCAGGGACTCGTGGGCGACCGGATGTTGCTGGAATACCCCATCTGGATGTGGCATTGGGCACACCCAGATTCGGCAGAAATTCCGGTTGCAACCCTCCGTTCGATCACGGTCGATGCCGCAATGAAGCGCGCAGCGATTGCGTGCTTCCCCTCGCAGACCGAAGGGCACTCCCCGATGCTCCGGGAGAGTTTTTTAGCGCACTTCAATCAAGACAAGGAATTCTTCTTCGTGACTTCAGGGGAACGCGCTGTCGACACCGCCGCGAGCGGCGACCGCCACGAAACCGCAACCACCGAGCACCCCACAGCATCGCTCCGTGGCGAGTACTTCGACGCGGTCTACGAGAAGAACAGCGATCCTTGGCGTCTCGAAACACGCTGGTACGAAGAGCGGAAACGAGCCGCAACCCTTGCCGTACTGCCGAAGCCACGGTTTTCGCGTGCACTCGAGATCGGCTGTTCCGTCGGCATGCTCACGGAGTTGCTCGCCGAGCGATGCGATGCGCTGCTTGCGATCGACCTCTCTGAACGAGCGGTCGAGCAAACTCGCGATCGCCTCGCAGCATCTGCTGCAACTCGTTCGGGCACGACCGAAGTCCGGCAGCAGGAGGCTCGGCTTGCGCTGCAGGATGCGAGGTTCGATCTCATCGTCTTCTCGGAGGTCGGCTACTACTTCACCCTTCCCGCGTTGACCGTGCTCGCCGAGCATATCCGTGACTCGCTCAGCCAAGACGGAGTCCTCGTCGCATGTCACTGGCGCCACCCGGTTGCGGAGTATCCGCTCTCCGGGGATCAGGTGCACGAGCAGCTCGATGGCCTAGGGCTGCACCGCACCGTGCTGCATGAAGAGCGTGACTTTCTGCTCGCAGCCTATGAACGCAGTGATCGCTCAGTCGCGCAACGGGAGGGGCTCGCATGATCCAACGATTCGGCATCGTGATTCCAGCCCACAATGAGGCTGAACTCATCGCCCGCTGCCTCGAGGGAATCGCTGTCGCCGTGGCCAAGGTCGCAACGCCCGTCCACACCATCGTGATTGCCGACTCCTGCAGTGACTCGACCGCCACGATCGCGCGAACGTTCACGGGCGTCGAAGTCATCGAGACTTCGGCCAAGAACGTCGGTGCGGCCCGTGCACTCGGTTGCAGCATCGCCATCGCCCACGGTGCTGACTGGATCGCCCACACCGATGCAGACTCTGTCGTTCCGCCGCAGTGGCTCCAGGTTCAGGCAGCGCTGGCAGCAAGCGGGGTCGATGTCGTCATCGGGACCGTTCGACCAGATTTTCGCGACCTCGATCCGGCACGGACACAGCGTTGGCTCGATACGCACGTCGACGGCGTCGCGAACGGCCACGTGCATGGAGCGAATCTCGGCTCCAGTACCGCCGCCTACCTTCGCGCCGGAGGGTACCTTCCGATGATCGAGCACGAGGATGTCGACCTCACCGCAAGAATGCGAGCCCTCGGGATCAACGTCGCAGCAACTGCAGATGCTGAGGTGTTGACCTCCGGCCGGCTCCAGGGGCGAACCCCCGGCGGGTACGCGAGGCACCTTCGCGACGATCTGCTTCCGATGGAGCAAATCAGCGAGTAGTCGAGCGCCGTGCGCGAGGAAGAACGACCGGGCACCCCGCATCGGGATCGTCGATCACTCGCGCATCGACGTCGAACACTTCGTGAATCAGCTGTTCGTTCAAGATCGCGCGAGGGCTCCCCTGCGCGACGATGCTTCCTGACTTCATCGCGATCAGGTGGGTCGCATATCGCGCCGCCAAGTTGATCTCATGGAGCACCGCAACGACGGTCCGTCCCTGATCCTTGAGTTCGACGAGCATTTCGAGCACTTCGAGCTGGTGACCGAGGTCGAGGAAGGTGGTCGGCTCGTCGAGAAGAATCGTCTCGGTTTCTTGCGCAAGGGCCATCGCGATCCACACTCGCTGGCGCTGACCACCGGAGAGCTCCTCGACTTGTCGGTGCGCGATCTCCTCGAGACGCGTTGCCGCGAGCGCCTTCGTGACGGCACGCTCGTCGGCCTCGGTCCAGCCCGAAAGCACACTCTGGTGAGGAAATCGCCCACGCGCTACGAGATCGAACACCGTGATGCCCTCCGGAGCGATCGACGACTGCGGCAGCATGCCAATCTGCCGTGCGACCTGCTTCGTCGGTATTTTCTGCAGATCGGCCCCGTCGAGCAGAATCTGGCCATGACTCGGTGCGAGCAGCCTGGCGAGCGAGCGCAGCAAGGTCGACTTCCCGCAGGCGTTCTGGCCGACAATGACCGTGAGCTCGCCCTCCAGCACCTGGAGGTTCAGGTCTTGGAGCACCGCACGCGTGTCGTAGCCCACAGACAATGCTCTTGCTTCGAGTTGACTCATCGTGCCGCCCTCATCGTTCTCGAACTCCGTGCCACGCAAAGCGTTGCGCCCTGCCTTGCATTCCTCGTCGTCACTGTCGTGCTCACCCGCTCCCCCGCGATTTTCTACTCTCGACCGCGAGGAGCCACACCAGATACGCGCCGCCCAAGCACACGGTGACCGCGCCGGTGGGCAGGGAGTTCGAGGGGATCGCATACTGCGCAATCAGGTCGGCGCTCAAAAGCAGAAGTGCGCCAACGAGCGCTGCGCTCAACAAGTCGGTGCCGACACGCTGCCCGACGAGGCGCTTGGCGATCTGCGGTGCCGCGAGCGCTACGAACGCGATGGGCCCAGCTGCGGCGGTCACGAGCGCGGTCGCCGCAACTCCGAACACCACGAGCCAAGCCTTTGCAGGCTCGACCCTGGCACCGAGCGAGGCGGCAACTTCGTCACCGAGTTCGAGCACGCGCAGCATGCGCGTCGCGAAGGGAACGAGGCCGACGAGAATCGCGAACATGAATGCGCCAATCGCAACCGAGTTCCAATCGACGACACTGAGCGTCCCGGCGCCCCACACGGCTGCTCGAAGCGCGATGTCGACGTCGGCCTTCACCGAGAACCAGGTGTTCACACCCGAGAGAAACGCGGCGATCGCGATTCCGACAACAATGAATCGAAAGCCCTGCATACCGTGGCGATACGCGAGGAAATAGATCGCGACGGCGGTGAGCAGCCCGCCGGCGAGCGCTCCGAGCGCGAGCATGAAAGAACCCGTGAACCCCAGCATGAGCATCGTGACGACACCGGTGTACGAACCGGTGCTGAAGCCGATGATGTCGGGGCTTCCCAGCGGATTCCGTGTGAGCGATTGAAAGATCGCCCCGCCATACGCAAGCGCAGCGCCGAAGACGATGGCGGCGACCACGCGCGGCGCTCGCCACTCGAACACGACCATCCTGGTTCGAGTTTGTTCCTCATCGAACACCGCCTGCACGATTTCGGCGACAGCGATGGTGCTGCTCCCGAGCGTGAGTGCCCAGAGCCCGAGCCCGACAATGACGACGACGATCACAGCGCAGACGCTTCGCCTAAGGCGAGCCTGCAGCAATTGCATGCTGCGGACCCTCGCAAGACGCGGCTGTGCGGCAGACACGACCGTCGCCATCAGAGCGACTTCGCATTCACTCGACGAACCAGGAACACGAGGATCGGCGCCCCGATGAGCGCCGTCACGACACCCACCTGCAATTCGCTCGGAAGCACAAGCACCCGTCCGAGCACGTCAGCGAGCAAGACGAATGCGGGCGCCAGCACAACGCAAAAGACGAGAATCCAGCGCCAGTCCGGTCCGGTCGCCCATCGAACGATATGCGGCACCATGAGTCCGACGAACACGATCGGTCCGGCCGCCGCGGTTGCCGCTCCGCAGAGCAGAGTGACTGCAGCGACGACGAGCATTCGAGTGAGCACGATGCGCACCCCGACCGATCGCGCGAGTTCTTCACCGAGGGCGAGTGCGTTGAGGCTTCTCGCGCTGACGGCTGCAAGTAGTACGCCGATCACGATGAGCGGGGCGATGGCGGCGAAAGTCCCCTCAGGCCTGTCGGCGATCGTGCCCGCTCCCCAGAAGCGCATTCGGTCGAAGGTCTGCACGTTCATGAGCGCCAGCGTTTGCGAGATCCCTGTCAACACGGCGCTGAACGCGATTCCGACGAGCGTCAGGCGCAAAGGGCTCGGTGCTCCTCGCCCGCCACTGGCGATCAGGTACACGACCGTGACCGCGAGCAGAGCGCCAATACACGCCAGTGGAAGGTACTGCCCGATCCTCTGCACGCCGAAGAATGCAACGCCGATGACGATCGCGAAGCCTGCACCAGCGTTCACGCCGAGGATCCCCGGATCCGCGAGCGGGTTTCGGGTGAGCGCCTGGATGAGCGCACCCGAGACGCCCAGTCCGATCCCGACCGCCAATCCGATGAGCGTTCGGTGCACACGTGCCGTGTTCACGGTCGTGTGCGACGCGGAACCGTCAGGGATGGTGAGCGCGTTCCACACGGTGTCGATCGAGAGCAGTCCAGAACCCACGACGATGCTCAAGGCGATGCTGGTCAGGAGCACGAAGACGGCAATGAGGAGCGCGATGATTCGCTTCGCGGTGCGACGCTTCTGGGTGAGCGGAACCTGCATCGTGGGGTGAACGACGCTCGTCATGCGGCTCCTCTCGTGACCTGGGAACGCTAGCAGCGAGAGAAGAGTTCGTGGGCGGCGTTCATTCACTCGGGCGCACTGCATGGTGCGAGAGCGCGCCTGCTGCGTCGGACTGCAACTCGGCCGGATCGTTCCCCGTCTCACGGCTGATCGCTCGAATGAGCCCGGCCCGGGAACTGTAGCCAGCCATGCGCGCAGCCGTCGACAGTGACCCGCCGGAGAGAATGAAGGGAATCGCGGAGTTCAGTCGCGCACGGGTTCGCCAACGAGCAAACGGGAGGCCGGTTTCGTCCTGGAAAACACGCTGCACCTGCCTGGGGCTCATCCGATGCTTGAGCGCGAGTTGTTCGAGCGTCAACATGCTGCGAATCGACTCACGGGCGAGTGCTTTGACCAGGGGATGGCTCGGTGCGGTGATTGCGAAATACTGCTTCGCTGCTCGCGAGAGGATTCGCCCGATCGCAGTCCGGAACGGTTCAATCTGCTCGTCGCGATTCGGCGCTGCCCCCAGGAGCGTGGTCATGAGATCGACGAGCGCTGGGATCGCACCGATCGGTCGAAACGGCACACCCGGCGAATCCTGCGGGTCGAGCAGAGGGCCGAGCACCATGCCGCCGTCGTCGAGCTTGACCGAATGAGGAACATGCGGTGCGAGCCACACCGCCTCGTGCCGTCGGAGCGACATCGGAATCCCATCGACCGTGAGGTGCGCTCGACCGGAGACCACATAAATCAGATGCGGCTCGTCGTGCTCATGGGTGTCGTGGCCGAGGAAGCGCACCGAGTTCTCAGGAACAATCGAGGCGAGAGATCGGACGGTCACGATGCGCTCCTTGCTGCGAGAAACAATGTCGCATCCGACACACTCCATGTCATATTTGGGAGCGGATGACGGCAAAGTAAGCATAGCCTTACCTACGTCGCCATGCGTTGCTCTGGCGCTCCGACTATCACTGCGGTGATAGGAACCAAGGCCACATCGTCGCGGCCATCTCTTTTCACTGTGAGGTCCCATGCGTTTCATTCGTCCCCTCGGCGCGCTCGCTCTGCTCGGCGCACTCGTGCTCACGGGCTGCTCGTCCGACACTTCCCCCGAAGCTTCAGGTTCACCCGAGGCATCGAATTCGCCGTCGAGCGATGCAGCGGCGGATCGAACCGTCACGACCGATTACGGCGATGTCGTCGTGCCTGGCGACGCAGAACGAATCGTGGTGCTGAACTACGCGCTCGCCGGCTACCTGTACACCCTCGATGTGCCGGTCTTCGCGACGATCCCGGAAGACGCCGACGCAACCGAAGGCGAATTCTCGCCGGCCTGGGCCGCCGACGCTGAAGCCGATGGCACGGTCTTCCTGCCTTGGAGCGTTGACGGATTCGACCTCGAGGCGATCCTCGAGAGCGACCCCGACCTCATTATCGGCGGAGGCATCGGATTCCCGCTGTTCCAAGCCGAACAGGTGTACGACGAGCTCTCCGCCATTGCGCCGACGGTGCTGGTCGGCAAAGCCCTCGGTTCTTGGCAACAGCAGTTCGACTTCCTCGCGAACGACGTCTTTGACCGTGGCGAGGAATACGACGCAGCGATTGCCGCGTATGACACCCGCGTCGAAGAGGTTGCCGCTACCATCACTCCGCCGCCATCGCCGGTCTCATTCCTGACGTTCACCGCTGACGGCACCGCGTATGCGCTGGTCGAAACCGTCGGACTCCCGACCGAGTTCGCTGCAGTGGGCATCGAGCCTGCGCCGATCTTTGCCGAGGGCGACTTCGAGGTCTACGGCGGCGGAGGCGACATGTTCGAACTCTCGACCGAGCAAGCAGGACAGGTCATCACGCAGCCAACGGTCTTCGTGATGGGATTCAACGGCGACACCATCGACGTCGCGACTCTGATGGAGAACCCCGTGTACGCGGCACTGCCCGCGTTCCAGAGCAGCAACGCCTACGATCTGCCCTACAACGTTCTGCGCGGTGACTACGACGATGCGATGGAACTGCTCGACATCATCGAGTCGCTCTTCGCCACAACCCCATGACCCAGCGAGCATTCACGCCCCACCCGCTCGTGGTTCGCGAAGTGCAGGTGCGACGCATCACGGAGATCACTCCGCTGATGCGTCGCATCACGCTCGGCGGGCCCGAGCTCGAAGCCTTCACCAAGGACGGTTTCGAGCATCCTGCGTTCCTCGCGCCGGGCTTCGACGACCACATCAAACTGATCTTCGCCTCAGACGGCGACATCGAACGCGCGCTCCCGATTCAGTTGCAGCATGGGATCGAATGGCAGCCGGTCGAGACCAGATTGGGTCGCGACTACACCCCGCACCATGTCACCGCGGATTCCTTCGAACTCGACTTCGTCGTGCACGGCGAGGGACCCGCAGTGCAGTGGGCGCTGCACGCCAATATCGGCGATTCACTCAGCTTCGTAGGCCCGAAGTCATCGATCAACCTGCCTGACGACCTTGATTGGATCGTGCTCGCCGGCGATGAAACAGCGCTCCCTGCGATCCAACGATTCGTTGATGAGCGACCGAGCGAGGCTCCGGCGACGATTGCCGTGACGATCACTCGGCCGGAAGCGCGACAACCGCTCACCCTCGGCAAGCACGACCGGGTCGAGTGGATCATCGATGAGTCGAACAGCGGTATTCCCCTGCTCGACCACCTGCGCTCGCTCGACATCACTCCAATTTCGCAGAGCAATGCTGCCGGCTTCGCCTGGGTCGCTGGCGAAAGCAAGTCACTGCTGCCGATCCGGAGATTCTTCGCCCGCGAAATCGGGCTTCCGAAGTCGAACATGAACATCACCGGCTACTGGCACCGAGAACAGCACACGCATGACGCATCACAGGATGCAGTGGGTGCAGCAACCTCCGATGTCGTCGAACCCGAGATCGCTCCGGTCGCCTCGCCGGTTGCCTGGTTCGCCGTTCGGGCAGCAATCGAACTCGGGCTTCTCGACGCGCTCGCTGACACCCCGGGACTGTCGACGGCGGCGCTCTCCACAGCGCTCGAAGCTCACCCGCAGGCACTCGATTCCTTGCTCCCCCTGCTCGAGCATCACGGAATCGTCCGTGCGCGCGAGTCAGTGTGGGAACTCGGAGACTTCGGGAACGAACTCGTCGACGACGAACATGAGCGAGAGCACTTCTCTGGGCCACACGCCGATGCGATCCTGACCCTGAATTCACTCGCCGCGTCGGTCAAGACTGGTCGTTCCGCATGGGAACTGCACCGAGGCGAGAGCCTCCGGAGCGAAACTCTGACGAATGCAGAACTGTTCGCCGAGGAAGTCGAACACGCGGGCAAACTCGCGTATTTGCTTGACGGGTTCTTGAGCGAGCAATTCTGGAATGGAGTCTCCAGTTGCACCTTGATGGGCGCGGGAGCGGGCGTACTTGGTGATGCTCTCTCCAGCCGTCACGCGGACATCGAGCTCCAGATCAGCGGAACCGCCGTTGAGATTCAGACTCTTCGTGAACAGATGCTCGCGCCAGAGGCGGTCGTCTGGCAGCTGACCGAGAATGCGGCTCCTCCGCTCATCTTGGACAATCACCTCACCATCGCATCGCTCGCGCTCGAGCACATGAGCATGACAGAAGCGAGCACCTTCCTTCGTTCTCTCCAGCCGTGCGCGTCTCGGGTGATCGTGCTCGCGGCAACTCGAGCAGACACGCTCGGAGGAGAGGACCCCGCGGGTGACCTCGTGCACTTCGCGCAGCTCGGCAGGGCCCGACTCACGGAAGAACACCTGCAGGCACTCGCCTTCGATGCCGGATGGTCGCTCGATACGACCATTCCCCTCGGTTGGGGTTTCGCCGCCCTGTCCTTCTGCAGAACCTCATAGCGCCGGAGACTCCCTCAGGCGTTCGAGTCCGCGCTGGACTGCAACAGTGCGAGCGCTTCCTGCTGTCCGATTCGCCATCGTTTGAGACCGGGTGCAGCAGGGACAGAACTTCGGTAGTGCACAGGCATCGGGAGCCACCGCCCGATGAATTCACTCAATGCGTTGTTTCGCGCTCTCGAGCCTGCTCGCTCCTTGAACCCCTCGAGCTGGATATCGACTTCGCCGGTCGTGTAGAGCAGCGTGAGCATGCGTGCGTGGCCGGGGTAAAGTCGCACGGTTTCCGCCGCCGATTCGAACGCCTCTGCGACGTGCGTTTGAGCGCCGACGGTGAGCGTTCCCCGATCGAAATCCAGAATGAGCCGCTTCCTCGATTGAACGATCGCGAGAGGAAGCACGACGAAATTGGCGATTGCAAGCACGGCAAGCCCCACAATCAGGAACGACAGCATCGATCCGCCACGGGGCTGCAGGAGTGACAACGCCAAGAGCACGACCGCCCCGATGTTCGCGGCCACGACAATGACGTTCCACATCCGCGCGCTCTGCAGTTCGAACGAGACAACGCCGGTGTGGCCTGATCGCGAATTGAACCCATGCATACGAACAACTTCCGAGAACCCGATCAATGCTTTCAGTACCCCCAGTGGGATTCGAACCCACACTGAAGAGATTTTAAGTCTCCTGCCTCTGCCGGTTGGGCTATGGGGGCGTACGCCTTCAAGAATAGCGCGACGCGCTTTTCAGAGCAGCCAGCAAACCTCGAAGCGGTCAAGCAAAAGCGCCGGTCCCGCACATGCGGAACCGGCGCTCATAAATCATCGACCTACGCCTTCGCGTCAGCCTTGTCGCTCGACGTCGCTTCGTTCGACTCGGTGACTTCCGGTGCAGGAATCGCAGCGTTGTCTGCCTTCTTCGCTGGAGCCTTCTTCGCCGCAGGCTTCTTCGCAGGACCCTTCTTTGCTTTCGGCTCTGCCGCCTCGGTTGCGGGCTCAGCATCAGCAGCGGGCAGCTTCGGCGAAACCTCTGCCGCCGGTGCAGCGGGAGCCTCGACAGCAGGAGCAGCAGGAACAGCAGGAGCTTCATCAACCGGTGGCTTCGGGCGAGACGCATAGGCCTCGAATGCAGCACGAGGAGCGGTCAACGCCGGCAGCGCAACATCGTCGCGGCCGAGCCAGAAGTTGTTCCACCATCCACCGAAGACTCGCAGCTTCCGCTCCCACATTGGGATCGCGAGGCCGTGGTAGCCGCGGTGCGCCATCCATGCGAGCGGTCCCTTGATCGCCATCTTGCCGCTTTGGAACACACCGTTGCCGACGCCGAGGCCAGCAACCGCGCCCATGTTCGAGTGGTTGTACTCGCGAGGAGCTTCGCCACGAACCACGGCCGCAACGTTCTTCGCGAGCAGACGACCCTGACGGACCGCGTGCTGTGCGTTCGGAACGCAGAAACCACCGGGGCCAGGGGTCTTCGAGATGTCGGGAACTGCCGAGACGTCACCGGCGGTCCAGGCGCCCTCCAGGATGACGCCGTCGCGAGCGACCTGCAGAGTCGGCAGGGCGGTCACGCGGCCACGCTCGTCGAGTGGGAGGTCGGTCGTCTTGGCGACCGGGTGCGCCATAACGCCCGCAGTCCAGACGATGAGGTCTGATTCGAAGGTCTCGCCGGTGGAGAGCTCGATGACTCCGCCGACCGCGCTCTTCAGCTGCGTGTCGAGGTGCACCTTCGCTTCGCGCTCGTCGAGGCTCTTGATGACCCACTCGCTCGTCTTCAGGCTGACCTCGGGCATGATGCGCCCCATGGCCTCAATGAGGTGGAAGTGGGTGTCCGCGATCGTGAGCTGCGGGTAGAGCGGCAGCAGGCTGCTCGCGAGGCTGCGAAGCTCCGCGAACGTCTCGATACCGGCGAAACCGCCACCGACGACGGTCACGGTCAGCAGGCGATCGCGAGCTGGGCCAGCAGGCATGCTCGCGGCACGAGCAAAGTTCGTGATGAGACGGTCGCGCACCTGCACGGCCTCTTCGATCGTCTTCATGCCGATCGCGGTGTCTGCAACACCCGGGATCGGGAATGTACGCGTGACCGAGCCTGCAGTGAAAATCAGTTCGTCGTACTCGTGCTGCCAGGAGTCGCCGCTTTCCGCGGTGATCGTCGCAACGCGATTGGCGTGATCGATCGACGTGATCTTCGCCGTGATGACCTCAGTGGTCTTCAGGTGACGACGCTGCGAAACGACGGCGTGGCGAGGTTCGATTGATCCGGCCGCGACCTCTGGGAGGAACGGCAAATACGCCATGTACGGCAGCGGGTCGACGAGGGTTACTTGTGCTTCGCTCGAACGCAGGGTGCGTTCTAAACCGCGAGCGGCATACAGGCCGGCGTAGCCGCCGCCGGCGATGAGAATTTTCTTCATCTGGAGGGATTACTCTCTCTTCATTGCAGGCAGAGACATAGTTAGTGTACTCCCCCGCGTGAGCATCCCAGGCCTAGCCTGGGATCTGGGATTCTTCGGGATCGGTCGCGGTGACCGCATTGCCTCCGCACCGACATGTGTGAGGCTTCCAATCGGAAGCCTCGAGGGCTGCGTCCCCAATCGGGTTGACTCCTGGTCCCGCTGCGAGCGAGTGCCCGATGAGTGCGTGCAGGCATTTCACGCGCTCAGGCATTCCGCCGGCGGAGATCCCTGAGATTTCAGGAACGATCCCATGTTCTTCGCGATCTGCGAGATACATCTCGTGCGCCCGCTGGTAGGCGGCCGCAACGTTTTCATCCGCGAGCGTCGCGGCGAACTCTGGCATCTGCTGTGTCGCTTCGAGCCGCGATGCTGCGGCAGTCGCGTCTGGATGCGTCATGTAATAGAAGGTCGGGAACGGCGTACCGTCGGCCAGCCGCGGGCTCGTAGCCACGACGGTGGGTGCGCCGCAGCGGCACCGGGCTGCGACTCCGACGACGTTTCGAACGGGTCGACCGAGCTGCCGGGTCATCGTTTCGATATCGGCGTCGGTAGCGGGTTCGATCATGGGGTTCCTTCAGGGAAGTCATCGGGGAGGTCCTCGGTGAGGCCCGCGACGACGATTGTTTCGACGAGCGCGCTCGTCCAGTCGATCTTCGTGGTCTCAACCTCGCTGGAGAACGCGTCGAGCGGCGCGCTCTCGTCGAACTCGGTTCGGTCGTCGAGCACCACGAAGCTGAGTTCGCCCGGGTACACGTAGAACAGCCGATCCCGAGCTTGCGCCTCGATGTACGCGGGGTCGTCCCAGCGGGAAATCTCGCGACCGAGGTCGTCGACGTTCTCTTCCTGACTTGCGATCTGCGCTTCAAGTGCGGCGATCTCCTGCCGCTGTTCGACGAGCAGCGAGATCGTTGGCGACAGGGTCAGGGTGCCGAGCACGATCACACCGAGCGTCAACACGAACAGCCATGAGATCCGGACGCCCTGCTGCACAGGGGTCTGGCCGACCGAGGTCGCACCACGGTCACGTCGCGTGGTGCGACGATCGCGGGAGCGAGAGGGACGGTCGGTCATGATGCAAGGCTAACGAAACGGCGCGCCAAGAAAAAACTTGGCGCGCCGTTCCTTGCCCGCGAATGCGAGCGTCTCACAGAGACTTAGTGCTTGCTTGCGAGGTAACGCGGGAATGCCGCGGCTCCCGCGTAGACCGCTGCTTCATCGAGGTCTTCCTCGATGCGGAGCAACTGGTTGTACTTTGCGACTCGGTCGCTTCGTGCCGGTGCACCGGTCTTGATCTGGCCCGCGTTCACTGCGACTGCGATGTCCGCAATCGTGGTGTCTTCGGTTTCGCCCGAGCGGTGCGAAACCACTGAGGAGTAGCCAGCGACCGTTGCAACGCGGATCGCGTCGAACGTTTCAGTGAGCGTGCCGATCTGGTTGACCTTCACGAGGAGCGCGTTTGCAGTGCCCTTCGAGATTCCGTCTGCCAGGCGAGTCGGGTTCGTGACGAAGAGATCGTCGCCAACGAGCTGCACGCGGTTTCCGAGACGCTCGGTCAGGTGAGCCCAGCCATCCCAGTCGGACTCGTCGAGCGGGTCCTCGATCGTGACGAGCGGATACGCGTCAACGAGGCCCTCGAAGTAGTCGGTCATTTCCTGGGCGGAGCGCTTCGTGCCCTCGAAGGTGTAGCTGCCGTCGCTGTAGAACTCGCTCGCGGCAACGTCGAGGCCGAGTGCGATGTCGGTTCCCGGCTTGAAGCCAGCGAGCGTGATCGCCTCGACGAGCAAGTCGAGCGCCTTGCTGTTGCTCTCGAGGTTCGGGGCGAACCCACCCTCGTCGCCGAGACCGGTCGCGAGACCCTTGCTGATGAGCAGTCCCTTGAGCGAGTGGTAGACCTCGGTGCCCCAGCGGAGTGCTTCCGAGAAGCTCTCTGCACCAATGGGCAGCACCATGAACTCTTGAATGTCGACGTTGGTTTCTGCGTGCGCGCCACCGTTGATGACGTTCATCATCGGCACGGGCAGGACGTGCGCGTTCGGCCCGCCGAGGTACCGGAACAGCGGGAGGTTCGCGGACTCTGCGGCGGCTTTCGCAACGGCGAGGCTCACACCGAGGATCGCGTTTGCGCCGAGGTTCTTCTTGTTGTCGCTGCCATCGAGTTCGATGAGCACTGCATCGACGACGCGCTGGTCGTCAGCCGCGATTCCTTCGATCGCGTCAGCGATCTCGTTGTTCACAGCGTCAACGGCCTTCAGCACACCCTTGCCGAGGTAACGCTTCTTGTCTCCATCGCGCAGTTCGTACGCTTCGAATGCACCGGTGCTCGCGCCCGATGGCACAGCTGCTCGGCCAACACTTCCGTCGCTCAGCAGCACTTCGACTTCAACCGTCGGGTTTCCCCGGGAGTCGAGAATTTCGCGTGCGTGCAACGTTTCGATAAATGCCACGGTTTCTCCTTTATTTCAAGTGCGTGGACAAGTCCAGCCTAGCGACCTGCATGCCAGTGGGCACGGGGTACAGCTCAGGAACTTGGCCCTTCGAGTGGTTTGAATTCGAGTGATTCCGGCGTGGAATCCTCTCGGACGAAAGCGAACTCGGTAGCGCCTGAGGACTGCAGTCCCGCGAGCACCGCCGAGACGTTCTTCGAACGTTTTGCGAGTCGGACTCCGACGCCCGAGGCGACGAGCGTCCGCTTGATTTCGACCAGGAGCGCTGGAGCCACGTGCTTGTCGTAGACGAGCCCGAGCACCGAGGCGCTCGCGTCCTCGGGAAGCCGCACGAGATCGATGAGTCGCTCGAATCCGAGCGAGAGGCCGACGGCAGGAACCTCGGTTCCGCTGAATCGACCGAGCAGACCGTCGTAGCGCCCGCCCCCGCCGATCGAGTACGGCACGTCCGGGTGCGCGATTTCGAATACGAGGCCCGTGTAGTACCCCATGCCTCGCACGAGTGAAGGATCGAATTCGAGGCGCACGCCGACATGCGCGTCGCGCAGTTGGTTGATCTGGTCGAGAACGTTTGACGGCATCGATGCGGGCACGACGCCGTCGCGGAGCTGCGTGATCAGTTGCAGGATCGTGGCGCCCGGAGTGCCGAGCGCGTCGAGTTCGGCCTGGACTCCCTCCACTCCGATCTTGTCGAGCTTGTCGAGTGTGATCAGCGCGGAACCCTGGGTTTCCGGGGCGACTCCGGCGGCGTTCAGGACGGCGTCGAGGAGCGCCCGGTCGTTCACTCGGACATATGCGTCCGGGATGCCGAGCCGAGTGAGAGCATCGCCGGTGGCCGCGAGCAGTTCGAGTTCGGCAGTGATCCCCCCTTCACCCACGATGTCGATGTCGCACTGGATGAACTGCCGGAAGCGCCCCTGTTGCGGACGCTCCGCACGCCACACGGGTGCAATCTGGATTGCGCGGAACACACTCGGGAGCGAGGCCCGGTTCGAGGCGACGAAGCGTGCAAGCGGGACAGTGAGATCGAAGCGGAGTCCGAGGTCGGCAAGATCAAGCGGTTCCTGTGCGGACTGCAGGTGCTCGTGCGTCAGGCCACGACGCATCACCGCGAATGCGAGCTTCTCATTATCGCCGCCGAGCCCCGAGTGCAAACGGGCCGAGTCCTCCACGACCGGGGTCTCGATCTCCTCGAAGCCGTGCGCGGCGTACGTCTCACGAATCGAATGGATCAGACGTTCCCGTTGACGCTTTTGTGCGGGAAGAAAATCGCGCATGCCGCGAGGAGGAGTTACCGACTGAGCCATGAGTCCATTATCCCGCGTGCTCGATCACCGCAGATGCACATCAAGGTCGGACCAGACAATACAGCCGACCCGGCAGCATCACGGCTGATCCCGTAGGTCGATGATCTGAGTTTCGTCGTCGAAGACGTGCTCGGGATCGGCCTGCTGAGGTGCAGCGGTCGCCGCCAGCGGATCGCTGCTCGCTGGGGCGCTCTGCTGCTCGTGCTCGCGGAGTTCACCCTCCAGGCCTCGGACGGCTCCGCGAAGCGCCGCTTCAGCGTCGAGCCCATTCGCACGAGCACTCCCGACAACGGCGAGCAACAGCGCTCCGAGCGCCTCTTCATCTGCGAGACCGATCGAGTCTTGCAGTTCGATTGCACCGATCTTCTGCGCCCGCCCGAGAATCTTGTCGGCTCGCTGGAGCGCAGGAAGCGCTGCAGGAACTCCGTCGACGACGCTCTCGCGCTCGGGCTTTTCGACCCGCTTGATCGACTCCCAGTTCTTCAGCACCTCGTCGACCGAATCAACCGTTGCATCGCCGAATACGTGCGGGTGCCGCCGTCGGAGCTTTTCCGCAAGGTCGTCGACAACGTCATCGATCGAGAAGGGTGCGCGATCGGCTGCAGCGGCGAGGTCCGAGTGGAAGAGCACCTGGAAGAGCACGTCGCCGAGTTCTTCTCGAAGCGCGCTCTGCGATCCCTCCTCGATGGCTTCAACAACCTCGTACGACTCTTCGATCAGGAACTTCGTGAGACTTTCGTGGGTCTGCTCTGCGTCCCAGGGGCACCCGCCTGGGGCTCGCAGCTGGTGCACGATCTCGACGAGTTCCGAGAACCTCGTTCGCGAAGCACTCACGGTCGCCCCTTCCTCTGCTCGGCGTGTTCAGCTGTACTGGCGTTTCCCTCGCTCGGAGCTTCTGCTTCCTGCGCAGGAGCCGGAATCGGGAACACCGCACGCAGCAGGGTGTGCACCCACTCGATGAGCTCGACGTCCGGCAGCGGCTCGGCGGCTGTTCCAGCGAGCCTGCCCTCTTTCCCGACAGGAATCGGCACGATCACAGCACCGGCGGCCGGCGAGTACTTCGCATCGGGGTACATACGCCGCAACCGCATCGCAACAGACTCAGACAGCGCTGCGGGAGAGATCCGTAGATTTCCGCCGACCGTGATGACTTCCGAGAGTCCGGCTTGCTGCGCGTACCTGCGCAGACGCGACACCGACGCGAGCGTCACCACCTGCTGGGGCGGCGTGCCGTAGCGGTCGTCGAGCTCTTCGAGCACGGCGTCGATCCCGCCATCTTCAGCACTCGCCGAAGCGGCAGCCGCAAGCTTTTGATACGCCTCGAGCCGGAGTCGCTCGCTCTCGACATAGTCATCCGGGATCATCGCGTCGACGGGAAGTTCGAGACGGAGTTCGCGTGGGCCTTCGGTCTCGTCACCGCGGAACGTCGCAACGGCTTCGCCGATCATGCGCAGATACAGATCGAAGCCGACACCCGCGATGTGGCCGGACTGCTCGCCACCGAGCAGGTTCCCGGCGCCGCGAATCTCGAGGTCCTTCATCGCGACCTGCATACCCGAACCGAGCTCGGTGTTCGCGGCGAGTGTTTCGAGCCGATCGTGCGCGGTCTCACTCAACGGCGTTTCCGGGTCGTACAGGAAGTATGAATACGCGCGCTCTCGGCCTCGACCGACGCGGCCGCGGAGCTGGTGCAACTGGCTGAGGCCAAAGCGCTCGGCGCGATCAACGATGAGAGTGTTCGCATTCGCGATGTCGAGTCCGGTTTCGACAATCGTGGTCGAAACGAGCACATCGAACTTTCGTTCCCAGAAGTCGACGATGACCTGCTCGAGGTCGCGCTCCCCCATGCGCCCGTGCGCAACCGCGATTCGTGCTTCCGGCACGATCTCCGCAAGATGCGCCGCCGTCTTCGCGATCGTCGAGACACGGTTATGCACGAAGAACACTTGGCCCTCACGGAGCAGTTCCCGCCGAATTGCCGCTTGCACCTGCTGTTCGTTGTACGCGCCGACGAACGTCAGGATCGGATGCCGAGCCTCCGGCGGTGTCGCGAGCGTCGACATTTCGCGGATGCCGGTCACCGCCATCTCCAGGGTTCGTGGAATCGGGGTCGCGCTCATCGCCAGAATGTCGACGTTGGTCTTCAACTTCTTCAAGGCGTCCTTGTGTTCGACGCCGAAGCGCTGCTCTTCGTCGATCACCACGAGTCCGAGGTCTTTGAACTTGACCTTCTCGGTGAGCAGTCGGTGCGTGCCGATCAGGACATCGACCGAGCCATCGGTGACACCACGGACAGTCTCTTTTACCTCGGAGTCGGTCTGGAATCGACTCATCGCACGGACGTTGACCGGGAACCCCGCGAATCGCGAGGTGAACGTCTCGAAATGCTGGCGCACCAGCAGCGTTGTCGGTACGAGCACAACGACCTGTTTGCCGTCCTGCACCGCCTTGAACGCTGCTCGAACGGCAACCTCGGTCTTTCCGAATCCGACATCGCCAGAGAGCAGACGGTCCATCGGGATCTCGCGCTCCATGTCGCGTTTGACCTCATTGATGGTCGTCAGCTGGTCTGGGGTCTCCGCGAAGGGGAATGCGTCTTCGAGTTCCCGTTGCCACGGCGAATCTTTCGAGAAGGCGAATCCTTTGCTCGCCATGCGGGCCGAGTAGAGCTTGACGAGTTCGACCGCGATATCTCGGACCGCTCGACGCGCTTTCGACTTCGCAGCGCCCCAATCGCTCCCGCCCATTTTTGACAGCTGCGGGGCTTCGCCACCGACGTAGCGGCTCAGTTGGTCGAGCTGATCGGTCGGCACTGAGAGTCGGTCGGCCGGGTGACCTCGCTTCGACGATGCGTACTCGATGACCAGGTATTCACGAGTGGACTTCACCGGGTTTCGCCCACCGCTCGATACCGTGCGGCGGGTCATCTCGATGAAGCGACCGATCCCGTGGGTTTCGTGCACGACGTAGTCGCCCTTTTTCAGCTGCAGCGGGTCGACGACAGTTCCACGTCGAGCGGCGAGCTTTCTGGGCGCGCGCGAATCGACTCCGACTGTACGACCGAAGAATTCCGCTTCGCTCATGACGATGAGGCGCAGGGCATCGAGTTCGAAGCCGTGCTCCAAGGAGCCACGCGTTGCAACGACGAGGCCGGGATCGGGAACCGACACCGGGTCGTCTTCGACTCGGGCCGCGAGCTCCTGCCCGCCGAGCACCTCGGTGATCCGGTCCACGAGGCCCGCACCACCAGCGGTTACGACAGCTCGCCACCCATCGCGCAGGCGTGCCCGCAAGTGGTTGACGGCACCATCGGCCTCGCCCGCAAAGGACGGCACTGCGGTGCCGCCGAGTTGCACGACCGAATCGAGGTCGCTCGCGAACGGGGAAATCGTGAACCACGGCCCCTTGACCGAATCGCGGAACTCATCGAGCGTCAGGAATTCACCCATTGAAAGGTCGATCGGTGCGTCAGCGCCGGCCGTGGCGGCGCTCCACGCTGCCTCCAGGAATTCATGGTTCGTTTCGTTCAGGCTCTTCACACGGTCGGCCGCGCGCTCCGGCCCGAGGACGACCACCGCGGCATTTCCGAAGTAGTGCGAGATCGGGACGAGCCGTTCCAACAGGACAGGGGCAAGCGATTCCATGCCCTCGACCGGGATGCCCTCTGCGATCTTCTCGAGAAGCCCTGCGATCGCCGGGAACTCGAATCGCATTTCTCGGGCGCGTCGACGAACGTCCTCGGTGAGGAGGAGTTCGCGGGTCGGCGGAAGCTCGATCCGCTCGAGCGGCTCACCGCTGGAACGCTGATCGGCAACCGCGAACTCCCGGATCTGCTCGACCTCGTCGCCGAAGAACTCGATGCGCACCGGGTGCTCGGCAGAAGGGCTGAAGGCGTCGAGAATTCCGCCGCGCACAGCGAATTCGCCGCGGCGCGTGACCATGTCGACGCGTGCGTACGCGAGGCCGACCAGCGATCGACTGAGTTCAGCGAGATCCGTGCCCCGCTCGCCCGCGGTCAGCACGAGCGGGTCGAGATCAGCGAGGTTCGTGGCCACAGGCTGCAGCGCAGCGCGCACACTCGCCACGACAACGAGTTGCTGTCCGGGCTTCCAGTCGCGCAGGGTTCGGAATGCCATCGAGCGGTGGCCGACGGTCTCCGGAGAGGGGCTGAGCCGCTCGTGCGGGAGCGTTTCCCACGCCGGCAGCTCGAGCAACGTTGCGGCGGGAGCCCAGGAACTGAGCGAGGCGAGCAGGCCTTCCGACTCGCGACGGGTTGCTGTGACAACGACGACGGGTCGTTCTGCGCGACGCGCGATCGCGCCGATGACCGCTGGCCGAAGGCCGTCGATCGCCGAGAACGCGCAGCCGGTCGCCTCATATTCGAGGACCGGTGCGAGCGTTGAAGCGGAGAGCTCAGTGAGAAGCGCTTCGAGACTCACTGACTCAGCACGACCTCACCTGCGTCATTCGACAGGTTCACGACCGGGCGAACATAGGTCGCGGGATCGATACCCGGGGGAAAGGCGTAGAAGATGCTGAACTCTTCGAAGTTTTCGTTCGCGACTTCGAATGTGACGGTGTCAGAACCGGGCCACGTGAACGTACCCTGGGTGGCGTCTTGTGGTCCGACGAACACAACTGCGGGTGCGGTCGTAATGTCGCCTTGCACGCACAGTTTCGTCGGAGCGCCAAGGCAACTGGCGTAGCGCACGCCATCGTCGAGGATCAAGACGTCGACAAAACCACTCTCGGCACCAAAATCTGCCCAGATCTCGTAATCGCCAGACTGGCCAACGCTCGAGTAGCCGTTCGGACCCCGCTCTGCGGGCGGCTCTTCGTTGCCAGAGGAACATGCGCTCATCGTCGCGACGGTCAGACCTGCCGCGGCGAAGGCGAACACCCTCGCGATTCGTTGTGATCGTGTACTCATGCCACCGACTCTCTTATCGCCGCTCATCGTATCGTTCAACACTGTCACGACGCAGACTCACCACTCGCTCGCCCTCAGCTCTGAGGCGCGTGAATGACCTGTTGCGCAGCGAGGAGCCCATCACGAATGATGAGCTCGACGGCATCGGCCGCGCGATCGAGTGATTCTGGAAGCGCTTCGCGCTCCGTTGCGGAGAACCGCCCGAGCACGAACTGGGCCGCATCTTGGCGCCCCACGGGGCGACCGATCCCGACACGGACTCGCAGGAAATCGGCACCCCGTGCCGCGATGATGTCGCGGAGTCCGTTGTGCCCACCGTGACCTCCGCCGAGCTTCAATTTGATCGCGCCCGGCTCGAGGTCGAGATCGTCGTGGATCACGATGACCTGCTCCAAAGGAACGTTGAACCAGTCCATGAGCGCGCTCACCGGCCCACCCGAACGGTTCATAAAACTCAAGGGCTCGGCGAACACCACCTTCGGTCCGCCGATGACGCGCTGTTCAGCGACGAGCGCGTTTGCTTTCTTGTTTCGAGTGCGCTGCACTCCTGCTCGATCCCCGAGGACATCGAGCGCCAACACGCCAACGTTGTGACGCGTCAAAACGTAGTCGGGCCCGGGATTCCCGAGCCCGACTACGAGCCAGACATCTGCCATACGGCGCGATTTCTGTTGCGTTACTCTGCTGCTTCTTCGCTCTCTTCAGCGGTCTCTGCAGATGCTTCAGTGCTCTCGGCATCTTCGTCTTCGAGAACCGGCGCCGCAGGAGTTGCGATACCGACAACGAGCAGCTCTGGGTCTGCGAGCAAAGTCGCGCCCTTTGGCAGCTTGACGTCTCCAGCGTGAATCTGTGCGCCCTCTTCGAGGCCCTCGATCGACACGGTGATCGACTCTGGGATGTGCATTGCCTCGACCTCGACCTGGAGCGTGGTGTTCTCGAGGTTCGAGATGGTGCCAGGAGCGGACTCGCCCTCGACGTGCACTGGCACGTCAACGGTGACCTTCTCGCCACGGCGGACGATCACGAGGTCAACGTGCTCGATGATCTGACGAACTGGGTCGCGCTGCACGTCCTTGACGAGTGCGACCTCGTCCTTGCCTTCGATGTCGAGCTCGATGATCGCGTTGGAGCGACGAACGAGCAGCATGACCTCGTGGCCAGGAAGGGTGAGGTGCTGTGGCTCTGAGCCGTGGCCGTAGAGGACAGCTGGGATCTTGCCGATGGCGCGGATCTTGCGAGCTGCACCCTTACCGAACGCGGTACGGACCTCGGCACTCAGTGTGGCGTTTTCTGACATGGAATTCTCCCTAATTTGGGCCGCAGGGGCCTTTTGAGTTCTCGAACGCTTCTCGCGTGAGGATTACGGGCGGGCCTGCATCCACCGCGTCGATTACGGACACGAACGTGTCCCTCGCCGAAGTTCAACTCCCGATCGTACCAGTTCACTCGGGTTTCGCGGCAGCCTCGTTCATGGCCGGGCCCACTCTGCGGGCGATTCCTCGACGCAGGGCGTATCGAGTCGCATCTGTTCACCGATGATGACGCTTGCCACTTGGCCGGGCAGAATCGGACGGTTCGTGAAGGGAGCCCCCGTCATGACGACGTCGCCAGCGTCGAGTTCGATCCAGCGAGCGATGTACGCGAGGCAGGCTGCGATACTCGACGGCAGCTCTGCGGCGTTCGTGTGCGCGACCACTTCCCCATCGATTTCGAGCTTGAGGTCGAGGTTCTCGAGCGAGAGCTCCGTATCGATCCACGGCCCGAGCGGCGTGTACCCCTCGCCACCCTTGCCCTCGAAGTTGCGTTCGTCGAAGGCCGTGCGGTCGACGTTCGAAACGTCGTTCACTGCGGTGACACCCAACACGTACTCGTGCGCATTCTCTTCCGTGAGACCGCGAGTGGACTTCGAGATGACGACCGCGATCTCAGCTTCGACGGCGAGCGCCCCGATGCCAGCGCGCAAATGCGCCTTCGCACCGTTCGGCACAACGGTCCGTGGTGATTTGAACCACGCCTGGATCGCCTGTTTCCCTGAACTTACGGGATTGTGCGCGATCCCGACGACGACGAGCGGCTCGCACGGCGCGCAGAATGCGGCGTCGTCATGTGCGACCGTGAATGGCGAATCGCTTCGAGGGTTCCGCTCGACCCAGAGACTCTGCTCGGCATCGAAAGCGACCTCCACCGGACCTTCGCTGGACTGTACTCGTGCGATTCGCATGTGCTTGTTCCGTTTCTTGACTGGATGAAGAGATGGTGGCCGGAAATATGCTCAGGAGGTTCCCGGAAACGACCCGCTGCGCTTAGTAGAACTCGACCGTGTCAACGACGTTTCGGAGCGGCAGCCCATCGAGGTAGCGGCGGGCATTGTCAGCGAAGAGATCGGCGATCCTCCGTTCCTCGTTGGCGTCGAGAGCGCCCGTGTGCGGGCTCACGAGCACATTCGGCAGATCCCAGAGCGGGCTCTTGGCTGCAAGCGGTTCGTTTTCGAAAACGTCGAGCGCAGCGAAGCCGATGCTGTGATCGCGAAGCGCATCGATCATCGCGTCCTCGTCGATCACGGTCCCTCGCCCGACGTTGACGAGAATGACGCCCGGCTTGACGTTCGCGAAGACCTCACGACCGATCAAGCCTGCAGTCTC
The DNA here is from genome assembly GCF_045689595.1 of Humidisolicoccus flavus. Taxonomy (GTDB): domain Bacteria; phylum Actinomycetota; class Actinomycetes; order Actinomycetales; family Microbacteriaceae; genus Humidisolicoccus; species Humidisolicoccus flavus. The sequence goes on along the minus strand of NZ_CP142724.1, from coordinate 2,388,332 downwards.
GTCCGTTCCAGGGAGCGTCACGATGATCGCATCGGCGCGAGCGACGGCGCCCCCGAGATCATCGATCGAAACCAGTTCGTCGACGTGCTCGACTGGCTCTCCACGGCGAGTCGTTCCGAGCACGTGTGCCCCGAGCGCCTTGAATTTCTGCGCAGTCGCCTTACCGATCCCGCCGAGTCCGACGACGAGCACCGTCATGTCTGAGACCTGCTGCATCTCCCAGCGGCTCGGCCAGTGGTGATCGGCTTGGTCACGGCGAAGGCGAGCGAGGTTCTTCGCTCCGGCAAACACTCCGAACACAGCGAACTCCGCGAGCGGGCTGCCGTGCACTCCCGCGCTCGTCGTGAACTGCACTCGCTCGAGTTCCTCATCGGAAAACGCTGCGCTGCGAACCTGTGCACCGCCGCCCGCCGCCATCAGCTGCACCCATCGCAGGTTCGGGTTCGAGCGAACCGCACGCTGCAGGCTCTCAGTCTGTACATCCGGGAAGCTGAAGAGCACCTCGGCCGAATCGATCATCGAGTCGAGCGCGGCCTGCTGCTCGGGCGAGCGCTGGAAGGCGGGATCGCCGGGCCAATCAGCGGCGTGACGCATCGGTGCGAGTAGAGCGTGGTCGCGAAGCAGTGTGACGCGCGGTTCGAGCGCTTCGATCCTTTTACAAAGTTCCTCCGGAAGTGGTGCGGCCAGCGCCACTCGAAGCGTGCGCGGGTCGTGGTGCTCGGTCATGCAGGATCCCTCCAACGGAATAGAACGGTCGTCTTCAAGTATCCCGAATGCGACTGCACCCGCCCGCCACTGCACGGAGCATTGCCCCAGCGGTACGCTAGAAAGCGCGTGAACTCGCCTCAAGGCCATTCCGGAAGGAAACAATGAATCAGCCTGCCCCATCCGCAAATATTGGTGTCGTTGGACTCGCAGTCATGGGCTCGAACCTTGCCCGTAACCTTGCCAGCCGCGAAGGCAACACGGTTGCCGTCTACAACCGGACCACCGCGAAGACCGACGAACTGGTTCAGGCCCACCCTGAAGCAAACTTCGTGCACTCCACCACGATGGAGGAGTTCGCAGCGAACCTGCAGCGCCCGCGAACCGCGATCATCATGGTGAAGGCCGGCGGACCAACGGATGCGGTCATCAACGAACTCGTCGCAGTCTTCGAGCCGGGCGACATCATCGTCGATGGCGGAAACGCGCTCTTCACCGACACGATTCGCCGCGAAGAAGCGGTCCGTGAAACCGGTATCCACTTCGTCGGCGCAGGCATCTCCGGTGGCGAAGAAGGCGCACTCCTCGGCCCGAGCATCATGCCAGGCGGCACCGCAGAGTCGTACAAGACGCTCGGCCCCGTGCTCGAATCAATCGCTGCCGTCGTCGATGGCCGCCCCTGTGTCACGCACGTCGGCACCGACGGCGCCGGTCACTTCGTGAAGATGGTGCACAACGGCATCGAGTACGCCGACATGCAACTCATCGCCGAAGCCTACGACCTCATTCGCCAGGGCACTGGCAAGTCCCCGGCCGAAATCTCCGAGATCTTCGCCGAGTGGAACAAGGGCGAGCTCGAGTCGTACCTCATCGAGATCACCGCCGAAGTGCTTCGACAGATCGATGCGAGCACGAACGAGCCGCTCGTGGATGTCATCCTCGATCAGGCTGGTGCAAAGGGAACGGGCGCTTGGACCGTGCAGGTCGCGCTCGATCTCGGCGTCCCGGTTTCAGGGATCGCCGAAGCCGTCTTCGCCCGTTCGCTCTCCTCCAAGCCCGCGCAGCGCGCTGCCGCAGCCTCGCTTGCCGGCCCATCGGCTCCAGTCGTGATCGACGACGCCGATGCGTTCATCGAGGACGTCCGCCAGGCGCTCTACGCTTCGAAGATCATCGCCTACTCGCAGGGCTTCGACGAGATCGTTGCCGGTGCCGAGCACTTCGGCTGGGACATCAAGAAGGGCGACATCGCTGCGATCTGGCGCGGTGGCTGCATCATTCGTGCACAGTTCCTGAACCGCATCACCGACGCATACGCAGAAGACGCGAACCTCGTTGCCCTGTTGACCGCGCCGTACTTCCAAGACGCGCTCACCCAGACTCAGGAGGCCTGGCGACGCGTCGTGGCCGGAGCCGCACAGTCTGGAATTCCTGCACCGGCGTTCAGCTCGTCATTGTCCTACTACGACGGACTGCGCGCTAAGCGTCTGCCCGCAGCGCTCGTGCAAGGTCAGCGCGACTTCTTCGGAGCGCACACCTACAAGCGCACGGACCGCGAGGGCACGTTCCACACGCTCTGGTCTGGCGACCGCTCGGAAATCTCGGCAGTCGACACGCACTGACCCGACTCACGAAGGAGGGGCGAGTGGCCAGACGGCCGCTCGCCCCTTCTGCGTTTGAAAACGAGACCGACGTCTCGGCCGAAGAGTCGGAAGTTTATCCGGCGCGGGTTCGCATTGCGCGATCGACTACGACTGATCCTTGTTGCGAGGGAATCCGCGCTCATCGCTCTCGGGTGCTGAGCCGTTGGCCTCGACGCTCTGCTTGGGATGCGCATCACCGGGAGCCCATGCAAGACGAGTCGTCTCGTTGAAACGGAACTGTTCTCTGCGGCTCAGGATTGTGAGCACGAAGCTCACCACGAACAACACCGCCGCACCCTGGAACATGAGCGTCGGAAGGGCACCGAACCGGTCGTACTGAATCTCTAGCGCGACATCGGGGAGCAGCAATGCGAGTCCGATGATGACAGCGGTCGAGGCACTAAAGCCAAGCACCCCACTGGCCACACCGCTCGCGCCCGCGCGGAAGAGCTGCGGGACGAGGACGGTGTCCTCTGGACGTCGCTCGTTCGGTCGTCGTGCAGCATTGCTTCGGAGGATCGACCGCTCAACGGTACGCACCACGACCATGCCGAGCGAGAGGATCGCGATCACCACCAGGCTCGCGATGGCAGTGATCCAAGCAATCAGGGTGATGGTGTCGACCGCGCTCTCGCCGAAGGAACCCCACGTCAGTTGTTCGCAGTTGCGGCACGGTTGGCGGAGGAACAGCGCAATGATCATGCCGATGGTGCTCAGACCGAAGACGGAGCTCGCGATTCGAAGACAGGGTTTCAGCACACTGCGTGCGACCTGCACGGCACGCTCCCCGGGCAGCGCTCCGACCGGGATTCCTGCGGCCTTCGCCGTTTCGGCCCGTCGCGCCGCAGCGACCTTCTGATTCGCTCGGCTGGCGACCACGTGCACACGCGCATTCCATCGACGGCGAAGCACCGACACGATCTGAATCATGCCGAACCCGAGGGCGATGAGCCCGAATGAGATCAGGAAAACCCACGGAGTATCCGATGAACCAGGCTCATCGACAAGGAAGAAGATGCCGAGTATGAGCCCGAGCACACCGACGCCGATCGCGATCCAGGCGAAGACGAAGAGTCCCGTTCCCGGCGTGGTCTTCAGGACGTTGCGCTCATGCTGCACGGGCACGATGTCGCTGTGCTCCGCGAGGTGACGCTCGAGGTCGCGGAGGGAGCTCCACCTGCCGAACTCGACGCGGATCGCCTCGATCAGGCCCGCGCTGATCCCGAGCAGACATGTGAACGCAACGAGGGAGCGAAAAATCGGCTCGACGTCGAAATCGCGCCATACGGACATTGCGATCTCTTCGGCCGCGACGCCCAGGAAAACCGCGAATAGAAAGACGACGGCGGAGGCGATGATCGCGCTGATCGTGACCGTTTGCGCCCCAGCGAGCAGGAGCGTTCCAGCGCGCGGTCGAACCTCTCCGAAACGCATCGTGGGATCAGGCGGCGCCGTCGAACATGCTGGTCACCGAACCGTCTTCGAAGACCTCCGTGATCGCGCGAGCGAGCAGCGGCGCGATGGAGAGCACTTCGAGCTTCTCGAAGTGCTGCTCGGGCGTGAGCGGCAGCGTATTCGTGACGACGACCTTGTCGATTGCCTCGGACTGCAAGATCTCCGGTGCCGGCGGCGAGAAGATCGCGTGGGTCGCGGCGACGACGACGCCGATCGCGCCAGCCTTCTTCAATGCTTCAGCAGCCTTGACGATCGTGCGGCCGGTGTCGATCATGTCGTCGACGATCAGGCAGACACGGCCCTCAACGTTGCCGACGATCTCGTGCACCGAGACCTGGTTGGGCACGAGCGGGTCGCGACGCTTGTGAATGATCGCGAGCGGAGCGCCAAGACGGTCGCTCCAGATGTCGGCGACGCGGACACGCCCCATGTCGGGGGACACGACCGTGAGCGTCTCTGGATCGAGCGTCTCCTTGAAGCGATCGAGCAGGACGGGCATTGCGAACAGGTGATCGACCGGGCCATCGAAGAAGCCCTGGATCTGCGCCGCGTGCAGGTCGACCGACATGATGCGGTCCGCCCCAGCGGTCTTGAAGAGGTCGGAGATCAGTCGAGCGGAGATCGGTTCACGACCGCGGCCCTTCTTGTCCTGACGCGAGTACGGGTAGAACGGTGCAACGACCGTAATGCGCTTCGCCGAGGCACGCTTGAGCGCATCGACCATGATGAGCTGCTCCATGACCCACTCGTTGATCGGGAACGGGTGCGCCTGAATGACGAAGGCGTCGGAGCCGCGGACGCTGTCGAGGAAGCGAGAGTAGATCTCACCGTTTGCAAAGGTGCGGGTGTCGGATTCGGTGAGCTCCGTGCCCATCTCACGCGCGACTTCTGCTGCGAGCTCAGGGTGAGCCCGTCCCGAGAGAAGTACGAGCCGCTTTTTGTTCTTTGCGACGAGGCCTGACACGATTGCTCTCTTCCTCAGGCTCTAGGCCTGGTCACTCTGTTGAGAATTCGCTGCAGCCGCTGCACGTGCGGCCTCAGTCCCTGGTCGATGTTCTTCGACCCAGCCCTGCATATTGCGCTGCGGGGCGACGGTGAGGGCAAGCGCTCCGGGTTCGACGTCCTTGCGAACGACCGCTCCCGCACCGGTTTTTGCTCCTGCACCGAGTCTAACGGGAGCAACGAGAACCGTATGACTGCTCGTGTGGACGTGGTCGCCCACGACCGTGCGGTGCTTGTTGACGTCGTCGTAGTTCGCGGTGATCGTCCCGGCGCCGAAATTCACGCCCTCGCCGAGTTCGGCGTCGCCGACGTAACTGAGATGCGGCACCTTGCTGCCCGCTCCGATCGCGACGTTCTTCGTCTCGACGAATGCGCCGATCTTGCCGTCGCGCCCGAGCTGGGTGTTCGGCCGCAGGTAGGAGAACGGACCGACGGTGGCGCCCTCTCCGATGACCGCGAGCGTGACATCGGAGCGCTTCACGGTCGCGTCCTGGCCGACCTCGGTGTCTCGAATCGTGGTGTCCGGACCGATCGTCGCGCCGCGCTGCACGATTGAAGATCCGAGCAGTTGGCTGCCCGGGAGAACCGTGACGTCTTCGTCGAGCGAGACGTCGGCATCGATCCAGGTCGACGCCGGGTCGAGGATCGTGACACCGGCGAGCTGCCACTTGTGGATGATTCTGCGGTTGAGTTCACGCGCGGCGTCAGCGAGCTGCACGCGGTCGTTGATTCCCGCCACCAGCCAGTGATCGCGAACCGCGATCGCCTGGATCACTCCCCCCGCAGCGGCAATGGACTGCGCTGCATCGGTGAGGTACTTCTCTTGGCTCGCGTTGTCCGTACCGATTCCCGCGAGCGCATCGCGAAGCGCAGCAGCGTGGAAGATGTAGACGCCCGCGTTGACCTCGTGGATGCCCTGTTCCGCGGCGGTCGCGTCTTTGTGTTCGACGATTCGAGCGAAGTCGCCGGACTCGGAGCGAACGATTCGCCCGAAGCCGCTCGGGTTCTCGAGCGAGGTTGAGAGCACCGTGAGTGATGCGGCGGAGCGCTCATGCGCCTGCACGATCTCCGCGATGGTTTCCGCGTCGATCAGCGGGACGTCCGCGCTCAGCACGAGCACGTGCCCTGCGTATTCGTTCGGGAGTGCGTGGAGCGCCTGCTCGACCGCACGGCCCGTTCCCGGAATTTCGTCTTGATCGACGATGAGTCCGCCCGGATACAGCTCGGAGACGGCTTCCGCCACTCGCTCTCGTTCGTGCCGGACCACAGTGACGACATGCTCTGGAGTCAAGGCTGCCGCGGTCGTGAGGACGTGGCCGATCAGCGTCTTGCCAGCCAGGGGGTGCAGAGGCTTCGGAATTGCCGATCGCATCCGGGTACCTTGCCCTGCGGCAAGCACGACTACGGCAAGGGATTCGGGCATCTGCAGCTCCTTCGGCGGTTCGAACCAAGAGTACCTGCCGAGCACCGCTCAGAACCGCGACTCGTGGAGAATCGACTGCTCCGCCACCAGGATTCGAACCTGGACAAGCGGCTCCAAAGGCCGCTGTGCTGCCGTTACACCATGGCGGAATGCGTCTGCACGCAAGGAAAGAGTCTAGTGCCGATCCAGCGGCACCGTGTGACACATGGGAGACTAACGGGTATGTCACCGCAGGATGAAGTCGATCGCATCACACATGCGTGGCACCGGGAACGTCCGGATCTCGATATCGAGCCGCTCGCTGTGCTCAGCCGCATTACGCGCCTGGCGCGGCATCTCGATCGCACGCGCGCCGCGGCGTTCCGTTCCGCTGGCATTGAATCTTGGGAGTTCGACGTGCTCGCCGCGCTTCGACGCGCAGGAGAGCCCTACCGGATGACCCCGAAGGCACTGATCAAGTCGACGCTCGTGACAAGCGGCACCATGACGAATCGAATTTCGGGACTGGTCGCACGAGGACTGGTTGAGCGAGCCGACGACAACGTCGACCGTCGCGCGGTCCAGATCACTCTGACCGAGCACGGTCTCGAACGCGTTGATGTCGCGTTCTCCACGCTGCTGGAGGCCGAGCGCGTGGTGCTTTCTTCCTTAAGCAAGCAGGAACAGCAACAACTGGCGACGCTCCTTCGAACGCTCACGCTCGGCTATGTCGGTGCCGCGAACGACCCGGACTGCCCGCCCGAGATCGTGAGCGAGGCGCGCCTTCGCTCCCACTCACTCACAACACGAGCGCAAAGCACAGCGCAGATGGCGAGAACGGAATACGCTGAAGGGCAATGATGCGTTGGTCGGACCAACCGTCCAGTCCGGAAAGTGGTGAAATGTCGAACACGCACGAGGCGACCGAGCTCGAACCAGGAGCGGCCGACGCGAGCCAGCACCAGTTCTTGAGCACGATGCTCAAGGACAGGGCACTCGCTGACCTCGTACATCTCCTTCTCGAGAAAGAGCCCGGCGAGCAGATCCCTTCCGAACGCGAGCTCTCTGAACGCCTCGAGATCAGCCGGACCGCACTTCGAGACCGCATCAGTCGCCTCGAGTCCCTCGGAATGATTCAGCGACGCGAACGCGAGGGCACGTTCTATACGGGCATCAGCCCCGAGCGGGTCAGCGATGGCCTCGTTTTGAGCCTCATGTCGCACCAGATGGACATCGAGTCGCTTGCGGAGGTCCGCCATGCGCTCGAGCGGCATGCTGCGGTCCTCGCGTGCGGCAGCAGGAATGACGCAGCCGTCCGCGGCATGGCCGAATCCGTCGATCGGATGAATGCGAGCGATGACGGCCGCGAGCTGTTCGAAGCAGACAACGCCTTTCACCGTCACCTCTTCGCTGCCTCCAGCGCGGCCGGCCTGCTGTTCTTTTCACAGATGCTGCACTCGGTGCTCCGCGGAACCCTCCGCTTCGTCACGCTCGCAGAAGAGCGTGACCGCCTTCGGGTTGTCCACACGGCAGTGCTCGACGCCGTACGAAACAGCGACCCTGAGAGCGCTGGGCGTGCCGTGGACGACCACTTCGACTGGCTGCGCCACCTCATCGAAAAGGAGCGCGAGGCTGGCGGCTCCGGTCCAGCCTGGATCCCGAGTGCCGCGCACAAAGACGACGTGCCCAAGTGAGGCACAATCCCTGAAGTCTTGGAACGCCCGAATATACAGAACGCCCGGACTCGAGTCCGGGCGTTCTGTATGTTCGGGTGTTCTCTGCGTTCGGGCGTTCCGATCAGCCCCTCGGCTATTCCGGAACCGGGAACGAGGACTGCTGGATCAGCCCGCCATCGACCGGCAGGCACACCGCGTTCACGTATTTCGATTCGTCTGAAGCTAGGAAGAGCGAAGCGTTCGCGACGTCGTAGGACTCCCCCATCTGCCCGGTCGGCGACAAGGCGTTCCGTGCCGCGACCATTGCCTCGACCGACTCGTACGCCCCGGAAATCTGCTTGTACATCATCGGCGATGCGATGTAGCCGGGTGCGACGCAGTTTGCGCGAATACCCTTCGACGCGTACTGCAGCGCGATGTTCGTCGTGAACTGGACGAGCGCACCCTTCGTCGCCGAGTAGCTCGGATAGTTGTAGCCGATGTACCGCATCCCGCCGACCGAGGCGATGTTCACGATCGAGCCGCGACCAGCTTCGATCATGTGCGGCAGCACGTATTTGCAGGTCAAGAACGCGCTCGTGAGATTCACTGCAACCACGGTGTTCCAGTCGTCCAGCGACATCTCGATTGGGCCGCCCATCTTTGCGATGCCGACATTGTTGTGCAGCACATCGATCCGACCGAATCGCTCGATCGTCTGCGCGACCGCGTCCGCGACCGATGCTTCGTTGGTGACGTCAGCGACGACTCCGCGTACTTCGGCAGTCAGTCCGATCTCTGCGCACTCACGCTGGACTCGTTCGACGCCGGCTTCGACGGCGTTCGGTTCGCGATCGACGATGACCACGCTTGCGCCAGCTTTCGCATACACGATGCTGGTCGCGAGGCCGTTGTTCAGATCTCCATTGATCGATCCCCCACCGAAGACGATGGCGACCTTGTTTGCGAGCCGCATGGGCTCCTCCTTGTGTTGTGTGAATGAAGAAGTCCCCGGCTGCAGCGCGGCCGGGGACTTCTTGGGATTTCTTACGCCCGAACTCGACGGACCGCGGCGACGATGTCGTCGACCGAGGGGATGACAGCCGCTTCCAGCTGCTCCGAGTACGGGATCGGCGTGCGCGCTGCACCGATGCGCACGGGTGCAGCATCGAGCGCATCCCACGCGTTCTCGACGACGTTGGCAACGAACTCGCCGCCCCATCCGTAGTCGCGAACCGCTTCGTGACCGACCACGAGGTGACGGGTCTTGCGCACCGAGGTGTACACGGTTTCCATGTCGAAGGGGAACAGTGTGCGCGGGTCGATGACCTCAACACTGATTCCCTCTGCAGCGAGCTGTTCCGCTGCAACGAGCGAGCGGGAGAAGATCTGCTGCGTCGCAACGATCGTGACGTCGGTTCCCTCGCGAGCAACACGCGCCTGACCGAACGGGATCGGCTGGAAGTCGACCATGCCCTTGTCGTAGTACATGTTCTTGTGCTCGAGGAAGATGGTCGGGTTGTTCGTCGTGACCGCGTGACGAAGCAGACCGTAGGCGTCTCCCGGCGTTGCAGGAACCGCAACTTCGAGCCCAGGAATGTGCGCGAACAAGGTCTCGAGCGACTGCGAGTGCTGTGCAGCCTTGCCGATACCGGAGCCGCCGTTGGTGCGAATGACCATCGGTGCCTCGAACTGACCACCGAACATGTAGCGAGACTTCGCCGCCTGGTTGATGATGCCATCGAAGCCGAGGAAGCTGAAGTCGGAGTACATGATCTCGAGGATCGGACGCGTTCCGCGCGCTGCAGCCGCACCGACCGCGGAGATGAGGACCTCTTCGCTGATCGGGGTGTCCAGCACACGGTTCTTGCCATAGGTGTCGACGAGCTTGCGGGTCACACCGTAGATTCCTCCACCGGTTCCCCACGTCGTGATGTCTTCACCGAGCACGAATGCTTCTGGAGTGTCGGCAAGGATGTCGTGCAGTGCCGCATTCAGCGCGCGCCAGGTGCTGAGGTTCTTCGGAGTCGCGCTCATGCCTGTGCTCCCGTCTTGGTCTGGTAATCGTCTTCGTAGACGTCGGTGAATGCTTCCTCGATGTCGGGGAATGCTGAGTCGCGAGCGAACTGCTCTGCCGCTTCAACCTCTTCGACGAGCTGTTCCTGCTCGGCGACCCACTCGTCTTCAGTGAGCACACCGGCTTCGAGCAGCTCTGCGGCGAGTGCGGCGATCGGGTCCTTGTCCTTCCACTGCTGCACTTCGTCAGCGTCGCGGTAGATCTCGGTGTCGCCTGCCATGTGGCCGAGGTAACGGTAGGTGTCTGCAACGATGAAGCTCGGGCCACCGCCGCTGCGCGCGATCGCGACCGCTTCTGCCGTTGCTTCGTACACTTCCTGCAGGTTCATGCCGTTGACGTTGACGCTACGAACTCCGTAGGCGACTCCGCGCTGGCTGAAGTCCGGCTGCGCAACCATCTGTTCCACTGAAGCGCTCTGCGCATAGTGGTTGTTCTCCAGCACGAAGATCACGGGCAGGTTCCAGATCGCTGCGAGGTTGAATGCTTCTGCAAGCACTCCCTGGTTCGATCCTCCGTCGCCGAAGTACGCAACGGCGACAGAGTCGTCGCCCTTGATCTTCGAGGCGAGCGCTGCACCGGTTGCGATGCCGATTCCGGCACCGACGATTCCGTTGGTGCCGAGGACACCGACTTCTTTGACACCGATGTGCATGGAGCCGCCCTTGCCGCCGCAGTATCCATCGCTGCGACCAAGGATCTCCGCCATGGTGCGACCGAAGTCTGCTCCCTTAGCGAGCGTGTGGGCGTGGCCACGGTGGTTACTCGCGATTGCGTCATCGGCGCGGAGTGCGAGCGAGACGCCGACGGCGACCGCTTCCATTCCGACCGATGGGTGGGTGGAGCCGCGGATGAGGCCTTCTTCAGAAAGCAGCGGCATGCGACGCTCGAACTCGCGGATCTTCGCCATCTGGCGGAGCCCGTCGCGTCCGACGCCTTCGTGTGTGTAGTCCGACATCAGTACCTACTCGATGGTTGCGATGACGTCGTCAACTTCGATGACGTCGCCAGCTTCTACAGAAAAAGTGATGACACCGGCTGCGGGTGCCTTGAATTCGCTCACGAGCTTCGAGGTCTCGAGCTGCGCGATGACGTCGCCCTCAGCAACGGTTGCTCCGGCTTCGACGGTCCATTCGACGAGGTCTGCTTCGGTCTCTTCGCCGAGGAATTCCTGGCTTACCTGTACGTCCATTGTGTGCTCCTTAGTGGGTTGTTTCTGAGAGATTCTGAAGAATGAGTTCGAAGGTCACGGCGACCGCGTTTTCGCCTCGAACGAGTTCGCCGGCGTGCAGTTCGCCGTGCAGATCGACCATCGTGCAGCTGAGGCGCGTCCGGTGCCCCTCTTCGGTGGTCTCGACGTGACCGATGAGTGCAACGACTTCGGTTCCGGGGCCGTCGACGCTCTTGACCTGACCGGTGCGCGGGTCGAGGAGTTGCCCGCCGACGAGGCTGCCGAGTCCGCCGCGAACGACCGCGCGCTCATAACCGGCTTCTTTGGCGACCCGCTCGATCGTGAGCGAGATGTCCTCGCCCGGTAGGACTCGAGCGATGGTCGTCTCGATGGATGCGTTGGTGCTCATGTCGCCTTCTTCCTTGTAGGCGGTAAATACAGGCATGTTGGTTTCTTCGTCGTCGGCGCTGATCCAGGTCGCGCCGGTGACGCCGTAGAGCGCGACGGTCGGGGCGTCCGTTCCGACGCGTGTCTCTGGCCAGAGGTGCCCACCGCGGAGTTTGCCGCTCGGGTCGATCCAGAGGCAGTGCGAGTGCACGTAGGGTGCACCGTCACGGAATCCGATCGTTCCTGATCCGTAGATGAGGTGGACGAGTTCGTCGCCGCGTTCGCTCGAAAAGCTCATCGCTCGTTCGCTCGTCGCGGGTCCGGGGGTGCAATAGCTCACGGGTTCGAATGTGCCGCCGTGAATTTCGAAGTAGCCGTTTCCTTCGCCGAGTTCACGCGCGAGCGCGGTGAGTTCCTCGGGCAGGAGCGTGCCTGGGGTAAGCCTGCGGAGCATGCCTTGGGAGTGCACCGAAACGCTGCGGATTCTCGGCTCCGTTGCCAATCCGGGGTGCGTCAGTGTTTGCATGATTTCCCTTCTTTCGCTTGTGGCTGATGCTCCGCGCCGGCTTGTGGCCGACGCGGAGACAGAGGGCTGGTAATACCAAGAGCAGGAACAGGATCCTGCGTATTCAATTGTGAGTTACGAGGGTTTCGACAACCGCTCGTTAGCCGATTGCAGCGCCGCCGCACACCTTCAGGGTGTCGCCGGTGACGTAGCCCGCGCCGTTGGAGGCGAGGAAGGCGACCGCGTCAGCGATGTCCTCCGGATCCCCCATGCGCTTGATTGCCTGACCATCGAAGTTGTAGTCCATACCTGCGGTCATCGGGGTCGCGATCGGTCCCGGGGCCACGGTGTTGACCGTGATTCCGAGCGAACCGACCTCTTTTGCAACCCACTTCGTGAAGGCGATGACGCCACCCTTCGAGGCTGCATACGCGGGGCCGGAACGACCGGCACCTTCGCCTTGCGCAGGAGGCCCGCCCATGATCCCCGAGATCGAGCTCACGTTGATCACGCGACCCCATCCACGAGCTTTCATGTGCGGATAGATCGCTGCCTGGGTGAAGAGGAACGTTCCGCGGAGGTTGGTCGCGATGTCCCGCTCCCAGGTCTCGTCATCCATGTGCTCGAGATCGATACGGCCACAGGTTCCGGCGTTGTTCACGACGATGTCGAGCGAGCCGAGCTTCTCGACGACCGAATCCACGCATGCGCGAACTTCTTCGCGGCTGCGGACATCAACGATCGCTGACTCGACATGTGCGCCCGGAACGGACGCCGTGATGTCTTCGACTGCTTCTGCACCGTCGATCACATCGACGATGACCACCTGCGCGCCGCGCCGGGCGAGGGTGCGGGCGATTTCTCGCCCGATCCCCCGCGCAGCACCGGTCACAAGCGCGACACGACCATCAAGGTCAATTCTTGGGTCGCTCATCGTCACAGTCCTAAGAGATCTGGCAGCCCATTACTGAGCCACGGTACGAACGTGATGAGCATGAGGACGACGATGCCGGCTCCGAGGAACGGCCAGATGCCCTTGACCGCTTCACCGAACGGAATCTTCGCGATTCCAGCGGCGACGAAGAGGTCGAGTCCGACCGGCGGTGTCACAAGGCCGAGCGCCAGGTTGACCGTCATCATGACACCGATGGTCGTGATGGACACGTCGAGCTCGAGCAGCACCGGCACGAAGATCGGCACGAACAGGTAGAACGCCGAGATCGCATCGAGGAACATACCCGCGATCAACAGAATGAGGTTGATCAACAGGATGATCAGCACCACGTTGTCCGTGAGCGAGAGAATCGCATCCGCGGCCACCGAGGCAATTCGGTACCGGGTGATCACGTACGCGAACAACGATGCGGCCGCGATGATGATCATGATGCGAGACGACTGGATTCCAGCGGTCGTGAACACCTTGAAGATGTCCCTGAACTTCAACTCACGAGTGACGAAGAGTCCGACGATCAAGGCGTAGACCGCGGCAACGGCAGCAGACTCGGTCGGCGTGAAGATTCCGCCGTAGATGCCACCGAGAATGATGACCGGCACGAGAAGCCCTGGGATCGCTCGCAGGAACGCCCTGCCGATTTCCGGCCACGGTGCCCGCGTCTTGCGGTTACCGATCGATACATCTTCGGGAGTGATGTCCTCGAGCGTCATGATCGCGTCGTTGACCGCCGTCACCGTCGGCACGCCACCGCTTGCATACGGCTGCTTGCTGACCTTGCCCGACCCAGCGCCGGCTGGAGCGCTCGGCTCCTCGACCACTGGCTCAGCTGGCGTGGTGTCGTTCTTCGAGCGACCGGTGAGCAATTTGCCACCGACGCGCCCGAGCGCTTTGTCGGTGTGACGAGCCGCGTTCTGCTTCATCTTCTCGCCCTCGCGCGGCAAGTACCGGGCGACGAGGTAGAAGGCGATTGCAAGGAGAACACCGGGAACCACACCGGCCATGAAGAGGCGACCGATCGAAACCCGCTCGTAGTCGCTCGCGACAACCGCGAAGACGATGAACGCGATGCTCGGTGGCAGGACGATGCCCATCTCGCCGGCACTCGCGACGAGCGATGCCGAGTGGCGCTTCGAGTATCCGTGCTTTGCGAGCGCTGGAATCAGGATCGCACCGAGGGCTGCAACCGTTGCGGGTCCAGAACCGGAGATCGAGGAGAACAGCAGCGCGGCGAGGATCGTCGTGAGCGCGATACCGCTCTTGCGGTGACCGACGCACTTATCGGCGAGCTCGATGAGCCTGCCGGAGATGCCGGTCATTTCCATAATCACACCCGCGAGGATGAAGAAGGGAATCGCCAGGAGCGTTTCAGATGACAGGGAGGCATACATGATGCCCGAGGTCGGGAAGAGCGCGTTGACGCCATTGCCGACCAGAATTGCTGCGAATGCCGAGAGGCCCATCGAGAACGCGACGGGAACACCAAGGAACAGCAGGACCAGGAAGACGGAAAAGAGAACAATCTCAACCATGATCAGGCCTCCAATCCAGCTGGCTGCTCAACCGCTTCGGGCTTCTTCATGATCTGCAGAATGCACACCTGCACGGCGCGAACTGCGCCCATGAGAGCTCCGAGTGGGAGAGCAAGAGAAAGGAACCACTGCGGAATACCGAGTGCAGCGGTTGAACGCCCAGAGGCGGCCTGCTTTTGAACCATGTCAAGGCCGAGCCACATGAACACGAAGTAGAAGGCGAGGGTTGCCAGGGTGATAAGCACGATCACGATCGTGCGCAGGTGACCCTTTGCGTAGGTGCGCAATACCTCGAAGCCCGGGTGCGATCCGAGACGGACGGCAGCTGATGCGCCGACCATCGTCAGGAGCACCGCAAGGCTGATCACGATCTCGACCGTAAAGGAGAGCGAGCCGCGGAAGACGTACCGGCTGACGACGTTGACGAACGTCAGCAGGGTGATTGCGGAGAACGCGATCGTGATGATCGCGTTCTCCACACTCGTGAGAATTTTGTCGAACATAAATGCTTACTCTGGGGTGACCGCGTCGAGAAGCTCTTGCGTCCAGATCGAGGTGAATTCGTCGTAGACCGGAGCGATGACGTCGCGGAATTCCTGCACCTGTTCTGGTGTGAGTTCGGTGACGGTCATGGTCTCGGACATTTCAGCGAGCTGTTCTTCGCCACGTTCACGGTTCATTTCGCGCTGGAACTCGTTCGCCTCTGCGGCGGCTTCTTCGACGAGCGCCTGGTCTTCAGGGCTGAGGCTGTCGAAGAGGTCCTTGTTCATGCCGAGCATCAGAGGGTCGTACACGTAGTTCCACACCGTCAGGTAGTCCTGCACTTCTGCAAGGCCGTTGGAGTAGATCACGTCGTACGGGTTTTCCTGGCCGTCGATCGTTCCGGTCTGCAGCGAGGTGAAGACTTCGCTGAAGTTCATCGTCAACGGGTCGGCGCCGAGCTCTTCGTAGATGCCGAGGAACAGACTCGAACCGGGAACGCGGAGCTTGAGTCCACGCACGTCGTCCGGTGTCGTGATCTCGACCTTGTTGTTCGTGATCTGGCGGAAGCCTGACTCACCGAAGCCGAGGAGCTGCACGCCGTGCTCTGCTGCGAGGTCCTGGTACGCCTCGAGGCCACCGCTCTCGATCGCTTCGTCTGCGGTCTCGTAGGAGTCGTACAGGAACGGTGCGTTGATCGCGCCGAATCGTGGGTCGATTCCCGAGTAGATGATCGTCGAGTTGTAGGAGAACGCCTTGTCTCCGTTCATGAGCTGCTCGACACCTGCGGCTGGGTCGCCGCCGGAGAGCTGCTCGTTCGCGAAAATGTTGACCTGGATCCGTCCGTCTGACTTTTCGTCAAGGATCTCGGCGAAGCGCTCTGCGCCTGCGTACCAGCTCGAGGTGTCACTGACCGTGATGGTGAAATCCCATGAGTAGCTTTCGCCCTCTGCGTTTTCTCCCCCACCGTTTCCGCCCGATGCGGAACAACCTGTGAGTGCAATGCCAAGGACTGCCGCAGTTGCGACTGTGCGTCCGAACTTCATCTCTCCTCCTTGAGACTCGAAGCCGACTACGGGATCCATTGGTCATGGAAGGTGTAGCCAAATCACCTGAGCTGCACACCCTGTGGGGCGCCGGGTTCGATCCGGCAGGTGACAGAAATTCATTATGCACGACTTTGGTAGTACCAACAAACAGTTTGCCAATTCGTGATGTTTCCGGGCCAATCCTTGGTGCTACCAGATTCAGGCATGGCTGCCCGTGCAAGAATGGGCCGATCACGCTGACGTGCCGCACGCCAGCCCGGGTTCTTGGAGCGTCATGTCTACAGATGCACAAAAGGATCGCGCGCCAAACATCCGCGATGTCGCTGCACTGGCTGGCGTCTCCTACCAAACAGTTTCACGCGTGCTCAACAGCAGCACGCAGATTCGTCCTGCCACGAAAGCTCGCGTCCTCGCGGCGATCGACCAGACCGGGTTCCGGCCGAACCAGGCTGCACGCGCGCTCGTCACGAGCAAATCCCGCACGATCGGTGTGCTCTCGACGCACCAGTCGGCCGCCTACGGGCCCCACACCATGACGAACGCCATGGAGATCACCGCGGACCAGTACGGTTATCGACTTTCGCTCGTGACAACCGGTCCAACCTCTCGATCCATCGCGAACGCACTCGATCGGCTGACGCACCAGGCGGTTGAAGCACTCATCGTCGTCGCGCCGAAGGCTCGCATCTTCGATGAGATCGAACGCAGCGAACTCGACATTCCGATCATCGCGCTCGACTCCTCCCGCCACGGCCGCGGCCACAACGTCGCGGTGGACCAGTTCGAAGGCGCGCGAATGGCAACGCGGCACCTCATCGAGCTCGGTCACCGCTCGATCATCCATGTCGCTGGTCCTCAGGACTGGATCGAAGCCGAGGAGCGGATGCAGGGGTACCTCTATGAGCTCGGCGAACACGACATCGCAGTGCATCCGCCGATCCTCGGTGAACTCACCGCCGATTTCGGGTTTCATGCGGGGCGCGAACTCCTGCGTCGACGTGACTTCTCTGCGGTCTTCGCTGCGAATGACCAGATCGCGCTCGGACTCCTCCACGCCTTTCGCGATGCCGGCGTCTCGGTTCCCAACGAGATCAGTGTGGTCGGATTCGACGACATCCCGGAAGCGGCGCACTACTTCCCACCACTCACGACCGTTCGCCAGGACTTCGTCGATGTCGGACATCGAGCAATGCGATTCGCCTTGAAAGCCCTGGAGTCAGGGGTGCTCCCAGAGCAGGAACTCCTGCAACCGACGCTCGTGGTTCGAGACTCGAGTGCAGCCTGCCCGCCGCACTGGCGGTGACGCGGACCGCAAACACGTGTCGCTCCCAGTACGACCGCGAAGGCCTTGCGAGCTTCAGTGAATTCGACCGCGGTGCCTCGACACCGCATCGGTGTTCCCGCAACGAGCGGTGCAATACCGCTGCCGCCCCGCGCGCGAGACATCGATGAAGACGCGCTCGCACCCCGGCCTCGCACACACGCCCATTCGTCGACCCGCACCCCAGGCCACGAAGAAGGCGATTCCGCCTGCGGTCACTGATCGCACTCGAGCAACCACGTCGTGCTCGTCGGGCGCAAGGTGCAGGTGCGGAGGTGTGCCGTCATGGGTGGAGAGATACAGCGCTCCCCCGGCTTGTGCCAAGAGCTCATTGCTCGCCGCGCAACGAGCATCGAGGTCCGGCGCTGTGAACACGGTTCGGAGCACTCCGACCCATGTGCCCAGCGCTTGCTCGTCTCCTGTGGTCAAGCTCGGTTTCCGCACCCCGTGCTGCACAAGGAGCGACTCGTACGCCCGTGGGGTCGTGGCATTGACGAGCGCCGCCGCGAGCCGCGGTCCCACTTGATGATCATGATGGAAGGTCATACTCGACTGTAATGGTTGAATGCCCTCGAACCATTACGCCAGAGTGACGATCATGCACACTCACAGCTGGACGAAACAGTCATCACACGGAACGAGCGAAGGCCTTGTCACCTACCTCGCGTGCGCATGCGGAGCACGCGACATTCAGCTCACCGCCTACGTCTCGACACCGTTTGCGTTCCGTTACCTTTCTCGTGTTGACATCGATATACCCCAGGACTAGCGTGATGCCAGACGATGTGACCGTTCACAAACAGGTTCGGTTGCACCGCCCAACATCGCCTCAATGGGCGATTCCGACAACGATGTCGAAGCGGGTTCTTGCGGTATTCACGACCCATCGATGTCGACACGATTTGCCGAGAGTCGAGAACGATGAACGCAGGCCCAGTCATCCTTGAGATGCGCTCTATTACGAAAGAGTTCCCTGGGGTAAAAGCACTCTCCCGAGTTTCACTGCGAGTGCACGCCGGAGAGATCCACGCGATCTGCGGCGAGAATGGCGCAGGAAAGTCGACCCTCATGAAAGTCCTCTCGGGTGTCTACCCGTACGGCACCTACGAGGGCGAGATCGTGTACCAGGGCGAAGTCGTCCGGTTCCGCGACATCCGCTCGAGCGAAGCCTCCGGAATTGTCATCATCCACCAGGAACTGGCGCTCATTCCAGAGCTCAGCATTACCGAGAACATCTTCCTCGGGAACGAACCTGCCCGTGGTGGTGTGATCGATTGGAAAGCCGCGAAACAGCGCGCCGTCGAACTGCTCGCACGTGTGGGTCTCCGAGAAGACCCCGACACGCTGATCAAGGACATCGGGGTCGGAAAGCAGCAACTCGTCGAGATCGCGAAAGCGCTCAATAAGAACGTCAAACTCCTCATTCTCGATGAGCCGACGGCCGCACTCAACGAAAACGATTCGCAGCACCTGCTCGATCTCATCCTGGGATTGAAAGGTCGAGGCATCGCGTCGATCATGATTTCGCACAAACTCAACGAAATCGAGCAGATCGCCGACGAGATCACCATCATCCGCGATGGGCAAACCATTGAGACGCTCAATGTTCGCGCCGACGGTGTGAATGAGGACCGCATCATTCGAGGCATGGTCGGTCGCAGTTTGCAATCACGCTTCCCCGACCGGGTGTCGAACATCGGCGAAGTCTTCTTCGAGGTCCGTGACTGGACAGTCGCCCACCCGATCTCGAATGAGCGACTCGTGTGCAAGAGCGAGGACTTCGTGGTTCGTCGTGGAGAGATCGTCGGATTCGCAGGCCTCATGGGCGCCGGCCGCACCGAGCTCATCATGAGCATCTTCGGTCGCTCCTACGGCCGCTATATTCGCGGCGAAATCTACAAAGACGGCGAAGCCATTCAGCTGCGCTCCGTGAAAGCAGCAATCGACGCGGGACTTGCGTATGTCAGCGAAGACCGAAAATCGCTCGGCCTCAATCTGCTCGACGACATTAAACGCTCGGTCGTTTCCGCCAAACTCAGCAAGATCTCGCGCGGACCGATCGTGAACAACGCGCAAGAGCACGATCTGGCGGAGTCGTTCCGAAAGAGCCTGCGAATCAAGACACCGAACGTCGACGAGGGAGTTGCGAAACTCTCGGGCGGAAACCAGCAGAAAGTCGTTCTCGCGAAGTGGATGTTCACAGACCCGGATCTCCTGATTCTCGATGAGCCGACGCGAGGGATCGATGTCGGCGCGAAATTCGAGATTTACAACATCATTCAAGAGCTCGCCGCACAGGGCAAAGGAATCATCCTGATCTCCTCTGAACTTCCGGAGCTGCTTGGACTTTCCGACCGTATCTACACAATTTTCGAAGGTCAGATCACGAACGAGTTCGCCGCCGATCACGCGGATCCCGAACTCCTCATGAAGAGCATGACCTCAACCAGCATGAAAGGAGCGTCAGTGTGAGCGGCATCTCTGACGTGAAAAAGATCTTCAGCCAAGGATCGCAATCCGGACTCCGTCAATTCGGAATCCTGCTGAGTCTCGTTGCAATCGTTCTGCTCTTCCAGTTCCTCTCGGGTGGGCTCACACTCACCTCGGGGAACGTCATTGCGGTCGTCAACCAGTACTCCTACATTCTGATTCTCGCAATCGGCATGATTCTGGTCATCATCGCCGGACATATCGACCTCTCCGTCGGTTCCGTCGCTGCATTCACCGGGATCGTGGTCGCCAAGGCGATGGCCGATTTCAGTGTCCCCTGGTATCTCGCGATCGTGCTGGGTCTCGTCGTCGGCATGCTCATCGGCGCTTGGCAAGGATTCTGGGTCGCCTACGTCGGCGTTCCTGCGTTCATCGTGACCCTGGCGGGCATGCTGCTCTTCCGAGGCGGAAACCAGTGGATCGGTGCCGCGACCGCGGTTCCCGTCCCCGCGGAGTTCCGCGTCATCGGCGCGGGCTATCTTCCGGAGGTCGGCCCGAATACCGGGTACAACAACCTCACCTTGCTCCTCGGCGTGCTGGTCGTGCTCGCGCTCGGCTGGCGAGAATGGAAGTCCCGCCGCACCCTCTCCAGCATGGGCTCCGAAATGCCGCCGCTGTGGACCGCGGTGATCCGCTTCGTGCTCCTCGCCGGCGTCACGATGTTCGCGACCTTCCTGTTCGCTGGCGGTCGCGTCGGCACGAGCTTCCCGATCGCCGGCATCATCCTCGTGGTGCTCGTGCTCGCCTACTCGTTCCTTTCACGGAACACGATCCTCGGTCGACACATCTATGCCGTCGGCGGAAACTCCCGCGCCGCTGAGCTCTCCGGTGTGAAGGCTCGCCGCATCAACTTCTTCGTCATCATGAACATGTCGGTCCTCGCCTCACTCGCCGGCATGATCTACATCGCTCGCGCTGGCGCTTCGGGTGGGCAAGACGGAAACGGCTGGGAGCTCGACGCCATCGCCGCAGTCTTCATCGGAGGCGCAGCGGTCGCCGGAGGTGTCGGAACCGTTGTCGGATCAATCGTCGGTGGACTCGTCATGGCCTTCCTGAACAACGGACTGCAGCTGGTCGGCGCTGGCGCTGACATCGTGCAGATCATCAAGGGCCTCGTCCTGCTGTTCGCCGTCGCGATCGACGTCTACAACAAAAAGCAGAACCGTTTCTCCATCATCGGGCTCCTCATGGCTCGCATTCGCCCACAGCCGACCGCCGTCGACGAAACCCTCAAGCAATCGTCGTAACGACGAGCAATCGACCTATCCATCCCCCTCATCACCTCGAATTCAGACAGAAAGATACACATCATGCGAAAGAAAACCCTCGCGACCGTGGCACTCGCCGCGGCGACCGCTCTCGTTTTGAGCGGCTGTTCAACACGAGACGGAGGTGAAGCAACCGACCCGAGCGAAGGAGCGACGTCGGGCTTCCCAGCCGACTCGCTCATCGGCGTCGCACTGCCAGCGAAGACTTCAGAAAACTGGGTCCTGGCTGGCGACCTGTTCACGCAGGGACTCGAAGACGCCGGTTTCCAGGCCGACGTGCAGTACGCGGCAGCGAGCGGCACTGTCGCCGACCAGCAGAGCCAGATCCAGTCCATGATCACGAAGGGCGCGAAGGTCATCATCGTTGGTGCTGCTGACGGATCGCAGCTCGGCACCCAGATCGAAGCCGCCCGCGACGCAGGCATCATTGTGATCGCCTATGACCGTCTCATCCTCAACACCGACGCCGTCGACTACTACGTGGCCTACGACAACGAAGAAGTCGGCCGCCTGCAGGGTCAGGCGCTGCTCGACGGCATGGCAGAGCGCAAGGGCGAAGGCCCGTACACGATCGAGCTCTTCTCCGGCTCTCCAGATGACGCGAACTCGAAGGTCTTCTTCGACGGCGCAATGGAAGTCCTCCAGCCAGAGATCGACGCTGGCAACGTGATCGTCGGCTCCGGCCAGACCGACATCAAGCAGACTGCGACGCAGGGCTGGGAAGCAGAGAACGCGCAGAGCCGTATGGACTCGCTCCTCACCAGCGCCTACAGCGGTGACGAAGTGCCCGATGGCGTGCTCTCCCCGAACGACAACCTCGCTCGCGCCATCATCACCTCGGTGCAGGACGCAGGCAAGGAAGTCCCGGTCGTCACCGGTCAGGACTCTGAAGTCGAGAGCGTGAAGTCGATCGTTGCGGGAGTGCAGTACTCCACCATCAACAAGGACACCCGCGCGCTCGTCGCACAGGCGATCGAGATGGCACAGCAGGCACAAAAGGGCGAAGAGATCTCCGTCAACGACACCGAGTCCTACGACAACGGCGTCAAGGTCGTGCCGGCGTTCCTGCTCCCACCTGCAATCGTGACGCAGGAGAACGCGGCAGAGGAATACGCTGACGACCCCACCCTTGGACCGTTGACCGAATAGTCGACACCCGGTTCAAGGAACGAACACAGAAGGGGCGAGCCGATACGGCTCGCCCCTTCTTCGTGCGCAGGAATGCTCAGTCGTTGCGAATCAGCGCGAGCGCCTCGTCGCGGATCTGCGCCATGCGCTCAGGAGTTTCGGCCTCGACATTCAATCGCAGGAGCGGCTCGGTGTTCGATGGTCGAACACTCACCCACCAGGACCCGTCGTGGGCCGTCAGCATGAGGCCGTCCATTTCGTCGAACTCACCACGGGACACGAACGCCTCGACGATACGGGTGAACGCCTGCGGAACGTCATCGACCGTGGAATTGATCTCGCCGCTGGAGAAATAGGGAGAGAAGCGTTCTGCGAGCGCCGACATCGCCACGCCCCGCGCCGAGAGCTCAGCAAGCACGTGCAGCGCTGCGAGCATGCCGTTATCGGCGCCCCAGAAATCGCGGAAGTAGTAGTGCGCGCTGTGCTCGCCGCCGAAGACCGCGCCAGTCTCGGCCATCTTGTCCTTGATGAGCGAGTGGCCGACGCGCGTCCGCACCGCCGTCGCGCCTGCAGCCT
This sequence comes from Humidisolicoccus flavus, assembly GCF_045689595.1. GTDB lineage: Bacteria > Actinomycetota > Actinomycetes > Actinomycetales > Microbacteriaceae > Humidisolicoccus > Humidisolicoccus flavus. The sequence continues at coordinate 2,365,540 of NZ_CP142724.1, read as the reverse complement.
CGATGGCTTCCGGCACCGCGCGAGAGGTGATGAGGTTGTGGAGCACGACGATGTCCTGCTCCCCCGCAGCCTGCACCCGAGCGATCTCGCGCACCGCGACGATCGCCGCGATCGCGCTCGGGCTCACGGCCTCACCACGTTCGTCGATGACGAAGCATCGGTCTGCATCACCATCGAAGGCGAGCCCGAGGTCTGCACCGTGCTCCAGGACAGCCGCCTGCAGATCAACGAGGTTCTTCGGATCGAGCGGATTCGCCTCATGGTTCGGGAACGTTCCATCGAGTTCGAAGTACATCGGCACGATCTCGAATGGCAGCGCAGGAAGACCGGCGGCATTCTGCAGCACGGCGGGAACGGTGAGTCCACCCATGCCGTTTGCCGCATCGACGACGATCTTGAGGGGGCGCGCGTCTGCGAGCGGAACGAGCTTCCGAAGTGTTTGAGCGTAGTCACGGAGCACATCGTGCTCCTGAAGCGTTCCCCGCTGCTCAGCGACCGGAACACCCTGCTCCAGATAGCGTGCAGCAGTGTCGCGCACTTCCGCGAGCCCGGTGTCGAGGCTGACGCCCTGCGCACCGGCCCTGGAGAACTTCATTCCGTTGTAGCTCGCCGGGTTGTGGCTCGCGGTGAACATGATCGCGGGCACCGAGAACGTTCCAGACGCCCAGTACGACTCATCGGTCGAGCACAGCCCGAGCCAGCGTACGTTGAGTCCTCGATCACGAATTCCCTCTGCGCAGGCGGCGGCGAGCTCGGGGGACGAATCGCGCATGTCGAAGCCGATCGCGATCTCGTGCGCGCCCGATGGAGCGACCAGGTCGGCGAATCCTGCGCCGAGCGCTCGCGTCGCCTCGGGCGTGATCTGCGATCCGACGAGCCCGCGGACGTCATAGGTTTTTACGATCTGTGCAAGCGTCATTGGGGTGCGTCCTGGTGTCGGATGATCTGCCAGTCTTTTGGCGTTGAAATTCGGTCAGCGTGCACGGAGCACAAGTCGTACCCCCCGTTCCGCTCTGGAGCGAGCGGCCCGATGACGACCAGTCGCGCGCCGTAGTCATAGGTGAGCGTGCGCTCAGCAAAATGACGGCACGTTGCCTTGGTGCAGGGTCGAGGGTCCACGAGAGTCAAGCGTAGCGAGCCGGAGAGATCTACAATTGCAACATGCTCCACGGCCGCGAAACCCGACGCTCACGGCACGGCCGTGGCATCCGCTCCTCGCTGGCTGGCCCGGGGCTCCCGATGCTCGAGTCGCGCGAGACCAGATTCGAAGATGCAGTCGTCGACGCTGCCGACTACCTGAAGCGGCTCTGGCCCGAAGAACTCGCCCAGACTTCGTTCGAAGTCGCCGACATGCCCCCGTCCTTCGCAGCGGATACCGTGCGGGTGGTACCTCGCTGGGCGACCGACCGCGGCACTCGTCGCATCGTCCTGTTCCGCCTCCCGATTCAACGGATGACGAGGCTGCACCGGAACGACGAATGGCACCGCAGGATCGCGATCGAAGGCTGCGTCTTCAAGGCGGCCGCCGAATACATCGGGCGTGACCCCTGGGAAGTCGCACCGGATCGATTCCGACACGACCACGACTGACGCGTCGTTCAATCGACGAAGAAGAGCCGCTGGCCGTCCTACCAACTCACAGTGATGCCGTCTGCGGCTGGTCCCGGCGGGGTGAGCACGAATCCCGTGCTCGTCGCTCCCTGGATAAAGCTGGCACCGACGACGACGCCATCACTGAGAACCTCGTGTTCTCCACCCCCGGGGATCGAAATCCCACCGGATGCGGGTAGCTCGACGGTCTCGCCATCGACTTCGATCGACATCGGAGTTTCCGTCGGGTTCGCGTAGTGCACCGTTGCACCCGGAGCGTTCGGAACGATGAACTGCGCATTCGTCGGGAGCGCAGACGCGCCGTTTGTCCATGAGTAGTCGTTGCTCGTGTCAGGAAGCACGCGAACGGTTCTCGCCGCGGCGACGACGGCTTGCTCGGATTTCACCGTGAAGGTGTAGGTGCCCGGAGCGAGCTCATCGAGAGGGATGTCCTGAACCTGGCCGCCGACCAGATTGAGATCGACCGTAATGGGCTCGCCATCGCGCGCAGTCGTCGTCAAGGTCGCATTAGTCGACTCCTCCGCGAACACTCGAAGTACGGGAACGAGATCCGCGAACCCCTCCTGCGTCTGGATTCCCGTCAACGCCTCAATCTCGACACCGGGGATCACCTGACTCGTCGATGCCGTCATCGGGTCGAGGATTTCGTTCCCGCCAGTTTCGAGTCCTCGAGTCGTGGTTGCGTAGATTCGAGCGGAGACGGGCCCGCCGGTTGCGTCGATCTTGACGACCGGATCCTCAAGGTTCGGCGCGAGACTTGCGAGATCGATTGTCGCGACCGATCCGGCTTGAACGACGATCCCAGTGTTCCCGACACTCGCGACCTGGCCTTCAACCGAATAGATCTCGATGTTGAGCGATGCCGCGACCGCTGACGGGTTGGCGATCGCGAGCACGCTGCTTCGGCCAGTCGTCGTCGCACCTCCGAGTAGCCACTGTTGCGTTGCGGGCTCGCTGCACTCACTCGTGGCAAAGCCGGTGTGCAGCATGTCGTCCGCCAAGCGAACGAAGCTCGCGCCCGCGAGCGAGAGCTCACCCTCCGGCTCGGTGAGCACCCCTGCTTCCACTGAGGCATCGGCGACGGGAATCGAAGTCGTCTCCGTTGGCCCTTCCGGCAAGAAAACGCTTGCGACGGAACCTGCCCCATCGATACGACTCGGCGCCGCCGGGTCATCGGAGATGATCTGGAGAAACGGCGCTGCACAGACCCGCTGCTGCGATGCGAGCGCGGGTTGCACCTCAGCGACCGGTGCTTCCATTGCGACCAATTCTGGAACAGCCTGGACGGTCGATACTCCGAGCGTCAAAATTGCGACCCCCGCGAGACCCGCCAAAGCGCGGGTCCCGTAGAGCGCAGCCCGTCGCGGCCGAAGACGGCGATACTCAGCCTCAGCGGCATCGTTGGCGGCCGCTTCACGGTCTGTGATCGAAGGGTTGGAAGCGATGTCATGCGCTCCGCGCTCGCCTCCGACCTCGTCGCTGGCAGACTGCTGCGTCTCATCGGGGTCGACGTCCGCTTCGCGCTCGTCCTGCTCAGGGCCTGACTCGTTGTCGCTCATTCGCTTGACTCCTCAACCTGGGACGCTCGTCGGACTCTGACGCGCTGTGAAAACCGGAGACTCGGCATCGCGATCAGTGCTGCGACGACCAGAACACCGAGTTGGGCCGCGAGCACCAGGCCCGCACCCGAGTCGATCGACTCGACTTCAGGGACCTCTCCGTCTCGCTGCCACAGGAACCCAGCTCCTGTCTGCCCGACTGTGTTCAGCATTCCGTTCGCTTCAAGGCTGCGCCGAGCTCGCCCGAATAGCCCGGTTCCATCATCTTCGGGCGCCGCCAGCACGATGTAGCGCACGCCGAGCTGGTTCAAGAGTTCGCTGTGATCGACATTCGCGCCAACCACGAGATCAGCGACCACCTGCGAGAGTTCTTGCTGTGCCTCGCTCAACTCCGGTGCAGTCTGCACAAAGGTTCGAACACCATCGAGCGTTGAGCCCGTTCCTCGTTCGAGTTCGACTCGCATCGCATTCTCGCCGGTAGGGGTGAGCACAAGCGTGCCAATATTGGGATCGTTCAGACCGTCCGCCGTGACGAACGCTGGCAGGGCATTGCTCGCAGACTGCACGGGTGAGGAGTTCGCCAGGAACGGCAACATCAACATCGGGAGAGCGAGAGCCACGGCGCTCAGTCCGCTGAGGGCGCCAAGAACTCCCCCTCGATACGCGAGTCGGTCGAGGCCGATCGTTGCGGCGAGCAGGATCCCGAGCAGGAGCGCACTGGTTGCGCCGCCAGGCCAGAGTGACACTGGCGCACCGAATGCAGTAGTGACTTGGATCTGGTTCGCAAGAAGCGCGGTCGCGAAGGCTCCCGCCGAGAACGCGAGTGCGAGCAGGGTGTAGCGAGGCTTGAGCGTGACCGCGATGAGTGCGAGCACGAGCAACGGGATCAGCAAGAGGAGGATCGCCCAGGCGCCGTCGATCCCCAGCCCGACGAACTCGGCAAGTGATGTCCAGTGTCCGAGACGATCGTCGGGCATCGCGAACAAGACGGCGGCGGCAGAGCCCGAGTGAGCAAGAGGAACGCCGGGATCTGCGAAGAAAGCGAAGTAGGTCCCGCGCTCGATGTTCGCGAACACGAGAGGTGCGAAGACGACGAGCGCGGGAACGAGCACGAACAGCACGCGCGCGAATCGTCTCAATGCGAGTGCAGCAGCAACCACTACAGCGCCAAGGAGCAGCGGGAGAAGCGATGGAGCCGCCGCCCCAATGCCGACCAAGAGCAGACTCGCCCCGCCGGCGGCGCGCCACGATACCGAAGCCCGCAACACAGCTGCCGCAAGCAGAGGGAGCAGAATGTGGGCGATCACTGATCCGGCGCGACCGTCCCACACGCTTTGAAGCAGGGTCGGCGCAAAGCCCCAAACCGCGGCCGCGATCGCCGGCGTCCAACGTGCTTCGCTCAGCGAGCGCACTGCGAACCAGACGCTCACCGCAGCGAATGCGGGAGCGAACATGAACAGAATGACCAGGGCAAGCGACGGCTGCCAGAAGGTCAAGCTCGAAAGGATCGCGAGCACAATCGTGAGGGGGTCCGCCGGTGCGGATTCAAGCCCCGACGTGCCTGCCGCTGTCGAGAGCGCGTTCGCCCAGACCGAGGAAAGGCTCTCGCTCATCGGGAGCAAGCCTCCGCCGGTCAGCGCTGCGGCGCCCAGGTGCGGGAGGGCGAGCACGATCCCGGCAATGAGCGCGAGAGACACGACCCAGAGTGCGCCACTCTCGATGAATCCGATTCGATCGTCCGACTTCAGTTTCGCGACGGGAATATCTCGATGAGGCTGCCGCAAGCGCCGTTCGCGGAGCGCCTTTCGGGAGATCCTGAGTGAACGCAGCGAAGCCCATGGCGCACGCTTGTTGCGTGCGAGCACGCGCCTGGCGCGCAGGATCGCGCTGACCGAAATCAGGGTGCCCAGGGCGGCGAGGAATTCGCTCGCCACGCTCCCTGGTCGCTTCGCCAGGAGATGCATGATCGAGCGGGCGATAGCGAGAGGCAAGAGGCTGAGCCAGTGCACCACGGCGGCGAAAGGATTCGCGTACGTCAGTCGTCGGTGGAGTTGCGCGCGTCGTCGCAATACGGTTCTGCGCTGATCACTCACGGAGCGAGCGGCAAAGAGTTCCGGCCCTCCGGCAACACTGACTCGTGCTTTCGGTTGCAGGAGAACACGGTGACCCGCGAGGCGTGCTCGGACACCGAGATCGAGCCCTGAATCGATGTCGGGGAGCGCCGGGTCGAAGCCTTCGAGATCGTCGAAGACGTCTCGACGAATCAGTATCCCAGCACTTGCAACGCCGAGTGCGTCGATTCGTTGATCGTGTTGCCCCTGGTCGAGTTCGCCCTCGTGCAGCAGCAAACTCGAACCAAACTGCGTCAGCGTCTCGCCGAATTCCGAGAACGTGTCGCGTTCTTCGAGGCGCATCAGCTTCGGTCCGACGATCACAACACTCGGGCTCGTCTCCGCGGTGGCCAGCAATTGCTCAAGGGCGTCCGGTGTTGGGACGGCGTCGTGCGGAAGCAGCCACACCCATTCGGTTCGCTCCACCTCCGGGAGCGCGAGCGCAGCGCCAACACACTCCCCGAAACTTGCCTTCGCGCGGACGCTCACCACACGAGAGGGTCCTGCTTCGAGAAGAAGTTTTTGACTCGCGTCAGTGCTCGAGGCATCAATTCCGATCCAGAGATCCGGACGATGCGTCTGAGCATTGAGGGCCGCGAGGGTCGCGGGAAGATACCGCTCCCCATTCCGCGCGGCAACAAGAGTGACGACCGTTGGTTGCACTTAATGAGGCTAAAGGGTCGAGGGTGCAACGCACGCGTGTGACTCGGTGTGCCGCGAAGACTCAGGGGCGAACGAGATCAGCCCAGCTCAGAAAACGGACCGAGATGCCGAGTCTCGATCGAAGGATCGTGCCGTTCGTGACGGCACTGCCCTGACAAGGCGGTTAGGCGCTCTTTCGAAGCTTTCGACGCTCACGTTCGCTCAAACCGCCCCAAATACCGAACCGCTCATCGTTCTTCAGTGCGTATTCGAGGCATTCGGCACGAACGTCGCATGACTCACAAATGCGCTTTGCATCGCGGGTCGAGCCACCCTTTTCAGGGAAGAATGCTTCCGGATCGGTCTCGGCGCAGAGCGAGTCGCTCTGCCAAGCGAGGGCGCCGTCATCGAGCGTCGCGCGAACACCGGGAACTCCAAGATTGATCGGGTCAACGAACCAATCGCCTGGAACTCCTCTTCGGTTTGAGTCGTGCATGCAATACTCCTGACAGCCTTCGTGAGAACCCCGGCCGGTTCATCACTGCACATAATTACACTCGTGTAATTCCTTCGCGTCAAGTCGAAATCGGCAAATGCTACTCGCGGCGTGCAAAATCCTCGGACACCCAACGGCGTGTCGTCACCTCCGCTGAAGGCACCCCTCTCGGCGCGCATGACGAACTCCACAATCCCGAACACTGTGAACGCTCTGTCTTTGGCCGAGAATTCCAATCGGCTTTGCCCCACCCGTTCAGCATGCTTACGGTGGGTTCCATCAACGCCGATGAGGAGCACACATGACGTTCACGCCATTGTCCAGTGATTTCTACGGGTTCTCGGAGGACCTGCAAGACGATGAAAAGACGCACCTGCTCTCCTTGCGTCGCTACCTCGAATCAGAGGTCGCGCCGATCGTGGACGATCACTGGGAGCACGCAACCTTCCCGATGGATGTGATCCAGGGACTCGTCAAACACCACGCAATCGGGCTCGGCTTTCCCGAGACCGCTCCTTTCCCGAACTCGTCGGTGTTCCGAGGCTGGGTGGCACTCGAGATGAGCCGCGTGGACGCCTCGGTGAGCACGTTCGTCGGTGTCCAAAACGGTCTTGCCATGGGATCGATTGCCCTATGCGGCTCCCCAGAGCAGCGGGCGGAGTGGCTCCCGCAACTCGCATCCTGTGCGCAAATCGGAGCATTCGGATTGACCGAACCCCTCTCGGGTTCCGATTCCGCGCAAGGTCTTCGCACCACCGCACGTCGAGAAGGCGACGAGTGGGTGCTCAACGGAGCAAAACGATGGATCGGCAACGCAACGTTTGCAGATGTCGTCGTCATCTGGGCAAAAGATGTCGAGGACAACCAGGTCAAGGGATTCATCGTGCCGACGTCGAGCGAAGGATTCACGACCTCCAAGATCGAACACAAGATGTCTCTCCGCATCGTGCAGAACGCGGACATCACCCTCGAGAACGTTCGCGTCGACGAGCGGCTGCGATTGCAGAATGCGAACTCATTCCGTGACACCGCGAAGGTGCTGCGCCAAACCCGCGCCGAGGTTGCATGGAGTGCCGTTGGAGTGATGGCTGGCGCGTACGAAGCCGCCCTGCAGTACTCCCAAGAGCGCGTGCAGTTCGGAAAGCCGATCGCTGGACATCAACTGGTGCAAAGTTTGCTCGCCAAGTCGCTCGGGAACATCACCGCGTCGATCGCACTCGTCTCACAAGTCTCGACGATGCAGGACCGCGGAACGCAACGCGACGATCACTCAGCACTCGCGAAAGCATTCACTACGGAGAAAATGCGTGAGACCGTTGCCTGGTGCCGAGAGATCTGCGGAGGCAACGGTATCGTGACCGACTCGAAAGTCGGTCGGTTCTTCGCCGATGCGGAGGCGCTCTATTCGTACGAGGGCACCTACCAGATGAATTCGCTGATCGTGGGCAAGTCCGTCTCGGGCGTAGGCGCGTTCGTCTAAGCGAGCCGCTCCAACGCGAAACCAGTTCTGTCGCACGGCGCTGCGTTTACGGTAAGGCGCAGCGCCGAGCCGCTCACCGCTCGGTCTCGAGGTACTCCTCGATCGCTGCTGCGAACTGCGGGGCCAACGACGTCGAGAACGTCGACGTCAAATGCGAGTTCGGGGCGTCCTGGTACACGAAGGTGTTCTGCAGCACACTCCGGCAGGCGTCTTCGACGCAGAACAGCGAATCGAAATCGACACTCGGGAATCCGATGCGCTCCGCAATCGGCTTCACGCGATCCGGCATCTCGGTCAGCGCCTGGTCGCGTGCTGTAACGCACGCCTCAGCACGCTCCACGTCGCCACCGCTCATGTCGATGCACGCGAACGCAGCTTCGGAGTGCAACGGAACGTCTGCAACACCGAGCAGCGGCATTCCAGCGTCGTAGAGCTCTTGCCATCCCTGCTCGACAAACTCGATCGGTGTATAGGAGCCGCGATAGCTCGAAACCAGCACGACGTCGTAATCGCCGCCGATAACCTGATCGACCATCTTGTCCGCATCGACACAACGATTCTCCTCGCTGAGGCCATCGCAGTTCATGCCGACGTAGGTGTCGAGGCGCCAACCGTTCTCCACGGCGGCCGTTGCAAGGCCGGGAATCAAGTGCGCGGCGTGCGAATCTCCGACGATCGCGATCCGAGTGTCAGCGTCTTCTGGACCATAGGAACAGATCGTGCTTCCCGTTCCCACGAGATCGAAGCAGTCGTACATGATGCCGCGATCCTCGGATCGCAGAGCGACCGAAGGAGAGAGCGGAATCGAAGGGTCATTGGCGCCATCGATGAACGACCCCGTCGGCTCAGTGTTCGCACTCGACTGGATCACCGCAATACTCGTGAAGCAAGTCGCAGTAACAAGAGCCATGCCTGCCAGGGCGAGCCCGAACGGCCTGAAATGATTCTTCGTCCAGATCTTGCCGTAGCGGAACGGGTCCTCGACGAGACGTTTGCTCAGCTCCGCGAGGATGAGGGTGACAACGAAGATCCCGAGCTTCCAAACAAACGTCACCTGACCGTTCGTGATCGCCTCGGCGAAGAGAATCAGCGGCCAGTGCCAGAGGTAGATCGCGTAAGAGAGATCTCCGATGTACGTGAGCGGTCGCAGCTTCGAGAGCACGGTGTCCGAGAACGGCCCGACAGGCTTCGCCGACAGCAGGAAGAACGCCGTTGCCACGACGGGAAGCAATGCAGCAACGCCTGGGAACGGCGTGCCCTCGGGCAGCCACAGGGTCGTCGCGAACATCACGAGGACTCCGAGGACGGGCAGCACGATGAATCGGCCCGGAATCTTCGTCGCCAGCCCGGTCCGCACCAGTAGCGCCACGAGGCCTCCGGCTGCGAACTCCCAAGCGCGAGTCGTCGTCGCGAAGTAGGCGACCCCGGGATCTGCAGCGGTGAGATACAGCGAGTATGCGAGCGAGCCGACCGTGATCGCGATCATGGCAGCTGCCACGAAGGCTCGAATGCGGCGTACTCGCACCACGTCGTCGCTCGAGCGCATCGTCTTGACCGCGATCGTTGCGATGAGGACAATCAAAATCGGCCAGACGAGGTAGAACTGTTCCTCGGTCGAGAGCGACCAGAAGTGCTGCGTCGGAACGGGATCACCATCTCGTTCGAGGTAGTTCACCGACCCTGAGGCGAGGGCCCAGTTCTGGACGTAGAGACTCGACCACACGATGTTCCAGAGCGAACGAATCCACGTGGAGGCTGGGGTGAACACCAGGACGCCGATCGCGGTGACCAAGAGCACCAACAACGACAGCGGCAGAAGACGCCGCACGCGGTTCGCCCAGAATTTGACGAGCTTGACCCCGCCCGGAGATTCGGCGGAGCGCATCAGATGGTCGGTGATCAGAAACCCTGAGACGACGAAGAAGACATCGACCCCGACAAATCCGCCGGGGAACCGGTTCGGCCAGAGGTGGTACGCGACGACGATCCCGACCGCGATCGCTCTGAGGAGCTGAATATCGAGCCGGAGCGCCGGCTTCGGCGCCTGGATCACTGCCTGGTTGGTGCTCGCGCGTGCGAGATGGAGATCAGTTCCGCTCATCGATGGCTCTTAAAGAATCCACGGAGTGATGCCGCCCTGCGGCCGATACCCCAACCGGTGACCTTGGACATGGCCTCGACGATGATCGAGCCGCTCATCTTGGATTCACCGACCTCACGGTCACGGAAGACGATCGGAACCTCCTGGATTGTCCCGCCGGCGTCGGCGACCCGCAACGTCATGTCGATCTGGAAGCAGTAGCCCTTGCTGTCGAGATCCTCGAGCGCGAGACGCGCCAGTGTGCTCGCTCGGTACACGCGATAGCCGGCGGTGATGTCACGGACATCGACGCTCAGCATCGAGCGTGCGTAGAGGTTTGCTCCGCGACTCAACGCTTCACGTCGCTTCGGCCAGTCAACCACGCTCCCACCAGCGACCCATCGCGAACCGATCACGAGGTCGAAGCCGGGGACCCCCCAGGCGAGCGCGATCATCTCGGGCAAGGTCTCTGGAGGATGCGAGCCATCGGCGTCCATTTCGACGAGCAGGTCGTACCCGCGTCGGATGCCTTCCTCGAAGCCAGCGAGGTAGGCCGCGCCGAGCCCGGCTTTCTCTGTACGGTGCAGCACCGTGATTCGTGGATCACGAGCGGCCAATTCGTCCGCGAGCTTGCCCGTTCCGTCGGGACTGTTGTCGTCCAGGATGAGGAGATCGACATCGGGAGCGGCGGTGAACAGCCTCTCGACGATCGTTGGAAGAGCGAGAAACTCGTTGTAAGTCGGTACGAGGACGAGTGTCCGGGGAGTAGTCATGAATCCTCTTCGTCAAGCGGCAGCTTCGACAATATCGCGGACTTCGGACCGCCGGCCGGTTCTCGGCTTCGACTTCTCGAGAAATATGCGATGCCAAGGTGCTTTTGAAAGTCTCGAATGCTGCGAGAAGCGTGGCACGATGGACGAATGAATCGATCGCAGCGACATGCAACGCTCGCGACGCTCATCGTCTTCACGCTCGCAAGTGGCGACTTCTTCCGGTACCTCCTGAGCTGGTACGGCTGGGGCGCGATTGTTGCTTCGCTGCTGGTCTGGGCGATCGTTGAACTTCGGAGCCTGCGCTTCTCGATTCGTCGCCTCCCGTGGTCGCTCACCCTGTTTCTCGGCTTCGCGCTCGCAACCGCCGTGTGGTCACTGCACCCCCCGACCACGCTCCTCGGCGTATTCCTCCAGCTCGCGAGCGCAGTCGGTGGGATTTTTCTTGCGCTCATCAGATTCGATACGTTCCGTCGCGCGCTGCTGTGGGGCACGCAGCTCGTGGTGCTCGCGTCGTTCGTGTTCGAAGCGTTCGTTTCTCTTGTGCTTCGCCGACCGATCTACCCACTCTGGGTGCACTATGACAGCAGCGATCACCCTGCTGCGTTCTACTGGTCGAGAGATCTCCTCCTCGACGGCGGCCGGATTCAGGGCATCACCGGAAACTCGAATCTTCTTGCAATGACCGCACTGCTTGCGCTGATCGTTGCGGTCGCCTCGACACGACGCATTCGATCACGAGCGCTTGCGGCGGTCACGATCATCGCTCCGATCGTGGCGCTTGCACTCACTCGCAGCGCCACAGTCCTTGTTGCCACGATCGCCGTAGCATGCGTCGCGCTCTTCATCGCCCTGTGGCGGAGGATGCCGCTCCGACATTTCCAAATCACGACTGCCGTTTCCAGTCTCATCGCACTCGCACTGTTAAGCGTTGCAGTTCTCGCACGCGAGCAACTCCTCGCATTCATCGGGAAAGACTCCGACTTCACCGGACGCTTCGGAATCTGGGAATCCGTGATCGGCCAGGCAATGGAGAGCCCGGTGATCGGCAACGGATTTTCGGGTACTGGCCGCCGTGGGTCCCACCGTTCGATCACCTCGCGATCCACGGTGGCGTCGTTCATCTCATGGCGCACAACGTTTGGCTCGATGTGTTCATGCAACTCGGTGCGATCGGAGTGCTGCTCTGGATCTGCGTGCAGTTCAGCGCGTTCAAGTCGGCCGTAGCCACGCTGCGGGCTCAACCCTTCGCGTCCACGCACGCGCTGGCCCTCCTGATCGTGGTTGCGCTCTTCGTGCAGGGCCTCACTGAGAGCCGTCCGCTGATCGAGCTCGGATTCGTGCTCCTCGTCGCGGTGATCGTGCGGGGCCGTGAACGAGCGACCGCGTCTCCCTCTTCGGCACCGTCCCGAGCGGTGACATCATGAATCCGAACCGAGTGAGTCTCGAATACTTCCTGAGTCATGCGAAGACACACCATGCCCTGACTACGGCTTCGATGCTGGTCGCTCTCCTTGCGCCCCTGACCGTGCGCCTGATCGGCTGGCCGGGTCTCCTCGCCGCGGTATCGGTACTTGTGGCATTGTGCGCCGGGGCGGTGTGGGCGCTGCGCCTGGATCTCGAGGTTCGGCACCTCCCCCTCACCCTTTGCGCATTCGCTGCGTTCGCAATCGTTTCGCCGCTCTGGAGCCGCTATCTTCCCGAGTCGATCGGGAGTGCACTGTACTTCTTGGGTTTCGTCGTCCTCGCCGCATACATCGCGCTTGCTCGCGATCTCATCCAGATCCTGCGAAGCTTCGCGACCGCGTGCAGAATCGTGATCCTTGGCTCATACGCGGTCGAGGTTCTCGTCGGGATCATCTTCGACACGACATTCGCAACGCTACGTGTGCATGGCAACCTTGCCGGTGGTGGCCCCATCCAAGGTCTCTTCGGAGAGAACACAACACTCGGGGCCTTCGCCGTGCTCGCCCTCGTAACCTTTGTTATCGAGCTTCGCGCGCGTGCGACCTCGCGTTGGGTCGCCTGGGGATCGATCGTGCTCGCTGTCGGCCTCATTGTCCTGTCGGGCAGCGCGATCGCACGCGCGAGTGCCGTCGGCGCAGTCGTCATCCTCGGAGTTCTCGCGCTCATCGCGTCGAGGCCACCGAGCGAACGCCGTGGCGTTCAAGGAATTCTCGTGGTCGCGGTCGCGCTCGGCGGGCTTCTTGTCTGGATTTCCCGTTGGAACGTTGTCGAGTTCTTCGGCGCCGAGAGCGAGGCGAACTTCCGCCTCGCAGTCTGGCGCAAAATCATGCCCCTCGTGCAGTTCAATGCCCAGATCGGTCGCGGGTTTCTCGGCCGTTGGGACATGGAGACGCCACCCTATTCGCTCATCGGTCCCGTCAACGCGCGGCAAGTCCTCGATTCGTCGAGCACGTATATCGATGTGCTCTTCCAACTCGGGCTGATCGGGCTCATCCTTTTCTTGCTCATGCTGTTCGCGGGCCTCATCCGTGCGTGGCTGCTCGCCGCTCGTCGAAAGAGCGTCTTGCATCAGTGGCCGGCCGTCATTTTGACGGTACTCGCTTCACAGGGTCTCGTCATGAGCAATCTGCTGTGGGAATTCGGTTTGCTGCTCCTGGTGATTTGCGTCGTGAAGGTCTCACACGAAATCACCTGGCGGAAAGTCCTCGCGCCAATTCCAGAACGCTTCGACCCCACGCTCGGCAAATAAGGGGTTTCGATAGGATGAAGCGCTTCCATGCTGCAATTGAGGGGAATGTATGACCCACGCGCAACGCGTACTCGTGACAGGCGCTGCCGGCTACATCGGTCGACACGTTGTGACCGCTCTTCTCGAACAGGGCGCTGAGGTCACTGCAACCACTCGCCCGGGTTCTCGGAGAACGATCGACCCTCGCGCGACAGTCGTCACCCTTGATCTCCTGCATCCAGACACGAACCTGCAACCGCTGCTCGACGAAAAGTTCGATGTCGTCGTCCACCTTGCATGGGAAGCCGGGTTCGCGCACAATTCTCGTCTGCATATGCTTCGACTCTCCGACCACTTCCGTGTGCTCTCGGCGTTCGCGGATTCGGGTGTTACTCGACTCGCGGTGCTCGGCACGATGCACGAAATTGGTCGTCATGAAGGCATCATCACGGCCGATACCAAGTGCGACCCGCTCTCGCTCTACGGCATCGCGAAGGACGCGCTGCGACGTTCCGTGTTCACCGAACTCGAACAGCACGCGACAATTCAGTGGCTCCGTGCCTTCTACATCTACGGTGACGACAGGAACAACCAGTCGGTGTTCACCAAATTGCTCGAGGCGGCCGACGCCGGCAAGACCTCGTTCCCGTTCACCTCAGGCAAGGCGAAGTTCGACTTCATTCACGTCGCCGAACTTGGTCGACAGATTGCAACCGTTGCACTCCAAGACGAGGTCCGCGGCATCATCAACGTGTGCTCCGGGACCGCGACGGCCCTCGGGGAGAAGATCGAGGAATTCATTCACGACAATGCCCTCGACATCAGTCTCGACTATGGCAAGTTCCCAGACCGGCCCTACGACTCGAAGATCGTCTACGGCGACAACTCCGAAATCTCGGCGTTAATGGCTGCACAGTAGCGAACGCGCCTCCCAGTCAGGCCACCGCGAACGACGAAGTGCGCCGAGCAGATTGCTCGGCGCACTTCGTGTGAGCGCAGCTATCGACTGATCGCTGAACCGACGGGGAATGCGGCGATGACCGTGTCGTCGACAACCCGCCAGCCGTTGGAGTGCCCCCCGAGGCGCGTGAGTGCGGCCTGGTTCTGGATCTGATGACGCTTGCCATTATCGAGCAACCACATCACGCCATTGTTGCCCTGAACGATCTCGGTCATCCGCTGTCCGGAGACAGGGATCTTCGCGCAGAGCGATGAGCTCAACTGATTGACAGCGATGCCCTTGTAATCACCCACGAACTGCTGCGGCACCGCTTGTCGTGCACCGTTCACGCCGACGAAGAGAACGGTTCCGCATCGAATGATCGATGAGGAGAGCGTTCCGACCTTCGTCGTAGCGTTCACCCCGGCCTGTTGCAGCCGTACCGGCGAGGTCCCGAGTCCAAGCGACTTCGAAATCTGATACGTGCGCAGTTCCATGACATTCGGACCGTTTTGCACATACACTGGGCCGCCGTTTTGCGACTGAATGAGCGTCCCGTCGGGGAAGGTCGGTCGAACCCACGTGCCCTCAGGGATGAGCCGCAGAATATGGTTCGGCACGCCGATTCGGTTGGCGTTGTTCCCACCGACTGAGGCGAGCGTGGCACCCGAGTTGATGTAGCGGAGTTTGCCGTCCTGAATCATGTAGGTGCCGCCCGACTTCCCGCTCACGAACTGTGTCGCGCGATTGACGAACTTCTTGAGCACAGCGCAGGTCGGATCCTGCAGTTTCAAGACGGGCATGCCCAGGTGATTCCTCGCGGTGAGCGAGGACCACGGATGGAGGCCTGCTCCACTGGCAAAGTACGATGTCGATCCGCACTGTATGTTCAGCGTGTCGAGCCGGACCGAGGTGGACGAGAATCCAGCAAGCACCCCGACAGGGACTTGCCTCACCGTGGTCGGGAGCCCGAGCGCCTCGACATTCGCCCACTGCGGAACCCGCAATGCTCGGCCGCCATCGATCATGTACACGGTGGTCTGGTCGGGAACGCGAATCAAGGTGCCAGAGGGGAACTCCGTGCGTTGTGGCACGTCTGCAAGCGAACGAGGGGGAACGTTCCAGACACGCGCGGGCACTCCGGTGCGAATTACTCGCTGGTACTCGGCTTGGTTCGGCATCACACGCATCGTGTTACCGCTGACGAGATAGATGCCGTCAGTGCCCTGCTCCCTCACGAAGTGCGAGGCCCTCGCCTCGCCTGCACGAGGCATGGAACTCGCAATACCTGCCGACCACTGCGCGAATCGGCTGGTGCCGCCATAGTGCGGCGGATGCACGCGAAGCATACCCGCGTCGCTCACGACGAATCCGACTGCGCCGTCGAGCACACGGTCAGGAAGGTTGCCGACGTGACGCAATTGGTTCATCGAGGCGGTCGTGAATACGGGCGCGTTGTACAGGAAGCCGAGTTGCTTCTGCGCGGAACTCGCCCGCCACAACCCATTCGAGGCTGATACGTATGCGATTGATCGATCGCTGTTTCGTACGGCATACCCCGGAGGAACCACCGGGACACCGACAGGAAGTCCGTTGAGCGCCGTCGAGCTCAAGCGAGTGGACTGGTTTCCGAATCCAAAGGAGTTCGCCACGGACACATTGACGAGCTGGCGCTTCTTTGCACCCTCGATGCCCCACGCGCTTCCGTCTGGAAGTGTTACGGTGCGGTGCAAGACGCCTCCGTCACGAAGGCGCTGTTCAAGCGCGGCTCCAATTCTTGGGAACGAGCCGCAGCCGAATCCCCAGGCCTGCAGGTCACCGCACGATCTGATGTGGTAGCCGGTACTTCCATCAACGAAGTACATCTTCCCGCTGGCTCCGACGATGATACGACCGAGTTCCATTCCGGTGGCCAGACCATTCAATCGGGCAGCAGTGACTTGCTGCACGATGCCGAGCCCCTGGTATTCAGAGAGCATCGCTCGGTTCGGGACGAGGTACTTCGTCCCCTCCGACACGAGGTAGACGCGGGCGTCGCCCGAAGCTTGCCAGAATGCGACGTGCGCGGACTGGCGCGGGTCGCCGAACCAGTCCGTAAAGATTCTCCAGAAGTTCCGGTTGCCATAGCTCGAGCAGGTGTTTCCTGAACCGTAGAGGTTATCGAGCGCTGCGGTGTTCGGCTGGTATGGCGTGTAGTTGTACAGTCCCGCGGTCGCTTGGTTCTGGATGAACACGGAGGAGGAGCCGCATGCGGCGTTCGGGTGGTACAACACCTGATTGCTCTTGCCTGCAACGTGGCGATAGTTGTTCGGGCGCGCCTGGTACAGGTTGAACTGCCGTGCGGCGTAATAGACCTGGTACGAGAACCCGTTGAACGAGGGATCGCAGGGCGCAGTGTCTGGGCACGCGAATCCCGTTGCCTTATCGAATTGTCGCTGCACCGGAGATGCTGAGGAAACGAGCGACTGCTCTTTCTCGAGCAGCACCAACAACACCCGCTGGCTCACACCACACGCGGACCCAACACGGGCAATAATGCTCGCCGCAGTTTCGTTGGCTTGACCGGGAATTGCACGGCAATACGCTGTCGCAGGCATCGTCGGGGTGTTTTGACGGTACGTGCTCAAGCAGGCGTAGTTCGAGCGGCAGCTCGGAACTCGCTGGGTCAGGAACGACTGAATCTGCGACGCCGACATCGCGGCACCGTCATAGAAGTTCTGGTCGCTGATGATATTGCCGGGGTCGAAGTCGCTTGCGACCGCCGCCTCAGCAGGTTTTTCGTAGGTGCTGGAGAGAACGGTCAATCCGGCAATCATGAGAGCCGAGATAACAAGCATGCCGAGAATGCGAACGCGTGGCATTGGGAACCAATCGGTTGGGTGTCCCTTTAAGAATATGAAGAATTCACGTTGTCCCCCGACGACGCACCGAACGTTCTCATTTCGAAAAGATCACGGGCGATATCGATATGACCCCGTGTGTACGAGCGATATCGCCCATCGCGGGAGAGCCGGATGACCGGAACAAGCCGCGCGAAGCGGCGGCGAGGAAGGGCCGCCCTCGCACTCATATGCTCTGCCTTTTGCTGCAGTTTGCGGCGGGCGATCTCGGGGAAAAGCTCGCATTCGCGCAGTGCCGCAGCAAGACTCCTCCCGCGTCGCGCGATTCGATCAATTCGAGCTGGATCAGCACCGAGGAGCTTGGTGATCTTCACTCGAAGGCCCGGTTTGCTTACTCCGATCTGATTCGTCTCGTGCTGGCGATAGTCGATAAGCGGGAGCGGAAGAAAGCGAAGCCCGCCTCTACTCGCCGCAATGAGTGCAAGCCATTCATCGTGCACCCAAGCGTCCGGAACTGTCTGCACCGATTCAGCGAGCGTGCGCCGGAGGAGCACTGTCGCACCAGTAACCAGGTTTCGCCGAAGCAGGATCTCGAGTGCGTCACCGCGCTCGAGCCCCGCGCGCTCCCCCGCGTTCATTTCAAGGGACTCCGCAAGGGAATGTCGAAGCGGTCGTCCTGAACCGTCGACAAGGCGAGCATCGCTGTGCACGAGGAGAACATTCGGATCCTCGAACAACGGCAGCATTTGCTCGATCTTTCGTTCGTGCCAGACATCGTCCTGGTCGGAGAGCGCAACAACCTCCCCCGAGCAGGCGTGGATCGCATCGAGAAAATTGGCAGATGTTCCGAGCGCAGGTTTGTGGGCTCTGACGACAATCGGGATCTTGCTCGTTGAACGCAGCCGCTCAAGAATCGCGAGTGTCTCGTCGCTCGAATTATCGTCGCCGACGACGATTTCAAAGACCGGGACGGTCTGCGCGAGGATCGACCGGATCTGCTCTTCGAGCCATTGCGCGCCGTTGTAGGTGCACAGCGCAACCGAAACCCGAGGCTGCTGCATGATTAAGCGAGTGGCGAGGGCCCAGAGAAGGTCGAACCCATGGCGACGAGGCCTTCGATCGCTCGAGGCTCACCCATGTGCACCGCAAAGCGCATCGAACCCTTCAAGCTGTCGAGCGGAACACTGTTCGAACCACTCCAGGCCTCAGCGTTCACTGCATATTCGCCCGGGCTCAGCACCATACGATCGATTTCAACGTCGACGTATGAGGAACCGGCCGGAATGTTTTCCGGAACCCATTCAGCCTGTTTTCCAGACACGGCCCACAGCGTCTGACCCTCAATGGTGGTGATGCTGGCTTTAAAATTCGGGCGAGCGATGGGCTCGTGCGCGGTGTAGTGCAGGCGCAGCCCGGGACTCTCACCGGTGCGGATGTGACCGGCCGGCTCGCGGCGAACGTTCAAGAGCTCGATACGGTCGAAGGTCAATTCACCAGTGCCATGCCGCTGGCCGCCGCCGGCCACTGCGTCTGTCGGATGTCCGGAATCCTTGTAGCGGTCGATGATCGCACTCGCCGGACCAACTTCTTGCAAGACGCCTTGATCGAGCCACGCCGCGTCGTCGCACATCTGACGCATGCTCGGGATGCTGTGCGAGACGATCACGACGGTGCGGCCGCTCGCCTTGAACTCGGCGAACTTCGCTCGGCACTTTTCCTGGAAGTCCATGTCGCCGACGGCAAGAACCTCGTCAACGAGCAGGATGTCGGGCTCGGTGTGAATGGAGACCGAGAAACCGAGACGAACGTACATTCCACTGGAGTAGTTCTTCACGGGCTGATCGATGAAGCGCTCGACGCCGGAGAATTCGACGATCGATTCGAGTTTGCGGTCGATCTGCTGCTTCGACATTCCGAGGATCGAGCCGTTGAGGTAGATGTTCTCGCGCCCAGAAAGCTCCGGGTGGAATCCCGAACCCACCTCGAGCATCGCAGCAATACTGCCGCGCGTGGTGATCGTGCCAGCGTTCGGGGTCAGGATTCCGGCGATGCACTTCAGCAGGGTCGATTTCCCCGAACCGTTTCGGCCCATGAGCCCGAAGGTGCGGCCCTCAGGGATCTCGAAGGACACGTCGTCGAGGGCTTTGAATTCTTCGTATTCTGCGCGCCGGCGTTTCAACACGGTCGCCTTCAGCGACTGATTGCGGTCGTGATAGATCCGGAACTGCTTCGAGATGTTCTCGACGGTAACTGCTGGGCTCGACATTAGAGTTCCTCCACCAGGTTCTTTGAGTATCGGCGGAACACCAGGATTCCGATGCCGAGCATGACGAAAGCCCAAGCCGCAATGAACAGCCAGTTCTCGAGCGGGGGCACGGTGAAGTCGTACAAGATGTTTCGAACCGACTCGAGCATTCGTTCCGTCGGGTTGAGACGGAAGAGGAACAACAGTGGGAAGCGCTCATCGAAGATGCGGAATCCGTCATCGAAGATGCGCTGTTCTGCGCCCGCGACGTAGCTCAGCGGGAACATCACACCGGTGGCGTACATCCACATTTGCGTCAAGATGCCCCAGAGGTGCTCGACATCACGGAAGTAGACGATTGCGACCGAGAGCACCAGCGCGAGACCCACGGTGAAGACGACGACCAGAAGAATCAGAGGGATCATGAGCGGGGCGTAGAGCAATACTCGTGGTCCGCCGACGAACGCCATGAGAATGGTGATCACGCCGATCTCGATGACGTAGGTGAATGCATTCGACAGGATCTTGGAGAGCACAAGCACCCACCGGGGGAAGTACACCTTCTTCAGAAGACCCGCGCTTCCGATCAGCATTCGCATGCCGCCGTTCACAGAACTGGAGATGAACCCCCAGGTGACCACTCCGATACCGATCCAGAGCGGGAAGAAGTGCACACCTGAGTTCGTGCCCGGTTGTGCCTGGATCTGGAACAACAGTCCGAAGACGAGCGAGAAGACAGCGATCTGCGCAACCGGGTTGATGAGCGACCACAACCGACCGAGGGTCGTGCGCTTGTACTCCGAACGAATTTCGCGAAGCGTGAGATTGACAAGGAGGTTGAAAGTAACCCCACGAGCCTGACTGCGCTTTCGAGCTACTTGTGTCATTGTTCCTCGCCTGCAAGTAATGAGCCCGCGTTGCCGCAGGCGCCGCCCAAGACTAACACCGCTCTACTCGACCCAGGCGGAGTCGTTCCGCGGGGCAGAATCTGACGATGCGAGACTCGGAATTCGACCCGCTTCGAGAGAGTCATACGCCGACTGGATGAGTGTCGTCGCGCGCGCGTCGAAGGAGTGCTCTTGTCCGATACGTTGCGCGATCTCGATGAGCCGGTGTCGCGGGACCTTGTTCCCACCCCGGACGATCTCGGCGATTTCCTCTGGTGAGTTCGCGAACCGCACCGCCTCGCCAAAGATCTCGCGCATTCCTTCGACTTCGTCAGAGACGATCGTCGTCCCACTGGCAACGACATCGAACACGCGATTCGAGATGAACCCTTCGTTCGCCATATCGGTCCAGTGGTCGTTGAGCAGGTAGTCACTCGATCGATAGATATTCGCGACCTCGTCTGGCCCGAGCCAGGTTGCACGAACGAGCTCGGGGTGGATGAACTCCTGCCATCCGCTGCCATAGATCGATACCGGCACGTCGGCTGCGAGGGCGTCCATCAACATCTTGCGGGCGATTCCCCGCGTGTTGCCGACGAAGCTGACCCGGGGATTTCGAGGTGCTTCGCGATCCAGCATCGGATTGAACCGATTCGGGTCGGTTGCTTGCAGGAGCGGGAGGACCTCTCGACCGCTCCGGTTCGTCGCTCCTCGACTCCAAGGAATACTCGCGGCGAAGACCGTATCGAAGGTCTTCAGTTCGGTTTCGCTGACCATCTCGGGATGGCTGATCACCCAGAGAATGTTGAGCGCGCTCGGGTTCGGTGCGGTCAGCGCGACTCCTCGAAGGACAATCGCAACGTCTTCGAGACTCTCGGTCGGCCCCGAGTGGTAGTCCCGTCGATCGACGACAACATGCTGCCCTTGCGCCCGCATTGATCGAGCGAGGTCATCGGCGAACACTGTGTCGCCCCACTCATCGCCCTCGGCACCAGCAGGTGCCGCGATCTTGATCGAGAACCGGAGTTGCGGTCTTCCCGCCCAAGGACCGTGCTCGACTCGAGGGTGGATTCGCTTCGTGATCGGAGCGACATCGCGCAGCACCGCGGTCACAAAAGTTCGCCCATTTCGGAATGCGGTGATCTCTGAATCCGCGGCAGCGTACTTCTCGCTGGCATCGGACGGGATGTTGCCTCGCCACCGGTCGAAGAACGTCCTGCGGTTCTCATCGCTCGCTTTGAAGCGGCCCGGCGTCTTGCTCTCAAAGTGGACGACGGTTGCTTCGTGCACGACCTTGAACTTGCCCTCAGAGCGAGCCCCGAGTCGAAGGCAGAGATCAATGTCTTCGAAGCCGTTCGTGTAGATCGGGTCGAATCCTTCAACGGCAGCGATATCTGCAGCGCGAAGTGCCATGCACGCGGCTGTGATGGCAAAAAAGTCGCTCTGATCGGCCGCGTCTGCATCGACAGGGTCGTGGCCGGCGAGGAAATGCCACGGCGCGACCCGGCTTCCGTTGAAGACGGTTCCTGCAGCCTGAATGCGACCGTCGTCGTAGACCAGTCGTGGCTGGGCTCCGAGCACCGATGGGTCGCGCAGCGCATTGACGAGCGGCGTGAGCCAGCCAGGCTGCACAGCCGTGTCGTTGTTGAGGAAGATGACGCGGTCTTTTGTGGTCTTCGAGAATCCGATGTTGCAGCCGAGGGCGAAGTGCGTGTTCGCCTGCATGGGAACAAACTTCAGATTCGCGACCCCGAGCACGCACTGCTGCAGGATCGCTTGGGTCAAGGGCGAGGAACCGTTATCGACGATGACGATCTCGAGCGGATAGTGGTTCGAACTTGCAACGATCGATCTCACCGCCGCGGCAGTCATCTCCCAATCGAGATACACCGGTATCACGATCGAGACTGCGTCGTCCGTACGTGAATCGAGTGACGCTCGCTGGTCGTCCCAGCGGATGAGGTCCTTGGTCAGCGCTCTCCGACGCCAACCCGCAGGCTCGCGAACCGCGAGCGTGCGTGGCCCTGCGAAGTGTGCGGTCGTCGCCGCCAGGTACTCGAGACTCGGAACTTCGACCTTCTTCAACAGTCGCAGGAATAGATCGAAGTCGACCGCCGCCTTCATGGACTCATCGAATCCGTCGATTCGTTCGAGTGCCTGCTTCCTGAAGAGGGTGGCGCTGAGCGAGGGCGAAAGTTCCGTGTGCCGAAGCGACTCGCGGTCGCCAGTGATGAACTGATAGCGAGTGTCGAAAGGATGCAGCACCCGGACCGCGGAGCGAACTGCTGGGGCATCGTTTCGGAGCAGGAAATTGGTGAGCACGAGCAGCGCGTCCGGTTCGAGGACGTGGTCGACGTCCAAGAAGAGGACAAACTCGCCTGCAGCAGCGTGCAGCGCCTGGTTTCGCGCCGATGCGACTCCGTTCCCGTCATTGACGAAACTCTGCACTCGAGGATCGAGCGTCGCAGCGTGCGCGATCGCTTCGTCACTCCCGTCGACCGAGGCATCGTCAACGAGCAGCAGCTCCCAGTTTTCCCACCGTTGATCACGCACGGACTGGATCGCCGACGGCAACGCATCCCGACCGTCGCGAATCGCGATTACCACTGAGACCAGTGGTTCTCCACCTCTTGGCGCGTTTCGGAGCGTCTGCGTTGCATCTCGCGAAGCATCTTCGTTCCATTCGAAGAGCTCAGGAACGTCGTGGGGTTGATTCCGGATCTGCTGCTTCCGGGCGAGGTCGATCGCTGCTCGCCGCATCCGTCCGAAGTGCAAGGTTCCTGATGCGAGCGGGTGAGACGGGAGCTCAGTGTTGTTCTCGGCGAAACGGACGAACAGTTCGAGCGCGGCTCGAGTGTTGCCGGGTGCAGGGATACCGAGGATCTCGCACTCTCTCGAGTAACGGACCGCATCGAACACCGGGGAGGTAGATGCAAGCGGCTCGATACCGAAGAACATCGAGAGGAATCTGTCGGATTCCGGAGCCCCGGTTTGCGCCCGGTACCAATCTTCATTGAAGAGCGTCGTAATCGAACGAAGTTCGAACCGCCCGATCTCCAGATAGTGATGCAGCGCTGCCTCGTCAGATTCGAACGTCTGACCAACCTGGGCTTCGTAGAACTCTCGATCAAGGAGCCCGGACGCAAGCAGTTGCGAGGTGCGACTCTGCAAAATTCGTGCGTCGAGCGCATGCTGCACTGCTGCGGATTTGCCCGCGACTGCCAGCACAGACTTCTTCACCACTCGTTTCACCGAAGATTCACCATTCATTCTTGTCGTGAGTCCGTCACCGGGATCGTTCGATACGCATCATCAGTGTACGTCGTTCGAGGCGGAGCCCCAGGATCTCGGCGCGCTCATCCCTCAGGATCGTCGGATCTTCCGGAACACCCAGCGCGCTGAAACGTAGGCGGGTTTCAAGGTCTTCGCGGCGACCGGCGAACGGTTTGCAGCATGCTTCATGCGAGTGAGCATGTTGCCAAGAATCGGACCGGAACGCATGAGCTCTATCTGCTCGCGAGTTGAGCCGGGGATGCGTTCCGTGATTGCTTGCAACTTGTACTCGAGCAGGGTGTGCGAAATCGCTGCATTCCGACTCGTCAGTACCGTGCGAGCGTGGAACCCGTCCGCGAGCGCCGCGTACGCGAAGAGTCGCTCGACGACGTGCGCGAGACTGCCGTCTGAATAGCCGCCTTCGTCGGGAAAGTCGTCCCAGGTGAATTCTGCGTTCACCAACGCCGCGAGCGCCTCCGGGCGAGCGATGAACATCGACCCGAACGCGGCCAGCGGGCTCGCTTCGTCGAATGGAATCGTGATGCCCAGTTTCTTTGCGAGCTCTTTTGCTGGTTCCTCATTTGCGAACCAGGCGCGACCCATGGTCGGGAACCCGATATGAATCGTGGGCGGGAAGACGATTCCGAGACTTGGGTGCTGCGCAAACAGACGAACGAGGTTCGACGTGTATCCCTTGCTTCCGAGGAGGTTCTCGAACAGGTGCTCCTTGAAGTGCCGGCCTGCGTTGAACCCGTCTTGGGGGCTCTTTTTCGAATGCAGCTTCACGACCAGGTCGTACGAGCCGCTCGTCAGCACGTCGTTGCAGGCGAGCAGGAATGCAGTGATGTCCCGACCACGATTTGACTCGACGATTCGGACGTCTGCATCGTGCCGGCCGAGTCGGGCCAGTGATTCCGTCAGCTGCGCGCGCTTGTGTTCATCGGTCGTGGTGACGACCAAATCGAACGGGACAGGGAGCGTGTTCGCATGATCGAGGATCTCTTCGATCATCTCGGGATAGAACGCGTGCACGAGGACGCAGATCTTCATTTGGTCGAGTGGCTCGCCGCCGAGGTCGACGTCCGGCATGATCTCGAGCAGCGAGGCATTGGTCGAGAGAATGCGCGGCTTCGAGGATCGCGCGATGTCGTTCCAGAAGTATTCCTCCGGGAACGAGCTCTGCTCGATGCGCTCTCGAACCCGTCGACCGATGATTGCTCGATCATCGAGGTAGATCGGATCATGGAAGAAGAATCGTCGCTTCACAATCGGGCAGCCGTCGTCGATCAGGACGTCGGCGAGTTCAAAGACGGGGTGATCGACCGGATAATTCGCCTCTGGGAACGCGGTCCATGAGCGATAGCCCCGCTCCTCAAAGTGGTTCGTCAGTCTCGCTTCGTGGAATTGCACCGAGTCGGCATACGACTCGATCGGCGGCATTTCAGCCCAGTACTGTGCCCAGTCGTTCGACCGGACGAGCGACTGCCGAGCAGCGATCCAGTGCGATTGGATGTGTCGGTGCATAACGCCGGTGTGCGTGTAGGGGTTCGGGCGGATCTCCGCGTGGTCGGTGACGCCCCAGAAGTCGACGTCGCGGGCTTCCGCCTGCGTGAACAGCTCGTCGTACGATTCGAGTGGACCGTAAAACGTGTAGTTCATCAGCACGACTTCATCGAACGATCGCAGTGCCTCGAGGCCGAACTGCTCCATCGCTTCTTTGTAGCCCCAGACGTCGAAGCCCCGGTTCTCCCGTTCCCACACCGTGTCGGCGACTGCTGCAAGGCGCTCGTGCGACTGCGCGGTGAGCGCCGAATTGGAGACGACGAAGATGTGCTCGGCATGCGCACGGAGTTTCTGGAGGTTGTGCAGAACGTAGTCGCCGACATGACCGTCAGGATCGAATACAAGGTAGAAAACAATTCGACGCATGGTGTGACTTTCTGCAGTGTGGGTCGCCGCGACGTCTGCATTCGAAGCGGAAAGATCTCGTGGCCACACTACTGGAACTCCCCACGACGCTCCCTTCGAGGATCGCTTGCCGGGAATCGTCTACTAATCTTGAACCGGACCGGGCAAGGGAAGGCGAGTGCATGCTGCAACCACGTATCGCCGTACTCATGGCCACCCATAACGGTGAGCGGTTTCTGCAGGAGCAACTCGATTCAATTCGCGCGCAGCAGCAGGTCTCGGTCACCCTCATTGTCTCCGATGACGATTCCAAAGACTCGACGCTCGAGATCATCGAACGATTCAGCGCGGATTTTCCTGTGCAGGTGCTGCCTTCGCAGCGGTTCGGTTCGGCGCAAGCCAACTTCTACCGGCTGATTCGTGATGCACCGCTTGAAGGCTTCGATGCGATCGCCTTCGCGGATCAAGACGACATTTGGTCGATCGATCGACTTGCAAAAACCGTGGCAGCGCTTGAACACGCAGATGCCGTCTCGAGCAACGTGACCGCGGTGTTCAGCACTCGCCGAGTCCTGGTTGAAAAGAACCAACCGCAACGCCGATTCGACTTCGTTTGTGAAAGCGCAGGCCCGGGCAGTACCTATCTGTTGACTCGAGAGGCGTTCGAGTTCGTGCAACAGGTGGTCCGCGGCGATCAGCGCGTCAACGATACGGCGGCGCACGACTGGACCGTCTACGCAATCTGTCGGGCGGCAGGGCTTCGCTGGGTCATCCTCCCCGACTCGCTCGTCGAGTATCGCCAGCATGACCGCAACGCGACTGGCGCGAATCTCGGCCCACGACAAGCGATCGCACGAGCACGAGCGCTCCGAAACGGGTGGCATCGAATGCAGTCACTGCGCGTGGCGAGGATCGCGCTCGACGTTGCGACGAAGGAACTGCAACCGGAACTGCGAGGCCTCGTGCAACTCTTCGAGCAGACGACGCCGAGCGCCCGACTACAGCTCGCCGCCCGGGTGCCGCAACTTCGCCGTCGACGCCGCGACCAGCTGGCGCTCAGAACAGCGATCTTGAGTGGAAACTGGTAGCTCGAACCGAGACTGAGATTCCGCTCCGAGAATCGGCATGCGCATCAGATCGCGCAGACCGCTCCCTATGATGGATCTGTGTCTTCCGCTCCCCCACTCCCTGTAGAAGCTCTCGGCAGTGTCGATGCTGCCTTCTGGCGACCTCCTGTAGTCGAGGGCACCGCAGCGAGGCAAAACTTCGGCGATGAACTCGGACCGCTCGTCGTTCGCGCTCTGCTCGCTGCACGTGGGATCGAACCCGAAACCTCAAACGGTCCCCGAAGACGCCTCCTCTCGGTTGGATCGATCGTTCACTTTGCACAGAACGATGACGTGATCTGGGGTACGGGAATCAACGGAAAAGTTCGACGCCCGAAGTTGCCGTTCGATCTCGATATCAGGGCTGTTCGAGGTCCGTTCACTGCGAGCGCACTGCGCTCTCGTGGTTTCGAGGTCCCCGACATCTTCGGCGATCCGGCGCTCTTGATTCCGAGCCTTTTTCCTGAGACCCGTACTTGGTCCCTGGAAAAGACTCGGAAGATTGCGGTCGTTCCGAACCTCAACGACCTCGAACGCTACATCGACCACCCGGATCTGATCTCGCCGCTCGCGCCGGTGTGGGAGGTCATCCGCGCGATTGCACAGAGCGAACGAGTGATCGCCTCGTCGCTCCACGGCATCGTGCTGGCCGAGGCGCTCGGCGTACCGGTCGTCCCGCTCGAATCGAGTGCAGAGGTTTCGTTCAAGTACGACGACTACATGCGCGGCACCGGCCGAAACTCGTTCCGATTTGCGAACACGTTGGATGAGGCCTTCAAGGCCTCCCCGCTTCCGCCTCTGGACTGGAACCCGCAACCGCTGCTCGACGCGTTCCCTCGTGACCTTTGGGAACCGGCGAGCGACTCTGCGGGTAATGAAACGCACCCGTCGTCGTCGCACCAGCGTGCACAGGAGTCTGCGCGAACTCCGCGCGTCAGCATCATCGTCCCTGCTCACAATGTGGAGCCATGGATCGACGAGTGTTTGAGTTCGCTTTCCACGCAGACAGAGCGCTCCATCGAAATCATCGTCGTCGACGATCACTCGAA
This sequence comes from Humidisolicoccus flavus, assembly GCF_045689595.1. Taxonomy (GTDB): domain Bacteria; phylum Actinomycetota; class Actinomycetes; order Actinomycetales; family Microbacteriaceae; genus Humidisolicoccus; species Humidisolicoccus flavus. The sequence continues at coordinate 2,337,848 of NZ_CP142724.1, read as the reverse complement.
GGACGGCACTCGAGACCGAATCCTCGCCGCTGTCGCCCGGGACCCGCGCATTCGTTTGATCGACGCTGAAGAGCGCGGCGGAGCGAACGCGAGAAACCTGGGCATGAGTCATGCTCGCGGCGAGTATTTCGCCTTCGCCGACGGCGACGACCTCGTGCCGAGAGAAGCGATCGCAGCTCTGCTGCACAGTGCCGAACATTCCGGGTCAGAACTCGTCCTCGGCAAGTTCGTCAAGTTCTATACCTCTTCGATCTGGCGCCCTACCCAGAATTGGGAAGCGTTCAACTCGCCGAAGACTGCGGTCTCGCTCGGAGATCATCCGAGCCTGATTCGTGGACGAGCCTGTTGGAACAAGCTCTACCACCGGTCCCTCGTCGAGCGTGCGCAGATCAAATTCCCGGAGGTGCCTCGGTCGAACGACATCGTTCCTGTGGTCACCGCCTTGACCAACGCTCGCGCGATCGATGTCATCGAACAGGTCGTCTACCTCTATCGGGATCGTCCCGGGCCCAATTCAATGACTTCGCAGGCGGTCGGTCTGAAGAGCGTGCACAGCTATCTCACTCAGGAACTCGAGTGCCGGACCTTGGTCGACGCATACGGCAGTCGGGCGCTCAGCGAGGAGTTCTCGAGAATGTTCGTGCATTCGGATGGTCTCGTCCATTTCCGAAACGCACTCGAGAAGACTGCAACCGCCCCCTCGAGCAAGGACGATGCACAATACGCGTCCGCCATTGCCGATCTCTTGTTCGAATTCCTTTCCTCGTGCAGCGAAGCAACATTTGAAGGACTCAAGCCACGTCCGGCAGCGGTGTATCTCGCGCTCCTGGACTCCTGGAAGAGCGCTCAGGCGATCCCTGCCGATTGGAAGTCGCTCAACGCACGCGAAATCGATCAGTTGGTCAAACTGGTCGAAAGCGGACGGCAACGACTCGGTGCACTCCACCCGCTCGTGCAGATCGTCGCGGCACATGTCTTCCAGCACGTCATGACACTGCCAGCAAACGACAACTTCGACGCGGCGCTGTGCGCTCTTGCGCCCTCGATCACGCCGGAATTCGTTCCAGGACTGAAAGCCGGGAGCCTCGACGAACTCACGCCGACGGAGATCGCCACGTTCCGAGCACGAGCCCTCTTCGACACGACACCCGTGACCGTCAGTGGGATGCAATTCGGATCCGAAGGCGCATCGATCACGGCACGGCTGAGCGAGAAACTCGCGGGTGTGGAGTTCGAGGCCCTCGCCTCACACCGTGAATCGGGCGATGACACGGTGCTCGGAACTGCTCCCGTTGCGACAGACGGAGTGATCACCTTGGCGCTCGACGCTCAGTTGGACGCCTTCGGCGCGTGGGATCTTTTGCTCAGGCTCCGCGCTGCACCTGGCCGAGAAGGGCTCGATCAACGAAAGATCCTTCGCTGGTCTCCACTCGGCTCGGTCGAGATCGAACAGGGTTCCCACGTCTCACTCGTCATTCCAGAGCCAGTTCCCGGCGAAGGACTCGTCTTCTTGAACCCGCATCCGGAGGTCCCGACGGTGGCGCCCCGTCCCTTGCTGACCAGGATTCGAACGAAGGTACGGAACTCTATCCGGCGTTGATTCGCGACTGCTCCGTGGTTCGCAGGATCTCATCGACGAACCGTTCGGAGAGACGATAGGGCGAACGCTCGACCGCATACCGGCGCGCGGCGAAGCGGGATTCAGGGTCGCGCTTCTCGTCAGATTGCAGGTTGCTCGCAATCGACTCCGCCTGCCGTTTGCGGTCGAAGAAGCGAACCCAGCTCTCCGCGGCATACTGCTGCACCAAGTGCGGCTCATCGGGGATCAAGACGGGCAGGCCATAGGTTGCAGCCAACTGAATACTCCCCGAGTTCAGAATTCGCTGAAATGGGAACACTCCGAGGTCGGCCGCGGTGAGCCACCGCCCGAGGTCCTGCTCTGGGACATACGAGTGGTAACGGATCGCCCGAACATGCGCGGGCAGGATGTCATCGATGATCGCAAGATCGTTCGGCGGTGTCTTTCCGGCGAGCATCAACACGATCGAACGCTCAGGGTCGTCGGCCGCGATCCTAACGGCCTCGATGAGTTCGAGGATTCCTTTATAGGGCTTCACATGCCCGAGGAAGAGCACCGCCAGGTCGTCGGGTGCGAGACCGAAGAATTCTCGCGTCTCATTGCGATCTGGAACGCCGCTGTACACGCCGTCGTAACTGGGGTGATCGAGTTGCATGATCTTGTGTTCAGGCAGTTCGTAGAACTCAGCGCACAATCGTGCAGTTCCTGCAGACATGACGTGAATGACGTCAGCTCGATCGGCGAGAAACTCGTGAAGCTGAATTTCCTCGGGAATGAACTTGCCGTCGTGGGGCAGCACGTTGTGCACGGTCCAGACGATGGTGAGTCCGCGCTCACGCGCGTCGTCGATGAGCTCTTGGAAATGGGCGAGGTTGTCGCGTGCCACGCCCTGACGCGGGGCCGCCTGGACAATCGGGCTCGTCCAGTTCATGTGCAGAATGGTCGAATCGAGTTGCCCTTCCAACTGCGATTCAAGCTCCTTGATCGTCTTGATCGGAGTGAAATGGTAGCCAGCGCTGTGCGCTGCAAGGTAGGTGAGATTAATAAAGGGGTTGTCTTGCCATGCCGGAAAAACAACGACTCGTTTGACTTCCGGCTCCCCAGTGATTGCGTGTGCCTCAGCAGACATTCGGATTTCGTCTCACATTCATTCGGAGTATTCTTGCTCACCCGGTGCGAGCGTTTCCGAGTTCATCCCGGAGATGCCGCCCACTCCTAGGCTAATGCCTGGATTTCTTTGTGAATCGGGGTAAGCGCTTGCGGAGTGCGAAGCGGAGAATCCCGCGAGTCTCTTGCGGCAGCACACGACCAATTCCTGCCGTACCGTCGTCTCGAACCTCGATGTCCTCACCGGCGACCAGACGATCGACGAGTTCCCAGAACTCGGCCTTTCTCGCCACGAACCCCAGATACTGTGCTCGATCATCTTCGACGAAGGAGTGGGGCGCGTCGATTCGCGAGAGTTTCCACCCACGCGCGGTTGCCCAGCGTGACATCCAGACGTCTTCGATCGCCCCGTACGCAGGCACGAGTCGCGCGAAGAATTGCGGATTCTCAACGATCGACGGGTCGACAATTGCGCCACCCGTGCCGACGTAGTCTGCAGGCTCGCCCGGCTTGATCGAGAGACGGTCCCAATAGTGAGAACGAACCTTCCAGGCCCAAACCCCTTGGATTGTCTCCGTGGAACCGGCGGCGACCAGGGTTGAGACAAAGCCCGCGCCGAGTTTCATGTCGTCGTCGATAAGAATCGCAGACCGCCGATACCCCTGTTCGAAGAGTTTCCGAAGCACCACGAATCTGGCGATCCCGCCTAGGTTCTCGCGAGAGCGAATCAGGACCGGCTCCACCCGCGAGCGCGGGAAGCGACGCCGAAATGACCGTATTTGCTTCTGAAGGCCGTAGTGCGCCATGAAGTGGTTATTCCATACGAACAGCCGGATCTTCGGAGCCCCCTGTTGCGCCTCAAGATCGGCGAGGATCGCTCGAAGACGCTCCGGCCGCCGCCAGGAACACATGATGACCGGGACTGTGTCGTCCGGAATTTTCGCATCTGCTCCGAGCGAGCGCCGAAGCGCTTGATTGAGCGCCTCTCGCCAGTTCACGAGCTACGACTTGTCGAGCAGGTTCATGAGGTACCGGCCGTACCCGCTCTTCACGAGCGGCTGAGCCAACGTTGCGAGCTGCTCGTCATTGATCCAGCCAGCGCGCCACGCGATCTCCTCGACGCAACCGATTTTGAAGCCCTGTCGGTCCTCGATGACTCGCACGTACTCACTCGCCTGCATCATCGACTCGAATGTGCCGGTGTCGAGCCATGCGACGCCGCGGTCGAGGACCTGCACCTGGAGCTTGCCTGCGTCGAGGTAGCGTTCGTTCACCGTGGAAATTTCAAGTTCACCGCGAGCGCTCGGCTCGATGGACTTTGCGATCTCGATGACATCGTTGTCGTAGAAGTAGAGCCCGGGAACCGCGTAATTACTCTTGGGTTCGGTCGGCTTCTCTTCGATCGACTGCGCCACGAAGTTCTCGTCAAACTCCACGACTCCATATGCTCGCGGATTTGCCACGTGGTAGGCAAAGATGAGCCCGCCATCGATGTCACCGTGCTGACGAAGGCTCGAACCGAGTCCGACGCCGTGGAAGATGTTGTCACCGAGCACGAGCGCAACCGACTCGTCCCCAATGAACTCTTCGCCGATGATGAACGCCTGAGCGAGACCGTCGGGGCTCGGCTGAACCGCGTACTCGATACGCATGCCGAGGTCGCTGCCATCGCCGAGCAGCGCCTTGAACTGTTCGTTGTACTCGGGCGTCGTGATGATCAGTACTTCGCGGACGTCCGCCATCATGAGCGTCGACAGTGGGTAATAGACCATTGGCTTGTCGTAGATCGGCATCAGTTGCTTTGAAATGCCCTTCGTGATGGGCCACAACCGTGTGCCGGATCCTCCGGCCAAAATAATCCCTCGCACAATGCACCTTTCTGTCGTCATGCCGCGTTGCGGACATGCCGTCAACGCCATAACGATAGCAACGGGGAGCGTGACTTGGCCCGTACCCGCGGGTGCCCGGAGAAACCGACTGCGCTAAAGTTCGAGGACAGCAATTTCCAAACAGAACTTGGATTCCCCACACATGCTTGTAATGACCCTCATGGTCCGCGACGAAGCAGACGTCATCGGCGCAATGCTGGAACACCACATTCGACAGGGCGTGGATCAGTTCATCATCACTGACAACGGCTCGGTCGATGGGACCCGCGAAATCATCGAATCGTTCAAGGACCAAGCGTCGATCGACCTTCGTGACGATCTCGAACACAAGAAGATGCAGGGACCCCGTGTCTCCGCCATGGCGCACGACGCGTACGAGCAGTACGGCGCAACGTGGGTGATCAACGCAGACGCAGATGAGTTCTGGCTGGCAGCAAATGCAAAGGACCGGACACTCAAAGAAGTGTTCTCCGAGATCTCGCCGACCGTCGCGAAGTTCATCGTGCCTGTCATCGACATGATCGGTGCACCCGCGCAGGCCGGTTCGGGAATGCAACGTCTGAACTATCGCGACGAACGACCCGACAGCGAACTCCAGAAGCTCGGCCTTCACGCACACTCGACGCCCAACTCGGTGCACATCGGAAGCCCGAACCCGATCGTTTCGCAGGGCAACCACTTCGTCAACATCGAACAGCGCGCTCCGCTTCCTGAAGAACTCCAGGTCGAAGCGCTTCATTTTCAGTGGCGTTCATACGAGCAGGTTTCGCGAAAGTACTTCAACGCCGGAAAGGCGTATCGAGAATCGCCGACGCTTCGCCCGAGCCCGAACCACCATGGAATGCGCGAGTTCCGTCGTCTCGAAACAGGCACTCTCGAAGAGAGCTATGTCGCGCGCCACCTCACCCCCGAGGTGACCGTCGAACTCGAAGCGCGCGGCGAGATCACGCGCGATGACCGAATCGCCTCCACGGTGCCCTCACCGGTTGCAGATGTGCTCTACTCCGATGAAACGTTGCAGACCCTCTTCCATGCAGGACGAGTGGCCGCGATCATCGAACAAGAACTCTTCGCAACCCGGAAAGAGCTTCGTGAAGCGCAGGCTGAAGCGCACGACCTCCAACGTCGCCTGCAACGGATGGCCTCGTCGCACTTCACAGCGGGCGGAGATGGATGGCAAGCCGAGCGTGCAGAGCTGCTCTCGATCCTCGAGCAATACCGAGGACGTCGCATCGTTCGCGCCGCTGACTCGTTTTCGACCATGATCCGAAACCGAAAGCCCTAAGGCATGCCGACCTCACGAAGCACGACTGCCAAACGAATCCAACGATTTCGAATCGGAGCAGCGACGGCGCTCGTGGCCTTGCTGCTCGTCAGCTTCGTGCAGGTCTTGGCGCCCGCTCCCAACGCAGACGCGGCGACCATCCGCTTGGCAGGTGCAGACCGTTTCTCGACGAACGTCGCAGTTTCTCGAACGGCACCCTCGTTCGGCGGAACCGTGTACTTGGTTTCAGGAGCGGTGTTCGCCGATGCCCTTCCCGCCAGTGCTCTCGCCGCTGCTGATAACGGTCGCCTCCTTTTGAGCCGACCGGACACGATTCCGGCTCCGATCACGGCTGAGATCAACCGGCTCCGTCCGAGCAAGATCGTGCTGATCGGCGGCCTCGGAGCGCTCTCGAGCAATGTCGAGGCGCAGGCGAGATCGTTCACGAGCAACGTGGAACGAATCGGCGGCGTCGATCGAGTCGAGACTTCATTCCTCATCTTCGATCGGCTTCGTCAAATCAAGCCAATTACGACGATCTGGGTGGCCTCCGGTAAAACCTTCCCCGATGCACTCGCTGCGAGTTCCGTCGCAGGCCGTGAGGGTCACGCGGTCCTGCTCTGGACCAATGCGAGCAACGACTACTTTCGGCAGGCCGTCGCAGCGCGGATGAACGGAGTATCAACGGTCTACATCGCAGGTGGCAACGCTGCGATCGGTTCAAGCACCGAACAGTTGTTCCGACCACTCGGTGCTTCGAGCGTCCGTCGATTCGCCGGTTCGGACCGATTCGAGACCGCGGTTCTCCTCCATCGGGCACTCACACCTTCCACGCGCGGCTCGGCGATCATGCTTGCGAGCGGCCAGGAGTTCCCGGACGCGCTGAGCGCCTCGGTCACCGCGGCACAACGAGGAATCCCGCTGTACCTGACCGCCCGGAACTGTGCGACGAGTAATTCCGTTGCTTCTGAGATCACCAGGCTTCGGGCACAAGACACCATCGTGATCGGTGGCGACGCCGCAATTTCGCAGACCGCCGCGTTGCAATTGCAATGCGAGACGCCAACGACGTTGAAGACCAGGGTGTTCAACGAGACGAATGCGCAACGCAACAACGCGGGCGCGGGAGCACTCCAGCAGCACGAGGGACTCTCGCGATTCGCGCAGAACTGGGCTGACACGATCGCGCGCACTGGAAACGTGACTCACAATCCGAATCTGAACGCGCTCTCGCGCTCGATCGGATGCACCACCTGGGGAGAGAACATCGCCTGGACGCAGAACAGTCAGAGCCCCATGTCGTTCTGGATGGGCTCTGCCGGACACCGTGCGAACATCGTGAATGCTCGCTTCACCCAGGTAGGCATCGGAGTGGCCACCGCCTCAAACGGTCGAACGTACTGGGTCATGCACTTCGGCGCCTGCCCAAGGTGACCGTGACCCGCGAGGCATCGCACGCCATGCGAGCCGAGCCGGGTAGTCTTGTTGCAATTGTGATCTCTGACGTCAAGGAACATTCGTGAAGATTCTCGTTACCGGTGGGGCCGGGTTCATCGGCTCCAACTTTGTTCGCCGCACTTTGCAGGACGCGTACGAAGGCCTCGAAGGCGCAGAAGTGGTCGTGCTCGACGCGCTCACCTACTCGGGAAACCAGGCAAACCTCGCGCCAGTGGCGGATTCACCGCGATACTCCTTCGTACACGGCGACATTCGTGACAACGCGCTGCTCGACACGTTGATGCCCACCGTCGACGCAGTCGTCCACTTCGCGGCAGAAAGCCACGTCGACCGCTCCGTTCGCGACGCGTCGGTGTTCGTCGAGACCAACGTCGTCGGCACGCAGCGACTGCTCGACGCGGCGCTCCGCCACGAACTCGCGCGCTTCGTGCACGTCTCGACAGACGAAGTGTATGGGTCGATTAGCGAAGGTTCATGGGACGAAGAGCGCCCGCTCGAGCCCAACAGCCCGTACTCCGCCTCGAAGGCCGGCAGTGACCTCCTGGCGCGTTCGTACCACCGAACCCACGGGCTCAACGTGTCGATCACCCGCTGCAGCAACAACTACGGGCCCTACCACTTCCCTGAGAAGGTCATCCCGCTGTTCGTCACGAACCTCATCGACGACAAGCATGTGCCGCTCTACGGCGAAGGCAACAACATTCGCGACTGGCTGCACGTTGACGACCACTGCCGCGGAATCGCTCTCGTTTTGACCAAGGGCGAAGCAGGAGAGATCTACAACATCGGTGGTGGAACCGAGCTCACCAACAAGGAGCTCACGCAGCTCCTTCTTGACGCAACAGGGAAAGACTGGGACTACGTGGACCGTGTCGCTGACCGCCTCGGTCACGATCTTCGCTACTCGGTCGACATCTCGAAGATCCAGCGCGAGCTCGGCTATGCGCCTCAGGTTCCGTTCGAGCAGGGACTCAATGACGTTGTGCAGTGGTACCGCGACAACCGCTCCTGGTGGGAACCGCTGAAAGAGCGCGCAGCGCTGTAGACCATGAAGATTCTTCTTGTCGGTGCGAGCGGGATGCTCGGTAGCGATCTCCGCGAGGCGCTCTCCGAGCATGAGGTGGACGCTCGGAGCAGCGCGACCCTTGATATCACTGACGCTGCAGCCTGTCTGCTCGCAGCAGAGCACGTCGACGTGATCGTCAACGCGAGCGGATACACGAAGGTCGACGACGCCGAATCCGATGAAGATCGCGCCGCTGCAATCAACGCAACGGGCGTCGAAAATCTTGCTCGTGCTGCGCACCAGAACGGCGCAGTGCTCGTGCACGTCTCGACCGATTACGTCTTCGACGGCGCTGCCACCGCGCCATACGCGGAAGATACGGCGTACGCTCCCGTGTCGGCGTATGGCCGGACCAAGGCACTCGGTGAGCAGCGAGCGCTCGCCGTGCACCCTGACACCATCATCGTGAGGACGGCCTGGCTGTACGGTCGCCACGGAGCGAACTTCGCGCAGACCATGCTCCGTCTCGCAACGCAGCACGAGACCGTGAACGTCATTGACGACCAACGGGGACAGCCCACCTATGCTGCGGACCTCGCCGCTCGAATCGTCGCGCTCATCGACGCCGGTGTTCGCAATGGCATCTTCCACGGCACGAACTCCGGTGAGACTACTTGGTTCGGGTTTGCCAAGGAGATCTTCGCGACCGCGGGCCTCGACACGGATCGTGTGCTCCCGACGGATTCGAAGACCTTCGTGCGGGCGGCACAGCGACCCGCCTACTCGGTATTGGGCCATGACGCTTGGACGTCGGTCGACATGCCACCGATGAGGCACTGGAAGGAAGCGTTGCACGACGCGTTCCAGAGTGGGGCTCTCTCAGCGTGACCACCCTGCAGTACGTCATCGAGCGCGTCAGCCCGACTGAACGTTCTCGCGACACGGTGTACGGAGAAGAACTCCTGCGCGCGATGACGATCAATGCACCGACCGGTGTTGAGGTCGAGCTCATGTTGCCTGCAGTCGACGAAGAGGAACTCGATCGGCTCAGAGAATCCTTCCCCGGCCTCACAGCAGTGCACCCCACCACACTCTCTCGACGAGAACTGCGGATCGCTTGGCAGCGAAGCATGACCACGAAGCCTATCGAAGGCCTCGTTCACGCCGCGTCCTTGTTTGCTCCGCTTCGGCGCTCGGACGGAAGCTCCAACGGGCAATCGGTCGTGACCGTGTCCTCGCTTGCATGGCTCGAAAAGAGCAAAGCCCCCAGTGGCGCGCGGCATCAATGGTTCTCCCGCATGATTTCCCGGAGTGAGCGCTATGCCGATGCGGTGGTCGTACCGACGCACGCGCTTGCAGTGCAGTTGGCTTCGCTCGGCAATTTCGGCGATCGAATCCGCGTGATTGCAGCTGCTCCGACACCATCGCTCGTGCTTGCGAAATCTGATCCCGAACGAAGCGAACTCCTCGGGCTCCCAGAAGCGTATGTCCACGTCGTCACGCGTCGCTACGACGTGGACGCTGCGCAACGAGCAGTGGACGCGATCGCGGATTCTGGCTTCCCGGATCTCCCGGTCGTCGTCACCGGTCCCGTGAGCTGGAAGAACACGAGTTTCGGTGAAATGCTCGTGAATGCTCGGCTGACGCCAGGGCGCGTCATCATGCTCGGCAACCTGTGCGATCGTGATCTCGCCATCGTGGTTCGTGGCGCTGCGGTCTCGATGCTCACGAGCACTCAGGATGAGTTCGGGCTCGACCTCCTCGATGCGCTCGCGCTCGAAACTCCGGTCGTGCACAGCGAAAACGAGTCGCTGGCAGAAATTGCCGACGGAACGACCACGTCCATTGCACTGGCCGATGGGGCTTCAGGTTTTGCCCGTGCAATTGCGACGGTCGTGGACGAGGCTTCGCGATCGACCGTGCGACAGCAGGTGGTTCGAGGCGCCGACCGTGCGCGGTGGTTCCACTGGTCTGACACCGCTCAGCAGATCTGGCAACTGCACGCTGACCTCTAATGGGGTGCAGCCGGTCGGTTCGAATCGCCACGACTCGCTGACACCTCAGTCACCGACCCCCGGGCGACATAGACTCGTCTACACCCGGCCCCACTCCGTATCTTTGACTCACTGGAGAACGCATTGACCGCCCCCACACCGTCCGACGCGCTGCGCGACGACTCGGGAGCGGCTGAAGCGAAAGGAACGCGTCGCAGGGCTCCACGCTGGTTGGGAGCGACGCTCAGCGCGACGATCGTCGGACTCATTGTGATGGCGATCACGCTCGTGCGGGTTCCTCAGCACCGATGGGACCAGGTCTGGGCCGAGGACGGAAGAAACTTTCTCGGCGACGTCATCGCGCACGGGGGCATCCAGTCACTGTTTCTGCCCTACGAGGGGTACCTCCATGTACTCCCGAGGCTCGGTTCAGCGCTCGTATCGACGGTTGCGCCCCTCGAGCACTACGCAGCCGGCGTGATCGTCGTGAGCGGCATCATGACGGGTCTGGTCGCCGCGCTCGTTTTCACGCTAAGCACGAACCTCTTTCCGAACCCCCTCGTTCGTTCGGTGGTCGCGATCTCTACCGCGTGCATTCCCCTCGCCTCGGCTGAAGTCATCGGAAACCTCGCGAACCTCCACTGGTATTTTCTCTGGCTCGCGCCGTTCCTCATCCTTTCGAAACGAACCTCCAGATCCGGGCAGATCGCCGTCGCGGTCGTTGCGCTCCTCATCGGCCTCAGCGAGATCCAGGTGATCGTGTTCGTGCCACTCGGACTGCTGGTCCTACTGCTGTGGCGGGACAAGACCGTGATCGCGCCAACGGTCGGCCTCGCAATCGCTGCGATCGCTCAGATCGCGACGACCCTGCTGAACCCTCGAAGCACCCTCGTTGTCGATCGACCGTCGATCCTCGAGACCCTTGGGGCGTATCCCGTGAACGTCACGGGAACCATGCTCCTTCCAGATCGTTTCCTCCACGGGGCGGCGATCGCTGAGCACGGCCTGCTTGTTCCGCTCCTCACCACCGTGCCGTTCGTCGCGCTCTTCATTGTCGTGCTCGCACTGGGCACCCGGAAAGCCAAAGCAGTCGCAACCTACTTCTTCTTCGCTTCGGGAGCGATCTTCTGCGCGGGCTACTTCCTCAACGCGAGCGCAAAATTCCTCTACCTCGACCTCCCCGAGACGACGCTGCTCGAAGAAGGCGTTCCCGTGCTCCGCTACGGTGTCGTGCCCGGAATGCTGCTGATCGCAATCGTCGGCCTCGCGACCGAGGCGCTGCTGAACACGCGATCCAAACGACGTCGACTCTGGCTCGTGCTGCCCGTGATCGCCTTGGTTGCTCTCATCGCGCTCATGCCCTTCACAACGCCCAACAGAGTTGGAAGCACCTCGTGGGTCGGCGCCGTCACAACTGCGGTCGAGGCATGCGAGCGCGACGATTCGGGACGGCAGGTGATCCAGTCGGAGCCGAGTGAAGTCTGGGTCATCACCCCATCGTGCGAATGGGTGCTCGAAAACAGCGACCTCGACGGGTAGCGCCGGCAAAAACGCTGCAACGCGCTACCCGCGGGCTCAACTCGGGTCCTGCTGGGCTCTCCGCTACGGGACCGGGGTCTCGACCGGTTCTTCCACGCCACCGGGGTTGGTCGAAGACTCGGTCATTGCATCACTCACCATCTGGTGAATGACATCGAAATCGGGATTGGCGGTAATGACCGTCGGGGGCACCAGCTCGAGCTGAGTGAACGGGATCACTCGCGTCTTGTCTGCGAGATCCGCCAGATACCCGACCATCGCCTGTGGGATGTCCGTCTCGACGATGTCACGACCGGCAGCTGCAATCCCCTGATATTTCGTCAACAGTGTGCTCGGCGTGAATTGAGCGATGACAGCCTCCTGCACTTGGCGCTGCCGCTCCATTCGGGCGTAATCGCTCGTTCCAGCGCGTGACCGTGCGTACCAGAGCGCGTAGTACCCGCTCAGCACCTGATCGCCCGGCTCGATCCACTCCTCGATCGGCCCACCTTCAATTGCGATCGGGACCGGTTCGGTCACATTGATCCGGACACCGCCGAGCGCGTCGACGAGGTCCGCGAATCCCTGCATATCGATGAGGACGTAGAACTGGATCGTGAGTCCGGTCACGCCCTCGACCGCGTCGCGAGTCGCTTCGAGCCCTGGAGAAGAACCCTTCGCAGCGGCGTCTGGGTAGAGGTCCGGGTGACCTTCGGCCCAGGTGTACACGCCGTTGATCATGCAGGAGTCACCACAGTTGAAGCCATTGGGCCACTCCGCGTGCATCGGAGAGTCTTCCGGGAACGGCGCATTCTGCAAGTTCCGCGGGATACCGATCAGTGTGGCGGCGCCAGTTTCAGCGTCGACCGTGACAACGGTGATGCTGTCCGGACGAAGACCCCAGCGATCAGCTCCCGCGTCTCCCCCAAGGAGCATGAAGGTGTAATAGCCATCGACGGGATCCTGCGCCGGTCCTGCGAAGTTGAACAGTTCCCCGACCAGTTGTCGTTGCGCATCGACGATCGTGGCGCCGAATGCGACAACCCCGACGGGCACGACGACGAACACTGCAGCCAGGACTGCGATCCCCGCTTTCGCGCGCTCGCGGACCCGAGTCAGACGTACCAACCGAAATGTGTCGATGGCAAGGGCGAGCCACAGGAGTGCATAAAGAATGAGCAGGGCTTCGATGATGACGAGCGCGATACTGCTCCCGAACAGGGTGAACACCCCGACTCGCCAGACGAGAAACACGACAGCCGTGATCAGCAGCAGAGAGATGAGCGTGATGCTCGCGATGATTCCGACTCGACCGAGTTTCTTATTGCCGGCAAGCAGTTGTGCAGAGCCTGGCAAGAGGAATCCCGCGACGACCAGCCACCAACCTCGTCGTGTCATGAACTTCGACGACCCCGAGTCAGGGTGACGAAGGCTGAATTGTGGCTGCAAAACGCTCATGATGTTTCGAGTTCCAGACTTTCGCGCAGTACGCGGTTCTTTTCGTGCACGGCCGTTTCCAGGCCACGTTCGTACTGTTCAAGCTGCGTTGCAAGCCGATCGTCACCCAGAGCAAGGATCCGGATCGCAAGGAGTCCGGCGTTCCAAGCCCCATTGATCGCGACCGTTGCGACGGGAATTCCCTTCGGCATCTGGACGATGGACAAGAGCGAATCCATGCCGTCGAGACGCTCCAGCGCGACCGGAACACCGATCACTGGAACCGTCGTCTGCGACGCGACCATACCCGGCAGGTGTGCAGCTCCCCCAGCGCCAGCAATGATGACGTGCACTCCCCGAGCGCGCGCGGTCTTCGCGAATTCGTTCATCTTCGCTGGAGTCCGATGCGCCGAAACCACTTCGACGTCGAACTGCACGTCGAACTCCTGCAACGCCGCGGCTGCATCTTTCATGACGCGCCAATCGGAATCGGAGCCCATGATCACGGAGACACTCTTGCTCATACGATCCACACTAGGCTCCAAATGTTCGACATTGTCCGTTCGACTCACTGCTGACTGAAGTCGAGTGGGAGCAATCAGTTTTCAAAAAACGCGGCGGCGGCTCGTGCTTGAAAGCACACCAGGTCGAGATCATCACCGACGACAGTCACGTGACCGACCTTGCGACCTGGCCGAGCGGTTTTCGAGTACGAATGGAACTTCGCGATCGGTTGATCCGCGAGCGCGGCGGCATACCGGTGTTCCATGCGGCCACTTGCGGGCCCTCCGATGACGTTGATCATGACGGCGACCGGCTCGTGCATCCCCGTGGCGCCGAGGGGCAACCCGAGCACCGCACGGATGTGCTGCTCGAACTGGCTCGTCGTCGATCCATCGATCGTCCAATGGCCGGAGTTGTGCGGTCGCATCGCGAGTTCATTGATGAGGAGGCGGCCATCGCTCGCTTCGAACATTTCGACGGCGAGGACCCCGGTGACTCCGAGTGCGTCAATGATCGTTCGCGCGATCTCCTCGGCATGCAGAGCGGACTCTCCGGCTCCAGGAGCTGGAGCGAGCACTTCCGCACAGATCCCGTTCTGCTGCACCGTTTGCACAAGCGGCCAGGCCGCGATCTCGCCGTTGACGCTTCGAGCGCTGAGTAGCGCGAGCTCGCGCTTGAACTCCACGAGTTCCTCGATCAGGAGTTCAGGGCCACCTGCGTGCGACTGCTCGATCCAATCGCGGGCATCGTCGGCGTCGCGGACGATCATGACGCCCTTACCGTCGTACCCACCAGTCGCTGTCTTCAAAACGCCAGCGCCACTGTGCTCGCGCAAGAACTGCTCGACATCGTCAGCGGACTGCACCGCTCGAAACTCGGGTTGCGGAAGACCGAGTTCGGCCATGCGCTCTCGCATCAGGAGTTTGTTCTGCGCGAACTGCAGGGCTGCGGATCCCGGGTGCACGGCGACACCTTCGGCTTCGAGCGCTTGCAGCACGCTCTGCGGAACGTGCTCGTGATCGAAGGTGACGACATCGACTGTTCGAGCAAACTCGAGCACGGTCTTGAGATCGCGATAATCACCGACCGCGGTTGCTGCCAAGGAAGCCGACATCTCCGGCGCTTCAGCGAGCACGCGAATTTCAACTCCGAGCGCAACAGCCGGCGGGATCATCATCCGTGCGAGCTGGCCTCCGCCAATGACACCGAGAATCATGCGGGCGCGACCTCGAGACGCGGGCGTCCAAGGGCAATCACGGTGAAGCCTGCAGCGTGCCAGCGATCACGATCGAGCGTGTTGCGACCATCGATGACGATGCGCGCTGCGGTGCGAGTCGCGACGTCTTCAGGGTCGAGCTGCGAGAACTGCTTCCACTCGGTACCGATTGCGATAACGGACGCCCCTTCGAGCGCCTCATTGATCGACGATTTGAAGTCGAGCGAGTCGACGACGGCCGCCGCCGTCTGCAGGGCTTCAGGGTCGAAGGCTTGCACGATTGCTCCACGTCGAGCCAGTTCGGCAGCAACCGCAAGCGCCGGTGAATCACGAACATCGTCGGAGTTCGGCTTGAACGCGAGGCCGAGCATTGCAACGGTCGGTGTCGGGGCACCCTCGAGTGCTTCGAGGACGAGGGAGACCATTTTCTCGCGTCGGCGGAGGTTCACCTGATCGATGTCATCGAGGAATGCGACCGACTCGAGCCCCAGCTCTTCCGTGCGGGCGCGGAACGCGCGAATGTCCTTCGGGAGGCAGCCGCCGCCAAACCCGAGGCCGGAGTTCAAGAACTTTCGACCGATTCGCACGTCCATACCGATCGCGTCGGCGAGTTCGGTGACGTCCGCACCCGTGGCCTCGGCGATCTCCGCCATTGCATTGATGAACGAGATCTTGGTCGCGAGGAACGCGTTGGCGCTCACCTTCACGAGTTCGGCGGTTGCCGGATCGGTGACGACCTTCGGAGTTTCGCGGTCGAGGATCGAGGCATACACCTGATCGAGCACGGCCTCACTCGAGTGATCGTGCGACGGGATCCCGTACACGAGACGGTCGGGTTCGAGGGTGTCTTGCACCGCGAAGCCCTCGCGCAGGAACTCGGGGTTCCATACCAGGCGTGCTCCTGTTGCTTCGATTCGCTCGCGCAAACGCTCGTTGGTTCCAACGGGAACGGTCGACTTTCCGGCGATGATCGTGTGCGCGCCGATGTGGGGCAGCAGGCCGTCGATTGCCGCATCGACGTACTTGAGGTCGGCGGCGTTCGATCCGGGTTTTTGGGGAGTGCCGACACCGATGAAGATGACTTCGGCGTCTGCTGCAGCGGCCGGATCAGCGTCGAAGCGGAGCTTGCCGGAAGCGATGCTCTCTTGCAGGAGTTCGTCGAATCCAGGCTCGTAGAAGGGAGCTCGTCCCGATGAGAGTAAAGCGAGCTTGCGTTCGTCGACGTCAATGCCGACAGTTTCGTGGCCAAGCGATGCCATCGAGGCAGCGTGCACTGCGCCGAGGTATCCGCATCCGACTACTGCGATCTTCAAGAAAACTCCAGTTCTGCCGGAGCCTCAGGCTCACGGTCTAATTGCTCCATCAGCATTCGCTGAACGAGTGCCGCAGATGGAACGTCTCCAAGGGCTATCGAGCGTTCGCCACCGGTTGAGATAAGAATATCGCCACAGCCGAAGAGCGCCTGAACGCCGACTCGACGCAGCATGACGTCGTGGATCCTGTTGAGCGGCACCTCACGACGCGAGCTTCCGAAGCCGCCGCGCATGATGACTCGTTTTGTCGTGAACACGAATCGGCGCGTGAGCCACGCGAGCGTCGGGACCACACAAAGAATGAACGTGAGGATGACCGCGCAGGTGACGACGACGCCGTTCCACCAAGGGGTCGAGACTCGATCGAGGAAGAACATCGTCGCGAAACCGAAGGCGCACAGGAGCACTGCGGGCAGGATGAGCGCGCGTCCGTGCGGACGCAGTCGAACGATGAGCCGTTCAGGCTCTTCTTCGGCACTCATGCTTCATTTTTAGCGCACATGTGTCACGTCACCCGCCGCAACGCGCGTCGGGCCCTGTTCCGTCTCGACAACGAGCTCGCCGTTCTCGGCGATGCGCGTCGCGAGGCCCGTCGAGGTTTGTCCGTCCGGGCGAAGCAGACGCACGTGTTTGCCGAGTGTCCCGCAGCGTTCCGTGATCGCACGATGGACTGCGCCGTCGGCGAGGTTCGGGACATCCCGCTGGAGCGTGACGAGCACGCGGTGCAGGATCTCGTCGGCGAGCGCTTCGACCGCAGCCTGCCCGTTCGTCACCGCAGCATCGGAAGCTTCCAGTGCGATCGATGTCGCGGTTTCCACCGGGAGTTCATGTTGCGCGAGCGAAAGGTTGACCCCGAAGCCGACGACCACGGCGTCCGCTCGCAGTTCGCAGAGAATGCCGGATACTTTCTTCTCGGCGATGAGGACGTCGTTTGGCCATTTCACCATCGGCCGACGTGCGACAAACGGCTCGACCGCATTCGCGACACTCAGCCCGACGAGGAGCGGGAGCCAGCCGAGCACCTCGTGAGGCGGGATCGGCACGGAAACGCTCGCGGCGAGCGTCTTGCCACGGGGAGCCGTCCAGACGCGGCCGAGCCTGCCCCGTCCCGAGGTCTGGTCGAGGGTGACCGCCGTGGTCCAGGGCGCAACGCCCGCAGCGAGCACATCGTTGGTCGAGCCGACCGAGTCGAAATCGTGCACGGGCGCAACAGTCGCCGACTGGGGAAATCGCATGCGAGTAGCCTACGGCGGACTCAACGGGCGCGGTCGCCCTGAGGTCCTGAACAAAGATCAGAACGCAAGTATTGACGATTCAAACAAGGGGTTTTGTACACAGCCCCAATAGAGTTGCTCAGTGATGAACACGACTCCGGACATGAGCACCACTGCTGGCAAAATCGCGGACCTCGCTGCGCGATTCGACGAAGCCGTCACCCAGTCGAGTGAGAACGCAGCCCAAAAGCAGCACGCACGCGGAAAGATGACGGCGCGAGAGCGGATTCTCGGCCTGCTCGATGCTGGCTCCTTCGTCGAATTCGACGAGTACGTTCGACACCGCACCACCGCCTTCGGCATGGACTCCAAGCGCCCCTACGGTGACGCCGTCATCACCGGCGTCGGCACGATTCATGGCCGAAACGTTGCGGTGTACGCACAAGACTTCACGATCTTTGGCGGCTCCCTCGGAGAGGTCGCGGGCGAGAAGATCATCAAGGTCATGGACTTCGCGCTTCGAACCGGAGTTCCGATCATTGGCATGCTCGACTCCGGGGGTGCTCGAATCCAGGAAGGCGTCGTCGCGCTCGGCAAGTACGGCGAGATCTTCCGCCGCAACACCGCATGCTCGGGAGTGATCCCACAGATCTCGATCATCATGGGACCGGCAGCCGGCGGCGCCGTGTACTCCCCGGCTCTCACCGACTTCGTCGTCATGGTCGACAAGAAGAGCCACATGTTCGTCACCGGCCCCGACGTCATCAAGACGGTGACGGGCGAAGAGGTCGGCTTCGAAGAACTCGGTGGAGCGCTCACCCACAACACGGTCTCCGGCGTTGCCCACTACCTGGCGAACGATGAGGACGACGCGCTCGACTACGTGCGTGCGCTGGTGTCGTACCTGCCGGACAACAACCAGTCCGACAGCCCGGTCTACGACTCGAACGCTGAGCTCGAAGTCACCGACAACGATCGTCGTCTCAACACGATCATCCCGGACTCCCCCAACCAGCCGTACGACATGCTGACCATCATCGAGTCGCTCGTCGATGACCACGAGTTCTTGCAGGTGCAGCCGCTGTACGCTCCGAACATCGTCATCGGCTTCGCTCGCATCGAAGGCCGCTCAGTGGGCATCGTTGCGAACCAGCCGAAGGAAATGGCGGGAACGCTCAACATCGAAGCCGGCGAAAAAGCATCGCGATTCGTTCGGTTCTGCGATGCCTTCTCGATCCCGATTCTCACCCTCGTCGACGTTCCCGGCTACCTGCCCGGCACCGACCAGGAGTGGACCGGTGTGATTCGTCGTGGCGCGAAGCTGCTCTACGCCTACGCCGAGGCAACCGTGCCGCTCGTCACTGTCATCACCCGCAAGGCCTACGGCGGCGCGTACATCGTGATGGGCTCGAAGCAGCTCGGCGCTGACATCAACATTGCATGGCCGACGGCGGAGATCGCGGTCATGGGTGGCCAGGGCGCGGTCAACATTTTGTACCGCCCCGAGATCAAGGCGGCAGAGGAACGCGGCGAAGACGTCAATGCGGTCCGCCAGCGACTCGCGAACGAGTACACCTACAACGTTGCCTCACCGTTCCTGGCAGCGGAGCGTGGTGAACTCGACGGTGTGATCGAGCCCGCACGGACCCGCGTTGCGGTCACGAAGGCATTCCGATCGCTGCGGTCAAAGAAGGCGAGCCTTCCGCAGAAGAAGCACGGGAACATCCCGCTGTGATCGAGAACACCGAGGCACAGGATTCCGCCACCCTCGAACACCACGAGGATGAGGTGGCGCCGCGACTCACGCGCATCATTGGCGGGAATCCAGACCCCGAGCAAGAAGCGGCGGTCGAAGCGGTCGTGCAGTCACTCGATTTCGACTGGTCGACGACGAAGCACCGGCAGTCGAACACTCCGAAGCACGGCTGGTCGGCTGCGGCAGCACCTCGGAGTCGCTGAACGACTCAACATTCGAAGAAGGGGCTCCTCGCCATTGCGGCGGGAGCCCCTTTCTCTGTGCGCTATCGCTTCTGGAACGCAACCACGGTTTCGAGGTGGTGCGTGTGCGGGAAGAGGTCGAAGGCTTCCGCAGAGGCGATCTCGTAGCCGCCCGCGAGCAGCAACTTCGCGTCACGCGCCAGAGCGACCGGATCGCAGGCAACGTAGATGAGCTGCTTCGGCGAGAGATCGACGAGTCCCGCGATGACGTCGCCGCCCGCACCCGATCGAGGCGGGTCGAGCACGACGGTCGCTGCGCGGAGACGTGCGCGCTCGCTCGGGCTTGCGGTGCGAACGAGATCACGAATGTAACGGTCGACTCGGGCTGTCTGCGCACCAGCGCCCAGCCAGTCTGCGAGGTTCTCGGAGGCGTGATCGGTCGCGATCTCGTCTGCCTCGACACTCGTCACACGAGTCGATTCACCGAGCGATTCCGCAATCGCGGCAGCGAAGACGCCAACACCACCATAGAGGTCGAGGTTCGCGGCCTTCGGGTCGGCGAGATCAGTGTCGATCGCTCGCTGCACCGCAGCCCACAGAGTTTTTGGTGCCTCCCGGTGAACCTGCCAGAACCCTGCGCGGTCGAGCCGGAACTCGCGCTCACCCAGCTGCTCCGTGATCGTCTCGCTCCGTCCTTGGCGGACATCGCCCTCGGTGACGATCGCGTCGACAGACCCGTCACGGCGATCGATGAGGTCGATGCTCGTCGCGCCGGGGAACCGCTGATCGAAGGGTGCCTCTGACTCGATTCTGGGCGAGGCGAGCGGCAGTGACCGCACGGGGACGACCGTATGGGTCCGCGCAGCGTACGGCCCGATCTGGCCACGCTCGTTGACCTGCAGCCGAACGCGCGTGCGCCAGCCCAGTCCATCGCGCTCGGTGTCACCCGGGGCCGCTTTCACGTCGACCGTTCGCGTGATACCGCCGATACGAGCAAGCGAATCCTCAAGGACCCGCTGCTTCAGACCGCGCTGCGCTCCGAAGCGAATGTGGCCGAACTCCGCACCGCCCGCGCGCTCTGCAGCAGGCCGCTCGAACGATGCCTCTGCCCAAATGTGCGGGACACGATCTTCAGATGCCTCGAGCACCTCCACGAGTTCGGCGCGAGCGAAGGATTTCTTCACCTCGGTCACCCGAACCTGAACCCGCTCGCCAGGAATCGTGTCGGGGACGAAAACGACTCGCCCTTCATGCCGACCGACGAAGACGCCTCCGTGGGCAACATTGTGGACGTCGACGGCAATCTCTTCGCCGAGCTGCAATGGGGAATCTGTCATGCCCCCATCCTCCCACGCCGAAATTCGTGCCCTGCCAGATCGATACCCTTGCTCCATGCGCGTGTACTTAGCCTCCACCTCCCCCGCCCGACTGATGGTGCTTCGTGCTGCCGGGATCGAGCCGGTCGTCGTGCCCTCGCAGGTTGACGAGGACGCGGTGGTTCGAATCGCCGAGCAGGAACACGGCAAACCCCTTGCAACCACTGCAATCGTCCAGCTCCTGGCACAAGCGAAAGCGGAGGCCATCCTCGGCCAGCGCCCCAAGGGAGAGCCGATGTCGGGCATCATCATCGGCGGCGACTCCTCGCTCGAACTCGATGGCGAGACGCTCGGTAAGCCGCACACCGCAGAACGAGCGCGGGCTCGTTGGCAGGCGCAACGAGGCCGCACCGCGATCCTGCACTCCGGGCACTGGGTACTGCACGTCAAGAACGGCACGGTCGTCGGATCCCGCGGTGCAACGGCGAGCGCGCGTGTCACCTTTGTCGGCGACATGAGCGATGCGGAAATCGACGCCTACGTCGGCACGGGTGAGCCGCTCGAAGTCGCCGGTGCGTTCACGATTGACTCGCTCGGAGCGGCATACATCGCATCGATCGAAGGCGACCCCTCGACCGTGATCGGCGTGAGCGTCCCAACCCTTCGGTCCCTTGTCACTGCGCTCGGAATCGAATGGCCGAGCCTGTGGAATCGCCCGGGCCTTGCCAACGCGAATACTGGATCCCAGTAGCTTCGGTCCCGGCGCAACAGCAAACCCGCCTGCAGTCGTGCAGGCGGGTTTTCTGTTCTGTGCACACGCAGCGTCGAACTACGTCGAGGGTTCACTCGCGTGCGAACCGTCGAAGGCTTCGTCGAGGTCAGTGCCCTGCTCGAACTGTGCGTTGTAGAGACGCGCATACGCCCCGTCTCGCGCAAGCAGCTCGTCGTGCGATCCCTGCTCGACGATCTCGCCGTGCTCCATCACGAGGATCACGTCGGCATCGCGGATCGTCGACAAGCGGTGTGCGATCACGAAACTCGTGCGGTCCTGGCGGAGTGCCGCCATCGCCTGCTGCAGCAGCAACTCGGTGCGAGTGTCGACCGATGAGGTTGCCTCGTCGAGAATCAGCACGCTCGGGTTCACAATGAAGGCGCGCGCGATCGTCAACAGCTGCTTCTCACCGGCCGAGAGGTTCGAGGCGTCTTCATCGATGAGCGTGTCGTAGCCGTCCGGCAGAGAGTGCACGAAACGGTCGACGAAGGTCGCCTCCGCCGCGGCGTGGACTTCTTCGGCGGTCGCGTCCGGCTTGCCGTACATGATGTTGTCGCGGATCGTTCCACCGAAGAGCCAGGTGTCTTGCAGCACCATGCCGGTCTGCGAGCGCAAAGCGTCGCGCGACATCTGCGAGATATCCACGCCGTCGAGCGTGATGCGCCCGGCGTTGAGTTCGTAGAACCGCATGATGAGGTTGACGAGCGTGGTCTTGCCCGCACCGGTCGGACCGACGATCGCGACGGTTTGACCGGGCTGGACCGAGAGCGAAAGATCCGTGATGAGCGGAATGTCCTCGGTGTACTGGAAGCTGACGTTCTCGAAGTCGATTCGACCACGGGTGTCAGCGGCAGCCTCGGCGATTCCCGAGTCTGGTTCCTGTTCTTCAGCATCGAGCAGTTCGAACACTCGCTCAGCGCTTGCAACACCCGACTGCAGCATGGTCGCCATCTGGCCGAGCTGCGAGAGCGGCTGCGTGAACTGCTGCGAGTACTGGATGAATGCCTGTACGTCACCGAGGCGGAGCTGGCCACTGGCCACCATGAGCCCACCGGCGACAGCGATGAACACGTAGACGAGGTTTCCGACGAACATCATCATCGGCATGATGAGGCCGGACAAGAACTGTGCCTTGAAGCTCGCCTTGAAGAGCGTCTCGTTCTCTGCCTCGAATGCCGCCTGCTCTTCACGCTGACGACCGAAGACCTTGACGAGTGCGTGACCGGTGAAGGCTTCTTCCACTCGTGCATTGACTCGGCCGGTCACACGCCACTGTTCTGAGAACTGCTTCTGCGACTGCGAA
Organism: Humidisolicoccus flavus; assembly: GCF_045689595.1. Lineage (GTDB taxonomy): Bacteria > Actinomycetota > Actinomycetes > Actinomycetales > Microbacteriaceae > Humidisolicoccus > Humidisolicoccus flavus. The sequence continues at coordinate 2,315,020 of NZ_CP142724.1, read as the reverse complement.
CCGATGATGCCGACGATGATGCCCGTGAGCGGGATCGTCACGAGCGCGATGAGCGCGAGCTGCCAGGAGATCGAGAACATCATGATGAGCACACCGATCACGGTCAGCACGCTCGTCACGATCTGGCTGAATGTCTGACTCATCGTCTGCGCGACGTTGTCGAGATCGTTCGTCACGCGGCTGAGGAGCTCGCCTCGCTGCATCGTGTCGTAGTAGCGCAGCGGGAGTCGGTGCACCTTGTCTTCGACGTCTGCACGAAGGCGCTGCACGCTGCGCTGCACGATCTGATTGATCACGAAGCCCTGCAGCCAGGAGAGGAAGGACCCCACGGCGTAGAGGCCGATCACGAGCAACAGGATGTTCCCGAGCGCACCGAAGTCGATGCCCTCCCCCGGAACGAAGTGCTCCATCGCCGCAATGAGGTTCGCGAACTCGTCTTGGCCGTCCGCACGAAGCCCGGCGATGATGTCTTCTTTTGACATCCCGGCCGGCATTTGTTTTCCGATGACGCCCTCGAAGATGAGGTTCGTCGCTTCGCCGAGCACCTTCGGTGCGAGCACCGTCAGGAACACCCCGAGCGCGCCGAAGATCATGACCAGAATGAACCCGAGCCGGTGCTGGCGCATCGTGCCGAGCAGACGAACGAAGTTCGGCCGGAAGGCTTTTGCCTTCCCGACGGCGACGGAGTCCCAGTCGCCGCTATTGCGACGCGCCTCTTCTGCGCGTTCCTGCTCCTCGAGTTCTTCGGGAGTCAGCGTCGGTTCGGTGCTCATCGGCCTGCCTCCACGGTTGCTTGCGAAGCCACGATCTCTTGGTAGGTCGAGCACGTCTCGAGTAGCGCATCGTGGGTGCCGCTGCCGACGACCCGGCCGTCATCGAGCACGATGATCTGATCGGCATCGACAATGGTCGAAACACGCTGGGCGACGATGATCTTCGTCGCCTCCGTGACTCGAGCACGCAGCGCACGACGCAGGCTCGCGTCGGTGCGGAGGTCGAGCGCGCTGAAGGAGTCGTCGAAGATCAGCAGTTCAGGCTTGCGCACGAGGGCTCGTGCGATTGCGAGCCGTTGGCGCTGACCGCCAGAGACGTTCGTACCGCCCTGAGCGATTCGAGATTCGAGGCCGCCGTCTTTGCTGCGCACGAAGTCTGCCGCCTGTGCGATTTCGAGAGCATTCCAGAGCTGCTCGTCTGTTGCCTCCGGGTCGCCGTAGCGAAGGTTCGAGGCGATCGTGCCGGAGAACAGGAAGGGACGTTGCGGCACGATCCCGATCGATGACCAGAGCGTGTCGGGGTCTGCGTTTCGCACGTCGACTCCGCCAACGCGAACTGCGCCGCCGGTGACGTCGAACAGCCGTGGGATCAGCCCGACGAGGGTTGTCTTTCCTGCGCCGGTCGAGCCGATGATCGCAGTGGTCGAACCGGGCTCCACGGTGAAGTTGATGTCTCGTAGCACGGGGTGCTCAGCGCCCGGGTAGGTGAACTCAGCGTTGTCGAATTCCACGAGACCAGGTGAACCCTGCAGCATCTGCGGATCGCTCGGCGCGTGCACGCTCGACTCGGTGTTCAGTACTTCACTGATTCGGCGAGCGCTGACTGCCGCACGAGGAATCATGATGGTCATGAAGGTGGCGATCATGACGCCCATCAAGATCTGCATGAGGTACTGCAGGAACGCCATCAGGGTGCCGATTTCGAGCGAGCCCTCGTCGACCAGGGACGCACCGAACCAGAGCACGGCCGTGCTCGAGACCTGCACGATGAACATGATGAGCGGGAACATCAACACGAACAGGTTGCCGGTGCGGAGCATCGCGTCGGTGAGTTTGTCGTTCGCCTTCGTGAACCGGGTGACCTCGCGGCGCTCCTGCACGAAAGCGCGGACGACGCGGATTCCGGTCAGCTGCTCGCGCATGACGCGGTTGATGTTGTCGAGCCGGTCCTGCAGTTTCACGAAGATCGGAATGAGACGCGTCACGATGAGCGCGAGCACGAGCACCATGAGCGGGACGGCGACCGCGATCAGCCAAGAGAGCTGACCGTCAGCGCGCAACGCCATGAACACGCCGCCGATCGCCATCATGGGCGCCATCACGAGCATCGTGCAGGTCATCAGCACGAGCATCTGCACCTGTTGCACGTCGTTCGTGTTGCGTGTGATGAGGGAAGCAGCCCCGAACTGCGCTACTTCTCGTTCGCTGAAGCTCGCGACTTTTTTAAAGACGTCGGCACGCAATTGGGCACCGGCGCGCATTGCTGCGCGAGCGCCGAAGTAGATCGCGCAGATGCTCGCGGCGATTTGCGCGAGGCTTACGAGCAGCATGAGCCTACCGAGCTGCCAGATGAGATCGGTGTCGCCCTTGGCCACACCGTCATCGATGATGGTCGCGTTGATGGTCGGCAGCGTCAGCGCCGCGACCGACTGTGCGAATTGAAAGACCACGACTGCGATCAAAGAGATGAGATAGGGCCGAAGATAGCGGCCGAGAAGTTTGAGCAGCATGACGTTCTTTCTTAAAAAGGAGCCTCAAAGACTCGATAAACCACTCGAAGTGTACGCCTCAGCACGGACACGTGAACAGTGTTCTGCCCGAGAAAAGCACGCTCGCGGTGAATTCTTTGGTGGAATCCCCTGAGAGAAACGGCCGTGTTGTTGTGGCGGTCCACCACAGGAACCGGCCGCTTTCCGTCTAGGCTAAATATCTATGCCGCGCATCACCAAAGTCCTCATCGCGAACCGCGGTGAAATCGCTGTCAGAATCATCCGTGCTGCCAAAGACTCCGGTCTTGGGAGCGTCGCCGTCTATGCCGACGGTGACCGAGACGCACAGCACGTGCAACTCGCCGACGAAGCGTACGCGCTCGGAGGTACCACGAGCGCTGAGACGTACCTCGTCATCGAGAAGCTACTGTCGGTCGCTCGCCGTTCGGGCGCGAACGCAGTGCACCCCGGATACGGGTTCCTCGCAGAGAACGCAGACTTCGCTCGAGCCGTCATCGACGCCGGGCTCATCTGGATCGGCCCGAGCCCAGACTCGATCGAGAAGCTCGGCGACAAGGTCTCTGCACGGCACATCGCAGAAAAAGTCGGGGCTCCGCTCGCTCCCGGCACGCTCAACCCTGTCTCAGGCGCCGAAGAAGTCCTCGAATTCGTCGATCAGTACGGCCTTCCTGTCGCGATCAAAGCTGCATTCGGTGGCGGCGGCCGCGGCCTGAAAGTCGCGCGCGAACGCGAAGAGGTTGCCGAACTGTTCGATTCCGCGACCCGCGAGGCAGTGGCTGCCTTCGGTCGCGGTGAATGCTTCGTCGAGAAATACCTCGATGAACCGCGCCACGTCGAAACGCAGTGTCTTGCTGACAGCGAAGGCAACGTCGTCGTCGTTTCGACGCGCGACTGCTCCCTGCAGCGTCGCCACCAGAAGCTGGTGGAAGAAGCCCCTGCTCCGTTCTTGAGCGATGAGCAGAACGCACAGCTCTACACGGCGTCGAAGGCGATTCTGCGCGAGGTGGGTTACCTGGGTGCGGGAACGTGCGAGTTCCTCATCGGAAAAGACGGCACGATCTCCTTCCTCGAGGTCAACACGCGACTCCAGGTCGAACACCCCGTCAGCGAAGAGATCACCGGTATCGACCTCGTGCGCGAACAATTCCGCATCGCTGAGGGCGGACTGCTCGACTACGACGACCCGGCACCACGCGGGCACTCGTTCGAATTCCGGATCAACGGCGAAGACGCCGGCCGCAACTTCATGCCGGCGCCAGGAGTCGTGCAGTCGTTCCACACGCCGAGCGGACCCGGCATTCGCATTGACTCGGGCGTGACCGCAGGCGATGTCATCGGAGGCAACTTCGATTCCCTGCTGGCGAAGCTCGTCGTCACCGGCGCAACCCGAGAAGAAGCACTCCAACGCTCTCGCCGCGCGCTCGCCGAGTTCGAGATCCATGGCCTTCCGACCGTGCTGCCATTCCATCGTGCAATCGTGGACGACCCGGCCTTCGCGCCCGAATCCGGCCCGTTCTCGATCTTCACCCGCTGGATCGAAACCGCGTGGGAAGGCGGCATCGAGCCGTGGGACGGCGAAGCCGCCCCCATCACCGAACCGACGCCACTGCGACCGATCGTGGTCGAAGTCGACGGAAAACGGTTGAGCGTGCTCGTACCGAAGCGCCTGTTCGGCACCGGTGGCGATGTACTCGGCCCCGCACCGAAGCGCACCATACAGTCCAACGCTGCGGCGCGTGGCGGCGGCGCAGTGACCTCGCCCATGCAGGCGACGGTCGTCAAGGTCGCAGTGAGCGAAGGCGAACACGTCGTCGCCGGCGATCTGCTCCTCGTCCTCGAGGCCATGAAGATGGAACAGCCGATCGTCGCTGGCATCGACGGCATCGTGACCGCCATTGATGCGCCGATCGGCAAGACCGTGTCGAGCGGACACCCGCTCCTGACGATTCAGCCGGAAGAAGTCCCGGCAGCTCGCGAAACCGAGCACTCCTAGACTCGCAGACGAAAAAGGGCGGCTCCCCCGGGAGTCGCCCTTTTTCGTCGTTCTCAGACCGTGTCGCCCTTAGTTCGAGTCGTTCTCCACCTGCTGGTGCGAGGACAGCACGAGCGGCTGCAGCGCGGTCGTTCCGTCTGGTTGCTCGGCGACGATGACTGCTTCGGTCAGCGCGTCGAGGCTCGGCATCGGCGCCTCCCATGCTTCGTGATCATTCTGATCGACAGGAGCGGTGTGCACTGAAGCGAGTCGTCCGTCGACGATGTGAACGGCGATCGCGAGCGAGAATCCCTCTGCCGAGATGAGCTGCAGCGTCACCGGGAGCCTGAACTCGCGAGGGAACTGCTGCGGAGCATCCATCGGGATCGCGAACTCGATCCAGCCGTTCATCTCCTCTTCACCGGGTGACTCGACCTTTCGAGCGGCGGCGAGCTGTTCGAGAAGTGCACTGACATCGAGCCCCTCGACCGCACGCAGCATTTGGCGCACAATCGCTCGCGAACGCTCTGAGAGCTCCACGATCTCGTCGGTTTGATGTTCCACGCTCTCGTGCTCGTCATCGACGCCGTCGTCGGAATCGACGACCCCGGCGGCAAAATACGCGAGCGAGGACACCGCGGCGAGCGCGAGTCGAGGTGCCGGTACGCCGAGGTTTCCGATCCCGCGAACGACCACTGCATCGAGTCGCTCGGAGACTTCGGACCCCGCGAGAGTCAGTCCCGCGCCGATCGATGCGATGCCTTGACGCTGCGCACGAATCTCGAACGGAGCGGTTCGGAGCGCACGCCAAATCGTCACGCCGGTCACCGCAGCGGTCGCCGCGCGCAGCAAGAACCTCGGGACGGGGTGCAGCGCGGCAGGGTTCGGCAGCGTCAACGCACCAACTGCGAGCGCGAGTGCTCCCTCGGTGATGAGATGACGACGACGGCTCTCTGCACGCGGGAAGGCGTGCGAAAGCGGATTGAACGACTCCGGGGCCTCGGACTGTGGATCGTCGGCGCTGTACCGCATTGCCTCACCCATCTTCGCGTCCGACCACGTGCATGGCACGAGCGGCATCGCTGATCGAGCCGGTGAGTGAGGGGTACACCGTGAAGACTCGCGCGACCATGTCGACCGTGAGTCGGTGTTCGACCGCCATCGCAACGGGGTAGATCAACTCGGAGGCCTTTGGAGCGACGATGACACCTCCTATGACGGTGCCCGATCCAGTGCGCGCGAAGAGCTTGACGAACCCGACCTTCATGTTCATCATCTTGGCGCGCGGGTTCACTTCGAGATCGACCTTGTAGATCGCACCCTGTGCGATGCCCTCTTCGATCTCGTGCTGGGTCCAGCCCACCGTCGCGATCTCCGGCTGCGTGAAGATGTTCGAGGCGACCGAGCGAAGACTGATCGGGTTCACGGCGTCGCCGAGCGCGTGGAACATTGCGGTGCGGCCCTGCATCGATGCGACTGAGGCGAGCGGCAGCGCGTTCGAGCAGTCACCGACGGCGTAGACGCTTGCGAGGTTGGTGCGGGCGACACGGTTGACGAGGATGTGCCCGCCGGGGCCGACCTCGATTCCCGCTTCTTCGAGACCGATGTTCTGCGTGTTCGGAACCGAACCGACCGCGACGAGGCAGTGCGATCCTGCGACGGTGCGGCCGTCTTCCAGGTGCACGGTGACGCCTGCGTCGGTGCGCTCGATGCTTGCAGCGCGCGACTTCGACAGCACGGTCATGCCCTGGCTCTTGAAGACGTCTTCAATGAGCGAGCCGGCATCGGCGTCCTCGTTCGGGAGCACCTGGTCGCGGCTCGAAACCAGCGTGACCTTGCTGCCGATGAAGCTGTACGCGCTCGCGAACTCGGCACCCGTGACACCGGAGCCGACGACGATGAGGTGTTCGGGGGTCTCCTTCAGGCCGTACAGCTGCGTCCAGGTCAGGATCCGTTCCCCGTCTGGCGGAGAGGTCGGCAGTACGCGCGGACTCGCGCCGACGGAGACGACGATCGTGTCTGCCTGGAACTCGTCGAAGTCCATGGCGCTGGGGCCGCTGCCGGTCGAGACGATGACCCGATTCGGACCATCCAAACGCCCTTCGCCCTCGATGATCTTCACGCCCGCCTTGTCGAGGTGGTCCTTCATCTCGAGGCTCTGGCGCGCGGCCAAGGAGAGCAGCCGGCGATTTACTGCCTGCAGATTGACCGCCACTTCGGGCTTGCTCGGGCGCCCGTCGGCGCCGCGCGCGAAGAACTGCACCCCGAGATCGCTCGCCTGCTCGATCGCAGCGGCAGCTTCAGCGGTCGCGATCAACGACTTGGAGGGCACGACATCGGTGAGCACTGCAGCGCCACCGACACCGACTCGTTCGATGAGCGTGACATCGGCCCCGAGGAGCGCTCCACCGAGTGCCGCGGCATATCCGCCTGGACCGCCACCGATGATGACTACTTTTTGTTGGCGCTGCGTATTGCTCATTGCTCTATTGTTTCCTACTTTCCGCGCTCCCGCGTGCGGCCTGCTGTGCCCCGTTCGCGGTGAATCCTCGTACGATGAGAGGTATGACACAGATTCACCCGCTCGAAGCGGAAAGCGCTGATCCGTTCGAGGTCGCACGGCGCGCAGCAGACGACATCCGGTCGATCACCGGAGTCGAGACCCATGACATTGCCCTCACCCTCGGGAGCGGCTGGGCGAAAGCCGCCGAAATCATCGGTGAGACGACCCACAACATCCCGGCAACGGAGATCACTGGATTCTCCCGCCCGGCCCTCGAGGGCCACGTCGGTACGATCCGGTCGATCGTGACACCGGAGGGCACGCGCGTCCTCGTCATCGGAGCCCGCACGCACTACTACGAGGGGCACAGCGTTCGTCGCGTCGTCCACTCCGTCCGCACCGCAGCCGCAGCCGGCGCACGAATCATGGTGCTCACCAACGGTGCCGGCGGGATCAAAGAGACCTGGAAGCCCGGACAACCGGTGCTCATCAGCGACCACTTGAACCTCACTGCGGATTCACCGCTCGAAGGCGCGAACTTCGTCGACCTCACCGACCTGTACTCCACTCGACTCCGCGACATTGCGCGTTCGGTCGACCCGAGCCTTGACGAGGGTGTGTACTGCCAGTTCCGTGGGCCGCACTATGAGACCCCCGCCGAAGTGCAGATGGCGAAGGTCATCGGGGGCGACATCTGTGGAATGTCGACCGCGCTCGAAGCCATCGCTGCTCGGGAAGCCGGTATGGAGATCCTCGGACTCAGCCTCATCACGAACCTTGCTGCCGGGATCCAGAAGACACCGCTCTCCCACGAAGAGGTCGTGGAAGCCGGTCGCGAAGCCGAACCAGTGCTCGCAGCCCTGCTCTCGAAGATTGTTGCAAACCTGCGATGACCACCGACGCACTCTTTGCAGCCGCCGAGTCGTGGCTGGCACAGGACCCTGACGAGTCGACGAGCGCAGAGTTGCGCGCGTTGATCGATTCGGCGCAGCAGGGAAACCACGAGGCTGTTCTCCAGTTGGAGGCGCGGTTCGAAGCTCGACTCGCGTTCGGGACCGCTGGCATCCGCGGCGAGCTCGGAGCGGGCCCTATGCGAATGAACCGCGTGCTCGTCGGCCAGGCGGCCGCTGGGCTCGCCGCGTTCCTGCTGGAACGCGACGCTGACGCTTCGATCGTCATCGGATACGACGGCCGCGTGAACAGCGATGTGTTCGCCCGGGACACCGCAGAGATCATGGCGGGAGCTGGCGTTCGCACGCTCCTGCTCCCCCGCCTCATGCCGACCCCGGTCACTGCCTTCGCCGTCCGCCACCTCGACACCTCCGCCGGCGTCATGGTGACCGCGAGCCACAATCCACCTCGAGACAACGGCTTCAAGGTGTACCTCGGCGACGACGACGAGGGCAGCCAGATCGTTGCCCCCGTCGACGCCGAGATCGCACAGCACATCGCCACCGTCGCCGAGACGATCTCCTTGAACGACGTCCCTCGCAGCAGCCAGTACGAGGTGGTGAGCGACGGACTCTGGGAAGCCTACGTTTCAGCGACCGCGAAGCTCTCCGCAGCACCGCAGAGCCCAGATCTGCGCGTCGTCTACTCGGCGATGCACGGTGTCGGATGGGAAACCGTCCGCGCCGTCCTCGCGCACGCGGGCTATGCAGAACCGATTCCCGTGCTCGCACAGATCGAACCCGACGGCTCGTTCCCGACGGTCGATTTTCCGAACCCCGAAGAGCCGGGCGCTCTCGACCTCGCGATTGCGACCGCGAGGGAGCACCGTGCGCACCTGATTCTCGCGAACGACCCGGACGCAGACCGCCTTGCCGTCTGCATCCCCGACGAGCGCGCAGACAACGGTTGGCGCGCACTCACGGGCAATGAGATCGGTCTGCTGCTCGGCTGGGACGCTGCCTCGCGTGCGGACTCCGGTGTGCTCGCCGCATCGATCGTCTCCTCACCGGGGCTCCGGAAGATCGCAGAGCACTTCTCCCTCGACGCCGCGGAGACCCTCACCGGGTTCAAATGGGTATCGCGAGTTCCAGGCATGATCTTCGGTTTCGAAGAGGCGCTCGGCTACTGCGTCGACCCGCAGGTCGTTCGCGACAAAGACGGCATCAGTGCGCTGCTGCGCGTCCTGGCCATTGCCGACGGGCTCGCGGCAAAGCACGAGACCCTCGCGAGTGAGCTCGAGCGAATCGCAGAGGCAGTTGGCGGCTTTGCAAGCGGCCAGGTGAGCGTTCGCGTTGATGATCTCCGGCTCATCGGCGTCATCATGGCGAACCTGCGAGCGCATGCACCGAGCGAGCTCGGCGGAGACGCCGTGGTCGAGGCAGACGATCTCTCGCTGCCAGAACACGGCGCAAAGGGCGACATCCTCCGGTTCACCCTCGAAAGCGGCTCACGAGTGATGGTCCGCCCGAGCGGCACCGAGCCGAAGGTGAAGGTCTATATCGACGCAGCTTCAACGACCGGAAGCGGTGCAGAGCGAATTGCGAGCGCAAAGACCGCGGTTGCAACCTTGTCGCAGGCCGCGGAGGATCTCCTGGCCCGAGCACAGGGCGAGTAGACCAAGGGTTTGGCGCGCGTACGACCGGACATTTCCGGACGCGCATGTGGAGGGCGTTCGCCCGCGTTAGTCGCGGCCGAGCGCCTTCCAGAGTTTCGCCTCGATTTCGCTCGAATCGAGGATGTTGTCGATCACGATCACATCGGCCCAGCCCGAGGCTCGAGCAGCGTCGGCGAACGCCTCGGTCGTCATCACGACCTGCGCATCAGCAGCGAGGGATGGGAGTGACTGAGCATCGGCCGCCGAAACGGCGCCCTCGAGATCGAGTTTGACGAGCGCGCGCTCGACTCCGACCTGCAGGATTGCGCTCGTCCCGACTCCAGCACCGCAGATCACGACGATGTTCATGCGTGGTCCCGGTTCACGAGTATTCCTTCGTGCTCGGAGCGCCCCACAGCAGGGCGCTCGCTTCTTCGGCGGAGTTCGCCGCGCTCAGCGCGCCGACGAGTCCTGGCTGATCGAGCACGCCACCGAGCGAAGAGAGCACGCGCAGGTGTTGCGCATTGCTCGTGCTCGCCGCCGCGATGATGACGTGGACGGGATCGTAGTGTGCATGCCCGAATGAGACGGGCTCATCGAGGACGACGATCGCGAGTGCGTCTTTTCGTACGATCGCGCTCGGGCTCGCGTGCGGAACAGCGATGCCTGGAACGAACACGCAATACGGTCCACGATCGTCGATCACCTGGATCATCTCGTCGATGTAGCTCGGGCCGACCGCTCCTGCGTGCACGAGATCTCGTCCAGCTGCGGTGACCGCCTCTTGCCACGTCGTTGCCGCGACGCCTTTGGCCAGCGTCGTGTTTCGTTCGTCGAGTTGCGTCATCGAAGATCTTCAAACCCGTCGGAGATCGCATCGGCGAGGTCTTCGCGTTCCTCGACCGGCAGGAACGCGGCAGCCACTGCATTGAGTTGGAAGGTCTCAATGTCGTCGAGGTCGTACGCGAATGCGTCGGCGAGCTCACCGAGCTCGTTCGTGAGGCTCGTGCCGCTCATCAATCGGTTGTCCGTATTCACCGTCACAGCAAAACCGAGCTGGTAGAGCAGGTCGAAGGGGTGATCGGCGATGTCGTCGCCCCACTGCGCGATCGTTCCCGTGTGCACGTTCGACACGGGAGAGATCTCGAGCGGAATCTGGCGGTCCTTGACCCATTCCGCGATCTCCCCGAGCTGCACGTAGGTGCTGTCGTCATCGACGCTCGAGATGGAGATGTCCTCGGCAACCCGCGTTCCGTGACCGAGACGTCGTGCGCGACCCGAGAACAGCGCGTCCTGCACGCTCTCGATTCCCGCTCCTTCGCCGGCATGCACGGTTGCAGGAAAATGTGCGCGGGCAATCAGGTCGAAGGCGTCCTGCAATCGTGCAGCCGGGAAGCCTTCTTCTGGGCCGGCGATATCGAACCCGACAACGCCCGAGTACCGGAAACGAAGCGCGAGGTCTGCGATTTCGAGCGCCCGGTCGTCTTGGCGCATTGCGCTCAAGATCTGATTGACCTGCATTCTGCGGCCGTGGGATCGGACGAGGTTCACTCCCTGGTCGATGCCCTCCTGGACCGCGGTCACGGCTTCGTCGAGCGTGAGCCCTTCGCGCTGGTGCTGTTCGGGCGCCCAGCGGACTTCTCCATAGATCACGCCGTCCTCGGAGAGGTCGACGACGTACTCTTTCGCCACGCGGCGAAGTTCCTCAGCCGTCTGCATGACGGAGATCGTGACGGCGAAGGTCTCGAGATACTCGGGCAGCGATCCCGACTTCGATGCCGATTCAAACCACTGCTGGAGCGCGCGGGGTTCTGACTCTGGGAGTTCAATTCCGCGCTGCTGCGCCAGGTCGACGATCGTCGAGGCCCGCAGCGCGCCATCGAGGTGGTCGTGGAGACTCACTTTCGGGACGAGCGCAAGGTCTACACCGTCGACGAAGTTCTGATCTGACATGCGAACCCTCCTGCACTCCGGGCCGCCATGACCCGGAACAATCTTAGACGGCCTCAGAAATGAGCGACAGTGCCCCGCCTCGCACCCGTACCCTGGGTGGATGCCTGCCATCATTCTCGACTGCGACCCTGGCCACGACGACGCAATCGCAATGCTCTACGCCGCAGGGCACGCGAACATCGAACTCCTTGCCGTCACCACCGTTGCAGGCAACCAGACGATCGAGAAAGTCACGCGCAACGCATTGGCCGTCGGCGAGATCGCAGGTCTCCACGGAGTCCCCTTCGCTCGCGGTGCCGGGCGTCCGCTCGTGAGAGACGCAGTGGTCGCTCCCGAGTATCACGGCGAGAGCGGCCTCGATGGCCCCGAGCTGCCCGACTCGACGATCGAGCTCGCACAGGAGCATGCCGTCGACCTCATCATCCGGACCGTGCTGGCCGCAGAACCGGGCAGCATCACGCTCGTGCCGACAGGCGCGCTCACCAACATCGCGCTTGCTGTGCGCAAGGAACCGAGGATCGTCGAGCTCGTCAAAGAAGTTGTGCTCATGGGCGGAGCCATGCGAGGCGGCAATTACTCGGCGAGCGCCGAGTACAACATTGCAATCGATCCGGAAGCGGCGCACATCGTGTTCGGCGCTGGCTGGAACGTCGTCATGATGGGTCTCGACATCACGCACCTCGCCCTCGCCGACGAATCAGTTCAGGCGGGAATCGCAGCGATCGGCAACCGAGCTGGTGCGTTCACGAGTGAACTGCTCGAGTTCTTCACCGGCAGCTACCGCGAACAGGGGTTCGGATGGCCGCCCGTCCACGATGTGCTCGCAGTCGCGTATGTCGCGAACCCCTCGGTGTTCACCCTGCTTCGAGCGCCGATCCACATTGAGCTGCACGGCGAGTTCACCACCGGCATGACCGTCGTCGATACGCGGCGTCCCGCAGATGAGTCCTGCACGACAGCACTCGGTATCGCTCTCGATGTCGCCGAGTTCTGGGACGACGTTCGAGCGTCGCTCGCCGCCGTCCCAGACCGGCCGTTGGTCGCTTCGGCTTAGCGAGTCCAGTCGAAGACGTAGGTGAGCGGTCCTTCGCTGCGCTCAGCGAGCGCCGTGAACACACGTTGCGCGTCCTCTGGCGAGACCGTCTGGCTGAGACCCTCGACCGTGATGTCGCCGCGGCTGAGCCAATCGAGCGCGAGGCGGAAGTTCGAGAGCACGCTGCCCTGACGGAAATCCGCTGGTTCGACCGGCAGCTGCCATTCCCAGCCGCTCCGCACGTGCAGGTAGCGGTGGAAGATCAGGTGCAGGAGTTCGTGCGCGGAAGCATCGGTGCGCTTCGCCCACGGGGTTCCGGTGAGCACCAGTTCACCGTTCTTCGCGGTCACTCGCGCCGCTTGCACCGTCGCACCGTCGTGTCCTGAGGCGTCGACGACGATTTCGAAGACATCCTCGGGGTCGTCGAGCACGGGCGATTCGAGCACGCGAATGCCCTCACCGAGCCCGGAGCGACGCTCCGCCACCGGATCCCACGCGGTGACACGGTACCCACTGGCTCGGAATGCCTTTGCACCAAGGTGTCCGACGAGGCCGAGGCCGACGATACCGACGCGGTCACCGGGGCGAGCGTTTGTCGTGATGAGAGCAGCCGCGGGAACCGCGATGATGCGCGCGAACACGGCAACCGTGGGATCGAGCCCTGCGGGGACCGGGATCGCACGGTTCTCGTGCTCCGTCTGCTGCGACTGGTGCGGACCGGTCGAGAACACGAGGTCGCCGACGGCGTGCTTCGTCACGCTCGCACCTATCTCTTCGATCCGGAACACCGAGGAGTATCCGATTGATTTCGGGTACGCGACGGCTGCTGGGTCGGCGGGCGCGAAGGCGCTCGCAAGCTCCGTTCCGGGGCTGATCAAGCTCGCGAGGGTCGAGCCTCGCACCTCGAATTCGCCGAGCGCCGCAGCGCTCGGGAGCGATGTCAGCGCAATGGTGCGATCGCCCGTGACCTGGATACTCCGAATGTCAGTCATACGTCCTTCTCAGTGTTCTTCCTTGACGGTGAATGTGCGTGCAGACGGGTGCGTGGTGTCTCGAAGCACCACGAACGAGCCTGCGCGTTACTTCTCGGCGAACTGCGCTTCCGGGTTCGGAGAGGCGTCGCGGAGGCGCTTGGTGTATTCGTGCTGTGGGTTCAAGATGACCTCGTCCGAGGGGCCCTGTTCCACGACGACGCCTTGGTAGAGCACCATGATCTCGTCACTGAAGTGACGCGCGGTCGCGAGGTCGTGCGTGATGTAGAGCACGCCGAGGTTCTCCTGCCGCTGCAGTTCACCGAGCAGGTTCAGGACTCCGAGCCGAATCGAGACGTCGAGCATCGAAACCGGCTCGTCAGCGATGAGCACGCTCGGCTTCGGAGCGAGCGCTCGCGCGATCGCGACGCGCTGCCGCTGACCACCGGAGAGCTCGTGCGGCTTCCGGTTGCGGACGGCGGCGCCGGGAACGAGCTGCACGCGTTCGAGCAGGCGCTCGACCTCCGCGTCGAGGTTCTTCTTCGTCGCTTGCTTGTGCAGCAGCAATGGCCGCGCCAAGTGATGGGCGATCGTGTGGAACGGGTTCAGCGAGGCGAAGGGGTCCTGGAAGACCATCTGCACTTCGCGACGGTAATCGCGCAAACCCTTGCCGAAGCGAGAGACCGGCTTCCCATCGAGCAGGATCTGCCCCGAGCTCGGTCGTTCGAGCTGGACGAGCATCTTCGCGATCGTGGATTTTCCACTGCCGCTCTGCCCAACGAGCGCGATCGTCTTTCCCGGCTCGAGCGTGAAGCTCACATCGTTGACCGCCATGAGCTTTTTCGACCCGCGGATGTTGTACTGCTTCGACACGTTGCGAAACTCGAGAACGCTCACTGTGCTGCTCCTTCGGCGACGATGGTTTCGTCGTTCCCGCTCCGGATGAATCCACCCCGGTCGCCCGTGAGGCTCGGGAACGATTTCAAGAGCTTTGCGGTGTACTCGTGCGAGGGGTTTCGGAAGATTCGTTCTGCTTCACCGAGTTCGACGATCTCGCCCTTCAGCATGACCGCGATTCGGTCGCTGATCTCCAGCAGCAGCGGGAGGTCGTGGGTGATGAAGATCACGGAGAAGCCGAACTGCTCCCGCAGCTCACTGATCTCCTGCAGGATGTCTCGCTGCACGAGCACATCGAGCGCGGTCGTGGGTTCGTCCATGATCATGAGCTGGGGCTTGAGCGCCAGCGCCATCGCGATCATGACTCGCTGTCGCATTCCGCCAGAGAGTTCGTGCGGGAAGGAACGCAGTCGGTCCCGCCCGACGCCGATCAGGTCGAGCAGTCCTGCGCTCTCCTCGCGCCGTTCCGCCTTCGACATCTCGGGGCGGTGCGTCGTGAAGATGTCGCCCAGTTGCTTCTCGATGTTGATGACCGGGTTCAATGCGTTCATTGCACCCTGGAACACCATCGAGACCTTGTCCCAGCGGTACTGCTGGAGCGCCTTCGTGCCGAGCGCGTTGATGTCGATATCGGTTCCGGACTTGTCGTGCAGAATCGCGCTGCCCGTGCGGATCACCGCTGGCGGGCGCAGAAGCCGGTTGATGCCGTAGGCGAGCGTCGTCTTCCCGCACCCTGACTCGCCTGCGAGACCGAGGATCTCACCACGCTGCAGTTCGAGGTTGACGTCGCGAACCGCGTGCACCGGCTGCGCGGTCTCGTAGACGATGTTGTAGTCCTTGATCGTCAAGAGCGTGTTGTCACTCATACCGCGACCCCTCCCTCGGTCTTCATGTTGAGGCGACGCTTGATGCGCTTCTTGTCTTTCCGCAGTGTGGTCGTGCGGAGCTTCGGGTTCACGACCTCGTCGATTGCGAAGTTCACGAGCGAGAGCGCTCCACCCAGCACGGCGATCATGATGCCCGGTGGAATGAACCACCACCAGATTCCGAGCGTCAGCGCGAAGCCGTTCTGCGCCTGGAACAACATGGTTCCCCAGGTGAAGGTGCCCGAGGCGCCAAGACCCAGGTAGCTGAGGCCTGCTTCAGCGAGAATCGCTGCGATGATCGCGAGCACGAACTGCGAGGCGAGCACGGGCATGAGGTTTGGCAGGATTTCGACGCCGATGATCCGCCATTGCTTTTCGCCGGAGACTCGGGCCGCTGCCACATAGTCGCGGTTTCTCAAGGAGAGCGTCACGGAGCGCAGCACTCGAGCCGAGGCGGCCCAGCTGGTGATCGCCAGCACGACCGCGAGGACCCAGATGGTTTTGTCTTCGACGTAGCTGGAGATCACGATGACGAGCGGGAGACCGGGGATCACGAGCATGATGTTCGTGAACAGCGAGAAGCTCTCGTCGAGCCATCCGCCGACGTAACTACCGATGACTCCGAAGATCATCGAGAGCACGAGTGCCAGAACACCGACGACGAGGCCGATGAGGAGCGAGCCCTGGGTTGCATGCGCGAGCTGCGCGAGCACATCCTGGCCGGTCTGCGTCGTGCCGAGCCAGAATTCTGCGCTCGGTGGCGTCCGGCTGATGTCGCGAATCGCGCGAGGGCTGCCGAGGAACATCGGGCCGAAGATCCCGAAGGCCGTGATGAGCCCGATCAGCACCAGTCCGGTGCCGAGCTTCGGCGTCATCGGCGGGAGCACATCGCGCCACCGTCGTGCCTTCGCTGGCGCTTCCGGAGCTCGAACCGCAGCGAACTGCGCGGTCAGGAGCGAAGCGCTGTCTTCACGTTTTGCGACGCTCGATGAGGCGGTGTCGGGAACGGCGAGGTCGGTGAACAGGATCTCCTGTTCGGTTCGGCCTGCGTCGTGTCGCGCCTCTGCGGCGTCTTCCGCTGCGTGGCGGTCGTTCTCGTCGCCGAGTGGGCGGTCGTTGTCGTTCGTCATGACGCCTTATCCCTTCGCTCGAGTCCGTGGATCGATGACGACGTAGAGCAAGTCAACGATGAGGTTGGCGCCAAGCACAGCGAGTGTGATGACGAGGAACAGTCCCTGCATGAGGGCGTAGTCGCTGTTGTTCACCGCTTGGAGCAGCGTGCTTCCGATACCGGGGTAGGAGAACACCTGCTCGGTCACGATCGAGCCGGAAACGACGAAGCCGAGCGAGATCGCGAATCCTGCGACCGACGGCAGCACCGCGTTGCGGGCTGCGTAGGCGGTCATGATGCGAACCGGGCGGAGGCCCTTTGCTTCAGCCGTGACGATGTAGTCCTCAGAGAGGGTCGACACCATCATGTTACGCATGCCGAGCAGCCATCCGCCGAAGGAGGAGATCACGATCGTCAGTGCCGGCAGTGTGCCGTGGTAGACGGCGGTCTTGAAGAATTCCCAGGTGAAGCCTGGTTGTGCGAGCTTGTAGTCGTAGCCGCCGCTGACGGGGAAGGCGTTCATGCCGACGGACAAGATGTAGAGCAGGACGAGTGCGAGCCAGAAGTACGGCACCGCCTGGAACATGGTCGTGACGGGAACCAAGTTGTCCAGCCACGAGCCACGCTTCCAGCCTGCGAGCATTCCGAGGGTGACACCCACGAGGAATGCGAAGAGGGTTCCGATTCCGATCATGACGACCGTCCAGGGCAATGCCTGACCGATGATCTCGACGACCGGGACCGGGTAGTACGTAATCGAAATTCCAAGGTTTCCCGTGAAGATCCCGACCAGGTAGTTCCAGTACTGCTCCAGAACTCCCTGATCAGGGTCCCCTCCGAGGAGGAGTTGGAGTGCCTCGCGCAACTCGTCACTCACTGGCCCGCGAGCCGACAGCTTCGCGACGAGAATGTCGACCGGGTTTCCCGGCAGCAGTCTCGGAAGCATGAAGTTCACGGTCAGTGCGCCCCAGAGCGCAACGGCATAGAAGCCAAGTTTGCGAGCGATATATCTCACTGTGTTGAGCCTCTCTCTACTCCTCCTCGGATCACGGCTTAGTTCGCTGGTTCGATCGTCTTCAACACGATGCCGTTATCCCACGCGCGGTCTGGGCGCGGGTAGGCGTACATGTTGTCTTCGGTCGGCCATCCCTGAACGTTCTCCGTGTTGTAGATCGTCAGCGCGGAGTTCACGAGGATCGGGATGTATGGCATGTCCGCCACGATCTCGTCCTGAATGAGCGCGTACTGTTCGGCCTTCACGGTCTCGTCGAGCGTTGCACCAGCAGCGTCGATTGCCGCGTCAACTGCAGGGTTGCTGTATCGCGAGAAGTTGTTTCCCGAGACGTCACCAACCGGAGCGGTGTTCCCGGAGTGGAAGTAGCGCAGGTAGACGTAGTACGGATCCGCCGCAACACCCTGTCCGAGCGAGTCGAGCGAGAGCTGGAAGTTTCCGTTGGTCTTGTTCGCGGTCCACTCCTGGAAGGAGACCTGAGCCGGCTTCAGTTCGATGCCGACTTCGAGCAGCTGTTCTGCTGCTGCGTCGATTGCTGCGATGTAGTCGGTCCAACCGGTCACAACCTGCACGGTGAGGCTGACTCGTTCGCCGTCCTTCGCGAAGATTCCGTCTGATCCGCGGGTGTAGCCAGCTTCTTCGAGCGCTGCGATTCCAGCCTCGACGTTTGCGGTGCCTGGCACTGGCTCGCTGTGCTCGGGCGAGATCCACTGCTCGTCACGGTCGAGGAGCGCGAAGGTCGGTGACATCTGACCGTTGTAGCTCGAGAACGCGAGAGTGTTCAGCTGGTCACGGTTGAGGCCGTGGTAGATCGCCGTACGAACTGCGATGTCGGTCTGCGGTCCGGTGCAGCCCATGGCGGCATCCGAGCAGGTGAAGAACGACGTCTGGTTCAGCGGCGTGTTGGTGTAGTCGAGCGGGGTTCCTGCGAAAACACCTTCGATGTCTGGCAGGAAGATTCCCGCGAGGTCGATCTGGCCCTGCAGGAGCGTGTCCGTTGCCGACTGGTTTCCCGTCAGGGAGATGTAGCGCACGGTGTCGACCGCTGGGCGTCCGCCCCAGTAGTTCTCGTTCGCTTCGAGCAGGTAGTTCTGCGAGTTGAATTCGCGGAGCGTGAATGCGCCCGTGCCGACCGGCTGTGCGTTCTGGTCGGTGGTCGGGTCGTCGATCTCAGACCAGATGTGCTCTGGAACGATTGCCGTGTTTCCGATGTAGGAGACCGCGTCCGTGAACGATGGTTCCGGGAAGGTGAACTTCACGGTGTTCTCGTCAACGAGCTCTGCTTCGCCGTCGTAGCCTGCCGTGTTGAACGCAGGAATCTCGGAGATCAGTTCGAAGGTGTAGACCACGTCAGCAGCACTGAACGCTTCGCCGTCGCTCCAGGCGACGTCGGTGCGGGTCGTGACAGTGAGTTCGGTGCCTTCTTCGTTGAATTCGAACGTCTCACCGAGCAGTGGCTCTGGGTCTCCGCCCGAGGTGATGTTGTAGTAGAACAGTGGCTCGTAAATCACTCCACGAGTCGACTGCAGGTTTCCTTCGATGAAGGGGTTGAAGTTTTCTGCAAAGTCGCCGGTTACTCCTGTGTAAACCACGACTTCAGATTCTCCGGCGTTTCCGCCTCCCCCGCCGCCTGTGCTGCCGTCTCCGCCGGCGCATGCGGTCATTGTGAGTGCGGCGGTGAGCGCGACTGCTGCGGCGCTGACTCCCCTTCGCGTCCTACGTGTAGACATTTGGTGCCCTTCGCTGTGTCATCAATCAGAGAGATGAGGGACCCACAACGAACCGCATCATCGCGGACCCAAAATCAGTGTAGGAAAACTTTTGTCGTAAAGCAACCAAAAGTTTTCTGTTCGTTGCAAAAAGTTGATAACTTTTGTGCAACTTGTGCCTAAGCACTAATGATCACCGGTGAATGGCACCAGAGCGATCGCGCAGTTCGCGCCGAGACGCGAGAAGAAAAGGTGGTGCCGGGCGTGCGGTCGCCCGGCACCACGTCTGTGTTACGAGTTGTGCGAGAACGCGTCGTCGAACGACGACGTCGGAAGTGGCCAGGTGAGCTTGCGCACGACTTCGAGCGCCTCTTGAGCCCCATGGAAGCGATCCATTCCTGCGTCTTCCCACTCGACTGAGAGCGGACCTTGATAGCCGATCGTGTTGAACGCACGAATCACGCTGTCCCAGTGGACATCGCCGTGCCCAACCGAAACGAAGTCCCACGCACGCCGAGGGTCGCCCCAGGGCAGGTGCGAACTCAAACGCCCGGCACGGCCGTCGGCTGGACGAAGTCGGACGTCCTTCGCGTGCGCGTGCACGATATGGTCGGCGAAATCGATGATGAACCCCGCCGGATCGACGCCCTGCCACACGAGGTGACTCGGGTCCCAGTTGAAGCCGAAGGCCGGGTGATTGTCGATCGCCTCCAGGGTTCGCTTCGAACTCCAGTAGTCGTACGCGATTTCACCGGGGTGAACTTCGAGCGCGAACTTCACGCCCTCACCCTCGAAGACGTCCAGAATCGGCTTCCACTTCGTGGCGAAGTCCTCGAACCCCGCCTCGATGACGTCTGCGGAAACGGGCGGGAACATCGCAACGTACTTCCAGATCGCAGAACCAGTGAACCCGGTGACAATCTCGACGCCCATTGCGCGTGCAACCTTTGCGGTGCGCTTGAGCTCCTCGATTGCACGCTCGCGAACGCCTTCTTGCTCTCCGTCACCCCACACGCGCTCGCGAACGATCGCCTTGTGTCGGAAATCGATCGGATCGTCGCAGATCGCCTGGCCGGTCAGGTGATTCGAGATCGCCCAGACCTTGAGACCGTTGTCCTCGAGAATCGCCTTGCGCTCCGCGAGGTACGACGGGTCTTCCGAGGCACGCCAGATATCGAGGTGCTCACCGCTCGCCGCGAGTTCGAGGCCGTCATACCCCCACCCGGCCGCGCGCTGCGCGACCTCGGCGAGTGGCAGGTCGACCCACTGTCCGGTGAACAGAGTGACTGGTCGGGAACTTGATTCGGTCATGCCAACACTTCGCTTTCTTGCGTCATTGCAGTTTCGATCCAGGCGCGGTGCTTCGATGATTCCAGAACCGCTTCAGTGAGCGAGACCGCCCGGGCTCCATCAGCGAAGCTCGGCGTCCCGCTGGGCACCTCGCCCGTTTCGATCGCAGCATAGGTGTCGGCAACGAACGCGTTGAACGCGTCCTGATACCCGAGCGGGTGCCCGGCAGGAACGGTCGAGAGGCGCTTCGCATCGCCGGTAAGCGAGTCAGGATCACGCGTCAGCAGTTGCGAGCCGACGCGACGACCGACCCAGAGGTTCTCCGGGTTTTCCTGTTCGAATCGCAACGACTCTTCGCTGCCGGCGAGTTCGATGACGAGTGCGTTCTTCCGTCCCGGAGCAACCTGCGAGACGAAGAGCGTACCGATGGCACCCTGCTCCGTCTGAATCAGGAGGACCGCTTGATCCTCGTTCTGCTGCTGCAGCTCGCCGCCCCGACGGTTGTGCACCGTCTGAATCTGCGCGGTCAGTTGCACGATCCGATCGTTGGTCACGAATTCGAGCAGATCGACCAGGTGCGAGCCGATGTCCGCGAATGCCCGCGATGGCCCACCGTCATCAACCGTGACGCGCCAATTGTCATCGGACGGATGCAGCAGCCAATCCTGCAGGTACGAGCCCGTCACGCTGAAGAGCGATCCGGCCTCCCCCTCGATGACTCGACGCCGCAGCTCCCGAACCATCGGGTGGTACCGGTACACGAACGGGACGGTTGCGACCACACCTGCTGCCTCTGCGAGCTCGACCAATCCCTTGGCGAGTTCGAGGCTCGTCGCGAGCGGCTTTTCGCAGACAACGTGCTTGCCCGCGGCGATTGCCTGTCGGGCGAAATCGGCGTGAGTCGCATTCGGGCTGCAGATGTGAACCACGTCGATGCTCGGGTCATTCAACAACTGCTCGGCCGAATCGAAACTCTGCGAGATCCCGAGGGTTTTCGCTGCTTCACGACCTGATTCCGGCGACGAGGTTGCGATGCCGACTAACTCTGCACCGGCCATTCGTGCTGCTCGGCTGTGCACCCGAGCCATGAAGCCTCCTCCGAGGAAGGCGACGCGAAGCGCCGCCTTCCCTGGAGCAGTGGCCCTTGGCTCCGCGGGCGTGCTGTGCAACGCTGCCCCCGGAGGGACCAGGATCGAATCCGTGCCGCCCGAGTTCTCGAGCGTGGAACTCACGGCTGGCTCGACAATGGCGCGGCCGGATCCCAACTTGGGTCCAGTGGCTGACTTGGCGTAAAGGAACTCGCCACCTCGACGATGCGGCCTTCGTCCGCTGACTCTGCGAGAGAGACCATGACATCGATGAGGTGGTACGCGAGCTCGCCATTGGCGCGTTCGGGGCGACCAGCGCGGATCGACTCCGCGAACTCGGCAACTCCGACGCCGCGCGTCCAGAGCGATCCCTCAGCGTGCACGAGTTCTGGGGTGTCGCTTTCTTCACGCCAGATTTCGGTGTCGCCGTCGAAGACGTTCGGGTCTGGCAGCACTGCGGTTGCATCCGTGCCAGAGATCTCCACGAAGCCCGCGCGACGTTTCTTCGAGTCGAAACTGAAGACGCACTGGGCGCTCGTTCCGCCCTCGAACCAGAGCGTCGCACCGATGTGGGTCGGAACCTCGACGGGGAACTCCGTGCCGGCCTTCGGCCCGGAGCCGATGACGCGAGTCTCCCGAGACTTCGAAGAGGCGGCGACCACCTTCGCGACCGGTCCGAACAGTTCGAACAGGGTCACGAGGTAGTACGGTCCGACGTCGAACATCGGGCCGCCGCCGTGCGCGTACAAGAACTCTGGGCTCGGGTGCCATGACTCGGGTCCTGGCACCTGGAAGAGCGAGACCGCTGTCAATGGCGTGCCGATTGCACCGCTCTCGATCGTGCGGCGAGCAGTCTGCAGCCCCGCGCCGAGGAAGGTGTCTGGCGCTGAGGCGACTCGAACGCCCGCGGCCTTGGCGGCTTCGAGGAGCTCGCGACCGCTTTCACGGTCGAGTGAGAGCGGCTTCTCTCCCCAAACGTGCTTCCCGGCAGCGATCGCCTGGAGCCCGACCTGCACGTGCACGGCAGGGATCGTCAGGTTCACGACGATTTCGATTTCCGGATCGGCGAGCAGCTCTTCCACGGTGCCAGCACCAGCGACGCCAAACGCGTCCGCCTGTGCGCGTGCACGCTCGACATCGAGGTCGGCGATGAAGCGAACATCGAGGATCGGGAAGCTCGTCAGGTTTTCGAGGTACTGCGACGAGATCGTGCCGGCTCCGATGAGTCCAACACCTACGGTCTGCTTTGTCATCGGGTTTTTTCCAATCCGGTCAGGTATCCGAAGCTGCGCTCGACTGCGGTGAACATGTCACCGGTGTGGTCGTCGAGCTCGATCACGCGAAGCGCATTCGGCGCTGCGGCGAGAATTGAAGGAACGTCCATCGCACCATCGCCGACGGCGACCTGTTCGGTGTCGTCCATCGTGAGCGGGCCGTCCTTGACGTGCAGCGCGACCACGCGCTCTCCGAGACGGCCGAGCAGTGCAGCGACGTCGCTTTCTCCACCGACTGCGGCCCAGTATGTGTCCAGTTCCAGGACAACAGCGTCGTCGAGCTCACCGGCGAGGACTTCGAACGCCGCGACACCGTCGATGCGCTGGGTGAACTCGAACTCGTGGTTGTGGTACCCGACGCGGAGTCCGTGATCTGCGGCGCGCTTCGAGATCTCGCCGAGTTCACGAGCGATCTCCTGCACACTCTCGCGCGTCGCCCAGCGAGCCGGGCCGAGGTGGGGGTCGATGACGGTGGTCGCACCGATGGTCTTTGCAGCGGTGAAGACAGCGCTGAGGTCGGCGCCGAACAGGCGCGCGTGCGCGGTCGGCGCTGAGATCGAGAACTCATCGAAGAGCCCGCGGTATTCCTCGGCCCGCTCGACGAAGCCGTACGGCTCGACCTTCTGGAATCCGATGTCTGCAATGCGCTGCAGTGCTGCGTGTGCTCCGCGCTCAATCTCTCGGCGAATGCTGTAGAGCTGGACGGAAACAGATTGACTACTCACTGTGCTCCTCGTTGAGTTTGTGTGTTGGCCCCTATCCGAGGCTTGCTGATTCAACTGTATCCGACTTTTGTCGTCGTGCAAGCAAAACTTGCGCCCTAACGTTCAATTGATGTCATTTCAGTTGACGAACACGTCAAATGTGACCAAAAAGTGCCATCTTTGATCTCGAAAGACTGGTTAAATGTTCGTCATGTCTGACTCTGCACGGCCCGCAAAAGCACTCAACACCGAAGGCGTTGGCGAGTTGCTGCAAAAGCTGCGCGACGGCCGTGGGCGCACGCGATCCGAGCTCGCAGAGATCACGGGCCTCGCCCGCTCCACCATCACCTCGCGTGTTGACGTCCTCCTTGCCAGCGGCCTGCTCATCCCCGCTGGTGAAGCAAACTCCTCGGGCGGGCGCCCGCCCTCGCGGGTCGCCTTCAACCCGCTCGCCAGAATCGTCATCGGCGTCGATCTCGGTGCGACCCACGGTCTCGTGTCGATCTCCGACCTCAACGGCAACAGCCTCGCGAACTCGCGGGCAGACATCGAGATCACTGCCGGCCCCGAGCCCATCCTCGACTGGGTTGTCACCGCGATCAGTGAGCTGATCGCAGCGAGTGAATACGACGCGAACGCGATTGCGGGAATCGGCATCGGAATCCCCGGTCCCGTCGAATTCTCCAGCGGCCGTCCGACGAACCCCCCGATCATGCCCGGGTGGGACCGTTTCGACGTTCCCGCCTACATTCGACGCCATTTCGACGTCCCCGTGCTCGTCGACAACGACGTCAACATCCTCGCCCTCGGCGAACTCACGACCTCGTGGCCCGCGGTGGAAGACCTGGTTTTCGTGAAGGTTTCGACCGGTATCGGCTCCGGAATCGTAAGTGGCGGTCAACTTCAGCGTGGCGCGCAGGGTGCCGCGGGCGACCTCGGGCACGTGCAGGTCCCGTGGAGCCCTGGGTCGACTCGTGACCCGTCCGATGAGCGCGACCTCGAAGCGATCGCGAGCGGACCCGCCATCGCAAGACAGCTCCGCGAACAGGGCATCGACGCGCACACGAGCGCCGATGTGGTCGAACTCATCCGTGCAGGCAACGCCACCGCGCTCGAGCAGACCCGCACCGCGGGCCGTGAAATCGGCGAGGTGCTCGCAACGGTCGTGAACCTGCTGAACCCTTCGGTGATCGTGATCGGAGGCAGCATTCCCCGCGCGAGCGAGCAGCTCATCGCCGGAATTCGTGAAGTCGTCTACCGTCGCTCGATTCCGCTGGCCACCCAGCATCTCGGGATCGTTCAGTCCCGTGGCGGGTCGCTCGCCGGTGTCCTCGGCGCGGGTATTCTGGCCGCGAATCACGTCTTGACCCCCGAGGGCGTCGCGGAGATCATCGCAGCCAGCGCCGAAGCCTGAGGCGACGCCGCAGAACGCGCACTTCCCGCTGCGGTCACGACTGCGCGGAACAGCAGCAGCGCAGCAGGGCAGCAGCGCAGCAGCGCAGCAGCGAAAAAGGCTGGACCCATCTGGGCCCAGCCTTTTCTCGGTCAGCGGTGCAGGACGGTCAGGAACTCAGACGCTCGCGCACGATCGGCCCACGGCTGAAGGTGCTCTCTGCGGCCGGCGTGATCTCCCACGCGCCGTCGAGCGCTGCGATCGCACGTTCGAAACGAGAGGCGTCGTTGGCGGAAAGCGTCATGAGCGGCTGACCCTCTGTCACGGTGTCGCCGAGCTTCGCGTGCAGGTCGATCCCAGCCGCGTGGATCACAGGATCAGCTGCCCGTGCACGACCGGCCCCGAGACGCCAGGCCGAGATGCCGAACGGCAGCGCATCCTGACGCGTGATGACGCCACTTGATGCCGCGACGATGGTGTGCGTTTCACTGGCAACCGGCAGCGCGCCGTCCGGGTCGCCGTCCTGCGCAGCGATCATCTTGCGCCAGACATCCATTGCTCGTCCGTCCTTGAGCGCAGCTGCGACGTCAACGTCCGGCTGACCAACCGCGGCGAGCATCTCCTGCGCGAGCGCGACCGTGAGCTCCACGACATCTGCGGGCCCGCCACCTGCGAGCACCTCGACCGATTCGCGAACCTCGTTCGCGTTCCCGATCGCGTTTCCCAGCGGGCTGTTCATGTCGGTCAGGAGCGCGCGCGTGTTGACGCCCGCATCGGTCCCGAGCGCGACCATGGTCTGCGCGAGCTCTTTCGCGCGTTCGAAGTCCTGCATGAAGGCTCCGGAGCCGAACTTCACATCGAGCACCAGGGCGCCGGTGCCTTCAGCGATCTTCTTCGACATGATCGAGGATGCGATCAGCGGAATCGCCTCGACGGTGCCGGTCGTGTCGCGAAGCGCATAGAGACGCTTGTCGGCGGGAGCGAGTCCGGAACCTGCAGCACAGATGACACCACCGATGGTGTCGAGCTGCGACATGATCTCGTCGTTCGAGAGTGCCGCTCGCCATCCAGGGATCGACTCGAGTTTGTCGAGCGTTCCACCGGTGTGCCCGAGCCCACGGCCCGAGAGCTGCGGCACCGCGGCGCCGAAGACCGCGACGAGCGGAACAAGCGGCAGGGTGATCTTGTCACCGACACCACCGGTCGAGTGCTTGTCGACCGTCGGAGCGCGCAGCGACGAGAAGTCCATGCGCTCGCCACTTGCGATCATCGCCATCGTGAGGTCGCTGATCTCGCGGCGCTCCATACCGTTCAACAGGATCGCCATCGCGAGCGCAGCCATCTGCGCATCATCGATGTACAGGCGCGTATACCCGTCGACGAGCCAATTGATCTCGTCGGTGGTGAGCACCCCGCGATCACGCTTGGTACGAATCAAATCAACTACATCAAAAGCTTCAGCCATGGTTTCCACCGTATCGTCAGTGCTCGAACTCCGAGCAGGTCAAAGCGGCGGGCACTGTGCAGTGCCCGCCGCTCGAAAAGGTCAAGCGTGAGAGGTTTACTTCAGGAATCGTGGTACGCCGCGAGCGTTCGCGGACCGAACGCGTCTGGCAGGACCTCGTCGATCGTCTTGATCCCCGAGACCGTCGCAAGCAGCATGCCCGGTGCGGAGTGCTCGAAGAGGAGCTGCCTGCACCGACCGCACGGCATGAGCGCCTCGCCGTTGCCGTCGACACACGTGAAGGCGGTCAGTCGGCCACCCCCGGTCATGTGCAGGGACGACACGAGCGCGCACTCTGCGCACAGGGTCAGGCCGTAGCTCGCGTTCTCGACGTTCGCTCCGGTGATGATGCGGCCGTCATCAACGACCGCAGCAACACCGACAGGGAACTTCGAATACGGAACATATGCGTGCGTTGCCGCTTCGATGGCACGTTCGCGAAGATCATTCCAGTCGATCGTCATGATTTGATGTACGGCTTTCCGCTGGCCGCCGGGGCTCTCGATTGACCGATGAACCCAGAGACCGCAAGGATCGTCACGACGTAGGGCAGCATCTTCAGGAAGTCACTCGGGACCGGCGAACCAATCGCACTGAGTGTGTTCTCCAGGCTCGAAGCGAAGCCGAACAGCAGCGCTGCGAGCGTCGCCTTCACCGGGTGCCACTGACCGAAGATCACGGCGGCGAGCGCGATAAAGCCGAGTCCGGCGGTCATCTCTTTCGAGAACGCGCCGTTCGAGCCGAGGGTGAAGTAGGCGCCGCCGAGACCAGCGACCGCTCCCGCGAGGGAGACGTTCCAGAACCGGAGACGGTTGACACGAATTCCGACGGTGTCGGCAGCGAGCGGGTGCTCACCGGCAGCTCGGAGGCGCAGGCCCCAGGTCGTGCGGAACAGGCAGTAGGTGACGACTGCGACAGCAATGTACATGAGGTACACGATGATCGGCTGGTGGAACAGCACCGGTCCGAGGATCGGCATGTCGGCCAGGAGTGGAATCCGAATTCGCGAGAACCGCTCAGGAGCGTTCAGCGCCTCCGGGTTCGCGGTCATGATCGTCGAGAAGAAGAAGGTCGTGAGGCCCTGCACGAGCACGTTGAGGACAACACCGACGATCACCTGTTCAACGAGGTACTTGATCGCAAAGGCCGCGAGCACGAAGGAGACCAGCACACCGGCCGCCATCGCCGCGAACAACCCGATGATCGAGGACCCCGTCACGGTTGCAACGAGCGCCGAGCAGAACGCGCCTGCGAGGAGCTGGCCTTCGATCGCAACGTTCACGACACCGGCACGCTCGGAGATCACGCCTCCGAGGGCGCCGAAGATGAGTGGCGTGCTCAGGATCACGGTGCTGACGATCAGCCCGGGAATCGGGATCGTCTTGTCGGCACCCGCCCAGGTCAAGAACCCGAGCACGAACAGGACGCCGAACGGGATCGTGACCCACAGCGGCGTTTTCATTCCGCGCATCGTGCGCAGCAGCGAGACGACCGCGAGACCGATCAGCAGCACCGTGACGATGATGCCGGTCAGCACGACCTGCATCGAGAGCGAGGGCAACTGGATGAAGTCGTTGCGGCCGGAGAGGGTCAGCGTGGTGATGCCTTCCCGCGCAAAGACCACGAACATGACGAGTGCGACAAGAGCGATCGCACCGAACGAGATCGGCGCCTTCCAGTTCTTGACGAGCGCACGATCGAGCTGAACTACTTCAGCGCTTGGTTGAGCAGTGGTCGTCATGACTATGCTCCCTTCCGTGCGCGCGGCTTCGGGAGTCCGAAGAGCGCGCGAATCAGCGGCGGCGCTGCGATGAAGAGCACGATGAGTGACTGCACCACGAGCACGATGTCGTTCGGGATCTGCTCAGAAGCCTGCATGCGGAATCCACCGGCCTTGAATGCCCCGAAGAGGATTCCGGCAACGAGGGTTCCCCACGGCGTCGAGCGACCGAGGAGCGCGACCGTGATCGCGTCGAAGCCGATACCGGCGTCGATTCCCCGCGAGAATCCGGTCGTAAGGGTTGACTGCACCTGCATCGAACCGGCGATTCCCATGAATCCACCAGCGAACAGGAACGCCAGGAAGATCAGGTTCTTCACGTTCATACCGGCGTTGAGCGCCGCGTTCTGGTTGAACCCGACCGCCTTGAACTGGAAGCCAAGGCTCGACTTCTCCAGCAGCCACTGGCAGAAGATGACGGCGACCACTGCGATGACGAGCGCCCAGGTGAGGTTGTACGCGGCCACGTTGGTGTTGAAGGTGGTCGCCCATTCGGGAGCATTCGCCTCGCCACCGAATAGCCAGGTTGGAACTCCGATGAGCGAGGGCATCTGCGCTGACTCTGGCGTTGCGGGCGTCACCGGGTTGTTGCTGTCAGGGTTGCGCAGCAATCCGGAAGGACCAATCAACCAGGAGACGAGATAGAGCGCCACGAAGTTCAGCATGATCGTCACGATGACCTCGTGCGCACCCGTGCGGGCCTTCAGCATGCCGGCGATTCCACCCCAGATCGCACCGGCCAAAATACCTGCGGCGAGCGCAACCAGCATGTGGATGACCGGTGGCATGGAGAATCCGAACGAAACCCAACCGGCAGCAGCGGCTGCGACGAGCATCTGGCCTCGTCCACCGATGTTGAACATGCCAACACGGAACGCGAGCGCGACACCGAGTCCGGCAACGATGAGCGGCGCTGCGAAGTGCAGCGTCTCGGTGATCGGGCGAACGAACGCGAAGAAGTTCTCGGAGCGGCTGAAGTTCAGGATCGAACCCTGGAACAGCGCCCAGTACGCTCCACCGACTGCGGCTCCGATGGCGCCGAAGAAATCACCGGGGCGGGCGAAGAAGTAGGTCGCGGTCCGAGCGACATCGCTGTCCGTGACCGCGATGAGGATTCCACCGATCGCGAGTGAGACAACGACCGCGAGCACCGAGATCAGTGCATTGCCGGAGACGACGTCACGAAGCGCGTTGTTCCAACGATCACCGCTGGCTTCCTTTGCTTCTTCGGCTTCGGCCTGCTCTTCGTCCTTCTTCGGCGGCGCGACAACAGCAACGTCGACGGAGTCGGGAACATGCACGGGGGCGTGCTCCTGATTTGCCGACGGCGCTCCGGTGGCGCTCGCTGGCCGCTTCGCGGCTGGCTCGACCGGTTCGTCCTGGTCCTGTGGGTTCACGTCCCTTGGTCCTTCACTCATGCGGCGGCGCTCCCAGCAGGGGTTTCGCCGGCCATCATGAGGCCGAGGACGTCCCGATCGGTATCCGCATCAACAATTCCAACAATTCCACCGCGATACATCACGGCGATCCGGTCTGCGAGACCAACAACTTCGTCGAGTTCGGTCGAGACCACGATCACCGGTATTCCGGCGTCGCGAGTCGCGATGATCTGACTGTGCACGAATTCGATCGAGCCGACGTCGAGACCGCGCGTCGGCTGCGAGGCGACGAAGAGCGCGAGCTTCCGTCCGAGTTCACGTGCCAGCACGACTTTCTGCTGGTTTCCGCCGGAGAGACGACCCACAGGAGTAGTGATGCCCTGCGCACGAATATCGAAGTTCTTGAGGTTCTCCTCGGCGAACTCGTCGCGTGCCACGGTGTCGATCGCGGCACGACGAATGAACGGCGCACCCTGATAGCGGTCGAGCATGAGGTTCTCCGCGATCGTGTACTCACCGACGAGCCCATCGACCTTGCGGTCCTCCGGTACGAAGCCGAGGCCCGAGTCGAGCACCTCTCGAACACTGAGCCCGAGGATCTCGCGATCACCGAGCTTGATCGACCCGCGTGCCTTTGGCTGCATTCCGAGAATCGCTTCGCTCAACTCGGTCTGACCGTTGCCCTGCACCCCTGCGATACACACGACTTC
Source organism: Humidisolicoccus flavus (assembly GCF_045689595.1). Lineage (GTDB taxonomy): Bacteria > Actinomycetota > Actinomycetes > Actinomycetales > Microbacteriaceae > Humidisolicoccus > Humidisolicoccus flavus. The sequence continues at coordinate 2,284,823 of NZ_CP142724.1, read as the reverse complement.
ACCGCCGCGAACCGTGAGGTCGACGTCGTTGACGACCTTCTGTCCGAGGCGATCGAGCACGGTGAGCCCAGAGATGACGAGCGAGTTGTCGGTGATGACCGGTGCGCTCTTCTGGACCGTGAGGTCGACCGCGCGGCCGACCATGAGCGAGGCGAGCTCTTCCTTGGTCGCAGTCGGCGAGGCCTCGCCGACGACCTTGCCGAGGCGGATGACCGTAATACGGTCAGCGACAGCACGAACTTCACGAAGCTTGTGCGTGATGAAGACGATCGCAGTGCCCTCCTTGCGGAGCTGCTGCATCACCTCCATGAGCTCGTCGGTCTCTTGCGGCGTCAGGACTGCCGTCGGCTCGTCGAACACGAGCACGCGCGCGTCTTGCGAGAGCGCCTTGATGATCTCGACGCGCTGCTGCACACCAACGGGCAGGTCTTCGATCAGCGCATCAGGGTCGATGTGAAACCCGAAGCGTTCGGAAATCTCGCGCACCTTTGCGCGAGCACCCTGAATTCCGCCGATGCGCTTCTCGTGGCCGAGCATGACGTTCTCGGCGACGGTAAAGACGGGGATGAGCATGAAGTGCTGGTGCACCATGCCGATACCGGCGCGCATCGCGTCGCCGGGTCCTGCAAATTTTTGGACCTTGTCATCGATCAGAATGTCGCCCTCTTCAGCCTGGTACAGGCCGTACAGCACATTCATGAGGGTCGACTTGCCGGCACCATTTTCGCCGAGCAGGCAGTGGATTTCACCGGCGTTGACCACGAGATCGATGTGGTCGTTCGCGGTGAGGGCACCGAATCGCTTCGTAATGCCTCTGAGCTCAAGAGTCATAGGGACACCTTATTCACGGATTGAGTTCGAAGGCGGTGGGCGCTTTCGAATGGCAGACAGGATCGCCGTCTGGCCGTGGGAACGAGTTGCTGAATCAATTGGATCAGCTCGCTCGAAAGGAAAACAAGTGTGGGGGCCAGGTTTCTGGCCCCCACACTCATGATGCTGTACCGAATTATTTCGGTGAGCTCACCGAGCTTGCGTCGATGTCGCCTGCGATGATCGCGGTGCGGATCGTCTCGAGTTCGTCAGCGAGCGCTGGGTCGACCGAGTCTGCGAAGTCGTGGAAGTCAGCGATGCCAACACCATCGTTCTCCAGCGTTCCGACGTACGAGTCGCCCGAGAATTCACCGTTGAACGCGTCAACGACGATTTCCTGCGTGCTGACCTTGAGGTCCTTGAGGGCCGAGGTCAGGTAGAGGTCGGCGAATCGTGGGTCCGACTCGTAGAGGTCAGCGTCAACACCGACGAGCACGATGTTCGTGTCAGCGTTTGCAGCTTCTGCGTCGCGGATTGCTTCGCCGGCGCTTTCGTAGATCGGTCCACCGACGGGGAAGAGCACGTCTGCACCCTGACCGATGAAGGTCTCGGCGAGCGCCTTTGCCTGCGTTCCCGCGGCGAAGTTTCCGACCTCGGAACCGTTCTGAGCTTCAACGTCCCATCCGAGGACCTCAACGTCGGTGCCCTTTTCGGAGTTGTGGTACTCAACACCCTTTGCGAAACCGTCCATGAAGATCGTGACGGTCGGGATGTTGATTCCGCCCCAGGTCGCAACCTTTCCGGTGGTCGAGTAGCTCGCAGCTGCGTAGCCTGCGAGGAATGCCGACTCCGAGGTGTCGTAGATGATCGGCTTGACGTTCTCGAGATCGCTCTCACCGTCGATGAGCGCGAAGTTCACGTCTGGGTTCGCTGCGGCAGCCTCGTCGATTGCCGGGATCAGCTTGTAGCCGACACCGATGATGAGCGAGCAGTTCTCGTTCAGCAGGTTGTCGATGTTGTTCGGGTAGTCGGTTTCTGACATCGACTCGACGCGCTTGGTCTCAACGCCGACCTCTGCTGCGCCGGCCTCGAGGCCTTCCCAGCTGAGCTGGTTGAAGGACTTGTCGTCGAATCCACCCTCGTCAGAGACGATGCAGGGCAGGAAGTCGCTTGTCGTTTCGCCACCGGCAGCGCCGGTTTCGTTCGTGTCCGTGTCTTCAGGCGCCGAAGCACAACCTGCAAGCAGAACTACCGCGCTCAGCGTGGCCAGGCCGCCCAAAACGGCCTTTCGAGTGATGGTCGTCACCGAGGTTCCTCCAAAAGATGAGAGCGCGCCAGGATTGGCGCAATATGGGATGAGCCTACCGACGCGGAAGGCCCAACATCCGGCCGTTGCTCGTCTCGCAACTCAATCGTTGCAAACCCGACAACTGCACGAAATTATTGTGCGTTCGAGCGCACATTTCGATCATTACGGAGCGCTTGGCGACTCAATCGTGATTTCGCCATCGATGATCTGCTGCTTGAGCGCCTCGATCTCCTCCGAGAGCTCGGCGGGAACCCGATCAGCCTGATCGTGGAACGGCGCAATCGCCACTCCCCCGTTCGCGAGCGTCCCGACGATGGGCTCGTTCTTGAGTTCGTCGTTCATGCTGCGCTCGATCGCATCGAAGACGAAGTCCCCGGTGTTCTTCAACACGCTCGTGAGCACGAGTGGTCGATACTCTGCCGGGAGCGTCTCATAGCCATCGTTGTCGACCCAGATCACGAGCGCCTCGCTGCCGCTCGAGATCGATGCGGTGAACGCGCCCTCACCGACCTGACCCGCAACAGGGAGGATCACGTCTGCGCCCTGGTCGATGAATGCCTGCGTCTGCGTCTGTCCGAGCTGGATGTTCTCGAAGTCGCCCGTGAAGGTGCCGTCTTGCGCCTCGACGTCCCAGCCGAGCAGCTCGACCGAGGCGCCGTGCGCCTCGTTGTAGGCATCGATCCCGTGCGAGAAACCGTCCATGAACAGGGTGACCGGGGGCTGATTGCCACCGCCGAACGTTGCGACGGTGCCGGTTTCAGTGACTCCGGCAGCGAGGTAGCCGGCGAGGAAAGCCGCCTCGGCGGTGTTGAAGACGATCGGCGTGATGTTCTCACCCTCCACGACCTCGTCGACGATCACGAAGTCGATCTCCGGGGACGATGCGGCGAATTCTTCGGTCGGGGCCGCGAGCTCGTAGCCGACCGTCAACACGAAGGTGCACCCGGTCTCGGCGGCAGCCTCGACATTCGGTGCGAGATCGCTCGAGGAAGTCGACACCAACACGTTGGCTTCGATGTCGAGCTCTTCGGCGGCACGCTCCATGCCCGCCCAGCTCGTCTCGTTGAAGGAACGGTCGTTGAGGCCGCCGGAGTTCGTGACCATCTGAGCGCAGAACTCACTGCCGCCCGAGGCGTCTCCACCCTCTTCCGGTGCGCTGGCGCACCCGGCAAGGAGGAGCAATGCGGTGCCGGTGGCAACCGCGGGCGCGAAGATCCGTCGAGACATGAAGGCTCCTAGGGAGGAAGAAACACCGTTGTGACAGGGATACGGAACCAAAAGTACAGGGAACTCGTGCCCTGCCGTGGAATTCTTCTCGCTGGACCTCACGGGGTACCACCGGCTCGCCCGACGATTCGCGACGCTGTGCAGCCGGCTACAGGACCTCGGTATTCCCCGAGAGCCGGATCGCGTCCACCACCTGCTTCACCCGTTGAGCGTTGGCAGTCGTCGTGACCAGAAGCGCATCCGGGGTATCGACGACCACGATGTCTTGCACTCCGACGAGCGAGATGATGCGCTTCGATTGCGACACCACGACTCCACTCGAATTGTCGGCGAGGATCGTTGCACCTTCACCGAGAATTGCGAGCCCGCCTTTGCCGCCGTTCTGCAGCTTCGCGATCGCACCGAAATCACCCACGTCGTCCCAGTCGAACGCTCCGGGTACGACAACGAGCGAACCCGAAGCCGCAGCGTGCTCCGCGACCGAATAGTCGATCGCGATCTTCTTTAGCGTCGGCCAGATCCGATCGACAGCCGGACCGCGCTGCGTGGGTGAATCCCAAACGTCTGCGAGCTGCGCAATGCTCGCAGCGAGTTCCGGTTCATGCTTCGTCAGCTCAGCGAGCAACACGTCGGCTCGCGAGATGAACATGCCGGCGTTCCACATGAAGGAACCAGAGGCGAGGTATCGCTCTGCAACGTCGAGGCTGGGCTTCTCGACGAACTCGACGACTTTTCTGGCGCTCGGGGCATCGTCGATCTCGGCAGTCTCACCGCAGTGGATGTAGCCGAACCCGATCGCGGGCTCCGTGGGCTCGATCCCGACGGTCGCGATGAACCCAGCTCGAGCGGCAGCCACCGCCTCACGGATCGCAGCGCGGAACTTCGCCTCATTGTGGATCACATGATCGGCGGCGAATGATCCGATGATGACATCGGGATTCCTGCGCACCAGCACCGCTGCTGCGAGCGCGATCGCGACCGTGGAGTCACGCGGATCTGCCTCGAGCACGATGTTCTCGTCGCGCAACTCGGGAATCTGCCCTTCAACGGCAGCGCGATGCGCCCGCCCCGTGACGACCATGACCCGTTGCTCACCCGTGAGCGGCACGAGCCGTTCGAAGGTCTGGCGCAGCAGGGTCTGGCCCGAACCCGTCAGATCGTGCAGGAACTTCGGAGCGTCGGCTCGAGAGAGCGGCCAAAGCCTGGAGCCGACTCCCCCGGCCGGAATGATGCCGTAAAAGTCAGGAAGAGTTGGAGCCATGCCAAAACCCTAACGAGTTCCAGTCTCCGCACGGGCTCAGACACCCCTGCCGAGTTCATCTGGAGTTCACGCGGTGCTTGATCGCTCGCGCGCGGCGCTTTCTACAGTGAAGTGTGACCACTCTTGAACGCGTCGCGATCGTGACGGAAAGCTTTCTTCCAACACTCAATGGAGTCACGACTTCGGTCTGCCGGGTCCTCGATCACCTCATCGATCGCGGCATTGAGGCCATCGTCATCACCCCGCGCTGCGGCGCCCCGATGCAGTACCGCGGCGCTCCCGTCTATGAGGTGCCGTCATTTTCGTACCGTGATTTCCCGGTCGGGCTCCCGAATCAGGCCGTGCAGTCGCTGTTGCAGCGATTCCAACCGGACATCGTGCACGTTGCGAGCCCATTCCTGCTCGGCGCGAACGCCATCTCCGTTGCGAAGCGACTCGGCATCCCGAGTGTGGCGATCTACCAGACCGACGTCGCCGCCTACGCGCAGCGCAATCACCTCGGGCTCGCGAAACCTGCGGTCTGGGCGCTCCTTCGCAGTATTCATAACGGAGCAGATCGCACGCTCGCGCCTTCGAGCGCTGCGCTCGAAGACCTCGCCACCGCGGGAGTCCAACGCACTCATCTGTGGCGACGTGGCGTCGACCTCGGAGCGTTTCATCCCGATCGTAAATTCCAGGACCGGACCGCGGCGCTCAGAAGTGCGGCCGCGCCGACGGGCACGGTGGTCGTCGGCTATGTCGGGCGGCTTGCGCCGGAAAAGAGCCTGCACAACCTCGCGCTGCTCGAGGGGATCAAGAACATCAAGGTGGTCATCGTCGGCGACGGCCCAGCACGGCCCTCTCTGCAACAGTCGCTGAAGAAACTGGACCCCCTGTGGCTCGGCGCATTAGAAGGTGACGAGCTCAGCACCGCCTACGCATCGTTCGACGTGTTCGTGCACACGGGTGAAGAGGAGACGTTCGGCCAAACGCTCCAGGAAGCTGCGGCGAGCGGGCTTCCCGTGATCGCGCCTGCGAAGGGCGGACCGCTCGATCTCGTCACGCATGGGATCACCGGCTTCCTCTACGACCCGAACACCCTGCGAAGCCTCACCGCCTCGGTGAGCGCTCTCGTGCGCTCGCGGGAGCTCCGCGCCCGAATGGGAGAAGCGGGACGTCGTGCTGTCCTCCAGCGCTCCTGGGACGTCGTCGCTGGCGAACTCCTCGAGCACTACGCAGCGGTGCTCGACGAACGCTCGACACGGCAAATTTCCTCCGTTCCCGCCTGATGGAAGCCTGACCCCCGTTTCGAGGGCTTGGACGCTGGGCGTGGGCATAGACTGGACCGATATATCTCGCCAATCGAACGTAAGGAGGGATGCACGTGTCTGCACCGGCCCGTAGCGTCACCCTCCCCGATCCAAAACCTTCCAAGCGGAAGAAGAGCGCCATCGCCGGCACTCTGTACCGCGGGAACGAAGGCATGTGGTCGTGGGTACTCCACCGAATCACCGGCATTGCGATCTACTTCTTCTTGCTCGTCCACGTGTTGGACACCGCACTCATCCGCGTGAGCCCTGAGGCGTACAACGTCGTAATCGAAACCTATAAAAACCCGGTCATGGGTGTTGGCGAGGTTGCGCTTGTCGGCGCGGTCGCGTTCCACGCTCTCAACGGACTCCGGATCATCGCAGTCGATGCATGGCCTGCAGCAACGAAGCACCAGCGCCTGCTGTTCTGGGTGGTCCTCGGACTCTGGGTCGTCGTGATGCTCGGCTTCACGCCTCGTCACCTCATGAATGTGTTTGGAATGCACTAATGACGACGACTATCGAATCCCCAAACACTCCGTACGCCTACCCGGCGCGCTCGTCCAAGCGCCGCGGACCGAACCTCGAGAAAGCCAGCTGGCTCTTCATGCGCGGCTCGGGCTCGATCCTGATCGTGCTGATCTTCGGCCACCTCGCCTACAACCTCATCTGGACACCGGGCGGAATCCACGCAATCGACTTCGGTTTCGTCGGCGGAAAGCTCGCGAACCCGTTCTGGCAGTGGTGGGACGTCCTGATGCTGTGGTTGGCCCTGATCCACGGTTCGAACGGAATGCGCACGGTCGTCAACGACTACGTTCGCGGACCTCGCATGCGCAAGGCCCTCGTCTGGGCAATTGGGATCAGCGCGGCACTGCTGATCATTCTTGGCACGCTCATCACCTTCACATTCGACCCTTGCCCGGTCGGCGCTGACGCTTCGCTTCTGCCGAGCTTCTGCGAAACCCTTTAAGTCCTCGAGGAACGAATGACTGACGCCCCAAGCACTCGCAACAGCGTGCACTACCACCAGTTCGATGTCGTGATCGTTGGTGCCGGTGGAGCCGGCATGCGCGCCGCGATCGAAGCTGGCCCGAACGCGAACACTGCGGTCATCACGAAGTTGTACCCGACGCGCTCTCACACGGGTGCTGCGCAGGGCGGCATGGCGGCAGCGCTCGCGAACGTCGAAGACGACAACTGGGAATGGCACACCTACGACACCGTCAAGGGTGGCGACTACCTCGTTGACCAGGACTCCGCAGAGATCCTCGCGAAAGAGGCGATCGAAGCGGTGCTCGACCTGGAGAACATGGGGCTCCCGTTCAACCGCACGCCCGAGGGCAAGATCGACCAGCGTCGTTTCGGTGGGCACACGCGTGATCACGGCAAGGCGCCAGTTCGTCGGGCCTGCTACGCGGCCGACCGCACCGGTCACATGATCTTGCAGACGCTGTACCAAAACTGCGTCAAGCACGGCGTGAACTTCTTCAACGAGTTCTACGCACTCGACCTCGTCATGACCGAGGTCGACGGCAAGCAGCGCGTTGCCGGAGTCGTCGCATTCGAACTCGCAACGGGTGACATTCACGTCTTCCAGGCGAAGTCGGTCATCTTCGCAACGGGTGGATTCGGCAAGATCTTCAAGACCACCTCCAACGCACACACGCTCACGGGCGATGGCGTCGGCATCGTATGGCGCAAGGGTCTTCCGCTCGAAGACATGGAGTTCTACCAGTTCCACCCGACCGGCCTCGCCGGCCTCGGCATTCTCTTGACCGAGGGTGCACGTGGTGAGGGCGCGATCCTGCGAAACGCTTCGGGTGAACGCTTCATGGAGCGATACGCACCGACGATCAAGGACCTCGCTCCTCGTGACATCGTGGCTCGCTCGATGGTGCAGGAAGTACTCGACGGTCGTGGCGCGGGCCCGCACAAGGACTACGTCTACCTCGACTGCACCCACCTCGGCGCAGAAGTCCTCGAGACGAAGCTTCCGGACATCACGGAGTTCGCTCGCACCTATCTCGGTGTCGACCCCGTGCACGAGCGCGTTCCGGTCTTCCCGACCGCGCACTACGCCATGGGTGGAATCCCGACGAACAACGACGCGGAAGTCCTCAGCGACAACGAGACGGTCGTTCCCGGCCTGTACGCCGCGGGCGAGTGCGCCTGCGTTTCAGTGCACGGCTCGAACCGACTCGGCACGAACTCGCTGCTCGACATCAACGTCTTCGGAAAGCGTGCCGGCCGCGCGGCCGTTCGCTACTCGAAGGACGCCGACTTCGTACCACTGCCAGACGACGCACCGAACACCGTCATGCAGATGGTCGACGAGCTGCGTGCATCGAACGGCACCGAGAGCGTCTACCTGATTCGTAAAGAACTGCAGGAGACCATGGACCGTTGCGCGCAGGTCTTCCGCACGGAAGACACGCTCAAGGAAGCGGCCGACGTCCTCGTGACGCTGCGCGAGCGCTATCGCAACGTTGCCGTCCACGACAAGGGCAAGCGGTTCAACACCGACCTGCTCGAGGCAATCGAGCTCGGATTCCTGCTCGACCTCGCTGAGGTGCTCGTCGTCTCCGCTCGAAACCGGAAGGAAAGCCGTGGCGGCCACATGCGCGACGACTTCCCGGACCGCGACGACGAGAACTACATGAAGCACACGATGGCCTACCTCTCGGGTGACCCACACTCAAGCCACCCAGAGGACCACATTCGCCTTGACTGGAAGCCGGTTCGCATGACGAACTACCAGCCAACGGTTCGGAAGTACTAGGAGAGTCTTTTGAGCACCGTAGAAGTTGCCGAAACCACTGACGAAGTGGTCGAGGAAATCGAAGTCCCAAAGCCGTTCCCCGTCACGATCATCGTGCGTCGCTTCGACCCAGAAGTCGACGACGAGCCGCGCTGGGTCGACTACGACGTGCAGATGTACTCGACGGACCGAATCCTCGATGCACTGCACCAGATCAAGTGGGAACAAGACGGTTCGCTGACGTTCCGCCGCTCCTGCGCTCACGGTATTTGCGGCTCTGATGCCATGCGCATCAACGGCCGCAACCGCCTCGCGTGCAAGACGCTCGTGAAGGACCTCGACATCTCGAAGCCCATTTACGTCGAGGCAATCAAGGGTCTCCCGCTCGAGAAGGACTTGATCGTCGACATGGAGCCGTTCTTCGACTCCTACCGCGAGATTCAGCCCTTCTTGCAGGCCACCGGCAAGCCAGAGAAGGAACGTCACCAGACCGTTGCCGAGCGTGAGCGCTTCGACGACACCACCAAGTGCATTCTGTGCGCCGCCTGCACGACCTCCTGCCCGGTCTTCTGGACGGACGGCCAGTACTTCGGCCCCGCCGCGATCGTGAACGCGCACCGCTTCATCTTCGACTCGCGCGACGAGGCTGCTGAAGTTCGACTCGACATCCTGAACGACCGCGAGGGCGTGTGGCGCTGCCGCACGACCTTCAACTGCACCGAGGCGTGCCCACGTGGCATCCAGGTCACGAAGGCCATCGCTGAGGTCAAGGCCGCGATGACCATGGGCCGTAAGTAGATCGAGCACTCATGACTGCGAGCACCATCCTGGTCTTGAACGGGCCGAACCTGAACCTGCTCGGTACTCGTCAGCCTGAGGTGTATGGCAGTGAGGGTCTCGACGATGTCGCCTCCCTGCTCGAAGAACATGCTGCCGCCACCGGCGTTCGGCTGGAACACTTCCAGTCGAACGTCGAGGGCGAGCTGATCAACCGTATTCATGACGCCCGAGGGTCCGTCGATGGCATCATCGCGAACCTCGGAGCATTCACCCATACCTCCATCGCGATTCGAGACGCGTTCTTGAGCGTCTCGATCCCGGTCGTGGAGGTGCACATTTCGAACGTGCACGCTCGCGAGGCATTCCGCCACCAGTCGTACATTTCCGACATCGCGCAGGCGGTCATTGTCGGCGCCGGGATCCGCGGCTACGTGTATGCCCTCGACGTGCTGAGTAGAGGAGCCGAATGACAACGCCTCAATTCACACTGCAGGAACTGCAACTCCCCGACGAGCACGATGCGCTCGTCGGTTTTTTGACGAGCAACCACTTTCCGTTCCATATGCGGCCGAATCCGTCACGGGAGTCGGTCGAGGAGCGCATCAAGGACGGCGATTTCGTACTCCCGGTTGCAGAAACCTTCTGGATCAAAGACGCGAACGCGAACACCATCGGGATCGTGCTCTACGAGGACCTCGAAGACCTGCCCGAGGGATCACCCGTGTTCGACCTCCGTCTCGACGAATCGGTTCGTGGACAGGGGCTCGGCACCGCGATCTTGCGGGCGGTCACCGACGAAGCCTTCCGGCGCTACCCGACGATCACCCGTTTCGAAGGCCAGACCCGTGAAGATAACATCGCGATGCGCCGAGTGTTCCTCCGATCCGGCTTCCTGAAAGAGGCGCACTATCGTCAAGGCTGGCCGGTCGAGAACGGCGAGCCGCTGGCCTCCGTTGCCTACGCAATGCTTCGTCAGGACTGGGAATCAGGCAAGACCACGACGTTCGTGTGGGAAGACATTTCGCTGTAGCGCGAACCAGCGACGCACTGCTGCGGTACACCGCACTGCAACAACGAAGGCCCAGATCGTTCTGATCCGGGCCTTCGTTCGTCGTGTGCTTACGCGTCGAGCGCAGCCGCGCGAGCGTCTGCAGCGGTCTTCGCGGTCAGGGCACGGCGAGCGCGATCCTGCGCCTGTTCAAGCGTGACCGTCAGCAGCTCTGCGCGGACATCTGCGATCGCCGCCGGCGACATGCTGAGGCTCGTGAGACCGAGTCCGACGAGCACGACTGCGAGTGCGGGATCGCTTGCTGCTTCTCCGCACACTCCGACGGGCTTGTTCGCGGACTTGCCCGCATCGCCAATGATCTTGATGAGGCGCAGCACCGAGGGGTGCCATGGGTCCTGGAAGTTCGCAACGGAACCGAGCATGCGGTCGGCGGCGAGCGTGTACTGCGTGAGGTCGTTCGTGCCGATCGATACGAAGTCTGCGACCTCGAGAATCTGGTCTGCGACGACCGCACACGAGGGCACTTCAGCCATCGCGCCAACGACCTTCAAACCGAACTCGCGACCGATGGAGACGAAGTAATCGGTCTCTTCGTAGTCGGAGATCATGGGCGCCATGACCCAGAGTTCCGCTTCGGTTGCAGCCTCAGCCGCGGCGAGCGCCTCGAGCTGATCCCGCAGAATCTGTTCGCTCGCACGCAACGCACGAATACCTCGGAGCCCGAGCGCCGGGTTCTCCTCGTGCGCGTCGCTCAAGAAGGAGAGCGGCTTGTCGGCACCTGCGTCGAGCAGACGGACGACGACCTTTTTGCCGGGGAACGCCGCAAGGAGGTCGGTGTACGACTTCGTCTGCGACTCCACTGAGGGAGCCTCTTTCGAGTCGAGGAACAAGAACTCGGTGCGGAAGAGCCCGACACCCTCTGCGCCGAGGGCCACGGCGTCCGCGGCCTCCTTCGGGCTTCCGAGGTTTGCGAGCAACGGGATCTCTGTGCCGTCGGCGAGCGCGCCGGGAGTGATCGGTGCAGCGCTTGCAGAACGGCGAACCGCTGCCTCGTCGTTTGCGGTCTGCACTGCTGCATCGTCCGCGCCGACGACGACGGATCCGAGCTTCGCATCGACCACGACCGTGTCGCCGTCGTGCACCGTCGAGAGGAGGTCTTTCACACCGACGATTGCGGTGATCGACTTCGAGCGAGCGAGGATCGCGGTGTGGCTCGTCGGCCCACCGTCCTGCGTCACGAGTGCGAGCACCTTGTCGAGTTCGAGCGTCGCAGTGTCCGCCGGGGCGAGATCACGCGCTGCCAGGATGAACGGAACGTCGCTCTTCGGCACGCCAGGTGCTGCAACTCCGCGAAGGTGAGCGACGACTCGCTGGGCGACGTCGTCGAGGTCGGTGGCCCGCTCAGCCATGTATCCACCGATTGCGAGCAGGGTCTCTTTGAAGCCAGCGAAGGCGTCGACGACGGCACGCTCAGGGTTCAAGCCGTTGTCGATCCGAGATCGGACGTCGTCTGCGATTGCCGGGTCCTGCGCCATGAGCGCACTTGCCTGCAGTACCTCTTCGGCTTCGCCGCCGGCTGCCTCCGCGCGAGCGTTGAGGTCGGCCGCGACAGCGGTGAGCGCCTCTGATGCACGCGCGAATTCTGCTGCTGCATCGCCTGAATGATTGTCGTTTCCTGGAGCCGGCAGGGGCTCGGGCATCGTCAAGACCGGACCGGCTGCAATGCCGCGACCGACCCCAACACCGTGGAGTTCTGTCATGCCTCCACAATAGGTGGTTTCACGCTCTCGAATACACTCGGAGGACACGGAAACCGCGCACGAGCCACGAAGAGGAAGCAGATCTCCACATGAAAGACCTGATCGCTCGCGTCATGGAATGGCGGCCAGTCCGGGCCTTCCTGCACTACGGCCAGAAGAAGGGCGAACTGCTCGGTGGCGGGATGACGCTCTCCGCGTTCTACTCGCTCTTTGCAGCACTATTCGTCGCCTTCGCAATGTTCGCGTGGATTCCGATGGATTCTGATTCCCTTCGTTCGCAGGTCGTTGACACGGTGGATAGCGCAATCCCTGGACTGATCTCGATGTCGCCGGGCGATGGGGGCGCGATCAACCTCGACCTTCTCATGGGGTCGAGTTTGCTCGGGGTTGCCGGACTGATTGCGGCGGTGACGCTGCTCCTGACCGCGATCGCATGGCTCGCGTCCTGCCGAGAGGGATTCCGGGCAATCTTCGGCCTTGAAGCGCCACCGCAGAACATCGTGATGCTGAAGCTGATCGACCTGGCGAGCGCGTTCGGCATCGGCATCCTGGTCCTTGCCTCAAGCGCCGGAATCCTGATCACGAACACCTTCCTCGATCTGCTTGGAATCGGGTTCATGGGAGCAATTGCCGGTATCGTCGCGCAACTCGCTCTCGACACCCTCATCGTCTTCCTGCTCTACCGCTACGTCGGCGGCCTGCGTCTCCGTCGTCGTCAGGTGCTCGCCGCAGCTGCGACCTGCGCTTTCGGATTCTTCGTGCTCAAGCAGATCATCGGACTGCTGCTCGGCTCGATCGAACGCAACCCGCTGCTCGGCTCGATCGCAAGTATCGTCGCGCTCCTGATCTGGCTCGGATTCATCCACCGGATCCTGCTGCTCGTACTCTCCTTCGTGGCGGTCGGCGACTCCGCGGAAGCGGTCCGCCTGGCCTCACGCACCGCGGCCGACGATGCGAAGGACGCGAAGGATGCCGCCGACAGCGCCGCCAAGGCGGAGATCGAGCGTCAGAAGCGCGAACACGGCGAGAAATTCGACCCGATCGAGATGGCCAAGAGCGAATTCCCGCCGAGCAAGGAACGCGACAAGCTCATCAAACGTCTCGAACGGCAGCACAAGAAGTAGCGAGCCCCCGAGCGCGAATCCGCGTCGCAGGTGCCGCGTAGAATTGCCGCATGCTTCGTATTGCCTCGGTGAATGTCAACGGAATCCGCGCTGCCTTCCGAAAGGGCATGGGCGAATGGCTCGAGGCCTCCGGCGTTGACATCGTCACGCTCCAAGAGGTTCGCGCCGCCGACGCCGATGTCGAAGGCCTGCTCCCGGGCTGGAACATCCTGCATGACGCAGCAACCGCAAAGGGACGCGCCGGGGTTGCGATCATCAGCCGCGAACCATCGCTCGCGCACCGCACCGCGCTCGGCGCCGATGACTTCGACTCGCACGGGCGTTGGCTCGAAGCCGACTTTGCCGTCGGTGACAAGCTCGTGACCGTGGTGTCGACCTATGTCCACTCGGGCGAGGTGGACACCCCGAAGCAGATCGAGAAGTACAAGTTCCTGAACGCGATGAACGTTCGCCTCCCAGAGCTTCGAGCACACACACCGTTTGCTCTGGTCACCGGCGACCTCAACGTCGGCCACACCGAGCTCGACATCAAGAACTGGCGAGGCAATCGCAAGAAGGCCGGCTTCCTCCCCGAGGAGCGCACCTTCTTCGACGGCTTCCTCGGCGAAGAGGGAGCAACGATCGAGACGGTCGACGGCTCTGAACGCCTCGGTCACGGATGGATCGATGTCGGTCGAGCCGCGCACCCGGGTGAGCCCGGCCCCTACAGTTGGTGGTCACAGCGAGGCCAGGCGTTCGACACCGACACGGGCTGGCGCATCGACTATCACCTCGCTTCGCCCGAGCTCGCAGCAACCGCAAGCAACTATCGGGTCGATCGCGCGGCAGCTTACGACCAGCGATGGTCCGATCACGCGCCCGTGCTCGCCGACTACTCCCTCTAACACTTCATCCGCGCGGCAACCCGCTCGCGCAGAAAGCATCGCCATGACCCAACCCCGCCTTTACTCCGGAATGCAGCCGAGCGCTGAGAGCTTGCACCTCGGCAACTACATCGGCGCGCTCAAGCAGTGGGAGACCCTGCAGAACGATTACGACTCCTTCGTCTCCATCGTCGACCTGCACGCAATCACCGTGCCGCAAGACCCGAAAATTCTCCGCGCGCAGGTGCGAACACTCGCAGCGCAGTACATCGCCGCCGGCATCAACCCGGAAGTTGCCTGCCTCTACGTCCAGTCGCACGTCGCAGCGCATGCGCAGCTGGCGTGGGTGCTGAGCACGATGACCGGCTTCGGTGAGGCCTCGCGGATGACGCAGTTCAAGGACAAGAGCGCGAAGGTCGGCGCGGAGTCGGCAAGCGTCGGGCTCTTCACGTACCCGATCCTTATGGCGGCCGACATTCTGCTCTACGACACCAACGTCGTGCCGGTCGGCGATGACCAGAAGCAGCACATCGAGCTCACGCGCGATCTCGCAGCCCGCTTCAACACTCGCTTCGGCAAGACCTTCGTTGTTCCAGAGCCGAAGATCCAGCGGGAATCCGCGCGAATCTACGACCTGCAGAACCCGGTCTCGAAGATGTCGAAGTCTGCCGACTCCGACAAGGGCCTTATTTGGCTGCTCGACGAACCCTCGAAGACCGTGAAGAAGATCAAGTCTGCAGTGACCGACACCGAGGGCTCGATCCGGTTCGACCGCGAAGAAAAGCCGGGCGTCTCGAACCTGCTCACGATCCTCTCCTCGTTCACGGGAAAACCGATCGCGGCACTCGAAGCCGAGTTCGACGGAGGAGGCTACGGAGCGTTCAAGACCGCCGTCGCCGACGCCGTGATCGCAGAACTCGACCCCATCCGCACGAAGACGCTCGAACTTCTCGACGACCCGGGCTCGCTCGACGCGATCCTCGCCACGAACGCGGAGCGCGCTGCTGCCGTGGCAGATGCCACGCTCGCTCGCGCATACACCGCAATGGGGCTCCGATGACCGAGTTCGTCGAGCTGCGCCAGGACGGCCTGATCTTGAACGCGGTGCGCGCGAGCGATGCGCCCCGTGTCACCGCCGCGTGCCAACGCCCCGTCGCGGAACAGTTCTTGACCACCCCGTGGCCGTACACCTCCGAGGACTCGAAGTACTTCCTCGAGACCTGGGTGCCAGAGGGCTGGGCCGATGTGCACGAAGAGACGGTGTGGGCGATCCGTGAGACCGAGGACGGCGATCTCCTCGGTGTGATCGGCTTGCGCAATCACACCCACGAGCTCGGCTATTGGCTGACGGAAGACGCCGAAGGCCGCGGAGTCATGACTCGCGCGGTCGAGGCGGTCGTCGATCACGCGTTCCGAGTCCGAGGCATGCCCCTCGTCTACTGGGAAGCGCACGTCGGCAACTGGGCATCGCTCGGCGTTGCCCGCCGTACCGGCTTCAGCTACCACGGGACGCGTCAGGGCAAAGTCACCGAGCGCGCACCGAACCCGGTTTCGTGGTTCGCCAGCCGATCGAACGGCGCGCCATTCGCGCATCCCGTCCTCGAATGGCCAACACCCGAGCGCTGAGCCTAGGCTAATCCAGCAGCCCGTTCGGAACGCTGCAGGCGAAATAGTTCGCAATGGGAATGACTTCCCTAGGCGCCGAGTTATAGGCTCTCAAGAAGTAAATGTGCTCCGGGGTCAGTGTAAATCTGAGCCGGCGGTGAAAGTCCGCGAGCAGCGACCGCAATTCGGGTCGTTGTTGAACTGGTGAGATTCCAGTACCGACGGTAAAAGTCCGGATGGGAGGATGCACATCGGCGTACTCGTGCGCCGTCGACCCCGGTGCGCCTGCGCTCAACCATGAGCGCAGAGTCGAAAGGGAGTCGATGCACGACGGGACCACTGCGGAACATGCCGCAATGCGTCGCGCGATCACGCTTGCCCAGCGTGGTCCGGAACGCGACGTCAACCCGCAGGTCGGCTGCGTGATCCTTGCCGCAGACGGCACCGAACTCAGCGCGGGCTGGCACCAGGGCGCTGGCACGGATCACGCCGAAGTCATGGCCTTGTCGCAGCTCGCCCCTGGCGCTGCCGCAGGCGCAACGGCCGTTGTCACCCTCGAACCTTGCGCGCACACCGGTCGCACCGGGCCCTGCGCGAAAGCACTCATTGCTGCAGGAGTCGCCCGGGTCGTCTACGCCGTGACCGATTCTGGTGAGCACTCCTCCGGCGGGGCGGCGCTCCTGCGCGACGCTGGCGTTGCCGTTGTCGGTGGCGTCGAGCGCGAGGCCGCAACCGCACTCATCGCAGATTGGCTGTTCGTCCAGACCACAGGGCGTCCCCGCATCACCGTGAAGTGGGCGCAGAGCCTTGACGGTCGCGCCGCCGCGAACGACGGTTCGAGCCAGTGGATCACCGGCGATGCTGCTCGCGCGCACGTGCACGAGCAGCGAGCAGCGCATCACGCGATCGGCGTCGGGACCGGGACGATCCTTGCTGACGACCCCTCCCTCACCGCTCGAACCCCCGGTGCACGTCAGCCGATCCCGGTGGCCTTCGGTCGCCGCGAGATCCCCTCGTCCGCGCGACTGCGCCAACATCCTGAGCGACTGCTGCTCGCGAACAGGGACGACCACGACCTTGCGCAGAGCCTTCGCGAGCTCACCGAAGCGGGCATCCATTCGCTCTACATCGAGGGCGGTCCGACACTTGCGAGCGCGTTCCTGCAGGCAGGCTTCGTGGATTCGCTCCACATCTACATCGCACCGACCCTGCTCGGCGGCGAGCGCCTCGCGCTCGGCGACCTCGGTGTCTCCACCATCACACAGCAACTCCGCTTGAGCATTGCAACGCTCGAGCGAATCGGCGAGGACTTCTTCATCGCCGCTCATCCGAGAAAGAAGTAAGCACATGTTCACGGGAATCATCGAGGAACTCGGCACGGTCACGCGCTGGGAGCACGACGGCGACTCCGCCACGCTCCAGATCCATGGGCCCATTGCGGTGAGCGATGCACAGCTCGGCGACTCGATCGCCGTCAACGGCTTGTGCCTCACCGTGACCGAGAACGATCAGGAGCACTTCTCTGCGTTCGTCATGGGCGTGTCGATCGAGATGTCGACGCTCGCCGGAATCGCGGTCGGCGATCGTGTGAATCTGGAACGTGCGGCAGCACTCGGACATCGTCTCGGCGGCCACATCGTGCAGGGTCACGTCGACGGCGTTACGCGAGTGATCGAGATTCGCGACGAGACCGATTGGAAGGTGCTGCGCTTCGCGATCGACTCCGAGCTGGCACCGCTCCTCGTTCGCAAGGGCTCGATCACCGTCGACGGAGTTTCGCTCACCGTGAGCGACCTCAGCGACGCAGCAGAGCACGAACAGTGGTTCGAAGTTTCACTCATTCCGGAAACGCTCGAGCGAACGACGCTCGGGCGAAAGACCGTCGGGAGCCGAGCAAACCTCGAAACCGACATGGTCGCGCGGCACATTGCTCGCATGGCCGAATTCACAAGAGGAGGCACCAAGTGAGCCTGTCCCGTATTTCTGAAGCGCTCGACGCGCTTCGCGCTGGAAAACCCATCGTCGTCGTCGACGACGAAGGGCGTGAGAACGAGGGCGATCTCGTCATGAGCGCAGCCCTCGCGACGCAGAGCAGCATTGCCTTTCTCGTCCGCTACACGAGCGGCTACCTGTGCGCTCCGATCACGAACGAAGCCGCAGACCGCCTCGCTCTCCCCCTGATGGTCGAGCACAGCGAGGACACTCGGAACACCGCCTACACGATCACAGTCGACGCAGCAGACCGTAACGGTACCGGGATCAGCGCCGACGACCGCGCACACACGCTCCGTGCTCTCGCGAATGCCGATGCGGTCGCCAGTGACCTTCGCCGACCGGGCCACATCGTGCCGTTGCGAGCCGTCGACGGCGGTGTTCGCGACCGCGCCGGACACACCGAAGCGACCATCGACCTCATGCGACTTGCGGGACTGCCGCTGGCGGGAGTGATCGGCGAACTCGTCGAGGATTCCGGCGAAATGATGCGTCTGCCATCGCTCCTCGCGTTCGGCGCCGAGCACGAGCTCCCGGTCATCACGATCGAAGACCTCATCCGACACCTCGAAACCGTTCCAGAGGAGCAGCTCGAGAGCGTGCCCGCCCCCTTCGAAGAGCGAGTCACGTTCGAGGTCGGCACGACGGTTCCGACGAGCCACGGCAACTTCAGGATGCACGCGTATCGCGACCGCCAGACCGGCGCAGATCACGTCGCGATCATCGCGGGCGATGTGCTGAGCAACGGAGCCCTCGTTCGCGTGCACTCTGAGTGCCTCACTGGTGAAGCGTTCCACTCGCTCAAGTGCGAATGCGGGCCGCAACTCGACGCAGCACTCGAACGAATCCAGATGGAAGGTTCCGGCGTCGTCATCTACCTCCGTGGGCACGAGGGCCGAGGAATCGGGCTCGTCAACAAGCTGCGCGCGTACCGGATGCAGGAAGACGGACTCGACACCCTCGACGCGAACCTCGCACTCGGTCTCCCGGCGGATGCTCGTGAATACGGTGCCGCGGCAGCGATCTTGAACCACCAGGGGCTCTCCAACATCCGGCTCCTCACGAACAACCCGCAGAAAGCGGAAGGGCTGGAGTCCTTCGGCATCACCGTCGACGCGCTCGAGCCGCTCCTGGTGGGCTCGGGCGATTTCAACAACGGGTATCTTGCGACCAAGCGCGACCGCATGGGCCACATCATGCCGGTGTCGTCACCTCGCCCCGAATAACGTTTCACCGAACCCCACCGCCGAACATCGGCGAACGAAGGAGTACATCATGGCCGGAGAAGGCGCCCCTCAGTCCGCGCAGCTCGATGCGCGCGAACTCACCATTGCAATCGTCCACGGATCCTGGCACGACACGATCGCGACCGGACTGCTCGAAGGCGCCCGACGCGCGCTCGAAGAGTTCGGTGCAACCATCGTCGAATACCCGGTCCCTGGATCATTCGAACTTCCCGTCGTCTCGCAGGCAGCGCTCGAAGCCGGTGCTGATGCGGCGGTGGCGCTCGGTGTCATCATTCGTGGTGGCACGCCGCACTTCGAATACGTGTCTGATGCCGCGACCTCCGGCCTCACCCAGGTCACCATCGCCACCGGCAAGCCCGTCGGCTTCGGCGTACTCACGCTCGACAACGAGCAGCAGGGCATCGACCGAGCCGGATTCGAAGGCTCCAAGGAAGACAAGGGCCGCGAAGCAGCTGAAGCAGCCGTGACGACCGCGCTCGCCCTTCGCGCCATTCGTAGCCAGTAGCTCGCCGCGTTTCGAACGAGTACCCGCACCGGCCCTCACGGCTCGTGCGGGTACTTGTGTGTTCGGGGCGCACTTGGGTACGGACATCGCTCCCGCTGCGCCTCAGGCGATGCTCAGGCTCAGCGCAGGAACAGTTTCCGGAGACGCTTCGTCGTGAACACGAGACCAACCACGATCATGATCATGAAGTAGAGGATGTGGATCAGGATCTCGGGGCCGATCAGCCCGGTGGTGAGCATTCTGATCATGTCGACTCCGTGCCACAGCGGCATCGCCATGATGAACCACTGCACCGCCTCTGGATAAACCGTGATCGGGAAGAAGGTCGCGGACAGCAGGAACATCGGCATCATGACGAAGCCAACGAAATCGAGGTGCTGGAACGTCTTCATGTAGCTCGTGATTGCCATGCCGAACGAGGCGAACCCGAACGCAATGAGCAGCGCAGCAGGCACCGCCAGGAGCGCGGTCCAGGCCAGGTTGAGGCCCATGATCGTCGTCACGCACAGGAACCCGGTCGCATACAGGAGGCCGCGGAACAGCGCCAGGACGATCTCACCGAGCGCGACGTCGAGCGGTCCGAGCGAGGTCGAGAGCATGCTCTCGTAGAGCTTTGCATAGTGCATCTTGAAGAAGACGTTCATCGTCGAGTCGTAGACGGCACCGTTCATCGCGCTCACTGCCATCAGCGCCGGAGCGATGTATGCAGCGTAGGGAATTTCCTCGCCCTGGAACTCGACCGCACCGATCAGAGCACCGAGCCCGAGCCCCATCGACAGCAGGTAGAACACAGGCTCGAAGAACCCAGTGAGGACGATCAGCCAGTTCGTCTTTGCGATGACCGTGAGCCCGCGGCGCACGACCGAGCGGGAGTTGCCGGCGTAGACCGCGGACAATCCTCCGCTGTGGCGCGGAGGTGGTGAGGGGCGCATCGTTGAGGTCATTTGTCGAGCCTCTTCGCGAACACGCGGCACGAGATCAGAAACCCGAGCGCCGCAAGGAACAGCAGATACGCGATGTGGACCCCGGTGAGCCAGAGCTCGGATTCCGCACCGTAGCCGACACCTCGTCCGAGTTCGACCGCATGCCAGAGCGGCGAGACCCAACCAATCCACTGCAAACCGATTGGCAGCGTGTCGAGCGGAAAGTAGGTGCCGCTGAACAGGGTCAGTGGCGTGATGAGAAAGCGTTCGATGAACGAGAGTTGCCCCCGGTCGTCGCGCTGCGTCGCAACCCACGCCATGACGCACAGACCGACGGACGTCGCGAGGAGGGCTGCGACCACGAGTAGCAGGATCGGCACAAATCCGTGCACGATGCCAAAGGCGTACATCACGATCAAGAAGAATGATGCCGCCGGAACGACGCGAGCCAGCGTGCCGAGAGTGAATCCCACGACGATCTGGCGCGGAGAGATCGGCGAGGAGTTCATTGCCTCGAAGATCGGATTCCACTTGAATCCACCGAAGACACCGTAGGTGTTCTCCTGCGAGGCAGCGAGCATCGAGCCAGAAAGGAGGAGCGCTGGGGCGAGGAACGTGAGGTAGCCTACGCCGTCGACCGATTCAGCACCCTGACGCTGGTTGACGAGCAGCGCCAAGCCTGCCCCCAGGCCGAGCAGATACAACACTGGGCTGCCGAAGCCGATGATGAAGAACGAGCCGACGTAGGAACGCATCTGGCGCACACGATGTTCCGCGATGTACCACCAGCCCCATCGGCGGGTGCGATCGCCAGGGTTTGCTTCTTTGATGACCGCGCTCGTTCCGCCCGACTGGAGAGGATGTTGGATGGTCATTCGATGAGGCTCCGGCCGGTGAGCCGCAAGAAGACGTCTTCGAGACTCGAACGACGAACGAGCGAGGTAATTGGGGTGAGCCCCCGCGCAGTGACTTCGTGCATCGCGGCTTCGCCATCGGCGGCGTAGACGAGGATGCGATCTGGGAGCACCTCGACCCGATCACCGAGCCCCTGAAGGGTGCTCGCGGCTTCTTCGTTTCTGGAGGAGCCGAAGCGCAGTTCGAGCACCTCACGGGTCGAGTACTGGCGAATGAGTGCCGCGGGCGAGCCCTCGGCGACGATCCGCCCCTGGTCGACGACGACGAGTCGGTCGCAGAGCTGTTCCGCTTCGTCCATGTAGTGGGTCGTCAACACGAGCGTCGTGCCTTCTTCTTTGAGTCGGAAGAGGCGATCCCAGAGCACGTGCCGCGCCTGCGGATCGAGACCTGTTGTCGGCTCGTCGAGCAACATGATCTTCGGAGTGTTCATGAGCGCACGAGCGATCGTGAGCCGGCGCTTCATGCCACCGGAGAGACCGTCGACCTTTGCGGTCCGCTTCTCTTCGAGTTGCGCGAAACCGAGGAGGTCTTCAGCCCGGGCGCGCGAGTCTGCTCGCGAGAGGCCGAAGTAGCGACCATAGACGACCAGATTGTCGAAGACTCGGAGCTCGGAATCGAGGTTGTCTGCTTGCGGGACGATACCGAGTTGCGCGCGAATCGCCGGGCCGTTCTGCTCGGCGTCGAGGCCGAGGACGTCGAGGGTTCCACTCGTTCGCGTCGAGGTCGCGCTGATCATGCGCATCGTTGTCGATTTACCGGCACCGTTCGGTCCGAGAAAACCGAAGGCCTCGCCGGGTGCGATCTCGAAATCGATCCCGTCGACCGCGGTGAACGCGTCGTATTTCTTGGTGAGTCCCTTGGCGGCGATGACAGGTGTTGGCACGATTGATCACTTTACTCCCGAGCTCAGACAAGTCCGGCCCTTCGAGCATTTGCTGAGCGGAAAGCGTCAACACATATTGACACACGAACCATTTGTCAATCATGATTGACACATGCGCACCATAAACGCTGGCGACGACTCCGCCCCAACACTTCGCGAACTCCGAGAATGCGCCGCCCAGCGCACCGCCCTCGAGCAGAGCGAAGCCGCACTGGTCCGTCGCGCGCGAGTCGAGGGATACGCTTGGGCTGCAATTGCGAGCGCCCTCGGAATCACACGACAAGCGGCGCACAAGAAATACGGAAAGCGGTAAGAACAGTGTCGAACGGCGTGCTCAAACGCAAACAGACCAAAGACGCAGGGCCCCGAGCGAGCTTCCGCCAGCTGCTCCCCTACTTGTTCGAACGACGAGGACTGCTCGTCCTCACGCTGATCCTCTCCGTGCTCGGAGCGATCACTGCACTGCTCCAGCCCGTGCTCGTGCAGCAGGTCATCGTTCGAGTCGAAGCTGCCGAACCGCTCACGATCATCGTGTACGCGCTCATTGCGCTCGTCGTCGCGAACGGTCTCGCAACCGGCTTCCAGCACTATCTTCTCCAGCGCATGGGAGAGGGAGTCGTCCTTTCCAGCCGCAAACAACTCGTCGCAAAGATCCTGCACCTGCCGATCGCCGAGTTCGATGCGCGTCGCACCGGCGACCTCGTCAGCCGCGTCGGCAGCGACACCACCCTCCTCCGCGCAGTCCTCACGCAAGGCCTCGTCGAAGCGATCGGCGGCACACTCACCTTCGTCGGAGCGATCGTCGCGATGCTCATCATCGACCCGATTCTCTTCCTGCTCACTCTCGCGGTCGTCGTAATCGCACTCGCCCTCGTCGTCGTGCTCTCGGGCAAGATCCGCAAGGCGAGCCTCGTTGCGCAGGAACGAGTCGGAGCGCTCACCTCATCGATTGAGCGAGCAATCTCCTCGGTCCGAACCGTTCGCGCCGCCAACGCCACGGAGCGAGAGATCACGACCGTCCACGAGAACTCCACGGCAGCGTACGGTGCCGGGCTCAAGGTCGCGCGAATTTCCGCGCTCGTCGTTCCCATCGCAGGCATCGCCATGAACGCTGCGTTCATTACGGTGCTCGGTGTTGGCGGATTCCGGGTTGCTTCCGGTGACCTCCCGATCGCATCGCTCGTGTCCTTCCTGCTCTTCCTCTTCCTGATGATCATGCCGCTGGGTCAAGCGATCGGCGCGATCATGGCCGTCAACCAAGCGCTCGGCGCGCTCGGGCGGATCCAGGAGATCATCAATCTCCCCTCCGAATCGCACAACGATGCTCCACGCCAAGACACCGTGGTCGCGACCGCAGGAGTGCCCGCGATCGAGTTCTCCGGGGTGTCATTCCGCTACCCGGATGCAGTCGTCCGCGCGAAATCAGAAGAATCACCGCACGAAACCGTGCAGCAGAAGCCGATCCTGCAGGAGATCAGCTTCACGGTCGAGCGAGGCTCACGTACCGCACTCGTCGGCCCCTCCGGTGCGGGCAAATCGACCATCTTCGCGCTCATCGAACGCTTCTACGACGCTTCGAGCGGGACCGTGCGCATCCACGGCACCGACATCGCTGACGTCTCGCGGGCAGGCCTTCGCGCGGGTATCGGGTACGTCGAACAAGATGCCTCGGTGCTCGCGGGAACGATTCGAGAGAACCTCGTCCTCGGCGCCCCGGATGCGAGCGACGAGGACTGCCTCCGAGTCCTCGACGAGGTCAACCTCGCTGCGCTTGTGACACGCAACGAGCTCGGGCTCTCCGCACAGGTCGGCGAGGGCGGCGTTATGCTCTCCGGCGGCGAGCGTCAACGGCTCGCGATTGCCCGCGCACTGCTCGCAGGGCCACCGCTGCTCCTTCTCGACGAATCGACCTCGAGTCTCGACGGCACGAACGAGCAGTTGCTCGGCGATGCAATTCGCCGAGCCTCCGAAGACCGCACGCTGCTCGTGATCGCGCACCGCCTGTCGACCGTGATCGACAGCGACCGCATCATCGTGATCGATGGCGGCGAGATCAAAGGCGTCGGCACGCACGAAGAACTCATCCAGACCGTTCCGCTGTATCGAGCCCTCGCGGCGACGCAGCTTCTCGTCCCTGAAGACGAAGCGGCAGCAGGAGTGTAAAGGACCAGCAACGACGAAGGCCCGCGCAAATGCGCGGGCCTTCGTCTTGTCCGCGGTTGCACCGACAGGGCCAACCGGGATTGGACCGACGGGGCTAAGCGACGGAGCTGAGCGACGGAGCTAAGCGAAGGGGTTCGGCATGAGCGTGTACTTCGTTTCGAGATACTCGTAGATCCCCTCGAGACCGCCCTCTCGCCCAAGACCCGACTGCTTCACGCCGCCGAATGGGCCAGCAGCGTTGGAGACCACGCCGACGTTGAGACCCATCATGCCCGTGTCGATCTCACTGATCATGCGCTGACCTCGCTGTGCGTCGCTCGTGAAGACGTAGCCGACGAGTCCGTACTCCGTTGCGTTCGCAAGTCGGATCGCGTCTTCCTCGTCGCTGAAGCGTTGCACGGCGATCACCGGCGCGAAGATCTCCTCCACGCTGACCGACATCTTCGGCGTGACGGCGTCGAGCACGGTCGGCTCGAAGAAGCTGCCTTCGCCCTCGACCGCCTTCCCGCCGGTCACGAGCGTTGCGCCGTCAGCGACGGCCTCCTCAACGAGTCTCGAGCTGTTATCGACTGCCTTGTCGTTGATGAGTGGACCGATCTTGACGTCGTCTTCGGTGCCCCGCCCGATCGGCAGGTCACGAACTCGAGCCGCGAGCTTCTCAACGAAGGTGTCCGCGATGCTCTCCTGCACGATGAAACGGTTGGCAGCGGTGCAGGCCTGACCGATGTTGCGGAACTTCGCCAGCATCGCGCCCTCCACTGCCTTGTCGATGTCCGCGTCGTCAAACACCACGAAGGGGGCGTTGCCACCGAGCTCCATCGAGGTCTTCAGCACGTTCTTCGCGGCCTTCTCGAGGAGCGAGACGCCCACCGGGGTCGAACCCGTGAAGCTGATCTTCCGGAGACGCGAGTCGGCGATGAGCGCATCCGAGACCTCGCCCGTCGACGTTGTCGTCACCACGTTGACGACGCCGGCAGGAAGACCAGCGTCTTCGAGCAACTGTACGAACGCGAGTGTGGTCAGCGGGGTGAGTGTTGCGGGCTTCACGACCGCAGTGCAGCCGGCGGCAAGTGCAGGCGCGATCTTGCGGGTCGCCATCGCGAGCGGGAAGTTCCACGGGGTGATGAGGTAGCACGGGCCGACGGGTCGATGCGTCACGATCATCTGCCCCGTGCCCTCGGGCGTTGGGGTGTAGCGACTCCCGATTCGCACGGCCTCTTCACTGAACCAACGGAGGAACTCACCGCCATAGGCGACCTCGCCGCGCGACTCGGCGAGCGGCTTGCCCATTTCGAGGGTCATGAGCAACGCAAAGTCTTCTTTTCGTTCCTGCAGGAGATCGAATGCTCGCCGAAGAATCTCGCCGCGCTCGCGCGCCGGGGTCTTGGCCCAGTCGCTTTGCGCCTCATCGGCGGCCGTGAGCGCCCGCAGACCGTCAGCGACGGACCCATCAGCGATCTGACACAACGCCTTGCCGGTCGCAGGGTCACTGACGTCGATCGTGCCCTGCTCCCCCGCGACCCACTTGCCGTTGATGTACAGCTTGTTCGGAATCGAGGCGATGAGTTCTTGCTCACGCGATTGCGTCATGGGATCTCCTTCGTTGGATCGAGGTGAAGCAATCGTAGCGCCAGCGTCTGACGCTACTGACGCTTCCTGAGCTTCGACGGCCACCACATGAAGGGCCCGACGACGTGCGCAATCGCAGGCACCTGGAGCGATCGAACGATGATCGTGTCGATGAGCACACCGAGCGACACGATGATCGCCAGTTGCAGCAGGAACAGAATCGGGATCACTCCGAGTGCAGCGAAGGTCGCAGCGAGCACAACACCTGCGCTCGTGATCACTCCACCGGTGACCGTGAGCCCGCGACGAATCCCCTCGTGATGTCCGTGCTTGACCGTTTCTTCGCGGACACGAGTCATCAAGAAGATGTTGTAGTCGATGCCGAGCGCCACGAGGAATACGAAGGAGAACAACGGCACCGAGGGGTCCATCGCGCTCTTGCCGAGCGCTTGCAGGATGAGCGCACCGAGCCCGAGCGCGGTCGCGAAGGACAGGACGGTGGTCAGGATCAGGATGATCGGCGCGATGATCGCTCGAAGCAGCAGCATGAGAATGCCGAGAATCACGACGAGGATGATCGGAATGATCAGGTTCCGGTCCCGGATCGACGTGTCCTTCGTGTCGAGTGAGACCGCAGTGGTGCCACCGACGAGCGCATCAGGGACCTCCGAGTGAAGCTCCGCTCGCAAGTCGCGAATCGTCTCCTGCGCCGCATCAGAGTCGGGCGCATCCGAAAGAGTGACCTGCAACAGCACCTCGCCGTTTGCGACGGTTGGTTCGACATCGGCAAATGGGGAGCCCGGAGGCTGCGCCTCGAGCGGGTACGGCAGGGTTCCGCTCGGCGAATCGGCCGCGGTCACCGAAACCGACTCCACACCGTCGTTCGCGAGCGTGAGCTCTGCAGCGGCATCGAGTTCATCTTCGGGCACCGTGACGTAGGCGGGTGATCCTGCACCGGCTGGGAAGTGCTCCGCGAGCAAAGCCTGCCCGTCGCGAGACTCCGAGGCGGTCGTCACGAACTCGCTCGTCGGCACACCGTCGGGTTGGAGCGCGACGAGGCCGACGGCTCCTGCGCCAAGGAGTGCCGTCGTCGTGATCCAGACGACGGATCGCCGACGGTCGACAAGCTTCGCGACCTTCGTCCAGATGCCGTGCGAGGCCTCAGAGGCCTTGACGACCTTGCGCGGCCAGTATGCGACCTTGCCAAACGCCAGCAACAGCGCCGGAAGCAGGGTGAGGCCCGCCACGATGGCGCAGACGATTCCGAGCGCGGCAACAGGGCCGAGGGATCGGTTCGAGTTCAGGTCCGAGAGCAGTAGGCAGAGCAGACCAGCGATCACCGTGCCACCAGAGGCGAGAATCGGCTCGATGACACCGCGGATCGACGCTTTCGTGGCGTCCCATCGGCTCTCGAAGTTCGCGAGTTCTTCTCGATACCGCGCGACGTACAGCAGACCGTAGTCAGTGGCGGCACCGATGACGAGGATGAACAAGATGCCCTGGGTCTGCCCGCTGATCTGGATGACCCCCGCCCCCGCGAGCGAGGAAACGAGGAGAATTGCCGCACAGAGGGCGAACACGCTTGTCAGGAGCACCAGGATCGGCAGGAGCGGCGATCGGTAGACGATCACGAGGATCACGAAGACTGCAGCGATCGCCACGAGCAGCAGGATGCCGTCGATTCCCGAGAACGCTTCAGCGAGGTCGGTCGTGAAACCAGCCGGACCGGTGACCGCAGCCTCGATGCCATTCGGAACATCTTGCAGGATTGCGCGAATCGCCTCGACCACGGGACGTGGTGAATCATCAGTGATGATCGCGACCGCTTGGACCGCCACCTCATCCTCACTCGGAATGAGCGGCGAAACTTCGTCGACACCCTCGACATCGCCAATTTGCGTCAAGAGTTCGTCGAGGTCAGCGATGGTCGCTTCGGAGAGCGCTTCGTCGCCGCTCATCACGATGATCGCGGGGATTCCCTCATCACCCAGAAAATCAGGAAGGAGTTCCTGCACCTTCGTGGCTTCTGCACTGGCGGGCAGGAATGCCGCCTGGTCGTTCTCGACCACTTTCGAGAGGGTGCCAAACGACATTCCGCCGAAGGAACCGACTGCGAACCAGGCGACAATCAGGAGCGCGGGGAGGAGGATTCGGATCGCTCGTACGCCACCGCGTGGACGGGTCTTCGTGCTCACGATGCGCTGGGTTCTGCGCGCACGACCTCAATACCTTCGGCCTGCATTTCGGTGATCGCCGTTGCTCGCGATTCGGCCGCGACGGCACTGGTCAGCTCATCGAAAACGCGCACCTGCAGCCCGAGCCGAGCCGCGTCGAGCGCGCTGGCCTTCACGCAGTAGTCGGTGGCAATGCCGACGATGTCAAGCTCGGTGACTCCCTGCTCGCCGAGGATCTCGGTGAGCGTCTCCTCGTCTCGCGTTGTGCCTTCGAACGCAGAATAGGCGGGCCGACCCTGACCTTTTTCAATGTGGACGTCAACGAGCGTGACATCGAGTTCCGGGTGGTACTCGGCGCCCGCGGTGTCCGCGACGCAGTGCACGGGCCAGGTCTCGACGAAGTCGGGGGCGTCATCGGCGAAGTGCCCGCCGTTCGAGTTCTCGGCGTCATGCCAGTCACGGCTTGCGATCACGAGCGAGTAGTCGCCTGCGGTCGACTGAACGAATTCGGTGATCGCGGCGGCCACGGCAGCGCCACCAGTCGTTGCGAGCGCCCCACCTTCGGTGAAGTCATTCTGAACGTCGACAATCAACAGCGCTTTTGTCATGCCCGTCTCTCTGTATCTCGAGGATTGTGACCCTGAACGGCTCACTCGATTTAGTTTACTCGGTGTACTAGTTTGATTATGCACCTTGCTGCGGCATGCGACAACTCGAACCTTCACGGGACCCCGGCACCCGGCGCGCGCAGCGGATCAGGCTGATTCAGAACTGCACAGCGGGGCGCGAGAAACAAAAAAGAGCCGGAGCACGAGGCTCCGACTCTGTTGATTTCTTTTGGAGCCACCTACCAGAATCGAACTGGTGACCTATTCATTACGAGTGAATCGCTCTGCCGACTGAGCTAAGGTGGCGTGTGCCGAGGCACGAACGTCGATACTACCGGATGTTCACCAGATTTTACGAACTGACGATCTCACCCAGCATCGCGAACGACGCACGAATGTCCTCCGTGTACTCCTCCGGGGTCTCTTCAGAAGCCGCCCAACGGAACCAAGCCGAACGCGCTGCAGCAGTCGCCATGAGCGCCGTCAAGTGTGCTTTGTGGCGCAATTCCGGGCCATCCGCTTCGCCACTGTCGATCATGTGCTCGGCGACGAGCCCTGCGAGCGTGAGTTCGATCTCCTGCATCTGCAC
Organism: Humidisolicoccus flavus; assembly: GCF_045689595.1. Classification (GTDB taxonomy): domain Bacteria; phylum Actinomycetota; class Actinomycetes; order Actinomycetales; family Microbacteriaceae; genus Humidisolicoccus; species Humidisolicoccus flavus. The sequence goes on along the minus strand of NZ_CP142724.1, from coordinate 2,255,457 downwards.
CATTCGCTGCGCGAACAAGACCGGATACGAGCGCAGCACCTCGCGACGAAGCCTCGACAACTCCCGGTCGGGCGCGCTGGGACTCATCGCCTGAATGATGTACTCGAGCAAGCGCTCGATGATCGAGTCCGAGGCGTCGAGCCCGAGCTCCTCGCGACTTGGCGTTCCAGGAATCTCGCCGATGAGTGAGGCGTCTCGGGTCGGAAAGTAGTTGAAGAACGTCCTCGGACTGATGTTCGCGCGCTCAGCGATCGCATCGACCGTCGCACGGTCGAGGCCATCCTCTTTCGCGATTTCTAAGCCTGCCCACTGAATTGCGCGGCGCGTCGCCAATCGCTTGCGTTCTCGAAGTCCAACATCCACGGCTATATTCTTGCACATTCTGCAATATTGCAGTCTTTGGTGCTTCTCAGTGGAACCGCTGCATCCAGAGACGAAGCAGGGCACGCAATTGTGCGTGCCCTGCTTCGATCACGAGCGCCTCACTCAGCAGTCGAGGTCGCCGGAGAGCTCTGTGCCATTCAAGAAGTAGTCGGTCACCGGCTGATCGACACAGGCATTGCCACTGTTGTACTGGCCGTGCCCCTCGGCCTCGACGGTGATGAGCACGCCGCTGTCGAGCATGTCAGCGGTCTTGACCGACCATTCGTATGGCGTGGCCGGATCGTTCGTGCCACCGATCACGATGATCTGGTTCGCCCCCGGCGCGTTGATCTCGTGCGGCTCGCGCGTCGATTCGAACGGCCATGAACCGCAGATGCCACCACCGGCGAAGTCCTGTCCGAAGATCGGCGCAACCTCTTGCAACTCTTCAGCGTCCTGACGAACCTGGTCTCGCGATCGCTCCGCCGGATAGTCGAGGCAGTTGATCGCCATGAATGCTTCGGAGGAATTGTCCGCGAAGGTGCCGTCCGGGTTCAAACCGTTGTACTGGTCCGCGTTCTGCATCGCGAACTCGCCGCTGCCGTCCATGACGGTTTGGAAGACCTCGCTGAGCGTCGACCACGATGACGACGAGTAGAGGTTGTACGCGATTGCCGTGAAAAGGGTGCTCGAGCCGAGCTGACGCCCGTCCGCGACCTTCAGCGGCTTCTCCGCAACCTCGTCGAGGAGTGCGCGGACGTCCTTCGATGCGTCCTCCACGGAGCCGTCGAAGGGGCATTTGGAGCCATTGAGGCAGGACTCGAGATACGCGGTCAGCGCTCCTTCGAAGCCTTTCGCTTGGAAGAGCGACATCTCAGAGTCCGTCGTGGTCGGCGCGACTGCTGCGTCGAGGACGAAGCGACCGACCTTGTCGGTGAACAACTCTGCATAAGTCGCCCCGAGAAGCGTTCCGTATGAAACACCGAGATAGTTGAGCTGCTCTTCACCGACGAGCGCTCGGATCAGGTCCATGTCGCTCGCTGCCTGCTCTGTGCCGACGAAGCCGAGGAGATCACCCGTGTGCTCGAGGCACTGCTGACCGAACTCTTCTCCGGCCGCAGCTGCGTCTTCGAACCAATCGTCGCTCAAGAACTCCGGCTGCTCGCCGGACGGGATGTCGTAGAGCCAGTCCTTGAAGTATTCGGGGTCGTCGTAGCAACTCACCGGAGAAGACTCGCCAACGCCGCGAGGGTCGAACCCGACGACGTCGTAGTGTTCGAGCACATCGGCGGGGATCAGGTACTCGGCGTACTGGGAGATGTATTCGAAGCCGGAACCGCCCGGGCCGCCCGGGTTGTAGAGCAGCGCGCCGTAACGCTCACCGTCAGCGGGACGAATCACCATGCTCACCGTGATCGGCTCGTGGTCGTCCGGGTTGAACCAGTCCATGGGCGCTTCGACGGTGCCACAGATCTTCGAACCGAGACATTCCTGCCAGTCGACGTCCTGCGTGTAGAACGACTCGACATCGGCGCTCGGAAAGTCACCGCTTGGACCGTGCGGGTACACGCTGTTGCCGTCGCCTGCGGAGGAGCCCCCACCGCTTGAACCGCCGGAGCTTCCCGAGTTGCTGCCTGGCAGAGAGAAGAACGATGGCGGCGGGATGCAGGCGGAGAGCAGCAGTGTTGCGATCGCGGCAACGCCGATGAGCGACATCCGTCGAGTCGATGGCTTCATGTGGTTCCTTTCAGCGACTCCAAGCCTACGGGGCTGCGAAGACTTCGACCCCGGAGGTTTGCTGGATGTTTTCAGACGAGCGTGCTTCCGCGGGTGGCCAATCGGACCAGCATCGCCTCGAGTGCAAGCAGTGGCGGAACGTTGCGTGCGATTCGAGCCCGGGCGTGCGTGATCCGATCGAGCATCGCGATCGTCTCTTCGGGCCGCATCGACTCGGAGAGATCTCGGACCTGCCCTGCGATGTGCGAATTGACCAGCTCCGCCTCATCGTCGAGCTGCAGCACGATCACATCGCGGAACAGCGACATCAGGTCCACGAGGATTCGATCGACTCCATCGCGGAGGCCACGCTTCGCGCGATTCTTCTGGCCTTCTTCGAGCGCTCGAATATGCGAACGCATTGCTGGCGGCACTGCGGCTCCGGGAGCGATCCCGAGCTGCCGAAGGACTTCAGCGCGCTCTTCGTCGTCTCGCTCGGCAGTGAACGCTTCGGCGTCTGCAGAGGCGATGTCGATCAGGGCAGCAGCCGCGAGCACGGCTGCCCCAACGGTCTGAATTTGCAGCACGATCTCGAGGCTTTTTGCCCTGCGGTTCCAAGCCTCGTCACTCGTGGCGAGTTTGCGCGCCATTCCGATGTGGCTCTGCGCCAGTTGCGCGGCGATGAGCGCGCGCTCCGGCGAGACACCATCGCGCTCGGTAAGGAGCCTTGCAACGGCTGAAACCTCGGGAACCGTGAGATTCACCGAGCGAACGCGCGAGCGAATCGTCGGGAGCAGATCGGCTTCACTGGGCGCGCACAAGATCCACACGGTGCGCTCGGGCGGCTCTTCCAGCGCTTTCAGCAGCGTGTTGCTCGTCCGCTCGACCATCCGATCGGCGTCCTCGACGACCACCACCCGGTAGCGCCCGACCGAAGGCGAGTAATAGCTGCGCTTCACGGCTTCGCGCGCGCTATCGATGTTGATGATGACGCCATCAGTCGAGAGCACCGCCAGATCGGGGTGCGTGCGCGCTTCCACCTGTGTGATCGTCGCCTCATCGACATGATCCGGAGGGCTGAGCAGGGCAGCGGCGAAGGCGAACGCCAGATTCGAACGGCCCGATCCTGGTGGTCCTGTGATGAGCCAGGAGTGCGTCATCGCGGCGTCGAGCGGATCAACGGTCGCGGCGGCACGCTGCAAGGCATCAACGGCTGCTTCGTGCCCGACGAACTCGCTCCAAATACTCACGCGTTGAGCCTACGCGAGACCCTCCGACACTCGTTCCCGAATCTGCTCGTGGAGCGCATCGGGAGACAGGGTCGCGTCGAGGACCAGGAACCGCTCCGGTTCGGCAGCTGCGAGCGCGAGATAGGCATTTCGTACTCGCTCGTGAAACTCGAGTCGCTCGGCTTCGAGCCTGTCGTACTCGCCCTGACGCGCATCACGCCGCGAGCTGCCGACTGCGGGATCCAGATCGAGCAGGATCGTGAGATCCGGCATGAGGTCTTCGGCCGCCCACATCGACAAGGCTCGAATCTGTTCTCCGTCGAGCACTCGCCCGGCGCCTTGATACGCGACCGAGGAATCGAGGTACCGGTCCTGCAACACGACGCTGCCCTGCTCGAGCGCTGGCCGCACGAGCGTGGCAATGTGGTGCGCGCGATCGGCTGCGTAGAGCAGTGCCTCGGCACGGGGTGCAACGTGACCGCGACGGTGCTGAACGAGATGACGGATCTCGACTCCGAGTTCGGTCCCGCCAGGTTCTCGCGTTGCGACTACTGACCGGCCCTCGGACTCGAGCCATGCCGCAAGCATGCGCGATTGCGTCGTTTTTCCCGCACCATCACCACCCTCGAAGGTGATAAACACTCGGACTACTCCGTCGTCTCGGAAGTCGTCGACTTCTTCGCAGCCGGTTTCTTGGCAGCAGGCTTCTTCGCTGCGGGCTTCTTCGCTGCAGGCTTCTTCGCTGCAGGCTTCTTCGCTGCAGGCTTCTTCGCAGCAGGTTTCTTGGCTGGGCCCTTGTCACGTTTGATCTGCAAGAGTTCGACCGCGCGCTCGAAGGTGACGGCCTCGACGTCCTCGCCACGAGGGATCGTCGCGTTCGTTGTGCCGTCCGTCACGTACGGGCCGAAGCGCCCGTCCTTCACCTTGATCGGTTTGCCGCTGACGGGGTCTGCGTCGAATTCCTTCAAGGCGGAGGCCGCACGTCGCGCCCCGTACTTCGGCTGCGCAAGACGCTCGAGCGCGCCCTCCAGGTCGATCGCGAAAATCTGGTCCTCGGAGTCGAGCGAGCGGCTCTCCTCCCCCTTCGTTATGTACGGGCCGAAGCGGCCATTCCGCGCGAGAATCTCCTCGCCACTCTCGGGATCCAAACCAACGACCCGCGGCAGGTCGAGCAGCTTCACTGCAGTGTCGAGATCGATTTCGTCGATCGTCATTGTCTTGAACAGCGAGCCCGTCCGGGGCTTTGGCGCTTTTGCCGCTTTCTTCTTGGGCTTGGCGTCTTCTGCCTCCGGAGTAGACGCTTCAGGCTCCGGCTCAAGCTCGGTCACGTAGGGGCCGAATCGCCCGTCCTTGACCACGACGGTCTTGTGCGTGACAGGGTGCTGACCGAGCACACGGTCCTCCTGCGGCGGTGCGTTGAACAATTCGATCGCGAGCTGCTCGGTGAGTTCGTCTGGTGCGAGCTCTTCAGGTACGTTCGCGGTCTTCCGCTCCCCAGCCTCGTCGACACCCTCGAGATACGGACCGTACTGGCCGACGCGGAGCATGATGCCCTCGGCGACAGGGATCGAGTTGATCGCCTTCGCGTCGATCTCGCCGAGGTTGTCGACAACGGAGTGCAATCCTTCGTTGCCTTCGCGGCCGTAATAGAAGCCCTTGAGCCAGTCGACTCGGTCAGCCTCACCGGAAGCGATCCGGTCGAGATCGTTCTCCATCTCGGCGGTGAAGTCGTATTCCACGAACTTACCGAGGTGCTCTTCGAGCAGGTTCATGGTCGCGAACGCGATCCACTGCGGCACGAGCGCACTGCCCTTTTGAACAACGAAGCCGCGACGAACGATTGTGTCGATGATCGACGCGTAGGTCGAGGGACGGCCAATACCGAGCTCTTCGAGCGCCTTCACGAGGCTCGCTTCGGTGTATCGAGGAGGCGGGCTCGTGACGTGGTCTTTCCGCTCGAGCTCTTCGAGGTCGACCTGCTCGTTTTCGTCGACAGGTGGGAGCGTCGTCTGCTGATCGCTCTCGTTCGAGTAGCGCGACTCGTCCTTGCCCTCTTCATAGGCGTGCAGGAAGCCGGGCTCGGTGATGACGGTTCCCGCAGCGGTGAACTCGGCACGACCCTCGTCGGTTGCGGAGGATGCCAGCGTGATCGTGGCGGTCTTTCCGGTCGCGTCGATCATCTGTGAGGCAACAGTGCGCTTCCAGATGAGGTCGTAGAGGCGGAACTCGTTGGTCGTCAGCTTCTTTTCGAGCGTCGAGGGGGTCCTGAAGGTGTCGCCCGCGGGACGAATCGCTTCGTGCGCCTCCTGCGCGTTCTTCGACTTGCTCGCGTAGGTGCGCGGAGAATCCGGCAGCGATGACTTGCCGTACAGCCGCTCCGCTTCTCCACGTGCTGCCTGGATTGCCTGCGAGGAGAGCGAAATGGAGTCGGTACGCATATAGGTGATGTACCCGTTTTCGTACAGCGACTGCGCAACACTCATGGTCTGCTTCGCACTGAAGCGCAACTTCCGGCCCGACTCTTGCTGGAGTGTCGAGGTCGTGAAGGGTGCGCTCGGCTTGCGGCGGTATGGCTTCGACTCGATACCGGAAACGGTGAACTCCGTGCGTTTCAGAGCGTTCGCGAGTCGTTCGCTGCGCGCCTCATCGAGCACGATCCGGTTTGCTTTGACTGCACCGCGGTCGTCGAAGTCGCTGCCTGTCGCGACCCGTTCGCCGTCGAGGCGGACGAGGCGGGCATTGAAGTTCTGGCCGCGAGCGCTGAAGCGGCCTGCAAGACTCCAGTACGGGGCGGCAACGAACGCCATGCGTTCACGCTCGCGGTCGACGATGAGCCGCGTCGTCGGGGACTGTACTCGACCGGCGGAGAGGCCCCGGCGGACCTTGCGCCAGAGCACCGGCGAAACCTCGTACCCATAGAGGCGGTCGAGGATTCGACGTGTTTCCTGCGCGTCGACGAGTTCGGTGTTGAGGTCGCGAGTCGCGTTTTTCGCGCGTTCGATCGCGTCTTTCGTGATTTCGTGGAACACCATGCGCTTGACGGGCACCTTCGGCTGCAGGACTTGCAGCAGGTGCCACGCGATGGCTTCTCCTTCGCGGTCCTCATCAGTTGCGAGGATGAGCTCATCGGCGTCTTTCAGCGCACGTTTGAGGTCTGCGACTGTCTTCTTCTTCTCGGAGTTGACCACGTAGTACGGCTCGAAGCCGTTCTCGATGTCAACGGCGAACTTGCCGTAGGGGCCCTTCTTGAGTTCAGCGGGCAGCTCTTTTGGGCTGACAAGGTCTCGGATGTGTCCGACCGAAGCGAGCACTGTGTAGCCCGCTCCGAGGTACTGCTCAATCGTCTTCCCTTTCGCCGGGGACTCAACGATTACAAGCTTGTTGCCTTCTGACACTTCGTTCACTGCTCCTCAAGTGGTCTGCGAGTCCAAACAATACACATGGCGCGCCAACAATCCGCATTCCGCCCCGTCCGGTGGAAATCCGCGGTTCGGGATCGGGCCTAGCCGAAGCACTGCCCGAGTCTTTCAAGGCGCACCTGCTCTCGACTTCGCAAATTCCTGGCCGAGTGGTGTCGTCAGGACGACTTCGACTGTCACTGTCGTGCCGTCGAGATCGCATGCGATCAGGCTCGCGTGATTCGAAAGCGCGACTGCGCGAGCTTCTTGGCACGGCATACCAGGGCTGACTCCAAGTGCGCTGTTGGCAGCGGCGAGCGCACTCGCGTCAGCGGCTCCGACGACCACCTGTTTGATCGCCAGCTGCACTGAAACAGTCAGAATCGCGCCGAGCAGAACCACCACGCCTGCAACGAGCGCGAGCGCGAGCGCCCCACCTGCACCGCGGTCTCCACGCCGGCGACCGTGTCGCGGGTCAGAAACGAACACTCTTGCTCCTTAATACCCAATCTCGTTCGCGCAGCTCTTGGCGCTCAGGACGATTCCAAGGAAGACGGTCTCGCTCAGTACGACACACACGATGGATTCAGTCGTCTCTTGTGACAGCTGGATTCCGGCTGAAATGAATGGCGCGGCCGATTCGCCGCGGGCAACGGCTCGAGCGGCATCGGCCGCCTGATCGTTCAGCCTCACGAGGCTGCCCGCCGCCATGAGTGCCGAGAGAGCGATCGCGAGTACGAGACCGACAGCCGGGAGCGCGAGCGCGAGCTCGGCAGATGCCGAGCCCCGCTCGCCGCGACTACTGACCAACCGTGAGTGCATTGCGAACCATGTCGGTCAAAATCTGCCGAACCTCGTCGCTTCGCAAAATCACGACCAACAGACCGGCGAATCCGACCGCCGCCATGGTGGCGATGACATATTCCGCGGTCGCTGCACCGCGATCGTCGCGAAGTAGCTGTACAAGTGACTGGTCCATGAGTTCTCCATTCCCTGCGTTTCTTGGCCCCACGCGCAGTTTCGCCCGAGAGCGTCCGGCACGAGCGGCAGGCAGGAACGGTGTGGAAACTCACGATGCAGAGCTGACTGTGCGGGGTGCCTGACTGTGCGGAGTGCCTGACAAGCGAAATGCCCGACCAGCGGAGCACCCACCAGCGGAACCACTGAGGAGCGTGGGATTCGACACGTTCGAAGAATGCAGCGCTACGAGCTCGTTCACCTTCAGCACCGTCCGGTGCGTTTTCAAAAGCCGAGCACAGTCGACTGCACGATGCCGAGCACCATGGGCACCACGGCAAGGAGTACGAACGCTGGGAGCACGCAGACTCCGAGCGGCACCATGAGCATCACGCCCGCCCTCGCGCCGCGCTCCTCAGCGGCCCATCGCTCGCGCTCCAACGAGAGGCTGGCTTCAGCCTCGAGCAACTGGGCCGCCGGAATACCTGCGCGCTCAGCGAGCGCAAGCACTTCGGTGGTTGCGGCGTCCTTCGCGACGACACCGAAGCGCTCGAGTGTCTCTGACGCAAGCGTTCGCGCTCTCGCGGGGCTGAGCCCTCCGCGAAGTCCGAGCGCGACGAGCAGGAGTTCAAGGCCCGCACTCTCGTTTCGAGCGGCAGCCTTCTGCAGAATTTTCCTTGACCACCACGAAGCGAGCGCGATCAGACTGAGCCCCACCACCAACAGCGCCACTCCGATCGGCGATCCGAAGAGCACTCCGAGCGGGTTCATCCCGAGTGCTGCGCCGAAGAGCAGCGCGATCGGAGGCATCGCGAGCACGAGCCGCGCAGTCGCCTTCGGTCCGGCAAACGCTGCGTGCAATGCACGTTCATGCGTGGCGTATTGCCGCAGTTGTGCAGCAATGCGAGTGAGCGCAACCGCGACCGGAGCACCGCTCGTCGTGGCCACGGCAAGCGTAGCCCCCAGCATTCTCCACGCTGGTTGCGGCAGCGACCGGAGTGCTTCGATGAACCCACCGGAGCCGCGGTGCCCGGTGTCGAGTGCCCGCGGAAGCGCGTCGGCGAGATACCCCGAGACCGAACCCAAGGGGACTCCTCCGCTCACCAGCGCCGCGACGCGTTCACTCGCTGCCGCAGCGTGCTCAAGCGAGTGGTCGCGAGCCTGCATCGTTCACCTCGAGTGCACCGTCACGGAGCGTGAATCTTCCGATGCGTTCGATCCGCCGGCCTTCTGGCCCCCGCACCACATGCACGACCGCGTCGAAGGCGCTGACGACCTGGCGTGCGAGCGCGCCGGTCGACATGCTCGCGAGCGCACCGAGCGCCTCGAGTCGCGCTGGAACGTCCTCGAGCGAGTTCGCATGCATCGTTCCTGCGCCGCCGTCGTGCCCGGTGTTCAACGCAGCGAGAAGCTCTCGCACCTCGACTCCGCGACACTCCCCGACCACGAGACGATCGGGGCGCATACGAAGCGCTTCGCGAACGAGTTCGGCAAGCCCGACGCTGCCGACCCCTTCGATGTTCGATTGTCGGGACTGCAGTGAAACGACGTGCGGGTGGGCGATGCGGAGCTCAGCGACGTCTTCGATCGTGATGATCCGCTCACGAACATCGGCCTGCCCGAGCATTGCACTGAGCAATGTGGTCTTCCCGCTTCCTCCGGCACCGGAAATCAGAATGTTGGCTCGGCGCGCGATCAGAGATTGAAGCACCTCGAGCTGCAGATCGGTGAGGGCGCCGGTTTCGTGCAGTGTGTCGAGTGTGAGCCGTTCGACTCGCGGCAGGCGGATGGAGAGTTCGACGCCGCCGAGGGCGATCGGAGGTAGAACCGCGTGTACCCGGATCCCGTCGTGAAGCTGTGCATCGGCGAACGGGTGCGATTCGTCGACGTGACGACCGGCGCATTCGAGGAGCGTGACGGCGAGTTCTCGAACTCGACGCTCCCGGAGGCGCAAGTCTGCGACTCGCTCGGCTCCTGCACCCTGATCAACCCAGACTTCTCCTGCGCGTACGAACACGTCGGTGATTGCCCCGTCCATGACGAGGGGAACGAGCTCACCGAATTCTTCAAGCCCACTGCCGCCATCGCCCAATCGAACGGACGCCACCGTGCGCGGTGCTCGTCCTGCAACAAAGGGCACTCCTCGCGCCCGGACCCGCATTTCAGAAGTCATGACTCGCAAGGTACGAGCGCGGGCGCGGTAGAACGCCGCGAGCAACAAGCGCTCTGGACAAGAAGAAGGCGGCGCCTGTTGGGGGGAACGGGCGCCGCCGCAGACGAGCCAGATTGGGGGAATCCGTTGTGCTTGTCTGGAGTCGGCAGTGCCGACGAAAACATCATACGTCGGCGCGAATTTCCGGACCAGGGTCGGTCTTCCGGAGGCCAAATATTCGATACGGTCGATTCGTGCGAATGCACACGCGATGCAAAGGAGCGACGCATGTCTCAGGCAAACGACCACTCGACGGACGACTCTCGCCGATACCCGCCCAGCGACACGATGCAGCGCGGCTCGACAATCACGAGTGAGCTGTACACGGAAGCGAATGACGATCGTCTCGAGTATTGGGCGACCCAGGCACGAACCCTCGACTGGGAATCGCCATTCAACGAAATCCTCGACTGGCAACCGCCGCACGCGAAGTGGTTTGCCGACGGCACCCTGAACGTCGCGTTCAATTGCCTCGACCGGCACGTCATCGCCGGGCTCGGGGACAAGGTCGCGTTGCACTGGGAGGGCGAGCCTGGCGATCAACGCACGATCACCTACGCGGAGCTCACCGCAGAAGTCCAACGGCTTTCGAACGTGCTGCTCGACCATGGCGTTCGCGCCGGTGACCGGGTTGCGATCTATCTGCCGATGCTGCCCGAGGCGATTGCAGCGATGCTCGCCTGCGCTCGGATTGGTGCGGTGCACTCAGCGGTCTTCGGCGGATTCAGCGCCTCCAACCTGCGCAGTCGAATCGACGACGCCGAGATCTCGTTCGTGATCACCGCCGACGGCGCTTGGCGCAAGGGCAAAGTATTTCCACTCAAGCCCGTTGTCGATGAAGCGCTCGCGACTCCCGGCCACAAGGTCTCCGGGGTGCTTGTCGTCCGCCGGGGCGAGAACGAAATCGAGTGGGTCGAAGGTCGCGATCACTGGTATCACGACGCCATGGCGTCGGCCGAACCGGAACACATCGCCGAGGCCTTCCCCGCAGAGCACCCGCTCTTCATTCTGTACACCTCTGGAACGACCGGAAAGCCGAAGGGCATTCTGCACACCTCGGGTGGGTATCTCACTCAGGCATCGGCCACGCATCGCCAGGTCTTCGACCTCCGAGACGACGACGTGTACTGGTGCACCGCGGACATCGGCTGGATCACCGGACACAGTTACATCGTCTATGGGCCCATGGCGAACGCCACAACGCAGGTCATGCACGAGGGGACCTTCGACACACCGACTCCTCATCGCCCGTGGGAGATCATCGAGCGCTACGGCGTGACGATCTTCTACACCGCACCGACCGCGATCCGGACATTCATGAAGATCGGACGCGAGTACCCGAACGCGCATGACCTCTCGAGCCTTCGCGTGCTGGGTTCTGTCGGTGAACCGATCAACCCGGAAGCCTGGCGCTGGTACTTCAATGTCATCGGCGGCGGCAAGGCTCCGATCGTCGACACCTGGTGGCAGACCGAGACGGGCGCGATCATGGTCTCACCACTCGCGAGCGTCACCTCGCTGCAACCCGGGAGCGCCCAGGTTCCAGTTCCAGGAATCGAGATCGAGATCGTCGACGACCAGGGAGACGCCTTGCCTGACGGCGAGAGCGGACTGCTCGTGATTCGGGAGCCCTGGCCGAGCATGCTGCGCGGAATCTGGGGCGACGAGGAACGCTTCGTCGAAACCTATTGGAGCAGGTTCGGAGACATTTACTTCGCGGGCGACGGCGCCAAAAAGGATGAGAACGGCGACATCTGGTTGCTCGGACGCGTTGACGACGTCATGAACGTCTCCGGCCACCGGCTCTCGACTGCGGAAATCGAGTCAGCGCTCGTGCTCAACGACATCGTGGCCGAAGCCGCGGTCGTCGGAGCACACGACGACACCACCGGTCAAGCAGTCGTGGCGTTCGTGATCTTGAAAGAACGCGCCCTCGAACCTGGAATCGAGGACGCGGCAGAACGTTTGCGCCAGCACGTCGGCGAACAGATCGGCGCAATCGCGAAACCCCGACAGGTCTTCGTCGTCTCGGAGCTCCCGAAGACACGAAGCGGGAAGATCATGCGTCGCTTGCTTCGCGATATCGCTGAGGGCCGCGACATCGGGGACACCACCACCCTTGCAGACACTCAGGTCATGCAGGTGATCTCGGCACAACTGCGGTAGCGCACGACACCCGTGGAACGCGGAAGGGCCCCGACTCTTGTCGGGGCCCTTCTCATTTCGCACGAGTCGATCTATGCGAATTCAGCGATCACTTCGACCTCGACCGGCGAAGCGAGCGGCAGTTGCGCAACGCCGACTGCACTGCGCGCGTGAACGCCGACATCGCCGAAGACTTCGCCGAACAGCTCCGAAGCGCCGTTGACGACAACGGGCTGCCCCGTGAATCCGTCAGCGCTCGCAACAAACCCGGTGACCTTCACGATTCGAGTGACGCGGTCGAGCGATCCGATCTCCGCGTCGATCGCAGCGAGGGCGTTCAAGGCACAGATTCGAGCGAGGGCAGCGGCTTCTTCGGCCGAAACTTCTGCACCCACGAGTCCGGTCACCGGAAGTTCACCGTCGACGAACGGCAGCTGGCCGGAGGTGAAGACGAGTTTTCCCGTCGAAACCGCCGGAATATAAGCAGCAACCGGGGCGGCAACTTTTGGCAGCGTGAGTCCGAGTTCGCTCAGACGCTCGAGAACGCTCACTGCTTCTCTCGCTTCATGTAAGCGACGAGTCCGCCCTCAGGACCCTGGACGATCTGCACCAGTTCCCAGCCTTCACTCCCCCAGTTATTGAGGATCGCGGTGGTGTTGTGAATGATGAGTGGCGTGGTCACGTACTCCCACAAGGTCATGTCGTCGCCCTTTCATTAGGAACTCATTGCACGCATTCGCGTACCCTTGATCATATGTCTGTGAAAAAACACAAGCCAGGGAGCTTCATCGGGAGTCTCTTTGGTCTCGTCGCGTTCAGTGCGGTCGCCGGAGTCCTCGTATCTGCGACGCTCACACCAGCTGTCGCGCTGACGAGTAACGCCACGAACTCCGCGATCGACGTCTTCAGCGAGCTGCCCGAATTTGCGCTGCTCAATTCCCAAGCGGAGTCGAGCAAGATCATGGCGAAGAAGGGCGAAGAGTGGGTCCAGATCGCGACCGTCTTCGACCAGAACCGCCAGGTTGTCGGGCTCGATCAGACCTCTCCGTTCTTGCAGGATGCCGCGATTGCCGGTGAAGACCGACGGTTCTATGAGCACGGTGGCGTTGACGCCCCCTCGTTGATCCGCGCGGTCGTCGGGAACGTCACCTCGGGATCAGTGCAGTCGGGCGCGTCATCGCTGTCGATGCAGGTCGTTCGTAACCAGGCGATCATGGACGCCGAACTGAGCGGCGACAACGACGCGTACATCGCAGCCATCGAAGAAAGCTATGGTCGCAAGCTCAAGGAAATGAAGCTTGCGATCGGCCTCGAGCACAATTACACGAAGAACGAGATCCTGCTCGCCTACCTCAATATCGCGAACTTCGGTCGTGGCACCTACGGCGTTGAGGCTGCCTCGCAGCGCATCTTCGGGAAGCGCGCCTCACAGCTCACCCTTGCCGAGTCGGCCGCGCTGATCGCCACCGTCCAGAACCCCGCGACTCGCACCCTGCTGCTCGAAGAGAACTATGAGCGAAATCAGGAACGTCGCGACTACATCATTCGCCAGATGGCGAACCAGGGCTACGTCACGGCGGAACAGCGCGATGAGGCACTCGCCACCCCTGTTGACGCAAATTTTGTGAATATCCAACCCGTCAGTAGCGGCTGTATTGCCGGTTACGACTCCGCTCGGTTCTTCTGCGACTACGTACAACGGGTACTGCGATTTGACCAAGTGGACGACCACCCGATCCTCGGCTCTGACGAGGCTTCGAATGCGCAGGCGCTTCGTCGCGGCGGGTTCACCATCTACACCACCCTCGATTTGGACCTCAACGACGCCGCGCAACAGACGCTCGACACCTACGTTCCGAACACGGAAACTCGCTGGGAATCGGGAGGCGCTGTGACGCAACTCGAAGTCAGCACTGGGCGAATCCTGACGATGGCGCAGAACAAGGACTTCAACAATTCCGAGAACGCTCCGTACGAGGCCACTGGTCTGAACTTCAATGTCGACCAGAAATATGGTGATGCGATCGGATTCCAGCCCGGGTCCGCATACAAGATCTTCACCCTTGCCGCCTGGATCGATTCCGGCCGCAGTGTGAACGAAACCGTCAACGCTCGTTTCAACGAGTACCAGGCGAACGACTTCACGAACAGCTGTGGCCCGACGGCTGCCTGGGGACCGCGAAACAACGAAGGATTCAGTGCCTCCGATGTGACCGTGACTCGTGCGATGGTGCTGTCGCTGAACACTGCGATTGCCCGAATGGCAACCCAAGTCGACCTGTGTGACGTCGCCGCGATGGCGGAGACCATGGGCGTCCACAACGCGAACGGCGACCCGCTCGTGACCTCGCCTTCCTCGGTGATCGGTTCGGGAAGTTCGGTCGCGCCGATGTCGATGGCGAACGCATTCCAGACCGTTGCCAACGGCGGAGTACGTTGCACGCCCATTGCGATCGACCGCATTGTCGACACCAATGGTGCCGACGTCCAGCCACCCCGTCAGACCTGTACGGAAGCCATCTCTCCTGAAGTTGCCTCGGTGATGCAGTACGTCCTGCAAGAGGTGACACGAGGCAACCCGAAGAACAACCCGAGTGACGGCTCCCCCACGATCTCGAAGACCGGTACCAACAACCGTGTTGAGCAGACCTGGGTCAATGGTTCCAGCACCGAGGTCGCGACCAGCGTGTGGGTCGGAAACATCCGAGGAAACCAGCCGCTCAACCAGGTCGGGTTCTGGGATGTCCGGAGCGACGTCTTCACCTCGGTGCAGCGCGCGGCCAATGCGAAGTTCCCAGGGAGCCAATTCACGACGCCAGACGCAGAGACTCTGCGTGGAAACTCCGTGGAAATCCCGAACGTCGCTGGGCTGAGCCTCGAGGAGGCCCAGCAGGTGCTTGCAAGCGCTGGATTCCAGCCGTCCGTTGGAACACCAGTCGCTGGCGCCCAGGCCGAAGGAACCGCGGAGTACTCGACCCCGGGCGCGACAACCCTGGCGGCAGAGAACAGCCGCGTTACCGTGTACCCGAGCGACGGCTCGCTGCGTTGGGAACTTCCAGACCTGGTCGGTAGTACCTACGCCGAGGCGGCGCAGACGCTCACTGCACTCGGACTCGCGCAAGATCAGATTCAGGTGACCTGGTCCGAAGGTGAGGATGACGCTGTCTGCACGGTGCTCGCGCAGAACCCGGAGGGCGGAAGTTCGATGGGAACCGGCAACGCGGTTTCAATCGTGCTCGGAAACACCGCCGAGAATCCGAACCCCACTTGCTAAACGTCGGAAAGACGCTCGCCGTCGGCGCATCGCTCGCGGTGCTCGCCGGCGGGCTCACCGCGGCGTATGCGGTCGGCGTTGAACGTCGCGCATTTCGCATTCGAGAGGAGCGGCTGCAGGTCCTCCCCCGGGCTCCCGATCGCTCACTGTGCTGCACCTTGCCGATTTGCACATGGCACCTTGGCAGGAAGACAAGCAGGAGTGGGTTCGCTCGCTCAAGTGGGTCGAACCCGACCTCATTGTCAACACGGGCGACAGCCTCGGTCACGAGAAGGCGCTCGACGCCGTTCGATACGCCTTCGAAGTGTTCTCCGGGGTTCCCGGCGTCTACGTGCACGGCTCGAACGACTACTACGGCCCCGTGTTCAAGAACCCGCTCGGGTATCTGATTCCGAGCCTTGCAGGGTCGAAAAAGGCGAAGCAACTTGATGTTGAGGCGCTCGAGGACCTCTACGAGGAGTTCGGATGGCTCAGCCTGAACAACACTGCTCGTGCCGTGGAGATCAAGGGCAACCGTCTGGAGTTCTTCGGCGTCAACGATGCGCACCGGAATTGGGATCGTCTCGATCTGCTCCCGGGCGCGATCGAAGCGATGCGCGAGTACGTCGGCTGGACAACCCCAGAAGCTGCCCCGGGAGTGACCAGCTTTGGGGTGACGCATTCCCCATACCAACGAATTTTGAACTCGTTCGTGAATTCCGGCGCGGACGTTATCTTCGCCGGTCACACCCATGGCGGGCAGATTCGGGTGCCCGGCGGCCACGCGATCGTGACGAACTGCGATATCCCGCGAGAGCAGGCAAGCGGGCTCTCCCGCTGGACGAACGCCGGCCGCCAGTCCTGGCTGAACGTCTCGCAGGGGATCGGGACGGCGATCACCGCCCCGGCACGCCTTGGAACACCACCGGAAGCAGTGGTCATCACACTCGAAGCTCGCGACTCGGCCTGAGTCGTACTCGCGACTTTCGGCATGGTGTCACGGTGATGCTGAGTTTGCAGTATTCTTGACAGGTTGCCGCGCTGGATGCGGGAACGGGGTGTGGCGCAGCTTGGTAGCGCGCGTCGTTCGGGACGACGAGGTCGCAGGTTCAAATCCTGTCACCCCGACCACAACATGAAGAAGGCCTCTGCACGCGCAGGGGCCTTCTTCGTTGCCGCTTCCACGTTGTTCCCTATGTCTTGCATGAGCATGTTCGAGCGAGCCGCAATCTCACCGAACTGCCTTCCGGAGTGTCGCGCAAGGAATTCGGCCTGCAGTCGTCTGAGCGAACACATTCGCAGCGGTTCTCGAAACGCGGCGCGAGCAGCACTCCCCCAATTTGCGGGTGCTCACCCGAGAGAATTTCGTGGCAGACTAAACGCCATCATCTCCCGGGCGCTGACTTCTCATGCGCGAATTCTGCGCTCGGAACGCACGATGAGAACGACTGAGGAATGAGTACCGTGACCTCGACGATCGAGAACATGTTCAAGAACGCGCCCGAACCGCCTGCACCAAAGCGCCGGAAGCGCCGTGCTGGTGTCGCAACCGCACTCGGTCTCATCGCGATGACCCTCGGTCTCGGGCTCCTCGCAGCAGTGCTCATCGTCCCCGACAAGGTCGAGCAGGTGTACGGCAACGTCAAGATGACGGTCGAAGAGCAGGTCCGAACCGTCGTCGAGCCGGGCCCGCCGTCTGTGATTCTCGGCGGTGAAGGCGATATGGCTCGCGTCGACGAGTGCGATGGCACGTTCACCGAGATGCTGCCCTACCGAATTGCCGCGAACCTGCAGCCCACGTTCCTGGCACACAACGCATGCAGCGGCGACAAGATTTTGAACTGGACCGTCGGACAAGAGGTCACGGTCGTACAGAACGGAACAGAGACCGCGTACACCGTCACGGACGCAGTACAGGTCGCGAAATTCGGCAGCACCACGGACGACATCGACCAGCTCGCCGGATCCCTGCTTCTGCAGTCATGCTTTTACGGCGTGAACAAGATGCAGGTTGTCGCACTCACGCCCGTTGGCGAGGAAGCGGTAACACCGCCGCTCACCGAAGAGGGCCCCGTCGAACTCGAAGCGCAGTAACCACCAGCAAGAGCACGACTCCGCACCGCTCAGGAGCACTTATTTCGGGGCGCTCGTGGCTCTCGGCGCACCGCACCCGTAGAAGGCGCTCGCTAGGAGTGCGAACCGCCTGGTGGGCCGATCAGCAGCAGTGAGACGTACAGACCGACCACGACGATCGCTGCAATCGCGATGAGCAGGAATGGGTGGTTCAGCATCCACCGCATGACTCGGTCGACAAAGCGCTGATCCTTCGGGTCTTCCGATGCGGTCAGCTTCCAATGGCCTTCGAGCCGGCCGCTTCGATTCAGCCAGATCTCGGCCGGAATGGTCGCGTACGGAATGATCGCGCTGATCACCGCAGCCGCGGCAACAGGGAAGCTCCAACGCTGGTGAATCGCAACCAGCAAAGCGGTCGCCGCATAGCCGAGGAACACGAATCCGTGGATCGCGCCCCCGATCGTGACCGCGATAGCAAGGTCAGCAGTGGCGCGCAGAATGATCCCAGCGATGAGCAGCGTCCACGACACCGCCTCCGCAAACGCGAACAGCTTGAACAAGGACTTCGGAGTGTTGCCGATCACTTCTTCACTTCCTTCTGCACGCGGTGGTGCGCACTCGCAAGAGCGTTCGCTCCGCCAGCGTGGTTACACGTGGCCGAAGCGGCCAGCTGACTCCTGCAGGTAGCAGACCCCGCAGAGAGATTCGTAGGTGACGAGCTCGCCATCGATTGCGACCTGGTCGCCATCAAAGATGAAGCGCTCGTTGATCTTTCGTCCATTGAACAACGCTTTTCGCCCGCACCGGCAGATGGTCTTCAACTCTTCCAGGGAGTGAGCGAGTTCGAGCAGTCGACGGCTTCCAGGGAACGCATTCGTCCGAAAGTCGGTTCGGATGCCGTACGCGATAACCGGCACCCCGAGCTCGAGGGCGATCCTCATGAGATCTTCAACCTGACCGCTCGTCAAGAATTGCGCCTCGTCGACAAGGAGGCACGCGATCGGCGCTGCGACCGCTGCGGCGGCCGTGCGGAATGCCTCGAGCATTGATTCTTCAGGAGCAACCGTGAAGTCGGTCGTGCGATCGACTCCGAGCCTGGAGACGATCAGCGTGTCGCCCTTGGTGTCGGTCGAGGGCTTCGCGAGCAGAACGTGCTGTCCGCGTTCTTCGTAGTTGAACGCTGCTTGGAGGAGCGCGGTTGATTTTCCGGAGTTCATCGCTCCGTAGCGAAAGTACAGCTTTGCCAAGGTGGTGCGTCCTTCGAATGCGATCAGGCAGAGTGCGGTGCGGACACCGTTACATCAGTCCATCTTCGTGTGCGCGCACAATCAGTTCGTCGCGACGCCCCGCGGGACGCTGGACCTTCGCGTATTTTTCGCGGACGCGCCGCAAGAACGTCTTCGCGGTTTCAAACCCGACACCCATCGAGTCAGCGACCTCTCGGGTGCTGTAGCCCTTGACGTACAGCGAAAACGCTTCGGTTTCGCTTGCGGACAATCTCGGTCGCTGAGGGGCAGCGATTTGCTCTCCATCGGACGATTCCGGAACCGGCTGCTTCGATTCACCGGCGGCAGCGCGGATCGCATTCGCAATGTCGATCATGCGATTGCGCCGGGACATGACCGCAGAAGCGCCCGCCTGCAACAGGCCACGGTGGACGACACCAGCCTCGCCCGCGATGACGACGACCTTCGAGCCCGCAGCGACGCAGGCACGGACTTTGTCTTGCATCGAGAGCGAATGACGCTTCAATTCACCAACGAGGGTGACTGCGGGAGGGAACCTGTCGGTCTGAACGAACTCGCGCCAGCTGGTTGCCGAACTGACGACCTCGAGGTCAGGCGCGTGCTTCTCGATCCAAGTCGATAAGGAATCGAGCAGGATGACGTAATCGTCGATGATTCCGACGGTTATTACTGTTCGAGGTGTCTCCGACTTTCCAGGCACCCCGGAATTCTAGCCGTTCTTTCCCTGTCGTTCACTTGAGGATTGAGAATTCCCAGGCGAAGCGAGCGCCAATTCCTGCTCGCGCTCCGGCTGCAACTGGAGGATTCTTGCGGTGCGCTCAAGACTTGCGCGGGCTTCTGCCGGGTCGTCGCTCAGAACGCGCCCATAACTAGGCACAAGCTCGGTGAGCGTATCGCGCCAGCGATCAATTCGCTCTGGGAAGCAACGTTCAATCAAATTGAACATAATCGACACGGCGGTCGAAGCCCCGGGCGATGCCCCGAGCAGCCCGGCGATCGTTCCATCGGCGCCCGTGACGACCTCAGTGCCGAAGGCGAGCACGCCGCCCTTCTCCGCATCCTTCTTCATGACCTGCACTCGCTGGCCAGCCGTGATCGAGTACCAGTCCTCCGGCTTGGCGTTCGGAACGAATTCGCGAAGCGCTCGGAGCTTCTTCTCACGCGTGGCAAATACCTCACCCGCGAGATAGGTGACGAGGCTGAGGTTCGCAAGCCCTGCGCGAGTCATGGGCCAAATGTTGGAGAAGCGGAGCGAGGAGAACAGATCGAAGTAGCTCCCCGACTTCAAAAACTTCGGGTTCCAGCCCGCATACGGGCCAAAGAGCAGACTCGGAGTTCCATCGACGACGCGTGTGTCGAGGTGCGGCACCGACATCGGCGGCGCCCCGACGGACGCCTTTCCGTAGACCTTCGCCTGGTGGCGAGCAACGACCTCCGGGTTATCGCAGCGAAGGAACTCGCCCGAAATCGGGAATCCGCCATAGCCCGCGATCTCCGGGATACCAGATTTCTGCAGGAGCTTGATCGCGTTGCCACCGGCCCCGACGAAAACGAAGCGGGCCCGGACCGAGTAGGAATCGCGACCGACGTTGTTCCGAACCTTCAGAGTCCAGATACCGTCTGCATCGCGCTTGAGACCCGTGACGGATTTCTCGAAGAACATCTTGCCGCCGGCGTCCTTGATGACCTCGAAGAGGCCACGAGTCAACGCGCCGAAATCCACGTCGGTGCCACTCGTGATGCGAGTTGCAGCGATCGGCTGCGACTTCTTCCGCCCCGGAATCAAGAGTGGAGCCCACGATCGAATGACCTCTGGGTCGGTGGAGAATTCCATGCCTTCGAATAGCGGGTTCTGAATGAGCGTCTCGTGGCGACGGCGGAGATAATCGACGTTCTCTTCGCCCCACACGAAACTCATGTGCGGCGTGGCGTGAATAAATGCGCGCGGGTCTGGGAGCAATCCCTGCTCGACGAATGCAGACCAGAATTGCCGCGACATCTGGAATTGCTCGTTGATCTCAACCGCCTTCGCGGGCGAAATCGTGCGGTTGAGATCGGGGTGTAGTTCAGCTCGCACAGCGCGGCGTGTCCGGTGCCCGCGTTATTCCAGGGATTTGAAGATTCTGTCGCGACTTCACTGAGGCGTTCGAAGACTTCAATCGACCAGTCGGGCTCAAGTTTCGTGATGAGGGCGCCAAGCGTTGCGCTCATCACGCCGCCGCCGATGAGTGCAACATCGATAATTTTGCTCACTGATACAGCGTAGCGACGCTGGCGACATACGGCACCTCGGCGTAGCCTTGGATTCCCGTCTAGAAGAAGGTGGAATCAATGGGAATCGCAGATGATGCAAAAGACAAACTGAGTGACGCCGCAGATTGGGCGAAAGACAAAGCAGAATCGATCGGCGATGCACTCCCATCGGCAGGTCATTCGATCGGTGGCGCAGCAGCAGACGCGAAGCACTGGATCGAACAGAAGACCGGGTTTGACATCAGCGGCGCGGCGGTTTCGGCTGGCGTTCGAGCGAGTGAAGCGAAAGATGCAGTCGTGAATACTGCCTCCACGCTCGCGAAGGACGTCTCAGAACACGTTGTCGACGCAAGCCACACTGTTGCGGATCGTGTCAGCGACACGGTGCACAACGTGCAAGAGGCCGTGCAGAATGCAGCCTCAACCGCATCTGACGCGAGCTTGAACCTTGCGCAGGACGTGGAAGAAGCAACCGAACACTTCGTCGAAGAACACAAAGACGAAACGCAATCCTGAATACCTTCTGCAGTTGGCCCCGGCGCATTCCGCGTCGGGGCCTTTCTGTATGCCCGAAGTGCCGCGACATTCCCGAAGTGCCGCGACCGCGACGCGACCCTCGTCAGTCGTTGTCGGCTCGCGACATCCGATGGGACACCCACACGGGAATGAGCGAGAACAGAATCACCACGGTCGCAACAACATTTGCGACGTTCGCTTCGTTTGGCCGCGCCATCTGGTTCATCATCCACAGTGGCAGCGTGTCAACTCCCGGCGGGGCGGTGAAGATCGACACCACGACCTCATCGAAGCTGAGGGCAAATGCCAAGAGCGCTCCTGCGATAAAGGCGCTTCGAAACTGCGGAAACGAGATGTAGCGGAACGTTTGCCACAACCCCGCGCCGAGGTCTTTTGAAGCCTCTTCGAGATTCGGGTTCATGCGACGCAAACGCGCGAACACATTGTTGAACACCATGACGATGCAAAAAGTTCCGTGCGCCACGATGAGACCGAAAAAGCCGAGCTGAATTCCGATCGGCTCAAGCACATTGTTATAGGTGTTACTGAGCGCTACACCCGTCACCACCCCGGGAAGTGCAATGGGGAGGACCACCAGCAGGTTCACCGTCTGCTTCCCGAAGAACGCGAACCGTTGCAGCGCAAACGCCGACAGCGTTCCGAGAATGAGCGAGATCACGGTCGCCCCAGCACCGACGAGCACCGAATTCAAGAGGGCCTGTCGGATCGCTTCGCTCTCGAACGCCCGCACCCACCATTCGAGCGAAAACTCGGAGACCGGCCAGGTAGCGATCCGTGCCACATTCAATGAGTTCACGATCACCATGAACAGCGGGATGTACATGAACGCGAGCACCACCACGACAATCAGGCCGAGGACGATTTTCGAAGTTCGAGTCAGTCGAAGCATGGTTCCTACATCCGCTCAAGCGCTCCCGTGCGACGCACGGCAAGCAAATACACGACGACAAAGACAATCGGGACGACAGAGAACGCCGCCGCGATCGGTGGATTGAGATTGATGTTCGAGGCGATGATGCTGCCGATCATCTGTGTTGATCCCCCGACGAACTTGGCCGCAATGTAGTCGCCGAGACTTAAAGAGAACGTGAACACGGAGCCTGCGATCAAGGCCGGCTTCAGCAGTGGCATCACGACCGTCGCAATCGTGCGACCACCCTTCGCGCCAAGATCTGCGGCCGCATCGAACAGGTTCGTAGGAATCTGTCGAATCGCCGTATAAACGGGAACCGCCATGTATGGGAACCATAGGTAGGTGAGCGTGAGCACCACGGTGAACGGACCGAAACCGGGACCGGTCATCCCGATCGGCTCAAGCACCCAGTTGAAGAATCCGGTATCGGAGAACGTGATGCGCATTGCAAGGATCTTGACGAGGTATCCCGCCCACAGCGGCAGGGTGATCGCGATCGCAAGCACACCGCGGAGCCAGGGCGATGCAACTTTCGCCATGAAAATCCCGAGCGGTATCGCAAACACCATGCTGAGGACGGTCACCGCAACTGCGATCCCGAGTGTTCGCAACGAGGTGGCGAGGTACGCGGAGTTCTCGAAAATCATCACGAAGTTGTCAAAGGTGAACCCTGGCTTCACTTTCGAGGTGAACGGATCGATCGTCCAGAACGCGGTGATGAGCAACATCACGAGCGAGAAGATGTAAACCCCGACGAGCCAGAGCATCGGGAGGGCGAGCAGACTCGCGAGTTGCGTCTTCGGGCGCCGGTACAGCGTGCTCGAGAGCGGCTTTGCCTTTGGCGCAGGCACCCGCGGGGGTTTCGGTGCATCGGTGCTGACGGTCATGATGATCCTTGGTAGTCGATGGACATTCGAAGCGGCGGAGCATCGCACTCCGCCGCTTCGAACTGGAGCGCGTGGGGCTTAGCCCTTCACCGTCAGCCAGGCGTTCGTCCAGTCTTGGAAATTAGTGCACTGAACATCGGTGCGACCATCAACGCACTGCTCGAGTGGTGTCGTCCAGAACCACACGTTCTTGAAGTACTCCTCGTCCGTTGCGTGGTAGTCCTCGCAGTGTGCAGCTGCTTCGTCACTGGTTTCACAGAATGCCGCGTTCGCCGGAGCCATACCGAAATTCATGGCAATCGCGCCGTTCACCTCTGCAGAGCTCGTGTAGTCCATCCACTGGTACGCGCAGTTGGGGTTCTTCGATTCGGCGGAGATCATCCAGGCGTCGGACCAACCGGTTGAGCCTTCTTCAGGGAGTACCCCTTCGAATCGCTCGTCCTCGCTGAGCTTGCGCAGCACTTCCCAACTCGTTCCGACAACGCTGGTTCCACTGGTGAACGACGTGATCTGCGCGACCGGGTCGGCCCAGTACTCTGCGACGATCGAATTCTGTGATTTCAAGAGTTCGATCGCAGCATCAAGCTGGGTTTCGTCAAGGGCGTAGGGGTTCGTGATGCCGAGGTCAGGCTCGTGGGTCATGAGGTAGACCGCTGCGTCCGCGATATAGATCGGGGCGTCATACGCGATGATCTTCCCTGCGTACGGGCTGTCGTCTTCCCAGACCACGTCCCAGCTCGTTGGCGCCTCCGTCACGACCTCGGTGTTGTACTGCAGGATGTTCGCGCCTCGACCGATCGGAACGCCGTAGCTCTTCCCATTGATTGTGTCGTAGACCTGGCCCTGCATGCCCTCCACGATGTCGTCGCCGAAATTCTCGATCAGGTCGATGTTGATTGGGGCAACATCGCCACCGGCAATCAGGCGCAGACTCGCATCGCCCGAAGCCGAAACGAGGTCATAGTTGCCCGTGCGCATGAGCGTAACCATTTCGTCGCTTGTTCCTGCAACGCGACGGTTGACCGTGCAACCGGTGATTTCTGTGAACTCGTCGGACCAGGCAGGTTCGACGAACCCGCTCCAAGCAACGATGTTGACTTCGTTTTCATTTTCGCCGAGCTCTTCGAGCATCGGCACATCTGGAACATCAATACTCAGGCCGCCATCGCCGCCATTGGTTTCTTCATCTCCGGCGCTACAGCCGGAGAGCATGAGCGCTGCTGCGGCAACGACCGCGGGGAGCGCAAGGTGCTGTTTTTTCACTATCTACTCCTGGTGTGTAAGTGGTGCTGCGGGTAGGGATTGAGGAACAACTGCGGCATGGTCTTTGGTCCATGCGACCTGCACGAAATCGCCTCGCGCAAAGCTCGCGCCGCCGCCGGGGTGGTGGTCGTTCTGGCGCTCTGCAATGACTCGGATACCGGGTTCGGTCTCGACGATGAAGCGAGTGCTCCGGCCCGTGTAGACGGTTTCGGCGATCACGCCGCGAAGTGCGGTTTCTGGATCATGCGCAGCCTGGTTCGACGCGATGAGCCGCACCCGCTCTGGACGAATGCTCAAGAGGGAGTCCGGCCCTGCGAAGTCGGGCAGCTGCCGGGCCTGAATGAGGTTGGAGACTCCAAGGAACCCGGCGACGAATTCTGTCGTCGGGAACTCGTACACCTCGTTCGGTGTCCCGATCTGCTCGATGCGCCCCTGATTGAACACCGCAACCCGGTCGCTGAGAGTCAAGGCCTCTTCTTGGTCATGCGTGACAAAGACGAAGGTGATGCCGACTTCGCGTTGGATCTGTTTCAGTTCGATCTGCATTTCTTCACGAAGTTGCTTGTCGAGGGCACCCAGGGGCTCGTCGAGAAGCAGCACCTTCGGTTCGAGGATGAGCGCCCTGGCGAGCGCAATGCGCTGCCGCTGCCCGCCGGAGAGCTGGTGCGGAAGTCGGGAGGCGAGGTGGCCCAGACGCACCTGATCGAGTGCGCGACGCACGCGATCGGCGCGATCGCTCTTGTTCACGCCTCGAACCTTCAGCCCGTAGGCCACATTCTCAGCAATCGAATAGTGGGGAAAGAGTGCGTAATCCTGGAACACCGTGTTCACCGCGCGATCAAAAGGTGCAGCACGTGTGACGTCCTTGCCTTCGAGAAGGATCGTCCCCTTGGTGACTTCCTCGAAGCCCGCGATCAGCCGGAGGACTGTCGTTTTTCCGGAGCCCGATGGCCCGAGCATCGAAAAGAACTCCCCCGACTCCACCTGGAGATCAAGGGAATCGACGGCAGTCATTTCGCCGAAGGTCTTCGTTACTCCAGCGAGTTCTACTCCGGCACGGCGCTCTCCGGAGGATGAACGGGTGGGGGTTTTCGTGGGCGTGACCTCAACCATGCATCGACTCCTCAAACAACTGCGTCTCGAGATTGAAACTAAACCTATAGTTCCGTAGGTTTAGTTTCAAGCGTGTTTCGGTTGTTTTCGGATACGTTGCGGTAACGAAGCCTCGTCCCTGAAATGCGAGAGAATAATGGCGATGTCTGCTCCACACGCACGTTCAGGGACGAACACACCGACGCGGCTGCACAGCGCCGTCTTCCGGCCCATTGGCGACGAAGGGCGTTCCGAACTGGTCGAGCGCCGCATCGCTGAAGCGATCCAGTCCGGCGTGCTCGTCGCAGATGAACAGCTGCCTCCAGAAGCAGACCTTGCGAAGTCGCTCGGTGTCGCGCCTGTGACTGCTCGCGAAGCACTCAACGCGCTCCGCGAACGCGGACTGATCGTCACGAAGCGCGGTCGCTCGGGCGGCAGTTTTGTTGCAGAGGGCGCCGACCCCGCGCAATTCGCTCGCGAATCGCTCCAACAACAGTCTCGACTCGCGATTCGCGATCTTCTCGCGCACTTTGCAGCGGTCGCCGGATCCTGTGCAGCACTCGCGGCAACCCGGGCCGCAGAGAGCGAGATCGAGATGCTGCGCTCACGAATCCTGCACGCCGAAGAGGTCGACTCGGTGACTCGTCGGCGGATCTACGACGACGCCCAGATCGAACTCTCCGCCCTCAGCCAATCTCCGCGGTTGAGCCGCGAGCACATGCGTGTGCAGGCAGAACTCTCCCCGTATCTCACCCTGATCGACGAGAACCCCGACGACCGAGAACGACTTGCGCGTGCGTTCTCCGCGATGATCGATGCTCTCGCGAGCGGTGATCCCTCGAACGCACGGGCTGCGGTGGAAACGATGTCGGGAATCATTGCAAGTGCACTGATTCGCTTGCAATCGGCCAGCTGATCGCGGCACACTGACGAAGAGCGGATACCAGTTCTCCGCGGAGCGATGGAGATTCCGATGCAGAAGACAACGAGCGCCACCGAGCGCGCTGGAGCGCTGGTCTGCGACTATTTCGGGCAGGCGTTCACACTTCTTGACGAGCTGACCCCACGAATCTCCCACAACATCCGAGTCGCGAGTTCGGTCGCCCCCCTCACCGCCGCCCGGCTCGACATCCTGATCGAACCCTTCGCAAAAGAGGCGCTCAACTTCACGGGCATCAAGCTGCACGGCGCGGGCTTCATCGCCGCAATTGATTTTTTAACGGATGCGCAAAGCCATCTCGCATGGTGGCAAGGCCCGCAGCACAGCAAACTCGTGCTCGCCAGCCAAAGCGTCAACAAGGAACACATTGATTACAGCGGACTCGAGTGGTACCGCGTGCCCGCCACAACCGGGGCGATCCACGTCGCCGGCCCGTACGTTGACTATCTGTGCAGCGACGAATACACCGTGACCGTCGCGGCACCCGTCATTCAAGAGAGCCGCTTCATCGGCGTCACCGCGATTGACGTGCTCGTCGACACGGTCGAGGGCTCGCTCGTCGAGCCGATGGCCGCAATCGCAAACAATCTCACGCTGATCAACGGAGTTGGCAGGGTCGTGCTCTCGACAGACCCAGAACAAGCCACCGGAATGGCGATTCGTGGTCACGACCTCGAACGGTTCGATCGCACTGATTGCAACGGTTTCGATCTTGCCGTGCTGCAGGACCGCGAGAACGGAACAACGGCCGGGCGGTGAAGAACACGAGCCCGGCCGTTGCTGCAATCAGTTAGTCGGTGACCGGCTGACGCTGCTCAGCAAGCAGCTCGGCGATCTGAATCGCGTTGAGTGCCGCACCCTTGCGCAGGTTGTCGTTCGAGATGAACATGACAATGCCTCGGTCGAGCGGTGCCGCCTGGTCGACTCGAATGCGGCCGACGAAACTCGCGTCCTTGCCAGCAGCGTGGAGCGGCGTCGGGACGTCTGCAAGTTCGACGCCCGGGGCGTCCGCGAGCAGTTCCTTCGCACGTGCCGGGGTCAAGGGGCGCTCGAACTCAGCGTGCACTGCGAGCGAGTGACCCGAGAACACAGGGACTCGAACGCAGGTGCCCGAGACGCGAAGTTCCGGACGCTCGAGAATCTTGCGGCTCTCGTTACGGAGCTTCTTCTCCTCGTCGGTCTCGTCTTCGCCATCATCAACGATGCTGCCCGCGAGCGGCAGGACATTGAATGCGATGGTGTCGGTGTAGACGTTCGGCGCGGGGAAATCGACCGCACTGCCATCGTGCGCGAGACGTTCCGGATCTTGCGGAAGCGCGGAACGGACCTGGCCGCCGAGCTCGTCGACGCCCTTGACACCACTGCCGGAAACGGCCTGGTACGTGGCAATGCTCAAGCGAGTCAGCCCGGCATCGATGTCGAGCGGCTTCAGGACTGGCATTGCCGCCATCGTCGTGCAGTTCGGGTTGGCGATGATGCCCTTGACCGCACTCGCGATCGCGTGGGGGTTGACTTCGCTCACGACGAGCGGAACATCGGGATCCATGCGCCAAGCAGAGGAATTGTCGACGACCGTGACTCCCGCGTCGGCGAACTTCGGCGCGAGCGCACGTGAGGTCGTGGCACCGGCCGAGAAAATCGCGATGTCGAGCCCGCGTGGATCAGCGGTCGCCGCATCTTCGATCACGATGTCTTGGCCGCGGAAGCTCAGTGACTTTCCTGCTGAGCGTGCAGATGCGAAGAAACGCACTTCCGTCGCCGGGAAGTCGCGCTCTTCGAGCAGCCGACGTACGACGGCGCCAACCTGACCCGTAGCTCCAACAACTCCAATGGAAACCATGAGCTACCTTCCTGTTCCTGCGTACACGACGGCTTCCGTGTCGCCGTCGAGACCGAACGCCTCGTGCACGACTCGTACCGCGTCGACGACCTGGTCTGCGCGGGTCACGACGGAGATGCGAATCTCGCTTGTCGAGATCATCTCGATGTTGATTCCCGCCTTGTGGAGCGCGTGGAACAGCTCGGCGGAGACTCCCGAGTTCGAGCGCATTCCAGCACCGACGAGCGCAATCTTGCCGATCTGGTCGTCGTGCAGGAGCGACTCGAAACCGATCGCATCGACGTTCTCGTTCAGTGCTTCAAGCACCTGCTGCGCTTCGGACTTCGGCAGAGTGAACGAAATGTCGGTCACGCCGGTTGACGCCGCAGAAACGTTCTGCACGATCATGTCGACGTTCGCCTTCGTGGCGGCAACGATCGTGAAGATCTGCGCTGCCTTGCCTGGCACGTCGGGAACACCGGCAATCGTGATCTTTGCCTCGGAGAGGTCGCTCGCGATCCCCGTGATGAGTGCTTCTTCCACCGGGTCTCCATTCTTCGGGTCGTACACGATCGTGCCCGGGAGCCCCGAGAACGACGAACGAACGTGCAACGTCACGCCGTGACGTCGGGCATATTCGACTGCACGAATATAGAGCACCTTTGCTCCGGCAGCGCAGAGTTCGAGCATTTCTTCGTTCGTGATGCGGTCGATCTTTCGCGCCATCGGCACGATGCGCGGATCTGCCGTGAACACCCCGTCGACGTCGGTGTAGATCTCGCACACTTCAGCGTCGAGCGCGGCCGCGAGTGCCACCGCAGTGGTGTCTGATCCGCCACGACCGAGCGTTGTGATGTCGCCGGTGATCTTGTTGAACCCTTGGAATCCCGCGACGATCGCGACCGCTCCCTGATCGACAGCGGCCTGCACACGACCGGGAGTCACGGAGACGATGCGAGCCTGACCGTGCTGCGCGTCGGTGAGCATTCCGGCCTGGCTGCCTGTGAACGAAAGCGCTTCGGCACCGAGCGAACGAATTGCCATCGCGAGCAGCGCCATGGAGATACGCTCACCCGCTGTCAACAGCATGTCGAGTTCGCGACCACCGGATACACCGGGCACGACCTCGTTGGCGAGGTCGAGCAGATCATCGGTCGTGTCACCCATCGCCGAGACGACGACAACCACATCGTGACCGGCTTTCTTGGTTTCGACGATGCGCTTCGCAACCCGCTTGATGCTCTCGGCGTCGGCAACACTCGAACCGCCGAACTTCTGCACGATGAGACTCACGATGCTCCCGATGGGTAAAGACGAAATGAAGGCAACTGTTTCAGTGTAGTTGTCCGCATGTTCCGCAGAAAAAGTGGGTGACTTACCCCGACACAGAGCGGCGGCCCTCGAAGGCCCGACCGAGCGTGATCTCGTCGGCGAACTCGAGATCGCCACCAACAGGCAGACCGCTCGCAAGCCTCGAGACCTGGACACCCAAGGGGTGCAGGGTGCGGATCAGGTAGGTCGAGGTCGCTTCTCCCTCGACGTTCGGGTTGGTTGCGATAATGACCTCCTTCACCGTGGTGTCGGAGAGCCGCGAGAGCAGTTCGGAGACGCGCAGCTGCTCCGCGCCCACTCCCTTCATGGGATTGAGCGCTCCTCCGAGCACGTGGTACAGACCCCGGAATTCGCGGGTGCGTTCGATCGCGGCGACATCTTTTGGCTCTTCGACAACGCAGATCGTGGCCGGGCTCCGACGCGGATCACGGCAGATCACGCAAAGATCCTGCTCGCCGACGTTGCCGCACACGGTGCAGAAACGCACCTTCTCGTGCACATCTTGCAGGAGCGTTGAGAGTTTCGAGACGTCGAATGAGCGCGTCTGCACGATGTGGAATGCGATTCGCTGCGCCGACTTCGGGCCGATTCCCGGGAGCCGACCGAATTCGTCGATGAGATCTTGGACGATTCCGTCGTACATGGTTAGCGCTCTCCGTCTGGGATGTCTTGCATGAGACTTACGGGGCGTTCCGCTTCGATCTCTTCGATGAATTCTGCACCGAGCAGTTCGCGGATCACGGCCTCGCCATAGCGACCCCGATCATTGCCTCCGAGGGCTGCGTGGACCTGGGTCGCAGTAGGAGCAGAAACGACGGGCTCGGGCGGGTTCGCTTCGGCCTCGGCTGCTGCCGCACGAGCCGTTTCTGCTTCGTCTTCGACCGGCGCGGGTGCGCTTGCCCATGCCTCCGCGGGCAAGCTCGACCACGCGGCGATCGCAGATCTTTGCGTATCAGACGGGGCGTCACTGGTTTCGCCCGAGTGCTCCGGAGTGCTCTCTGGCTGCGGCGAACCTGGCGTTTCTCGCTCGGGCGAGACGGGTTCGGGCGCGACTGGTTCAGGCGAGACAGGTTCAGGCGCGACTGGTTCAGGCGCTACTGGTTCAGGCGCTACTGGCTCAGGCGAGAACGACCCTGGCTGAGCCGACTCCTGTGGAGCGGTCGCTGCCAGTGGCGCGCTCCCCTTGGCAGGGGCGACGACCGCATCGTCAACGGGAGCAGCCTGCTGGCGAATGATCGGCATCGATCCCGTCGCGGGATGCATCGTGCGGGAGCGCAGGTTGGGTGCGGGCGCCGTCGAGGGCGCTTCGGGCTCGGCCGCGTGCTTCGAGCGGAATTGCGAAACGTTGGAGGGCACCTCTTGGTCATGCGCTAAGTCGGCACGCGGCGCCTGGTCTCGCGGCGCATTGTGTTCCGGGGAGCTGTGCTCCGGGACATCGAACTCCGGCACGTCGAACTCGGGCTCGTCCAGTGGCGGCGCATCGTCGTCGTTCGGAATGGGCGCGACCTCCCACGACATTCCCCCTGAGGATGACGTCGTTCCCGAATTCGGCGTTGCTGCGGGATGGCCCCCAGCCACCGAGGCGTTCCTTGCCGTTGCAGACGAGGTGGTGCTCTCTTGAGTATTCGCAGTGTTCCGGGGAGACCCCGAAGACGCCGGCTCCGCGGGTGGCGGTGCCGATTCACGCGTACCGTGCTGAACCCGCGCGTTCGGGAGCTCACGTGCCACGAACTTCACTTCGATACCGAGCACCGCACGGATCGCGGAGCGAAGATGATCGCTCTTGCTCGTCTCGTTGGGCTTCCGGTCCTTGAACAGTTGGACGTCTTTTGCGCTCCGGAACCCGAGCGTCAAGATGCTGTCTCGAAAACCCAGCACCTCGATCTGCGAAACGATCATCCAGGTGTTGTTGCTGCGGGCCTGCAATTGGGCCAGGACCTCTGGCCACGAGTCCCGGAACTGCTGCTCGGAGACCGGTGCAGCAGCGACCGCTGCTCCGGGTTGTTCGGCCGGCGCAGACGTGGACCCCACGGGCTGCGATTCCGCCGGTCCCGCTGCCTCAGGAACCTCGCGCTCGGTCGCAGTGTCAGCCACTGCGGGTGCGAGCGAGCGAGCCGGTTCAACCGCAGTCTGCTCTGCCGCGGGCCGACTCGTCACAGCGGGTGCCGAGTTCGAGGCCGAAGATGCTTGGCTCGGTGCCTTCGAGGCCGGTGACCCCGAGGCTTGTGCCGCAGGCGCATTCGTCGCCGAGGGCTGTGGGGTCGCGGGAGGAGTCGCGCTGCTCACCGCTGCGCTTGCTGGCGCCGGGTTCGACTGCGCAGAGGAATCACCGGAAATTCCGATCCGGCGTTCAAGTCGTTCGACGCGCACGAGCGTTCCGCGCGCATTGTCATCGCTCGCGGGAACAAGCAAACGCGCTGCCATGAGTTCGAGCAGCAACTTGGGACTGGTCGCGCCGGTCATTTCGTTCAGCGCGTGACTGACGACGTCTGCGCAGCGACTGAGTTCAACCGGGCCGAATTTCTCAGACTGCCGCTGCATGACTTCGAGCTGTTCGCTCGGGACACCATGGAGAATCGACCCGGGGTCACTCGACGCGGCGACGATGATGAGATCGCGCAGACGCTCCAGCAGGTCTTCTGTGAATCGACGTGGGTCCTGCCCGGACTGGACAACGTCGTCGAGCGCAGAAAAGACGCCGCGAGCATCGTTGACCGCGAGCGCATCGACCATCGCGTCGAGAAGAGAAATGTGGGTGTAGCCGAGCAGCGCCACTGCACGCTCGTACGTCACCTTCGAGTCTTCGCTCCCTGCGATGAGCTGGTCCAGCAGGCTGAGGGTGTCTCGAACCGAGCCTTCACCAGCTCGAATCACGAGCGGAAGAACGCCCGGCTCGACCGTGACCTGCTCGGACTCGACCAGCTGCTGCACGTAGGCGAGCATGGTCGCCGGAGGGACGAGTCGGAATGGGTAGTGGTGCGTGCGAGACCGAATGGTTTGCAGCACCTTCTCTGGTTCGGTGGTCGCGAAGATGAACTTCACGTGCTCCGGTGGTTCTTCAACGATCTTGAGGAGTGCGTTGAACCCCTGCGACGAGACCATGTGCGCCTCGTCGAGGATGAAGATTTTGAAACGGTCGCGCGATGGTGCGAAGAATGCACGTTCGCGGAGGTCTCGCGCATCGTCGACACCGTTGTGGCTCGCGGCGTCGATCTCTACGACGTCGAGCGAGCCGTTGCCACCCGTTGCCAGATCGACACAGCTGTCGCACACGCCACAGGGAGTGTCGGTCGGGCCTTCTGCACAGTTCAAGCAGCGAGCGAGAATTCTCGCGCTCGTGGTTTTGCCGCAGCCGCGAGGGCCGGAGAACAAGTAGGCGTGATTGACGCGATCGGCGCGGAGTGCGGCGCGGAGTGGATCGGTGACGTGCGACTGACCAATGAGATCTGCAAAGGTGTCTGGCCGATACCGGCGGTAGAGGGCTGCGACCATTCACCCATGGTAGCCATCACCGGTGACAAATGAGGACTCCCCGCGCACCCGCCAGAGCCCGGTTACCCTTGCTACGTTTCCGTCCTGGGGGAATTGGCCTGGATGACGCCACGCGGGGAGCCGAGAACAGTATACCTAGATCCCTGCGGCGGCTGCTGCCTGCTGCGCGATCTCGAGTTCTTCGTTGGTTGGAATGACGTAGACCGCGATTCTCGAATCATCGGTGGAGATCCGGCGTTCACCCCGCTCCGAAGCGGAGTTTCGGGCCGCGTCGATTTCGATGCCGAAGCCCTCGAGGTCGAGCATGACGCGGCGTCGGATCTCGTCAGAGTTCTCACCGACGCCCGCAGTGAACGCGATCGCGTCAACGCGACCGAGCTGGACGAGATAGGCGCCGAGATAGTGGCGAACCCGGTGCACGTAGACGTCGAGCGCTTCTTTCGCTTGAACGACACCTGCGTTTGCAGATGCTTGCACATCGCGCATATCGCCAAGGCCTGCGAGGCCGAGAATGCCCGAGCGCTTGTTCAACAGTGTTTCGATCTCGTCGAGCGAGAGCCCACCGACGCGAGCCAGGTGAAAAACGATCCCGGCATCGATGTCGCCGACCCGTGTTCCCATCATGAGGCCAGCGAGCGGGGTCATGCCCATCGATGTGTCAACACTCGCTCCCCCGCGTACCGCGCATGCGGAAGCACCGTTGCCAAGATGCAGCACGATCGAATTCGTCTCGGTGAGCGGCTTGGCTTCGAGGGCCGCGATCCGCTTGCTCACGTACTCGTGGCTGGTGCCGTGGAAGCCGTACCGCCGGATTCGGTTCGCCTCGGCAGTCGCTCGGTCGATCGGGTAGAGCGCGGAGGCGGCTGGCATGGAACGGTGGAACGCGGTGTCGAAGACCGCCACGTGCGGAACGTCGGGGAACGCGATCTGCGCAGCCTCGATACCGAGCAGGTTCGCAGGATTGTGCAGCGGCGCGAGCGGGCTGAGATCGCGAATCTGCGAAACAACACTCGGCGTGATGACTTCTGGACCGTCGAACCGCGAACCGCCCTGAACCACTCGGTGCCCGACCGCGATCAACCCGGAGTCTGCGATCGACGGCCCGTGCTGTTCGAACGCGGCGAGCGCCCAAGAGACTGCGTCGGTGTGGTTCAGAATGCTTCGCTCGACGTTGAACGTCTCGCCGGAGATGTCATCGGTGTGTTTCGCGACCGCGCGGGTTTCGCCGATTCGCTCGACGAGCCCGGTTGCGAGCGCGTTCCCGGAGTCGAGGTCGATCAGTTGGTACTTCAACGACGAGGAGCCCGCGTTGACGACAAAGACACTGCTCATTCGTTCGTTCCTTCGGTCGTCGCGGTCTTCGGAACCTCTTGCCCGAGCGCCTCGCTTTGCGCCTGGATCGCGGTGATCGCGACCGTGTTGACGATGTCGTCGACGAGCGCACCACGAGAGAGATCGTTGATCGGCTTCGCCAACCCCTGCAGGACAGGCCCGATTGCGAGCGCACCCGCGCTTCGTTGCACCGCCTTGTACGTGTTGTTGCCTGTGTTGAGGTCGGGGAACACGAAGACGGTCGCGCGACCGGCAACTGCGGAATCGGGCATCTTCTTTGCGGCCACGGTCATGTCGGCAGCTGCGTCGTACTGAATCGGACCTTCGACAGCGAGTTCCGGCGCGCGCTCACGGACGAGAGCGGTGGCTGCACGCACCTTCTCGACGTCTGCGCCCGAACCTGAATCGCCGGTCGAGTAGCTCAACATCGCCACACGCGGCTCGATGCCGAAATTCTGTGCGGTCGCGGCACTCGAGATCGCGATGTCAGCCAGCTCTTCTGCAGTCGGCTCGGGGATGACTGCGCAGTCGCCGTAAACGAGAACGCGATCTGCAAGCGCCATCAGGAAGACACTGGAGACGACCTTGACCCCTGGGGCCGTCTTGATGGTCTCGAACGATGGACGGATCGTGTGCGCGGTCGTGTGCGCGGCGCCAGAGACCATGCCGTCTGCATCGCCGAGGAACACCATCATGGTGCCGAAATAGCTGACATCGGTGACGACGTCGCGGGCTTGATCGAGGGTGACCCCCTTGTGGGCTCGCACTCGCTGGTACTCGACCGCGTACTTCTCTGAGAGCTCCGGGTCTTTTGTCGAGAGGATCCGGACGCCGCCCAGATCGAGGCCGAGCTCGGCTGCGCGAGCGCGGACCTCCTGCTCTTCGCCGAGCACCGTGAGCGTTGCGATCCCGCGGTGTTCGATGGTCGCCGCGGCTTGCAGGATTCTGTCGTCGGATCCTTCGGGGAGGACGATGTGCTGCAGTGACGACTTCGCTCGATCGACGATGCTGTGCTCGAACATGAGCGGCGTCACGACGGTCGTGCGGTCGACCTCGAGCAACCCGAGCAGTTCGCCTGCGTCAACGTGCTGGTCGAAGGATGCGAGCGCGGTGTCGCGTTTGCGCTGCGAGCCAGCGAGAGAACCGCGGGTCTGCACGATGCGCTTTGCGGTGTCGAATGTGCCGTGCGGGCTCTTGCCGATCGGAAGCGGGAGATTGAGCCCTTCGAGGAGGCGCTGGACGCTCTCGGGGAGATCGAGACCACCGTTCAGCACGATGCCAGAGACGTTCGGGAAGGTGTCGGACTGCTGCGCGAGCAGAGTCCCGACGACGACGTCGGCGCGGTCACCGGGGACGACGAGCAAGCCGCCTTCGATGAGCCGGTCGAGCACGTTCTCCATTGACATTCCGGCAACCACGGTGCCGAGCGACTCGCGCGTGAGCAGCCCGGCATCGCCGGAAATGAGTTCGGCGTCGGTGGCGTCGAAGAGTTGCTGGACCGAAGGTGCCGAGAGCAGCGGGTCGTCGGGAATCGCCCACACGGGAAGACCCGGCAGTTCTTCGCGGAGGGTCGACTCGACCTCCTGCAGCGAGTCGGCTTCGACACGGTTCGCGAGCACTGCGATGAGGGTCGCGTGGCTGTCACGGAGTTCAGGGATGGTGAGTTCGGCGAGCTGACGCATTTGCGCCGGTGTGCGGGGCGATCCCGAATCGGGATCGACGCCGCCGAGCACGAGCAGGACCGGTGCACCGAGATTCGCGGCAACGGCCGCATTGAACGAGAGCTCGGTCGGGCTCCCGACATCGGTGTAATCGGAACCGACGATCACGATCGCGTCGAAACGGGACTCGATCGCCTTGAACCGGGTCACGATCTCTGCGAGCGCCGCCTCCGGGTTGTCGTGCACCTGCTCGTAGGTCGTGCCGATGGCGTCGTCGTAGGAAAGATGGACGGCGTCGTGCGCAAGGAGGATGTCGAGCACGCTGTCGTGTTCGCTCGACGAGCGCGCGACCGGCCGGAAAACGCCGACCCGCGCGACCGTGCGGCTCAGGGTTTCTACGACCCCGAGCGCGACAATCGATTTTCCTGCATGGCCCTCGGCTGAAGTAATAAAGAGTCGTGTCGTCACGCGCTCAAGCCTAGAGAGAAGCGGTGCTGATGGATACGTTCCGTTCCATCGAGTGACGAAGGTTCGCGGTCACCGAAATTGTGGGGCGAGCGAAGAACCCGCAACACCCGACGGATTCTCGCTCGTTCGAGCTTGAGCCGCATCGAAGAAGAGCATCACGAGGGCGACCCCGACCGGGAGCAGCAGCCACTGCGCGAACGTCGCCGGCATCATGTGTCGCACGAGCTCCGATCCGCTCTGCGTGACCACCACGGCGGCACCATAGGACACCGCGCTCAACACGAGGATGACGGTCGATCCGCCGAGGGCTCGTGCACCGGACGCGATCCACGGGCGCATGGAGATCGCAGCTCCGAAGCAGAGCGCGATTGCGAGCACCGCGGCGACCAGGAGCGGGAACCCGCGGTAGAGCACTCCGAACCACTCGGAGATGAGGACCCACCTGGTGTCGACCGCATACGGTTCGGGGTTCGCGGCCTCGGTCTGGCTGCCGAGGTACCGGACATTGATCTGGGTGACCGCCGTCATCGCTCGGTCGGCGAGCATCGGGATCTGTTCGGGGTGACTCGCCGCATATCCTGCGATCTGTTCCGGCGTCACGAGCGCAGTGAACTCGGCGTACGACTCGTGCTGCACCGCAGAATTCTCGGCCCCCAAAGGAATGCCGCTCGAGGATGCGAGTGCAGGATCGGCCCCGAACCACTCCAGCACGGCTTCTGGGTCGGAGCTTCGCGGCAGAAGGTCGAGGAACACGATGTTGTACCGCATCGTCTCGTGCAATTGCGGCGAAACGGTCGCCAGTTGCGCAGCCGCACCTCCCGTCAGCGCCAGCAGCACCACGAGTGCAGGGATTCGGCGGATCAGTGCTCGCGAGACCCGACGCGCCTTTTGGATGCGAACCTCCTCGACGAACGTGGATCGCCTCCCGTGTGCAAACCATCTGCCGCCGGCCCGAATCGGTTTCACGAGCAGCCCGAACGCGACCGCCGGCAGAACCGCCGCCATGTGTCCGGTGCTCGTCACAGCGAACGCGAGCAGTATTCCGGCGATGAGGAATCGTCCCGGTGTTGGGAGCCCATCACGCCAGAGCACCTGAAACGCAACGACGATGGCCAAGAATCCCAAGATTGCGAACGTGGTCGAATATGAGGAGACGAAGAAGTTCGAGAACGCCGAGTCTGCGAGCACGATCGTCATGAGAAGCGCAACGATGACGCGGAAGATCGCACGCCCGGGCAGCAAAGCGGCGCAGGCACCGATCAACAGCGCTGCGATCACGATGGAAATCAGCGCGATCCCGCGCGTATCGAGCCCCTCGCCCCATCCAGCCAGCGGCGTGAGGAGTTTCGCGCCCCAGAACACGAGCGTCGAACTCGAGGCGTTGAGCTGCTCGGGACAGGTGCCGGCGAACCACTGATACGGGGTCCATGCGGTGGTGAGAAATCCGCTGTACTGATCGGCGTCAGCGCTCCGCCCGCTCGCAACGCCGAGCCCGCACAGCAACTGCTGGCCGTCTCCCTGATCTGCGAGGCCGAGCGGCACTGGAACGAGGGTGCGAAGGAACAGCGCGCAGGCAGCACCGAGCCCGACGATGATCCCGAGGAGCCAGTTCGCGCCCGGAAATTCGCTCGCTCGCGGTCGAAGAGCCGCGGCAACGATCGGCCCGAAGGCCCGTCGTGCAGGCTTCGCCCCACGCGCCCGCTTCGACTGCTCAGCAGCACGCTCGTGATCACCTTCAGTCGTCACCGCGTGTTCGCTGATGCCCTGCGCTTCGATCGCGTGCTCGGGTGCGGCCTCATCGGTGCGGGTCATCGCGTGCTCAGCGGCGCGCTCACGCTCCTCAGCCTCGGTCCGGGACGACAAAGTCGTATCCGTCAACGGGCTCACCCCCGATCACGCAACGAAAGGCGAACGCGCCAGAACCGACGACGACTCCCCCAACGGCGAGATTGTCGGGAACCTCGGTGACTCCGAGAAAGGCGAGCACGTAGGGCGTGCAGATCCGTTCGATCGAGGCCTCATCAACGGGCACTCGACTCGGGTCGATCCACCCGTTGACGTCTTGCACAGTGTGGGCATCGGCGCAGGAGACCTGCTCTGCACCGAGGTGGAGGGCGTTCTCGGGCTGTTCTTTCTCGTAGCAGACCCGGTACTGCGCGGACTCGGCGGTCGACATGATCTCGAACACCGACATCGGTGCGTCGACCGGCACGCCCTCGGCCATCGAGACGGCATCGCAGCGGTACCAACGCTCCCCCTCTGCCCAGGCCGAGGCATCTGGGAACGAGGCCCGGACACTGATTCCCGCGAGAGAATCGCTGACCGCCGCGCCCATATATGCGCGCAGGACCGAAACCTCGCAGAGCCCATCGCTCAGCGCGAGGAGCGTTTGATCAGAGGGGCGCTGCGATGAAGCCTCGACCCACCCTTCGAGCTCCCCCACCTGGAAGACCTCGGTCGTGTGCGAGCCGTCGCACTCGACCGCAGGATTGCCGGGACTGGCCGCCCACACCTCTTCAACCTGCCGCAGATCGAAGCAGTCACCGACACTCTGGGCGGTGCTTGCGCCCTCCGCAACCGAGGCGCAGGCGGAGAGGCCGCCGATGAGCGCTGCACCGATGATGGCGACGACCACGCGGTGCCAGCGGACGACCTGCGAAGCGTTCACGCGCGCCCGATTCATGCAGCACTCGCTTGAGGAACAGGAACACGGCGAGACCGCAAGCGACCGTTGGTGGCGATTCGGACCAGCACGAACAGCGCGAACGCGAACGCGAAGATCACCATGAGCGATCCGATCCACCGGTGCACGATGTCGAACGCGACCATGCCGCCCTGCTGCATCGCGAACGCCGCCATGGCATAACGACCGAGGTTCGCCAGCGCCGAGATCGCGATCGAGAGAGCGAGTCCGGAGGCGATCCGTCCGACCGAGAACTTCGGCATGAGCAGAATGAGCCCCGCAATGATCAGGAGCGGTGCGAAGAGCACGAGGGTCGAACACAGCGACGTGATGACGAGTCGTGTCACGTCCTCCGTGCCGATGCCGATGGTGATCGCCGTCCCGACAGGGACCGTATTGCCCTCGAGCACCAATTGCAGCAGTGGCGCCATCAACGTCGCCTCGAACTCACGGAACGCCTGCTGCTGCACGATCATGGCGACTGCCGCTGCGACCAGCACGAGCGCGAGCACCGGATGGCTCCGGAAGGTGCTCTCCTTCGGAGCCGAAACGGCACTCGCCTGCGTCGTCGTCATCATGCCTCCACCGTCGCGAGATGACTGCGTTCCGCATTGCGGCGAGTCTTCGCCCAGCCGTTCTTCCCAGTGATGAGTCGCCAGAGCGCCCGGACCACGCAGATGTAGGTCTGATACATGTACACCCAGTAGCCGAGGCTCCAGCCGAGGGTCTTCCACACGCTCGCCTCCGGGGCGCACTGCCGCCGGTAGATCACCGGCCACAGGACGAAGGGCACGATTCCGGTCAGCGCGATGAGCGGGAGCAGCCACCACGATTCAGCCGCCCACGCGAGCAGACTGCCTGAACGTGCAGCCCCCTGCGAGACCATCGTGATGAACACGGTCGGCCAGAGCACGACTCCGAGCAGTTGCACGAACGGCATGAGCAGGAAGTAGGTCGCCTCGAGCGCACCGGCGTTCGAGAAGTTTCGCGAGCGAAAAATATCGCCAAGGTATTGCGTGCACTGCATGCCGCCCTGGCACCAGCGCACCCGCTGAATGAGCAGTCGTCGCCAGACCGGCACGGCCTCCTGCTCCACATGCGTGTCGTGCAGGTAAACGGTGCGATGGCCGGCGAGCATGACGTGCACTCCGAGCTCGTAGTCCTCCAGGAGCGAGCCGTGCCACGGAGAGCCCGTGCGTTCGGCGATCTCGTTCAGCACCGAAAATCTGACGAATTGTCCGTTACCGCCGAGGCCGACCGAGGCGGTGTGCCCTCGAAGCGACTGCATTGCGGCGATCGTGGTGCGGAATTCGATGTCCTGCATCCGAACCAGGTATCGGCCGAGCGCGTTCGCTGCCCGGCCGCCTTCTGACCGAGGGTTCGGATCGTCGCGATTGGACATCCAGACTGCGACCTGCGCCGCACCCGTCGTCGGATCAGCGAATGCGGTCGGTCCCGCCGCCTGTTCGAGCGCGTTCGGCGCCAAGGTTCCATCGGCATCGATCACGAGCACGATGACGGAGGACGGGTCGACTTCTGCGGGGATCCATTCGCGCATCGCCCGGTACGCGGCGTTCAGTGCCTCACCTTTGCCGATCCGAGCGTTCGGCCGTCGACGCGAAACCAGGTGCAAATGCTCGTCGCGCTGTTGCAGGGCAGCGACGATACTGCCGGTCTTGTCGTCGCTGTCGTCGTCGATCACCCAGATGTGGAGCTGCGCAAAACTCGCTCGAAGTCGAGCGATCGTCGCACCGATGACCGCCTCTTCATCACGCGCAGCGATCAGGACATGGAATTGGAACGCGGCAGGGTCGCCGCTCGCGTTGGGTTTCCGCTTCAGGAACGGCACGAGAATGAGCACCACGTAGCCGAGGAAGAGGACGAGCAAGACGAACGCGAGCGCCTGCGCAGATTCACTAGCCGAGACCATTCTCGTACCTCTTTTCCTTCGCCGTGATCGTCCTGACAGCAGTGCTGGACGGTGGCGGACACCGAAGGTATCCGCCACCGTATTCGTTACAGCAACTCGTTCCGCACGGTTGACTCGGTCGCCCCCACTGCTCGTTTGCGATACGCGATTCTGAAGAGCACGAAGCCTCCAACCACCATCACAACCGCCAGCAGGAACAGCCAACCGAACACGACGGTGCCGGTTATCGCGAGGACGCCCGTCGTGGCTGCGCCCGTCGCATCACCGCCACACATCTCGACCTACCCCGCAATCCGGAGCGCCGGGAGTCGCCGGCGGTTCACGAACCACACGGCCGCCGCCACCAGACCCACCAGGGGGAGCCCGATCAAGAGCGCTTCGAGCCCGGCGATCGGAATTGCCGCCTCACCAGCGTTCGGCCCAACCGCAGCACTCGCCAGATCGACCGTCGCGATACTGCCACCCGCGCCGACCTCGATAGCCATCGCGGTCTGCACGAACGACTCGTCCGCGGTGGTCGTGACCTTGTTGATGCGAACTGCAGCGAGCGCATCGATCGCCGCGCCGAGCGGAGTTCCCAGATCTGCTGCGAGCGATGCCAGCAGAGGGTCGAGGACCAGTCGGGCGGTCGTGAGCGCGGTGTTGACGACGAGGCCGGTCACCCCGAGCCCACTCGCGATCGCCTGCACCTGGTCGAGCAATCCCGTGACGGTGTTCGTCAGTTGGTTCACGATGAGCGTCGGGAGCACTGCGAGCAGGTTCGTGTTCACGGGTGCGTCATTGAGCGAGGTGACCCCGAGCGCGAGCGCGAGTTCCGCCTCGGAGATCGAGATGGTGCCATCCGCCGAGATCGGGTTGACGACATCAGTCGCGATCAACGGATTGACGACAGCCAGCAGCGTGTCGATCGTTGGACGCACGAGGTTGAGTGTGCTGGTCAGGAGCGAGCCCCCGACCGTCACCGCGACATCAGCGACGACGTAGTCGCCCGCCTGTGTTCCATCCGAAGCGAGCGAAGCGCTCGAGGCCAGGACGCCGGTCGACAGATCGATTTCGACGAGGTTCGTCCCGCCCAGGATTTGCGCCGTCGACAAGCTGACCGAAGCACTGCCGTCATTGAACGGTGTTCCGACAGAGGGAGAAGGAGTGACCGTGTCCACTCCGATGAGACCATCCGCCGCAGAAACCGCTCCC
The DNA here is from genome assembly GCF_045689595.1 of Humidisolicoccus flavus. Taxonomy (GTDB): domain Bacteria; phylum Actinomycetota; class Actinomycetes; order Actinomycetales; family Microbacteriaceae; genus Humidisolicoccus; species Humidisolicoccus flavus. The sequence goes on along the minus strand of NZ_CP142724.1, from coordinate 2,213,068 downwards.
GAGAAGGCAAGCGATGATCCGTCGTCGTTCGCCTGCGCGTACTGACCGACCGCGCCGAGTTGGACGACGCCGTTGTCACCGAACAGATTGAGGGTGCCCGCTTGGAGCCCGATCAGGAATGCGACCGCTTCCGCGTCGAGCGGAGTGTTACTGACCACTGACTCCTGTGAAGCGTCGACATTGATCGCTTCAGCGCCGTTCAACACCGCGAGCAGGTCGGTGAGGTCCGACTGCAGCACGCTGATGTCGAGCAGCCTCCCGTTCCCCTGCGAGACCACGGGCGCAGCGGTGGCAGCAAGGGGCGCGAGCATCGCGCCGGCCACCCCGAGCGCGACCGCACTCATTCCAACGACGCGCCGTCGTTGTCTTTGCTGGTTTTCCATGCACAGCTCCTTTTTGTAATCGACGGAGCTCGCCGTACGAAGGAGATTGCGGTGCAATTTTGCCTTGCGAACGAGTTCCTTTCGTCGAAACGTACCGGCGATAAAGCGCACGAGGAATTTGGAAGGCAACTGCTGTGCTGACGGTTACCGAAGCACTACTGAGGCTTCACTGACGTCAAGATCACACCTACTGAACTTTGCCCCCAGAAAAGGGCACATTACGAAACCGCGAATTCATTTCTGGACGGTGATATTCGGCTCTTTCGCCGCAACTACTCAGAAATATCGATTACGATTACGAGTCTTACCGCAAGACCACTGAAGTTTCATTTCACATCGCAAGCACCACTGAAACGGCTCGCCGTTTCGCAAGATCTGGAAGGGACCCGATGATGCAGGAGCGCAACGCAACCGGCGGCCAACCGTCGATCTACGCGGAAGCGAGGAACACGCTCCTCAGCGGCTCCCACGTCATCATTCACGGGACCAGAGCGCTCGGCACTGAAACACTCGGCAATGCACTGCTCCGGACACTCCAGGGCGAAGGGTTCGCTGCATCCGTGGTCTTCGGCTCAGCCGCAACGGAACCGCACGTCAGCCATCTCGGCTTCGAGGAACGATCGTCCCCACTCGCCTCGAGCGAATCGCTCCAGACACTCAAGACTCTGCTGGAGGACGAGCGCCCGCAGGCGCTGCTCGTCCTGAATCCGCATCGCCTCGACTCGAGGAACGTCGGCCTGCTCATGCAGTTCGCTTCACAGCAGTCGGTGCGATTGATCATCGTCATCGACACAGAGCAGCTGAATGCAAACGATTCACGACGCCTCATCGTGCGGATCCAGACATTGAATTCAAGGACCTTTAAACTTTCGCGACTCAATGAGGAAGAATCTCACGCCTACATTGGTGAAGCGGCCGAAAGAATTGGCTACGCTCCGGGGAAATTTTCAATCCCGGATTGCACGTGGATTACCGCGAATTCCGGAGGCTACCCGCAGCTCATCGACTCTCTCGTAGAAGACCTTGCGACTCTGTACACGAATGGTCCTTTAGAGTACGCCAGCGAAGCCGGCACATTTAGCGCCCGATCAATTGATCTCGCATGGGGCCTGATGAGATCTCTCTCGCCCTCTCGCCGAGAAACGCTGCTCCGACTCGCAATGCTCGACGGCGTCGAGCGCACTCGAATGAGTCTCGTCATTGAGAACGAGGAGATCGGATTTCTCGTCAATCTCGGGCTGATCAAGATCGTGCACAACGCCTTGCTGCTCATCACGCCACTTCGAATCGCGATTCGACACAATATGGGCGACCTCACCGATGATCCCGTGGTTGCGGCCGTCAATATTGCGATCGCGGAGGATGCGGCGAACGGCTGGACGATCAACCCGCAAGAAGTGCTGCTCTCGGCTCGATGGATGCTCGCGAACACGAACCAGGGGGCGCACAGTCGCGCTGCACGCACCGCGATTCTGAGCCAAGCGTCCTGCCTGCTCACTCGCCGCGGCGAAGGCAATCCCGCCTCGGCCATGGCGCGAGCAGCGCTTGGCTCCTCGGTTCCACCACCGGCGATCGTCAGTTCTCTCCTCCAGGAGATCGCCTCCGATCACCGCTTGACCGATGAGCATGTCGTCCAACTCCTCACCGATCCTGATTTCGCGGATGCACCACCGTGGGTCCGTGATCTCATCGTGGATTCGGTGTTTCGCCCGTGCAGTTCTCGCTCCTGCTCACACGAGACGTTCATTGCAGCGATCGAGAAGAGCGACCCCTTGCAGGCGGGACTGCTCACGACGCTCCGGGCACATGCGCTCGCTCGTCAAGGACGCTTCCAGGAGGCCCTCGAACTCGCTGAATCCGTGCAGTCGAGCGACCCCCGCGAACGTCTGTATCGACTCGAAACGCGGATCATCTGCGCATTTCATCTCGGCAGAATCGCTGATGCTCGAAAGGCAGCGGACACCTTTCTCGACCTGTACTTCGAGCACTCAACTTCGGACATCGTCGCCTCGGGAGCCTGGCGGGCGATCTGCACGCAAATCCTGAGCGTGCTCGCCGCGATCAGCGCGTTCGGATGCGTCTCGGATCTCGAGCAACTGGAACGCGCCATTGCCCTTCGCTCAACGAGCGCAGCCGCCGAACGGGATATTCCCGCGATTGGCGTGCTGATCGTCACCTCCGCTTGGTTCGATACGTCCAAGGAACTCTTGCAACGGCCCTTCTCTGCGCCCGAAGCGATGTCGACGGTCGCACCCGGGAGGTTCCCGGAGTCGTGGACGGTCAAGAATCAGGGCAACGACTCGAGCCTGACCGTCCACATCACGCCCCATTCCCTCCCCGTCGGCGAGTTGTTCTTCTACATCTCCTTGCTCGTCACAGCACGCTCCCAGTCGACGCCAGAAGAGGTTTTGACGCTCGCCCAGGAGCTGAGAGACGGCCCCGGTCGAGTATCGGTTCCGGCCCGAATCGTCGCGGCCTACTTCGCAAGCGGCGACCGCCCACAAGCGAGCGCGGCGTTGAACGCTCTCGAGGAGTCAGATCTCGATGTCGAGGGAGAACTGCTGCAAGCACTCCTGCGAGCCATCACCGGAATCGCGAACGAGAACTATCGGGAAATCATGGACGCCGCCGTCGTGCTTCGACGACACCAGGCAATCAGGGAGAGCGACCTGCTCTTCGAACGCTGCGTCACCCTTGCGCGCAGTCTTTCCGAGATCGGGGCCCGGACCAACGCTCGGGCCTACCTTCGACGTCGACGCAATGAATTCAGTAGTCGCGAGGCCTCGACCGCGGAGCTCACGTCGAGAGAACTCGAGATCGTGCAGTTGGCGGCAGGCGGCCTCAGCAACAAAAGCATCGCGAAGGTCACATATCTTTCGGTACGAACAGTCGAGTCGCATATGTACAGTGCGATCCGAAAACTGGGCGTTCCGAATCGGCAGGCGCTCAGCGAAATCAGGGACCTCAACACGAAGATCCGGTAGGTGCGGCAACACACCCCTCAAGTGTTCGCTAGTATTGTCGATTGGCGCTCGCGCCAACCTGGAGGATTCGCCTAGTGGCCTATGGCGCACGCTTGGAAAGCGTGTTGGGTGCAAGCCCTCAGGGGTTCGAATCCCCTATCCTCCGCCAGCTTCCCCCGGTGCCTCGCGCCGGGGGATTTTTGGTTCTCGGCCTCGTTCGGCCGGCCATCGCTGCACGACCCCTGACGCTTCACGAACCCCTGACGCTTCACGAACCCCGACGCGTCACGAACCCCGACGCGTCAAGAACTCCGACGCGTCACGACCTGCGAAGCGTCATGAACGTGTTGACCTCGTCTTCCGTGTCGACGACAAAGCCGACGCGCTCGTAGAGCCTGCGTGCCGCGCTCCCCTGGAGAACGTTCAATCGAACCGGCAGTGGGCTGACAAGGAGCTTGCGCAACACGGCGTCGAGCACTCGTGTGCCGATCCCTCGTCCTTGCATGCTCGGCGGCAAATAGAAATGCTCGATCCAGCGCACCCCATTGTCGAGGCGAACGGTGATCGAACCGAGGGATTCGCCGTCGATCTCGATGATCTGCGTCAGTGCGGGATCGAAGACGTCGCTCATCCACTGGCGAACTCGAACGGGGTCATAGCGGCCGAGTCGCTCGAGGTCATCGCGCAGTACCTCGGCACGAAGTTCGAGCAACCAGGGAAGGTCGTCCCGAGTGCTTTGCCGAAGAGAGAATTCCACGAATTGAGCCTACGTTGCCATTGCGAGTTCGATCGTCCTGCCGGGAACCCACTCCCGAAGCGCGCTCGATAGCGCTCGCGGCATTCCCGGCGCTCCCCGTAGTATTGCCTCGCACCACGAACGCTCGGAGAACTTATGACGGACTCACCTGTCGACGATCCGCTCGCGCTTGAACGGCAGGTCTGTTTCGCGCTCGCGCTCGCGTCCCGCAGTGTGATCGCCGCCTACAAACCCGTCTTGCAGCCGATGGGCCTCACTCACCCGCAGTACCTCGTCATGCTCGCCCTCTGGCAGCACGAGCCGCTCACCCTCAAAGCATTGCAGCAGCTGTTGCAGCTCGACGCCGGCACGCTCTCGCCGCTCGTGAAACGTCTCGACACCATGGGATTGATCACCCGATCGAGAGATCCACGAGACGAACGAAGCCTCGCGATCGCACTCACCGCCGAGGGCCGAGCGCTTCGTGCTCAAGCCGAGTCGATTCCACCGACGATGATGCGGAAGCTCGGGCTCTCTCCCGAGGAACTGCAGATCCTGCATCGCACGATGATGGCGCTCATTGACGCCACGCGCGACGAAACCGCGGCGTAGCGTCGACCGACCGATCGCCCTACGCGCCGTCCATGATCTTGATGATCGTTGACGAACTGAACACGCCCAGCGCCGTGCAGAGAATTCCTCCGAGGTAGGTCACGATCTCAAAGCCCTCGAAGGAGAAGGCGTACCCGAGCAGCAGGAGCCCGCCGAAGAACAGGACCAGCGAGAACGTCACGCAAAGGATCGTGACCAGCTTGCTGTCTCGCGGCGATCGCCCGGACGCCTTTTGGTGCTCGGTCTTGCGTTCCACCTGCGTAGTCGCCACGTGATTCCCCCAACGAGTGCAAAGGCACCTTTTTGCTTGGTGCACTATTCGTTAGTGTACCAAGTAATTGCGAGGACGAAGCAGGGCGCGAGCTACTTCCGCTTCTTCAGCGTGCCGAACACTCCGCGCACGATGTCGCGCACCATGGCTTGGCCGGATCGCGAACCGAGGAAGTCGGTAACCGGATTCCCCGCGCCCGCCGTTGTCGCACGACCGGTTGTCGAGCGCGAACGACCAGAACCGCTCGACGTGCGCGTGGTTCCAGCTCCGCGACGAGCGCGCTGCTCATACTCCCGAGCCTCCTTCTCGCGCTCGCGACGAAGCCGCTCCTGCTCCGTCTCGGCCTGCTTTTGGGCTGCGGCTGCTTCTTTCGCTTGCTCCTCGGCGGCTCGACGATTGTCGGCCTCCTGCAGCCGGGCGTTCAGGATCTCGTACGCAGACTCTCGATCAATCGCGGTGCCGTACTTCGCCTGCAACGTCGAGGCCGCGACCGCGGCCTGCATCTCGGCCGCGGCAACCGCGTCCATCGAGCTGCGCGGTGCACGGATGCGAGTCCACGCGACCGGAGTCGGCGCCCCCTTCTCGTTCATCACCGTAACGATGGCCTCCCCCGTTCCGAGCGTCGTCAGCACCGACTCAAGGTCGTACCCGCTCTTGGGATACGTACGAACCGTCTGCCGCAGCGCAGTCGCGTCGTCAGGGGTGTGCGCTCGCAACTGGTGCTGCACCCTCGAGCCGAGCTGAGCGAGCACATCTGCAGGCACATCCTTCGGGGTCTGGGTGACGAAGAACACGCCGACCCCCTTCGAGCGGATCAATCGCACCGTCTGAGTGACCGCGGCGAGAAAGGCCTTCGACGCGTCCGCGAACAGCAGGTGCGCCTCGTCGAAGAAGAACACCAGCTTCGGCTTCTCGATGTCGCCGACCTCCGGGAGTTCTTCGAAGAGCTCCGCAAGCAACCACATGATGAAGGTCGAAAAGAGCGCCGGTTGGTTTCGGAGCTCGGGAACTTCGAGCAAGCTCACGACGCCTCGACCGTCCGGTGAGAGCCGCAGGAAGTCGCTCACTGCAAGCTCGGGCTCGCCGAAGAACACTTCGGCGCCCTGCTCAGCGAGCACAGTGATCTCCCGCAGAATCACCCCGGCGGTCTGCTTGGAGATGCCCCCGATGTCCGCGAGTTCGGCCTTGCCGTCGTCGCTCGTCAGGAACACGAGCAGTTCGCGCACGTCCTTCAGATCGACCAGTGCAAGCCCCGCGCGGTCGGCATAGGCGAACAGGATCGTCAGGCTCGACTCCTGGGTCTGGTTCAGCCCGAGCACTCTCGCGAGCAACAACGGCCCGAAGCTCGAGACCGAGGCGCGCAAGGGCACACCTGACCCCACCCCGCCGAGCGCGAAGTAGTCCACGGGAGCGGCCAGCGGGCTCCAGTCTTGACCAATTCCGCGGGTACGTTCCAAGAGCTTCTCGCTCGAAACGCCGGGCGCCGAGATCCCAGAGAGATCTCCCTTGATGTCAACAGCGAAGACCGGGACGCCATGGGCGCTCACCTGTTCAGCCAGGCCCTGAAGCGTTTTGGTTTTTCCCGTTCCTGTGGCGCCGGCAATGAGTCCGTGCCTATTCAGCATCGCGAGCGGGATCCGAATCTGCACCTCTGGGCGTGGATCCCCGTTGACGAGCGCACCCATATCGAGCGCGGCACCCTCGAACCCGTACGCGGCACGGATCGTCTCGACATCAGGCTCAGCGAGCGGGCCAGTGCTGCCCTCGTGTGATGCAACGACCGACGCTTCAGACTGGACTGCTGGTGCAGCTTGCTCCGCAGATGCAATTTGCTCCGCCGGCGCAGCTTGCTCCGCGGGCGCCGCTTGCTCCGCAGGTGGAGTGGCACTGTGGTTCGCCGCCTCTGCGGCACGTTGCTCAGCTTCCTGCAGTGCCCGCTCGGCCGCCGCCTGCGCCGCTTTCGCTGCTTCGACCGCGGCGCGAGCACGCTCGAGTTCGTCGCCAGACAAGCTCGTCATTCTGCTCCCCCGACGTCAGTGGCATCCCGGAGGCCCCAGGGCTGACCGTAGCCACCCTCCTCGATGGGCTTTGACATGAGTTCGAGGAAGGGACGAGCATCAAAGGCTTCCGGCCCGAGCACTCCAGCGCCAGACCAGGTGCCCGCGGCGAGCAGTTCGAGCGCGATCACTGGCGCCAGCGCGGTCTGCCAGACCACGCACTGCACACCGTACTCAGCCATAGTCCACTCGTTGTCGCTCACGTGATAGAGATAGGTTTCGCGAGGAGCACCATCGACACCGACACCGGTGACGTTCACTCCGGCACACGTATTCCCCGTCATGCGAGGTCCGATCGTCGCCGGATTCGGCAGCACCGCGGCCACCACATCTCGCGGCGCGACCGGCACCGGGCCATTCGCACTGCGCACCTGCACCGGGTTTGTACTGTCGAGGCCGAGCAGATTGAGTGTCTTGAGCACCCCGATGAACTCGCTGCCGAGCCCGTATTTGAAGGTCACCCGTTCGGCTTCAATCCAGCGCGGCATCAAGACGACTTCTTCGTGCTCGACGTTGACGCATTCGACCGGGCCGATCCCCTCGGGAAATTCGAACACCTCGGGCTCGCTGAACGGCTCAGTCGTGAACCAGCCTCGACCGCGCTCCCAGAGCAAAGGAGGATTCAAGCATTCCTCGATCGTCGTCCAAATACTGAAGGACGGCGCAAAGAGCTCCCGCCCCTCCTCGTCGCGAACAACGAGGTTTGCTCCGTCACGAACTCCCAGTTCCTCGATCGAAGAGAACAGCTCATCAGCGGCATATCGAGCGAAGACGTCTGAAAGCCCCGGCTCGACGCCCATACCCACGAGCGCCAGTCGATCTGCGTCTTTCCAGTGATCGTGCTCGGCAAACTGACGATCACCGAGCATGACACCGGGGCTCGAATGCGGTGCCGATTCGTGCGGCTTCGACAGACTCATCGCCATGTCGATGTAGGTGCAGTGCGCTTCGCCTGCGGCGGCAAAGATCGCGTCAACGAAGGACGGCTCCACCGCATTCATGATGTGCGTCGCCTCGACCGTGATCGCGAGCGCTGTGATCGCCTCCGGGTCACTCGCATCGAGCTGATGCGTCGAGAAGCGTGCCGCTCCTTCTTGCCCCTCACGCTCCGCGATCGAGGTCAGGCAGGATTCTGCCCGCTCGACCGAGTAGTCAGCGAGGGCAATGTGGTCATAGAACGATCGTCGGGCGGCGATCTTCGCGAACGCTTCGCCAACACCACCGACACCGATCAGCAGGATTCTCATACTGCATCGTAGGCAGAGCAACCGCAGTTTGGCTATGGAATTCCCGACCATGCACGATGCGAGATCCCTGGGCCGCGACGGCGCTCTAATCGCTCAGCGCAGCCACCTGCTTTGGTCGGACGACGAACCAGAGCGTGAGGACACTCACGCTGGACGCGGCGATGATCACGAGCGCCATCGGCACACCGTTCGTGATCTCGAATGCACCGACGATCGGCGAGAGCAGCCCCGCGATTCCGAAGTTCATCGCCCCGAGCAAGCTCGCCGCAGTTCCCGCTTCTGCACCGTGCTGATTGAGGGCGAGCACCTGCACACAGGGCATGGAGAGGCCGACGCAGGTCGTAAAGATGAACAGCGCAGGGACGAGACCGAAGAGTCCGAACCCCGAGAGCTCACTTGCGAGGACGAGCGATCCGGCGAACACGGTCGCGGCGGTCGAGCCCGCGAGCACCCACTGTGGGCCGATCTTCGCTTGCAGCCGCGCACTGACCTGGACACCGAGGAACACCCCGATCGAGCAGATGGCGAAAACGAACCCGAACTCGGTTTCGCTCAGCCCGTACACGTCTTGCAGGAGTAGCGACGACGTCGAGAGGTAGGCGAAGAGACCACCGAAGGTCATGCCACCGATGATTGCCGCGCCGATGAACACCCGGTCGCCGAGCACCGCCTTGTAGCGCTGACCAAGTGTCGAGTGCCCCGCGACCGAGCGTCGCTCCGCAGGCAGCGTCTCGTGCAGGAAGATCGAGACGGCAGCCACGACGAGGACCGAGTACACCGCAAGGACCCAGAAGATGCCGCGCCAATCGGTGACCTGCAGCAACTGCGATCCGATGATCGGTGCGAGGATCGGCGCGAGCCCCTGCACGAGCGCGAGCCTCGAGAGCATTTTGACCAGCGGCTTTCCGGCGAACATGTCGCGCACCATCGCCATCGCGACCACGGCGCTCGCCGCACAGCCGAGCCCTTGCAGCACACGGAACGCAGCGAGCATTTCGATGGTGGGGGCGAGTGCAACACCGATGCTCGCGAGCACATGGATCAGCGTGGCGACGACGAGCGGCACTCGTCGACCGAGCCGATCAGAGAGCGGGCCGACGATCAGCTGACCGAGCGCGAATCCGAGCATGGTGGCCGAGAGAGTCATCTGCACGACGGCGTCGCCGATGCCGAACTCTTCCTTCACCGCCGGGAACGCCGGGAGGTACAGGTCGATCGTGAATGGACCGAGCGCCGTGCACGCGCCGAGGATCAGAATGTAGGCAAGCCGACGACCTGGGCCGAGGAGCGATCCCGGGTGTGCTGCGGTGCCGCTCATGCTGCGAACCTCGTTTCGGTTCGGACAGACGGGACACCTGCGCAGATTGCAGGTCGGACAACCCAGGTTTGGGCTCGGCGGAACACCATGACTTCCTTTCGGGCGAAGCGCGTCGATCACAGCGCAACTGACCTAGCCTACGCCTCTCAGACGACGACGGAGCCCCCTTGCGAACGAGGACTCCGATGTCGATGACGGGTCATTGCGACGCGCCGGGATGCGCCGACGTCAGTCGAAGAGTTCTTCCAAGCGAGTGAGGCAGTCCTGCCACCCGTCCGTGAGCGAGTCGATCTCGTCGTCTGATGCGCTCTGCGTGACCCGCACGATCGTGTCGTCTTCGAACTCGGAGAACTTCACCGTGACCGATTCCTGGCGCAGGCTGCCATCAGCGTGACCGCCCTCCCAGATCCACGTGAAATCGAGCTGTTCACCGTCTTCAACCTCGATGAATTCGCCGTGGACACCGATGCCGCCCTCGATTGTGCGGATTCGCCACCCGCGACCGGGCACGGGTTCGAAGTCGTAGTGGACGTCGTCCCACATCGGCCACCACCACTGCGGCATCATCTCGGTGCTCCAGGCCGCGAACACCTGGTCGATCGGCGCCGCGACACTGGCCACGACTTCGAGTTCGGAATCCTGCTGAGGATCCCAGTCGGCCGGATCGGAGTTCAGGTCGTCAGTCGACACGCTTACGAGGCAATCGTGTCGAGCGTCGACAACAGGTCGGCGACGAGATCGTCTGCGTTCTCGATTCCGACGGAGAGCCGCACGATGTTCTCCGGCACTTCGAGTTCGGTCCCGCGCACGGAGGCGTGCGTCATCTCGGACGGGTAGCAGATCAACGACTCGATACCTCCGAGCGATTCGGCCAACTGGAAGAGCTCAGTGCCGTTCAGCAGCTTGTGCGCGCTTTCCGCTCCGCCACGAACCGCGAGCGACACCATGCCGCCGAATCCGCTCATCTGCGATGCAGCCAAGGCATGACCCGGGTGGCTCTCGAGCCCCGGGTAGTAGACGGCCTCCACAGCCGAGTGACCTTCGAGCGCTTCAGCGACGAGCCGCGCGTTCTCGCAGTGGCGCTCGACACGGATCGCGAGCGTCTTCAGTGAGCGGGCCGACATCCAGGAGTCGAACGGGGAGGCCACTGGCCCCGCGCCGAACTGTACGAAGTTGATCTCCTCGGCGAGCGCTGCATCGCTCGTAATGACGGCACCACCGAGGATGTCGGAGTGCCCACCGATGTACTTGGTCGTCGAGTGGACGACGGCGTCGATCCCGAGCGACAGGGGCTGTTGCAGGAACGGGGTCGCGAAGGTGTTGTCAGCGACCGAGATCGCGCCCGCGTCCCGAGCGATCTCAGCCATTGCGGCGAGATCGGTGATCTTCATGAGCGGATTCGAGGGCGTCTCGACCCAGAGCATCTTCGTGTTCGGTCGAACTGCAGCCCGAACGGCGTCGAGATCGGTGAAATCGCAGGTCGAGAGCTCGATTCCCCACTTCGCCCAGATCTTCGAGACGAGACGGTGCGTTCCGCCGTAGACGTCGTTCGACATGAGCACGTGATCGCCCGGCTTCAGTGCGGCTCGGAGCAGAGAGTCTTCGGCCGACAGCCCACTCGGGAACGCGAAGGCGCGCGTGCCGCCTTCGAGGCTTGCAAGCTGCGTCTGGAACGCGTCTCGAGTCGGGTTGCCCGCACGGCTGTACTCGTAGCCCTCGCGATAGTTGCCGACTCCGTCTTGCACGTAGGTGGTCGAGAAGTGGAGCGGCGGAATTACGGCGCCGGTCCGCGGGTCGGCGGGCTGTCCGTCGTGAATCGCTCGAGTTGCAAAGCCGTGCTGCTGTGTCATGCCTGTTCTCCGCTGAGGTAGGTAAGAAGGTCGTGTCGAGTCAGGACCGCGATGGCCCTTCCGCCGTCAACAACGAGGAGTGCATCGTGATTCCCGAGTTGCTGGCGGAGAGATTTCACCGGCTCGTTCGCCCCCACGAGCGGGAGCGGAGCCTGTTGGTGCTGTGCGATCGCGTCGGTCATTGCTGCGCGACCGGTGAAGACGGCGTCGAGGAGTCCGCGCTCGTCAACGCTTCCGACGACTTCGCCGATCACCACGGGAGGTTCAGCCGCCAGCACCGGCATTTGGCTGACGCCGTACTTCTGCATCTGCCCGATGGCGTCGCGAATCGTGTCGCCAGGGTGCGTGTGCACGAGGGCCGGGAGCACTCCGCCCTCGCCCTTCGTCGCCACGACATCCGCGACGGTCGACCCCGGCTCGGAGTTGCCGAAGCCGTAGCTGCGCAGCCACTCGTCATTGAAAATCTTGCCGAGGTAGCCACGGCCCGAATCCGGAAGGAGCACGACCACGACCGCAGAGGCCGGTAGGTCCTTCGCCATTCGAAGTGCCGCTGCAACGGCGAGTCCGCTCGAGCCGCCAACGAGGATGCCCTCTTCTCGCGCGAGTCGGCGCGTGATGGCGATCGACTCCGCGTCGTTCACCGCGATGATCTCGTCGACGACGTCCGGGTCGTAGGCACCGGGCATCATGTCTTCGCCGACACCTTCGACGAGGTAGGGGCGGCCAGTGCCGCCCGAGTAGATCGAACCCTCCGGATCAGCGCCAATGATGCGCACCGTCCCATTCGAGGCTTCTTTCAAGAACCGGCCCGTGCCGCTGATCGTGCCGCCCGTACCCACGCCGGCAACGAAGTGCGTGATCTGTTCGTTCGTGTCGCGCCAGATTTCTGGGCCGGTCGATTCGTAGTGGCTCTTTGGGCCATTGAGGTTGAAGTACTGGTCTGGCTTATACGCACCAGGGGTTTCGCGAGCGATCCGATCGCTCACGCTGTAATACGACTCCGGGCTGGAGGGCTCAACGGAGGTCGGGGTCACGACGACCTCCGCGCCATAGGCGCGCAGCACTGAGCGCTTGTCCTCGCCGACTTTGTCGGGGCAGACGAAGATGCATTTGTAGCCGCGCTGCTGCGCGACGAGCGCGAGACCGACGCCGGTGTTGCCGCTCGTCGGCTCGACGATCGTTCCTCCTGGCTGCAGGAGTCCGTCGCGCTCGGCCGCGTCGATCATCGCGACCGCGATTCGGTCCTTCGCGGAACCACCCGGGTTCAAATATTCGAGCTTGACCAGCACCGTTGCGGCGACGCCTTCGGTGACCTTCTTGAGCTTGACGAGCGGAGTGTTTCCGATCAGGTCAAGCACCGATTCTGCGTAGTGCAATGGTCGCCCCTTCCCTTGCCTCCAGCCTAACGACCACCGACGGCGATGACGCGACAAAGACTCCAGATGAAGCGCCCGGCTCAGGGCCGGAGTGAGTCCTGTTCGGAATGCAAACGCGCGTACGCGTCCTCGCGGGCAAGGAGTTCCTCGTGGGTGCCCTGCTCGACGATGCGCCCGTGATCGAGCACGACGATGACGTCCGCGTCACGAATGGTGGAGAGCCGGTGCGCGATTGAGATCGTGGTGCGGCCATGCGCCGCCGCGTCGAGCGCTCGCTGCACTACGCGTTCGGAAACAGTGTCGAGCGCGCTCGTCGCCTCGTCGAGGATGAGCACCTTCGGGTCCTTCAAAAGCACCCGCGCGAGTGCGACGCGTTGCCGTTCCCCGCCCGAGAGACGGTAGCCCTGCTCCCCCACGATGGTGTCGAAGCCTTCAGGGAATGAGGTGATCGTCTCGAGGATGTTCGCAGCCCGCGCCGCCTCGACGAGCTCTGCGTCGCTCGCGTCGGGCTTCGCATACCGGAGGTTCTCTGCGATCGAGGCGTGCAGCAGGTAGGTCTCCTGGCTCACGATCCCGATGTGCTCGATCAGGCTTTCCTGCTTGAGCTCACGCACGTCATCACCAGCGAACTTCACTGCACCGCCGCTGGCTTCGTGCAGCCTGGGAATGAGATAGCCGATGGTCGTCTTGCCCGCGCCGCTCGAGCCGACGAACGCGACGAACTGACCGGGCTCGACGGAGAAGCTCACTGCATCGAGCGTCGGCGGTTCGGTCTCTGCAGCATCCGGGTATCGGAACGTCACCGCATCGAATTCGACCGCGCCGAGGCGTTCGGTGTTCACGGATCGAGCGTCAGGGGCGTCCTGAATCGCAGGGCGCAGGTCGAGATACTCGAAGATGCGCGCGAAGAGCGCACCGGAGGTCTGCAGGTCGAGCGCAACGCGGAGCAGCCCCATCATCGGCATCAGCAAGCGCGCTTGCACGGTAGTGAAGGCGACGATCGTCCCCGCGGTCACGCCTTCGAAATCTCCCGTGATCAAGAAAGCCGCGATGAGGTAGATGATCGCAGGCAGGATCGCGATGAAGGTGGAGACCAGCGCGAAGAACCACTGCCCGGTCATCTGTAGCTGCACTTGGAGTCGAACCTGCTGATCGTTCTCTCGCGCGTACCGAGCGGATTCGTCGCGTTGCCGACCGAAGGACTTCGCGAGCAGGATGCCGCTGACTCCGAGCGATTCTTGTGTGATCGCGGTCATCTCGCTCAAGGACTCTTGTGTTTTGGTCGCGATGCGAGCCCGGATCTGACCGACCTTGCGTTGTACGAGCACGAGGACCGGCATCAGGATGATCGACACGAGCGTGAGTTGCCACGACAGCACGAGCATCGTGACGAGCGAGGCGATCACGGTCACGGTGTTGCCGACAACGCTCGAAACCGTATTGGAGAGCACATTGGCGACGCCACCGACATCGTTTTGCAGCCGCGATTGAATCACGCCCGTTTTCGTACGCGTGAAGAACGCGAGTTCGATCCGCTGCAAATGGTCGAAGAGCTTGGTGCGCAGATCACCCATGACCCGGTTGCCGATTCGTGCGGTCAGGAGCGTCTGCCAGATGCCGAGCACATTGGAGGCGATGATGAGCCCCACCATGAGCGCGAGCAATTCGAACAGGAGCGGCATGTTCGGCTCGTTGTTCGGCGGAAAGAGCGCACGGTCGAAGACCTGCTGCACCAGCAGTGGCGGAAAGACGCTGATCGTCGCGACGAGGAGGACGAGGGCGATCGTGAGAATGATGCCCGAGCGATACGGGGTGAAGAGCGAGCCGATTCGACCGAGCAGGTTTGGGATCTTCGGTGCCTGAGCGTTCTCGACCCGTTGTAAGGCCTCGTCGCGCCCGGCGACCCGTAGCGGCCGTCCGCCGCCTCCACGCATTGTCATGATGATCTCAGAGTAAGCCGTGCGTACGACTGAGCGCCCCGGTTTCTGGAGTTGTCCGCTCAGCGCACACAAGCGCCCTCACGCGAGGCCCGCTCACGTGGACAGCCACCTCCGCCCGGAACGCAACAACGCCGCATCCCGATGGGATGCGGCGTTGTCAGCAGTGCAAAAAGACTACTTGAGCGTGACGGTTGCGCCAGCCTCTTCGAGGTCAGCCTTTGCCTTGTCAGCAGCTTCCTTGTTTGCGCCTTCGAGAACGGTGCCAGGAGCTCCGTCAACGAGTGCCTTTGCTTCGCCAAGGCCGAGGCTCGTGAGAGCGCGGACGACCTTGATGACCTGGATCTTTGCCGAACCAGCTGATTCGAGAACGACGTCAAACTCGGTCTTCTCTTCAACCTCTTCAGCAGCAGCAGCAGGTGCAGCAGCAGCAGCGGCAGCAACAGGTGCAGCAGCGGTGACCTCGAAGGTCTCCTCGAATGCCTTTACGAACTCGCTGAGCTCGATGAGCGTGAGCTCCTTGAACTGCTCGAGCAGTTCTTCAGTCGACAGCTTTGCCATCTTCTTCTCCTATGTTGAGTGGTGAATTTGGTACGCGGGCTATTCGCCTGCGGACTCCTGCTTGACGCGCAATGCCTCGACTGTGCGAACAGCCTGAGCGAGTGGCGCGTTGAACATGTATGCAGCTCCGAACAGCGAGGCCTTGAAGGCACCGGCGAGCTTCGCCAGCAGAACTTCACGGGACTCGAGGTCAGCGAGCTTGGTGACCTCTTCGGCAGAGAGTGGCTTGCCATCGAAATAGCCGCCCTTCACTACAAGCTGAGGGTTAGCCTTGGCGAAGTCACGCAACGACTTTGCAACGGCGACTGGGTCTCCGTGAACAAAGGCGATTGCAGTTGGGCCGACGAGCGTGTCGTCGAAAGCGGTGATACCCGCGCCGTTTGCAGCAATCTTCGTGAGCGTGTTCTTCACCACGGCGTAGGTCGCATCTTCACTGATCGAACGGCGCAGCGTCTTCAGCTGGCCGACAGTGAGTCCGCGGTACTCGGTGAGCAGAACGGCGCTCGACTCTTCGAATTTCTTCGAGAGGTCGGCAACCGCAGCTTCCTTGTTCGCCATGGCGCTCCTTAGTCGTGTTGCTGGTGGCCGGGCATAAAAAAGCTCCTGCACACGCAGGAGCAAACAAGCTTTTCAGCTGAATTCTCACCTGCGCGGGCTGTAGCCATTTGGCACACCTTCGGTTGACGTTCGCCTTTCGGGCGCACACCAACAACCAGCGGTCTTCGGTATTTGATCACTGTAGTGCAGATCGTGCGCGCACCGCAATCTCGCAGCGAAAAGACGCCCTCATAGGATTGAAAGCGAACCGGGGAGCATCGCATGACTGAGGACAGAGCGCAGCACGAGCAGCGAGCCGCAGAGAATGAAGTCGATGCGAGCGAACTCGTCGTGAGCGATGAGCACGAGCGCCGAGAGGGACGACGTGCACCCCGGAGCACGCATCCTCACACGAGCCTTCCGCAAACCGCTCGTGCCGCCTACGACGACCTCAAAGACGCTTTGGCGGACTTCGCTGCAGCGCACGGAATCATTCACGACTCGCGCAGCGGCTGGTCTCGCGCGATCGACGCCGTGTTCCTGTGGATCGGCATCATCGCGGCGACACTGCTCGTGCTTCTGCTCACTCAGCAGGCGATCATCGGCGGTCTCGGCAACATCTGGTTCGTGATTCCGATCTACGTCCTGTTGGCGTATCTGATTCTCCCGAGGCTGCACGGCGCGCTCTCGAGCATCTACCTCCCCGACTACTTCATCGGTCGAACTCGCACTCGGGAGGGCCTGCTTGGCGACCCGGTCAATCTCGCGCTCAACGGTCCCGAGAACAGTGTGCACGCGACCATGCGTGCAGCAGGCTGGACGATGGCCGACGAGATCAGTCCTCGCTCCACCTGGGGGATCATCGTCTCGACGCTCTTCCGACGCAGCTACCCGGAAGCGCCCGTGTCGGACCTCTACCTCTTCGGGCGGCGCCACGACTTCGCCTATCAGCGCGAGGTCGATGGCAATCCGGCCAAGCGCCACCACGTGCGATTCTGGAGAACTCCCGAGGGCTGGCTCCTCCCCGGCGGCCATCGAGTCGACTGGATCGGTGCCGGCACCTTCGACACCGCAGTCGGCGTGAGCCTGTTCACCCTGCAGGTCACGCACCGAATTGATCAAGATACGGACGCCGAGCGCGACTTCATCCTGGCGACGATCGCAGAATCGGGAGTCGCTGCCTCCGTGCGCGTGATCGAGCAGTTCTCCAGCGGCTACCACTCGCGGAACGGCGGGGGCGACGCGATTCGAACCGACGGCGACCTTCCGATCGTGCAGGTGCACGAAGTGCCGGGGCTCCCCAACACGAGCTACGAGGTGCAGCACGCAGACGCGAACCGCCGCCGCGCTCCCCTCGGCACGCTCCTCGGTGCGGCGCTCGTCTTCGCTCGCTCGGGAGCCTGGCTGATCCTCGGACTCACACTCGGCCTCGGAATCTGGGATCAGGCTTCAACGGCGGGCGCCCAAGTGCTCGACGCACTGGCCGCGCTCGATGCGGCAGATGCGAGTTCGCTACTCGGTCTCGTGCAGTCGATTCCAGTGCTGCTCGTATTTCTTGCCCTCGCGATTGTTCCGATCGTTCTCGCTGTTTCGATCATGCGCGGGAGCAACGCTGCACGAGTTTTCGCAATGCTGATTTCGAGCGCAACGCTCGTGTACATGATCGCTTCGACTGCGCTCGGCACTGCGACGGAGTCGTTCGGCGGGATCGTCGCCTTCGCGCTCGAGATCGGCGTCCTGCTGGCACTGTCTGGACCAGACGCCAGGGTGTATGCGCGTGGCGCACGGAACGAGAACCCCGCGCGTTCGGATCCTGAGCGATCTGGAGAAGCCGAGCCGACGGCAGACCCCTCGTCGACCAGCGAGACGAGCACCGCGAACTAATTCGGACTACCGCGGACTACCGCGGACTGCGCGGACTGCGCGGACTGCGCGGACTGCCGCGAATTATCGTGGAGCAGTGCGCGCAGCACCTTCGGGGCTCGCCAACGGGAGCGTCACCAGGAACCGGGTGTCACCCGGCCGACTCTCCACGGAGATCTCACCCTCGTGTGCTTCGACGATCGCCTTGACGATCGAGAGCCCAAGCCCACTCGACCCCGCGACGCGAGAGCGCGACTGGTCACCTCGTACGAAGCGCTCGAACAGGGTCGCCTTGATGTCTTCAGGGATGCCCTCACCGCGATCCTGCACCTGCACGCTCGCCGACGACCCGTTGCTCGTCAGCGAAACCGAGATTCCTGTGCCCTCGGGCGTGTGAATCCGAGCGTTCGCGAGCAGATTCGCGACCACCTGCTGCACGCGCAGACGATCGCCGCGGATCTCGATCGGCTCTTCGGGGAGTTCGAGGTCGATGCGGTGGCTCGGGCCCGCGGCCTGCGCGTCGGCAACTGCCTCGACGACGATGTAGGAGAGATCGACCGTGTCTCGTTCGAGTTCGCGGCCCTCGTCGAGTCGAGCAAGCAGCAGGAGATCGTTGACGAGCGCGGTCATGCGCTCGGATGCCATGGAAATGCGTTCGAGCGAGACCCGGGAGTCTTCGCTGAGCCCCTCCTGGTGCTTCCGTGTGATCTCCGCGTAGCCCTTGATCGAGGCGAGTGGCGTGCGGAGCTCATGGCTCGCGTCGGCGACGAACTGCCGAACCTTCCGCTCACTCGCGGCACGCGATTCGAGGGACGATTCGATGTGGTTGAGCATTCGGTTCATGCTCGTGCCAACCCTGCCGACCTCGGTGTTTCTCGCTTCGACGGGCACGCGCGCAGAAAGCTGCACTTCACCTTCGTCGAGCGGGAGCGCCGAGATCCGCTCCGCCGTTGCGACGACCTCGGTGAGTGGCCGGAGCGCTCGGCGAAGCACCGCGTCGCCGATGATGTACGCGAACATGGTCGCCGCGAGCGCTGAGATCACAATGACGAAGGCGAGTTGACCGAGCGTCTGGTTGGTCTCCGCGGTCGAGATACCGACCACGACGGTTCGAAGCACCGAGCCGTCAGCGGCGGTGCTGATCGGGATCGACATCACTCGGAAGTGGCCGAACTCGGTGAGCGTGCAGTCCTGCGGATAGGTGGCCGACGAGACGCAGTCCTCGAGCACGTGCGCTCGATCCGACATCGAGACGACTTCTTTCGAGGAGTAGAACCCTGGTGCGTACACGGATTGCACGTTCGGGTTGGAGTCGACGTACAGCACACCGGGCGAGAGTTCGATGCGCGCGTCTCCACGCGCGATCGCGGTCGATACGTTGTCGGCGAATGATTTCACCTGCTCGTCGACTCGGCCTTCCAGCACGAAGCGCATCGAGGCGACACTCGCAGAGCCGATGCCGAAACTGAGGAGCAGCAGGAGCGCGATCAGTACAAACAGGATCCGCTTGCGCAAACTCAAATGCGCTGGGAATCCGAGTGAGAACCGTTTCTTTCGCGCTCCTGCGTTGCTCATTCCGCGGGTCGCAGTTGGTAGCCGACGCCTCGCACCGTGTGGATCATCGGTTCACCGAGCACGTCGATCTTCTTGCGAAGGTAGGAGATGTAGAGCTCGACGACGCTCGCGCGACCACCGAAATCGTACGACCAGACCCGATCGAGGATCTGCGCCTTCGACAGCACCCGGCGAGGGTTGCGCATGAGATACCGCAGCAACTCGAACTCGGTTGCGGTGAGTTCCACGCGAGTCGAACCGCGGGTGACTTCATAACTGTCCTCGTCGAGCGTGAGATCGCCGACGGTCAAGACACTCGACTCTTCGGCAACCGCTGCGCTCCGACGGATGAGACCGCGAAGTCTCGCGACCACTTCTTCAAGGCCGAAGGGTTTGGTCACGTAGTCGTCGCCACCGGCGGTCAGGCCCGCGACGCGATCGTCGAGCGAGTCCTTTGCGGTGAGGAAGAGGACGGGGACTTCAAAACCGGCGCTGCGCATGCGCTGCAGCACGGTGAGCCCGTCGATGTCGGGCAGCATGATGTCGAGGACGACTGCATCGGGACGGTATTCGCGGACGGCTTGCAGAGCGGCCTGGCCGTTGCCGACCGTTCGGACTTCCCAGCCCTCGTACTTGAGACCCATCGCAACGAGATCGGCAAGGCTCTGTTCGTCGTCGACAACGAGAATTCGAATCGGTGAGCCATCTGGCCGCCGAAGTTTAGGTTGCGCTCGCAGCTGCGCACTCGCTGAATCGTTCATACTGTCTATTCACTCAGGAATTACTATGGATACGCCGATGAGTATTCTGTGTCAATCCTATGAAGGAATCTCCGTGGTGCGGCACCCAATTTGACTGAGGTTCGCGAGAGAATAGAAGCATGCACGCGCACCCCGAACTCGATCTCTTCGGAGCGAGCGCGCACACCGAACGGATCGTCGCTCGCTCCAGCGACCGAATCGCATGGATCCGCGCTCGCTCGCAGGGCGTGACCGCAACCGACGCCGCAAAGCTCTGCACCCCGACCTCCGTGCGCAACGTCGCCTTCGAGAAACGCTCACCACGGTCCTTCGGTGGCAACGCCTTCACGGAACACGGCAATGCGCGTGAGCCGTTCATCGCACGGTGGGTCGAAGACCACTTCTCGATCACACCCTCGGACGCGCTCTTCCATGCTGACGGCGGCCCCCGCTTCCTTGCGACACCAGATGGCGTCAACCACGACGGAACCCTGCTCGCGGAAATCAAGACCACCTCGAAGCAGCTCGACAGCATTCCTCGCAACTACCTCCGCCAGATCTGGTGGCAGCAGTATGTGCTCGGCGCAGAACGCACGCTCTTCGTCTGGGAACAGCACCGGGACTTCGTCCCCGTCGGACGCCCGCAACACCGCTGGGTCGAGCGCGATGAGAACGAGATCCACAAGCTGATCGGCTTCGCCGAACAACTGCTCGAGAGGATCGATCGATGAGCACCCTGTTCTTGCACGGCCTCGGCGGCTCGGGCAACCAGATGCGCCCCTACGCGGCTCGCGTGCAGGGCCAGATCATCGCGCCAGACATCCTGTCGCACGGGAACAACCCCCGCAGCGCAAGCGGTGACGAATTCGCATTCGACTCCCTCGCAGACGACGCGGTCGAGCAGTTCCTCGCACGGTGGGACCGCACCCCGGTCAACATCGTGGGCGTCTCGATGGGTGCGGCGATCGCGCTTCGCATCGTGCTCTCCGGGCGCCTGCCCGTTGAACGGGTCGCGTTCCTCCGGCCGAGCTTCACGAGCTACGGACTCCCCGAGAACCTCACGATCTTCCCGCTGATGGCGCAACTCCTCGAACAGGAGACACAGCACACGGTGCTCGACGCGCTGCTCGACACCAAGTTGTACTCCGACATCGAACGGCTCTCCCCTGCTGGTGGACTCGCACTGCACGCGCAGGTCACGCAGCCCCGAGCGCGAGAGCGCCGCGAACGCCTCCTCGAGATTCCGAGGAACCGCGCCTATACCGCGAACGAACTCGAATCGGTTCAGATCCCGCGCGTGGTGTTGGCGAGTCCTCGCGACCCGGTGCACCCGGTGTCGATCGCGCACGAGTGGGCGGAAGGCCTGCGATGCAGGGTGCTGCTCTCACCCGCACGCGACGACGGCCAGGCCGCGGTCACGAACTGGTATCAGGAGCACGTGCAGAGCTTTCTGATGCCCTACTGAGCGGACTCGGCGACCGCGCGCCGCGTTCCCCAGTGGATCGCGACGAGGCAGCCTGAGAGCCAGAGCATGGCGAGCCCCGCGGCAATGAATTCGAGATTGCCGCCAATGTGCGTGTTCCAACTCGCCAGCGACATGATTCCGCCGGTGCCTGAGATCACGGCGACGAGGACCGCGCTGACAACCGAGGCAATCCGAAGCGAGCGCCTCGGCGAGGTCGCCAGTTGGAGCATTGCCCAGCAACCGCCCGCAAAGCCGATCACCGCGCTCGAGATGTGAATGACATCTCGGATCGCGAACGCAGGGTTGAACGGCGTCGGGCAATACATGGAGCAGGTGACCCCGCTCGCAATACCGAGCGCGGCCGCTGCGACCCACAGCGTGACACCCGCGCTCCAGCGAGAGAACACCGAGACCGAAGATCGTTCGTGTCGGAGCGAGAAGCCGGCGAGCGCGATCCCGATCACGAGGAGCGTGAATCCATCGCGGAAGATGTGCTCTGTCGGGACGCCCGCGGACCCGACCTCGCTGATGTACGCCGAGCCGACATACTGCAGGCGGGCCGCCATGATGACGGCGCACCCTGCCATCAGCAGCACGATCGAAACGACTGCGACCGCTTGCTCTCGCGCCCTGCTTGCGCTGAAACGATTCGGGGTGGCGATCTTCAGAGCCGCCGCATCGCCGACGCCGTTCCAACTGTTCACCGAATCAGAGTATCGAGCGCCGTCACAAGACGTATTCCAGAAACACTCTCGTCACCAAGCCCCACTACCCTGAAGGGAACGAAGAGGAGTTTCCATGCGCGCAGTTACCGTCAACGAGTTCGGGCCACCGTCAGTTGCGACCGTCAGCGAAATCGAGACGCCGAAGAAGCTCAGTGCTGAGGTTCTGATCGATGTCCGCGCCGCAGGACTCAACCCGATCGATGCGAAGACTCGTGCCGGTGGCGGCGTCGCTGCAGGGATCCAGGCGTTTCCTTGGGTTCCGGGGAACGACTTCGCGGGCACGATCCGCGAAGCGGTCTACGAACACCATGATTTGAAAGTGGGCGACGCGGTGTACGGCATCGCGAACCCGGCCCGGATGCTCGGCTCCTTCGCCGAAGTCGTTGCGGTCTCCTCACTCAGCATCGCCCGGAAGCCTGAAACACTGAGTTTCGTGGAGGCTGCCGCGGTGCCCGTTGCCGGCCTCACGGCCTGGGACGCGATCGTTCGAGTTGCTCGCGCGCACTCCGGCCAACGTGTCCTCATCCACGCAGCGGCCGGCGGCGTCGGGCATTTCGCAGTGCAGTTCGCACGGTATTTCGGCGCCCACGTCATTGGCACCGCTTCGGGCAAGAACCTCGATTTCGTGCGATCGCTCGGCGCGAACGAGGTCGTCGATTACAAGACCGAGCGCTTCGAGGAAGTGGTCGACAAGGTCGATGTCGTGCTCGACCTGATCGGGAACGTCCACGATGACACCGGATCGCGATCCCTGAACGTGCTGCGCCAGGGCGGCCTGTACATCAACGTGCCGACGGGCTCGTGGCCAGAGTACGCCGAGGCAGCCAAGGCAGCACAGGTGCGCGCAACGGGTGTCAAGGTCGAGCCCGATGGCGCGAACCTCAGCATCATCTCTCGCCTCATCGATGCAGGCGACGTCAAGGTGGAGGTCGCGTCCGTGCTGCCAATGGACGAGGCAGCGCAAGCGTTCGAAACCCTCGAAGCCGGGCACGTCCGCGGCAAGCTCGTGCTCAAGGTCGCCTGACCTCATCCTTTCGCGCGCGAGTTTCTCCTCCTTCGGGAGGGGAAACCGCAGAATCGCACTTCTGCGCGGGTACTTCGGATTACGGTGATGGCATGACGCTCACTCGATTCGACCAGATCGCCCGCCAATGGTGGCCGGCCGCGATCTCATTCGTGCTCTTCCTCCCGATGCTCGCTCTGGCGAGTGACGTGTTCTGGCTCACCGGCATGACCGTTGCCGTGCTCGCAGGCCTCGCCTGCCTCATCGCGCAGCCGACGGTGGCGTTCTGGCTCCTCATCGGTGGTGCAGCGCTCTCGGTCTTTGCACCCGAGCGCGCAATCGGCATCTTCCTCATTGCGCTCGTCGCGACCGCCGTACTTTTGGCTCGCGCTCCGAACCCTCGCCGTCTGCTCCTGCCCCTCGGCATCACGACCGGCGTGGTTGCGCTCGCGTTCGGGTTCTTCTCGATGGGGTATTTCAATCTCGGCGTCGTGCTCGCGACCGTGGTCATCGCGGTGGCCGTCTACGGAATCGCCTTCGGCGTTCGAGCCTGGCGTGACGCGGTTGAAGCCTCGGTGGCGAAAGAAGCGATCGCCGAGCGGGCCACGGTCGTCGAGAACGAACTCCGCGATGAGCGCCTCCGCAGCGACCTCACGCACGACTTCCACGATGTCATGGCGCACTCGCTCGCGGTTTTGGCGGCACAGGCCGAAGGATTGCGGCTCTCCCACACGCAGCATCCGGAACGGATCGCCCCTGTACTGCAGACGATCAGCGATACCGCGCGCCTCGCACTCGTCGAGGTTCGGCAGCTGCTCGAGCGGTCGAGCGACGATGCCCGTCACCCGCAACCGGTGATCGCCGACATCCCAGCCCTCATCGATCAGATCCGCAGCGCCGGACCGCAGGTCAGTTTCCATAGCCTCGGCCGTCCGGGATCGCTCCCGAAGGTCGGCGAGATCGCCGCCTACCGGATCGTGCAAGAAAGCCTCACCAATGCGCTTCGCCACGGTGGCAACGAGGTTGCGATCGTCGTCAACCTCACCTGGACCGGTCCGGGCCTCACGCTCGGAATCTCCTCCCGCAAGCACCCGGAAGCGCTGCCGAGCGTACCTGGCCGCGGGATCGCGGGAATGCACGAACGAGCGAAGCTTGCCGGCGGCTGGCTCGACATCGATGACGAGGGCGAGGACTTCGTAGTGACCGGGTACTTGCCGTACACGACGACACCACAGGGGCCCTCGACTGATCCGATGTCCGAAGACACGCTCCCGACGATTCCCTTCGCCGTTCCCCAGGCTCAGCCAGAACGACCCGCGGCACAACCGGGCGAGACGGCCCAAGAAGGCACGGTCAAGCCCGAGAGCACTTGGACGCAGGTCGGGCAACGCGTTGATCTCGACGGAAAGCGCTTCAACGACAAATTCAACGCGCACGGAAAAGCCTCGTGACCCGGATTCTCATCGTCGACGACCAGCACCTGTTCTGCACTGGCATGCAGATGATCCTTGAAAGTCAGGATGACTTCGAAGTCGTCGGATTCGCTCACGATGGCGCCGCGGCAATCGCTGCCGTCGGCGCCCACTCCCCCGACGTCGTATTGATGGACATCCGGATGCCGGTGCTCGATGGCATCGAAGCAACCCGAGCGATCCGAACCAGCGCTCCTGAAACCCCGCCGCACATCATCGTGCTCACGACCATTCGTCACGATCACGCAGTGCTATCAGCGATCCAAGTGGGCGCGAGTGGCTTTCTCTTGAAGGACGCCACGAGCGAGTTCCTGATCTCCGCGATTCGCACCGTGGTTGAAGGGCAGCAGGTCATTGCTCCGGCGGAAACCTTCGACCTCTTCAAAGCCTTCGGGAGTTCTCGCCCAACACCGAACGAGCAGGCCGTCTCGCTCTTGACGAAACGAGAGCGAGAGTTTTTCGATCACCTCGCGAGAGGTCGATCGAACGCGGAGATCGCGGCTGACATGTTCGTCGCAGAGACGACCGTGAAGTCGCACGTCAGGGCGATCCTCATGAAACTAGGCCTTGCCAGCAGAGTGCAGGTCATCGCCTTCGCGTACCAGCACCACCTCATCACCTGATCACCTGGTCACCTGGCACCTGGCACCTGGCACCTGGCACCGTTGCCTGTGCGTGCTTCGACTCGTGAGCGCACGAAAAAGCCCCCGGATCACTCCGGGGGCTTGTTCGTGAAAGAAACTTAGATCGCGGTGACGTCGACCGGGATTCCAGGACCGAAGGTCGTGGAAACGGTTGCCTTCTGGATGTAGCGACCCTTCGAGGAGGATGGCTTCAAACGAACGACCTCGTCGAGCGCTGCGGTGATGTTCTCATCGAGCTGCTCCTGCGAGAACGACGACTTGCCGACGACGAAGTGCACGTTGCTGTGCTTGTCGACGCGGAACTCGATCCGTCCACCCTTGATGTCGGTGACAGCCTTCGCGACGTCTGGCGTCACGGTGCCGGTCTTCGGGTTCGGCATGAGGCCACGGGGTCCGAGGACCTTACCGAGACGACCGACCTTACCCATGAGCTCTGGGCTCGAGACCGCGGAGTCGAATGCGGTCCAGCCGCCAGCGACCTTCTCGATCAGTTCGTCGCTACCGACTTCGTCGGCACCCGCAGCGATTGCAGCCTCAGCTGCTGCACCAGTTGCGAACACGATGACTCGTGCGACCTTACCGGTACCGTGAGGAAGAGAAACGGTACCGCGGACCATCTGGTCTGCCTTGCGGGGGTCGACACCGAGCTTGAGGGCGACCTCAACCGTGGAGTCGGTCTTTGCCGAACCGGTCTCGCGAGCGAGCGAAACAGCCTCAGCCGGGGTGTACAGCTTGTCAGCCTCGATCTTCTCGGCTGCTGCCAAATATGCTTTGGACTTCTTTGCCATGTTGTTCTCCTAAAAGAGTTCGTGGTTGATGCGTCAGGCAGACGCTCCCACTAATGAATTGAGTTCTAGCCCTCGACAGTGATGCCCATCGAACGAGCAGTGCCCGCGATGATGAGCTTCGCGCCAGCGAGATCGTTGGCGTTGAGGTCTGGCATCTTCTGCTCTGCGATCTCAGCAACCTGAGCGTCGGTGAGCTTGCCGACCTTTGTCGTGTGGGGAACGCCAGAGCCCTTCTTCACGCCAGCTGCCTTCTTGATGAGTTCAGCTGCCGGAGGAGTCTTGAGCACGAAGTCAAACGAGCGGTCCTCGTAGACGGTGATCTCGACTGGGATGACATTTCCACGCTGGTTTTCTGTCGCGGCGTTGTACGCCTTGCAGAACTCCATGATGTTGACGCCGTGCTGACCGAGCGCCGGACCAACCGGCGGTGCGGGGTTTGCGGCGCCGGCCTGGATCTGCAACTTAATCAGACCTGTGACCTTCTTCTTCGCTGCCATTGTTTCTTCCTTCTTGGTTTCCTAGAGCGCGGGGCGCGTCTAGAGCTTTGTGACCTGGTCGAAGCTGAGCTCGACAGGAGTTTCGCGCTCGAACAGGCTGACGAGAACGGTGAGTTTTCCGCTCGCAGGCTGAATCTCGCTAATCGTTCCGGGCAGACCCGCGAACGAACCTTCTTTGATCGTGACGGTTTCGCCGAGTTCGAAGTCGACTTCCTGCACGATCGTGCGCTGAGCGCCACCGGAGGGCTTCTGACCTGGCTCAGCGGTCTGAGCCTTCTGCGCCTCTGCGATCTCAGCGTCAATGATGGGCTTGAGCATGTTGAATGCTTCGTCAACGCGCAACGGTGATGGGTTGTGCGCGTTGCCGACGAAGCCGGTCACACCTGGGGTGTGGCGAACAACAGACCAGGAGTCTTCGTTGAGGTTCATGCGCACGAGCACATAGCCGGGGATGCGGACGCGCGAGACCATCTTGCGCTGCCCGTTCTTGACCTCGATGACTTCTTCCATCGGGACCTGGACTTCGAAGATGTCGTCAGCGACGTTCATGTTCTCGGCACGGCTGGCGATGTTGCCCTTGACCTTCTTCTCGTAGCCTGCGTACGAGTGGATCACAAACCACTTGCCAGGCTGACGACGAAGTTCCTTCTTGAATTCGGCGTATGGGTCAACCTCGGGCTCGCTCGCCTCTTCGGCGGCAGGAGCGTCCGTGACCAGGTTGTCGAGAGCTTCGTTGAGCTCCTGGTCGAGGTCGTTCACATTTTCAGACACGGTGATACCTTCCAGCGCTTCTGTCTTGAAGCGATTAGCCGAACAGCGGCTGATCGCCGAAGACGGTACCGACAAGTGAGCCGAACACGAAGTCGAGTCCGGACACGAGCAGCATCATGATGACCACAAAGCACAGCACGACGATCGTGTAGTTGACGAGCTCTTTACGAGTCGGCGTCACGACCTTGCTGAGCTCAACCACGACCTGCTTCAGGAACGTCACGATGGCCACGAAGGGGTTGCGCGACTCGCGCTCCCGCTTCGATTCATTGCGGGGCGCATCGGCTACGGCGTCTTCTGCCATGGTTCCCTCTCGGATGTCGACGGTGGCGTTTGCCACCGAAGTGCAGGGCGGACAGGACTCGAACCTGCAACCTGCGGTTTTGGAGACCGCTGCTCTACCAATTGAGCCACCGCCCTCGGCGGGTAGCTGACCATAACTCTGCTCCAAATCCTTTGAAGCTCAATGTCTTCAGAGGCATGCAAAACTATGGCTGAAATCAACCACCAAGGATTAAGCATACGATGCCCGCGGCCATCGTGTCCACCTCGCGCGCGTCGTGCGGGGTCGGAGTTACGGCCCGCACCGTCTCGAGCGAAACGCTCGCGCTTCTTTCTTCGGAACGGACTGCTCGCTACGCTGGGAATGTGGCCAGTATCTCAGCGCACGTAGGCGCAATCAACGAATCAGCAACCCTCAAAGTCGACGCGAAAGCAAAGGCGCTCATCGCGAATGGCAAGGACGTCATCTCCTTCGCCGCTGGAGAACCAGACTTCTCGACCCCGCAGAACATTGTGGAGGCAGCCCAGCGCGCGCTGCAGAACCCGAAAAACTACCGGTACACGCCAGCAGCGGGCCTTCCCGATCTGCGTGAGGCGATTGCCGAGAAGACGCGTCGCGACAGCGGCACCGAGGTGAACGCGAGCCAGGTGCTCGTCACCAATGGTGGGAAGCAGGCCGTGTACCAGGCGTTCCAGACGATCCTCGACCCGGGCGACGAAGTCCTCGTTCCGACCCCGTACTGGACCACCTACCCCGAAGCGATCGCGCTGAACGGCGCGAAGCAGGTCGATGTTTTCGCCGGCGCCGACCAGGGTTACCTCGTCACCGTGGATCAGCTCGAACGTGCACGCACGCCGAAGACCAAAGCACTCCTCATGGTCTCCCCCTCGAACCCGACCGGTGCGGTCTACCCGGAGGAAACCATTCGCGCGATCGGCGAATGGGCACTCGCGAACGACCTCTGGGTGATCAGCGACGAGATCTACCAGAACCTCACCTATGACGGCACGCGCGCGGTCTCGATCACCGAGGCCGTTCCCGAGCTCGCAGACTCGACGATCATGGTGAACGGAGTCGCCAAGACCTACGCGATGACCGGATGGAGAGTCGGCTGGATGGTCGGTCCGAGCCGTGCGATCAAGGCCGCTGGCAACTTGCAGTCGCACCTCACCTCGAACGTCAATAACGTCGCGCAGATGGCGGCGCTCGAAGCTCTGACCGGTCCACAGGACGCGGTCGTCGAGATGCTCGCAGCGTTCGATCGTCGCCGCCAGCTCATCGTGAGCGAACTCTCGAAGATCACGGGCGTCACCGTGCCGACACCGAAGGGCGCGTTCTACGCCTACCCCGACGTGAGCGGGCTCCTCGGCGTGAACTGGGACGGCGTGACCGCCAACACCTCGCTGGAACTCGCGGACTTGATCCTCGACGAAGCCGAGGTCGCTGCGGTCCCCGGTGAAGCATTCGGACCGAGCGGCTACCTGCGGTTCTCCTACGCACTCGGCGAAGAACAGCTCCTCGCGGGAATGCAACGCCTGCAGGAACTCTTCGCGCGCTGACGCACAGCCAGTCGGCGGCCGCGCCGCACGCAGAAGGGCCCGAGCAATTGCTCGGGCCCTTCTCGCATATGTGGCTGCTGCGTCGTTCAGTGCTCGTCGGAGAATCCGACGAGGTTCGGCTCCGGGTGCAGACGAACACCGAAGTGATTCTCAACCCGAGTCTGAATGTAACCAGCCAGTTGCAGGATCTCAGCGCTCGTCGCGCGACCACGATTCGTGATCGCAAGGGTGTGCTTGGAGGAAACGGCCGCCGCTGATCCCGGGAGCGAGAAACCCTTCGGAATTCCGGCGTGCTCGATGAGCCAGGCTGCGCTGAGCTTGACCGCGGGTTCTCCCTGCTGCGGCAAGGGAGCGAGATCACCGACCGCGTCGATCGGATACACGCGCGGCGACTCTTCGACCGAGGACGACCACTTCGGGGCATCGTCCGGGAGGTCGCGGGCGAAGCGGGCCGAGACGATCGGGTTCGTGAAGAAGGAGCCGGCGCTCACCGAATCCGGATCCTCCGAGAGCACCATGCCCTTCGCGGCACGAAGTGCCAGGACGGTCTCGCGGACCGCGGCAATCGGCACCCTGCTGCCGAGCTTGACCCCGAGCGCCGTCGCGAGCTGCTGGTATGCAACCGACTGGCTGAGCCCGTCATCGTGCGCGTGCAACTGCAGTTCGATCGCCGTGACAACGCCCTCGAGCGTTCCGCGCTTCAAGGCGCTCGTTCGATAGCCGAGTTGCAGGGCAGCTGCCGGGATCCGGGAAATCTCGCCCGATTCTGGATCGAGGAGATCGATCGCGACGAGCGCCGCTGCGACCTCCTGTCCGTACGCACCGATGTTCTGGATCGGCGAGGCGCCAGATGATCCGGGGATCCCGCTCAGCGCTTCGATTCCGCTCCACCCCTGCTGCACGGTGTACTCGACGAGAGCGTCCCAGTCCTCGCCGGCCGCGACCTTGATGGTCACCAGTCCGCGGTCGGGTTCTGCGGTGACCGCGGCACCACGCTCAGGAGCTGGAGCGAGGATGACCTCGATGCCTCGAGTCGCCAACTGGATCACGGTGCCGCGGTAGGGCTCATCGCTCGCAATGAGATTCGAGCCGCCCCCGACCACCAGCCAGGGCTCGCCGCGCGATTCCGCCGCGGCGATTGCGGCGCACAGCGCCTCGTTGGTTTCGGCGCGGACGAACGTCTCGATCTCGCCGCCGACCTGCATGGTCGTCAGCGAACGAAACGCCATCGTGCCGTTGGTGCTCATTTATGCAGACTCGGGCAGACGAACGATGACCTGAGCCTTGCCGAGCACGGTCTGCTCCGATGCTTTCGCAGTGAGATCGATTCGAGCGGTGCCGTCGTCGTTCACCACGGCGACCGTTGCAGTGATCGTGAGGACCGCTCCAAGTTCGGCGTCGACGACGACGGGGCGAGTGAACCGCACCTGGTAGTCGAGCACGCGGCCGGGGTCGCCGAGCCACTCGACGACCGGCTGCACTGCAGCGCCCATCGTGAGCATGCCGTGCGCGAGGACGCCGGGAAGTCCGACGTTCGCCGCAACATCGTCGCGGTAATGGATGGGATTGAAATCGCCCGATGCACCCGCGTACCGGACCAGTGAGTCACGAGTGAGCGGATAGCTCGCCTCTGCAACGACTTCGCCTTTTTCGATCATGCGTCGTCCCCCCGAACCACGAGCGTAGAAATTGCGGTGACCACGTGCTCGCCCGCCGCGTCAACGATGTTGGCTTCGCTCGTCACCATGCTGTTGCCCGCGAGCGACTTGATGCTGGTGACCGTGAGTGTTGCAGTGAGCTCGTCCCCGGCAACGATCGGACGGGAAAAACTGAAGCGCTGGTCGCCGTGCACGACGCGCGAGAAGTCGACGCCTGCCGACTCGTCAGCGAGCAGCTGTGCGAGGGTTCGCTCCTGCACGACGACTGCGAACGTCGGCGGTGCCACCACATCGGCATAGCCTGCAGCGACCGCAGCAGCCGGATCGAGATTGATGGGGCTCGTCGCAGCGACGGCGCGAGAGAACTCGAGCACCTTCTCGCGACCGACCAGATACGGTTCGGTCGGCGGGTACGACTTTCCTTGGATTTCTGGATTCACTGACACCCCTTCATCCTAGCGAGCGAGCCTCCTGCGGTCCCGGTCCGGACCTCGCGTTCGGCCGCACGCGAGAGCGCGAGCACACAATGACTCCAGCAGTGCGTTCGACCGGCGACCTCGCCCCGAAGGCCTGTGCGCAGAGCTTCGAGAGCGCTCCCCGGGTGCAGCTCCTTTCTCCTGCCGCGACAGAAGGAACCACACCCAGGTGGTATTCCTCGACCTCCGGCTACCGACCGGAGATCAGCATCTCGGCGAAACCGGCTGCCTTGAGCTGCAGATCTTCAATCCTCTTGATGCGCGCTGCGACCACGTCGTACCCCTCGTAGGCGGGCGGCGGGTCATTGCGCACATTCTTCGAGCACTCGAAATCGCGGCAGATGAGCGTGCCGACGGTCACGCCCCGGCGTCCAGCATCTCCGACGCGTTTCGCGCTCCAGAACACGACATCATTCGGCAAGCGAACGTCTTGACACCAGTTGCACATCGCGCGAGAACGCGGCGACGCCTCCGCCTGCTTTAGGGCGACGCAGACGGGCTCACCCTCGAGTCGGGGCAGCACGACATAAGCGCGCCTGGCGAACTTGGGGTCTCGCCAGCCGAAGTAGTCGAGCCGCTCCCAGTCGGTGTCGGTGAGCGTTTCGAAATAGGCGGGCAACGTTGCATCGTTGACCTCTTTGCGTGAGGCATTGATGAATGAAGATCGGATGAATGATTCGGTGAGCGATTGCATGAGGTTCCTTTTCGGGCACGCCGATACTCCCAAAGAAAGAGTGGGCGCTGGAGCTGATTGTGGGTATGCGGAACTCGCCGTTCCGGCACACGCGGTCAACAGATTGACTCGTGTTCGGGCACGGCGATTTCGGCTCAGCTACTCACTGTCGGCGAGTGCTTCGCCGACAACCCCCTGACGCTGCGAAAAGAGCTCTCGAAAAGTCACGGCACCAGTGTACGTCGAGAGCGTGAGCGAAAACCAAGACGGCGAACCTGGCTCAATCGACATCAATCAGCGACCCGAGGATCAGCCAGAGCCTGTGGCTGACACGAATGCGATACTGAGAGGTATGCCCGAGATTCACATCACCAACAACACTGAGGCCGACAAGCTGCTCTCGAACGAGCCGTTCGCGCTCCTGCTCGGCATGCTGCTTGATCAGCAAGTTGCAATGGAAACCGCATTTGCAGGCCCGGAGAAGCTGCGCGCTCGACTCGGTGCGCAGCTCTCGCCGAAGACAATCGTCTCGACCAGCGAAGACGAACTGGAGGCGATGTTCAAAGAGTCCCCCGCGGTTCACCGGTTCCCGGGATCGATGGCGAAGCGGACCCGCGCACTCTGCGAGGCACTCATCGAGGAGTACGAGGGCGACGCGAGCAAAGTGTGGAGCGCTCCGAACGAGGACGGCTCCGCCCCGAGCGGAGCGGACGTCGTGCGCAGGCTCGGAACGCTCCCCGGGTTCGGAGCACAGAAGTCGAAGATCTTCCTGGCGCTCCTCGGAAAGCAGTACGGCGTCGAACCAGCAGGCTGGCGTGCAGCGTCGGAGCCCTACGGTGAAGAAGGAAGCCTGCGGTCGGTCGCAGACATCGTCGACGAGGACTCGCTGCAGGCGGTGCGCGCTGCGAAGAAGGCAGCGAAGGCGAAAGCAAAGGGTTAGACGGTCAAGCGGCGTACAATCCAGTCAACACTGGTCCAAGGGATCACCGACTGAGGTTTCCGCTGGCAGTGCTCTCAAACGAAGAAGGACTCCATGCTGATTGCCGCACTCATATTCGCCGGGCTCGCTTCTGTGCTCCACGTGTACATTTTTGCGCTCGAATCGCTGCTCTGGACGAGTGACCGCGCCCGGAAGACGTTCGGGATCAAGTCCGCCGAGGAAGCACAGACGACGAAATCGCTCGCGTACAACCAGGGGTTCTACAACCTGTTCCTCGCGCTCATGGGGTTCATCGGCATCGCCCTCATCGCAAGCGGTCATCTCGCCGTCGGCGCGACGCTCGTGTACGCGGGTGTCGGTTCAATGCTGCTCGCCGCACTCGTCCTGGTGACAGCAAACGCCAAAATGGCAAGAGCGGCACTCCTCCAGGGAGGAATGCCGCTCTTGAGCGTCGCACTACTGACGGTCGCACTCGTCAGCGCCAACGCCTAACCGGATCTCTTGCGAGGGGGACTCGCTCACCGGGTCACGTTCGGGCTACTCGCCCAAAAACTCTTCAACCGCCTCAGCGATCGCAACGTCGCCGTCGAGAACATCGAGAGCGCGGTGGCCCGTGTTCTCCGAGTCGACGAGTTCGGCGAGCACGAGCGCGACGTTCGCTCGACTCGTTGCACCGGTCGACAGGCTCTCCGCGATCGTGACGGTGCCACTCGCCGGCTCGTCGCTCAAGTGACCGGGCCGGACGATGGTCCAGGCGAGGTCGCTCGCGCGAAGCGCGTCATCCGCCGCCTTCTTTGCCTTTGCATACGCGTTCCACGACTCGTCGTCGGATTCTGGCGCTGGTCCGTCGACCCCGATGTACGAGATCTGCAGGAACTTCGATGCACCAATCTTCTGCGCCGCGCCGATCGAGATCACCGAGCCGAGGAAGTCGACCGTGTGCTTGCGCTCAGGGCCGGAGTTGCCACCGGCTCCTGCCGCGAACACGACGACGTCAGCCTCTGGAATGCGCGAGGCGAGCACGTCAGCGTCTTCAGATTCGATGTCGAACAGCACTGGCTTCACACCGAGTGCTTCGAGTTCGCTCGAGTGGTCGCCGTTTCGGATCGCACCGAGCACTTCGTGCCCACGAGCGACGAGTTCCTTGCCGAGAATCTGCGCGATCTGACCATGGGCTCCAATAATTGCAACCGTACTCATATGCTCGTCCTTCCCTTCGGATGACCGCCCGATCGAGCGGCTGACTGACTTTCAGCGTATGCACCCGAGCCGTGCAATGGGGCGATTCACGCGAGCAGCGAACAGCCCCGAGTGACAGAACTACGTAATTTTTACGGATGCGCTGCGACGTGAAACCCCCTTACTCTGAAATGAATTCTCGGCGTTGGCGTGGTACGCATTCGGCGTTTGAGGGCTCGCACCACCCTTCGTCATCTCGATCCCCCTCCCTGACACCTGGAGTACACCTGTGACACTGTCTTCCCTCGATCTGCCTCGCGGAGCCGCACGCTCCTCGGCGCGGACCACGAGCGCTGCTTCGAAGCGCTTCCTCGCGCTCGGACTCTCTGCAACGCTCGCGACTGCGGCCCTTGCCCTGAGTGCACCCGCGCTCGCAAGCGCTGAACCAAACCCCAACCTGCAGACGCAGGTCTTCACCGACCCAGCGGGCACCTCCTTCGTCGTGCCATCCGGTGTTCGCTCGGTCTTCGCGGTCGTCGCCGGCTCCAACGGAGGCGGCGCAGTCGCACCGGGGACCGAATTCGTCCAGCCAGGTGGCTTCGGCTCGGTCATCACGGCCTCCTACGACGTCGTTCCAGGCGAGACGCTCCAAGTCTTCGGGAGCACGAATGGGAACGATGCGGTTTCGCCAAGCGCAAACCTCCCCGTTCCCACGCTGCAAGCAGACCAGAACCTCGAGTCGATCGAGGGTGATGTCTTCACGGAAGGCACGCTTGAAACGCTCGTCGTCGAGCAGGGTGCAGACGTCTCGTTCCAGATCGCCGACGACGCAGCCCCGATCGCGGCGGCGAACCATGGACTCGGATACCGAGAAGGTGGCCAGGGCGCTGCAATCGATGGCACCGATTACCTCGCCGGAGGCGGCGGCGGCGCGAGCGCAATCGTCCGTAACAGCGAGCCGGTGGTCGTCGCTGCCGGTGGTGGTGGTGCAACGCTCGCACTCACGACTGACCCCGCGGTCGGCTTGGGCGCAGGTCCCGGTCTTGGTGCTGACGATCCTAACTTCCCCGCGCCGTTCGCCAATGGTCATGGTCAAAACGGAGGGCAGATCGCGTTCCCGGCCGGGACGTTCAACCTCGAGTCAACCTTCCACGTTCTTGGCGGCGGCGGCGGCGCCGGCTTCTTCGGTGGCAATGGAGGATATGTTGCCGGCCTCAGCGATGACGGCACTCCGTCGAACGAGAACCTTTTCTCGACCGGTGGCGATTCCCTTGTCCCGGAGAACGCGTCGCTCTTCTCTCTCCAGAACTCAGGCGTCGAACCTGGCTCGGTCACTCTGATGTGGGAAACCCCGCCCGCATCGACCACGACGATCAACGCTCCTGCGACGGTCAAAACCTTCACCTGGTTCGACCTGACCGTTGACGTCACGGGCGAAGTCATCGAGGAAACCCCGGTCGAGACTGAGGTTCCGGTCGAAACAGAAACTCCTGTTGAGACGGAAGTGCCTGAAGAAACGCCCATCGAGACCGAACCTCCGCTGCAGCTGCTCGCAGTAGACACCGCCCCAGAGGGCCGCGTCGTCCTGTTCGGGAACGGTGTCGAAATCGGAAGCACGGATGTCGTCAACGGCGTCGCCGACTTCAGCAACGCAATCCAGTTCGGTGTCGCTGGTCTCGTCGAACTCCGTGCAGTCTTCGAGCCGAGCGAGGTTTCACCGTTCAGCGCGAGCGAGGCGGTCACTGAGATCCTCGTCACCGAAGATGCAGTCATTCCTGGCCCTGGCGAGAGCGAAGTTCCTGTGGAATCAGAAACGCCCGTCGTTCCTGAGACACCGGTCGACACTCCGGCCGCATCGACCCCTGGTGTGACCGCTCCAGCAGTGACCCAGGCCCCGGGCGCTGCAAACCTGCCACAGACGGGCATGGGCGCTGAACTCGGCGCACTGCTCATCGGCGCCGCACTGCTCGTGCTCTTCGGAGCTGCAGTCCGGATGCGCGCAGCGGCGAAGCACGCTTCGTAACCGACGAACACAAGAACGAGCGGGAGCGCCTGAACAGGCGCTCCCGTTCTTTTTCTGCAGACGCTTTTTGCGGAAGTCCTCTGCGGAAGCCATCTGCGGAAGCCATGCACCGTGTCGCGCCTCCGACTCAGCGAACTACGTAATTTTTACCGATGCGGAACGTGGCATCCCGCCCATACGCTCAATCGAGTTCTTCCCGTCGCAGAGGAATTGTTTCTCGAAGATCGATGAACTCCGGTAGCCACGTTCAGGCACGCCGTCATTCGTTGATTCAGGAGCACCATCTGTGACCACCCCAGTTGTTGAGCGTTCGTACGATGCGAACCGCTCGCCCGCGAGCAAAGCACACGGGTTCAGCCCGAGACGCCTCCTCGCCCTCGGCCTTTCGGCCACGCTCGCGACCGCGACTCTTGCGCTCATCGCACCGGCAGCTGCAACCGCAGCACCCCAATCACAAACGTTCACTGACCCGGCCGGCACTGCGTTCGTCGTGCCCGAGGGAATCACCTCGCTCACAGCGACGGTTGCCGGAGCATCTGGTGGCGACAGTGGATACCAAGGACCGACGTTCCTTGGCGGTGCTGGAGCAGTGCTGACTGTTGTCATTGATGTCACTCCTGGAGAAACGCTCACGGTGTTCGGAAGCACCCGAGGAAGAACCGGTTACTCCTCGTTCGGAATCGTCGATGGTGCTGGTGGCTCGGGGTTCAAGAATGGCGGCTCCGGCGGACGTTCCGAATACATCGACTCCTGGGGCTCTGGCGGCGGTGGCTCGAGCGCAATCCTTCGTGGCGAGACCCTGCTCGTCGCCGCAGGTGGCGGCGGCGGGGCAAGCGGTCAAACGGTCGATGCAAACATCGGGAACGCAGGACTGGATGCGGATTCTGGCTCCGCGACCAACGAAGAGGGGACCGGTCTTCCTGGCGAGACCGTTCCTCCCCTCCGAGACCTCGGTGCTGGAGGAGGCGGCGGCGGCGGATTTGTCGGCGGCGCCGGCGGAACCTTGCCTGACGAATCAGCAGGGAACGTCCCGAATGTTGGAGCAGGTGGTGGCGGCGGCGATTCCTACGTCGAGGCTTCCCTCACAGAAATCGCAGAGCGCGGCTCAAACCGTGACGCAGGATCAGTCACGCTGAACTGGGTGCCCGCGCTCGTCACAACGACGACGATCTCGGCACCGACAACCGTCGAAACCGAGCAAACGTTCGACCTACTGGTCACCGTGGTCTCCGATGACGGCGTGACCGGGAACCCAGAAGAACCTGTCGAGACGGAACCACCCGTCTCCCCTGAGCCAACGTTGCCGAGCGAAGAACCGTCGCTTCCTCCGGTCCAGGTGTTCGCTCTCGGCCCCGTGCCCGAAGGATCGATCGACCTCTTTGCGGGAACGACGCTGCTCGGAAACCAGCCACTCGCCGATGGTGTTGCAGACTTCAGCGGCATGGTCTCCTTCGCTACCGCCGGCACGGTCACGCTCCGTGCGGTCTACGTCCCCAACGATGTCTCCGTATTCGAGGCGAGTGAGGCCGAGCAGGACATTCTCGTGACGAGACCCGTGATTGAGACGCCTGGCCCGAGTGAAGAGCCAGCGCCGAGTGAAGAGCCAGTCGTCACGGAGCCGCCCGCGGAAACACCAGAGGCTTCCGCACCGGAGACTTCAGCGCCTGGTGCGGGCACTCCGGGTATTACGGCACCAGCACCAACCGCAAGTGCTCCAGCGGCAACTCCCGCCGCCGGCTCAGCGAACCTGCCGAACACTGGCGGCGGTGCCGAATTGACTGCGCTGCTCGCAGGCGCACTGCTGCTCCTGATGTTCGGCGCTGCGGTACGGATGCGCGCGAATGACAAGCACAGGTCGTAGCGCACCGGCTGCAGTCCACTGCAGCTGAACACGACCTCCATGAGAACGGGATCGCTCACCTGGGCGATCCCGTTTCTCCGTTGCGTGATCGTTCCTTCGCTGCGTGATGCGGGCCCGCGCACCTGCAATCGTTCGGGACGGACGCCCTAGTCGAGCCCTGCCGAATGCAGCGCCCGCGGGAGATCGTCGCGGTGATTGATGCCGAGCTTCACGAAGGCGCGGCCCAGATGCGTATCGATCGTTCGGGATGCGAGCCCGAGGTGGATCGCCATCGCCTTGCTCGAGTAGCCGAGCGCCGCGAGCGTGGAGATCTCGCGTTCGCGTTCGGTGAGCGAATCGGTGACGTGTTCGACGGGAACAACGATGCCGCGCGCGGCGAGCTTGCGCCCGGCGATCCCGAAGGGCGTCGGAGCGCGGTGTGCGACCACTTCTTCGCAGTGCGCGAGCACAAGCCGCCCGAGATTTGATTGCATACGATGCGCAAGGAGTCGCGCTCGTTCGAGTAACGGTTGCGCCGACTCGTCCGAGGACTTCGTGATCGTGCTGAGAAGACGCAGGTGGAGCGCACGGATCTCTGCGAGGTCGAGGCCTCGTTCAGCGCACCACGCCTGCAAGCGCTCAGCTTCGGCTGCCGCCGATTCCTCGCCGATCCAGATTCGTGCGGCGAGCAGATTCTCGCGAACTGCGGACTGCAGCACCCGGGAGATCCGCAATCGTGCGTGCTCGACGTTGGCGATGAGCGATTTCGCTTCTTGACGGTTTCCCTGCGCAGCAGTGCACAACGCGAGGTACGAAAGCGCATAACCGAAAAAGCCCGAACCATCGGAGACCTCGAAGCGCGCACACGAAGCACGCAGCAGCACCGCGGCCTCGGACAACCGGCCGCGGCGGAACTCGACGATGCCGCCGGCGAGCTCTTGCAGCGCCGGGTCGATGCGTCCACGGAATCGTGGATCGTCGACAAGCCCGGCGATGCGCGAGTTCAGTTCCGCTGCCGCGTCGATCCGGCCGTCGGAAATCTCACAGAAGAACAGCGCCGAAGCGATCTCCCCTGCGATCCACGGGTGCGTCCGTGCTGCAATCTGCGCACGCGGCATCCAGATTCCAGCGATCTCGCGAGCTCGGTTGACCGTGCCGCGTTGCGCGAGAATCAGGATGCTGATTGCGCACCCCGGCAAGAGCACGTCGTCGCTGGGGTTCTCGGAGTTCGTGAACAGTTCATCGAGCCGCTCGTGCGCTTCCGCGAGCGCCCCCGAATACCCGAGCAGCACAGCCTGCGCGACGTCAAGGAATTGTCCGACTCGGACGAACTCCGTGGTTCGCGGCGTTGGACCGAGCGCCGCGACAACGGCGACCGCATCGTCGAAGACCGAGTGCGCACGCTCCGGGGAGTCGAATCCGTAGAGTTCGACATCCGAAGCAACCGTCGCCCAGCGCGCGACACTCTTTGCCCTCGCGAGCTCGTCCGTGATCGACTCGATCTGCCGTCGCGCTTCTGCGAGTTCGACCCGGGCGTCGTCGATCGCTCCCCCGAATCGTAGTGATTCGGCTCGCGCGACCCTCGCGCTCACTCGCTCGGTCACGGTCGCGTCCGGATGCGTCGCGATCATCGTCGAGATGACGATGGTCAGCTCCTCCGAGCGAGCGAGATGCTCTTGGGCGATCGAGTGCCGCAACCAGGCAATCGGCGGCACGAATCCACACTGCCTGCTCCAGCCGATCGCGCGAACCACATCTTCGGGACGCGAATCGAAGTCGGTCGCAAGCAGCGAAGTGCAGAGCTGTTCGAGCAGCTTCCTTCGACGCACCGGGCTGAGGACGGCACGAATGCTCGGGCCGTGTGCCGGAACCGCGAGTCGAATGCTCGGGGGCTCGTACGCGCTCGCTGACTCTCCGACGATCACTCCATCGTCGAGCAGTCCCTCGATGTCGGCCTCATCGTGCAAGCGCAGCAGAATCGGGAGCGCGAGCGGTTCGCAGTATGCAAGCAGATCGACGATCTCGCGGCGACTCGAGGTCAAGGTGTCGAGTTCTGCTCTCAGGAGTTCGCTGAGGGTCGGGTCGAATGCGAGCTCGCCCTCCCACACCAGAACACCGCGCCGAATCTGCATCGTGTTGGTCCGCCGCAGCGCTGCCAGGAGCGTGATGAGGTGCAGTGGATTGCCGCCACTGATCGAGATCAGTCGCTTTCTCGAATAGGTGTCGACTTCGAGAGGCGCGCATTCACTCGTGATGAGGTCGTCGATCTGGTGGTCGCCAAGTGGTGCGAGATCGAGGACGGTCGCCCCGGTGTCGGCGACGAACTTCTCGAGTGGTCCAGTGATCATTCGAGTCGTCATCACGACTCTCGCCTCGTTGCGCTGCCGCAACCATTCGAGCGCGGCCAGGCTCAGCGGATCGAGATGTTCGGCGCCATGCACGTGCACGACCAGCGGACGGGCGGGCTCACCCTCGGCTGGCTCCTCGATGAACGATTGCGCGACCTCGGCAGCGAATGCTTGGGCGCGAGCCGCATCGCTCGCGCGCACGGGGCCGAGCGCGTCGGATTCTTCTGCGGTGAACACCGTGCGAAAGACGCCGAAGGGAACCTCGGTGAGTGAGGGGCTTCCAGAAAGCGTGACGAGGGTGAAGTTGGAATCGATCTTCGCGGCGACGTCTTCGACGACGGCGGTGACGAATGCAGTCTTCCCGATGCCACTGGGCCCACGCAGGACGAGCAGGGTTGCCGGGGGAACGAGCGCGCGCGTCGCAACGAGCCGTTCAGCGGCGCGTCCGATCAGAGTCATTGTTCCTACTGGTGTCGTTCGAGGTTTTCCTGATCAAACCTCACCGGCGTGGATTGCTTTCACAGTGTAACCAGAGCTCATAGTCCGCTGACAGAATCCGACGCTGTTTGTCACCCGATGCTCTCCGGATCACGAGCGCTCGCCGGATCACGAGCGCTCGCGCTATTTCACACTCCCCTGGGTCAGACCGCCGATCAGCCAGCGCTGCATGAACAGAGCCAGGATGTACACGGGCACCATCCCGATGAACGCCGCGGCAGCCATCCGTCCGAACGCGACTTCGCGGCCGCCCTGCATGAGGGCGATGCCGACCGGCAATGTTTGCGTTGAACCGCTCTGCCCGAGCATGAGGGGGATCAGAAAGTCGTTGTACGACAGGATGAACGCGATGATCCCGACCGCGACGACGCCGGGCATGACGAGCGGCAGGATCACCCGCGTGAGCGTTCGCCATGGTCCGCAGCCATCGAGTTGCGCGGCCTCGTCGATCTCCTCCGGGATCGCCCGGAAGAAGTTGTCGAGCAGCCAGATGACGACCGGTGTCAGGAGAAGCGCTTCGACCACGAGGAGTCCAGCGATCGTGTCCATGAGGCGTACACCGCGAACCAGGAGGAACAGCGGCACGATCGCAACGATCGGTGGGGCGATGTAGATCGAGACGATCAGCCCAAGGATATTGTTCCCGCCGGTCCGGAGGCGCGCGATCGCATAGTTCGCGGGAATGCTGATCGCGAGCGCGAGCAGTGTGGAGCCGAGCGCGACGACCACCGAATTGCCGAGGTAGGTCATGATCGGGTAATCCGCGAACGCATTCACCCAGTTCTGCCAGGCGAGCGTCGAAGGGAAGATCCGCACGGAGAGAATGTCTGAAGCGTTCTTGAACGACATCAACACGAGGTAGAGGATCGGGAACAGGCACATCGCGACCGCGACCACGAGGATCGTGCGAGAAAGAAGCGAGGTCCAGCCGGGCATTTGCGCGCCGAAGCGGCGACGACGCGTCGGCTTTGCGCCGTCGAGCACGATTGCTTCTGTCAGAGCCATTACTGGACCGCCTTCGTTACTTTGCTGCGCAATCCGCTGAGAGGCAGGATCACGACGGTGACGAGAATCAGGAACACGATCGTCTGCGCGCCCGCGGCACCCAGGTCGAACTTTTCGAGCGTCGTCTTGTAGATCTGGTAGCTCGCGACGGTCGTATCGAGGCCAGGGCCTCCGCTGGTCATGATGAACACGAGGTCGAAGACCTTGAACGAAAGAATCGTTTTCAACAGCAGAACGGTCGCGATGGTGGGTGCGAGCAGCGGCAGGACCACCGAACGCAGCAGACGGAACGGCGTTGCTCCATCGACCTGCGCGGCCTCATAGACCTCGACCGGGAGCCCCTGCAGACCCGCGTAGATCAGCAGGACGCAGAAGGGCGTCCACTGCCAGACGTCGACGAGCACGAGCGAGATCATCGCCATTGGTGACGATCCGAGGAACAGCACCGGCTCGTTGATGAAGTCGAAGGAGCGGAGGACGTTGTTGAAGAGCCCGCCGGTGGGCGTGAGCATGAGCTTCCAGATCACACCGACCATGACCGGTGGGGTCATGAGCGGCAGGAGCAGCACCACTCGGATGAACTTGCCCTTCCGCACCCCGCGCTGGAGCGCGAGGGCGATGATGAGGCCCAGCACGACCGCGATCACCGCGGACGGGAGCGCGAAGGTCAAGGAGCGGACCACGGAGGCGAGCGTTGCATCGCCCGTGAACGCCGCGACGAGCTGGTTGATCCCGACGAACTCCTGGAAGGGTTGACCAAGGGACGAGCGTGTGAGTGAAACCGCGATCGTGTACACGAGTGGATAGATCGCGATGATTGCGACGCCCAGCAGTGCTGGGGTGAGCATGATCCACCCTGCGGCTCGTGGCCGCCGCAGCTTCTGCACGCGTCGTCCCTTGGTCGTTTGCATTAGTTGTCTCCTACCCCAAGCTCATCCCAGGCTGCGTCGGTTGCCGCGAGCGCTTCTTCTGGTGAGAGGTTGCCCTGCAGCATCAACGCGAGGTTGTCGTTGAGCGAAGAGATCATTTCGGGTGACTGCGGTGAAGTCGGCCATGGCTGCACGTTCGGGAACACCTGCTCGGCGACCTTCGCGACCTCTGGCACGACCTCGAGGTACTCGGGTGCGCTGAAGGTGCTCGTGTAGATCGGGTCGACGCCCGAACCTGCGGTGCTGGAGAGCTGCACGTTCATTTCCTGCGAGGTCGCGAACTGCAGGAAGTCGAGCGCTTTCTCCTCATCGCTCGCCGTCGGGCTGATTCCGATTGCCCAACCGGCATTGACCGCGCCGGAGATCTTTCCCTCTGGGCCGATCGGCAGTGGAGCGACGCCCCACTCGTCAACGATTTCGGATCCTTCTGGGTCTTGCGCGTACACACCGAGGTCGGTCCAGAACTCGATCATTGCGATGTTGCCGCCAAGGAATTGCGGCAGCGCCTGGTCGAATCCGGTTTCCAGCGGGCTCGGCAGCGCGTAGGGGGCGAGGTCGAGCATCGACTGCGCTGCGGCGAGCGCGGCATCTGACGAGAGATCTGGGCGAACTGGGTCGATCGGGTCAGGTGACATCGTGGCGAGACGGTTGAAGAAGGTCGAGCCGATGTTGAACGCCGAGGTGTCTCCGAGCATTGCGGTGCCGTAGACGCCGTTCGCCGATTCGTTCTCGGTGATCGTCTTCGCCGCGGCGATGTACTCTTCCCAGGTCGTCGGCACGGCAACGCCGTTCCGTTCGAGGATCGTCTTGTTGTAGAACATGACGTGGGTGTCGCCGTCGATGGGCAGACCGTAGCGGTTGCCTTCGTAGAGCGTGTACGGATCGTAGATCGCGTCGATGA
Source organism: Humidisolicoccus flavus (assembly GCF_045689595.1). Classification (GTDB taxonomy): domain Bacteria; phylum Actinomycetota; class Actinomycetes; order Actinomycetales; family Microbacteriaceae; genus Humidisolicoccus; species Humidisolicoccus flavus. The sequence goes on along the minus strand of NZ_CP142724.1, from coordinate 2,169,386 downwards.
AGTCGTCCTCATCGATTTCGTCGTTGCCTTCGATCCACTCGGTGAGGTCTTTCAGCGCGCCGCCCTGTGCGAGTGCGCCGACCGAGGTGTACCAGTACTGAATGACGTCGAACTGGTTCGTCCCCGACTGGACGTCGAGGAGGACGCGCGACTGAATCTGGTCGTAGGGCAGGACCGTGACGTCGACCGAAATGCCAGTGGCCTCCTCGTACTCTTCGGCGAGGATCTTGCCAGCGCCCTCTTGCGGTGCTGCGATCAAGACGGAGATCGAATCGGTCTCCGCGCCGCCTCCGCCGCCGCCATCGTTGGAGCATCCGGCGAGGGTGAGGGCTGTTGCGCTGAGCAGTGCGAGGCCGGCAATCGCCTTGCCTCGCCCTCCTCGGGTGTTGAGCGTGCTGCGTCGTTGCAGTTGCATGGTGTTCCTCTATTCCTGTGTGGCAGCGGGTGCTGCCGGTACTTCGCGCTCTGGCTCCCAGGGCGCGTCTACTTTGTCTCCCGAAATTCCGGGACTTTTGATGAAGAACGCAGTGAATGGTGCGTCACTGACATTCCGGAGGTAGTGCTGCACCTGCGGAGTGCATTGCACGAAATCCCCATCGCTCAGCCGCTGCACGGTTGCGCGGTCGAGCCACAGCTCCGCCTCGCCCTCGATCACGAAGAACGACTCGGTGTGGTGTTCGTGGAAGTGGTTTGCGAAGGTGTCGCCGGGGCGGAGCGTGACCGCACCGAAGGCGGCATCCTCGTTCTCGACGAGATACCCGGGACCCCAGTCGCCGAAGCGAAGGGTGAGGTCGCGAATGTTGCGGATCATGCTGCCCGCCCTGCGTCTGCAGCGAGGCTGCGGTACAGCTCGTGCGCGGATTCCGGCGACTCGTCGTCGTGCACGACCGCGCGGATCGCTTGGATCATTGCGGCGGGGAACTCGCTCTGGAAGATGTTGCGGCCCATGTCGACACCGGCTGCCCCTGCGCGGACCGCGTTCGAGGCCATCGTGAGGGCGTCGAGCTCTGGCAGTTTCTTTCCGCCCGCCATGATCACGGGAACCGGGCACCCGGCCACGACGTCCTCGAAGCCTTCCTCGCAGTAATACGTCTTCACGAGTTGCGCGCCGAGTTCGGCGATGATGCGGGTTGCGAGTCCGAGGTACCGCGAGTCACGGGTGAGTTCTTTCCCGACCGCGGTGACGCCGAGGACGGGGATTCCGAATCGGTATCCGCCGTCGACGAGGTCGGTGAGGTTCTTCACACTGCGTGATTCGTGCTCTCCCCCGATGAACACCTGAACGGCGACCGCCGAGGCATTGATTCGCGCGGCGTCGTCCATGGCCAGCGCAATGTGCTCATCAGAGAGGTCCTTCAGGATCGAGGGTCCGCCCGAAGCGCGGACGACGAGCCCTGCGTTCGTTCCCGCGGGGATGGAGGTGCGGAACGATCCGCGGGTTCCCATGAGGGCGTCGGCGTGATCCGCCAGGCTCGCGATGCCGAGGTCGATGCGTTCGAGGCCGGAGGTCGGGCCTTGGAAGTAGCCGTGGTCGAACGCGAGCATGACGGTGCGACCGGTGTCGGGGTTCAGGATCTTCGCGAGCCGGTTCTGCATGCCCCAATCGAGCGCCTGCGAGCCGCGGATCGCGGTCCCGAACCTCGCCTGCGGAGTATTCGGTGCGAAATTCTTTGCGTTCTTGTTGCCTTCGAGATCAGCCATGACTTGGTTCCTTCGTGTTCGAGATGTTCGAGGTGTTTGGGGAGTATTGGGAAATGCGAGAGCTCCGGGCTCGCGCACTGTCGTACGGCAGTCCGCCCGGGGGCGTGAACAAGGGTTCGAGCGCTTCGTTCCGGGTGAGCTGCACCATCGCCTGGTACAGCGACATCCATCGGGCGAAGGACAGCTCGTACTGCTCACTCGCGGCGGTATCCGGAAGCACCGGCGCCGCCCGCGGTCGCAGTGGTGGGAGTTCGACACCGACGCCGGCGGCTGCGAGCCTCGCGGCACCGTAGGACGTTGCTTCGGCGACGAACGAGACGGCGACGCTGCGGTGCGTGACATCTGCGACGATCTGCGGCCACAGGCGTCCACTGCTGGACCCGCCGGCGAACACGACACTGTCGTGCTCGGCTTCAGCGGGACGGAGCGTGTCGAGGATTTCGAGATGAGCCCGCGCAACATACGCTGCTGCTTCCTCGATCGCTCGAACGAACGCGGCCCGACCCACCGCGGTTCCGGCGATGTCGACATTGAGGAAGGAGGGTGCGGCGTGGTGCCAGGCATCGGCCTGCATCACGTTCGAGAGGATCGCGACGACGCCGTGGGACCCGGGCTCGACCGCCTGCGCTTCATCTTCCATCAGCGAGTAGGCGCTCACGCCACCGTGCTCGGCCCGGGTGACGAGGTCCTCGCAGAACCCGTCCCGGAACCAGCGCATCGCGAGCCCCGAGAGAAAACCGATGCCCTCCACCATCCACTGATCTGGGGCAACATGACAGAGCGTGCGAAGCCGTCGCTCGGGATCGATGACCGGCTCGTCGAAAATGGCGGTGGTCTGCCAGAAGGTTCCGGCGACGATCGTCGTGTCGCCGGAGTCAGCACCAATGCCGTGCAGCGCGAGTTGCGTGTCCGCGCCGCCCGCGACGATCGGGGTTCCAGCGGGGAGGCCGGTGGCGACGGCGGCCGCCTCAGTGACAGCACCGAGCACCGTGCCGCATTCGACGACCGGCGGCAGCACTGCACGATCGAGGCCAACGGCGTCGGCGAGTTCCTCGGACCAGGTCCGCGCCCGCAGATCGAAGAGTGCGCTCGAGGACCCGGAGGTCGGATCGGTCGCGAAGACACCGCTCAGGCGGTACGCCACCCAGTCGCTCAGCATGCCGAGGTGACGTGCCTGCGCAAGAACAGCAGGTTGGTGCTCGGCGATCCAGCGGATCCGAGCGGGTGCGGTGATGGAGACCCAGTCCCCCGCGATCTCGTAGATCCGGGCGGCGATGCCCTCGGCGACGAGCGCTTCTGCCTGCACGCGAGCACGACCATCCGTGTTGGGGCACGCCCAGATCTCAGTGCCGGCTGCGTCGTAGAGCACGAAGCCCTCCCGCATGCTGGACGCCGCAATCGACAGGATCTCGCGCCCGTGCAGGCGAGCGCTGACGTCACGAAACGCTGCGCAGAGCGATTCCCAACCCCCTGCTGTATCGAACGAGGTTCCACCGGGGTGGCCGGGAACTGCCGGGTGCGTCCATTCGCGCGATGCCTGCGCAACGAGGTCACCGCCGGTCGAGAAGGCGAGGACTCGAACAGAACCGGTACCGGCATCGACGCTGAGCACCACCGGCTCGAGCGCCGAGAACGCGGCCTGCGGAATATCGGGCGTGCTCATACTCGCCACCGCAGCTCGTCGCCCGACTGCCACCGCGTGATCTCCTCCGCGATCATCTCCGCACCCCGGGCAAGGGTTTCGTGGCTCGCCCCGGCAATATGCGGGGTGACGATCACATTGCCGAGTCCGACGAGCTCGCGCCAGGGCCCGTCCGGTTCGCAAACATCCATCGCTGCTGCCCCGAGGTGACCGCTCCGGAGCGCCGCGAGCAGCGCATGCTCGTCGACGAGCGACTCTCGCGCGGTATTGATGAAGACTGCGCCCTCACGCAGTGAGGCGAAGGCTGCGGCGCCGACGAGCCCTTGGTTCTCCTTGGTGGCGCGAGCGTGCACGCTCAGCACCTCCGACTGCGCATAGAGTTCCTCGAGCGAGTCGAGCAGTGTCACGGCGGTGGTTGTCTCCTTCGGCACGAACGGGTCGTACGCGAACACCTGCATACCGAGCGCGATCGCCCGATCTGCGACGAGCCGTGCAACGTTGCCGAACCCGATGAGCCCGAGGGTGCGGCCACGGAGTTCGGCACCGAACCACCGTGCGCCTTCGAAGGCCGACTCGTTGATCTCGCGACCCTCGGCGATTGCCTCGTCGACGCTCCGCAGCGCGGGGAGCACGTTGCGCATGCTCGTGATTAGAAAGCCGATCGTGAGGTCGGCAACCGCGTGCGCGTTCTTGCCAGGCGTGGTCGTGACCGCGACACCGAGTTCATTCGCTGCCGCAATGTCGATATTGACGGGACCACCGCGAGCGCAGCAGATGAGTTTGATGCTCGGGTTCGCGATGAGCACGTCTCGTGAAACCGGGGCTCCGTGCACGACGAGCACTTCGTGGCCGTCGATGAATTCGCTGAGTTCCCGAGGGTCGCCCTCATATTCGCGAAGTCCGTCGACCGACCATTCCGGCGAGTCGACGATCGTCATGGTCTTCGCTTCGGCTGCAATGCCGTGGCGCTCGAGCGCGGCCGAAAACACGGCAGCGGGGATGTAGCTATCGCCAACGATGAGAACGGCGTTTGGTGTGTTCATTCGAGCTCCTGGGGTCGAAAAATGGCAGGACGAACTTGCCTGAGTGCGCGGTGTGCTCCACAACTCGGGAGCGTTCTGCGTCGTACGGTCGTTGAATCGCGAGCGCGGGTCAGCGTGACGGTGTGCGGTCTTTATGTTCTGGGAACGGTTTCGAAGTGTCGCTGGTCGCGACGTTTCGTTGATCCGGATACGAGCCGGAGGACTCCGCAACGGAGAGCCCTTGAGCGTCGTACCCGCTGTCGACGCTCACGCGCAGCCGATCGGTTCTGACCGAGGCGCGAGAGATGTCGACGGGGTCGTCGTTTTGGTCGTATGCGACCGCTTCGACGACGACGATGGGGTGGCCCGGTTCGAGACCGAGCAAGTGTGCGAGCTGGCGTTCGGCGCTGATCGCCTCGATCGTGCGGCGCATGCGCGTGATCCGGACGCCCGCCACGGATTCGAGTGCGGCGTACAGGCTCGCTCGTGGACGCCGGATGCTCGGGAGTACGCCCGAGAGTCTGGCGGGCATGTAGTTGAGGACGTGGACTGCGGTGAGCGGTCCGACTGAGCGCACTCGCTCCAAGACAAAGCCCTGGCCGTTGTCCTGCCCCTGGAAGACCGCGGCAGCCCACGGCGGGAGCATCTCCACGCCGGCGCGAACGATCGTTGAGGTCAGTGCACTGTCACCGTCTTGCGTGAGCTGACCGAGAAGCGCAGGGGCGCTCGGCAGCGTCCAGCTCCAGGGAGCACGAGCAGCCTCGACGAACGCTCCGCGACCTTGCTCGCGTCGAAGAAGTCCCGCCTTTTCGAGGTGCGCGAGTCCCTCGCGAACGCTCGTCCGAGAAATTCCGAAGTGTTCGCACAATTGGCTCTCGCTCGGCAGCCGGTCACCAGGAGACCAGACTCCTTGTGCAACGCCCTGTTCGAGTGCTCGCATGAGCTGGAACCAGATCGGGGATTCCGAGGCACGATCGAGCCCGGGTAGGCGATCAAGAATTTGATCAGGCATCCGAGCTCCTTATCGTCATCGACTTCGGTTGTCATGACTCTACGGAGCACACTTGTCTTCTCACTAGAGACAAGTTATGCGGCGTTATGCAGTTGTGACTTTTTCGTAGAAAGTGCGTTTGACCGGTTCTTTTTACGAAGCGTCAAGAATGCAGGTTGGGTACTGCGGCGCTGAGGGGGCAAGCGCACCGCACTCGTCATAACAAGTCAGAGCACGAGCACCAGACAAGCGGTGTTCGCAGGACTACGACTCGACCACTTCGAGCCCGTGTCCGCGAAAACGCTGTCGATCTGCACGCAGCACCCGGAGGGTCTGTTCGGCCGAAGCTCGGAGATGAGCGATCGCGAGCTCCTGCGCTCGCTGCAGATCGCGGGCCTGGAGCGCACCGACGATCGCACGGTGTTGCGCCTTGACGTCCGCGCGCTCTTCTGCCGTTCGCACGACCAGCCAGCGAGCGCGCTGCAATCGCACCATGACACCGCGCATCGCCTCGCTATAGAAGGGATTCTCTGCGATCTCGGCAAGAAGCGCATGAAAGTCGCCGCCGGCTCGAATCGCCTCTGCCGGGCCTGCCTCATCGGCCCCATCGAGCACGGCGAGAAGGTCAGCGAAATCTTCCTCGCGCGCACGCTCGACGACCAGCGCGACGATTGCCGTTTCGAGACCCTCTCGGAATTCGGTGAGCGCCCTGATCTCTGAGAGATCGATCGGGGTGACTCTCCACGCCCGACTCTCGCGGCGAATGAGCCCGTCGACTTCGAGGCGCAGGAGCGCAGCTCGGATCGGCGTTCTCGAGGCTCCGAGGTCGGTCTCGAGCGAGCGCTCTGTGACTCGCTCTCCGGGCACGTATTCGAGCGAGAGGATCCGGCCGCGCAGTTCCTCGTAGAGCGAAGCTTCTCGTCCGTCTGCGACCACGCGCGCCGTCCCCTCGTTTGGTATACCAAGCTGGTATCCCCTATCGTACCTGCATCACCACTGTCGCCCGCGCGACCTTGCTCCAGGAGCCACAATGACCGCAGCATCCGCCGTTGTGCCGCCGCGCACCGCCGTGCCTCGACGCGCGTGGCGAATGCTCGTCCTCGTCATCGCCGCGGAGATTTCAGGAACCGTACTCGTCACCACGCCCGCCTTCCTGATCCCCTACCTCCATGGTGAGCGCGGGCTCAGCCTCGCGGAAGCCGGGACGCTCGCAGGCGCACCAACACTCGGGATGGTGTGCACGCTCGTGCTCTGGGGAGCACTCGCCGATCGATTCGGCGAGCGCCGCGTCATCGTGACCGGTCTCAGCCTCGCGGCGATCGCGGCGGTGATCGCGACCCAGAGTTCGGGATTCGTGCTCCTCGGCGTCCTGCTGTTCCTCGGGGGCGCATCGACCGCGAGCGTCAATGCAGCGAGCGGCCGCACCATCACGGGGTGGTTCCCAAGAGAGCGCCGCGGACTCGTCATGGGCATTCGCCAGATGTCGCAGCCCCTCGGCGTCACCGTCTCGGCGCTCGCGATCCCCGCGCTCGCCGCCGCCGCCGCCGCCGGAGGCATTGTTCCCGCACTCGTGCTCCCCGCCGCCATGACCGCGACCATGGCACTCGCCTGCGGCTTCGCCCTCGTCAACCCTCCACGACCGGCGCGCATGCAGTCTGCAACGCACGCGACTGCGCCGAAACTGTCGGGATCCCCGAACTGGCAGCCCGCACAGAACCCACAGCCCGAGCAGAACAATCAGAACAAGCAGAACAATCCGTATTGCCGGAGCGCCTTCCTGCCACGAACACACCTCGTCTCAGCGTTGCTCGTCATCCCACAGTTCACGCTCTCCACCTTCGGCATCGTCTGGATGACGACGCAACTCTCGCTCGATGCCGCACTCGCAGGGCTCATCATCGGCGGTTCGCAAGCAATCGGCGCGGTCGGTCGAATCGTGGTCGGCCAGTTGAGCGATCGCCTCGGGAGCCGCGTGCGAGTCATCCGCGCCGTCGCGGTTGCCGGCGTCGTGGCACTCCCGGTCCTCGCGTTCGCAAGCTACTTCGAGTGGACGATCGCGGCGGTCATCATGTTTGCCGTGGCGACGACCATCAGTGTCGCCGACAACGGTCTCGCCTTCACGAATGTCGCGGAGGCAGCGGGCTCGCAGTGGCAGGGCAAAGCGCTGGGCCTCCAGAACACCGGTCAGTTCTTGACCGCAGCCGGAGTCGGCCCGGCGCTTGGCGCGCTCATCACTGTGATCGGGTATCCCTTGGCGTTCGCGACGGTCGCGGTCGCTCCCGCCCTCGCCTTCCCACTCATCCCAAAGGCCGACGAACACCGCGACTGACCCCGAAGCGCCCGTGCATCGTGCAAGATCGAGGGGTGCAGACTGCAAATTCGGGCGCTCCCGCCCTGATCGTGATCGACGTCCAAGACGCATTTTTTGAGTCGAAGTACTGGGGCGCCTCAAACAATCCAGCGTGCGAATCGAACATCGACGCCCTTGTGACCCGCTGGCAAACGCGCGGATGGCCGATCGTCATGGTCACCCACGATTCCCTCGACCCTGATTCGCCCCTGCATCCCAGCGCCGCAGGCAACGCACTGCAATCGTTCCTCGGCGAGGTCGAGCCCTCGCTCACGATCACGAAGACCGTGAATTCCTCGTTCCTCGGCACTCCCTCGCTCCACGATTGGCTTCGCGAACAGGGCATCGCCTCGATCGTGCTCTGCGGAATCCAGTCGAACATGTGCGTCGAGACGACCGCGCGCATGGGCGGCAATCTGGGGTATGAAGTGACGGTCGCGATCGACGCCACGCGCACCTTCGATCTCGCTGCGGAGATTCCGGGCCTCGGACACCTCACACGCAGCGCGGACGAACTCATGCAGGCCGCCGCGCTCAACCTCAGCGCGGGCGGATTTGCAACCGTGACGACGACCGCGGCAGTGCTCACGCAGTAGGGCCGAGCTGCGGCATCACGTGCGCGCCTTCGCAGCACGATGTGCCGCTGGCCTCAAGAAAAGAAGATCGCCGAGACTGCCGTTTCGATGACCAGCCCGATGAGCGGGGACGTGAAGGCGAGCACCAGCGCAAGGATTGCGAGCCCACGGCCCCGGTTCTTGATCATCGGATCAATCGAGACGATGAGCGCGCCGATGGCAAGGACCACGACGCCGCCGAATCCCAGCACCGACAGCAGCAGTGCTCCAGAATCGCCCTCGAGCGCGGCGAGCGCGAGCTCGGAGTTCCCCGAGACGGTATTGCGAAGAAACGCAGCAAGGATGATCGCACCGGACGCCATACCGAGCGCGAGATAGGTCAAGAAAGAGGGCGGTCCGGGCTCGCGGCGCGGCTCATCGTCGTCATCCTCGTCCCAACCCTGAACACGCTCGTCCTCCGGATTCAAGGCCGGTAGCGGTGCAGATTCGTTCTCGGGGTGCTCAGCAGTCATGGGATTCCAGTCTACGGGCGAGGTTCGTCGAGAATTGCGGCGAAAGTTACCCCGGTTTTCGTTACAGTCGATCCATGACACCAAGCCGACTTGCAGCCGTGATCTACCGGTTCGCCTTCGCACTGACAGCGCTCGCCGGAATCGCCGTCCAACTGTTCTGGGTTTCGATCCCACTCGGGCTCGGTGTCGTCAACTTCTTCAGTTACTTCACGATCCTCTCGAACCTCTTCGCGAGCATCATCTTCATCATCTCCGCGGTGCGCATCATGCAGGAGCGTGAACCGAGCGCGCTCGATGTCGCGCTCCGCGGGGCCGCAGTCGTCTACATGGTGTTCGTCGGCATCGTCTTCATCACCCTGCTTCGCGATGTTCCGCTCGGCGGGTTGAAGCCGTGGATCAACCTCGTGCACCACTACATCATGCCGGTCGCCGTGCTCCTCGACTGGATCATCTGGGCGCCTCGCCGCAAGCTGTCGTGGCGACCGGTGTTCGCATGGATGGTGTTCCCGATCGTGTACGTGATCTACTCCCTCATCCGCGGTCCGATCACCGGCTTCTACGCCTACCCCTTCTTCAACCCTGCGGTCCAGGGTGGCTATGGCGGCGTCGCGCTGTACTGCTTCTTCATGGTCATCGGCTTCGTGCTCATTGCGATCTCGGTTCGAGCCATCGGGAACGCACGGTCGAAGCCCGCACCTCCGCTCCGCACCCGTTGAGCACGAGGCCGCTTCCTCCCGCACTTCGCACGCCGAACCCGGTGTGGGTGGCGCCAATGGCGGGTGGGCCGTCGACGACCGAACTCGTCATCGCTGCAGCGCGTGCGGGGAGCTTCGCGCAACTTGCCGCGGGCTACAAATCCGTCGAGGCGCTCCGGACAGAAATCGAGACCGTCCGTGCAGCCGCGGTCACAAGTTTTGGCGTGAACCTGTTTACTCCGCCGCACCACCCGATCTCTGAAATGCAGTACGCCGAGTATGCGAGTGCTCTAGCGCCTGAGTTCACGCGTCTCGGGCTGGATAACAGGATTCCCCCCTTGCAACAGGACGACGACCTGTGGGACGAGAAACTCGCGCTGCTCTTCGAGTCACCCGTTCCGGTCGTGAGTTTCACGTTCAGCCTTCCTGAGCCCGCCGTCATCGATCGTTTCCGAAGCCTTGGCACGATCACGATGCAGACCGTGACGAACCGCGCCGAAGCACTCGCCGCAAGCGAAGCCGGCATCGATGTGCTCCTCGTGCAGGGATTTGCTGCAGGAGGACACTCGGCAGTGTGGGCGAGCAATGCCCTCCCAGCAGAAGCCGAGCTCACCGCACTCGTTCCCGAGGTGCTTGCCGTGACCCCGCTCCCTCTCGTTGCAGCGGGAGGCATTGCTGACGCTGCCGATGTCACCCGGGCTCTCAACGCTGGCGCGGCCGCGGTATCGGTGGGCACGGCAGTGCTGCTCGCACCGGAGGCTGGCACCTCGGCGCATCACAGGGCTGCGCTCTCCGACCCTGCATACTCGGCAACCGAACTCACTCGAGTCTTCACCGGGCGGTACGCACGGGCGCTCGTGAATCGCTTCGTTCGGGATCACCATGCCGAGGCGATCAGCGGATACCCGGCGGTGCACCATCTGACGAAACCCTTGCGAGCGGCCGCGGCGCGAGCCGGTGATCCTTCGGTACTGAACTTGTGGGCGGGCTCGGGCTGGAAGCGCTCGCAGGAGGCACCCCTTGCCGCGATCCTCGACAATCTCCGGCCGGACCGATGACCTGATCCGGTCGGCCTGACCGTCTCGGCGATGAGCATTTCGGCATGCGGTGATCGTTTATGATCATTTTGAGAGCGAATGTGCACTTCTTATGGAGAAGTTGGGCGCGTTCTCTGCTGTACTGCTCCGCCGACATCACCCCGTTGACGCCAGCGTCCTGATGGCCAACCCTGGCCAATCTGTGCATTTCCATTGATCTTCCGGGCAACGACGCTCGTCGCCTGCCCAATTTTCGTGCGCCTACGACTCGAAAGTCAGGCTCGGATCAGAAAGATTGCGATCCGGTAAAGATGATCGGAAATGTTTATTTTCTGTTAACAAACGATAAGATCGAGCAAACGCGTGCTCGCGAATGGTTAACGTTGACCGAGATGGTAGGTGTCTCTCTCGACGTCACACCTGCATGATCACGGACCTCGCACGACACGAAGTGGAGACACGAATGAAGAAGCATTCCCACAAAGCGGCAGCGGCTCTCGCACTGACCGCACTCCTCGGCCTCACCGCCTGTTCCTCCGATGGTGGCGGTAGCCAAGACAGCATCTCGCTGTGGCTCCCGACGCTCGCGAGCGACGACACGGTCATTGAAGAGGAAGCCTGGGCCGAAATCCTCGCTCCCTTCGAAGCCGAGCACGACGTCAAGGTGAACGTCACCATCACGCCATGGTCGAACTACGAAGAGAAGTACCTCACGGGCATCTCCTCGGGCGCCGGCCCAGACGTTGGCTACATGTACAACGAAATGATGGGTGACTACATCGACCAGGGCGCGATCGTGCCGTTCGACGAGTACCTCACCGCAGATGCACTGCCGGACCACAACTACCTCGAGCAGGGCCAGGTCGACGGCCAGCAGTACGCACTGCCCTTCGTCGTCGGAGGCGCCCGCATCATCTACGTCAACCAGGACATCCTCGACGAAGCGGGCGTGACCGAGCTTCCAGAAACCTGGGACGACTACCTCGCCGCATCCGCGCAGATCGCGGCAGCCGGCTTCACCCCGACCGCACAGCCATGGGGCGCGAGCGACCGCGGCATGCTCGCGGAATCGTTCATCCCGCTCCTGTGGCAGGCCGGCGGCGAGCTCTTCACCGAAGACGGCAGCGCCACCGCGTTCAACTCGCCAGAGGGCATCGAAGCAGCGACGTTCATCAAGACCCTGCTCGATGAGGGCTACATGGCCTCGAACGTCAGCGGCCTGAACGCCGACGAAACCCGCCAGCAGTTCTTGAACGGCGACGTTGCGTTCTACCTCGACTCCGAGTCGTGGAAGGGTGAAGTCGACGCCGCCGGAATCAACGTCAGCGTCATCGACTCGCTCATGAATGTCGAACAGGGCACCTTCATTGCAACTGACTCGCTCGTCCTCATGGATGCTTGCGACGACAAGCAGCTCTGCACCGACCTCGTCACGTTCATCGAGTCCGGCCCGCAGATGGAACAGTTCCACAAGTGGGCTGACTACCCGCCGATCGGTTCCGACGAGACCGTCGAATCCGACAACGAACTGATCTCGCTCTACACCGAAGGCGCAGAGATCCTTCGGCCATTCCCGGTCGTCACCGGAAGCTCCGCGGTCTACAACAGCCTCTATCAGAACCTGCAGCAGATGGTTCTCGGCCAGAAGACCCCAGAGCAGGCGCTCAGCGATGCCGCGAAAGACGGCGACGCAGCGCTGAACTCCGCAGGATAGCCACGCGTGAGGCGGGTGCACGTCACCCGCCTCACCGCTGTCCACAAATTCGCAACCGGAGAACCAAATGCCTCGAGTAAAACAGCGTCCGCAAGGGCTGGCCACGCGCTATAGCGGCGTCGCGTTCGTGACGCCGAGCTTCATCATCCTCACGGTGATCGTCGTGATCCCGATCATCATGACGCTGTACTTCAGCTTCACCTCGTACTCGATTCTCGGCTCCCCTAACTGGAGCGGAACGGCCAACTACGAGCGTCTGGTCGCAGACGAGGCATTCCGCTCCGCACTCGGGAACACCGCGATCTACACCTTGATCTCGGTGCCGCTGCAAACGGTCATCTCGCTTCTCGTCGCGGCCCTCCTCGCGGCCCGGTTCCGCAATCGCATGGGCGGCTTCGTCCGCTCGGCGCTGTTCATCCCCGTGATGTCCTCCATGATCGTCGTCGGAACGGTCTGGCGGTTCATCTTCGGCACCGACGACGGCCTGATGAACGCGATGCTCGGCGCCTTCGGGATCGACGGCGTCAACGTTCTCGGCAATCCGCAGCTCGCGCTGCTCGCAGTCTCACTCGTCACGGTCTGGAAGAACATCGGCTACTTCCTCGTGATCTACTACGCAGCGATCATGGAGATCCCGCGCGAACTCTATGAAGCCTCGTCGATTGACGGCGCAGGTCCGTTCAAGCAGTTCCGCTTCATCACGATCCCAGCGCTTCGCCCCATCACGTTCCTCGTCGTCATCCTCGGCACGATCTGGTCGTTCCAGGTGTTCGACCTCGTCTACACGATGACCGGCGGAGGCCCCGGTGGTGCAACGGTGACGCTCGTCATGGCGATCTACCAGGCCGGATTCAAGAACTACCAGATGGGCTACGCCAGTGCGATGGCGATCGTCCTGTTCGTGATCGTGCTCGTCATCGCAATCGTCCAGCGCCGACTGCTTGCGAAGTCCAATGTTTAGGAGCGCCCCAGTGAACCCAGCACGGAAAAAGAGTTCGCCGCTCGTCACCGGAGCAGCGAACCTCATCGTCATCGGTCTGGTCGCACTCGCGATCCTGCCGTTCCTGTTCATGATCGTCACGAGTGTGCAGAACACCACGCGGATCTCGATCGCCTTCGACCCTGCCAAGTTCGATCTCAGCAATTACGTGAAGCTCTTCACGATCTACGGCTTCGGCCCGGCACTCGTCACGAGCGTGATCGTCGTCGTCCTCGCGTGCCTCGTCAACCTGATCGTGTGCTCGCTCGCCGCGTTCGCATTCGCGAAGAAGCCGTTCCCCGGGTCGGAACCGCTGTTCTGGGTCTACGTCGCAACAATGATGGTGCCCGGCCAGGTCACGCTCATTCCGCTGTTCACGATCATGCGCGACCTCGGCCTGCTGAACACCTATCTCGCGCTGTTCCTGCCGGTCATCAACGCCTTCGGCGTCTTCCTGATCCGTCAGTTCATGGGCAACGTCCCCGACGAACTCCTCGAAGCAGCACGTATCGACGGTGCGAGCGACATGCGCGTGTTCGCGTTCATCGTCGTCCCCCTGATCAAGCCGGTGCTCGTTGCGCTCACGGTCTTCACCTTCATCACGACGTGGAACGACTTCCTGTGGCCGCTCGTCTCGATCACCGACGACCAAATGCAGACCGTGACGCTCGCGGCTTCGAAACTGCAGAGCAAGTTCACGACGCAATACGGGCTCGTGATGGCCGGTGCCGCAGTCTCCTTCGCCGTCCCCTTCGTCATGTACATGTTCCTGCAGCGTCAGTTCGTCGAAGGCATCACCTCCAGTGGAGTGAAAGGCTAAGCATGCACACCACCGTTCAGCACACCCGCACGGCCTGGACCTTCCTCGTGTGCGACTCGCTCGAGAAAGTGCTCTCCGACCGGACGCCCCGGGCGCTCGACATGAGCATTCCCCTGCTCGGATACCGGGGCGGCCGCGTCAGCGTGCAACTCGCCTACCAGCCCCCTGCGGCCGGCTCGACCTCGGCACTGCACGATCTCATCGTCTCGACCGGTCAGCCCGAGGGCGTCAGTTCGACGCTCGGCGCCGTCGATCTCGTTCCCTGCACGCTCCTCGCGTTCGACGATCACGACGACGACTACCTGGTCGACACCCCCGGGCTCTACCCAGACCCGATCCGCCCCGTACCGAACGGACGGTTCGCGCCACTGCTCGGCAGCTGGCGCTCGGTCTGGGTCGAGTTCGAGATCGCCGACACCGCGCCCGCCGGAGCCCACGAGGTTGCGATCACCGTGCACAAGGCCAGCGGCTCGGATGCGGACCTGACGACCATGACGGACGCCGCGGCGAGCGAGCCCTTGTTCACCGCGACGATCCCGTTCGAAATCGTCGACGCGAGCCTCCCGGCGCTCCCGATCGTCAACACGCACTGGTTCCACTGCGATGGCCTTGCGACGTACTACGGCGTTGAGGTCTTCAGCGAAGAGCACTGGGCGATCATCGACCAGTTCCTCGGGGCTGCAGCAGATCTGAGCATCAACTCGATCCTCACGCCCACCTGGACGCCACCGCTCGACACCGCAATCGGTGGCACCCGCCTACCAACGCAGCTCATCGAGATCACCGATCCTGGCAATGAGCAGTACACCTTCGACTTCTCGAAGCTGCACCGCTGGCTCGAACTGTGCAAGCAGCACGGGGTGCGCTCGATTGAGATTGCACACCTCTTCACGCAGTGGGGCGCGAGCGCGACCCCGGCGATCTGGGTGCAGACGGCACAGGGCCCGGAGCAGCGCTTCGGCTGGGACGTCCCTGCGACCGCGCCCTCGTATCGAACCCTGTTGGAGCAGCTCCTTCCCGCGCTTCGAAGTGAACTCAACGAGCACTGGGCGGAGGGCTCCGTGCTGTTCCACATCTCCGACGAACCAACGGAAGCGCAACTGCCGAGTTACCTTGCCGCACGGAACGTCGTCGACGATCTCCTGGACGGCTGCACGATCGCCGATGCGCTCAGCGACTACGAACTCTTCGCCAGCGGCACCGTGCCGCTGCCGATCGTCGCGACCAACGCCGCTCAGCCCTTCCTCGACGCGGAAGTGTCGCCGCTGTGGCTCTACTACTGCGTCGCGCAGAACCGTGATGTCTCGAACCACTTCATTGCGCAGCCAGCCGCGCGAAACCGAGTCATCGGGACGCAGCTCTGGTCGAGCGGGGCAGCAGGGTTCTTGCACTGGGGCTTCAACTTCTACAACACGCAATTCTCGACCCGGACGATCGACCCGTTCCACGACACGAGCGCCGGCGACGGCTTCTTGGCCGGCGACTCGTTCTTGGTGTACCCGGGTCCAGGCGGTCGAGCCTGGCATTCGATCCGTTCGAAAGTGTTCGCAGAAGCAATGGATGACCACCGCGCGATGAGCTTGCTCGCGAGCCTCAGCGACGAAGACTCGGTGCGAGCGCTCGTCGATCCGAGCGGAACGCTCACGCTTTCGAGCTACCCACGCGATCCGAACCACTACCGACGGACGTGGCTCTCCATCGGGCGAGCAGTCCAGGCCGCAGTGACCGCAGCATAAACAGCTCGCGGCCCCCGCGAACTGCTGCACCTCCCCCACAGACGAAAACCCGGCGCTCCTCACCTGAGGGCACCGGGTTTTTGTTGTTGCGAACCGAGTGTTTAGGCCGTGAGCACGCCCGTCGGCTGTGCGAGCAGACGAAGCAGGCGCTCGGTCTCCTGCGCCATGATCGAGCGCGCAGGTCCGATGTACTTGCGCGGGTCGCTGAGACGCTCGCTGTCGCCGAGCACCCGACGTACTTCGTTCGTGAACAGCGAGTTGACGTGGGTCGAA
Source organism: Humidisolicoccus flavus (assembly GCF_045689595.1). Taxonomy (GTDB): domain Bacteria; phylum Actinomycetota; class Actinomycetes; order Actinomycetales; family Microbacteriaceae; genus Humidisolicoccus; species Humidisolicoccus flavus. Next base: position 2,153,339 of record NZ_CP142724.1, on the reverse strand, counting down.
ATGTTGATCTTCGCCATTCCCGCGCGAACTGCGGCCTGCAATTGCGCGTCATCAAGGCTCGACGAACCGTGGAGGACGAGCGGCAACGGCACGGTCGCGGCAATGCGCTCGATCAGATCGACATCGACCGCGAGATCACGCTCTGCCTTCGCGTGCGAACTCCCGACCGCAACCGCGAGGAGATCCACATTCGTCGCTGCTGCGAACGCAGCGGCCTCGGCAGGATCGGTGCGAATGCCGGGAGCGTGGACGCCGTCCTTCCCACCGACCTCGCCGATCTCGGCCTCCATGCTGACGCCGCGCTCATGACCCCAGGCGGTCAGTGCCTTCGTGCGGGCAACGTTCTCCTCGTACGGCGAGGTCGAAGCATCGAACATGACCGAATCGACCCCGAGTGCGACGACGGAGCGAACGAGTTCTTCGTTGCTCGCGTGGTCGAGGTGCACGACCACGTCCGTCGATGCAGAGCGAGCAATCGCAAGGGTTGCTGCGACGATCGCGTCTGGCCGTCCGTGGTACTTGATGCAGTTCTCGCTCAACTGCAAGATGATCGGAAGCTGTGCCGCTTCCGCAGCGGTGACGAGCGCCTCCGCATGCTCGATCAGAATGACGTTGAATGCGCCAACCGCACCGTCACCCCTCGATTGCAGGACCGTCTGCATCGATGCTTGTGGCAACTTCGTTCTCCTTCAATTGAGTGTGCGCGACGAACGTCGCGACCTGAGCAAGATCAATAGCGCCCGCGGTCGGGCTGAGGACTGCTGCGGCACCGCACGCGGCGGCTCGCTGCAGGGTTTCGTCGCTGAGCACACCGTCGCGGTCGATACCGAATGCGAGCGCGGCGACGGTTGCATCGCCCGCGCCGGTCGGGTTGCCCTGCAGCGTCGGGATTCCCGTCACCACGGTGATGCCGGAATCGTCAACGCGAGCGAGGCCGTCCTTTCCGAGCGAAACCACGACGGTGCCAGCGCCCCAAGCGCGGAGGGTTGCGGCTCCGGAGCGCCAATCGGATTCTCCAGTGACTTCGCGGAGTTCGTGCTGGTTCGGCTTCACATAGTCGGCTCCCGCGCGCGCCGCATGTTCGAGCGCGTCACCGCTGGAGTCGACGAGCGTTGCCCGGCCCGCTGCTGAGGCGGCGCGGACGAGCGCTGCCAGCGTCTCGGGCGTGACACCTGGAGGGAGACTTCCGCTGACGACGAGCAGGTCTCCCGCTTTGGTCGCGCCGAGCACGTGCTCCGTGAGCGCTGACCATTCGTCCGCCGAGACCATCGGGCCACGTTCGTACAGACCGGTCGCTTCCGCCGCACCGCTGTCGACGACAACGGTCGTCCGGGTTTCTTCTGCGAGGTCAACGACAAGCACGCGATGCCCGAGCTCCAACATCTCCGAACGCACTCGCTCGCCCGTCGGCCCCCCGAGTGGCAGCACCGACAACGGAGATACGCCCAGTTGCCGCAGGACCTGCGCGACGTTGACGCCTTTGCCGCCGGCTTGTCGACGAACGACCTGCACTCGATTGACGGCACCGAGCGCGATCGCCGGGGTGCGGTAGGTCACATCGAGCGCGGGGTTCGGGGTGAGGACCGCGATCACAGCCAGCGCCCATTTCGGAGCACCCGTGGCGCCTGCGACGCACCGAGCACCACGAGATCTGCGGTCTTGCCCGGCGCGATCCGCCCATGCGTTGCCATCCCGTAGGCGTCGGCAACGTTGGAGGTCACCCAGGCGATCGCAGCATCGTGCACGCCTTCAATCGCTCTCGTGCGCTGCACGATGGCGAGGAGTGCAGTCGTGCCTCCCGCGAGCGAGCCGGTCTCGCGCGTGCGGGCGATTCCATTGGTCACTCGGACAGCGCTGCCCGCAACCGTGTGGTCACCATCGGCGAGTCCTGCTGCCGCCATCGCGTCGGAGACGAGCATCACAGAGCCCTGCGCGGCGTTCGCGACGGTCGTCACGGTGTCGTCGGCCAGGTGGATTCCGTCGGCGATGAGTTCGACCGAGACAGACTTAGCGTTCAGCATTGCGCCAACGACGCCTGGCTCACGGTGCGAGAACGGGCGCATGCCGTTGAACAGGTGGGTGGCGACGCTCGCCCCCGCGTCGATCGCTCGCTGCGTGGTCGCAGCATCCGCATCGGTATGGCCGAGCGCAACGGTGACTCCGTGGGCGATGGCTGTCTGGATGAGCGTGAGCGCGCCCTCGAGTTCGGGAGCGAGGGTGATCGAGCGAATCGTGCCCTCACCGGCCTCCAGGAAGGCTTCGAGCGCTGCAAGGTTCGGAGTCTGGAGGAGCTCTGCGGAATGCGCTCCTCGGCGCTCCTGCGACAGGAATGGCCCCTCAAGGTGCAGACCTTCGAACACCCGGTCATGGACGAGGGGCGCGAGACGGCGGATCTGCGAACGCATCGCGTGCGTCGTCCCGGTTGCGATGCTCGCAAAGGTGCGGGTCACCCCGTGCTGCCACTGCAGGCGCGCGAACTCGCCCGCCTCGAACTGTGTACAGGCGGCGAGGTCAATCCCCCACCCGCCGTGAACGTGTGTGTCGATGAGACCCGGGATCACAAGGCCGTCGAGCATTTCGAATTCGTGCTCGGGAATCCCCGGACCCGTCGCAACGATGCGATCGTCCTCGACCACGATCCAACCCGGTTGGAGTTGGGCGTCGAGATACACGGTGTTCGAGGCGTAGCGAGTGGTCATGCGATCTCCCTCGGGTGCGGGACATACGCAGCATCAGCCAAGCGTGCAGCGCCGTGCAGCGCCGCGAGATCCCCGAGCTGGGCGGCAACCACGGGCACGCGGGGCACATCGCCGAGACGCTCGTCGATCGCGGTTTGCAGCGGGTCGAACAGGAGCGGTCCGCTCAGGGCGAGTCCGCCGCCGATCACGATCGCGTCTGGTGCTCGAAGCGCGGTGACCCAGGTCACGACGTCTGCGATCACTTCGACCGCGTGCTGCCAGATTTCAGCCGCACGAGAGTCCCCGCTTCGGACCAGCTCGGCCGCGGCTGCAGCGTTTCGCACGCCGAGTCTGCGCGCGATGCCCGCGGCGGAGGCGAGCGATTCGAGCGACTCGCCGATGCCTGATTGCCCTGAGGTGCCAGCTCGCGAGGGCAGCACTGATCGCAAATGACCGATCTCGCCGGCCCAACCTCGTTCGGCGAGCGAGCCGTCCGGCATGACCGTCGCAACCGAGAAGCCCGTGCCAATCGGCAGAAAGCTGATCGTCTGTTGCGTCTCACCGCGGACCACGAGTGCTTCTGCGAGCGCCGCAGCGCCGACGTCGTGCCCGAAGCGGATGTCACAATCGAGGTGCGCGCGAAGGAGTGCGGCAATTGCTACGTCATTCCAACCGAGATTGACCGATCGCACGACCGTCTGCGTCTCGTGATCGACGATGCCGGGTGCGACGAGTCCCAGCGAAGTGCTCCCCGCCGTGCCGAGCATTGCTCGAACCGCGGCCGCGATTGCAGCGGCGGTTGCCGAACCGTCAGCGTCGCCCTGAGGGGTGGGAATACGGTGCAGGTCGCGGAGTCCATCGGGAGTCACGCGCGCCAATTTGACGCTCGTACCCCCGATGTCCACCGCGACCTTCTGCATTATGCGGCGCTCGTCGAGTCCAGGATCACGGAGCGCGTCAGGTTACGAGGCGCGTCAGGGTTGAGCCCCTGCGCGAGCGACTTCGCGAGCGCGAAACGCTGCGCAACCATGAGGCCTGCCTGCGGGTCGAGCTCCGGGTGCTCCACGAGCGTGCCACCGGTCTCCGCGAACTGCTCTGCGAGACCCTCGGGCAGCTCACCGAAGCTCCAGAGCAAGCGGCCCGGCTGAGCGATCGAGATCGGTCCGTGACGGTAGTCCATCGAGGGGTATGCCTCGGTCCAGAATTGCGCGGCCTCGCGGCACTTCAGCGCGGCCTCCTGAGCGATTCCAACGCTCATGCCGGTGCCGATGAAGGTGATCTGCTCTGCGTCGATCAGGGCATCGATATCGATCGTGAGCGCAGCTTCTGCATCGTTGGCGAGCTGCTCGACATCGTGGCCGAGCCCCGCTCGCAGGAAGGTGAGCGCGGTGGTCGCGAAGCGAGTCTGCACAACAGACTGCTCGTCGGCGAACTCGAGCGCAACGGTGTGGTCTGCGTGCTCGGTTGCCGGGGAACCGGCAACACCGGTGATCACGGTGCTGGGCGTTCCGCGGTTCGCAGCGAGCAGGTCGATGACCTCGGTCGTCGTTCCGGAGCGCGTGATCGCGACGATGCGGTCATACTGACGACCCTTCGGGAACTCGGACCCGGCGAATGCGTCGGTCTCGCCAGCACCGGCGGATTCACGCAGCACTGCGTAACTCATGGCCATGAACCAGCTGGTTCCGCAACCGACGACAGCGACTCGTTCGCCAGGCTGTGGGAGTGCCGCTGCATGTTCTGAGGCTACTGATCCCGCTTGACGCCAGCAATCCGGCTGAGATGCGAGCTCTTCTTCAATAAAAAACGACACGTGGGGTCCCTCCAAGGCACCGAACATAGATTGTTATTGCCGCTATTGATCCCGAAACGATCAAAAACGAGCATCTACCGATCATCATGCCAGAAAATAGATATGATCGATACTTCTACGGAGGATGGAATTGTGACGCAGCAACAGAGACTCAACCTCCTGCTCGACGCTCTCGCGCAAGTCGGCCAGTTGACGGTCGCCGAGATCGCCGAACGATTCCAGATCTCCGACGCGACCGCCAGGCGCGATCTCAACTTTTTGGCGGATCGCAGGCTGGTTACCCGAACTCACGGCGGTGCCGTTTCGGTCGGCGCGGCGTACGAACTGCCCCTGCAATACAAGATCGCGCGGAACGCTGAAGCCAAGCAGAGCATCGCCACGCTCGCCGCATCGCTCGTCAAACCTGGCGACGTTATCGGACTCACAGGAGGCACGACGACGAGTGAGGTCGCTCGAGCACTCGGGCAATCCGCGCATTTGCAATCAAACGACAACTCGACCGAACCGCAGCTCACGATCGTGACGAACGCGCTGAACATCGCCTACGAAATGGCGATCCGGCCCAATATCAAGATCGTCACGACCGGTGGCGTTGCCAAATCGCGCACGTTCGAACTCGTCGGGCCGCTCGTCGGCCATGCAGTTGCGAGCATGACGCTCGATTGGGCGATGATCGGCGTCGACGGCCTGCACCCTCGATTCGGGGCGACCACGGTCGACGAGGCAGAAGCCGAAGTGAACCGCCTTCTGGCGGAAGCGGCTCGCAACGTCGCAATCGTCGCCGACTTCTCCAAGATGAATCAGTCGGCATTCGGTCGCATCTGCACGATGGCCGACCTCGATGTGATCGTCACCGACCAGGAGCCGCCGGCGGAGATCCGCGAAGAAGCGCGCAAGTCGAACATCGAGATCTTGATCCCGAGCTAGGTCAATCGCGCTGGACCTCCAGCGACTCGGTGTCACGTCGCAGGCTGGCCGTACGCTCATGCGCGTGCTCACTCCAGTCGAATGGATCGCGAACGAACCTCGCGCCCCGTACCGCCCGATCGCAATCGTGCGTGTCGTGCTCCTCGGCAAGGAGCGCGAACCGTACTGGCGCGCGGTGACGTACGGCACTTCGGAAGAGCGTCAACTCATCGGGTATTGGGGCGATCTGCAGCAGGCGCAAGACGGCGTGCTCTCCTGGTGGGAGCACCAGATTCCACCAGCGTGGCTCGCCCACGACGGCAAGACGTTTCGTCGGCCGCGCACCCCTCCACCGCAGAAAGCGCCGCCGTCATAAATTCTCCTTGCGTTCGCTCGCGCGAGGGTACAAAATGTACCCCATCCAGGTGCAATCGCAGCGAAGGTTTGAACGTCCCGTTCGCGGCGATCACCGCACCTCTCAGTGCTCAACGGCGAAGACAGCGAGGGGATCATGCAAGAGAATACGACGACTCATTTACCCGGATCGATCTGGGTGTGCCCGAGTGGTGTTTCGTACCGGCTCATCGAATACACGCGTGATTGGGCTTCGCGCGACGGCGCAGAATTCCCGATCTTTTCCACACAGAACGCGCATGGCGTGAACTCCGTCTCCCGGGATCTTCCCGACGACGCGCAACTGATCTGGAAGCCTTCGGCGCAGCTCCAGCAGGCTGCGACGCACCACAGCCCCTCAGTGCACCGGAAGCATCAGCAGCTGCGGCGAGCGAGCTGAGTTCACCGCGATTCAAGGTCGGACGCTGCGCCTGCAATCCCGCTGTGCATCCTTGCGAGAGCGAGTGAAACGGTCCATCAATTCGTTGTGCTTCGACGGGTGACGCCCGGCCCGGTAGCACCTTGCCGCGTCAACGATGCGGCACACCTGCTTCCGAGACACCTTGAACGCCTTTGCGACGTGCGCCGCCGGCACATCTGCGTTGAAGGCTTCGACCACGAGCGCGTCTCGAGCCCCGCGCGCTGCGATCAGCGAATTCTTCTTTGCCTTGCGCGCTTCCATCCACTCCGGATCAGCCCTCTATAACCGCGCGCTCTGTTGTGCTCTCGGAATCGAGGGCGGTGCTGGCTTTGACGATTCGATGCACCTGCATCGCTGAAAGCCTGACACCCGCAGCAATGTGCTGCTTCGGGATGTTCGCGAGGTGCGCGTCGACGATGCCCTGATCTCTGTCCGCATGCGCCTGTTCGAGTGCGCCAGCGAGGTCTTGCAGTCTTGCCTGCCAAGCCTGATCAACCTTCATCGGTCGCGCCACGCCTTGATCGAAAATCCGAGGGCGGTGAGCGCAACAATGAACGCTGCGATAGAGATGATTGCGGTGATGACTTCTATGGAGGTTCCTCTCATACGGCCGCGGCTTCTGACCGCTCCTCTTTGAGAATAGCGATCCGATCCCGAGCCACCGCTTGCCCCTCGCCCCCGACGCGACATGGAGTAGTCCGGCGTGCACAGCACTTCAGCGAGTGAGCGCGTTCAGGTACTCATGGCCGAGTTGGTAGACGAGGTCGCTGCGGAGGCGGTGCTTGATCATCCGTCCGTCGCGCTGCGAGACAATCAGGCCAACGTCTTTGAGACGTCGCAGATGTCTCGACACCTGCGGCGTCGTCATTCCCGTTCGCTGCGCCAGCTCCGAGGTCGTGCACGATTCGTTCACGAGATGCCTGCTGAGTTGCAGTCGCGGGCCGTCAGCCAGCACCAGCATGCGGTTCGTGACGATGCCCAGCGACGGAGCATCTCGCCCAGACTCACCGGCGAGGTATTGCACCACGACGGGAACGGACTGATCAGCATACGACTCGTCGTACTTCACGACAACGTGCGGACTCGTCCACATACTCGGCACGAGGACGAACTTCCGCCCGTCTCCCGAGACCACCGCTGATTGGATCTTGTCGAACACCACCTGCTGCCGCTTGCCGAACAGGTGGCTGTCGTGAGCAAGCGACGCAAGCACCTCCGCGATGGACCCAGGCTGAATCAGCGACTGCATCCGAGCGGCATCCGAGGTGAGGAGTTCGTGTGATGACGCCCAAATCTGGCCGAAGAATGCCGAATATGCCTGAACGAGGGTCTTCCCGACGTTCTGCTGGAAGAGGATCGGGTCGCGAAGCAGGCGCACCGCGAGATCTTCACGCTCCTCGCTCCGTGTACGACAGAACTCGACAAATGCTGCTTCGTCGAACTCCGGCGACTTCTCCTTCGGGAGACGCACACCGGCGATCCCTTCGGCAGCCATTGCGACGAAGACGTCCTCGGGAAGAGAAAGGTACTCGTGCAACTCGGCTTCGAAACTGTCCGCGCCGCCCTCGATCGTGGTGGAGAGCGGCATCAAGGCGCGGAAACGAAACCGCGCCCACAGCGGCGCGTACAGTCGCAATTGACCTGCCAGTGAACCGGGAACGAGATCACTGATCCGTCGCAATTCACGAATACGGTCTCGATGGTGCCCCGACTCTGCGTGCACGTGCAACAGCGCCATCAACTCGCTCAACACGCGAGGAGAAACAGCGACGTTCTGCGGCGAAACGTTCGCAACGTCGAAGACGATAGGCACGATGTGAGCCTAGAAGTTCACGCTCTCAGCGTCCAACCGCAACTCTTCCGCGTCGGTCGGAAGCAAGAGGCGCTGATCCAACAGCTTGTCGAGCGCCCGCCCGAACTCCGAGCGATATCCCGCGACGCTCCCGTACCGCTTCCGGAGGACGTCGTCCGTCAACGGAGTCTCGTTCCCGTGGTACCACGATGGCCGCCCCATCGGAGTCGCCGCGACCAGCGTCGAGGTCGGCGCTTCGGTATGGGTCGAGCGCACGCCTCCGACGGCGTTGCCGACGTCGTCACGAACGATTTCGTCCGTTTCACCAATTGTTTCGAGCACCTGCGATGGCGGAGGGGATGCCGTTCCCTCGGCCCACTCTGCAAGCAGTTCGAGCAGCGCGTTGTAGATATGCGTGTTCGGGAAGCTCGACCAGTTCGCACCACTGGGAAGCGGAGAATTCTTCAACCGATCGACATCGAAGGCGCTCATTCTCCTGGTTTCACGATGCGCCATCCCCGCGACCTCGTACAGCCTGAAGGTGTCGGAGTCGTCTCGCCGGTGGCTCAGTCCCCGCACCTGGCCACTGACGCCGCACGGCCACCTGACCGATTGGAACTCGGCCTCGCCGAGCACTTCGATCACCGGTACGTCGATGTCGGGCAGCGCGTCGCCGCCTGAAGCTCCGGGCAGGTAGCCGTCGAAGAGCGGCGCATCGTTCTCACCGCGAAGGACACCGTGATACCGCTCAATGAAGCGACGCGTGAGCCCTCCGGTTTGCGAGATCCCCGCGAGCAGAATGGTGTTCGCAGCGGAGCCTCCGAGCCCCGGCAGATCTTCGCGGAGGCTAGCGGCGACCTGAGCGATGATCTCGAACGACTGCGGGGTCGCTTCCCACCAGCGCTCCTTGAACTCGTCGTACTCGGCAGCGAGTGTCTCCGGTGTGGGGTTCGGCGTGAAGGGAATCGTGGATTTGAACTCCGAGGCGAGCGTGTCATTCACGAAATGAATGGCCTCATAGCGCTCGGGGTCTGCGTTCTTCACGAGATCGAGCGCGGACGGTGCCTGCGAATCGATCTCGACCCAGATGTACCCGGCCCGCATGACCTGCCGATGGTAGGCGCGCCATACGGATATACCGCCCCAGATGTGACTGACCTCGCTCAGAATTCGACCGTTGAAACGCCGCATATCGATCGGGTGGCGAACCAGAATGCGCGTCGTGTAACTGTGCCCTGCGGCTTCTCCCGAGACCAGGTATTCAGATTGTGCGTAGTCGTACAGCGGAAGCAGCTCTCTCGCGTAATTGTCGAGAAGCACTGGCGCGCTTGTTTCCGAGAGTGAAAGCGGTCCCGAAATTGTTGCGGGTTGCACGCGAGAAGCAGTCATCGTGATGCCCTTCATTGTGTGTATGAGCGATCTAGAGCTTTGGAACGGCGTTGAGGAGCGCCTTCGTGTAGTCCTGCTGAGGGTGAGCGAAGATGTCGTCCGCGACGCCCGCTTCGACAACCGCGCCGTTATGGAGAACCGCGACCTCATCGGACATGAACTCGACAACCGCCATATCGTGGCTCACGAACACCATCGCGAGTTTTCTGTCACGTTGGATGTCCTTCAAGAGGTTGAGCACGGTGGCCTGCACGGAAACATCGAGTGCAGAGACCGGCTCATCAGCGACGATCAATTCCGGCTCGAGGGCGAGCGCGCGCGCAATCGAGATGCGCTGGCGCTGACCGCCCGAAAACTCGTGCGGTAGGCGATCAAGCCATGAGGAAGCCAGCGCAACTTCGTCTGCGATCTTTCGTGCTCGACGTTCGCGTTCCGCTCGGTCGTACAGGCCGCCGACACGCATGGGCTCTTGGAGGAGCTCGAGCAGCGTCATACGCGGATTCAAGGAGTTCGACGAGTCCTGGAAGATCATCTGCATATTGCTTCGGAACTTCCGGAGATCGCTCTTCGACAGGCTCGCAAGATCCGTGCCGAGCACTCGCACGGTTCCCGTCGTCGGCCGGATCAGGCCAATGGCGATTCGCCCGATCGTTGACTTCCCTGATCCCGACTCGCCGACGATGCCGAGCACCCGGTTCTCGTGGAGTTCGAGAGAGACGTTGTCGACCGCGAGATAGCTCCGCTTTCGAACGATGCCACCAAGATCGAATCGCTTCGTCACGTCTGTGAGTTCGAGCACCGGAGTCGAAGTGTTTTCCACGGTCATGACGTCGCCTCCAGTTTTGTGAACTCCGCGCGATCCATCACAGGAAGTCGGTCTCGCTTCTCCCCGAGGCGTGGTGCGGCCTGCAGCAGTCCCGCGGTGTAGCCGGAGGAAGGGTTCGCCACGACGTCGGCGGTTCTCCCCTGCTCCATCTCGTAGCCGTCAAGCATCACGACGACGTCATCGGAATACTCGGAGATCAGACCGAGGTCATGGCTGATAAGGATCATCGACAGGCCCAGGCTCTCGCGCAGTTCGACGAGCAACTCCAGGATCTGCTTCTGGATGGTGGCGTCGAGCGCTGTTGTCGGCTCGTCGGCGATGAGGAGCTTCGGATCGCACGAGATGCTCATCGCGATCATCACGCGTTGACGCATTCCGCCAGAGAGCTGATGCACATATGCCCCGAGCACGTGACGCTCGGGCGGAATCCCCACCTTGACGAGCAGCTCGATGGCGCGTTGCTTGGCTTCATTCCGGCTGATTCCGAGGTGCTTCCTCATCGGTCTGATCATCTGATCCCCGATGGAGAGCGTCGGGTGCAGCGCGCTCATCGGCTCTTGGAAGATGTACCCGAGCTCAGGGCCGGACAAACTCTGGCGTTCCTTTGCGCGAAGACCGAGCAGCTCTGTGCCGTTGTACGTGATGCTCCCCTTGGCTGCCGCCACGTCGGGAAGGATCCCCATGATCGCGTTCGCGGTCAGAGACTTGCCCGAGCCGGACTCGCCCACGATGCCGAGGGTTCGCCCTTTCTCGAGGTCGAACGAGACATCGTGCACGACCGTCTGGGTGTTGTGGGCGCTCAGGATGTCGATCGTGAGATTCTTCACGCTCAACAGCGGCGTAGCGAGATCAGTGCGAGCGCTCATCATGCCTCCTTCGATGCGAATCGGATCCGTGGGTCAAGCAGCGCACTCACCACGTCAACGAGGAGGTTGATGAGGACGAAGATGACCGCGATGAAGAAAATGCAACCCTCGATGACGGGGTAGTCGCGTCGACTCACTGCGAGGAGCAGCTCGGCTCCGATGCCAGGGATGGAGAACACCTTCTCGGTGACGACCGCTCCTCCGAGCATCGACGCGAATGACAGGCCTACGACCGTGACGACCGGCACGACTGCCGCTCGGAAGACGTAGCGGCCGGTAATTGTCGACTCGTTGAGCCCCTGCGCACGTGCCGTCTGAACGAACGGCTGGTTCTTCGCATCGAGCACGCCGTTTCGTGAATACCGGAAGAGGGTTGCTGCCTCCAGCACGCCCAGCACAACTGCCGGCAGCGTCATGAACCATAGAAACTGCACGAAGTCATCGCCCGGGGCAACATACCCAGACACCGGGAATGCTCTGAGGCCGACGCCGAAGAGCAGGATCGCGAGAATTCCGAGCCAGAATGTCGGCATTGCAATTCCGATGCTCGAACCGACCACCATCAGCTTGTCGAGGGCCCGCCACTTTGTTGCGGCTGCGATCGTTCCAAGCAATGGGCCGACCAGGATCGCGATGATCATCGCGAAGATCGCGAGCTGCGCGGTCACGACCGCCGCGGCCAGCACAGTCTCGGTGACGTCGGTGCCCTTGAAGAGCGAATCGCCGAAGTTCAGCGTGAGCATGCGTCCGAGCCATTCGAAGAACTGGATGTACAGCGGATCGTTCAGACCCATCTCTTCCCGAAGCGCGTCGATCTGTTGCGGTGTTGCGTCTTCGCCGAGGATCATCACGGCGGGGTCACCGGGAGTCGCGCGCAGCAGCACGAACAGCAGCACCATCGGCACCGCGACGGTCGGAATGAGCGCGAGCAGGCGTTTGAAAACGTAGCTAATCATCGACTATGCACTCGCCTTCATTGCGTCGCGCTTGCCTGCACGGCGTGCGACTCGCTTGAGCTTTGACAGTTCCAGAAGCCGACGAGAACGAGGATCCATAGCATCACGCAGACCATCTCCGATGAGGATCAGTGCGAGCACCGTCACGAGAATGGCAACACCGGGGAACACGGCCATCCACCAGGCAGTCTGCATGTACTGCTGCGCGGCGGAGAGCGTGGTCCCCCAGCTCGGCACGTCGGGCGGAAGCCCAACACCCAAGAAGCTCAGCGCCGCAATGGAGAGCACCGTTTGAGCGAAGCCCATCGTGGTTTGCACGATGAGCACCGATGTCGATTCGGGCGCAACGTACTTCGCCAGGATCCAGCCGTCCTTCGCTCCGATTGAACGAGCGGACTCCACCATCGCGGTCGACTTCACACCGAGCGCCGCAGAGCGAACGACGCGAGCAATCGGCGGAATGAGGACGATCGTGAGGCCGACGATGACCGGCACGATCCCTCGTCCGAGCACTCCAACGAGGCTCAACACCAGGATGATGTTCGGGAACGCCATCATTCCGTCGATGACTCGCATCATGATCGCGTCGAAGGTTCGGAAATAGCCGGCGGTGGTGCCGATCAGAAAGCCGATGATGACGGCGAGCACGGTGCAGGCACCGGCGATCAGCAACGAGGTCTGGGCTCCGTACAAGAGCATGGTCCAGAGGTCTCGGCCATCAGTATCGGTGCCGAGCGGGAACTCGGCGCTCGGCGCCTGCAGGCGTGACGATGGATCGAGGACTTTCGGATCTTGACCCAGGACCGGCGCGAGGAGCGCGAGCACGATGATCACGAGGAGCATGGCAACACCCACGATCGCGGAAGGATCTTTCACAAAATATCTCAGCTGAGCTTTCACGATGGAGTCCTCTCGCGATGGCGGGTGTTGGTCCTGAAGTGCGCGAAGCGGCTATTCAGTGATCCACACGTTGTAGTACCCCCGAACCGTTCCCTGTGATGGTTCAAGACCACCGACATCGGAGCTGGTGACGACCAGTCGTGGCTCATGACCGAGCTTGATGAATGGCAGGTATTCCCAGATCTGCTGCTGCAGCTCGTCCCACACGGGCTTCCGCTCGTCGATGTTCGCTCCGGCTGTCAGCTCGGCAACGAGGGTCCGCTTCTCATCGGTGGCCCACCATCCCGGGAAGTCATCGTTGAGGAAGACGACCGTCAGCGGATCAGAGTATGCGGTGCCCCCGGCGAGGAAGATGTCCCATTCGGAGGAATCAGTTCTGGTTGCGCCGAAGGTCGCGGCGTCGACGGACAGGAGTTCGACATTGAACCCGACAGCTTCGAGCTGCTGCTCCAGGAGCGGTCCATAGTTGTCTGAGGTCGGACGGTAGAGGATTCGAATGGCTGATCCGTCGTAGCCGGCGGCCTCGAGAATTCTTGCCGCCTCAGCGGGATCACGGTTGTCCCAAATCTCGGAACCGGCCTCTGAATACCATGGCGACTCTGCTGGGAACATCGACGAAATGTCTTCGAAGTACTCATCGCTTCCGAGTTGCTGGAGCGCGATCTCCTCTGGCATCACGGCGTTCATGACGGCCTTGCGGAGCTCGATGTCGGTGAAGGGTCCCTCTTGCAGGTTGAACTGGATCAGCGAGAACCCAGAACCAGGCGACACGACAGGATTGAGCGATTGGTCGCTCTCGTACACTGCGAGCTGGTCCATGCTGACGAACTGCGGAGCAACGTTCACCTGGCCGGTGCGAAGCTGATTGACCACGTTGTCCTCATTGAGCGGATTGAACGTGATGGTGTCGGCGTGAGCGGTTTTCGCGCCCGCTGCTCCATCAGGCTCCTCGTCGCGGGAAACGTAGTCATCGAAGCGCGAGATCGTTGCGCTGCGATCGACAGTGAACTCGTCGAGCACATACGGCCCTGTGCAGTCCAGGGTGGTGAGGTCGGCATCGCCTGCTGCCGCGATCGAGGATGCAGACATGATGTAGGCCCCGGTGTCGGGAGTGGCGAGCAATGCCGGGATCGCACCCGTCGGTGATTCGGTAGTGATCTTGACCACGAGGTCATCGACCGCCTCGATACCCGAGACCAAGCTCGCAAACAGTGCTCCGGCGTCGCCCGCGCTGTACCGCTCGAGCGATGCGACCACGTCATCGGCGGTGAGCGCTCCTCCGCTGTGGAGTGTCACGCCGTCGCGCACGGTGATGAGGTATTCGCCCGTCGCCTCGCCGTAGGTGAAGTCTTCTGCAAGGCCGTTCTGAACGTCCATATTGGCGCCATTCGCGAAGAGACCTTCGCAGACGGACGCAGCGACCATCCAGTTCGTGCGCGAGGTGGTGACGTACGGATCGATCATTGCCGGGAGTGAGGCAACTGTGATGTTGCCACCGGTGACCGGCTCGACACCATTGGCGTTTGCGCCACCATCCGGCGAAGCGTTTCCTCCCCCGCTACAGGCAGTGAGGACGAGAGCGAGAGCCACGGCTGAACCTACTGCGGCTGTTGACTGGCGGCGTTTCATGGTGAGCCTTTCGGGATCAGCATTGGTCCGGATTGGGTTGTTCAACAGTAGGGAGAGGGAGCCGAAGGCCGCGTTCTTCAATGTTCGCGACCGCGGTAAGTGTCGCAAAGAACCTGAGCAACTTCCGGCGATCAAGTGGCATCGGGCGGGGTGAAGACAGGACCCAGCATGCGCGCAACAAAAAACCCACCAGGTTCGTAAACCTGATGGGTACTGGTAGCGGGAGCGGGGCTTGAACCCGCGACCTCACGATTATGAGTCGTGCGCTCTCACCAACTGAGCTACCCCGCCGCAACGCCCACCCAAGCACGAAGCATCAAGCAGACGAGAGCCCCGAGAGAGAATTGAACTCTCGACCTCTTCCTTACCAAGGAAGTGCTCTACCACTGAGCTATCGGGGCGTGTGCCAAATGGCAACCGGAAAAGACTAGCACCTCACAGGGGCCTCGCACACTTCGAGGCGACCCCGATGGGCGTGCTCGCCCAAAAATCCTGCAATCTCGGGCAAAAAATTGCTCGAAATCACTTCGCCGCACCGCCGAGACGCACACGAGCGGCGTCGAGGAGCGCCACCGTGAAGGGATGCTGGGGAGCTTCGAACACGCTCGCGATCGCGCCGCGCTCGACCACCTCGCCCGACTGCATGACGAGGACGGAATCTGCGAGCGCACGAGCCACCGAGAGGTCGTGCGTGATGAACACGAGCGCAACACCACGCTCTCGCTGAATGGTGCGTAAGAGTTCGAGGATTTGCGCCTGCACGGTGACATCGAGAGCCGATACGGGCTCGTCGAGGATCAGCACCTTCGGGTCGCCCGCGAGCGCTCGCGCGATCGCAACCCGTTGCCGCTGGCCGCCAGAGAGCGTTCGTGGTGATCGCCGGAGCACCGAGGCGGGGAGCGCAACGCTCTCGAGTAGAGCTTCGGGAGTGACGGACGCTCCTGCGCGTTTGATCGCAGTGCGAAGCAAGGAGCGCACCTTCAGCCGCGGGTCAAAGGAGCCGAGCGGGTCCTGCGGCACGAAACGGAGCTGCGAACGACGCGTCTTCCGTGCGGACTCTCGCACTTCGCTCCACGGCGCTCCCGCGAAGCGAACGATCCCGGCATCTGGCGACTCTGCCGCTACGAGCAGGCGCGCGAGCGTCGTCTTCCCCGACCCCGACTCCCCCACGATCGCAATCGCTTCACCCGCGTGCACCTCCAGCGAGGTCGGCTGCAACGCCACCACGGCGTCACCTCTCGGGTCGCGGTAGGTCTTTGCGACGCCCGCAGCAGCAAGCACCACGGTCTCGCCGTGTGCGAGTGCTGCTGGAGGCGCTGCGAGCGATGCTGCAGCGACGAGCGCCTTCGTCACCTCGTGATCTGGAGTGGTCAGGATCTGCGCCGCGGTTCCCGATTCAACGATCCGGCCCTGGTCGAGCACGATGACACGATCCGCGACCCGTGCGACCGCGGCGAGATCGTGACTGATGAGCACGAGCCCGGTGCCCTCGTCGCGCAGGCTCGCGAGGAGGTCGAGAATCCTGACCGCGATCGTCGCATCGAGTGCGGTCGTGGGCTCGTCGGCGATGAGCAAGGACGGTCTGCTCGCAATCGCCGCGGCGATCAGGGCTCGCTGCCGCATCCCCCCGGAGAGCTCGCCGGAGCGCTGTCTCGCGCGAAGCTCGGGATCGTCGAGCCCTGCAGCTTCGAGCGCTTCGAGCACTCGCGCTTGCCGTGCGGCGCGAGGCACGCCATGGACCGCGAGCGACTCAGCGACCTCTGCACCGACGCTCCGGAGCGGGTCGAGCGATTGCAGCGCGTCTTGCAAGATGAAGCCGACGCCGGAGCCGCGCACTTTGCGCCACTGCGGCTCGCGATGCTTCCGCGCATCGTCGCCGAGCAGCGCAAAACGTTTGGCCGTGACCGCTGCGTTCGTGTTCTCGGCGGAAAGCCCGATGAGGGTCCTCCCGAGGACAGATTTCCCGGCGCCCGATTCCCCGACGATTGCGAGGCATTCACCGGGTTCGAGCGACAAGGAGATGTCATGCAAGATCTGTTCGCCGCGAATACTGACGTTCAGCGATTCGAGTTCCACGAGCGCGTTCATCGGTGCTGCACCGCCGCAATCCTTCGTCCGAGCACGGTCAGCGCGGCGGCCGCGAGCGTCACCGCGAGCCCGGGCACCACGGTCATCCACCACGCGTTTTGAATGTAGAGGCGGCCTCCGTTCAGCATCGCACCCCACTCCGGCGACGGTGGGAGCGAACCGAGCCCCAAGAAGCTGAGCGCCGCGACCCACACGATTGCCTGGCCGATCCCGAGCGTCACGATCGCGATGAGGGGCAGCAGGGTGTTCGGCAGAATGTGACGGAACAGGATCGTCAGCCAGCCGGCGCCTTCAAGTTTTGCGGCTTCGACGTAGCTGCTCGCGGCGACCGTGCGAACGCGCGCTCGAAGCATGCGTGCGTAACCGGGCGCCGTGGCGAGTCCGACCGCGAGCACCGACGCGGTCACGCCCGCACCGAGAACAACCACGAGCAGGAGCGCGAGCACCAGCGTCGGCAGCGCGAAGAGCACCTCGATGACGCGACTGATGATCGCGTCGAGCCAGCGCGGTCCGAGCCCCGCCGTGAAGCCGAGCAGCATTCCGAGCACCATGCCGATCGCGGTTGCCGCGACACCGATGCCAACGCTCGCTCGGGCTCCGTGCACGATTCTCGCCAGAATGTCTCGGCCGGATTCGTCGGTGCCGAACCAGTGCGCAAGGCTCGGGGCCGAGAACGCGTTCGATGGGTCGATCGCGTTCGGGTTCACGGGTGCGAGCAGGTTCGGTGTCAGCGTTGCCAGCGCAATGAGCACGACCACGACGCTCGCGAGGACCGTCGAAATCTGCATCGGCGAACGTCGTCGGCTCGTTGATGCAGGGGGCGCGATGAGGGTCATGCGGCCACCGCCTCTTCGACGGCTTTACGGTGCACTCGCCACGCGCTCTGACGGGTTCGCGGATCAACGGCACGCTCGATCAGATCCGCGATTGTGATGATGACGACGTACAGCACCGCGACCACGAGGACCGCGCCGATGACGAGCGGCACGTCGCGGGTGTTCGCAGCGTCTTGCAGCAGGCGGCCGAGCCCTGGCCGGGCGAACAGGGCTTCGACGACGACGGCACCGGAGAGCAGCGAGCCGAAGGCCCAACCTGAGAGCGAGATCGCCGGCAATGCTGCGTGCCGGAGCGTGTGCATCCAGAACACTCGGGTTTCACTCGCGCCGCGAGCGCGCGCGGTGGTCGCGAATGGCGCACTCGTCGCCTCGTCGAGCCCGCCGCGCATGATCTGACCGAGGAATCCCGCAATCGGGATCGCGAGCGTGAACACGGGAAGCACCAACGACGAGGGCGCGAATCCCGCACTCGTCGCCGGGAAGAGCTGCCACCAGCTCGCGAACACGACGATCAAGACAGCGCCGAGCCAGAAGCTTGGCAGAACGCTGGCGAGGATCTCGCCGCCTCGGAAGAAGGCATTGATGACCTTCGCGATCGGACCGCGCGTGCGGATCGAGAGCGCGATCGCACCGAGCGCCAGCACCCACGCGAGCGTGAGCGCGAGCACCGCGAGGACCACGGTCGAGGGCAGTTGCGCACCGATCAGTTCTGCGACGGGCTGCTTCCTGCCGTAGGAGTCACCGAGTTGGAACGTGGCGACCCGCCAGAGTTGCGCGAAATATTGCATGAAGAGCGGCTGATCGAGACCGTAGTCGCGAGTCGCCTGCTCGACAGCCTCAGCGCTCGCTTGTGATCCCGGTCCGCCGAGAATTGCCTCCAGCGGGTTGCCGCTGGCTCGGAGCGCGAAGAACACGAAGGTCGCAACGACCCACGCGACCAGGATCACCGCCCCGATTTTTGCGGCAACCCACCGGAGAACTCCCACGATTACTGGGTCAGCTGCGCGTCAATGAAGCTCGGCGTTCCCACCGTGCCGAGCGTGAAGATCCTTTCGACACCCGAGGTCAGGTAGTGGTTCTGCTGGTCGTAGAGCGGAAGCACGAAGTAGCCCTCGAGGATCAACTGCTGGGCCGCTTCTGCCGCTTCCCGTCGTTCGTCCGCATCGGAGGTCGTCGCGGCCGTCTCGAGTAGCGCGTCGATCTCGGGATCGTTGACCTTCGCGTGGTTTGCGAAGTACCCGCTCGGTGCAGGAACGATGCCGTCTGAGTGGTACAGGATTCGCAGCACGTCGGCGCCGACCTTCGTGTACGGAGCACTGACCGCCTCGTACTCGTTCGCCCCAAGCGCTGCATACCAAGCACTCAAGTCGGTCGGGGTCAGGATCACTTCGAATCCGACCGCGAGCGCGTTCGCCTGAATCTGCTCGAACAGCGCTTGCTCGGCCGCGACCGACTGGTTCGTGCTGACCGGGAAGCGAACCACGAGTCGTTCGCCGTCTTTCAGGCGAACACCGTCGGCTCCGATTTCGCTCCACCCGGCGTCATCGAGCAAAGTCTTCGCCGCTTCGATGTCGGTGGTGAATAGGCTCTCGTCAGAGACGGCGAAGGGTTCGGTGCTGGCCAACAGCGAGAACGAACGATCGACCGTGCCCTGGTAGAGCGATTCGATGCCCGGCTCGACGCTTGCCGCACGAATGAACGCCTCACGAACTCGGATGTCGTCAAACGGCGCCTGGTCGGAGTTCAGCTCGATGCGGTTCGATGCGCCTGGCCGTGGCGAATTGATGTGCGTGATGCCCTCACCCGGGTTCGCAATCGCGCCCGGCTCCGGGTTATCGATGACGTTGACCTGTCCCGACTGCAGTGCCGCATAACGGGTTGCGGGGTCGGGAATGAAGCGCCAGATGATGCTGTCGAACCCAGCAGCACCGTCTGACTCGGCCTGCGGGTTCAGCCCTGCGTAGTCGTCGTTCCGGATCAGTTCGACCTCTTGCTGAGCGGTCCAGGATTCGACGATGAACGGGCCAGTGCCAATGGGCGCGAGGCAGTTCTCTTCCATGCCGCGTTCGAGGCCTGCAGGCGACTGCATTGCGGTCCAGGGCTGGCTGAGCGATTCGAGGAGCGCTGCGTCTGGCGTGCTGAGCGTGAAGCGAACGTTCGTCGCGTCGACTGCTTCGATCGATGCGACTTTTTCAACCGCGAGGTACCCCGTGGAGGACTGCGTTGCCGGGTCCTGCAGGTGCTCGATGTTGATTTTCACCGCTTCGGCGTCGAAGGGCGTGCCATCGGTGAAGGTCACACCCTCGGCGAGCGTGATGTCCCACACGAGGCCGTCGTCGCTCACGGACCATTCGGTTGCAAGCCAGGGCAGGATTTCACCCGCCTCATCGCGCCCGAACAGGGGCTCCAAGAACTGGCTGCTCAAAAGCGCCTGCGGGAAGTTTCCTCCCACATGAGGATCGAGGCAGGCGGGCTCGGCGTCGCCGGTCGCGTAAACAAGCGTGCCGCCTGCGCTTCCCGATGCGCTCGGGTCGTTCGAAGTGGTCGGGGAACCCGTCGAGCAGGCACTCAACAGCAGCCCTGCGCCGACAATGCCCGCGATCAGCGCTGTAGCGCGAGCGGGCATGCGTGTGTTCTTGTGCATTGCAACCTTGTCCTTGTAAGGAAAGCGGACCAAAAGACAGTTTTCGGTCTCAGTCCGATAAGTCTAGAACACAACGCATGTCGAGTCCTACCGCGTGACGTTCTCTGGCTCGCAAATACGCCCGATACGCTTTTGTTCATGTCGATTTCTTCACAGACACCGCAAGGTTCAGAATGGTGGCGCTCGAGCGTCATCTACCAGGTCTACCCGCGCAGCTTCGCGGATTCGAACGGCGACGGGATCGGCGACTTCGCCGGCATCACCTCGCGACTTCCCGAGCTGGAAGACCTCGGCGTCGACGCCGTCTGGTTCAGCCCGTTCTTCAAATCCCCGCAGCACGACGCCGGGTATGACGTCTCCGACTACTGCGACATCGACCCGCTCTTCGGGACACTCGCCGATTTCGACTCGATGCTCGAAACCGCCCACGCCATCGGCCTGCGCGTCATCATCGACCTCGTCCCGAACCACTCCTCAGAAGAACACGAATGGTTCCAGGCAGCGTTGGCTGCCGCACCCGGTTCCCCAGAGCGCGAGCGCTACATGTTCCGCGACGGCAAGGGCGCCGACGGCAGCGAAGCGCCGAACAACTGGAAGAGCGTGTTCGGCGGCCCAGCCTGGAGCCGTGTCACCGAAGCCGATGGCACTCCCGGCCAGTGGTACCTGCACATCTTCGATTCCTCACAGCCGGACTTCAACTGGGAGAACCCAGAGATCGGCGACATGTTCGTCGACGTTCTGCGATTCTGGCTCGACCGTGGCGTCGACGGCTTCCGCGTTGACGTAGCGCACGGCAACATCAAGTCGCCAGGGCTCCCCGACATCGACTACTCGACGATGGAGGGCACGGGCGGATCGATGGAGTCCCCCTTCTTCGGCCAGGAAGGCGTCCACGAGATCTACCGACGCTGGCACAAGGTCCTCGACGAGTACGAGGGCGATCGCGTCCTGTGCGCCGAGGCCTGGGTGCACCCGCTCTCGAAGGTCGCTCGCTACGTGCGCTCCGACGAGATGCAGCAGGCGTTCAACTTCGGATACCTCGAAACCCCGTGGAATGCCGCCGAGCTTCGCGATGTCATCGACAACTCGCTCAAGGAATTTGGTGCGGTCGGCGCCCCGAGCACATGGGTGCTCTCGAACCACGACGTGATCCGTCACGCAACCCGACTCGCCCTCGTGCCACCGCCACCACAGGGCGCTGGCATCGGACCAGAGAGCGAATCGAAGGCAGACCCCGTGATCGGTGAACGCCGCGCACGCGCGGCGACCGCGCTCATGCTTGCGCTGCCCGGTGGCGCCTACCTCTACCAGGGCGAGGAGCTCGGACTCCCAGAAGTCACCGAGATCGAGCCCGAGCAGCGACAGGACCCGACGTTCCGCCGCACGAACGGCGAACTCTATGGTCGCGATGGCTGCCGCGTTCCGCTCCCCTGGGAATCAGAGGCACCCGCGTACGGCTTCAACAGCACCGGCGAGACCTGGCTGCCACAGCCTGCGATCTTCGGCACGCACGCTCGCGACCTCCAGAAGAACGACCCGAAGTCGACCCTCTCGATGTACAAGTCCGCACTCGCGCTCCGCGCCGAGCACCGTCTCGGAGCAGGCGCGGTCACCTGGGCCGACGCCGCTGCGGGCACGCTGCAGTTCACGAACGGTGCGATCACCGTTCTTGCGAACGTTGACGGCGAACCCGTCGCCGCGCCGTCGGGAGAGGTCGTGCTCGCCTCGACACCAATCGTCGACGGGCTCGTGCACGCCGACCAGACCGTCTGGGTCCGCAACTAAAGCGCTCAAGGCACGAAGAAAGCCCCGTGAACATTCACGGGGCTTTCTTCATGCCTGAACGCTCGACCTCGTTACGGCTCGAGCACCTGCTGGCGCGTTGCAAGCCAACGAACGGGATCGAATGAAACCCAGTTGTCGTTCTTGATCTCGAGGTGCAGGTGCGGGCCCGTTGACTTTCCGCTGCTGCCGACGAGGCCGACCACAGAGTTGATGTCGACGACTTCGCCGACCTCCACGTTGATCGAACCGGGAATCATGTGCGCATACCAGGACTGGAAGAACTCACCGTCGATGTTGTGGTCGACCCAGACCACGTAGCCGCCGAGGTTGTTGCCCTGGAACACCTTGCTCACGACACCATTTGCAATGGGGTGAATCTCGGTGCCGAGCCCTGGTGCGAAGTCAACGCCACCGTGGAATCCTCCCGGACGAGCACCGAATGGGCTCGTCGTGCGGACTGTTTCGAGTTGCGGGAACGGCGACTGCGTGTAGCTGGTCTCGAGCTCGGCCCAGACCTTCGGGAAGGCGCTCGTGCCATTGCTCGTGCTGCCGGCCGTCTGCGAGTTCGCGATCGTCTGCAGTCGAGCCATCTCTTCTGGGCTGAGTGCGGCGGCGAATTCGGGAGCGAGGATCTCGAAGCTCTCGGTGCTTGCGACACTCGCGGTTGCAGAGTCAGCGACGGAAACCGATTGCAGGTCTTGCGTGTTGATGACTTCAGCAGCCTGCTCGGGCGTCTGCATTGCCTGCGCGGGAAGCGAGGTGACGACGACCATGCTGCCGACGAACAGGAGCGCACTGGCCGCGGAGAGGCGCTGCAAGGCAACTCGAACCTTGCTCGGGCCCGTGCTTCGTGGAGCGTGGGTGCTGACCGATGTCTCGCGTGCGCGGCGCGCGACGATTGCGCGAGCGTTTGCGCGGCGAGCAGCGCGGTTCTTTCCGTCGGCCGCTGCAACGGCAGGCGCTGGCATCACGATTGAATCGGTGCCCGGCGCGAGATCAGCCGACAGGGTGACAGGCAGCTCTGCCGCAGCCTTTGTCGCTGCGAGGCGAATGGCACGGCGGCTTTCGAAGAGCGGACCAGACGAGACAACGGGAACCGAAGGAGCTGCCTGCGCCGCCGGGACAGCCGAAGGAGCAACTGCAGCAGGGGCCCCGGGCGCGGTGGCCTGGTCGGTTGCAGATGGAACGCTATCGCCGGATTCGGCAGCACGACGAGCCTGGAGCTCGCGCAGTTGCTTGCGCGTCATCGGCACCTGCGTCGGCGACACGAGTGACGGTGCGCCTGCATCAGGAGTGGAACTTGGAACGAACGAAGAAGAAATACGGTGACCTTGCGTTGATGAATCGGTGTCGCCAGTGGCAGCGGAGCGGAGGCGGGCGGTGCGTCGGTTGAGCGGTACAGCCGATGCTGACTCGCTCCCGATACCTGCACTCACTCGATCAATGCCTTCACACTCGTCGCTGGAAATCCAGCCTCAAATTTATCTCATTCTCGGGACTCTCTCGGGAATCACGAACCTGGCTAATATAACGCAGAGGTAACGAAGTCGCCACCTCTCATAGGTGAGACCTAAGTTTCGAGCACTCTATGTGAAGCCCGTTCACCCAGACGCACCTCAGGCTTCGTCAGCCTTGAACTCCAGCAATAAAGGCTCGAGCGTATCGAGCAGTCCAGCGGATCCCGCCATAAGCAACCGTCCGTCTGCGCGGTCTCCGCGAAGCCCGCGCACCTCGACGCCGGCCTCCTCGGCAATATGCATGGCCGCAGCAAAGTCCCACGGCTTCAAGCCACGCTCCCAATACCCGTCGAATTGGCCGGACGCGACGAAACAGATGTCGAGCGCGGCGGAACCGATGCGTCGGAGATCACGAGCCCGCGGCAGAATTTGCGCGACAACCACTCCCTGCCGCGCACGTCGTTCTGGCTCGTAACTGAATCCCGTTCCGAGCAGCGACTGCTCGAGTCGGGTTTCGCCCGTCGGCGCGATGCTTCGCCCATTGAGCGTCGCGCCCTCGCCGCGAGCAGCTGCGAACACATCTCCGAGCGGCGCGTTCACGACCGCACCCGCAAGCGAAGTCCATGACTGCGGATCAGCGTCGCCTTCCACCACCGCGATGCTCACCGCATAGGTCGGGATGTCGTAGAAGTAGTTGACGGTGCCATCGATCGGGTCGATGATCCAGGTCAGACCACTCGAACCCTGGTGCGACAACCCTTCTTCACCAAGCAGCGAATCGTTCGGCCGCGCCTGCATGATCGCCTCGGCGACCATGCGCTCGCTCGCCTGATCGGTTTCGGTCACGATGTCCGTGAGGCTCGATTTACTTGCAGCAACGTTGACGCCTTTCGCGCGCTGTTCGCGAATGAAGGTTGCGGCATCGGTGGCGATCGTGGTTGCGAGGTTCAGAAGACTGGTCACGAACCTCAGCCTACGAGCGTTGCTGCACGCTCACCGAACCCGCGCCCCGGGCGGAGAATTTCGACGGATGGTCAATGACCCCCTCTGAACTTGTGTATTCTGGCTTTTGCCCATGTGGCAATGGCGGGTTACCCGAGCGGCCAAAGGGGGCTGACTGTAAATCAGCTGGCAACGCCTACGGGGGTTCGAATCCCTCACCCGCCACAGCGAAGGCCTCTGGCTCCGAAACGGAGCGAGAGGCCTTTTTTGTTGCCCGAAACATTGGCAGCCAAGCAAACCCTTCTGGACATTGCGTGCTCCATCGACGTAAAGATATTGTTTACACATGCAAGATCGGTTGACAGACGCAATTCGTGCTTTGCAGACGCGGACGCAGGAACTCCTGGCGGTGCAAGTACTGCACAGCGACGACCAATGGAGCTCGGCAATCGAGCGAGCAATGGAAATTCAGGCGAGCGCCGACGATGTCGTCCATACCGTCGTCCAACAGGCACGCAACGACGGCGCAACATGGCAGGTCATCGGAGACGCACTCGGTGTCAGCCGACAAGCTGCATTCCAGCGCTTTGGAAAACCGATCGACCCTCGAACGGGAGAACCCATGAACACCACCCCACTGGCCGGCGCGAGCGACCTGGCGTCATCCGTGATCAGCGACCTCTCCGGAGCGCAATGGCCGAAAGTGACCGAGCACTTCGACGCAACCATGCGTGCGGGACTCTCCGAAGACATGCTCGCTGCAGCCTGGGCGCAAATCATTGGCCTCGCAGGCGCATTCGAGTCTCATGGCGAGCCAGCCGCGATGCGCGCCGGCGATGTCACGATCACGAACACACCACTGTCCTTTGAGGCAGGCGAGTACATCGCGCGAATCGTCTTCCGCGACGACACCTCGATCGCCGGCCTCCACATTCTTGAGGCACACGCATCATGACCACAGAGTTCGCACGCGGCACCGCGCCCGCGCAATCGCACCCGGAGTACGCTGATCGCCGAGTCGCACTGCGTCCCATCCTGATCTTCCTTGCAATCGCCTTTGCGCTCTCGTGGCTCTTCGCCCTGCCGCTCTGGTTCGGAGGAGGCCTCGCGAGCCCGCTGTTTCCGATCGTCGCTGTGGCGATGATGACGACTCCCACGATTGCTGCACTCCTTGTGGTGTTCTTCGTCGAACGCGCACCGCACAAGGCCCACACCTTGGGGCTCTGGCCGCTGCGGCCGGTCGGTCGCTTCATCGGCTACGCATTGCTCGGCATTTTCGTGCCGATTGCGCTCGCCCTCCTCGCACTCCCCGTCGGCGCGCTCCTCGGCGTATACCCAGCCGACTTCGCAAACCTCTCCGGGTTCCAGCAGATTCTGAATGCTGGAGCGGGCTCGGTCGGGCTCGACGAACTCCCACTCTCGATTGAGGCGCTCGTCGTGCTCCAACTCGCGATCCTGCCGCTCGCCGCGTTCATCAATCTCCTTCCAGCGCTCGGCGAGGAACTCGGCTGGAGGGGCTGGCTCCTTCCGAAGCTGATGCCACTGGGCACGGTCCCCGCGCTGCTCATCTCTGGCGTGGTCTGGGGGCTCTGGCACGCACCCCTCGTCCTCCTTGGCTACAACTATCCGGGGGTCCCCGGTTGGCTCGGCGTGACCGCGATGATCGGCATGTGCATTGTCTTCGGCGCGGTCTTCGGATGGCTCCGCTTGCGTTCCGAATCCGTCTGGCCCGCGGCGCTCGCGCACGCAGCGTTCAATGGAGCCGCCGGAACCTACCTGATCTTCGCGATGGCGGGCCAACGAATCGACACGACGCAAGCGACCGTGCTCGGGTGGAGCGGATGGCTCGTTCCCCTCGTGTTCGTCGCCGTCCTGCTCGTGGCCGGACAGTTCCATCCGAAGCGTCGCCCCGTGGCCTCACAGCCCACCCCAGATCGCAGCCAAAGCCAACGATCAAACCCGTAGACTTGGTTCATGGCAGATTCCTCATTCGATGTTGTAAGCCGCGTCGACAAGATGGAGGCGGAGAACGCCGTCAACCAGGCGCGAAAAGAAGTCGAGCAGCGCTACGACTTCAAGGGCGTCGGTGCGAGCGTTGAGTGGAGCGGTGAAAAAATCCTCCTCAAGGCAGCCTCCGAAGAACGCGTGAAGGCCGTGCTCGATGTCGTGCAGTCGAAGTTCATCAAGCGGGGCATCGAGCTGAAGATGCTCGAAACCGGCGAGCCCTACCCTTCTGGCAAAGAGTTCCGAGTCGAAATCGTCCTGAAGGACGGCATCTCCTCGGAGAACGCGAAGAAGGCCTCGAAGCTGATCCGCGAAGAAGCACCTAAGTCGGTGAAATCGCAGATCCAGGGCGACGAACTTCGTGTGACCTCGAAGAGCCGTGACGACCTCCAGGCGACGATGAAGCTGCTCAAGGGCGCTGATCTCGACATCGACCTGCAGTTCGTGAACTTCCGTTAGGGATGGCCGACTGGGGCCTCATCGGGCAAATACTGACGTGGCTCTACTTCGCGAGCGATATTGCGTTGCGCATTGTCGCCGTCTTAACCGTTCCGTATAACCGCCGACCCGCGGCTGCAACGGCCTGGCTCTTGGCGATCATGATCCAGCCGCACCTCGGGCTGCTGCTGTTCATCACGCTCGGGCATACGACACTTCCTCGCGGACGTCGGCGCAAGATGGATGCACTCGATCGCCTCATCGCGGTTGCAACCAGTGAGATCGAGGACGCCGCACCGGAGCCCGACTGGCCCGACTGGATGCCCGGCGTCGTCGCGCTGAACCGACGCCTGTCAGCAATGCCGCTCATCGACGGCAACAGCGCGAGAATTCTGCCCGACAATGTCTCAATCATCGAAGCGATGGTTCGAGCGATCGACCAGGCAAAGCACAGCGTCAACGTCGAGTTCTATCTGATCGTGGCCGATGACGTCACCGAACCGTTCTTCGCAAGCCTCGACCGCGCCACCGCGCGCGGAGTGACTGTTCGCGTCCTCGTCGACCACATCACGAGCGTTCGGTATCCACGGAGAAAAGAGACGATCGCTCGCCTCGACGCGATGGGTGCCGAATGGCACGACATGCTGCCGCTGCGCCCGTGGCGTTTGCAGTGGCAGCGCCCCGATCTGCGCAACCACCGCAAGCTCGTCGTCGTCGACGGCAAGGTCGGCTTCACCGGCTCACTCAACATGATCGACCCCAGCTACCTCAAGCCCGCGAACATCCGCCGAGGACTGCACTGGCAAGACCTCATGGTCGAGTTCCGCGGCCCGGTCGTGCAAGAGATTGAAGCACTGTTCATTGCCGACTGGTGGGCGGAGACGAACGAGCTCCTTGCGACCAACGAGCTGTCGATCGCTGATGAGGTTGGCACGTTCGAATGCTCGGTCGTTCCGAGTGGCCCGGGGTTCGAGGGTGAGAACAACCTCCGGCTCTTCGCGTCGCTGCTGTACAACGCCCGAGAGCGCATCGTCGTGGTGAGTCCGTACTTCATTCCGGACGACTCGATCCTGTACGCGCTGACGACCGCCGCGATGCGGGGCGTTGACGTCGAACTCTTCGCAAGTGAGATCGGGGATCAACCAGTCGCGTACCACGCGCAGCGCTCCTACTATGAGACGCTGCTCCGCGCGGGGGTGAAGATCACGCTCTACCGCTCCCCCGTCGTATTGCACTCCAAGCACATCACGATCGACGATCAGGTCGCCGTGATCGGTTCGAGCAACCTCGACCAGCGCTCGTTCACTTTGAACTTCGAGGTGTCGGTCATGATTCGCGGCTCGGAGTTCGTCAACGAGCTCCGCAAAGTCGAAGACGACTACCGTGCGCACTCGATCAACGTCGACCTGGACGAGTGGATGCAGCGCCCACGACGGAGCAAGGTGCTCGACAACGTCGCGCGCCTCACCTCGTCGCTCCAGTAGGCACTCGCAGCACGGAAAACGCCGCGCCTGTCACAGTGACGAGCGCGGCGTTTTGCGAACGGTGTGCGCAGAACTACTGTTCGCGCGACACCTGAATCATGGTTTCGCGAGGAACCACCTTGATGCGTTCGCGGCCCTCGGGTTCACCGAGATTGCGCTCATGCGCGTCGAGTCGGCCCCAGCCTGCGATGTCGATCCACTGCACGCCTCGCGAGTCGAGCAGTCGCACGATGTCGTCCTCGTCCTGTGAAGACGGCGTCCACCAGGTGGCTTCGTCTTCGAGCACGTTCTTGATGGTTTCCATCGCATCCGACTTCGTGTGACCGATGAGACCGATCGGACCGCGCTTGATCCAGCCGGTCGCATACACGCCAGGAATGTGGTCGGCACCATCGAGCACTCGGCCTTCACGGTTCGGGAGCACGGCACGGTACTCGTCGAACGGCAAATCTGCCAGCGGCGAAGAGGCGTACCCGACTGCGCGGTAGACGGCCTGCACGGGGATGTCTTTGAACTCACCCGTGTTCGCGAGCCCGTCGCCGGTGGCGCGAGTGCGCTCGAGGCGGAGGCCTTCGACCTTGCCATCACCGAGCACTTCCGCCGGACGAGACCAGAAGTGCAGGTGGAGGCGGCGAGACGCCTGCCCGACTTCGCGCTGACGCCACTGACCGAGGATCCGGTCGATGACCATGATCTGCTTGTTGCGCTTGAGCTCTTCCTCGTTCGGGTCGATACCGAAGTCTTCTTCGTGGACGATCATGTCCACGTCGCGGAGTTCACCGAGCTCGCGGAGTTCGAGCGGCGTGAATTTCACTCCGAGTGGTCCACGGCGGCCGATCACGTGCACGTCGGTCACGGGCGAAGCCGCGAGCCCCTCGTACACGTTCGGCGGCACCTCGGTGGGGAGGAGATCTTCGGCGTGCTTGACGAGCATGCGCGCGACATCGAGCGCGACGTTGCCATTGCCGATGACAGCGATCGACTCTGCTTCGAGCGGCCATTCGCGCGGCACGTCCGGGTGTCCGTCGAACCACGACACGAAGTCGGCGGCACCATACGAACCGTCGAGATCGATGCCCGGGATCTCCAGCGAAGCGTCTTTCGTCGCACCGGTCGCGAAGATCACGGCGTTGTAGTGCTCGCGGAGGTCATCAAGGGTGATGTCCTTGCCGTAGTGCACGTTGCCGAACAGGCGAACGACACCCGATTCGAGCACGTCACGCAGTGCGTTGACGATGCCCTTGATCCGTGGGTGGTCTGGTGCGACGCCGTAACGAACGAGACCGTAGGGAGCGGGAAGGTGCTCGAACAGGTCGATCGAGACCTCGCGTTCCGCGGTCTTCTTGATGATGTCGGCAGCGTAAATACCGGCGGGTCCTGCCCCGACGACTGCAATCCGAAGGGGCAATTCGCCCACTGCTTTCTCCTTTGTTCAGGCGCGTCGTTCGACGACGCTCTCTGCAAACTTGGTCAGACCGCGGCGCACAGGGCCTACGGGAAGTGGTTCGAGGGCTGCGAGCGCTCGCTGCTGCCAGCGCTCGGCTTCACGTCGCGTCGCCGCCGTCGCCTCGTGATCGGCGAGTGCAGCAACAGCGCTGCGGAAGGTTTCGTCTTCACTTGAGTTCGTGAGCGACCGCACGAGCGCTGAGTCGTCGCCCTCCTGCTGGCGCAGGAGCAGCAGCGGCAACGTCGGCACGCCCGCACGCAGGTCGTTGCCTGCGTCTTTACCGGTGTCGTTCGTCAGATCGAGATCGATCACGTCGTCAACGAGTTGGAAGGCGACTCCGATCGCTTCGCCGTAGGCACGCAACGGTGCGCGGTACGCAGGGTCGGAGTTCGAAAGGAGGACGCCGAGCTCTGCGGAAGCGGCAATGAGCGAGCCGGTCTTGTCTTGCAGCACGCCGATGTAGTGCTCGACGGGATCGGCATCACCCGGGCCGAGCGTCTCGCGCATCTGTCCGAGGCAAAGGCGTTCAAAGGTTTGCGCCTGGATCCGCGCAGCCTCGAGACCGAGCGGTGCGAAAAGGTTTGCGGCGCGAGCGAACAGCAGGTCACCTGCGAGGATCGCTACCGAGTTCCCCCACACTGTGTGCGCACTCGGGACGCCACGACGCGTTGCCGCTTCGTCCATGACGTCGTCGTGGTACAGGCTCGCGAGGTGCGTGATCTCAATGGCGGCTGCGGCGTCGATCACCGGGTTCGTGACACCGTCGCCGAGCTGCGCTGCGAGCAGCACGAGCATGGGTCGGACGCGCTTTCCACCGGCCTCGGTGAGGTAGCGGGTTACCCCGTCCACGACGGGGTCAGCGAACTGGGCGTGCGTCGTGATGCGCTGCTCGACGAGGTCGAGGCCGTCCTCGAGGGAGCGCAGGGATCGGCGCTCCTCGGGAGTGCTGAAGAGTCGGTCGGTGAACCCGAAGGCTTCCGCGACACGAACGGTGTCTCGTGCCAC
The DNA here is from genome assembly GCF_045689595.1 of Humidisolicoccus flavus. Lineage (GTDB taxonomy): Bacteria > Actinomycetota > Actinomycetes > Actinomycetales > Microbacteriaceae > Humidisolicoccus > Humidisolicoccus flavus. Next base: position 2,122,640 of record NZ_CP142724.1, on the reverse strand, counting down.
CTTAATTTCCTGTCTGCTTTGTCTCTTCATCGAACGAGACCTGCTCCATTTGCATGGTCTGCTCGGTTGGCTTGCGACCACGGTGCAGCGCAACGACGCCGAACGTCAGGTTTCGGTGTGCGACCCGCGTGAAGCCTGCGGTTCGCAACCACTTGCTGAGACTCTGCTGGTCCGGCCATTCCTCAATCGAATCGACCAGGTACTCGTAGGCTTCTGGGTTCTTCGTGATGAGCTTGGCGATGTGCGGCATGAACTTCTTGATGTACGCAGAAGACCCGGAGCGAATCAGTGCAATCGGAGGCTTTGAGAATTCACAGATGTGGACTCGGCCGCCCGGCTTCAGGACACGGAAGAACTCGCTGAGCGCGAGGTGTGGATCCTGCACGTTTCGGAGACCGAAGGAAATGGTGACGGCATCGAAGGATCCCGACTCGAAGGGCAGATCTTCAGCGCTGCCCTCGATGAATTCGAGTTCGGGGTGGCGCTGCTTGCCGACTTCGATCATTCCCGCGGAGAAGTCGAGCGCGGTGACGAACGCCCCTGCCTTGGCCATTGGAGCGCCTGATGCGCCGGTCCCTGCCGCGACGTCGAGGATGCGTTCCCCCGGAAGCGGGTTGACCGCTCGCGTCATTTGGAGTCGCCAGAGTCGGTCGTTGCCGACCGCCAGGACCGAGTTCGCGATGTCGTATCGCGATGCGGTCTGGTCGAACATGCCAGCGATCTCTTCTGGCTCTTTGTCCATTCCTGCCTTGCTCACACCATCGATTCTAGAGTGCGAGCAATGCGCGTGGATGAGTCGTAGGCTTCGACAGTGAGAGATTTGCCTCGACTGACCGCAACCACGCATGCCATTTCGCGACCAGATCTCTTCGCACTTCTCCAACGTCAAGCCCCGCTCGCCTTCATGCGCGGCTCCGACGGGGTGATCGGAATCGGGACGGCCTTTCGCGCCGACTTCTCTGGCGCCGACAGGATTCTCGACGCAGCTTCGACGTGGGACTCGCTGTGCGATCAGAGCCAGGAGAACGGCGATTACGACACCCCTGGAACGGGGCTCACGGCGTTTGGAGCGATGAGCTTCGCCTCGGACTCGTCCGCCAAGAGCACACTCCTCGTTCCAAAAGTGGTCGTCGGGACGCGCGGTGACTTCCACTGGATGACAAAGGTCCAAATCGCAGGAGAAGCCGCGCCGGCAGAACCGCAGGCGACGCCTCTGCAGTCACGACCGCAACTCGAGCTCGTACCCGGAAGCATCGGACCGGAGGCCTACACCGCGGCAGTCGCAGCCGCGGTGTCGGCAATCACTTCTGGCCAAGCGGAAAAGCTCGTCATCGCCCGCGACCTCAGCGCACGCTGGCCCGCTGACGCCGATCTTCGCGCCGTACTGCGGTCGCTGAACAGCTCGTATCCCACTGCGATCACCTACGCCGTCGACGGTGTGTTCGGAGCGACGCCCGAGACGCTCGTGCGCGCCGAACACGGGGAGTTCCACGCGCGCGTGCTCGCGGGCACCGCTGCCCGGAATCACCAGGGACAGTCACGTGCTGAACAGGAACTCGTGACCAATCTGAAGAACCAACGCGAACACGCCTTCGCCGTTGACAGCGCAGTCGACGCGCTCGCGGGGCTCATCGACGTCCGACCCGAGGGCCCGTTCGTCCTGGAGCTCCCGAACGTGCTGCACCTGGCGACCGACCTGCGCGGCACGATGGCGCAGACTCGCATGCTCGACCTGGTGAACGCGCTGCACCCGACGGCCGCAGTCGCCGGGACGCCGCGAAGCCGGGCACTCGAACTCATCCAGTCCATCGAGCAAATCGACCGGCGACGATACGCAGGACCAGTCGGCTGGATGGATTCGCGCGGCAACGGCGAGTGGGCAATTGCGCTTCGCGGTGCCGAGTTGCACGAAGGTCGGGTTCGCGCCTTCGCAGGAGCCGGAATCGTCGCCGACAGCGATCCGCAGGAAGAGCTCACCGAGACGGCGGCGAAGTTCCGACCGATTCTCGGAGCGCTCGGCCGAGCGTTCGAATAGGCGATTCGCGCAAGGTCGCGCCCCTCGGCGAAGCAGAAGGCTTTCGCGCGAGATCTCTCCGCGAGGCTTGAATCCAGCGCATTTCGTGCGCTGAAACTCCGACGTCCACGTCAAATTCAGTAGTCGACAACAAAGTTCAGTGGCGGCACGCCCTGGGCCCGGTGGACACCATTTTTCGGCGCCCGTAGCGTTTTTCTATGGAGTTTCCGAGCCCGAGAACGGACGCATGACCTTAACGACGCAACTGCAGCACGTGTGCATTCTGGTGACGAGAGAGACGGAAGCCAAGTTTGGCAATCGCCCCTGGTCGCTCGACCAGATTCGCACCGCCTGCGCGAAGACCGTTGCAGTGGAACACCCCGAGACCTTCGGGGTTGTCACCTCGCTCCTGAACTACCGCGACTCGCGAGCACTCGCACCGAATCCGCTCGAAAGCCCCGAAGAGGCACTGCAAGCCGCGTTCGGACCGAGCTGGAAGCTGGTGTGCGCGGTGTACGGCGCTGCGGTTTTGCTCACTCCACGGCAAGCCGCCTCGATCATCGCCCTGCACCGAGAGCAGGCCGAAAGTCACGGCGCCTTGGCGCGATCGATTCGGCTTGCAGAGGCGTCGCTGCGCGATGCCTTCGAGAGCACGCAACTGCGCGACTGCGCGGCCCGCTCTGCAAACCTCGCGTTCACCTACTTCGCTCCGACTCGCGTGAATGACAACGCCGAGCAGCTTCGCCTCGCGGCTGCGCTTTCGCAAACAAAACAGGCCGTTGCGGTGTCGCACAACATCGGGAACGGCGAGTTCACCCGCGAACGCTTCGATGCGCTCACCGCCCCTTGGGTCAGCACGATGGGGAAATTCTCCCGGTTGCCCCTCGCGGCGTAGCCCCGGCGAGTCGTACAAGTTCGAATCTGTGCGTCTCGCGCTGCGCTTTACTCCGCGCTGCCGATCGCGCCGAGTTCGAGGAGCCTGGCACGCTCATGTGCAACGTCGAAATCCGCCTCTGGCCATTGCGGGTTGATGCGCTCGAGCGCCTCGATGACGAGCGACTGCACGGCCAGCCTCGCGAACCATTTTCTGTTCGCGGGCACCACGTGCCAGGGTGAGATCGGCGTCGCCGTTCGCTCGATCGCGATCTGGTACGCCTCCTGATAGGCCTCCCAGTGCTCGCGCTCATCGATATCGCCCGGGTTGAACTTCCAGTGCTTCTCCGGCCGGTCGAGGCGTTCGAGCAGCCGCTCGCCCTGCTCCTCTTTACTGATGTGGAGCATGGCTTTCACGACCTGGATCCCGTTTTCGGCGAGCGAAGCCTCGAAATCCTGGATGATCCCGTACCGCTCTTCGATCTCCGCTGGCGTTGAGAGTCCGCGCACCCGGTGAATGAGCACGTCTTCATAGTGCGAACGATCGAAGACGCCGATCATGCCGGGACCAGGCAACTCCCGTCTGATTCGCCACAAGAAGTCGTGCGCGAGTTCTTCTTTCGTCGGTGATTTGAACGCGTGGATCTGCACACCCTGCGGGTCGACCGCGCCGACGACGTGACGGAGAATTCCGCCCTTGCCGCTCGTGTCCATTCCCTGCAGAACCAGCAGCACGCGATCGCTCGCGCCGATCCGGCTCGCTGCAAAGAGTTTTTCCTGCAGTTCAGCGAGGTGCTCGGTGCGTTCTTCCAGGAGCGCCCGACCCTCGGACTTCTTCCCGGTGAAGCCGGGAGTCGCATTCGGGTCGTGGTCAGCAAGTGAAAACTCTGGGCCGGTAACTCGGAGCGCGTCAGCAATGGAATCCATACGCCAGTGTACCGAGCAGCATCTGGCCGATCGAGGTGTTTACTGCATCAGGCGCTGGAGCCTGCGATGCATCTCCAGCATCGCGTCGTTCTCGATTCGCGCATCGTCAGAGTCACCGCTCGCCATCACCGCCGCGATCCAGGTGCGATCTGCATCGAGACCTTGCGAAGCGTCCGAGCCGACGTCTCCGTGCCCTGGAACAACGCTGGCTGCGAGTGCCGCAAAGGGTGCGAGGGCGATCTCTTGCGCACGATTGTTCACCCGGAGGCGCACTGCCCTCGCCTAGAGGACGACTTCGACGATGCCGGGCTCCGCGGTGGTGAGTGCTCGTTCCAGCGAGGCATGGTCGACAACCTTCGTGTACGACCAGCCATACGCTGCGGCGAGCGCCGAGAGCTCGACCGCTTGCGGCGTGAACTGCACCCTTCGGAAATCCGCGGGATCGGCTGATTTCGCGACTTCGAGCCCCGCAAAAATACCGCCGCCCAGGTCGTTGCCGACGATGATCTGCAGGCGCGGCAATGCTTCACCCTCTGGAATCGCGAGACCGCTCGCATCGTGCAGGAAGGTGAGGTCGCCCATGAGGGCGCGAGTCGTTCCCCCGAGTTCTGCACGATCATGCGCGAGAGCGATACCAATCGCTGTGGAAACGGTGCCGTCGATGCCGGCGAGTCCACGGTTCGAGTGCACGGTGATCGGTTTCCCCTGCACGTTGAGGTCGGTATCGCGAATGAGCTGCGAGGCTCCGAGCACGAGTCGATCATGAGGCCATGTGTGCTGCCAGAGCGCTCGGGCCAGGCTGGCGCGAGTGACCGCGGCGCGAGCAGCGCTCAATTCTGCGCGAGCGAATTCTGCACGCGGGAGCTCGGGATTCGGCGCGGCAGGCGAAGACGCAATGGCCCGCGCCTCCGCGAGTGCCCGGCTCTGCGTGACCCAGCGTCCAACCCAGGCTCGGTGCCAGGGCCCAGGTGGCTCGGCGACTTCGGGAAACTCTTCGAGCACCGTTCCCGCATGCTCTTCTCCACCGTGCGGGACGACGAGCACCGTGATGTCGCTGCGCCGAATGAGTGCAACGACGGGCCGTGCGAGCGTGACATGCCCCACGACGACGACTCGAGTGATCTCCTCGGCAAGTTCACTCGCGAGCAACTCGCTTGCTTCGACGACCAGGTTCGGCCCGAAACGGGCGTTCGAACTCGGTTCCGCAATGAGGGGCGCGCCGAGGGCGTAGGCGAGCGCCTCGGCGCGCGGTCCCGCGTCTGCACCGGCGACAACGATGGTGCCGGGCTCGGCATGGATCACCGGCGGTGCTGCGCTGAACTCGTCCGCGACGACCGCAAGATCGGTGCTCCATTCGTCGGCCGCGTGCTCAGATCCGAACGCGTCGATCTCCGAGCGGGCGTCGTCGAGTTCGACGACACCCGAGAGTGGTTCGCGGAATGGAATGTTGCAGTGCACGGGTCTGCCGATGACGCCAGAGGCTCTGCGTTGCGCGGCACGCATGACCGCGCGCGCGTCGGCGAAGGGGTCGGAGTCGGCATCGCGCTCGACCTGCGCACTCGAGGCGACCAGGGTTTCGACGCCGCCGAAGATTCCTCGTTGCACCGTGGTCTGGTTCGACCGAATACCGAGCATCTCGGGCGGTCGGTCGGCGCTCAGCACCAGCATCGGAATGTCAGAGTGGTGTGCTTCCAGAATCGACGGGTGCAAATTCGCGACCGCGGTTCCGCTCGTCACGATCACGGCAACGGGTCGGGCGCTCTCTCGGCTGAGGCCGAGTGCGAGGAAGCCAGCGGTCCGCTCGTCGGTCCTGACGTGCACGTGCAGTTCGGGTGTCGAGCGCTCCAGTTCGATTGCTGCGAGCGCAAGCGATTGCGAACGACTTCCTGGGCAGACGACGATGTCGTGGACACCGAGCGCTGCGAGCGCACCGAGAAAACGGATCGAGTATTCGGAGGCTCCGAACGCGGTCATCCCCCGGCGCCGGGCTTGTCATCGGAATCACGGTGCGATTCCGAACCCGGTGTCGGGCTACTGTCGATGTCTCGAGGTTGAACCGGCGGCACGGTGTCGTCGCCGTTGGTCTGCGTCTCATCGTCGTGGACTGCAGCCTCGCCCTCGGCAGCGGTCACGATCTCGTCTCCTGGCTTCTGGGCCTTCGGGTCGAGAGGCTCATCGTCGAGCGCTTTGAGCTGCTCTTCGAGTTCGCGGATCCGACGGTCGGTTTCTTCGTCATCGGCGCGCTTCTTCGGCGCGAAGTCGGTGCGATCTTCTGGACCTTCTGGGCGGAATTGCGTGCGAGGCAGCTTGCCCCACGTCAACCAGGCGAGCGGACCGATCACTGGCACGAAAGGGATGAGGACCACCCACAGAATTCGGTTGAGCTTTCGGATCCGACGATCATCGGTTGTTGTCAGGTCAACAAGCGCATAGATCATCATCACAAGCGCGAGCACTATTCCGATGATGACAAATCTCATGCCCCTAGGGTACAAGGCGGATCGCAGGCGTAGGCGCCTCGTTGAGCGCCATCAGCGAACGATTTGGTCCCGAATCGGGCGCGATGCGACGCGGTAGGCTGCAAGGCATGAAGGCGGTCTTCGTATATTCCCTCTGGCGCACACTCCTCTTCCTCGTCCCGTTCACCATTCTGATGATCGCGAACGTGGCGTGGTACGTGTCTCTCCCCGTGGCGCTGCTCTTCGCATTCAGCGCCTCATACGTGTTTCTCCGCCGCCAGCGCGACGCCGCGGCGGCCTCGCTCGCCCGCCAGCGAGCAACGAAAACGACGAAGGACGACGACGCCGAGGATTCGGTGCTCGACGGTGTCGATGCCGAAGCGTCAGCGCACCCTGCGGTCGATGCGAATGAGCCATTCGGCGTGATCGACGAGCAGGCTTCTTCCCGTGAGCGGAAGAGTCCCCCGACGATCTAAGGGTGTCGCACAGCCCCGGCACACGCTCGGCCTGTGTTCCACGTTCGGGCTGTGTTCCACGTTCGGCCTTTGCTCTACGCTCGGACGGTTCTCCACATCCGGCGTTCGCGTTGCGTCAGCGAACGCAGCCGACCGTTACGGCGTTGGGACCGGTGTCTGGTCGGGGATCACAGGCGCCTGGAATCCGAAGACCCCACCCCAGATCGCGATCGCCAAACCGATTCCGTAGATGAGCGAGGTCAACGAGGTGAGGGTGAGCGCGAGAACGTAGTCTTTCGCGCTCCGACCGAACAGGACGATCAGCACGGCCGGTCCCGCGAGCAATGCCGAGAAGAAGACATAGCCCCCGAACGCGAGTGCGAGCGAGTAGAGCCAAAGCACGACGAAGGGTGCGGTCACCAGGATCGCGAACAGAATCTTCGACGCACGGAGGCCGATGAAGGTCGCGAGGGTGCGCTTCCCGACGAAGCGGTCTCCGTCGATGTCGCGGATGTTGTTCACGAGCAGAATCGCGGCGGCGAAACAGCCGAGCGCGCCACCGAGCCAGAGCGAATCCTCGGTCACGCGGCCGATTTGCGCCCAGGTCGTTCCGGCGGTCGCCACGATTCCGAAGAACAGGAACGCCATCAGTTCGCCAAGACCCATGTAGCCGTACGGGCGCTTGCCACCGGTGTAGAACCAGGCGGCGAGAATGCAGACGGCTCCGATCGCGAGCAGCCACCACTGCATGGTCCAGACCGTGAGCGCGAGGCCTGCGAGCGCTGCGATCACGAAGCATGCGATCGCAACCCGCTTGACGAGCGCGGGTTCGGCGAGCCTGCCGCCGGTCAGACGTGCTGGTCCGGAGCGGGTGTCGTCGGTGCCGCGGATGCCGTCGGAGTAGTCGTTCGCGAAGTTCACGCCGATCTGCAGGAACAGTGCGATTGCGAGGCACAGGAGCGCTTTACCGAGGTGCCAGCCCGCAACGTTGAATGCCGCCGCGGTGCCGAGCGCGACGGGCGTGATCGACATGGTGAGGGTGCGTGGCCGGGCGGCGCCGATCCAATCGCGGGCGGTCGCCTTTCGGCCGACGACGGTTTCACGTTGCTCCCGATTTCGGGCGCCTCGTTTCGCCGTGCTCTGTGCTCCACGTTTGGTCTGTTTTTTACGATCCGCCACGATTAGCGAGTGTATCTGCCGCGGACTGCGTGTTCGCTGGCCGGAACTTCGTCGTTGTACGAATGGAATTGTGTGAGTAAGGTAAGCCTTACCTAACACTGCAAGATGCAGTGGCATGACCTTTCACCAGGAGAAACTCATGGATCGAACTGCGCCGAAAATCGGCCGCTCAGCCATCGCGTTTGCACTGACCCTCATGCTCGTCCTCGCCGGACTCATCGGCGTCGCGTTTGCACCGAAGGCTTCAGCAGCAGAGCAAAACGTCACATCCGGCACCCTCGACTGGGGCCTTCGTGGATCGTTCGTGACGTACATTCAGCAGCCGTGGGCCGGCGGCGCCATCACAATGTCAGACGGCCTCCAGCGCACCGGCAACGTGTTCAACTGGAGCGGAGGCACGGGCACTGCAGACACTGCGACGCCCTCTGCGCTCGTCGGATTCCCGGGAACAGTTCACTTCACCGCGCACAACGGTGCTCTCGACCTCACCGTCAGCGACGTCCGTGTCCGCATCGATTCGGCGACCGCCGGAACGATCGTGGTGGACGCCTCGAGCGCGGCCATGGACGGAAGCGGCATCCAGACCTGGAACGACATCGACATGGCCTCCTTCGTCATCCCCGAAGGCGCTGTCAGCGGAGACACCATCACCGTCGCCAACGCTCCCGCGGTGTTCACTGCAGTGGGCGCCGAGCCCTTCGGATCGAGCTACAACCCCGGCGATCCAGTCGAACCGGTGAGCTTCACGCTCCAGCTCGCGCCCGTTGTCACCCCCGAGCCCTCGACGCCAGCTCCATCTGAGCCTGTCGAGACGCCAGGGCCTTCGACCCCTGCGCCGAGCGAACCCGTCGTGACGCCAGAGCCATCGACCCCGGCACCTTCTGAGCCAGTCGTCACGCCAGAGCCATCAACGCCCGCTCCGAGCAACCCTGCGCCGAGCACGCCGGCCGTGACCCCGCCACCGGCACCGGAAGCATCAGCACCTACGACCGAAACCGGCCTCGCAACGAGCAACGGTTCGCTCAGCTGGAACATTAAGACGTCGTTCCGCAACTACGTTGGTGGCCCGATTGCTCGTGGCGCTGTCACCGTCAACGGAGTCACCGCGAACGACGCGAGCTTCGACTGGGCTGGCGGCATCGGCACTGCTGACGCGGCGAGCAACACTGCGACCGTCCTGTTCCCCGGCGAAGTTCGATTCTCCGGCCACTCGGGAGCGCTCGACTTCGTAATCAGTGACGTTCGCCTCCGCATCGACTCTGCAACGCAGGGCACGATCGTCGCGAACATCGTCTCGAAGGAATTCACAGGCATGGCTCCAGGCGCACCCCAGGGTGAGTACGCGATCTTCGACTCGGTCGAGTTCGCGACCGTCTCGCTCGACAACGTGAACATCCGCGAGGGCCAAATCTCGATCGCGAACGCTCCGGCAGTGCTCACTGACGCTGGTGCCGCAGCATTCGGCGGCTTCTACGAAGCCGGTACCGACCTCGATCCGATCAACGCTGCGTTCACACTCGCACTCGTTGAGAACCCGACCGTCCCGGTTGTCACCCCGCCCGTGACGCCAGGAACGACGCCTCCCGCAGTGGAGAACCCAGCCGTCGACAACGGCGGAAACAACGGAGGCGTCGACAACGGTGGCGTCGCTGCACCAGCAGGCACTCCGGCAGCAACCCCGATCGAGACCTGCGCCGCGGTCAGCGTCAGTGGCGCAACCCTCAACTGGGGAGTCCGCAGTTCGTTCCGGAACTACATCTCCGGCGGCATCGCCAACGGAGGCTGGACCACGAGCGGCAACATCACTGACGTCTCCGGCGGTTGGGCCTGGAGCGGCGGCACGGGCAGCATCAACACCGACACGATGACCGGAACGGTCCGCTACGCGGGAACCTTGCAGTTCACGGGCCACAACGGCGCGCTCGATCTGAAGATCAGCAACGTCCGCATCAAGATGAACAGCGCCTCGAGCGGCTACCTCATCGCTGATGTCGTGTCGAAGTCGATGGACGGAACCACCGGAACCTACAACGGCATCAACTTCGCTTCGCTGAGCTTCTCGGCAAGCAGCACTGGCGGATCGATCTCGGTCACCGGTGCGGGTGCGACGCTGACCGCTGCTGGTTCACAAGCCTTCGCCGGGTTCTACAGCGCAGGCGAAGCACTCGACACTCTCGCCTTCAGCTTCCCTCTGGGCGGCGAAGTGGAGTGCTCCTCTGCTGCTGGAACCCTGCCGAAGACCGGCGCCGACATGGAGCTCGCGCTTCCGATCGCAGGAGCACTCCTCTTGCTCCTCGGATTCGGATTCGCACGCTTCCGTCGTGCGCAGGAACTGTGAGGCGCCACTCCGCTGCACGGATAGCCCTCGCTGCGGCGCTCTCGCTGGTCGTCTTGACCAGCGGGTGCGCCGCATCCGGCGTTCCGGCTCCGAGCAGCAGCACCTCCTCCACGACGAGCGCCTCGTCGACCCCACCGACAGAATCCGCAACGGAGGCTCCGGCGCTCTCCGTGCCGGACCCCCGTACGATCACGGGCCCGTCGACTGCCGCACAGGTTGACGAGATCACCCCGGTCGGCGCGACACCGACCCCCGTGCTTCCCGTGACCCTCACGGGCGAGGACGGCGTGAGCGTCGAGATCACCGACGTCTCACGGCTCCTCGCACTCGATCTCTACGGAACCCTCGTCGAAACGGTCATCGGGCTCGGTCTGGTCGATAACCTCGTGGGCCGTTCCATCTCGAACAGCGAGACGGCGATCGCTGATCTCCCCGTCGTGACGCAAAACGGCCACGAGTTGAATGCGGAAGCGATCCTGAGCCTCCAACCGACGTTCGTGATCATGGACACCACGATGGGCCCGCCCGAAACGCCGCAGCAACTCCGTGATTCCGGTGTCCCCGTGCTGCTGGTGAGCTCTGAGCGCGGCATCGATCTCATCACCGAGCAGATCGAGATGGTCGCTTCAGCGCTCGGCGTCGTCGAGCAGGGAGCGCTCCTCGTCGAGCGATTCGAGCGTGAACTCGAGGTCGCGAACGAATACGTCGCCGCTGTCACCGAGGGATTCGACCCCGTCCGTATGGCGTTCGTGTACGTGCGCGGGACCGGCAGTGTGTTCTTCGTCATGGGCAAGGGCTCCGGCGGCGATGACCTCATTGCTGCGATCGGAGGCGAAGACGCAGCGACCTCAGCCGGAATGAACGACATCGTGCCGGCGAGCGCCGAAACCCTCCTGGTCATGAACCCGGAAGTCCTGCTCACGATGACCGGTGGACTCGAATCGACCGGCGGGCTCGAGGGCTTCCTCAAGCGACCGGGAGTCTCGGACACCACGGCCGGCCAGAATCAGCGCGTGGTCGATATGAGCGACGGCCAGGTGCTCTCCTTCGGGCCGAGTTACCCGGCGGTGCTCATCGCATTGACCGACGCCGTCTACCAACCCACCTCCTAAGGAACACTTGTGAGTGCTCAGCCACTTGGCCGCTTTACCGCTGCGGTCGCAGCGACCGAGGCGACCCCGCGTCGACGACGCAGGGTCGCTCCGGTCGCGCTCGCACTGATCGTGGCACTGTGCGTGACGGCGTTCGCCTCACTGCTGCTCGGCCAGTATTCGCTGAGCCTCCCGGAGATCCTGCAGTCCTTCGGGCGTCGCCTCGGCCTGGTCGAAGCCGATCCGAGCATGCACCTCAACGACGGTGCGCTCTGGAATGTCCGGATTCCCCGCATCATGCTCGGTCTACTCGTCGGCGCAGCGCTCGCCACCGCGGGCAGCATCACCCAGGGCCTGTTCGGGAACCCGCTGGCCGAACCCGGAGTCATCGGTATCACCGCCGGTGCCGGCGTCGGCGCAGCAATTGCGATCGTGTTCGGCGCGGCGGGGACGCTCACGTTCCTCGTGCCAGCGGCCGCCTTTGCCAGCGGGATCCTCACGACCATGCTCGTGTGGATCCTCGCGGCGTCGATCCGCGGCTCCACGACACTCGTGCTGGTGCTCGTCGGAATCTCGATCAACGCGGTCGCTGGCGCCGCATCATCGCTCGTCATCTTCCTCGCCGACAGCACGAGTCGCGAGGCGATCGTGTTCTGGCAACTCGGTTCGTTGAATGGTTCGACCTGGCAGATCTTCGGCCCGGTCGCGATCACCGTGCTCATTGGGCTCGCTTGGGCGATGACCCTCAGCCGCGGACTCGATTCGCTCGCAATCGGCGAGCGCGCTGCAGTGCACACGGGGCTTTCGCTCCGCCGCTTCAGGATTCAAGCGATTCTCTGTGCCGCACTCTTAACGGCAGGTGCCGTGGCAGCGGCGGGCGTGATCGGGTTCGTCGGGCTCATCGTGCCGCACCTGCTGCGACTCCTCGTCGGGCCCAGGCAGTCGCTGATCCTCCCGCTCTCGGCACTCGGCGGAGCACTGCTCATCGCACTCAGCGACCTCGGCGCCCGCACGCTCATTCCCTTCACGGATCTTCCGATCGGCGTATTTACGGCCGTGATCGGCGGGCCCGTCTTCTTCATCCTGCTCCGCACCAGGCTGCGCCGCGGAGGGATCGCATGACGCGCATCACTGCTCACTCCATCAATTTCTCGATCGAGGGCACGCCGATCCTGCGGGACGTGTCACTCACCGCGACAGCCGGCACGGTCACGGTGCTGATCGGACCGAACGGGAGCGGGAAGTCGACGCTGCTCGGGATCCTCGCGGGCGACCTCGATCCCGACTCCGGCTCGGTGCACTTTGACGATGCGACGCTTTCGAGTTTTACGCCCGCAGAGGCTGCCCGCCGCCGGAGCGTCCTCGCGCAGGAGAATCCAGTCGCCTTCGACTATCCCGTCACCGAGATCGTCGCGCTCGGCAGACGGCCCTGGCGGGACATCGAGGGCGCCGCGGAGCGTGCAGCGATCGTGCACGACGCGCTCCAAGAAACGGAGTCGAGCAAGAACGCGGGCCGCACGATCCTCGGCCTCTCCGGTGGCGAGCGTGCACGCGTGCAACTCTCTCGGGTGCTCGCGCAAGACACGAGCGTCATGTTCCTCGACGAACCCACGGCAGCGCTCGACCTCCGCCATCAGGATGCGACGCTCCGGATCGCTCGTGAAGTCGCTCGCGCAGGGGGCACCGTCGTCGTCGTGCTCCACGACCTCGATGCGGCGCTCACGATCGCGGATCACGTGATCCTCCTGCAGCACGGCGAAGTTGCCGCCGCCGGGCCACCGGCAACGATCACCGCCGAGCTGCTCGAATCGGTCTACCACCACCCCGTCGACATCGTGCGACACCCCGTTCACGGCGGCATCCTCGTGCTCCCACGGCGCACCTGGGCGAACACCGCGCACTGACACAGACGCTAGGAGGGCTCCGCACCACGTGGTGCGGAGCCCTCCTCATTGCTCGACGGTGGCCGTACGCCAATTCTCTCTGTATTGAGTGCGTCGCCTACAGCAGCTCGTCGCTGAGGTGGTTCGGTGTGCCGAAGCGGTGTGCCGTCACCGAAATTGCCTGCTCACGCAAGAAGGTGAGCAGCTCGATACGACCAGAGGCGACCACTGGATTGCCGTAGAACGCAATGTCGGGCTTCCCATCGACCGCTGCCGCTGCCTCTTGCAGCGACTCGTGGATCAGTCGGACACGGTGCCCAGCGTGGGGGCCGTCCTGCGCAGCCAACTGCGAGAGACGACGCTTCCAGTCTGCGTCTTCTTCGTGGTGCACGCTGATCCCGCGCTCTTCGAGCACGTGACGAAGATTGTTCGGCACTGGCGTCGCACTCGAGAACGTCACGGGCGCTGCAGTCGGAGTGGCGGAGTGCGCGTCGTGTCGCGCCAGGATGCCAGCACCGAGCACACGGAGCACCTCAACCAGGGCTCGCTCGTCAGCCGCCCCAGCGCCGAGACGAACCGTCACCGGCAGCGGCCGGTAACGGAAGACGTTGCGCTCTGCACGCAATCCGCTGACGTCCTTGGCGACACCGAACTCGCGGTCCCACCAGCTTGCGTCATCGAGCAGTGCGGTCTGCAGCCAGTGCAGGTTTTCTTCGCTGACACTCGCGTCCTTTGCGAACGAAACGAGTGCCGCGTTGGCGCCGGAGAGCGGACGCTCCTCAGTCGAACGCTTCTCGAGCGGTGCGTTCTCCCATGCCCCGAGGCCCACGAGGTAGTTCGGACCGCCGGCCTTCGTTCCAGCGCCGACCGCCGACTTCTTCCAGCCGCCGAACGGCTGACGGCGAACGATCGCGCCCGTGATTCCACGGTTGACGTACAGGTTGCCCGCATCGATCTTCGCGAGCCACGGCGCGAGTTCGCTCGGATTCAGGGAGTGGAGCCCGGAGGTGAGGCCGAAGTCGATCTCGTTGACCATGGCGATGGCCTCGTCGAGCGTCTTCGCGGTCATCACGCCGAGGATCGGACCGAAGTACTCGGTCTTGTGGAATTCGCTGCCGCGCTTGACGCCGTAGCGAACGCCGGGACTCCAAAGCTTGCCGGAGTCATCGAGCTGCTTCGGACGGATCGCCCATGCTTCGCCGTCGCCGAGGGTCGTGAGGCCGCGCAGCAGCTTGCCCTCCGCGGGCTCGATGACCGGTCCCATCTGCGTGCCCGGGTCGACGGGGTAGCCGACCTGCAGGGAACGAACCGCGTCGAGCAGCTGGTTCTTGAAACGGCGCGATTTCGCGACCGAGCCGACGAGGATCACGAGAGAAGCGGCGGAGCACTTCTGGCCCGCGTGACCGAAGGCCGATTGTGCGACATCGCGCGCAGCAAGGTCGAGGTCTGCAGACGGGGTGACGATGATCGCGTTCTTCCCGGAGGTTTCCGCCAGCAGTGGCAGATCCTTGCGGAACGAGCGGAAGAGTTCCGCGGTCTCGTAACCGCCGGTGAGGATCAGACGATCAACCGCGGGGTGCGCGACGAGCGCGGTGCCGAGCGTGCGATCTGCGACCTGCACGTACTGCAGAACGTCGCGGCTGATCCCAGCCTCGTCGAACGCCTCCCAAATGGCCTCCACCATCTCGGCGCCGCAACGACGCGCCTGCTTCGCGGGCTTGATCACCACGGCCGAGCCCGCAGCAAGTGCCGAGAGCACGGAGCCCGCAGGGATCGCGACGGGGAAGTTCCACGGCGGAGTCACGACGGTGAGCGTCGAGGGCACGAAGCGTGCACCATCGACCGAGTCGAGTTCGACTGCGAGTTCTGCGTAGTAGTGCGCGAAGTCGATTGCCTCGGAGACTTCAGGGTCAGACTGGTCGAGCGTCTTGCCGCACTCGCTCGCCATGACTTCCAGCAGCGTCGCGCGTCGAGCTTCGAGCCGGACACCCGCGCGGTGCAGCACTGCCGCACGCTCGGTGCCCGAGAGCGCTCCCCAGGACTTCGCGGCAGTCGTTGCCGTCGTCATGATCTCGCCGAGCTCGTTCTCGTTCTTGATGACACTCGAATCCGCGAGCTCGATACCGAGCGTCGACGCGGGAACGCGCTCGAGGATCTCGCGACCCCAGGCACGGTTGGCCGGGAGGTCAGGATCGGTGTCGGGGGTGTTCTGGAAATTCGCAACAGGACCGAGCCCTGCGTGGTCGCCCTTGCGGCCGGATTCGACCTGCGCGAGGACCGCCTGGAGCTCCTGCTCGGCTTCGAAGGCGCTGCGATTCTGATCACGGTTCGGTGGTGGCACCGAGCCGTCGAGGTCTGCGAGCGAAGCAAGGAACCGCTGCTTCTCGCGCTCGAACAACGCCTCGTTCTTTTCGAGTTCGAACACCGCCGACATGAAGTTCTCCGTGCTGGCGCCTTCTTCGAGTCGGCGGATCAGATATGCGATCGCGACGTCGAATTCGTTCGGGTGCACGACGGGCGTGTAGAGCAACAAGGAACCGACGTCCTTGCGGACTGCCTCTGCCTGTGCGGTCGCCATGCCGAGGAGCATTTCGAACTCGATGCCGTCTGCTGCGCCTCGTTCTTTCGCGAGGAGCCAGGCAAGGGCGATGTCGAAGAGGTTGTGGCCGGCGACGCCGAGTCGCACGTTCTTCACGCGTTCCGGGTGCAGCGCATAGTTCAAGACGCTCTTGTACGAGGTGTCGCTTGCCTGCTTGCTGTGCCAGGTCGCGAGCGGCCAGCCGTGAATGTCGGCTTCCATGACCTCCATCGGCAGGTTGGCGCCCTTGACGAGACGGACCTTGATCGGGGCTCCACCGTTTGCGACGCGGTCGGCCGACCACTCCTGCAGGTGCATCATGGCGCTCAAGGCATCCGGCAGGTACGCCTGCAGCACGATGCCCGCCTCGAGGTCCTTGAACTCAGGGGCCGAGAGAAGCTTCGTGAAGACCGCGATCGTGAGGTCGAGGTCTTTGTACTCCTCCATGTCGAGGTTGATGAACTTGTACTTCGGGCTCTGCTTCGCGATCCGGAACAACGGCGCGAGCTCGTCGGCGATGTGCTCGACAGCCTCGTCGAAGGCCCAGTGATTGTGTGGTGCAACCGTCGAGGAGACCTTGATCGAGACGTAGTCGACATCGTCGCGTTCGAGCAGCTTCTTCGTGCCGGCAAGGCGGCGGTCTGCTTCGCCCTTGCCGAGAATTGCTTCGCCGAGCAGATTGATGTTGAGCCGGACGCCTTCGCGGCGCAGCTTCGCGATCGATCCGCCGAGCTTCGAGTCGGTTGCGTCGACGATGAGGTGCCCGACCATTTTGCGGAGCACCTTCCGGGCGATCGGAATCACGACACCGGGCGCAACCCGAGAGGTGAGCCCGCCGAGTTCGATGGCGCGGCGCATGTACCAGGGCAGGAATGCGGGGGCCTTTGCGGCAATGGTGCTGAGGTTCGCTGCAGCGACCGAGAGGTCTTCGGGGCGGACGACGCCATCGACGAAGCCGACCGTGAAGTCGAGCCCGCTCGGGTCCTTGAGGACTCCTGCGAGCTGTTCGCCAGAAGCATCGACCGGAGCGTGTGAGGCTTCTGTGAGCCAGCGGCGCACGAGCGCGACCGCCTCGTCGGCAAGCTGCGCCGGGATGGCGTGTTCTGTGGTGTTCGCCGGGTTCGTCATGCGTGCGCGCTCCTTCGAGAGTCCCGAGCGATCCATGCAGGCGACTTCGCCCGCAAACGCTCTCCCCTTATGAATACATTGCGACAGTTCTTTCGGTAAAGCGCGATTTTCCGATGATTAAGATGAAGGAAAACCGAAAGGTGGCGTTCGTGCCGAAACAAGCTCCGTCGATCGACGTAAAACGGCTCAGACTGCTGCGAGAACTCAGCACCCGGGGCACGATCTCCGCAGTCGCCGAGGCGCTCAACTTCAGCCCGTCCTCGGTCTCACAACAGCTCGCCACGCTCGAGCGAGAGGCGAAAGTCGAACTGATTCGCAAGAGCGGTCGAGGGCTCCAGCTCACGCACGAAGGCGAGGTCCTCGTTTCGCACGCGAGCGAGATCTTCGCCGCAATCGAACGCGCCGAGTCGGCGCTCGCTGCAACGCTCCCGGAAGTCACCGGGACCGTCCGGCTCGCGGTGTTCCAAACCGCAGCGCTCGCGCTGCTTCCGCGAATGCTCCACTCTCTGCGCGAACTCCACCCTCTCGTCCGAGCAATCGTCGTGCAACGAGAGCCAGAGACAGCTCTTCGCGAGACCTGGGCGAGGGACTTCGACCTCGTCGTCGCGGAGCAGTACCCGGGCCACGCGGCCCCGCATTACGAGGAACTCGACCGGCAGCCGCTCGTCCGCGACCGTATCCGACTCGCAGTCGCGGAGCACAGCGACATCAGCGCATTCGCCAAGGTCACGACCCTGCAGGATGCAGCAGCACTGCCCTGGGTCATGGAGCCGAGCGGTGCCGCGTCACGGCATTTCGCCGAGCAGGCGTGCAGGAGCGCCGGATTCGAGCCCGACGTCCGATACGAGACGGCGGACCTCCAGGCGCACGTGCAACTGGTCGAATCCGGCAACGCGGTCGCGCTCCTGCCCGACCTCGTCTGGGCCACTCGCAGGGCCGCTGTGAAGGTGCACGATTTGCCCGGCAAACCAGAGCGAGAACTCTTCACCGCGCGACGCCATGCGAGCGAGAACAACCCTGCGACTCGCGCTGTTCGGGAGGCGCTCGAACTCGCCGCAAAATCACTCCGACATTGAGCAATTTGTCAATCTTCTTGTTGTAACGAAACGGTCACAAGATTCGATGAACGTTCGTTTCCCCTGTCATACTTCTGGGCGTCCAGCGCCGGCTCTCGCTCTTCAGTGGGAACGCGTCATCACCACAAGTTCCCGGAGGGGCTTCTTTGACTGAGCAAACATTCCAGCTCATTGCCATCGCTGTGTATTTCGCAGCGATGCTCGCAATCGGTTTCTACGCATATCGCAAAACCACCGACCTCGACGACTACATGCTCGCCGGTCGCAAACTGAAGCCGAGTACAGCAGCGCTTTCTGCCGGCGCATCCGATATGTCCGGATGGCTCCTCATGGGTCTGCCCGGAGCAATCTACGTTTCAGGTCTCGTCGAAGCATGGATCGCCATCGGCCTCACGATCGGGGCATGGCTCAACTGGAAGTTCGTCGCTCCACGCCTACGCGCGTACACCGAAGTGTCGAACAACTCCATCACGCTGCCGAGCTTCTTCGAGAACCGCCTGAAGGACAAGTCGCGGGCCCTCCGAATTACCGCGAGCTTGATCATTCTCATCTTCTTCACCTTCTACGTGTCCTCCGGCATGGTCGCCGGTGGCGTGTTCATGGAGGCATCCTTCGGCACTGACTACATTTGGGGCTTCGCGCTCGTCGCCGGAATCACCCTGATCTACACGCTCTTCGGCGGATTCCTCGGCGCCTCGCTCACGGACGTCGCACAGGGCCTCCTCATGCTCGCCGCGCTCGTGGCCGTGCCGATCGTCACGATCGTCACGATGGGCGGCTGGGGCCCGACGCTCGAAGCCATCAACGCCGCCGATGCTGCGTTCAACGCCAGCGCCGCTGCGGGAGATGAACTCAACCGCACTTCATTGATCTTCGGTGGAACCCTCATGGGCATCCTCTCCGCCGCCGCATGGGGTCTCGGCTACTTCGGTCAGCCGCACATCATCGTGCGGTTTATGGCACTCCGTTCAGCAGCTGACGCGAAGGTCGGCCGCCGTATCGGTATCGGCTGGATGGTCCTCGTCGCCGGTGGCGCGATCCTGACCGGTCTCATCGGTGTCGGCTACTTCTACCTCAACGACGAAACCCTCGCGAACCCCGAGACCGTGTTCCTGCGCCTGTCGCAGATCATGTTCCACCCGCTCGTGGCAGGTCTCGTCCTCGCCGCCGTGCTCGCAGCGATCATGTCGACCGTCTCCTCGCAGCTCATCGTCTGCTCCTCGGCGCTCGTCGAAGACATGTACAAGCTCGTCGGAAAAGAAGCGTCAGCGAAGAAGCAGGTCATCCTCGGCCGCCTCGGTGTGCTCGCGGTTGCACTCGTTGCCGGAATCCTCGCGATCAGCCCGAACGACACGATCCTCGGTCTTGTCGGGTTCGCCTGGGCAGGCTTCGGTGCCGCGTTCGGCCCCGTCATCCTGCTCTCGCTGTTCTGGAAGAAGCTGACCAGCATGGGCACGATCGCCGCAATGATCACCGGTACCGTCGTCGTCTTCGTCTGGGGCAACATCGATGCGCTCAAGAACACGATGTACGAAATCGTGCCGGCGTTCGCGCTCGCACTCATCGTCGCGATCGTCGTCTCGAAGCTCACGTACAAGCGTGACGACAGCATCGAAGCAGAGTTCGAAGAGATGTCGAAGCAGGCTGTTGCGCCCGCAGAGGCACGCTCCTAACACCTCGCTCATCACAACAGGGGCGGGACACCGATTGGTGTCCCGCCCCTGCTGTGTGCTCTGGGTTCAGCGAATCCAGGGCGCGCTTCGACGCTTCTGCGTCTTGAAGGAACTGCGCTTTCGCACGAGGTCGGTGAGTCGCTTTCGGTCCGGTTTTCCGGAGATCATGCGCGGAATGGTCGAGACCGTCAACACGTGATTCGGTCGCGCCGCCTTCCCGAGCGAGTTCGCGACCGCCGCGCGGATCTCACCGAGGTCGGGGCGCATGGTCGTCACGACGACCGGCACCTGCCCCCATTCCGGGTCAGGGCCAGGCACGACGACCGCGTCCGAGGCGAAACTCTGCACGATCCGTTCCACGGCACCCAGCGAGACATTGATGCCACCGGAGATGATGACGTCGTCGAGGCGACCAGTGACGTGCAGTTGCCCGCCGATCATGGAGCCGGCGTCGCCCGTGCGGTACCAGCGGACGCCATCGAGACCGTCGACGAAGCGTTCTGCCGTCAACGAAGGATTATCGAGGTACCCGTCGGCGAGCGTGTCCGAGGCGATCTCGATCTGATCGGTCAGACGGATCTTGGTATTGCCGATCACTCGGCCTTCCCAGATGCACCCGCCGCACGTTTCGGTTGCGCCGTAGGTGCGCGTGATCTTCCAGCCGAGCTGTGTTGCGCGCTCGACGAGCCCGGGCGGTGGTGCTTGACCACCGAGCAGAATTCGATCGAAAGAGCGCACCGGTTGAATGAAGGACCGGTCGAGCCACGCGGCGTCGACAAGGCGTGCAAGTTGCGTCGGAACGAGGCTCGTGTACCGACGCTCGTGCGACATCTTGTCGAGGGCCTCAACGAAATGCTCCGGCGTGAACGTGCCCTCCATGCGGATCAACTCTGCGCCGCTGACAGCGTTCCTTTCGACGACATTGAGTCCGGCGACGTAGTTCTCGGGGAGTGCAAGGACCCACTGGCCCGGTCCACCGAGGGCTTCGTTCGCCATGACCGTGCTCGCGTCGATCGCAGCGCGCGACAAGACGACTTTCTTTGGGATCCCGCTGGAACCGCCCGTTTCGATGACGACGGGTTCCATCAGTACTGCCAAGGGTAGGGCGACCAGTCGGGCGCTCGTTTTTCGAGGAAGGAATCTCGGCCCTCGACGGCCTCATCGGTGCCGTAGGCCAAGCGCGTCGCCTCACCGGCGAACAGTTGCTGTCCGACGAGTCCATCGTCGACGGCATTGAAGGCGTACTTCAGCATCCGGATCGCGGTGGGGCTCTTCGTCAGGATCTCGCGTGCCCAATCGAGCGCGGTCGCTTCGAGTTCGGCGTGCGGCACCGCGGCGTTGATCGCGCCCGCTGCAAGCGCACGCTCTGCGGAATATTCGCGAGCGAGGAAGAACACTTCGCGCGCAAACTTCTGACCGGTCTGGCGGGCCATGTAGGCGCTGCCGTAGCCCGCGTCGAACGATCCGACATCGGCGTCAGTCTGCTTGAACTTGCCGTGTTCGATACTCGCGATCGTGAGGTCGCAGACCACGTGCAGCGAGTGTCCGCCACCAGCGGCCCAGCCGGGCACGACCGCGATCACGACCTTCGGCATGAACCGAATGAGGCGCTGTACTTCGAGAATGTGGAGGCGACCGTTTCGGGCCTGATCGATCGAGCTCGCGGTCTCGCCGTCTGCATACTTGTAGCCGTCTTTACCGCGGATGCGTTGGTCGCCGCCGGAGCAGAACGCCCAGCCTCCGTCTTTCGGGCTCGGGCCGTTGCCCGTGAGCAGCACCGCACCGATCCGCGGGTTCTGCCGTGCATCGTCGAGCGCCAGTGCCAGCTCGTCAACGGTTTGCGGCCTGAATGCGTTTCTGACTTCGGGCCGGTTGAAGGCGATTCGCGCGATCTGCCCGCAGTTCGAGTGGTGGACGGTGATGTCGGTGAAAGCCTTCGCGACGGGCGCATCTTGCCACTGGGTTGCATCGAAAAGCTCAGAAACAGTCACCTGTTCAGCCTACTTCGAAGCGTCCACTCGCGGAGCAATATTTAGACGCTGAACGCTGCCAGCGAATTCCACAGGGCGTTGCTGGCAAGCAAGAACAGCAGGAGCAGCGGAGCGTTCAAGAAGGCGCCGATTCCACCCGTGCGGCGGCCTTCGGGGCGAGCGAGCGCGAACAGACCAAGCCCCACCGAGAGGATGCCGGCGATCACGACGATCGCGAAGAAAGTCCAGACGCCCTGTGCCTGGCCAGGCGTCGGGGCCAGCGAGAGATCGAACTGCGCCAAGAAGCTCGCGACCTGCAAGATCACGTTCACCGGGATCATCCAGGCGCTGATTCGGCCGAAGACTTTCGCATTGTCGCCGGTCCATTGCGCGGCGGAATCGAGCGAGCCCTTGAGCGTCTTAGCCATTGAGCACGAGGGTGATGAAGAGCATGAACGTGACCGGGTTGGAGAACAGGACGACAGCGAGTCCGATCCCCGCTAGGACGAAGTTCGTGGTCCCGCGCTGGACCACGGCGGTTGCGATCGCGACCATGGCCGCGAGCGTCATGACACCCCAGATCGCGATCGGCAGGAACGAGGGGACGATCGAGATCATGGGAAACGCGATCAGGACGAAGCCGCCGCTCAACCCAGCCGCGATGAGCGCGATGATGCCCCACTTCGGGGAGCGGTACATCGGGGTTCCTGGCGGGCGACGTGTCTCGTGCACCCATGGCAGCTCGGTCATTCCTTCAGTCTCTCGGAAGAACGCTGGAACAACGCTGTATACGCGCCGAGCAGTCACCGTATTCGCGCCGAGTCGTGCGACGATGAAGCGATGTCAGACTTTCTTCCCACTCGCGACGATCTCCTGCAACGAATGCATGTCGTGCGACTCCCGCTCGCGTTCCGCTTTCGAGGCGTCACGCACCGCGAAATCGCGCTGATCGATGGTCCGAGCGGGTGGGGCGAGTTCAGCCCGTTTCTCGAGTACGGCACGGCTGAAGCGAGCGCTTGGCTGCATGCCGCGATCCTCGATGCCTGGACGCCGCGACCAGAGCCCCTCCGCGAAGCGGTGCCGGTGAACGCCACGCTCCCTGCGATCGAAGCGAGCCGGGTCGCAGAAGTCCTGAGCCGGTTTCCAGGATGCCGAACCGTCAAGATGAAGGTCGCCGAACGTGGCCAGAGCCTCGCCGACGATGTCGCGCGGGCAACGGCAGCGCGAGAGTTTCTCGGAGATTCCGGTCGCCTCCGCATCGACGCGAATGGCGGTTGGAACGTCGATGAGGCAGAGACCGCGATTCGAGCGCTCGAACCGTTCGACCTCGAATACGTCGAACAACCGTGCGCAAGCGTTGAGGAACTCGCCGAGGTTCGTCAGCGAATCTCCAAGCTCACGATTCCCGTCGCGGCCGACGAGAGCGTCCGGAAGGCGAGCGATCCGCTCGCGGTTGCGCGAGCGGGTGCTGCCGACATTCTTGTCGTGAAGGCGCAGCCGCTCGGTGGTCTCCAACGAGCTCTCGAGATCACCCGCCAGGCCGGCCTCCCGGTTGTCGTTTCAAGCGCGCTCGACTCGAGCATCGGGTTGAGCCTCGGTGCGGCGCTCGCAGCCGCGCTTCCGGAGTTGCCGTTCGACTGCGGGCTCGGAACTCGGTCGCTGTTCGAGTACGACATCGCGACGCCGGGCGTGCAGGCAGTTGACGGCGCGGTCTCTCCTGCCCGAGTCGTTCCCGATGCTGCGCGGCTCGAAGAGTTCGCCGTCACCGCGGATCGTCGCGATTGGTGGATGCAGCGCGCAAGCGATGCGCTCGCGCTTCTGAGTCGCGAGCGGTCAGCACGCGCGTAAAACGTCGCGCGTGCCAAGACTGGCGACAGCCATCGCGGAAGCCGCTCGCGGAATCCCGCTCGAGCGGAGGCTTACAGGCCCGAGTAGGCGTGCAGTCCCTTGAAGAACAAGTTGACGACGGTGAAGTTGAAGATCAGCGCCGCGAACCCGACCAGTGACAGCCACGCCGAACGGGTGCCCCGCCATCCGCGAGTCGCACGCGCGTGAATGTAGCCGGCGTAAATGACCCAGATGATGAAGGTCCAGACTTCCTTGGTGTCCCAACCCCAGTAGCGGCCCCAGGCTGCCTGCGCCCAGATCGCGCCAGCGATGAGGGTGAAGGTCCACATGATGAAGCCGATGACGTTGAGGCGGTACGCCAGGTCCTCGAGCGTGACAGTGTTCGGCAGCTGTGAGACGAATCGCGACTTCGCAGAGCGGTCTCGAATGAGCTGCAGGATGCTGATTCCGGCGCCAACACCGAAGAACCCCGTTCCGAGCACAGCAACGAACACGTGGATCACGATCCAGATCGACTGCAACGCTGGCGGCAGAGGAATCGGCGCGACGTAGAAGTTGACGGCACCGAGGCCGAGGAAGATCACCGCGAGGCCCGTGATGTACACGCCCAGGAAGCGAAGGTCGCGCCAGAAGATCGAGAAGATGAAGACGCCGACGATCATGACGACGCCTGTGAGGGCGAACTCGTACATGTTCGCCCACGGGACACGGCCCGCGGCGACACCGCGCATCACGGTCGCCGTCACGTGCAGGATCCATGCGAGCACCGTGAGCGCGAAACCGACGCGCAGCAGTGGGCGCCGGAAGGTTCGATTCTTCGCCCCCGCCTTCGGACGGGTCAGGGTCGTGACACCGCCGCCGGCAGCAGCTCCGAGAGTCTGCGATCCGCTGTTCGTGGCGCGGAGTTCACGTTGCGGCGCCTTGACGAGGTCGAACGCGAAGATGAGGAAGGCGAGGGCGTACACGCCGATCGCCGAGTAGACGAGCACAATCGAGTACGCGTCGAGACTCTCGTTAATCATTGCGCGATTCTACTCCCGGGTCGTCGTTCACGTTCGGTGGTTTCTTGTCGCCGGAAGGCGGCGAGGTTTTCTCGTTCGAGGGCTCGGTGGTGCCCTCCGGGTGCAGTTCTGCCGCGAGCTTCTCCGCGAGGTTCGCGACCGCCGCCTCGAGCGTCGGGTCATCGCCGCGCGCAAGACCTGCGAGTTCGAGACCATTCGGCGTCGCCTTCACCCAGACGCGGCGTCGTCGAATGAAGAGCGAGATGATCAGGCTGCCGAAGAGCACGACCGCGAAGACGAGCACCCACAGCTGCGTCGGGTCGTGGTGGACGTCGAAGACGGCGTACCGCTGCACATCGTCGAAAGTGATCGTGCCGAGACCATTCGGCAGGTCGACAGTCGCACCGAGCGCCATTTCGAGCGTCGGGACCTCAGCCTCGCGGCCGGCGATCTGTTCGAGTTCTGCCGTGTCGAGCGCGTAGACGGAGCGCGGGATCCCATCGTCGAGGCCGAGATCACCCTGGTACAACTCGAGCGTGAGGTACGGGTTGACGAGATCTGGGAACACCGATGTCAGTGCGCCCGTCTCGAGCGTCGCCGCGGAGGGGTAGAAGAATCCTCGGAAGCCGAGCTGCTGCTCGAAACCGTCCGCCACCTTGATGATGCCGAGACTGGTGAGGTTGTCGTCTTGCGCGAGGAACGGGACGAAGTCGCTGAAGATCACGGTGTCGTTGGCATCACGGACCGTGACCTTCGGTGCGTACCCGTTCGAGATGAGATACACGTCGTTGCCCTGGATGTGCAGCGGCGCGTTGACCTTCACTTCCCCGTCTCGAGTTCCCTCGTCGTCGGTGACTTCGACGTTCGCCGTGAAATCGAGAGGCATTCCGAAGGCGTTCTGGTTCTCGTACTCGTACTCGACTTCGAGCGAGTTCAGACCGATCGAATACGCGGGCAAGTGATTCGCATCGAACCACGGTCCTTCACGGAAGGAGTCGTAGGAAGACAGCACGTTCGGGAAAGTCTGGCCTTCGACGACGAGCCGTTGACCGTTGTAGCTGAGCGCACCACCGAGCGCGACGCTGATGAGCACGCCGACCAGAGCCGCGTGGAAGATCAGATTCCCGGTCTCACGAAGGTAACCGCGTTCCGCTGAAACACTCGTCGGTTCGCGGCGGACTCGGTATCCGGACTTCCGAAGCAGGGCTTCGGCCCGGTCGATGTCAGCTTCGGTTCCCGGGATCGTCGTGTATCCGACGAGTTTCTGCAGGCGAGAGGGCGTCTTCGGTGGCTGCGTGCGGAGTGCTTTCCAGTGGTGCTTCGTCCGCGGCAGCACACAGCCGATGAGCGAGATGAACAGGAGGAGGTAGATCGCGGAGAACCAGATGGAGGTGTAGACGTTGTGCAGTTGCAGGAGATCCGCCATCCACAGCAGATTCGGGTTCGAATCGCGCCACACCGTGACACCGTTCGGGTCACTGGAGTACTGCGGAACGAGCGAACCGGGGACCGCCGCAAGCGCAAGCATCAGGAGGAGCACGAGCGCGGTGCGCATACTCGTCAGCTGGCGCCAAGCAAAGCGCAACCATTCGAGCGGCGAGAGCTTCGGACCCCGTGGAGCGCGCTCGGCCGGGGTGCCCGAGGTCGTGCCGTCTTCGTAGTCGTCCGGACGTTGCGGGTCGACCCCCGCCTCGTCACTCTTAGATGACCGGGACAATGTTCACCATCCACAACTGCATAATGCTCATGAGCTTCGTCCAGACTCCCGTGACCATGAGAACTCCGATGAGCATCAGCATGGCACCACCGATGATGTTGATGACTCGAATGTTCCGACGGACCCAAGAAACGCTCTTCGTCGCCCAGCCGAGGCCGAACGCGATCGCTAGGAACGGGATCCCGAGTCCGAGCGAATAGAAGAGCCCGAGCAACGCGCCCTGCCAGGCCGAGCCGGAGATCAAACTGAGCGAACCGATCGCAGCGAGCGTCGGGCCCGAGCATGGCGCCCAACCGAGCGCGAAGACGACACCGACGAGCGGAGCGGTCCAGAGGCCGACCGTACGACGCTGCTTCGGCTTCACCGTTCTCTGGAGGAACGGGATCCCTCCGAGGAAGACGATCCCGAGCAGGATCAGCCCGACTCCCAGGATTCGGGTGATGAGGTCACCCCAGATCATCAAGAAGTATCCGACGCCACCGACGACCGCGTTCATCACGACGAAGATCGCGGTAAATCCGAGAATGAAGAGCGCGACCCCCGCGACGAGGCGTCGCCGGGAATTCTCCTTGCCCGCGATACCCCCGAGGAGCCCCATGTAGCCAGGGAGCAGGGGCAGGATGCACGGAGAAAGGAACGACACGAGCCCCGCGAGCAGTGCGATCGGGATCGAAACGAGCAGCTGTCCGCTCAGGACAGCGCTCGTCGGATCACTGAGCAGCGGAACCACTCAGTTTGCCTCGGCAAGCGTGTCGCGGATCAGTGTGGAGAGCGTTGACTCACCGTCGAGCGCACCCGAGATCCGTGATGCGATTCGGCCCTCGGTGTCGAGCACGATCGTCGTTGGCACGGCGTTCGGAGCGACGTTCCCGGCAAATGCGAGCTGGACGCTTCCCGAGTCGGCGTCGAGAATCGAGGGGTATTCGATGTCAAACTGCGTGTCGAAGCCCTCTGCCGTGGGGGCGCTGTCGCGCACGTTCACCCCGATGAACACGGCATCGTCGTATTCGAGGTCGAGCGCTGCGAGATACGGCGCCTCGACGCGGCACGGCGGGCAGGAGGCGTACCAAAAGTTCACGACAACGACCTGGCCGCGGTAGTCGGCGCTGTCGAAGGTGCCGTCGTCGGTGGTCGTGCCGGAGAAGTCGATCGCCTCGCCGCGGTTCTCGAGCGGGATCTCCGTGACATAGCCGCCGCCGGAGACGTAGCCGGTGTCACTCGCACCTCCCCCACCTGCGACGCCGTCGCTCGAGGTGCAGCCGCTCAGGAGCAGTGCGAGCGCTCCGAGTGAGGCAAAGAGTTTTGTTGAGGTCTTCATACGGCTCCCAAGTCGCGAGCTTTTCCGAGTGGGGCGGCGGGATCGGCGTAGGCGACCTCGAAGAACGTCCCATCTGCACGTCGCTCGAAACTCGTGATCGAGGAGAGCGCGCATCGGCGCTTCCGAGGGTCGTGCCAGAGCTTCTCACCGCCGAGAAAGCGGTGGGTGGTCCAGATCGGCAGCTGGTGGCTCACCATCGCGATGTGCCCGTCACTGCCGTCTTCGAATTGCGCGTCCCACGCATCTTCCATCGCCGCGACCATGCGTTCGGCGATCAGCGCGTAGGCCTCTCCCCAGCTGGGCTTGAACGGGTTCCGAACCAGCGGCCAGGCCTTCGGGTGCAGGATCACCTTCGGGCCCGCTTCAAAGCTCTTGCCCTGAAATCTATTGTGCGGCTCGATGATTCGCGGCTCAGTCTGGATCGGCAGATCGAAGCGTTCCGACCACGGCGTCGCAGACTGCTGCGCGCGTTCGAGCGGGCTCGCGTGCAAGCGCACGATCGGCCAGTCCTTTGCATACTCGGCAGAGGCTGCAGCCATCGAGTGCCCGAAGTCAGACAGCGGAAAACCGTCGAGGCGTCCGTACAAGACGCCCTGCGGGTTATGGACCTCGCCGTGGCGCACTAAATGGATTCTTCGAGCAGACACGCATGAGAGTCTACGATCCTGCGACATCGAAGGCATGTGGCTTCCACTCTGCGGGGAGATCACGCACCGGTCATGGCGGGCTAAACTGCTCACTGTGACTGCACGTACCTTAATCAAAGACCTTTCCGCTCTCGAAGCCGGCCCCGTTGTGGTCGGCGGATGGGTTGAGACGGTCCGGGATCAGAAGAAGGTGCAGTTTGTTGTCCTTCGCGATGAATCCGGTGCCCTCCAGCTCGTCAACCCCGTCAACGAAGAAAGCGCCTCGATCGCCGCGACCATCTCTGGTCTCGCACACGGCACCTTCCTCCGCGTCTCGGGCGAACTGAAGCACGACGAGCGCGTCAAGCTCGGCGGCATCGAAGTCAAGGTTGCAGAGCTCGAAGTCGTGAGCGAAGCGATTCCCGAGACTCCGATCGCGGACGACACCTCGATCGACAAGCGCATGGACTGGCGATTCCTCGACCTTCGCCGTCCCGAGGCGAACCTGATCTTCCGTATCCAGACCACCATCGAGCACGCGATGCGCTGCCACTGGGTCGACAACGACTTCATCGAGATTCACACTCCGAAGCTCATGGCGAGCGCCTCGGAGTCGCGTGCCGAACTCTTCGAGCTCGAATACTTCGACACGAAGGCGTACCTCGCGCAGAGCCCGCAGTTCTTCAAGCAGATGGCCCAGTCGGCCGGCTTCGGCAAGATCTTCGAGATCGGGCCGGCCTTCCGCGCTGACCCTTCGTTCACGTCTCGCCACGCCACCGAATTCACTTCGGTCGATGCGGAGATTTCGTGGATCGACGACGTCGAGGACGTCATGCAGCTGCACGAAACCCTGCTGGTCAAGGCGCTCGAGGCCGTTGTCGAGAAGCACGGGGAAGCGATCGAGAAGGCGTTCGGCATCACGCTGACCGTCCCGACGACGCCATTCCCGCGCATCACGCAAGCTGAGGTTCGCGAAATCGTTGCCGCCCGCGGCCACACGATCGAGCGCACCGACGGCGACCTCGACCCAGAAGCCGAGCGCCAGATCTCGCAGCACGTCCGCGAAGAATTCGGCCACAATTTCGTGTTCGTCACCGACTACCCGACGAGCGTTCGGCCGTTCTACCACATGCGCCGCGACAACGACGCTGAGGCAACGAAGTCGTACGACCTCATCTACAACGGTGTCGAGATCTCGACCGGTGCACAGCGCGAGCACCGCATCGAGGTGCTCGAAGCACAGGCTCGCGAGAAAGGTCTCGACCCAGAGGAGCTGAGCTTCTACCTCGACTTCTTCCGCTACGGCGTTCCGAGCCACGGCGGATTCGGCATGGGTCTTGCACGCGTGCTGATGCTCATGCTCGAGCTGCCGAACCTGCGTGAAGCGACCTACCTCTTCCGCGGACCGACGCGTTTGCTGCCGTAAGACATCTCACAGACGAAGCCCCGCCGCTCGGCGTTTTCTCCTGAGCGGCGGGGCTTCGTTGCGTCACGCGATCGCGGCGTCTGGAATCCCCTCGGGCTCGGTTGCTCGATCTGTTTCGACCGCGACCGCACGCCACAACTCGTCGAGCGAAATGTCGAGCGCCGAGGCGAGCTTTGCAACGGTCGCGAAGGATGGCACGAGGATCCGCCCCGTCTCGATCTTCCGCAGGGTCTCTGGTGAAACCGATGCCGCGGTCGCGATCTCCAGTGGGGAACGCTCACCGCGGAAGCGCCGGATGCACGCTCCGAGCGCGCGACCCTGCGCGCGCTCTGCGTGACTCAAAGGAATTCGGACCATGGCCCTATACTAATACCGGGATTTATATACCGGAGGAATCATGATCGATCTACTGTCACCGTCCGAAGTGCAGGCCGCGCGACCAGCGGGCGCGTTCGTCGCGAACACCCTGCACGCCTTGAAGGCGAAGACGACGGTGGGCACGAACCTGCTCGAGATCAACGAGTGGGCGACCGACATGATCGCCGCCGCTGGAGCGACCTCCTGCTACGTCGACTACGCCCCCTCCTTCGGAAGCGGCCCCTTCGGCAAGGTCATCTGCATTTCAGTGAACGACGCGGTTCTGCACGGCCTTCCCTACAGCTATCGCGTGCGCAACGGCGATCTGGTCACGCTCGACTTCGCGGTCAAACTGAACGGCTGGGTCGCAGACTCTGCGATCAGCTTCGTTGTTGGCGAGCCGAAATCCGATACCGATCAGCACATGATCGACACGACAGAACGGGCGCTTGCAGCCGGGATCGCAGCAGCGGTCCCCGGCAATCGCATCGGTGACATTTCCCACGCGGTCGGCACGGTCCTCAGCGAAGCCGGCTATGCGATCAACACCGACTTCGGCGGTCACGGCGTTGGCCGCACCATGCATCAGGACCCTTCGGTCCCCAACGACGGCCGGCCGGGGCGAGGCACACCGCTGCGCCCAGGCCTCCTGCTCGCGATCGAACCGTGGATCATGCTCGATACCGACGAGCTCGTCACAGACAAGGACGGTTGGACGTTGAAGAGCGCGACCGGGTCGAACACCGCGCACTCGGAGCACACGATCGCCATCACCGCTGGCGCTCCCCTGATCTTGACCGCATTCGAGCCCGCGAAGGCGTAACGCCGGGGATCGCGAACCCTGGCGGGAACCGAGGCTACAGCTGAACGTCGATCGCGACGCGGTCGCTCGTGAGTGCGCGGATCGACGGAATCACGGCGAGGTGGTCCGGGTGGTCTGCGTATCGGCTGAGCGATGCGAGGTCATCGAGGTCGACCGTCAGTACGAGGTCGTGATTGATCTCGATCGGTGCGACGTTCTCGTCGACCCGAATCGCGCGAACACCCTCGATGGAGACGAGTGGCTCGAGCAACGACCTGATCTCGCGAGCATCCCGAACTTTCTGCACCGGGTCCTCAGCTTGCAGTCTCCACAGCACCAGGTGACGAATCATGCGAGAACCTCCTGCAGTTTGGTGCGCAATCGAGCTTCGTCGACGCGCCAGATCGTGTGAACCTTGCCGTTGACGAGCAGCACCGGAATCTCCTCGGCGTACTTCTGCATGAGTTCGTTCGAATCAAGAATGCTCTGCTCCTCGATCACGACCTCGCCGACGTGATCGCGAGCAACGCGCTCGACGACCTCGCGTGCTTCATCACAGAGATGACAGCCAGGGCGCGACAATAACGTGAGAGTGGTGGCCATAGGCCAAGCCTTGCACGAACTGCATGCGGGCGCGAATGCTCGGCGACGCACTTGCCCCGGACAACACGAAGCGCCCGGGAGAAATCTCCCGAGCGCTGGTGTTGCCTTGCCGCTACTTCTTGTTGCGACGCTGGTGGCGAGTCTTACGAAGCAGCTTGCGGTGCTTCTTCTTCGCCATGCGCTTGCGGCGCTTCTTGACGACTGAACCCATAGTGAGTCCTCTCGATTGACTACGAACAATTGCTGTACTTGGCCGATTCGAAGACGAATCGACGAAAACGCTTTGTCCATTCTAGCGGATGGAGCGGGCGCGGCGTTGACCGCACCATGAGAGTATGCACCAGTGGGCCCCCATTTCGCACAACGATCCGCGAGCACCGTCGTCGCTGAACTCGGGATCGTGGCGCTTGGGGGCGCGCTCGGTACTGCGGCCCGACTCGCACTCAGCGTGCTCCTTCCCGACGACAACGGCATCACAATCGGCGTGCTGCTCGCGAACATCGTCGGTTCGTTCGCACTGGGCTGGCTCGTGACGAGGTTCACCGCGCGACCCCTGCCTGCACCCAAGCAGCGCCGACGGCATCTCTTCGCCGCGGTCGGTGTGCTCGGTTCGTTCACGACCTACAGCGCGGTCGCACTCGAAGCGAGCCGCCTCTCGTCAGAGGCGACAACGGTTGCACTCGCATATGCCTTCGGCTCGGTTGCACTCGGAGTTGCGGCCGCGTGGCTCGGGATCAGGCTCGCAGGCCTTCGCTCGCTCGGCTCGAAGGTCGATCGCGCATGAGTCTCGGTCTTGCGGCACTCATCATTCTCGCCGGAGCTGTCGGCTCATGCCTGCGCTATCTCGTCGGTGAGCTCGTCCCCAAAGACCCTGATCACTTTCCACTCGGAACCGCGCTCGTGAACACTTCGGGGTCATTCGCGATCGGCCTGGCGCTCGGACTCTCCTCGGCCGAAGTTCTCTCACCCGAGGTGACCATGGTGTTCAGCGTCGGACTCCTCGGCGGGTACACCACCTTCAGTACGGCAAGCGTTGACAGCGTGCAGCTGGCGATGCGAAAGCACCCAACTCTTGCCCTCACGAATTCGATTCTGGTGATGACCGCTTGCCTACTGCTCGCGACCGTCGGTTTTTGGCTCACGAGCGAATTCCTCGGTTAAGGCGGTCGCTCGCGGCGCTGCCTTACTTATCGAGCTTCTTGGGCTTCTTTCCTGACTCGGCATCGTTCCCGCGGCCGAAGCGCTCGCCGACCTCGTGCAAAACTCCCGAAGCTCGTTCTTGGAGCCCGTGCACACGCTCCTGGACATCGAACGCAGCATCGGCCACCTTGCGGCCGATCGAAGTCCCCAGCTGGGCCGGGTCGCTCACGACCTCTGAAACCCGCTCTTTCGCCTGTTCCGCGCGCTCTCGGAGCGGAGTCGTCACATTCGCACCCGCCCACGCGGCGAACGCAGCGGCGCCGAGTCCGCCGGCAGCCGCGTCGACCTCGTTCTCGAACACGAACGGGAGGATCCAGTCGTCGACGACTTCCAGCGGAAGTGCATTCAACGAGTAGAAACGGTGCTGGCCCTCTTCGCGGACCTCGACGAGTTCGACCTCGCGAAGCTTCGCGAGGTGCTTCGAAATGGTCGGTTGGGCAACGCCGAGCGCGTCGACGATCTCACTGACGCTCGACTCGACACCGTTCTCTCGGTTCAGTCGCAGCAGATCGAGGATCTCGCGACGCGTCGGGTCCGCAATTACAGAAAAGATGTCGGCCATGTCGCCATATTGCCACTCTGGAATGCAGAGAGCAAAGGCGACGCCGACATAGACCAGCTTTGGAATACCCGAAAACCTAGATCGGATGCGTGCCGAGGTCTAGCATTAACCCGCACAGCGCCAATCTTCGGAAAGCAGGGAAACGTGGCGGTCGCCAGAAACGACTCCGGGTCGTTCATCTCGCGGGGCTGGGATCGCTTCGAACGTTTCTCTGGCGAATACCCGGCTCGCTTCGCGATCGTCATCTTTTTGACGATCAACCTCGTCTTCACGCTGCTGTTCATGACGCCGCTGGCATCTGCCGACGGCACCGGCACCTCCTTTACCGATGCCGTGTTCACTGCGGTCTCGGTCGTCTGCGTCACAGGACTCACGATCGTGGACATGGCGACGCAATGGAGCCCCTTCGGAAACGCCCTCGTGATGGTCGGTGTGCAGGTGGGCGGTATCGGAGTGCTCACGCTCGCGAGCATCCTCGGCCTCACGGTCTCCCGCCGACTCGGCCTGAAACAGCGCCTCATCGCTGCAAGCGACAGCAACCCGGGTCGCGTTCGTCGCGGCGTTGTCAAAGAAGGCCAGGCGGTCCGGCTCGGCGAGGTCGGTGCACTGCTCAAATTGATCGCGGCGAGCGTGCTGATCTTCGAGGCGGTCATTGCGGCCCTGCTGTTTCCACGCATCCTTCTCGAAGGCGTTGCCCCGCTCGATGCGTTCTACCAGGCCGTCTACTACTCCTTCATGGCCTTCACGAACTCCGGCTTCATCCCAACCGTCGAAGGACTCACTCCGTACGCCACCGACCCCTGGTTCCTGATCGTGCTGATGGCGGGCGTGTTCTTCGGCGCACTCGGCTTCCCCGTGTATTTCGCCCTGCTGAGAAACCTCACGCGGCCACACCACTGGACGCTGCACGTCAAGCTGACCATCTTCACCTCACTCGCGCTCTTCCTGTTGGGAGGAGTCACGTATCTGGTGCTCGAGTGGAACAACGAAGCAACGATGGCCGGCACCGACTTCGGCCAGCGGCTCCTGCAATCGTTCTTCATGTCATCAATGGCGCGATCCGGTGGCTTCTCGGTCTTCGACCTCAGCGGCCTCGAGCACTCGAGCCTGCTCGTCACCGACATGCTCATGTTCATCGGAGGCGGTTCGGCCTCGACTGCCGGTGGCGTCAAGGTCACAACGCTCGCGATCCTCTTCCTCGCGGCGATCGCCGAGGCACGTGGACGAAAGTCGATGGAAGCCTTCGGCCGCCGGATTCCCTCCGACGTTCTCCGCCTCTCCGTGAGCGTCGTGCTGTGGGGCGCGACGATCGTCGCGCTCAGCACGCTGATCCTGTTGCAGATCACGAAAGCCTCGCTCGATTACGTGCTGTTCGATGTGATCAGCGCGTTTGCGACCGCCGGGCTCTCGTCCGGCTTCACCGACGACAGCCTCCCCGACTCAGCAAAGCTCGTCCTCACCATCACCATGTTCGTCGGACGAATCGGCAGCATCACACTGGCTGCTGCACTCGCTGCGAGCCAAAAGGTGCAATTGTTTACTCGACCAGAAGAGAGGCCCATCGTTGGTTGATCGAATTCCACATGACGCCCCCGTGCTCGTGATCGGCCTCGGCCGTTTCGGTGCCGCGACCGCGGGCCAACTCGCCCGCCTTGATCGCGAGGTCCTCGCGATCGACTCGGACATCGATCTCGTGCAGAAATGGTCGGAGCGGCTGACGCACACGGTGCAGGCCGACGCCCGCAACCTCGATGCGCTGAAGCAGGTCGGCGCTGGCGATTTCGCGATTGCCGTTGTCGCGATCGGATCCTCGATCGAAGCGAGCGTCCTCATCACGGCGAACCTCACCGACTTGAAGATTCCGCAGATCTGGGCGAAAGCCGTGAGCCAGTCCCACGGCAAGATCTTGAAGCGCGTGGGCGCGAACCACATCATCTACCCGGAGGCAGAAGCAGGCGAGCGGGTCGCTCACCTCGTCAGCGGGCGCATGATCGACTACATCCAGTTCGACGACGACTTCGCAATCGTGAAGATGTACCCGCCGAAGGCGATCCGCAACGTGACCCTCGCTGATTCGAAGATCCGCACGCGCTTCAAACTGACGGTGGTCGGCGTGAAGTCTCCCGGCGGCGACTTCACCTACGCGACTCCAGAGACGATCATCTCCGATCACGATCTGATCATCGTCTCCGGAGCGCAGAGCAACATCGAACGCTTCGCCTCCCTCCAGGCATAGCTGAGAGCAGGCCTCTGAGGTCGCGCGAGCGCGCCCGATCAGTTCGGAGTCGCTGCGATTGCCTCTGCCCTCGCAACGGCGGCCGCGACTGCCTCGTCGATCAGCTCCGGCAGACCCCCGTTTGCGAACACTTCGATGGCGCGCTCCGTAGTGCCCTTCGGGCTGGTGACCCGACGTCGCAACTCGGCCGGATCGGCATCGCTCGCCGCGAGCAACTCACTCGCGCCGCGGAAGGTGCCGGCGACCATCGTGAGCGCGTCTTCCTTTGAGAAGCCATTGCGGATCGCGGAGTCGACGAACTGTTCGATGAAGAAGAACACGTAGGCGGGGCCAGATCCCGAGTAGGCAGAGAGCGGGTTGATCTGCGCCTCATCGACAACGAGCACCTCGCCGACCGCTTCGAAGATCGTGACGGCATACTCGCGCTGTTGCGCATCGACTCGATCGCCGAATGCGAGGCCGGTCACGCCGAGTCCGACGGTGGAGGGCGTGTTCGGCATCGAGCGAGCAACCGCGACCGATTCGGGAAGAAGCGCCTCCATCGAGGCAATCGTGACGCCGGCCGCCACGCTCACGACTAGTGTGCCCGGCGAGAGTTCCGGGGCGATCTCGCGGAGCAGATCGGCGACGCCCTGGGGCTTCACCCCGACGACCACGACACGTGCATCTCGCACTGCACGGAGGTTCCCCTCCGGCTCGTTCGCGAGAGCGATGGATTCGACACCGTCACCGGAGATCGTGGCGGCGCGCTCGACGGAGCGGTTCGTCACAAGAACTTCAGAGGTCAGGTTTTTGGCGAGCAGACCGCTCAAAATGGCCCCTCCCATGGAGCCTGCGCCGAGGAAGCTGATACGTGGCAAAGAAACACTCATGCAACAAGTGTAGATTTGCCCCCGTGAGCGCATCGCATGGAAACAAAGCAGTCATCGCGGCCTTCCTCGCTAACTCCGGGATCGCCGTCACGAAGTTCATCGCCTGGGGGCTCTCCGGCTCCGCTTCGATGCTCGCTGAGGCCGTCCACTCGGTCGCCGACGCAGGAAACCAGCTGCTGCTCCTCCTCGGCGGGCGACTCGCGAAGCGAAAGGCCGACACCGACCACCCTTTCGGTTACGGCCGTGAACGGTACGTCTGGGCGTTCATCGTCGCGATCATTCTGTTCTCCATCGGTGGCGTCTTCTCGATCACCGAGGGCGTCAGCAAACTGCAGCACCCGCACGAAATCGACATGAACTGGTGGTGGCTGCCGCTCGTCGTGCTGCTGGCAGCGATCATCATGGAGTCCTTCTCGTTCCGCACCGCGATCAAGGAATCGAATCTCGTTCGTGGCAAGCAGACCTGGGTGCAGTTCGTGCGCCGCTCCAAGTCACCCGAACTTCCCGTCGTCCTGCTCGAAGACCTCGCCGCGCTGCTCGGACTCGTCTTCGCGTTCGTCGCCGTTGGCCTCACGGTCATCACCGGCAACCCCTTCTATGACGCAGTGGGAACTCTCGTCATCGGAGCCCTGCTCGTCGTCGTCGCCGTGATTCTCGGTATCGAGATGAAGAGTCTGCTGATCGGTGAGGGCGCGAACGAAGGCGATCACACTGCGATCGTCGCCGCGATCAACGCGAGTGCAGACGTCGAATCGCTCATCCACGTCAAGACGCTCTACCTCGGGCCGGACGAGCTCCTCGTCGCGGCCAAGGTCTCGTTCCCGCCGAAGCACACCCTCGAGGACATCGCTCGATCGATCAACTCTGTGGAGTCCGAGATTCGCGAGGCCGTCCCGGTCGCTCGCGTGATCTACATCGAACCCGACATCTACATCGAGCAACCTGAGATCGCGCCGTCGACAGACGTCATCGTGATCCAGTCGGGCAACTAAAGCCTCGACGCACCGCTCGGGAGCTCGCGATGCGAGGCTCTGTGATTCCGCATGCCGGGAATCCTTGGGGACGAGCCAGCGGTTCGTTCAGGTTGTTCCTAGGCTAAGCGCATGGACATCTTGCACTCTGCCCTGCTCGCGCTCCACCTGCTCGGAGCCGCCATCATCATCGGCCCCTTCATCATGCAGATGCGGGCTCAATCGGGATTCAACACACGGCTCCCCCTGATCGGTGCGACCGTGCAGCTCATCACCGGACTCGCGCTCGTCGGGCTCGCGATGTCCTCTGACAACGACCTCGATCACATCAAGATCGCGGTCAAGGGAATCCTTGCCGTCGTGATCTTCGTGACCGCACTCCTCGCGTACCTCCGACAGGCGAAGATTCGTGGCACCGACAAGAGCGAACGCAGCATCAAGCCGTTCTTCCACAGCGCTGGTGGTCTCGCGATCGTGAACCTGCTCGTCGCAGTCTTCTGGAACTAATCCAACACTCTGGAGCGCATGAACGCGAAGGAGCGCATCACTCGCGACGGCGACGCTCTGCGCGAGGCGTGACCTCCGTGTTTCGGGCGCAGCATCCCACGGGATGCTGCGCCCGTTTTTTCGCCCTTGAACCAGACGAACACGAGGTCGGCTCCCGAGCGTCCGTGAACAATTTCTTCGAGAACGTATCTGAACGGTCGATGACGGTCGTATGATCGCTGAGGCCTTCGTGTCGAACCACACACGAGGGAGACCTACCCCAAGGATCGTTATGAACTTCTGGCAGAGCCTGACCCGCACGAAAAGCATCGATGCTTCGATCGCCGATTCTCATGTCGAAGGCAGATCCCTCAAGCGCACGCTCGGAGTCTGGGACCTCGCGATCATGGGTGTCGCCGTAGCAGTCGGCGCCGGAATCTTCTCCGTCGGTGCAAAGGCGGCCGCAAACTATGCGGGCCCCTCGATCACCATCGGATTCGCGCTCGCGGCGATCACGTGTTCCCTCGCGATCATGGCCTACGCCGAATTCGCCTCCTCTGTGCCCGTCGCGGGTTCCGCGTACACCTTCACCTACGCAACGCTCGGTGAGGGCCTCGCGTGGATCATCGGATGGGACCTCATCCTCGAAATGCTCACTGCAGCCGCCGTGATTGCGAGCTACTGGGGCATTTACCTCCAAGAGGTCGTCAACATCTGGGGCTGGGATGTCCCACCCACGATCAATGTGCTCGGTCTCGACGTCAACTGGGGCGCGTTCTTCATCGTCGCGGTGTTCACGACGCTCCTCGCGCTCGGCACGAAGCTTTCGGCACGTGTCGGCTCGGTCTTCACCGTGATCAAGGTGGCAACCGTCCTCTTCGTCATCGTGGTTGGCGCGTTCTTCGTCAACCCCGCCAACTACAGCCCCTTCATTCCACCGGCTGAACCCGCCGGACCGGGCGAAGGCGATGTCTGGGCACAGTCGCTCGTCTCCTTCGTCACCGGCCAGGAACCTGCCACATACGGCGTCTTCGGGCTCCTCGCGGGCGCATCGATCGTGTTCTTCGCGTTCATCGGATTCGATGTGGTCGCGACGAGTGCAGAAGAAGTCAAGAACCCGAAGAAGAACCTCCCGCGGGGCATCTTCCTCGGACTCGGCATCGTCACGGTGCTCTACCTCGGCGTCAGCCTCGTCCTCACGGGCATGGTGCCGTACACGACGCTCGCTGAAGCCGAAGCGCCATCACTGGCCACCGCGTTCGTCGCCGTCGGTGCCGATTGGGCCGCGCAGATCATCTCGATCAGCATCTTGCTGGGCCTCACGACTGTGATCATGGTGCTCCTTCTCGGTCTCGCTCGAGTGATGTTCTCCATGAGCCGCGACGGACTGCTGCCACGCTCGTGGAGCAAGACCAGCGAAAAGCGGAAGACTCCGATCCGCATGCAGATCGGTTGCGGCCTCGCCGTCGCGCTCTTAGCCGGACTGACCGACGTCGGAATCTTGGAAGAGATGATCAACATCGGCACGCTCTCCGCGTTCGTGCTCGTGAGCATCGCGGTGATCGTGCTG
This sequence comes from Humidisolicoccus flavus, assembly GCF_045689595.1. Taxonomy (GTDB): domain Bacteria; phylum Actinomycetota; class Actinomycetes; order Actinomycetales; family Microbacteriaceae; genus Humidisolicoccus; species Humidisolicoccus flavus. The sequence goes on along the minus strand of NZ_CP142724.1, from coordinate 2,083,401 downwards.
CGCAGGAAGTACCCGAAGCGGGAACTCGCCTACCAGATGCCGTGGTACCCGGTGCTGCCGATCATCTCGGCCGCCCTGTGCTTCTGGCTCATGCTCAACCTCACGACGCTCACCTGGGTGCGCTTCCTGGTGTGGCTCGCGATCGGTATCGCGATCTACCTGCTCTACGGTCGCCGTCACTCTCGCTTGAATTCGAGCGAGCCGACGGGCGCGCTGCCGATCAAGTAGCAGCAACGAGTTCAGCACGCGAGCGTTGTGCTGGCGCGTTGGGCGGGAGCGTAGGGCGGGAGCGTCCTACTCCTGGCTCGACGGCCCTTCGCGTTTTGCGGCAAAGAACTCTGCAAGCACCGCGGCGCATTCGTCCTCGAGGATGCCGCCGAGCACCTCTGCACGGTGTGGGAGGCGACGCTCGCGGAGCAGGTCGACAACGCTCCCGGCAGCTCCAGCCTTTTCATCCCAGGCTCCGAACACGACCCGATCGATTCGGGCCGCAGTAATCGCACCGGCGCACAACACGCAGGGTTCGAGCGTCACGACGAGCGTGCACTCATGCAGTCGCCAGGTTCCGAGCGCTGCTGCGGCGCTTCGGATCGCCACGACTTCAGCGTGCGCGGTCGGGTCGCCCGTGAGCTCGCGCTCGTTGTGACCTGAAGCGATCACCTCACCGTTCGGCCCCACCAGGATCGCCCCGACCGGGACGTCGGCAGCCGCGCGCATCGGTGCGCTCCTCGCCTCCGCGAGCGCAAGCTGCATCCAGGCTGCTTCACGAGCGAACTGTTGCGTCACCGGGCTCCCTGCTTCCATCGATTACACCCCACGGCCGAGGTACTAGATTTGAGCCTATGCGAGTGCACGTTGCCGACCACCCCCTGATCACCCACAAACTGACTGTGTTGCGAGAGGCTTCCACGCCCTCCCCCACGTTCCGTGCTCTGACGAACGAACTGATGACCCTGCTCGCTTACGAAGCGACCCGGAACGTCCGCGTCAGCACGAAGACGATCCAGACCCCCGTCGCCACGATGGAAGGCGTTGAGATCGCCTCACCGCGCCCGCTCGTCGTCCCGATCCTGCGCGCCGGGCTCGGCATGCTCGACGGTATGACCGCGCTGCTTCCAACTGCGGAGGTCGGGTTCCTGGGCATGGCTCGAAACGAGGAAACCTTCGAGCCTTACACCTACGCCGAGCGACTGCCCGATGACCTCAGCGACCGGCAGTGCTTCGTGCTCGATCCCATGCTCGCCACCGGTGGCTCGTTGAGCGCCGCGATTGAGTTCTTGTTCCAGCGGGGCGCGGTCGACGTCACGGCGATTTGCATTCTCGGCGCACCAGAGGGACTCGAGCGTGTCCGTCGCGACACCGAGGGTCGCGACGTGACCGTCGTGCTCGGCGCGCTCGACGAGGGCCTCAACGAAAAGGGCTACATCATGCCCGGTCTCGGTGATGCCGGAGATCGCCTGTACGGCACGGTTTCAGAAGAGATCCCGAACGGCAAATAGCCTCGGATCTCTGGCGCTCCCTGCTCGCGCGGGGAGCGCCTTTTTCTTTCAGCACCCTCAGCGTCTCCGACATCGAGCGTAGATTCTCGATTCGCGCAGCAAATTTGTGCAAGTTTCAACATTTTTTGCGTCAAGACTTGACACGTCCTATCGGACTCCTCGTAAGATCAACCTCATGACAACGACAGCGTCCTCTTCGACCACCCTCGTGGCCAAGGGAATCTCCGGCATGATGATGCCGGTTGTTGTCATGTGTCGAATGTGTGCGTAATCGCCAACCATTCAGCCAGCAAGCCGTAGCCTTCAGCCCGCTTGCCCCCGGTCCCACTGAGACCGCATCACACATTCACGACACCTCGCGCCTTTCTCTTTCGAGCTGACTCGTTCGGCTCACCCTCACTGGCTCCCTTGCACCACTTCGTGCCCCAGTGAACCCAGGCGCCTCATCGCAAAGGCGATCCAATGACTCTCGCAATCTCCCCCATCACCCGCACCCCTCGCGCAACGACCGTCACCAAGCAGGGCTTCGGGATCCCCTCCCACGCAACTCGTGGCAACCTCGCACTCGCTCCGCAGCAGGCGCCGTCCGCTGCACCAGCAGCAGCCCCGGCAGCGCAGTCGCACGTGCAGGCAGTCCCTGCCAGCCCAGAAGCGCGCGGGTTCGTGCTCTACGTCGGACTCGGCGAAGAGGCGTCCACGGCAGACGGCGTCCGGCTCGCGACCCTCGTGAACGAACTGAAGCGCCTCACCCAGAACCTCGCGCCGAGCGCTCAGACTCACGCCGCGGTTGCGCTCGCACCGGCGGGGGCCGGCGGTCGCGACATCGATGTGGTTCGTCGCGCACTGCAGGACCCTTCGCTGCGACAGGAAACTCCCGAGGCAGAGCCGAACCTCGGCGTGGTCATCGACCTCAGCCGCAAGCGCGTCTCGCTCGGCGATGACGTCGCGCCACTGACCTACAAAGAGTTCGAACTCCTGCAGTTCATCGTGCTCCGCGAAGGCCGCACCGTCGAGCGCCAGGAGATCATTGACACCATCTGGTCGGAAGCCACGGAAGAGAACGCGCCGAATGAGCGCACGATCGATGTGCACGTTCGTCGCCTTCGCCTGAAGCTGGGCGCGTACTCGGACATCGTTCGCACGGTTCGAGGAGTCGGCTACCGATTCGATCGCCACGCTGACGTCAGCATCGTGACACCTGCGACGCCGAGCTTCGATCTCTAAAGGATTCGCCGGAGAATTTCGCTCTCACAGCAAATTCTGGGTTTACACATATGGCGCGCGTTATCAAAACGTAATAGAGTGTGAAGCACGTTGAAGGTTGTGCTGTGACACTCAACGCGTGATCGAAAGACACATTTGGTGCAAGGGACATGGGCCGGTCGAGATAATCGATCGGCCCTTCACCATGTCCGGGCCCGAACCAGCGCCAGACCAGCACCGCGACCGCCGCAACCAGCGGCTATTCCGGGAACGTACCCGTCGCCAGAAATCCGCTCGCCGCGCTCTTGAACAGCCTCGACGTCACAGCGTTGATGTGGTTGCGACCTGGGATCGGCAAGAAGCTCCCAGACTCGAGAAACGGCAACAGCGCCTCGGAGTCCGGCGCAATATCATCACGGTCACCCGTTGCCAAGAGCACCGGCATTGCAGGCACGGCCGCTGCGGGCCGGAACGGGGTTTGCGCGACTTCGACCGCGAGCGCGAGCAGCGCATCCGGGTCGTTCTCCGGGAACGCACGTGCCATACGCACGATTCGGGCCGCAACACTCGCGTGCTCGGTGTCTGCGCCCGAAAGAATTGCGCGTGCGAGCTCAGCGTCGAGACCTTCGAATGGGTCCGTCGACGGCAGGCCTCCGAACACGCAGCGGGCGAATGCCTCCGGGTGTTGCCCGGCGTATCGCCATCCCAGTCGAGCGCCCATCGAATAGCCGAGATAGCCGCATCCGTGCAGTTGATATGCGTCGAGGACAGCAGTGACATCGTCGAAGAACGCAGAAACCGGATACCCGCTCTTCGGCTTACTGCTGTGACCGTGGCCACGCAGATCGAGCGCGACGCCGCGGAGCCCCGCTTCAGTGAACGCGCTCCCCCACCCCGCATCGACCCAGTTGCGTTGGGCGTTCGAGGCGAATCCATGCACGAGCAGCACCGGGAAACCGTCAGGATCTCCGAGTTCTGTCACAGCGATTTCAACATCGTTGACGCTCTTGACGTTCATCGGTCGAGGGTTCCTTTTCCAGCGCAGTTGCGTTGCGTCTCCCTCACTCGTGTGGGGGTGATCGTCTGTCGAATATCTAATCTAGCGATCACTGTGAAACACGCACGGAATCAATGGTGCTTACGATGTGATTTATGCGCTCTCGATACGTTCTTGTTATCAAACACATTGATTTTGAGACCGGTGGCCATGCCGCGACGGCGACAGCGCACCTGCCAACCGCCGACGCCTTCGTGCCGCGACAGCGCCCCGACCTCGATGAACTCGCCGGACTCGTCATCCTCGGCGGAACGATGAGCGCGGCCGATGTCGAAAACCACCCATCGATTGCGCTGACAACCCAGCTCGCACGCGACGCGATCGAGGCTGAGATTCCAACCGTCGGCCTGTGTCTCGGTCATCAGATCCTCGGGATCGCGCTCGGCGCACGCCACCAGGAGGGCGCGGTGCACGAGATCGGGCTCCACCCGGTCGACATCGTCGCAGAAGACCCATGGATCGGCGCCGCGCCAGGGTCTCTTGAGGTCGTGCAGTGGCACAACGACGTCGTCGACCTCCCGCAGGGAGCGACCCTGCTCGCGAGCAACGCGACGTGGGAGAACCAGGCGTTTCGCTATGGCAGCGCGGTCGGAATGCAGTTCCACCTCGAGGTCGATGACCGCACGCTCGGCCTCTGGCTGGATAGGGAGGACTTTGCGACTCGGAGCGGACGAGATGCGCGGGAGCTCCGCGCACAATATCGCGCCAATTCGACGCTGCATGATGCAGCGAAGTCAGGGTTCAGGGCATTTGCAGAGGCGTGTGCGTCTCGCATCTGAGCAGACTCTCGATACGATGAGAGTATGGCCGGAGGCGCAGGGGACGATCGACGATCGGTCGCCGATAAATTGTTCGCGATCGCGGATGCATTCGCGGGCGGGCAAGAGTTGAGCCTGAGCGAGATCGCTCGGCAAGCAGGTCTTCCACTTTCAACCGCTCACCGACTCGTCAACGAGTGGGTCGAGTGGGGTGGTCTTCGCAGAGGCGACGACGGAAAGTATCGTGTCGGCCTCAAACTCTGGAGACTCGGCACACGCGAACCAACCGCTCGCCGCCTGAGCACGATCGCCTTCCCGTACCTCGAAGACCTCCTCGAGACCACGCGAGAGAATGTTCTTCTCGGCGTGCTCGACGGCGCGAGCGTCATGTACCTGGAACGCCTCTCGACCCGTGGCGCCGTGCAAGCGGTTCGCGAGGTCGGCACGCACTTGCCGATGCACGCGACGGGCGTCGGCCTCGCACTCATGGCCTACGCGCCGAAGGCACTGCTCGAGACGATCATCGAAGCCGGCCCGAAGCGCTTCACAGCGAACACGATGACGACCCGAGAAGAGCTCGAGCCCCGTCTCGCGCAGATCCGGAAGAACGGGATCGTGTCGAGCCGAAACGAACTCCGTGACGGCGTCTTCTCCATCGCCGCACCGATCCGTGACGAACGCGGCATCGTGATCGCGGCCGTTTCCATCGTCGGTCGCAGCGAGAACCGGATCGACGATCGTCACGTCACCGGTGTTCGGCTCGCAGCCCGCGGAATCTCTGCAGCGCTCGGCTGGAACGGGTAACGCAGCGACGTAATCTCGCTGACGCGTTTATTGTTCGCACCGCGGGCACTAGCGTAAACATCGTGACCGAATCTGCAGCAATCGATTGGCTTCACGAGCGCCGTGAGCACCTGGAACGCTCGCTCGAAGCCCGCCCGAACCCCGTGAGTGCGATCGCGCGCCTCGACACGAGCATCGCCGGTGCGGCGCATTCGGTACCGATTCGTGTGTACGGGGATGCGAGCTCCGACGCCGCACCGCTCATCATCTTCTTGCACGGTGGCGGCTGGGTGCTCGGTGATCGAGAGAGCCACGACCATATTTGCGCCTGGCTCGCAGAACGCACGGGTATTCGGGTTGTCGCGGTCGAGTATCGTCTTGCGCCTGAACATGAGCATCCCGCGGCACTTGATGACACCCTGACGGTCGCGCGGCATTTCTTGAGTGGGGCGAACGAGCAAAGCAGTGCTCCAGTTCTGCGCGCTGTCGACGCAGCTCGCATCGCGCTGGTCGGCGATAGCGCTGGAGGCCACCTGGCAGCGCTCGCGAGCGACCTGCTCGCACTCGAAACACCGGCGTTTTCCGTGCGCTCGCGAGTGCTCTGGTATCCGGTCGTCGATGTTGAACAGGAGGCCGAGTCGTACCTCGAAGTCTCCGATCTCCACACGCTCACCGGGCCGCGCATGCGCCAGTTCGTCGAGACGTATCTTCCCAATGCCGACCTCCGGAGCGACCTGCACGCGAACCCGTATCGCACCGCGCACAGCCGAGCACCGGAGACCTTCATCACCACGGCAGGGCGAGACCCCTTGCGAGACGAAGGTGCTGCGTATGCCCGCGCGCTGGAAACCACCGGCGTCGCAGTGGAGTATCTCCACTTCCCGGAGGCTGCACACGGAGTCGTGACGCGAGCGCTCGAGAGCGAGGACGGCGCAGCAATGCTCGATGCAGGGGTCGCGTTCTTACAACGCACCCTCGCTTGATCGGACGATCAGCCAGATCAGCTCAGGAGAGGAAGGCGGGCCTCGATCGCGCCGATGACCTCGGTGCCGCCGAGCACTTCGAGACCGAGTTCTTTGCACATGCTCTCGACGGTGCCTTCGGGCAGGGAGCCGTGCTGCTCCAATAGCGTGAGCGCAACCAGAGGAGCCGCCCGGGTACCACCATCGGCGATCTTGCACACGGCGGTTGCTCCGTCCGGTGCAACGACCGCGAAGACAGCTTCAGCCCCGAACTTCACGATCGAACCGGTGCGCTGGGAGATCACCGTGTCTGGGAGCCCTTCGCCCTGCACGACTTCGGGGTTCCCTCGCATCGCCGCCCCAACGCGCAGCAGTGCGTCAGCGTGCTGCTCGTCGAGGTCTGGATTACGGGTCCCGAGCGACCAGAAGCCGCGGCCGAGCGCTTCGAGCGAAAGCCCGTGCACGGGCGCCCCGCACCCGTCGATCGTCGTACCAGTGCTCTGCTCACCGCACACGACTTCGAGGTCGGCGAGGAGGCGTTGTTGCAAGGGGTGCTCGGGGTCAAGCTTGTCGAGATCTGATTCGAAGGTCCGCGCTGTTGATGCCATCGCGATGTGCTTGCCCACGCACATGTGCGCAAACTTCCGGGGTTCGCCACCTGCGCGAGGGGCCATCGGCGGACATCCGAGATCGCTCTCCTCAAGCCCGAGTGCGGTCGCAAAGCCCTCCGCGATCCGAATGTGGAACGACGAACGACTGTTGCTCGCCGCAACGAGCGCGAGCTGCTGATCTGAGCACTCGAGCCCGAGCTGCAGCATCGTTGCCGCGAACATCGGCTTCAACGTCGAGCGCGGCAGGATCGGCTCCGCCGAAGCTCCGATCGACTGCACGACCGTGCCAGAGGGGTCGAGCAGTGCCGCGATCCCGAAATGCAGCGACTCATCCCAGTCACCGCGACGGACAACGGCCAAGAGTTCACAGGAGTTCGAATTCACGCTGCAACTCTACGTCGTTGCAACGGACCAGATCGCCTCGCAGTCTCGAAGACGGGAGGGGGTCCGGCAATTCGCTAGGCTCGAATGACTATGCAGATCACCCTCGTGCGCCACGGACAAACTGACTGGAATTTCGCTCGCAAAATGCAGGGGACGAGTGACATCCCCCTCAACGATGTCGGGCGGGAACAAGCTCGAGTTGCGGGGGTTCGCCTGCGCGACGAGGGGATCGAAGGAATCGTGTCGTCGCCGTTGTCGCGGGCTGCAGAGACCGCCGACATCATCGCCGCAGAACTCGGCCTCACCGTCGAAGCTCGCTACGAGAACCTGGTCGAGCGCCACTACGGCAAAGCGGAAGGCCTGACCCACGACGACGCCACGGAGCGTTGGGGCGACAAGAGCAATTGGCCAGACGCCGAAACCTGGGAAGCGCTCACGGAACGAGCCGTCGCAGCGTTCGACGCGGCTGCAACCGCATCTGAACACGAGCACCTCGGCATCGTCGCGCACGGCACGATCATCCGCGCGTTCGCCGAGTATTGGACGAAAGCCCCTGCCGCGACCATCGACAACGGATTCTCGATCACCTTCGATGGTGCGCCCGGCGAATGGTCGGTCGCCCACGTCAAGGTCTGATCATGGAGACGCCGAGCTTCGCGACGCCGTCATCTGACAAGGCGGAACCGCCCACCGCGAGCGCGGTCGAGGCACTGAGCGCGCTCCGGGAGGCGCTCGGCGAGCGATCGCACATCGTCGACGAATCGCCCGAGGCCCTGGAAGCCGCGCGATCGGACTACTCCGGCCACGTTGCACCCGGGCTGCCCCTCTGTGTGGTGCACGCCGAGCAGGTCACGGATGTCCAAGCAGTGATGCGAGTTGCATCCGCGCACGCGGTGCCTGTCGTGCCTCGCGGCGCCGGCACTGGTCTTGCCGGGGCCGCCAACACCGGACTCGGTGAGATCTCGCTCTCGCTCGCTCGCATGCAGGAGATCATCGAGATCAATGCCGCCGACCAGCTCGCCGTCGTCGAACCTGGCATCCTCAACGCGGCACTGAATGCGGCGCTTGAACCACACGGGCTCTGGTGGGCTCCAGACCCCGCGAGTAAGAACATCTCCTCGGTCGGCGGCAACATCGCGACCAACGCGGGCGGGCTCTTGTGCGCAAAATACGGCGTCACCCGCGAGGCAGTGCTCTCGCTCGATGTCGTCCTCGCAAACGGCGACCTCATCACGGTCGGGCATCGCACGGTCAAAGGCGTGACGGGTCTCGATCTGTGCGCTCTCATGATCGGAAGCGAAGGGACCCTCGGGGTCATCGTCGCGGCGACACTCAAACTGCGGCAGCTCAACACGAACCCGGTCGTCACGATCGGCGCGTTCTTCGCGGAAGAAGTCGACGCCGCGAAGGCATGTGCGGCGATCACCGCGAGCAGAATCCAGCCCGCCATCATGGAGCTCGTCACCCGCACGCCGCTCCGCATGCTGAGCGAGTACACGGGAGAACATCTCTCGGCACGGGGCAACGCGTTCGTCCTGCTCCAGTTCGACGACATCACTGCAACGGCGAGCGCAAACGCAGCGCTGAGCGTGCTGCATTCGCATGGCGGAAACGCGGAACTCACCACCGACCCGGAGCGGAGTGAATTCCTGGTGCAGGTTCGACGGCAAGTGCACTTCGCGATGGAACGCTTCGGCACAGTGCTCGTCGAAGACGTCGCAGTTCCCCGCTCACGACTCCCCGAGATGTTCGAGATCTGCGAACAGGCGGCGGCGAGGCACGGGGTGACCGTTGCAACGACCGCACACGCCGGTGACGGCAACCTGCACCCCTGCTTCGTCTTCGAAGGCGAGACACCGTCGCCCGAAATCTGGGCAGCCGCCAACGACATCTTCACTGGAGCGCTGAGCCTCGGTGGAACCCTGACGGGCGAGCACGGCGTCGGCGTCCTGAAGCGTCAGTGGCTCGGCCAGGAGCTCGGTGCACGCCAACTCGATCTGCAACGACAGATCAAGGGCGTGTTCGATCCACAGGGCATCCTGAATCCCGGCAAGGTCTTCCAAGCCTGAACCATGGTCGCCCCGATCGGTCAAGGTCGGACGTGACCGTGACCTCGCTCAGTCTTCGTTGAATTCAGCGCGGATCGCGATCTCTTCCGAATCGAGCGCGTGCTGTGCTGCCGCAATCGCCTCGGAAGAGAACCCACCGAGGCCACGGTGGTGTGCCAGTTCGGCTCGCTTCGCATCGACCGCCGCGATGCGAAGTCGTCGAATGACGGCTGCATCGCTGTTCTCGTCTTCGGGATCGGAACTCGCAACGAGTTCCATCCAGTTCGCAGAAGTCGCTTCACCCTGCTGTGCCCGGGCGATCAGCGCCTCATCGACGCCTTGCGCCGCGCCGAGATCGGCAATGGTCTTGCGACCGATGTCGGAATTCTGACGCATCAGCACCGCCACCTCATTTGCCTCTTCGGCCCGAGAGTCTCTTTGAATCCCGAGGAGCTTGATGAGCAGCGGGAGCGTGCCGCCCTGCACGAGGAGCGTGACCACTGCAATCGCGAAGCCGACGAGCACGAGTTGCGGGTACATGTCATGGTCCCGAGGCAAGGTCTGCACCGCAGCCACAGTGACGACTCCTCGCATGCCGGCCCAGCCGAGTGCGATCCCGTCTCGCATCCCGAGCTTCTGGTCACGAAGGGCAGTGAGGTCGTTCTGGGAGAGCTCGAGTCGACGCCGGAAGCTTCCGACTCGCGAGCGCAGGCGTTCGTCTTCGGCGAGACGCTGCTCGACAATCGGCGAGAACTTCTCCGCGCGATCGGTTTGCCGCTCGAGTTTCTGCAAACTTCTGCGCAGCACGAAGAACAGGATCGGCAGCATCGCATACCTGACCGCCACGAGGAGCACGCAAATGAGGAGCGCGACACCGATGGTCGCGAGCGCGCCCGGGTCTGAACTACTCACCGCCATGACGACCACGGGCAACTGCATACCCATCAGCAGGAAGACGCCGTTCTCCACGATGAAGGTGAAGGCCTGCCAGGTGTTGCGCTCAGCAAGGCGGCGTGCGGCGAGGATGCGCGACTGACCGCGGTTCCCGACGAAAATCCCGGCGACGACGACGGCGATCACTCCCGATGCGTTCGCCTCCTCAGCGGGCAAGAACGCGAGGAATGGCGCGGTGAGCGAGACTGCGATGTCGAGCGTGCCGTCGGCGATCCGCGAGCGAACGATCAGGATGAGTCGGGCGACGACGTAGCCGATGAGCGCTGCGACCGCCACTGAATATGCGAAGGCACCGAGCGCTTCTCCGCCGCTGGCTTCGCCGCTCGCGGTCGCTGCGGCAATCGCCGTCGAGAGCAGGACGAGCGCAGTCGCGTCGTTGACGAGCCCCTCACCTTCGAGAATCGTCACGAGGCGAGGTGGCAAGCCGAGCCGTTTTGCGATTGAGGTTGCCGCGACGGCGTCGGGCGGAGCGACGACCGCGCCAAGTGCGAGGCAAATGGCAAAACCAACGGCCGGCCAGATCAGGTTGACCACGGCCGCCACCGCGAACGCACTGACGACGACGAGTACGACCGAGAGCAACAGGATCACTCGGAGGTTTCTTCGGAACTCGACCGCTGGCACCGACAAGGCTGCCGTGTAAAGCAGGGGTGGAAGGATGACCGTCAGGATGATGTCTGGCGAGATCACCACGGAGGGGATCGCGGGCACGAGGCTCAGGCCGGCGCCGACCACGACGAGCAACAGCGGTGCTGCAATGCCGATACGTTTTGCGAACATCGCGACCAAACCAACGGTGATGATCCCGATTACGACGATCAGTGTGGTTTCAGTCGCAATCTCGTGCATTTGAACAGAATAGACGGCGCACAGGTCCGGGAGTGTCGGCCGATCGCAATCATCGGGGAGTCATGGACGATTCAGGCGTCACGACGATTCAGGCGTCATCGACGATTCAGGCGCACCCCACAGCGGCAGGAAAGCCGATGGCCACCACTGATCTCAGTGGTGGCCATCGGACGCGAGTCGAACTGCTGCTACACGGCGCGTTCGTACTGCCCGGGCCAAAGCCCCTTGTCGACGCCGAGTTCATGCGCAAAGTTCAGCGCGAAGTGCGGGTTCGCGAGCGCCGCGCGACCGACGAACACCGCATGCGCCTTCCCGGAGCTCACGATTTCCTGCGCCTGCTCAGCCTGTGTGATGAGTCCGACCGCTGCGACGTTGACGTCGTCGGAGATTGCTGCCGCGAACGGCACCTGGTAGCCGGGTTCGAGGGGAATCGTCGCCGGCGCGTTCCCACCGGAAGAGATGTCGAAGAAGTCAGCGCCTTCGTCGACCGCGATCAATGCGGCCTGGCGAGTCTGGTCGATGTCCCACCCGCCCGGGAGCCAATCGCTCGCGGAGAATCGAACGAACAGCGTGACCTCAGGAGCCGCGGCTCGGACCTCGCGAACGATCTCGCGGAGAAGCCGCGTCCTGTTCTCGAAGGAGCCGCCCCACTCGTCCTCGCGGGTATTGCTCAGCGGCGAAAGGAACTGATGAATCAGGTACCCGTGCGCGGCGTGGATTTCGATGACATCGAATCCGGCGGTCACTGAGCGCTTCGCCGCCTCGGCGAATGCCGTAATGACGTCGCGGATACCGGCTTCGTCGAGCGCTGCGGGCTCAGCCAGGCCCGGGTAGGCTTCCTCGCCCGGACCGAACGGGGTCCATCCGCCATCCTCGAGCGGCACCGGACCGCGCTGCGTCTCACCCCACGGCGCGTACACGCCGGCCTTGCGCCCCGCGTGCGCGAGTTGGATTCCGATCGCGGCACCCTGTGCGTGCACGAAATCGGTGATGCGCTTCCATGCGGCGGCTTGCTCGTCGTTCCAGATTCCGGTGTCACGTGGCGAGATACGCCCCTCTGGCACGACCGAGGTGGCCTCGACGATTGTCAGCGCAGCGCCGCCGAGCGCGAACTGGCCGTAGTGCACGAGGTGCCATTGGCCTGGCATACCGTCTTCCTCCATGGAGGAATACATGCACATTGCAGGAACCCAGAGCCGGTTCTTGAACTCGTGGTTGCCAACGGTGATGGGATCGAACAGTCCAGCCAAAGTCGTGTCTCCTGCGATTGTCGTATGGGTCCGCAGAATGCAGCGCACGCGCTCCGCTCTGCATTCCCGAAACGCGCAAGCGGATCCACGCAAGCTGGGCCGAGGAGTAGGCGCTAGATCACACCGAGCGCGAGCATCGCGTCTGCGACGGGAAGGAATCCGGCGATGTTCGCTCCGACCACGTAGTCACCCGGGGCACCGTACTCGTCAGCAGTTTGCGCGCAACGCTCGTGAATGCCGTGCATGATCTCGGCGAGGCGCGCCTCGGTGTATTCGAAGGTCCAGGAGTCGCGCGAGGCGTTCTGCTGCATTTCGAGAGCCGAGGTCGCGACACCGCCAGCGTTCGCTGCCTTCCCGGGAGCGAAGAGCACCTGAGATTCGCGGAAGGCGACCGTCGCGCTCGGCGTCGTCGGCATGTTCGCACCTTCCGCGACCGAGGTGACGCCGGACTTGATGAGCAGCGCGGCGTCGGCTTCGTCGAGTTCGTTCTGCGTTGCACATGGCAGCGCGATGTCGATCTGTGTCGAGTCGGCGATCTGCCAGACGTTCGAGCCCTCACGGAACTCCGCGCCACGCTCGTTCGCGTATTCGCTGAGGCGCGCACGGCGTTCGAGCTTCACGGTTTTCAAGAGGTCGAGGTCGATACCCTCGCTGTCATACACCGCACCGCTCGAGTCGGAGACGCCCACGACGGTGCCGCCGAGCGCGTGCACTTTGTCGATTGCATTCATCGCAACGTTCCCCGAGCCGGAAACGAGCACGCGAGCACCCTCGAGCGATCGGCCCGTTGCCTCCATCATGTGCTGGGTGAAGTAGACGAGCCCGTACCCGGTGGCTTCTGTGCGCACCAGTGAACCGCCCCAGGAGGTGCCCTTGCCGGTGAGGACACCCGACTCGTATCGGTTCGAGATTCGCTTGTACTGACCGAAGAGGTAGCCGATTTCACGGCCGCCAACACCGATGTCACCGGCTGGCACATCGGTGTACTCGCCGATGTGCCGATAGGCCTCGGTCATGAACGACTGGCAGAACCGCATGACCTCGGCATCGCTCTTGCCTTTGGGGTCGAAGTCGCTCCCGCCTTTGCCGCCGCCGATGGGCATGCCGGTGAGGGCATTCTTGAAGATCTGTTCGAACCCCAAGAATTTGACGGTGCCGAGCAGCACGCTCGGGTGGAATCGCAGCCCACCCTTGTACGGGCCGAGCGCAGAGTTGAATTGCACGCGGAATCCACGGTTGATCTGCACGACACCCTGATCGTCGACCCACGGCACTCGGAAAATGATCTGACGTTCGGGTTCGCAAATTCGTTCGAGAATTGACTCGTCCGCATACCGCGGGTTCTTCGCAATGACACGATCGAGCGAATCGAAGACTTCTCGGACCGCTTGGTGAAATTCTTGCTCGCCCGGGTTCCGACGAAGCACGTCGTTGTACACCCGCTCGATGACTGAACCGTCGACACTCATTCGGACCGCCTTTGCAGAATTCACCAAAGTTCAATGTTCCCACGGTCGATCTGGCTGCATTGCATATAGCGAAGCACCCGATCGCGAATCGAGAACGGAGAATCGAGAATCGCGAATCGAGAATCGCGGTTCCAGCGCTCCGGTTCGAGTGGCACGGTTCGAGTGGCACGGTTCCAGCGCACTGGTTCGAGTGCCACGGTTCGAGTGACCGGATCGCTACGCGGAGTAGAGCGTTGGGCTCTCGGGGAGATCGTTGACCTGCGCGCGGAGCCGCGCCATCCGCTGATCGAGTTCGTGCGCGGTGTCGGCTGCATTCTTGAGCTCGGCAAGAATCTCTGCGGGAACATCTCGGTCGAACTTGTAATAGATCTTGTGTTCGAGACTCGCCCAGAAGTCCATCGCAATGGTGCGGATCTGGATCTCGACGTAAACGAGTTCTGAGCCGGTCGACAGGAACACCGGAATCTGCACGATGAGGTGCAGACTCTTGTAGCCGTTCGGCTTCGGCGCCTTCACATAGTCCTTGATCTCCACGACGGTGATATCCGGCTGATTGCTCAAGATCTCAGCGATCCGGTAGACGTCGGCTTCAAAAGAGCAGGTGACACGGATTCCGGCAATGTCGCGAATCCGATCGCGAACGGAATCGAGATCGGGAGGGCAGTCGGTGCGCACGACCTTCGAGAGCAGGCTCTCCATTGATTTCATGCGAGAGTTCACGTGCTCAATCGGACTGTAATCGTTCGTATTCTCGAATTCTTCTCGCAGAATATTAATCTTCGTGAGGACCTCGTCGATCGCGAACTTATACAGCTGACGAAACCGCACGAGCGTTTGCTGGAGGTTCTTCAACTCTTCTTCGAGCCTCGGAGCACCTTCGGTCTCGAGCGGATCACCATTGAGCCGCCGCAGGAGCTCGCCGAACAATTGCGTCGTCTGCTCGACCTCTTGGTGCTCGCGACCGGTTTCAGACATCAATGGGCTCCTTACTTCCGCGAGAACTTGTCGCAATGGGACCGATGCTATTGCACCTGTTCATGTGTCCGCTTTGATCACGGGCGCGGTGCCATTGCGCCTCTTTCGCCTCCAATGCCGTTGCGCAAATCGGCAATGATCGAGCCGCTACGAGTGCGGGATGTGCTCCGCAGCGCTGTGACTGGCGGGTTCGATCTGGAACGTCGAATGCTCGATGCTGACTGGGAAATGCTCAGCAACGCACGACTGGAGTTTTGGGAGGATCGCAGCGGCATAGCCGTCCGCAAAGCACTCATCCTCCACGATCACGTGGGCGGTGAGGACGGGCAGGTCCGATGAGATCCGGGTGATGTGGAGATCGTGCACTTCAACCACCCGAGGCAGACGCAGAATGTGCTCGCGCACCTGATCGATGTCGAGCCCTTTTGGCGTCGTCTCGAGGAGCACACCGAAGCTCGCTCGAAGGAGGATGACCGTGCGCGGGATGATGAGCAGCGCGATCAAGATTCCGGCGATCGGGTCGGCTTGATACCAGCCGAACATCCCGATGAGCACGGCGCTGACGATGACCGCGATCGAGCCGAGCGCATCGTTCAACACCTCGAGGAAGGCGGCCCGCATATTGAGGTTGTCGCTGCGTTTGGCGACCAGGACGAGGATCGCGATGATGTTCGCGACGAGTCCGATGATTCCGAAGAAGAGCAGGCTGCCAGAGGGCACCTCAGGGGTCTCGAACAGTCGGCGAACGCCTTCGACGAGCGCGAAGATTCCGACGCCGAACAGCAACGCCGATTGCGCGAGCGCGCTCAGCACCTCAGCCCGCCGAAATCCCCAGGAGTGCTTCGAAGTGGCAGGCCGCCGCATGAGATGGGCTGCAATGAGGGCCATGAGAAGCCCGATCGAGTCGGTGAGCATGTGCGCAGTATCGACGAGCAGCGCAAGGCTCCCGGTGATCACCGCTCCGACCGCTTGTGCGACGACAACGAGCGCCGTGATCGAGAATGCGATCGCGAGCCGCGTGGTGTTGCTCGTTTTGGCGCCGTGATCGTGGCCGGCACTCATGCGCGGTTCGGATCTCGATCGATATGCGTGACCGGCGAATCGAGCGCATGCTCGGCTTGGAAGAATGCGAGCCTGATGAGGTCGATCGCATGCTCGTTGCTCAGCCGATAGAACACTCGGACGCCTTCATGCCTGGTTGAAACCACCCGGCTCATGCGAAGTTTCGCGAGGTGCTGCGAGACCGCAGCGCCAGACTTCCCGACTTGATCCGCGATCACGCCAACCGGAAGTTCTCCGTCTTGCAGCGCGATCAGGATGTTCAACCGAGTTGCGTCGGCCAGGAGCGAGAAGATCTCGACCGCGACCGCCGTCGTCGCCTCGTCGCCGACGATCCGTTCATCGTTATCTGCGTGCATACGAATATATTTACATACGTAGAGAACGAAGTCGAGTGAATTCGCCCTTATCGGTCAGGTAGCGGCGACGGCCGAGCGGAAACGCCGTAACCGCAAGCTGTTCGAGACGACGAAGACACTCGACAAGGCCATCGCGGCTCCTGCCAACATCGGGTTCAGCAGACCGAGCGCCGCGAGCGGGATCGCTGCAACGTTGTAGGCGAAGGCCCAGAAGAGGTTCGAGCGGATCGTTGCGAACGTCTTGCGCGCCAGCCGAATCGCGTCGGCCGCGACCCGCAGATCGTCTCGAACGAGCGTGAGGTCGGATGCTTCGATCGCGACATCCGCCCCCGAGCCGAGGGAGATTCCGAGGTCCGCCTGTGCGAGTGCCGCAGCGTCATTGACACCATCGCCCACCATCGCAACCACTTGACCCTCCGCTTGCAGCCGCTGCACGGCCGCAACCTTGTCGGCCGGGAGCACATCCGCGATGACCGTGTCGATCCCGACCAATCCTGCGACCTTGTTCGCAACCGCCGCGTTATCTCCCGTGAGCAGGATGGGCGTCAACCCGAGTGCCCGCAACTGTTCTATCGCCTGCGCACTCGATTCCTTGACGGTGTCGCTGACGACGAGCAGGCCTCGCACCGCGTTCTCCCATGCGACGAGCACCGCGGTCGAGCCTTCGCCTTCTGCCTCTTGCTGTGCAGACGCGATCTCTTCGTCGATCGAGATGCCGAGTTCGTTCATGATTCGAGCCGAGCCAACCGTCACCGCTCGCCCATCGACTGTGCCCCGGACACCTCGGCCCGCTTCATTCTTGAAGTCCGTCACTGCGGCATGCGTGCCGAACCGTTCCGCCGCCGCTCCCGCAATCGCGCGTGCAATCGGGTGCTCCGATGAGTGCTCGACCGCTCCGGCCAGACGCAGTACGTCCTCCGCAGCGACATCGCGAGCCGCGACGACACCCTGCAGTGCCATCTTCCCGGTCGTGACGGTTCCAGTCTTGTCGAGCACGATCGTCGTGACCTTACGCGTTGATTCGAGCACCGCAGCACCTTTGATCAGGACCCCGAGCTGCGCCCCGCGCCCCGTGCCGACGAGCAGCGCGGTCGGGGTGGCGAGCCCGAGCGCACACGGACACGCAATGATCAACACGGCGACCGCCGCCGTGAACGCGGCGACCGGAGGGAATCCTGCGCCGAGCCAAGCGCCGAGGGTCACAACCGCGATACCGATCACGATTGGGACGAAGACCCCGGAAATCCTGTCGGCGAGGCGCTGCACATCGGCCTTCCCCGACTGTGCTTCCTCGACCAGTTTCGCCATCTGCGCCAACTGCGTCTGCTCCCCGACCCTTGAAGCACGCACGAGCAGGCGCCCGCCCTCGTTGACGGTTGCGCCGACCACGGAGTCGCCCACCGAGACCTCGATCGGCACGGATTCTCCGGTCACCAGCGAAGCGTCCACTGCCGAGGTGCCGTCAACGACGACTCCATCGCTCGCAATCTTCTCTCCCGGGCGCACAATGAACTCGTCGCCAACGCGGAGTTCACCGACGGGCACGAGCGATTCGCGCCCGTCTCGCAGTACCGCGACCTCTTTTGCGCCCAGCTCGAGCAGTGCACGCAGCGCCGCCCCCGCGTTTCGCTTCGAACGCTGTTCGAAGTAACGGCCGAGCAGCACGAACATCGTGACGCCGGCTGCGACCTCCAGGTAGATGTTCGCCGCGCCATCGCTCGGCGCGATCGTGAACTCAAAGACATGTCTCATGCCAGGCATCCCGGCGGTACCGAGGAAGAGCGCATAGACGGACCACACGAACGCTGCCGAAACTCCGAGGGAGATCAGCGTGTCCATAGTGGCGGCGCCATGACGAAGGTTCATCCAGGCAGCACGGTGGAACGGCCAGGCGCCCCAGACGATTACGGGTGCCGCGAGCGCAAGTGAGGCCCACTGCCAGAAGTCGAACTGCAGGACCGGGATCATGGCGAGCAGGATCACTGGGACGGTCAGGATCACGCTGCCGATCACGCGCTGACGGAGCGTCCGTAAACTCGCGTCCTCAGTCGGCCCCGCCGTTTCGCTCTCGATTGCCCGGGGCAACGTCGCCGAGTATCCGGTTTTCTCGACCTCGGCGATCAGCAGCGCCGGGTCAAAGCCTTCTGGCGCCGAAACTCGCGCCTTCTCGGTTGCATAGTTGACGCTCGCCTCGACACCGTCGAGCCGGTTCAACTTCTTCTCGATGCGCATGGCGCAGGATGCGCACGTCATGCCGCCAATCTCGAGGTCGATATTGGATTTTGCGGCAGCATTGTTCGTCGTCATGGCGTCTTTGCACCTTCGGTTGCATCGATCGTTCCAGGCTCACCATGCGCTGGCGGCTCGGAGTCCGGCATTTCCGAGTTCGTCACCTCTGTGTCTTGGGATCCCGAATGCTCTTCGTCGGGCGAGTCGAATTCCACAGGAGTTCCGTGCACTGCTTGCTCACGCCATGCATCGACCAGCGATTCCGGGACGAGCAGACCTCCGAGCGCGTAGCTTCCTCCGAAGAGCGCGAGGAGCGCGAGCGCGAACACGCTGAGCTTCACTGGGGTCTTCATCATGTCGCCAGCATACCCCCTGGGGGTATCCTCGGCAAGACCGTGGGAGGAGACCCGGGTTAACGAATTCCCTGCGAACTGAGACTGAACTGCTTGCTCTCACCTGCATCGGTCACGTGGACGATCGCCGAAAACGCAGCACTTGCGACCTCGCCAGACCTGGTCTGCGCCTGCAAAACGAAGGGCTGATTCACGGGTGAGGTCCGCGAACACGTCCCGTCACCCTGAGTGAATGAGCATGACCAACCGCCCGAGACCTCTCGAACGATGACATCTGGATCGAGGGTGAACTCAATCTGGTCGACGGTGATGCCCTCGGCATTCTCGAACTGGATCGCGAGCTCGAGCGCTGGCCCGTCGACGCTGATCGTGCTCTCGACTGCGAGCGGCACGTCCGGATCGAATGTAATGAGCGCCTCGGGCGGGGCGAGGAACGGTGAGGCCTCGACCGCGGGAGTCGCTGGTACCGAGATTTCCACGGTCTCCAGAGTCGCCGCGGGAGGTTCGGGCGTCGACTGCGTCTCGATTCCTGCAGGCGACGTCGAAGACGTGTCTCGGGTGGACGTCGGGCTCGGGCTCGGTGTTGGTGCTTCAAGTTCCGGGGCCAACGTCGGCGAGCGATCGCGCGATGACGCTGCAACGAAGACTTCGTCACTCGGTGCAGAAGTGTTGCTGAATGCAAAGACACCGGCGATGACAACGCCAACAGCCACCACCGCAGCCCCGGCCGTGACCGCGATTCTGGCTCCCTGGCTCGCACCCTCACGAGCGACCGAGCCTGCCGCCCCACCGTGCGCACTCACTGCTGCACCAGATGCGGCGGCCGCCGCCGTGGCAGGCGCGAGTGCCTCGACCACCAGGCCCGTCAATATCGCGCCCGGCACGAGGGCGAGCAAGCTCGGCATCGCACGGAACCTCTCGAGCGCGCCTTCGCAGTATTCGCAAGACTCGCGGTGCGCCGAAGCGGCGCGAGTACTGGGAGCGTCGTATTTCGCGAGGTCCTCGATATAGGGCTGGCACTCCGTGTGCGCGGTTTCCGCAAGGATGACTCGCCGAAGCGCGATCTTCAGCGCCGAACGAGCACGATTCGCTCGGACCGCAAGGGTTCCCGCCGAAACCCCGTAGCTCTGAGCGAGCTCCGCCGGTTTCATCTCGTGCACGGCCGTATCGATGAGCACACGCTGCTGCTGCGCGGGGAGTTGTCGCAGGGCCTGATGCACGAGTGCGTACTCTCGATGACGATCGATCCGCTCTCGCGCTGTCGTCGTGCGATCTTCGACGTCGAACGGGGACTCACCCTCGAAGAAATCACCCATCGTGACCTCGCTCGATTTTCTCGAGCGATTGAAATCGATCGCAGCGTTCCGCATCGACGTGACGAGGTACGCCGCAAGGTTGTCGACCTGCCCAGAACCCTTCTCGAGGCTCTGATACAGCCGCAGCACTGCGGTCGAGACGAGGTCTTCTGCGGAGAGACCCACACTCTCGAACCGGCGAGCAACATTCGTCAAGAATGGCCGAAGCGCTGCAATTTCTGCGCCCGAAATACCCTGCGCATTCGCGGCTGAAGTATCGCGCCGATTCGCAACGTGCTCCTGGTCTCCAAGTTCGAAACCCTCGCGACTCACGCGTTCACCCTCATTCGTACGTTCGCTGTTCATGGACATGCGGAGACTCTTCGGCGTTCTCGCCGAAGAGTCCCCGTCTTCTCTGTGCTAATTCACTGATCGCCGTCGCACCATCGCCAGCGCCGCGCCCGCTCCGGCAAGCAACAGGCCGAGGATTGCCGCAATGCCCACAAGCCCTTGGCCAGTGACGGGAAGTCCCGCTGAACCAGTACCCGAAGGATTCGGAGCATTCACGACAACCGGCGTCACCGAAGGCTCGCCTGGCTGACCTGATTGACTCGGGGACGTCGGCCCCGTGGGCTCGCCTGAACCAGTCGGATCAGTTGGGTCTGGGGTCTCGACCGGCTCGGTGGGGCCGCCTGTCTGACCCGGCTCACCAGAGCCAACCGGGTTGTTCGTGCAACGATCCGAGGCCGCTGCGCACTCCTCGCCGGGCATCGCCCCTGCCGCGACCAAGTAGTTCGCGAGCACGCCATTACCCCGCTCCTCGGCATCATTGACGATCACCGAGTACGTCACCGTGACGGATCGCCCGGCCTCGAGCGAGCCAGTGACCGAAAAACGACCATCGACGAGCGCGCTGACCTCGAGCGCTGGATCTGCGACGGTGGGCTCGGTGGAAATCGTCGCGTCGTCGAGGATGTCGGTGAGCACGTCGTCGAAGGCGACTGCTCCGGGTGCGGTTCCGGAATTCGCGAACGTCAAGGTGTACGCGAGCTTGTCGCCCGGCGCGACTGTCGTTCCCGAATCTGGTTCAACCGATTTCACGACATCGATCTCGGGAATCGGGTTGACGGTGCAGAGCTCGGAATCCGCTGCACACGCACCCGCTGGAGCCTCACCCCTTGGGAGCAGGAAATTGCTGAGCAGGTTGTCACCTCGATCACCATTTGGCCTGACCTCGACACTGTAGGAGACGGTGTAGGTCTCGCCAGCCGGCACCTCACCGGTGATCGCAAACCCTTCGTCGGACACGGCCGAGATCGAGAGCGCCTCATTCGATGACGTGGGCGCTTGACTCACCGTCGCGTCGTCGGTTACTCCCGCGAGGTTGTCGGTCCAATCGATGACGGCGCTCGCTGTGCCCGAGTTGGCAAAGCTCAGCGTGTACGTGAGTTCCTGCCCTGCGATGACGGTCGTACCGGATCCGGGGTCGACGGATTTCGTGACCGTGAGGTTCGGTGTCGAGGCTTCGCAGCTCGTTGCGGAGTCTGTGTTGTTCGTCAGGTCTGGGTCGTCCTCGTTTCCGATGAGACTCGCCGTGTTGGTCACGCACGCACCGACCGGGACGTCCGTGTCGACGGTGATCGTGAAGGTTGCGGATTCGCCGCTTGTGAGCCGACCACCGCTCAGGACGATGTCGCTGCCACTGATCTGCGCAGTGACATCACCGGTCACGACGGGGCTTGACACCCCCTCCGGCAGCGAGTCTTCGATGCTCCAACCGCTGGAGGTGCCCAGACCGTCGTTCGACACGGTGAATTCGTATTCGAGCGTTTCACCGCTCAAGAATGTCGCCGCCGCGGACTTCTCGATCGTGAGATCGGCTGGAAGCCCGGGGATTGCAGCTCCATCGTTCAGGGTCGATCCAGGACCAGGCGTCACCGAGACGATCGTGAATGTCGGGGCGCTCGAGGCACCGTTGTCGATCTGCAATTGGACGACATCGCCGGTGCCGTTGGAGGAGAACCCGAGGTTTCCGTTTCCGAAGTTCCAAGCACCGCCGAAGCCCCCAGCGGTGGCTACGCCCGCACCGGGAAACACCGTGATCTCGCCGGTCTGAATATTCAGTCGGCGGATGTCTCCGCCGATATTCATACCCCAGGCGAACCCGTCCTTGAACACGAAGTCTTGCACCGCGGGAGCTTGGCCGAAGTCGATCGTGTTGACGACCTCTCCGGTGGTCACGTCGATCGCGAGCATTGTCGTATTCGGTGCGGAGTCGGAGGCATAGAGCAATCCGTCTTCAGGGTTGAACGCCCCGGAGAAAAAACGAGCCGCCCCGGTTGCGGGATGGGTGTAGATCTGGGTTCCGACTCGCGTCACGACGTTACCCTCGCCGATGCGAACCAATGAGCCCTGCGGGAAGGCGCTGTTGACGGTTGTCACGATGCCGTAGAGGTAGTTGTCGGCCATGTTGAAGCCGACCGCGTTGTAGGTCGAGTTGGCGGCGAGACCTTCGTCTTGGAAGGCATACGAGCCGTCACCGGTTGTGACCGCACGGTGCAAGCGACTCGGCGACTGTTGCGCGATGAAGATCGCTGGTTCTGCTGGATCGAATGCGTCGCCCGGTGCGGCCGAGGCGGTCTCCGTCGAGGAGACGAACTGCGGGATTACAAGGCCTGCAAGGGCGATTGAGAATGCCGCGACAAACGCGGCGGTCTTCTTTTTGTTCACGGCCTGAGCGGTCGTGGAATTGAGTCTTGAGCGGGGCACTCGGTCGTCCATTCTTTACGCGGATGCATCTCGCGCAAAGTTGTTTCTCTCGGTGAGAAAACGCGCTATGTCATCACTGTCTTGTTCTCCACTTTTAACGAGCGAACGGCCGGATCCTTACATTCTTCGCGAATCGCAAGGCCGTCGCGCAGGTCGGCAGCGTTTATCGACAGCGTTATTCGGCAAAACTCGGGGAAGCCGCCCTGAAAGTTGCGGGGGACGCAAACGGAAAGAAGTGGACGATCGAGCGTTTCAGCGCTTCGCTCGCCGAATGTGCGCAGCAGAACCGAGGGCGAACACCACACCTGCGGCGAGCGCGCAGACGACAACCGGCCAGCGCTCTTCGCCGACCATGCCCGCGATCAAGGCCGCGACGACGAGGGCAGTTGCGACCGCGAGCGCACCGAGGAACACGCGACTCATCGGCAGCGCCCACGGCACACCGGATCGGTACGTCGAGATTGCATTCGCCACCGTCAAGGCGAATCCGATTGCGAGCCATCCCTGCAGGCTCATCTCACCGAGGAGAGGCGTCAGCGCCAGACCCGTAATGAGGAGGGCGTTGACGAAGTACAGCCAGAGCGGCCAGGGGGTGAGCCGAGCGGCGCGACGGACCTGCTCCTCGTCGACGAGGGCGTGCTGTTTCGTGACTGGCTCTGGCTGGTCTCCCACGTGATGCTCCCTGTTCGAATACTCATGACCTGATCTGCACTTGACCTGATCTGCACTTGACCTTCTCGCGACGTCAAGGTGCAGCCTTGTCGTTATGAGGAACAACTTCAATGCCTTCGAAATTAGTCCCGTTCCGCCGCCGGGGCCGGGCGCGATCGCGCCCGAGCTCTATCGCGGCATCTATGGAATGCCGATGTTCGCGACGCTCCCGACCTCGGATCTCAAAGCCTCGACGGAGTTCTGGACGGAGGTGCTCGGATTCTTCGACCTATTCACCATCCCCGGGCAACTCACGCACCTTCGGCGCTGGGCGTTTCAAGACGTCCTCCTGGTGCCGGGGGCCACTCAACCCCACATCCCGATTTCGAGTTTCAGTTTCGCTTGCCTCGCACAGGAGATCGAAGCGATTGCCGATCGATGCCGAGCCTTCGACAGCGCGTGCACGACTGGAACCCGCTCGACGCCGTGGAACACCATCGAGCTCGAAATCATCACTCCGGAGAACGCTCGCATCATTTTCACCGCAGCACGCGAACTCGACCCTGCAGGTGAGGAAGCCACGTACTTGAGGGACGCCGGCTTCGATGTCCCCGAGGCGTCACCAGCTGCCTCGCAGAACACCGAGGGCTGAGCGATCGTGTCCACCGCTGCCAAACTTGCAGGTATGCATTCGGGCGCTGAGAACTCCCAGCAGGGCGAGACCCTCTGGACCATCGGTGCCGTCGCCGCTCGACTTGGCGTGACCGAGCGAACGCTCCGGCACTGGGAATCGAGCGGCGTCGCCTCCGCAAGTGAACGAAGCGCCGGCGGCTACCGCCAGTACGCCGCCGCCGACGTCGCCAGGCTCCACCGCGTCGTGCTCTACCGCGAACTGGGCTTCTCGCTCGAGGACATTCGCGCGATTCTCGACTCCGAAGGCGGAGCGTCCGCGCAGGCGCTGCGAGACCAGCGAGCGCACCTGCTCACCCGCATCACCGAGTTCTCCGAAATGATCACCGCGATCGATCAGATGCTGCACGTTGCGGACGCCGGGCTCCCCCTCACCGCTGAGGAGCAGGTCGAAATCTTCGGAGCACATTGGAAGCCAGAGTGGGCCGCAGCCGCCGAAGAACGATGGGGAGACACTGAGGCCTGGGCCGAGCACGCGGAGAACGCCTCGAAGCGCAGTGCAAGCGAGTGGCAGCGCTTTGCCGACGAGACCGCACGGCTCGGGGATTCGCTGGCCGCGGCGATGCACGAAGGCGTGATGCCCGGTTCGACGCGAGCGAACGAGCTTGCCGAAGCGCACCGAGCCTGGGTCAGCCAGCAGTTCTCGTGCTCGCACGCAATGCAGGTCTGTCTGGGCCGCCTGTACACGGACAGCGGTGAGGACGGCATGTATTACAACGCGGTCGCACCGAACCTGAATCGATGGGTTCGATCCGCCATCGAGGAGAATGCCCGCGCACACGGCGTTGACCCCGACACCGCCAAGTGGGAATGACTCACGGTCATCGGGCGACTCTCCGCATCAACGATTCTTCGAACCGTCCGGCATCGCGAGGCCTCGGCTCCCACACCACGCAAGCCGCACGATGCACGGCCCTGCGCTCAGCGCTCCACGAGCGAAGCAGGCGAGAACGCCCCCGCCCTAGCGAAAGGCGGTAACCGTGTAGTAGTCGTAATTCTCGTCGAAGGAGACGAGGACATTCGACTTGTACAACGCCTGCGGGTACCCGGTTCGGCCCACCCAGTACGTGAACGAGAATCGCCCGTCACTGTTTGACGTCGATGTCATCTGATTGTCGTAGATCATGAACGTCTCACCCTCGACCGGTGGCGCCATGTTCGGGCAGCCGTCGCCGACGCCGAGTGAACACGCTTCGATGTACGCGATCGCGGCAGCGCGCGTCTCCTCGATGACCTCGGGAGTCGGCTCGACCGAATCCCACACCTGGCCATAGCCGTCGAACACGCTGAGCACTGGTTGAGATCCTGGCGAAGACTGGAACCCGGGCGGGATCTTTCCCTCGTAGTAGTACGTCCCCGGGTACATCCAGATCTGCCGTTGCCCTTCAACAACTTCGTCGGGGATCGGCACGCCGTCAATCGAGTCGACCGGGACGATCGCCTGCGTGAACGACACCGGTCGCGCAAGACCCTGACTGATCTCCCAGCTCCCACCTTCACTCTGGAACAGGACCTGCGCGGGAAGCCCGCCGACACTGATCCCGAAAGTGCAGTCGAGCACCGCCTTCGTTTGCTTGATCACAGGTTCATTGCAGATGAGGCCCTCGAAGTAATCGGGCACGACCCCTGCGGCAACGACTGAGTCGTCGGCGGCTTGCACATCGAACTCGACCATGTTGCTCGCAGCTGCGAAATCGCCATTATTGAGCGCCCCGATGTACTCGGCGACAACGCGCTGCAGTTCCGCCTCGCTCCCCCGCTGGGCCACCGATTGAATCGCAGGAACCGCAACGAGAGCCAGCAGCGTCACGAGTACGCCGGCGAAGAACGTGACGGTCGGAACAGTGAAGCGCTTGATCGCGCGCCGGCGGCGAAGCACCCGCGCCTCGCGGCGGGACATGGAATCGGCGCCCAGGTCATGACCGTGACGATCGTTGTCGACGCGGTCTCGAAATTGATCGGCGCCATCGTGGATGGAATCGGTTGGGCGTTCTCGCGGGCTCGCCTCGTGAACAGATCCCTCCGCTTCGGGCAGTTCGAAATCGGGCATCTCGTCGCCATTGGAGTGGTCAGCATCACCGTGCGGGTCACGCGATGTTGGCTCGGGCTCGTCGTTGCTCACCGTTCGCCCTCCGTTCGACCGCGCCATTGCTTGAAGAATCTATCCGAATCGCGCCGGTGAGAGGGAGGGCTCAATTCGATCCCGCGAGCGATCGTTACACATTGCTCGATCCGGAACGCTCGCGGAGCACCACGATCGTCGCGTTCGGTTGCGTCGATTTCGTGCCAGGCTACGCCGAGACTCTGCCGCGAACTATCGGATCTCAGAGACGAGGACCGCACTCGTCTTCGGCTCGAGCGCTTCGAAGACGTGCTCGACATCGCCCGGGTACGAAACGTAGTCGCCTGGAGCGAGCGCGATCGGCGCCTCTGGTGGGCCGACGCGCGCGGCACCCGAGACAAGGATGAGGTGTTCGACCGTGCCTCGAAAATGCGCCTCGGAGAGTTTCGCCTGGCCGGGCTCGGCCTGGACGAAGTAGATGTCTCGTCGTGCATTCGGCGGACACACCGCAAGCAGCGCCGCAACATAGGTGCCCTGGGTGGAAGCAAAACCCGTCGCCTGGGCGGCGCGGACGACGGAGAGCGTCTGCGACGGTTCTTCGACAAGCTGCGCGAAGGTGACTCCCAGCGCGTGACCGAGCGACCAGAGGGTTTCGACGCTCGGATTGCCCGCCCCGGATTCGAGCTGCGAAACCGTCGCCTTCGAGACCCCGGCTCGTCGAGCGAGTTCAGACACACTCAGCCCAGATGCGGTGCGTTCACGACGCACGGCCGCTCCGACTCTGGCACCGATCGATTCCATGCCGTTCACGATATCGAACGTTCGGACTGTTTGACAGACAAGCACCGTGCGTTCAAAATAATGAACATGCGTTCATTGTCGCCAGTGCCGAGCCCTCCTCGAGCGAAACTCTGGCCCGCTGCGCTGTCGATCGCTACTGCGGTCCTGATCGTCGGCATCGCCTACGGTGCGATCGCTCGAGCCGCCGGATTTCCCGACTGGTTGATTGTCGTGACCGCGATCGTCGTTCTCGGCGCCTCCTCCGAGCTGCTCTTCGTCGGGATCGTTGCTGCCGGTGGCCTTCCGGTGATCGCAGCGCTCGCTGCACTGATCGTGAACTTCCGAAACGCCGTCTACGCATTCTCTGCAGCGCCGTTCCTGCCCAGGAACCGGGGCCTTCGGCTTCTGCACGCGCACCTGGTCAACGACGAGAGCGTGGCGTTCGCACTCGCTCAGAAAACGCCAGCCGAGCGACTCCGTGCCTTCAGGCTGCTCGGCGTGCTGATCTTCATTGCGTGGCCGCTCGGTGCGGTCCTTGGAATTCTGCTCGGCACGATTGCTCCTGATCCGAAGGTGCTCGGGCTCGATGCGGCCTTCCCCGCGATCTTCATCGCGATCCTTGCGAGCATGGTGCAGCGTAGAACCGCGGGGCCAGCCGTGCTCGGCGCCGGGATCGCAGTTGCCGCGACGCCCTTCGTTGTCAGCGGCCTCGCGCCCATACTCGGCCTCCTCGGGCTTTCCATCCAGGCGCGGCGTTCGCGCGGTGCGCGGCGAACTCGGAGAACGACGAAGGAGCACCGCCATGGTGAATGACCTGGTCCTCGCGGTCGCACTGCTTGCCATCGGAACCCTCGCGCTGCGCGCTGGTGGCACCGAGCTCGGTACCACGCGACTCGCTTCGAACCTCGAACGCTGGTCCGAACCCGCGGTTGTCACGCTGCTCGCGAGCGTCGCCGCGACCGCCGCTCTCTACGAAGGAACGCATTTCTCAGGCTGGGCCAGAATCGCAGGCGTTGGAGTCGGCGCGTTCGCCGTCGCACTGCGCGCTCCCATGCTCGTCGTCGTGTTGGCTGCAACCGTCGTCACGGCGCTGCTCCGGCATATCGGGGTTGCGTGAAATCACGTGCGGTGAACCCCGACCCGCGAAACCCGGTGCTTCCCAGAACGCAGAACAAGCAACCTGCGGGAAGTCTCCTCGCGTGCCTTTGCGCGATCCCCGAATTCGACGGCGACGCATAGCGGAGGCGCGACCTCAGAGGTTGATCGCGATCAGCGTGATGATGGTGACGCCGACGACCACGAGCGCGCCACAGCCGATACCGATTCCGAGGATCGGGCCGTAGCCCACCCGCGACGTGCGCGCTCCAGTGTGCTGCGCGGCAGCAAGGAACTCGGGGCCGCCGCCGAGCTGAAACGAGCGCGCACCGCCTGCCACGTTGATGGCGCGACCGAGATCAACTCCCACCCCGAAGCGCGGCTTGTCGAGGACGGACGCAACACCACCCGCGATACCGAGCCGGAGGGCGCGCTTCACTGAGCGCGCATCCGCCAACAACACATAGTTCTGACCGCGGACGACGAGCGTGATTCGCTGCGCAGCGGACTTCACAACCACCTCCTGCGCCGGAACGCTGAAGTACTGTGTCCAGCCGTTCGGCAGCGCAACCCACAGGGTAATGAAGCCGTTGCTGACCTCAGCCTGCGCGGGGAACCAACCGCCGGAGACGTGGTCGCCGAGGGCGCCGGAGAACACCGCAGACGGCGGCTGAGCGGTGGGCGGGTACGGCAGCGTCACGGTGTCCTCGTTTCGATGTGCAATTGCATGATGGTTCCGACTGATCGAACTGGAGAAGTGCGCGGTGCAGAGTGCGGGGTGCTGGGTCGTGGGTGCTGGGTGCAGTTTGCAGGGCGCGCGGTGCAGCGGCTAGGGGTCGCAAGACAGCGCGGCCTCGGTGGCCACCTCGATGGCGAGCTCGCGCTCTGCACCGAGGACATCCTCACCATTAGCCGCTGTCTGCAAGGCCTCATCTGAAAGTTCGGAGTCGTAGAAGAACTGCCCCATGCAGGCGAAGAATTCGGGCTGGTCGTCGTAGCTCGTGACGCCACCCTCCTGCGCGAGCTGCTGCAGACCCACAGCGATCTCCTCCGGGGAAGGCCGCGCCCCTGACGGCTCGGGCACGACCGGCGCGGATGGCTGCGCGGTCTCTGAAGAAGTCGGCGTGACCACTGGGAGTACCGGTTCGATCGACCCCGCCAGGTTCAAGACCGCTGCGAACAACACAATGACGGTCCCGATCGCACCGCCGACGAGCGACAGCACGATTCCAGCGATCGAAGGCCACTTCGCCGCGTTCTTCGTGAACAACCCGACCAGGGAGAGCACCAGCCCTGCGATCAACACGATCACGCCGATGAGGAACGTCGCGGGGATGCAAGCGACGATCGTTCCCAGCCCCGCAAGTCCGAGACCGATGAAGCCCAGTACGGGAGACACGCGTGCGGTCGTCGCAGGCGGAGGCGCCATCCATGCCGCGGAGCCGCCCTGCGCGGGTGCGACATGCTCGGTCCATCGCTGCCCGTCCCACCATCGCTGACGCCCGGAACCATCATCGTGCCATCCAGCCGGCATACTCATCGGCGCATCCTCTCGATTGGCCCGGCCATTGCCGCGCGAGACACAGGCTACATCTGGTGGTTCATAGTCCCCTGAGTGCCGTGGCGAGCGGATTCAGACCCGCACCGGTCGCGCTGACTCCCGCCGTCGCAGAGGGCAACTGCCCGAGTGATGAACCTCATTCGTTCGTCGACCGCGGCGCTTCGTTGCTCTGCGGGGCGCTGCTCCAGCGGAGCCAAACAGCGTTCGTGTCGGGCCAGGGAGCCGAGGTCGTGGCGAAACCTTGACGCTCGTAGAAGCCTCGTACGACTTCGTTGCTCGGCTCGTATTCCGTGAGGAGATCACCGCCGTGCAGGCGTGCCCGAGCCTTCGCTGAATCGACCAGAGCACGCCCAACACCCCCGTGCTGTCGATTCGGCAGCACATACAGCTTCCACATCACGAGATCGTCGCCGAGCGGTTCCACATGCGTCATCCCGACGATGCCTTCGGAAGTCTCGGCGACCTCGATGTACCCACTGTCGATCGCGCCTGTGATCGCATCGGCGCTCCAGTACGCATCGAGACCAGAAACCACGAACTCGGCACCGTTGCGAGGGCCATAGGTCGAAGGCCAGGTCACGAAGCCGACGAACCGTACTGCATGCACATCCTCGGGCGCGGCCGGGCGAATCGTGACGGTCATGACAGCAAGTCTCAGGAGTCGTGGTCACCATGTCAAGCAAGTCGGTGACAAGGGAATGGCCCGGGGTCTCATGGTGAAACCTCGGGCCATTCCCTCAACGGGGCAACTACTCTGCGCCGCGCTCACGGCCCTTTCGTGCGCTCGTGGCAAATACTCCGAGTCCGATGAGCAGCGCGCTCAACAGCAGGAACATCAGCGTCGGACTCACACCAGTCACGGGCAAGGAGTGCGATGGAGTCGCACTCGGCGACGGCGCGACAACTCCTCCACTCTCAGTCGGTGTCGGCGAAGGGGTCACCGACGTGCCTGGAGTTGGCGTCTCAGACACATCGGGGGTCGGGGTGACCGTGACATCAGGCGTCGGCGTCACATCAGGAGTCGGGGTCGGGGTGTCGGTCACGTCAGGGGTCGGCGTCGGAGTGTCGGTCACGTCAGGGGTCGGCGTCGGAGTGTCCGTGACATCCGGGGTCGGCGTGACGTCAGGGGTCGGCGTGACATCCGGGGTCGGCGTCGGCGTCTCGGAGGGCACA
This sequence comes from Humidisolicoccus flavus, assembly GCF_045689595.1. Taxonomy (GTDB): domain Bacteria; phylum Actinomycetota; class Actinomycetes; order Actinomycetales; family Microbacteriaceae; genus Humidisolicoccus; species Humidisolicoccus flavus. The sequence continues at coordinate 2,052,523 of NZ_CP142724.1, read as the reverse complement.
ACGACCGACACGCAGTCGCTCGCCGATGGCCCCTCTCGGGTTTCGCCCTCGACCGTGACGACCACTTCAGCCAAGTTGCAGACCTCAGTGATCTCAGGGCTGTCGACCACGCGCGTCACGATCGTCAACGTCTCGGTACCACCGGCAGGAATGTTCTGCGCAAGCGACCACTGACCCGACTCCGCATCGTACGAGCCATTGCTCGCCGTCGACGACACGTACTCGAGATCGTCCGGCAGCGCATCGAGGACGACGATTCCACCAGCGCTTCCGGTGCCATCGTTCGTGACCTTGATGCTCCAGCTGATCTCACCGTTCGGAGCGACCGACTCCGACGAAGCAACCTTCTCGATCGCAAGCGAGGGCATCGTCGTCAAACCGACAACGTTCGGTTCCACGGGGAGCAGATCCGCACCCGAGTTCGCGTTCTGCGCAGCAACTGCGAAGGAGTTCCACGCCGTGCCCTCAGCATCACCAGGAGCGGTCACCGGAACCACAATCGGCTGAACCTCGTTGATCGCGAACGCGCGAGCACCGAAATCGACACGAATCGCACGGACCTCGCTCAGGTTCGCAGGCAACTCCGTCGTCCAGTCGTCAACACAGCCAGCCGGCGCTGCTGCACGGTCCTGACCGATGCCGATCACTTCACCGCGGCAAGGGTTCGTCGAGGCCGAATACTCGACCACCGCATCAACCCCAGTCGTCACGGGTCCAGACAGGTTCGCCTGCCACGCGCTGTTCCGCGAGTCAGAGCCAGCCGGGCCAACACCCGTGTCCCCGACATACGGCAGGATCTCGTAGGCCACAACATTCGAGATCGGCACGTTGCCAACGTTCTCGACATCGAGTCGGTAGCTGCCGTCAGCACCAGGCAAAATCACACCGATCGACGGCGACGCCAGGTAGTCCTCGTCGGCCGAACCCATGACCCACTTCGTGCCACCAACCGCAGGGCCCTCGATGATCGTGTACGGAGCCGACGCGGAGCAGCCGAGGTTCGCTGGATCATCAACGCCCGCGAGATCGTTCGGGTCCGTCGCATTTGGCGAGATCGTGCAGATCGATGGGAAAGCGTCGGTGTTGTAGCTCCGAGTTTCGCCATCAAAGACGATGAGCTGGTTTTGTCGAGTCCCCGCCGGGGCTCCAGCTTGCACTTCGGCTTTGAACCGAACCACGCCACCTGCGATCGCGACAGGAACACCCTCAGCGTCGGGCCAGCTCACCCGAACAAGCTGACGCCCAGTTCCGTTGTAGTCATCGAGCACCTCGATCTGCATATTCGCATCCGGGAGATAGCTCCGCATCTGCGCACCCATTCCCGCAAGCGAGACCGATCCTGGAACGTAGCGAAGATCAGCTGGGAGCAAATCGGTCAGCACCGGGTGCAACCGACCCGATGTGCCAAGTTGCGTTGCAAACCGGAGTTCGACGTCCATCTGCCCGCCGACGCCCTGGACCGCATTGGTGATGTCCTTCCAGACACGGATCTTGGGGGTGTCGGGCATGATCTTCGCGTAACCGCAGTCTCCGCTCGCGTCAGCAACCACCTGCGAGGTGGAGCTTGTCAGCGTCGCCGTTCCGAGACAGTTCTCAACATAGGGAGGAACGCCCTTCGGGACCGCTGAATCTTGGTACACCGCATCATCAGAGGTCGCCGGGAAGTCACTCACCACAGTTCCCCCGATGAAGATCCTCACACCCTGACCGCCTGCCAATTCGCCTGCAACTGAAACTTGGGTGATCCATTCAACGTTCGAAGTGAACACCGGCGTACGGGGCATTCCGGATACCAGCTGCACGACGCCCGTGTTGCCGAGGTTCGTCACATAGTTCACAGTGAAGGTCGTTGGAACGCCCGCTTCCATCGCGAGAGAAACATTCTTGACGGCGGGGGTTGCACAGTCCGTCACGCCTTGTGCGGGGGAGGTGAAAAGACACGGGAGCGGATCAGTGAACGAAACCGTCAGTGGATTCGTGCCCGTGTTGTTCGCGGAAACCACCCAGATAGTGTCGGTGCCGCGCGCGCTCGGAGATGCGAACACGATCTCGGGCCCCTTGCCAAATGTTCCCGTATTCGTTCCTGCACGAAGCCCGTGTGTTTCCGAGTCGCTCGACGTTACGACAACGTCGGGTCGCAAGTATGGGTTCGCCGTCGCCGTCGCCGTGTTCGTCACCGAGACGGGCGCCGTGAACACGGTCGACGGATAGCGCACCGTGAGCTGATACCGCGGTGCGACTCTCACCTGCCCGTTCTCGGACCATGCGGGCCACGTCACTGTGTGAGCCTCAGCGTCGTACACTCCACCGCCAGTAGAGGAGACGTATTCCGCACCAACTGGAAGATGATCGACCGTCACCACATTGTCGACACCCCACGTGCCAACCGCCGGAGCACCTCCGAAGCGACCGGCGTGATCGATCGAAGTGCGGTGCGTGGTCATGATGTTGTAGGTCACAGGTGAGTCGAGACCCGGGATAAAACCAGCCGGACTCGCAAGACGCTTGTCGGTCGCGAGATCCGGGATCGAATCAACCGTTGCGACCCCCGTCTGAGACTGCGTTGCTCCATCGACGGCGAACGTCGCTGTTGGATTCAAGGTGTCGCCATTGGGCGAAGCCAGGTTGGGGGTTCGCACCGTGAACGTGACCTGTCCAGAGCTTCCCGCTGGAATCGTGCTGGACATGTCCCAGACGAGCGTTCCCGCTTGGTTGACTGGAGCAGCTGAAAACCCTCCCGTCGACGGTGTTGCCGAAACATACGCCACCGCGGTTCCGCTGGGCTGCAGCGTTGGAATTGGCACTCGGATCTCACCGTTGTTACAGGGTTCAGTCGTCGAGCTGCACGACCAGGCAACGCTGAAGGTCATGGTCTCGCCGCTCTTGACCGACGGACTACTCGCCGAGACCGCCAGGCCCAGACTCGGCGCAGCGAACGATGGCGATGCCTGCAGGCCAGCGCCGAGCAGGATCGCCAAGAAGGCGATGAGCGCGATTATGCCGCGAGCCTTACGGCGAGAGAGCGGAGCGGATGTGCGGGCGGATGTGTGCACGAGAACCCTGACTGCGAGATCTGAAGAGAGCCAATTGGCTCGCGCTGAGACTAGCCGGGGAACACGATTTTTTGAGGGGCTTTTATCAAACCGTTACCACCATTAACTGAATGTTTATGAATTCTCGTTTCTTCCGTCACGAATTCACTGCTGTCTCGTCTTGTGTCGAGAGAATGGCCCGGTCACAGTACCCGAAATGCAGTGACCCCAACTTGGGGGCCGGAGCATTCTCGACTGCTTTCGCGTCGCAGAACGCCCGATAGGAAACGAATGAAGGTTGATCAGACGCCGGGGTTAGTCGTCGAGTATCTGCTGAAGCGCTGCCCGGTGACCTGCGTACGATTCGCGGCCTGCCGCCGTGAGCGTGAGGAGCTGCCGCGACCGCCCTGCGCGAACGATTGCGGACTCCGCGACATACCCAACGTCGACGAGCTGGCTGAGGTGCTTACTCAAGGCCGACTTCGAAAGTCCGCACCGTTCGAGAATCTCCCCGAACTCGACGCTCTCCGCTTGCGAGAGCATCGCGCAGATCCGAAGTCGATACGGGGCGTGGATGAGCGGGTCGAAGCGAGGCTCAACCACGTCGGGTTCGCCGCCAGTACGCAATGCCGAATCCGGCGATCAGCGCGGAGAGCGCGAGGCCGCACACGATCCAGATCCAGGAGCCGAGCGTGTCCGCAAGCAGAACCGGCGAGAGCGCGAGACCTGCCGCGACGATGCCGCTGGCAATCATGGGCGCCCACGACACCCTGACGCCGCGATACGGCGAGGGGCCGAAGCTCACGCGGCCAACGAGGAACGCGACGGCGAGGGCTGTCAAGAGGGTCAGCACGTTGAGCGTGATCCGAACAGGTTCAGATTGCTGCTCGAGTCCGTTCAAGACGAAGAGCCCGAGCACCAGCAGGGCGAGTACCGGGTAGTACCAAACGGGAACTGGTCGGAATCGCGTTGCGGACTCTTCTGCGTCGGCAAGCGCGAGCGCCTGTTGCGCCTCGACCTTCGAGGGCTTGGAGTTCGATTCGTTTGTTTCCATAACGGAAACACTAGCACGAGTTTCCAACATGGCAACAGTGCGGGCCTCGGCGACTCGCAAGCCCTGAAAAACACCGGAAAAACCAAGAAGCGGCCCGCTTTCGCGAACCGCCTCTGTACTGTCTCAACACAGTGATTTGGACGATAGTCCTGCGCGCCCGGAGGGATTCGAACCCCCAACCTTCTGATCCGTAGTCAGATGCTCTATCCGTTGAGCTACGGGCGCAGTGGCCCTTTTCGGGCCGTCGATTAGGCTACACGAAGTCTCGCTTCAGCGCGAATCCTGCGTGTCTCCCAACATAAGAAATGCGCGGCGACCGAAGCCGCCGCGCATTTCAAAGGTTTAGAGTGGGCGGATGTTCGCAGCCTGCGGGCCCTTTGCGCCCTGCGTCACTTCGAACTCCACACGCTGGTTCTCATCGAGTGAGCGGTAGCCGCTCGTCTCGATTGCAGAATAGTGGGCGAAGACATCTGCGCTGCCATCTTCTGGAGCAATGAAGCCGAAGCCCTTGCCTGCGTCAAACCATTTCACGGTACCGGTGGCCATTGGAGTTTCCTTTGATCGTGCTCATTCATGGTGCTGGAACCCGTGGGGCGAGTTCCGTAGAGCGCAACACGTGTTGCTCTCTGAGGGGATTCGGAAGAGCCGGGGCTCAACCGAGGTTGTGCTTTTTGATTTGGTCTGCTGCGGCTGTTTCTCATAAATGAGCTCCGTCGCTCCAGCAAACGCTTGGACGGCACAATCTTATGACACGTAGACGAGTTCGCCACCTGTCTATGACGCGATAAATCCTGAAAATCTGCTGTACCGCGATTGGTTTCGGGTACAAAGCCGCTCTCATCCGAACGTTCTCTACGACAGCGTGATCGCTTTGTGACGATATCGTTCACCGAATGACCAGGGCGGAACGACGACATCCGCGAGCAGAACGGCCTCTGAGGACCGAAACGCTGCCCCCGCAGGCCTGTCCGGCACGGTGCACCCGTGCGCATCGAGCCCGATCGAGCATCCAAAACGCCGCAGAAGCGACAAAGTGACCGCGGTCTCCAACCGCCCTAGACTCGTCCGATGCACAGCAACCCACCAGAGGGCGTCGACCATTACGTTCGCGTCCGCGGGGCGAACGAAAACAATCTGAGGAATGTCGACGTCGACGTTCCGAGAGACTCGATCGTCGCGTTCACCGGGGTTTCAGGCTCGGGAAAATCTTCGCTCGCGTTCGGCACCATCTTTACCGAAGCGCAGCGCCGCTACCTCGAATCAGTCGCACCGTACGCGCGACGACTCATTCAGCAGGGGCACGATCCGCACGTCGATTCCATTACGGGCCTGCCGCCCGCGGTCGCGTTGCAGCAGCGTCGCGGCGCACCGAGCTCACGCTCGACCGTTGGAACCGTGACGACCCTGTCGAGTTCACTCCGAATGCTGTTCTCCCGCGCGGGGACCTTCCCAACAGGGTTCACAACGCGCCTCGACTCCGATGCCTTCTCCCCGAACACCGCAGCGGGCGCCTGCCCCGAATGCCATGGCGTCGGCATCGCGCACACCGTGACGGAAGACACCCTGGTCCCCGACCCGTCGCTCAGCATCCGTGAGGGCGCGATCGCCGCCTGGCCGGGCGCGTGGCAGGCGAAAAACCTTCGCGACATCACGATTGCGCTCGGATACGACGTCGATCGCCCCTGGCGCGAACTCCCCCAGGCGGATCGCGATTGGATCCTCTTCACGGAGGAGCAGCCGGTCGTGCAGATCACGCCACAACGAGACCGAGTCGCCAAGCCCTACAACGGGAAGTTTTCGAGCGCGAAGCATCACGTGTTCCACACGCTCGCGACCACTCAGAGCCAGATGATGCGCACGAAGGTGCTGCAGTACGTCAAGAGCGGTCCGTGCCAGTTGTGCAGCGGAACGGGCCTTCGACAAGAAGCCCTCGCGGTCACCTTCGCGGGTCATTCCATCGCAGCATTGAACGCAATGCCGATGACGGAACTCGCACAGGTGCTTCGACCCACCGCGGCTCTCCAAAACCCCGCAGCCGCCGTCTCCAACACGCTCTCTGGCGAGCGCACCGACGTCGCAGTGACGATCGCAACCGGCCTGCTGTCACGGATCGATGTGCTGATCGATCTCGGACTCGGCTACCTCGGACTCGGGCGAGTAACGACCACGCTCTCCCCCGGTGAAATGCAGCGACTCCGGCTCGCGACCCAACTTCGCTCCGGACTCTTTGGCGTCGTCTACGTCCTCGATGAACCCTCGGCGGGACTCCACCCGGCCGACGCCGAGCCGCTCTTCGACTTGCTCGAACAACTCAAGCAATCCGGGAACTCCGTCTTCGTGGTCGAGCACGACATGGACATCGTCCGCAGAGCAGACTGGATCGTCGACGTCGGCCCGGGAGCTGGCGAAGGCGGCGGCCATGTGCTGTACAGCGGACCAGTTGCAGGGCTCGCCGACATCGCAGACTCCGTCACCCGGCCCTTCCTGCTCGGCCGGGATGAGCGCGAGGCCGTTCCCCTTCGAGCTCCCCGCGCTCAAGAGCACTGGCTCACCGTAGAGGGCGTGAACCTCCACAATCTTGTCGACACGGACGCGTCCATTCCGCTCGGCAACCTCGTCGCGGTCACCGGCGTCTCCGGTTCTGGAAAATCGACGCTCGTCAGCACCGTGCTCTCCGATGTCGTGCGTCAGCACCTGGGGAGCAATCGAGGAGGCACGGCAACACTGGATCAGCCGGATGCCAAGACTTCCTCCGCAGCGGATGCCGAAGACTCTGATGACGGCGCCGCCCCGCACGCAAGCGTCGCGAGCGTCACAGGCCTCGAGCACATCGATCGATTGGTTCGAGTCGATCAGAAGCCGATCGGCCGGACTCCACGCTCCAATCTTGCGACCTATACGGGATTGTTCGATGCGGTGCGCTCCGTCTTCGCAGCGACGGATCTCGCACGTGAACGCGGCTACACCGCAGGTCGCTTCTCCTTCAACGTTGATGGAGGGCGCTGCCCCACCTGTCTCGGCGAGGGCTTCGTCTCGGTCGAGCTGCTGTTCATGCCGGGCAGTTACCGCCGTTGCCCCGACTGCGATGGTGCCAGGTACAACCCCGAGACCCTCGAGGTTCGGTACCACGGGAACACCATCGCCGATGTGTTGGCGATGACGGTGACACAGGCTGCAGAGTTCCTCGACGACCTCCCGGTCGCCGCGAGGAGCCTTCGCGCGCTCCTCGATGTCGGCCTTGGATACTTGCGACTCGGCCAGCCCGCGACCGAACTCTCCGGCGGAGAAGCACAGCGGATCAAGTTGGCGACAGAACTGCAGCGGGTCCGCCGCGGCCACACGCTATATCTCCTCGACGAGCCCACGAGCGGCTTGCATCCCGCAGATGTTCAACTGTTGATCACGCAACTGCACTCGCTCGTCGACTCTGGCGACTCCGTCGTCGTCGTCGAACACAATCTCGATGTCGTCTCATCCGCTGATTGGGTGATCGACCTCGGACCCTCCGGTGGCAATGCGGGAGGACAGATCGTGGCGGCCGGAACCCCGGCAGCGGTCTCGAAGCATTCAGAAAGCCGAACCGCCGTGTACCTCGCGCGTCATATTGCCGGAGCGTCACGAGGTCGTTGAGCACACCGCCCATCGCTGACGCGGGACATGCACCACTCGACAGGCATTCGCGCGCGCAGCGACGCCCCGCTGGCCATTTTGTTCAAGACCCAGACGCTGCTGGCCACATACATTGAACTCATGACACTCACACTCGGATTCATCGGAATCGTCACGCGAGACATGGCCGCTTCCTTGCAGTTCTACCGGGCGCTCGGCGTCGAGATCGCGGAAGGTCAGGACGACGCCCCGCATGTCGATGCGAAGCTCGCGGACGGCACCGCGCTCGCCTGGGACACGATCGAGACCATTCAGAGTTTTGATCCCGGTTACACGCCAGCACACGGCGGGCACAAGATCGCGCTCGCGTTCGACAAGGGCAAGCCCGCTGCGGTTGATGCTGCGTTTGCAGAGCTCGTCGCCGCCGGATACACCGCGCATGTTGCACCATGGGACGCGCACTGGGGTCAGCGCTACGCGACGCTCCTCGACCCGGATGGCAACTCGATCGATCTCTACGCAGCGCTCCCGGCGAACTGACGCGGGCTTGATCCGACGAGTCGTTTGAACTCTCGCGAGAAATGCGGCTGATCGGAGTATCCGGCTTTCACGGCGACCGCGGCGAGTTGCGTTCCTTCTCGCAGCAGCGATTGCGCCCGTTGCATGCGACGCAGACGCACGAGCGTTCCATAGCTGTATCCGAACGCGGTGAGCATTCTTCGCCGAAACGTTCGCGGAGTCCAGCCGAGTCGCTGCGCAACCAGCGCACCACGCACTGCACGATTTGCGCTCGATCGCACAAAGGGAACCCAGGCATCGCTCGATGCCTGCAGCAGCCGGAGCTCGTCCGAGCGGTCGAGCAGCATCCGCTGCATCGCGCGTGCGCGCAGCATTGCATCGCGGATCGCTGCGCCCTCGGTTCGCGAAGAGAGATCCGCCAGGGGAACGAGCTGGTCGCTGATTTCCTGAAGCGGTATCGGCAGCACGACAGCGAAGTCGCCAGGGGCGAATCGGACACCAAACGAACCTTCGGCACCGTCATCGAGCGTGGCGATCCACCTCGTCGAGGGACCGGCGACAAACACCGCGTCGTCACGGAGAATGAGGTCGGCACTTCCATCGGCTGGCACCACTGCGGCCGCGCTCGAGAATGAGCGCCAGATCACCTGGCCACTGGGGAGCGCCGTCTCGGAGTACATGCGATCATCATCGCAAACGCGCTACGACTTGCGCTTCAGATCGCTCTCTTCGAAGGGCTGTTTGATTCGCAAGCCGGCTGCACCGAACGCGAGGATCGCGAGATACTGCGCGCCCATCCACACCGTCGGGTCGAGTTCGATCGGGAACGCCGGGTTCCAGAGCACGGCGATGACTGCCATCGGCGCAGCCCACCAGAGCTGCTTCGCCTGCACGGCGAACACGGCGATGATGAGCGCGAAGATCGTCACCAGAAAACGGATGAGAAGGTACGCCTCGCTCTCGAGGATCGCAATGCCGACCACGATGACAACCATCGCGAGAATCCCGGGCACGAATGCATTGCGTCGCATCGGCTGGGGAGTTTGCGAGCTCGGCCGCGCCGGAGTTTTTGCCATCACCTGATCAGCCTAACCAAACCAGACCGAGCCCAGCGGGCTACGCGTCACGCTTCAGGATTCGACGACCGCCCACAGTTCGCGCCCCGATTCGATCCGCTCCACCTGATCAAGGATCAGCGCATCGAGCGACGCGTCGAGATGATCAACGCGGCCGCCAAGGTGCGGGCTGATCAAGAGACCGGGTGCGGACCAGAGCGGGTGCTCGCTCGGCAGCGGCTCCGGGTCAGTGACATCGAGCACCGCGCGGATCCGACCAGAATTGAGCGCATCGACAAGGGCATTCGTCTCGACAACAGGCCCGCGTGCAATGTTGACCAGCAGCGCATCGTCTCGCATTGCCGCGAAGAACGATGCGTCAGCGAGGTGCGTGGTCTGCTCGTTGAGCGGAACAACGAGGACCACGATGTCGAACTCGCCGAGTCGCGCGCGAGCATCCGAGGATTCAAGGATCTCGCCGTACTCGTCAGTGCGGGCCGAGCGTGCAGCGCGCAGGACCTTCGCGTCGCTCGCAATCAACCGTTTTGCGAGCTCGTTTGCCACACCACCGGCACCGAAGATCAGCACCGAACGACTGATGAGCGAAGGCGCGAAGAACTGCTCCCACTGCCGCTGCGACTGGCTCTGCACCATGGCAGGCACTTTGCGTTGCGCAGCGAGGATGAGCGCGAGCCCGAGCTCTGCGGTCGGTGCCTCGTGCACGCCCTTCGCGTTGCACAGCACGGCGCCGTTCGGCACCATCTCCTGCATTCCGTCGACCCCGAGACTCGGCGCCTGCACGACACCGGTCTTGATCTTGGGCAGGCCTTCCAAAGAAGTGGCCGCTTCCATGTACGGGAGCACGACAAGGTCGGCCTCCGCGACAACGGGTGGTTCAGCAGGGTGCCACAGGTGCCACTGCACGTCTGGGCGAGCCCGCTTCAGGCGCTCGTGCTGTGCCGCATAGGGAATGGTCACAGTTATGGTCATCGGCTTCTCCCCAACTTCGGAACCTCGTCAACACTCGACGTCAACATTCGATCGGCCACGCTGACACGATGCGTTTCAATCGCGATGGCCGCACTGCACATGATCGCAGTACGCCGCCGTGCGGTCAGGACCAGCCGACGAGTTCTTCAGCACTCTCGATCATCGGCCATGCACCCTCGGATGTGTTCGCGAGCACCGTGACGGTGGTCGACGTCGAGGGGTCGAAGGCGCTGCGGAACGAGACCCCCGCGTCGTAGCCCTCGAGCCACGTGCGTTCGCCCTCCTCTGCGCGCCAGAAGCCCATGCCGTAGCGCGCGCCCTCCTCGGGAACGTCGCTGCGCGGGTCCAGCATCGCCGCGCGCGACTCTGCAGAGACGATCGCGTCCGCGAAGAATGCTGCCCAGAATCGTTCCATGTCGGCAACGGTGGTGTACATGCCTCCGTCACCACCACCACGAACCGGGAGGTGGAACACATTGGTGCGATCGTGTCCGTCGATGGGGAGGTAGCCGAGCGCTGCATCGCCAGGAAGTTCGTCGGAGCGCAGGTAGCCAGACTCCGTCATGCCCGCGGGCGCGAGGACGCGCTGCTGCACGAGTTCCTGGAACTCGATGCCGCTCGCTCGCTGCGCAATGATCGCGAGCACGTTGAATCCACCGTTGCAGTACGAGAAGTCGGTGCCGGGCGCGAACTTCTGGGGCCGTCCGTCGAGCCAGATGAGATAGTCCTCGATGTCGTGCAGCGCGTGCGCGGACCCCGGCATGACGTAGTCGGTGACATCCCAGTCGTCGTCTTCGTCGAGGTAGTCACCGATTCCGGAGCGGTGGGTGAGCAGGTGCTCGATCGTGACGGCATCATCGATCAGACTGAGGTCTTTCCCGAGGACCGAGCGGGCGGTCGTCTCAAGCGAGAGCGTGCCGTCTTCGACGAGACTCATCACCGCGAGCGCGGTCATGCCCTTGCTGCCGCTCGCCATCGAGAAGCGGGTTGCAGGTGTGTTTTCGACTTCGAGAGATCGATGTGCAAATCCGAACGCGAAATCCTGTCGTTCGTTCGCATTCTGGGTGATTGACACCACTCCAGAGAAGTCTTCAGCGGTCGCGGCCTCTTGAATCGTTTGCTCCATCACGCTTCGACCCTATCGAAAGCCTATGTGCCCTTGTCGAGTGGTTTTTGGCGTACTCGCGCAGTACCAGCAGGAAACGAACCGTCGTGAACACGAGAAAAGCGATGGCCCCCAAACCAACGATCAGGCCACCGATGGGACCGATTCGCGGGTATTCGGAACAGATTGCGGGTATCGAGGCAGTGCACACCGAGACCCGGTCAGAGATCAGGAGGACCGCAACGACCGTCACAGCGACCGCTGCGACGAACAACCAACGCGTCGCGAGAAATCGCTTGACGAGATCGTTTGATTCCTGCTCCATCGCTTCAGAATGCCAGGAGATCATCACGACCAGGTGAAGAATTTCCTCGATTCCAATCACCGCACTTGCGTACAGCACGCTTTACATGTCAAGGTTGCTTCACACGTAAAGCTCACTGTACACGCGGCCTCAGTGGCCACTTATTCTTGAGGAGTTGTGATGACCGAATCACAAGTAAACGACACTCGCTCCCGTTGGGGTCGCGTGAAATTCGGCGAGCGTCGGGTCTCCGCGATGGCCGCCGCTCTTCCCATCGGCGCAGTCCTCGCCGTCATCGTCGGCTTCATTGCAGTGGCCTCGGGCACCGCGGGCCCACACCCACTCCTCGGCGGGACCGTGTTCGCGCTGGTCACCGTGTGGCCGCTCGCCGGGCTCGCCTGGGCCCTCATGGTCGACCGATCAACACTGCAGGGCGCCACGGATCGACCAGAAGAGTCGGTCGAGAATGCCTGGTATGAAAACGCGGCGAGCAGCGCATTCACCGACACGATCACGATCGTCGGACTCTCGCTCGCAGTCCTCGCGATCGGCGGCATAGCACTCGATGCGCGCATCGCCCTGGCTGGAGTCATCGGGGTCGCCGCACTCAGCTTCGCGGTCCGATTCCTTATCAAGAGGGCGCGGGGCTGACCGTGGAGAATTCGCTCGCCGAACGACGCCAGGAACGTGGCTGGTCACAGCAACGACTTGCAGACGAGCTCGGCGTCTCGCGCCAAACGATTATTTCCCTGGAACGCGGCAGGTTTGATCCCTCACTGCCGCTCGCTTTTCGACTGGCCGCCGAATTCGAGTGCGCGATCGAAGACCTCTTCACGCCCGACCAGGCGTGAGCACTGCCCCTCGCCCGGGCTCGCCGAGTACGCAGACGCTCGAAAGTCAGCGAAATGCGCGACGCAGCACTGTTGAGGCCGGCCAGCTCCTGCGCGCTCGCATCGAGGCGCCACAGCTTGTCAGCGCAGACTCCTCGCGTGCCGAACGCCCCGAAGGTGGGGGCTCGCGAACACGCAAGTTAGGGTAGGTTACTAGTCCTGAGGCTGCCACGTTCCTGCGCGCCTCTGCACCACTGAAACCCCAAACAACTGACTCGCTCGAAGCACCACCTCGCGGCGACACGGAGGAAATGCTCGTGCCTACACGCCGCCCACGCCGCTCAACTGCCTCGATGATCGTCGCGCTCTGCGCTGGAGCTTTGCTCGCGACGCTTCCGATGACTGCCGCTGTGGCAAGCATCGACGACGCCACATCGAATCAAACGACTCAATCCGAACGCCCGCTCCCCGCGGCCGCAACTTCGGTCACCACCTCCGAAGGGACTGACGGAGCGTTCGCTCTCGCCGCACAGGAAGAGTTCTTCGCGACTCCATGTGCCGGATCGACCGCGACCGATCCGACGACGAGCGGGCCAGCGTTCTACCCGAACCTCCTCCTGGTCTCGGGCGAACGACTCGACAACTTCAACGCGGGACACAGCGTCCCACTGTACGACGCGGCCGGATTTGGCGACATCAGCTACCCGCCGTTGTGCGCCGTCTTCTTTGATGCAGCGAGCGGACTCGCGGTGAGCGAATGGATGTTCTGCACAGATATTCGCAGCAGCGTTTGCGGTGACGTCGGACCAGACGGTGCACTGACCGAGGATCTCGTTCCCGTGCAGCCAGTCACCGAGGTGGGTACGAACCCGCGACTCTCGAGCGATCAAGAACGCGTGATCTCCTGGTTGATTCATAACGGGTTCCCTTTCAATGGCGATGGCTACTACTCGTGGGGCGGCGTGACAAACGCAACCGCTGCGGGTTCCACCAACGAGCGCTACGCCCTGCAGACCCTGATCTGGTGCGTGAGCGACCCAGTTGCTGCCAGTGCGACCGGCTCTGAAGCCGAACGAGCAACGACGTGTGAACAATCACTCCCGGCCTCGGAGCAAGAACGACTGCTCGACCTCGCACTGCCGCGAGCGGAATATTCCCTCGCTGTGACGCCAGAGGCGCTCACCGTCCCCGCGGGTGAGACGGCGCGCGTCACTGTTCGCACGAACGTCTTCGAGACCGCAATCACTCTTGCCTCCGATCCTTCGTCAGCACTCACCCTCTGCGACTCGACCGAGGACGCGACCTTTGTAAATGGAGAATTGGTGATTGGCGGCACGAGCGGCTCGCAACCCGCCGAGGTCGACATCTGTGTCACTCCGTCAGACGACGCAGCAGTCACCATCGCAGCGACCGTGACCCCACCGGCGAACGATCATCTGATTTGGAATCAGAGCAGCAACAACGCCGAAATCGAATGCCAGGTGTTCGCTGGGTTCCGTGCCGATCGAGCAGTTGCGTTGAGCGCCTCCGCCACCATCTCGACGATCGACGAAGACGGACCGGACACTACGACCGAACCGACCGATCCCTCTGCTCCGGGAGAAACAGTCGAGCCGAGCCAAACCACACAGCCTTCGGGCGAGGCGCCCGGACCAGTCGAGTCCGGCGAGGCGGTCGAATCGAACGCGCCAAGCGCACCAGCGCCTACCCAGGAAACGGCAACCGAGTCTTCGCAGGCCCAGGATGCTGAACAGCTCGCGGCGACCGGTCACTCCTCGCCCGTAGCGCTCTTCCTGGTGCTCGCGCTGATTGCCTTCGCGATCGGTGCCGGCTTGGTCATTCGAACCGCGAGGCAATAACCAAGGTCGGTTCAGCGGTTTGAGCAGGAAGCGCGTGGCTAGAGGTCGCGCGCGGCCGCGAGGTTGACGACGCGCATGACGTCGCGCTTCGGCGAGAGCTGCACCACCACGATCGCCGCTTGAAACTCGTTCGAGTTCTTGTCGCGAGCGACTTCGATTCGGCGCCGGAATGTTCCCAGCTTGACGTCGAGCTGCTCGGCCGCTTCCGCGACTGAGATGCCCGGAAGATCCTCGCGCGGCGTCGCACCAATTGCTTCTGAGGCGATCCTGTTTCGCTCGGCAGCCCGCTCGCGTGAGGTGCGAGCCCGCGCTTCACGCTCTTCCGGTGTGCCCCCGAACTTCGAGGTCGCCGTGGTCCCGGAGATTCCGAGCGCCGCTCCGATCTCCGCCCAAGTCACGCCGGCCTCCCGAGCCTCCTGGACCGAGCGGACGACCGCGATCTCCTCGAACGCTCTCGACGCCTCACGAGCAGCCGCCACCCGCGCGAGCGGGTCGCCACCGGCAGGAGCGAGCGCATTGAGCGCATCTTCGAGCGGTTGGGGCATCGCGGCAGTCATGTCAGCAAGCGTAGGCGGTGAGCGGCATTCCCTCGGCACTTCGCGCATGTGGTTGCACGGACGGCCGCACCTACGAGTCGTCGCGCAAACTGCGCACCATGCTTCGCAGAATCGTGAACGCTTGCGACTGCTGGTCCTGACTCAAGCCTTGCAGCATTTGGAGTTCCACTGATCGCACTGCTGCAGTCGCCTCCGCAAGGCTTCGCCGCCCCTTGTCCGTGAGGACGGTTGGCAGCACCTTTCCCACCGGTGCAGCGGCGGGCCGGGAGACAACGCCGTCGCGTTCGAGATTCTGCAGGAGGACATTCATCGACTGTCGGGTCACGAAAGTGCCTCGCGCGAGTTCCGAATTCGACAGCCCGGGGCGCTGAGCGAGCAACTCGAGACACGCGTAGTGCGTGATCGTCATTTCGAGCGGTCGCAGCACGGCTTCCATCGCAGCCCGCAATGCACTCGATGCCTCTTTCAGGAGGTAGCCGAGCGAGGTATCGAGGTCGACGCTGGATTCACCTTGACTCATGTCAGTAGTCTGACATAGGTTAATTCGTGTCAGATAACTGACACATATCAAAGGAGCACCCTCATGCCCGTTACCGGCCCCGACTTCATCGCCCTGCAAACCCGAGACCTCGCTGCATCGCAGGCGTTCTACGAGCACTACCTCGGACTCGTTCAATCACCTACGGGGCCACCACACGCGGTTGTCTTCGACACCACGCCAATCGCATTCGCACTCCGCGATATCGCACCCGGTACCGACCTCACCAACGTTCCGCAACCCGGGATCGGGGCGGCGATCTGGCTCCACGCGACTGAAGTCCAAGCAATCCATGATGCGCTCGTCGCTGACGGTCACACGATCGTCGCGTCGCCGATCGACGGACCATTCGGACGCACGTTTACCTTTGCCGATCCAGACGGATATCACGTCACCCTGCACGATCGCTCATGAGGATTGATGGATGCTGCGCCTCGCAGCATCCATCAACCGAAAATCTTCAGCCAGATTCCCGGTTGGGGG
Organism: Humidisolicoccus flavus; assembly: GCF_045689595.1. Taxonomy (GTDB): domain Bacteria; phylum Actinomycetota; class Actinomycetes; order Actinomycetales; family Microbacteriaceae; genus Humidisolicoccus; species Humidisolicoccus flavus. The sequence continues at coordinate 2,036,588 of NZ_CP142724.1, read as the reverse complement.
TACATAGGCTTCCATACTGGAACTATGGCGAACAAGAATCCCGCCTCACCGAGGCCATATCGGAGCTTCAACGATGTCGCGGTGGATGAACAGGTCGATATTCGACTCGTCGGAGAAGACGCCTACTCAGAGCCGCTGTACGTCGACGCCGAGCTCTTCAGCTCCCCGAGTAGCCGCCAATTCGAAGCGAGCTTCTGGGTACCGTCGCTCGGGTTTCCGGTGACCCTTTCGGAAAAGCGTCACGTGGCATGGAGTAAACCCGAGACTTCCTGACTCGAGCTTCTGCGCGGCCCCTTCCGCCGAGCCGGCAGCGCCCGACCGAGCAAGGGGCTGTACCCCGACGCTATGAATTTCCCTAGTCTTGGCGTTTTCTCAGAGATCATCGAGTTAAATGAGTTCAATTGCCCTGACCCACGAGAGAGAATCCCAGTGCGCCATCGCTTAGCCTCCCCTGACCAGGAGGGTAGAAGTACCTACCCCCTCGCACATCGAGGGGGTGAACCTGAATGATCGAAGCAGTCCTCACTCTGCTTCTCGGCATAGTTTTGACGCTGGCGATTATCGCCGCCTGCGGCTTCTTCGTCGCTCAAGAATTTGCGTACATGTCCGTGGACCGCTCCCGGATGTCAGCCCTCGCCGAAAAGGGCGATGCAAAAGCAAAGCGCGTGCTCGCCATCACAAAGCGAACGTCCTTCATGCTCTCCGGAGCTCAGCTCGGCATCACCGTCACCGGTCTGCTGATCGGATACGTCGCTGAACCACTCATCGGCGAGTCGATTGGCACGCTGCTCGGTGGCGTCGGCATCAGCCCCGCGGTCTCGATCCTCATCGGCACCGTCGGCGCCTTGCTGCTGGCCACGGTCGTCACCATGATCTTCGGTGAGCTGTACCCGAAGAACTTCGCGATTGCGAGCCCAGAACCGCTCGCGCGGGCGCTCGCCGTGCCAACCCAGATCTATCTCGCGATCTTCGGATGGCTCATCACCATTTTCGACAAAGCCGCGAACGCACTTCTGCGGATGCTGCGAATCGAGCCGCTCGAAGACGTGGATGAGAGCGCTACCGCTCGCGATCTCGAAGCAATCATCGAAGAATCGCGAATCAGCGGCGACCTGCCCGATGATCTGGCGATCGTGATCGACCGGATCCTCGACTTCCCGCAGCGCGACGTCGAGCACGCGATGATCCCACGCTCGAAGATCGACTCGATCGCGCCGACCACGACAATCGGCGAGGTCCGGACGCTCATGGCGACCGGCCACACGCGCTACCCGGTGATCAGCGAGGAGGACGACCCCATCGGTGTCGTCGAAATGATCGACCTGCTTCGCAACACCTTCGACGACGACACCCCCGTCACCTCGGTGATGCGCGAACCCGTCATCCTGCCGACCACGATGCAGCTGCCAGTCGCGCTCGATCGCATGCGGGAAACTCGCAACGAGCTCGCCTGCGTGGTCGACGAGTACGGCAACTTCGACGGGATTCTGACGATCGAAGACCTCACCGAGGAAGTCATCGGCGAAATCTCCGACGAACACGATCTCGACGACGAGCTCGAGCAGGTTGTCGACTCGCAAGAGGGCGAATGGACGCTGCCGGGCGAGATCCACCTCGACGAAGTCGAGCGCCTCATCGGCCACGACCTCAGCAAGGACGATTCGGAAACGATCGCAGGCCTCGTCGTCAGTGAGCACGGCGACCTTCCGAGCGAAGGCACGATCATTCGCATCGAACTTCCCCAGAAGGCCGCTGAATCGGTGCAGGGCATTCGAATCGAGCGCTGGCTCGACGTTCGCATCGACGAAATCGCCCGCCACGTTCCATCGCGGGTCAACGTGCGTCTGCACGAACTCGACCTCGATGCCGATGAGCTCGAGGGCGAAGCGCACGAGGGCGAAGTTCTCGATTCTGAATCGCGTGACGACAACGCGACTTCATCTGAGGACGGCTCCGCGACGCGAGGCCACGCCGAAGCGATCGAGGAGGACGCACGATGAGCTGGTGGGTTGTCACAATCATCACGACGGTACTGATCGTCGCCAGTGCGTTCTTCGTGATCGTCGAGTTCGCGTTGCTCGCAGCACGTCGGCACCGTCTTGAAGAGGAAGCTGAACGGAGCGCCTCGGCTCGTGCCGCCCTGCGCGGCATGAACGAGCTCACGGTCATGCTCGCGTTCGCCCAACTCGGAATCACCGCCTGCACCTTCCTGCTCGGAGCAATCACGAAGCCAGCGATCGACTACGCGCTCGCACCGGTCTTCGAACAGTGGGGGCTGCCGAGCGTGCTCTCCGGAGTGATCGCGTTCATGCTCGCGCTCATCGTCGTCACCTTCCTACACCTCGTCATTGGCGAGATGGCTCCGAAATCATGGGCAATCGCGCACCCCGAGGTTGCCGCAAAGGCGACCGGCATCACCGCGCGAGTCCTCACCTGGCCCCTGCGTCCGTTCCTGCTGTGGATCAACCACATCGCAAACCTGCTGGTCAAGGCATCAGGAGTGGAGCCAGTCCAGAAGGCTGCGGCCGGCGGGCAAGACGCTGACACGATCCGCGAACTGGTTGCGCACTCCCGCGCTGCCGGAACCCTCGATGTGCAGTACTCCGAACCGATCGCGCGCGCGATCTCCTTGGCGACCTTGAACGTCGGTGACATCGTTCGACCGAACGCCGACCTCACCGCAGTTGCCGAAGCGGCGACCGTCGCTGACGTGCAGGCGGTTGCTGCCTCATCAGGACATCTGCGAATTCTTGTCGGCTCGGGGAGTTCCTCCCGCGTTGCGCATGTCCGCGACACGCTCAATGTCGCTCCCGAGACCTCCGCGCTCGAGATCTCGCGACCCGCGTTCGTCGTGGAATCCGCCTCGACCGCTCATGAGACGCTCGCGAAAATGCGCCAGGCGCGAGTGCAGCTCGCGATCGTCGTCGACGATGGAGTGCTCCGCGGGGTGGTCACGCTCGACGACCTTCTGCGCGAAGTGCTCCCCTCGTCTGCGGCTCCGCTCGCGACCACGTAAGACGAATGAGTCGACCTGACGAGGGAATCGACCTGACGAGGGAATCAACCTGACGAGGGAATCGACAGAACAGTGGCGGTTGGCATACATGCCAGCCGCCGCTGCTTTTCTCACCACCGAGTGCTCGATCGTCGTCAACGCGACCGACCATCCTGTTCTGCAGCCTTCAATCGGAATAGCTCGAACGCCGGACTCAGAGCGCCTCACTCCGCGGCATACCGGGGGTCGCGCGCGTAATCCTTCACGCGAAGCTCGAGCGCTGCAGCCACCTGCGCGGGAGCATCATCGCCAATCATGACGCGGAGGCGTAGATCGTCACGGTCGGCAATGTGCTCGAGAATCGCGCGCGCGGCCTCCTTCGGGGACGTCCCGCTGCTCGACTCGCTCGGCGGCCATGGCACCTCTGCGGTTCCGAACATTGCGCCACGAAGCTCGTCGTAGGCGGCGTAGGGCGGGCTGAACTGCATGCTCCCGCCAGCCCACTCGGTGTCGAGCTCGCCGGGTTCAATCAGCGATACGCGGATTCCGAACTCGCGGACTTCTGCGGACATCGCCTCGCTGAACGCCTCGAGCCCCCACTTCGTCGCGTTGTAGAGCCCGAGCATCGGCATCGTCCCGACGGCGCCGACACTCGAAATCTGGACGATGTGCCCGCTCCCCTGCGCACGCATGATCGGAACGACCGCTTGGCTCAACCAGATCGGACCGAACAGATTGACATCGAAGATGCTGCGGGCTTCGCTTTCTGATGCCTCTTCGATTGCACCGATGAGTCCGTAGCCAGCATTGTTGACGAGCACGTCGATGCCGCCGAAATGCTGGGCGGCGCCCTGCACCGCTGCGTGCGCCCCTGATCGATCGCGCACGTCGAGCGGCTGCACGAGGAGGCGTTCGTGCTCTGGCAATGAATGCTCGCCCCGCACGGTTGCGATCACGCGATGTCCCGCGTCGAGCGCTGCCAACGTGAGCGCTCGACCGAGTCCCCGATTGCCGCCGGTGATCATCCAAGTTTGTGAAGCGTTCATCCCAACACTGTACGACAAAACTGGACGCACCGTCTCGTTTATTGCGATACAGTAGACCGTATGGCTCGTGCAGCAACCCGGAACAAGGTCTTTACCGCCGTGCTGCAGATCGCTCGCGAACATCGCCTCGGCTCCATCAGCATGGAGGGCGTCGCTGCACACGCCGGCGTCAGTAAGCAGACGCTCTATCGAAGCTGGTCATCGACCGGCGCGATCCTGTTCGAGGCGCTGCTCACCCGCAGCACGAACGAAGAAGGCGCGGTCGAAGTGCCCAACACGGGCAATCTCTCGCACGATCTCCAGACGCTCGCGACGGCCATGGTTGCGGAGCTCACCGACCCATCGCATGAGTCCTTGCTCCGGGCCGTCACCGCGGAAATTCAGTTGGACGAGTCACTCGCTTCGCTCTACCGCGAGCGCCTTTTGACCCCACAGCTCGATGCCATCGCCGAACGCTTTCGTGACCACGGCATCGCTGACACCGACGACATCGCCGAACTGTTCCTCGGAGCGATCCTGCACCGTTGGCTCCTGCGCACGCGGCCGTTCGATGCCCCATGGATCAGCAGTCATGTGGCGCGCACCCTGCGGGCTGCGCAGCACGAAGCTCCGAGCGCTCGGCAACCATGAGCCACAGCATCTTCGCCCCGCCGATCCGAGGCACCTTCTACCGAGCGATTGATCCGCGGTTTCGAGAACATGCGATTCGCGGATCGCGTGCTGCTGGTCGGTACTCACGCGCCGATCAGCCGACCCTCTACCTCAGTTCCTCGATCGAGGGCGTGGAAGCCGCGATGATTGCGCATTCGCAGTCTCGTGCGAGTTCACTCGAGATCGTCGAGCTCACGGTCGAGGCCCAGAACATTGTCGATCTTCGTGACCCCGAGGCGCTCAAATTGCTCGGAGTCGACCTCGTCGACGCGACTGCACCCTGGCAAGAGCTGGCCGCCGCAGGCCGGGCTCCGGCGTCGTGGAGCGTTCGAGATCGCCTCACCGCCGCGGGCGCAAATGGCCTCATCGACCCGTCACGACAGAGCCCCGGGCTCTGGCACCTCGTGCTGTTTCGATGGAACACCCCAGGCGCTCCCGCCGTTGCAATCTCTGGAAATCCGCGGCCGAAGCGGGGCTGAGCGAGCGCGGCAACACCTGACATTTCGTGGCGAGGCACTCGCAACAGTGCGGGGAACCCCGGTGGAGCGCTCGGTCGATTCGGGGCACTCCCAGGCCGGGTCGGTAACGTGACGCACAAGACAGACACTCGCTGTCCACCCCGATGAAGAAAGTGCGAACGATGCAAAACACCGGAACAATTCTTCTCGTCCTCGGATTCCTCTCCCTCGTGTTCTCAAGGCTCATCGTCGATCCTGCAGCAACCGACGCGAACATCGGCTCGGGAATGCTCATCATCGTCGGTTTTACGCTCGGTGGCGTTGGCATGCTGCTGCTTGGCGCGGCCACGATCAAGCGCATGGTCGCTCGAAACCAGAACTCCTGAGGGCAAGTCCACCTTGGACCGAACGTGCTTGCTTCGTGAACCGGAAGATCTGAATGCCTGATTCTGCCCCCTTGCGGCCCGACGAGGTGTATAACGCGCTTCGGGATTTCTTCGGCGACAAGGCATCGGCGACGTCGTTAAACTCTGCAACGGGCGAGGTCGAAGCACATTTGTATGGCGTGCTTGCGTATCGCTGCGGCTACTCGCAATGGCACGAGGGCGTATGGGAATTGCTCAGCACCGTTGCCTACGGCGGGGTGTGGTCACGGGCAATCGGCTCAATCGAGCAGGGAATCAGCGTGCACGACACCGTGACAATCACCGACTTGCACCAGGAGTTCGCGCGCATCGACGAGCATTGCCGGCTTCTCCTGCCGAGCAAATACGTCAAACGATTCGACCGACAGTTCGGCACACGAGCAGCGCGCAGGCCCCACTGAACGCCGCTCTCGATTTATCGTGAAGTCATGGACTACCAGCGAACGATCGACCACCTGATCGAGTGGGCTGCCTCAGACAGCAACGTGCGCGCGGTGGTCTTGACGGGCTCCGCGGCTGAGGGCACCGCTCACCCGCTTTCCGACCGCGACCTCGAACTGCACGTCCGGGACGCTGCTCCCCTGACGCGCGATGATTCCTGGTGGAGCGAGCTCGGTGAGGTGCTCGCTGTCGAACGACTCGAGAACGCCGAAGGCCACACGACCCGACTGGTCTATTACGTGGGCGGCAAGCTCGACTTCACACTGATTCCGGTCGGAGCATCGTCTGGTCAATACGATCGACCGTTCTCTGTGCTCCTCGATAAAGACGGGGTCACCGAAGGATTCGCGCTCATCGCTGCAGCGATCACGGCACCCACCCAAGAAGCGTTCGACGAATGCTGCAACTGGGCTGCAGCCGCAGCGATCATGGCCGCCAAAGCGATCGTCAGAGATGAACCCTGGTCAGAGATGATCCGTTGGCGCGACTTCAGCGACGAACTCCTTCGCATGATCGAGTGGGAGCACAGCGCGCGCGACGACGGCGCCCGCGATGTCCGATTCCTTGGCTCCCGCATGCGCACCTGGATGGATCCGGAGTTACAGCGCACACTCGTCGAAAACGCCCCGAGATTCGGCCAGGACAACGCGCACTCGCTGATCGCCCTGCTCACACTCTTTACACAGTTGGCAAGCCGGGTTGCGGCTGCTGCGGGCCTCCAAGCCTTCGCGCTCGATCACGTCCGAGCCGAAGTGCTTCGCATCCTCGGCCGCCGCACTCTGCAACACTGAGCCTCATGAAACACCGGATTCTTGCAGTCGGCGCTGCCTCCCTCATGACTGTCGGAATGGTGAGCGGGTGCACCCTGCCACCAAGCTCTGGGTCCGTCGTCGTTGAAGTCCGCGAAATGGGGCCTGATGTGCTTGGCGATTCCTACGAAGTGCACGTCACAGAGCCCGGTGGAACGGACATCCGCAGCGATGTTGCGTACCTCGGAGGCGCTCTCACGTTCGAAGATGTGCCGTTCGGATGGGTCGTCGTCGAAGCGAGCCCGGCCTGCACCGTTGAAACATCCGTCTCAGCCGAATCGCCGGTGCTGCGGCTCATCATTGAGGGAACGCACTGCACCATGACTGACTAGCCCGCACGAACGATCGAGCCGCCACAGGAAAACGATCCGCTAGGTCCAATGATCCGTTCCGACGCGCGATTCATTCCGGTGCGTATGCGCCGCTGAACGCTCTGATGCGATCAACAGGTTCGCCGCAGCACGCCTCTTTACACTGATGCCGTGCCACAAACTCTTCTGCGCCGGTCCGGCGTCGCCGTGCTCCTGGTCGCCGGACTCTTCGGAATCAGCGCATGTGTGCCGATCGCTGATTCAGAGCCGCAGGTTGAGCACTCCGACAACGGTCAGACGCTCGACGAACTGCAGCTTGTGCTCGAGGGCCTTGAAGGGCTCACCATCACCACGCCAGGAACGGTCGGACCGAACATCAAGGGCAACACTGGGATCGTCTTCGACGTGACACTCGATCCCGACTACGTGCTCAGCAACCCGGCCGGGCTGATCGAGTTCATCACCGAATCCGCGTGGTCGGTGAACGATGGCGAGATGCCGAACACAACCGTCGAAATTCTGTACCACGGGGTGCCAGAGGACGAACTCAATCTCGCCGCAGTCGCCGCCGATGCCGGTTGGCTTGCGCAGGGCTCGGTGCCGGAACATCTCGCCGAGAATGGGTTCTCACGCGTTCCTGTGCCCGTCGATGACTACGCCGAGCACCAGGGTGTACCGGAAAACGCCGAGCGCCTCGGTTCTTGGCCGGGCGACGTGCCGGAGACGCCAACCGACCTGGTCACTCCGCGCGAAGCCTGATCCCCGTACGAAGCGCTGCCCGGTCGAAACTCAGGACCGCGCGGCCACGGTCTGCATCACGATCTCGAATCCGCCCGTGACGTCCGTGCGTTCCAGTGCAACCTGCACGCTGGCAAGTTCCGAGAGGCTGCGAATGTGCGTTCCCCCGCAGGGAATGCTCGTGGCACCGCCCATCAGCTCGCACACCCACGCACGCCGGTCTGAAAGTGCAGAGCCCTCGCGCGTGATCGTCACCTCGCCAGCGTTCTCGACCCATTCCGCCAAGCGTTCGTTGGCCGCGCGCTCGACCGCCACGGTGTCATCAAGTGCCGTGGCCGTGAAGCCCTTGCGCCGAAGCGACTTGCCGATCCGATAGAGGTCGGTCGAGCCATTCGGCACGATCCGAGACTGCTGGATCGCGAGCGCATCAAAGGCCGGATTCCCGAGCGAATCTGTCGGTGCGGGTTTTGTCCATGCCTCTGCGAGCGCAGCATCCAGTGCGAGCGAGGCGAGGTGGCAGGCGGTGTGCCCTGCCGAGAGCTCGGCTCTGTACTCCTCATCGACGGCGATCGTTGCCTCTTCGCCGACCGCGGGCGGCTCACCACTGACGATGTGCGCGACAACGAAGATCCACCCCTCGGTGCCCATGCGCACAGGAAGCTCGGGACCGAGGAAAAGTCCACCGTCGAGGATCCCGCCCGTCACGGCGTCCTCAATGATCTGCGTGCCCGCGGACGTGGTGATGCTGCCACGGTCCGTCGGCTGGTCTGGCCACGCTGTATCGACCGGATGAAAGGCAGTGACGTCGAGAATCACGGCCCAACGATCATCTGAAAACGGCTCGACGTGCAGCACCGTTCCCGTTGAAACGGTGTCCCCGTCGGGGTAGGTGACGGTCGTGTCTGCTGTGGGGAGGGTCATGATGCGTCGCTCCGAATCGTTGCGCGCTCCCGCCGACTGGCACCAGCGCTCTCACTCTTTCTACCGCGAAATCGGGAGCAGACCCCCGGTGGCACTCGTACTCGCGAAGATCAGCCTTCGGGGCGCCCGTCCCGTTATCTTGCGAGGCGCCCGAGCGGACGCCGACTCAGCATCTCGAGTTCCTGGTCGCCGACGTCCAACAACCCGCGCTGTTGCAACACCCGGAGCGCAGCGTTGCGCTGCTTCATGAGCGGTGCACGCGAGGCACGAGGCAGAGTTGCGAGGTTCACGGTCGCTGGCCCCTTCCATCCCGCTCTCCAATGTGCAGGTCGCCGCCCACCCGTGGTCAGCACAATTCCAACGAGCCCGATGAGCAACGCCAGAATCGGCGGGCTGGTGTAGAGCGCGAGCCCCGCCAAGTCAGCGGTGTCGACTGCCCGCACCACGGTCGTGGCCACAGCCAGTGCGCTCACTGCCGTCACGAATCCGGAAGCGTAGAGCGTTGCGGTATCGCGGACGCGTCCATTCGCAAACCAGTCGCGAAGGACGCTGATTTGAAAAACACAAATGACGAGGAAACTGAGGAGCAGGACCGCGAGTTCGAACGCTGGATCGAAATCGAAGAAATGCACCGCGGGTCCGGCTCCCCGAACGCCTTCTGAAGCGTTCCACGTGACGGTCGTCCCAGAGATCATTGCCAGAATCGCGGCGATGGTGAGCGGGCGGATCGTCTTCGGCGGCTGGGCTCGGTCCCTAAGCCGATCTTCGAGCTCGAAGAGATCGTGTGGTTCGTCCTGTCGAACGTTCTTCGCCCAAACGGTCACGTTTGGCTTTGATGGCGAACTCCCGGTGTTGCCGCTCATGCCTTCCATTATTGGAACAGGCCACACCGCACGGCAAGCTGAAAACGCTCGCCAGCGTCGACCCGCCTGATGCTCAGGAGATGACGATGTCCTTGTCACGCGCTTCAACGGGCAAGTACTTCGCGAGGTGGCTGATGTCGAGCTGACGACCTTCGGAATCGACCACACGAAGCACCAGATCACAGTCCAACTGTTCAGCGCCGTCGCGCAAAAGCTCGACCGCATCCTCCGCCATCGATGCGCTCAGGCCATAACGATTAGGCAATTTCGTTACGAGCGTCAGGCACTCCCCTGAATCCGAATCGAGCGTCGTCACGGCAGATGCGAAGTCCTTCGGAAGCGTCGCGACGACTGCTGCATCAACCTCGGGCTGCACAGACACTGGCGCCTGCGGTGACGGCACACAACCGACGAGCGCAATCAGAGCCAAGAACACCACTCCGACACGAGCGTTGCGCGATACACCTTGCATTCGTCAAGTGAACCACGGCCGCCATCGATTCCGTTCATTGCGCTGCCCCCCTCTCGGGTTGCTCTCAGTAGCGGGAGCAATGATGCGACCCTCCGGCGCCCTCACCGTGGGCTCCGCCTCACTGCACCGCTCCAGGCACTCGCCTCGTAGCAAACTGGAGACATGCGAACCACAAGCACAACCGAAGTCATCTTCATCGGAGGCCGCTCCGGAGTCGGCAAAACATCGGTGGCTGCCGAGGCGTCGAACATCCTGCGAAGCGCAGATATCGCTCACGCTGTCATCGAAGGCGACAACCTCGACCAGGCGTATCCAGAACCCTGGCGCAACGGAATCGACCTCGCAGAGCAGAATCTTGCAGCAATGTGGGCGAACTATCAGTCGGCCGGCTACTCACGCTTGATCTACACCAACACCGTCAGTGTGCTGCAAATCTCCACATTGGCCGCCGCCCTCGGCACCGATGTTCGTCCGTTTGGCGTGCTGTTGACTGCCGACGACACCACGGCCGCACAGCGCCTTGCTCAACGCGAGATCGGAACGGCGCTGGAGACACACATTGAACGCAGCGCGCTCGCAGCCGCAAAGCTCAACGAAGAAAGCACCGCCCACAGGGTGATCACCGATCATCGCTCCGTGGAGGACATCGCTCACGAAGTACTCGCAGCAGCTGGATGGCTCACCAGCGCTCAGCACGACAAGCAACGGAGCTCTGAGGAACTCTCCTGAGATGACGACCGACCGCGGTGAGTGAGGCGTTCGCGCTCTGTCGTGCAGCTTCGGCGGTCATGGCGGGTGGGCTGCGGAATAACCACGATGCGTTCACTCGGCGGCCTCTCGCCGCAGCGCGATCAACGTGAACGCCCCTCCAATCAACGGCACCAGAGCGAGCAACCGAGTGCTTGTTCGAAGACCTCGCCCGAACAGGGCGGCGACAGCCACGCTGAGATAGAGCGCCCCGTGCACTGGACCGAGCAACGATGCCAACTCACTTGAATGAACTGTGAGCATGTTGGTGAAGAGCGCCACCACACTGAGCAGTTCAAGTGCGGAGAGCCACGCAAGGACCAGGATCAATGGCCTCACGCCTCGGCTCCTGGCCGCACGATCATGAGCACGACGACCGCGACCCACAGCAGATTGAACACGCCCGTCAACATCCGCATTGAACGCAGGTTCCCCGTCGTCGCAAGGTCCTGCAAGAGATCTCGCTGTAATGGGACGATCCGGAGGGCAAGCAGCCCACCCGCAACAGCGGTCAACGACATTGCCACCACGATCCATACCTCGCCAAGTCGGTCCTGCACGCCAGCGAGCACGAGCCCGACCGCCGGCACGATGAGCGCAAGCAGCGCGTACGTGCGAGTGATGCGGTGGAGCAGTACAGCGACAGAAACGCTTCGGGCTGCCGGTTGCGCTCCCTCTGTCTGACCCCCGGCGAGCACAAACCGCGGGAAGAGGCTAGTCGTCACCGCGACAGGACCAACGAAGAGAATGCCCGCGACCACGTGAACGGCAAGGAGAATCTTCTCAACCATCGTGAGCCACGCGTGTCCCCGAGACCGTTGTCCGAGGCAGCCTTCCGGCGCGAGAATGCCCCGTCATATGGTCACCATCGATCACGACCTCGAAGGTGAGGTTCAGTCGCATGGGCTTGGTGATCGATTGCGACCAAGTCACGTGCTCGCCGTTTGCGCTGGGCTCCACCTCGATGTCGCGAAGGGGAATGCTTCCACCGTTTTCATCGGCGGTTCCCGTCCACACCCCCTCAGCTTGGGCGAAGGTCATCGTGGCGTACATGGTTCCGATCGGGGTCCGCATAGAGAGGTTCCAGGTACCACTGAGGTTGCTCATACGAGGTCTTTCTGTTCTGACGAGAAGATGCAAACGTTCGAATTACAGTGCTTGTGCTTCGAGGCCATTCGACCTCCAGACGGTTCCGCGTCGCTCGTATTCGAAGAGCTGCTCCACGGCGATGGAGATTCGTGGGCCGAATTCGCGTTCCAGGAGGTAGAGGGCGAGATCCAAACCAGATGTGACGCCACCGGCGCTGACAAAGTCGCCATCATCGACGACTCGTGCGCGCACGACCGTCGCACCCGTCGCTTCCAGGACGTCGTTGCCGAGAGTGTGGGTCACTGCCGTACGCCCATCGAGCAAACCGGCCATGCCAAGAGCGAGCCCGCCGCCGCAAACCGTCGCGACCAGGGTGTCTGGGGCTGCGAACGCACGGCGCATCAAAGCGGGAAGGGCGGTCTCAGTGAGACCAGCAAGAATGACCGGGATCGTCCGAACCACATCTGGATCTCCCGATGTCGGGCCTGACGCACCGGGCAAGATCACCATCCCGGGGGCCTCGGGATCGAGCTGATGCGAGGCCGTGAGTTCTAAGCCGCGCGTCCCACTGACCACGGGACCGGTGCGCTCAAGTCCGACGAGGCGCACCTCGATCGCGCCGCCTAAGGCATCTGAGCCGGCACTGAGCACTTCGAACGGGGCGATGACATCGAGCGGGTCGAACCCGTCGAAGAGGATGATTTGGGCGAGCACGTGAGTCCTTTCGGTGATGTATTCGACGGTACGGAAACGCGCGCGAGCTCACGAGTGGCAGATAAGACAACATCTGCCAGAATCTCGCCAGTCGTGCTTTAGGGTCGAAGCATGCACAGGATTGTTGTTCTCGCGCTCGACGACGTGATTGCGTTCGACCTCTCCACCCCGATCGAAACCCTCGGACGCGTGGTCGATTCCGCAGGCGCTCCCCTCTATCGGGTGCGAGTCGCAGGCCCGGAAGCATCGGTACGTTCAGGCCCCATGCAAATCGGGGTTCCGCACCGACTCGAAGAGCTGCAAAATGCCGACACCATCATCGTTCCCGGTCGAAGCGACCCTTCCGCGCCAATCCCGAATGACGCGATTCTTGCGCTCCAAGACGCCGCCAGCCGAGGAACTCGAATCGCGTCGATTTGCGTTGGCGCTCTGGATCTCGCGGCCGCGGGCCTACTCGACGGTCTCCGAGCGACCACGCATTGGCGGGCAGCACAAATCCTTGCGGCTCGTCATATCCGCGTCGATGTCACCCCAGACGCCTTGTTCGTCGACACCGGGCAAATCCTCACCTCTGCAGGAGCAGCCGCAGGGATCGACCTGTGTCTTCACCTCATCAAACGGGATTTCGGTGCGGCAGCAGCGACGGATGCGGCACGCACGACGGTCGTCCCGCTCACACGAGAGGCCGGACAAGCGCAGTACATCAAAGACGATGCGTTGGGCGACACGAGCCTCACCTCCACGCTGCAATGGATCGACTCGCACGCGCAGCAGCCCATCACCGTTGCAGATATCGCCGCGGCCGCATCGGTCAGCACACGGACGCTGAACCGACGATTTCTCGCTGAATTGGGACTCCCGCCATCGCGCTGGTTGGCGAGAGCGCGCGTTCGCATCGCCCAACAACTGCTCGAGACGACCGACTACCCGGTCGAACGCATCGCCGTCGAATGCGGACTCGGCTCAACTTCGAATCTCCGCGCACGGTTCACAGAGATAGCCGGTACGAGCCCGAGCCGCTATCGGCGAGCGTTAACGAGCGCGTAAACCACACGACGATCTGAGCGATGCGCGCTTCGCTGGTCAATGAGGTCGTGCATCGTGTCGGCGCTCGTCCGCCGCTGCATGGGGCACGCTTCCGCACCGACAAGGTTCGACCGGTCAGCGATGGTCTCGGGCAATAAAAAAGATCCCCCTGGCGAGAGGGGGATCTTTTGGCGGTGACGGTGGGATTTGAACCCACGGTGGAGGGTTACTCCACACAACTTTTCGAGAGTTGCACCTTCGGCCGCTCGGACACGTCACCAACGCGAGAGCCTACTACATTTGCGGCAGCACATCGAATCGAGACCGCGAACCGGTGAGCGAACCTCAGAAGCGCAGCCGCTCAACGCAGCCTCACGCAGCCTCAGAACTCGGTGACGTGCCGGTTCTCGATGTACTTGTCGAAGGGTTTCTGCGTCCCGTCGTACGTCCAGCCGTTCCGCTCATAGAACCCCGCCGCGCGCTCGTTCCCATCGAGCACCCAGAGGTACCCACGTGCGAACCCGGCATCGCGGAGTGCGTCTTTCACTGCGCCGATCAGGGTGTACCCGAGCCCGAGACCCCAGTAGTCGGGCGAGGCATAGAAGCCCGCGAGTTCACCCTCGGCTGCAAAGTGTTCGTCGCGACCAGCACCGAAGGTCGCCCACGCCTGGGGTTCGCCATCGACGCACGCGACGAGCGCGGAATGCCCTTCGGCGTTGCGCTCATCATTTGCAGGATCGAGCCATTTCGCCCATCCTCGCTCGCGCGATTCCACCGTGAGGCCATCGAGCACATCCTGATCAACGAGCCCGACGTAGGCGACCTTCCAGGAGTCGACGTGAATGCGGGCGATCGCGTGCGCGTCGTTCAAGGTTGCAGGTCGAACGGTGATGGCTGGACGTGAGAGCTGCATGGTGTTCTGCATTCTTCCGCAGGGCCGTGACGAAGCTCAACCTGCGACCTCCTTCGGCGCTGAGGCACCGAATGTCACCGGCTCTCGATACTGTGAAGGAATGGCCAAACCTCGCTCCGAATACCGCTGCACCGAGTGCGGCTGGACGACCGTCAAATGGGTCGGCCGCTGTGGCGAGTGCCAGCAGTGGGGCACGGTCGAAGACTCCTCGGCCACGAGTCCGGGCGCTTCCCGCGTCACGGCCGCGCGCGTGAGCGAGTCGCGTGCGGCAAAGCCCATCACCGAGATCTCGACCGCTCAAACGCCACGCTGGGCAAGCGGTATCGACGAGTTCGATCGCGTGCTCGGCGGTGGCATCGTGCCTGGCGCGGCGATCCTCTGCAGCGGCGAGCCCGGCGTCGGGAAGTCAACACTGCTCCTCGAGGTCGCTTCGAAGGCCGCACAGTCTGGCCGCCGAGTGCTCTACGTGAGCGCCGAAGAATCCGTGTCGCAGGTCCGCCTCCGCGCCGAGCGCACGCATGCGCTGCACCCCGAGCTCTTCTTAGCGAGCGAGACCGACCTCGCCACCATCCTCGGGCAGATCGACGCCTGCGAACCCGCACTCGTGATTGTCGACAGTGTGCAGACGGTGGCGAACGCCGAGAACGATGGGCTCGCTGGTGGCCCGAGCCAAGTGAAAGACGTGGCAACCACGCTCACACGTGCCGCAAAGGCGACAGGTATTCCCGTGCTGCTCGTCGGCCACGTCACGAAAGACGGCACAATCGCCGGCCCCCGATTGCTCGAGCACCTCGTCGACGTCGTCGCGCACTTCGACGGCGATCGCCAAACATCGCTCCGCTTTATTCGCGCAACGAAGAACCGCTTCGGCCCGACCGACGAGGTCGGCTGCTTCGAAATGACCGGCGACGGAATCGCCGAGGTTCCAGACCCCTCCGCTCTTTTTCTTTCCCGCAACACCGCTCCAGACAGCGGTACCTGCGTCACGATCTCCTTGGAGGGGCGCCGCGCGATCCCCGTGGAGATTCAGGCGCTCATCGTTGCAAGTTCCACTCCGCAGCCGCGTCGGGTCGTCAACGGCGTTGATTCTTCTCGCGTTGCGATGCTGCTCGCCGTCCTCGAGCGACGCGCTGGCCTGCAGCTCTCAAACCGCGATGTCTATGTCTCCACGGTCGGCGGCATCCGGCTCACTGAACCCGGCGCAGACCTTGCGATCGCGCTCGCAATCGCGAGCGCGCACCGCGATGTTCCGTTCCCGGCAACCTTCGCCGCGGTCGGCGAGATCAGTCTCGCGGGCGAAGTCCGCCCCGCGTCGTCAGCGAAGCGCCGGTTGGCAGAAGCGAGCAGGCTCGGCTACACGCAGATCGTGGATTCCGACGCGCACCACATTCGTGAGGCACTGCGGCTCGCGCTCGCGGCTGGCGCACAGGCACAAGACCGCGTACGGGTGCCCGAGTACTAAATAGGGAGCATGGCCCACGCGCCTTGCATCGGGCCGAACACGGAAGCTGCGATTCGCCTCGATCCTCGAGCGTGCGTTACTCCAAAATAAACTGCACGTCGTTCTCGCTCGCGATCCCAGCGACCTCGATGTGCAGGTGGTAGCTCGCCCCGCCCGCAACAACCTGTGGTCGCTCCGTGGCGCAGGTCGACGTTGCAGAAACCGTCTGATCCCATTCGACCGGGATCGTCGTCTGCGTGACGTCTGGCTCGAGCTCGACGACCTGATCGACCGGGTCGATCGCGCAATCCGAGGAGCGATACACGACCTCGTCACCGGTGCGGATCGTGTACTCCTGTGTCCTCGTGCCGACGTTGATGGAGCACTCCGAGTCGCTCGTGTTCGTCACCTCGAACGACATCTCCACTGCCGCACCGGCCTCGTATTTACTCTGGTTCGTCACCGCGACGAGTTTGATGTCGCCAACCTCGCACGAGCGAACCTCAGGCTCGGGTTCGCGCGTGCCACCAACGGGAGTGAACCGCTCGGTCGGCGTCGGGGTTGGCGTTGGGGTCGGTGTCTGCGAGGGCGTCGGAACTTGCGAGGCGCTCGGTGTCGGCGGAACGGAATTCGTTGGCTGCGTTGTCGGATCGCTTGCGGCCCCCGACCATGGGCTCCAAACGATGACACCAACGACAGCGACGATCAAGATCAGCAGCGCCACGACCGTGGTGCGTCGACGACGGTACATCGCCTGCCTGCTTGAACTGACCATTGCTTCAGGGTACGACCGATTCCACCACAAGGGACGGCACGAAACGGGTTTGCCTTCTCGTCACAACAAACTGCGAATGGCCATCACAAATCACTCGCGCGAATGCGATCAGCAAGCTCCGAAGCTCGATCGCGCGCACCAATCGCGCTTGTCTCGCCGAGAGCGGCAGCCGCAAGATCCTCTGCTTGTTGAGCCGAGAAATCCCGAAGTCGTGCTCGCACATCTGCCAGCGCAGCGGCTGACATCGACAGGCTCGAGACACCAAGACCAACAAGGACCACTGCAAGCAGGGGGTCAGCAGCGGCTTCACCGCATACGCTTACTGGCTTCCCATGGAGCCGTCCCGCATCGCCGACCATCTTGATGAGTTTGAGCACCGAAGGGTGCCAAGGAT
Source organism: Humidisolicoccus flavus (assembly GCF_045689595.1). Taxonomy (GTDB): domain Bacteria; phylum Actinomycetota; class Actinomycetes; order Actinomycetales; family Microbacteriaceae; genus Humidisolicoccus; species Humidisolicoccus flavus. The sequence goes on along the minus strand of NZ_CP142724.1, from coordinate 2,019,359 downwards.
CTTGATACTGGGCAACGCCACCATGCAGTCGGTCGGCAGCGAGCGCGTATTGCGTGAGGTCGTTCGTACCAATACTCACGAATGACGACCGCTCGAGCACGTCGTCGGCCGCGAGTGCGCACGAAGGCACTTCAATCATGACGCCAGCAGTCGAAAGACCGTGGTCAAGAGCCATCCTGACGAACCACGCAGTCTCCTCAGCATCGGCAACCATTGGAGCCATCACCTGCACCTGCGCCTCAGTTTGAGACCCTGCGATGCGAAGTGCTTCAAGCTGATCGGTCAGGATCTGTCTTTGCGAGCGGCCCGTGCGAAGCCCTCGAACACCGAGCGCTGGGTTTTCCTCGCTACCAAGGTTTAAGAACGAGAGCGGCTTATCGGCACCGGAATCAAGAGTTCGAGCAGTAACTTTCGCGCCCGGAAAGACGTCGAAGATTGCCGCGTACTCCAGCGCCTGCTGCTCCACCGAAGGCGCACTTTTTGCCCCAATGTACAGAAACTCCGTTCGCAGCAGCCCGATTCCTTCAGCCCCGAGTGCCTTGGCGCTTTCTGCCTCGGCGAGCGAGCCGATGTTTGCGAGGAGCGGCACCGGAGTCCCGTCGGCGAGCGAACCCGGTCCCTCGACGTTGCGCTTTGCTTGCCTCTCTCGGCCTTGTTCGAGCGCCGCCTCGATCGAATCCTTGTCGATCAGCACCACGATTTCACCGGAAGCGGCGTCGACAGAAACGGTCGCGCCATTCGATACTGCATGGACTTCCGCGCACGCGACCACAGCGGGAATTCCGAGCGCCCGAGCCAGGATCGCAGTGTGAGATGTCGGGCTTCCCTGTTCGGTCACAAGCGCACGTACCTTCTGCACGTCCAACAGCGCAGTATCGGCCGGCGCGAGATCGGTGGCGCAGAGCACAAATGGCTTGTCCGAATGCGGAACTCCCGGTGCCGCAACGCCGCGCAGGTGCGCAATTGCTCGTCGCGCAACATCCTGATAGTCGGCTGCTCGCTCGGCCTGAGTTCCACCGAGAGATTCGAGGAGCGCCTCGATTGCCGCGACCGCTTCGAACACCGCGCGCTCAGCAGTCCGCCCCCGCCAAACCCGCTCTCGGATGCCATCGACCACCATCGGGTCCGTCGCCATCAAACTCTCCGCGAGGAGAATATCCGCCGTCGTCACATCGGCACCCTCTGCACGACGCGCGAGTTCGCGGGCCGTTGCATCGAGTGACGCAATCGCTCGTGCATATTCCTCATCCGGGGTCATCGAGGATTGAGCGTCCTCCGGGTCTGGAAGCGGATCTGGCATCCAAAGCACGGTTCCAACTGCGATACCGCCGCCAACCCCGAGTCCACGAATCGTCACGCGAGGCCACCGTCGTTACTTGGTCGATCGAGCTCCTCTGCGATCAATGCTGCAAGCGCCTCCGCAGATGCCTGCGACCCCTCGCCGACCGAGTGCACCACAACGTGATCGCCGTAGTTGAAGTCACCGGCAAGCAGCATCGCGAGACTCTTCGGGTTCAATTGCGGCCCGCCGGGACGGGCGATCATGGCTGGCGGATTCAGCTCCCGGGCAAACGCGACCACGCGGGCTGCAGGGCGGGCATGGAGCCCGTCACGAGACCCGACGGTGACTTCTACGGTTGCAGTGGTGATGTCGTGCGTCGTTGCATTCATCGTTCTCACTCCTTGTTATTCCCAATTGTTACCGGGGACGCGGGTGAATACGTTCTTCACCTGCTGATACTTCTCTATACCGACCCCGCCGAGACCACTGTGCTTATAGCCTTGCGATGGCGCTTGCAATCCGCCCGGTGCAAACCATTGGTTGACGTACACCTGGCCTGCTTGGAGCGATCGGGCCGCTCGCTCCGCACTTTCGACACTGCTCGTGAAGATTCCTGACGCAAGCCCATAGTCTGAATCGTTCGCCAGTTGCAGAGCTTCGTCCAGATCAGCGACGGGCGTGAGCGTTACAAGCGGACCGAATACTTCTTCGCGGGCGATCGTGCATTGCGGCGAGACGTTGTCGAGCACGGTCGGCGGTATAAACCATCCCCCAGCGCGCTCATCTGAATATCGGTCGCCGCCGGCGATGAGCTGGCCATCGCCACGTTCGATCGCGGTGTCAATGTAGCTCCACACCTTCTCAGCGTGTGCTCCGCCCACGACGGGGCCCATCTCGGTTGTTTCTTCAAGCGGATCACCTACGACTCGATTTTGTGCCGCCTGCGCAAATCGAGCTGCGAACTCCTGGTGAACACCTCGCTGCACAAACACTCGGGATCCACACACGCAGACTTGGCCGGAGTTCGAGAACGCGCCCATCGTGCTCCACATCACTGCTTGGTCGAGATCGGCGTCGTCGAGAACGATGTTCGGATTCTTTCCGCCGAGCTCCAGCGAAAGGCGTTTGAGCTGCGGCGCGGTATCTCGGATTACACGGACACCCGTCTCGACCCCTCCGGTCAGGGACACCATGTCCACCCCGGGATGCGTCGTCAATGCGGCTCCTACAGTTGAGCCGCCGCCTGGAACGACGGTCAGAACCCCAGGGGGCAAAATGTCGGCAACCAACCTCGAAAAATGGAGGAACGACGCGGACGCAATCTCAGCAGGCTTCACCACAGCTACGTTCCCCGCGGCAAGGATCGCAGCGACTCGCTGCACACCGGTCCAGAGCGGCCCATTCCACGGCAACACTTCGAGGACGACACCGTACGGTTCGACGATCCCGCGGTGACTCACGAATGGATCGCCGACTTGGACGCTCGACGCTCGGATGTCGCTTGCTCGCCCAGCAAAGTAGGCGAGGGCGTCGAGTGAAACCGGAATATCGCTATAACGGACATTGGTTACTGGCTTCCCGATGTCAACTGCGTCGAGGAACTCGAACTCGCTTGCGTGCGACTCCATCACTTCGGCAATTCTCAGCAGGAATTTGGCCCGTTCCTTTCCCGGCAGCGCCGCCCACGCGGGCCAGGCGGCTCGCGCGGTCGACACTGCATCATCAATGTGTTCAGGAGAAGCGACCGCGAATCGACCGACGACCGAGCGGTCGCGCGGAGAGACAATATCTGCCGTCTCTGTGTCGGTGACGAGCACACCATTGATCAACATCGGGAGGGCGCCCTCGAGGAGCGACCATTGGTCACTCCTCGAGGTGAGAGGCGCGGTTTTCACGGCGTCCAACCTTCAGCTGCCGAGATTGCTTGCTCCGCCGTCGCGCCCTCGTGCAGGATCGCCGTGAGACCGGCGACCACTCCTCCAGGGTTCTTCGATGTCCAAATATTTGTCCCAATCGCAACGCCAGCGACTCCCGCAATATTGATGGCGTCGTGGATTTCTTGGAACAGCTCGCCGAGTGTTTCCTTCTGGTGTCCTCCGAGAATAATCACGGGAACCGAAGCATAATCAACCACGATCTTCATGGTCTGCGGATCACCGGTGTAGAAGGTTTTCACAAAGTCGGCTCCCGACTCTGCAGCAACCCTTGCGCCCGCAGCAATAATCTCTGGTGTTCTCATATCCGCCCGGGAGAATCCGCCGGGGATCGGCTCGGCGAGGTAGGGCAGCCCTACTGCTGCGGCCTGTGCAGCGAGTGCTGCGGAGCGATTGACGCTGTCGTCGTCACCGAATGGATAGACCATAGCTTTGACTGCGTCGGAGCCGGCCGCGAGCGCACGCCCGATCGCCTCCGCACCAAATGGGTGGGCAGTGTCAACGCTCGTGATAATCGCTGATCCCCCGAATGCGTCCGGGTAGCGTTCGGTTGACCCGATTGGCGAGAGGAATGCGTCTGCGCCAGCACGAACGGTCGCCCGGACAGTTCCCTCATAATCGACAAGACCGGGAACTGGTGCGTCGAGGAAGTTCGTGTGGTCCATTGCGACGATCATGATTCGCCCGTCTTCTCGGAACAGGCGGTGCATCTTTCGTTTCATTGCTTTTCTCCTTGGTGTTTGGGATGGCGGCCCTGATTCGGGGCCCGCAAGTTTGGCGGCCGCGCGCCGCGAAGGCCCCTACGCTTCGATCACAATTCGATAGGTGCCAGGTTGGATCGCCTCGTCGAGAGCGGATTTCAGTTCAGCGAGCGGGTACGTATTTTGCACGAGTGGCGAGAGGTCGACGAGCCCGAGCCTGACGAGTCGAGCCGCATCATGGAAATCGCGCTTCTCGCTCGATACCACTCCAATGATTCTGCGCTCGCTCTTGTGGAGGTGGTTGGGCGAAACCTCGATCGGCGTCTCTGGATGCGCCGCAGCAAACGCGACAAAAGTTCCCCGGTTCGCGAGCATCGCGAGTCCTTGTTCGTTCGCAATTCGGTGGCCGATAGCGGCGACAGCGATACTCGCTCCGCGGCCCTCGGTTGCTTCAAGGACAGCGGCGACCGGATCGACTTTCGATGCGTCGATCACAAGGTCTGCGCCGAGCGCCTTCGCCTTTTCGAGCCTTCCGGCGTCGACCTCGCTCACGATGACGCGTGCTCCGTGCTTCTTCATTGCGATGAGATTCATAAGGCCCATTACTCCCGCGCCAAGGATCACGACGTCATCACCGATCTCGACCCCCGAGAGCCGTGCGGCGTGCAATGCGCATGAGAGCGGTTCGGTCAAGGAAGCTTGCACTGCAGGCACATCACCGATCGGATAGAGGCCGTCGGCCGGGTGGATCTTGTATTCCGCGAAGCCGCCCGGGCCCCAACCCTGCGCATATTCGACGGCGCCAGAGTAATGTTCGGCGCAGAGTTGGTCCTTTCCGAGGTGGCACCAGTGGCAACTGCCGCATGCTGCAGAGCCGAGTGCGACGCGATCGCCTGGGTTGAGCGTTCCCTTATAACCGGGACCGAATTCGACGATGGTCCCCACAATCTCGTGCCCGCCGATGAAGGGCAGTCTGTTCTCTTGAGCACCGCTATATGTGCGCTGCTCCCACGTGCAAATTGCTGTGGCTTCAATGCGGACAAGCGCTTCACCTGGATCCGGCTCAGCGTGAGTGATGTCGAGGAGTTCTACCTCCCCGACTCCGGTGATCGCGCCTGCGACGAAAGTCGTCTGCGTCGAAGCTTGGGCGTTGAGCGTCATGATGATTTCTCCTTGGTCTGAGTTGTTGGATCGGCGTCACTGCGTCGTGCACTGCGGTGTGCATCAGCAACCAACGCGGATTCAGGGGTCTTGTTCGATCTCGATCGCAACTGCGCAAGCAGCACACCGAGAAGGATGATGGCCGCACCGACGAGTGTGTTCGCGGCCATTGGTTCGTCGAAAACGAGCCACGCGATCATCAATCCGAAGACGATTACGAGACTTACTGTCGTCGAGACGACGGTGATGGTTGCGAATCGCACAGCGAGTGTCACGCTCGCAATCGCAATGGCATTGACACAGCCTGCCGCGAAGAGAATCGCAAGCGTCGTTCCATAGAGATCGACGGTGGCGCGTTCGATGTCTCCGCCAAATCGAACTGCCACGGCGGTGACGAGCGCGATCACGCCGCCGAGGTTGGTCAGGAAGAGCGCCGTGATGAACGTCTTCGGCCTGCGCTGCACGCTTCGACTTGCAACGTTCGCGACGGTGTAACAGGTGCCCGCCAGTGCGCTGAATACGATTCCGAGCAGTGCCCCGCTCCCCTGAGTTTCGGTGGAGAACGCGGGCGCCGACATCACGATTAATCCTGCAATGACGACCAGAATTGCAAGAAGCTGCACCCTGGTCGTGCGCTCTTTCAAGAAGATCCACGAAACCAACGCGCCCCCGGCCGCCATTCCGCCCTGGCTGGCCGCCGTTGCGATGGCAAGCCCGACTAGGTCGAGCCCTTGAAAGAGCAGAACATTCCCTATAAGGAAGGAAAGGGTTCCGCCGAGCATGAGAAGAACAACTCCTCGAAGGCCAATGAAGCTCGGCGTTCCCGGTCTCAACGTTTTCGGTCGAAGGACGAGAACGATCACAAGCCCAACCACGAGTAGCGGAAGTTGTCGGATCAGCGAGCCTACGAACGGGTCAACATCTGCGGCGACCGAGCGCAGCAGTGCGTTGACGGTCGCGTATGCGACTGCTGCAAGCAAAGCAAGGAGCGGTCCTATTGCGCGACGCTCTCGCTGATCCGACTGGGGCATAGGTTACTCGCCCTCTTCGACTGGAATCGGATCAGCGCAGGCCGAGTACGGCTGCAAGATCGAAGAGCCGCAGGCATCGGAAACAAACTGCGGAGCAGGCCCGAGGAATGGAATTGCGCCGAGAATACACACGGCCACATAGATCAGCAGAAGCTTGATCGGATGCCAGCCTCGTTGCAGAAGCCACCAGGTGAACAACACAAGCGCGAGCGGAAGCAGGCCCGGCATGACATGGTCAAGCACATCCTGCTGGATTCTCACCGATTGTTCGCCAACGACGACGCTCGCCCCGACGTTCAGAGAGATGAAGCTCGCTGAAAGGCCCCCGAGCACCATGTTCCCGAGTACGCCGGCACCGACGATGACACGGTCCATAAGACCGCTTTTGAAGATTGAGGTCACCATCGATCGGCCTCGGTAGTACCCCTGCGTGTACATAAAGTAGCCAACGCCGATGATGTACGTCGAGATCAATAGGAGGAAGAGGATTGGACCGAGCGGATTGCCCGTCATTGCCGAAAGGTCGGTATCGTCACTCGGTGCCGCCCCGAGGCCCGTAATGCTGATTCCAAGAGCAAGCACGAGTGGCATAACAATGCCCTGGGTTATGGTGTCGCCAACTCCGGCGAGCGGACCCATGAGCCCGGTTTTCATCGAGTTGATCGAGTCGTCGGTGACGGGTTTGCCACTCGCTTTCTGCTCTTCCATTGCGATCGCAACACCGTTGATCACGCCGCCGATATCCGGAGAGGTGTTATAGAAAACGAGGTGACGTTGCAGCGCTGCGCTCGTAGCTTCTTTATCGCCCCCATACAGACGTTTGATGATCGGCGTCATGGAGTGTGCAAAACCCGTTGCTTGCAGACGTTCGTAGTTGTAGTTGGAGTGGGAGAATACGGTCCAGATCAACCAGGAGACAACGAGGTCACGCTTCGTGATTTGTTTGTCTGGGCTCGGATTATCCGAGCCAGCCCTATCGGCTGTCGTTTGAGCGGTCATCGCTGCGACTCCTCTTCTTGCGCTTTTGCGGCTGCCTGAGCGCCTGCACGACGCCGTTCCGCAAGTGAGCTGGATTTCGTTGGCTCTGGCTTTTCATCGTTTTCCTTCGGCGTCCCACGGTCTCCCAGCAAGGTCACATGGAGTACGGCGAGCGCCGCACCGATGACGGCAAGAAGCATGATCGACATTGCATCGCCGAGAATCACCATCGCGAGGTACCCAAGGAAGAAATAGGGAATCGCGGTGCCGCGGAAGATGAACCGCATATTCATCGCGATTCCAATTGCGGGGAGCACACCTCCAGCAATCGCGAGCCCTGACAGTATCCAGATGGGGAAGGTGCCAAGGATCATGACGATGAAGTCGGTTCCGAGGTAAACCGCGATTGTCACGGGCACTGCCGTGATTGCAAACAGGAACAGCTGCGGATACAGAATGTTCGCCCGCACGACGCCGCCGATGTCTGCTTTTTTCGCCGAGCGATCGGCCATATGAATGAACGCTGCGTCAACAGTCATTCGTGCGTTCCAAATGAGTGTTCCAAGGAGTCCGATAGGAACCGCAATCGCAAGAGCAGCGCCGTAGTTCAGGCCACCGGCGAGAGCGATGGTTGTGCCGACCCATCCGGCGAGACCCGGATCGCCAGGGATGGACCCGCCGGCGCTGATAAACCCGAGGTACACGAGGTTAATCGCTGCTCCAATGAGCGCACCCTGTCCTGGATCTCCGAGAATGAGCCCAACACAGAAACCGGCAAGAAGTGGCCGATTCAGAGTGAAGAACCCGAGTCCAAAGAACCAGGGACTTTGCGAGAGGTAATACCCAAGCCCGATAAGGAGGGCGTGGACGAACGAAATCGTCACCTGTTGCTCTACTTGCGTTGGGTGACCTGTGTATGCCTGCGCGATCGTTGGCAATCCGATGATCAGAATTGCCGTCGACATGACAAGAGCGGTCTTTCCGACCGGCGTCAGTGCGGACTCACCGTTGACCATTCTGCTGACAAAGCTCATGGGGTCGCCCCTGCCTTCTTCCCAGGGTCAACCGAACTAAACGCCGTCGGCGAGTCGTCGGCGACGATCTGGATCTCGACCTTGGTTCCGTGCTGCTCGAGATACCGCATAGCTTCAAGCTCCTCGGGCCGCGCGGAGACGTTCTTGTAGAGCGTCGATCGACCCTCAGCAGCTCCCATCCCGCCAATGTTGAGGGTCTCGATTGGGGCGCCACGAAGCACAAGATCTCGCGCGACGGTTGGGCTCTTCATCAGCACGATTGTGCGGATGTCAGATGCCGAGAGTTCGGAAATCGGTTGCACCGCGTCTTCGACGCTGTGAACTTCAACTTCGACTCCCGGAGGTGCCGCGAGTTCGAGGATCTCTCTGAGAAATTCGTCGTTTGCGGTTTCATCATCAGCGATGACGATGACCTCCGCGTTGAGGGCTCGCAACCAAACTGCGATCACCTGGCCATGTATGAGTCGATCGTCGACTCGAACCAAACTGAGTGTCATGGTGCCTCCTTGCACGTGACGTAATGAGCGGGGCGTCTGCTACCGAACAGCGAGGGTTGCTCCAGTGGCCGAGATTGCTTCGTCGAGCGACTCGGCTGTGAGCGGTGCATCAGCAAACGCCAGTTCTAGAAGAAGTGGCAGCGAAACCGAGGAAATCAGTGCCACGTCGGGGTGGTCGCGCAACACGAGTCGAGCGACGTTGTGAGGTGTCCCACCGGCGAGATCCGTCAGAACAATATTTGGGTTGTGGCTCTCAAGAAGCCCACGAAATCGTTCGGCGAGTTCCTGTGGCGATTGCCCAGGCTCAAGTCCGATCGAGTGCAGGTTGGCGAGTTCTCCACCGATCATTCGAGCGCTCGCGACCATAGCGGCCGGAAGCGATCCGTGTCCTGCGACCAGGACGCGTGCTGTGTTGTTCATCGACACTCCATCGTGTTTGTGCAACAATTTTCACGCAATGTTTTGCATCTCTGGTAATCTGACCATAGGAAAGTCCGAAAGTCAATGCACTTGAATGGGGTACTCCTGAAGCGGGTAGTGTTTCGCACATCAGTGCACTCAAAGAGCTCTCGCGCTCCTAAGACCGGAAGGACACGATGGGCGACAGGGTAAAAAGTCAGGACAACACGTCGCGCCGACTCGTCGCGGACATGTACTACGAACGTGGACTGAGCATGCTTGAAATTGGCAAGCTCACTGGTCAGAGCACCGCAACGATTTCTCGCCTCATCAGCCAAGCTCGCGACCTAGGGATCGTCACGATCACCGTCACACCGGCGGACAGCGATATGGACGGCCTGAGCACGCGACTGAGTGAGGCGCTTGACACTGCTGCGCACGTCGTACCCGGAACCGCCGGCGATCCCGTTCGAACCTCACGCTTGTGCGGGGCGGAAGCCGCGACCGTTGTGGCAAAACAACTCCCTTACGCAGGAACTGTGGCATGGTCAGCCGGGCACACGATTGCAGCACTCGTCACCTCCCTGCGAGCGCAACAACGCACCGCCCTTCATTCGGTGCCCGCGATCGGTGGGTATGACCCCGTACAGCCGCATCTTGATACGAACGCGCTCGTACGACTGGCTGCCGCACGTCTTGGCGGGCCGTCTCATTTGCTTCTCGCTCCAGCGACAACAGAGAGTGCTGAAGCTCGACGCATCCTTCTCGAGGACCCCACGATTCTCTCCACCACAACGCGCTGGAACGACATTGACGCATTCGTGTTTAGCTCGAGCGCGCCGGCCGACGCCGTCCCGACCGGATTCTCGGTCATGGCGAACGCGCGCGGCCGAGACCGTTCCGAATTGATCGAGGCGGGTTTTGTGGGCGACGCACTCGGCCACCTTTTCACTCTGGAAGGCAGCTTTCACGACGACAAGTGGTCGGAACAACTGATCGCGATGTCGCTCGAGCAAATGAAGCAGGTGCGAACCCGAATTGCGGTGGTCGCCGGAATCGAGAAAACACTGAGTGTCATTGGACTCGCCCGAACTCGAATACCAACATTGATCGTCACCGACGAGCCAACTGCGCGCTCAGTGCTCTCAAAGATCGAAGGTGGAGCCTAACTCGCGCCGCTCGCGCTGACCCGCTCCCCGACGAGCTCCTCGACGAACTACTCGACGAGTTCGATGTTGCTGTCTTCCCGTCCGTCAGAGGAGCCGGCCGGCAGGGTCTTCCCCTTGAAGAAGTCGGGCTGCGTGATCCGCTGCACGAGCATGATGACCAGTCCGATCACGATCACCGCGATGCCGAGAACGAACACGAGACCGACACCGCCGATGCTCGAGCCCGAGCCGTAGGCCGGGTCCATACTGTCGACGATGGTCGTGAAGAACAGGGCGATCAGGATGATGCCACCGAGCAACGGCAGCACGAGTTGGAACATGGTGTTCCTGAAGCTCTTGAACCATTGCGTCCGGAAGTACCAGACCGCTGCAAAGGCGGTAATGCCGTAGTAGAAGCAGATCATCATGCCGAGTGCGGTGATGGTGTCCCAGAGCACGTTTTCGCTAACGAAGCGCATGACCGCGTAGAACGCGCTCGCCGCAATACTCGCTGCGATCGTTGCGTAGCCGGGCGTGAAGAAGCGTGGGTGCACCTTTGCGAACTTCGCCGGGAGCGCACCGTAATGGCCCATCGCAAGGAGCGTGCGCGCAGGAGAAACGAAGGTGGACTGCAGTGATGCCGCGGAGGACGAGAGCACCGCGAGTGAGACGAGCCACGCGAATGGTCCGAGCACGAGTGCGGAGAGGTGGAAGAAGACGTTGTCCTGGATCGCCGAGTTCCCGAGCCCGTACTCGCCTTCGCCGACGCCTGCGAACGCCATGAGCGAGATCGCGAGCATGAGGTAGATCGCAACGATGATGAGCACCGTGAGCGTCGCTGCACGACCTGGGGTCGTCGAGGAGCCCTTGGTTTCTTCGTTCATGGTGAGGGTGACGTCCCAGCCCCAGAAGATGAAGATCGAGAGTGAAAGCCCCGCGGCGATCGCTGAGAACGAGTCGATTGCGAGCGGGTTGAACCATTCGAGGGTTACGGGCGTTGCGTCGTAGGCGGTGCCGTTCGAGAAGTGCACGATCGCTGCGACCGAGAACACGACGAGCACGACGACCTGGAATCCGACGAGCACGTACTGCAGTCGCTGCGTGGTCTGCATGTCGCGGTAGCTGATCCAGGTGGCGACGAACATGAATGCGAGACACGTGATCACGTTGATGAACGGGTTCGAGGCGAGCCCCGCGATGTCACTGTTCCCGGTGATCTGCGCGATCAGGAGGTACAGGAAGTCGACAGCGATGCCCGCAAGATTGGAGAGCACGAGGATGGTTGCGGCGATGAGCCCCCAGCCTGCCATCCAGCCGATGTACGGCCCGAACGCGCGGGTCGCCCACGTGAACGAGGTGCCGCTGTCTGGCATGGCGCGGTTGAGTTCGCGGTAGCCGAATGCAACCAGCAGCATCGGAATGAACCCGAGGATGATGATCGCCGGAACCTGCAACCCGACTTCGGAGGCCGTCGGGCCGATCGCGGCCGTGAAGGTATATGCCGGGGCGATACAGGAGATGCCGATGACGATCGCACCGATGAGCCCCACGGACCCCGCGGAGAGTCCCTTCTTGGAGAGCGGCTGCTCTGACTTCGTTGTTGTCATTCCTTGCTCGCAATCGTCAGGGCGCTCGCCTTTGGCACGACCATCATGGGAACCGGAAGCTGGCGCAGCATTCGCGCTGCCGTGCTTCCGATGAACAATTTGCCCTTCGAAGCGATTCGCGAGGAGCCGACGAGCACGATCTCTCCGTCGTCCCATTCGAGCTTCGCGACCGCCTTCTCGACTGAGCGCCCCTTACCGACCTCGGAGGTCACGGGGTTCTTCGAGGACAGCTGCTTCGTGACCGCCTCGAGCACGACCTCTGCGTGCTCGTGTGCTCGCTTCCGTTCCTCGAAGGAAGCTTTGCTCGGCATGTCGATCGCCACGAGAGAGATCAGTCGCAGCGGAACTCCTGCCGCCTCGGCAAGACTCGCCGCGCTCTGCAGCAGTGGCTTTGCGCCGGCTCGTTCACCGACGGCAGCGGTGACGCGTGTGATGCCGTAGGTGTCTTGCTTGCGGGAGGCCTTCGGCGCGAGGACGACAGGCAGGGTGGCCGCGTGCAGGAGCGCGTTCGCATCGCTGCCGATCAAGAAGCGGTCTTTGCCAGCGCCACGTGCAGTGCCGAGCACGATGAGCGCCGCGCCCAGATCGTTGGCAGCCTGATTGAGCCCGGCCGCAGTCGAGGTCGCCCCGACGACGTGCGTCTTGACGCTGATCGCCGCGGGCACCTCGGCAACCGCCTCGGCAAGCCAACCTTCGGCCTGCTTCCTGACGTACGCGTTGTACCCGCTGTCCGGAGGACTCAGCGTCGGCACCTTTTGCGCCGTGGTGACGAGCACGAGATCGAGCGAGGCGCTCATGCTCTCCGCGAGCCGGATCCCGAGCGCAAGCGCATCACGACCGGCAGGGGTATTGGTAAAGCCGACGGCAATGCGCATTGCGTCTCCTAGTCTCCGTGCAGTGCGGTGATGATGTCGGCGGCAGCGTCACGCCCGGAACGGATGCCGCCGTCGACGTGCTGGTACCCCTCGGCAGCGAAGTCGCTGCAGGCCCAGTGGATCGGTCCGACCGGCGTGCGCTGGTCGGCGCCGTAACGCGAGAGTCCACCGAGGTCGTAGCTCGCCGCGTAGGCGCCACGAGTCCACTCTTCGGAACCCCAATCGCTCTCGTAATACACGACCGGCTTCAAGGCCTTCGGACCGAAGTAGGCCGCGAGCGATTCGAGAATTTTTGTCTTGCGATCTTCGGCGCTCAACTCAAAGACGCCGTCTGCCTTCAGATCAGAGACGAAACCGACGAGCGTTCCGCGCTCGTCGCCGTGGTTGGTGTTGTCGTATGCCTCGTGCACGATTTGGTACGGGCTGAACGCGGTCCCGGAGAGCCCGTCTTCGCGCCAGAACGGGGTGTCGTACACCGCGTGCACCTTGATCACGAGTCCGAGCGAGAGGTGCTGGTGCATCTGGTGCTGGCGACGCGGCAACGGCGGCTGGAAGTTGATCCGGCTGAACAGGTTCGGGGGCACGGCGACGACAACGCGCTTCGCTTCGACTTCGAGTTCGTCGGTGATCGCGACCACGCCGTGCTCGCTCCATTGGAGCGTGCGCACCGGCTGGTTGAGGTGCACGTCGTCGCCGAGCGTCTCGGCGAGCTTGATCGGGACCTGCTGGAGCCCACCGACGACTCGCTTGTCGAGAATGAAGTCTGCATCGACGAGGTTGGAGAAGCTCCCAGCGGAGGCGGCCATGAGGAACGCTTGGAGTGCGCTCACGGAGTGTGCGGGCTTAGTGAGCATTGCATCGGCTGCGAAGAGCGCGATGTTGTCCCGCGCTTCTTGGTCATCGGTCTGCTGTTCGAGCCAGTGCTTCCAGGAGATCGAGTCGAGTTCGGCCGCGCGCTCGTGCGCCCATGGGGCGGAGACTCCGACCTCAGCAACCAGCTCGTCGATGAGTGCGATGAGGCGTTCCATCTCGGCCGCGGTCTCTGGTGCGACGGGGAAAATCTCTCCGGTGAAGCGCGTGAGGGGTCCGCTCGGGCCGATGTAGACGCTTTCGCCCTCGCGGTACCGCTCGTAAGTTTCGAGGCCGAGCTCGTCGAGCGTTTCAATGAGCGCTGACTGATCCGGCGAGACCCATTGGCCACCGATTTCGAGCATTGCCCCGTCGATGATGTCGGTCCAGAGCCTTCCGCCGACTCGTTCGCGTGCTTCGAGCACTGCGACGGTGAAGCCTTCTCTGCGAAGGCGCGTGGCGGCGGTCAGACCGGCCACGCCAGCTCCGATCACAACTACGTCTTTGGAAATTCGAGGCATCGCGGAGCTCCTATCGGAACCTGCGCCGAAGCCGCATCAGGGAGGAAATCTACCGAGATACGACTTCGGCCGCAGTGACCAAATCAGCACTCTCCCCCACAGAGAGCGCTGAAATCATCATTGCATAAGGAAGAAATCTACGGAATTCGCAAGACGCTGGATTCCTGCTTCCTGCGCACATTTCTTGCGCTGAATAGGACTTGTTCGCGTATTTTGCACGCTCGAGGCGCTTCCAGTAAGCGGCCGTAACCCGCGCGGCCACCGCATGCAATCGAACATCATCTTCGGTGAGCCCTCCCGGGCCACGGAGGCTCAGTCGCTCGAGAGCAGTTTCAGCATTCGGGTGTTGCCGAGCGTGTTCGGCTTCACGTGCGCGAGATCCAAGAACTCCTGGATTCCGCCGTCCGTGGAGCGCAGCAATTGCTGGAACACGTCAGGGTTCACGATCTCTTCGCCCACTGCTTTGAAGCCGTGACGTTCGAAGAACTCGGTCTCGAAGGTCAGGCAGAACAGCTTCTGCAGCCCGAGGCGTTTGGCACGCTCCTCGAGTTCAGCGAGGATCGCGTGTCCGGCCCCGGTGCCGAGTGCATCTTCCGAGACGGCAACCGTGCGGATCTCCCCGAGGTCCTCCCACATCACGTGGAGGGCACCGCACCCGAGCAGCTTGCCCTCGTGCTCGACCACCACGAACTCCTGCACCGCTTCGAAAAGCAGGACGAGTTCTTTGCCGAGCAGGATTCGTCGTCGCACGTACGGTTCGATGAGCTCCTGGAGACCACGAACATCGCTCGTGCGGGCGGATCGGACAGTGAATGCGGCGTTTGGCATTCAACAAGACTACGTCCCCGGAGCCAAAAGGCCCCCGGGGACGGTGTCAATCATTGCGGTGCGAGAAGAGGTACTCCCCTCCTCGCACTGCAGCTCAGTCGTCGAATGACTCGACGAATTTACTCTTCCGTGTCGTCAGCGGTCGCGAGCTTGCGACGGCGTGCGATGAGCACACCACCGAAGATCAGCAGCAGTGCCGCAAGGACACCAGCGCCGATTGCGATCTGCGAACCGGTCTGCGGCAGACCTGCTGCGCCGTCGGTTCCGTCGGTCGGAGCGGGAGCGACAACGCCACCGTCTGATCCGCCGTCACCTGGTGCGCCACCGGCTCCCGGGTCATCCGATGGGTCCGGAGTTCCCGGAGTTCCCGGAGTCTCGGTCTCGCCTGGTTCGCTCGGTCCTGGGACTTCACTCTCTGGCACGACCTGCACTGCGACCCAACCGATGAGCGCGTTCTGCGAGTCCTGCGCGACAAGGCGGTACGCGCCGTCTTCGATTTCGGCTGGAATGTCGAGCAGCACGGTTCCGTCTGCCTCTACGGTGGCCCATTCGGGAGTTCCGTAGATCGCAGTTTCCGAACGGATCCAGAGCGAAACCTGCTGACCGATGTACTCGTCAGGCAGCGTGACCGTGGTCTGCTCGCCTGCACTGAACGTGGTCGGGTTCGCACTGATGACGTTCTCACCCTCAGGGATGATCTGGTCGTTGTCCAGCGGAATCGGCGCGAACGGCGCCTCGCTCGTGACGTTGAGCAGGATCGGCGAAACCGTGCCGCTCTCCGGTGCAACGAGCGTGAATCCTACGAGCGGTGAGGCCGGCGGCGTCAACGCGCGTGCTGCCGACATTTCGTCGGCCTGCGGCTCGAAGATCAGTGCGCCGATGTCTGGAACTGCGAAGGAAACCTCAGCAGTACCGTTGACGACCGGGAACGACTGGATGTTGTTCAGTCCGACGTACAGGTCGAGCACCGTGTTGTCGGGTGCACCGAGCGAGTTGATGTCGAGACCCGAGACCGTGAATTCGATCTCCTGTCCAACTGCAACCGTGCCGGTCGGCAGTTCACTGATTTCCAGCTGACGAACCGAGAAGTCCGGCGACAGCGGCGAGTTCGCGCCGATGTAGTCGATGAATCCGTCGGAGTCGACGATCGCAGCGTCCTTGCGGTTCGTTGCTTCACGGAATGTCGTGAAGTTGTCTCCACCGGAGGCGAGGAACGAAGGAACTGCGACGCGCACGATCTCGTCGGCGGCGATTGGCATGCCGTCGATGAAGATGCTCGTCACTGTGCCGGTCTCGCCAACGCTGTCTTCACCGCGCTCGAAGGTGTACTGGACGTTGTCCGAGAATCCGAGCTGCTGGTACGGACGCTGGGGAACGTTGCCGTTCGCGTCGCGCTGCCACTGCTGCTCGATGACTCGTGCAAGCTGCTCACCGGTGAGGTCGAGCGTCCACAGGTTGTTCGCGAACGGGAGCACCGAAACGGCTTCCATGATCGTCACGACACCGTCTTCACCAACGAGCAATTCGTTGCGGAGTCCGCCCGGGTTGACGATACCGATCTGTGCACCGTCAGCGACGGTCACGTCCTTGTACATGTTCGCAACAAGGGTTCCCATTGCCGAAGGCTTCGAGCGGTCATCGCGAGCACCGTTGTTGAATGCGGTCGTGATGTCTGCGGTGATTTCACCGACGGGCACGCTGCCGGTGATCTGCGCCTGCGCTTCCGCAGCGTTCACGATCTCGTTGACCGCGGCAACACGCGGGTAGGTCGCGATCAGATCTGCAGGCGGCGTGGTCGAACGCGGGTGCTGCACGAGGCGGCTCGCGTCGAACTCGATGGCGTTGGTCTGACGGTCTACGAGGAACGAGACCTGCGAGATCCAGTCCGCGTAGGACGCGCCCTGCACGATCGGACGACCGTTGTTGTCGCTGCCAGCTGGCGCTGGTGCGAGGTAGGAGTAGGTGTTGTGCGTGTGACCGTTGAAGATCACGTCAACGTCGGCAGAGGTCTGGTTGAAGATCTTCGCGAACGCCGGGCTGGTCGTCGTCGCGTTCTGCAATGCAGCCGCCTGAACATCCTGCGGAGCGTTTGCCGGGAGCGAAACCTGTGCGCCCTCGTGGAACTCCGCGACGATCACGTCGGCTTCACCAGAAGCGGTGAGCTGTGCTGCGACCGCGTTGACTGCGTCAACCGGGTCCGAGAACACGACGCCTTCGATGCCGTCTGGGCTGACGAGCGTCGGGGTTTCCTGCGTCACCGCACCGATGACTGCGATGTCAATGCCGTCGACCGTGAAAATTTCGTATGCCTGGCCGACCTGCGCACCGTTGTAGGTGACGTTCGCAGCAAGGTGCGGGAAGTTCGCGTTCGGGATCACGCGCTCAATAAGGTCGGCGATGCCACGGTCGAACTCGTGGTTTCCGACGGCGGAAGCGTTGACTTCGAGTGCATTCAGCACGTCGATCGTCGGCTCGTCCTTCGCGGAGCTCGAGGTGTAGAGCGAAGCGCCGATGCTGTCGCCACCGGAGAGGAGGAGCGTGTGCTCTTCGCCCTCTGCCGCACGAAGCTGCTCGATCGTTCCGGCGAACTTCACGGTGTTGAAGTTGGTCGCGGGACCACCATTCACCAGCCCGTTATCGATTCGACCGTGGAAATCATTGAAGTGCACCAGGTTGACGTAGGCCTGCGTCTCCGGATCGTACCCGGCGGGCGGCGCAGCGCTCGCGGTGAGTACGGTCAGTGGACTAACTACGAGGCCCAAACCAAGGACTGCTGCAATCGTCGCGCCAGAGCGGCGGCGGTTTTTCAGCACGCTATTCCTCCATAGGGGTACGCGCCCCTCCGATGGGGCACTTCTTCGAACCTACTTCGTTCCTATGAATCCGGGCAAGCGTGTCGGGTGAACTCTGGATTACGAACTGAGAATGTCGGACCGCGAGTGCCGCGCACACGACAAAGCCGCTCCCACGATGTGGGAGCGGCTTTGTGAACAATCAGTTGACGCTTACACGCCTGCCGATTCGAGTGGTGCAACCGGTGGCTCCGAGTTCGGAGCTGCGTGCGTGAACACGAACTTCTCGTCGACGAAGTCAACGACCACGTGATCCCCGGCGTTCAGTTCCCCGTGCAGGATCTTCTCGCTGAGCTGGTCTTCGACCTCCTGCTGGACTGCGCGACGCAATGGTCGAGCACCGAGCGCTGGGTCGTAACCGACGTGGATCAGGCGCTTCTTTGCCTCTTCGGTCAACTCGATCGTCATGTCGCGGTCGAGCATGCGGTCTGCGAGACGCTTCACGAACAGGTCGACGATCTGCAGCAGCTCTTCCGGCGTGAGTTGCGGGAACACGATTGTCTCGTCGAGACGGTTCAGGAACTCAGGCTTGAAGCTCTTCTTCAGTTCTTCGTTAACCTTCGAGCGCATGCGGTCGTAGTCGTTCTGCGTCGAGCCCTCGAGCACGAAACCAACCGGACCACCCGAGATGTCACGGGTACCGAGGTTGGTCGTCATGATGATGACCGTGTTCTTGAAGTCGATCACACGACCCTGGCCGTCGGTGAGGCGACCCTCTTCGAGGATCTGCAACAGCGAGTTGAAGATGTCGGGGTGCGCCTTCTCGATCTCGTCGAAAAGCACGACGGAGAACGGCTTGCGACGCACCTTCTCGGTGAGCTGTCCACCCTCGTCGTAGCCGACGAACCCTGGAGGGGCACCGAACAGACGCGAGACCGTGTGCTTCTCGCTGTACTCGGACATGTCGAGCGAGATCAGCGCATCTTCGTCATCGAACAGGAATTCCGCGAGCGCCTTCGCGAGCTCGGTCTTTCCGACACCGGTCGGGCCTGCGAAGATGAACGAACCGGATGGGCGACGCGGGTCTTTCAGGCCTGCGCGCTGACGACGGATCGTCTTCGCGAGCACGGAAATCGCCTGCTCCTGCCCGATCACGCGCTGGTGCAGAGCCTTCTCCATGAAGATGAGTCGAGCGGACTCTTCTTCCGTGAGCTTGAACACCGGGATTCCCGTCGCGTTCGCGAGGACCTCGGCGATGATGCCTTCATCGACGGTGCCGGTTGGGCCGCCGTCGCCACTGCGCCACTTCTTCTCGAGACGGAGGCGTTCGCCGAGCAGGCTCTTCTCCTCATCACGAAGACGTGCCGCGGCTTCGTAGTCCTGGTCCTCGATCGCCTTCTCTTTCGAGGTGCGGACTCCGGCGATCTTCTCGTCGAATTCACGCAGCTCTGGCGGTGCCGACAGGATCGACAAGCGCAGGCGAGCGCCGGCTTCGTCGATGAGGTCGATTGCCTTGTCCGGAAGGAAGCGGTCTTGCACGTAGCGGTCTGCGAGGTTCGCTGCGGCAACGATCGCGCCGTCGGTGATCGTGACCTTGTGGTGCGATTCGTAGCGGTCGCGCAGGCCCTTGAGAATGTTGATCGTGTGCGCGAGGCTCGGCTCGTTCACCTGGATCGACTGGAAGCGGCGCTCGAGTGCGGCGTCTTTCTCGAAGTGCTTGCGGAACTCGTCGAGCGTCGTAGCACCGATCGTCTGCAGTTCACCGCGAGCCAGCAGTGGCTTCAGGATGTTTGCTGCGTCGATCGCACCCTCGGCTGCACCCGCACCAACGAGCGTGTGGATCTCGTCGATGAACGTGATGATGTCACCGCGCGTACGGATCTCCTTCGTGACCTTCTTGAGTCGCTCTTCGAAGTCACCGCGGTACCGGGAGCCAGCGATGAGGCTTCCGAGGTCGAGCGTGTAGACCTGTTTGTCCTTGAGCGTCTCTGGGACTTCACCCTTGACGATCGCCTGCGCGAGCCCTTCAACGACCGCCGTCTTTCCGACACCGGGTTCACCGATGAGGACGGGGTTGTTCTTCGAGCGACGCGAAAGGATCTGCATGACCCGCTCGATCTCTTTTTCGCGACCAATTACGGGATCGAGCTTGCCCTCACGCGCAGCGAGGGTGAGGTTCCGGCCGAACTGGTCGAGAATCTGCGAGCCCTTGGCGTCGGATGACTGCGCGGCGTCACCGCCGACCGCGGTCTGCTCCTTGCCCTGGAATCCGGAGAGCAGCTGGTTGACCGTCTGGCGGACCCGGTTGAGGTCAGCGCCGAGCTTGACGAGCACCTGTGCTGCAACGCCTTCGCCCTCACGAATGAGTCCGAGCAGGACGTGCTCCGTGCCGATGTAGTTGTGACCCAACTGCAGCGCTTCGCGAAGGCTCAGTTCGAGCACCTTCTTCGCGCGCGGCGTGAAAGGAATGTGGCTGTTGGATTGCTGGGAACCCGTGCCGATAATGTCTTGGACTTGCTCGCGAACCGCATCGAGAGAGATGCCGAGCGACTCGAGAGCCTTTGCTGCCACACCTTCACCCTCGTGGATCAGTCCAAGAAGGATGTGCTCCGTGCCGATGTAGTTGTGGTTGAGCATCTTGGCTTCTTCTTGCGCCAGCACCACCACGCGCCGTGCCCGGTCGGTAAACCGTTCGAACATCTTCAGGCCTCCTTCTGAACGTTCTTCAACATCGATGCTAACCACGCGGAGTGCCCGATAGTCCCGTGTTCGCCGTCGGCGTGGAGAGCGAGAGCCGTTTTGACCCATCACAAACGTCGGTTTGGTGTGACCAAGTTCTCGCTGGCGGGGATGTCGGGAAATCTCAAGGGTTCACCCCGTACCCTGAGAACGTGATGAGTGAGAATCCGAACCAAAACGAGAACCCGCTCCCCCAGCAATCATCTGGCGATGCCGGGCATGACGGTCGTGGGCAACGGAGCGTTCCAGCGCCTTCGAGCTACGTCGCACCGCCCGCTCAGCCGGGCGTTCCCGGAGGCCCGGCCCACGGTTCGGTTCCGAACATTCAGTACAGCGCGAATAGCCAATACGGCGCGAATAGCCAGCACGGCCAGGGCGACCAAACTGGCCAGCAGGCTTCACCGGATGCCTACGGCCAGCAGCAGTACGGCCAGCAGCAGTACGGCCAGCAGCAGTACGGCCAGGGCAACCAGTACGGTCAGCAGCAATACGGCCAGCCCTACTCCGGCCAGTATGCGCAGCCGTACCCGACGCAGCAATACGGCACACCAGCTCCGCAACCCTCCTACGGCGAGAACCCGTACGGTCAGGCCGCGCAATCGGGCTACTTCTCGAACCCCGCGGGATACAACCCCTATGCGCCGCAGGAACCCGTTCCGGGCAAGGGCGGCGTCCCCATGCCGATGCCGTTCGCAGGGCTCTGGTTCTCGAACCTGACCCGTCCGCTTCATAAGCGTGTCGGCCGATTCTTCATCGCCGCCGCGATCGTCGCCTCTGTGTTCGGTATCGGACAGCTCATCACGATCGCGCTCATGGGCCCGATCATCATGGGCTCGATGGACAGCACGCTCGATCCCGAGAGCGTCCTCTCGACGATCCTCGAAAATCCTTTCGGCTTCTTGGCACTCAACCTCGCTTGGGGTGTCATGATCCCCGGCTCGATCCTTGCGATGAGCGCGTACGGCGACAAACTCCTCGGATTCGCCACGAGCGTCGTCGGCAAGTTCCGCTGGCGACTCGCGGGTAAATCAGCACTCGTGATCGCCCCGCTCTTCATGCTCTTCATCGGCTCGACATTCGCGCGTGACAACACGATCGAGTGGGTGTGGGATCCGAACTGGCTGCTGTTGATCGTCATCCTGATCAGCACACCGTTGCAATGCGCAGGCGAGGAATACACCTTCCGCGGCTGGATGACCCAGTCGATCGGCGGATGGTTCAGCAATCCGATCGCAGGTGTCGTGGTCTCCGGGCTCGTCACCGGCGCGATTTTCGGCGCGCTCCACGGCCACACCGCGATCTCCGCGACGCTGCAGCTGATGTGCGTCGGCTGGGTCTGCTCGGCGCTGACCTGGCGCACGGGTGGTCTCGAAGCGGCGATTGTGCTGCACACCTGCAACAACCTGTTCATCATGGTCCCGATGGCGCTCTTCGGCGGTTTCGGCGGCCTGTTCGTGACCGAGGCCGAGGTCGGTGAGGACTGGCTCGGATTCGGAATCGCGTTCTTGACGTTTGCGATCAGCTACGCGCTCGTCCATGTCCTGACGAGCAAGGAGATTCGCGTCACCAGCGGCGTCGATGGCGCGAAGTATCTCACCAAGCGTCCGCAGTTCCAGGCGGCACAGCCCTGGATGAACGCGTAGGCCGCGACGGCTCAGAAGCGGAACGATCGAAGATCCGGTCCGCACACAGAAGGGGCGGTGCCAATTGGCACCGCCCCTTCTGTGTGTTCGAAATCTATGCGCGTGACTCAGGCTCGTCGACCTGATCGTCGTCCTCCGAGCTCTGCCTGCTCACGGCTGCCTGTGCAGCAGCCTTGCTCTGCTTTTTCGTGAGCGGTGGAAGACCAGCACGCTCACGCTCTTCGGCCTCGATCTGCGCGTACACGCGCCGCTGCGTGCGGTCAGCGTGAATGATCGAGCGGATCACGAGCCAAAAGATGAGTCCGAGAATGATCGTCGGAACGAGCGAGAAGATCGCGTTTCCCCAGAAAGACTCAGGCATGGCTCAATCGTACCGCTCGTTGGCCCAACAGCTACTTCACGAGGGGGAAGAGCACCGTCTCGCGGACGCCACGACCGGTGAGCGCCATCAGCAGTCGATCGATGCCCATACCCATGCCGCCGGCGGGCGGCATACCGTGTTCGAGTGCGGTCAGGAAGTCTTCGTCAAGCGGCATCGCTTCGTCGTCGCCTCGAGCAGCGAGCTGCGCTTGCGCGACAAAACGTTCGCGCTGGACGACCGGGTCGTTGAGCTCGGAATAGCCCGTGCCCAATTCGAATCCGCGAACGTAGAGGTCCCACTTCTCGACGACGCCTGGCTTCGAGCGGTGCGACTTCGTCAGTGGTGACGTGTCGACCGGGAAGTCGATCACGAACGTCGGGCGGTCGAGGCCCGGCTTCACGTAGTGTTCCCAGAGCTCTTCGATGAGCTTGCCGTGCGTTGGCTGCGACACTTCGATCTCCAGCTCCGCCGCCCACGCGAGCAACTCCTCAAGCTCGGTGTCGACGGTGACATCGCGACCACTGGCCTCCGCGAGCGATTCGTACATCGGCACCTTCGCCCATTCACCGCCGAAATCGTACTCCGAGCCATCGGCCAAGATGACCGTCGTTGTGCCGAAGGCGGCCAGTGCCGCGTTCTGGATGAGTTCTTGCGTCAGCTCCGCGATCTGCAGGTAGTCACCGTACGCCTGGTATGCCTCGAGCATGGCGAACTCCGGGCTGTGCGTCGAGTCGGCTCCCTCGTTGCGGAAGTTGCGGTTGATCTCGAAGACGCGATCGAGCCCTCCGACGAGCGCGCGCTTGAGGTACAGCTCCGGAGCAATTCGGAGGTAGAGGTCGGTGTCGAATGCGTTCGAGTTGGTCACGAAGGGTCGAGCCGCGGCACCACCGTGCATGCGCTGCAGCATCGGTGTCTCGAGCTCGATGTAGCCGTGGTTCGTGAATGTCGCGCGAAGCGAGGCGTTGACCGCGGCCCTCGCAACCACCATGTGTCGTGCTTCATCACGCACGATCAGGTCGAGGTAGCGCTGACGCATCCGCGTCTCGTCGCTCAATTCCGAGTGCAGGTTCGGCAGTGGAAGCAACGCCTTCGCGGCGATCGACCAGTCGCTCACCATGATCGAGAGTTCGCCTCGTCGGCTCGAGATGACACGGCCCTGTACGAAGACATGATCGCCGAGGTCGACGAGTTCTTTCCAGCGCTGCAGCGACTCTTCGCCGACCTCACCGAACGAAACCATTGCCTGAATGCGAGCGCCATCGCCGCTCTGCAGGACGGCGAAACACAGCTTCCCCGTGTTTCGCAGGTGCACCATGCGCCCAGCGATCCCGACGACGTCTTCGGTCTCGTCGCCCGCGACGAGCGCGGCGTGGCGAGCGCGAACATCAGCGATCGCATCGGTGACCGGCACCGAAATCGGGAACGCTTCGACGCCCTCGTCGAGCAACCGCGAACGCTTGCTCAGTCGAACTGCCTTTTGCTCAGAAACTTCAGCGTCGGTCAGTGCCTGGGTCTCTTGCTCGCTCATAGTCATTCCTGTGAAAGTTGGTGGGAAAAATGCCGCTGCATTCTCAATGTCCAAGCCTACCGGCGCGGCTTGTCATGCTGCGGTCAGGGAATCCGGACCGAACGATTGTCGATCAGTCGCACATTTCCGACCTTCGCCGCGATCACCACGGTGGCGTCACCGTGATGGTCATCGCCGACGAATGCAAACGTTTCGGGGTGGACGATCGCAAGGTAGTCGAGCGCGACCGCGGAATCACCCTGGAACACGCTTTGGGCCGCGGCGAGCATGGTCTCGACCCCGCGATCAGCGGCGCACACGGCTGCATCGAGTGCGCGAGAGAGCGCGAGCGCGTCGCGACGCTGGCCGTCGGTCAAGAAACGATTGCGGCTCGAGAGCGCAAGCCCGTCCGGCTCGCGAACGGTTTCGACACCGATGACCTGGATCGGGAAGTTCAGTTCCCGGGCCATACGCTTCACGACGAAGAGTTGCTGGGCGTCTTTTTGGCCGAAGAGCGCGAAGTCTGGCTGAACCACGTTGAAGAGCTTGCTCACGACCGTGAGCACGCCGTCGAAGTGACCCGGGCGGCTGCGGCCCTCGAGGATCGTCCCGACGTGACCGGACGAGATCTTGGTCGCGCTGACACCCTCCGGGTACATTTCGCTCGCGTCGGGGTGGAACACCGCGTCGACCCCGAGCTGTTCGAGCTGCCGCAGGTCGGCCTCGAACGTGCGCGGGTATCGCTCGAGATCCTCGCCCTGACCGAACTGCAATGGATTGACGAAGATCGAGACCACAACCGCCTGCGCGACCTCTTTCGCCGCTTCGATCAATTCGAGGTGTCCTGCATGGAGCGCACCCATGGTCGGCACGAGCGCGATGGTCCGCTGTTCCTTTCGGAACGTCGCCAAATGTTCGCGGGTTGCTTCGATGGTGGTGAAAACCGGGATTGCCACTGGATTCCTTCGATCGCTTGTCATGGACACAGCGAATCCACGGTACTCGCTTCACGAGGTCGCGAGCGCCGAATTCGCGTTACAGCAGCGGAAAACCGAGGTCGTCGAGTCCATCCTCGAGTGCCTCATCGAGGGTTTCAACACCTTCGGCACGAGCGCGGTTCCGAATTTCCGAAGCAACGGCAGGAACGATCGTGGCATCGAGCAGTGGCGAGACCGGGGAGATTCCGATTGCTTCGAATCGTGACGCTGCGTCGGCGACGAGCGCTTCGCTGCGCGCCTGGATCTCGTCGAGTGCTTCGGCATATGCGGGGCGAGCGGCTTCATCGATGAACAGCGTCTCGGCGCCGAGCCCTGCGATCATCGCCGCTGCAATTGGCAGCACTGGGGCAGCCGCCGTCACCGCAAAGCTTGCTCCACGGATCCGGCTCTGGTCGACACTCGTTCCGGTGAACACCATCGCCGGGTGGATCGCCAGAGGAATTGCGCCAGCAGCTTGGGCGCTCGCGAGAATTCCTACGCCAAATTCTGGTGCGGTGTGCACGATGAGCTGACCAGGCTTCCATGCGCCTGCGGCACTGAGCGAACTGATCGTCGCTTCCAACGCGTCGCCGGGCACCGTCAGGAGCACGAGATCACTCGATGCGACGAGGCTCGGCGCATCGAGTTGCCGGACGTCCTCACCGAGCACAGCGCGCAACTCGTCCAGCCGATCATTCGGAACCGGCGTCACGCCAACGAGCTGGTCGCCACCTGCGATGAGCGCACGTCCGAGCGCCGCACCGACATGTCCTGGGCCGACAATGCCGAGACGGAGACGGTGATTGCTCACTCGCGACCGTCTCGTGCAGTCTGATCTCCACCGTTGTCATCGGCGTCCGGTGAGCCCTGCCCACCCGACTGCGGGTTCGGGTTCGCCTGCGAGTTCGGGTTCGGGTTCGGAGGTCGCCAGTCGTGCTGGGGTGCACTACCCGGCTGCGGCGCCGAGAACTGCTGGTTCGGTTGCGGCCACTGGGGGTTTGGCTGCTGGCCTGGTTGCTGGTTCGGTTGCTGCCAGTGCTGACCAGGCCCCGGCTGCGGAGCGGAATAGCCCGGTTGCGGAGCGGAGTAGCCCGGCTGGGGAGCGGAGTAGCCCGGCTGCGGCTGGACAGGGCTGTATGGCTGCGGCGCGGAGAACTGCGGTCCTCGCTGCTGCTGACCTGGCTGACCGTACTGGCTTGGCTGGCCATTGTGACCCTGCTGACCTGGCTGACCGTACTGACCAGGCTGACCTGGCTGGCCTGGCTGACCAGGCTGGCCTGGCTGACCAGGCTGACCAGGCTGACCAGGCTGGCCTGGCTGACCGTACTGACCTGGCTGACCGTACTGACCTGGCTGACCATAGTGACGCTGCTGACCCTGCGGTCCGCCGTGGTACGCCTGATTCTGTGGCGGAGCGAATCCGCCGATCGGGTCGTAGCTCCCCCATGCGCCGCTGGTGTCGGTGCCCATTTCGGCGACCACACGCTCTCTCGACTGACGGAGGACTTCCATGACGTCGTCGGCGTCCAAAGCCCCAATCGATGGGGAGATCGTGGCACCAACAACGTGGAACTGCAGTCTCGCGAGGCCGGCCATACCGTAGATCGGTCCTTGCGAGGTCGCGACGGACTGGGCACGTGCCGCCGGGACGATCTGCAGGGATCGCCAGATCCGACCTGTGCGGAGCAAGAACACCGATTCACGCACGGCGACACCGTTGCGCTTTCGCGAGAACCATCGGAACGCCGTGGCTCGCTTCGGACTGCGGATGAATCCGTCTTGCTCGTGTCCGGCGCCGAGCATGCCCTCGTGGACACTGCGCCCGTCTGCCCGGATGAACTCGGGCAGCACGAGGCCGAGGACCGCGAAGACGTCATCGATCTTGCCGACCGGCAGGATCATGTTGTTCATTTGCGCATTCTGCTGCGATGAGCCGTCGGGAGTTTTCGAGCTCGCACGCGTGATCGAAATCTTCCACCAGCCGACCATGCGCCACAGCAACGGCTGTGAAATCGTGAGCGAGAAGATCCGCCCCGGAGGGATGATCTCGGTTCGAGTCGTGCCGAGCCCATAGGAGAGTCGGATGCCGTCGGGCGTCGCCGCGATGTTGTAGTTCGCTTTGCTCGCAAAGCTTCGAATCGTGAACAACGCGATACCGAAGACAGCGGGGATGAAACCGAAGATCACGACCGGCCCGGCAATGATCGACAGCACGATGAGCACCGCAATGACCGGAATCAACACGAACAGCGAACCGTCCAGGAGCGAGGAACCGATCATCCGTCCGAGGCGCACCTTGACGAGTGACCGCGGCACGATGTCCTCGAGTTCGGCATCTGGACCGACGATGTCACTGACGTTCTGACCGATACCGCCGACGGATGCGCGCAACTGGCTACGAGTCTGCGGTTGCTGCGGGCCGTTCGCATTCTGCTGCGGTTGCTGCGGGCCATTCGCATTCTGCTGCGGAGCCTGGGCCGTTTCGCCTTCGCTCGTCTGCGCAGTGTTGCGCTGCAGCCCGGAAAGCGGGGCTCCGTTCTGCTGCTTCTGCGCGGCCGCAGCCTTACGACCCGAAGCACGGAGCAGGATCTCGCGACGAAGATCCGCAGCGATCGCAATCGACAAGTAATCGAGGTCGACACTCGAGTCGGTGCCCGCCTGCTGGACCTCGAACTTGCAGGCGCCGAAAATGCGGGCGATGAGCGGCTTCACGACGTTGACGCCCTGCACGCGCGAGAGCGGCGCGCGACGGTTCTTGCGGAAGATCAGTCCCGATTGCACTTCGACCAGGTCGTCGGTGACCCGGAATCGGTGCACGCGCCACGACAGCCAGAAACCAACGGTGCACAGAATGATCAGGGCGATGATGCCGACGATGATCCAGCCGAACAGTCCGGCTTCCCAGGTGAACCGCAGCGGGTCGTAGTCGCCGGCGTACTCGTTGGGGAAGATGGCGTTCGTGATTTGGTCTCGGAACATCGAGAAGATGATTCCGGCGATCACGATCAGCATCAGGCCGCCCTTGAGCAGCGGCGTCAGCGGGTGCAGACGATGCCATTCGCCGTCGACCATGCTGCTGGCCTTCGTTCCAGCGGTCGGCAGTTGGCTCGGGTCGCCCTGCTGGTGTGCTTGTGCGAACTGCTGCGGCGAGGGTGCGCCCTCTGGCGCTCGCCCAGCGACGTACCCGAAGTCGTGGCCCTGAGTCTGAGGGTTCGGCTGTGGCTGACCCTGCCCTGGCTGACCCTGCCCTGGCTGACCGAAATGCGGTTGACCGGGATGCTGCGGGGTTTGGCCTTGACCGAACTGCACGGGCTCACCGTATTGCGGGCGTGCCTGCTGGGGAGAAGCCGGAGGCGAAGACTGTCCATATTGAGGCTGGTAACCCTGCTGAGGCTGATGACCCTGCTGCGGCTGGTAACCCTGCTGCGGCTGATTCTCGTGCGAAGCGTTGGTCTCCTGCGCCCGACCGAACGATGGCGGTCCAGCTTCGGTGCGAGGAGGAGTGTCGTGAGTGTTGCTCGCGGGAGGCTGCGGCGTTGATTCAGGGTGTTCCCCTGGCCCGCGATACTGGTCGCTCACAGACCCACCCGGCGCGATTCGGCAACGTCGACGAGGTGATCGCGAAGTTCCTCAGCCACGTCGTTCGTGAGACCTGGCAGGACGATCGCACTCGCCGCAGCGGCGGTCACGAGCTTGAGCGACTTGACGCCGAAGGCACGCTCCAGCGGTCCCTGCGTGATGTCGACGATCTGCATGCGGCCATACGGCACAGCAACGAACCGACGGTAGAGCATGCCGCGCCGGAGCAACATGTCGTCTTCGCGGAGGAGGTACCCGATCGTACGAACCCGGAAGAATGCGAGCAGCGCGAGCAACGCGAAGAACAGGAACACAGGACCGCCGGAAATGAGCGCGATGCGGAGTTGCTCCTCGGTGTCTCGAAGCCCGGAGGTTGAAAAGAACACGATGACGCCAACGATGGCGCCCATGAACACTGCTCCGATGACGTTTGAAATGACGTCGACCGCGATGTACTTCGGGCTCACCCGGTTCCACTGGCCGTCCATGTCGATTCGCTTACCCATGTTGTACCGCCTTCCCTCGACCACCGTAGTAGGCGGGCACGGGAGACGACGAACTGCTCAGCGAGGATTCAGGAAGTTCACGGTTTCAAGCGGAGGCCTCGATACCCTGCGCGACTCGCGTTCGTACATGGAGCGCAAGGTGAGGCACTGTGGGCTGCGCCGGAGGGGCGTAGCCCACAGCCGCACTGCGGTTTTCGATGCGCCGCGCTCAGGCCTCGACGGTGATTGCGCGGTCGAACGCGACAAAACCGCTGAAGTCTTTGCCGACGCGTTCGTGCGCACCGTCGATCGGTTCTGGATAGCTCCAGGCTGCGTCAGAAATGGTCTTCCCTTCGACCGTGATGTCCCAGTACTGCGCGTCGCCCTTCCAAGAGCAGTGGTACGGCGTTGGGCTCTTCGAGAAGAGTTCTTCATTGAGGCTCGCCGGCGGGAAGTACCAGTTGCCTTCGATGCGAGCGAGATCTGCTTCGGGCGCTTCAGCTAAAACGACACCGTTGACTACAGCTTTCATGTTTGCCTCCAAGCGTGGCGCCCACCGCACTCGATGAGTCACCGTTTCTCGAAGCCTACGCCCGGCCACCGACGCGGAACAGCGCGTGCACCGAATACCTTGCAGGTTCATGGTTTCCACGCGATGCTGAGGCCGTGAGCATCTCTCTGCGGTACACCTTCACCTGCACGCCGACGTCGATGCAGCAGGCGCTGCGGTCTCCGAAAGTGATGCGGTGGGTGAGCGCGCCGCTCGTCGGCTACCGCTCGCAAGAGCAGGGCGGATTTCCAGATCGTTGGGACGAGCGCCCGCACCGAGTCACGCTGCTCGTACTCCGCACGATTCCGCTCGGCACGCAGACGATTGACCTCGATTGGCACGTCGAGGGCAAGACCTGGGTGCAGGAGGACCACGGCAGCGGCCTCGGCGGTGCGCTCAAGATCCTGCATCGGATCACAGTGGAACCGGACGACGACGGGGCGACCGTGTTCACCGACACCCTGACCACCTCTGGACCGCTCGGCGCGCTCATGCAACCCGTGCTGTGGGGACTCTGGCAGTGGCGCGGGGTTCGGCTGCAGCAGTACGCACGCAAGCTCGCGCGCAAATTTCCTGCAACGCCGCTTGCACGACGGTAGTCACTCCCGAGACACGACGCTGAGCAAATCGACGACGGTCTATCCCGCGGCGGGTTCGGCGTTGCCGGGCGAAGCCTTGCCCTGAGCCGTGTTCTCGTCGTCGGGCGGAACCACGCACCACGACTCGGCGATGAGCCCCGCGACGATCAGCACGAGCGAGGCGGCGGCCGCGACGATCGAAAGCGTGAGCGGCTCTCCCGGTACGACGACGCGGGTCGAGAAATACAGGACGAACCCTCCCGCTGCGCCGAGGAACAACGAGCCGACGATGCTCGATGCTTTTGCGAGCACGAGCGCGTTCATCGCCTGCCGGTAATGCACTCGACGTCGATTCTTGCCTCGGCTCTGCTGGCGCACGGGCCACGCGATCCCGAGCGAAAGCGCAGCGACCGCGAGCAACGCAATGCTCATCGCCAATGGCGGCACGTACACGGTCCTGCCGGAGCCGGACAGCATCTGCTCAAATGCGAAACCGAGGATTCCTGCAACCACCACCGAACCGATGAGTGGCCACGGGCTTGTGCGGGTCACCGGGCATCCTCCGCCTGGTTGGAAGCAAGCCAAACATCGCCATCGCAGTATTCGGCGAGCTCGGCCACGGAACCGTGACCCGGCAGCTCAGCATTCGCATCGACCTCCGTCCAGGGATGCAGCACGAAGGCACGCTCGTGCGCGCGCGGATGCGGCAGTGTCAGCTCTGCGGAGGTTTGCTGCTCGATTCCGAACGCGACGATGTCGACATCGAGGGTCCTGTCGGCGTAGCGCTCGGCTCGTTCGCGACCGAACGCGTTCTCGAGAGCCTGCGTCTCATGGAGCAATTCCGTGGGCGCCATTGCGGTCGTCGCGAGCACGATCGCGTTGATGTAATCGGGACCGAGGCCCTCACCTTCTGGCTTCCACGATGGCGATTCCCAGAGGCTGGAGACTGCAGTCACCCGAAGCTCTGGATGGGCTCGAAGCGCCTCGATCGCCCGACGAACGATCTGCTCACGATTGCCGAGGTTGCTGCCGAGCGAGAGAACGGCCTCACGGTGCGCAAGGAACACTATTTGCTCCGCTCAATCGTGATCGAAACATCTGCGAACGGCACAGAGATGGGAGCGCTCGGCTTGTGGAGCACGACCCGCGTTCGCTGTGCGGCTTCGTATCGAAGGACGACCGCCGCGATCCGTTCTGCAACCGTCTCGATGAGATCCACAGGGCTCGACTCGACTGCGGCAACCACGTCTTCTGCCAGAAGCCCGTAGTGCACGGTCGCCGCGAGATCGTCACTTGCGCCGGCGCGGGAGGCGTCGAGCCACACGACGACATCAACGACAAAACGCTGACCGTGCTCCCGTTCGTGCTCGAAGACGCCGTGATGCGCGAACGCTTCGAGACCGGTGAGCGTGATCATGTCGTTCGCGGCGATCGAGCGGCCCGACGCAGTGACGCTCGCCGCGTCGTCTGCAGGGTTGGTCGGTACGAGGCTGAACTGGGAGAAGACGTCGAGCACGCGACTGGTCTGCACGACGTCGTGCACACGCACCGCATCAGCACCCGCCTGCGCGGCCAACAACGCAACCGCTGCGCTGCCCGCATCTCGCGCCTCCATCGGCGCATCGGCGGGAAGGAGCGCGCCCAAGAAGCGCTTCCGGCTCGCGCCGATCAGCACGGGCGACCCGAGCGATTTCAATCGAGGGATCCCGGCGAGGAGCGCCCAGTTGTCGCTGCCGTCCTTTGAGAATCCGAGACCCGGGTCGAGAATCAGCTGCTGTCTGTGCACGCCAGCCTGGATCAGGCGGTCACGCTGCAGTTCGATCTCCGCAGCGACATCGCTCACGACGTCGGCATACCGGGTGTTCTTCGTGACGTCGGCGCCTCGCGCGTGAGTGAGGACGTACCTCGTGCCCAGTTCGGCGATCGTCGCCGCCATCTCGGAGTCGAGCGTCGCTCCGCTCACGTCATTGACGATGCTCGCACCCGCAAGACTCGCGGCGCGCGCGGTCGAGGCGTTGTAGGTGTCGATACTGACGGTGAAGCCTTCGGCGCTCAATTCGCGAATCACCGGCAGTACTCGCGCCTGCTCTTCAGCGGGCGGGACCCGCACTGCACCGGGTCGCGTCGATTCACCGCCGACATCGATCACATCTGCGCCTTGCAGCCGCATCCGGCGAGCGTGCGCGATCGCCGCCCCCGCGTCGACGTAGCGACCACCGTCGCTGAACGAGTCTGGCGTGACGTTGAGGATCCCCCAGATTTCCGGGCGAACTCCCGGGCTGATCGTTCCCTGGTCGGAGTGCGGAGGCCGTGATTCGCTCATAAGCGCGACTCCCCGATGAGCGTGATGACTTCAGCGCGCTGCACCGGGTCTGCGAGCTCGCCGCGACTTGCAAGGGTGACCGTCGAGGACTTCGCCTGACGAGCACCTCGCGCGGCAACGCAGCCATGCGAGGCTTCAACGACCACGAGTACACCTCGCGGATCGAGGCCTGCAACGAGCGCATCCGCGATCAGTTCGGTCAAACGCTCCTGGATCTGCGGGCGCGAGGCAATGGTCTCGACAACACGTGGGATCCGCCCGAGACCGACAATCCGTGTTCCCGGTAAATACGCGACGTGCGCAGTGCCAGTGAACGGCAGGAGGTGGTGTTCGCACATGGAACGGAACTCGATGTCGCGCAGGAGGACGAGTTCACCGGTCGCATCACCGAGCGACTCTGAATCCGCAAGATGTACGAGCGGCGACTGATCGACGCCAGCGAAATACTCACCGAACGCTTCGCCGACGCGTCGCGGAGTGTCCCGCAGACCGTCACGTTCCGGGTTTTCGCCGATCGCAGCGAGGATCTCGCGGATCGCCGCTTCGATTCGAGGCCGATCGATCGCCATCAGACCGGTGTCGATCCCTCGGAGTCGCTGCTCGGGGTATCTCCCGGCTCGTCGACCGCGGCCACCTCATCGACCTGCTGCGAAACCGGCAGTTCGATGGGAGGCAGGTCGCTCACTGGACGCTGCTGCGATGACAGCCACTGTTCGCGCTCCGGGAGTTTCTTCACGGCCGCAAAGACGCGTTCGAGTTCGCGGTGATCGAGCGTTTCTTTGTCGATGAGTTCGCGAGCAAGCTGGTCGAGCACGTCACGGTTGTCGTTGAGCACCGCCCAAGCTTCGTCGTGTGCACCTTCGATCAACGCCCGGACCTCGTCGTCGATGCGTTGCGCAACGGACTCCGAGTAGTCGCGCCCGCCGGAATCCCGGCCCATGAGTGGCTCTCCGGCCGCCGAACCCAGTTTGACCGCGCCGAGCGAGGCAGTCATTCCGTACTCGGTCACCATCTTGCGAGCAATGCTGCTGGCCTTCTCGATGTCGTTGGATGCGCCGGTCGTCGGGTCGTGGAACACGATCTCTTCAGCGACGCGACCACCCATTGCATAGGTGAGCTGGTCGAGCAGCTCATTGCGGGTGACGGAGTACTTGTCGTCAATCGGGACGACCATCGTGTATCCGAGCGCACGGCCACGCGGAAGGATCGTGACTTTCGTAACGGGCGCGGAGTGGCGCATCGCTGCAGCAGCGAGCGCGTGTCCACCCTCGTGGTACGCGGTGATGAGCTTTTCTTTGTCGTTCATCATGCGAGAGCGACGCTGCGGGCCGGCCATGACTCGATCGATTGCCTCGTCAAGCGCGGCCTCATCGATCTGGTTTGCGCCATTGCGCGCGGTCAAGAGTGCAGCTTCGTTGAGGACGTTCGCAAGGTCTGCACCAGTGAACCCTGGCGTTTTGCGAGCGACGACCGAGAGATCAACACCTTCAGCGACCGGCTTGCCCTTCGCGTGCACGCTCAGAATGTGCTGACGACCCTTCATGTCGGGTGCATCGACACCGATCTGACGGTCGAAGCGGCCCGGACGCAGCAGCGCTGGGTCGAGCACATCCGGACGGTTCGTCGCAGCGATGAGAATGACGTTCGTCTTGATGTCGAAGCCGTCCATTTCGACGAGCAACTGGTTGAGCGTCTGCTCGCGCTCGTCGTTGCCGCCACCGATCCCCGCGCCACGATGGCGACCGACGGCGTCGATCTCATCGACGAAGATGATCGCCGGTGCGTTTTCTTTCGCCTCTTTGAAGAGGTCGCGAACGCGGCTCGCACCGACACCCACGAACATCTCGACGAAATCCGAACCCGAGATCGAGTAGAACGGCACGCCTGCTTCTCCGGCGACGGCACGCGCGAGCAAGGTCTTTCCTGTTCCGGGAGGGCCGTAGAGCAGCACGCCCTTCGGGATCCGAGCACCAACGGCTTGGAACTTCGCCGGGTCAGAGAGGAATTCTTTGATCTCTTCGAGTTCTTCGACGGCTTCTTCAGCGCCAGCCACATCCGCAAACTTCACCTGCGGCATGTCCTTCGACATCATTTGAGCCTTGGATTTCCCGAACTGCGCCATGCGCCCGCCACCTTGCAGCCGGGTGAGCAGGAAGTAGAACACGAGACCCAGGAGCAGGACTGGGAGCAGGATCGAGAGCATCGATCCGAGCCAGTTGCCGCGAGGGACCTCATCGGTGAAACCGTCGGCGGGATCTGCGTTGTCGATCGCAGCGATGATCTGCGCACCGCGAGGCTCAACGTAGTGGAACTGAACGTGCGTGCCGTTGTCGCCGTCTGCCTTCGTGAGGATCAGATCGACGCGCTGCTCGATATCGACGATGCGAGCTTCCTTGACGGTGCCGCCCTCGATGAGGTCAATGCCCTTATCGGTCGAGACCGTGCGGAACTGCGGCGAAAAAATAAACGGGAGCACGATCGCAAGAACCAGCAGGCTGATGACAATCCACGGGATCGGGCCCCGAAACAGTTTCTTGAAGTTCATGTTCCTATTCCATGCCGGCGACCGTCGCGGGCTGCTGAACACAGGGTATCCCGTGGCACCCAGCCGTCTGGAGCCTGTTCGCTCACAGCCCTAATGGCCGCGATCTGGACGCCAATCCGGTGGCGTCGAACGCGATTGTTATTCGTAGACGTGCGGTGCGAGCACACCGATCGAACGGAGATTTCGATACTTCTCGGCGTAGTCCAGTCCGTAGCCGACGACGAACTCATTCGGGATGTCGAATCCGCAATACCGGACGTCGACTTCGACCTTCAAGGCGTCGGGCTTGCGAAGCATCGTGCAGATCTCGACACTCGCAGCGCCGCGACTGCGGAGGTTCGACTGCAACCACGAGAGCGTGAGCCCCGAGTCGATGATGTCCTCGACGATCAAGACGTGGCGATCGGTGAGGTCGGTGTCGAGGTCCTTCAGGATCCGAACGACACCACTTGAGGTGGTGCCGGAACCGTAGGAGGAGACCGCCATCCAGTCCATTTCGATGTGACGGTTCAATGCGCGAGAGAGGTCCGCCATCACCATGACCGCGCCGCGCAGCACGCCGACGAGCAGAATGTCTTTGCCTTCGTAATCACGCTCGATCTCGCGAGCAAGCTCGTTGAGTTTGTCGTGCAGTTGCTCTTCGGTGAGAAGAATCTTGGAGAGATCGTTTTCGACGTGGTGCGAGTCCATAAAAAGCGGTTCCTTCGTACGCGTGCAAAGCAGTAGCAAGAGCCTAACGAACTCGACTGCTGCTTCGCGTGCCCCGGTCCTTCGTCTCCGACTGCGGCCAGTGCCGGAGCAGCGAACTCAGGAGTGCTCTGCCGCCGTGAAAATGATCTTGCGACCGTCGCGGGTCACGCGAATACCGGGCAGGTGGATCGGACCCTGGCCGTGCCAGTCCGTCACGAGTCGCGAGACCTCGAGCGTCTGCTGCCTCGACAAGGAAACATGGAACTCGCTCGAGACGGCGAGTCGGATGATGCGCTGGCGCAGCGCCGGCGGGTTTGCCGCGAGGGCACCGGCTTCGAGCGAGAGCCCGCCCTCAGCGTGCTCAACGAGGTCGCCGATCTGCTCCTGAGCGAAGCGGGCGAGCGCCTCTGCATCTTCTCGGAGCTGATCTGCCGTGCGAGTCAATGCCTCGGCGACACCGCCGCCGAGTTCGGCATCGAGCACGGGAAGCACGCTCTGCCGCACTCGCACCCTCGCGAACCGAGGGTCGGAGTTGTGCGGATCGCTCCACGGCTCGAGGTCGCTGTCCTCGCAGAACTGGTGCGTGGTGAGCCGCCGAACCTGCAGCAAGGGGCGACGCATCGGCCCGATCACCGGGTGCATACCCCAGAGACTCTCGGGGCCTGAGCCTCGAGCGAGACCGAGGAGCACGGTTTCCGCCTGGTCGTCGAGCGTGTGCCCGAGCAGGATCGAGCTCGCGCCGGTTTCAGAACGGACCTGCTGAATTGCGCCGTATCGCGCCTGACGGGCAGCAGCTTCCGGGCCGCCCTCGCCGGTGACCTGGACGGTACGAACGATGACAGGGTCGAGCCCGAGCGCTTTGGCCTGTTCCGCCGCGCGGCCCGCGACCGCTTCGGAACCGGTTTGCAGACCGTGGTCGATGATCACTGCCCCGGCACGGAGCCCGGCACGTGGAGCCTCGAATGCCGCGGCTCCTGCGAGCGCGAGCGAGTCAGGACCACCGCTCAGGGCGACCAGGATGAGGGCTCCTTCGGGGAGTCCATCAAAGGATTCGCGAACCGCACGCCGGACGTCTGCAATCGCCGGGGTGAGGCGCGGTCGGCGCTCGGAACTGTCAATGGGCATGAAGT
Organism: Humidisolicoccus flavus; assembly: GCF_045689595.1. Lineage (GTDB taxonomy): Bacteria > Actinomycetota > Actinomycetes > Actinomycetales > Microbacteriaceae > Humidisolicoccus > Humidisolicoccus flavus. Next base: position 1,982,615 of record NZ_CP142724.1, on the reverse strand, counting down.
AATGTTATTGCGTCATTCATCACCAGGTTCAGGAGCTTTCCGCATGACCGCATTCGACGCAGTAATCGAGATCCCAAAAGGCAGCCGCAACAAGTACGAAATCGACCACGCGACCGGTCGCGTGTTCCTTGACCGAGTACTCTTCACGAACTTCGTCTACCCCACCGACTACGGCTACTTCGAGAACACACTCGGCCTCGACGGCGACCCGGTCGACGTGCTGGTCCTTCTCGAGTACCCGCTCTTCCCTGGCGTTGGCGTTTCGGTCCGCCCAGTGGGACAGCTGAACATGGAGGACGACGGCGGCATCGACACGAAGGTCATCGCCGTTCCCGCGAAGGACCCACGTTGGGCGCACATCCAGGACATCAACGATGTCCCTGAGCAGACCCGCAAAGAGATCGAGCACTTCTTCGAGCACTACAAGGACCTCGAGCCCGGGAAGTGGGCGAAGCTCGGTGGCTGGGACGGCGCAGCAGACGCCATCGCGACCGTCGAAGCCGGCATCAAGAAGCTTGCAGAAGAAGGTCACTGAGACCGTTCGTGCTGAGGCGATTTCGCCCGGCACACAGCGAAAGGGCCCGAGGAGCATGCTCCTCGGGCCCTTTCGCTGTTGCCAGAACGATCGCTGTCGCTAAATCGAGACGCCCTGGTTCCTCAGGAACGGCAAGGGATCGATGCGGGTCCCGAAGTAGCGGACCTGGAAATGCACGTGACATCCGGTCGCAAGACCTGTCATTCCCTCATAGCCAATCACTTGCCCCGGCGAAACCGTCTGGCCGGGATTGACGATCGCTCGCGCTGCCAAGTGGTAGTAGTCGGTGATGATTCCGCCACCGTGGTTGATCGAAACGAAGTTTGCTCCAGCCGCATCGCGAGACACGAGCGAAACGGTGCCGGCCGCTGAGGCGTAAACGGGTGCCCAGCATCCTGCCGCAATGTCGAGACCGCCATGCAGCCTTGTGCCACGCCCGAGTGGATCAGTGCGCCATCCGAACCCTGAGGTGATGCGACCGAACTGGGGCACCACCCATCCGCTCGCGGCAGGTGGGTTCGGCGCTGCGATTCCACCACCCGGGTTCGAGGGCGCCGGGGCAGGCGCGGGGGCGGGCCCAGGGTTGTTCGCTGCGGCCTCCTGCTGTTGACGAATCTGCTCTTGACGGGCACGTTCGCGTTCGTCAGCGAGACGCTGCTGCTCTGCACGCCACTGACGCTCAGCCTCGAGTCGCGCTTGTCGCGCCTCTTCTTCTTTTCGGAGACGCTCGGCCTCCATGAATTCCTTCCAACGCACACCCGCGTTGTAGTCCGCTTCGGTCGCGGCGCGATCTTCAACGAGAACGCTGAGCTGTGCTTCGAGGACCGCTCGATTGTTCTGCTGCTTTTCGAGCGCGGACTGCGCAGCGATTGCAGCGGTTTCGGCTTGTTCGAACGCTGCCTGCGCCTCGTCGCTTAAGATTTGCAATTCGTCGCGAGCGACCGCCGCCTGGCTCTGCAACGCGGAGGCCGAGTTCGAGTCCTGTTGCGCCGAAGCGTAGACCGAGTCCGCATTTCCGGCGGCCATGTCGAGCTGCCCGAGACGGTACAGCCAGTCGTCGGCGCTGCCCGGATTCGCGAACAGTTCCGCGCTCAGTTCTCCGCTTCCGCCAGTGCGCGCGATTTCCGCTGCGAGCCGTGATGCGAGTCGCTCGGATTCTTTGGCCTTCTCGGTGGCAGCGTCTGCACGCTGTTGCAGCTGGTCGGCCTCGTAAATTGCCTCGTCGTACTTCTCCTGCGCGTCGATCGCTTCGAGAGCGCGCTGATCGGCGATTGCTTGCGTGCTCTGCACTTCGGTTTCGAGCTGCTCGAGCAGGCTGCGGATGTTCTTGATCTCGGCGTTCTTCGCCGATTCATTTTGACGCGCGTTTTCGACGTCAGACCATTCGGGGAACCCGAACGGATCGACTGCCTGTGCACTGGGGAGGCCACCGACGAATGCGGTGGAGACACCGACTGCGAGCGCTGCGGTCAGCGAGATCAGTCGGAACACCGAGGTGCGTCGTTGCGGGCTCGCGGCATGTGCCTGAGTCGTCATGTCCATCCTTTTGCCGTGCGGGACCGTTGTATGGCTGCACGTGGAGCGCGGATGCGCTGCACCACCAAACGGACAGTCGTGTGCGCGTTTACTGTACCAACCTTCAACTAGAGATTGAAACCCCGGATGCGAGCGTGTCGCACCAAAGACGACCTCGATTTTTTCTGGAGCGATTTGGGAAGTATGCTTTTCACTGCACAACCGCCAGCGGGGAAACACGCCGGAACATTTCGCTCAAGTTGCATTGAGCGCGAGAAGTCCGTAATGTCATCTGCTGGTAGCTATGAGTCCTGGACGCATGGCCCCATCGTTTAGTGGCCTAGGACACCGCCCTTTCACGGCGGCAGCACGGGTTCGAATCCCGTTGGGGTCACTCTCCGGTGCTCATAGTATGGCCCTGTAGCGCAGTTGGTTAGCGTGCCGCCCTGTCACGGCGGAGGTCGCGGGTTCAAGTCCCGTCAGGGTCGCGAAGGCGACAGGCCCCTTTTCGAAGGGGCCATATCCTTCTCGGGTGCCTTTTTGGCACTCGGGGCTCTGTAGCTCAGTTGGTAGAGCGTTCGACTGAAAATCGAAAGGTCACCGGATCGATGCCGGTCGGAGCCACCACAAACCCCCGATAACTCGGGGGTTTTTTCTTGCCCGGGCGTCTCCCTCCGGGCAAGGTACAGCCATCCGTACAGCCATCCATACAGTCATCGACAGTCGAAACACCACGACCATCGAGGCAGGGCTCAGTTCCTACGCAGGCTCGGTGAGGTCCGTGCGGGGCAAGGCCTCAGCCGATTCCCGCGCTCGAGCATCGCGGGCGAGACGCACTGAGCGAAGCACGGCGAGCACAATGAGAAGAATCGCGCTCCCAGCAGCGGACCACATGGCAGCGAACCCGAGACCGACGAGCGATTCGACGCGAGCCGGTTGGACTCCGCTGAAAGTCATGGCCGCGAGGACACCGATTGTCAGCAGCGAGAGGCCGAGAACAGCGGCCGTGAGGCCAAGAGCGAGTTTCATGAGTGCATCCCCCAATGCTTCGATGCACCGATCGTAACCCTGCGCTCGCCCTCAAAAAGCTATGAACCGCACTCTCAGGCATATGTTCAGGTTCCGTTCGTAGCCTTCTCCTATGGATCCTGCGCTGTATACGCTGCTCATCATCGGCCTGCTCGTCATTGTGGTCGGTCTCCCGATCTTCCAAATTTGGGCGCGGAAGAAAGCGGCGGGCGCTGGCGCGAATCTCGGCAAGAAGTTCGCCGACAAGCGCCTCCCTCCCGTGCTCGCAGAGTTCGCAAAGACACTCGTGATCCACGCGCCCGAGCAAGTCGCCCACCAGATCGTGACGGAAGCCGCCTCGAAAAAGCCGAAGTCGTTCTTTGCGCGACCCGACGGGACCTTCTCCATCAAGTTCTCCAGCGAGGACGACACGATCATGACGCTCACCCCGACCACTGGCGGCTTTCTGCTTCAGGTTGTTCGATTCCGCGACTATCTCGGATTTCCGCAAACCGTGCGGGACTGGACCGACCTTCGAGAAGCGATCACCGAGGTCGCGCAGTCGCGCGGTGTTGCAGTGTCGCCGGGACCGGTGCTCCGCCACGAACGGCAGCAACAGCTGACTGCGAACGACGCCGCTTGGGGCATCGCCGCTTAACCACGTCGACAAGCAAGAGCGCGCAAGACTCGCCCCGGTTGGGGAGTTCCTACTGCGCAATCGGCGTTCCAACGGGCGGTCACAGACTCCAACTGAGGTGATCGGTGCGCGACTGGGGTGATCGGCGCCTCACCGAGCAATCGGCGTCCCGCCGGGCAATTGGTGCGCTACTCGGGTAATCCGTGCCTCACCGAGCAATCGGCGTCCCGCCGGGCAATTGGTGCGCTACTCGGGTAATCCGTGCCTCACCGAGCAATCGGCGTCCCGCCGGGCAATTGGTGCGCTACTCGGGTAATCCGTGCCTCACCGAGCAATCGGCGTCCCGCCGGGCGATTGGTGCGCTACTGGGGTGAGTGGTGCGCTCCTGGGGTGATTGGTGCGCTACTGGGCGATCAGATAGATCGCGACGAGAATGATCCCGACGAAATTGATGCCGTAGCCGAGCCAGAAGCCTGGACGTTTCGCGAGTGGCACGGCTGGCGTTTCACCTGCGGCCATCGCCTTGCCGTGCTGGCGGAGGTTCCAGAAGGTGACGATTCCACCGATGATGAGCAGGGCGATGCCTGCCATGAGCATGTACGTATTGGCTTCACTCGTCATCTCGAACATAGCCAAATCCTATGTGCGCGAGCGCCCGAGCGCGGCAAAAACTGAAGAAGTACAGACGTTTCCCGGCTATGCGCCGTGGTGCTCGGTCGGAAGCGGACGAAGTACGTTCGGGGCGTCCGCATCGCTCGCTTCGCCATGCTCCTCGCCCCACACCGCCATCATTTCTTCGAGGCTGCGCTCCATGATCCGGCCCATCGCAACCTTCGCCGCGTCTCCGTCGCCACGTTGAATGGCCCCTGCGACCTGACTGTGCAGCGCGAGCGCCTCCTCGTGCGGATACTTGGGGCTCAAGCCGTAGTGCATTCGACCTGCGAGGACCTCGGCGACCGTGTTGTCGAGCTTCGTGTACATCTCGTTGCCGCTCATCTCCATGACGAGCGCGTGGTACTCAATGTCAAGTTTCAGAAACAATTCCTGGTCGCCAGCGCGACCGGCTGCATAGAGCCGACCAGCGATTCCGACGAGGTCACTGGCCTGTGCGAGGGGTGCTCGAACCGCCGCCAGCTTCGCTGCTTCCGGCTCGATTGCACTGCGCAGTTCGGTCAGCGACCGCAGCTGGGTGATGCGACTCTTCGAGGCCAGTCGCCACCGGATCACCTGGATGTCGAACACGTTCCAATTGGGCATCGGAAGGATCGTCACCCCTACTCTCCTGCGGGATGTGACCATTCCGAGCACCTCGAGCTTGCGAACGATTTCGCGCACGACGGAGCGAGAAACACCGAGGCGTTCTTCGAGCTCTTCACCCGTGATTGTGCTCCCAGCGGGGAGGGATCCTTCAGCGATTGCCATGCCAAGCGCACTCAACGATTGCGCGTGCAAACCAAGGATGGAAGATACCCCGCCATTGGAGTCTTCAGATATGCCTTCTTGCACCGAACTCATTTTCACATCATATGTGTGAAGACAGGTGTTGCAATATGTCTTACTTATTCACTAGCATCCCAAACGGAGATACACCCCGCCCCGGCGGACTTTGCAATGAAGCATCACTCTGAGGAGAGTCACAATGAAGTTACGTTCCCCACGCTCCCGGACAGCGTTCCGGGCTGCGGCGCTCACTGTCGCGACAGTCGCGGCCGCGGGCACACTCACGGCCTGCTCGGCCGGCGGCGGATCAGATGAGGGCGTGCTCAACGTCACTCTCGTGAACCACGTCTGGACCGACATCATCCGCGATGCGATCCCAGAATTCGAAGAAGCCACTGGCCTCGAAGTTGTCGTCACCCAGCTCGGTGAAGACCAGCTCTCCGACCAGTACAACGTCAAGCTCAACGCCGGCGCCGAGGACATCGACGTCATGATGTACCGCCCACTGCAGGAAGCGAAGCTCTTCGCAACCAACGGCTACCTCACCCCGCTCGACGAGCAGGTTGCAGAAAACGCCGAGTGGGACTGGAGCGACTTCCAGGCCGGACCGGTCGAGGCAGTCACGTTCGAAGGTGAAGTGATCGGTGTCCCGATCATCACCGAGCGCGAAGTGCTCTACTACCGCACCGACCTGCTCGAAGCAGCTGGTCTCGAAGTTCCAACGACGCTCGACGAGCTCCTCGTCGCAGCAGAGACCATCAAGGAACAGAACCCGGGAACCGCTGGCTTCGTTGCACGCACCGGTCGCGCAGCAGCAGTCACCCAGTTCTCCAGCTTCCTGTTCTCTGAAGGTGGCGAATTCATCGACGAGGACGGCAACGCCGCACTCGACACCCCAGAAGCCATGAGCGCGTACGACATCTACGGAACCCTCATTCGTGAGTTCGGCCCGGAGAACGTCAGCACCGACATGAGCTGGTCAGAAGCGATGGCGATCTTCACGCAGGGCCAGGCAGCCTTCTACACCGAAGCTGACAGCCTCTACAAGAACGCCACCGACCCAGCGAACTCCCGCGTTGCCGACACTGTCGGATTCGCACCGTTCCCAGCTGGAGCTGACGGATCACGCCCATACAACATCCCTTCATGGGCACTCGGAATCAACGAGTTCTCGCAGAACAAGGACGCTGCATGGCAGTTCATCGAGTGGGCAACCTCCAAGGAGAAGCAGCTCGAAATCCAGCAAGAGGGTGTCCCAGGACCACGCACCTCGGTTTGGGAAGACCCAGCAGGAATCGAAAGCTACCCGGACGACCTCGCTGACGCGATCATCCAGAGCACCGAGAACGGCGTCGGCCAGGACCGACCAGTCGTGATCAACGTTCCTGAAGCACGCGAGATCGTGGGCAACCCGATCGTCATCGCAATCACTGGCGGAGACCTCGACGCGGCAGTCACAGACGCGCAAGAGAAGTTCACCACGTTCCTCGAGGACGAACAGTAACCCCATCCCCACCACGTGGTGCCGGCCCTCGGGCCGGCACCACCGATTGGATCACCATGTCTTCAACTACGGCTCCCGGGTTCAAAATCTCGGGTCGTGCTTCGCAGTGGGCAAACAAGCACCGTATGTGGCTCTTCGCAGCCCCCGCGATGATTTTTGTCGGAATCCTGATCGCGTTCCCGCTCGCGTGGACCGTCTACATCAGCCTCACCGACGCTTCCGGTTCAGTCCGAAACGCCTTCGACTTCGTCGGCCTGAAGAACTACATCACGGAGCTCAGCAACACTGACCGTTTCTGGCCAGCAGTCTGGCGCACCGTGATCTTCACCGGTGGCGTCCTGATCGTCGAGCTCGTGCTCGGTATGTGCATCGCGCTGCTGCTGTGGCGCCCCTTCCGCGGACAGGGTCTCGTCCGCGTCGCAATCCTCCTGCCACTCGTCGCAACACCCGTTGCCGTCGGAATGATGTGGCGCCTCATCTTCGATCCGAACATCGGATTCGCAAACCAGGCCCTCGGCTGGCTCGGCATTCCACCGCAGCCGTGGCTCTCATCGGAGTCGACCGCGCTCCCCACGCTCATGTTCGTCGACATCTGGCAGTGGACGCCCATGGTCGTCCTCATTCTTCTCGCAGGACTCACGAGCCTGCCGGACGAGCCGGATGAGGCCGCACGGGTCGATGGCGCAAACGCATGGCAGCGCTTCTGGCACGTCACACTGCCCCTGGTCATGCCGACGCTCATCACGGCAGTGCTGCTCCGCAGCATCGACGCGCTCAAGACCTTCGACATCCTGTACGCCACGAAGGGTAAGGGTGGCGGTTCGTTCCACGAAGTCGAGACGCTCAACATCTACGCCTACGGCTTGAGCTTCGACTACAACCGGTACGGCCTCGCATCGACCGTGCTCGTCCTGTTCTTCCTGCTCATCATCGCAATCGTGTGGGTCTTGACGATCCGTCGAAAGAAAAGCGTGAACTCATGACCACTCTCATTGAAAAGCCGACCTCGAAAATGAGCTCGCAAGTCTCGGCTCCAGTCAACAAGCGCAAGATCCGCCCGTACAGCGTGTTCCGCGTTGTCATGCTGATCCTGATCGTGTTCGTCTTCATCGCGCCGCTCGTGTGGATGCTGCTCGCATCATTCAAAACGAACGTCGACATCTACGACGCGGCGAAGACGCTGATCTTCGAACCGACCACGAGTAACTACGACACGGTGTTCGGTCGTGGCGACTACGCCCAGTACATCTTCAACAGCTTCTGGGTCGGATTCGCCTCGACGGTGCTCTCGCTCATCATCGGCGTTCCCGCCGCGTTCGCGATGAGCCGCTTCACGATGCGTCGCTCGGCAGTCGTTGTGCTGCTCGCTCGCGTGATCCCCGGAGTCAGCCTGCTGGTGCCGTGGTACTACGTGTTCTCGAACCTGCGCATGGTCGGTGGCTACGAAGTGCTGATCCTGTCGCACATGTTCGTCTCCTTGCCGCTCATCGTGTACATCATGATGTCGTTCTTCGATCAGTTCCCAGAGGAGCTGGAAGAGGCCGCACAAGTCGATGGGCTCACGCCGATCGGCGCGTTCCTCCGAGTGACCTTGCCGCTCTCGATCTCGGGAATCGCAACGGCCTCGATCCTCGCGTTCATCTTCTCCTGGAACAACTTCATGTTCGCGCTCGTACTCTCCGGCGCAAACACGAAGACGCTGCCAGTCGCGATCTTCGACTTCGTCGGATACGCCTCGATCGACTGGGGTGGCCTCATGGCTGCATCGGTGGTCGTGACCGTACCGATCATGATCATCGCGCTGTTCACGCAGCGATACGTCGTCTCCGGCCTCACCGCCGGCGCGACAAAGGGATAACTCCTCCCACGGGTGGGTGCAGGGACCGGCACCCACCCCCTCCTTTTGCGTCCACATACCGACGTATTCGAGCTTTGAAGAACGGAACCGCAGTGAGCAGCACGATCCAGACCGTCGAAACCTTCCTGGTTGCACCGCGATGGTTGTTTGTCCGAATCGCCACGACCGACGGCATCGTCGGCTGGGGTGAAGCGAGCCTCGAGGGATACAGCGAAACCGTTCGCACCGCGGTCGAGCAGTTCGCCGAATACCTCGTCGGCCAGGACCCGGCACGGATCGAAGATCACTGGCAGACGCTCACCAAGGGTGGCTTCTACCGTGGCGGCGCAGTGCTCGCGAGCGCGATCTCCGGGATCGACCAGGCGCTGTGGGACATCGCCGGTAAGCGCCTCGGCGTCCCGGTGCACGCGCTGCTCGGCGGCCACGTTCGCGACAAGATCCGCGTCTACGGCTGGGTCGGCGGTGACGACCCCAACGAGGTCGCCGACGTCATCAGCGAGCAGATCGCCGCAGGACTCACCGCCGTCAAAATGAACGCGAGCGGCAAGATGGGCCGACTCGGCACCGTCGCCGAGGTTGACGGGATCCTGAGCCGCGTATCGGCTGCCCGAGAAGTGCTCGGCGACCACCGCGACGTTGCAGTCGACTTCCACGGTCGCATCACGCTCGCGAATGCTCGCCGCATCGCTCCACTGCTCGAGCCCCTGCGCCCGCTGTTCATCGAAGAGCCGATCACTCCCGAGAACTCGCACATGATCGAGCACGTCGTGCAGAGCACCCGCGTGCCGATCGCGACCGGTGAGCGCCTCTACTCACGGCAGGAGTTCCTGCCGGTACTGCAAGCCGGAGTCACCGTCGTCCAGCCCGACATTTCGCACGCCGGCGGAATCTCAGAGACACGACGAATCGCCGCGCTCGCAGAAACCTTCGACGCCTCCATCGCGCCGCACTGCCCGCTCGGTCCGCTCGCGCTCGCGGCCTGCCTGCAGCTCGGCTTCGCGACCCCGAACCACGTGATTCAGGAGCAGAGCATCGGGATCCACTACAACGAGGGCGCCGAAGTGCTCGACTACCTCGTCGATCCTGCGCCGTTCGCGTTCACCGATGGCACGATCCACCTGCTCGAAGCGCCGGGTCTCGGCATCGAGATCGACGAGGCAGCGGTCCGCGCCGCCGACAAGGTCGGTCACAAGTGGCGCACACCGATGTGGCGTCACGCTGACGGCTCGCTCGCCGAGTGGTAAACCACTCCCCCAACTTCACCCCGTTTCACCTCTCTCGTAATCAAGGAGCCTCATGATCATCGAATCCGCCGAAGTCATCGTCACGAGTCCGGACCGGAACTTCGTCACCCTCCGTCTGACGACCGATGAAGGTCACGTCGGACTCGGAGACGCGACCCTCAACGGTCGCGAGCTCGCCGTTGTCGCGTATCTGCAGGAGCACGTCGTGCCCTTGCTGATCGGCCGCGATGCGCACCGGATCGAAGACGCATGGCAGTTCCTGTACCGCAGCGCCTACTGGCGTCGCGGGCCGGTGACGATGGCTGCGATCGCCGCAGTCGACGTCGCCCTGTGGGACATCAAGGCGAAAGCGGCCAACATGCCGCTGTACCAGCTCCTCGGTGGCGCGAGCCGCAACGGACTGCTCGCCTACGGACACGCAAGTGGTCGCGACCTCCCGGAGCTGTTCGACTCGATCCGTGCACACCAGGAGCAGGGCTACCGCGCGATCCGCGTGCAGACGGCGATCCCAGGCGTGAAGTCGGTCTACGGCGTCGCTTCGCAGGCGCAGTCTGGCGGCAAGCGCTACGACTACGAACCGGCGCAGCGCACCGCGCTTCCCGTTGAAGAGGACTGGGACACCCCGGCATACCTGAAGCACCTGCCCACCGTGTTCGAGGCCGTGCGCAACGAGTTCGGCCCCGACGTGCCCCTGCTGCACGACGGACACCACCGCATGACGCCGATCCAGGCCGCGAAGCTCGGAAAGTCGCTCGAACCGTACAACCTCTTCTGGCTCGAGGACTGCACGCCCGCGGAGAACCAGGAAGCGCTCCGCCTCGTGCGCCAGCACACCACGACGCCACTCGCGATCGGTGAGATCTTCAACACGGTCTGGGACTACCAGACCCTGATCCAGGACCAGCTCATCGACTACGTGCGCTCCGCCGTAACGCACACCGGTGGAATCACCGCGATGAAGAAGATCCTCGACTACGCAGCGCAGTACCAGATCAAGTCGGGCATCCACGGTCCGACCGACATCTCCCCGGTGGGAATGGCCGCAGCACTGCACCTCGACCTCGCGATCCACAACTTCGGAATTCAGGAGTACATGCGTCACGGCGAGGCGACCAACGAGGTGTTCCAGCAGTCCTTCACGTTCGAAGACGGCTACCTGCACCCGGGCGAAGCACCAGGTCTCGGCGTCACGCTCGACGTTGACGCTGCGGGCAAGTACCCGTACCAGTCCGCCTACCTGCCGTTCAACCGTCTCCACGACGGCACTGTCCACGACTGGTAAGCCACAACGATGACAACAGCGTTCGACGTCCTCACCATCGGCGAGACGATGGTGCTCGTCACCCCTGAGCCAGGCGCACACCTGGCTCAGGGGGAACGTTGCGTACTCGGTACCGCCGGTGCGGAGAGCAACGTGGCGATCGGACTCCAGAAGTTGGGCGCACGCGCCGCATGGCACAGCCGGCTCGGTGAGGGCACGCTCGGTGATCTCGTCCAGAACGAGATCGCAGACGCCGGGGTCGCCGTTGGCTCAGTTGTGCGCGATGGTGGCGCACCGACCGGCACCATGTTCAAGCAGCAGCGACCTGAAGGATCGACCGAGGTCATCTACTATCGCAAGGGTTCCGCTGCAGCCGGTCTCTCGATCGAGGACCTTCCGCTGTTGCCAACCGCAACGATCATCCACCTCTCTGGCGTGACCGCTGCGATCTCGGAGAGCGCGCTCGGACTCAGCCGTGCGCTCCTGGCTCGTTCCACGCACGAATCGCTCGTGAGCTTCGACGTGAACTACCGTCCGGTGCTCTGGGAGAACCGCGAAGCAGCAGCAGCCGAATTGCTCTCGCTGGCCCGAGCAGCTGACATCGTGTTCGTCGGCCGCGACGAAGCCGAATCGCTCTGGGGCACGGCGACAGCCGCGGAGATCCGCGCACTGCTCCCAGACGTTGCGCACCTCATCGTGAAGGATGCCGACATCGCAGCCCACGAATTCTCCGGCGATACGTCCACCGAGGTTCCCGCGAACTCGATCACCGTGGTCGATCCGGTCGGCGCGGGTGACGCCTTCGCGGCCGGATGGCTCGCCTCCCACCTTGCGGGGCTGAGCGCCGAACAGCGCCTCCACCACGGTCACCGCCTCGCATCGCTCGTGCTGCAGAGCGTCACCGACCAGACTTCCGAACACGTCGAACCGATCCTCCGCACCGCGGCGTCAGCAAAGGACTCACAATGAGCTTCAGCAACGAATACTTCGACAAAGAATTCGCGAACGTTCCCGTCATGGGGATTTTTCGCTCACTCGGGCTCGAACGCAGTATCGAGCTCTGCACGATCGCGTGGGATTCGGGCGTCGAGTCGGTCGAGGTCCCTGTGATGTCGCAGGACGACCTCGATGTACTCAGTGCCGTCGTCGCAGCCGGTCGCGAGCGCGGCAAGGACGTCGGGGCAGGCACAATCGTGTCGCCAGAACTCGTCGACGCGGTTGCCGCTGCGGGCGCGAAGTTCACGGTTGCGCCTGGATTCGACCTCGATGTGGTCGAGCGCTGCGCCGCCATCGGCATGCCGCACCTCCCGGGAATCGCGACCAGCAGCGAGATCCAGCGCGCGCTCCGAGCCGACCTCAACTGGCTGAAGGCCTTCCCGGCCTCGAACCTCGGACCTTCGTGGATTAAGAACCAGTCGGGCCCGTTCCCGACCGTGAACTTCGTCGCGACCGGCGGCGTGACTTCGCAGAACGCCGAACAGTTCCTCGACGCAGGCTGCCGCGTCGTCGCGCTCGGCTCCGCATTCGCGAAGGAATCGGAGATCACTGAGGTCGGCCGCATCATCGCCTCGCGACGCGCATAACCCGCTGCTCGCTTTCGCCGCGAGCGTGACTGTATTGCCCCGAACTCCTCGACATGGCTCCGCGACGCTCCTACGCTGAAACGACCAGGGTTCTCTTGGAAAGTCCGGGACGCGGTGACGGGTTCCGGCAAATGCGAGGAGTTTCTCATGCAGTCAGCAAACGAAGATCCGAACACCAAACACCAGAGCGATGACTTTCCCGCTCAAGAACAGCACCAGCCAGGGCTGACCTCCGACACCACCCCGAAGCCCGATCACGGGGAGTCGAGCTACCAGGGTTCCGGCAAGCTCAAGAACCACATCGCGCTCATCACCGGGGGCGACTCGGGAATCGGTCGAGCAGTCGCGATCGCATACGCGCGAGAAGGCGCTGACGTCGCGATCTCATATCTTCCTGCCGAACAGGACGACGCCGAGAGCACCGCAGCCCTCATCCGCGAGGCCGGGCAGAAGGCGCTCCTCCTTCCTGGCGACATTCGTGATGAGGAGCAGGCCGAAGCGATCGTGCTCCGCACCGTCGGCGAGCTCGGTGGCCTCACGCTGCTCGTCTTGAACGCCGCGTACCAAAAGGAACGAGAGAGCATTGCCTCGATTCCGAGCGATGGTCTCCGACAGGTCGTCGAGACGAACCTGATCGCCCCCGTCATCACGGCCCGCGCCGCAGTGCCACATTTGAAGCCGGGCTCCTCGATCATCGTGACGAGCTCGGTGCAGGCAACGCACCCTTCACCGAATCTCGTCGACTACGCGATGACGAAGGCCGCCGGCGCAGCGTTCACGAAGGCACTCGCGGAGGAGCTCGGGCCTGACGGCATTCGGGTCAACGCTGTCGCCCCCGGACCGATCTGGACTCCCCTGATCCCCGCCACCGGTTTCGACACCGAAAAGGTGCAGGAGTTCGGCCAGGACACCCCGCTCGGGCGAGCCGGCCAGCCGGCAGAACTCGCAGGCGCCTACGTCTATCTGGCAAGCGAAGACGCCTCGTACACCTCGGGGTGCATCCTCTCCGTCACGGGAGGAAAGCCCTTCTAGACGCGAACGAGATCAATGGCCCGGCGGTGTTCCGCCGGGCCATTGTGCTGATGTCATTCGAGGGGATGACCTTTGCTCGGGCAACCCCATCCGTGAGACCGATGCCGCCCCGCACGCATCTCGAAACAATATTGATGCGCGAATTGCGCACTCTTGCCCGTGAAATTGAGAGGTATCCGTGGAAACATCCACCCGCACCACCGCACCCGGCGCTCACGCCGTTCCCGCCGCCGCAGCCAACAACCTGTGGAAGACCTACGGAGTCGGCGACGCTGCGGTGAACGCGCTCGCGGGCGTCAGCGTCGAATTCCCGGCTGGCCAGTTCGCAGCGATCATGGGCCCGTCCGGGTCAGGAAAATCGACCCTCATGCAGACCCTCGCGGGGCTCGACTCGGTTTCTCGCGGACAGGCATGGATCGACGGCGTCGAGATCACCGGCATGAAAGACGCGGAGCTCACACAACTGCGCCGCGACCGTGTCGGCTTCATCTTCCAGTCGTTCAACCTCATCCCGACGCTGACCGCGAGCCAGAACATCACCCTGCCCTCCGACCTCGCAAAGCGACCGGTCGATCAGGCCTGGATGGACCACATCGTCTCGACGCTCGGCATCGCCGACCGCCTCCGTCACCGCCCGAGCGAGCTCTCGGGTGGCCAGCAGCAACGCGTCGCCGTCGCCCGCGCACTCCTCACCCGCCCCGCGGTGATTTTCGCCGACGAGCCGACAGGGAACCTCGACTCCCACTCGACCGACGAAGTGCTCGCACTCCTTCGCACGAGCGTTGACGAACTCGAGCAGACCGTCATCATGGTGACCCACGACGCCGCTGCTGCAGCCCACACCGACCGCGTCGTCCTCCTCACCGACGGCTCGATCACTGGTGAACTCCAGTCACCGACCATCGAAACCGTGCAGGAGGCAATGCGCACTGCAACCGCATCGGTGGCCAAACGATGAAGGCCGTCACGCTCGCCAGTTTTCGAGCCAATCTTCCCCGGTTCATTTCGACCGGTATCGCAATCGTTCTCGCTGTCGGATTCATCGTTACGACGCTCACCCTCTCTGGCACGTTCCAGCGCAGTTTCGAAACCGAAGTAACGCAGGACGTGCAGAACGCTGACTTCATCATCGAGCCCGATTGGAGCACCGGGGCGAGCGAGGACCCGAACGCTGACCTGATCGCAGCAAATGAAGCAATCGCAGACCTTGACGGTGTCACCGCGAGCGCCGCGGTTGCAGGCACGAACATCCAGATCTCAAACGATGGAACCCGAACTGCCGCGACTGCACTCGGAATGCTTCCCGATGAACTCCAGTGGCGAACGCTGAACGACGCTACGAACAACGCGTGGCCATCCGCTGAGAACGAGGCCACCCTCGACGCCGCAACCGCACGGCAGCTCGGACTCACCGTCGGCGACGAACTCACCGCCGCGACCGAAAACGGCTCCGTGGCCCTCACGATCGTCGGAATCACCGAGACCGCCTCGAGCGATTACGGGTTCCCGACGCTCGTTGTTCCAACGGAAGCGCTCGAGACGTTCAGCGAGCTCGCCTCGGTGCAGTCCGTCCAGGTCGCAGCCGCGCAAGATGCACCCAGCACCTTGCAAGCCGACATCACCGCTGCAATCGACAACGACGCGGTCACCGTCCGCACCTACAAGGAAGTCGTCGACTCGCGCGTCGAAGGTCTCACCGGGAGCGCGACCGCGCTGACCTCTGTCCTGCTTGCGTTCGGACTTGTCGCGCTCTTTGTCGCCGGGCTCGTGATCACCAACACGTTCCAGGTCATCATCGCGCAGCGCACCCGCGAACTCGCACTGCTGCGCAGCATCGGCGCGAGTACGAAGCAGATCTACCGCAGCATCCTCGGTGAAGCCTCCCTGCTCGGACTCGTCGCAGGCGCAGTCGGCGTCGTGGTCGCGCTCGCAGCGAGTTTCGGTATCGCTGCAGCGTCATCGTCCGGCAGTTTCGCACTCGGTGAGGTGACGATCTCTCCGATCGTCATCGCGATCGGCCTCGCTCTCGGTGTCGTCATGACCGTGCTCGCCGCGCTCGCCCCCGCACGTCGGGCGACCGCCGTGCAGCCGCTCGAAGCGCTTCGCCCGGTGCTCGCGCGTGAGGTCGAGCACAGCCGCCGGATCACCCGCGGAATCATCGCCGCAGTGCTGATCATTCCTGGCGCGATCGGACTCGCGCTGGCTGGAACCATCGGCCTGTTGCCAGCAATGCTCGCAGGAGTGATCTGCTTCGTCGGCGTGCTGGTTTCGGCCCCGATCGTCATCCCGGCGGTCGTGAAGGTCGCTGGCTTCGCGGTGTCGTGGATCGGAACCCCGAGCAAGCTTGCAGCACTCAACTCTGTGCGGAACCCTGCACGAACCGCGTCGACCGCGGGAGCGCTCCTCATCGGCGTCACGCTCGTTTCGATGATGGTCATCGGTGCCGCTTCGGTGCGCGAGAGCGTTGTCTCCACCATCGATCGCGAACGCCCAATCGACCTCATCGTGCAGAACTTCAATGAGTCGGGGATCAACGCGGCCGCGTTCGAAGCGATCAAGACTGCGGCGAACCCGGAATCCGCGGTCCTCGCGTCGTCTGCATACGTCGACATCGAAGCATCGGACGGCTCGGGAGCCAGCGGTGAGGCGCTCTCGCTTCCAGCCGATTCTCTCGACCAAGTGACGCACGCACCGGTCCTCTCACCCGAGCAGGGCACGATCGTCGTGCCGGATTCGAGAAGCTACGTTGGCCTCGACGGTCAAACCGTCACCGTCACCGGATTCGATGGATCAATCGAACTCACGGTCGTCGTCGAGCCGAACGGTTCCGCCTGGACGCCACTGATGCACCCGAACGATCTGGCTGCAGTTTCGCAGAACGTCGACAATCAGGTGCTCATGGAACTACCCGCAAACCTCGACGCCGGGCAGGTGCAAGCAATCGCGACATCGATCATGAACCTGAGCGACGAGTACATGGTCGGTGGTGGTGCGCCCGAGCGGATCATGTACAACAGCATTCTCGACATCATGTTGCTCGTGGTGCTCGCGCTCCTCGCTGTTGCCGTCGCGATCGCAATCGTCGGTATCGGAAACACGATGGCGCTGTCGGTGCTGGAACGACGCCGCGAGTCTGCCCTGCTTCGCGCACTCGGGCTCAGCAAGAGCGGCCTCCGTGGAATGCTCACCACGGAAGCGAGCCTGATCGCCCTGGTCTCGGCGATCCTCGGAGTCGCGCTCGGTGCGTTCTTCGCTTGGGCCGGGCTCATGGCGATCGGTGCGGAAGCGACCGAAATCGAAATGCGGCTATCACTGCCTTGGCTGCAGATCGCAGTCATCGTCGTCGGCGCCGGAGTCGCAGGGGTGCTCGCTTCGGTGCTCCCCGCGCGACGGGCGACTCGACAATCCCCGGTTGAAGCGTTGCGTGAATAACGCAGCACCTCGATCTTCATTGAGCACGAAAACTCGTCGCTCGCTGGTCACAACAGTGGCCGCGGGTGACGAGTTTTCGTGTTGCGGGGCGCGCGCTGGCCCTAGGGAACCGGCAAGGACTGGATGCAGTGCTCAAGCGCCTCCGCGCTTCCGGCAAGACAGATTCGAATCCATCCCTCGCCCTCCGTGCCGAACGCGCTGCCGGGCGCCACGGCAATGCGGTGTTCACGAAGGAAGCGTTCTGCCCAAGCGGCGACGTTCCCTTCGCTCGCGTGCGAGAGATTCACCCAGAGGTAGAAGGCGCCCTGTGGCTGGAGGAACTCGAACCCTCGACCGCGCAGCATCGCGGTGCACATGCGCAGGTTTTCGCGATACCCCTCGCGCGTGGCGATCAGGTCTGCGCTCGGACCGGTGATCGCCGCCACCCCGGCTCGCTGACCGGGCACGGACACGCAACTGATCGTCGCCTCCTGCAAGGTCCGGAATGTCGGCGCGAACCCGGGCGGGGTCACGAGGTAGCCGACGCGAATGCCGGTCATCGCGTACGACTTCGACAGCGAGTACGCGGTGAAGACCCGGTCGTCATCATCAAGGCTCGCGATACTGACGTGCTCGCTTCCGAAAGTGAAGTGTTCGTACACCTCATCGCTGATCACCCAGAGGTCATGACGCTTCGCAAAGGCGAGCAGGGCACGAAGGGTCGATGCTCCGAACACGACGCCGAGGGGATTCGAGGGAGAGTTCACGATCAGCACCCGAGTTCTCGGTGTCACCAACCGTTCGAGTTCTTCGAAGTCGGGCATGAAATCGAGCTCGGGCCGGAGCGAGTATCCGACCGGCACCGCCTGCAGCATTCGCGGCGCCATGGTGAACGTCGTGTACCCGGGGTTCGGAATCAGCACCTCGTCTCCGGCTGCGAGCGTTGCGGTGAGTGCCTGGTAGAGCGCTTGTGTCGCTCCCACGGTCACCCAAATCTGGTCGAGTCCAGCAGTGATCTGATTCGTCGATGCCAACTTCGCCTGGATTGCTTGGCGGAGCGGAAGAATGCCGCCGTTCGGCGCATAGTTCGTGTCGTCGAGTTCCCAGGCTTCGACCGCGGCGGCAGCGATGTGCGGTGCGATCGCGACGCTTGGTTCTCCGAGCGCGAGCATGGTGATCTCGCCGCCGATCTCTTCTGCGACTTCGAAGAGTCGTCGAATTCCTGACGCGGGTACCGCAGGGATATGAGGCGCAAGTGCAGGCATGTGCTCAGGGTAATTGATTGCCGGTGCCCGAAACGCAGCGATGCCCACCGCGATTCACGGTGGGCATTGCTGCGTCTGCATGATTCGAACTACTTGCCCGGCTTCACAGACTTTCGTTCCTTGAGCTTCTTCTCGTCGATTGGTGCACGACCGGAGGAACGCAGTTCCTCGTGGTAGGCGATGGCTTCGCTCTGCCGAGCAGCCTCAGCCCCGGTTGCAATCTTTGCGCGCAAGAGCGGGTCGTCAAGCCCGAAGGTCGCAACGAGGTCGAGCGCGTGCGGGCGGATCTTCACCAGCAGCCGTTCGATCGTCGAGGTCACGACCTTCGCGCGCGCTCCCGACATGAGACCGTTCGAGAGATACCAGGCAGCGTGCTTCTCGAGCAGGGAGAGACCGAAAAGGTCGCGGACATGCACCATGACGCCACGCGTTTGCGCCGGCATCCGGTCGAGTGCTGCGGTGAAGGCCTCCCACTGCTGAAGCTCGACCCAGGCACGCGCAGCCTCGATGAGCGCGTGCTGGTTGTCGTTGAACGTCGCGGCACCCGTCGCGCGGCTCTTCCCCTTGGTGCGGCGCAGTTCGCCAGCGACCTCGGCGACCATCTGCTCAACGCGGTCCACGAGGAGGTCGCGCTGCGTCTCGGTGCGGCGCAACGCAACCGAGGCCGCCGCCGGTCGACCGAGATCGGAGGCATCTTGCGCGAACGAACGAATCCCGATGTTCGAGATCGCTCGGTCTGCAACTTGACCCGCGGCGTACTGCACGAGCGAACGCTGCGAGGCTCCCTTGAATCGTGCTGCGTAGTCACTCAGGAGTCGCTTGCCAACGAGCTGCAAGAGCACCGTGTTGTCGCCCTCGAAGGTTGCGTAGACGTCGAGATCGTGGCGCATCAGCGTGATGCGGTTCTCGGCAAGGAAGCCGGCGCCGCCACACGCTTCACGGGCGACCTGCAGGGTGTCAAGGCTGTTCCAGGTCGACAGCGCCTTGAGTCCTGCCGCGAGCGTCTCGAGGTCTTCGCGGGCCTCAGGTGTATCGCCCGTTCCGGAGAAGACGCTGTCGAAATCTTCCAGGAGCCGCTCGTGCACGTACGACATTGCGAAGGTCTCGGCCAAGGGCACGAAGAGGCGACGCTGGTGGCGACGGTAGTCGAGGATCACTTCTTCTTCGTGCTCGTCGGTCGCAGTGAACTGGCGACGCTCAGCGCCATAGCGAATGGCGATGGAGAGCGCGGCCTTGCTCGCGAGCACTGAGGCCCCATCGAGCGAGACGCGGCCCTGCACGAGTGTGCCGAGCATCGTGAAGAATCGTCGTCCCGGGCTCTCGATCGACGAGGTGTACGTGCCGTCTTCATCGACGTTGCCGTAGCGGTTCAGGAGGTTCTCGCGAGGAACCTGCACATGCGTGAAGTGGAGGCGGCCGTTGTCGATGCCGTTGAGGCCACCCTTGAAGCCGTCATCCTCGCTCCCGATGCCGACGTAGTGCTCGCCGTTTTCGTCGCGAATCGGGACGTAGAACGCGTGGACTCCGTGGTTGACGCCCTTGGAGATCAGCTGCGCGAAGACGACCGCCGCCTTGCCGTCGACCGCTGCGTTTCCGAGGTAGTCCTTCCACGCGCCGCGGAATGGCGTGTGGAGATCGAAAGCCCCGGTCGCCTCGTCGTAGGTCGCGGTCGTCGCGACCGAGGAGACGTCCGAGCCGTGACCGGTCTCGGTCATGGCGAATGCGCCGGGTACGTCCATGCTCATGATGCCCGGGAGGAACCGATCGTGGTGGGTTTTCGTTCCGAGGTGCAGGACCGCAGCACCGAAGAGGCCGAACTGCACGCCGGATTTGATCTGCAGGCTCGGGTCGGCCAGGAAGATCTCTTCGAACCCTGCGATGTTGCCTCCCGCGTCTTCAGCACCGCCGAGGTCCTTCGGGAATGCGCGCAACGGTGCGCCGTCCGCGGTGAGCGCTTTGAGCTGCTTGAGCACACGAACGCGGTGCTCTTCCATGGTGAGGTTCGGGATCTGCTGGAACTGCGGGTCAGAGGCACGCTTTCGAGCCTCGATACGGAGGTCCTTCCATTTACCGAGGAGGTCGTCGTGCATCCAGGCGACATCGATCGAGGTCGTCGGCTTCGGGGTGCGCACGAGCGACTTCCCCGAGGCGGCTTCGGAGCCGGATTTGCACTCGGAGCACTGCGCTTTGCGGCGCGCTCCGGACGGGTCTGACCAGATTGTGCGGGGGCGGTGTCAACCACGGCATCTCCTTTGTAACGGCGGTGAGGTCACGCTACGCCCGAAAGCGGCCGCCGATGCAACTCCCTGTTCTCGCCCACAATGAGGCTCGCGCACGGGCGAAGCCTCTTTGTAGGTTTTCTCACACGATCAGGCAGAACGCATGTAGAGGAGTTCTAGGAGCGTTCGCGAGGGTCGCAACCCGATGCGCGCTGCAAAGGCGTCGCCTAGGCCTGGTACATCACTTCGCCATCGACGATCGTGGCCGCGACGTCGAGCGCCGCGAGTCCAGCATTCGCGGTCCACGGGTCGTCCGCGAGGATCACGAGATCAGCGACCTGACCAGGGGCGATCGTCGACTGCGTCGAGGCGGCGAACGCCTCCTCGAGCGTCAGCTGCTGCTCGGGGAACCAAGGGTCCTCGTCAACGTGGGCACGGTGCACGGCTGCGGCGATGGTCTGCCACGGGTCGAGTGGCGCGACGGGGGCATCCGAGCCGAACAGGAGGGTCGCACCCGCATCGAGCAACGAGCGGAACGCATACGCCCGGTGCTGGCGATCGGGCCAGTGGGTTGCGCAGAGACCGATGTCATCGAGCGCGTGCCGAGGCTGCACGGAAGCGACAACGCCGAGGCCTGCAAATCGCTGCACGTCTTCGTCCGCAACGAGTTGCGCGTGTTCGAGGCGCCCGCCGATACCCGCTCGCTCGAAGGCATCAAGTGCGAGTCCGACCGCAGCATCGCCGATTGCGTGCACCGCAGGCTGCAGACCGATCGCAGCGACGCGTGCAAAATATGCGTCGAGCTCGTCCGCCGAGACTTCCAGCGTTCCGGTGCCCGCGGGAACTCCGTAGGGCTCGTGGCAGAACGCGGTGCGAGTGCCGAGCGACCCGTCGGTCAAGATCTTGGCAGGCCCGACGCGGAGTCGCTTCGCAAGGGATTGTCCGGTCGAATAGCGCTGCGCTTCGGCCTCCGCCAACTCGTGCGGATACACCCCGGCATCAATGCGCAGGGGCAGGTCAGCACTGTTCGCGCGACGAAGCCACGTGGAAATCGCGCCGCCCATCTCCAGATCGACGATCCCGACCACTCCGCGGGAGAGCGCGTGCGCCATGGCGTTGTTCGCGTCGGTGTCGCGCTGCGCTTGCGAAGAGAGCCGATCGAGGACCGCGGTTGCGGCGAAGGCGGGCGCCTCACGGAGCACTCCCTCGACTGCGAGCGACACATCGATGTTCTCGGACTGCAACCACTGCAGCGCAGCCGAGTTCACCCACAGGCAGTGCAGATCGAAGCTTTGCACGATCAGGGGTGCAGCACTGAGCGCATCGAGGTCTGCTTGCAACGGGGCTTCGCTCCAGATGCCGTCGCGCATTCCCATGACGACGAGCGGTGCTCCTCGATCGAGAAGACCGAGCGCGGCGGCGATGACCGCGAGCGCCTGCGCTTTACTCTCCGCGTGGCTGATGTCGACACTGCCGAGCGCCCGCGCGGTCTGCTCCATGTGCACGTGCGCGTCCCAGAGCCCGGGAATGACGACAGAGCCTGCAGCATCGACGACGGTGTCGCGGTGCGATTCGGCGCCCGCTGGTGTCATGCGTGCGATGGTTCCGGATGCGGTGTCAACGGCGATATCGAGCAGAGCACCACCGACGAGGGCGTTCGTAATAATCACGATTCTCACTGTAAGACCACGCTGCCCGGCCGCACAGCAAGGCCGCCTCGTTGCGCAGCCTCGAGTTGCCACTCGCTAGGCTGAAAAATCATGACGACACCGAGGTCCGAGTCCCTGCACTGGGTTGTTGCACCTGATTCCTTCAAGGGCAGCGCGAGCGCGAGCGAAGTCGCGCACGCGATCGCGCAAGGAATTCGGAATGCGCTCCCGAGGGCCACGGTGACCGAGCTTCCTTTCGCCGATGGCGGGGAAGGAACACTCGACGCGCTCCTCCAAACCGGGAGCATGACGGAGCACACGGTAGCAACGAGCGACGCCCTCGGGCGCCCCATCACTGCACGTCTCGGCATCGCTAGCGATTCCTCCCTCGCGATCATCGAATGTGCCGAGGCAAATGGGCTCCCTGGTGTGAGCGATGCTCCACTCCGACCGCTCGATGCGACCTCGTACGGCGTTGGAGCACTCGTCCGTGCGGCGCTCGATGCCGGTTGCAGCGAATTGATCCTGTGTCTCGGCGGATCGGCCACCACCGACGGCGGCGCGGGAATGCTGAGCGCACTCGGCGCGAAGTTCCTCGACCGTGACGGCGCGGAGCTCGCGCCCGGTGGTGGCGCGCTGAGTTCGCTCGATCGGATCGACCTGAACGGTCTTGATCCGCGCGTCTTCAGCACGCGCTGGCGATTCGCATGCGATGTCACGAATCCCCTTGTCGGAGAACGTGGTGCAGCGGCAGTCTTCGGACCGCAAAAGGGTGCGAACCCGGAGCAGGTCGAGACGCTCGATAGAGGGCTCTCGGTGTTCTCACGGCTTCTGGAAGCACACAGCACACGAGACCAAGCACTCGACCGCGAGCCCGGCCTCGGTGCCGCGGGAGGGCTCGCCCTCGGGCCGTTCGCACTGTTCAACGCCAGCCTCGAGCCGGGAAGCGAACTCGTCGCCGAAACGCTCGGTCTGCAGGAGCGGGTGGAGAACGCCGATGTCGTCATCACCGGTGAAGGCCGATTCGATGAGCAGTCGCTCCACGGCAAAGTGGTCGACGCGATCCGGCGCTACACCCCAGCGGAGACACCCGTCATCGTCTTCGCAGGAAGCATCACGCTCGACGATGCCGCCCTGCGTCGGCATGGCATCACTGCCGCGTTCGCGACCGCTCGAGGGCCTGCACAACTCGCAGACCTGCAAGAGACAGTGCTGCACGACCTGCAGGCGCTCGGCGGAGATGTCGCGCGATTGCTCAACGCCGGAGCCGCGTTTCGTTCTCCCTGAACAGCCGCGCGCAGCGGATTCGTGCTGGAGCGCTCGGTGGTTGCCTCCGCGAATGCCTTGACGACGGCTGCAGCGCGTTCCGTACGACCGCGCGCGGCGTTCTGTTCGCGATCGCAGAATGGGCTCAGCCCATTTGCACGTTAAGGCTCGCCGCCCACTCACGAAGGACTTGGCGTTCTGCCTCGTTGCAGACGTAGCCGTTGCCTTGACTCTCCGTTCCATTGGTGAGCGACCAGCGGTCGTACACGGTGAGCGCGAAGCAATCTGCCATGACCTCTTTGCTGCCTTGGAAATGGCCCTGCGCGAGGAGGTCGTGGTACGCCCCGGAGTAATCATCAGCGCCGAGGTCGTCTGCGTGCTGGTAGACGTGCGCAAGCTCGTGGGTCACGAGCATCTCGTTCATCCAGACGCTGCCGACCTCCTGCTCCGGCAACAGGTGCACGGTCAAGGGGTCAGAAGCTTTCACGCAGCCGATGTTCTCTCTGCCGGGCGCCGCCTGGGAAGAACACGCAGTGGCTGCGTCCCACTGAATGTCGATGAACCCGTTGCCTGCCGCGTCGACGATGCCCTCGGTCAGCGAACCTGAAGCGTTCGTTCGGCGCGCTTCAGCTTTGGCGATACTCTCCTCGAGTGAAACGCGGAGCGCAGCAGCTCGCTCGGCAATCGGTTTCGCCTCGTAGATGCCGATGGTCGGGTCGTCAGCGCGTTTTTCATCCAGACGGAAGTTCCGAAGATCTGCGACGAGCGGTGCGACAGGGTTTCCCTCGAGTTGCGCCGCGAGTTCGTTGATCCGCGCCTGGTCGGCTCGGAACAGTGCGATCTGCGCTGCGACCCCCGAATCGGTCGTCGCCTGCGGCTGTTGCGGTTGAGGCTGTTGCGGCTGAGGCTGCACGGGATTGCCCTGGGTGCTCGAGGGCAGCAGGGCCGCGCCAAGACCGAATGACATGACGAGGACGACAATGACGAGCGCTGCGACCGCGAGGCATCCACAACCAGCGAACCACCATCCGGCGCTGCTCCGACGCGCAGGCACAGGTGGACGCGCGTGCTGCCTCGGAAAGGCATTGGGAGCGAGGTGCACGGGTAACGCGCCGATGCCCGACGACGCTGCTCTCCCCTGGCCTGGATGATGCGACGTGGACCACTGCGGAGCAGCGCCTTGCTGCTGTGGCACCACGCCTGCCGGATTCACTCCACGGATCCACGCAAGGAGTTCCGGCGAGGCACTGGGGTTGGCTGCAATGGCCGGATGAAGATCCCAGCGTCGCGCCGCGATTTCGGCCAACACCGTCGGTGGCACGCCGAGCGCATTGACCGCTTCTCGATCCGTGTCCCGTGATGGGTTCGCCATACCTTGCTTCCTGGAAATCCCCGGTGACTTCGGGCCCCGGCGCCATTCTCGCAGGTGCTGGGCACCATGCTGGTGATGATCCTGGTGTTCGTCGTGCTCTGCCTCTTCGCGGTGCCACTGCTCCCCCGCAAGGCCGCCGAAATCGACGAATATCGGAGCCGAGTTGACCTCGCCCCTTGGGCGTGCCCCACAGTGGAAGACATGCACATCAATACCCCCACGTTTTCAGCAGGTCGCTTCCGAGCACTGACCGGACTCACCGAGAAGGCGCTCCGCCTCTATGGCGAGCGTGGCTTGATCGTTCCGGTCGAGATCGATGCCTCGACCGGCTACCGCTCGTATTCCGTTCAACAGCTTCGCGATGGGATCGCGCTCGATCTGCTTCGTCGGGCGCGGATCCCCCTCGACGCGCTCGAAATCGACAGTCGCTACCAATTCGACGACCACCGAGCAAAGCTCGCACTCCGCAGAACCCTTGAGGACTTCTACCTCGACCTCGCAGAACGAGTGGTGCAGGGCGATGCCACGGCGCTCACCGTGACAGAGCGTCCTTCCGGCCCAGCACATTGGGTCGGTATCGACGTCCCCTTCGACGTCACCACGCAGACGGACGAACTCGAGGAGACCTTCTCGGGCCTGGCTGCAGATCTGCCAACGCTCGATCAGGCCCTCCTTTCGGCGCTTGGTGCGCAAGAAATCGAGCTGGTCGAGGAAACCTGGACCACGACCGAACAGGACAGCCGAATGTGGATGCGACTCGCTCACCGGGTGGCGGAACCCCTCAGCCAGGCGCAACTCGACGCGGTGCAGCGCGCAGTCGTGACGGACGCAGCGGGCACCGTGCGGGTGGTGGCTGGAACGCTCCCGAGTCGGATCGAACTCGTCTACTCCAGCCCGGAAGAATCACCGATCGACGATACCGGCCTCGCCGACACGACGCTCTCGTACCTTTCGACGATCGCCTTCGCCCAACGCATCGCAGAACAGGGCGGCGACGTGCTGCGCGAATCTGCTCGCCGAAGGGTCGCTTCGACCTCGATGTTCGATCCAGGGGCTGCTCCGATCGATGTCTTCGACATCACCGCGGGTCCGGGTGCTCAGTGAGCATCTCGACCAATCGACTCGCGACAGCCTGATTCCGTCGACACCAGCCCGCGCCACCGCTCAGCGCCGCTCTGCCACCATCTGGCGATACCCCGCTTCGAATGACGGGTACTCGAGCGCGCCGAGCAGCTCGCGGAATTTCGAGCCGTCGAACACGCGCCGTGGGCTGTCGGCGGAGTCTGCGCGAGGAGGGGCGGGCACTCCGAGCTCGCTCGCGATGAATCCGACGACCTCGCCGAGGCTCGCCGGTCGTTCGTCGACCGCGTGCACGAGCGCCGGTGGGTGTGCGCTCAGGAGCATTCGTTCCAGTGCTCGGGCGAGATCGACATCGTGCACGCGGTTCGTCACGCGGCCGAAGTCTGCAGGTTCGCCGGCCAGCACCTTCCGGATGAGAAAGTCTCGCTCCGCGCCGTAGATCCCGGTCGGACGAACAATGAGCGCGTTGAACAATTGCTTCGCGACGGTCTCGCCATCGAGCAGGGTCTGCGATCGCTTCGTGCGCGGCTCGGGGTGCACGAGCTCGGTGATCGGTTCATCGCCATACTCCGAGTCGAAAACACCGGTCGACGAGACGAAGATCGTTCGCGCGGGGATCGATGGCAGAGCACGGCGAAGGTTCTGGAGCGCACGGACGTAGCCGTCGTCGAACGAGGGAGAACCGATTGACGGAGTGATGGTGATCACCATCGCGTCGAACGCTTCGAGCTGATCAGCCGATTCCTGCATGAGATCGAACGGAATCAGTTGCACCCGCGACTCCGACACGTGCGCACTCCGACGCAATCCCGCGACACGAATTCCACGGTCGATCAACCGTTGCCCCAGTTGCGACCCAAGTTTTCCGTAGCCGACGAGCAGCACACTGCGCAGCATCAGGTCATCTCCCGCGGCGTCACCATGTTCCGACATGCGGTCCTCGCTTTCGACACTCCGCATACCCATACCGAAATCGCCCGCGCTCCGAGCCTCACCCGGGCGAAGGATCGGTTCGACGGGATCAGTAGTCAGCCGCCGCAGGGAGCCCGTGATACTCCTCGAGCGTTGCGATCCCGCCGTTGTGCATTGCAGTGGCCGTCTCAACCCCGACGAACCGCAGGTGCCATGGCTCGTAGTGGAAGCCGGTCGTGCCCTGCAGACCATCTGGGTATCGAACGATGAAGCCGTACTGCCAGGCATTGGCTGCGATCCACTGTCCTGCGTTCGTGCCGCCAAAGCACACGTCGAGTCGGCACGCGCCACCCGTGCCCACGACATCGACGGCGAGGCCGGTTTGGTGCTCACTGTGGCCGGGTCGCGCGCTCGTGCGGTCGGCCGAGGCCTGACCGTATTGCGCCACGTAGCCGTTGTACAACTCGGTTTGCCGGTTGAACGAACGGTAGGAGGAGAAGACCAAGACGCCCTCGTTGATCGCAGCGGTCATGCCAGCGTTCAGCTCGTTCAAGGCCGCATCGACTTCTGGCCGAACGCTCTGGCCTCCCGACTGGGAGATCGAGACGGGAACGACATTCGGCACGTAATCCTGCGGGTTGAGCGGGCGCTGCTTGTTGACCACGACACCGAGACTGAGGGCGTCGTCGATCGATCCAGCGTCTGGGGCCGGCGCCGGGGCGGGCTCTTCCGGAGCAGGATCTTCGGGCACGACCGAAACGTCGGGTTCGATCGGGGTCTCCTCGGGCGCTTCGCTGGGGCTCGACTCCGGCGTCGGTGTTGGTGTTGGCGTTGGTGTCGGGGTCGCGCTCGTGGGCGCGGGTGTCGTCGGTTCGACCTCGGCGTCGGAGACGCAGCCGGTGAGGGCGAAGAGCACCGCGCCGGTCGAGACGGCGAGCGCAACTCGCATCCCGCGGAACTTCGAGATTCCGGGTGCGGTCGCTGTGTGGGTGGAATTGGTGCGTGACGCCGAGCTGAGCATAGTGAGCAGTCTAGGTGTCGAAAATGAGAGGTTGCCGACGACGGCAAGCCGCGTCGGAGGGCAAGATTCGGTAGCAGAATTCATTCGGAGGGTGTAAAGTTGCAGTCACTGCAATAATTCTCGCAGTGCAAAGACTCTCCAAGGATGCAATGACTCTCCCTTCAACGCGCGCTCAAGGCGAAACCAAGCCTGCAGCGACACCCGGATTGATGACGAAACAAGAAATCAAACTCGTCATCGTTGGCCTCATGGTCGCGATGTTCCTCTCATCGCTCAATCAGACCGTCGTCGGCACCGCAATGCGAACCATCGCGGACGACCTCAATGGACTGAGTTTGCAAGCGTGGGTCACCACGGCCTTCCTCATCGTCTCGACGATCGTCATGCCGATTTACGGCAAACTCAGCGACATCTTCGGTCGGCGCCCGCTCTTCCTGATCGCAATCGTGCTCTTCCTCATCGGAAGCGCGCTCAGCGCGTTCAGTCAGGACATGATTCAGCTCTCGGCATTCCGTGCCATGCAGGGCCTTGGCGCAGGTGGCCTGATGTCTCTGCCGCTGACGATCATGGCCGACGTGCTCGCACCGCGTGAGCGCGCGAAGTACCAGGGCTACTTCCTCGCCGTCTTCGGCGTCTCGAGCTTGCTCGGCCCACTCGTCGGCGGTCTCCTCGCCGGCTCCGACATGATTCTCGGCATCGACGGCTGGCGCTGGGTCTTCCTGGTGAACCTTCCGATCGGCGTCGTTGCACTCTGGGTCGTGTTCCGTCACCTCCACATTCCGAAGCTCGGCCGCCACGTGCGGATCGACTGGTGGGGTGCCGCGGCAATCGTGCTCGCTGTCGTTCCGCTCCTGCTCGTTGCGGAGCTCGGCCGCACCTGGGGCTGGAGCTCACCCTCCGCGATGCTCTGCTACGCCCTCGCCACGATCGGCACGATCGCCTTCATCGTGATCGAACGCTCGATGGGCGACGACGCGCTGATCCCGCTGAAGCTCTTCCGTTCCTCGACGTTCTCGATGGCGACCATCATCGGCGTCCTGGTCGGCTTCGGAATGTTCGGCGGCATGATGATGATCCCGCTGTACCTGCAACTTGTCGTCGGCGCAGACCCGACGCAGGCCGGCTGGCTGATGCTCCCGATGATCCTCGGCCTCATGATCGCCTCGATCGGTTCGGGTCAGTTGATCTCGCGCACCGGCAAGTATCGGATGTTCCCGATCCTCGGCACCGCACTGATGACGGTCGCCTTCTTCCTGCTCACGCAACTGCACTTCGACACCCCGCTGTGGTTCCTGCTGACGGCAATGTTCGTGCTCGGGCTCGGCCTCGGTCAGCTCATGCAGACGCTCACCATTGCTGCACAGAACTCGGTGAACGCTCGTGACATGGGAGTTGCGACGAGCTCGGCCACGTTCTTCCGTCAATTGGGTGGCACGCTCGGCACCGCGGTCGTGTTCTCTGTGCTCTACACGCGCCTGCCGGACACCCTCTCGGCAGCATTCGCAAAGCCGGAACTCGTCGCGCAATTGCAGACGGCGTCGCAGGACCCGACCGTGCTCGCCGACCCGAACAACGCCTCGATCCTTGCCATTCTGCAGGACCCGAGCAAGATCGGCGACGCACTCAGTGGCGACTCCTCCTTCTTGAACTCCGCCGATTCGCGCCTCACCGCACCGTTCCTCGACGGTTTCGCAAGCGCGACGGTTTCAGTGTTCTTCATCGCAATGTGCGTCGCAGCGGTTGCGTTCGTCCTCTCACTCATGTTCCGCACTCCCCCGCTCCGCGCGAAGAGCGCCATGGCCGAAGCGCTGTCCGCAGAAGCCGGTGGCACTGGGGCGATCGATATTTCGCCAATAGCGGAGGGGGACGGTTCTTCCTTGCGGGGTACAGGTATTGAAACTACTGTGATGACACAAGAAGCATCACCAATTGAGGAGGACACTATGGGTCTCGGAGACAAGATCAGTAACAGTGCCGAAGAGGCAGTCGGTAAGGCAAAAGAAGGCGTCGGCAACCTGACCGATAACGAGCGTCTGCAGGCAGAGGGTAAGGCCGACCAGGCCAAGGCCAACGCGAAGCAGGCTGGCGAAAACGTGAAAGACGCCGCAAAGGACGCCTTTAACTAATCCTCACATTGAGCACGAAAGGCCAGGACGAGCAATCGTCCTGGCCTTTCGTCGTTGCGCAGCACAATGCATGTGCTGCCCCGAATGTCCTAGTAGCCTGAGGCGCTCACGCGGACCGTCTCGTCAGCAACGAGACCGAAGTCGGCCGCCTGCTGCTGGATTTTCTGCGCGCGGGCAAGCCGCGGCAGGTCACTGCCGTCGGTGATCTTTCCACCGGAATCGCGGAAGGCCTGAATGAACGCAACCGCCCAGTTGACGTCTTCCTCGCTCGGGCTCATGCCCTCGTTGATCGTCGCCGTGTGCTCGTGCGTGAGGCAGAGCTTGCCGCTCATTCCCATTGCGTGCGCGTGGAGCGTACCCGCTGGAAGCTTGTCGAAGTCGAGTGTCGGTCCATCGATCGGTGCGGGGAGGCGCGCCGCGCGCGAGGCGATGACCAAACGGCTTCGAGCGTAGGCGAGCGCCAAGGGATCGTCGCTCGTCGCCGTGTCCCGACGGAAGTCGCCGGTTCCGAAAGCGATGCGGAAGGTCGCCGGCGCATTCGCGATCTGCTCCACGTTCTGGATACCGCGCGCAGTCTCGACGAGCGCGAGAATCCGTGTGTCGTCCGGTAGGCGATCTGCCGTGTCGTCGATGTGCGAGGAGCTCTCGCTCTTCGCCAGCATGACGCCCTCAAGACCATCGGCTTTCTTCATCGCCGCGCAGTCGTCGTTCCAGAAGTCGCTTGAAGCGTCGTTGATGCGCACCCAGGCACGGTGGCCGGAGTTCAGCCAGTCGACGGTCGCCTTGCGTGCTGCCTTCTTGTCGTTCGCGGCAACCGCGTCTTCCATGTCAATGATGATCGCGTCGGCGTTGCTCTGCAGCGCGACCTCGAAGAGTTCGGGGTGCGATGCTGGAACGAGCAGCCACGACCTGGCGATCTGTGGCGAAATTTGCGTTGTCATGCTCAGCTTTCTGTCTCGAGTTCGAAATCAACGGTAGCCGGAATCTCCTCGGCGGGCACGCTTCCGTGCGCAACCACTTGCAGCACCGCAGTGCCGTACCGTTCGAGTTTTGATTCGCCGATCCCGCTCACTTGCGCCAGCTCGTCAAGTGACGAGGGTCGTCGCGATGCGATTTCAGCCATCGTGGCGTCTTTGAAGACCACGTATGCAGGCACGTTCGCCGCCTTTGCAACCCCTGCACGCCACTGCCGAAGCTGTTCGAACAGTTCCGCGGCGCCGGGTTCGAGATCGAGTGCCGCTGCCTTGGAGGCGCTGCGAGCGCGTGCTCTCGCCCGCTCGGGTTCAGTGCGGAACAGCACTGCGACCTCGCCCGCGAGCACTGCGGCGCTTGCAGTCGTGATCCCGAGGACACCGTACTCGCCGCGCACTTGCAGCAGGCCGCGCGCGAGGAGCTGCCGAACCACGGTTCGCCATTCGGCCTCGCTGAGCTCGGCTCCGATCCCGAAGGTTCGCAGAGCGGTGTGACCTCGGGCGAGCACTCTCGGAGTTTCCTTGCCGAGGAGGATGTTGATGAGATGTCCAGCGCCGAACGACTGGCGGAACTCGCGATCGAGTCGAACCACCGTGGACAGGAGCTTCTGCGCTGCGATCGTCCCGTCCCAGGTTTGCGGCGGGGTAAGGCAATTGTCACAGTTGCCGCAGGGCTCGCTCGCCTGCCCGAAGTAGGAGAGCAACTGCTGCCTCCGACACGTGATCGTTTCGCAGAGTGCGAGCATGGCGTCGAGATGCAGCGATTGCGCGCGCTTTCGAAACGTGTCGCCCTCGCCCTCTTCGATCATGCGGCGTTGCTGGACCACGTCACCGAGCCCGTAGGCGAGCCATGCGGTCGAGGGCAGACCATCGCGACCGGCTCGACCGGTCTCTTGGTAGTACCCCTCGATGCTCTTCGGGAGGTCGAGGTGTGCCACGAACCGGACGTCCGGCTTGTCGATGCCCATGCCGAACGCAATCGTCGCGGTCATGACGATGCCGTCTTCCTGCAAGAACCGTCGCTGGTGTTCTGCTCTCGTGCGCTGGTCGAGGCCAGCATGGTACGGGAGCGCCTCAATTCCGCGGGACTGCAACCACTCCGCTGTCTTCTCGACAGAGGCACGACTCAGGCAGTACACGATCCCCGCCTCGCCCGGATGCTCCCTCTGGATCAGCGAAAGCAACTGTTGCTTCGGTTCTTTCTTCGGCTCGATCCGGTACTGGATATTCGGCCGGTCGAAGCTTGCTACGAACGCGGTCGCGTCGTTGAGCTGGAGGCGCTCTGCGATCTCACGCCGGGTGTCCGCAGTTGCTGTTGCTGTCAGTGCGATTCGCGGGACCGAAGGCCACCGATCATGCAGCACGCTGAGGTTCAAATATTCGGGCCTGAAGTCATGGCCCCATTGCGCAACGCAGTGCGCTTCATCGATCGCAAACAGCGAGATCTCTGCTCGATCGAGCAGGCTCATCGCGCTCTGCAGACGCTCGGGTGCGAGGTACAACAGGTCGATCTCGCCCGCGAGGACTGCCGTGTGCACTACCTGGCGGTCTTCAGCGCTCTGCGAAGAGTTCAAGAATGCGGCTCGGACTCCGAGTTGTTCGAGCGCGGAAACCTGGTCGTGCATGAGCGCGATCAGTGGGCTGAGCACAACCCCGACCCCGGGGCGGACGAGCGCAGGTATCTGGTAGCAGAGGCTCTTTCCACCACCCGTCGGCATGAGCACGAGGGCGTCGTTGCCTGCGGCAACTGTCGAAATGATCGCCGCCTGCTCGCTGCGAAACTCGTCATAGCCCCAAACGCGCTGCAGGATTTCGAGCGCGCGCTCAGCCAGCGTCGCCGGCGAGGCGTTCCCCGGAGAAATTAGCGTGGCGTCCGGTCGGAGGTTTCGAGCCATTCGGCGAACCCTCGCGTTCCGAGAACAGTGTCTGGCCCAGCAAGATTGGCGCCGTCGCGGAAGAACTTCAACAACTGTGGAGGGAAGGGGCCGTTCACGATCAGGCCTCGTGCTCGCTTCTGATCCCGCCAGATCTTCGCAAGATCTCGCGAAACCTGCACCTTCGGACCAGCGATCTCGACGAGCCCACCGTCAACGGGTTCATCGACCTGGGCGACGATCAGGTCGGCGACTTCACCGGAATCGACGGTTTGGAACCGTGCGCCGAGGAACACAGGAATCGCACCGAGCGCTGCCCCGGCCTCGAAGAAGCTGACCGGAAATTCGTGGAACTGCGAGGCCCTTACCACCGTCGTGTCGAGCGCGGATTCCGCGTAGGCGACCTCCTGGTCTGCCTTCCGGCGGTGATACAAGTAATTGCTGCTTTGAACGCCAACGATCGACAAGACGATCGAGCGTCGAACCCCGGCCTCGACCGCGGCGTCGATCACGTTCCGAGCACCGACAGTGAACACGCGGGCATCGAGCGGGTTTGAGGTGTTCGAAACGTCGATGACGAGTTCGACACCCTCGAATGCTTCGGCGAGGCCGTCACCCAGCACGATGTCGGCAGTCGCGGCGAGCGAGCCTGCAATGCTCCGGCCGGAACGAGAGACCGCGACCGGGGAATGCCCAGCGCGCGCGAGTCGTCGAACGACCTTTCTTCCGATGAGGCCGGTGCCTCCGATGACTGCAATATTCATGATCACCCCTCCTGCAACGGTACAGCGAGAAACCCGCAGAACTGAGTGCAACAGCACCAATTCTGCGGGTTCGTCGAGATGTTTCTATTCTTTGTTCTGCTCGGTCTCTGCGGACACGATTTCAGTTGTGGATGATTCGTCATCGGTATCGGCTGCGGAGTCGGCCTCGACAGATGTCTCAGCGTTCACACCCGAGTCGGCCTCGATGGCGTGACCTGCGTCGAACGAGCGTGCAGTCTCGATCGCGTCGGCGGCCTCGAATTCGTCGTCGACGAAGCTCGCGCTTGCGGGCGTCCCCGTCAGATTGTCGAGCAGGTCGTCGCCAGGGACGACCGGGATCATCGGCGCGGTGATCTCGGCACGCTGCAGCAACTGCTGCATCCGAGCCCGACGACTCGGCGCGATGACCGTAACAACCTGACCGAGGTTGCCGGCACGACCGGTGCGACCGGAACGGTGCATGTAGGTCTTGTACTCGTCTGGTGGATCAGCCTGGACGACGAGCGCAATGTCGTCGACGTGAATACCGCGGGCTGCGACATCGGTCGCGACGATGACATCGACCTTGCCCTTCGTCAACAGCTGCAGGTTTCGTGTGCGACGGCCCTGCGGCAGGTCTCCGTGGAGACTCGTGCATGCGATGCCCGCGTCTTCGAACTGCTCCGCGAGACGCTCGGCGTAGGCACGAGTTCTCGTGAACACGATGATTCGCCCGGGGTTCCGCACGATCTGGTCGAGCACCGCATCCTTGTCGTACCGATCGGCAACGAGCACTCGGTGCTCGATGGTCCCGGTCTCCTGGGTTTCACCGGCGACTTCGTGAATCTGCGGGTTCTCGAGGAACTCCTTCACGAGCGCAGCAACACCCTGGTCGAGCGTGGCGCTGAACAGGAGCTTCTGATTGCCCGGGCGAGTGCGGCGCAGCAGACGCTGCACAGGCTCAAGGAACCCGAGGTCGCACATGTGGTCAGCCTCGTCGAGCACCGCGATTTCAACAGCACCGAGGTTCAGGTGCCCCTGTTCGGCGAGGTCCTCGATGCGTCCGGGGGTGCCGATCAGGATGTCGACGCCGCGACGCAGCGCCTGCACCTGTGATGCCTGGCGCACGCCACCGACCACCGTGGTCGTGAAGATTCCGACGGCGCGAGCAACGGATTGCACGGTGCGGTCGATCTGCATTGCCAATTCCCGCGTCGGTGCCAGGATCAGCGCGCGCGGTGCGCGACCGATTTCGCGACGTTCCGGGCGGTTGCGGAGCAAGAGCTCCACGATGGGCGCTGCAAAGGCGATGGTCTTTCCACTTCCCGTGCGTCCTCGTCCGAGCACGTCGTGCCCAGCGAGTACATCGGGAATCGTCGCGGCCTGAATCGGGAAGGGGCGTTCTGCACCGAGCCCGGTCAGCGCACCGATGATGCCTGCGCCGAGCCCGAGGCTTGCGAAGTCGACACCTTCGATGTCGAGCGCGGAGGTCTCCTTCGCATCGAGCCGATCGAGCACGACGTCGTCTTGTTCGACGAAGGGTTGCGCTTCTTTGCTCGGGTAATAGATCGAGTCGCGGTTCGGCTGCTCATCGCGTTCGTTGCGCTCCGGGCGCGAACGCTCCGGACGGTCGAAGGAACGGGCCGGGCGGCTGTCGCGGTTGAAACGGTCCTCGCGGGCCGGGCGCTCGGTGCGAGCCGGGCGATCGCTCCGGTCGAAACTGCGAGGTGCGCGGTCGTCGCGGGCCGGGCGCTCGGTGCGAGCAGCTGAGCGCGGTGCACTGTCGCTGCGCTCGTAATACCGAGGGGCGCGATCGTCGCGGGCTGGTCGGTCATTGCGATCGCTGCGATCGAATGAGCGTGACCCGCGGTCGTCGCGACCTGAACGGTCGTTGCGGTCGAAGGAACGTGGTCCACGGTCGTTGCGATCGAAGGAACGCGGCGCACGTGAATCACGTGAATCACGCGACGGACGCTCGTCACGATCGAAACGTCGTGGCGCACGGTCGTCACGCGCTGGACGGTCATTCCGGTCGAAGGAACGTGGTCCGCGGTCGTTGCGGTCAAAGGAACGAGGAGCGCGGTCATCGCGACCTGGACGGTCGTTGCGATCAAAGGAACGCGGCGCACGTGAATCACGCGAATCACGCGAGGGACGCTCATCACGATCAAAGCGTCGTGGCGCACGGTCGTTGCGATCGAACGAGCGAGGAGCGCGGTCGTCGCGACCAGAGCGGTCGTTGCGATCGAAGGAACGCGGTCCACGGTCGTCGCGCGAGGGGCGCTCGTCACGGTCGAAGCGACGAGGTGCACGGTCGTTGCGATCGAAGGAACGAGGAGCGCGGTCGTCGCGACCAGAACGGTCGTTGCGATCGAACGAACGTGGTCCACCGTCGTTGCGGTCGAAGGAACGTGGTCCGCGATCGTCACGCGAGGGGCGCTCGTCACGGTCGAAACGTCGCCCGTGGGGCGCGGCGCCGCGTGAGCGGGAGTCTTTTTCGAAAGGACGCCAGTCAGGACGCTTCGATGCGCGGCCGTTGTCACGGTCGTTCGAGCGACCGTGGTTTGGGCGGCTTCCGCCGCGTCGCTCGCGATCTTCGTTCGACCAGCGTTCTTTCTTCGGAGCCTCTTCGCGGTATCCGCGGTGCTTCGGGCTTCGGCTTCCGGATTTCTGCGATCGGGAATCTGAGTGGGCGCGCTCGGGCGACCCATTTGAATAATTGGGCATTGAATCTCTCTGGCGTAAGCGTGCGCAATCGAAGTAGAAATGTACTGATCGCCTGTGGCACGTATGGGATTGTTTCTCCCCCAGCGACTGCTGGTGAATCCGGCCACGAGACACTCACACCGCTTGGCGCGACACCGCGCCGTCTCAAGCCGACCGAACAAGACTAACGCCTCCCCCGGAGAATTACCAGGAGAGGCGCTCGGTCATGTCCCTATTCGCGGGCGTGAGTTCAGTCGAACTGTTGCACGCCGCCACGAATCACGTGACGGCTCCATTCGCGGCCGTCGAACCAGCGAAGTTCGGCTCGGCGGGCGGGATCCGGATACCAGCCAGCAGCGGGCGCTTGCTGCGGAACGTGCTGCTGCGGCACCTGTTGCTGCTGGGCGTACTGCGCCGTCGCATGCTCGAACTGAGTTGGAGTTGGGATCGGCGGAACCGCGCTCTGGGCGCCACCCTGGCCCTGATGCGACTGCAGATTTCCCTGCTGTCCCTGTTGGGGGTACTGGGTGTTCTGGCCACCGAACTGCTGGTTTCCCTGCGCGAACTGCTGGCCCTGATGGCCGTACTGACCTGGCTGGTGTTGCTGGCCGGGCTGTCCGGGCTGTCCGGGCTGGCCGGGCCGTCCCTGCTGGCCCGGCTGACCGGGCTGTCCCTGCTGGCCGAATTGGCCGCCCTGACTGGGCTGGTGCTGCGGTCCGGGCTGGCCGGTCTGCGCGAACTGATTCGGCTGGCCCTGCTGCCCTGGTTGCCCAGGCTGGCCCTGCTGCCCGAAGTGCTCGCCGGGTTGAACCGGCTGCTGAGCAGCGGGGTACTGCTGCGGCTGATTGGGCTGACCAAACGGACCTGATTGGCCCTGCTGACCGAACTGACCCTGCTGGCCAAACTGACCCTGCTGGCCCTGCTGGCCGGACGAGCTCTGCTGGCCGGCCGGATACTGCGGGGCGCTTGCCTGCTGGGCGCTTGCCTGCTGGGCGCCTGCCTGCTGCGCCTGCTCACCGTGCTGCTGCCCCGTGAAGGCCGCCGCACTGCCCTGAGCCGACCCTGCTTCATCGTGGGCCTCAACTCGGTCGGGACCGAATCCTGCTTGACCCGCACCGAACGAAGCGCCACCTTCAGCCGCGTTCACCTTCGAGTCCTGGGGCGATGGGTTTGAAGTAACGACTGGTTCGATGACCGCGCTCTGCACGTCTCCGAAACTGGGAGCGGAGCCGGGCGCTGATTCGGGCACATTTCCCGTAGAGCCCGGCGTTGGTCCGACGGCGGGCACACTCGGCTCGAGTGGATCCTGCTGTTCGCGCGAAACCGCAGGTTCGGCAGCTGCGTCGGATGCTTCGGCTGGAGAAGCAGTTTCGCCCTGGTGCTCTGTCTCTACATCGGAGCGAGATGACGGCGCTGACTCCGGCACTGATTCCGGGCCAAACTCGGAGCCGGGCTCCGAAGGAGATTCAACAGCAGAGTCGCCCTCAACGGAGGACTCGACAGGCTCTGCTGGATTGCCTGCATTGTTGCCGCCGTGCGTTTCCTCGGAGTTGACGGCCGCATGATCGTTCGAACCTGCAGCGGACTCGGGCGCCTCGTCGCTCGGGAAGGGCTCGCCCACCCGTCCATCAGCCTGTTCGGCGAAGGGCATCGGGTTGCCACCGAAGGCAGTCGTCGGGTCCGGAACGGTCGCTGGAATCACACCGGTCTGCGGCGGACGGGTCGCGCCTGCCTGCCGGTCGAGCAGTTGCGGGAACGCACGAGCATCGCGCGCCGCGTAGTACGCCATCGCTGCGTCGGCCGGCCATGCGCCGGTCTGCTGGACGTGGGCGGATTCGTGCTCGTTCGAAGGCGCGTGAAAGGCGATCCGCACGCCCTGATCGGGCGCGACGTTCAGATCAATGCTCGCGACGACTGGCGCTCCCGCGAGGCGTTCCAGCTTCAGGGTTGCCGTGAACGTTCCGCTCGGAACTTCGATCGTGACATCGCCCCAATCGAGCCTGCACTGAGCGCCGGCCAGTTCGAGTGTCGGGGGTTGTGTGAAGTCGCCCGCAGACCCTGCAGGCGCGCTGTTCACAATCAAATAACTCGTCACAACAAGCCTCCTTTATTGGGGACTATTCAACCATCGCGACCTTTGCGCTTGCCGTGAGTTCGCGTCGAGCGATCACGGCGGAAGAGCCCGCGCAGGCCGCGTGGCTTGCGGGCCCGTGCACTCGCGTTCGACCCGGCTCCAACCTCGGCGAGCTCCGGTTCCACCGCCTCGTTCGAGCGAGCTTCCGGCAGTTCCTCGTCGAGATCCGCGTTCTCCTCCGAGCGGAGCCCGAGACCCTTCTTCAATCGACGATTTTCGATCGCTCCCTCGACCACGAGCAGCAGTACCGGCAGCACGATCAGCGTCAGTACGGTCGATGACACGAGGCCACCGATCACGACGATCGCGAGCGGCTGGGAGATGAAGCCACCATGGCCCGTGATACCGAGCGCCATCGGGATGAGCGCGAAGATCGTTGCGGCAGCAGTCATCAGGATCGGGCGGAGTCGACGCTGCGAACCTTCGATGATCGCTTCACGAACGCGCATACCCCGGTCCCGATACTGGTTCACGAGGTCGACGAGCACGATCGCATTCGTCACCACGACACCGATCAGCATCAGCACACCGACCATCGAGGCGACACCGAGCGGGATTCCCGTCGCAAGTTGCAAGAGGATCGCGCCCGTTGCAGCAAATGGCACGGAGACCAGGAGCAGCAGTGGCTGCAGCATGCTCTTGAAGGTCGCGACCATGACGATGTATACGAGCAGCACCGCAATGAGCGCTGCGATCCCGAGCTGGGTCAACGAGTCCGTGATCTGCGTCGCAACGCCACCAATCGAGGCGGTCGCACCGGCGGGGAGTTCGACCGAGTCGATCGCATCTTGCACCGCAGCGGTGGTCGCCGAAACGTCGGCGCTCGCCGGAGTGATGGTGACCGAAGCGTTGCGAACACCGTCCGCGGTCGACACGCTCACCGGGCCCTCGCCCCGTTCGACACTCGCAACCGTCGAGAGTGCGACCGGGCCTGCGGGCGTCGGGATCTGCAGGTTCTGCAGTTCCGCAAGGTCCTCGGGAGTTTGCGATGCTGCGACGGAGATCGTCACCACTCGCCCATCGAGCTGAATTGTGCCGACGTCCTGAGGCTGCATGGCTGCGGCAACAATGCCCGCGACCTGGAGTTCGGAGAAGCCCGCGGCAGCAGCCAGGTCGCGGTCGATCGAAACCTCGACGATCGGCTGCGCCTCTTGCAGGGAGGTCGAAACCTGAGCAACGGTCTCGTTGCCGCGCAACTCATCGGCGAGCGCCAGGCTCGCCTCGGTCAGGTCGTCTGGCGAGGTCGCGGTGATGTCGATCGCGATGTCGCTGGAGGTTCCGAAGCCGCCTCCGCTCGTCGCGACCGTGAAGTCACCGTCGTAGTCCGCGTCTGCGAGTTCTTGACGGATCGTTTCTTGCAGTGCTTCCTGATCGACAGCGGGGTCGGTCGTGACCGAGTAGGTGACGGTGCCGCTGCTGCCGCCACCGGTGAACGCTGCGAAGACGCCGCCGCCGCCGATGCTCGCCTGAACGATCTCGACACCCTCGATCTCCGAGATGGTCGCTTGGACTTCTTCGGCAGCCGCGAGACGCGTTTCGAGGCTCGCCGCCGGTTCGAGCGCCTGATCGACGCTCAAGGTGTTCTGGCCGGAGTCGCCGAGGAAGTTCTGGCCCATGAGCGGCGCGGCTGCAACGCTTCCTGCGAAGACGACTGCGCTGGAGATCAGCACTGCGGCTGGGCGCTTGAGCGTCCAGGTGAGGATCGGCAGGTAGCGGCGTCGGAGCGCGTCTGGCTTCTCGTCTTCTGGTCGGTCGACGATCTCGGCGTTCTTCGGCGCTCGCAAGAACCAGTACGCGAGCACCGGCACGATCGTGAGCGCGACGAACAGCGAACCGATGAGCGCGATGGAAACGGTGATCGCGAACGGTCGGAACAGCTCCCCGGTGATGTCGCCGACGAATGCGAGCGGGAGGAAGACGATCACGGTCGTCACGGTCGAGGCGGTGATCGCGCCAGCGACCTCCTTGACGGCGACGAGGATCGCCCTGCCGCGCTTCTTGTGCAGCGGCAAGTGTCTCTTGATGTTCTCGATGACGACGATCGAGTCATCGACGACACGACCGATCGAGATCGTGAGCGCCCCGAGCGTGAGGATGTTCATCGAGTACCCGGTCGCCCAGAGTCCGACGAAGGTGATGAGCACGGAGACAGGAATGGAGATCGCAGTGACCAGGGTCGAGCGGATCGACATGAGGAAGATCAGGATGACGAGCACCGCGAAGATGAGTCCGAGGACGCCCTCGATCGCGAGCGCCTCAATCGACTGTTCGATGTACGGAGCCTGGTCGAACACGATCGTCAGTTCGACATCTCCACCGAGGCTCTCCTGCAGCTGCGGCAAGAGTTCGGTGACGAGGTTCGAGACATCGACGGTGTTGGCACCGGAGGCCTTCGTGATCGAGATCGTGAGCGCCTGTTCACCGTTCACGAGTGAGATCGAGGTCTGTTCTTCCTGCGTGAGCTCGACGTTCGCAACGTCACCGACCGTGACGACTCCGCCGTCTGGGGCGTTCGCGCCGACGAGCGGAAGGGAGGAGATGTCGTCGACACTGTCGAGGCGTGATCCGAGCTGAACGGTGAGCGTGTCGCTGCCCTCGTCGACCGTGCCGGCGGGAATGAGCGTGCCGTTCTCGTCGATGGCTGTGCTGATCGCCTGCTGGTTGAGGCCAACCGCTGCCAGCGCCGCCTGGTCCGGCGTGATCAGGACGAGGGAACTCTGTGCACCGAGAACCTCTGCCTCTCGAACACCCTCAATGTCTTGCAGGTCGGGCACGGCGATCACCTGGAGGTCGTCGGCGAGCTTCGCCTGATTCTCGCCACCGGTCACTGCGATTTGGATGACCGGGAGGTCGGCGATCGAGCCGGTCAATACCTGTGGCGTCACGCCGTCCGGGAGCCCCTGCATTCGGTTGACGATCTGCTGCACGCGCTGCTCTGTCGTTGCAAGGTTCACGCCGTAGGTGAACTCTGCCGCGATCACACTCGACCCGGAACTCGAGGTTCCCGTCGTGGACACCAGGTCTGGAACAGCCTGCAGCGCAGCTTCGAGCGGTTCGGTGATCTCACTGCTGATGATCTCCGGGGACACCCCTGGGAACGCGGTGATCACCGCGACCTGCGGGAACTCGACGTCTGGCGCGAGCTCGACCTTCAGATTGTTGAGTGCGACTCCACCGAAGATGGCGACACACACGGTGATGAGGGCGATGAGAGCACGGTTTTTGAGGCTGACGCGAGACAAGAGATGCACGTTCCGAGGCTACTCGTCGGAGGGAAACGGCGGGAATCAGAGCGGTGAAGTTCGCTCTTGGCGCAGGATATTGGGAATGAGGGCTTTCGCCAACGACTGCGCGGGTTTCAACTCGAAGGACTCGTTTCGCAAGAGCCATGAGCGAGCCATGAGTCCCGGGCCACCTCCGGGGGACGCATGGTAGAGTGGACCCGGATTTCTCGCAGGTTTTCATGCGATGATGTTTCGACGCATAGACGTCGTCTTGGTGAGGGGGTCCAGCATGGGTCGTGGCCGACAGAAGGCTAAGCACACGAAAATTGCTCGTGAGCTGAAGTCATACAGTCCCACCGTGAACTACTCGGCGCTTGAGCGCGAGCTCGCGGGTGACTCCAACGAGCACGAATACGACGACAAGTGGGCTGACTACGCGCAGTCGAGCGACCAGGAGCACCGCACCGCGTAAGGCGGAGTGCTCTGTGGGCGAGATCGCGATACGCAGTGATCGAACCCCTCGCAGTTTTTTCCATCACGACCGACCTTGGGGGCGGCTCATTGTCGAGCACCGATACCAAAGCAACTGCCGAGCAGGCATCCGTGCTCACTGAGCCAGGGAGCGCGGACGCGGCTGTCGCACACAACGTGCCTCCGTCGACGGCGAAGCCGATTCGGCTCGGTGTCCCCTCGAAACCGCAGGGTTCACTTGGCGCCCATGCGACCGAGGCTGCACCCGTCTTCGAGAAGATCTCCGTCCTCGACCTCTTCAAAGTCGGAATCGGACCTTCGAGCAGTCACACCGTCGGCCCCATGAAGGCGGCGGTCGATTTCGTGCAAATTCTTGCGGCGGCGAACGAAGTCGAGGCGACCGCACGCATTCGCGTCGACCTCTTCGGTTCACTCGGCGCCACCGGAGCCGGTCACGCGACGGACAGCGCGGTGATGCTCGGTCTTTCCGGACTCAGCCCCGAGCATGTCTCCGGCGACGAAATCTCATCGACGCTCGATGCGATCCATTCGACCAACACCCTGCAGCTCGATGGGCGCCAAAGCGTTCCGTTCGCGCCCGACGAGGCGATTGTCCTGCGGCCCCTCACCGTGCGGCCCGAGCACCCGAATGCGCTCCGCATCACTGCCTACCGCGCTGACGACTCGGAGATCGAATCGCACGGCTACTACTCGATCGGCGGCGGCTTCGTCATGCGGCACGATCCGGGCGACGTCCTGAGCCCGGTGCCGGCGGTCGACAGCGACGCTGGCGCACTGCAGTACCCGTTCACCACGGGCGACGAGCTGCTCGCACACTGCGAAGCCACGGGCATGAGCATTCCCGAGATCATGCGCGCAAACGAGCGGGCATGGCGCAGCGATGCCGAAACGACCGCAGCGCTCGAGCGAATCTGGGAGGTTATGCGGGAATGCGTGGCTGCGGGCTGCGCGACCGAGGGCATCCTGCCGGGTGGTCTCGACGTCAAACGGCGCGCAAAAGAATGGCGAGACAAGCTCATCGCCCGCGACGCGGCTGCGCTCAAGGGCGACCCCGATCGCCTCAGCGGAATCGAATGGGTCAACCTGTTCGCGCTCGCCGTCAACGAGGAGAACGCCGCTGGAAGCCGCGTCGTGACCGCCCCGACCAACGGTGCCGCTGGAATCATTCCGGCAGTCATGCTCTACTTCGACCGTTTCGTTCGCCGCGACGACGACGACAGCTGGGCGCTCGATTTCCTGCTGACCGCAGCAGCGATCGGCATCATCATCAAATCGAACGCATCGATCTCGGGCGCAGAAGTGGGTTGCCAGGGCGAAGTCGGTTCGGCCTGTGCGATGGCCGCCGCGGGCTTCGCGCAAGTACTCGGAGGGACCGCACCGCAGATCGAGAACGCTGCCGAAATCGGGATCGAGCACAACCTCGGTCTTACGTGCGACCCGATCAAGGGACTCGTTCAGATTCCGTGTATCGAGCGCAACGCGATGGGCGCGGTGAAGGCGATCAACGCGGCGCGCATGGCAGCGCACGGCGACGGCACGCACTACGTCAGTCTCGACACCGCAGTCGAGACGATGCGTCGAACCGGCGCCGACATGAGTGACAAGTACAAAGAAACTGCGATGGGCGGTCTCGCGGTCGCCTACGTCGACTGCTGAGTAGACGCCCGAATCAGGGTTCGGCGCACCCCGCTCGCGTTCCTGCTCCCGCTCGCGTTTCTACTCCCGCTCGCGTTCCCGCTCCCGCTCCCGCTCCCCCTCCCGCTGCGAGCAATACAGTGCAGACCCCGGGGCTCAGTGCAGACCTTCCTGCAGCGAGGCACCCAGAACACAGCGAAACAGCCCGCTCGCCAAGAGGCGAACGGGCTGTGCAGAGCGATGGGGCGCTCGGTCGCGATTACGTGAAGTCGGTGACCGAGAACACTGCCCAGAACGAGCCGAAGACAAGAACGATGATCACGACGCTCACGAGCCATCCGAGCAGGCAGAGCCCGTTCAAGACCAGGCCGGTGATTGCAAAACCCTTGCCCGTTGGTTCGCGCTTCAGACCCATGAATCCGACGATGAGTCCGGCGATCGGTGCCAAGAAGGTCCAACCGAGGAACACGCTCGCGACACCGAGCACCAGCGAGGTGATGCTGAGTCCCTTCGGCTGCGGCTCGGCGTATCCGTAGCCAGGCTGCTGCGGAGCACCGTAGCCCTGAGGAGCCTGCTGGTACTGCGACTGGTTACTGGGTGGCGGGTAGTTGGTCATTGCGGTGCCTTTCAATAGAAAGCGAAATCAAGAAAACTCTAGTGAGTGCGCGGCAAGTTTTGCTGAATTCCCGGTGAGAACCATTCGCCAGGATGACAAAGGCGAGAGCGCGCAGCAGATCGAACGCTACTGGTGCGAGCCGATCAGTCGAACTGCCCCACCGTCGACGCCCTTCGCGCCTTCGATGAACGAACCTTCCGGACGCGCCTGCGTGGAGACGACGCCGATGCGCCAGCTCGGGATTCCGTGCGCCTCAGCCGAGGAGATGAATCGCTCCACTTCAGCTGCAGGCAGTACCGCGATCATGCCGATGCCGAGGTTCCAGGTTCCTTCAGTGCTCTCGACACTGAAACCGCCGATATCTGCGAGCACCGAGAACACCTCGGGCACGCTCCACGACCCACGGTCGATCTCTGTCCACGAGCCGACCGGAAGGACGCGCGCCAGATTCGCCGCGATACCGCCGCCGGTGACGTGGCTGAGCGAGTGCAAGGTGATGCCCGACTCGATGGCAGCCAGCAGAGCAGCGGTGTACAGACGAGTGGGTTCGAGGAGCACTTCACCCGCGACACCGCCGAGCTCGTCGACATGATCGGTGAGCGCGATTCCACGCTCCGAGAGCACGTGTCGAACGA
The DNA here is from genome assembly GCF_045689595.1 of Humidisolicoccus flavus. Classification (GTDB taxonomy): domain Bacteria; phylum Actinomycetota; class Actinomycetes; order Actinomycetales; family Microbacteriaceae; genus Humidisolicoccus; species Humidisolicoccus flavus. The sequence goes on along the minus strand of NZ_CP142724.1, from coordinate 1,937,647 downwards.
GGGAGTATCCGTTCGAGTGGAGGCCGCTCGACGACATTGCGATGACGACGTCGCCATGCTGTACGTGCTCAGCGCCGAGCACTGCGTCTGCCTCGACAATGCCGACTGCTGCACCGGCGACGTCGTAATCGTCGACGCCGAGCAGACCCGGGTGCTCTGCGGTTTCCCCACCGACCAGGGCTGTTCCGGTCGCGGAGCACGCGGCAGCGATGCCACGGACGATGTCCGCGATCCGCTTCGGTTCGACCTTGCCGCAGGCGATGTAGTCGGTCATGAACAACGGCTTCGCTCCGACGACGATGATGTCGTCGACGACCATGCCGACGAGGTCTTGGCCAATGGTGTCGTGTCGATCGACCGCCTGAGCGAGCGCAACCTTCGTGCCGACACCATCGGTCGAGGTTGCAAGGAGCGGGCGCTTGTATTGCGCAGCAGCACTCAGATCGAAGAGACCGGCGAATCCACCGACGCCACCGAGAACGCCAGGGCCGTGCGTTGCAGCAACCGCGCTCTTCATGAGTTCAACGGCAAGATCCCCCGCGTCAGTGTCAACACCCGCGGCGGCATAGGGATTTGTCATGGTCTAAGGCTAGCTCGGATTGCTGGCGTGATCGCGCTCGCGGCTGCGCCTCGGACCGAAACTTTTCTGCCACGCAAGAGAATCCAATTGAGAATAGACTGATCCGGGAATCCCCACATCAGATCGGAGCCCTTGTACCGTGTGCGGAATTGTCGGCATCGTCTCGTCAACACTCGTCAACCAGCAGGTGTATGACGCACTCGCTCTTCTGCAGCACCGGGGGCAAGACTCCTGCGGTATTGCAACGATCGATGGCCCGCACTCCTACGTGCGGAAAGCCAAGGGTCAGGTTCGTGAAGCGTTCCGAACCCGTGACATGCGCTCGCTCGTCGGAACGACCGGTCTCGGACACGTCCGCTACGCGACCAAGGGTCAGGCCTCCAGCGAACTCGAAGCGCAGCCGTTCTACGTGAACGCTCCCTACGGCATCACGCTCGTGCACAACGGCAACCTCACGAACACTCGCGAACTCGCGAAAGAGCTGCACACTGAGGACTACCGTCACGTCAACACCGACAGTGACACCGAGATGCTCGTCAACGTGCTCGGGAGCGAACTGCAGAAGCTCGTCGGCCGGAGTTCGCTCGATCACGACCAGCTGTTCGATGCGGTCGAGAATGTCCACAAGCGCATTGAAGGCTCCTACGCGGTCATCGCCGTCATCACGGGCCACGGGCTGCTCGCGTTCCGCGATCCCTTCGGAATTCGTCCGCTCATTCTCGGTCGTCGCGAGCGCGAAGGCCGCGAGGAATGGGTCGTCGCGAGTGAATCGCTCGTTCTCGAAGCCGGTGGCTACGAGGTCGTCCGCGACGTCGAGCCCGGCGAAGCGGTCTCGATCACGGTCGATGGAGAACTCGCAACGCGGCAGTGCGCAGCGAACCCGCAGCTCATCCCCTGCTCCTTCGAATACGTCTACTTGGCGCGGCCTGACTCGATCATGAACGGCGTCTCCGTCTACGAAGCTCGACTTCGCCTCGGTGAGAAGCTGGCCGACACGATCAGCGAGTTCACGCCGAGCGGAGATATCGACGTCGTCATGCCGATTCCAGATTCGTCACGGCCTGCCGCGATGGAGGTCGCGCGCAAGCTCGGGATCGAATACCGCGAAGGCTTCTACAAGAACCGCTACGTCGGTCGAACCTTCATCATGCCGGGGCAAGAGGAGCGGAAGCGTTCGGTGCGTCAGAAGCTCAACGCGATGGGTTCCGAATTCAAGGGCAAGAACGTCTTGATCGTCGACGACTCGATCGTGCGCGGAACAACGAGCCGCGAGATCGTCGAAATGACCCGCCAGGCCGGAGCGAACAAGGTGACCTTCACTTCGGCCGCTCCGCCCGTCCGCTACCCGCACGTGTACGGCATCAACATGCCCTCACGGGCAGAGCTCGTTGCGGCCGGCCGAACGATCCCCGAGGTCAACACGGCGCTCGGCAGCGACTACCTCGTGTATCAGGAGGTCAAGGACATGCACGCCGCGATCACGGGCGGCGCGAACTTCGACCGTCTCGACACCTCGTGCTTCACCGGCGAATACGTCACCGGCACCGTGAGCGACGATTACCTCCGCTGGGTCGAAGCGAACCAGCTTTCCTGACGTTCACCGTTCCTCACGTTCACCCCGGCGAGCAGCTCGGAACTCCACGAATACGGCTGCTCCGAGTGCTCGAACTCGCCCCTGCCGGAGCTGCGAGAGAGAATGAGACATGCGACTGCATTCGACAACACTCGGCTCCGGCCCCCTGCACATCGGCTTGGTCCATGGACTCGGCGCGGAATCATCGACTTGGCAACCACTCATCGAGCGGATGCTCGCTTCGGGGCGCTGTACCATCACGAGCCTCGACCTCCGCGGTCACGGCAAGAGCGAGCGAGCGAAGTCGTACAGCCTCAGCGAATTCGCCGACGATGTCGTTGAGAATCTGCCAAAGGGGCTTCACGCCGTTGTCGGTCATTCCCTCGGGGGCGCAGTGCTCGTCCGGGCAGTCGATCGGCTGCAACCCCACCACGCGATCTACCTCGATCCCGGCTTCGAGCTCTCGCTTCCCACTGCAGGCGCTGCCGGCAGAGCATTCTGGGCAGTCCCCGCGCTGACCCTCGGAGTCGTCGGCGCCCTCCAAGCCCGAAGGTCTTCAAAACAGCGAGCGGCTTACCCTCCTGCGGTCCAAAAGTCACTGCGGCGAGGAAAGTCCCAATTCGACGCGAAGATGGCTATCGGGGTGTTCAAAGAGGTCGCGTTCAATCCCGTGACGCTCGGCCCTCCCGCAGTACCCTCGACGATCGTGCTCTCCGAGGAGTCGCCTGCGATCCTCTCTGACCGCACTGCCGCGGCGCTCGAACAACAGGGCTGGGAGATTCGTCGTTTTCCAGGCGTGCACCACGACATGCATCTCGAGGACCCGGAACGAACGTTCGAGATCATCGACGAGCTGTTGTGATCCTCAACGAGCGCGGCGCTCGCGCAGTCGTCAGGTTCGCGATCGAACCGCGAGGATGCAGTGCCTAGGGGCGAGGACCGGCGCCGCCCTCACGGGGCTCACCGTGTGCAGCTGACTGCTCCGCGCTCGCAGGCTGCCCCGACTCTTCCGCCCGCATCTCGATGTGCTCCGCGTGCAGCACTCGCTTTCGACGACCTACCGTGCGATCCAGAATGACCGCGATCAGTGCACCGACCGTGATCCCGGCGGTCACACCGACGAGCAGCATGTAGCCGATCAGTGGCCCGAGACCGAGCTCGGGAGGAGCGGGGCGCCACATCGCGAGCGAGAAGCCGATGACCGCACCAATGCCTCCGAAAAGCGTGATGAATCGGCCGAACTTCGGGGAGCGGCGGTAGACGACATCGACCTGCTCAACCGTCTCACGGTAGACGGGAGCGTGCTCAGTGTGCGCGGAGGCATCGGCTCCGAACACCGTCGCCTCAGGGGCCGTAGCCTCAGTGGCCGATGGCTCGCTAGAACCGTGCTCCTGCATACCGGGCTGGGAATCGTCGCGTGTGGCCATACGACTATTGTCGCGCACTTCGACAGCACCCGTGCGAGCACGCCGCTCAGCGGACACGGTCGCCGATACGAGCGCGAACGACCGCTTCGCTACTTGTAGAGCGAGCTGCTCTTCAGGGCACCGTGCACGAGCGAGTTGAGCGTGAGGCTCGTGCGTGACAGCGAGCCACCGCGGAGGCTCGACTGGGTCAGTGTTGAACCACTGTGCTTCCGTGAACGCTGCGCGTGCTCTCCACCGGTTTCGCGATCGAGGAGCGCATTGAACCGTTCCATGTCGGACTGCGTGGGCTGCACTCGCTGTGCCACGGGGGCCTGCTGGGCTCGTTGCGGCTGACGTTGCTGCGGAGCACGCTGAGGCTGGGGTTGACGCTGCTGCTGGCGAGGCTGGCCCTGCTGCTGCCACTGCGGCTGACCGTACTGACCAGCCTGCTGCTGGTTGCCGCCATAGGGATTGCCCTGCTGCGTCGAATACCCGGATGCAGCCATCTCGGCGGCGATCCGGTCACCCACGCGAGCGCGCAGTTGATCCATTCGAGAGCCGGAGGACTCCGAGTGCTGGCGAGTGTGACCGGCGTTGTTGTCACGGGCCTGCTGCGCGTTCTGGGCGATCTGACGTTGCTGGTCGCGCAGGTTCGACTGTGTGCGCTGCGTGCGAGCCTGCATGTCGGCGCGAGCCTGCTCGGCGCGACGGGCTGCTTCGGAGGTTGCCTGCTCCCGCATTTGCGAAATATTGCTGTGCGCCGCGGCACCGGCGCCCTTCGCCATGCGGAACACTGCACGGAAGAGCGCGCGAGCGATCACGAAGCCGAAGAACAACAGCAGCACTGGCACGATGAGCGCAGGAATCGCCTGGCCGAAGGCCGCTGAGATCATGCTCGAGCTACCCGAAGAGAAGGCACTCAGGAGGTACATGATCCACTGGAACACGGTGACCGCACTGCCGATTGCCACGATCGCTGCGATCACGCCAATGAGAAGGCTGACGATGATCCCGGCCGCGGGGGACTTCGGCGGGGTATTCGACGGTGAGCTCATAGCTCTAGCAAACCACTCGTTGCCAGCCTTGCGCTACCGATCACTACTGCGGATTCGATGTGAGTTGCTCGAGGAGTGCGTGGTAGCGCGATGAAACCTCGGTGACGAGCGACTCGGGCAGCGTCGGAGGTACTCCTTCGCCGTCCCAGTTCTCGCGGATCCAGTTCCTGACGATCTGCTTGTCGAAGGAGGAGCGCAGCTCGCCTCGTTGCCAATCGTCGAGGCTCCAATACCGCGAAGAGTCGCTCGTCAGGACTTCGTCTGCAAGCGTGAGCTGCCCCGTCGTGCGGTCGGCCCCGAACTCGAACTTCGTGTCGACGAGGATCAGTCGTGACTCGGCCGCACGTTGCGCGGCTCGGGTGAACAGTTCGATCGACTGGTCGCGGAGTCCGGCTGCGACCTCGGCGCCCACGAGTTCGACCACGCGCTCGAAGGTGATGTTCTCGTCGTGCTGTCCGAGCGGCGCCTTCCAAGCGGGAGTGAAGATCGGCTCAGGGAGCCGGTCGCCTTCGCTGAGCCCTTCGGGCAATACGACACCGCATACCGCGCCGGTGCGCTGGTATTCGCCGACAGCGCTCCCTGCGAGCCAGCCGCGAACGACACATTCGATCGGATACATGTCGAGCGTCTTTGCAAGCGTCGCGCGAGCACGGACTGCCTCGGGAATCGGCGCGTGGTGTGCGACCACCGCTCGCTGGTCGGGGACGTCGAGGTATTCGAGCCACCAGTTCGTGAGCGACGTCAGTGCCTCTCCTTTGCCGGGGATCGCCGGTTCGAGCGGTCGATCGAAGGCGCTCACGCGATCGCTCGCAACCATCAGCACGACTGGTGCGTCTTCGAGGGTCTGACCTTCTTCGACGTAGAGTTCCCGAACCTTGCCGGAGTAGACCCTGGTCCAGCCTGCAAGCGCAGTCATCGTGCCACCTTTTCAGCGATATCGCGTCGCACTCGCGCGCCCTCGAGGGAGATGGTGTCAACGCCAGCGTAGGCGCGCGTTCGAGCTTGCGCGAGCGAATCACCGACGCCGACGACGCTGATCACGCGGCCGCCCGTCGCAAGCAAGTGCGCACCGTCTGAGCCGAGCGCGGTTGCTGCGTGGAGAACGTGCACGCCTTCGAGCGCGTTCGCAGCCTTGATTCCCTCAATCGGCCGACCGGTGATCGGGGCCTCGGGGTATCCGTCGCTTGCGATCACCACGGTGACGGCTGCGATCTCACGCTTCTCGAGCGGTGGGAGCGAAGCGAGCGTTCCGGTTGCTGCTGCGAACAACACGGAGCTCAGCGGGGTCGCGAGCCGTTCAAGCACGACCTGCGTCTCGGGATCGCCGAAGCGAGCGTTGAACTCGATGACGCGGATGCCCTGCTCGGTCACGATGAGCCCGCAGTACAGGAGACCCACGAAGGGGGTGCCCTCGCGTGACATCGCCTGCACGGTTGGGAGAGCGACCGTGTCGATGACCTCTGCGACGAACTCGTCTTCGCTGCCGAAGCGCGCGTCGAGCCATGGCAGGGGCGTGTATGCACCCATGCCGCCGGTGTTCGGGCCTTCGTCGTTGTCGCGCAGTCGCTTGAAGTCTTGTGCGGGGCTGAGCGCGCGAACGCTCTCACCGTCACTGAACAGGAACAGCGAGACTTCTTCACCGTCGAGGAACTCTTCGACGAGCACGCTGCCGTGTTGCAGCCAGAACCGTGCATGCTCGATCGCCGCGTCACGATCGGGCGTCACGATGACGCCCTTCCCCGCTGCCAGGCCGTCGGCCTTCACGACCCAGGGGGCGGATTCGGCGTCGATCGCCGCAATCGCCTCGGCGATGGTTGTTGCTCGCGTCGCTCGACCGGTCGGTACGGCGGCGGCGTCCATAATCGCTTTCGCAAAGGCCTTCGAGCCTTCGAGGGCCGCTGCAGCTTGCGAAGGACCGAAGACCGGAACGCCGACCGCTCGAACTGCATCGGCGACGCCTGCGACGAGCGGGGCTTCCGGGCCGATCACGCAGAGATCGAACGACGAATCGCGCACATACTCGGCGACGACTTCTGGATCGTTCGCATCGAGGTGCATGACCTCGACATCCTCGGCGATACCCGCGTTTCCTGGAGCTGCAACGATTTCGTGCGCGGGATCCTCACGGCGCAGCGCAGTAATGATCGCGTGTTCACGGGCACCGGGTCCAAGCACAAGGATTCGCACACCCTCATGGTACGGCAGGGCGCATTGCCGACGGGCGCAAGTCAGAGCCTCGCTGTACGGTGGGCGCATGCCAAAACGGATCGCAGACCTCGTTGGGCTCGACGCAGTGCGCGAGGCCGCAAGCGGCGATCGCAACACGGTTGCGACCGCAGTCCGCTACACGCTGCAGTGTCTCAGCGATCGCGCCCCCGGAAAGAGCGTCGAGGTTCGGGTGCCACCCTTCGGCGCGGTCCAAGCGGTCGAAGGCCCGGGTCACACGCGCGGCACTCCGCCGAACGTGATCGAGACGGACGCGACGACTTGGCTCGCACTCGCAACCGGCGAGAGCACCTGGGCGGAGGCGTTCGCAAGCGGCAAGGTGCACGCCTCTGGAACACGGGCGGACGTCTCGCCGTGGCTCCCGCTCGTCCGCGTCGGAAAGACCTCGCAGTAAGTCACCGCAGATCGCGGCGACCGCCGCTCAGCCCGAAGCCTACGAGCGAACCGAAGCCCGCGAACGACGAGAAGCCCGCGAACGACGAGGAGCGCGCACGCGGTCGGAAGCAGCCGCGTCAAGCACGGTCTCAGACCGTTCCACTCCAGGTGTCGCAGGCTCCAGCGCCACCCTCGAATCCGTTCATCAGCCAGGTCTGCCGCTGCTCGCTCGAGCCGTGCGTCCAGCCATCCGGGTTCGCGTTCTGCCCCGTCGACTCTTGGATCGCGTCATCGCCGATGACCCGAGCGGCATCGAGCGCTTGCGCGAGTTCCTCCTCGGTCACTGGCTTCAACAGTGGCGTACCGCCGTCGTCCGGAGTCGTCGAGGCGCCCGCAATCCAGGCTCCCGCGTAACAATCAGCCTGGAGCTCGCTGCGCACGGCGCTCGACTGCGGCCCGGTATCGCTGTGATCGACATTGTCGAGCGTGCCGGTCAAGAACTGGATGTGGTGGCCCCATTCGTGCGCGAGGACGTACATCTCGGCGAGCGAGCCGCCCTGCGCCCCGAACTGGTTCTGCAGTTGCGCGAAGAACGCGGTATCGATGTAGATCACCTGATCGGCGGGGCAGTAGAACGGCCCGACCGCGCTCGAGGCGACACCACACGCCGTTGCAACATCTTCGTCGAAGAGCGTGACCGTCGGCGCGAGATACTGCCCGCCGCTGTTCTCGAATACGCGATTCCAGTACGCGTCGAGCGAGTCCGCACCGCCCGACATTCGACAGTCGACGTTTGCCGGCGCATTCGCGTCTGCGCCCGTGCACCCCGCGACGACCTCGTCGGACTGCGAAGATTCGTTCTGCGGTGCCGTGTTGACGAGACCGGTGAGATCGAAACCGGTGAGCTGGCTCACGACGAACAGCGCGACCGCGATCAGCGCGCCACCACCGCCGATCGCTGCGCCCGTGGTCCGACGGCGCCTGCGAACGGTCGTCGTGTTGATCTCAGAACCCTCGTTGAACGTCACGAGAGCAAAGGTACGCCACCCGCGACGAAGAGCACAGCGCCGCGGTCGCTCAGGCGTCGACGACGTTCACATCGATCGAGTACTTGTTTCCTTCAACCGATGTCACCGTGATCGTCGCGATCCCCTTCGCTCCGGTCTTCGCCTCGATGAGGTCGCACTCCAGCGTCGTTCCAGCGAAGATCTCGATCTGCGACTCGTCGTTGCAGACCACCGTGGGCCGGGCGCCGTATTCAGGCTCGAGCGCATCTGCTGCGAGCGCGGCGAGTTCGTAGGGGTACACGGACACCGACTCTCCACCCGCCGCCTCAGAGGACGGCGCCGGCTCCTGAGTTTCCGTCGGCGTCGCACTCGGCTCGCTCGCTCCGCCGACTCCACCGTCCCAGCCGGGCACCTCGACGTTGATGTTGTAGCTCGTGCCCTGCACGTTACTGATGGTGATGAGCGCGTCGTATTCGGCACCCTCGAAGGTGAGGCCACACTCGACGACAGCACCGTCGACCAGATCGATCTGGTCGTTACCGCAGTCGAGTGCGGGCGTCGTGCCGTACTCAGCCTCGAGTGCGTCGAACGCCTGCTGCTCGAGCGTCTCAGGTGAAACGGTCAAATTCGCAGAGAAGTTGCATGCGGCGAGCAGCATCGTGGCTGCTCCGATCAGGGCGAGAGATGCGAAACGACGAGGCATGAGTTCCTTTTTCGGCAAGAGCGATGCGATTCCTATGAGCCTATTTTCAGTGCACTGCATGTTTCCTGTGGGTTGCCGTGCGCCCGCTTATTCCTCCAACAGCTCCGTCTAGAGCTCGCAAGCACCACCCGGGTTCCAAATGGCCCTGCCGAGGCCTCGCTCCGGCATCCCGATGACAGTAGAATCAGAACATCCACCGCCGTTATGCAGGAGATCACCATGCCTCGAATCGTTGTAGACGTCATGCCGAAGTCTGAAATTCTCGACCCGCAAGGCAAGGCGGTCGCCGGGGCGCTCCTGCGCACGGGTCACTCCTCCATCGCCGGTGTTCGAATCGGCAAGCGCTTCGAACTCGAAATCAACGGCGAAGTCACCGACGCCGTGCTCGCCGAAGTTCGCGAGATCGCAGAAGAGACGCTCGCAAACACGGTCATCGAAGAGGTCGTCTCGGTCCGCGTTGCAGAAGAGGTCGCAGCGTGAGAGTCGGAGTCGTCACCTTCCCAGGGACCCTCGATGACCGCGATGCCGCACGTGCGGTGACGCTCGCGGGCATGGAGCCACAGCCGCTCTGGCACGGCGACCACGATCTGCAGGGCGTCGACGCCGTCATCCTTCCCGGCGGATTCTCCTACGGCGACTACCTGCGGTGTGGTGCAATCGCTGCGATCTCTCCGATCATGACGGAGGTGGTCGCTGCTGCCAACGCCGGCGTCCCCGTCCTCGGAATCTGCAATGGCTTCCAAATGCTCACCGAAACCCGCCTTCTGCCGGGTGGACTGCTCCGGAACGCGAACAGCCGCTTCGTCTGCCGCGACCAGAAGCTCACGGTCGAAAACGCAGAGACCTCGTGGACCCGGGGCTTCTCCGCTGGCCAGGAAATCCTGATCCCCCTGAAGAACGCCGAGGGTCGTTTTGTTGCTCCCGCGGCCGAACTCGAACGGATCGAAGGCGAAGGCCTCGTGGCCTTCCGATACGCCGGCGGCAACCCGAACGGTTCACAGAACGACATCGCGGGGCTCACGAACGCCAAGGGCAACGTCGTTGGACTCATGCCCCACCCTGAGCACGCCGTCGAACTCGGCTTCGGCCCTGACACGGACACCCGGATGCGTTCCGGCCGTGACGGTCTCACGCTCATCGCGAGCGTGCTGGAGTCGGTGCTCGCCTAACCCCCGCCGGGCTTCTCAGGGCGCTGACTCCGCATCGAGCACGGGCTCGAGCAGCAGATGAAGCACCGAACGAATACACTGAGAACGCCCGCTTTTCCGCCGGTATCCCCCGCTATTTTCAGGAGCACGAGTGACGAGCACTCCGAAGCGCCAGCACATCGCAGACACCGTTGAAAACGCGCTGCAAACCCCTGAGAAAGAGCAGCCGTACGCGGCGCTCGGCCTCAAGACGGACGAATACGAGCGCATTCGCGAGATCCTCGGACGCCGCCCCACCAGCGGCGAGCTCGCGATGTACTCGGTCATGTGGAGTGAGCACTGCTCCTACAAGTCGAGCAAGAAGTACCTCCGTGCGTTCGGCCAGAAGGTCACGCCGGAGATGAAGACGAACCTCATGGTCGGCATGGGAGAAAACGCGGGAGTCCTCGATGTCGGTGAGGGCTGGGCCGTCACCTTCAAGATCGAGAGCCACAACCACCCCTCGTTCGTCGAGCCCTTCCAGGGCGCCGCAACGGGCGTCGGCGGAATCGTCCGCGACATCATCTCCATGGGAGCCCGGCCCGTCGCGGTCATGGACGCACTCCGTTTTGGCGCCATCGACCACCCTGACACTGCTCGCGTCGTGCACGGCGTCGTCGGCGGGATCTCGTTCTACGGCAACTGCCTCGGCCTCCCGAACATCGGTGGCGAGACGATTTTCGACCCGGTGTACCAGGGCAACCCGCTCGTCAATGCCCTCGCAGTTGGCGTCCTTCGCCATGAAGACCTCCACCTCGCGAACGCTCGTGGCGTCGGCAACAAGGTCGTGTTGTTCGGGGCCCGGACCGGCGGCGACGGGATCGGCGGCGCATCGATCCTCGCCTCCGACTCATTCGACGATGGTGGCCCGACGAAGCGCCCAGCGGTGCAGGTCGGCGACCCCTTCGCCGAGAAAGTCCTCATCGAATGCTGCCTCGAACTGTTCAAGGCCGGCCTCGTCGAGGGCATCCAGGACCTGGGTGCCGCAGGAATCTCCTGCGCGACCAGCGAACTCGCATCGAACGGCGACGGCGGCATGCAGGTCGAGCTCGATCACGTGCTCTTGCGCGACCCGACCCTGACTGCTGAAGAGATCCTCATGTCGGAGAGCCAGGAGCGCATGATGGCGGTCGTCTCTCCCGAAAAGCTGGAGGGGTTCCTGGCAGTGACCTCGAAGTGGGACGTCGAGACCAGCGTGCTCGGCGAAGTGACCGACACCGGTCGCCTCATCATCACGCACGGTGGCGAGACCATCGTCGACGTCGACCCGCGAACCGTCGCGATCGACTCCCCCGTCTACGACCGGCCGGTCAAGCGCCCCGATTGGATCGATGCGCTCAACGCAGACACGACCGCCTCGCTGCCCCGCGCGAACGCTGCAGGTCTTCGCGCTGAGATCTTGGCACTCGCCGGAAGCGCGAATCTTGCGGACACGTCCTGGATCACCGATCAGTACGACAGGTACGTGCTCGGAAACACCGCGCTCGCAATGCCGGACGACGCAGGAATGGTTCGGATCGACGAATCCAGCGGCCTCGGCTTCGCGGTCTCGGTCGATGCGAACGGTCGCTACTGCCAGCTCGACCCGCGTGAAGGCGCGAAAGCTGCACTCGCAGAGTCGTACCGAAACGTTGCCGCGACCGGCGCGGTTCCACTCGGTGTGAGCGACTGCCTCAACTTCGGGAGCCCGGAGAACCCTGAGGTCATGTGGCAGTTCAGCGAAGCAGTGGACGGCCTGGCTGACGGCTGCGTCGAACTCGGTATTCCCGTCACCGGCGGCAACGTCTCGTTCTACAACCAGACCGGCGACGTCCAGATCCACCCGACACCAGTGGTCGGCGTGCTCGGCGTGCTCGATGACGTCGGGCGCCGCATCCCCTCCGGATGGCAGGACGATGGCCACAACCTGTACCTCCTCGGTACTACCGCCGAAGAACTCGACGGTTCTGCCTGGGCCGGCGCAGTGCACGGTCACCTCGGGGGCGTACCACCACAGGTCGATCTCGCGGCGGAGAAGTCGCTCGCCGGGCTCATGCACGGTGTCGCACTCGAAGGCCTTGCAAGTGCTGCGCACGACCTGTCTGAGGGCGGCCTCGTCATGACGCTCATCGAGGGCGCAATGCGCTTCGGCGTCGGAGCCCGCGTGTGGCTCGACGGCCTGATTTCTCGCGACGGCATTTCGCAGACCGCTGCGCTCTTCTCCGAATCCGGCGCGCGCATGCTCGTTGCCGTGCCGCGTGAAGACGACGTCCGGTTCTCCGCGATGTGCGATGTCCGCGGGGTGCCGAACCTTCGGATCGGCGTCACGGACGCGACCAGCGGAGCGCTGGAAATTCAGGACGTCTGCACCATCGGTCTTGACGAACTGCGCGAGGTGCACTCTGCGCCGATTCGCGAGCGCTTCGAATAAGCATTCATTCGGCTGGGGTCCACGAAACACACAGGTTCGAGGGCGGGTGCGTCGATAGTGTCGAGGGAAATGGAGCTCCTCCAGTCCCGATGAAAGGCATCATCACTCATGCGTACCCGCACTCGAACTTTGACACTCTCGGCGACCGCGGTCGCGGCGCTTCTCACGCTCTCAGCGTGCGTCAGCCCGCCAGAAGAGGCTGCAGAAGCGCCAGACACCCAGTCCCCATCGGCTGAGCCGACAACGGCCGAAACGCCATCGCCGAGCGAAAGCGACGACGACTCCGACACCGACTCTGAAGAGAGCGAAGCACCGGCAGCAACCGGCGGCCAGCCTTCATGGGCCGACCCGGTGACGACTCCCGGCGAAATGCTGACCACCATTGAGGTTGGCGACGTGACGATCGACGTCTACCAGGTCGGTGTCGTCGCATCACCGAAGACCGGCAACTTCGTGAACCCGGACGACAACAAGCCGATCATTGACGTCGGTGACGACATCGTGTTCGTGAACTACATCATCACGAACGAGGGCGACCCGATCGACCTGGGCGCCTCCCTCGTCACTGTGAACGCTGAGTACGACGACTGGCCCTACCTGCAGGGCATGGACTCGATCACCGACTTCGATCTGTTCGAGGAAATGGAAGTCAACCGCTTCGGCGCGACCGAGTTCCTGGAGCCTGGCGTGTACACCTTCGGCACGGGCGACTCGTTCTCCTACGGAGCGAACTTCCGTTACCAGGAGAACTCGCCGATCGAGTTCAGCGCTCGCTTCACGCCAGTCGACGCGGAGGGTGAACTCATCCACGACGACCGCATCGAAGCCGACTCGGAATCGGTCATCAAGTAACGTCACGCATCTGTCGGACGACAGAAAGAAGGCCGGTGTTCCTGCAGTCGCAGGGCCACCGGCCTTCTTCGTGTGCGCTCAGTCTTGCCGCGGAATCGTCGCGGTGGCGATTCGTTCGTGGTGGTGGATCACTTCGGCAATGATGAAGTTCAAGAACTTCTCGGCGAACGCGGGATCGAGCCCCGACTCTTCGGCGATCTGCTTCATCCGGGTGATCTGACGAGCCTCGCGATCGGGATCTGAAGCCGACATCGCGTGCTCCGCCTTGAGCGCGCCGACGGCCTGCGTGAGCTTGAAGCGCTCCGCGAGGGTGTGCACCAGGACTGAGTCGAGGTTGTCGATACTCCGCCGGTGCGATTCGAGTTCTTCGAGAGGGTCATTCGCCATGGTTCGAGCGTAGTTGCTCTGCGTCAGTTTTTTGGCGCGAGCAGGGCGTCGACACGTGATTTCAGCTGCGCCTCGATCGCGGGCCATTCCTCGCGAAGGATCGAGAAGATCGCCGTATCACGCCAGGTTCCATCGGCTCGTTGCTGCTCTCGTCTGGCGATACCTTCGAACGTTGCACCGAGCTTCGCGATCGCAGCGCGAGATCGAGCGTTCCGCGCGTCCGCTTGGATCTTGACCCGTCCGAACCCGTGATCGAACGCGAGCTGGAGCATGAGCAGCTTCGTCTCGGGGTTCACGGACGTTCCCCAGACGCGCGGCGCGTAGGCGGTCCAGCCGAGGTGCAGCGACTCACGAGCCAGATCGATGCCCCCGAACGACGTCGTGCCGATGAGGACCCCGTCGTCTGCTCCCCCGACCCCTCGGACCGCGAGCGGGAGTCCAGCGGCGAACGGGTAGAGGCGTTGCATGAAGCGTTGCCAGCCCTCCGGCGACTGGTCGAGCCCCGCCGGTCCGCCGCCGTATCCGCCGGCGAAGACTTCGGGGACCGCGATTGCCGCACGCAACTCCGCAGCATGGTCGAGCGTGAGGGGTTCTACACGGACGCTTCGACCCGTGATCGACGTGAGTGTTGGTGTGCGAGCAACCATGTGTTGAGCCTGCCAAATCTTGTGTTGTGAGCGAGAGAACCGGAGGGCGCGTCTGCCTTGCGCCCGGCTTAGACCAGCGGAACGACCGGGCGCTTCAAGAGACTCGGTCGTTTGACTGTAGAGACCGCGAGCCCGATCACCATGATCGCGCCTCCGATGAGTTCACCGAGCAGTGGGACCTCCGACTGGAACACCCATGCCGCGAGAATCCCGATGACCGGCACGAGCAAGGCGAACGGAACGACCTTCGCGGATTCATACCGCGAGAGCAGGCTGTTCCAGATGCCATAGCCGAGCAGTGAGGCGCACACGGCGGTGTACACGGTACTGAGTATCGCGGTGAGCGAGAGGCTCGTCACTGACGCCCAGATCGCGGGAGCGCCATCGAGCATGATCGCGAACAACAGCGCGGGCACGGGAACGATGAGCGCTGACCAGACCACGAGCGACAGGCCCGAGACCCCTTTTGCGGAGCGCCCGATCACATTTCCGATGGCCCAAGAGAGTGCCGCTGCGATCGTCAGGAGGAGCGGCACCCACGGCGCGGTCGTTCCGTGCGAAACGACGACGATCGCGAGTCCGACAACGCCGACGAGGATTCCAATGCCCTGCTGTCTCGTGGGCCGTTCGCGGAGCACGAGCGCCGCCACGACGACGGTCAAAATAATCTGCGCCTGCAGGACGAGCGAGGCGAGACCCGCCGGCATGCCGAATTCGAGTGCGAAGTACAAGAGCGAGAACTGTCCGAGACTCATGAAGACGCCGATCCCGAGCACGGTGCGCAGCGGCGCCTTCGGGCGAGGCACGAAGAACACCGCCGGGAGCGCGACGAGCAGGAACCTGAGCGCGAGGAGCAGCATCGGCGGGACGTCGGAGAGACCAGCATCGATGACCACGAAATTCAGACCCCACAGCACGACGACGAGCAGCGCAAGCGCAGTGTGTTTGGGAGCCATGCTCTCTTTGTACACCGCGCGAGAGCAAACGATCGCATCCACTTCGATGTCCGTGGACCGGGCATGAGAAAGCCCCCGGCCACTGCAGCGGCCGGGGGCTTTGTCGAGAGCGCTTATTCGACGATGTTGATGGTCACATCGACATTGCCGCGCGTCGCGTGCGAGTACGGGCAGATGTCTTCGTGAGCGACCTTTGCAACCTGCTCAGCGTCTTCCTTCGAGAGGTTCGGGGCGTGCACATCGTGCGTCACCTCGATCTCGAATCCGCCGGCTTCGCGCTTGCCGAGGTTCACCGTCGTGGAGACCTGAGCTTCTTTCGTGTCCTTCTCGAGCTGCTTTCCAGCTGCGTGGAATGCACCGAGGAAGCACGCGGAGTAGCCGAGTGCGAAGAGCTGCTCAGGGTTCGCGCCTTCACCAGAGCCACCGAGCTCCTTTGGTGGACGAGTGTTGAACTCGAGGGTGTCGTCGTCGAGGCGAACCTGGCCGTCGCGGCCTCCGCCTGATGCGTGGGCAAGTGTTGAATACAGAGCTTCCATACGCTTATGCAAGCACACCCGAGGCCCCGTGGCTAGCGACATTAGCCGCAAGCGAACAGACTTGTGGATTGTGCTTCCCTCGCGTCGGTGGTGCGGCCTACGCTCCCAACATGAGACGCCACGAAACCGCAGTATCGACGCCACCGCAGGCACCGCAACCGAGCCAAATGCACGAGCAGAGCCGCCACGGGATCGTCCCGCCGTACTTGCTCGCACGAATCGCCCAAATCGAATCACCACGATTACAGGGTGCCGCGACCGCTGCGCGAGCGACGCTCCTGCTCGATGCGCCGCTGCGCTCGAATGGTCGAACCCGGGTCACGCTCAGCATCGACGGCGACGCACTTATTGCGGAGCTCGGCCCTGGGGTGCAACGAACGGTCAGCGATGCCGAGAACGGCGAGCGTCTTCCTGGCGTGGTGGTTCGCACGGAGGGTCAGCCGCCCGTGGCCGACACGGCAGTTAACGAGGTGTACAGCGGGCTCGGGGCGAGCTTCGAGTTCTTCCTCGAAGCGCTCGGTCGTCTCGGCATTACCGATCGAGACGGAAACCTCCGCGCGAGCGTGCACTTCGGCGACCGGTACGACAACGCGTTCTGGGACGGCCAGCAAATGGTCTTCGGCGACGGAGACGGCGAAATCTTCGCCGGATTCACGCAGTCGCTGAGCGTGCTTGCCCATGAACTCGCACACGGCGTGATCGAGCACACGGCCGGTCTTAAGTACCAAGGGCAGTCGGGCGCGTTGAACGAATCGTGCGCAGACGTGTTTGGTGCACTCGCAGAACAATTCGAGCGTCAGCAGACGGCCGCGGAGGCCTCCTGGCTGATCGGTGAAGGACTGTTCACCGAGGCTGTGCAAGGCGTCGCGCTGCGATCACTGCGCGCCCCCGGACGGCCTACGACGACGACATGCTCGGGCAAGACCCGCAGCCCGGCCACATGGACGACTACGTCGAGACCAGCGAAGACAACGGTGGAGTGCACATCAACTCGGGCATCCCGAACCGAGCGTTTTATGAGTTCGCCGTTGCTCTCGGCGGCTTCGCGTGGGAGCGCGCCGGAACGGTTTGGTATGCGACGCTCCTCAGCGGGATCGCCCCGGACCTCGACTTCGCGGCATTTGCATCCGCGACGATCGCGGTCGCGAGCGAGGAGTACGGTGAATCATCGGCAGAAGTGCAAGCCTTGCGTGCAGCATGGGAGCAGGTCGGAGTCGCCGAGTCAGCACCAGAGCCCTCGCGAGCCTCGTAGCGCTCGTGCCGCACGGGTCGAATTCGCGTTCGGGCCGGGTTCGCATCCGGGCCGAGGTTGTATTCAGACAGAGGAGTTGTGATGGCAGACACCACGATTCGCATCGAGGTCGTGCGCTCCGGTGGAATCGCGGGAATCCGACGGACCTGGAACGCAAGTCCACCCCCTGCCGCCGCGGAGCAATGGAGTCGGCTCATCGACTCCTGCCCTTGGGAATCAGCACCCGACGACACCAGCAGTCGCGACCGGTATGTGTGGCTGATCTCGGCAGTGATCGCCGACACCGTTCGTGAGGCCGCGGTCCCCGAGCGGCACCTCACCGGCCCGTGGCGAACCCTCGTCGAACAGGTCCGCAAAGCCGCTGACGCAGGAAGCACCATGGACAGCGCCGCGAACGGAACCGCTCAACGACAATCACCCCCGCCCACCGCATCCGAGGATGCAGCGAGCGAGGGTGATTCGAGCGCGCCTGATTCGGGCGCGGATTCGCGCTAGTTGATGAGGTCGTGGCGCACAACGATCGCGTCGCGGCCAGGGCCGACACCGATCGCAGAGATCCGCGAGCCGGACATCTGTTCCAGCGCGAGCACGTAGTCCTGCGCGTTCTTCGGGAGGTCCTCGAAGGATCGCGCTCCCGTGATGTCCTCTGACCACCCTGGGAAGTATTCGTACACCGGGGTCGCGTGATGGAAGTCAGACTGCGAAACCGGCATCTCGTCGTGACGGACCCCGTCGACCTCGTATGCGACGCAGACCGGAATCTGTTCGATTCCCGTGAGCACGTCGAGCTTTGTCAGCACGAAATCGGTCACACCATTGATGCGGGTCGTGTAGCGAGCGATGACCGCGTCGTACCAACCGCAGCGGCGCGGACGCCCCGTCGTGGTACCGAATTCGAAGCCGTTCTTGCGGAGGAACTCGCCCCACTCGTCTTCGAGTTCGGTCGGGAACGGGCCGGCACCGACTCGCGTCGTGTAGGCCTTGATGACCGCGATGATGCGGTCCAAACGGTTCGGCGCGACACCAGAACCCGTGACCGCACCGCCGGACGTCGCCGACGACGACGTCACAAAGGGGTAGGTGCCGTGGTCGATGTCGAGCATGGTCGCCTGACCTGCTTCGAACACGACAGTCTCACCCTTGTCGAGCGCGCGACCGAGCGTCAGCGACGTGTCGTCGACCATCGGGCGAAGACGTTCGACGTAGGAGGTGAGGTCTTCGAAGATTTCGTCTGCGGTGATCGCGCGGCGGTTGTACACCTTCGCGAGCAGGTGGTTTTTCGCCTGCAGAGCACCCTCGATCTTCTGGCGCAAAATGCTCTCGTCGAAGAGGTCCTGGATCCGGATACCGACGCGGTTGATCTTGTCAGCGTAGGAGGGGCCGATCCCGCGACCGGTCGTACCGATCGAGCGCTTGCCGAGGAATCGCTCCGTGACGCGGTCGAGCGTGCGGTGATACGCCGTGATGACGTGGGCGTTCGCACTCACCTTGAGCTTCGACGTGTCGATGCCACGTGCTTCGAGTGCGTCGATCTCTTCGAAGAGCACCTCGAGGTCGATGACGACGCCGTTTCCGATGACAGGCGTGACGCCCGGCGTCAGGATGCCAGAAGGCAGCAGGTGCAGGGCGTACTTTTCGTTACCGATCACGACCGTGTGACCGGCGTTGTTTCCGCCGTTGAATTTCACGACAACGTCTGTTCGACTTGCGAGCAGATCGGTTGCTTTTCCTTTACCCTCGTCGCCCCATTGGGCGCCGATGATCACGATTCCAGGCACGGGTTTCCCTCCGTTGGCCGGTGATTACACCCCATCCTATCGAGCATCGCTGGATTCGCCCTGTGGAGACCCTGCCGTGACTCGGTGTGACGTGGATGGATCACATTCTGTGGAGACGAACCCACTCGTACATGACGATCGCCGCGGCAGCCGCAGCATTCATGGACCGGGTTGAACCGAACTGCTCGATCTCGACGAGCATCGAACTCGCTGCTCGCGCCTCGAGGCTCAGCCCGGGGCCTTCCTGCCCGAAGACGAAAACGCAACGTTTTGGGATCTCGACGGTCCCGAGCCGTGACGCTCCGTCGGTGTTGTCGATCGCGACGATCGTGAGGGACTGCTCCTCGCACCAGGCCTGGAACGCCTCGATCGTTTCGTGGTGCACGACGTGCTGGTAACGATCGGTGACCATCGCTCCCCGACGATTCCATCGACGCTTGCCGATGATGTGCACGGTGTCGGCCAGGAACGCGTTCGCGGTTCGAACGATCGACCCGATATTGAGGTCGTGCTGCCAGTTTTCGATGGCGACGTGGAAGTCACTGCGTTGCGTGTCGAGATCTGCGACGATCGCGTCCATTCGCCAATATCGGTAGCGGTCGACGACGTTTCGGGTGTCCCCGTGCTCGAGGAGTTCGGGATCGAAGTGCGCCTCGGTGGGCCACTCGCCCTGCCACGGGCCAACACCGTGGGATGGAGCTTCGTCTGTCGCGTGCAACGCTTCCCTTTCGACGCTCCATCCTACGGTCGCTGACCGATGGTCGGTTCCGACTCCTCGCTGCCTTAGCCCTCGCGGTGCTGTCCGCGACGACGGACGATCACGAGGCCCGCTCCGACCAGCAGGAGCATCGCAGCGAGCATGAGCGCACCGCCTGCGAGATCTGCTCCGGTCGTCGGCAAACCAGGCTGCTCAGCGTCAGATCCTGGCGTGCTCGGCGCAGGTGAACCAGGAGCGGATTCACCAGGCTCACTCGGGCCAGGCTCGCTCGGGCCAGGCTCACTCGGACCGGGCTCACTCGGGCCGGGCTCACTCGGGCCAGGCTCACTCGGGCCAGGCTCACTCGGACCGGGCTCACTCGGAACGTCGATCTCAACCGTGACGGTGTCGCTTGCATCCGGTCGCGCGACTCCGCCGGGTGGTGTTCCCGAGGCGGTTGCGGTGTTGTCGACCGAACCATTGTCGAGATCGATCTGACGCAGCGGGGCGTTTGCCGTTCCCTCAGCCGATTCGCCTGGAAGCAGCGTTCCCAGAGCGTCAGCGTTCGGCCAGGAGTAGGCGACCTCGCTGAGTCCTGCGTAGTCGTCCTCAATGACCACATCGGTCAGCGTGACATTTCCGGTGTTCGTCACCAGGAAGGTGAACTCGACTGGCGATCCGACCACCGGAGCCGAAGCTTCGACGCGACCGCTCTTCTCGAGCGTGATGCCGGTCGAACGCTCGATCGGAGTGTCGACGCTCGACTCGGCGAGCAGTGGTGCGGCGGATCCCGCGGGGGTCGCGATGGCGCTTGCCGCATTGACGACCTCACCCGCATCGACATCCGCCTGCGTCACCGTGTACGTCGCGACCGCCCTTGCGATGTCACCCGGAGCGAGCACCCCATCGGCGTCCGGCCAGATGTACGTGAGCTCACTGAGCCCTGCGAGCGGGTCGATGATCGAGACATCGTGCAACGTCACCGTGCCCGTGTTCTCGAGCTCGAAGGAGTAGACGATCGTGTTGCCCACGGCTCCAGGCCCCTGCAGACTCTCGGACTTCTCGAAGCGGAGTGCCGAGTCTCGTGCAACAGGCACCGTCACGGAGTCGTCGCCCGTCAGCGTGAGGTCGTTCGGTGTCGTGCCGGAAGCGTTCGCGAAATTCACGATCTCGCCCGCGTCGACATCCGCCTGCGTCACCGTGTAGCTCGCTGTCGCCGTGAGCTGTTCACCCGGCTGCAGCACTGGAGCGACCGCGGCGCTGCTCCAGTCGAAGTCGAGCTCGGAGAGGCCGTCGAGTTCATCGGCGATGGTGACTTCGGTGAGCGTGACATTGCCGGTGTTCACCATCGTGAAGGTGTACGAGATGACATCACCCAGGATGACTGACGCCTGGTCCGCCTCCTTCGTGAAGGTGAAGTCGGCGCTCTGCATCGGCAGTACGGTCGCGGTGTCCGAGTGCGAGACCGGCTCGCCGAGACCCGTGGCCGCACTCACGATTGCCTCGTTCCGCACCGAGCCGTCGTTCAGATCTGCCTGCGTCAATGTGTATGGCACAACCGCCGTGACGGTCTCGCCCGGGGACAACACTCCCTCACCGGTTGCATCGTCACTCGAGGACGACCAGTCAATCTCGACCGCTCCACCGAGCATCGGGTCGAGCAGGGCCACCGATTCGAGCGTGATGTTGCCTGAGTTCGTGATGAGGAACTCGTAGTCGAAGGAGTCACCCGCGGCATGCGGCGCCTCCGGGAAGGCAGCGGTCTTTCGCAGAGTGATATCGCCGGATTGCGCGAATGGAATCTCATGGGTTGCGGTCTCAGCGACCACGTCCCCACTCAAATCAGTACCGCTGACCGATGCTTCGTTGCTTCGCACACCCGCGTCGATATCGCTCTGCGTGAGCGTGTAGCTCGCGGTCGCGGTCACCGTCTCGCGCGGGGAGAGCGTTCCCTCGCCCGTCGCCGGGTCGCTCGATCCTTCCCAATCGAAGGTGATGTCGCTGAGGCCTTCGAGTTCGTCGAGGATCTCAATGTTGCTGAGCGTCACCGCACCCGTGTTCGTGACCTCGAAGCGGTATTCGACGATGTCGCCCGCCTGCGTCACGACGTTCGTGTGCGACTTCTTCAGGTCGATGAGCGCGATCCCGTCGAACCCGAGTGCGACATCATCACTATCGGCGACCAGGTCACCGAAGGCGTCGCTCGCGTTCACCGTTGCCTCGTTGGCTCGCTGGCGAGCGTCGAGGTCCTCCTGCGTGAGGGTGTAGCTCGCCGTTGCGATCACGGTTTCGCCCGGGGACAACACGCCCTCTTCCGTTGCCGGGTCGGAGGAGTTCTCCCAGTCGACCACGAGGTCGCTCAACCCCGGAAGCGGGTCGGTGATCTCGACGTCAGTGAGCGTCAGGGTTCCTGTGTTCGTCACTTCGAAGCGATAGAGCACCTCGTCGCCCGCGATACTCGTCGGCGACGACTCGGCAGTCTTGATGATTTCGACGTCACCGACGCCGCCGGTCGGAACGAATGCCTGGTCGAGATCTGTCACAGCGTCTCCGCTGGGCGGGGTTCCCACCGCAAAGGCCGTGTTCTCGATCTCACCAGAATCGACGTGGGCCTGTGTGATCTCGAGGCTCGCGTTCGCCTGCACGCTCTCACCAGGGGCGAGGACTCCCTCGCCGGTCGATCCGTTGCTCGAGTTCGCCCAGTCGATCGTGATCTCGCTCAGTCCCTCGAGGTTGTCGAGGAGCTCGACGCCCGAAAGCGTGACGTTCCCGATGTTCTCGACCGTGAACGAGTAGGCAACCACGTCGCCCGCGATACCCGCGCCCTCGACGATTTCAGCGGACTTCACGATCGCGATTCCTGGCGTCTGCGGAGTCACGACCTGCACGTCGTCGTTCGCGCTGATCGGCGTCCCACCCTGCGGCGCGAGCGCTTCGACCCGTGCGTTGTTCACGATCTCACCGGCATCGACGTCTGCCTGCGTCACCGTGTAGGTCGCCGTGGCGGAGACTGTTTCTCCAGGCAGGAGCGAACCTTCGCTCGTGACGTCGTTCCAGTCGTAGACGAGCGCGCTCAATCCAGAGAGCTCGTCGATGAAGGTCACATCGCTCAACGTCACGTTCCCGGTGTTCGACGCGGTGAGCGTGT
The DNA here is from genome assembly GCF_045689595.1 of Humidisolicoccus flavus. Classification (GTDB taxonomy): domain Bacteria; phylum Actinomycetota; class Actinomycetes; order Actinomycetales; family Microbacteriaceae; genus Humidisolicoccus; species Humidisolicoccus flavus. The sequence continues at coordinate 1,914,872 of NZ_CP142724.1, read as the reverse complement.
ACGTCACCGTCTGACCCGCCTGCGCCTGCGCGAGATCGCTCGACTTCGACATCGTCAACGAAGGTTGTGCCGTCGGGCGCACCGTGTCGCTGTCATTCGCAGACACCTCTGTGCCGATGGCCGTGAGCCCTGACGCGGATGCGCTGTTGTTCACGACGCCGGCATCAATGTCCGCCTGCGTGAGCGCGTAGTTCGCTGCTGCGGTCACGGATTCACCCGGCGCGAGGGTCCCGGCGGGCGTGGTTGCGTCGGTCGAGGTAGCCCAATCGATCGCGACGACACCGCCGAGCATTGCGTCGTCGAGCCGGACGGCACTGACCGTGACATTGCCCGTGTTCGTGATCTCGAAGGAGTACGTCGCCGACTGGCCCGCTTGCTGCGGAGCTGCAGGCAGGGCTCCCGTTTTCACGAGTTCGAGCGAAGGACTCTGCGCCGTCACGAGGGTGACCGTGTCGCTCGCCCGAAGCGGGTCGCTCGAGGGCGTGGTTCCGAGGAAATTCGCTGTGTTGACGAGCTCACCCGAGTCGACGATGGCCTGTGTGATCGTGATCGTTGCGACGGCCGTCACGCTCTCGCCGGGGAGCAGCTCGTTCTCCGTCGTTGCTCCGCTCCAGTCGTACTCGAGCGACGTCAGCCCCTCGAGCTCGTCGCTGAAGCCGACATCGCTCAGCGTCACATTGCCCGTGTTCATCGCGGACAAGGTGAAGGTGACGACATCGCCGAGCTGCAGCGGTGTCTCTGGATCAGCGTCGGCGCTCTTCGTGAAGGTGACCTCGGGCACCACGGTCGGGAAGACCGTCTCGTTCGCGTTCGCTGGCTCGGGTGCACCGAGTGCTGAGACAGCAGTCGCCTGCGCCTCGTTGAACACTTCGCCCGCATCGAGATCGGCCTGCGTCAACGCGTAGGTCGCTGTCGCCGTCACCGTTTCGCCGACGAGGAGCACACCTTCACCGGATGCCGGGTCACTCGAAGTGCTCCAGTCGATCGCCACCGCGCCGCCGAGCATGTCATCGTTCAAGGCGACCGAGGACACCGTGACATTGCCGGCGTTCGTGATGACGAAGGTGAAGTCGACGACGGTTTCGACCGTGTGCGGCCCATCCGGGAGCGATCCGCTCTTCGAGAGTTCGAGCAGCGGCAGCTGTGTCGTCGGAACGGTCACCGAGTCGGTGAGCTCGAGCGTTGCATTGTTCGGATCGAGTGCCGAAACAGTCGCCGAGTTCAGGAAGCTGCCCGCATCCACGTCGGACTGCGTGACCTCATACTGCGCGACCGCGGTCACGATCTCTCCGGGCAGCAGTGTGCCCGGCGTCGCCGCGAGCGACCAGTCGTAGGTGATCTCGCTGAGGCCCTCGAGCGCATCTGCGAAGGCAAGCTCCGTGAGCGTCACGTTGCCGGTGTTCTCAGCAGTGAAGGTGAAGGTGACGGTGTCGCCGAGCTCCGCCTCGACCGAGTCAGCGGTCTTCGCAAAGGAGAGCGTCGGCGACTGTGTCAGTTCGACCGTGTCGGTGTCGCCGCCCTGGACCGCGATTCCGGCTGGCGGTGTACCACTCGCGAAGGCCATGTTGTTCACGGATCCTGCGTCGATGTCGCTCTGCGTCAGTGCGTAGGTCGCGGTCGCCGTCACCGTCTCTCCTGGGGCGAGCGTGCCGTCAGGGGTCGAGGCATCGCTGGACGTCGACCAGTCGATCTCGACCTCACCGCCGAGGAGTTCGTCCTCGAGCGTGACGCTCGTCAAGGTGACGTTCCCGAGGTTCGTGAGCACGAATTCGTAGGTCACGAGCTGACCGGGAGCGTGCGTCCCCGCCTCGATCGAACCCGACTTCTCGAGCCCGATACTCGGGGAGGCTGTGACCGAGATCTCAACGAAGTCGCTCGGATTCAGAAGGTCGCCCGTTGGTGGCGTTCCCGTCGCGGAGGCAGTGTTGCGCAGGATGCCCGAATCGATATCGGCCTGCGTCACCGTGTAATTCGCTGTGGCCGTGACGCTCTCCCCGGGCAGCAGCTGACCGTCGGTTGTGGCGGCACTCCAGTCGTACTCCAGCGTCGACAGATCAACGAGATCATCAGCGAACGAGACCTCGCTGAGGGTGACGTTGCCGGTGTTCGTCGCGGTCAAGGTGAAGGTGACGACCTGGCCGACGACGATCGCATTCGTGTCAGCCGTCTTCTCGAATTCGAGCGAAGGAGCAGCGGCCGGAGTCAACGCATCGGCATCGCTCGCTTCGACCTCAATGCCAAGCGCAGACGCGCCGCTCGCTGTGGCTTCGTTGATGACCGTGCCCGCATCGAGCTCCGCTTGCGTGATCGCCGTGAGCGCAGTCGCCGTCACCGACTCTCCCGGCGCGAGTGAGCCCTCTGACGTCGAATCGTCTGTGGACGTCGACCAGTCGATCTCGACTTCGCCGCCGAGCTTCGAGTCATCGAGCGTCACATCGAACAAGGAAACGTTGCCCGTATTCGTGATCGTGAACGTGTACCTGACTCCGTCGCCCGCGAATTGCGAGGCGGTCAAGAATTCACCCGCCTTTTCAAGGGCGATCGCTGGATTCTGCAGTGCACTGACCGTGACGGAATCGTCCTGTGTCAGCGCAGCGCCGGTTGGAGGGGTACCCGTCGCTGTCGCGAAGTTGCTGATCTCTCCTGCATCGACATCGCCCTGCGTCGCCGTGTAACTCGCAGTTGCCGTGACCTGTTCGCCCGGGAGCAGTGCACCCTCGGTGCTCGCAGCACTCCAGTCGTAGGCGAGATCGCTGAGGCCTTCGAACTCGTCAGCGAAGGAAACCTCGCTCAATGTGACGTTGCCCGTGTTCGTCGCGACGAAGGTGAAGGTCAGCGTGGTGCCCACCGCAAAGGTTTCGACGTCGACGAACTTGTCGAAACTCAGGCCGCCAGTCTGCGAGAGCGTCACGGAGGCTGAATCGGAGTCGGTCACCGCATCACCCGCGGGAGGCAGTCCGCTCGCAGTGGCCTCATTGTCGACCGTGCCAGCGTTCAGATCACCGAGCGTGATTTGGTAGGAGCCATTTGCCTGCACCGTTTCGCCTGGCGCGAGCGTGCCGTCAGCGGTGGCCTCGTTCGATGAAGTCGACCAGTCGATTGCGACGTTCTCGCCGAGCATCGGGTCACTCAGCGCGACCTCGGTGAGGGTGACGTTGCCGGAGTTCGTGAGCGTGAAACTGTAGGTCACGGTGTCGCCGACCGAGTGCGGCGCTTCTGTGATCGTTCCATTCTTCTCGAGCGTGATGCCAGGGGCGAGCAGCGTCGGGGTGGTGACCGCGTCGCTTTCAGTGACGGTTTCGCCGTTCATGCCCGCTGCAGTCACCTGGGCATCGTTGATGACGCTGCCGAATTCGACATCCTCCTGTGTCACCTCGTAGGTGGCGGTCGCCGACACGGTCTCACCCGGGGCCAAGACTCCATCGCTCTGTGCGTCGTCCCAGTCGTAGCTCAAGTCGCTGAGCCCAGGCAGCTCGTCGCTGAAGAGCACGTTCTGCAGGGTCACCGTTCCGGTGTTGGTCGCGGAGAAGGTGAACGTGATGACCTCACCGACAGCGACTGGGCCCTCACTCGCGGTCTTCTCGAACTCGATCGATGCGGCTTGCAAGGTCTCCAGTGCTTCACGGTGCAGATCGCTGTCCGAGACGTCGACGAGCTGCGGACTCGTGCCGTGCACCGTCGCAGTGTTCTCGACAAATCCACGGTCGATGTCCGCCTGGGTGAGTTCGTACTGGGCACTCGCGTTCACGATCTCACCGGGTGCGAGTTCGAAGTCGCGCAGCGGCCACTCGCCGAACTGCACGGTGGAGAGGCCAGGCATCGTGTCAACGAGCGTGATGCCCTCCAGTGTGACGTTCCCGGAGTTTCGGATCTCGAATGCGAAGTCCATCGTCGAGCCGACCGCGGCATCCTCGGGAATGGAGCCGACCTTCGTCAGATCGATTCCCGGTTCCGGGTCGATCGTGATCGTGAACTGGTCGTTCGCGGTGGTCTGGTTCTGCGAGGGATCCACGCCATTCACCGAAGCGAAGTTATCGATGCGACCACGGTCGAGGTCTTCCTGCACGACCGTGTAGTTGGCGGTGTAGGTCACCGATTCGTTCGGCTGCAGCACGCCCTCGCTCTCAGCATCGGGCCACGCGCCCGCGAGCGGCTCGCTGAGGTTCACGAGGTCGTCACCGAGGGTGATCTCGGAGATCGTCGTGTTGCCGACGTTCGTGACGACGAAGGTGTACTCGATCACATCGCCGACGGCGCCGTTCCCCTCACCCGCGTATTCACCGGACTTCTCGACGGAGAGTTCGTGCGTGCGTTCGAGCTGCAGAATCTCGGTGTCGGTGTCGAACACCTCGACACCAGCGGGCCCAGTCCCGACCGCGTCAGCGACGTTGTCGATCTGCCCGCGGTTCACTTCATCCTGCGTGATCGCATAGAGGGCCTGCGCGACGGCGGTCTCTCCCGGCGCGAGGACACCGGGCTCGCCCGGCCAGGTCAGTGCGATCGGGTCCGGGCTGATCAGCAGATCGCTGAGGACCACATTGTTCAGCGTGACGTTGCCGGAGTTGGTGACCGTGAACTCGTAGGCCGCTTCCTGCCCTGCGGCGTGCGGTGGGTCAGCAATCGTGCCGAGCTTCTCGACATCGATCGCCGGAAGGCGTGTGACGGCAACGCGTTCGCTGTCAGTGCTCGAGGTGCTCACGCCGCTCGGACTCGTCGCGGTGACCGTCGCCGTGTTCAAGATCGCGCCCGCGTCACGCTCTGCCTGCGTGACGGGCACCGTGATGGTTCCAACGACCTCGCCACCGACTGGGATCCTGCCGGGGGCTCCAGGCCAGTTGTACTGAATGTCCGCGACGTTCACCCTCGCGTCCGCCAGAGTGACGTTCGAGAGCGGCACGACGCCGGTGTTCGTCATCGTGAAGGTGAAGGTGACCGTGTCGTCTTCCAGCGGCGGCTCGTTCGGCGCGTACTCGCCGTTCTTCACGAGGTTGATCCCCGGGTTGTTCTGCAAGGGCACGGTGTAGCTGCTCGAGGCCGAGACCGCCGGCCCCGTGGGAGGAGTTCCCGTCGCGCTGGCGGTATTCGAACGAGTTCCCGCGTTGATGTCGGTCTGCGTGATGACGTAGCTACCCGTGTAGGTCACGGATTGCCCGGGCGCCAAAACGTTCGCTGTTCCAGAGGGCCAGGTCGCAGGAGGCGTCAACCCTGACAACAGCGGGTCGCTCGCGGAGACTCCCGTCAGCGTGACATTGCCGAGGTTCGTGACCAGAATGCTGTAGTTCACGGTGTCGCCGAGGACGAGCGCTCCGTTTGCTCCCGAGCCCGTGTACTCGGCGGTCTTCTGCACACCGATCAGCGGACTTGCCAGGATCGGCACTGTTTCTGAGTCGGTTCTCGTGACCGGTGCGCCCGTGGGTGGGGTTCCGGTGACACTCGCCTGGTTTTCCAAGCCGCCGGCATCGATGTGCGCCTGCGTCACGGTCACGGTCGCAGTGCCCTGCACGACTTCGTTGGGTTGCAGTTGGTTCGCAGTTCCGGGCCAGTTGTAGGAGATCGCGCCGAGGCCCGGCATCGGGTCGGTTACGGCGACATTGGTCAGGGTGACGTTTCCGGTGTTGCGAGTCGTGAAGGTGTAAGTGATGGTGTCGCCGAGCCGTGCGGCACCGCTGACGGAGGAATCCTTCTCAAACTCGATCGCGGGAGCCGAGGCGATCGTGTGGGTCGCAGTCCGTGTCTGGTTGACTCCCTGATTCAGCGAGTCCGCCCCCTGCACTCGCGCTGAGTCGTTCACGACATTGCCGCGGTTGACGTCGGCCTGCGTCAGGACGTACGACGCGGTCGCCTGAACCGTTTCGCCACCGGAGAGCGTGCCCGCAGGAGTTGCAGGGTCAGTCGAGGTCGCCCAGTTGAGGCTGAAATTCTGCAGGTTCGGCATCGGGTCGGCGAGCGTCACGTTGGTGAGTGTGCTCGTTCCACTGTTCCGAACAACGAAGGTGTAATTGAGGGTGTCTCCGGCGCGACCGGAGTAACCGGGTGCCGCGGTGACCGACTTCTGCAGGTCGATCTTCGTGACGGTGACCGACGTCGAATCCGTGCTCGTGACCGTTCCGTTCGTCGAGGTCACCGTGGCAATCGCCGTGGCAACGGTCGTGACGTCGGTTTCGCCCATCGGAGCGCCCTGGCAGGTGAAGGTCTGACTTGCGCCAGAGGCGAGCGAGGCGAAGTTCCTGGCACAGTTCGTCCCGGGTACGGTGATGTTCGCGTTCGTGAGCGGCGCGGAACCGGTATTGGTGACCGTCACGGTGTAGGTCGGGGTGTCGCCCGGGCGACGAGGCTGCACGTCGACTGCAGCATCGTTCGCTCCCGTGTACGAGATCTCGACCTTGATTGCGGCCACTGGCACCGAGAACGCCGTCGCTTGCAGCAGGTAGGAGTCGCCCTGCGTGTCCAGCTGCAGTTGCGCAGAGGTCGTTCCTGCGGGAAGTGCCGTCAGCGTTGCTTCTCGGACGTCGATGTTGGCGTTGTAGAAGGGCGTGGTCGCACCCGGATTCTGGTATCGCACCGCCGAGGCCGAATGCCCGACCCCGATGTTGTTGGTCGCATTCGCCATTCCCGGCGCATTGTTCGGGATGAGCGTGAACGCTCCGCTCGTCCCCGCTCGATACGCGGCCGTATCGTTCGCGATCGCGCGGTCACCCTCTCCGAGCAGGAAGCTGGTGCGAACCTGATTGTCCTGCGCTGCGAATCCCGAGTAGTTGATGGTCTGCGCGGGGCTCGCGGCGCTCAGTCGAACGTGACCGTCGTGCAGGAAGACCTGGCGTGCCTGCGTCAGCGTCGGCTGAGCGGAGTTGAAGTTCCCGTAGTCGTAGACGAGCGTGATGCCCCAACCGCCGAAGCACCCCTGGCCGGTCGGCAACCACACGTTGCCGACATTGATGGTCTGCGGGGAGCCCGTTGGGATGTTCGAGAAGAGGTTCGTGATGTCGGCGGTGCCGGAGTAGTACTGAGGCGTCATGGCCCCTGGTTCTGTCGTGATCGCTCCGGTCACGCTCGTGATTGCTCCGCCGGCAACCTGCACTCGCGGCTGACGTGTGAGGAAACTGCCGCTCGGTGCGCTGCCTGCGACGCCGTTGGTCGAGCAGCGGATCTCGTTCGAGCCGGCAATCACACCGGTATTGCCCTGCCAGTAGAGCTTCGCGTACACGACGCGGGCGTTCTGGGGAACCGTCACGGTCGCACTCGACGAGGTATCCGAGTTCAGCGCGGGCACCGCGTTGGTGCGAGTCATGATCTGGAAGTCGTTGAACTGGCCGTCGATTCCGTTGTGGAGGCCGTTCGAGGTTTGCGCCGCCTGACCCTGCGGTGTGTTCACGCCGGTCGACGTCATGAGACCGTTTCCGATCATGATGTAGTCGCCGTTCACGACCCTGTTGAACGATTGCGTCATTGCCCCGTAGGCCGCGTGGGCCGGCGTCGTGCTCGCGATGACACCTCCGCTCACAATGAGGAGCGCGCCGAGTGTTGCTGCCAGAAGGCGAACGAGGCGGCGGCGTGGCGATGGGTGTGGAGTTGCAACGTCAGACAAAGCGAGACCCTCAGAGGTCGAATGCGGACAGAATTGTGGAAGGCGCGAACTCCGGAGCAAAGCAACGCAGTACGCATAAGGGGGGCAAATTTGACCCTATCCAGGCCCTCAAATCGGGGGCAAGGGCCGACACGCCGCCGCACGTTTGCTGGGAAGCGTAGAAATTAGCTCCCCCAACTTCCGATCCCAGTCGCCGTATGAGGAGTTACTAATTTGACCCCCTCATTTTGCAGGCTCTGCAACTTTCGGTAAACCGCTCGGTTCCTGCGCACGAGCGTGAGATCTGGAGTTTCTCCAAGGAACTGGAGCGGCGGTCTCACAGCCGATTACGCTGGGACCCATGAGGACACGTGACGACATCGAATGCTGGCTCACCGATATGGATGGCGTTCTCGTCCACGAGAACACTGCGCTCCCAGGCGCAGCAGACCTGCTCCGACAGTGGAACGACGACGGCACCGAGTTTCTCGTGCTCACCAACAACTCGATCTACACGCCGCGCGACCTCGCGGCCCGACTCCGCGCCTCCGGCCTCCACGTTCCAGAGAGCCGCATCTGGACCTCCGCGCTCGCAACCGCCGACTTCCTGAAGCAGCAAGCACCCGGCGGCACGGCCTTCGTCGTCGGCGAGGCAGGGCTCATCACGGCACTCCACGACGCGGGCTTCACCATGACCGACACCGACCCTGATTTCGTGGTCATCGGCGAGACGCGGACCTACAGCTTCGAATCCATCACGAAAGCAGTCCGGTTCATCAACGCTGGCGCGCGATTCATCTCCACGAACCCGGACGCAACGGGCCCGAGCGCCGACGGCGTCCTGCCCGCGACCGGCGCGATCAACGCCCTCATTACCACCGCGACCGGCGGCAAAGCTCCGTACATCGTGGGCAAGCCGAACCCGATGATGTTCCGCAGCGCGCTCAACAAGATCGGCGCCCACAGCGAGAACACCGGCATGATCGGCGACCGCATGGACACCGACATCATCGCCGGCATGGAGGCGGGCCTCCACACGGTACTGGTGCTCACGGGCATCTCCGACCGCGCCTCGATCGAGCAGTATCCGTTCCGCGCCGACGAAATGGTCGACGGCGTTTTCGCGCTCGTTCGTGAAGAACCAGAAGAGTCGGACGTCACGGTCGAACGCCCCACCGAGGGTTTGTAAGCGCTCGCGAATCGTTTACGAGCTCGAGAGCAGTTCGGCGTGAATCAAGGCGCCGAGGAACGCGCCGAGTCGAACGACGGTGATCGCGAGCACCGGAAAGAGCACGAGTTCGCGAAGGTTCGACTCCGTGCCAACCTGCAGACTGCCGTCGAATCCGAGCCAACCTGTGAGGGCGGCGCGGCCGCGAGCAAGCAGCAGCACGACGAGGGCGACCGCGATCAGCACACCGAGGAGCCCGAGCAGGAGCGGTCCGCCACCGATCGACTCCGGGCCATTGATCCCGAAGACCAGCACTGCGGCGCCACCGCTGAGCGCAAGGGCGGGGAACGACCACCAGGACGCCGGGGTTCCGAAGCCCCGGGCGATCATCACTGAGACGAACACTGCGACTGCCAACACGACGATGCCGCCGAGAATGCCACCGAGGGAAGCGATCGTGCAGACTCCCGGGTCGTCGAACGCGCACACCCCGCTTGTCGACTCCATGAGCGAGATCAGTGAGGACGTCAGCCCCTGCCAGCCGAGGCCGAGCAGGAGCCACGAGGTGATGAACCCGAGCCAGCCCGTGAACCCTTGACCCTCGGTGATCCTGCGGGGCACAGGGAAGAGTCGGTGCTTCCTTGCCGGACCATGAGCGTGCATACGGTTCACTCGCCTTCTCTCGCAGGAATTGCCACCGAAGTTCAGCGCTGCTGCAAGCCTACGCTCGCTGCCGCGTGACACCCAGGGCGCAGCGGAGTTCGGTTCAGCTCACGTGCAAGAGCGCAGCGATCGCGAACATCACCGGCAACGACAGGAACGTCGTGAGCAAAACGGTGTCGCGGGAAACCACCATGCCCGTCTCGTACCGAATCGCGAATTGATACATGTTCTGCGCAGTGGGCAGGGCCGCCATGATGGTTGCCGCGTAGACGAGCTGCGGATCGAGCTGCAGGATGAACGCGGCGACGACGTACGCGACCACCGGCATGATGATCCCCTTGAGCACCGTGGCGAGCAGGATCTCCTTGCGCCCCGTGCCAGGCTGCATCGGCTTCTGTCCGACCAGCGAAACTCCGAAGGCGAGCAGCACCATGGGCACCGCAGCACCCGCGAGCATGTCGATCGGTGCCATCACGATCTCCGGCACCTGGAAATCCGTGAGGGCGACTACGAGTCCGAGGAGCCCCGCGATCAGCATCGGGTTTCGAATCGGCTGCGAAATGATCGACCAGAACGAAGCCTTGCCCCGCGAGCGCACATCGAGGAACCCGAGCAGGGTCGGCGCGAGGATCACCAGTTGCACCATGAGCAGCGGCGCGATGTACTGCACGTCACCGATCACGTAGGCGGCGACGGGCAGACCGATGTTGTTGACGTTCGTGTAGCCAGAGGAGTATGCGCCGATCGCGAGGGCACCGGGATCCTTCGTGAACCACAGTCGCGCCACGACGAAGTAGACCACGGCCACGACGACGAAGGCGATGACGTTGACGAGCAGGACGGGCGAGAGCATGACGTCCATGTCGGCGTTCGCAAGCACGGTGAACAGGAGTGCGGGAGTGGTTGCGAAGAAGGCCGTGCGATTGAGCACGAAGCGTGCGTCGCCGGTCACCACTTTCGTGACGGCGAGGAGCCAGCCGACCAGGATCACGACGGCGATGATGCTGAACCCAGCGAGCACTCCGCCCATGCGATCTCCTTGTCTGCGCCTGTGTTGCCCCGTCGATGAGTCTGGAACCACCGAGTTCCGAGAGCGCGCCGGATCACCTGCGTGAGCGCACGCTCAATCGAGTTACTGCGGTTCGAGCCCGAGGTCCGGCAGGTGCAGTGCAGCCCGGTACTCGTAGCCGGCGGCTTCGATCCGTGCTTGCGCACCCGTTGCACGATCGGCGATCACCGCGACGGCCACGACGATGGCGCCGACCTTTTCGAGCGCTTCGATCGCGGCGAGCGGGGAACCTCCCGTGGTCGAGGTGTCCTCGAGCACGACGACGCGCTTGCCCGCGAGGTCTGGACCTTCGACCTGACGGCCGCGCCCGTGATCCTTTGGAGCTTTGCGAACGACGAAGGCGTCGAGCGCGAGTCCACGCGCGAGCCCACGGTGCATGACGGCGCTCGCGAGCGGGTCAGCGCCCATGGTCAGCCCACCGACCGCTGCGACATCCGGGATATCGGCGATCAGGTCGAGCAGGACATCACCGATGAGCGGCGCAGCACGGTGGTCGAGGCTGAGCTTGCGCAGATCGATGTAGTACGTCGCCTTCTTCCCGCTCGTGAGCGTGAAGTCTCCGTGGAACACGGCTTCGTCTTTGATCAGGGTGATGAGTTCTTCGCGTGCGGTCACGTCTTTCAGCGTACTGCGCCGTGCACGGGCATTTGTCCCGTGCGGACGTCCAGGCCGCGCGGATACGCAAAGAGGACGAGTGCCGCGATGATCCAGATCGCCCCGCAACCCGCGAGCAACCAGAGTGGATCGACACCGACGAGGAGCCCCGCGATCCCTGCGCTCGCTGAGCCGGCACCCACCCGGAATGCGGAGGCAACCGTGAAGATCTGCGCGGCGACCTGGGGTGGCGTGTGTGCACGGCGGAGGTACAGCATTGAGGCGGTGCTCGCCGCCGTGAACACTCCGGCGAGCGCCGTGCAGCCGATCGTCCAGGCGTACCCGACGTCGAGTCCGGCGATGATCAGGAAGACGCCCGTCAAGCCCGTGCTGATGCCCATGGTGAGTGCGGCGCTCATTCGTTGCGGCCGAACGGACTCGATGAAGGTGCCAAGCAGGGCGCCGAGTGCGAGCGCGGTCACCTGCCAGCCTCCGGCGTCGGCGCTCAGATCGTTGCGAAGCGCGATTGCGACGGCGATGATCGGCAGCGCACCCTTCCCGAGTTCGTTGAGTGTTCCCGAGAGTGTGACGACGGCGAGCGGGCGGATCCGGACGAGTGCCCGCGCACCCGCAAGGATCGTGCGCACGACGGAGGCGCGCTCGCTCTTTCTCGGCGCGATCGGCATTGCGAAGATGCCGAGCGCACCCAGTGCTGCGATGACGGCGAGCAGCACCATCGCAGTGCGGGCCCCGAGGGTCGCCCCGATCAGGGCAACGAGCGCCGGTCCGACGACGGAACTGATGTTGTACGAGAGCGCGTCGAGCGCGTAGCTCCTGCGCATACTGCCGTTGATCGGTGACAGGAAACTCGAGAGCCCTCCGAAGCCGACGGAGTTGAGCGCACCGCTCAGGGCGAGGGCGATCATGACGATCGGTGTCGGGATGTCGCCGAGGCCACTGGCAATCGCGAAGCATGCGCCCGTAATGAGCGCGACGGTCACGAAGACTGCGCGCGGCGCCTTTGCACGGTCGAGGATGATCCCGACGAACGGTGCCGCGATGACGCTCGGTGCCAGGGCGATGGCCACGAGGGCAGCGCCGAGTGCGACGTCGTTCATCTCGGTGACCGCAAGGATCGGCAACGCGATCATGATTCCGGCGCTCGCGAGGCGAGGCGGCACGGAAGCGAAGAGTTGTCCGAATCTGAGCACGCTGAACTCCCTGTCAATTCGGTGGTGATCCTGTACCGCACCGTATCGCGTTCTCGACCCCCTCGGGCGACAGCAACAATCGTTAGGCTTTTCCTGTGCGAATTGCGACCTGGAACGTGAACTCAATCCGAACCCGAGCTGCTCGAGTCGTCGACTGGCTGGAGCGTGCAGACGTCGACGTGCTGGCGATGCAGGAAATCAAGTGCAAGCCGGAGCAGTTCCCTTACGAAGCCTTCGAGGCCGCGGGGTACCAGGTCGAGGCGCACGGCACGAACCAGTGGAACGGGGTCGCGATCGCGAGCCGCCTTCCGATGGAGTCCGTCGAACGCGGATTCCCAGGGACCCCAGGCTTCGGCAAAGCGCTCGACGACGGGTCGCTGCCGCTGGAGGCTCGTGCCATTGGTGCAACCATCGAGGGCGTACGGGTCTGGAGCCTCTATGTTCCAAACGGCCGGGAGCTCGACCACCCGCACTACCACTACAAGCTCGAGTGGCTGCGGATCCTTGCCGACCATGCTCGCTCGTGGAACGACTCGTCAATCGCGCTCATGGGCGATTTCAATATCGCTCCGCTCGACACCGACGTCTGGAGCATTGAGGCATTCGAAGGTTCGACGCACGTCAGCGCGCCCGAGCGAGCGGCGTTCCAGGCGTTCCTCGACGCGGGCCTCGAAGACGTCGTGCGTGATCGCGACCCGGTCGAATACACCTACTGGGATTACAAGGCAGGTCGCTGGCCGAAGAACGAGGGCATGCGCATCGACTTCATCCTCGGCTCGCGCTCGTTCGCGGAACTCGTGAGCGCCGCCGAGATTCACCGCGACGAACGCGGCGGCGACGGTCCGAGCGATCACGTGCCGGTCAGTGTCGATCTCGATGTCGAGACTGAGCTCGACGAAGATCGCCCGATGATCTTCTGAGGCTCGAGCTCTCGCAGGGCACGCTTCCATCCGGACACGCTTCCATCCGGGCACGCCTCCGTCCGAGCAAGAAACGAGCGCGCACGCAGTTTTCTGCAGTCTCGCGGAGAGTTCACGCGTCGCGCTCAAAACAGGCAGGGAACCCGCGATCTGGCGCAAAAAACTTGTGCAGGGCCGCAAATACGCTGGTTGAGCCCGGCATTCCGGGCCTGCATTCCCCGGCCCGAGAGGACGACTCCGTGACCATCACGACGCCATCCGCTAGCGAAATCCTGACCGAACACCACGCGTGGCTCGCAGTGAAAGCTGCCGCCTCCGCCTTGCAACCACTGCAGTCGAGCAACGGCGCGATTGAAGACCCCGCAGACCATGAGGCAGCGCGGGCACACGTCGAAGCCCTCACCACCGGGATCCGCGAGATCGCCCCGCTGTTCCCGCACGATGATCGCTACCTCGAAGCACTGATCATCGATTTCGATCGTTGGGCAGCCGAGGGCTTCGCAGAGCCGGATTTCTACGACTCGCTCATGCAGTTCCAGCCGCAGCAGCACCGGGTGAACGGCCTGACGCACCTCGTCGTCTTCCCGATGTACACGCAGAACGGGTCTCGCTCGCGCTTGGTCGAAGCAGTGCTCGTCGAAGTGATCTGGCCGGAGTTCATCGCCGAACTCGAAGCGGGCGACTACTCGAACGCGCTGTTCGTCCCGATCCGATTCCTCGACTTCACCGAGGGCTACAACACGAACTCGGCGGTGCTCTTTCCTGAGACCGTCGCAATGCGCCAAATTCCGACGTTCACCTGGGGCGCGATTTTCCAGGACCGCGAAGCGGCTCGGTTCCGCAAGGTGCTTCGCGCCGCGGTCGAGGTCACGAAGCTCGAACTCCCTGCCGAAGCCGCCGCGATGCTCGATGATCAGCACCTCACGGAAGAAACCTTCGTCATGTGGGACCTCATCCACGACCGGACGCACATGCGCGGCGATCTGCCGTTCGATCCGTTCATGATCAAACAGCGGATGCCGTTCTTCCTGTACTCGCTCGAGGAACTCCGCTGCGACCTCACGGCGTTCCGCGAGTCGGTCGCGATCGAGCGCCGCCTCAACGCAAACGCTGAGCGCACCCCGCAGGAAGAGGAACTGCGTGAGCGCGCAAAGCTCGTCCAGTACGCGGTGATCTTCGACCGCATCTTCCGCTTCGCGGTCACCGGTTCCCGCGTCCGCAACTACGACGGCCTCGGCGGCCAATTGCTCTTCGCGTGGATGCACCAGAAGCGCGTGCTGCATTGGACCGATACGCAACTCGCCTTCGACTGGGACGAGGTCCCCGACGTGGTCAATGAACTCGGTGCAGCGATCGAAGAGCTCTACTGGAAGTCGATCGACCGGCCGAAGGTCGCGCACTGGCTTGCGGCCTACGAGCTCGTGTCGAACGTCGTCGAACCGCATCCGGCATCGGCGTGGAAGGCCGGGAATCTCCCCCTCACGGGAGCCCCGCGTGAATTGACCGACCTCGTCATGGACGACGAATTCCCGCTGTCGATGTTCTTCGAGGCATTTGAGAAGAAGATGCGGCCCGTGATCGCCTCAACGGCAGGAATGACGGGAACGAGCGATATCTCCTGAGCGAACCGCCCTGCGAAAGTGTCCTCCAGTGTTTTGCACTGGGGGACATTTTCGCGTCAATGAAGATTGTTTTGGTGAATTCGCCTTTCCGACTTGCAATCGCGTTCAGGTTCCAACTATTGTGATTCACCGTAAGGAATGTTCACAGACTAAGAGAGGAGGCCAGCGTGTTTACATACACTGATACGGATGCAGAGTTCAGGACAGCCCTGGGCTTCTCCGGAGTCCGCATCTCCTGACCGCGCTCGGCACTCCCGCCTGATGCAACGTCGGCGGTGATCCACCCGCTCAGGGTGGCCGTGCTCATTTGATTCCGCACGAACAAGCGCTCGCAGTTCCGAACTTTTTTCGACTTCGAACCGCTTATTTTCTTGTGCGTAGAACCTCATCAGCATTCCCATATCGCTTCGGCGATTTGTAATTCATTTGTCGCGCCTTCGAGGCCGAATTCTGTATGGCGCTTTATCGCGCCCAAATGTCAGGAATACCACTCATGCATTCTGTGCAATCGGTGAGCAATCACCACAACAATGAACAACAACTTCCATATACCGCCGAGATCAGCACCTCCGCTGCGAGCGCACTCACCCCGCTCCCCCGCTTGAGCTTCGCGAACCGATGCGCACTCCGCCTCGGCCTCGCGCTCATTCGATGGAGCAAGCGGAGCCGACTCGCGATTGCGAACGAAGCAAGCAGCAACCGCGCCAGGCAGGCGATGCGTCTCGAGCAAGAGGCAGTCAACAGAACTCGTGCCTACGAGCTCGAACGGCGCACCCTGTAGTGCGGCCGCTGATTTCGGTACCACCACTGTGGGCCCGTCCCGTTTCGGGTCGGGCCCACGCTCTTTTATTGCAGGTTCATCTGGTTGCACTGTCACGACCGCATCGCCCCGAATGTCGCTCTGGTCACACCAGGTGACGAGAACGACGTAACATTTCGTCATACAGTTCGCACGCGGAATATATGATCCGCGACGCTTGATGACGAGCGACCTGCGCGAACCCCACCTTCCGTCGCTGTAATAAGGGCTCAACCATGATTACTCTCGAACACGTCAATCGGACGTTCCGTTCCGGCGGCGCCCCCGTGACCGCGCTCGACGACGTCTCGCTCCACGTTCGACGAGGCGAAGTTTTCGGTGTCGTCGGCCAATCCGGCGCAGGAAAGTCAACACTCCTTCGCACCATCAACCTGCTCGAACGCCCCGACTCCGGCACAGTGCGCGTCGGTGATCGCGAGATGACCGCGCTTCGGGGACGCGACTTGCGCGCCGCTCGGCACAGCATCGGCATGGTGTTCCAGCACTTCAACCTCGTCGGCAACCGCAGCGTCGTGCAGAACGTGGAGTTCGCGCTCGAAGCAGTTGGCGCGGCACGATCACAGCGTCGCTCGGTCGCACTCGAAATGCTCGACCTCGTCGGTCTCGCACACCGCGCAAACAACTACCCTGCACAACTCTCCGGCGGTCAGCGTCAACGCGTCGGGATCGCCCGCGCACTCGCATCCAAGCCCGAAGTGCTCCTCAGCGATGAGGCCACGAGCGCGCTCGACCCCGAGACCACCCGACAGATTTTGAGCCTGCTTCGACGCCTCGGCAAAGAACTCGGCCTCACCGTCCTGCTCATCACCCACGAAATGGACGTCGTGAAGCAGATCTGCGACTCCGCAGCGCTCATGGAGCACGGTCGCATCATCGAACAGGGACCCCTGCTCGAGCAGATCGCGACCCCCGGCAGCCGGCTCGCGGCCGACCTCTTCCCGCTCGGCGATGCGCCGACGATCGAGGGCCACGGAATCATCGACGTCACCTTCGCCGGTGGAAAAGCATCCCGACCCGTCATCGCGGGCGTGATTCGCGACTTCGAACTCGACGTCTCGATTCTTGGTGCATCGCTCGAACAGATCGGCGGCGTTCAGGCCGGCCGGACCCGACTCGCGGTGCCCGGTGATGCAGCGTTGATCCAGCGAGTGCTCGAACGAATCAGAGCCGAGGGTGTCGGCGCGGAGGTGGTCGGACGATGATCGATGTCAACGACCCGAAGTTCTGGAGCGACCTCTGGAGCGTCCTGCTCGCAGGAACCGGTGAAACGGCCTACATGGTCGGCATTGCGCTCATCATCACGGTGATCGTCGGACTCCCGCTCGGCGTCCTGCTCGTCGGAACGGAACGCGGACGCTTCCTCGCCGCCCCGTTCGGTTCCGCTCTGCTCGGCAGCATCATCAATCGCGTGCTCGGCTTCATCGTGAACCTCGGTCGCTCCGTGCCGTTCATCGTCCTCATGATCGCGCTGATCCCGCTCACTCGACTGCTGCTCGGCAAGTTCATCGGCACCGGTCCCGCCATCGTGCCGCTGACCGCCGTTGCCATCCCGTTCTTCGTTCGCGTCGTCGAGATCGCAATCAAAGAGGTCGATTCGGGGCTGTTCGAAACGGCCGCATCGCTCGGAGCGAGCCGCTGGCAGCTCGTTCGCCGGGTGATCCTGCCGCAGGCGGCTCCCGCGATCGTGCTCGGCACCGCGACCACAATCACATCGATCATCAACTTCTCCGCCATGGTCGGGGTCGTTGGGGGTGGAGGTCTTGGCAACGTCGCCCTGACCTATGGGCTCCATCGCTACAGCACCATCCACATCATCTTCGTTGTCATCATCCTGTTCGTCATCGTGCAACTGATTCAAGGCATCGCGAATCTGCTTGCCGCGGCACTCAACCATGGCGACAGCAACCGCCGTGTGCGTCGCGCTCGATTCGGGCGGAAGACGGATGACAGCCAAGACACCCAACCGCACAACCCCACCGCCAATGTGAAGGAACTGCAATGAACATCCACACCACACGCACCTCGCGTCGAGTGATCGCACTCGCCGCAGCGAGCGCCATCGCGCTCGGCCTCGCCGGCTGCTCCACCGGCGACGACGCTGGCTCCGGCGACGAGGACGGCCTCGGCACGATCCGCGTCGGCGCGCTCCCGACCCCAGCGGGCGAGCTGCTCGAATGGGTCGATGAGAACCTTGGTGAAGAGGCCGGCCTCGACATCGAGTTCGTCTCGTTCACGGACTACAACACCCCGAACCCGGCGCTCACCGACGGCTCCACCGACGCGAACCTGTTCCAGAACCTCACCTTCCTGGAGACCTACAACGAGCAGGCCGGTGGCGAACTCGTCTCCGTCGGCGAGATCTACCTGCCAGCAGCGGCGTTCTACAGCGACAAGATCTCGGACATCAGCGAACTCGAAGACGGTGCGGACATCGCGATTCCGAACGACCCGACCAACGAGGGCCGCGCACTGTGGATGCTCGCTGAAGAGGGCCTCATCGAGATCCAGGATGGCGCGACGAACCTCGACGGCATCACCTCGAACCCACAGAACTTCAACTTCACCGAGGTCGAGAACGCAAGCCTCGCGCTTGCGCTGCCAGACACCGACATCGCATTCGTCACCGCCTCCTTCGCGCTGCCAGCCGGACTCACCCAGGACGACGCAATCCTGCTGGAAGGTACGAACTCGGATTACTTCAACATCCTTGCAACCACTCCTGAACTGGAGAACGACCCTCGTATCGTGAAGCTCGTCGAACTGCTGACCGACGAACGCACGAAGGAGTACATCAACGAGACCTGGTCGGGACTCATCGTTCCGGTCGACTGACTCGAAGACAACGCAGCGGCTGCAGCAATGCAGCCACCGCTCACCAGGATCGCGCCGCCCACCCGGGCGGCGCGATCTTCTCGTTCTGCCAGCGCCTCCCCCTCCAGTCGGAGGCGGTTCGGCCCCGCAGACTGAGGTGAGGTGGCCGCGGAGCGAATACGCTAGCGGCATGGACGAGACCGCCCGCTCCACCGATCAACCGCTCACCCGGCCACGGCCCGGTGCGCGCGCTGTGCGGATCGACGCGGGCGTCGCAGCGCTGCTGTGGGCGGGGGCTGCGGCAACCGCCCCGCTGTACTTCATTCTCGGCCAGGGCGCCGGGTTCGACCAGATGCCGCTCACGATCCTGCTCATGGGTCTCCTCGCACTGCCCCTTGCGCTTCGACGCGTCGCACCGAGCTGGGTCGCACTCGTGCAGGCGGTCGTCTACTTCGTCGCTGGCACGCTCGGCACGATGGACTTCTTCGTCTCGCAGATCGTGCTGTTCCTCGGCTTCTACTCGATCGGTGCGTGGGAGCGGAACCGAAAACTCGCGTTCTGGTCGCGCACCCTCATCGCCACTTCGACCGTCATCTGGCTGCTCGTGGTCGCGGTGATCTCATTCGAAGAGATGCGCGCAGAGGGTGGCAGCGACATCGCACCGATGGCCTGGCTCGGAATCAGCTTCATCATCAATGCCGCCTTCTACGGTGGAGCCTGGATTTTCGGCAACACCGCGTGGGCCGCAGCCATTGAGCGGATCCGGCTGAGCAACGCGGACTCGGCACTCGCCGAGCAGCGGGACCGCCTCACCCAGCAGGCACTGGAACTTGATCGCATGGACATCGCTCGCGAACTCCACGACGTCGTCGCCCACCACGTCAGCGTCATGGGATTGCAAGCTGGCGCCGCACGGCGCGTGATGCGCACCGACGTCGATCGCGCAGAGCACGCCCTCCGTGGCGTCGAGACGGGTGCGCGTCAGGCGATCATCGAGCTCCGCACGATGGTCTCCTCGCTCCGAAATTCCTCTCAGAG
Organism: Humidisolicoccus flavus; assembly: GCF_045689595.1. GTDB lineage: Bacteria > Actinomycetota > Actinomycetes > Actinomycetales > Microbacteriaceae > Humidisolicoccus > Humidisolicoccus flavus. The sequence continues at coordinate 1,895,392 of NZ_CP142724.1, read as the reverse complement.
CAGTGAGTCCTCCAGTTTTGGGAACTCGACGGCCGCGAGCGCGGTCGGTCTTGCAAGCATCCCTGATCTTGTTGCGCAGACGCAGAACGCCGGACTCATCACCGACTTCTCGATCGTCGGTACGGAGCGCGAGATCCCGCAGACCATCGCGTTCACGGTGTATCGCGTTGCGCAGGAGGCGTTGACGAACGCCCGAAAGCACGCGGGGACTGGCGCCGAGGTTTCGGTCCGCCTGCGGTATCTCGAGACCGCGATCGAACTCGAAGTGAGCGACGACGGGCGAGGCACGAAGCAATTCGGCGAGGGAGGTGGCCTCGGACTCCTCGGCATGCGCGAACGCGTGACTGCGGTCGGCGGCGAAATCGCTTCTGGCCCGAAGTCCCGCGGCGGATTCCTGGTGCGAGTGAGCATTCCCGTTCCTGCGGCAGCGCCAGCGCCAGCGCCAGCGGAGGCGAGCGTTGCGGACAATCCCGGGAACAGCCCCGATCAATCGCTCGACATTCACAAGGACAACCCCCCGATGACCGTGACCGAGGCGAAAGTGCAGCCAGAATGACAACGATTTTGCTCGTCGACGATCAGGCGCTCGTTCGCACCGGGATCCGCACCATCCTCGAATCGGAGCCAGGGTTCACCGTGGTCGGAGAAGCGGCGAACGGTGCTGAGGCGGTCGAGCGCGCAATCGAACTCGCGCCCCAGGTCATCTGCATGGATGTGCAGATGCCGATCATGGATGGTCTCGAAGCGACTCGTGCGCTGCGCGACAACGCTGAGGTGTGCGCGAGCGTGCTGATGCTCACCACCTTCGACCGTGACGACTTCTTGTTCGAAGCGTTGCAGGCCGGCGCGAGCGGGTTTCTCCTGAAGACCGCCGAACCGGAGGACATCATCGATGCGGTGCACGCGCTCGCTCAGGGTGATGCGCTGCTTGCTCCAGCCGTCACGAAGCGAGTCATTGAATCGTTCGCGAGCACACCGCGCGCCATCACTCCACCACCGATGCTCGACGGGCTGACGGAGCGTGAACGAGAGATTTTGGCGTTGATCGCCAAGGGATTATCGAACTCCGAGATCGCGAAGCGACTGTTTCTCGGCGAATCCACGATCAAGACGCACGTCTCGAACGTGCTTGCGAAGCTCGGACTCCGTGACCGGGTGCATGCGGTGATCTGGTCGTACGAGCACGGAGTCGTGCAGCCCGGTGCCGAAACGGCCGAGGCGCTATAGCTCCCCGTTGATATTGAATCTTCGACACACGAGGAGTTATTTATCTTTGTCTGCTGTTTGAAACAGCACGCTGGACAAACGATGACGTATACCCACCAATAGCAGCACCCGCAATTGAACAGGCAACGTGCAGCGCAATCACCCAAAGAATTTCTATGCCCAGAGCCGAGAGAATGGCGTTCGCGACAATATAGGTGAAATAGATACCGAGTCGAAGTTTCGCAAACCTGGCGAAAGCGAAGAGCGCGCCGAAGCCCAATGACAGGAGAAACGCGAGGACGTACATACTCCCACCCTGTGCAGCATCTTCATTGATTGCCCCGAAAACTGCCACCGAGATATAGAAACCTTGTAACGAGATGAAGTGGGCAGTAAGCGCAGAGAGAATACCGATCAGCAGACTCCAGACCGCCCACCCTCGCACGAAGATCGACCGAGGATCAGAGCCTGTCTTACTCATCCACGAGAGCCCTGTGCGGAACAGAGGTACCTGGCACGTAAAGACTGGTCGAGATCGACCTTGCGAATTTTGTCCATAACGGCAATGGTACCCAGCTGCCAGGGAAGTCGGCTGCCTTCGGCCCAGTCGCGAATACTCTCATTGTGGTCCCAGTGAAGCTGAAGGTAATGTAATTATTTGCTCCCTCGAGGTGCCTCGGCAAAGATTTTAACTGGAACGAAGTAGCACCCACAGCCATCACTTTGACCGGATTACTGCGTTCAATCGGCTTGCTCCGAAGCTGAAGAACCCTTCCAACGGTCGGGTTATTGATCATTCCTTCGAGCGGAAACAACGCGCTGAGCCTCGGTTTTACATAAGCGAACATCGCAGCACCGGATTTACTCTGTGGCTTCCAGGCTGCACCTCCGGTTCCTTTCAATGAGAAAGAATAGTCGTATCCGTAACCGGCGGCATAGGCCGGTTGGTCGAACATGAACGTGGTCCCGCCAAGAATTAGACTTGCGGCCGCAACCCTCAGGAAACTTCGCCTCCCGATTTCTTTCCTAGTGAACGATTCAGCTTCAGTCATGCAAGAAAGTTACTCCTCTTGCCCGCTACCAATTCGCAATTTCCGTTCTTGTGGATAACTCGCAATCCGTAAAAGTTTGAACCCGTCGCGAAGTATATGCAGTCGAAACTTCGAGCGTTTGCTATCGCGCCGTCTCTGAAACACTTTGGCCAGCCTCCGTGACCGCGTGCATGCGGTGATCTGGTCGTACGAGCACGGAGTCGTGCAGCCCGGTGCCGAAACGACCGAGGCGCTATAGCTCCCCGTCGACATACAGCCAGCGACCCGCGCGGCGAGTAAACACGCTGCGCTCGTGCTGCTCGTCAACGGCTCGCCCGCGTCGTGATCGCGCTTTGAATTCGACCGTTGCGCTGTCGCCGCTCTCCGTCGAAGCGATGACCTCAAGGCCGAGCCACTGGACTTTCGGATCGAGCTGCAGCCGTTCGGGTCGCGTGGCAGCAAACCATGTCGTACTCAGGTATTCGGCATTGCCAGTGACGAAGGCCGAATACCGTGAGCGCATGAGGCGCTCCGCAGTCGGCGCGGGCTGGCCATCGAGGAGTGGTTCGCAGCACTGCCCGAATTCCTGGCCGCTCCCGCAGGGGCACCGGTCATTTGCGGCAAACCGTGGAAAGTTGTTTCGCGCTGCACCGTGACCAAAAGACATGGCTCCATTGTGACGGGTGCGTGCGAGCCCCGAGCTCCGCCTCATTACTGAGTCGCGAAACGCTCAACCCTGAGCACGCATTCGGCCCCGTCGGCAACTGATTCGATCTGCGTCGCCCATGGTTGCGTCGCCCCATCCGAAACGTCAGTGATGTCGACCTGGACGAGCCCCGTCGTTTCGGTACCGACGAGTGCCGAGACGTAGATCCGGTAATCCTGTGGTTCCGCCACCGGGTTTGTGACCGTTCCCTCAACACGAAGGACGCCGTCTTCTACAGCACACAGCGTGATCGCGGCGTCGTCGAGTGCACCAACGTAGCCCTCGACGGAGCCGGGCTGATCGGTCACATCAACGGTCGCTGCGGTGTTCGATGGCTGCGGTCGCGGAAAATCCGTGTCCGCGCAGCCCGCGAGAGCGATTGCCGCCACGAACGTCGTGGCGGCAATCAGCACTCGAGCGGTCTTCACACGCGACCCTGCCGACGACGAGCCGCGACGATGAGCATTGCACCGAAGGCGAGCAGCAGAGCCGCTGCAAGCAGTGCAAACGCATCGACCGATCCGCCAGTGACGGCCAGTGCTTCGAATCGAACGGTCGTGCTGTCTGCATCGCTCGTTGGAGCACCACTCGGGTCGACGCCCGAGACCACCGCGGTGTTCTCAACCCAGCCTCGCGCGATATCGGCCTGCGTCAGGGTGTACGTGGCAGTTGCCTGCACGGTCTCACCCGGAGCCAGGACGCCGGCGGCACCGGGCCAGACGTACTGCAGCGCACTCAACCCGACCATCGGGTCATCGATCGAGACCTCAGCCAAAGAGACATTGCCAGTGTTCGTCGCAGCAAACGAGAACTCCACGACACTGCCAACACGAGCATCACCCGTCAGCGCACCCGACTTCACGAGCGCGAGCGACGCGCCCTGCGGAAGCTGCACGGTCTCTTGATCCGTGCCCTCGACGGGATCAGACGGGACCGGCGGTGCCTCTGGATCATTGGAGTCGATCGTCGAGGGAGGCGTTCCTTCAGCGAGCGCCACGTTCACCACTGCACCGGCATCGACATCCGCCTGCGTGAGTTCGTAACTCGCGGTTGCGGTCACCGACTGTCCCGGCTCGAGGACGCCTGCTTCACCAGGCCATGCCGCAAACTCCACTGGCGACAAACCGGGGAGCTCATCGCGCAGCGTGACGTTGGTGAGCGTGACATTCCCAGTGTTCGTGAGGGTGAAGCGGTACTCAATGCGGTCTCCGGGGACGCCGTCACCGATGAGCGCTCCAGCCTTCACCACGCTGATCGCAGGGTTCGAATCGATCGGCGTGATCACTCCGTCTTCATCCTGCGGGTTCGGTGGCTGAATCGGGTTTTCAGGGTCTTCCGGGTTGAACGTGAGCGGAGGGGTCCCTGTCGCGAGCGCCGTGTTCTGCACCCACGCCTTGTCGAGGTGTGCCTGCGTCAACGTCAGGGTTGCTGTCGCCGTCACTGACTCTCCGGGCGCGAGGACTCCAGCATCAGCGGGCCATGCGTACACGAGTTCGCTCAGGCCGAGCATTGGATCGCTGATCGAGACATCGCTCAGCGTGACGTTGCCCGTATTCGTCGCGACGAAGGTGTACTCGACTGTGTCTCCGACCTTGGCGAATTCGCCTTCGGCAACGTTCAGTTCACTCGACTTTTCGAGCGTGATCGCTGGGTTCGACGGCAGCGGGACATCGACCTCGGTTGGTGGTGTCTCGATCGGATCAGAAGGCTCCGGGTTCTCCGGGTCCTCCGGGTCGATCACTGGTGGCGGTGTGCCTCCAGCGGTCGCAACGTTATGGACGACACCCGCGTCAACGTCCGCCTGCGTGAGCGTGTAGGTCGCAGTTGCCCGAACCTGTTCGCCCGGAGCCAGCACGCCGTCGGCCTCCGGCCATTCGTAGGCGAGCTCGCTCAACCCTGCGAGCGCGTCGTTGATCGAGACATCCTTCAGCGTGACGTTGCCCGTGTTCGTTGCCGAGAACGAGAACTCGACGACACCGCCGACGCCGACTTCACCAATGACGGCACCCGACTTCAGCAGTTCGAGCGACGGGGCCGGCTCGATCGGCTCGACGTGACGGTCATCATCGCTCACTGGCGGTTGTGGTGTCGGGTTCTCCGGGTCTTCCGGGTTGAAGGTCGCCGGCGGAGTTCCCTCCGCAGTTGCGATGTTCTCGACCCAACCGCGATCGACATCCTCCTGCGTCAAGGTGTAGGGCGCCGTGACGAGCACCGATTCAGAGGGCAGCAACGTACCTGCGGTGACAGCACCGCTCGATGCCCACTGGAACTCGTAGTTTGCATCCGCACCGAGGAGGTTGTCGGAGACGCTGAGGTCACTCAGTGTCGTCGTGCCAGTGTTCGTGAGGAGGAACTCGTACACGACGGTGTCGCCCGCTCGCGTGAAGGTCTGCCCCGCTTGCACGCTCTTTTCGAGCGTGATCTGCGGCGAACGCTCGATCAGGATCGTCTCGGGATCGTCGTCAGTGACAGGTTCGGCGGGGATTCCCGGTCCTTCGGGGTCCGCCGGGTCCTTGACGTTCGGCGGGGTTCCAACGGTTTCCCCGATGTTCACAACGGCACCCGCGTCGATGTCACCCTGAGTCAGCGTGTACGAACCGGTCAGCGTGACCAGCTCGCCCGGGGCGAGTGTGCCCTCGGCAACTGCTGCTGACCAGTCGATTGCCGTCACCGCAAAACCGGGAAGCCCATCGGTGATCGCGACATCGGTCAGAGTCACGTTGCCGGTGTTCGTTGCCACGAGCGTGTAGACGATCGTGTCGCCTGCAACGGGAGTCTCGCCTGCAGCGTTCAGCTGCCCCGACTTCGTCAGTTCGATCGATGGCGCCGGTGCAAGCTCGGTGACCACGGTGGAATCGTCGACGACGGGTTCCTGCGGCAGAGGATTCTCGGGGTCAGCGGGGTTGTAGACCGGTGGCGGCGTCCCCTCCGCGGTCGCAGTGTTCAGGATCAGACCATTGTCGAAGTGCTCCTGCGTGAGCGTGAGCGTGCCGGTCGCAGTCACGCGCTCGCCTGGCGCGAGCGTTCCTTCGGCGGTCGCCGCGGACCAGTCGTACTCGAGCGCTGAGAGGTTTGGCAGGGGATCGCTGATCACGACGTCAGTGAGGGTGACGTTTCCGGTGTTCGTCGCCACGAAGGAGTAGGCGACCGTGTCACCGATCACGGGGGCCTCGCCCGCTGCCTGCAGCGCTCCGGTCTTCAACAGCGAAATACTCGGATCGTTCACCGTGTGCTCCGTGGTCGGAGCCTCTGGAATGAGCGGCTCGCCTCCGCCTGGAGGCGTTGCCGTGCCGACCGCGGTGTTCGCGAGCACAGCGCCTTGAGCGTCCGCATCGATCATGACCGTGTAGGTGATCGCAAGCGCTTCACCGACAGCGAGCTGCCCGTTCCAAACGATCACCTGGTTGTCAACGCTGGGCGCCGAGGTCGGCGATCCGTTGATTGCAGCGCTCGGGCCGCCGACGAGGCTGGCGTGCGCGAGCAGCTCATTCAGGTCGTCCGTCACGGAGACCTCGCTCAGTGGAGTTTCGCCGGTGTTGGCCGCGATGATCGTGTACGTGATCTCGGAGCCCGCGTTCAGACCCTCACCGCTTGGCGGGTTTGCGGTCTTCGTGAGTGTGAAGCCTGGTGTGTTAACAGGGTTCGTGACGGTGGTCGGCGGTGGCGTCAGCGTGCCTCCACCCGGAGGAGTCGCGGCACCGGTCGCGACGTTCTCCAGCGAAACTCCGGCAGCATCTGGGCCGACGGTGAAGGTGAACGTGATCGACAGCGTCTCGTCGATCGCGAGCGAGCCCAGCCATTCGATCAGACCGTCGTCGTAGCTCGGCGCCACAACCGCGGGTGCGCCGTTGATGCTCGCTGCGATGCTCGACGCGTCGATCGTGCCGTGCTCGAGCAGCGCCGTCACATCGTCCGTGACCTGCACGTCGTTCAACACCGTTTCACCGGTGTTGCTCGCTGTGATCGTGTAGCTGAGCGTGTCGCCAGCGTTCACTGCGGTGCCGCTTGCCGGGTCGACGGTCTTCTCAAGCGTGAATCCTGGAGTTGCGACCGGGTTCGAAGTGGACTGCTCCGGCGGGCTCGAAGGTGGCGTGCCACCGCCCGGAGGCGTCGCGCTTGCATTCGCGACGTTATTGAGTGTTGCTCCCTCGGCGATCGATTCGACTGTCACCGAGTACGTGACCGTGACGGCCTCGCCGACTCCGAGGTTTCCGCCCCAGGTGAGCATGTTCGTCGGCTCGTTGAAGACAGGAGCAGTGGCAGTCGTGGAGTCGCCATTCGCTGCAGTGATGCTTGCGATGAAGCCGCTGTCGTTCAGCGTGGCGTATGGCAGCACGTCGCTGAGGTCGTCAGTGACGTCAACGTTCATCGCGACCTCACCAGAGTTTGTCGCCGTCACTGAGTAGGTGATGACGTCTCCGACGTTGACCGTTTCGCCAGATGCCGGAGTCGAGGTCTTCGTGAGATCGAGGGATCGTTCGAGGGCCGTGTTCGTGATCGTGCACACGAGGCTTGAGCCGCGAAGGTTGTCCGGCTGCACGACCGACCATGCTGGGCCAGTTCCTGTGGTGGAGACCGCTTCACCATTGCGCGCCGCATCGACACAGGCGATTTCGGAGTTGTAGTAGTCGAGGTTCGCGCCTGCCGCGGCAGACTCGGTGAGCGTCAGCAATTCGCCGTTTCCGGTGACGTATGGTCCGGCGTTTTGCTGCTGCACGCCTGGCGCGTTCAGCGTTGTCTGCGCCTGCCCGAGCGCAACTGGTCCGCTCGCGCGGGTTGGCGCGGCGACGGCGAGGCCAAACTGGTCGCCCGGGGCGAACCGGTCCGGCTGAATGTCCTTGATGAGCTGGACCGTGTTCGGGTAGGCGCAGCTCGCGAGGTCGGTGAACCCAACGCCCGAGGTCGGGTTCGCAAACGTTGCGACCGTTTGCCCGGTGACGAGGTCGATTTCGTACAACGTCGTCGAGGTCGAGACGTAGATGTTTCCGTAGTTTCCGAACGCGATTCCATTGCCTTCAGCGCCAGCGGGCAATTGTGCAATCGGAGTTCCGAGGTTGAGCGTCACATTCCCTGGAGTGCTCGGAATTTCGTTCTGTACGGCGTACACGTTCCGGTTTGCAACAAGAATTAACTGTCCATCGGCAGTAAAGGCGAAGTCGCCGTTCTGCCCATTAATGCCTGGAATATTGCCGACCTGGTAGGCGGTGTCAGTATTGGGGTTGTAGACACCCAGGTACGAGGGGTTTCCGTGACCGCCGTAGTAGTACAGGCCGTCGACCGGGTTGACCGCGCCGCGGATGATCCCATCAGGAACATTCGGGTCGCCGAGGTTTTTGGTGACCGTTTGTTCACTCAGTCGGTTGTGGATGGAGATCTGCTTTGTGGAGCCGCCGGGTGCACCGTTCGCGAGCGTGTACACCCATTGCCCGTCCCCTGAGACGCCGAGGCTGTTATTGCGCTGACCTGCAATTTCAAAGGTGTTCGTGGGAGCGAAGGTTCCATCGACCACATCGAACTCGCGGACTTCTCCTGCGGAGTTCTGCGTGTAAATTCCGCTGCCGTCGCAGAACAGTGGAGTCGCTGCTGCCGCTTGCGGTGCGGCGACCGAATTGCTCAGTACGACCAATCCGCTTGCGACGATTGTCGCCGCAGCGAGGGTTCCGAGGATCTTCTGGGCAAGCCGAGAGCCGCTCGATTTGTTCAACATTTGGTTCCATCCATGGGGCGAGCGGCGCGCGAACGGCACTCAGGAATACAGCGAAGGGGGACAGCGCAATGGCGCTCAAACGGAAACTATAACTGCGCGGATGAGACCAAAAATTGTTTGGTTTTGGGCTCGTGAATGCGCATTCCGGACTCAAGTTCGGAACGAACGGGGTACATCGGTCGTACCCGTTTTCTGTCGCGCTGATTGGCGTATTGACGCCTTCCGAGCCGGATTTCCTGGGGCGCCCCTCCCGTGTTCTCAGGGCGAGTTCGATGGAAACGCCTTCGCGTGCCGGGCAGATGCGGATGAGCTGGAGCGCTTCAGATGGGGCACGTGATCTCGTTGTGAACGGGGTACAAAACCATGCGTAACCCTAGGGTTTTGGAGGAATTTCAGCATCGAAATTTCACCCTGAGGGTGAGGCGAAATGCACCGCTGACGAGACATTGGCCCCTCAGGGAGCAACGAATCGAGGCTCGGCGCCTGCTGGGTTCCGCGCTTGCTGGGCTCCGCGCTTGCTCTGGTCGGCGTCTGCCGGGTTCCTCGCCTGCTGGGCTCGGCGCCTGCTGGGCTCGGCGCCTGCTGGGCTCGGCGTCTGCAAGCTTGCGCCTCTGCTGACCTACGCCTCCACTGGCCCGCGGACCTGCTCCTCGGCGCACTGCGAACCGCAAGCGATTCGGGCACGGAACCCTCTACCAGCGCATCGTTGCTGTGATGAAGATCGAGAATCCGAAGCCGATCACGAGGCCGGAGACGAGGAAGGCTTCGACTCGTCGATGCTTGGAGAGCAGCAGGGCCACACCCGCTCCACACGCGACGAGAGCCGCGACGAGAATCGTGATCGCCGCGGCATCACCAAGCCAACGCTGGAGTCCGGTGGCGGCAAGGAGGGGAAGAACGAGGGCGAGCCCGAAGACTCCGCCAATGAATTTTCCTCTCGATCCGGAAGGCGCGTCATCGTGCCATCGTCGAGGGTTCCGCTGCTCTCCCACGCTCAGCACTGTACCGAGCGCGACCACCGAGCTCCTCGAGTGGACGAGCTCGGTGGTCGAGTGGACGAGAAAAAACCAGATGCCGGGGTACGAAATATCGGATCGGTCTTGCTTGTACCCCCCATTCGGGTACCATTCAGGGAACTACCATTCATTTCTCAAGAATTGAGGCCCGGCGTGAGCCTGAACGACAGCACATCAACCGATGCAAGCCCGAACGACGCCATCAACGTGGCCGACCAGCCGACGGTTGCTACGCCGACGGCGACGACCGCCGACGCGAAGAAGACCGCCGCTGATCCCGCGAAGCCGAGCTGGCGCACCACGTACCTCGGTGCAGGCGACGACGTCGACGCGAAGAACGTCTCCTGGGGCGCAATCTTCGCCGGAGTCGTCACGACCATCGCGATCCTGATCGCATTCTCGCTTCTCGGCACCGCAATCGGCCTCGGCGCAACCGACCTCACCTCCGACCAGCCGCTCGAAGGCGTTGGAACCGGCCTCGCGGTCTGGGCGATCCTGACGCTCGTCCTTGCAATCGGCGCTGGCGGATTCGTCACCGGCGTTCTCGCAGGCCGCGCTGGCTTCATCCACGGCGTCGTCATGTGGGCTGGAAGCATCATCGCGGCAGCAGTCGTGATCGCGATGACCACGGCCGCAACGCTCGGCGCTGTCGGCTCAGTCCTCTCCACCACCGCCTCCGCGGCGGGCGACGGCGCGTCGTCGATCGCTTCCGTTGTCACAGACGCCGTTGACGGCGCAACCGACCAGATCGCGGAAGGCATTTCCGACATCGATGGCGAAGAGCTCGCAGCGCAGACCGAGGACATCCTCGTCGGCACCGACGTGCCCGAACTCCAGCCGGATTACCTGCAGGGTCAGGTTGACGAGGTTCGCGAGGAAGTGCTCGCCTCCGGTCGCGAACTGCTCGTGAACCCTGAGAACTATGAAGAGATTCTCGGCAACCTCGGCGACTCCATCGTCGAGCGCGCGGAAACGATCTCCGAAGCAGTGGACCGCGACGCGATCGCACGTTCGGTCGCAGCAAACACCGACCTCACTGGCGCGGAAGCGGAAGCCGTTGTCGACAACATCGTTGATGGCATCGAGACCACTGTCGACACGGTCAGCGAACAGCTGTCGACCGTCGACGAGCGCATTCAAGAGCTCCAGACGCAGGTTGAGACGGTCGTCGAAGACGCCCGTCAGACTGCTGAAGAAGCAACCGACAATGCCGCGAAGGCCGCGGGCTGGGCCTTCGCCGGATCGCTGATCGCACTCGTGATCGCCGCCTTCGCCGGACTCCTCGGCGCACGCATTGTGGGCGAGCGCAACTCACCAGTGGCTGCACGCCGCAAAGTCTGAACTCCGCAGCACGCTGCTGAACTCCTGAACAACTGAGTCAGCACAAAGCCGGGGCGGCCCTCCATCTGGAGGGCCGCCCCTCTTTTATGCCCTGATCGTCGTTCCCGCAAAACTTCACACCGCAGTTGACACGCTTTCGGTTCTATGGTTCATTAGTTGAGTAATGAACCACGGAACTCCTCGGGACCCCGGATCCTGATCGGTTTCGCCGGATGTGCGCACATCCACCCCATCCAATTTGAGGAGGCAGACATGTTCGATGCAGGGAAACCCCTCTTCGTGCAGATCGCCGAGCAGATCGAGAACGAAATTCTCGATGGCACCTATCCCGAAGAATCCGCCGTCCCCTCGACCAACGAGCTCGCCGGGTTCCTTCGCATCAACCCCGCCACCGCGGGCAAGGGCCTGAACCGCCTGGTTGACACGGGAGTGCTCTACAAGAAACGAGGGATCGGAATGTTCGTCGCAACTGGCGCGAAGACCGCACTCAAGAAGGCTCGTCAAGAGGCCTTCTCCGAGCAATACATCACCCCGCTCCTGCGCGAGGCCGAGAACCTCGGAATCACGCGCGACGAGCTCGCAGACATCATCCGGAACGGAGCGTAACCATGACGTACGCAATCGAGGCCCACAACCTCACCAAGATGTACCCGAAGGGAGTTCGCGCACTCGACGAAGTCTCCTTCAGCATTGAACCCGGCACCATTACGGGCCTTCTCGGTCGCAATGGCGCAGGCAAGACCACACTCATGCAGCAACTGACCGGTCAGCTCTTCGCGACGAGCGGTTCGAGCGCCCTCTTCGGAGAACCGGCGCTCGAACGTCCCGACATCCTTGCCCGAACCTGCTTCATCCAGGAGGGCCAGCGATACCCCGACTCGATGACGGGTGCGCAGCTCCTCCGCGTCGTTCGAACCATTTATCCCAACTGGGACGAGGCCTTCGCGCAGCAACTCATCGCTGACTTCCGGTTGCCGCTGGATCGCTCGATCTCGAAGAAGCTCTCCCGTGGGCAGCTCAGCACGATCGGCATCGTCATCGGCCTCGCCTCACGCGCAGAGATCACCTTCTTCGATGAGCCCTACCTCGGCCTCGATGCAGTCGCTCGACAAATGTTCTACGACCGGCTCCTCGCCGATTTCGCAGAGCACCCGCGCACGATCCTGATGTCGACGCATCACATCGACGAAGCGGCGAACCTCTTCGAACGAGTGATCGTGCTCGACCAAGGCGAGATCATCATCGACGAGGAGACCGAGAACCTTCGCGGGACCGCCGTGCAGCTCTCGGGCCGCACCGCAGACATCGATGAGCTCACGGCTGGGCTCAATGTCGTGCACCGGCAGCAGCTCGGCTCGCTCTCCACCGTCATGGTGCTCGGTGTACTCCCGCCCGAGCAGGAGCGCGCCCTCAAAGCGCGTGGCATCGACTTCAGCTCGGTGTCACTGCAGAACCTCATCGTCCAGCTCACCGCTGGACACGTCGACGCCGCAGCAGCGGCCAAGTGAAAGGCAGCATCATGAACCGCATCAATGGTGTGCTCGCCCTGCACACAGCAAACCGCAAAGACCTCCTCCTCTACCCCGCGATCTCCATCGCCGGCGCATTTCTCGTCGTCATCGCAATCGGTGTCGCCCTGAACGTCGGATTCGCCGACGACCCGGAGGTCATCAACGGCATGAGTCTCGGGATGCAATGGAACGGAGCGATCTTCGCGCTCCTCGGCATCGCATTCGGAGTCGGCGTCACGATGATGACGCAGTACTTCCCCCTTTCCATGGGGCTCGGTTTCACCCGGCGTGAATACATGCTCGGCTCGCTGCTCTTCGTCGCCATCCAGTCAGCAGTGATCGCAGTGTTCATCACGATCATGAAAGTGATCGAGGTCGCGACGAACGGATTCGGCCTCAACGTCAGCATGTTCAATGTCGTCTACGTCAGCCGCGGGGAATGGTGGGAGACGCTCGTGCAGAGCTTCCTCCTCCTCTTCCTCGGCACCGTCGCCTGGGCATTCTTCGGAACGGTCTGGAACCGATGGGGCCGCAACGGACTCCTGACGATGGCGGTCATCGGCATCCTCCTCTCCGGCATCATCGTGATCGTCGCGTTCGCAAACCCCGAGATGCTCGCATCGATCGCATCGATGGCGTGGATCGGTTGGATTGCAGTGACGGTCGTGGTCACGATCATCACGACGGTCGCCTGGTGGGTGCTCGCACGCCGGGCACAGGTTCGATAGCGGCCGCGCCGGTTCGAGCACCGCACCGCAGCACCGCACCACAGCAACACCGCACCACCGTGAACGGCGGGCACCAGAACCTTCTGGAGCCCGCCGTTTTGCGTAAACACTCCCCCTGAGCGCTCGCCTCGAACCCTCACGCTCCACCTCCGGGGGGAGCGTCTTCGGCACTCATGGCCGATACGCGACGACAACCCCTCCACATAGCGTTGACATCACGGAAAGGAATCACATGATCACTCTCACCGGCATTAACCGGTCCTTCGGATCGACACAGGTTCTGCATGACGTCGGGTTCTCCGTTCAGCCAGGCCGCATGACGGGCTTCGTTGGAGCGAACGGCTCGGGCAAGACCACCACCATGCGCATCATTCTCGGTGTGCTCCGCCCCAACAGTGGCGAAGTCACGGTCGACGGCGCCCCCGCTGGGCCGACCTGGCGCTCCCGCGTCGGCTACATGCCGGAAGAACGCGGTCTGTACCCGAAGATGAAGGTCCGCGAACAGCTCGTCTACCTCGGCCGCCTGCACGGCCTCTCCACAGAAGGTGCGAAGCGCAACGCGAGCGATCTGCTCGAACGCCTCGGTCTCGGCGAACGCCAGAACGACACCCTTGAATCCCTTTCACTCGGAAACCAGCAGCGTGCACAGATCGCCGCGGCACTCATGCACGAGCCAGAAGCGCTGATCCTCGACGAGCCGTTCTCGGGCCTCGACCCGATGGCCGTTGAAACAACGCTCGAAGTGCTCCGCGATGTCGCGGGAGCGGGTGCCCCCGTGCTGTTCTCCAGCCACCAGCTCGACCTCGTCGAGCGTCTCTGCGACGACCTCGTGATCATCGCCGACGGCCGCGTCCGCGCTGCCGGAACGCGCAAGGAAATCCGTGCGGCACACAGCTCGCCCGAATGGATCCTCGAGTCCTCCGCAGACGCCGGCTGGGTTCGTCACGCCACTGGCGTCCAGGTCTCCGAACTCGATGGGAACTTCGTTCGCTTCAGCGCCGATTCCCGCGAGCACGCCGACGCAGTGCTCCGCACAGCGCTCGAGCACGGCGCAGTCACCCGATTCACCCCGCATGAGCGACCGCTCACCGAAATCTTCCAGGAGGTCGTGCGATGAGCATCCCAACGCAAGCTCGCAACTCACCGATGAAGTCGCCAGGATTCTGGAACGTCGCCGGGATCGTGGCGCAACGCGAAGTCTCCGTGCGTCTGCGCTCGAAGTCCTTCGTCGTCTCCACCATCATCACGCTCGTGCTGATCCTCGCCGCGATCGTGTTCAGCTCCTTCGCCGGCGACCTCTTCTCATCGACTTCAAAGATCGCAACCACGAGTTCGAGCGTCGCAACTGCCTTCCAGGACAGCGAAACGATCGAGGCCGAAACCGTTGGCAGCGAAGCGGAAGCTCGCGCGCTCGTCGAGAGCGGTGACGTTGACGCTGCCGTCGTCGAGGCCGAGAACGAGAGCGGACTGCTCGTCATCGCAGACAGCGAGGCGCCGAGCGGGCTCGTGCAAGCACTCAGCATCACGCCCGAAGTCGAGATCTTGAACCCCAGCTCGAACGAGTTCTTGATCGTCTACTTCATCTCCATCGCGTTCGGTGCGATCTACTTCATGTCGGCGCTCACCTTCGGTGGAACGATCGCACAGAGCGTCGTCGAGGAGAAGCAGACCCGCATCGTCGAGATCCTGCTCTCCACCGTCTCAGCCCGCGCGATGCTGGCAGGCAAGATCCTCGGAAACTCCGCGCTCGCATTCGGGCAGATCATCCTCATCGCGCTCATAGCCCTCGGCGCAGGAGCTGCAACAGGGAACACGATCATCCTCGACGGGCTCGGCATCCCGATCCTGTGGTTCGTCGTCCTGTTCATTGTGGGATTCGTCATGATCGCCTCGCTCTACGCGGCCACGGCAGCGCTCGTCTCACGCAGTGAAGACCTTGCGAGCGTGCAGACGCCGATCACGATGCTCGTCATGGCGCCCTACCTGTTGATCATCATCTTCAGCAGCAACCCCCTCGCCCTCGCGATCATGTCGTACTTCCCGTTCACAGCACCGGTTGCGATTCCGATCCGCCTCTTCACCGAGTCGACGCTCTGGTGGGAGCCGTTCATCACCCTCGCGATCATGCTCGTCACGACAGCGATCACGATCTGGTTCGCAGCGAAGGTGTACGACGGATCGCTGCTCCGGACCGGCGCAAAGGTCAAGATGCGCGACGCGCTGAAGAACTCCTGAGCTCGGGTTCTCCAAGCGAATGGGCCTCTCCGAACGGAGGGGCCCATTCCTCGTTCTCGGCAAGGAATCTGCCCGGCAGAGTTCGCGGGTGTCGCCGAGAAGCGCGAGAATAGTCGAGTGCAGCTTCACAACATTGATACCCGCGGTTTTGCCAGTGACAACTACTCGGGCGTTCACCCAGACGTCCTCCAGGCGATCGCGGAGGCGAACTCCGGACATCAGGGCGCGTATGGCGGCGACGCCTACACCGAGCGGCTGCAAGAAGTGGTTCGCCGGCACTTCGGCGATCAGGCGCTCGCCTTCCCGGTTTTCAACGGAACGGGCGCGAACGTCCTCGCATTGCAGTCGATTCTCCCCCGATGGGGAGCTGTGGTCACCGCGAGCACCGCGCACATTCACGTCGACGAAGGCGGTGCTCCCGAGAAGGTCGGCGGGCTGAAGCTCCTCGCCGTCCCCACCGACAACGGCAAGCTCACACCCGAACTCATCGATCGTGAAGCCTGGGGGTTCGGCGACGAGCACCGGGCACAGCCACTGGCAGTCTCGATCACGCAATCGACCGAGCTCGGCACGCTGTACACGGTCGACGAGATCCGCGCGATCACGGATCACGCGCACTCCCTCGGCATGAAGGTGCACCTCGACGGCGCTCGGCTCGCAAACGCCGCAGCCTCGCTCGGTACCGACTTCGCAACATTCACGAGCGACGCCGGTGTCGACATCCTGAGCCTCGGTGGCACGAAGAACGGCGCACTCGGTGCCGAGGCAGTCGTCCTGCTCAACCCAGACGCTGCCACCGGACTCACCTACCTCCGGAAGCTCAACATGCAGCTCGCCTCGAAGATGCGCTTCCTGTCTGCGCAGCTCATCGCCCTGTACGAAGGCGATCTCTGGCACCAGAATGCGAGCCACGCGAACGCGATGGCGACTCGACTTCGTGCAGCGCTCGAGGGTGTTCCGGGCCTCGAATTCACGCAGGCGACACAGTCGAACGGCGTCTTTGCGACGCTGCCGGAAGGCGTTGCGCAGGCCGTGCGCGAACAGTTCGCCTTTTACGACTGGGACGAAGCGAAGCGCGAAGTCCGCTGGATGTGCTCCTTCGACACCCAGGCGGACGACATCGACGCCTTTGCTGCGTTGATCCGATCGACCTGTGCTGCAGCGTGACCCCTTGCCGGGCATGACCGCGACGACCATCACGCGTTCCCCGAGAACCTTCGTCGGCATCGACATCGGCGGCACAAAAGTCGCCGCGGTACTGACCGACGGGCACGGGACCGTGCTGCACCAGTACTGGTTCACACACTCGATCTCTGGTCAAGACGCGCTCCTCGATGAGGTCGAACGCGCATACCTCGAATGTGTTCGTGCTGCGGATCAGCTCAGTCTCGCATCGCCGCACTCGGTCGGGGTCGGCATCGCTGCCTGGTTCGCGCCCGGCCAGTCACGGATCAACTACGCCGCACACTTCAAGATCCGCGACTTCGAACTCGCGGCGCCACTGCGCGAACGCCTTGGTGTTCCCATCACCATCGACAACGACGGCAACGCACAGGCACTCGGCGAGTTCACCTTCGGATCGGGTCGCGACGCGGAGTCACTGCTCTTGCTCTCGTTCGGGACGGGTGTCGGCGGCGGGCTCATCGTCAACGGCGCGCCCCTCCACGGTGCGCATGGCTACGCGGGAGAACTCGGTCACGTCACGGTCGATGAAGACGGTCCCGTCTGCAGCTGCGACGCGAAGGGATGCCTCGAATCCTTTGCGGGAGGCCAGGCGCTCGCGCGCGTTGGCAACCGCCTCTCCGCTCCTCGCGCGCTTGCCGCTGCAGAGGCGCGACAGGTCACTGCAAAAGATCTCGTCGACGCTGCTCGCGCAGGCGACGTTGAATCGACGATTGCGCTCGACGACGCTGCTCGCGCGATTGCTGCCGCGCTGCGACGGCTGCTGCCGGCCTTCGATCCTGCAGTCGTCACGATCGGCGGCTCGCTCGGAATTCACGCAGCGCCCTGGTGGATGCCCGTGATCGAACGCGAACTCGCCGCGATGGCTCCCTTGCAGGCAGTGCCACAGCCTCGCCATATTTCGGTGTCGTCGCTCGGCACCCTCACTACCGCGATCGGTGCAGCCGCGCTCGCGATCCTCCGGGCCCGCGTCGACGATGCGAAGGGTGCAGCGACATCGACCAGCACATCCGAGAGCACGAGCGGCGCAGCCTGATGAGCCCGGCACGATGAGCACTCCAGCTTGGGACGCGCTCACCGAACGCGTTCTTGCCGAGTTCGCCGCGTGGGCGCCACGGAGCGACGCGCATATTCGAACGCGGGCTCGATACCTCGAACAGCTTCACCAGCATGGCGCCGCATTCGTCGAGAAAGCCGCGATGCGCGAGCACATCACGGCAAGCTGCTTTCTGCTCTCGCCCGACCGGAGCGCAGTGCTCCTGGCCCTGCATCGCAAGGCGAACCGCTGGCTGCAACTCGGAGGACACCTCGAAATCGGTGACACCGGCGCCGCCTCCGCAGCACTCCGAGAGGCCGTTGAAGAAGGCGGCGTCCATGACATCAGCCTCATCGAGCCCACACCGATGGATCTCGACATCCACGAACTGCGGGGCGACTTCACGCACTGCGCAGTGCATTGGGACATCGGGTTTCTCGCTGTCGCTGCGACGCGGAGCGTGCCCCTTGTCAGCGAAGAGAGCCTCGACGTCCGCTGGTGGACGCTCCATGAACTCGATGCCGCCGACCAGGAACTCGCGGCCCGGCTTCGCAGAATGCTGCATCAGCTCCCGGCAACCTAGGCCTCGCGCCAACGAAAATCGCGCCCGCCCTGCATGATGCAGGACGGGCGCGATTGCGTTCGAAATCAGTGCGAAGACCTAGCGCCCCTGTGGACGACGAGCCCGGCGTGAACCGCCTGGCGCTGCACCGGCTCCAGCGGAACGTCCGCCACCGGTGCTGCGCTGCTGAGGGCCAGCGTTGCGAGGTGCTGCCGTGCGAGCGCCGCCGCGCGACTGTCCGCCGGTCGACGCGCCAGTGGTTGCTGCGCGACCTTCGCCGCTCCGACCACCCTGGCTGCGAGCGCCACCTTGGCTGCGTCCGCCACCGGAGCGACCGCGTCCGCCGCCACCGTTGCCGCGAGGCTGACGGGGCTGCGGCTGTGCCACGACGGGAGCTTCAGAGGGTGCAACCCGTGGTGCGACCTGGCCGACGAGGGCCACGATCGGTGCGGCATCCGCGGTCACGGACTGCGGAGTGACCGCAATCTGCGCCTTACGGAGCAGCGCCTGGGTGTCCTTGCGCTGTGCCGGGAGCATGATCGTTGCGACATCGCCTGCGCTGCCGGCGCGAGCCGTGCGGCCCGAGCGGTGCAGGTATGCCTTGTGTTCCATGGGTGGGTCGACGTGCACGACGAGTCCGACGTCATCGACGTGGACTCCACGAGCTGCGACGTCGGTTGCGACGAGCACCTTGACGCTGCCGTCCGAGAACGCAGCGAGGTTCCGGTCGCGAGCGTTCTGCGACAGGTTGCCGTGCAGGTCGACCGCTGGGATTCCCGAGGCGGTGAGCTGCTTTGCGAGCTTCTTCGCCTGGTGCTTCGTGCGGGTGAAGAGGATGCGACGACTCATGCCGGAGGCGAGCGCCTTGATGAGCTCGGTCTTCTCTTCAGCGTGCACCTCGAAGACGTGGTGCGTCATCGCTGCAACCGGTGAGTTCGCTTCGTCAACGGAGTGCAGCACTTCATCGCGGAGGAACTTCTTCACCAGCACGTCAACGCCGTTATCGAGCGTTGCCGAGAACAGCAGGCGCTGTCCGCCGGCCGGAGTCTTCTGCAGGATGCGCGTCACGATCGGCAAGAAGCCGAGGTCGGCCATGTGGTCCGCTTCGTCGAGCACCGTGATCTCGACACGGTCGAGCTTGACGATTCCCTGCTTCATGAGGTCGTCGAGGCGACCTGGGCACGCAACGACGATGTCGACGCCGCGAGCAAATGCTTGCTCCTGTGGGCGCTGCGAGACGCCACCGAAGATCGTGGTGATGCTGAGGCCGGCGGCCTTCGCGAGCGGCTCGATCGATGCGGTGATCTGGGTTGCAAGTTCGCGGGTTGGCGCGAGCACGAGGCCACGTGGTGAACCTGCGCGGCTGCGGCTCGAGTCGCTCAGGCGAGCGACCATCGGAATGGCGAAGGCGAGGGTCTTGCCCGAGCCCGTCTTTCCACGGCCGAGCACATCGCGACCAGCGAGTGTGTCAGGCAGGGTGTCTGCCTGGATCGGGAACGGCGTGTGCCGGTCCATGCCAGCGAGCGCCTGCACGAGTCGCGCAGGAACGCCGAGCTCGGCGAAGGTGAGCGTTGCATCGCTCGTTTGTGATTCAGTCATGAGTGTGTGATGCCTTTCAGGCAAAGAGCCACGTCATCAGGTGGGCACGCACAGTGACACGAGGTCGAACGCTGGCTCGATGAGGCAGCGGGGTGCGAATACAGATGATGACTGCGGCGGTGCGGTCCGAGCGGGGCGATTGCCCTACTCGTTCGCCGCAGCAAGCAGTCCCGGCCACTCAACAGTTGAGAGTATCGGCGGGGAGGGATGCGTTCTACGACGCAGGGAAACGAATGAATCGTTTCGCAAGTAGTTCAACAGTAGCAGTCGGAAGCCATCGAGTACAGCACGCTGCGTTCGCATGCGCCGCTCGGCCCTCCTCGTCAGCGGCACGTCCTACGATGAAGATCACGATCATCCGCTCGATTCCAGGGGGCAGCTCGCATGACGAACGCGAAGCGAGGCGCTGCCGATGATGGCTCGGCGGACGACAACGAGCGCTGGATGGTCATCAACGGTCGACGTTGGCGTCGCACCGACCCCGAGCTCCCCGAAGAGCTTGTGGAGCGCCTGAAGTCGCACCTCGGCAGAGGAAGATCCGGCGTCGGAGTTGCGAAGCGAGCGAACGACGACTCGGCGGTTGCCGCATCGCGGAAGCGAGTGGGGATCGCAAAGCACGGCCTCGGCGAACGAGGTCCGTACTGGTGGGAGGAGCCGGTCGCTGCGCGTATCCAACGAGCGCACGACGCGCTGCAGGAGCTCGATCAGCTCGACGCGCGCACTGACTCGGACGCCGACGCAGACTGACTCGGGCGCCGACGCAGACACCGCCGAGGGCGCCGCCGACGGGTAGCGCCCTGACGTTCAACGAGTCTGCAACACCTGTTCGACCGCGTTCTCGACCGCGGCCTGCACTCCTCGGCGAAGCTCCTCGATCGTTGGTGGTGTCTTCGTCGGATGCGGCCGCGAGATCGATGGCGGCCGTGACGGCGCAGCGCTGTGATCCTTCGGCACATCGGTCTCACTTCCGACGGTCGCCTCACCCGCAGAGCGAATCGCGGGCACGTGAATGAATACTCCAGGCACCGTCGCATCGGCGGCCAGCCACCACGCAACGCGATTACAGACGAATCGCCCTGCGTCGTCGGAGATCTCCGCGTTCACTCCGACCGCGGCGATTGCTCGGACAATCGCTGCACAATCGATCGACGCGGGCAACAACTCTGGCCGCGTGACATCGATCGTGCCCTGCGGCGATTTGCCTGCGTTATCCGGGATGCGCGCATCCTCGGCGTTGTGCGCTGTCGATTCCGGAGTGATCGCAAGCCGACCACCCGCCTCTCCGACAGCGACGACCAGATCAGCGGAATGCTCCGCGACGAGCGCTTCGAGGCTCGGTCCGACCGCATCGAACACGACCGGGAGCCGGGCAACACGCAACTCGGCGTTCGCGAGTTGCCAGGTCGACGGCAACTCGCGAACCGACTCCCAACTCGCGTTCTCCGCGTCCCCGCCGAACGGTTCGAATCCGGTCACGAGCACGGTGAACGCATGCGTCATTCGGCTGCCCTCACTTCGAGCCCGCCGCCTTCGGCAGCAACATCGACCTGCACGGTGTCTCCGTCGTGCACGGAGCCGCCGAGAATCGCACGAGCCAGTCGGTCGTCGATCTCCTTCTGCATGAGCCGCCGGAGTGGGCGAGCCCCGTAGATCGGGTCATAGCCGTTTGTTGCAAGCCAGCGCTTCGCTTCCTCGCTGACGAGAATCTGCAGACGGCGATCGCGCAACCGTTCATCGAGGCCCGCAACCTGGATCTCGACGATTCCCGTGAGTTGCTCGGGCGAGAGCACATCGAAGATCACGATGTCGTCGAGCCGGTTGACGAACTCGGGCTTGAACGCCTGTCGCACCGCTCCCATGACGGCATCGCGCTTCGCCCGCTCCGGCAGCGTCGGATCGGTGAGGAACTGGCTGCCGAGGTTCGAGGTGAGGATCAGGATCGTGTTCCTGAAATCGACCGTTCGTCCTTGACCGTCGGTCAGCCGGCCGTCATCGAGCACCTGGAGCAGCAGGTCGAAGACCTCTGCGTGCGCCTTCTCGACCTCGTCCATCAGCACCACGCTGTATGGGCGTCGCCGCACGGCTTCCGTCAGTTGACCACCCTGCTCGTAGCCGACGTATCCGGGAGGGGCGCCGACGAGCCGCGCGACCGAGTGCTTCTCCCCGTACTCGGACATGTCGATCCGAACGAGCGCGCGCTCGTCGTCGAAGAGCAACTCGGCGAGCGCCTTGGCGAGCTCCGTCTTTCCGACACCGGTCGGTCCGAGGAACAGGAAGGTGCCGGTCGGCTTGTTCGGGTCGCTCACACCTGCTCGCGTTCGACGCACGGCGTCGGCGACCGCGGTCACGGCATCGCTCTGGCCCACCACTCGGTGCGCGAGCCCTGCTTCGAGGTGCAGCAGCTTCTCGGTCTCGGCCTGCATGAGGCGACCGACAGGAATGCCCGTCCACGCCGCAACGACCGAGGCGATCTCGTCTGCCCCGACCTGTTCACTGACCATCAGACCGGTGCGGTCTTCTCCTGCCTCAGCCTCGCGGATGTCTTTCTCCACAATCGGGATCTCGCCGTAGAGCACTCGGCTGGCACGCTCGAGATCGCCGGCGCGCTGTGCCCGCTCCGCGTCGATACGGAGTTGGTCGAGTCGTTCCTTCAAGGCGCCGACACGGTTGAGCGCGGCTCGTTCCCGTTGCCAGCGTGCATCGAGTGCAGAGAGCTCCTGCTGCTTCTCCGCAAGGGTTTCCTCGAGTTGGCGCAAGCGCTGCTTGCTCGCGTCGTCCCGCTCGCGCTTCAAGGCCAACTGCTCGAGCAGCAGCCGGTCCACGCTCCGCCGGAGCTCATCGATGAGCGTCGGCGCCGAGTCGATCTCCATTCGGAGTCGACTCGCGGCCTCGTCGATCAGGTCGATTGCTTTGTCTGGCAATTGTCGACTCGGAATGTACCGGTTCGAAAGCGATGCTGCGGCGATGAGCGCGCTATCGGCGATCGTGACCTTGTGGTGCGCTTCATAGCGCTCCTTCAGTCCTCGAAGAATTGCGACCGTGTCTTCGACGCTCGGTTCGCCAACGTAGACCTGCTGGAACCGCCGCTCCATCGCCGCGTCTTTTTCGATGAACTCGCGATACTCATCGAGCGTCGTGGCTCCGATCAATCGCAGCTCGCCTCGCGCGAGCATCGGCTTCAGCATGTTCGCAGCGCCCTGCGAACCCTCCGCGGCGCCCGCGCCCATGATCATGTGGAGTTCGTCGATGAAGGTGATGATCCTGCCGTCGGCTTCACGGATCTCGGCGAGCACGTTCTTCATGCGTTCCTCGAAGTCACCGCGATACTTACTGCCCGCGACGAGCCCGTTGATGTCCAGCGTCACGATGGACTTGTCTTTGAGGCTCTCCGGCACGTCTCCTGCGACGATTCGCTGGGCGAGCCCTTCGACGACGGCAGTCTTTCCGACGCCCGGCTCCCCGATCAGCACCGGATTGTTCTTCGTGCGTCGCGAGAGCACTTGCGTGATCCGTCGGATCTCCGCATCGCGACCAATCACCGGATCGAGCTTCCCACTGCGTGCGATCGCGGTGAGGTCGGTACCGAACTGTTCCAACGCAGACTTGGTTTCTTCTTGAGGCGGAACTCCGCCACCCATTCGTGCCATGGCATCCCCCTTCAGGTAAAACTCTGCCGCCGGAAGTACCGGCATTCACACGTTTCAAAGTTGAGTGCGTGTGACTCAAGTTTATCTTTTTGGCACAGCGTTGTCGAGTGAATCCGAAGCGGAATCACCGGAGGTCAGCGTCGAATGACGAGGCCACCGTTGAATGGCGAGGTCAGCGTCGAATGACGAGGTCAGCGGGCCGGGTTTGCGATGAAGGGATCTTCGCTGCGTTCCGATGCAGCAGCCTCGTGTTCACCGCTGAGCGACTCGTCGACATCGTCCGCCTGCGGAATATTGAGCGGCTGGTACCCGCGCGCGAACACCCACGAGAAGAGCGCTCCCACGAATCCGCAGGCCAGGACCGCGAGCAGGATCGTCACGAACAGGGTGCTCCACAGCGATCCCAGCGAGGCGAAGGTTCCCGAGAACAGACCGATGAGTCCGCCGAAGAACACAATCGTGGGCCAGCCCGCAAGACCGACGATCGTCGTCGCACCGACCGTGCAGAGATGCGCCCAAAGGATCACGCGGTGCGGCTTGTTGGCGGCATCGTTCATGACGAGTTTCTGCGCCGCCCAGCCACCTGCACCGAGCGTGACGTAGATCAGCGTCAACATGGCGATGAGTCCCCAGGCACGCTCGCCCTGGATCCAGTAGGAGAAGAACTCCGTGAACGATCGTGATTGCAAGGGATCAATCGGTTGCGCAGCATCGGATTCACTCCCGACACCGGGAATCCAGCCGAAGAAGAGGGCGAGCCAGATCGTGCACCAGAAGATGTGTACGGCGAGCGACATGATCGTCTGGCCGAGGAGTCCACTCCAGATGACGCGTCCGCGTTGCTGCTTCGTCAGAGGCTTCTTCTTTAGCGGAGCGCGTGCGTACTGGGATTGCTGCATGTACCCGGCGTATCGCGGGTTGTACGTGGAGCCGGGGTAATTCGAGTACCCCGTGGGGGATGCGACTCCCGGGGAGTTCCAATACTGCTGCGGGGAAAGCGCCTGCCCTGAATACGTGGGGCTTGGCGGCGGGTACTGCGGATACTGCGGATACTGCGGATACTGCATTGGCCCCGCCTGCATTGGCCCCGCCTGCATTGGCCCCGCCTGCATTGGCCCCGCCTGCGTCGGCCCCGCCTGCGTCGGATACTGCTGCGGGTACTGCTGGCCATACGGCCCCGCCATCTGCGAGTACGGGTTCGCGACGTACTGCGAATGCGTCTGTGCCCGCGCTTGTGCTTGGCGGGCGAACTCCGCCTGCAGCGCCTGCTGCGCTTTGCGCTCTCGACGCCGAACTTCGGCAGGAGACTCAGGTATCAGCGCGTCAAGGCGTTCGTCCTCGGCACGAGCGAGCGTGACCTTTTTCACATCAGCCGGGACAGGGGTGTCCTCCCCTGGTGCCGGCGGCGCTCCATCATCACGACTCACAGGAAAACCCTACGCGTTCGATGCTGAAGGCAGCCTCAGAGATTCGCGTCGCCGTTTCCCCGCGATGAGGACGGGGCGGAGTGCGGACGGTTCGAAGCTTGTTCGAACAGGTCGAGGTCGTGCACCCGGGCGGGATTCGTGACCCGGCTGTCGAAGAGCACGAGCGGCGCCGATGGCGTGCGCTCAGCCCCGACCCCCGGCTCAGAAGCTTGCTCTTTCGCCGCGTCGGCGATCGCCACCGAGTCGGCGTGGGAAGCCTCGTCGTCGATCTCGGCCTCCATTTCATTCACCTGGGCGGACGCCGCGCTCTCGTCGCCAGGCTCTGCCGCCGCGCTCTCGGCACCAGGCTCAGCCGCCGCGCTCTCGGCACCGGGCTCCGCGGTCGTCCACGAGGAAAGCGCGAAGACCGTGCCCCATGACACCAGAGCACCGACCACGATCGAGCCGCCGAGCAGGATGCCGAGCAGATACAGGCCGACGTTTGGGGCAATGACTTCGCCACCACGCGCGGCCGCGGCCACTCCGGCGATCCCGCCGACCACGACGACGAGCGAGATCACGACGGCCGCGCTCAGCCACGCTGAAGCAAACGGCCGGGCGGCGCGGGCGATCCGCAACATGAGGGCTTCCAGGAACACCCCGAGGACGATGAACGCGAGGCCCGCCGCTGCGGCCAGCCCGATCGCCACGGTGAACCCGGCGGGTGAGTCCCACCACGCGATGACGCTCGAACCGTTGAAGAAGTCGGCGAGCAGTTGCATCGGTGCACCACCGAGCGAATGCGCGATCCACGCGCAGAGTCCTCCGAACAGCAGAAGAGCGCCCGTGAACCACAGTGGACCGGCAATCGCTCCAGCGATGACCGGCAGCCGAGTCCGCGTGATCGTGGCTCGAGAAGCCGCTTCAGTCTCGACGTTCGTTTCCATACCTTGACGTACCTTCGTGATGACAGTGCCTTCCAGGCGGAACAGAAATTCTAGCGAGATGAACGCGCTGCGGCGCCGCTCTTCGGCGTGACTGCAGCATGAGGGGCGAGCAGCACTGTGCTCACCACCCAGATGATCCCGCCGACGATGATCGAGACGACGAGCCCGACGAGCCCGACGCCGATCACTCCGAGGAGTCCGTTCGTGATCGCCTGCGACACCGTCGTCGTCGCGCTTCCGAAGAGCGCGCCACCGAGACCGACGACGACACCGATCACGATGCTCGAGAAGACGATTCCCATGGAGACTGCGATCAGGGTGACCATGCCGGGGCGTGCGACCTTCTTGCGCAGCACGAGCACGCTGACGAGCAGGCCGGCAATGATCAGCACCGCTCCCGCGATCACGAGACCGAGGGTCACACCGCTGATGCTCACGGAGCTCGCGTTCTGGATCGCCGCCTCAGCAGAGTTCGCAGCGCGGATGCCCCCGACCAGGTTTGCAACGGCGACGATGACGGTACTCAAGACTGTCGTTCCGTACCAGTAGAGCAACGGCAGCACGAGGGTGACGAGGCCGATGTTGATGAGCGGGAGTGCGATCGCACCTGCGACGAGAGCCGTGCGGCGCTGCGAACGCACGGGCCGAGCCGCGGGATCTGCGGCATCAGCGAGCGGTGGGGCCTCAGCCGTCGACGAACGGTGCGAAGGCGCATCCTGTTCAGTCGCTGGAGCGTGTGCGGCATCGTCAGCATGGTGCGAGTACAACTCAGACTCGGTGCGAGCCGCGTATTCGCCAGGGCTTGCAATTGCGGTGAACTCGCCCGTGGCGAGGCTCAACGAGGCCCGCTCAGCGGTCTCCGCTTCGGCCGCGGCATCACGGGAATCACGAGTTGGGTCCGCGTGGTGGGCGGGGGTGTCGGGCGTATTCGTCCGCGGAACACCGGATGCTGACTCGTCGGACAGCGGATCGTGACGGGGGTTCTGCGGATCGCTCATACACGCCATTATCGGGCACTCCCGGAGTTCCGTGGCTCTTTTTCTTGGCGCGATCGATGCGCGATCTTTGCGCAGGGCTCAGTCCGGCGGAACGCGCAGCCGGAACGAGCGACACGAAGGAGCGTGCGCTCAGTCGTGCTTTGGTCGCCAGACGACGATCTGGCCTGGGCGCTGGGGCCGCGCACCGTGACGGAGCGTCTGCACTCCCTCGCTCCCGGCGGCGAAGATTCTCCGGCCCTCACGTCGGACGATCTCATCGGCGAGTGCAGATTCGAGCTCTCGCACACGGATCTGGAGCGCACGATTCTCGTTCTCGAGCTCGACGATACGTCGAATCCCCTCGAGGTTGACGCCCTCTGCGCTCAGTCGCTGCACCTCTCGGAGCTGCGCGACGTCTCGCATCGAGTATCGGCGCGTGTTTCCCGCGGTCCGGGTCGGGACGACGAGCCCGAGGCGGTCATACTGCCGCAACGTTTGCGGGTGCAGGGCTGCGAGTTCCGCCGCTGCCGCGATTGCGAACAGCGGCGTCAACTCGTCAAATTGATCGTGGCTCATCATTGCTTCGCCTGTGCGATCAACGCTTCACGAGGGTTCTCGCTCGGCATTGCCTGCTGGAATTGTTCGAGTGCTTCTTTTGCGGCGTTCGGCAGATGCGTCGGCACGGCGATCTGCACAGTGGCGAGCAGGTCTCCCGTCGCCCGTGCAGCGTGAACGCCCTTGCCTTTGACTCGCAAAACCCGACCGTTCGGGGTTCCCGGAGCGACTTTCAAGCGGACGGTGCCGCCCTCGAGCGTGGGAACCTCGATCGTCGCGCCGAGCGCTGCCTCAGCAAAGGTGACCGGAACGTTGACGCGGAGGTTCTCGCCCTCCATCGTGAACACCGGGTGCGCACCGACCTTGACGCTGAGAATCAGGTCGCCTGATTCGCCACCGTCCGGGCTCGGCTCGCCTTTGCCCCGCAACTTGATCTTCTGCCCGTCGCGAACTCCCGGCGGGACTTTGACGTTCATGGAACGTCCGCCGACCGTGAGCTTCAAGGTGTCGCCCTGCACTGCGGTCCGGAAATCGAGCGTCGCGTGCGCCTGGACGTCGCGCCCTCGCTGCGGGCCGCCGAAGCCGCGGAATCCGCCGCTCGTCTGCCCGAAGCCGCCACCACCGAACATGCCTCCCAGGAGGTCCTCGAAGTCGGGCGAGCCATACTGCTGCTGCCGCGCCCCGGCACCGCCGCCGAAGCCGCCGAAGACGTCTTCGAAGCCGCCCGCGCCACCCGGAGCGAAGCGCGGTCGGCCACCGGCCATCGCGCGCACCGCGTCGTATTCTTTGCGCTGCTTCGGGTCGCCGAGCACAGAGTGCGCTTCGCTGATTTCTTTGAAGCGAGCCTCCGCCTTGGCGTCCCCAGCATTCGAATCGGGGTGGTACTGCCGCGCGAGCTTGCGATATGTCTTCTTCAGTTCTGCTTCGGACACATCTTTCTGCACGCCGAGCACCGCATAGAAGTCCTTATCGAGCCAGTCGTTACTCGCCATAAGGTTCTCCTCTCATGCTGATGCCGGCTTAGTCGGCAGGAACAAAGACAGCGACCTTCGCCGCGCGCACGAGTCGGTCACCAAGACGGTAACCGCCGAGCACGACGTCGGCAATGGTCATTTCTTGTACTTCTGGGTTCGGCAGCTGCGCGATTGCTTCGTGTTCGCTCGGGTCGAAGCGATCTCCGACTTCGCCGACACGAGAGAGTCCGAGCGACTCCATGCCCGCGACCAGTTTCTGCGCCACGAGCGCGAGCGGACCTTCTTCGAGGTCGCCGTGCTTGCGTGCGAGATCAAGGTCATCGAGCGCTGGAAGCAGCGTCTGGATCGTCTTGGCAATCGTCGCTTCACGATCGGATGCGCGCTCGCGCTCGATCCGGCGACGGTAGTTGACGTATTCGGCCTGCAGTCGCTGCAGCTCTTCTGTGCTCGCGTTGACTCGAGCCTCTGCTTCGAGCAGGGCGCGGTCAGTCTCAGAGAGCGACTCGTCGAACCCTGTTTCTGCGTCGCCTACCTGTTCGTCGGTTTCGTCAGCGCCGTTCGAGGTTTCCTCGCCTGCGCCCTCAGGGTGCTGCTCGGCAGCACCCTCGGTCGCATCTTCGGCTCCGTTGCCGGTGAGGCCGGAGTCCGCAGATTCTGCTGACTCACGTGCCTCACCGGTTTCCGGATCGATCCGACGACGGTCGCGCACGACCGGCTGCTCGCGCTCTTCGGAGGATTCCTCGTTCGTGTGCTCTGGCTGCTCGTGCTCGTTCGTCATGATTACTTCTTTTCGTCCTCGTCATCGACTACCTCTGCATCGACGATGTCGTCGTCTGCGTTGGCCTGTGCTGGCTCTTCAGCGCCGGGAGCAGCGTCGCCTTCTGGCTGCGCTTCCTGCGACTGTGCGTACAGCGCTTCGCCGAGTTTCTGCTGGCTCGCGCCGAGCTTCTCGACCGCTGTCTTCACTGCCTCGTCGTCGTCACCGGCGAGCGCTGACTTCAACGCGTCGACGTCGGCCTGGACCTCGGTCTTCACGTCTTCTGGAAGCTGCTCTGCGTTGTCGGTGAGGATCTTCTCAACGCTGTAGACGAGCTGTTCGCCACTGTTGCGCGACTCCGCTGCCTCACGGCGACGTGCGTCTTCCGCCGAGTTCTCTTCGGCTTCGCGAACCATGCGCTCGATGTCGTCCTTCGAGAGGCTCGATCCACCCGTGATCGTCATCGACTGCTCCTTGCCAGTGCCCTTGTCCTTTGCGGACACGTGCACGATGCCGTTCGCGTCGATGTCGAAGGTGACCTCGACCTGTGGAACTCCGCGTGGAGCTGGTGCGATGCCGGTGAGCTCGAAGGTTCCGAGCGCCTTGTTGTCGCGGGTGAAGTCGCGCTCGCCCTGGAAGACCTGGATGGCAACCGATGGCTGGTTGTCTTCCGCGGTCGTGAAGGTTTCGCTGCGCTTGGTCGGGATCGCGGTGTTGCGCTCGATGAGCTTCGTCATCATGCCGCCCTTGGTCTCGATACCGAGCGAGAGTGGCGTGACGTCGATGAGGAGGACGTCCTTGCGCTCTCCACGGAGCACGCCGGCCTGCAGCGCTGCACCGACTGCGACGACCTCGTCCGGGTTGACCGTCTTGTTCGGCTCCTTGCCACCGGTGAGCTGCTTGACGAGCTCGGTGACCGCCGGCATACGGGTCGATCCACCGACGAGCACGACGTGTGCAATGTCGTTGACGCTGACGCCTGCTTCAGCGATGACATCGTTGAACGGCTTCTTCGTGCGCTCGAGCAGGTCGCTCGTCATCTGCTCGAACTGTGCACGGGTGAGCGTGACGTCGAGGTTTGCCGGGCCGTCGCTCGTGAGCGAGAGGTACGGCAGCTGGATGCTCGTCGAGGTCGAGGAGGAGAGTTCCTTCTTCGCCTGCTCTGCGGCTTCCTTGAGGCGCTGCTTCGCGATCTTGTCGTTCGAGACGTCGACACCGGTCGACTCCTTGAACTTCTTGATCAGGTGCTCGACGACCCGAGCGTCCCAGTCGTCTCCACCGAGGCGGTTGTCACCACTCGTTGCGCGAACCTGGATGGTCGAGAAGTCGTCGTCTTTTCCGACTTCGAGCAGCGAAACGTCGAACGTTCCACCACCGAGGTCGAACACGAGGATCAGTTCGTCTTCTTTGCCCTTGTCGAGACCGTACGCGAGCGCTGCTGCGGTCGGCTCGTTGACAATGCGGAGCACGTTGAGGCCGGAGATTTCGCCGGCTTCCTTCGTTGCCTGGCGCTCGGCGTCGTTGAAGTACGCAGGAACGGTGATGACCGCGTCGGTGACTTTCTCACCGAGGTAGGTCTCAGCGTCGCGCTTGAGCTTGCCGAGGATACGCGCGGAGATCTCCTGCGCGGTGAACTTCTTGTCATCGATCGAGGTGGTCCAGTCGGTTCCGACGTGGCGCTTCACCGATGCGATGGTGCGGTCGACGTTCGTGACAGCCTGGCGCTTCGCCGGCTCACCGACGAGGGTTTCGCCGTCTTTTGCGAATGCGACGACCGATGGGGTCGTGCGGAAGCCTTCAGCGTTTGCGATGACAGTGGGTTCGCCACCGTCGAGGAACGCGACGACCGAGTTTGTTGTTCCGAGGTCAATGCCGACTGCTCGTGACATGGTGTCTCCTTTGTGTTCTGATGCGAGGCCCTCTGGATTCGAATACGAACCCGAGCCTCGGCGCGGAATCTCTGATTCCGGCGGGAAAGCCTGCCGCGGATCTTCGGCAGATTCTCCCCGGAACCTGTTCGGCTTGTGCTCACGGTCGCCCCGCTGCTGAACGCATTCAGTCGAGGGCCGCTCGCTCACA
Source organism: Humidisolicoccus flavus (assembly GCF_045689595.1). Taxonomy (GTDB): domain Bacteria; phylum Actinomycetota; class Actinomycetes; order Actinomycetales; family Microbacteriaceae; genus Humidisolicoccus; species Humidisolicoccus flavus. Next base: position 1,864,190 of record NZ_CP142724.1, on the reverse strand, counting down.
CATTGAGCCGTACAGACTCAAGTTTCAACCATGAGTCGACTGCTGTCAAGTTTGAAAGGCTATGAATACGTCGAGCCGAGAGCACTGCCGACACCGAATGAACAACAGGCAACACCTCAGCCACGATCCATGAAAACCGCACAGCATCCGCAAAACACCGGGGTACGCTGTGCGAGTGACTGCAACGGTGGATGGAACCCAGATCTCGGCTCGCGAACTCAAGCGACGCTCTATTGCATGGGCCTTCTGGGACTGGGGAAGCGCCTCCTTCAACGCCGTCGTCACGACGTTCGTCTTCAGCCGCTACATCGCGAGCGACTACTTCGTCGATCCAGCGATCGTGGCCGCCGCAAACGGTGACGACCAGTATCAGCCGCTCGTGAAAGCACTCGCCGACAACTCTGCCGTCGTCGGCACCGCCCTTGCGATCGCCGGAGTCGCGGTTGCGGCGATCGCGCCCGTGCTCGGCCAACGATCCGACGGTCGCGGAAAGCGAAAGTTCTGGATGGCCGTCAACACCGGCATCACGATCCTCGCAATGCTCGGCATGTTCTTTGTGACCCCGGTCCCCGAGTACATCTGGCTCGGCGCGATCCTGCTCGCAGCCGGCAACATCTTCTTCGAGATCGCGTCCGTCAACTACAACGCGATGATCACGCAGGTTTCGACACCCGCGACGATGGGCCGCATCTCCGGCTTCGGATGGGGCATGGGCTACGTCGGTGGCATCGTCCTGCTCGCCCTTTTGCTCGTGCTCTTCATCTTCGACTTCGGCACCGGGGGCGGCGGAATCCTGGCGATCCCCAACGGAATCGAAGGCGGTGCACTCGATGTCCGCCTCGCGATCGTGGCGAGCGCAGCCTGGTTCTTCGTCTTCTCGATCCCAGTGCTCCTGAAGGTGCCGGAACTACCGGCCGATCCCGACCGCAAACAGGTCAGCATCCTCGATTCGTACCGTCAGTTGTTCTCGACGATCAAGGTCATCGCAACAAGCCGCAAGAACGTGCTGATGTTCCTCATTGCGAGCGCAGTGTTCCGCGACGGCCTCTCCGGAGTCTTCACATTCGGTGCGATCATCGCCTCGGTGGTGTTCGGCTTCTCGACCACAGAGGTGCTGCTCTTCGCAATCGCAGCCAACGTCACCGCAGGAATCGGCACGTTCGTCGGCGGATGGGTCGACGACCGATTCGGACCCAAACTCGTGATCCTGACCTCGCTCGCGATCATGATCGCCTCTGCGGCCGTCATGTACTTCGTCGACTCGAAAGAAGCATTCTGGGTCGTCGGCCTCGCGCTCACGATCTTCGTCGGCCCCGTGCAGTCGTCAGCTCGCGCCTTCATGGCACGCATCACGCCGATCGGCCGTGAGGGCGAAATGTTCGGTCTCTACGCCACCTCGGGTCGCGCAGTGGGCTTCTTGACCGCAGGTCTCTTCGCGGTATTCGTCGCCGTCGGTGGGGACACTCGCTACGGCATTATCGCCATCGCACTCGTCCTGATCGCGGGAATCGCACTCATGATCCCCGTGAAGACCGAGGGCCACGCCAAACTCAACGCCTAAGCGCTCAGCCCTCAGCCCTCAGCCCTCAGCGCAGAAGCGCGATTACTGCACGCGCGTGCGGTGGAAGTTCGCGAACGACTTGCTCGCCGTCGGACCACGCTGGCCCTGGTATCTCGACAGGTTCGATGCGGTGCCGTAAGGATTCTCGGCCGGGCTCGACAACTGGAAGTAGCAAACCTGCCCGATCTTCATTCCCGGCCACAACTTGATCGGCAGGGTCGAGACGTTCGAGAGCTCGAGCGTGACGTGCCCTGAGAACCCTGGGTCGATAAAACCTGCCGTGGAATGCGTGAGCAGGCCGAGACGACCGAGGCTCGATTTTCCTTCGAGCCGTGCAGCAACATCGTCAGGCAGCGTCACGACCTCGTAGGTCGCGCCGAGCACGAACTCGCCCGGATGCAGGATGAACGCTTCATCGGGCTCGGTCTCCACGAGCCGCGTGAGCTCAGGCTGCTCCTCTGCCGGATCGATGAAGGGGTACTTGTGGTTGTCGAACAAACGAAAACTGCGGTCGAGTCGAACGTCAACGCTCGAGGGTTGCACCATCGAGAGGTCGAGCGGATCGAGGCCGAGCTGGCCGGATTCGAGGCGGGCACGGATGTCACGGTCACTGAGCAGCACGAAAGCAGTGTATCGACGCTCAGTTCCCCAGCGCAGCCGCACGACCGCGCGCGCTCCAGATCATTGACGGTCTCCGGGCACCGTGCCAGCATTGCAAACACGCGATGCCGCATCCTTGGAGGTTTCCGGTGCCACAGAATTCTGATCCCCTGCACTCCTCGTTCAGCCGCGACGAGACGCACTCCTCGCCGCAGCACGATTTCACGAGGCCGTTTCTGCGCGTTCCGCCCGAGACGATCAAGAAGGCCTGGAAAGCAGAGGCGGACGCGCGCGCTGCCGGTGATGAGTCGCACGACGACAACGGGCACGGCACCCACGGCGAGAACGGAGCGAACGGCCGGGGCGGGAAGCCGAACCCTCCGACGAAACTACTCTCCACCTCTCGCCAGCGACCCCGTCGTTCCGGTCACCGCTGATCACTCGGCATGCAGGTCACGGCAGCACTGCTCGCCCTCGATGAGACACTCTTCGATCATGAGGGAGCAAGCGCCGAGGCGGTGAGAGCTTGGCTCGCGGGCCGCGGCATCACTCCGACGACAGAGATTCCGGACGCCTGGTTCGCGAGCGAGGGCGCACGAGCTGTCGGCCATCCCGCGCTCTCCGTCAACCGCCGAGGACACCCGATCAGCGATCCACACACGGTCTCTGATCTCCGCACGCTCATCACCGACCTTGGAGGGTTCTCATGAGTCTCATGCACAGCGAAGACACCGCAACACACTGGTACGGGCAGGAGGGCGCACCCGTCGTGGTGCTCGTGCACGATTGGTACGGAAGGCTCCCATACCTCGCCGACATTGCGGGCGACCTGGCGATCGCCGGCTTCCGCGTCGCGGTCCCCGACCTCTATCTCGGTGCGCAGACCGATGACGACGAGAATGCCGAACGGCTCGCGGGCGAATGCACGAGCGACCTCGAAGCACGCTCACAACTCATCACCGATGCGCTCGGAGAAGCCCGAGCACTCGGGAGCACCAGCGCCGGACTTGTCGGATTCTCGCTCGGGTCGATGTCCGTGCTACACCACGCAGCGACCGGTTCGATCGATGCCGCCGTCTCGTATTACGGTGCGGTCCCGCCAGAAGAGGGCTGGATCGTGCGCACGCCCTTGCTGTTCCACGCACCGGTCGAAGACGAATTCGGCGACACCGAAGTCGCCGAGGAGTACGTCGCGCATTTGGAGCGCGAAGGGCAATCGAACGCGAGCCTCACGCTCTACAACGACACCGTTCACGGTTTCGCGAACGCCTCGATCGAGCGCCGTTTCAATGCAACAGCGGCGAGCGAAGCGTTCGCGAAGACTCGAGCCTTCTTGCTCGAGCACTTGAACAGCGAAGACGCGACTACCAGATCGTGACGCGAGCCTCCGGCGCGAGATACAGGCCGTCGTCCTCCTGCACGTCGAACGCAACGTAGAACTCGTCGAGGTTGCGGACGATCTGGTTTGTGCGGTGCTCGTTCGGCGAGTGCGGGTCGATCGACACCAGACGGATCGCCTCTTCCGGGCGGATCTTCAACTGCCAGGCCTGCGCCCATGCGTAGAAGAAACGCTGCGCGCCCGTCAAGCCGTCGACGACCGGCGGCTCTTCACCCTCAAGCGAAAGCAAGTATGCCTTCCACGCGATTCCGAGACCACCGAGGTCACCGATGTTCTCGCCAATGGTGAGCGCACCGTTGACCTTGTGATCGGGAGCCTCGCTCGGAGCGAGCGCGTCGAACTGCGCGATCAGCGAGCTCGTGCGCTCTTCGAAGCGCGCTCGGTCCTCGTCCGTCCACCAGTCCTCGAGCAGACCGTCACCGTTGTACCGCGAGCCCTGGTCGTCGAATCCGTGGCCGATCTCATGGCCGATCACAGCACCGATAGCCCCGAAGTTTGCTGCCGCATCACGATTCGAATCGAAGAACGGGTACTGCAGGATCGCTGCCGGGAACACGATCTCGTTGAAGCCCGGGTTGTAATAGGCGTTCACGGTCTGCGGGCTCATGAACCACTCGTCGCGATCGATCGGTGCACCGATCTTGTTGATCTCGCGATTGTGCTCGAACACGTTCGAGGCGCGAACGTTGCCAACGAGGTCGTCGCTGATCTCCAGCGCCTCGTAGCTGCGCCACTTCACGGGGTAGCCGACCTTCGGCGTGAACTTCTCGAGCTTCTGGATCGCGTTCGCGCGCGTGCCTTCGCTCATCCAGTCGAGCTTGGTGATGCTCTGACGGTAAGCCTCGACGAGCCACTCGACGAGCTTGTCCATCTTGGCCTTCGAGCTTTCATCGAAGGCACGAGCGACATACTCGCGGCCCACGATGTCGCCGAGAACGCCCTCGACGAGCGCAATGCCTCGACGCCAACGGTCACGCTGCTTTGTCGCGCCGGTCAATGCGGTCCCGACGAAGTCGAAATTGTCGCGTGAGATCTGCTCGCTCAAGTACGGAGCGAAGGAGCGAAGCACGGTGACGCGCAACCACAGTTTCCAGTCCGCAAGGCGTTCCTCATTGAGCAGTTCGAGGAGTTCTGCGATGAAGCTCGGCTGACGAACGACTACTTCTTCGAAGGCTTTTTCGCTCGCGAGCGACAGAGCCCACGGCTTCAGTGCATGCAGATCGTCGTGCAGGCGGCGCAGGTTGTACGTCAGTTTGGAGTCGCGACTGTCGACCGAGTTCCAGTGGTGCGCAGCCAACTCGCGTTCGAGTTCGAACACCTGGTCGGCGTCGGTCTGCGCGTCGTCGCTGCCGAGGTGACCGAACATGGTTGCGAGGTACTCGCGGTAGGTGTCGCGCAGTTCAGCGAACGAATCTTCGCGATAGTACGACTCATCGGGGAGGCCGATCCCCGCCTGTTCGAGACCGATGATGTATCGCTCTGGATTTCCAGGGTCGTTGTCGACGTACGCCTGCAGAAAGCCTCCGACGCCTTCGCGCTCGAGCGAACCGAGCGTCGTCAAGAACTCTGTGACGTTCGAGATCGCATCGACGCGATCCAGCAGATCGCGAATCGGCTCGATGCCTGCCGCGTTCGCGCGATCGGTGTCCATGAAGCTCGCGTAGAGCGTTGCAATCTTCTGCATCGCCTCGGAGCTGCCGGCCTCTCCGGCTTCCGTGATGATCTGCTGCACTTCAATTTCTGCCTGCTCGACGAGCTGCACGAAGGAGCCGTATCGCGCACGATCTGCGGGGATCTTGGTGCGATCGAGCCAGCGACTGTGCACGTGCCGGAAGAGGTCGTCTGCCGGACGAATATTCGGCTCGAACTCCTCGAGTGGCAAACCTGATTCGTTCTGCGGGATCTCGATCTTTGCTGCTTCTTTGGGCGCCATGCCCTCATCCTATGAGCGAGGGAAGCGCATTCACGTGGAGTTTCGATAGGGGCGAAATGTCAGAGCACCCGGCGATCCGGACGGCGCTGATGCTCCTGAATCGCACGATGCGCTGCGTGGAATCCGCTCATCCCGTGCACGCCGGGGCCCGGCGGCGTCGCTGCCGAGCAGATGAAGTGCCCGCGCAGTCCGGTGTCGTACGGCCGCAACGTCAGCCGTGGTCCCGCGGCCAACTGCAACGGTGTCTTCGCTCCCGTCAGGATGTCGCCGCCAATGAAGTTCAGGTTCTTCGCGGCCATTGCGGTGGCGGATGTCGACTGCAGCTCAACGACCCGCTCTCGGGCACCGGGCGCGAAGCGCTCGATTTGGCCAAGAATCGCATCAGTCGCATCGCCGCGGAATCCGTGCGGTACATGGGCGTAGGCGTATACAGGCTTCAGTTGGCCGTCGGCTCGCTGCGGGTCGGCGAGGTATTGCTGGCCGATCAGTACGAACGGACGATCCGGCATCTGGCCGCGCGTGATCGCGCGTTCAGAGTTCGCGATCTCCCTTGTACTCCCGCCGAGGTGCACGGTGCCCGCACGGCGGACGTCCTCATTGGTCCAGGGGATTCCGTCGGCAACCGCGAGATCGAGCTTGAACGCGGCGGGTCCGCGCTTGAAACCTCGAAAGCGCTGGATGGCCCCGGCTGGCGCCACCCCGTCGAAGATTTTCGCGACCGCACTTGGATGCAGGTCGTACATCACGATGTCGAAGCCACGAACCTGCTCGAACGACTTGACCGTCGTGCCAGTTTCAAAGGTGACCCCGAGGGCCCGGAGCCTCGCAAGAATCGCTGCGGTGAGCCGGCCCGTGCCGCCTGCAACCACGGGCCATCCCCCCGCGTGCCCGCCGACGATGATCCCATTGCCGATCGCTCCGACGAGTGGCCTGTTGAACGGCTGAAATGCGTGCGCAACGACGCCCGCGTAGAGCGCTTTTGCAGTTTCCGTTTTGAACAGCGAGATGTTCATCGCGGGAGTCGGGAGGCAGGTCACGCCGAACCGTGCAAGCGTGATCGGGTGCTTCGGCACTCTCGCGAGCGGTCCCATGATGCTGTCTGCCAGCTGCGCAAAGTTCTGTGCGGATGCCTCGAACATCGCTCGCCAACGCCGTTCGTCGACGCCGAGTCCTGCAGCTGTTGCACGGATGGAGGTTCGGATCAGAGCGGCGCGACCATCGTCGAGCGGGTGCGCACAGTCGATGTCGGCGCGTTTCCACTGCACTTCCGCTTCGGTGAACTTGAGCGCCTGCAAAAACTCGGACCCGACTGCCATTGGGTGGACGGCCGCACAGGTGTCAATGAGCAGACCGGTTTCTGGGAGCGTGGAGGATCGTGCGCCTCCCCCGAGGTGGTCGCTGCGCTCGACGAGGTGCACGAAGTATCCAGCGCTTGCGAGGACGTGCGCTGCAGCGAGTCCGTTCGGTCCGCTTCCCACGATGAGGGCATTTGCCATGCGCCTTGCCTCTTTCTGGGGTGCTGCGATCGATGTGTGGAGTGATGCCGCGCTGCTCTTGGGAGTCGCATCGCGGTGAGCATAAGAGTGCGGGGCGAACGAGGGTTGCTCGTCCGCCCCGCACTCGGGTGTTCCCTGATTTCGCTGTGCTCACGTGAGCACAGGAGCCTTAGCTCTGTTCGCTCGACTTCCGTCGTGCGCTCACGATGATCATTGCGAGACCGAGCAGCAGCCCGACGATCGCGATGATCGTGATCATCAGTGCGAACGATGATCCGGTGACGTTCAGCGCCGGGGTTCCCTTTGCGCCCGCCTTCGATGATGCCTTGGCGGAAGCCGTTGCATCGGTGGTAGCGGTTGCGTTCGCTGCAGTGTTCGCCGATGCCCGGGTGTCGGCGTTCGCCGATGCCTCCGGGTCGGCGTTCGCTGCCGCGTCGGTGTTGACCGCTGCGTCGGTGTTGACCGTCGCGTTCGGGTCGCTCGATGCGCTCGCGTCAGCGTCGAATTCGGCGGATGCGTTGTTCGACGAATCAGGGTCTGCGGCTACGGATGCAGCCGTGGTCCCGTCAACGGATGCCGCAGCAGTTGCGTCTGCATTCGCAGCAGCAGCGGTCTGAGCATCAGCCGAAGGGTTGGCAGCGGCCTGCGCAGCAGCGGTTGATTCCGCGTTTGCTTCCGAGGAAACATCCGACGAAGCATCAACGGACACCGATGCCGAAGCATTCGGGTTCGCAGCTGACTCTGCAGCGGCCTGTGCAGCGGGAGTCGCGTCTGCGTTTGCCCGAGCTGAAGCAGTAGCAGATGCTGCCGTTTCCGCCGAAGGGTTCGCAGCCGATTCCGCAGCAGCCTGAGCAGCCGGAGACGCATCAGCATTCGCAGCCGCCGACGCCGCAGCCGACGCCGAAGCGTTCACATTCGCGTTCGGATCAGTCGACGCATCCGCATCAGCATCGAACTCGATCGATGCATCAGAAGATGACGCAGCTTCCGCGTTCGGTGTCGCTGCAGCCTTGGCAGCACTCGACGCATCAGCGTTCACCGCTGCAGACACCGAAGCGTTAGCAGTCGAAGACGCATCAGCTTGCGCAGCCGGATTCGCAGCAGCCTGCGCAGCAGCAGACGCCTCCGAAGAAACATCCGTTGACGCAGCACTCGACGAGTTCGGGTTCGCAGCAGCCTGAGCAGCAGCATTCGCCGAAACATCAGCAGCAGCCGACGCCGCAGACTCAGCCGACGGAGACGCCGCAGCCTGCGCCGCAGCCCGCGCCGCAGGATCCGTGTCCGCATCCGACTTCGCCGACGCCGCAGCCGACGCCGAAGCGTTCACATTCGCAGCTGGATCAGCAGCGGCAGAAGCGTTCGCGTCGAATTCGGCGGATGCGTTGTTCGACGAGTCAGGGTCTGCGGCTACGGATGCAGCCGTGGTCCCGTCAACGGATGCCGCAGCAGTTGCGTCTGCGTTCACAGCAGCAGTGGTCTGTGCATTAGCCGAAGGGTTGGCAGCCGCCTGCGCAGCAGCGGTTGATTCCGCGTTTGCTTCCGAGGAAACATCCGACGAAGCATCAACGGACACCGATGCCGAAGCATTCGGGTTCGCAGCTGATTCTGCAGCGGACTGTGCAGCGGGGGTCGCGTCCGCGTTTGCCCGTGCTGAAGCAGCAGCAGATGCTGCCGTTTCCGCTGCAGGGTTCGCAGCCGATTCCGCAGCAGCCTGAGCAGCCGGCGATGCATCAGCATTCGCAGCCGCCGAGGCAGCAGCCGACGCCGAAGCGTTTACATTCGCAGCCGGATCGGCAGAAGCATCAGCATCGAAGTCCGCCGAAGCGTTCGTCGAGGAATCCGTTTCTGCAGCAGCTTTCGCAGCCGAGGACGAGTCCGCGTTCGCAGCAACTGAAGCAGAAGCGTTCTGCGCCGAAGTTGCCTCCGAATCAGCCGACGGGTTCGCAGCAGCCTGAGCAGCAGCATTCGCTTCCGAAGAAACATCCGTTGACGCAGCACTCGAAGCATCCGGGTTCGCCGCCGATTGCGCAGCAGCGTTCGCCGAAACATCAGCAGCAGCCGACGCCGCAGACTCAGCCGACGGAGACGCCGCAGCCTGCGCAGCAACCTGCGCCGCAGGATCCGCGTCAACATCAGCCTTCGCCGAGGCAGCAGCAGACGCCGAAGCGTTCACATTCGCAGCCGGATCGGCAGAAGCGTCAGCATCGAAGTCCGCCGAAGCGTTCGTCGAGGAATCCGTTTCTGCAGCAGCTTTCGCAGCCGAGGACGAGTCGGCGTTCGCAGCAACTGAAGCCGAAGCGTTCTGCGCCGAAGTTGCCTCCGAATCAGCCGACGGGTTCGCAGCAGCCTGAGCAGCAGCATTCGCTTCCGAAGAAACATCCGTTGACGCAGCACTCGAAGCATCCGGGTTCGCCGCCGATTGCGCAGCAGCGTTCGCCGAAACATCAGCAGCAGCCGACGCCGCAGACTCAGCCGACGGAGACGCCGCAGCCTGAGCAGCAACCTGCGCCGCAGGATCCGCGTCAACATCAGCCTTCGCCGATGCAGCAGCCGACGCCGAAGCATTCACGCTCGGGTCGACCGGCACCGCTGGCTCGACTGGGGTTTCGGTGTTGTCCTCTGGGGATTCCGGCGTCTCTGGAACACCGTTCGGCGAGTCACCGCGCGCGATTGCAACGTTCTTGACAGAACCGTTCGCTCCATCTTGCGGAGTGATCGTGTACGCCTCCGAAGTGAAGAGCGTCGTCTCGCCAGGTGCGAGCTCGGTGTCACCACCACTGATCGCGATGTTGAGGCCATGCAGCAGGGCGTCGTCAACCGTCACATTAGTGATTGTCGAGCGACCATCGTTCGTGACGCTGAACGTCCAGACGATCGTGTCGCCAGCATCGGTAATTCCGTTGCCATTGACATCGGTGACCGTCTTCACTTCTTTATCAAGCGCGAGGCTCGAGGTGTATGGGGTTGCGCAGCCAGACTCGGACGAGTTGTCGAGCCAGTTCGGGTCGTCCTCGTTTCCGAAGAGATCCGCCCTGTTGACAAAGCACAGACCGTTGCTGGCATTGCCGTCGTTGTCTTCGAATGCTGAGATCTGATCAGACGTGTCGACCTGAACGACAACCTCGATCGAAGAGTTCGCGGCGAGCGGCCCACCGGTGAGGAAGAGTCGGGTCTTCCCGTTCTCATCGGAGGTGTTGAGTGAGACATCCGTCGACGAAGTACGAGGGTTGGAAAGTCCACCAGGGAGCAGGTCGTTCAGCACCCAACCGGTTGACTGCGTGCCGCCCACGTTGGAGACCGTGAAGCGATACTCGATCGCGTCGCCAATCATGAAACGTGTCGGGCCGCTCTTCTCGAGCTTCAACTCGGCCGGCGTGCCAGGGATGGAGGTCGCGTCGTTATCCGTTGTGGATGGACCACGTGAGCGACCGACCTGGGTGATCGTCGGGTTCGAGTCGCCAGCGTTCTCGATCTTGAACTGGAACACCTCGCCCGTGGAGTTGTTGCTCACACCCAGGTTTCCATTGCCGTATTCCCAAATGCCGCCGTAGCCGCCTGGAGCATCAGGTGCCTTCTGACCGAAGTTCGTGGAGCGGCCGTTACTTGGATCAACTCGGAGGAGGTTGCCCTCTCTCGACATTCCCCACATGTACCCGTCGATGAACGCGAAATCCTGTGCGGGAACTTCAGTGCCAATGGGGAAAGGAACACGCCTCACGATCTGTTCGGTCTGCGTGTTGTACACCGCAATTTGCACAGGCTCGCCTTCTGCATTGCGCGTGATCATGTAGTACAAACCGTCGTCTGGGTTGAATGCGCCAGCGAACACACCACGGAAGTTGAACGTGCTGGTCATGCTGACGATCTTGCCGTCCTGACCGATCTTGACGATTCTCGCGTTTGGGTCGGTTGCCGGACCCCAAGCCGAAGCGTACATAAAGCCATCGGCGGGGTTGTATGCGAGCGCATTGATACGCAGCGGGGTCGCCCCGCCACGGATCCCCTGAACGTTTCCGAGGTCCATGAAGACGTACTGACCAGTCGCTGGGTCAATGTGTGCTTCGAGGAACTTCGTTGCATCCCCATATGCGCCGGTTCCTTGCACGAAGTACACCGAACCCGAGTTTGGATCGAATGGATCCCCAGTCGCTGCGTTTGCAGCCATGGCTCCGCCGAACGCTCCAAAAGCCAGTGTCGCGACAATCGCCACGCCACCAACCTGCAGCCTTCGCCGTCGAGAGCGATTCGGGACGTTGTCCCGGCTTCTCTCAAGTTGCATTGTGATTCCCCTCATTGTGTTTCTTGGGAGGTCGCGCGCACGGATTGCGCTCGACGGTTGGGCTCAGCTGGGGACTGGGCCACAGTGTTCACTTCGATACCGCCGGTGTCGAAGAAGTAGTTGGGAGATCCTCCGCCGCGCCTGGCTGAGGTTTCGCCGCGGTCGAGTCGCTGACCGCGGAGGTGCTCGGGCCTGCTTCGCTCGCGCTGCCCGCACCGGGTTGCACCACTCGCCTCACACAGCTTGCGAGCTTCTTCCAGCTGCGATCGCGAACGAAGATCGAGTCGATGGCGACCATCGTCAACGAGAACCACGGCAGTCCCATGAGCACCGCGATGCCGACATGGAACGCGAGAATTCCGAACAAGCCGATGATTCGGGTCGTGCGATGCAGGAGCAGGAAAGGGAACGCCGCCTGGATGAAAATCGAGCCAAGTGTGAAGATCGCAACGGCTGGACCCCACGCGGTCACAAAGTCACTCAGTGCAGGCCAGGTTCCGAAGCGAGCGGTCTGCAGCGGATCGTAGACGGCACGGCCCTCGCGCCAGGGCGCACCACCTGCTTTGAAGAGGGCGCCCGAGGTGTAGACGAAGATCACCTGTGCGGTGAGCGCGACGAGCGCAAGGTTGTGGAACAGGGTGCCGATCTGGTTGGCCGAGCCACCGACAGCGAAGAGTTCATGCTTGCGTCGACGGCGAGCATCGAGCGACCAGTGAGCCGCGGCATCGGTAAAAAACAAGAACAGGATCGCGATCCGGAACATGTTGTCGCCCTGATCTCCGAGCATGTCGTTCACTTCAATGAAGCTGACCCACATGACAAAGAACACCGGGATGACGAACTTGAAACGCCACCCGAGAACGACGAGGGCGGCGAGCACCATGAGCCCGATGTACATCAGCGTGAAGAGCACATCATTGCCGAGCACAGCGTGGAATGCACTGAACAGCCAAATTTGTGGGAACGAGCTCACCGGCTCGGCCATTTCACCGTTCCAGGCCGCCCCAGAGCCAAAGGAATACAGGCGAGTGTTGAAATTGGTGAGCAGGAGTCCGAGCGCGGTGAGTCCGAGCAGAATCCGAGTTACGGCAATTCCAAAGCTCGCATGTTTAGAGTCGAGCAACCAATTGTCGATTGTCCGACAGAGCTGAATTGCACTCCCGATCGTTTTTGCTACGCCGGACGCGATCATTTCACCAAGCGCGACGAGCCCACGTGGAAGCGGTGTCTCTTCAGGGTTTGTCATTGTTGTGCTTTCTGCGTGAGAGCGGCCGTCTGTGAGATCGCGCATTATTGAAGCCCCTGGAGCGAGCGGTACTGCTGCAGAAAGACGTCGGCGAAGTTGTCTTCGTTTTGTCCGGGAACGACGATCGTCGGCCGCCATCCCGGCAGGACAACGTGAGGATCTGGGCGCACCGCGGAGGGATCATTGCGGTCTGCGAAGGGGATGACATTCTGTCGGCTCACTCGGTACTGAATTTGCACGACATCGTCACCCCAGATCGCTTTGGCAACCTGCGTCGCATACGCGGCCATCTGTTGCTCTTGCGCAACGTAGGTGTCGATGTCCGCCTCGGTTGCTGTCGCCGCGAGATCTGCTTCGAGCGCCGCGAGCCAGTCGGTATCGGTGTAGTCGGCACCGATCAGATTGGTTTGCTCTTCACTGAAATCGAGCCAGAGGTTTCTGTAGGTGCTCGCGAGCTCTTCGGCCTGCGCGCCAGCGCGAGGCGGGAAAAGATTGTTCTGAATCATCGAGAGTTCGACGTCGGTCGCACTCACCCAGCCAGTGACTTCTTGTTCGCCGTCGTTCTCGACGACCGCTCGAACATTGAAGTGGTAGTCGCCGTTGATCGGCTCAGGTGCAAAGACGGTCCACGACTGGCCAAACATCGGGAGCATGTAGCTACTGAGTGCGTTCCCCGGTACCAATTGCCGAAGCGGAGATGGCGGGAAGATCCAGAGGAACGAAGCGAAGACGTGCCACACGACAGCAAGCACTGCGACGAGAGCGACCGCGCGAACGATGATCGGGCGTCGCGTTCGTTGCAGATTTGTTGAAGTGGTCAACCTGGTTCTTCCTGATCTCTTCGGTCCGCCGACACGGCTGGAACGTGACCGGCGTAGAAGCCGGCTCATCGAGATAGGAAACCAGGGAATTGTTTATGAAGGGACGGCAATTGCACGAAACGACGAGGATGATTCGCAATACGAATTATCAGAAACTATGAAAAATATGCAATTCACGAAGTCATGTAATAAACCGATTGGAGAAACGTCTTAGCAGAATCAAACTGCAATGCGCTCTTATTCTTCGGTGGTTTCGCGGAGCGCCCGGAACATCGCCGAGAGCGATCCGAATCCCACCGAGTCGCAGAGTTCCTGCGGAGTAATTTTGGGGTTTGCAGCTTTGATCCGACGCGCAGCTTTGGTTCGCACGCGACGGATTTCAGCAGAAACGGTTGTTCCGTGCCCCTGAAACTCGAGCTGAAGGGTGCGAAGGGAAATACCAAATCGGCGTGCGATTTCAGGCGCATTGATTGCCGGGTTCGGGTACTGGCTGACGATGGTCTCCATTGCCCCGAGGTACAGCTGGGGCACTCGCTCGCCATCGCCGACGACAAGACGGACGATCGAACGAATGACCTCTGCCCCAACGGCCTTCAGCGGCTCGCTCCCAGACACCGAGTCGATGGGGATCCTGCAGACATTCGCTGCGAATGCGTAGAGCGGCGCGAGAACGTGCGTACCAATGGCGGGCTGCTTTGATGCCCGCTCTCCACGTGCCAGGAGGTCGGCGATCAGACCGCTGCTCGCGCTCAAGAACACGATCTCGTTCGATTCGCTCTCGAACGTCATGACGACTTCGGCGCTCCCCGGCGGAATGAAGTACACACCGGGGTCGCGCTCGACTACTCCGGGCACCTGCGAAACGCGCATTCGACCCGAGTTGACAATGATGATCAGCGCCCGCTCGCTCCCGGCTTTGCGTCGACTCCAGGTCATTTGCGATTGCGGAATGTGCGAATGCCCGAAGCTGAATTCCTGGAATCTGGCCAAGCGACAACGCATCGCGCGCTTCGGGTCCATGGAGTCAATTGACACTCCTGATTGGGAGAGAAAGGTCTCTACCCGAGACCCGATCGCGATCGGAGTGTCTGTTCGCACGTGAAAGTCGAAACGCTGCAGAGGCATCGCTTCGAAATTTCCCTCGGCTGAATCCGCTGGGCTCACCTGTTGCGGCGCCATCTCTCAACGCCTTTCGTTGTATGAAATCGGACGTAGTCTAAGAAGCGAGCGACGCGACGATCCAAACGTTTACGCGGATCGACAAAAGCTTGCGCGACATGATTTCTCAGATTGCTCACACACGATACTTCTCGCAACTTTGAATTTGCTTTGCATTGAGAACGCGGCCGTCGACCGGAATGCGAACGATTCAACAATGCATTTGGTAATACTTTCTCGACGTACTCGTCTAACGCCTTATTCAACCATGATGGCCATTCCAGTCTCGAGGCTGTCTTGGCTCACCCAGGAATTGTCCCCTGAGATGAATTTGTAAGGGTCACAAATGAGTGAGCGGAAATTGTGGTCGTCTGGCGCAAAGTACAGTCGAGTTGTGCACACGTCTCCTCCTCGACCCGCGTCGAAACTCCGCTTCGGCCAGCGTGACCGAGACATCTTCACCCTCGCGGTCCCCGCGCTCGGCGCGCTCATCGCCGAGCCGCTCTTCCTGCTCGTCGACACGGCGATGATCGGCCAACTCGGGGCGGAACAACTCGCAGGCGTCGGCATCGGCACCGCAGTCCTGCACACGGTCGTCGGGCTGCTGATCTTCCTGGCATACGCCACCACACCCATCGTTGCTCGACGACTCGGTTTCGGTGACCGTCCCGGGGCGATCCGAGCAGGGATCGACGGAATCTGGCTCGCCGTGGCAGTGGGCGCCCTCCTCCTGCCCAGCTTCTTCTCGCTCCGAACATCGTGGCGATGTTCGGAGCAACCGCGGCGGTGACGGAGCACGCTGCGACCTACCTTTCAATCTCGATTCTCGGGATGCCGGGAATGCTCATCGTCTTCGCTGCGACCGGCTTGCTGCGCGGACTCCAGAACACGAAGATCCCCCTGCTCGTCTCAGGGCTCGGCTTCGTCGCGAACGCCGGGCTCAATGCCCTCCTCATCTACGGAATCGGGCTCGGGGTTGCCGGGAGCGCGATCGGCACGGTCATCGCGCAGTGGGGTATGGCGTTGATCTTCATCGCCGTTGCAGTGCGGGCTGCGCGCGCCGAGGGAGTTTCGCTGCGACCGGGGTTCGCCGGGGTCCGCCTCGCTGCGGGAAGCGGTGGCTGGCTGTTCCTGCGAACCCTCACGCTCCGAATCGCGCTCCTGACAACAGTTGTCGTGGCGACAGACCGAGGCACCGAGGTACTAGCGGCCACACAGATCGTGTTCACGATCTTCTCGACACTCGGATTCGCGCACGACGCACTCGCGATCGCTGGCCAGGCAATGGTCGGGAAAGCACTCGGAGCGAACGACGCAGCCGAAGCACGAGCGATCAACACCCGCCTGCTGCAATGGGGGATTCTGATCGGCATCGCCGTTGCGATCCCCCTGGTCGCGGCCTCGAGTGTGATCGGCGCGATCTTCACGGGCGACAGCGCCGTGCAGTCGCTCGTGATGCCCGGGCTGATCCTGCTCGCGCTTGCGCAACCGATCTTTGCGATCGTCTGCGTCCTCGATGGCGTACTGATCGGCTCCGGAGATGCCCGCTATCTCGCGATCGTCGGGGTCATCAACCTCCTCGTGTACCTGCCCCTGCTCTGGATCACGGAGTGGGCGCAGCTCGAAGGCTCCGAGGCGATGATCGCGATCTGGGGCGCCTTCGCCTTCGGATATCTGCTCGCTCGGGCTTGCACGCTGTGGTTCAGGGTCCGTACCGACCGGTGGCTCGTCGTTGGGCACAGTCGCTGAGATTTGAGCCTCGGATCGCAGCTCCCTGGGCTTCCGACCGCAGCTCCCTGGGCTTCCGACCGCAGCGGCCGCGAGCGCCCGAGCTGACGAACTCTCGAACACGGGATCCGTGACTCCCGGCGCGCTCGACTCGCGCAAGCCGACCGCAAATGCCATGCTCGATACAGAGCGCTCGCGCATGCGAAGTGACTGCCGACGACCATGCTTGCATTGGGTGATTCGGCCCGGTCCCGTTGCTCTGCAGTACGAAATCGACCACACACGCTTGGGACACCGCTATGAGACTTGTTGTTGCTGAATGCTCCGTCGACTACGCGGGCAGGCTCAGCGCACACCTGCCGAAGGCGAAACGAGTGCTCATGCTCAAGGCCGACGGCTCGATTCTGGTGCACTCGGACGGCGGAAGCTATAAGCCACTCAACTGGATGAGCGCACCCTGCACGTTCAGCGAGCTGGAGCCAGATCAGGACCAACTCGATGCCGGCGTCACCAAGCTCTGGAAAGTCGCGCACGCGAAGACGAACGACATGCTCCTCGTATCGATTCACGAGGTGTTCCAAGACTCACACCACGAACTCGGCATCGACCCGGGTCTCATCAAGGACGGCGTCGAGGCGCACCTGCAGCAGCTCCTGGCTGAGCAGGTCACGCTCCTCGGCGAAGGAGTGGAACTGTGGCGCCGCGAATACCCGACGGCAATCGGTCCGGTCGATCTGCTCGTGCGCGAACCCGACGGCGCAAGCGTCGCAGTGGAGATCAAGCGAATCGGTGGGATCGATGGTGTCGAACAGTTGACCCGTTACCTCGAACTCTTGAACCGCGACCCGCGGATCGCCCCGGTCTCAGGCGTCTACGCCGCGCAGGAAATCAAGCCGCAAGCGCGAACGCTCGCCGAGGATCGAGGCATCAAGTGCCTGATCCTCGACTATGACGCGATGCGCGGCATCGACGACGGCGGCAACCGGCTGTTCTAGACGCGAACCCTGCCGCACTGCACGCAGGCAGCGCGGCACTTCGTCGAACCCGAGGGCTACGCCGGGCGAGCAGCTACGCCGGGCGAGCAGCTGCTGCGGCTCGAGCCGCAGCGGGCAATGCTTCGAGAATTCGATTGACCGCGGCGTCGTCGTGCGCGGCTGTGACGAACCAGGCTTCGAACACGCTCGGCGGCAGTGCGACGCCACTGTCCAGCATGCTGTGGAAGAAATCCCGATACCGCCACGTGTCTTGGGCAGAGACGTCGACGAAGTTCCTTGGCGCGGATTCCTGGCCGAACACCAGTGAAAACAGCGTGCCGACGCGCTGGATGCTGTGCGCGAGACCCGCCGCGGTGAGGGATTCTTCGAGACCGCCGATCACAGCGTCCGCGACCTCGTTCATCCGCGCATAGACGGCTGCGTCAGCGAGCTGCAGGGTCTTCAAGCCCGCAGCAACGGCGACAGGGTTTCCGCTCAAGGTTCCCGCTTGATACACCGGGCCGAGGGGCGCGAGCTGGTCCATGACGACGGCTCGACCACCGAGCGCCGCGAGTGGCATGCCGCCACCGATGACCTTGCCGAAGGTGAGCAGATCGGGCGCATCATCGCCGACTGGCTGCTCGATCCCGACCATGCCCGATTCGTGCACGCGGAATCCGGTGAGGACCTCGTCGCTGATGAGGAGAGCACCCGCTGCGTGTGCGGTTTGCGCGAGAAACGCGTTGAAACCCGGCTCCGGCGGAACGACGCCCATGTTCGCTGGCGCCGCCTCGACGATGATCGCGGCGATGTCCTGACCTCGCTCGGCGAAGAGCGCTGTGATTGCCGCTCGGTCGTTGTACGGCACGACGATCGTTTGTGCGGCGATCGCCTCGGGGATTCCCGCGGAGCCCGGGAGCGCCAGCGTCGCAAGACCACTGCCGGCCTCGACGAGGAGCCCGTCGGAGTGGCCGTGATAATGCCCGGCGAACTTGACGAGCAGGTCGCGGCCCGTGAACCCGCGAGCGAGGCGAATGGCGGTCATGGTCGCCTCGGTGCCCGTGGAGACGAGGCGCAGGCGCTCGACGGGAGCGACCCGGTTGATCACCGTCTCGGCCAGGAGCGTTTCGCTCGGAGTGGATGCTCCGAAGGACAAGCCGTGCGCTGCCGCTTCCTGCACCGCGGTGATCACTTCTGGATGCGCGTGACCGAGGATCGCCGGACCCCATGACGCGACGAGATCGACGTACTCTTTGCCCTCGACATCGGTGACGTACGCGCCTCGGGCATCAACGAGGAAGCGCGGAGTTCCGCCGACCGAACCGAAGGCGCGAACCGGCGAATTGACGCCGCCCGGAATCGCGTTCTTCGCTCGTGCGAACAGGGACTCGTTACTCATGCAAACTCCTCGGTGGTCGTGATGGTGCCACTGTGTTGCGGCAGAAAGTGTTGGGAACGCTCATCCAGATCGACGCTCAGCGGGATCGAGGAGTCTGGTCGTTCAAGAGTTGGGCAATCTCGCTCGCCCAGTACGTGAGCACCACATCGGCGCCAGCGCGGCGAATCGCAGTGACGCTCTCGAGGATCGCTCGCTCACGATCGATCCAACCCTGTGCCGCAGCGGCTTCGATCATCGCGTACTCACCGCTCACCTGGTACGCCCACACTGGGACCGGGCTCTCCTGCCGAATCGTCTGCAGCACGTCGAGATAGTGCCCCGCAGGCTTCACCATGACGATATCCGCACCCTCGGCGACATCGAGCTCTGCCTCGCGCACGCCCTCCCGAGCATTCGCGGGGTCGAGCTGGTAGGTGCGCCGATCACCCTGGAGCGAGGACCCGACCGCGTCGCGGAACGGGCCGTAGAACGCGCTCGCGTACTTCGCAGAGTAGGCCAAGAGGATCACGTCGGTCAGGCCGCGCTCGTCGAGTGCGAAGCGGATCGAACCGGTCTGCCCGTCCATCATTCCCGAGAGACCGAGCACCTCAGCACCCGCCTCTGCGAGGGTGATCGCCATCGCCTCGTAGCGCTCGAGCGTTGCATCGTTGTCGATCGCGCCCGAAGGGTCGAGCACGCCGCAGTGGCCGTGGTCCGTGAACTCGTCGAGACAGAGGTCGGCTTGAATCGAGATACGGTCACCGAGCGCTTCGGCGAGCGCCGCGATACCGCGGGTCAGAATGCCATCGGGTGCGCTCGCGTGGGAACCGCTCGCGTCTTTGTCCTCGGGGCGCGGAACGCCGAACAGCATGACCCCGGCGACACCGCGATCTGCTGCTCCGCTCGCCGCTTCGATCAGGGATTCCATGGTGTGCTGCACGACACCCGGCATGCTCGCGATCGCTCGCGGAGCGTCGATGCCGTCGGCGAGGAACATCGGGAGGACCAGGTTGTTCGGGGCGACACTCGTCTCTTGCGCAAAGCGCCTCACCACTGGATTCTGGCGAAGTCGACGCGGTCGGAGCACGGGAGGAAGCGACGGAGAACTCACGTCTGCAAGCGTACTCGCCGCTTCCGACGCCTGCCCGGGACTTCCGGTGACCAGCCGCCGATGGGCAGCGCGGCTACTCGTCCTTCCCGTTCGACCAGGCGAACTGCGTGCCGCCATCACGGATGATGGTCCACCGGCCGCATTCGAGTCCCTCGTCGGGAAGCGTCTCGATCATCCAGTCGGCTTCGATCTTCGGGGCTTCCAGTTCGGAAACCTCAGTGCAGAGGTCGGACTCGTACACGGTCGGGCTGTTCCAGCGCATGACTGCCGCATGGCCGTCGAGCTCAGCCACCAGCCGAATGTCGCTCGCGTCATCGGGCAGGAAACCCTGGAAGCGGAACGATTCGCTCGAGCCGTTCGCGTCTTCCGCGGTCGCGAACGTGAACTCCCGCTCACCGAACTGGAATGCGTCCTGCATCATCGTGCACCCCGTGAGCAGGGATGCCGCGGCGATCGTGGCAGCTCCTGCCATCAGGGTTCGAGTGCGCGGGGACCTGAGGGTTGATCGTTCGTTCATGGTTCTATTCCACCGTTTCATTGAGAGAGGACACATCGACCGAAAGCACGAGCGATGTCGTCGAAGGAGTGAGCTCGGCACGCGCTCATCGCGCGGTGAGCCCAATTGCCGGTTGCACTCGGCCCGCGCTGCGCATCGGGATCGCCGCCGCAACTACTGAGGCCGCGACCACTCCGAGGAAGAGCAGCACGAGGGCCAGCACCGGAGGCTGACCGAAGGACATGCCAAGGATGTGGAGGGCGATCAGGCCATAGGCACTGCCGAAGATGAGGCCCGTCGTCGCACCGACGAGCGACGCGAGCGCGGCTTCCGCGGCAATCGAACGCCGCGCACCGGCCTTACTCACTCCGAGTGCTCGCAGCAGCGCGATCTCTTGGCGTCGCTCGGCAACCGAAAGGGCGAGCGTCACCATCACCCCGATCAACGCGACGAGCACCGTGACACCGATCATGGCGCCGCCGACGATCTGGCCGATCATGATGGTCTGTTCGATCCCGGACTGGACATCCGCAGCCCAGTACACGGGAGTGCCCACGTCGAGCGATTCGATGACAGCGGTGCGGAGGGCCTCGGGGCTCGAGCCCGGAGCAGGGTCGACCAGGATGTCCTCCCCGGCGATGCTCGCCTCGATGTCGGGGTGGGCTGCGAGTGCGTCGACAACGGCGTCCGGATCGTTGACGAGCGAGATCGGAATGATCGCTTCTGAGGGAAAGTTCTGCGCAACCGTTGCTCGCGAATCCTCGGTCGCCCCTGCGACTCCGACGATGAGCGCGGCCGTCATGCCAACACCGAGGGTCAGCACGGTCGCCATTGCTGCGGTCCGACGCGAGGCGCGCTTCGCGTTCGAAACAGCCAAGCGCATGGACAGCCACGGCGACACCAGCGGTCGTACGGCGAGCGCCGCGCCCTTGATCAGGAACGGCCCGACGACGACGAGCGCGATGAAGACGAGCGTTCCACTGAGGGCCGCGAGCGCAAGACCGAAGAATTCATCCGTGCTGGCGACGCTCAGACCCGCGGCACCGGCGACGATCGCAGTGAGCGTCAGGGAAGCGGCCACCAGGAGTCGCGCGCCGAGTCGGGAGGGCCGCGCCTCGGTAGAACTCGCCTCGCCGAGCGCAACGACCGGCGCCGTTTTGCCGGCGGCGCGCGCTGCAGGGTACGCGGCGACGATCGCGCACACCACCGCGAGCGCAACGCAAGCGACGAGCGCTGCGGGTGCGGAAATGAATGGGTTCGTCAGGAGTCCGGCCGATCTGCCGACGGCGACGAGGGCAGCGGCACCGCCGAGACCGAGTGCCGCGCCGATCACGCCACCGAGCAGCCCGATGCACGCTGCTTCGAGGAGCACGGAACGACTCACCTGCGACTTCGTTGCTCCCACGCAGCGCAACAGTGCGAGCTCGGAGGCCCGACGCGCGAGCAGGATTCGGAAGGTCGAGCTGACGATCACGATCGCTGCAAGGACTGCGAGCCCGATGAACACAGTGAGCGCGCCGAAGACACCGACGAGCGTGTCGGTCACCGAGCGAGCCTCTTCGGCTCGACGTTCCTCGCCACCGATCACCGTGGAGCCGCCCGCGAGCGCTCGAACCTCATCGAGCGAGACTGCACCGTGAATCAGTATCTGTGCCGGGAACATCAGGTCACCGAGCGCGACCGCGTCTGCTTCGCGAATGAGTGCGACATCCATCCCGAATTCGTGCACCGAGCCGATCCCGGCGACGAGGAATTCTCGGCCCTCGATCATGAGGGTGTCGCCGACGTTTGCACCGACGCGGTCGGCGGTGCTCGCACCGAGGACGACTTCGCCGAGTTCTGGCGCGGCTCCCGCCTCCAACTCGGAGATCGCACTGAGCGGTCCGGTTCCAGCGTCGCTACTGAGTTTCCAGGTCGTTGCGACGCCATCGAACTCAACGACGACATCACCGAGATAGTCGACGGACACCTGGCTTGCGCCTGGCAGCGCCCGCATTGCCTCGGCGAGTTCGGCGGCATCAGCGGATTCGAGGTCGTTCTCCAACAGCACGACCGCATCTGCTGACTGCGGCGTCGACATCCCGAATTCGACGAGTGCAACACGCGCGTTCATCGCGAGCAGCACGGCGATGGCCGCAAATGCGGTGGCGGCAACGATGGCGATGCCCGTGAGCAGCGCTTGGCCGGGGCGGCGCTGCACACTGCGGAGCGCGGTGCGATACACGATCATGCGTCTGCTCCCGAGAGTGCGGAGAGTTTTCCGACACGTTCGAGCACGCTCGCGCGGGTTGGCGCGTTGAGCGTTCCGGCAGATCGACCGTCCTTCAGGAGCACGACGGAGTCGGTGATCGCAGCGGCCGTCGCATCGTGGGTCACCATGACGACCGTTTGCCCGAAATCGTCAACGCAGGTGCGAAGCAGTTCGAGCAAGGACTTCCCGGAGGCGCTATCGAGGGCACCGGTCGGCTCATCCGCGACGATGAGGTCTGGTCGGCCGAGCAGGGCACGCGCCACTGCGACGCGCTGGCGCTGTCCACCAGAGAGCTCAGAAGGCAAGTGACGGAGTCGATTGGAGATTCCGAGGCGATCGACGAGTTCCGAGCGCCACTCGCGGTCGGGCTGCCGCCCAGCCAGTGATGCGCCGAGATCGATGTTCTCGCCGGCGGTGAGGTGCGGGAGCAGGTTGCCGTCTTGGAACACGAACCCGATCCGGTCGCGCCGCGTCGCCGTGAGCGCGCGGTCATCGAGCGTTCCGAGTTCAGTCTCCCCGAGGAAGATCTGGCCCTTCGTGGGCTGATCGAGCCCGGCCAGGCAGTGCAGCAAGGTCGACTTTCCGGAACCGGAGGCGCCCATGATCGCGGTGAAGCGGTTCGCCGGGAGCTCCACGCTCAGCCCGTCGAGCGCGCGGACGCTGCTCGTTCCGGTGCCGTATTCGCGCACCACGTTGATCGCTCGGGCTGCGAGCGGAACGGTCGGACGTGAGGATTCGGGCGAAACATCGCCAAGCTGTGCAGTCATGCATTAAGACTCGTTCGCGGGCCCCGTTGCTCGCCTCGACCAAGTGACCGGTCCTCGGTTTCCGCCCTCGTTCTTTCGAACGATTCCGCGTTCTGGGCCGAGATTCGGCGCACCGCCGTTCATAGGATGAACATGTGCAACCCGACACCACACCCGAGGCTCGACCACGCCGTGCCGGCGCTGGGCGACTGCGTGTGATGCTGCGAATCGCAGAGTTTCTGCTCCTTGCGGGGCTGTTGGTCATCGACTTCGAGATCGGGGCACGAGAGCTCACGGTAACGCCGGGAAATGAGGCGCTCCTCGGAGCATTCGCTACCGCACTCGTCGCGATCGTCATCGCCGTGCTCATGCTCGCTCGGAACAGTGTGCCGGGCACCATCATCGCCTCAGCAGCCTTCGGAGTTTCGCTGCTCGCCTCCCTTGTCTCGGCATTGATCGGGAGCCCTTCGATCTCACTCACGGAGACCGCTGCGCTGCTCGTGATCACGGCCTTCGTGATCCGCACCGTCACGCCACGAATCGCGATCGTCATCGGTGCGGCCGCGCTGCTCGTCGCCCTTGCAGCGGTACTGCTCCGGGTCGGGCTCGACGCGACGCTCATCCTCCTGGCGATCCTCATCTGGGGCTGCGCGATTTCGGCGGGCGTCGTCAGCCGGTACTTTTCCATGCGGCGCGAATCCGCCGTCGAAGCAGCTCGGCGTGAAGAACGAATGGAACTCGCGCGTGAACTCCATGACGTCGTCGCGCATCAGGTCACCGGAATCGTGGTGCAAGCGCAAGCTGCGATCGTGGTCGCTCGGAAAGATCCAGAGCGCCTCACCGAAGTGTTCGAGGCCATCGAGAGCGCAGGAAGCGAAGCGCTCGCCGGGATGCGGAAAATGGTCGGCGCCATCCGAGACGAAAGCGAAGAGAACGCGCCGCTCACTGTGCCGTATGAACTCGCCGACATTCCAACGCTCGTCGAGCGATTCGACCCGGAAGGCGCGCACACCTTCCTGCAGTTCGAGGTGGGAGAGACCCGAATGCCCCCCGGCGTTGCGGAGTCTGCCTATCGAATCGTCCGCGAAGCGCTGACGAACGTACGTCGCCACGCACCCAAGGGGTCCACCCGGATCGCCGTGCGCGTGGTCGATGCTGCGCTCACGATCGAAGTGCACAACGATCAAGTCCGCTCGCGATCGATCGATTCGGGGTCGCGAGGATTCGGCATCACGGGAATGGCGGAGCGCGTGCACGCACTCGGCGGCACCTTCGAAGCCGGCCCGGGCGAGCCGGGCACCTGGGCCGTACGAGTGTCACTCCCCTTGGCGGCGACCCGATGAACGGAGTACAGCAATGATTGGCGGAACTCGATGATCTCGGTGGTACTCGCAGACGACCAGGAGATGGTTCGCGCTGGGTTCCGCATGGTGCTCGAAGCGGAAGGCGACATCGAAGTCGTCGGCGTCGCTGGCTCGGGTGAAGCGGCGGTGGCTGCGACAGAGCAGCACAGCCCCGACGTCGTCCTCATGGATATTCGCATGCCCGGCATGAACGGTCTGGATGCGACCCGGCTCATCACCTCGACACCGAATGCACCACGGGTGGTCGTCGTCACCTCCTTCGACACCGACGAGTACCTGCGATCGGCGCTGCAGGCCGGCGCCTCCGGGTTCCTCCTGAAAGATGCGGGCCCGCGACTCCTGGTTGAAGCGGTCCGAGCGGCCGCAGACGGCGACGCCCTGGTCTCCCCTTCGATCACCGTGCGACTGCTCGGAGAGCTCGCAGGTCAACAATCGAAGGCCGCCCCAGAGCATGATCTCTCTGAGCGGGAACTCGAAATCGCCGGAGCGATCGCGCGAGGCGGGACGAACGAGGAAATCGCAGCGGACCTGTTCGTCTCACTCTCCACCGTGAAAACGCACGCGAGGAACATCAGCGTGAAGCTCGGCGCTCGCAACCGCGTCGAGATCGCCGCCTGGGCCTGGCGCGCAGGTCTCGTACAGTAAGGGCCGGCTGAAGCGGGCGGCAGGAGCGGGCAGAGATCGCAGCAACTAGGCTGGAGATTGACCATCGACGAACTTTCGACGAAGGGGTCGCACATGCGGCAGACGCTCGAACCACAGCCCCACCCAAGACTTCGACTGCGCGTGGACGTGCGTTCATGAGCGAATACGCAGACGCAGTCGTCGTCGGTTCCGGCCCCAACGGTCTCGCGGCCGCCGTCACACTCGCACGGGCCGGCCTCGCGGTGACGGTCTACGAGCAGGCTGATCGAGCCGGCGGAGGCCTCCGCACCGCCGAACGCACCCTCCCCGGCTTCCGTCACGACATCTGCTCCGCGGTGCATCCGATGGCACTCGCCTCGGGATTCTTCCGGTCGTTCGGGCTCGCTGAGCGCGTACCGATGATCGTGCCCGAAATCTCCTACGCGCATCCGCTCGACAACCAGCGTGCCGGAATCGCCTACCTCGATCTCGAACGAACCGTCGACGGGCTTCGTGAAGACGGTCCGGCCTGGCGCTCACTCATGAAGCCACTCGTGGATCACGCCGACCACGTCGCGCGGATCACCGGCTCCTCCTTGCTTCGGGTTCCCCGTCACCCGGTGACGATGGCCCGCTTCGGACTGCGCGCGCTCGAGCAGGGGCTTCCAACGTGGAACGCGCGCTTCATGAACGACGAGGCGCCCGCGCTGCTCACGGGAGTCGCGGCGCACACGATGCATCCGCTCCCCGACTTCGTCGCCGCCGCTGCCGGATTGACACTCGCTGCCCACGGGCACGCAGGAGGATGGCCGGTCCCGCGAGGCGGCAGCCAAGCGATCGCCGATGCCATGATCGACGACATCCGCGAACACGGCGGCACAATCGAGACCGAGCGGCGAATCGAGCACATTCGCGAGCTCCCGAATGCCCGCGCAATGATCTTCGACGTCGGACCGCACGCCCTGCGGACGATCGTGGGCGATCGGTTCTCCAACTCCTACGCGCACCGACTCTCGCAATTCCGCTACGGCGACGGCGCTGCAAAAGTCGATTTCGCGCTGTCTGCGCCAGTGCCCTGGGACGTCCCCGAACTCGTCGACGCGGGCACCGTGCACCTCGGCGGCACGCGCGCGGAAATCGCGCGCGCCGAATCGCTCGTGGCCTCCGGCGTGCACCCGGACGAACCCTACGTTCTCGTCGCGCAGCCTTCGAGCCTTGATGCGTCGAGGGCACCAGAGGGCCAGCACACGCTTTGGGCGTACGCGCACGTGCCCCGCGGCTCGACCGTCGACCCGACCGAGATGGTCACGAAGATGATCGAGCGATTCGCACCAGGATTCCGCGACACGATCCTCGCCTCCTCGGCAATGAACGCCGCGGAGATGGAGGAGTACAACCCGAACTACGTCGGCGGCGACATCGCCTCTGGGGCCGCGAGCCTCCGGCAACTCATCGCTCGCCCGACCCTGTCATTCGATCCTTGGCGCACGCCGGCACGCGGAATCTACCTTGCGTCCGCCTCGACACCGCCCGGTCCAGGCGTCCACGGCCTCGCCGGTGCGTACGCCGCCCGCAGCGCCCTCCGCCACGAATTCGGCATCAGGACCATGCCGAGCCTTCGACCATCAGCACATCAACGAACAAGAATCGAGCACTCATGAGTACGGTCACCCGCAGAGTCAATGCTTCCATCGATGATGTCTTCGCAGTGCTTGCAGACGGCTGGCTGTATGCGGGCTGGGTCGTCGGCGCTTCTCGTATGCGCGATGTTGCTGCCGAGTGGCCGAACGTCGGCGCAACCCTCCACCACTCGGTCGGACTCTGGCCGCTGCTGATCAACGATGTCACGACCGTGATCGAGTGGGACCCGCCGAAGCGCATGGTGTTGCAGGCGAAAGGCTGGCCGATCGGTGAAGCCCGCATCGTGCTCGAAGCGCAGCCCCGAGGCGACGGCGAATGTGTCGTGCGCATCTTCGAAGAGCCGACCGACGGCCCTGGGGCACTCGTCCCAGACTTGCTCATCAGTCCAGCAATGAAGATGCGCAATCGCGAAATGCTCCAGCGACTCGCGTACCTCGCTGAAGGACGCCGTGATCCGAGTTCCTCGAACCCGAATTAGCCCCCGTTACAAGTAGTCTCGGACAATGAAGTCGAGAGGCCTAACCGCAAGGCAAGCGGTGGGATCGATGCGGATCGTCTGGGACGCCGCCGTCGCCGCACTTCGGCTGCTTCGAAAGCGGCTGCTCGTCGTGATCGTCGTCTCGATCGCGGCTCAAGGATTCTACGCCTGGGTCGTACTGCCATTGCTGCTCACCGCGTTCCAAGCCGCGTTGCGCTCGGCCGGCGCCGACGGGCTCAGCCAGGCAAGCCTCCCGGCAATCGTCTCGAGCCCCCTGACGCTCATCGCGTTGCTGGGAATCCTGGTCCTCGCGACCTTCTTCGCCGTTATCCAGATCGGCATGTTCTCCGTCGTCGCTCATTTAGGGTTCAGCGGGCAGCCCGCCTCTGCCGCGAACCTGCTGCGCGGATTGTTGCGGTTGTGTCGGAGCCTGCTGAGTTGGCAGGCGGTCCTGTTTGCCGGGTACGCACTCCTGCTCGTTCCGCTCTCTCATGTCGGGGTCGGATCAGCGCTCACCCACCACATTGCGATTCCGCGCTTCATCAGCGGCGAACTCACGAAAACGACCGCCGGGGCGACCGGCTACACGCTCGTGATTCTCGCGTTCATCTACCTCGGCTTCCGGCTGGCGGGTACGTTCGCGGCACTGACCGATGGACCGCTGCAGACCGCTGCTGGGAACGAGCACAGCCAACCAGTGGCCCGACCGACGGTCCTGCGCTCGATGCGAGCAAGCCTCAGGCTGACGAGTCCCTTGCAATTGCCGATCGCGGTCGTCATGCTCTCTGTTGCCGGAACCGCCACGCTCGCGTTCATTCTGGCTGCACTGATCGGCACACTTCCGGTCGCCCTCGCCACGAGCGGCACCGCGGGTGATTCTGTCGCGGGCAGTACTCTCGCGCTACTCGTGATCGTTCGGTTTGTGCTGCTCGGCGCGGCTGCAGCCTTCCTCGCCTTCTTCTTTGTCGCGCTCCGACGCAGCTCGCACGCCTCCGCCCCGGCCCGAGTGCTCCGCTCCGGGCCAGCTGCGCGCGACCGCCTCACGCGATCCACGACGACCGCTGTGCTCGCGATGTTCGCGTTTCTCGCGATCCCGCCGATCGCCTTTGCAACGATCACCGCGACGGTGCCAGCCGACGGCCCAATCGTCGTTGCGCACCGCGGGTACACCGGAGGGGGTGTGGAGAACACGATCGAGGCGATGGAGGCCGCCGCGGAGGCTGGAGCCGACGTCGTCGAAATGGACATCCAGGAAACCGCAGACCAGGAGTTCGTCGTGATTCACGATGTCAACCTGCAGCGGCTCGCTGGCGACTCTCGATCCGTGTTCGAACTCGAACAGGCAGAACTCGCAGCCATGACGGTCAGTCAGGGAGATTTCAGCGGAACGATTCCGACACTGCAGGCGTATCTCGCCGTGGCCGACGAGCTCGGCATGCAGTTGCTCGTCGAGGTGAAACCGCACGGCAACGAGGCCCCCGACTTTGCGGCGCGAGTGGTTGCGGAAATGGAGCGTCTCGATCCAGATCGCACCCACATGATCCAGTCACTCGACGTCGACGTGGTCGATGCAATTGCGATCGCGGATCCAGACCGAGATGTCGCGCTCGTCACGGGATTCCAAATCGGAAACGCCCCGAATACCTCGGCAGACATCGTCGCGATCGAGGACTGGTCCTACTCTGACGAAATGCTCGCGAGCCTGAGATCGAACGGCACACGGCTCTTCATCTGGACCATCAACGACAGCGAGCTGCTTCGAACTTACGTGGCATCCGGAGTCGACGGGATCATCACGGATCAGGTGCCTCAGGCGATCACGATCCGAGAGTTGCACAACACCGTGACGAACCCCGTCAGTCGGTATCTCGCGAGCGTGACGAACCAGTTCACGCTGTTCTAGCGCTGAGCGCACGGCTCCGGGCCGGGGGTCGCACCCCGATCAGGCCGATGTGGCTCCCGCGTGAATCGTGCGCTGGAGTGCGTCGACGAGTCCCTGTGGTGTCGGCGTCTTCGCAATCTCGGTGACCTTGAGGCCCGTGCGCTCACAGTCGAGCGCGGTTTGATCGCCGATCGCAATGAAGATCGTGTGCTCGGGCAAGGCGAGTTTCGCGACCTCTTTCGCAACCGAACCGCTCGTGATCAGCACCGCATCGACGGGGGTATCGAGCGGCTCCATGTCGGTGAGCTGTTCGTCGTCGTGCGCAGCCGCGGGCGCGCTCGGGTCGACATCGTCGTTGCCGAGTTGCAGGCTGTCGGAGAGCGGGACGGCACGGTACGCGACGACATCGCGCACCGTCATTCCTCGCTCGGTCAGGCCATCACGGATCGTCGGTTTGGCGTCCGCCGAATGCGGCCAGCAGACCATGCCGCCCGGGATCGGCCACTCGTCGACGAGGCCCGCGGCGGATTGCTGTGAGGGCACGAAGGCAACCGGGATGCCCTGCTCGCGAAGCGCTGCGGCGGTCACGTTCCCGACGGCCGCGACGTTCGTGGTCACGGGAACTCGCGGCAGGTACCGAACGGTTGCCTGCGAGGTCACCACGAGCCAATCGAATTTGCCGTCGGTGAGCATGCGCATCGCATGTTCCAGGGCGAACTGATCTTCGGCGGGCGCGATCGTGATGAGGGGCACCACATGCGGTTCGTGGCCTGCCTCGACGAGCAGTTCGCTCACGCGATCGCCCCATTCACCATTTCGCGGTACGAGGACTCTCATCGTGCTGCTTCCGTAATGAGCTCTTTCGCTCCGCCTTCGAAGAGTTCGGCAACCGCGCGGTCAGCGACATCGATCGCCGCTTCCTGCAGCGATGCAGGCGAGAGGTCATCGAGCGTTGCCGCGTGTGAGGCCGTCACACTGTGCGAGCCGTCGAGCGCATACGCGGTGGCGGTCAGGAACAGCATGCCGTCGTCGACGATTGCCGTTGCGCCAAGCGGGGCTGAACAGCCGGCCTCGAGTCCTGCGAGCACTCGCCGCTCGGCTGTCACGGCTGCGCGCGTGATCGCGTGATCGAGCGCTCGAACCGCTTTCTTCGCTGCTTCATCGCCGGAGCGGACTTCGATGGCGAGCGCTCCCTGACCGGGAGCCGTCGGCACCCGTGAGAGCTCGAAATGCTCGCTCATGTGGCCCGTGTTCTCGAGCCGGGAAAGGCCCGCGGCGGCGAGCACGACCGCGTCGAGATCCGCGTCCTCACCGAACACCCGCGCAAGGCGGGTCTCGATGTTGCCGCGAATATCGACAACCTCCACCTGCGGCACCTGTTCACGCAATTGCGCGGCGCGTCGCGGAGAACCTGTTCCGACCTTCGCTCCCTCGGGCAGCGCGTTGGACGTGAGGCCGTCACGAGCGCAGAGCACATCGCGGGCGTCTTCACGCTTCGTCACCGCAACGAGTTCGATGCCCTCGAAATCGGCCGTCGGGAGGTCCTTCAGCGAGTGCACGATCACGTCGACCTCACCAGCGAGCAGGGCCTCCCGGAGGGCCGAGACGAAGACCCCGGCACCGCCGATCGACGCGAGACTGCTGCGGTCGGTGTCTCCCTGCGTTGTGATCGTGACGATCTCGGTCTCGCCCCGCATCTTGGCCACCACGTGGCCGGTCTGCGTGACCGCGAGCTTCGATCCGCGGGTTCCTACCTTGAGGGTCATGGTGCGATTCCTGCCAGGGCCGGGCGGAACCCGAGACGCGGGTTCTCGCAGCACCCTGGGCGGCAGACGTCATAGTCGACGCCGAGTTTCGTGAGCGCCGGACGCTGCTCGACGGGGGTGCCGTTGACGCGCTCCAGGACGAGATCGATGAGACCTTCAACGTATGCCGGATCGCTGCCGGGGGTGGCAACGCGACGGAACCAAAGGTTCTGCTCCTCGGCGCTCTCCTTCGCTTCCTCATCGAGGTCCCACATGACCTCCATGTGGTCGCTCACGAACCCGATCGGCACGACGATGATCGCCTTGCGCGTCTCGCCGATGTCCTCGATCACATCGTTGATGTCGGGTTCGAGCCACGGCTGCGTCGGTGGGCCGGAGCGTGACTGGTAGACGAGTTTCCAGGGGTACCCGGGCGCTGCCTCGTTCGCGACGAGTTCAGAGACCTCAAGGTGTTGCTTCTCGTAAGCGCCGTGCGGGCCGAAGTCGGTTTCGCGGTTCCCGCTGCGAACCGCATCGTCGGTCGGGATGCTGTGCGTCGCGAACAGCAACTCGACTTCCTCGGGTGCGAACCCGGCCTCCTGGGACTCTGCAACCGCAGCACGGACACCGTCGAGGAAGGGCTGCACGAACCCTGGGTGGTTGTAGAAGCTGCGGACCTTGTCGATCTGGATCTCTCCGCCGAGGCCGGTGTCGAAGAGCGCATCCGCGAAGTCTTCGCGGTACTGACGGCACGAGGAGTACGAGGAGTACGCGCTCGTTGCGATCGCGATGAGCTTCGTGAAGCCTCGCTCCTTCGCCTCGGTCAGCGCGTCGTTGAGGTACGGGTCCCAGTTGCGGTTTCCCCACAGCACGGGCAGGTCGATGCCGCGCTCGGCGAGTCGGGCTTCGAGCGCTGCCTTCAACTCGCGGTTCTGGTTGTTGATCGGGCTCACTCCGCCGAAGTGGCGGTAGTGGTGCGCGACCTCTTCGAGGCGCTCGTCCGGGATCCCGCGGCCGCGCGTCACGTTCCGCAGGAACGGAATGACGTCGTCTTGACCTTCTGGACCACCGAAGCCGGCCAGCAGGATGGCGTCGTAGTTGGTCGGTTCGCTCACCCACTCCGGTCCCTGCTGCGAGGCGCAGGTCGCTCCTGCGACCACGGCGCCATCGGCGATGAAGACCGACTCAGCCGAAACCGGCTTCGAGCCGCGAACCGGAGTGTTCTCTTCTCCTGCTCCCTGTGAACCAATGTTTGTTGCTCCCATCAGGCGAGCACCTCCTGCAGTTCTTCAACGCTGATGCGTCGACCAGTGAAAAACGGAACTTCTTCGCGTACGTGCATCCTTGCATCAGTCGCGCGCAGCGCACGCATGACATCGACGAGATCGACCAGATCGTCCGCTTCGAGCGGCAGAATCCACTCGTAGTCACCGAGCGCAAACGCGCTGACCGTGTTCGCGATGACGCTCGTGTACGCGGCGCCCTTCCTTCCGTGCTCGATGAGCATTCGCGAACGGTCTTCCTCGGGGAGGATGTACCAGTCGTAGGAGCGGACGAAGGGGTAAACGGTGAGCCACTGGCGCGGCTCGATGCCACGCAGGAAGCCAGGAACATGGCGCTTGTTGAACTCTGCCTCGCGGTGCACACCCATGGAACTCCAGGTTTGCTTGAGCGGGGCGAGTTCACGCGAACGGCGAAGACTTCGCATCGCAGCCTGCAGCTGCTCGGGAACATCTCCATGGATCCAGAGCATGACGTCGGCATCCGCGCGCATGCCGCTGACGTCGTAGATGCCTCGGACGGTTACACCCTCGGCTTCGACTCCCGCGATCGCCTGCGACAGGTGTGCGCCTCGGATCGCGCCACTGCGAACGGATTCGCGCGCTGTCGTGGCAGATCGACGCAGTACCGTCCACAGGGTGTAGCCGGTGGGGTTCGCTTCGGAAGCCTCGTGACTTGGAACGGTTGTGGTGCTCACTGCTTGTCTCCTTGCTCGTGATCTGATTCCTTGAACATCTGTGGGGCGGGCGACGCTTCGCCGCCTGTGGCTTCGCCCGTGGCGGCCGGGTTTTCGGGTTCGCCAGCTTGCAGCATTTCGTCGACCCAGCCTTGCCCGGGAACGGCGAAGTGCTCACGTCGAATACGTTTCGCGGCGGCACGCGCCTGCGGGATCACGCTCGCAAGTCCGGTGCCCGAGACCCAGGCGCCCACGACTTCGAGTGTTTCGATGGGCGTGATCGCGTCGAGCAGTCGCGCCCGTTGCGCTGCAATTCCGAGTTGCGCCGCAGGTTGCGCCTGTTCGTAACGGACGCGCTTTGCGCCAATCACGGTGCCGAGCGGTACGCCGAGCATGATTTCGGCCTCGGATTTTGCGAGTGCGATCGCCTCGTCGTCGGAAAGCGTTGCGGTTGCCGGCGGCGCACCGGCACGACCGAAGGAGACGCGCACGACATGTCGGCCCGCGGCGGCCTCTCGAAGCCATTCCCACTTGGCCGTTGCATGCGTGAGCGCTTTGGCTTTTCGGCCGGCGTCCTCTGCAACGAGCATGCCCGCTCCCCGCGGGAACGCGTCGAGGGCCGGTGCATCAACCACCAGCGTCACGAGCTCGATCGTCGGGGATTCGCCCCACTGCTCACCGAGGGCCGAAGCGGTCTCGGGTAGTTGTGCGAGCAGATCACGCGCTTGTTCTCCGGGAGTCGCGATGACGAGCGAGCGTGCATGCATGCGCGTCTTCGTGCCGTCAGCGGCGACGGTCTCGACGCGCCATCCTTCCTCTTCTGCAGCGATCCCGGTGGCACGCTCCTGCAGGCGAAGCTCGACCAGGAATCGTTCGAGTTCACGACGAAGCGCAGCAGTGAGACGGTGCATACCGCCGTGCAGCCCCTGGACAGCCGAGCCGGCCTGATCGCTCGAGGCTCGAACCTGCGCCGCGGCACCGGAGAGCGAACCGGCGCGAGTGAGCGCCGGGTTGAGTCCGGGTGAGATCGCGTCGACGTCGAGGTCGTGCGCGGAGG
Organism: Humidisolicoccus flavus; assembly: GCF_045689595.1. GTDB lineage: Bacteria > Actinomycetota > Actinomycetes > Actinomycetales > Microbacteriaceae > Humidisolicoccus > Humidisolicoccus flavus. Next base: position 1,830,265 of record NZ_CP142724.1, on the reverse strand, counting down.
CCGAGTACACCCCACCCGCCACGGGCGAAACGAGCCGGTCGAGCGTGCGCTGACCCATTCGGCGTCGGACGAGATCACCGAGGGAAGTTTCGCGGCCGAGTTTCACAATCGGGATCAGCCGGTCGGCGTACGCGCGAAACGCTCCACCCCAGCCGAGCACCGCGATGACATCCTTCGCAAGCGGCGTCGTCGGAATTCCGAGGAGGCCGCCTTTCGGCAGCGGTACCGCTCGTTCCTTCAATTGCAGCCACGCCGGTCGCCGCTCGGGCCGAACGATCGCGTCGTCGAGCTCGAGATCGTGCAAGAGCGCTGCGACCCCGCCGCCGCGGACAGCGAAGGACTCCGCGCCTCGGTCGAGTTGGAGACCCGCGATCTCGTGCCCCTGCACGACGCCGCCGACGGCCTCGGAGGCTTCGAGGAGCGTCACGCGATACCCGCGTGCTCCCAGGTCGCGCGCGGTCGTGAGGCCCGCGATGCCGCCGCCGATGACGACGACGTCGGTCCGGGCGACCGAGTCGCCGCTCGAATCAGGTTCGCGAAGCGGCCCTGTCTGCTCGGTCACGTCACTCGCCACCATGGACGTACTCGACGATGCGAGTCAGGACTGTCGGATCGGTCTCTGGTGGAACACCGTGACCGAGGTTGAGCACGTGCGCGCGAGCCACGGAAGCCCGGGCGATGATGTCGTCGATCTGTGCACGCAAGATCTCCCACGGCGCACCGAGGTACGCCGGGTCGATGTTGCCCTGCACGGTCACGTTCGAACCCATGCGTGCATAGGCCTCGTCGATCGGGGTTCGCCAGTCGACACCGATCGCATCGACATCGAGATTCATCACGTCGTAGAGCTCACCCGCGCCAACGGCGAAATGCACGAGCGGAACCGAATCGCCCTCGACGGTGCGCAGGTCACGGACATGCTCGAGCGCCTTCGCAGATGCCGGGCGCACGTGTTCGAGATAGAGCGACTTCGGCAGCGATCCCGCCCACGAGTCGAAGAGCTGTGCTGCGCTGGCGCCCGACTCGATCTGAGCGCGCAAGAACCGGCCAGTGACGTCCGCGCACCACTCCATGAGCTTCGCCCAGCTCTCCGGGTGCGCGAGCATGAGCCGGCGAGCCTGCATGTGATCCTTCGAGGGGCGACCGCCGACCAGGTACGCCGCGAGCGTGAACGGCGCTCCGGCAAACCCGATCAGCGGCGTCGGGCCGAGATCTGCCAGTCCGGCGACGGTCAACGCGACCCCTTCGCGAATGGGATCAAGGGTCGTGTCGAGCACCGCGGGGTCGGTTTCGATCAGCCGTTCCACTGCCTCTGGAGTGTTGACCGGGCTGTCAATAACGGGGCCGACGCCCGGCTCAATCTCGACGCCGACGCCCGCAAGACGGAGCGGGATCATGATGTCGCTGAAGAAGATGCCGGCGTCGACGCCATGACGGCGGACGGGCTGCAGCGTGATCTCGCTCGCGAGCGCAGGGTCAAGGCACGCATCGAGCATCTGCGTTCCGACACGAAGCTCGCGGTACTCGGGCAAGGATCGGCCGGCCTGACGCATGAACCACACGGGCGGCGTGGCAGCGCGCTCTCCGCGGTACGCACGGATCAAAGCGCTCTGTGCCGCAAAGGTCGAGAGCGGATGGTCCGAGGGAAGCGTCAAGTGCGACGGCGTCGTGGAAGACATTGCCTTATTGTCCCATCACGAGAGTTGCTCGCGAGCTGGTTTCCATCCGGTGGATGCTCTCGGCGGAATCCCGACGCGGGCTTCTGAACCCTCTGTAGACTCAGAACGTGCTCATTTGCCTATCGGCGAGCCACCAGAATGCCGACTTCACGGTACTCGAACAGCTCGCAGCCGTCGACCCGCGAGAGACGCAACGCCGTCTCGCGGAATCTCGCGACGTCTCTGGCGCCATCGTCTTCTCCACCTGCAACCGCTTCGAGGCGTACCTCGATGTCGAAGAGCCCAGCGGCGACGACACGCAGGAGCACTCCACCATCGTCTCCTCCGCGTTCAACGCGATGTTCGGTGCGATGCGAGAACTCGATGACCACGTTCAGGTGCTCGAACCCCGCCTCGGCACCGAGGCTGCAGAGCACCTCTTCTCCGTCGCAGCTGGCCTCGAATCCGTGGTTGTCGGCGAAGGCGAGATCGCAGGGCAGGTCCGCCGAGCGCTCTCTTCGGCGCAGCACGACTCCACGACGAGCCCCGATCTCGAACGTCTCTTCCAGCGCGCGAGCGAAACCCAGCGCGCGATCAAGAACCGCACCGGCCTCGGCGCAGCAGGGCGCTCGATCGTCCGTTTGGCGCTCGGTCTTGCGAACCACCGTGTCAACGACTGGGCCTCGACCCGGATCCTGCTCGTTGGAACCGGGCGTTTTGCAGCAGCAAGCCTGGCCGCTGTTCGCGACCTCGGCGCGACCAACATCGAAGTCTGGTCGCCCAGTGCGCGCGGTTCGCACTTCGCAAGAAAGCACGGCATCGCGAACGTTGACGGCCGTGACGCTGTCCTCGCAGCAGCGACCGCAGACGTGATCCTGACCTGCACAACGAGCGAAGAGCACGTCATCACGGCAGAGATGCTTCGTGAAGGCCGGGCACGACTTGCAGGCACGCACGCCCTGCCCTCGATGCCGTTCTCACACGACTCGTACTCCACCGATGCGGCAGCAGAGTGCCCGGTCGGCCACGAGACCGCCGCTGCACAGCAGTGCCCGCTCGATGCCTCGCTCGGCGAACACGCGCACGACGGCGCCTGCCCCGTCGAACACGGTCGTGCCCGTCAGCTCATCATCGACATGGGCCTCCCCCGCAACGTCAACCCAGATGTGGTCGCGGTCCCGGGCGTCGAACTCCTCGACCTGGAGACGATCCGCCTCCACGCACCCATCGAGCACTTGACGGCCACGGACGACGCTCGCGCGATCGTCCAGAAGGCGGCGCGAACCTTCGCTCGCGTCAGCGCCGAGAACGAACTCAACCCTGCGATTCGCGCACTTCGAGACCACGTCACCGAGGCGATGGAAGCGGAGATCGCGCGAGTGCAGAAGCGTGGCTCCGAGAGCGAAGCGAAAGCTGCAGAGGCAGCGCTCCGCCACTTCGCTGGCGTCCTGCTGCACAAGCCGACGACCCGCGCACGCGAACTCGCTCGCGGCGGCAGAAGTGAAGCCTACGTGGCAGCACTCGACGCACTGTTCGGTATCGAAGCACCGTTGCCGGGGCTGAGCCTGGTCAACGACAACGACGACACTTCGAGCGTCGCCTAAGCACCTGCACGATTTCGGCCCAGCGCCCTGGTGCCCCGAACCTCAGTGAACTTCGCGCGTCACGCCATCAGGTTCGCGAACAACCCGACCATCACGAGCGACCACATCGCGTGAATTCCGATCGGGGTGTACCAACGGCCCGTGCGCGCGAGGCCGAACGACGACGCGAGGCCGAGCACGGGGGCGACCGCCACGAGCGCGAGGTTTCCTGTGCCGAGGGTGACCAGCGTGTAGATGATGTTCGGCAGGATCCATCGCCAGTGCTTGGTGAAGAGACGCGAGAGCCCGATCCGGAAAAAAACCTCTTCGGCGGCGCCGGCAATGAGTGCCGCAAGCAGCACGAGCTCCGGAGAATCTCCGGTCGCCTGAACCGCATCTTGCACAAAGCTTTCAGTGGCCGGAATCTGCAGCAGAATCCATCCGCCGACAAAGGAACCGACAGAAACAACGGCGCCGATCACGAGCGTCTCGGCCACTGCCCTGCCGTGGCGTGGCCGAGCGATTCTGCGGTCGGTTCGAAGGAGGAGCGCGAGCGCGATTCCGCCGAGAATCCAGACCCCAGCGAGCGCCAGACCCCATGCCGAGACCGCAGTCGACTCGCCGTCGTTCTCGAAGGCCTTGCGGAGAACGAGCACACCGGCAACCATCGTCGTAAGGGCAGTTGCAATTGCCCACCACGGACGCGATTGCGGCGGTGCGAGTTCTGAGGTCACCACCTCAGCCTAATGAAGGAGCTGTCGTGCGAATCCTCGTCATCGGCGCAACGGGTTACATCGGTAGCCGCGTGATTCCAGTCCTGCTCGCTGGCGGCCACACGATCGTCGCTGGCGCCAGAAACCCCGAGGCGCTCGACAAGTTCTGGTGGTCGGATCGCGTTGAGCGTCTGCAACTCGATGTGCTCGACGAGGCCTCGGTCGCAGCCGGCATCGATGGCTCATTCGACGCGCTGCTGTACCTCGTGCACGGCATGGGCGGCGACGACTTCCGTGAGAACGACAAGAAAGCGGCGCGCCACGTCCAGACGGCAATCGACGCACACTCGATCCCCCGCGTCGTCTACGTTTCGGGGATCATTCCCCCGGTCGGTCACGACAAACTCTCTGAACACCTCACCTCACGCCTCGAAGTCGAGGAGATCCTCTCCAAGTCGAGTGCGAGCGTCATCACCCTGCGCGCCGCGCTCGTGATCGGCGCGAGTTCGACCAGCTTCGAGCTCATGGGCCAACTCACCGAGCGACTTCCCGTGACCGTCGTTCCCGACTGGATGCGCTCGAAAGTCGAACCCATCGCGATCGTCGATCTGTGCGCAGCGATCGAGGCCGCCGTGACGATCGAGAGCAAGACGCAGCACTTCGACATCGGCGGTGGTGAGGTGCTCGAGTATCCAGAACTGATCGAGCGCTTTGCAAAGATCGCGGGGGTGACGAGGCCGCAGCTGGGCACGACCTTGCTTCCCGAGAAGTTCGTCGCGAAGGTCGCCTCGATGATCGCTGACGTTCCCTCGTCGACCGTGCAGTCGCTCGTGGAAAGCCTGCAAGAGGACATGATCGCTCGTGACCAGCGCTGGTTGGACGTACTGCTCGGCGGCGCGCACACTCCGGTAGGCCTCGACGAGGGCCTCGAACGCTCGCTCGTGCCGACAGACGACACCGCGGACGCCGAGCAGGTCGATCCGATGCGACGGCTCCCCGGAGACCCGGAGTGGGCCGTTGCTGCGCAGCGGATCCCGAACCCCGGCAAGCACGCCTCCGAGTAGTCCGCACATGCAGAAAGCCCCCGGTTTCCCGGGGGCTTTCTGCATGTGCGCTGCTGCGCGCTCTGGGCTCTAGCCCTTCGCACTTCCGGCGAGGAGGCCTCGCACGAAGAAGCGCTGGAGTCCGAAGAACACCGCGAGCGGGACGAGCAGGGAGATGAACGCACCCGCGGTCAGTCGCGGCCAGTTCTCGCCGCGGCTACCTGCGAGTTCTGCCAGACGCTGTGTGAGCGGCGCGGTCTCGGGGGTTCCAGAGGAGAACACCAGAGCGACGAGAAGGTCGTTCCACACCCACAGGAACTGGAAGATCGCGAAGGACGCGATTGCCGGCATTGCGAGCGGGAGCACGATCCGGAAGAAGATCTGCCCGTGACCTGCGCCATCGACGCGAGCTGCCTCAATTACTTCACCGGGAATTTCGGAGATGAAGTTGTGCAGGAGGAAGATCGCGAGCGGGAGCGCGAAGATCGTGTGCGCGATCCAGACCGTCAGATACTGCTGGTCGGGGATGATCGGGATTACGTCGCTGATCGCTCGCTGCATCGGCTGGATGAACCGAACGAACATCTGCAGTACCGGAATGAGCGCCATCTGGAGCGGCACGATCTGCAGTGCGAACACGATGATAAACAGCGCGCCGGAACCCTTGAACTTGATCCACGCGAAGGCGTATGCGGCCATCGATGCGATCACGAGCGGGAACAGCGTTGCCGGGATCGCGATGAAGAGCGAGTTCAGGAAGTACTCACCGAGCTGCGGCGAGGAGGAGGAACTCGAGAAGAGCACCTCCGCGTAGTTCTCGACCGTGAATCCCCAGTTCTCGAAGATCGTCCACCATCCGGTGGTGCGAATGAGATCTGGCGGGCGGAACGAGGAGACGAGCAGACCGAAGGTCGGGATCGTCCAGAGCACTGCGATGACGAGCGCGACCACGGTTGCGATCGGGTTGGTGAGCCGCTTCTTGACTCGCGTCGTCTTCGACTTCGAGCTCAGAGCCTTGTCGACATTGACGTCTGCGATGGGAGCTGGGACGGTCATCGGATCTCCTTCTGCTTCCGCATCACTCGGACGTTGTACGCCACGATCGGCAAGACCAGGATGAACAGGATGAGTGCGAGCGCCGCACCCTTGCCCGGGTCACCCTGACGGAACGCTTGCGTATACATTTCGTTTGCAACCACCGAGGTGTCGAAGAGACCGGCCGTCATGGTGCGGACGATGTCGAAGACCTTCAGGGTTGCAATGGAGATGGTGGTGACCACCACGACCAGGGCTCCGCGGATTCCGGGAACCGTGATGTTCCAGAAGCGCTGCCACGGGTTTGCGCCATCGAGCGAAGCCGCTTCGAGCTGATCGGCCGAGATGCCCTTGATCGCGGCGGAGAGCACGATCATCGCGAAACCGGTCTGGATCCAGACCATGACGACGATGAGTGCGAGCGTGTTCCACGGGGCGTTCTGCAGAATCTGCTGCGGTTCACCGCCGAAGGCGACGATGATCTGGTTCAAGATGCCGTACTGCGACTGGCCCTCTGGGCGGTACGCGTAGACGAACTTCCAGATGATGCCGGCGCCGACGAAGGAGATCGACATGGGGAGGAAGACGAGCATCTTGTAGATCTTTTCGCCGCGGCTCTTGTCAATGAAGACGGCGTAGGCGAGACCGATCGAGGTCGAGAGGAGCGGCACAAGGACGACCCAGATCACGGTGTTGCGCAGAACCGTCAACGCTGAGGGTTCTGTGAACATCCACACGAAGTTATCGAGTGCGTTGAATTCACCCGAAGCGTTCGTGAACGCGAGCATCGTCGTGCGAAGTGCGGGGTACACCAGGCCGATCCCGAGCAGCAGGACGGCGGGTGCAAGAAAAAGCACCAACTGCAAACGGTCCTTGCCGCGCTTTGGTGCTTTGTCGATGAAGAACAGGAGCAGTCCGAAGACTGCAAAAAAGATTGCAATGCCGGCTCCGAATTGGAGCAGCTTGCCAAGCAGATCAGCCGTAGTCATGAAGCCTCTTTCGTGAAGTACTCATATTGAGTGGGAGCGGCCGGAGCCGCTCCCACTCAACGCAGCTGGTTAGGGCCAGCTGTTTTCTACAGCGTCAAGCACCGTCTGGGTTTCAGCGCCACCCATCCAGTCGTTGATTGCCTTCCAGAAGGATCCGGTGCCAACAGCTGCTGGCATGACGTCGGAACCATCGAAGCGGAAGAGCGTTTCTGGGTCTTGCAGCGTCTCTGCTGCCTGCTCGAGCAAAATGCTCGAAGCGTTCGAGGTGTCAAGACCGTTGTTTGCCGAAACCACACCACCGAGCGAAACGCGGAGGTTCGCCCACTCGTCGGAGGAGAGGAACGTCTGGAACGCCTGAACCTCAGGAGCGTCGGAGAACGCGCCGACGAACTCGCCACCACCGGTGACTTCAGCGCCGCCGCCAGCTTCTACTGCTGGGGTGAGGAATGCCCAGATGTCGCCGTCTTCGGAGACTTCAGTGCCCTCTGGCCAGAAGCCTTCGTAGAACGAAGCCTGGTGGTGCATTGCGCACGCGCCGTCAACGATCGGGAGTCCGCCGTCACCGAAGTCGGTACCGACGATGGTCGAGGAGTTACCAAAACCACCGTTGACGTAGTCGTCGTTCTTCAGGATGTCGCCAACGCGGTCCATAGCTTCAGCGACGCGTGGGTCGTTGAATGGGATCTCGTGGTTGACCCACTGGTCGTAGACGTCTGGTCCGTGGAGACGGAGCATGTAGTCCTCAACCCAGTCGGTTCCTGGCCAACCCGTTGCGTCTGCAGAGCCGAAGCCTGCACACCATGGCATGACGTCGCCGTCAGCTGCTGCGATGTCTGCGGTCAGGGTGTCGAGCTCGTCGAGCGTGGTCGGGATCTCCCAGCCGTTGTCAGCGAACATGCTCGGCGAGTACCAGATGTAGCCCTTGATGCTCGCCATGAGCGGCGCTGCATAGAAGGTGTCATCGACGGTGCCGTAGTTCACCCAGTCTTCGGTCCAGAACTCTTCGGCGTTTGCCTTCACGGAGTCTGGGGCCGGAAGGAGGCTGCCTGTTCCTGCAACCGATGCCAAAAGGCCCGGCTGCGGGAAGATTGCGAGGTTTGGTGGGTTGCCGCCCTGGACGCGGACGTTGATCTGAGCTTCGAACTCGCCGGAGCCTTCGTAGACGACGTCAATGCCGGTGCAGGATTCGAAGTCTGCCCATGATTCGTTCAGACGGTCTGCTTCGAGGTCGAGGATCGTGCCGTAGATGCTGACGCTCGTGCCCTCGTGCGTGCCGTACTCTTCGTAGGCTGAACAGTCGGCAGCTTCGCCACCTGTCCCGCCACCGTTTGATGGATCGGAGTCGCCCACACATCCCGTCAGTGCGAGTGCTGCTGCACCTGCAATACCGACTGGGATCATGAGTCGACGCTGTGCGTGCTTCACGCTCTCTCCCTTGCTTCTCTTGGTGTTCTGCCAGGGACCTGGCTGTAACCGCGGCGACCGAGGAGAGCGTTTGGGCGCCCTCGCCCGGAACCGGAACCGGTTCCACTACCCAGTCACCATACGGTCATATTCAGACGAAATGCAAAGTAGTTGTATCTCAATTCGACAACGCATTTTGCAAGCGAATCTGAATCAAAGATCCTGTGTGATTCTGGGAATTCCTGGACCTGCCGCTACCGGGAACTTCTCGTCGCGCCTATGCTTACCCCTGGTATCGGGAGCTCACAGTGAGGTGGGGTGGACAATGGCAACGCTCGGAGATGTCGCACGACTCGCAGGTGTCTCGAAGTCGACCGCCTCTCGTGCGCTCAATAGGACCGGTCATGTCTCAGAAGAAACCAGTATCGCGGTGCACGCGGCCGCCCAGTCACTCGGATTTCGTGCAGCGCAATCAGCCGTTCGCCTCGCGACCGGACGCACCCGAACCATCGGAACCTTCTGCCTTCGCTGCGACAACTGGTACAACTCCACCGTCGTGCACGGCATGAGCGAAGCTGCCACTCAACACGAATACGACCTCCTCGTGTGCGAGCTCGACGCCGCCGGCAGCGACGGACCAGCGAAGCTCGAATTCTTCTTGCAACGCGGTCGGGTCGATGCGGCGGTGTTCTGCGCCTGCGACACGGTCGAGAACGAAGTGCTGCGACTCACAGAACTCGGAGTTCCGCTCGTCGTGCTCGGAGAACCTGCCGACGAAGCACGCTCCTTCAGCCTCGATGACGAATTGGCCGCGAAGCTCGCAACCGAACATCTGCTGAGCCTCGGCCACCGCGACATCCTGCACGCAAACAGCGTGAACCCGAACCCGAGTCGCGCCACGAGCGCGACCGGGCGCCGCATCGCTGGGTACTCGCGGGCGATGCGCGAGGCCGGACTCCAGCCGCGCACCATCACCGTGCCAGCGCACACAGAAGAAGCGCGCCTGGCGGCGCACGACATCCTCGCGAGAGTCGATGCGCCAACGGCAGTGTTCGCAACGACCGACGAAATCGCGTTCGGATTCTTGCTCGCCGCCCCGGCCCTCGGAATCCGCATTCCCGACGATCTCAGCGTGATCTCCGTCGATGACCACGAGTTCTCGAAGAGCTTCGGCCTCACGACGGTGCGCCAAGACCCCGTGCGCCATGCAAAAGACGCCTTCGACTGGATCCTCGACCAGCTCGCAAGCCCCTCCGAAGACCAGAGCCACACGAACTACGAACCGGAATTCCTGCTGCGCGCGAGCACCGGCCCTGCGCCTCGGCGCTAGAGAGCCATCACGCAACGGGTCTGACGGCGACCGGCTCCGGAACGATCGTGATCGCCACGCGCTCACCGAAGACGACCCGCTCGGACACGGGGTGCTGGATCCGCACGAGTTCCCCCGTCTCGAGTTTCACGAGCGTCCTGCGCATACTGCCGAGGAACGTGCTCTCCATGACGGTCGCTGGAATACCCGAACCGGACAGCCGCACGTTCTCGGGCCGCAAGAGCACGCTCGCCGGGCCGTCGGGCGCCGCTTCGAGCACGGGCAACTGCTGCCCGAACACATCTGCGACCCCGGCCGAAATGTTCGCAGGCACTTCGCTCGAGAGCCCGACGAACGCAGCGACGAACGCGGTCGCCGGGCGAAGGTACAGCTCCTCGGGCGTCGCGATCTGCTCGATCCGACCGGCGTTCATGACCGCGATCCGATCGGATACGGCGAGCGCCTCCTCCTGATCGTGCGTCACGAAGACCGTCGTGATCCCGAGCCGCAATTGGATCCGCCGGATCTCATCGCGCAACTGCACTCGGACTTTCGCGTCGAGCGCCGAAAGCGGCTCGTCGAGCAGGAGCACGCGCGGTTCCGTGACCAGCGCACGGGCGAGCGCGACGCGCTGCTGTTGGCCGCCGGAGAGTTCGTGGGGGAAGCGCTCGGCGAGGTGATCGAGACCGACGAGCGTCAGAGCGTCGTGCACTCGTTTGGCTGCCACTGACTTTCGGACACCCCGCATGGACAAGCCGAAGCCGGTGTTCGCCGCAACGTCGAGATGCGGGAAAAGCGAGTACGACTGGAACACCATGCCGAGATCGCGTTTGTTCGTCGGCACGGAAGAAACGTCAGCTCCCCCGATTCGCACGACGCCGCTCTGGGCACGTTCAAGACCCGCGAGCACGCGAAGCGCGGTGGTTTTCCCGCATCCACTCGGGCCGAGCAGGCTGACGAACTCGCCCGGCTGGATGTCGAGATCGACACCGTGCAGCACGGTGTTGTCGCCGTAACTCTTCACGATCGATTCGAACGCGACTGCGGTGCCCGTTCCGCCGCTGGCGAGCAGGAGGTTGTCGCCCGTTGCAATCGTTGCGGAGTCAATTGGGGTGTTCATTTGGAACCTTTCACACGGACTCGGCGGCGCTTCACAGCGCCGAACCGTCCGATCACGAGCAGGAGGACAAATGCAAAGGCCAGCGCGAGCAACGAGAGGATCACCGATGCGTAGGGGTCTTGCTTGCCGACGACGATGAGCGCGGTTTGCAGATTCTGGCGGTTGAGGAGCGAGGCGATCGTGAACTCGCCGAGCACGACCGCCACGGAGATGAGCGAGGCGGCGAGCAGCCCCTGGCGGAGGTTCGGCGCGAGCACCCGCACGAGCACGGTCGGCCAGCTCGCGCCGAGCGAGCGTGCCGCCTCCGAGAGGGTTCGCACGTCGACCGCGTCGATGTTCGCCTGGATCGCGCGGTAGGCAAACGGCAGCACGGTGATTCCATAGGCGAACGCGAGGGTCCACACGCCCGTGCCGAAGGTGCGACCGATCTGCAGATAGATCGGCGTGAGACCGACCACGAGCACGATCGCGGGGATCGAGATCGGCAGGAGCACGACGAATTCGAAGATTCGCTGCAGCTTCGGGAACGAGAGCGTGATGAGGATCATCGTCGGGGCAAGCAGGAACAGCACGATCCCCACCGTCACGATCCCCAGCACGAGCGAGTTCGTGAGGCCGGTCCAGATCGGTCGGTATTTCGCCTCGTTCGCGGGATCGAACAGGTTCATCCAGTTCACGAGCGAGACGCCCTCGCCGTCGCGAAGCGTGTAGCCGATCATCGAGACGATCGGAACGAGGAAGACGAGCACGAGCACGACTCCGATGACAGAGCGGGTGAGCGTACTCGGAGCGAACCCTGGTCGACTCATTGCTGCCATCTCGCGGCTCGTTTCTGAATCAGGGCGTAGAGCGCCATCGTGACCGCCATGACGACGACCATGCCGAGGGCGAGTGCGCCGGCGAGATTTTCGCGACCGAGCAGCGTCTCGCTCGTCAGTGCGGTCCGGATCTGCAGGGGAACAATCTGCGATCCCTGGCTCGCCAGCGCCGCAGCGGTCGCATACGAGGAGAATGCGTTGGCAAACAACAGCAGCAGACTCGCGAAGAACGAGGGTGCGAGCACTGGGATCCCGATGCGTGTCCAGAAGCTGAGCCTGGTGCCCCCGAGTGTGAGGTTCGCTTCGGCCCACTGCGGTTTCAAGGCATTGACCGCTGGCAGGAACGTGATGATCATGAGCGGCACTTGAAAATAGATGTACGGCGGGATCAGACCTGGAAGCCCGTAGATCCAGGCACCGTTTGCGAAGAGGTCGAAGTCGAAGGTCTCGCGCAAGAACACCGTGACGAGCCCTTGGAGCCCGATCGTCGCGATAAACGCGAACGCGAGCATGACGCCGCCGAATTGGGCGAGCACGCCAGCTCCGGCATCAACGAGGCTCCTCACCCGGCTCCCAGCGGGCAAGCCAATCATCGCGTAGCAGGCGAGCGCGCCGAGCACGGCCCCGATCACCGCGGTCAACAGCGAGATCCAGGCGGAATTGAGAAAGGTCGCCACGATGACCGGATCCCCGAGGCCCTGCAGATTCGTGAGGGTCAACCCGCCGTCCGCGTCGAAGAATCCGCTCGTGATCGCGAGGATCGTCGGAAGCACGAGGAACAGGAGGAGGTAGGCGACGAGCGGCAGGAGCCCCACGAAGGCCGGGATCGCGCGATGGCGTGGGGCCGGATGCGATGCACCCGACCCCACGCGTGGCTCGGTCGTCGGAACGACCAGTTGTTCAGTGAGCGTCACTCTGTGTCAGCTTCTCGAGACGAGTCCCGCTAGTTGACCGCAGTTGCCCAGGTCTCGCCGAGCAGCACACCGGCGTCGGTCGACTGCTGTTCTGTCGGGACCACGGTCTCCTCCGGGATTTCAGGCAGCGCATCGAAGAGCGCCTGGTCGATCGTTCCGGCCTCAGACATCGCATCTGCACGAACCGGGCGGGCGCCTCCTTCGAGCCACAGGTTCTGCACCTCGTCGCTGTACAGGAACTCCTGCCAAAGACGTGCAGCCGCAGGGTTCGGGGCATCGACGTTGATCGCCTGGTTGTAGTAGCCCGCGTACCCGGTGCCGTCGAAGATCACGACCTCCCAGTTCGGGTTCGTCGCCGTGTGCGCTGCATTGAGGTAATCCCAGTCGAAGACGACCGGGGTCTCGCCGCTCTGCACGGTCGCCGTCGTGACGTCAACTTTCAGCATGTTGCCCGCTGCGTTGAGCTCGGAGAAGAAGTCGATGCCGTCCTCGAAGTTGTCGAGTTCTCCGCCGCTCTGCACGGTTGCAAGACCGACCGCGGCAAAGGCTGCGCCCGCTTGCGTCGGGTCGCCGTTGATCGCCACCGCTCCGCTGTACTCGGAACCGAGCAGGTCTTCGAGCGATTCTGGCGCCTCGTACTTGGACGAGTCGTAGCCGACCGACATGTACCCGCCGTAGTCGCCGACGAACAGGCCGTTCTGCTCCTTCAGCTCGTCAGGAATGTCATCCCAGGTCTGCACCTTGTACGGCGCGAAGGAATCGGTGTTCTGCAGCGCGACGGTGAGGCCCAGGTCGAAGACGTCGGGCGCGGTGTCGAGCCCCTTGTTCGTCTTCGCGGCCTGGATCTCCTCGGCGCTCGAGACATCGGGGGACTGCTCGGTGATCTTGATCTCCGGGTAGCGCTCCATGAAGAGGTCGAGGATCGCACCGTAGTTCGCCCAGTCACGTGGGAGTGCGATGACGTTGAGTGCGCCCTCCGCCTTTGCTGCCGCTTCAAGATCGGCGAAGGTTCCGAAATCGGAAACACTCGTCGCACTCGATGCGTCGACGCCGCCCTCGCTCGTGCCACCACTGGCCTCCGCGGAACATGCGGTGAACGCGAACGCTCCCACTGCAGCAAGTGCGACAACGCCGAGCGTGCGTCGTACTCGCGGGCTCTGAACCTGGAACATGGATCCTCTTTTCACCGGCAGGTGGGGTGGACCCTCGGCCCACGATGCAACCACCATTGGCCTCGACTGAAGGTTAAGAAGCACTTGTGAACGGCGTGGGCGCGTTGATTGAACCGCAGGCGAACGTGTGGCGAATGTGCGGCACCGGAGCGGGAATCGCGATGGCGAGGAATCTCCCGCGAAGCGAGGCTGGCCTCGCTCGCAGGCAGCAGAATAGAGAGCAGCAGGTTTTCGCACCCGTGCGGGTGGCGAGCACGGAGAGCGAGCGAGCATGAGCAACACCGAAGAGCACCCCGACGAATTCGTGCTCGGCAATGAGAACGACGCGGAAACCCCGGCGACGGAGCTGCTCGAACCTCGCGAGGTCCCGCTCGGCGGCGCACGCGCCATGCCTGTCCTGCGTGCTCTCCCGAACAAGAACCGCCGCATGATCGGCGCGTGGTGCTTCATCGACTCCTACGGGCCGGTCGAGCTCTCGACGCACGGCGGAATGCAGGTTCCTCCGCACCCGCACATTGGACTGCAGACCGTCTCGTGGCTCGTCGCGGGTGACGTGCAACACCGTGATTCATTGGGAACCTCGCTGCGGATCGAACCCGGCACGCTCGGGATCATGACCGCCGGCCATGGAATCTCTCATTCGGAGATGAGCCCAGAGGACGCTCCCCCGACGCTCCACGGCGCGCAACTGTGGGTCGCGTTGCCCGAGAACTCGCGCACGCAAGCACCGAGTTTTGCCGGTCTCACCTCGCTCCCGACGTTCGAATTGGAGAGCAACCCGGCGGGCCGCGCAACAGCGACCCTGCTCGTCGGCGATTTCGAGGGCCAGAGTTCCGACGCCCCCGCCTTCACGCCGCTGTTCGGCCTCGAAGTGAAATTCGCCGGCACCAGCAGTGCGAACGTCACCCTGCACGAATCGTTCGAGCACGGCGTGCTTGCCCTCACCGACGACGCGACCGTCAACGGCGAAGCGGTTGCTCGCGGCTCAGTGCTGTACCTCGCGCCAGGGCATTCGAGCGTCACGCTCTCGACGAGCGGTCCGGGCACGCTCATGATTCTGGGCGGCGAACCGTTCGCGGAGGAAATCGTGATGTTCTGGAACTTCGTCGGCCGCACCCACGACGAGGTCGAAGAAGCTCGAGACACCTGGCAGACAGAACGCGAGGCGGAACTCTCCAGTGACGCTCGACCGCGCTTCGGCCTCGTGCCGGATCACGAAGGCTTTACGCTGCCAGCTCCTCGTTTGCCCTCGGTCGAGTTGTTGCCGCGAGGTCGCGCGCGCCGACGCAAGCGCTGAGGCAGGACGGGGCGCCAGCTGCGCTCCTCCGGCTCGTCATCGGCGTTGTCGACGAGCGCACCGACCTGTCGGACGAACACGACCAACCAGACGAAGATGAGCCCCGCGACCGCGAACTCGAGCCCGGTGAGGTTGTAGTAGCCGAAGGGCATCCACAGCAGCGCAGCGAAGATGATCGCCGCGACAATCAGGTACGACATCACGAGGAAGACTTTCGTGAGGCCCGGAACACATGGCGCCAACGCCGCGATCAAGGCGAAGAACACCAGGACCATTCCTGATGCTGCGCCGAGGTGGATCCAGAAGTTCAGATCGGTGGGTACGAGGCCGACGATGGCCAAGAGAATGCCGATCGCGGCCAACAGCCACTGAATCACCTGCACTCGCCTGCGCGTGCCCGCCGAGTGGTCCTTGACCCACTGCTGGAGATCCCGAGTGACGTAGGTCGCAAGCGTCGTGACGACGATCCCCGAGAACACGAGGGTCAGGTTGAACGCCCAGGCCGCAACCCCACCGAGCGTTCCGAGCTCAGAGAAGTGCACCTGCCACCAGGTGCTCTCGTTCGCCGTCACCATGCTGAAGGCGGTGCCGGAGATCAAGAAGACGGCGAGCAGGATCGAAAGACTCGTCGTTCCGACCGAGGAACCGGAGAGGAACGCGACGTATGCCCCAAGGCCGCAGGTCACCGCGACCATGCTCGCACCCGCGAATCCGTCGATCTCGAGGCCCGCGAAGCCCTGTTGGAACAGCTCGCTCGCAGCAATCAGGGTGAGATAGGCGATGGCGCCGTGGACGATCGAAAGCCCGATGGAGTCGATGAGTCGCTTTGCGAGGGGCAACTCGGCACGCCAGCTGGACGCCTTCTCACGGAAGTTCAGTGCGTAGGAGGCGAAGAAGGCGGCCCCGGAGACAAGGGAGGCGGCGAACGCGGCGGCGTATCCAACGGAATCTTGCCCCGAGAGCGCGTGCAACCCCGAGGACAGTTGGAAGAACCCGATCGCGAACCCGACGACGACACCCAGGACTGCGACGATGACTGCTCGGTTCTCGGACTGCAAGCGTGCGGCGAGCGCCGTCTTCGAGGCTTTGGATTGCGACTGCTGCGACTGCGACTGCGACTGCCGCGACTGCGCTTCGGCGTGCGCTGCGCCTGCCTGCTGTGATTTGGCGAGCTCAGCCGCGGGGTTGGTCATAGACACATTCTCCCGGAAGAACTCCGGGAGCCGAACCGGCGAAAAATGGCAGAGAAAAACGGTGCGGAGTGTCTCAATTTGCATCCCGAATACACGAGGAAAGTGAGGGAGCCTGGGCTACTCCGCACCGTTTTGGCTTCTTGATTGCACCATACGCCGATCGGGCGCACTTGCCAAGACTTTCGCGGAATTTCCTTGAGTTAGTGGGACGAATCAGCTCGCTTCGAAGCAGTTGCGGCGACTTGCGGATGGCGGATTCCCGGGTGGTCCTTCGGGATACAGCGGAAGAGCACGAAGCCACTGACGACGAGGCATGCCAGGACGAGCGGCCAGGTCAAAATGACCCGAGCGGCGGAGAGCGCCAATACCGCGTCGGCGAAGTACAGCGGCAGGAAGACGGCGAGACGGATCACGTACTGGAACACCCACACCCACGAGGCTCGCTGATACGCGCGCAACAGCACCGGGTCTTTCCGCCACGTCGCCTTCGTGCCGATCACTGCACCAAGGATGATGCCGAGGAACGGCCAGCGGATGACGATCGAGACCATCCAGATCAGCGCGCTCGCAGCGTTGGAGAACAGCTGCACGATGAAGAAGTTCCGAGCCTCACCCGTGTAGATCGCAACGAGCGCAGCGACCACGACGGCGAGCATTCCGAGCACGACCGCGCGAGGCTTCTTGCCGCGTCGGAATGCGAGGAAGGCGAGGATCGCGCTCGCGAAGACCGCAACGCCGGCACCCCAGAGCACGTCGTTGCCCGAGAGCAACCAGGCAATGACGAAGACGATGGGTGGCACGCTCGCTTCGATCGCTGCGCGACTCCCGCCGAGCAGGGTGACGAGCGACTCACGCGGAGCGTCCGTGGGAGCGTCCGCTGTGTGTGCACTTGCGACGGGCTGCGAGGCGTGCGCGGAGTCGCTCGACGTCGAGCCGGCCTCATCGGCCGCTCGCGCCTTCGAACTGGCTTGCACGAAATCCTCGTTCATGACTGACCCCTGTTGTCGTTCCTAGACCTACAGTAAGGGCACCCTCAGCTGCGGATCCGGTTGCTTCCGTTCAGTACAGGGAACGCGGCCCCCGACTCTTACGGTGAGACGACGGGCTCGGCGGCGCCTTCGAGCTGCGGCACCGCGAGCGTCAGCGCCTGCAACATGGCACCGTTGTGGGCATACGCGAGCAGGGTTTCTTCGATGATGATCGCCTCTTCTTCAGCGGTGAACCCGGCCGAGTCGAGCTTGAGACGGTATTCGTCTTTGAATGCTCGCGCGTCTGGGATTTCGGTGAAGCGGTAGAAGTTGGTGACCTCGGCGCTGTATTCCTTGGTCAGTGCACGACCGATGAACAGGCCTCCGGAGAGATCGCCGAGGTAGCGCGTGTAGTGGTGCGCAACGAAGCGAGCTGGGTCGGCGGCAGTTTCGGCGATCCGCTCGACATATTCACGAGTCTCGGCGAGAACGACGTCATCTCGAGCACCCAGGTTGCGGAGGTCGGTTTCGAGTGATTCGACGCGATCGAGCACACTCGAGTGGAATCCTGCAGCCTTGCCCGTCTCGTGCAGCGCTGCTGCTGCTTCGAGCGCCCGATAGATCGCGAGGTGCTGCGCGACGAGGATCGCGTAGTTTTCACCGGTGAGTTCGCCACGCATGAGGCGCGAGAAGTATGAGTTCTCTGCTGCGTGATCGTGTTGTTGAGCTGAGGCTTCGCGAAGTCGCGTTGAGAAAGGCGTGGTCACGAAGTAAGGCTACCCTTACTTCGCGATCCAGGACCGTAACAATTGTGTTTCGTGTTCTCAATTGCCGCTAAACGGCAGTGAAAGTACGCCTGGCGCTACTCCTGCGTCTCACTGGCAGGAGGCATCAGCGCCACAACGGCGTGGCGAATGTCAGCGCGCTCCGTGATCGGAATGGGCCACGCGATCGTGTGCGTCTCGGAGCCACTGGGGCGCCGGACCGTGAACGTCAAACCCGACTCGTCGACCGTCGCGAGCATGACCGATTCCGCATCGACTGCGCTCGTGTGCGCGCGCACGATCTGCACATTGTCGTCGTGATGGTCGTCATTCATGTGGTGCACGACCGCGGCGACAATTTCTTCAGTAAAGACAAAACTCATGCTTGATGCTCTCTCGTTCGGGAGATCCGTACTCCGCTTTTCCGCCCTGATCGCCGATTTCGGGAACTCCGCTCGCAGCGCGCGTTGGGGAAGTGTTCACCAGAGGTTTTCCTCCGCGGAGTGGACACTCCGCTCGAAGTTGTTCTCGGGCTGCACTTCCGCAATCATTATGCAGTGCCAGAGTTCGCCATTCTCGTGATCGTGGTCGTCGTTGCACTCGCATTCGACTTCACCAATGGATTCCACGACACCGCAAACGCGATGGCCCCGTCCGTCGCCACAAAAGCCTTGAAGCCGAAGACCGCGGTCGCCCTGAGCGCCGTGCTCAACCTCGTCGGAGCGTTTCTCTCGATCGAGGTCGCCAAAACGGTCGGCTCCGGGATCATCGACCTCACCGACATCACTGGCGAACAACTCATGCTCGTGGTGCTGTGCGGCTTGACCGGCGGCATCACGTGGAACGTGTTCACCTGGCTGCTCGGGATGCCCTCCTCCTCGAGTCATTCGCTCTTCGGCGGACTCATCGGCGCAACCGTCGCCGCACTCGGCGTTGCCGGCGTGCAATGGGGCGGTGTGCTGCAGAAAATCCTCCTCCCAGCGGTGCTCGCACCAGTGATCGCAGGAGTTGTCGCCTTTACCGGCACGTGGCTCGTTCACCGTCTCACGACGAAGATGAGCGAGCAGACCGCAACCCGTGGATTCCGCTGGGGTCAAATTGGCGCAGCCTCTTTGATGTCCCTGGCTCACGGCACCAATGACGCCCAGAAGACGATGGGCGTCATTTTTCTTGCCCTCGTCGCGCACCAGTCGCTCTCGCCGGAAGACGACATCCCGTTCTGGGTGAAGGCAGTCTGCGCCTTCGCGATCGCGGCGGGAACCTACATGGGTGGATGGCGCGTGATCCGCACACTCGGAAAAGGCATCGTCGACATTTCGCCACGACAGGGCATGGCTGCCGACATGTCGAGCGCTTCGATCATCTTGACCTCGAGCCACCTCGGTCTTCCGCTCTCGACAACCCACGTCGCAAGTGGTTCCGTCATCGGCTCGGGCGTCGCTCGCACCGACGCGACCGTTCGCTGGAGCGTCGCCCGCCGCATGCTGCTGGCCTGGTTGATCACCCTGCCCGCGTCGGCACTCGTCGGCGCTGCCTGCCTCTACCTCACGAACCTCTTCACTCCGCTCATGGGCACCATCGTGGTGACGACGATCTTGATCGTCGCCTGCTTCGTGATGTGGCTGCGTTCACGCAAGGATCACGTGGACGCGAGCAACGTCGATGATGACTGGAAGTCGAAGACCGATCACGAACTGCAGGCGGTCGCAGGACCGGTCGCCTCGGTGAGTCGTCCACGCAAGAAGAAAAAGAAGAAGCTCAACAAGAAGAAGCGGAGCCTGTGATGCTGCTGTTCGATCCGCTCGAAACGGTCGTCACGATCTCGCAGGTCCTCGGTGTCGGTCTTCTGCTCGGCGCTGGCGTGCCAGCGATCTTCGCACTCGGAATCCGCTCACTCGACTCGGAGAAGCAGGGCTCGACGCCGGTAGGTATTTCGCTGCTCGCGCTGTGCGTGATCCTTGCGATCAGCGGCGTTCTGCTGATCGTGTTCGGCGACACCTGGTTTGGAATCTAGGGCACGCTCGGGATCGAGCGGCCGCCGGGAACGACCTGCTGAGCGATCGTGCTCGAGCGGCTTCCTGATACGGCCACGCTGCGCAACGAGAAGGGGCACACCATCTGGTGTGCCCCTTCTTCTCGTTCGTGCCGCGGGTTAGGCCGTTGCGCCAGCCGTTGCGAGCGTTGGCGTCGACGACTCTGCACGGTTGACCTCGGGCTCGGACTCGCTCGAGTTCACCTGCACGGAGACCTTGCGCGGCTTCGCCTTCTCGGCGACCGGGATCGCAACCGCGAGCACGCCGTCGGCGTACTTCGCTTCGATCCGCTCGGTGTCGAGTGCGTCGCCGAGAATGAGCTGGCGGCTGAAGGTGCCGCGGTGGCGCTCGTTCATGAGGACCTTGCCGCTGACCGTCCGCTGCGGACGGTTCGCAGTGACCGTGAGGACGTTGCGCTCGACGTCGATGTCAATCGAGTCGCTCGTCACGCCCGGCAGGTCGAACTCTGCGAAGACGGTGTCGCCGTCGCGCCACGAGTCCATGGGAATCGTGGTGTTTCGGGTTGTGCCGCCGAACATCTGCTTTGCGAATTCATCGAAGTTGTTGAGTGCGTCGGTTCGAATGAGCATGGTGTGCCTCCTGGATTCGGTGGGCCGCTGCGCCCACGGTATGTGCGATCTGAAACTGCTCCGAACGCGGCAGACCAGAGTCGGTTCTTTACTGTTCAGTACCGATGATCTGTAACGTTCGATATACATATATTCAAACTTGAGCGAGGTGTTGTCAAGTTCGAAACGAATGAAACGCGTGCGTATCGCTGTGGGCGTACGGGGCACAATAGGAGGCGTGACACAACGTCCTGCAGCGCTCTACACGATCTCCGTCGCGGCCGAGATCTGTGGCACCGGTGTGCAGAACCTGCGCATCTATGAGCAGCGCGGACTCGTCGCACCGGAACGCTCCCCCGGCGGAACACGGAAATACAGTGACGCCGACGTCGCGGCGATTCAGCGGGTCGTCGAACTCCTCGACGAAGGACTCAACCTCGCGGGGATTCGGAAGGTGCTCGCCCTCGAAGCCGAGGTGCGGCGACTCCGTGAGCAGACGCAGGGACACTGAGTCGGTTCTGCATTACCCCGAACGTCAGGGGCGCGAGGCTTGCTCGGACAAAGTGTTGCTGAGTTACCAGATGATGCCGCCACCAACGGAGATACCACCGAAGGTCAGGGCAACGAACACCAGCGCGAACACAGCCCAGCCGATACCGCGACCTGCCGTGTGACGGCTCTTCAAAAGGCCGATGATCGCAAGAATGCCCGCGATGATCGCGAGCCCGCCACCGAGGAAGAACCCGATGAACAGCGGGATCGGCATGAGCACGAGCCCGAGCAGCCCCAGCCAGAACGCAAACACGGCGGTGGGGTTTCTCTTCTTCTGCACGGTGTTCATGCTCTTATTCTCGCAAGGAAACGCCTGAAATCCTCGATGAAATGGAAGATGTTCGCCGACGACGGAAGCGAGCAAGAGCGGCCTGACAGAATAGGTCGCATGGAACACGGTCGCGGCACGCAAGCACTTCGCGGTGCAACTGCTGCGGTGTTCGCAACCTTCGTCGCGTTGATCTCACACGTGCTCGGTGGCGGTGCGGTGCCCGGCGTGCTCGGCCTCGTCGTTCCGCTGCTGATCGCACTCCCGATCTGCCTCGCAGTCGCAAAGAAGGCGAGCCTCCTGCGACTCTCGGTTGCGGTTGGCGCAAGCCAGTTCCTCTTCCACACGCTCTTCATCTTCGGCGCCGCAACACCAGGAGCAATTGCACCGACGCAGGGTCACAGTGGCCACACCGTGACGCCAGACATGCTTGCAGGCTCGGCACTGCCGGAGATGGTCGCGCACGGGGCACATGGTCCGCTCATGTGGCTCGCCCACGCAATCGCCGCGATCATCACGACCGCAGCGCTGCATCGTGCCGACGCGTTGCTCGAAAGCCTGGCAAGCCTCGTGCGCTTCATTGCGCACGCGCTGATGCCGCGGATCGTCTCCGTTCGCGCAGCAACACCCGTCGCCGCATCCCCAATCACCGAGACTCAGCCTCGCGTTTCGGCAGGAGCTCGTGAATACACTCCGCAACAATTGCGCGGACCACCGCGCGGCGGCCTCGACGAGTACCAGTTGGCGGCCTAACCCTCCTTCTCCGCCAACCCGCAATCGCTGTGGTGTGTCCGCGATGCTCCAACGCTGAATCTCAGCGAGGGGCGCGAACGCTGCACCGAACCCTGCTCGTCGAGCGCTTTTTCATCATTTGCATTCGGAAATCAGCGCCCTCGCGCGCGCCTCCACATGATTGAAAGGCTCCGTCGTGGAATCCTCGAATCGACCAGTCCACCGCTTGCTCCCGGCTCGTCTCCTCGCCGTGTTTTCTGGCGTGGCCCTCCTGGCTGCGCTCCAGATCGGAGCGACTCAGCCGGCATCCGCGCACGACGAACTCATCGGCTCGACTCCAACGAGCGGCGAGGTCCTCGAAAGCGCACCCAGCGAGATCACCCTCGAATACTCAGCGAACGTGCTCGAGCTCGGTGCCGCGATGATCGTCGTCGATCAGTCGGATGTCGAGTGGGCGACGAGCGAAGTGGAAGTGAACGGGCCGCTCGTCAGTGCAACCTTCTCTGAGGTGCTCCCCGACGGCCAGTACGACGTTCGCTGGCGAGTCGTCTCCTCTGACGGACACCCGATCAGCGGGGTCGTGCCGTTCCAGGTTGGCGACGGGGCTGCGGCTCCCGTGCCGAGCTCGACAGGGCCCGCTTCAGACGATTCGGGCTCCGAGAATTCGGGCTCAGCGGCACCGACCGCGACCGCGCCCGCAATCACGGAACCGTCCGAGGAGCCGAGCGCCGAAGCCGCGCCCTCCTGGTTGCGGACCGCGCTGTTCATCGGCGGAGGCGCCATTGTCGCGTTTCTGCTGGTGATGCTGCTGCAGCGGCGCACGCGCAAGGACGATCCCGAGCGAGCGACTGAGGCCGTCGAATCGAATGCGAACGATGAACACCACGAAGGAAACTCTTCGAACTAGAAAGTGATGTTCTCAATGAAAATCAACACCAACACCCGCCGCCCCGTTGCAATCGGAATCTCTGCGATTGCAGCATTCGCGCTCCTGACCGGATGCTCCTCCACGAATGACGCGACGAACGAACCATCGACCGAAGCAAGCACCGCAGCCGAGGCGCTCACGATCAGTGACGCCTGGGTGAAAGCGGCAGACGAGGGCATGAGCGCGGCGTTCGGCGTGCTGCACAACGAGAGCGACTCCGAGATCACGATCACGAGCGTCGCCACCGAGGCCTCGCCCATGATCGAACTGCATGAGACCGTGGCCGACGACTCCGGCGCAATGGTGATGCGTGAAGTCGAAGGCGGCTTCGTGATCGGTGCGGGCGCCGAACGCGAACTCGCTCCGGGCGGCGACCACTTCATGCTCATGGGGCTTGCTGAACCGCTGCAGCCCGGCGACTCGGTCGACTTCACCGTCACCATGAGCGACGATTCGACATTCGAGTTCACCGCTGCGGTCAAGGAGTTCGCCGGCGCGAACGAGACCTACGAATCCGAAGATGGCCACGACGGTCATGACGGTCACGACGGTCACGACGGTCACGATGGCCACGGCGGGGACGAGCACTCCGGCGACGACCACGGTGACCACGACCACAGCCACGAAGAAACCGAGTAACGAGTGCGAACACCTCGCGCTCGCGCGCAAACACCCTCGACCGGGATCTCCCGGCGGCAGCTCCTCCTCGGAGGGGCTGCCGCCGGCGTCGGCGCGGGCATCGGTCTCGCCGCAGACGCCTGGGTTCGCTCCAGCGAGCAACCGCAGGCAGCACCGGGCGACGATGCGGCACCGCTCACGGGCCAAGAGACCATCGCGTTCTTTGGAGCGACGCA
Source organism: Humidisolicoccus flavus (assembly GCF_045689595.1). Lineage (GTDB taxonomy): Bacteria > Actinomycetota > Actinomycetes > Actinomycetales > Microbacteriaceae > Humidisolicoccus > Humidisolicoccus flavus. The sequence goes on along the minus strand of NZ_CP142724.1, from coordinate 1,806,349 downwards.
AGCGGGATTGACGGTTCGACCACAGGCGCACTCCACGTTCGTCGGATTCGACCTCCTGCCCGAAGTCGACGCCGCAGGGCTTCGAAGAATGATGATGATCCTCAGTGACGATGCGGCCCGGCTCACGCAGGGCAACGCTGCGCTGGCCGACTCGGAGCCCGAACTCAGCACCATTCCGGCTCGCCTCACCATCACCTTCGGCTTCGGCCGCGGATTCGTCGAACGCGCGAACCCGAGGGCGACACCCGACTGGCTCGCCCCTCTGCCCGCGTTCACGATCGATCAGCTCGAGGACCGATTCTCGGAAGGCGATCTGCTCATCGAGGTCGCGGCGGACGACCCGCTCACGGTCTCGCACGCCCTCCGGATGCTCACGAAGGACGCGCGGAGTTTTGCGCGCCCCCGGTGGACCCACCGTGGATTCCGTCGAGCGCGCGGTTCTGAGCCGAATAACACGACCATGCGCAACCTCTTCGGGCAGGTCGACGGCACCGTCAATCTCCACCCGGACGACCCCGATTTCGATCGACTCGTCATCATTCGCGACGGCTGGCTCGCGGGCGGCTCGAGCCTCGTGATTCGCAAGATCGCGATGGATCTCAACGAGTGGGACCGACTCGATCGGCCCGGCCGAGAACAGTCGGTCGGGCGGACGCTTGCGAACGGGGCACCGCTGACGGGCACGGTCGAGCACGATGAGCCGGACTTCGACGCGAAATCCCCCATCGGATTTCCTGTGATTCCGGAGTTCTCGCACATTCGGCGGGCGCGATCAGACAACACTGACGAGCGCTTCTACCGTCGCGGGTACAACTACGAGAAGTTCGGTGACGATGGTGACGAGCCGGAATCCGGGCTCATCTTCACGAGCTTCCAGGCCGACGTGCTCGGCCAGTTCGTTCCCATCCAGCGGCGACTCGATGAGCTCGATCTGCTGAACCAGTGGACAATACCGGTGGGGTCCTCCGTCTTCGCGATTCCTCCGGGATGCGAAGAGGGGTCATTCATCGGAGACACACTCCTGCAGTAATGCAGCGAACCCAATGAACAATTTGCTGCACGATTCAACAGAAAGACAGTGATTCTCATGACTGCACCACACGCATCCGTCGTTGCGGCCGAGCGCGCTCAGCGCTCAGTCCTCACCGTTTGGCGCGCATTCGCGACCGCGCTCATCGTGGCCGCGCTCGTGTTCTTCTCGGGAGCTGCCGCGAACGCGCACGACGAAATCATCGGCTCGAACCCGGAACCCAACGAGACGGTGCTGGAAGTGCCGGAGTCGATCACGCTCGAGTACTCGGCGGAGATTCTTGAACTCGGCGCACTCGTCGACGTCGTCGACCCATCGGGCACCGTTTGGAGCGAGGGTGAACCCACGGTCGCGGGTACCGTGCTCACGCAGGTCGTGAACCCGGAGATGCCGAACGGTACCTACGAGATCCAGTGGAAGGTCGTCTCCTCTGACGGCCACCCGATTGAAGGCGTTGTGCCGTTCGTGCTGGCAGCTGCCGTGCCGGAAGAAGAGCCCACGATGACGACCATGGCAGAGCCGAGCGAGGAACCCTCCGCGAGCGCCGAGCCAACGGTTTCGACAGAGCCGAGCGATGACACGGTCACCGGTGAAGCGGAGTCCTCCGGGATCGCGCCATCGGTCATTGCGGCAATCGTTGCCGGACTCGCCGTGCTCGCGATCGGTGCGATCATCATTCGTACAATCCGACGCACGCGCGACAACAACAACGGAACCGGCGGAGCAGACCGCAAGTAGCTGCTGCGCCACCGAACGAACGAAGCCCCGTGAGCATTGCTCACGGGGCTTCGTTGTTGTGCACAGCGAGATACTTCGACTCGACCGCTCAGCCCGTGCCGCGGCTCTCGTTAGCGATGCCGGTTTGCCCTCCTCGGCAACGCGATCAGTGAGAGCGAAGCCGTCAGCGCTGCGACGCCGAGCACGATCCACATCACCGCTGACGTGCCAGAGGCGCCGATGACCATGCCCGCCACAAGGGTTCCGGCACCCACGCCGAGCGTCATGGCACTGACAACCCAGCCGTTCGCCTCGGTCAGCGCGTGCTCCGGGCTGAGCTGCGAGATGCGTTCGAACACTTGCCCGAGCGTTGGCGGGAGCATGAGCCCCGAAATTCCGGCGGCAATCACGTAAGCGAGGGTTGGGAGCGCCGTGATCGCGAGCGGAGGGTAGCCGAGCGCGAGCAGGATGCCGCACACGGTGAGGAGACGTTCGGGAGTCGAGCCGAGAGGCCTGATCCCGACGATTGTCGCGCCGATCAAAGCTCCGACCGCGTTCACCGCGAGGATCCAGCCGGCGAGCCCTGCATCGTTCCGAGCGGACTCGGTGGCGGTCGCAATAATCGTGAGCGCGCCGATAGGAACGCCGATGCCGAACGTGAAGGCGGCAACCCGGGCGACGGCGGGGATGAGGATGGGCGATCGAACGCTCCGTGGGCCACTCGGGTCGTGCGGACGCTCGCGCGAGGCGGCGCGCGGAGCGGGGTTGAGCACGAAGGCAACTGCCCCGATCAGGCCAAGACTTCCCGCGAACAGCAGGTTGCCGATGGGACCGAACAGTGCGATACCGGCGACGGTCAGCAGCGGACCAATGATGAAGATGATCTCTTGTGCGCCAGCATCGAGGCTGAAGGCGGCTTTCAGTTTCGGTCCTGGACTCACGAGCCTTGGCCACAAGGCACGCAGGGCGGGCTCCAACGGCGGGGTGAAGATTCCGGCTGCGGCCGCGAGCGCAACGGCCGCTTCCGGCGCGGGGTCGAGCGTGAGCGCCATGCCGGTGAAGGCCAAGAAACTCAGGACACCGCTGACAGCGAGCACCGGTACCTGGCCGAATCGATCAATGAGCCGGGCAAGCAGTGGCGAGCCGACGGCCCCCGCGCTGACATAGACGGCCGTGATGAGTCCGGCGAACGCGAAGTCTCCGCTCGTCGAGCGGACGAGTTGCACGATGGCGAGCGCAGCCATCGCACCGGGAAGGCGTCCGAGCAGAGATGTGGCGAGCAGATACCCGGCATGGCGGGTGCGAAGCACTGCCACCATTGGGTAGGACGAGCTTGTCATACAAGTGAGTATGACACATGCATATGATCTAATGGAGTCGTGACCACCCTCCTCGGCCCCATCGCTCCACGACCCGGGGTTCCGCTTCGGGTCGAGGTGTACGACCGGATCGCAAGCGCAATTCGTGCGGGCGCCCTGCCACCGGCATCACTGCTTCCCAGCGAGAGCGAAATCGGCGAAGCGATGGAAGTCAGCCGCACGGTGGTGCGCGAAGCGCTGCTGCTCCTCGAGGAAGACGGGCTCCTCCGCTCGCGTCGCGGCATTGGCCGAGTCGTCTCTCCGACACTGCCCGCAGCGGGCTTTGAGCGGCTCCGAGCAGTCGAGCAGGTACTCGCAGACCGGTTCCAAGATCTCTCCGTGCACCGCACCGAAGTGACACTGCAACGAGAATCGGCGACTTTCATCGCCGAAGGGATCGGTATCGCCACCACTTCACCGAGTCTGTTCGTCGAATCAGTGCTCTCCAGCAACGGTGAACCCGTCGCGCTTGTCCAAGAGCACCTTCCCGCGGGAGACCACCTGCATTCCTTCGGCGCACACGTCGAGCAGCTCGTCGAGAACATCGACCCCACGCGCACCTGCCTCGGCGCGCTGACCGCCGAACTCGGACCGGCATTCGGGATCGGCCGCTCCGAACTCACTGCGGGCACTCCCGGAGTCGTCCGAGCAAAACTGCTGCAGGTTCGTCCGACGTCGCCGGTGCTGATCGTGACGCAAACCGTGCACCTCGGCACGAGACCGTTCTACCTCTCCAAAGTGATTCTCCGCCCAGAAGCCGGACCACTGGAAATCAGCCACGCTGCTGGCCGCGGGCACGCGATCGCGTGACCTCGTCGCGCGACCCTGAATGCCGAAGCCTCGCCCCCCCCCCCGGGCACTGGTCGACCGTCTCTCAATCGTGGCCGCTTAGGCCCCTCTGCTCACGGTGCCGCGTTTTCGTGGAGAGGATTGCCCGAACCATCTCCACAGGGGGCGAGCTGTGGCCAAGATGAGCACCGCAAACAGGCTTTGACTGATAACTCCGAAGGGCGAAATCCCGCCGACTGTCGCGAAAACAGTCCAGTTCACTGTGATGTCGGCGATCATCACGGCAATGCCGAGCACGATGCCGGAGCGCCGTCGAAGGATGACAAGCGCAGCCGTGACCGGGCCCAGGATTGTGAGTGTCACCTAGAACAGGCGGACGCCGAGCGGGAAGCCGCTGTAGACGTCCGATCCCCCGACGATCAGATCCACTGCATGCGTGGTCGTTCCGACGAGGAAGCCGATCACCCACATGACCTGAAACACTCGCGCCGCCCGTGCCGATGCGGTGAGAGCGCTCATGCTAGCGACTGCGGTTTGCATCAAATTTGCCTCGAGCGGGCTCGGACTCGCTCCCTGTGTGCGTGTTCCACGACCGCGATGAGGCCTGCAACGCTCCATCCGACGACATCGATTCCGGCCCCGCCCCGATCTCATACGATGAAGCTCATACGATGAATCCATGACCGTTGCCTTCCATGACGCCCCACTTGCCGAGATCTCACCGGTCACGCTGTACAAGATCATGTGGATGCGCGTGCAGGTGTTCGTCGTCGAACAAGCGGCCGCCTACGCCGAACTCGATGGTCGTGACCTCGAACCCGATGCGATCCACTTCTGGGCCGAGGAGGACGGCACGGTTTTGGCCGCACTCCGCCTGCTCGTCGACGAAGATGCGCTGCGGATCGGACGAGTCGCGACCGCCGAAATCGCACGGGGCCGCGGGCTCGGTGCAGACCTCATGCGCCGCGCGGTCGCCAGATGCGAACAGCTCGACCCGAGCGCCGCAATCGTGCTCGACGCGCAGAAGCACCTCGCCGACTGGTACGGACGGTTCGGGTTCGAGATCAGCGGCGCGGAGTTTGCCGAAGACGGGATTCCGCACGTGCCGATGCGTCGCCCCGCTGCCCGCACCTCCGCCACCGCCTGAACCAAGACCGCCCGAACCGCCACCGCCTGAACCAAGACCACCCGAACCGACACCGCCTGAACCAAAGACCGCGATTCCTGGAATGCCGAGTCCTTTCAGGCGTTGCATCTGAGTGAACCCGTCTCCGTGACGTCGCTGTCACGAGCCGTCATATTGTTGAAGAACAACATCGCGAAGCACAGGCTAGAACTCCGACTTCCAATTCCACGCCAGGAGCCTCAATGAGTACATCAGGCGCAGCTCGCCCGCAGGAGCAACCGCAGGACGACAACAGCGAGCCATTGATCGCAGCCGAGGCGGCGCGGAAATCGTTCGATGACCTCGACTCCACGTCGTTCCGCAAGGCATTCCGCAACCACCCCTCCGGTGTTGCGCTCATCACCGCGGACGATGGCAACGGCCCGGTCGCACTGACCGCAAGCTCGGTGTTCTCCGTCAGCCTCGAACCGCCCCTGCTCGTCTTCTCGCTCTCCACGATCTCTTCGAGCGCGCCGACGATCAGGGAAGCCGACACCGTGATCGTGCACCTGCTCGACTCCGAGCACCTCGACCTCGCGAAGCTCGGCGCGACCAGCGGCATCGACCGCTTCGCTGACACTGAAGCGTGGCACCGACTCGAGACGGGCGAGCCGCTCTTCCACGGTGTCGAGAACTGGATCCGCGGGCGCATCATCAACCGGCTCGACGCTGGCGGCTCGACGGTCGTCGTCGTGCACGCGATTGAATCCGGTGATTCCGGACTCGACTCCGAGGAACAGAAGCAGCCGCTCGTCTACCATAACCGCACGTGGCACGAACTGGGCGACCACTCCCGCATCACGGAATAGAGGCGAGACGGATCATGACGAAAGTTGTTGTTCTGCACGACAACCCCGAATGGATTCCACCGTTCGCTCGCGCCTTCGAGGCCGAGGGCGTCGAACTCGAGCCCGTGCTCTTCGACGAGTTCACACTCCCGCTCGATGCGCAGGCCGAACCCGCGATCTACTGGTCGCGACTGAGCGCATCGGCGCACACTCGCGGGCGACCATTCGCGAAGGACGCCGCACGCTCGATCCTCTCCGCGTTGGAGGCGCAGGGCCAGCGAGTCGTCAACGGTTCGCGCGTGGTCGAGCTCGAAGTGAGCAAGGTCAAGCAGCACGCGTTGCTTCGCGCCGCAGGGTTTGACGTCCCGCGAACCACCGCGGTCGTTGGGAAAGCAGGGCTCTCGGCCGCAGCTCGCGAGTTTCCGGCTCCGTTCATCTCGAAGCACAACCAGGGCGGCAAAGGGCTCGGCGTTCGACGGTTCGAGACCCACGAAGAATTCGATGCCTACGTTGCCGGTGACGAGTTCGAAGCACCCATCGACGGCATCACGCTGATCCAGGAACTCCTGATCGGCACCGCACCATTCGTCACTCGCGCAGAATTCATCGGCGGACGATTCGCCTACGCCGTTCGCGTCGATACGAGCCAGGGCGGCTTCGAATTGTGCCCCGCTGAAGCGTGTGCCGTGCCGACGGGCGATGAGGTTCCGCCTCCACTCTTCTCGCTCCGAGAAGAAATCACGGCCGAGTACCCCTTGATCCAGCAGCTCGAACGCTTCCTCGCAGAGGCAGGGGTAGAGATCGCCGGTGTCGAGTTCATCGAGACCATTGACGGCCGCGTTGTGCCCTACGACGTGAACACGAACACGAACTACAGCCCCGACGTCGAAGGCTCACTGCCCGAATCCGCCGCCACGAAAGTCGCCCGGTTCCTGCAGTCGCTCGCTCCGGCTACGGTTGCCGTATGAGATTTGGGTACTGGACACCGATTTTCGGCAGTTGGCTGCGAAACGTCCCAGACCCCGAGCCGGAACAGTTCTCCGACCTCGTCGCGCTCGCACAGAAGGCTGAAGAGGTCGGGTTCGAACTGACGCTCATTCCCGAGTTGCACCTCAACGACATCCGCGGAGTCCACGGCCCTGTTCGCGACGCCTGGGCGGTGACCGCGGCACTGGCAGCGGTGACATCGAAGCTCGAAATCATGACCGCACTTCGACCGAGTTTTCACCCGCCGGAGCTGACCGCGCGCAAACTCACGACGATCCAGGAGATCGCGCAGGGACGCTTGAGCCTCAACATCGTCTCGGCCTGGTGGCAGGAGGAAGCTCGCCAGTTCGGTGCCGAGTTCAAGGCACACGATGACCGCTACGCCGTCACCGAAGAGTACGTCTCGGTGCTGCAGGGGTTATGGCGAGAGAGCCCCTTTACTCACTCGGGGGCGCACTATTCGATCGACGGCACCATTGTCGAGCCGAAGCCGCTTGCGGAGCCCGTCATCTATGCCGGTGGCGAGAGCCCTGCCGGCAGGGCTTCGATCAGCCGCTTCGCCGACGCCTACGTGACGCACGGTGGCACGCCGGAAGAGCTCCGGGTCAAAATCGCCGATCTCACTGCACGTCGCGAAGCTGCCGGCCGCGCTCCGTTCACCGAGTTCGGGATGGCAACCTACGTCATCGTTCGAGACACCGAAGACGAGGCGCAGGCCGAACTCGCTCGGATTACCGATGTCAGCGAGGGCGCCGCCTACGACTCGTACCAGCAGTTCATTCAGAAGTCCTCGCTCGATGTCGCGATCGATCTGAAGGACTACTCGGTGTCGAACCGCGGTCTCCGGCCAAACCTCGTGGGCACGCCGCAGCAGGTCGCGGACCGGATTCGCGAGTTCGAGGACGCCGGTGTCGACCTACTCCTCATTCAGGCGCATCCGATGATCGACGAGGTCGAGCGCATCGGCAACGACGTCATTCCGCTGCTCGGCTGAGCGCTGCACTGCGCTGCACTGCGCTGCACGAGGCCACCGCTTCCCGTTGCGCTGCGTGCACCTCGGTCGCTAGGGGGCTTCGATCTGCTCGATGATCGTGCAGGGCGTGTAGAGCGCGACCGCGCCGTCGATCGTCGCGCACGTCACCGTGAGGGTTTCTCCGACATTGATGTCCTCGCGACCCGCGGTGACGAGCAGCGACCGATTCTGGGTGTCAAGTCGCACGGTCGAGATCGCACGGTGCGGGTCACTCTCGATCGCAGTGATCGCGCCCGTGAGTTCGATCTCCGACACCTCCACGTCGGAACGGTTCGCGTATCCGACTGCGAAGGTGATGCCGATCGCGATGACTGCGATAACCCCCACAACGCCAATTCCCGCTAAGACGAACGAGCGCTTGATGAACGACCAAATCGCGAGGGCGAGGGGAAGAAGCGCGAGGATGATGGTCATCACGATCGAGAAGGTGACGCCCGCCTGGAGGTCGAGATACACCTGCGCGCTCTCGTCGACGTACTCGATTGCTGTGAAGTTCATGGCAGTCCCGCCCTCGTGTGCTCAGCCCAGTTTCGTCCCGGCATCGGCGCAACACATCGCGTGGATTCAGTGGTGATCGCTCGCCAACCCGCTCTTTTACGGTAGCGGGGATGCGTGAAGGGGACAAGCAATGGAGCCGCGACAGGACCTGCGCACAGGGCTTCGACTGACCGAGCGACGCGGCATGTGGGGCGACTACTCGTGCTTCGCGAGCCAGCTCGTCAGTATGCGTTCGAGCTCGGCACGATCGCTCTGTTCGAGTTCTGCAACGAGCCGCGACTCGTTCTGCATGTGATCGGTGAATGCGGCATCGATTCGACGACGGCCTTCCTCGGTGAGCGCGACCACTCGCCGCCGGCCGTCATCGCTCGCAGCGCTGCGACTCACGAGCCCGGCTGCTTCGAGGCGATCGATCCGCTTCGACATGGCGCCGGTCGTCACCATCGTGTGCTCCGCGAGTTCTCCCGGAGCGCACTCGAACGGAGCACCCCGACGGCGAAGCGTTGCCAGCACATCGAACTCCCCCTCGCCGAGTCCATGCTGCTCATACACGGCAAGGAGTTCCTCAGTGAGTGCGTTCGCGAGTCGATGCAGTCTGCCGATGATGCCCTGCGGTGTGACGTCGAGGTCGGGGCGTTCGAGGCGCCATTCGTGCTGAATCGCCGCGACCCGATCGAGTTCGCTTGCCGGAGTCATTCCCATCCCTCGATCTTATCTTCCCAGGAAGCTATAGTAACTTCCATGGAAGATAAATGGCGTTGGGTAGCGGTGACGGCGATCGCCCCGATCGCATGGGGATCGAACTATTACGTCACCCGGCAAATCCTCCCGGAAGACTCGCCACTCTGGGGAGCGGTGTTCCGAGCCCTCCCTGCCGGACTCCTCTTGCTCGCGCTCGTTCGAAAACGTCCACGCGGTGCGTGGTGGTGGCGCTCGCTCATACTCGGAACGCTCAACGTCGGCGCGTTCTTCGTGCTGATCTACATCACGTCACAACTGTTGCCGACGAGCCTGGCCTCGACGATCATGGCGACCTCCGCAGCCGTCATGCTCATGCTCGCCTGGCCCCTCCTCGCCGAGCGCCCCGGCACGCTCTCTGTGCTCGGAGCCAGCATCGGACTCATCGGCGTCGCGATCATGCTGCTCGGCGGGACCAGCCCCTCTGCTCCTGAGCGACTGCAACCACTCGGAATTCTGGCATCGCTCGCCGCAATGCTGATGTCCTCGCTCGGCTTCGTCCTGTCGAAAAAATGGGGTCGTGGCATTCCGCTCCTGCCGCTGACGTCCTGGCAATTGGTCGCCGGAGCGCTCGTCGTACTGCCGTTCGCGGTTGTCATCGAAGGGCCGCCGCCGACGCTCGATGGTCCGGCCATGCTCGGATTCGCCTACGTCAGCGTGATCGCGACCGCGCTCGCCTTCGTCGCCTGGTTCTTCGGACTTCGCACGCTCCCCGCAGGAACGGTCGGCCTCATCGGCCTGTTGAATCCCGTGACCGGAGTCGCACTCGGCACCCTCATCGCAGGCGAAGCATTCGGAGTGCACCAGGCCCTCGGAACTGCGCTCGTGCTCTCCGGCGTTGCCGTTGGCCAAATGCGTCGGCGAGGACGCGCTGCTCAAGAACGAGTGTGAATGCCGATCATGCTCGCGAGCGTCTCCGCCATGTCGCTCACCTGCATCGGGCTCATCGTCGCGCCTTTCAGCCCTTCGATGCCGTTGATCTTCCGGATCGACAGATCCCGAAGATCGACGTCGGTGAGCGTCGCGCCGCGCGTTTCGAGTGTGCCCAGCTGCGTGCGCTCGAAGTGCACGCGGTTGAGCTTCGCTCCCCCGATATCGAGCTCTTCAATCGTGCAATCCGAGAAGAGGAGGTCAGTGGCGACCGCGCCTCGGAGATTCACGTATCCGAGCTTGCAACCCGAGAAGCGCACCGAGCGCAGGGAGGCGTCAGTCAGTTCGGCCGAAGCGATCCGTGAATCCGAGATCTCGACGTCGCGAAGCGAGAGACCTGCTGCAGAAAACACGGGAGCATCGAGACGGTCGATGATCGAGTCGACAATGGTCGCTCCGCGCAGGCTCGTGTCCCGCATCGTGACGTTGGAAAAGCGGCAATCTGCGACGTCGAGTCCGGTCAGGTCGCGGTCTGCGATCTCCCCGCCCCGAAACTTGAAGAACTCCCAGCTCCGCTCCGCAGACAGCTCGGCAGGCTTTCCCGGTTCGAGCTCCGGGAGCAAGATCGGCGAGAGTCGGGGGTGATTGAGCGCGCTCGAAGACATGCCTCCACCGTATCGGCGCCCTCTGCTTGTCTCCCAGCGCGGGCCCCACGTAGCCTCGACGGGTGACCGACTACGACCCCCGCATTGTTGCCCTCTACGACGACGACAATCCAGACGGCCCGGATCACGATTTCTACCGCGCTCTCGCAGATGAACGCGAAGCTCGCGCTGTGCTCGACATCGGCTGCGGCACGGGCATGCTCACAGTCTCCCTCGCCCGCGACGAACGGTCGGTGGTCGGCGTGGACCCCTCGCCGTCGATGCTGCAGTTTGCTCGTGGTCGCGACGGAGCGACGGCCGTCACCTGGGTGCTCGGTGACAGCAGTGGCATTCCAGACGGCGTCTATGACTATGCCGTCATGACCGGAAATGTTGCCCAGCACATTCCCGAGACGCATTGGTCGCGCACGCTGAGAGATATCCGAGCGCACATGGACCCGGGCGCGACGCTCGCGTTCGAAAGCCGTAACCCGCTCGCACGAGCATGGGAGTCATGGGCTGCAGCGGAGAAGACTTCGCGACTCACCGCGAACGGAACGCTCGCCGAGTGGAACGAGGCGAAGCTCCTCGATGCGCAGACGGTCGAGCTCGTCTCACACAATCACTTCATCGACTCAGACGAGGTCGTCACGGAGCGCGCCCACCTCGCGTTTCGTTCGCGCGAGCAGATCGAGCGCGATCTTGCGGATGCAGGGTTCGAAATCGAGTCGGTGTTCAGCGATTGGCACCGCACGCCTTTTCACAAGGAGGCACCGCTCATGGTGTTCGTTGCCCGCGCCGCCGAGCTCGGGGAACCCGTTGAACGTCGCGGGCTCTTCGAGCGGCGCACCCGCTGGTGACGACCTGGCCAGACTCTGCAACTGACACGTCGCTACGCCTGGCCAGACTCGACGCCTGGCCAGACCATGCGCGCGGCCAGGCTCTACGCCTGCCTCGTCGCTACGCCTGACTCGTCGCTGACACACGGGCCACTGCCCGTGCTCGCTTCAGTTGGCCGACTGTGATTCGCGGTTTGCTCGACGCATCGAACGCACGCGGAACCACAGGCTCAATTCACGAGCGGCACGAATCGTTGAGACCGGGTCTGCGCCGTTTTCGAGATCCTCGAAAGTGCTGCGGAAGCCTTCGGGGGCTGGTTCGCGCGACTCGGCCATCGGTTCGTACCCCATGGTCCAGTCGGGGAACCGACGAGACGACACCGTCTCTTCGACGAGGATGCGCATGTCAGTGTGACGCGGATCGTTCTCGATCTTCGCGATCACCTTGCGAACATCGAACTCGTCGCCTTCGAGCACCTGAATGAAGCGACCGCTGCGGTACAGCAGCATGCCGGTCAAATTCAACTTCTCGTTCGAGCTACGGCTTTGTGCCAGGAGTTCATTCAAGCGGTCATCGTCGAAAGGCTCGTGCGCAGTGCTCGAGTACATGATCGACAGCAATCCGTCATCTGACGTCGTCATAACTTCCTCAATATCCACAGTCGACTACCCAGCAGCTACTGGATCGCCGAAACCGGAAGAGTTCAAAACCGTTGTCGCCGCACGAAGATCCGGGAACACTCCGACTTCGCGAGAAAACATGTCGAAAGCGAGGTACTGCGCCTCGCTCTTTCGGTCAATGTAGCCGAGGAATTCGCCGTTGCGACTCCCGACATAGAATCCGTCTTCGACACAAGCCCAAAGAACGTTCGGCTCTTGAATCGGGTTTGGAGGTACAGTCACCAAACTCTTCCTCCTCATTGCGGCTGTGCAGTACAAAATCCTCGAATAGTGTAACCCTCGTTCCTATGAAAATCAGTACCCCTTACCCCCGGGTGCATTCTCAGCCTGCAGCGGCGACTTCGCGCTAGCGTGAAACCGGGCAATCGGAAGGGAACATGCAATGTCAGACTCCAACGCCAACCACGTCTCCACCAACGATGGCGGACATGATCCGCTCATCGCGGAAGACCTCATGCTGGTGCTCTTCTTGCCGAAAACCGGAACCTTCGCGAGCGAGAGCATGCTGTATTCCTTGCTCGGCGGCGCGATCCTGAGCGATCTCATTCTCGGTAACCACGTCACGGTCAACGACCGCGGGCTCAAGGGCACCGAAATCGCAACCACGCCGAACATGCCCGCTGACGAACTCCTGCGGGAATCGTGGGAGTACCTCTCGAAGAAGCCGCGCGATGTACAGACCCTGCTTGCCGCCATGGGACCGAAATTGCGCGCTCCAGTGATCGAGCGGTTAATTGAACGCGGCGAGCTCGTTCGTCAGGAAAAGAAGTTTCTCGGGCTCTTCCCGACGAAGGTATTGCGGGGCAACGCAACGGGTCGACGCGAATACCTGCGCGGCCTGATTCGAGCAACCCTCGTCGACGGCGAGGAACCCGACACACGGACCGCGACGATCACCGCCTTCATCTCGGCGAGTGGCGCCCTTCCGCACTTCCACCCAGAGATCCCCTGGAACTCGAAGACCATCGCCCGCGCGAAGGAGTTCGAGCAGGGAAACTGGGGATCGAAGGCCGTTGCAGCGGCGGTCGTCAGCGCGACGACGGCCGTGATCGTGAGCACGCTCGTGACGACCACGATGATCACGCGCTCGTAAACGCAGCCCGACGTTCCCGGTCCAAGACACTCCAACCCGCCCCGCCGTACAGAAGCGAGTTCGAAGCATGTTCACAGATCGCGTGTTCGAGTCATGGATGCCAGCTGCTCGCGTTCCCGACGAGGAGGCTGCGCCTGCATCACGCCTTCGCGTCGTGATCGACGACACGCTCCCCGCGAATCGGGCGCTGATGATCTTGACCCCGGACCGCGGTGAAGGCCTCCTTACTGTGACGAGCGCGATCGCATCGACCGTCGGGCTCGTGAGCGATGAGCGGCTCGACCCCGAGTCAGTGCAAACGCGGCTCGCTACAGCGGGGATCGCCCTGAACGGAGCAGACCACCTCTTCTACTTGCCGGCGCACGAACAAGAGCGCGTTGCGACCGAGCAATCGGAGCAGGCCGTGCAGTCCGAGCAGGCCGAGCTATCCGAGCTATCCGAGCGACCTGACCGACGTGCACATTCAGGGCGAAACACCCGTCAGTTAGGGGCTGAGGACGCCGCGGCCTTTGCGGCCTTCGTCGCCGCAGCACCCGAGGACGACCTCGACGAGGCCTTTGTCGAACTCGATCACTGGCTCGTGTTCGGCACTTTCGTCGAGGGAGCGATCGTCACGGTCTCGAGCATGTACCCATGGCAATCGTCAGCGCTCGCGGACCTCGGCGTGATCACCCTGCCCGAGTTTCGAGGTCAAGGACATGCCCGCACGACAGTGCGTGCGATCAGCGCTCGCGCGATTGCGCTCGGCTACGAACCGCAGTACCGCTGCCAGCTCGACAACGCTGGCTCTGTTGCACTCGCGCACAGTGCAGGCTTCGAGCGATTTGCCACCTGGGACGTCATCGACCCCGGCGATTGAGCACCTTCGCCTGTTCGCCATAGCGCACAGGCAAGAGCCTTTGCATTGAAGCCCGCGCACCTCACGCTTGGGACGCAGCGAGCGCCTGAGCGAGATCGTCGAGAATGTCCTGCACGGTTTCGAGACCGACGGAAAGGCGAACGAGCCCGGGTGTGATCCCGATCGCAAGCCGTTCCTCCTCGCTGAGCCTGCCGTGGATCGTGCTGCCTGTGTGCAAGGCGAGGGTTCGGACGTCTCCGATGTGCGTCATCCGTGTCACGAGTTGGAGCGCGTTGATGAAGCGCTCGGCCGCCGCTCGACCGCCCCGAACTTCGAAGGCGAGCACACCACCGGCACCGAGCGGGAGGTATCGCTGCGCTCGTTCGTAGGAAGGGTTCGAGGGGAGTCCCGGGTAGTCGACCGCGCCCACCGCCTCGTGCGCATCGAGCCATTCGGCAATCGTCTGTGTGCTCTCGACATGGCGGGCGACGCGCAGCGACAGCGTCTCGATGCCGAGCAGGAGCAACTGCGCGCTTGCTGCCGGAAAGGTCGGGCCGTAATCGCCGATGACACCCGAAAGGTACGGCAGCAGCGCGCCCGCGCCGAAGCGGTCGACGAAACTCAGTCCGGTCGGTGGCAGAGGAGTCGTCAACTGCGGGAATCTGCCCGATGCGGCCCAGTCGAAGTGACCACCGTCGATGATCGCGCCACCGATGACGTTGCCGTGACCGCTCAGCCACTTTGAGGTCGAGTGAATGACGATGTCGGCACCGAACTCGATGGGACGAAGGAGATAGGGCGTCGCAACCGTGCTGTCGACGACAAGTGGCACCCCGTGGCGATGCGCGATCGTGGCGAGTCGTTCGAGATCTGGCACGTCGTTCTTCGGGTTGGGGATCGACTCCGTATAGACGAGCGTCGTTGCCTCGGTGAACGCGGCCTCCCAACTTGCATCGTCGGCCTCGGCGTCGAGAAAGACGAATTCCACTCCGGTGCGCTCGATGCTGTCGCGAAAGAGATGCTTCGTGCCCTCGTAGAGACTCGACGTCGCAAGCACTCGCGACCCGGCCGGTGCCAGCGCGAGCAGCACCGTCGCGATTGCGGCCTGGCCACTACTGGTGAGCAGTGCCCCGATTCCGCCTTCGAGGTCAGCGAGCCGCGCCTCGACGATGCGATTCGTCGGGTTGCCCGCGCGCGAATAGATCGGCCGGTTCGCACGCTGCCCGAAGCGTTCCGCTGCGTCGTCGAAACTCTCGAAGACATAGCCCGCGGTTTGGTAGACGGGTGTGATCCGCGCACCAGTCTGCGAGTCGACAACCGCTCCCGCGTGGATCTGACGAGTATCGAATCCGAAGCTCACGAGCGGTCTCCTTCTGCTGGTTCGCCGCGTCGGTGTCGACGTTCGCGCGGTGCACCGCTGTCGATTCCAAACGCGAGGTCGTCGCCGATCATGCGCTGTTTGAACAGCACCGGGTTGTGCGTGGCGATGGTTCGAACGTTGCGCCAGAGGCGTTCCACTGCTCGCGCGGCCTTCGGGTTTGCAGTCGCTATGCCGAGGGCACTCACTTCGGCAACTGCGTTCGCCGCGGCGAGCACGTGATCGATGATGATGACCTGGGCTTGGAAGGTCGCGCGCTCCGCCAAACGGATCGCCTCGGTCACGGCAGGTGCAGTGCGTGCTGCACCGGCGTTGAGGAGCGATTCTGAGGCGCGCTGCGTCGCCCGGGCCGCTTCTCGGAGCCCTGCTCGCGCTGCGAAAACCCGCGAGGAGATCCAGCCGAGTCGTTCGAGGTAGACGGGATCGAGCTCCGCGTCGTCGTGACTCGGGGAGCGGGCGAGATCGATCGCGATTCGTTCGAGCGCTTCGCCTGCGCCGACGAGCGCCGCGAGGAGCACGAGTTGTTGCCAGCCTCGCGAGCCGTCGTAGGTGCCACCGAACGGCACGAGGTTCTCGGACTCGACGAAGACGTTCTCGAAGACGGTCGTCCCGCTCGCGGTGAGCTGCTGCCCGAAACCATCCCAGTCGTCGATGTGGGTGATGCCCTCCGCGCGTGCCGGGACGATGGAGATCGCGGTTTCTCCGGCCTCGTCGACCCCAGTGACTTGCAGCCAGTCGGCGAGGAGGCTCCCGGTGCTGTAGAACTTGCGTCCGTTCAGGCGGTATCCCTCGCCGTCCCGGGTGAGCGTGGTCGTGAACGTTCCGATGGTGACGTCACCGGCCTCCGTCCAGGCGCCGCCGAGAATCGCGCCCGCGCCGATCCGCCCCAGCCAGAGGTCACGGTCGCCGCTCGACGCAGAGGTCACGTACCGCTCGGTTGCGAGGATGTGCGTTCGGAGCGACTGCAGCACGTTCGTGTCCGCTGCCGCGAGCGCCACGAGTTCTTCGACGAAGGCTTCGATGTCGAGTCCACCCCCGCCGTGCTCCTTGGGAACTCTGCGCTTCGTGAACCCGAACGCCGCGAGCCGTTCGTAGATCGCGGCGGGAAGTTCGTGGTCGGTTTCTCGTTCTTCGGCGGTTTCCGCGATCACCGCGAGCAATGCCTCGAGGTCTGCTGCTTCGAGGATCGCTCGCTCGCTCGTGCTGAGCGATTTCGCCTGCACCGTGTGCGATGCCACTGACGAGGACGACGGTTCGTCAGCGTGCGCGGAGATGGTTTGTGATGACTGGGTCATGGAGGCCAAGCGTAAAAGAGGCGACGAATCTGCGGCCGAGTGTGACGTTCCACGACGTTCGAAGACGAAATACGAACGCGCATGACACGCAAAATGTCACACAGTTGCAGCCGCAGCGGAGCCTCCAACACAGTGAAACTCCAAGCGAACAGGAGGGCCACCAGTGAGCAGCATCTTCCAAATCTCACACGTCACGAAGTCGTTTCATCGCGACGGGGCGGTGACGAACGCGCTCGACGACGTCAGCCTTGACGTCCCCGACGGCTCGTTCTTCGGCATCGTCGGAACCTCGGGTGCGGGCAAGAGCACGCTGCTTCGGATGTTGAACCTGCTCGAGACCCCAAGCTCTGGCACGATCACGTTCGACGGCAAGGATCTCGCGCAGTTCTCTGGAAAGCGCCGTGGTGAATATTTGAGCGAGGTCGCAACGATCTTCCAGCACTTCAACCTGTTCCACAGCAAGACGGTGCTGCAGAACATCGCGTTTCCGCTCGCAATTCGAGGGGTGAGTCGGAGTGAGCGGAACCGTCGAGCACGGGAACTCATCGAGCTGGTCGGCCTGAACGGGAAAGAGCGCGCCTACCCCTCGCAACTCTCCGGCGGGCAGAAGCAACGCGTCGGCATCGCTCGCGCGCTGATCAGCAAACCGCGAGTGCTGCTGTGCGACGAGGCGACGAGCGCGCTCGATTCTGAGACGACTCGCGTGATTTTGACACTCCTGAAAGATCTGCAGAAGGCGCTCGGGTTCACGACCATTCTCATCACCCACTCGTGGGAGGTGGTGCGGTACGCCTGCGATCGCGCGACACTCATTCGTCACGGCAAGATCATCGAATCCGGCGCGGTGCTCGATCTGGTCGCGCAGCCCGACTCGATTCTCGGTGCGCTGCTCCTTCCGGCGCCAGAGGGCGACCCGGCGCCGAGCGACCAAGCGCACTTCGACCTGATCTTCCAAGAGCCGGGCGATCAAACCGAGGTGCTCTCCGACATCGCTCGCGAGTTCGAGTTGCGCTTCTCGATCCTTTCGGGACGAGTGGAAAAGGTCGCAGAGAAGACCGTCGCCCGATTCAAGGTGGTGTTCACCGCACCCGAAGGCGCCCCCGAGGGCACACCGGTGAACGCTGCCGCGCTGCGAGCGCGATTACTGTCTCGCGGCATCGTCATTGGCGAATCAACACCACAGGGAGCATCCGCATGAACCGCGACTGGACCTCGTACATCCCTGACTTCTGGGACGCGCTCGGCGAGACGCTCTCCATGGTGGCGATCGCCGGGAGCATCATCATCGTGGTCGGGCTGATCGTCGGCACGACCTTGTACATGACCGCTCCGGGTTCGATCGCGCAGAATCGCACGGTCTACTACGTGCTCACGACCATCGTGAATGTCGGTCGCTCGATTCCGTTCCTGATTCTCATCGTCATCGCGATCCCCGTGACCCGCCTGGTCGTCGGAACGACCCTCGGCCCGGTTGCCGCGCTCGTTCCGCTCACGCTCGGGTTCGCCCCCTTTTTCTCGAGGCTTGTCGAATCGGCGCTTCGGGAGGTCGACCCGGGCCGCATCGAAGCGGCGAAGGCGATGGGGATCTCACGGTTCCAGTTCATCTTCCGGGTGCTGCTGCCGGAGTCGGTCTCCGGCTTGATCGCCGCCGTCACGATCATCCTCGTCGGCACAGTCGAGGGCACTGCGGTCGCGGGGGCGGTCGGCGCTGGAGGACTCGGTGATTTCGCCCTTCGGTACGGCTACCAACGCTTCTACCCCGAACTCATGCTCCTCGCGGTAGTCGCGATGGTGCTGATCGTCCAAGCAATCCAACTCAGTGGTGACTTCTGGGTCCGAGCAAGAAAGCACAAACGATGACTGCACACGCAACACTCGACGGCCTGGCCTTCTCGCTTCCCGACCGCGTCGTCGCGCATGCGATCGGCGCGGGGAAGATCGCAGAACTCGGGGCCGCTCTCGACGCGCTTCCGGTCGGCTGGGTGCACCTCGGCGCGGCTCGAGCCGGTGGCCTCGACGAGCATCGACCCGACGTCGCCGAGAAGCACTCGGCGCACGAAGTGGTGCTCGAATCGACGACGACCGCTGCGGGGCTGATCGCCGTCACGGATCGCACACAGTTCGTGGTCTCGCACAGCGCCCACCGCGATCACCCGTACAACATCGCACGCAGATTCGCCTCGCTCGCGCACCTGAGCGGCAACCGGGTCGCCTGGGCCGCGCTGGCGCGTGACGCGCAGGCACCCGGCGAGCGCAACGCCTGGACGAACGAGGCCCAGACCGAGTCGCTTCGTGAGGAGGCGATCAGGACCGTTCGTGCCTTGTGGGCTTCCTGGCCGAAGTCATCGATCGCGAGCGAGAACGGCTCGGAGGTCTTCATCGATTCCGAGGCGATCCACTTCGCGAATGCGGAAGGGTCGTTCCGCTCTCGCGGCCCGCTCAATGTGCCGGGGCCCGTCAACGGGCTCACGGTCGCACGTCACCTCGATCCTGACGACGCCATCGCCTTCGAAGCGGTGGGCGCGGCTGGCTCGGTGGGCGCAACCGGCTCGGTCGGCGCGGCCGGCTCGGTCGGCGCGGCCGAGGGCGCTCCCGCGACTCGCGTGTTCCGTGCGTTACCCCTCGACGTGTCGTCCGTGCTCGCTCCGGAAGCCTCGAACGCTGCTTCGGGAGCGCTCGACGACGCCGGTGCAGACGAGCGCGGCCCCGAGCAGGGTGTGCTCCTTGTTCCGCGATCCGGCACTGCAGCCGAGTGGTTGGAAGCACTGCTCGGCGGTACGCTCGCGCGTTTTCTCGCACCGCTCATCGCGACCACCGACGCTCCGCCGGCCTTCGCAACGCCGTTCCACCAGCTTTACGATGCACGCGCAGCGGATGTTGCAGCGCACCCACGCCCCTTCGCCTCCAGCGCAGAACCGCACGCCTCAGCGAGCGCAGTGACGACAACGACTCCACAGAAGGCATGAGCATGAGCATCCACGAGACCACCGAAACCATTGCGACACTCAGCGCTGCATTCCAGGAAAGCCTCGACGCCCTGATTGCCCAGTTCATCGAGGGCATCGAGCCTGCGAGCGCGCACGCCGCCGTCGAACACGGTGTTCCCTACGCTGAAAGCCTGGCCGAGCCGACGATCGACGTGGCAACGATCGGCCTTCTCGCGATCGCCCGTGCGAGCGAGCAGCGTGCGCGCGATGAGGTGCTCGCGCGAGTCCGCGTGTTCTGGCAGGGGAACGCGGAGGTCAGTCGTGACGACGTCCAACTGCAGTCAGCGCTCGGAACCCTGCACGCCCACGTCTTCGCCGCGGAATCGAGCGTCCGCCGCGCACTCGTGCACGAACCGTCACGAGCGAGCTCACAGGCAGCGTTCGTCATTGCCGCGCAGGCAGCGCAGTCGGTGAGCACGACACTGTTCGATCTCCTCGGCGCCTCAGCGGTCAGCACGAAGAAAGGGCTGCACTCGTTGTGGTTGAGTGCAGCCCGATTGAAAGAGGCGGGAAGCCTCCCTCAGATCACGACTTCGCTCGGGGCGAGCCTGCTGTCTGCGACCCGGGTGCCCGAGTAGCGGCATCCCCCGCCGCTGCACGTTGCGCCTCGAGCTCGCGCACGAGCGGGATCACCTGCGTCGCGAACCGCTGCAGTTCTGGCAGGTGCGGTGAGAATTGCAGGAGCAGGAGTCCGAGGCCGGCCTCCGAGAACTCCACGATGCGCTCGGCGACCTGCTGAGGCGTGCCGACCAAGCGGGGGCGCAGTCCGCGGTTCGAGACCGAATACTCCTCCAGGCTCACTTCGACGTCGAGCTTCGAGCGGGTCACGAACTGCTGGTAGCTCGCGTACGCGGGCCCCTCCTGCACCGTCGTGATCCGGCGCAGTTCCTCCTGCGCCTCCTCCTCGGTGTCGCGAACGATCACGAACGCGGCCATGCCGAAGCTGTCGAACTCAGCCCCCTGGGCGGCAACTCGGCGACGGTTGAGGTCGGCGATCTTCTCCCGGATTTCTTCTGGCGTGCCACCGTGGGTGACGTAGGAGTTCGCGAACGAGGCGATCGAGGCGCGGCCGTCTTCGCTCTCCCCACCGGCATAGATGTGCAGTGATTGGCTCGGCTTCGGCGAAGCGTAGGTGCCCTGCAGCGGGAAGAACTCGCCCTCCAGCGTTACGGGGTTCGGCTGCTCCCAGAGCGCTCGGAGCGCCGCGACGAACTCTTCCGTGCGCCGGTAGCGCTCAGCATGCTGCGCGAAGACCGCTCCGTATTGGCGCGATTCCTCCTCCCACCATGCCGAGACCACGTTGAGCGTGAACCGGCCACGACTGATCTGATCGATCGTCGCCGCCTGCTTCGCGGCGATTGCAGGGTTGTGGAACCCGGGCCGCACGGCAGCCATGATCTCGATTCGTTTAGTCGAGGCTGCGAGCGCGGTCGCAATCGTCCAGGCATCGAGTCGGGGCGACTCCATTCCCTTCTGATCGTTCAAGTTGAGCTCGGGCACGAGGGTCACGTCGAAGCCGTGCCGCTCGGCGAACTGCGCGATTTCACGCACATGCTCGAACGTCGTTGGGGTCTGCTCGTCAGCCACGTTGCGAAGCCATCCGCCGGCAAGTGGGGTCCAGTATCCGAATGCGATCATGCGTTCATCCCAGCACGATTCATTGATTCGAGGCGGCCTGGCGGCGTCATATTGCAGAGTGTTACTCCCCATGTGACGCCGCGTTTCTTTGCGTTACTTCACAACGTTGCCAGGCCCACGATCGCTCCTTAGCGTTGGCGACACAGCACATCCCCGCCTTTCTCTCGGGCACCACATTCCCGGTCACGCACGTCAATCCCGACTCGGCCGTCCCACCAAGGAGCACCATGAAACGCACAACCCGCCGCTGGAGTGTCTTCACAGCGATTCTGTCCGCCTCAGCGATCGCGCTCACCGGGTGCAGCGCCGACACCGGAAACTCCGGCGAGGGCGCTGCCGAGGAGTCCGGACTTGAAACTCCGCTTCGCGTCTACGTCACGCCAACCCCGCAGGGCGATGTCTTGAACTACATTCAGGAACTCGCGGATGCTGATGAGAGCGGACTCCAGCTCGACATCATCGAGAGCGATGGGCAACTCGACCCGAACGAACTGCTCGCAAGCGGTGACATCGATGCGAACCTTTTCCAGCACGACCCGTACTTCACCTCGTGGAAGGCCGCGCACACGGAGACCACGAACCTGGAGAACGTGTCGACCGTGCTCGTGAACATCTTCGGGCTCTACTCGGACAAGTTCGACAGTGTCGAGGAGATCCCCGAGGGCGCCGAGATCCTGGTGCCGAACGAGCAGACGAACCTGCCGCGCGCACTGTTCATTCTGCAAGACGTCGGCCTCATCGAACTGAGCTACCCGGAGTCCGACGGATCAGCCGAAGCGCTCGCGATCGACGAGAGCGACATCGTCTCGAACCCGAAGAACCTGAAGTTCGTGCCCACCGACACCACGCTTCGTGCGCAGGCGCTCCCAGATGTCGCAGCGAGCTTCATCAATGGTGACATCGCCCTCAGCAACGGCGTCGATCTCGACCTCGCGCTCTCGCTGGAAGAACCGGAGAACAACCCGTACGCGAACGTCTTGACGACGACGACCGAGTTGAAGACCGACCCTCGCATCGAACTCCTCGTCGAGTACCTGACGAGTGACGAAGTCGCGAGCTACATCGACGAGGGCTACGACGGCTTCGTTCTCGCAGCAGGGAACTCGCTGCTCTAAACAGTCCGGTGGCCTGCCCGAAATATCGGGCGGGCCACTCTGGCATTCATCAGCACCGCAGGCTTCGAAAGCACACTGCAGGTTTCGAAAGCACACTGCACGGTTCGAAAGGAAGATCAATGAGCAACCCCCGAGGTTCCAACGTCATTCTGAACGTCAACACGCTCGGGTTTGGTCAGCGGCCCGCCGCGTGGAAGTTCGGCGGACAGCCGAAGGATGCGTTCCTTTCGAGCGAGTACTGGCAAACCCTCGGCAGGATCGCGGAGCGCGGCACGCTCGACGCGATCTTCCTCGCTGACTCACCGCAGCTCGAAGAGGACCCGAAGCGACGCCCGACGGGCAACCTCGAGCCCACGGGTGTCCTCACCACCATTGCCGCCGCGACCGAACACCTCGGTCTCATCGGCACCGCGACCACGACCTTCAATGACCCCTTCGAGCTCGCCGAGCGGTTCGCGACCCTCGATTTCGTTTCCGGCGGCCGCGCGGCCTGGAACGTCGTCACCACCTACGGTTCGAGCGCGGCCAAGAACTTCGGGCTCGAAGAGAATCCTCCACGCGACGAACGCTACGCGCGCGCCGACGAATTCGTGAGTCTCGTGAAATCCCTTTGGGCGAACCGGTTCGAGGGGGTCGCCCACGATGGTGCAGCGTTTTCACTGCACGGCGGACTCCGTGTCCCGCACTCCCCCCAGGGCTCGCCACTGCTCGTGCAGGCCGGTGGTTCGCCACAGGGGCGAGCACTCGCGGCGAAGCACGCTGACGTCGTGTTCTCGGCAGAGATGGAACTCGGGGCCGGGCTCGAGCACTACCAACTCGTGAAAGACGACGCCCGTGCCGCTGGGCGCGACCCGGACTCGATTCGAATCCTGCCGGGGCTCTCCGTCACGCTCGGATCGACCGAGGCCGAAGCTCGCGAGCGGTTCGACACCTGGGAGCGCGGAGGCCCGGACGGCTACGGGCTCGGCAGATTTGCCGGTCTGCTCGGGCCGGAGGTGTTCGAACTCGAACTCGACGAGCGGATCCCGAACGCGCTCCTTGAACGGCCGCCATACGAAGGGTTCACCGGGTCGCTCGGGTTCCGTGAGTCGTTCATCAGATTCGTGCAGAGCGCGGAGCTCACCGTGCGAGAACTCCTCCGCGTGGATGGCGGCTACGGGCACCGCTCGATCGTCGGCACCCCGGAGCAGGTCGCCGACGCGATCGAGCACTGGTTCCTGGCCGGAGCCGCCGACGGGTTCAACATCATGCCGGGCGTCCTGCCCCTCGTGCTCGAGGATTTCGTCGACGGAGTGATCCCGCTGCTTCGCGAGCGCGGCCTCTTTCGTACGGAATATGGAGCGCCGACTCTGCGCGGACGACTGCTACCGCATACGCTCGAAACTGCACACTCATCCCACTCAAAGGAGTAACTGTGGCCGACTACTTCGATCGCAAAGAAGACGCGAAATACACGTCCGTTTACAAGGAACACACCCCCGACATCCTGCAGGCGTTCGGCGCCTTCGATCAGGCCGTCTTCGCAAAAGAGGGTCGTGAGATCCCGCTGAAGTACCGCGAGCTGATCGCACTCGCCGTCGGCATCACGACGCAGTGCGTGTACTGTATCGACGCGCACAGCCAGAAGGCCGTTGCCGCGGGTGCGAGCGAAGCTGAACTGGCTGAATCGGCCTGGGTCGCGACCGCGATCCGCGCCGGTGGCGGCTACGCGCACGGGCGACTCGCGTTCAAGCTCTCTGGCGCACACGAGCACTAAGTCGACAAGCACTGAGTCGACAAGCACCGAGTCGACGAGCTCTGAGCCAATGAGCACCGAGCCGGCAAGCTCTGAGCCAATGAGCACCGAGCCAACGAGTGCTCAGTCGACAAGTACTCAGTCGGCAACGACCGAGCGGATTTCAGCTGCACCGTGATCGACCGGGCTCGATCAACTGAACCTTAGTTCACTGGGTCGACGCGGGCGTCTTGTATTCCGTTCAGCTCGCCAACGCAACACAAGGTCCCACCGTCTTGACGGTGGGACCTTGTGTTGTCACAGCCCCTGTAGTTCGGTGACCGTGTACGCCCACACCACTCCGAGGGCGAGCACGCAGATGACGAACCAGGAGATGAGGCCGACGAGCGCTGATTTCGCGCCCGTCCGCGCAAGCTTCGCAATTCGGATGCTCGCACCGATGGCAAACAACGCCGCCGCGAACAGCGCGGTCTGCACGAGGTCTGCGATCTCTACCACGATCTCCGGGACGCTCACGAAACTGTTGAGCGCGACGACTGCGAGAAATCCTGCGACGAACAGCGGCACGATCGGTGGCCGGGACTGCTCGCCATCAGCGCGAGTGCGACGACGTTCGACTCCCCCGATCACAGCGACCATCGGCGCGAGCATCAGAACGCGAGTGAGTTTGATCGCGACGGCAACGGCGAGCGCTGCAGTGCCCCCGACCTGGGCGGCCGCGACGACCTGACCGACATCGTGCAGGCTCGCCCCGACCCAGACGCCATATTCTGCTCCGGCGAGCCCAATCAATGAGCCTGCCAGCGGGAGCAGCGCGATGCCGAGCGAACCGAACAGCGTGACGAGCGCAATCGGTGTCGCCGTGTCTTCAGACTTCGCGCGAACCGTTCCCCCGACCGCGCCGATCGCAGAGACTCCGCAGATCGAGAACCCGGAGGCGATCATGAGCGGTTGCTTCCCCGGCAGCTTGAATGCGCGGCCGAGCCACAGCGTCACCAGGAACGAAACCACGACGAGCACGATGATGAGCGCGATCGTCAGCCAACCGAGCGCCGCGATGGCCTCGAAGGAGAGCTTCAACCCGAGCAGCACGATGCCGATCCGTAGAAACCGTCGCGCCGCGATCGCGAGTCCAGGGCGAAGCGGCCCTTCGATGACCCGAATCGCCGGCGGAATCTGGCCCACGATGAGCCCGAGCACGATCGCAATCGTGAGCACCGGGATCGCGGGGATCCCGGCATGCAGCGCGAACGCGATCGCTGCTGCGAGTGCGGCGACGAGCACCCCGAACAACCATGGAATTCTCGAACTCACCGCGGACGTCCTTCGATCTACTCGGTCTGACACTTAGGTGGTCGGAAGCGTGAACGATGCCTCGTGCGCATCGAGCGCTTCGGGCCATCGCGAAGTCACCACTTTGGCACGAGTGTAGAACTTCACACCCTCGGCACCGTACATGTGCTGATCGCCGAAGAGCGAGTCCTTCCAGCCGCCGAAGGAGAACTGCCCCGCGGGCACCGGAATCGGAACGTTGACACCGACCATGCCTGCCGACACCGACCGGTGGAACTCACGGGCGGCGGCACCAGAGTTCGTGAAGATCGCGGCGCCGTTGCCGTATCGACTCGAGTTGACGAGCGCGATCGCTTCGGCGAGGGTCGCGACGCGAACGACCGCGAGGACGGGCCCGAATACCTCCTGCTGGTACAACTCCATTTCGGGATCGACGTGATCGACGAGCGAAGGACCGACGAAGTAGCCTCCGCTCGTGTCGGTCTCGCTGACCTCGCGACCGTCAACCACGATCTGTGCACCACTGGCAGCAGCTGCACCAAGTGCTTCGACGACCCGGTCACGAGCCGCGGCATTGATCAAGGGACCCATATCGACGTCGGCGTCGGCACCGTTCCCGACTCGAATTGCTTTGGCTCGTGCCGCAATCCGCTCGATCAGCCCACCACCCGCGTCGCCGACGGCGACCGCGACCGACAGGGCCATGCACCGCTGCCCGGCTGCACCGAAGGAGGCAGCGACCAAGTGCTCTGCTGCGAAATCCAGGTCCGCGTCTGGCATGACGACACCGTGGTTTTTCGCGCTCCCGAGCGCCTGCACTCGTTTCCCGAGGGCGGAGGCTTTCGTGTGAATGTGCTTGGCGACCGCGGAAGAGCCCACGAACGACAGGGCTGCGACATCCGGGTGCTCGATGAGGGCGTCGACCGTGTGGCGGTCACCCTGCAACACCGTGAACACGCCGTCGGGCAGTCCGGCTTCCTTCCAGAGCCGAGCGATCTCGAGCGCGGCAGAGGGGTCTTGCTCGGAGGGCTTGAGCACGAAGGCGTTCCCCGTTGCAATCGCGACCGGGCACATCCACAGCGGCACCATCACCGGGAAGTTGAACGGCGTGATCCCCGCAACGACGCCGAGCGGCTGCCGATAGCTCGTAATGTCGATGCCGTTGGACGAATTGTCCGAGTACTGACCCTTCAGGTGCTCGCTCATCCCGCAGGCCATCTCGACGATCTCGACCCCACGTCGGATCTCACCGATCGCGTCATCGATCAGCTTGCCGTGCTCTCTCGTAATGAGTTCAGCGAGTGACCGCTCATTGCGCAGCAGAAGCTCGCGAAAGGCGAAGAGCACGGTCTGGCGGCGGGCGAGCGATTGCGCCGACCATTCGAGGAAGGCAGCACGAGCAGACTCGACTGCTCGCGTCACGTCTTCTGGCGCAGCGAGGGCGAGTCGCCCGATGACCTCGCCGGTCGCCGGATTGCAGATGTCCTGCAACCGCGACTCCTCGGTTCCGTGCACGACGGCGCCGTCAATCCAGTGGCCTGTTGTGTTCATGATTGTTCCCCTGAGTCGTGTGATTCGGATGCGTGCAAAGGTCGAGGGCTGAGCAGCACCTTGACCTCGTTTCCTTCAAGAATTTGCTCGAACGCGAGCTGGATCTCGTCGAGTGGACGGATAGAGCTGACGAGTCGTTCGACCGGGAGCTGACCGGACGCGATCAGGTCGATCGCTCCACGAACATCCGCGGGTCGATAGACGTGTGTGCCAACGATCGTGAGTTCACGGCGCATGACGCTCGGCAGGTCGATCGCGATGGGTGCGCGGTACAGGCCGACATCGACGAGTGTTCCGCCGGTCAGCACCAGATCGAGCACGTGCGGAGCGACGCTCGGATGCCCCGTGCAGTCGTAGACGACATCGAATTGTTCACGCGGGCTCGTCTCCGTGACCTCGAATCCGAGTGCTCGGGCGGTCGCGGCACGAAGTTCGCTCGGCTCGGCAATGGTGACGGAGGCCGCGCCAGCCTGACGCGCGCACAGTGCGACCATGAGCCCGATCGGCCCCGCCCCGACGACTCGAACGGTATCGCCGAGGCGTTGGCGTGATCGCCGGACGGCGCGGACGCAGACGCTCGCGGGCTCGATGAGCGCGAAGCTGCGCAGATCAACGCCCTCCGGAAGCGGGACGAGGCTCGCCATCGGTACGGAGACGAATTCGGCTGCACCGCCATCCACGTCGATTCCGAACAGGCCGAACTTTGCACAGACGTGGTCTGCGTGCTCAAGGCACGAGCGGCACTCCCCGCAACCGATGAGCGGGTTGACGAAGACGGCGGTTCCGGCCTCGCCGATCGCATTCGACTCGGTGAGTCGGCCGACGAACTCGTGTCCGAGCGTGAGTCCGGGCTGCGCCCGTGGGTGGTGTCCCTGCCAGATGTGCAGGTCGGTGCCGCACACTCCGAAGAATTCGGGTGCGATGATCGCCCAGCCGTCCCGGGCGGTCGGCTTCGGCTTCTCAACGACCGCGGCGTCGTTCGGACCGCGGTAGATCGCCGCTCGCATCGTTTCGGTCTGCGTTGCCATTGCGAGGTTCCTTTCCATTGAACGCTGCGTTGCGTCCCTTGCTGCTGGTCTTGCTGCGGATACTGCTCGATGCTCGTTCACGATTCTGCTCGACGCGTCGTTTCGGCCTACGACGCCAGTCGATCAACGAGTTCGACCGTCGCTCGAATCAGCACGACGATCGCCCCGATCCACGCGACGGCGAACATCGCCTTTCTGGCGACTTCGACTCGAACGCGTCGCGCGATCAAGCCACCGAGCAGGATCCCGAGGGCGACGACGGCTGCGAGCGCGACGAGTTCGACCGCGCTCGAAGTACTGGTGCTGGGCAAGCCTCGCCAGCCGAGCGTGAGGACGTGGAACGCGAGGAACACGATCTGCACGGAGGCCACGAACTGCACCTGCGCCCATTTGGTGCCTGCCGCGTGCGCGACCAGCGGCGGTCCGGAGAGCCCACTCGTCACGTGGAGAAATCCTGCCGAAGCTCCCGTGACGACGGAGCCGCCTCGACCGGAGAAGACCATGGAGAGCTTCGGAATCTTCGGTGCCACAAGGCTCAAGACCGCAGCGACACCGACGACGTACAGCAGGACGACCGCCGGGGAGACGTGCGCGACGAGCGCAGCGAGCGGTGAAACGAGCAGTGCGGGCCAGATGAGCCCCCAGGTGCGCTTCCACTGGATGTCGCGGCGCATCGTCACCGCCATGATTCCCGAGGCGACGATCCCGAGGAGCACGACGATGCGAACGCCGTCATTCGGCCCGAACAGGAGCACGAGCGGAGGCGTCGCGACCAGCGCGAAACCGAGTCCCGTGACGCGCTGGACGATCGCGCCGAACAGCGCGACGCCCAACGCAAACACGAAGGTCACGCGCGCGCACTCCAGAGCGCGACCGCTGCGCGATACCGTTCGACGATCTGCGCACCCGCGCTCGCGTCGTCGAGTTCTCCGCGCATCCACTGGCTCGCGACCTCATGGAAGATCGGTCGTCCGAGTGCGAATCCCTTGACGAGCGATGTCGCTGCCGTTGCCTTGAAGTTCGCTTCGAGGCTTGCGTTCGAGGTTCCACCGCCGAGCACCAGGATGCCTCGGCACCCGGGGTCGCGTTGCGCAACCAGCTCGTCGATGAGTCGCCAATCCTCTGGTGTCGCCAGTGCCGGGAGTTTCCACCAGGCCGGCTTGATCCCGGCGTCGTACCAAGCGCTCAAGATGTCGACGTAGTCACCCGCTGCGTTCGAATGTCCCGGCGCCGGCAGGATCTCGACGAGGAGATCGCGGCCCTGATTGCGGCACACTCGCGCAAGCGAGGCGAGGCGCTGCTGGTTCTCGAATCGGATCACCGGGTCCTCCCCGGGCTCGCGACCATGAGCACCTTCACGACCTGCTCTCGCGGCCACGACTGCAAGAATCCTGCGACATCACCGTTGCCTCCGAACTGCACGGGCGCGCGGCCACTGAGTTCAAGAGCGCGAGCACTCCACACACCACTGTCTGCGATTCGCTCTCGAAGCGCGGAGCCGACATAGACGTCGTCGAGCAGCAGTCCGGCGGAGGGGTCCTCGGCATGGGCGTCGAGGAATGCCGTGATCGCGAGCGATTTGAACGCTGCAATCGCCTCCGGACCAACCCCTGCGTCGTCGGCGACCCGCTCGAGGTGACCCCGGTGATCGATAGCGAAGATCAAGAGTTCCTTGCGTGCGCGGTGACGGGTCACCGTGTCGAACTGCAACTCCGACTTCGAGCTCGGGGCCGGTGCTGCTGCTGCGCGCGATTCCGCTCGTGCGATGAACTCGTCGAGTTCCGCTTTACTCGGGGAATCGCCCGAGCACGCGAGCCGACCGACCACGATCGCGCCCGAGGCGTTCGCCCAGCGAAGCGCGGTTGCAAGACTCTCTCCACGAAGGTACCCGCGAAGAAATCCGGACATGAATCCGTCGCCTGCGCCGACCGAGTTGACGACGTCGACCGAGAACCCTGGTGAATACACCGCGTCGGCGAGCGAGTCGGTGATCTCGTTCTCGAAGGCGTAGCACCCCTCCGGCCCGGCTTTGAACACGATGATCGCCCGCGAGAGCGTGCGAATGTGTCGCAGGGAGGCCAAGACGTCCTCGCTGCCTCCGAGCGCGCAGATCTCTGCCTCGGTACCGATGATGACGTCGCAATCGGCGATCACCGTCTGCAGTTTCTGCGTGACCTCGGGAGTCACGGCGCTCAAATTCTGACCTTGCGTTCGTGGAACCACGCCCCAGAACGCCGGTCGGTAGTCGATGTCGAAGATGATCTGCGTGTTTCCCTCGCGGGCTGCGTGCAAGACGCGTTCGCTTGCCGCTGCGAGGTTGGGCCGCGAGAGCAGGCTGCCCGTCAATACGACGGCCCCGGCGCTGCGAATGATCGCCTCGTCGATGTCGTCTGCCGAGAGGTTGAACTCTGCAGGGTCCTGCACGAGAAATGATCGGGGGAAATCGCTCGCCTCGTGCATCGCGAGCACGATCGTTCCGGTGCTCCGTTCCGGATCACGGACGATTCCGGTGGTCGACACTGCTTCGCGGTGCAGTTCGTCCACCAGGTAGTCGCCGAATCCGTCCGCCCCGATCCGGGCCATCATCGCCGTTCTGACGCCGAGTCGCGATGAGCCGACCGCAATATTGCCTGCGCTCCCGCCGATGTAACGGCGGAAACTCACTGCCGTGCGGAGATCTTGACCGAGCTGTTCCCCGTACAGGTCAACGCTGATGCGACCGACACTGACGAGTTCGGGAGCAGTGGCGTCACCGAGGTGTGAAGAAAACGTACTCAATGGGAATCCTCTCGGGAGAGGGTGGATTCCGGAAGGTGATTCCGGAATCCACCACTACATTTACTTCGTTGCTGACTCGAGGACGGGAAGGCCCGTTTCGACGAGCATGTTGACATCGGGAGTGTCCTGGAAGGCTCCGAGTTCGACGAAGGTGTCGGTCAAACTGGTGAGCGCTTCAGCCATTGCACCGCTCTGGTAGAGCTCGAGCGAATCAGCCAGCGACGGCCATGAGCGTTCCTGCAGTTCACGGAGCGCAGATTCGACCGAGACGGTCACACCGTTCTCCTCATAGAACTTCACGAGCAGCTCTGCCGCTTCCTCTGGGTTCTCGGTGATGAAGTCGTTCGCTTCGTACGCCGCGACGAGGAATGAAGCAGCCTGCTCCGGTCGATCCTCAACGAAGCCGGGGGTGAGCCCGATCATGTTGTAGATCTGCACGCCAGCCTCGGCACCGTCACAAAGGTGCATGTAGTCGGGGTTGTCGACGAAGTTCGCATCGAACGGCGGCCATGTCATTGCAGCCGTGCCCTGCCCGGACTGGAATGCGCCGGGAATGGCATCCGGTTCGAGCGTCAAGGGGGTGAAGTCGTCTTCGATCCCGAACATTTCAACGCAAGCGAGCATCGAATAGTGCTGCGTCGCGTTGGTCTTCACGAGGATCTCCGAACCACGCAAGACATC
Source organism: Humidisolicoccus flavus (assembly GCF_045689595.1). Classification (GTDB taxonomy): domain Bacteria; phylum Actinomycetota; class Actinomycetes; order Actinomycetales; family Microbacteriaceae; genus Humidisolicoccus; species Humidisolicoccus flavus. The sequence continues at coordinate 1,774,802 of NZ_CP142724.1, read as the reverse complement.
GGCTGGATCTTTGCCTTCGAAGTCGGCGGTCCGACCCCACATCACCTGGCTCTTCGACTCTTCCGCGTTCGGACCGGCAACGATGAGTCCCCACTTGTCGCTCGCGGTGAGAGCGGCCGGCGAACCGAGGACTCCGGCGTCCCACGACTCCGTGATCCCGGCTTCTGCCACGGCCGCACCACTCGGATAGTAGGTGAACTCAACGGTGAGACCTTCGTCGCCGTAGTATCCGTTCTCCTCGGCGAGCCACATGGTGAAGCCCGTCGCCGTCGGTTGCGTTCCAATGCTGAGGTGGTTCTCGTCATCGTCACCCCCGCCGCCGCCATCGGCGGAGCATCCGGCGAGTGTGACAGCGGTTGCTGTCGCTGCGATCAGTGCGAGCGGACGAAAGAACTTTCGATCCCGTTTCATGCTGTTCTCCTTTGAACAAGAGTGATCGGTTGAACTATTTGGTGATTGCCATTTCTTCACGGACGGACTTCCAGATGCGGGAGTGCAGTGCCGTGAAATCTGGGTGAGACATGGCCGTGTCCACGCTTTCGCGCTTCCATGGCACGGCTCGATCGATGTGAACTTCTTCTTTGATGGCGCCTGGACGGGCAGTCATGATGACGACGCGATTGCAGAGATACACCGCTTCGTCGACACTGTGCGTGACCAGGAGCACCGTGAGGTCGAGGTCTCGCGCGAGTTTCGCGATCTCCTCCTGCATCATGATGCGGGTCTGCGCATCAAGAGCACCGAACGGTTCATCCATGAGGAGCACCTCTGGACGGACGATGAGCGCCCTCGCGAGCGCAACGCGTTGCTGCATCCCGCCGGAGAGCTCGTGGGGGTAGGCCTTTTCAAATCCGCCGAGCCCGACCATCTCGATCAGTTCGGCGACTCGACGATCGCGTTCACCGCGGGGCACTCCCGCCATGCGAAGCCCGAAGGCGATGTTGCCCGAGACGGTCTTCGTCGGGAACAGCGCGAACCGCTGGAAAACGACGCAGCGATCCGGCCCCGGCCCGTTGAGCGGTTTGCCCTGCACGCGCACCGTGCCGCCGCTGGGCTTGTCGAGTCCGCCGACGATGCTGAGCAGCGTCGACTTGCCGCAGCCGGACGGGCCGACGATACCGACGAAGTCTCCCCGCTCGACTGTGAGGTCGGTCGGAAGGAGCGCTTGCACGTCGCCGCGTCGCGTGACGTATCGCTTCTCGGCCTGGCTCAATTGCAACATTGGTTCGGAGTTGTTCGCTGCCGTGTTCGTCACTGCAGGAGTCCTTTCTGAAGTCATGCTCATAGCTCTTCGAGTCCTTTTCTCCATCGCGTCAGTGGCGAAGTGATGAGTTGCATTGCTCGGTCCATCGCGAATCCGAGGAGACCGATTGCGACCATTCCCGCCATGACGGTCGCGGCGTCGTTGCTCTGTTGCCCGCTGAGGATCACGTAGCCGAGACCGGAGCGGCCGACGATGAGCTCTGCGCCCATGAGCGCCATCCATCCGTTGCCGATGCCGATTCGGAGTCCGGTGACGGCCGAGGGGCTCGAGGATGGGATCGCGGTTTCGAGCAGTGTTCGAGACCGTGAGGCTCCGAGCACTCGACTCGCGCGATACAGGAGCGGGTCGAGCTGGCGGATTCCGAGTTCCGCGTTCATCAAGACCGGCGGCAGGACCGCAATGAACACGACCGCAGCCTGCGCGGTGTATCCAGCGCCGAACCACAGGATCGTCAGAGGAATCCAAGCGAACGGTGGAATGTAGCGCAGCACTTCGAAGATCGGCAGGAGTGCGGAACGGAATGAGGGGAACCAGCCGAATGCGCAGCCGAGCGGAAGTCCGATCAGCACTGCGAGACAGAATCCACCCGCCCACTTGTGCAGTGAGGCCAGCGCGTGCCCGGGCAGGGTCTGCCCGGCGAGCGGCTCGACCATGAGCTGGCCGAGGCGCGCGATCACTTCGATCGGAGAGGCGAGCGCGGAATCTCCGACGAACGTCGAGCCGATCCACCAGATCGCGAGGAAGCCGAGGAGGCCGACGCTGGAGTAGGCGATTGCGCTGCCGGTCATTCGTCGCTGGTTTCGCCGCTTCGTGCCCGAGATGGTCGCGAGTGATTGCGTCATGGTGCTCATACGGTTGCCTCCTGGCGCCAGCGCGAAAGCCGATTCTCAACGAATCGCAAGATCTCTGAGAAGAGCACACCCAGCAGACCGATCAACACCATTGCCGCCACCATGATGTCGGCGTCGAGGGTCTGACGAGCGTTGAGTGCAACGAAGCCGAGGCCGCGCGTCGCCCCGAGCAGTTCGGCGGCGACGATCGTCATCCAGGCGTTGCCGAGGGCGATCCGGGCACCGCCGACGAGCGTGGGGACCGAGGTCGGGATCGCGATTTCCATGAGCGTTCGCATATTCGAGGCACCGAGCGTGCGCCCCGCGCGAAGCAGCAGCTTGTCGAGCCCCGCGATCGCCTCATAGGAGTTCAGCACCCAGGGGACGACCGCCGAGACGATCACGACGAACACTCGGGCTTCGTCGCCGAGACCGAACCAGAGGATGGCCAGGGGGATCCATGCGATCGGTGGGATCGGGCGCAGCAGGTTGAAGACCGGTGAAACGACCTGTCGTACTCGCTCGTTCCATCCCATCAGGATTCCCAGCGGCAGTCCGATGAGTCCTGCGACGATCCATCCGAAGAGGACGACTCGGACGCTGGCCAGAATGTGGCCGCCGAAGGTCTCTCCCTGGTAGGGCTCGCCTGAGAATTGGATGATCCGCTCAAGGACGGCTGCCGGAGAAGGCAGGAACAGCGGCGAAACGATGTTCGTCCACTCGGTGAAAAACAACCAGGCGACAAGAAGGCCGCCAGTAGCGGCGGCGCCGATCCCGACGGAGCGAAGATTCTTCGCAGCCGTCTGGCGCTTCCATGTCGTATTGCGGGTCGCCGTGTCGGTTGACAAGGGGCACTCCTCCTTCGCGTCGTTGCGTGGTGCTGTGCTCTTCGGAGCCTCCGTGGCTCCATTGCGGCAAGTTTGGCATCACAAAATCTGAGATGTCAAGTTTGTAAACGCAAACTATTTTTTCCCGTACCCCAGTTTGAGTGACGGATCTCTTCAAATCGGGCTTGCAAACAGGGAGGCTTATGCCCTAGCGTCAGGCCAGGAAGATAATCTGTCTTTACAATCTTTCGAACCGAGAAAGGCGGCGATGGTGCCGAGAGTTAGCCGAACAGCGCGTCCGGAGCATCGAATCGATCTCGACCGCTCTCGAAAAGAACCGCTCCATGTACAAATCACCGCACAGTTGCGCACCATCATCGAAAGCGGCCTCCTGCAACCGGGCTCACTCCTCGAGAACGAGATCGATCTCAGTGCCCAGCTCGGCGTCAGCCGCCCGACCCTGCAGAAGGCGATCGCAGAGCTGGTGACCGCCGGATTCCTGACAAGGAAACCCGGCCGCGGAACCGTGGTGCTCCCTCGAACCTTCCCGCGTCGAATCGATATCGGCAGCCTCTACGACGACCTTTCCGGCGCCGGACGAAACCCGGCAACGACGGTGCTCACCTTCGAACCCGCACCAGCGCCCGAGGCACTCGAAGCTCGACTCAATGCCCCAGTCGGCCCGCTCACGAAGATCGAGCGGGTCAGGTTCGCCAACGGTGAGCCCCTCGCAATTCTCCGGAACTGGATCCCCAGCCACCTCGTGCACTTCACTCGAGAAGATCTCGAACGGCAGGGCCTCTACGCGCTCCTACGCGAATACGATGTCGCGACCCACCTGGTCGAACAACGCATCGGCTGCCGTCGGAGCACTCCGGAAGAAATCACGCACCTCAACCAGCTCGAAGACGGCGACCCGAACGATCCCGTCCTGACCGTCCAGCGCATCGGCTTCGACGAGGCTGCGAATTTCATCGAGTTCGGCGAGCACTCCTACCGTGCTGGTCGCTACTTCTTCGAGACCGTCGTCGTCGGCTGAACCGCTCACGCCGGGAATCGCCCGGCGCAATCTTTCAGGCAAAGGAGCCGCACAGCATGTCCCCGATCATCAGCGTCGTCACGGGTGGAGCCCGCGGCATCGGACTTGCCACCGCCAGGGCACTCGCGCGGCGAGGTCGTGCAGTGGCGCTCCTTGACTTGAACGATGCGGAAGCACAGGCGCAAGCCACACAGCTTTCCGAAGAGTTCGGCGTTCGCACCCTCGGCCTGCGAGTTGACGTCACCAGTCAGGCGAGCGTCGACACTGCCTTCACCGAAGTCGAACGCTCCCTCGGTTCGGTCGACATCCTCGTCAACAACGCCGGACTCATCACGCCCGCGTACCTGGCCGTCGAAGATCTACCACTCGAAGACTTCGAACGGATGATCGCCGTGCATGTCACGGGCTCGTTTCTCTGTTCCGCCCGCGCGATGCCCGCGATGAAGCGAAACGGCTACGGCAGGATCATGATGATCTCCTCCCTTGTCGGTCCTCTCGGATTCACCAACCGAGTCGCCTATTCGACGGCCAAGGAGGGCATCGTCGGCATGATGCGATCCCTCGCAGTCGAAGCAGGACCCTACGGTGTGACCGTCAACGCGATCGCACCCGGTTGGATCACCTCCCCGATCATCGAACAGAGAATTCGCGACGGCGTGCTCGACGGTCAGGCGCTGCTCGCACGCACTCCGCTCGGCCGCTTCGGCACGCCGGACGACATCGGCAACGCCATCGCGGCGCTCAGCGGCCCCGACTTCGACTTCCTCAACGGAGTCGAGATCCCGTTCGACGGCGGTTTCAAGATCACCGGTGAGCAGATCGAGCACGCGAGAGCGGCCGTTGCGTGATGCGCTCCGACACGATGGACCTGGGCATTCACCCCGGCGTCGCGCTGAGCGCTTGGGAGCCGTCGCAGGTTCCGGCATTCTTGCGCACCATTCGCGAACTCGGTTATCGCAGAGTCGTCGTTCCCCTTCGAGACTTCGAGCGGCTCGATGCAGCGAGCATCCGTGCAGTCTGCGCCGATCACGAGATCTTGCCGATCACCGCCGGCAACCAGCAGCCGCACGCGGACATCTCCTCCGACGACCCTGAGATTCGCGCTGCGGGTCGGCAGCGGCTCATTGCAATGATCGAGTTCACGCGCGCAATCGGCGGAGACCATCTCGGCGGTGTCATCTACGGCACGCTCGCGAAATCCGATGCTCCCATTGATGCTCGCCGCTTCGAACGGACGGCACGAGCGCTCGGCGCACTGGCCGAGGGTCCCGGAGCCGAGGCAGGCGTTGATCTCGTGTGCGAGGTCGTCAATCGCTACGAGACCGCCATGATGAACACTGCGGAACAAGCGATGCGCTTCGTCAGTGCGAGCGAATCGACACGCGTGAAGCTCCATCTCGATACCTTCCACATGAATATCGAAGAATCGGATCCCATCGAGGCGGTTCGTATCGCGCTTCCGGCACTCGCCTACCTTGAGATCGGCCAGAATCATCGGGGTCTCCTGAGCGACGGACATCTCGATCTCCAGCGGTTCGTCTCGGACGCCGTCGCGCTCGGGTACTCCGGGCGATTCGGTGTCGAGGCCTTCAGCGCATCGGTGATCGCTCCGGCGACCGCCAGCGCCCTCGCGATATGGCGAATGCTGTACGACGCGGAGAACTCGATTGCACGCGATGCAGCGACGATCGTCCGCTCCGCGCTCGCGCAGGCAGCGCGCTAGTCACCTGGTTTCACAGACACCGAAGGCCCGCACCGATGAATCGGTGCGGGCCTTCGGCACATGCGCTGCGAGCGCGAACTACCAGCTCGGCGTCACGACGTCACCGTCAGGGCGATCGATCGGAATCGTCGGGATCGTCGAGGTGATGAGCGATCCGTCCGAGCGGCGAGTGCCCTCGATGTCACTGATCGACGGTGTGCCGACAATGTGCTTGCCCTGGTGGGTCAGATCGACGATGACGCTCAACTCTGGTTCGAGGTGGAAGGCCTGTCCACGCACCTCGAAGTCGAAGGAGTCGCCCTCTTCGATCGTGAAGATCATCGTGTCCTGGCGCAGTTCGACGCGAACGCGAGTGCCGTGCACCGTGATCCGGAATTCGAGCCCGCTCCAGTCGTCCGGCAGTCGGGGGTCGAAGGTGAACTTGCCGCCGTGATCGCGCATGCCACCGAACCCCATGACGAGTGCGCTCCAGACGCCACCGGTGGAAGCGACATGCACTCCGTCGGAGGCGTTGCGGTGCAGGTCGGCGAGATCCACGAAGAGCGCAGAAGTGAAGTACTTCAGCGCGAGCTCCGAATAGCCGACCTCTGCCGCGATGATCGACTGCACGACCGCGGAGAGCGTGGAGTCGCCCGTCGTCAGCGCGTCGTAGTACTCGAAGTTGCGACGCTTCTCCTCGTGCGAGAACTCGTTTCCCTGCAGCAGCAGCGCGAGCACGACGTCAGCCTGCTTCAACACCTGGAAGCGGTAGATCACGAGTGGGTGGTAGTGCAGCAGCAGCGGACGCTTGTCCGCAGGCGTGCTCTCGAGGTCCCACAGTTCTTTCTCCAAGAACTGTGCGTCCTGCGGGTGGATTCCGAGAATCGAGTCGAAGGGCACGTGCATCGCTTCTGCGGCGGCACTCCACTCGACGAGTTCCTCTTCCGTGAGATTCAACCGCGCGACCATGCGATCGAAGTCTTCCGGTCGCTCGGCACGCATCTGCTCGCACGAGGAGACCGCGGAGCGCAGGTTCGCGCGTGCCATGACGTTCGTGTACAGGTTGTCGTTGACGACGGTCGTGTACTCGTCCGGGCCGGTGACTCCATGAATGTGGAAGGTGTCGTGTCCGTTCGAGCGCCAGAAGCCGAGGTCGGCCCACATGCGCGCGGTCTCCACGAGCACGTCGATCGCGCCGCGAGCCAAGAATGCGGTGTCTCCCGTGGCTTCCACGTACTGCATGAGCGCATAGGAGATGTCGGCGTCAATGTGGTACTGCGCCGTGCCTGCCGCATAGTACGCCGAGGATTCGAGGCCGTTGATCGTGCGCCAGGGGAATAGTGCGCCGTACTGGTTCAGTTCCGAAGCGCGGTCGCGCGCGGCATCGAGCATGTTGTGACGGAACCGCAGGGCGTTTCGGGCCACGAGCGGAGAGGTGTAGCTCAGGAACGGGAGCACGTACACTTCGGCGTCCCAGAAGTAGTGGCCGCCGTAGCCGGAGCCGGTGACACCCTTTGCAGCGATCCCGCCACCGTCGGTGCGAGCGGTCGACTGGGCGAGCTGGAAGATGTTCCAGCGAATCGCCTGCTGCAGTTCCGGCTTGCCCTCGATGACGACGTCAGAGCGCTTCCAGTACTCGTCGAGCCATGCACGCTGCTCGGCGAAGATCACCTCGGTGCCTTGTTCGTTCGCACGGTCGAGCGTGCGGTCGCAGCGGTCAGCGAGTTCATGCGTCGGGACGCCATTGCTGGAGTGGTAGGCGATCGTCTTCACGAGGCGAACGGGAACGCCCGCGCGAGCCTTCACTCGGTAGACGTGCTTTGCGAGGTCGTCGCTGAGGCTGACGGACTCTTCCCACTCGTTCTCGGTTTCGATTGCGTGACCAGCACCGACCACGACCGTCATTCCGGAGTTCGTCGTGTGGTACCCCAGCAGGTAGCGGCCGTCGGTCTCGCGGCGCAGCATCGGCTGGAGCACGCGATCTTCGAGTGTCTCGGCCTTTCGCGGGTCGAAGTCGGCGGAGTCCGACTTCTTCCGGCTCTTGTACTCGTCGGTGCGGTCCTGGCGGTTCAAGATCTGGCTGGAGATCAGGATCGAGGCGTTCGCATCCGCGACCGTCACTTCATATTCAACGACCGCGAGGTGGCGGTCGGTGAACGAGGTCATACGGGTGGATCGCACGAACACTCGCTTGCCCGATGGAGTCAGCCATTCGAGTTCGCGGCGCAGCACGCCGTCGCGCATGTCGAGCACGCGCGAGTACTTTGCCAGGTCGGCCTCGGTGAGCACGAAAGGCTCATCGTCGACGTAGAGGCGCAGGATCTTCGCATCCGGAACGTTGACGATCGTCTGGCCGACGCGAGCGAATCCGAACGCTTCTTCAGCGTGGCGGATCGGCCAGGTTTCATGGAACCCGTTGATGAACGTGCCGTCGGCGAAGCTCGAGCGACCTTCGTCATGGTTGCCTCGGAGGCCGAGGTAGCCGTTGCCGACCGCGAATACCGTCTCGGTGCGGCCGGCTTCGGCCTGCGAGAACTCGCGTTCGATGAGCGACCACTCGTCGATCGGGTAGCGGCTCCGGTCGAGTGGGTCTTCGGTAATTGGGTTCATCAGATCTCGTTCTTGTGGTTCAGGGAGGGAATCAAGTCGGCGAGGTCGGTCACGACCTCATCGGCGCCGGCTTCGATGAGTGCTGCGGCACCGATGCCTCGGTCAACACCGACGACGAGCCCGAAGTTCCCGGCGCGACCAGCGGAGACGCCCGAGTGGGCGTCTTCGAGGACGACGCACTGTTCAGGTTCGAAGCCGAGCTTTTGCGCGGCATAGATGAAGGTGTCGGGCGCGGGTTTTCCGGCGATGCCGAGATCTGCGGCGACGAGTCCATCGATCACGATGTCGAAGTGCTTTCGCAAGTCTGCCGTTTCGAGCACTGGCTCCGCGTTCTTCGAACTCGACACGACCGCGACGTCGAGACCCTTCGCGAGCACGGCATCGAGAAACGCTTTCGAACCCGGGTACGCGGCAACGCCGTGTTCCTTGAGCTCGGCGTTGAAGAACTCGTTCTTCCGGTTCCCGAGCGCCCACGCGGTGTCGTTCCCGGAGCATCTTCCGGGGTCCCGAGTGGCAAGGTCACGCCGCGTGCGGCGAGCATGGTTTCGACGCCTTCGATGCGCGGGCGTCCGTCGATGAACTCGTAGTAGTCGTCGTCCTTGTACGCCTCGGGCTTGCCGATCGACGTGAAGTAGTCGGTGAACAGGGCACCCCACGCGCGTTGGTGCACGTCGGCAGTGGGGGTCAACACACCATCCAGATCGAAGAGGATCGCTTTCGCGTCCGAGAGCGGCAATGGTGTGTGCATACGGCGTGACCCTTCGGGGTGGAAGACAGGGAAGAAGTGTGTCCCGCGACTGCGGCTTCTTCAGAGACTGCTGATCGTCTCGGTAAGAGTTTCGGTGCTTTTGCGCGAAAGCAATGCTACTGGCGGGACTGGATTGATTGAGGACAGAACGCAACGTTGCGGCCCAAGTTTTCCAAATGTTTTCATACGGCACAACCTGAACATTTGTGCATCTTCAGATGCCGTCCCGCGCTACTCGCTTGCGATCTCCCACACGTGTCCGCTCGGGTCGACGAAGGCAGCCGTCCTGATCCCCCAGGGCCGGTCGATTGGTCCGTTCAAGAGCGGCACTCCGAGCTCTGCGAGCGCTGTGCACGTCTCGTCAACGCTGGTCACCGTGATCGTGAACTGGGCGGTCACCGGGTGCGGATTTGTGGCCAGTGCCTCGGGTGCATTTGGCGCGGTCGGGGCGGGAGCGACCAGTGCGGGAGCGACCAGCTCGACTGCCTCAGAACGCTGCAGCAAGTTGATGAGGGTGCCGTCGAAGTCGAAGACCGTCGAAACCTCGTCCTCGTAATACACCTCGAGCCCGAAAACCGTTGCGTAGAACGCTTTCGCGTCATGCACGTTGTCGACGAAGAGCGTGATCGCGCTCAATCGGTTTGGAAGCGTTGGCATGGTCACCTTTCCGTCGAGCGCGCTCTTTCGCAGCGCTTGTGAACACCGTACACTCGGGCTGCAGAGACTTCATCCGCTAAAATCGAACTGAGACAACGAAGGGTGCCGCTCATGGAGACCATCGAGATCGGCCAATGCGACTTCACGTTCACCGCAGTCATCGAAACCCTCGACAAGGGTCCCGACTGGAATGTCGTGGTTCTTCCCGACTCCAAGGAAATTTTCGGCACTGGCAAGTCGCTGAAAGTTGCCGGCACGATCGATGGCGCCGCGTTCTCCAGCGCATTCCTTCCAACCGGCCAAGGAGCGCATTTGCTGAGTGTGCCTGCCAAAATCCGCAAGTCGATCGGCAAAGGCCTCGGCGACGAGGTCACGGTGCACCTCACGCAGCGACTGACGTAGCGCACCCAACTGCGGTACAGACAGAGGAGAGCAGTAGATGAGCAAACTCAAGATCGTCGATCAGCCCGACTGCGGGAATGCTCCTCGCCGCGAACTCGTCCGCGAGTTGACCACACATCTCGCCGCGCGAGAAGCATCGCTGGTCACCGCATTTCTCTCCGATGATGTGGAGTGGAGCGTCAATGGCAACACTCCAATGCGCGGAACTGATGCCGTCGAGGCTTGGATCTCTGCAGGCCCCGCGCTCCGTGAACTCCGCTTTGGCGCGATCCTCAGCCACGGCCGCGAAGCGAGCATCGATGGCGTGATGGTTCCCACTTCAGGAGCGCTGCTTCCGTTCAGCGTGTTCTTTCGTTTCACCAGCACCGCAAAGACGGCGCCAATCGCTGCAGTGCGAAGCTACTTTGTCGAACGGCGAGATTCACCACGCTGAGTGCCGCGCGTGCGTTTGCATGGCGAACCATCGCCTTCTCGAAGACACTCAGGCCGCACTCGGGTGCGATGGGGATACTCGGGACCAGCACGAGCGCATCGCTCGTCACGACCGAAGGATCACCAATGAGTGCACCACAGGCCCAAGTCGTCGCAGCGATTATGACGCTCAATCGCCCGGAAGTGCCGTTCTCTTGGAGCCCGAGCCCAGAGGGAGTGATCGGCACCTGGAACTACGCGGATGCGCAGTGGGCCGGGCTGCTCTCGGCAGCGTCGGTCGATGCGAGCTACCGTCTCATCGTGGCGTTGCATGAAGACGCGACCTTTACCTTCACTGATCACACCGAAGAGTCGAGCGTCGACGTCAACTCCAATGGATTGAGCTTCAGCAAGACGACGTTCAAGGGCTCCATAAAAAAGAAGAGCTTCAACAAAACCTTCGCACCGGTCGCCGTCGACCATGGTGAGGTCGGTCACGCGACCGGTTGGAACTTCGACAGCGAACTGCCGAAGAACGCCGTTCGAGACGTGCTCACGCACCACGGCTGGACCGAGCGAAAGCTCGGCTTCTGGGCACGAATGACGGGTGCATCGAGCTAGCGTTTTCCTCTCGGCGCAGCGCCGCCGAACATATGGTCAACAATGTCGGTCCGTACGGATAACGTGACGATCATGACCACACTCCCCCGGCCGCTGCTGTCGCTCACGGCGCTCGCGTTCATTGCAACCGCGTTGACCTGGGGTTCGAGCTTCTTGCTCATCAAGGTGGCACTGGATTCATTCTCACCGGGCCAGGTTGCGCTCGGTCGACTCGTGGTCGGCGCGCTCACGCTTGTACTCCTGATGGTGCTGACCCGGCGTCGCTGGCCCAGCGAGCCTCGCGTGTGGGCCCACCTCGCGGTGGTCGCAGTGTTTCTCTGCGTCGCACCCTTCATTCTGTTCGCGTGGGCGGGTCAGTTCTTGCCGTCGGGGCTCTCTTCAATCCTGAACGCCACGACCCCGATTTGGACCGCAATCTTTGTCTCGATCGGTGTGCGCACCGAGCGGTTCACCGCGGTGCAGGTCGGCGGCATCGTGCTCGGCATCGTCGGCGTCGGCGTCGTCACGGGTCTGTGGCGTTTCATCGCCGATCCTGCGTTCGCCGCATCACTGCCCGCGCAGGCCGCCTGTCTCGCTGCAACGGCCTGTTACGGCATCGGGTTCTTGTGGCTCCGGAAGTACGTCGTCGGCAAGCAGAACCACGACTCCGTGGTCGTGGCCGCGGTCCAGATCGTGCTGGCGGCTGTCATGAGCATCGTCATCGCGCCGATCTTCGCGATGGGCGCCATGCAGATCGAGGTCGTCCCGGTCTTGGCGCTCGTCGCGCTCGGAGTCTTCGGCACCGGTTTCGCGTACGTCTGGAACACCCGCGTCGTCCTCGACTGGGGCCCAGTTGCGAGCTCCACGGTGACCTACCTCACGCCAGTCGTCGGCATTGTGCTCGGCGCGCTCATCCTCGGCGAACACATCACCTGGAACGAGCCTGTCGGTGCTGTGCTCATCATCGTGAGCGTCATCGTCGTGCAACAGCACCTCAAGATCTCGAAGCGCCTCCGCGGTCGCCGCTCGACTCAGACTCCCGAGGGAACGCTCGTCCCCTGATGAACAGTAGTTTCAGCCGCGATAGTTGTAGTCAGCGCACAACTGGTTCATCGCGTGCAGTCGCTTGTACATGAAGATGAACGGCCCGACGATGATGAATGCGCCCAGCACGCCCCAGAGCCAGTAGTCAGCGGCGGTGATGGTTCGCGTCATGCCCCGGCGTTGCAGCTCGTTTCCTATGCGGTCGCACGAGTTGTGCCACCAGAAGATGTAGGCGAATCCGAAAGTGATCGGCCCCACGACGAGCGCCAGGAGCCAGAAGTTCATGGTGCGACGGTTGTCCCGTCGGCTCGCGATTGCATTGAGGTCATCGCCGGCTCGCGCGGTCAACCAGATCGTGTAGATCCCGAAGGTGATCAGCCCGAGCAGAAGATACTTCGTAAGCGACCGATGCGTGTCGAGGTTTGCGTAGGCATAGCCCGGCACGCTCATCGGCGGTGCGATTGGGGCGGGATACTGGCCTTGACCTGGCGCGGGGTAGTACGGCGGTTGGTGCGTCATCGCGGTGCGACCTTTTCCTTTCGAAACCGCTGACCTTGCGCGGTGCCAAGGTCTGCGGCATCGCAACGCTCAGAGACCAACTCGAAAGTGTAAGGAGATTCACGGACTCGCCTCGGCACACAGTCGGGGCCTGTGGATAAACCAGGCGGTCACGTCGCGCGAAGCGAGCGCACCTCCCGTGGAACGATCGACGAGGTCAGACTTCCGAGTGCGACCCTCGGGCGTCAGGAAACGCAACGCGGCGCTCCAATGCGCGAACCTCAGCGAGACTCGCCCCACCCCAGCTCATCGCCGATCTTCTTGATCGCCGCGAGTGAGCGCAGGTTGAAATCGACGCCCAATTGGTTCGGGATCGTAACGAGCACCGTATCTGCGAGCGCCACCGCGGCATCATTCGCGAGTTCTTTCACGAGCGTTTCCGGGTCGCCAATGTAGGAGCGACCAAACCGAGACATGGCACCGTCGAGCACACCGACCTGGTCGCTGCCCTCGACCTGCGCGCGGAGCCCGAAGTACTGCTGCGATTCGTCGTCGATGATCGGGATGATGCTCCGGCTGACGCTTACGGTTGGCCGTCGCGTGTGGCCAGCGGCCTCCCATGATTCTTGGAACATCCTGATCTGCGAAGCCTGAAGGCGATCGAAGGGTTCGCCGGTATCTTCCGTGAGGAGGGTCGAGGACATGAGGTTCATTCCCTGCTCGGCCGCCCACTGTGCGGTCGCCCGCGTCCCGGCTCCCCACCAGATGCGGTCGCGCAGCGTCTCAGATTGGGGCGTGATCGCGAGCCCTTGGCGGACTCCGGTCATTGCCGGGTCAGAGGTCGCCATCGGTTCGCCGGAGATCGCGTCCAAGAAGTCGGCGGTGTGCTGGCGGGCGAGGGTGCCGCCGCTCTGGTCGTCTTCCGGGTCGTATCCGAACGATCGGTAACCCTGGAGCGCGGGTTCGGGTGAGCCGCGGCTGATCCCGAGCTGCAATCGGCCATTGGCGATGAGGTCGGTGATGGCTGCTTCTTCAGCCATGTACATCGGGTTCTCGTAGCGCATATCGATGACGCCTGTGCCGATTTCGATGTTCGAGGTGCGTGCGGCGATTGCTGCGAGCAGGGGAAACGGTGCTGCCTGTTGGCGAGCGAAGTGGTGCACCCGGAAGTAGGCGCCACCGAGCCCGATCTCGTCGGCGGCAACCGCGAGGTCGATCGACTGGACGAGCGAGCCTTGAGCGGTGCGCACCTTCGACCCCCGAACGTCCTGCCAGTGATTGAACGAAAGAAAACCGATCTTCTTCGCCATGGTGACCTCCTGAAAACTCGTGGAGCGAGGCGTCTCGCTCCATTCACAACAACTCGGGCAATACGAGCGAGATTCCCGATAATTCAGATTCGAACAAAACCGACTTGACCCCGCCCCTACGTCATAGTTCTGACTAGAGACATGAACGTCACATCGCTCGCCTATCTCTCCTCGTACTTCCTGTCGCTCCTCGGCAACGGGATCACCGGAATCGCACTGCCCCTGATCGTGCTGCAGATGACGGGCAGCGCACTCGGAGCAGGGACCGTCGCTGCCGCGAGCGCGCTCCCGGCGCTCCTGGCTGGTCTCTTCATGGGTGTCGTCATCGACCGCATCAATCGGCGCACCTCCTCGGTCGTCACCGATCTCATCTCCGCCGCATCGATCGCGGCCTTGCCCATCGTCGACATGATCTCCGGCCTCAACCTCGGATGGTTCATCCTGTTCGGAATCATCGGCTCGCTCGGTGACGTCCCAGGCATGACCGCCCGCGAAGCGCTGCTTCCCGCGATCGTCCGGCACAGTGGCATTGGCCCAGAGCGGCTCATGGGCATCCGAGAGGCGCTCGGCGCAGTCGCGATCCTGCTCGGACCGGCTGCCGCTGGCACGCTCATGGTTCTCCTCGACGGCTCGACCGTGCTGTGGATCACCGCCGCCACCTCGTTCGCCGCCGCACTTCTCACGCTGCTCATTCCGTTCCGAGTCGGCGCGATCGTCCCGAGCGTCGAATCCGCAGCAGCCGGTGCGCCAGCGACCGCAAAAGCCAGCACGCTCTCGCAACTCCGCGACGGGTGGCGAGTGCTGTTCCGAAGCCAGTTCCTCATCACGACGACAGCGCTGAGCATCATCTCGGTGATCATCCTCTCGGCACTCCAGGGGCTGATCCTGCCCGTGTACTTCACCCTCGAGGCGCAGCCCGGACTGCTCGGCTTCGTGCTCAGCGCCCTCGCCGCGGGCACACTCATCGGCGGCGTCCTCTACGCCGTCCTCGGCACGAACGGTCGCCGCCGGACCTGGTTCCTCTCCGGACTCATTGGCACGACCTTCGGCTTCGCACTCATCGCAACGCTCCCCGCCGTGTGGATCGTGCTCCTCGGCGCATTCCTGCTCGGACTCTCCAGTGGACTCTTTGGCAGCCTCATCGGCGTGCTCATGATCGAGCGGATCCCTGAGGACATGCGTGGTCGCATCATGGGAACGCAGAACGCCATCATGACCGTTGCACCGGCAATCGGAATCTTCGGCGCAGCCCTCCTGACGGAGTACGTGAATGTGACGGTTGCGGCGATCGCAGCATGCAGCGTGTGGTTGATTGCACTCGCCATCGGCATCTTCGCCCGCTCGCTCCGTGGGCTCGAACCCGTTTCAGGGCAAACTAAGGAGGAGAAGCAACTGGAGGCTGACCGTGCATAGTGGCGAACTCGCGCGACTCGCGGGCGTGACCGTGCGCGCACTGCGTCACTACCACCAGGTCGGGGTGCTGGCTGAGCCAGCGCGGGGCACGAACGGTTACCGGGACTACTCAGTGCACGACCTCGTCCGAGTCCTGAAGATCAGACGACTCGCATCGCTCGGAATTCCTCTCGAACGGATGGCGGGCCTGCTCGACGAACCCGATGCAGACTCACTGGCACTGCTCGATGAGCTCGACGCGGAACTCGAGAACCAGATCGAGCAACTGACGAAGCAACGAGCACTGGTGCGGCGACTCCGCGATCACCGCACGCCGCTGGATGTTCCACCAGAGCTCGCGCCGTTCCTCGCAGTGTTTGCCAGCGAAACCACGACCAAGGCGATGAGTCAGGTCGACCGCGACCATTCCGTGCTCCTCGCCCATTTCGTCGGCGACGAAGGAATGGAACACCTCACTGGCCTCTACGAGCAGTTGAGCACCCCAGAGTTGCTCGCTCCCGTGATGGCGTTGTCGGATCGCTTCGAACGTCTCTGCCCCGAAACTTCGGAACAGGAAATCAACGACCTCGCCGCGGCATTCGCCGAGAACTTCGCACCGGTGCTGTCGTCGATTCGAGCATTCGGCGAGAGCGAAGAGCTGCAATCCACGAACGCGCTGCTCGCAAAGTTCAGCAATGACCTCCTCAACCCGCAGCAAGTGCGCATGCTCGCTGTGCTTGAGACTCGGCTGGACGCCTCCGAGCGCGAGGCTCCCGCACCGGCAACACCTGGCACGACCAGCGCTATTTCGGTGAGCGAGCGATAGTCGCTGCCAGCTACGAGTCGCGTCGCAATTGCTGCGAGTTGGCAATTGCAGTCGCTGCTCCGAGGCACCCAACGGAAACAACGATCGCAGTGACCAGTGGCGCAATGAGCGCGGTTCCGCTGAGTTCTGCGGCGCTGAGCAATGTGGTTGGCACCCACTCGGCGATTGTCGGAACACTGCTCAGCAACGGCAGGACGAGCACGAGGATCGTTGCGACCGCAACCGAGGTGGCTGTCCGTCGTGTGATTGTCATCACAAGAAATCCGAGGCACAGCGCCATAACGATGAACACCGACGAAGACGCCCCGACTCGCGCAATCATGGCGCCATCGACAGGCCCGACGACAGCCGCTGCAAGCACTGCTGCGATCACGAGCGCGAAGAGGTAGCTCACGAGCACAGCGATTGCGACGATCAGGAGTCTGGGAAAGATGAGCTGAGCCAGACCGTGCAAACGAGAGCGGTAGAAAATCGACGATCCCGGGCGCGAGTCCCAATGCAGCGAAGTAATCGCAACCGCGACGGCGAAAATGAGACCGAGTTGCATTGCGCTCTGGTTGAACAGAGCGATCGCGTCAGCCGATGTGGCTTCCGCAACCGTGATGGTGATCTGCTCCGTCCCTGAGGCGGCCTGCAGAATCTGCGGCATGAATACCGCGAGCGCAGGACCGGAAAGTCCGAAGAATCCGAAGGTCACGAGCAGACCCATCAACAGACCGGAGCGCACGAGCCGCCGAAGCTCAATATGAGCAGCGTTGATCATGACGTTCATGATGCCCCGACCTTGCTGACGAGCCGGGCGAACGAAGCATCGAGGTCTCGATCTCGGAGTGTGACTTCCAGCAACGGCGCATTGCACGCACTCAGCAGCGCCGAAAGGTGTCGCTCGGCGTCCTGAAAGCTCTCAAACCCTGCACTCCACAGCGTCGGCGAACTCGATTCGAGCTTCACCCCGGGGAATGAGGCGCTGATTGTGGCGGCATCGACGAGCGGCGGCGCACCGAATCGAATGACCCAGGTTGGTTCGAGACCCTGGATCAGAATCGAATCCGGTGTGCCAGACGCGACCACCCGTCCCTGGTCGAGCACCACGATCGAGTCAGCGAGTTGCTCTACTTCGCTGAGCAAATGGCTGGAGAGCAGAATGCACCGCCGGTTCTTCTGAGTTCGAATGATCTCGCGGATCTCCGCGCGCCCGATCGGATCGAGCGCGCTACTCGGTTCATCCAGGATCAGGATCTCGGGTTCGTTGACGAGCGCTGCAGCGATTCCGAGCCGTTGCAGCATCCCACGCGAAAAGTCGGCAACGCGTCGGTGCATCACCGCCCTGAGCCCGCACGCTTCAAGCGCGGCTTCGGGAGCCATCGGAAGGGTGTTCGCTACTTTCATGCGTGCAGCAGGTGGCGCGAGGGACAACGAGGTTGTGACGACTTCGAGCGCCGTCAACCAGGGCTCGAATTGGGGCACATCTGGGCAGTAGGCAACACGAGGCCGCTCGTTCGCGAACGAAATCGAGCCCGCCTGCGGTCGCGCGAGCCCTGCGATGAGCGTGAACAACACCGTCTTCCCTGCACCGTTCGGCCCGATCACAGCAGTGACTGCTCGATCTTCTGCGGCAAATGAAATATCTCGGATTCCTCCACCACCGGCATATTCGCGAGTCAACCCGCGAACCATCAGCGCTGCCATTACCGCAGGTCCTCGTCGCGAAGAGCCTGCTGCCGAGTGCGCCCGAGCATGAAATAGGCGATCGCGCCTGCTGGAATCGCAAACACCACGACGAGCACCCAGGTCCATTTCGGGAGTCGGACAACCGCCGGAGAACGTGCGATGTCGATCAATGCCCAGGCGATGAGGCCGACGACAAACACGAGCACGGGTATGAGCGGCATCACCATTGCGTTGTCGAAGTCGAAGAGGTTCACGCCCTCGCCCCGAGGTCCGAGTCGTCCGTGCTCGAGCGTTGCTCTCTCGGCATGATCACGGTGCTCAGTACTCGCCGACGGCGTCCGGGCGCTTGCGAATTGGCGAGGAGTTTTTCGAGCGCCGCCATCAGATCACGGCCAAATTCGTCGAGTTCATCGTTGCTGGCCCAGAAGCCTGCCTGCGCAAAACTCACGCGGTCGGCGTGGAGGTTCGGCGCACCAGCATGGACGTACTCGCTGAAGTCATTGATCAGCCCAGATGTGAACACAGTGAACGTTGAGATGAGCGCGTCGTCACTGAGCGCGTCAAGCTCGTCTGCACTCGGATTCGTGAGCTCTGGAGCCAAGCGGAACGTCTTCTCGCTCGCACCTCTGATCTGCTGCTCTTCGGCTACTTCGATGAGTCGGTGCTGCTCCAGAACGTTCACGTGTCGGTACAGGGTCGCGATCGGCACGTCGGCGAGCGCCACGTGCAATTGATTCGTCGTCAACGTGCCGTGAGCAAGGAACGATTGGATGATCCGCATCCGAATCGGGTGCAGTAAAGCGGAAGAACTGGTCATACTCGAATGTTATCAGTATTGATATTGATAACGGTAGAGCTGAGAGCAACGTGTGAGATGTCTGCGAGCGTCCGCCGCGTCATCGGCGACGCGACGCAGTCAGCGGACCAGTCGATACAGCCTCATTGCCTCACCCATGGAATTTCGGTGTCATCATGGTCGAGTTCCCAGCGAACGGGTTCCGCGCGGGGGCGCACCGCTGCGGAGAACCAGTAGGTCTCATCAGGGTTCCAACCTGCAATAAGGCTCGCGGTCTCGTCATCCACGGGAATCAGGGTCCCGGCGGCGGACAGATATGCCGCAGCCTGCAGGTGCACTCCGTCGTACTGCTCGGCAACCGCCGACCAGTCCGGAACAACCCAGGCGCCTTCCCGGCCGGTCACCCGGGACCAATCGTGCTGCTTCTGTGCGGTCACCACCATCGGGAACCGGGCACACAAAGCTGCCCATGCTTCAGGGCCTTCGACTTCAAACACGCGGAGTCCGGCTGGAACATCGAGCGGATACGCCTCCGCCGCTTCCCACCCGAGGCTGTCTTCCACAGACCACAGGCCGACTGGGCTTGCATCGATAATGTCTCGCGTTGAGGACACCATCGCCCAGCCCGGATGTGCCCACCACTCGCCACTGACGTTCCGTCGCGGCCTGCCGAGCCATTTGCGTGCGGCGGTCGACTCGGCCTCGATGACCCGCGCTCGGGCGTCGCGCAACTCGGCGAGCGGGTCTCGTGCAACTTCCTTCATCGGGTCACCGGACCATCGGATCATCCACTGCGACTGCACCGCAACGCCCGAACGCCACCACGCGACAGCATCGGAGGCGGCGACGTGACGAGCAACGCGCCTCAGTGCAGCGCGCATTTCCTCGGTTGAGGCGAGCAAGTCTTCGCCGTCTTGTGGCTGCCAGTACATCGCCGCATCGACCGAGCGGGCGAGGCAGGCTCGCAGCACTTCGGGTGTGACCTCTGGGAGCTCGACCTCGTCGAGCCGCGCGGCCGCCTCCGCAGGGCTGATCGCCTGAAGAGGACCCGGATGCGGGACGTCGCCGAAGAACGCCGTGCTCGAGGTCTGCCCCGGCTCGAGCGCCGTTGCCGCCAACATCACCGCGGTCGCGAACGAATCGTCGAACTGTTCGCTGTCGCGCAGCCGCTCAGCACGAAGCGCGAACTCGAGGAGCAGCCGCCGACCGCGTGGCCCGAGCATCAACAGCTCAGACCACTCCTCCACCGAGGTTGGCTCATCCATTTGCTTCTCCTTCACAGCGCGCATATCCGCGTGAGCTCTACAGAATCACGCGCCCGCCCCCGGCTCAAACTGCCTGCGTTCCACGGACACGAACAACATCCGAAGCAATCTGGCAAAAAATCACTCGCGAGAACCAAAAAAGGCCTTCGATCTGTTTCCAGATCGAAGGCCTTCTTCCATGTGCGCGAGGGGGACTTGAACCCCCACGCCCTTGCGAGCACTGGCACCTGAAGCCAGCGCGTCTACCAATTCCGCCACCCGCGCATGTGTCGTCATCATTGATGCAACTTAGTGAGAATATCAGGTTCATGGCTTGTGCGGGTACCATCGAAACGACCTGCCCGAAGGGACGGACACATTCGTGGGATTACTCGATCGCTTTGAGCGTGGATTAGAACGCGTCGTCAATGGCGCTTTCGCCAAGACTTTCAAGAGTGGCGTGCAGCCTCTCGAGATTGCCTCGGCGCTTCGCCGCGAGCTCGATACAAAGGCCGCCGTGGTGAGCCGCGAGCGAATTCTGGTGCCAAACCAGTTGCGCGTCGTGCTGTCTTCGACCGACTACGCCTCGATGCAGCGCCTCGGTGAGTCGCTCACCGACGAACTCACCAGCATGCTGCAGAAGCACGCAGTCGAAAACGGTTACTCCTTTGCAGGAGGCATCGATCTCAGCCTGAACGAAGACGAGAGCCTCAGCACCGGAATCCTTCGCATCGAAAGCGAGAACGTCAAGGGCGAGGTTCGTTGGAACGCGGTCGTCGACATCAAGGGCAACCGCTACGCATTGAAGCGCGGGCGCACCGTGCTCGGCCGAGGCTCAGAGAGCGACATCGTCGTCGATGATTCGGGTGCGAGCCGCGTGCACGCGGAGATCCTCTGGGACGGTTCACGTGCGCAGGCAAAAGACCTCGGATCAACCAACGGCACACTGCTGAACGGCAAGCCGTTGAAGAAGGCGCTGCTCGAGCCAGACTCGATCATCGATATCGGGAACACTCGGATCGTGTACCGCGTCTTGGCCGAATCGAAAGGCAGCGTATGAGTGAACTCACCCTCCTCGTACTCCGGCTCGGCTTCCTCGGCCTGCTCTGGGTCTTCATCTTCATCATCGTGTACGCACTCCGAAGCGATCTCTTCGGCACCAGCATCACCAAAGTCTCGGCTCCTTCAACGAAGAACGCGAACCGCCCAGAACCCGCAATGAGTGAGCCCCGGCCGACGCCGCGAGCTTCATCAGATGCCCCGACTACGGTCACCCAGCGCGCGAAACCAAGCGCCTCCGTTCCCTCCTCGCAGGGATCGAGCAACATCATGCAACCGACCGCGACGCCGAACCGCATCGTCGTCACGCAGGGCCCGAAGGCCGGCATGGAAGTCCCGCTGCCAAGCAGTGGTCTCACGATCGGTCGTTCGAGCAGCACTGATTTCGTGATCCGAGACGATTACACCTCGGGCGAGCACGCCAAGCTTTCGCAAGAGAACGGTCACTGGACTCTGCGCGATTTGAATTCCACGAACGGCACCAAGGTCGATGGCAAGAAGATCACCGGCTCGGTCGTCGTTGGAGTTGGCAGCACCGTCACCATCGGTACGACCAGCTTCGAGTTGAGGCGCTAACTTGCAGACCCCTCTTCAAGCCGCCGTCTCCCATGTTGGGCGCGTGCGCTCCGACAACCAGGATTCGGGGTATGCCGGAACCCAGTTCTATGCCGTCGCTGACGGTATGGGCGGGCACGCCGGTGGAGACGTCGCAAGCGCGATCACGATCCGTCGACTTCGCGACTCCGACCGCGAGTATGACGGCATCGAAGACGCCCGTTCGAGTCTGGTTCGAGCGGTCAAGGCTGCAAATACCGCCCTGCAGGATGCGATGCGCGAGCACCCAGAGCTGCAAGGAATGGGCACCACGTTCTCCGGGCTCGTCAGGGTCGGCGACCAGGCGGTTATCGCGCACGTCGGCGACAGCCGGATCTACCGTTTTCGCGGCGGTCGAATTTCACAGGTGACGACCGATCACACCTTCGTACAGAAGCTCGTCGAAGCTGGCCGGATCACTCGCGAAGAGGCCGAGCACCACCCGAGGCGCAACGTCGTCATGCGCATCCTCGGCAACGTCGAGACGAACCCGGAAATCGACAGCATGGTCGAGCCCATTCGCGAGGGCGACCGCTGGATCCTGTGCTCCGACGGTTTGTCGAGTTACGTTCCCGAAGAGCGGATCGAGAGCATCCTCGCCGCGGGCCGCGATGCGCGCGCGACCACGCAGCGTCTGCTTCAGGAGGCGCTCTCTGCAGGCGCGCCCGACAACGTGACCATCGTGATGATGGACGTCGACGACGAGAACCGTGAAGACGTCGAACCCGTCGTCGTCGGAAGCGCGACGAAACCCGTGAAGTACGAGGCAGTCGAGCAGGAGCGCGCTCCGATTCGACTCACCTCGATCCTGTTCCACCCGATCCAGACGCTCTCGCACGTTGCACCCGAACACTATGAGCCCGAGAGCGAGGAATACCTCGAAGATCTCATCCGGGAGCAGCGGAAACGAAACATCCGCCGTCGACTCATCTGGAGTTTCGCGGGTCTCCTCGCCGTCATCGGCGTCATCGTTGCCGGGTTCTTCTTCTACGAGTGGACCCAGACGCATTACTTCGTCGGCATCTCCGACGGCCACGTCGCGATCTTCCAGGGCATCCAGCAGGGGATCGGTCCATTCACGCTGTCCTCGGTGGTCGAGACGACCGACATCGATATCGATACGCTCGATGCCTTCACTTCGAACGCCGTCGAGGGCACGATCTCCGCGGATTCGCTGACTGAAGCTCGCGAGATCGTCGAACGATTGGAGGCCGCACCGTGACGAACGCCCTCCAGACCGGCATGATCTCGATCCGCGAGACCACCGAGAAGATCAAGATCCGTATTCGCAACCCAGCCAAGTTGCGAAACCTCGAACTCTTCCTCCTCCTGGTCGCCTTCGGTATCGCGGGCGCAGCGATCTGCCTCGTGCAGCTCGGCGTCAACGGCACCGTTGACTGGTGGCTGCTGTATCTTGCTGGCGGCCTCGGCGTCATCACGTTCGCAATGCACATCGCGATGCGATTCGTCGCGCGCGAAGCCGACCCTCTGATCCTGCCGATCGTCACCGTGCTCAACGGTCTCGGCATCGCGATGATCTACCGAATCGACCTTGCACAGAACGCCGCCGGCTGGGGCTCCACGGGTGTTCGCCAGATCGCCTGGACCGCTCTTGCGATGGTCATCGGGTTCTTCGTACTCGTGCTCATTCGCAACCACCGAGTGCTCGCTCGCTTCCGCTACATCGCGATGCTCGGTGCCATCGTGCTGCTGATCCTGCCGATCATTCCGGGTCTCGGACGACGCATCAACGGTGCACAGGTGTGGATCAACGTCGCCGGTTCAACCTTCCAGCCGGGTGAGATCGCAAAGATCCTGCTCGCAATCTTCTTCGCCGGGTATCTCATGACGGCGCGTGATTCGCTGTCCGTTGGCGGGCGCAAATTCCTCTGGATGCGCTTCCCTCGCATGCGCGACCTCGGCCCGCTCGTGATCGTCTGGGCTGCGAGCATGTTCGTGCTCGTCTTCCAGCGCGACCTCGGAACGAGCATGTTGTACTTCGGGCTCTTCCTCGTGATGGTCTATGTGGCTACCGGTAAGTCGTCCTGGATCGTGCTCGGCGTCTTCCTCGTTGGTGCAGGAGGCACGGCCGCCTACCTCACTCTTGGCTACGTGCAACGAAGAATCGATGGCTGGATCAATGCCTTCAGTCAGCAGTACTACGAAGCGGCCGGCGGGTCGTTCCAGATCGTGCAGGGTATTTTCGGGATGGCCCAGGGCGGTCTCCTCGGCACCGGGCTCGGTCAGGGCCGCCCGCAGGTGACGCCGTACTCGCAAAGCGACTACATTTTCGCTTCGCTCGGAGAAGAGCTCGGCCTCATCGGTGTCTTCGCGATCCTCGCGCTCTACTTGCTGCTCGTCTCGCGTGGGCTCCGCATCGGGTTCAACAGCCCCGATGACTTCACGAAGCTCCTCGGCGTGGGACTCTCCTTCGTGATCGCGCTGCAGGTGTTCATCGTGGTCGGTGGCATCACCCGCGTTATCCCGCTCACCGGTCTCACAATGCCGTTCCTCGCCGCTGGTGGCTCGTCGCTGCTCGCGAACTGGATTATTTGCGCACTGCTCCTGCGCCTCAGTGACACGGTTCGATCGCAACGCAGAATGGTGGTGGAACGATGAGCTCAGAAACCGGAACAATGACTCGCGAGGTTCGGCGTCTCGGCATTCTCGTGCTCGCCATGTTCGTCGCGCTGTTCACTTCGACGACGATCATTCAGGCAGTGAATGCGGAGGCTCTCGGCTCCGACCCGCGCAACACCCGGGCGCTCTACAACTCGTTCTCGGCAGAGCGTGGGCAGATCATCGTGCAGGGTCTTGAGGTCGCACTGAGCGTTCCGAGCAACGATGACTACCAGTTCCAGCGCCAGTACCCGCTCGGGCCGATGTACGCACCGGTCACCGGCTACTTCACCTTGAATCAGGGCAACACCGGGATCGAGGGCGCGATGAACCCCGAACTCACCGGTACCGCCAACAGCCAGTTCTTGCGCCAGCTCGAGGCACTGCTCACAGGCCAAGACCCCAAGGGCTCGGCGGTCTCCTTGACGATCTCGCACGCTGCACAAGCAGCCGCCTATGAGGCGCTCGGCGACCGTGAAGGCGCGGTGGTCGCAATCGATCCCGCGACCGGCGACGTTTTGACCATGGTGTCCACCCCGAGCTTCGATCCGAACGTCTTCGCCGACCACAATTCCTCCGCCGTCATCGAGGCGTACAACCAGATGGCTGCCGACCCGTCGAAGCCGCTTCAGAATCGCGCGATCGGCGGCGACCTCTACCACCCGGGCAGTGTGTTCAAGCTCGTGGTCGCAGCTGCGGCGCTCGAAAGCGGCGACTACACGCTCGACTCAGAGTTCGACAACCCCGCGACCCTGCAGTTGCCGGGCTCGACCTCCGTGATCCGAAACGCCTCGCGCGACACCTGCGGCCCTGGCGAACAGGCGACGCTCTCGACCGCGATCACGCTCTCGTGCAACATCCCGTTCGCGCTCCTCGCTTCGGAGCTCGGTGAAGATGCGATCCGCGAGCAAGCGGTCAAGATGGGCTACGGACAACGGTTCGATATTCCGATGGCGGTCAGCCCGAGTATCTACCCTGAAGACATGGATTCCGCACAACTCATGCTCTCGGCGTTCGGCCAGTATGACGTGCGAACCACCCCAATGCAGATCGCGATGACGACCGCGGCAATCGCCAACGGCGGCACGCTCATGCAGCCGAACCTCATCGACCAGGTGATCGCACAGGACCTCAGTATCGTGGCCGACCCACAGCCTTCTCGAATCGGCGAGGCGATGAGTCCCGCCACCGCAGAAGCCCTGCAGGAGGTCATGATCGAGGGAGTTACTTCCGGTATTGCAACGAATGCTGCAATTTCGGGTGTGACAGTGGGCGGAAAGACCGGAACCGCAGAGAATGGTCTCGATGCAAACGGTCAGCAACGACCCTTTAACCTTTGGTTTACAGGGTTCGGTGAATCGAACGGACAGTCAGTTGCGGTGGCTGTCGTCGTAGTTCCAGATGCAAATGTTTCAGGGCAGACGTCGAATGTCGTCGCAGCCCCAATAGGTAAGGCAGTGATCGAGGCGGTGCTGAATCAATGAGACCTTCTAGCGGACTCACCTTCGGTGGGCGGTACCAGCTCTCCAGCCGGATCGCGATCGGCGGAATGGGCGAAGTGTGGCAAGCCAGTGACCTCGTCATTGGCCGCACCGTCGCGCTCAAGATTCTCAAAGACGAATTCATGGGTGACCCCGGGTTCCTCGAGCGATTCCGCGCCGAGGCCCGTCACGCAGCGCTCGTCAACCACGAGGGCATTGCGAACGTCTTCGACTACGGCGAGGAAGACGGCAGCGCCTTCCTCGTGATGGAACTCGTTCCCGGTGAGGCGCTCAGTGCGATCCTCGATCGTGAACGCACGCTCCCGAGCGACCGTGTGCTCGACATCGTTGCGCAGACTTCGGCAGCGCTCCACGCGGCACACCAGGCCGGGCTCGTCCACCGTGACATCAAGCCCGGAAACCTGCTGATCACGCCCGAGGGGCGCGTCAAGATCACCGACTTCGGTATCGCACGCATTGCCGACCAGGTGCCGCTGACGGCAACGGGTCAGGTCATGGGCACTGTGCAGTACCTTTCGCCCGAGCAGGCGAGCGGGCAGGCAGCCGCGCCGACGACCGACATTTACTCGCTCGGAATCGTCGCGTACGAAGCGCTCGCTGGAAAGCGTCCGTTCACGGGCGAATCCCAGGTCGCCATCGCAATGGCACACATCAACGACGACCCGCCCGAGCTCCCAGGCACCGTGCCAGAGCCCGTGCGCAACCTCGTGTTCTCCTGCATCGCGAAGAAGCCCGAGGACCGTCCGACGACGGCAGCGCACTTGTCGCGAGCTGCGACCATGCTTCGCCGTGGTGACATTGCGGGTGCTGCAGCAATCGTGCCCGGCATCGCAGCGACCGGATCATTCGCGACCATCGACTCCCCGACCGGTGCCGCGACCCGCGTGCTCAACACGCAGTCGGCACCCAGTACTGCCGCGCTTCCGATCCTCGAAGAGGAAGAGGTTGAAGAGGGCCAATCGAACCCATGGAAGTGGCCGTTCATTGTGCTCGCGTGCATCATCGTGATCGGACTCGCTGCCGCCGCGATCGCAATCTGGGGATTCCAGGGCGACAACGAGCCGGAGCCGACTCCGAGCCAAACGAGCGAGACGCCGACTGCGAGCGAAGAACCGACGGAAGAACCCATCGACCTCGGCGACGGTTCGAACTTCATCGGCATGACTGAAGCCGAGTTCCGGAACGCGATGATCTCCCTCGGGCTCACCCCGGAGATCACGACCGGCAACGCCGCCTCGAACGCCTCCGAAGTCGGCACCGTGTACGACGTCTCTCCGACGAACCGCGTCGACCCGGGCTCGACAGTGACTGCGACGATCTACGGCGCAGTGCCTTCGGCCGAAGATCCCACAGCGACCCCGACCCTTGAAAGCGGCGATCCGAACGCTCTTGAAGTCGGTCAGTCCGCAACGATCAACTGGGAGGCCTTCACCTGCCCCGCCGGCTTTGTCGTGAGCAGCTACACACTGCAGATCACGAGCCCGAGCAACCAGCAGACGCAGGCGATCCTTGGTGCGGAGCCGACTGGCGTTGTCGAGAACCTCGCCGCAGGCACTACGAATGTCGCATACACGGTCACGTGCAGTAACGAATCTGGAACCCAGATTGTGACTGGTTCGAGCCCGAGTCTCGCGCTCACCGCAGTTGCTCCCCCGGTCGAAACCGAGGAGCCCGTGCCATCGACACCACCAGCGACGGAAACCCCGGCGCCAACCGATGGCACCGATGGCGCGACCGACGTGATCGATGGTGCGGCCGACACGATTATCCGAGGAGAATAGCTCGGACATTCGGACGAGTTACGGCTCTATAAATCATCCTCAGGTCTCACCTGGGAACAACTCGCGAACAAGTAGACTCCCTACGGCACCCCTTTTGACGGGTCATGCTGGAGCGCGAGTGTGGAGGGAGAAACGTGGCTGAACAGATTGCGAGTTCCGTCAAGACTCTCGGTGGACGATACGAAATCGGCGAGCTGCTCGGCCGCGGCGGCATGGCAGAAGTGCACCTCGGTCTCGACACTCGGCTCGACCGCAAGGTCGCGATCAAGCTGCTCAAGCCAGAGCTCAGCGCAAACCCCGACTTCCGTGTTCGCTTCCGTCAGGAAGCACAGGCTGCGGCCCGTATGTCGCACCCGACGATCGTTCGCGTGTTCGATGCGGGAGAAGAACCCGCGAAAGATTCGCGTGGCAATTCGATCCTGATCCCGTACATCGTCATGGAGTACGTCGACGGTCGCCTCGTCAAAGAGATCTACGCAGACGGCCCGCTGTCTGAGTCTGAGGCGATCCGCATCACCAAGGGCATTCTGACCGCCCTCGAATACTCGCACCGCGCCGGCATCGTTCACCGCGACATCAAGCCGGGCAACATCATGGTGACGCCCGGTGGCCAGGTCAAGGTCATGGACTTCGGAATCGCTCGCGCGGTGAGCGAGACCAGCGCCACCGTCGCACAGACCGGCGCGATCCTCGGCACCGCCCAGTACTTTTCACCGGAGCAGGCACGCGGCGAAGTCGTCGACGCACGCAGCGACCTCTATTCGACCGGCATCGTGTTGTTCGAACTCCTGACCGGTCGTCCGCCGTTCCGTGCAGACACAGCGGTTGCGGTCGCGTATCAGCACGTCAGCGAGCCTCCTCCCGTGCCGAGCGAACTCGTTCCGGGTATCTCTCCAGCGATGGACTCCGTCGTGCTGAAGGCGCTCACGAAATCGAAGCGCGACCGCTTTGCGAGCGCAGCCGAATTCCAAGAAGCCCTCGATGACTCCAAAGAGGGCATCGCGATCCCGGTCGAAGATGCCGAGACCACCCTCTTCGCGCCCGCCGCTGCGACGAGCGCAACGCGAATGTTCGAAGAGCTCGGCGACGAGGAGTACACCCCGAACGCACAGTCACGACCGCCGATCGCTTGGATCTGGGGTGGCATCGCCGTTATCGGTGTGCTCGTGTTCGCGATCGTCTTCTGGGCGATTCAACAGGGGCCGAATCTTCCAATCGCGGGTCTCTCTGTCGACGTTCCCGACATAGTCGGCGTCGAAGAAGCCACAGCGCTCGAGACCATCTCCGAGGCAGGACTTGCCGCTTCGGTCTCTCGAGAGACGAACGATGCACCGGTCGGAGAAGTGCTCCGCACCGAACCCACCGCAGGCGTTCCCGTCTCTCCTGGCACCTCGATCCGTGTGGTGATCTCGAATGGTCCGCCACCGATCCCCCTGCCGAACATGACTGGTCTCACGATCGATCAAGCGACGAATCTGCTCGAAACCGAGGGTCTCGCACTCGGCGCCGTCAACCGGATCCCTTCTGCATCCGTGCCAGAAGGTGTCGTGATCCGCACCGATCCGAGTGCCGACACCTCAACGCCGATCGGCACTGAGATCGACGTCTTCGTTTCAAACGGTCGGGTCACGATTCCGAACGTGGTCGGAATGAGCTACAGCTCCGCTGCATCGATGCTGACCGCCGACGACATCGGTTACACGGTTCGCCGGATCATTCTGCAGTCATGCATGGGCGGCCGAGTGACCGCGCAGTCGATCGCACCGGGCGAGCAGCCGCAGGGCGGCACCATCACGCTCACCTACTGTGGTGGCCAGCCGCCGCCACCGCCGCAGCCTTCCAACACGCCAGACCCGACAACGCCTCCGGTCCCTGACCCTGCTCCGCCTGCTCCTCCTGGGGACAACGGAAACGGAAACGACGAAGACTAGCGTCAAAGCAGCGATCGCCCAGCGCAACGCGTGTTTGGGGCGCGCTCGGTCCGGCGTCGCCTCCTCGTCGCTCCGGTCTACGAGCGGATCGCGGCGAGGGCGTTCTCGATGATCTCCGCCTGCGTACCCTCGACGCCAACACTGACTCCGTGTTCGTGGGGGCCGAGCGGTTCGAGTGCATCAAATTGCGAATCAATCAGCGATGCCGGCATGAAGTGGCCGTTGCGTCGCGCCATCCGCTCACGGATCATTTCGCGATCGCCAGTGAGGTGCACGTACCGCACGCTCCCCTGCGCGGCGTTCAGCCGTTCGCGGTAGACCTCGCGCAGTGCCGAACATGCGACGACCGTCGAGAGCCCCTTGGCACCCTGCTCGTCCATCCAGATCCGGATCGAGTCGAGCCACGGCATGCGGTCTTCTGAGGAGAGCGAGATTCCGGCGGACATCTTCTGCACGTTTGCTTCAGGGTGGAATTCGTCTGCTTCTGCGAATGGTCGGCCGAGCGCGTGGGCGATGCCCTGCGCGATCGTCGTCTTCCCTGCGCCGGAGACGCCCATCACGACGAGGTGCTCAACCGGCGACATACGAATCCATCCATTCTCAATTCGAAAGCAGAACGCTCCCAAAAGTATTACATAATATGTTTGCTACAGTCGTCAAGAGCGAGCATCGCCAACGGAGCTCGTCAGACACAGCAAATGCGGAAGGCTGTTGATGGTTCGGCAAACTTTGCAAGACGACCTTGTTGAGACCCTCGGGCTCCGCGTCATCGACGGCACGTACCCGGCCGAGGCCGTCCTCCGCACCGAAGACATCGAAGTCGAGTTCGACATCAGTAGAACCGTTGTACGAGAAGCGCTCAAAGTTCTGGAATCGATGGGTCTCATCAGCGCTCGACGACGAGTCGGAATCACGGTGCAGGCAGCGTCCTCATGGCACTTGTTCGACCCGCGTGTGATCAGGTGGCGACTTGCTGGCGACGGCCGCGCCGAACAGATCGCCTCGCTCACCGAACTCCGCCACGCGATCGAGCCCATCGCCGCGCGAAATGCCGCACTGAACGCAAGCGAAGCGCAACAGGCTGCGCTCCTGGAACTCGCAGAACATCTCGATCGAACCGGAGAGGCCGGTGCGCTCGGCACCTTCTTGGAGCACGACATCGCGTTCCACTCGCTTCTGCTCGAAGCCTCAGGCAACGAGATGTTCAGCGAGCTCTCCGCCGTCATTGCCGAGGTACTGACTGGGCGCACCCGTTACGACATGATGCCCGAACACCCGCTCCCCCTTGCAAGACAGATGCACTGGCTCGCAGCGAAGAGCATTGCGGAACGAAACCCGGATGCAGCGGAGGACGCGATCCGCACTCTCCTTCGCGAGGTTCGCGGGAGCGTCGCAGGTGCCGTGCGCTCGACGCCGCCGCGCTAAGCCACGTCAGGAGACCGCGCTGACCTCAGCGCTTGCTGCCGGAGGTTTTGCGAAGGTGACGAGCGGGGCGAATGACGCTGCACGCTCTGCGGCTCCAGCGAAACCGGCCTCCTCGAGCCAGTTCCCGAGCATTTGATACCCGCCTTCGGTCAACACCGACTCCGGATGGAACTGCACGCCGTACACGGGGGCGCTCTCATGGCGAAGCCCCATGATGACTCCGACACCAGCTGCGTTGACGGTTCGACTCGTCACGACGAGCGAATCGGGGACCGTGCCGTCGACGACCGCGAGCGAGTGGTAGCGAGTCGCAGTGAACGGCGAGGCGACTCCGCTGTAGAACGAGGATCCGTCGTGCTCGACCGCACTGGTTTTACCGTGCATGAGTTGCTCTGCGTGCGTGACCACACCGCCCAGCGCTTCAGCGAGGGCCTGGTGTCCGAGGCAGACTCCGAGCAGCGGCACCCGGTGTTCGATGGCCTCGTGCACGATCGCGATGCTCGCGCCGGCGTCGGCGGGCGCACCCGGGCCCGGGGAAAGCAGCACGGCATCCCAGTTGCGGATCTCGCTGGCCTCGATCTGGTTGTTGCGCACGACCGTGACGTCGGCACCGATCTGCTCGAGGTAGCCGGCGAGCGTATAAACAAAACTGTCGAAATTATCGACGACGAGGACACGCATGGCGTTTTTCTCCTTTGATGTCGAAGCGAAGCTACGACACGGTCACTTCAGGTGTCGGGAAGAACGTGAGTTGTACCCAGGGATACACGTACAGAATCAGAACCGCTGCGACTGCGGCGACGAGCGCAAGTACTACGACCAGTTTGAACCATACCGGGCCAGGGATCACCCTCCAGAGCGCTCCGTACATCAGATGCTCGTTCCTGCTGCGACGTCTTCAGCGAATTCCGCGGGCTGACCAGTGCTGCTCCAACCGACGAACACCGCGTATGAGATCAATCGGCCGACCGAGGACCATTCCGGATTGCAGGTCGTCAATGTCAAGAGGCGATCACCCGCTGCGGCCTCGGGCAACTGCGGAACCGGGGCAACCACGCCGACCTCACTCGGTTCGACATATTCGGAGTTCCGGAATTCGTAGACCATCCACGCGTCATCGACCTGCACATAGATGCGGTCGCCGATAGCGAGGTGGTTCAGGTTCGTGAACGGTCCCCCGAGCCCGTTGCGGTGCCCTGCAACGGCGAAGTTTCCGATGTCGCCGGGCATCACGGATTCCGCGTAGTGGGCGAGGCCGAGGGAGGGTGAATCGAGCACGAAACGGCTCGTCCCCTCGCCGACCACTCGACCTTCATCACCCCAGAGCGCCGGAATGTACATGACGGCGACTTGCTCACGTTCGGCAGGTCGCTCGCTGATGGGCGGAGCGTCGGTTCGAAGTGGTTCGCTCGCGACACCCGAGCTCGCGTACCCGGATGCTGCCGAGGCAGCGCTTTGCGCTTGCTGGGTCCCGAACACCGTGTCGGCGAGCGTGACCTGCCAGCCAACGAAACCGAAAACGAGAATGCCGGCGGTCATGAATATCTCGCCGAACACCGATCCGACGGTCACCCGGGCCCGACGCCTCGCTCGCCTCTTGCGCGGCTCGCGCGGTGCAACAGCCTCGTCACTCACCGGGTCGGCATCGGAAGCAGCAGGAGCGGAGGAGGTAGGTCCGTGCCGTCCGACACGCGATGCGGCGTGGCGGCCCGACTCGAATGACATGGCTCTGATTCTACGCATCGGCAGTTTCCGTGTCAGCCCGGGTTCTGCCCAGTGTGGGCGTAAGGCGGGGGCCTGGGTTAGAATCAGGTCTTATGGCACGAATTGAATCCTCCGCTTCGGCATCGAGCGACAAGAAGAACCCTGCATGGTTCAAACCAGTCATGTTTGGTTTCATGATTTTCGGATTCTTGTGGGTGATCGTCTACTACATCTCGGGCACCGTCTACCCCGTTGCGACGCTCGGCTCGTGGAACATCGTCATTGGCTTCGGAATCATGTTCATCGGATTCCTTATGACAACTCGCTGGCGATAAGCGCAGTTGATCATCGACGAGTCACCTTCGGGTGGCTCGTCTTTTTTTGTGCTGGCGCAATACAGCGTTGTCCGTGGTGAACAGTCCGAAATACACGGCGGATCAGCGCCTCGGAGACCGACAACGCACCGCGAATTTCGAGCGAATTACACTGCTGTAGTTTGTCCACACCTGTTGACAAAGCTGTGGACAACTATCGAATTACACGCCTGTTATTTGTCCACAGGTGTTGACAACTCTGTGGAGAGTGGATGCCCGGGCGTGTCGGCCCGAAGTGGGATTACAAAAGCCTGGAGATACCGAAGGCGAACGCGGCGGCAGTGACAAGCGCACCGAGCCCGATCGAGCCCCAGATCACGGCGGTCGGCTTGGTTCCCGCGCGTACCGCGCGTTTCTCACGGCGCCCCACGATGAACCCGATCAGAACTCCGACGACGAGTCCACCGACGTGTGCTTGCCAGGAAACGTTGGCGATCGTGAAGCCGATGACGAGGTTCAGTCCGACAATGATGAGCAGCTGGGGATCGATCCGTCCGAATGACCCTTGCAGGCCGAGATACAAACCGAAGAGTCCGAAGATTGCGCCGCTTGCTCCGATGACGAAGCTCGTCGGAGCCAAGATGGTCACGGCCGCGGAGCCTGCTGCCGCGAGCACGAGGTAGCTCACGAGGAACGGAATCCTGCCGAGCCGCTCTTCAAGCGCCGGACCGAGCAAATAGAGCGCGTACATGTTGAAGAGGAAGTGGATGATGCCGCCGTGCAAGAGCGCGGCGGTCACAATGCGCCAGGGCTCGAGGAGCACGAGTGGTGTGAAGTACCCGAGTGCGTTCGTCACCGGCCCGTACGCAAAAATCTGCAGCACGCCGACAACCGTGGTCAAGGCGATGATCGAGAGGGTGACGGCGCTCGGGCGCCCGAGAAAGCGGCGCAGCCAGAGGGGCGCTGTGGAGCGGCCCTGGGCTTTGCGGGTTTCACGGTGCCGAATTTTTTGAGATGCGCTCGCTTCGCGAATGCACTCTGGGCATTGTGCGCCCACTGGGGTCTGCGTCTGGCAGGACGGACAGATCGTCCGACCGCAACGCTGGCAGAGTACCCAACTCTGGCGGTCCGGATGGCGGTAACACACGCCAGAGTTGGGTGAACTCACTACTTGCCTGCCTTAGACCTGTTCGACGGAGACCGACTCGATGACGACGTCCTCGAGGGGCTTGTCGTTGAAGCCGGTGTCGACGGCCTGGATCTTGTCGACGACTGCGCGCGACTCAGCGTCGGTGACGAAACCGAAGATCGAGTGCTTGCCCTGCAGCCAAGGCGTCGGCACGGTCGTGACGAAGAACTGTGAACCGTTCGTTCCGCGACCGCCCTGAATTCCGGCGTTCGCCATTGCGAGCACATACGGCTCGTTGAAGGTGAGTTCCGGGTGGATCTCGTCGTCGAACTGGTAGCCGGGGCCACCGATTCCCTGACCGAGTGGGTCGCCGCCCTGAATCATGAATTCAGGAATGATGCGGTGGAAGATCGTGCCGTCGTAGAGCGGGGTGGTGCTCGTAACGCCCGTCTCCGGGTGAGTCCACTCGCGTGCGCCGGTGGCGAGTTCTACAAAGTTTGCCACCGTCTTCGGAGCGTGATCTCCGAGCAGGTCAACTTTGATGGTTCCGAGGTTGGTCTGGATGGTCGCTACTGCGGTGTGATGAGCCATACATGAATCATTCCACGCCAGCTCGGAGGTGTCAGGCTGGAACCGGGCGCGTTCGACCACAGCGAAAATAACTGTCTTCTACTGTGCACTCAGGAAAAACCTGCAAGTATTACTTCAGTTGTAACCCATCGGGGAAGGACGCAAAAATGTCACTTGCACTTACGCGGAAGCGCGAACGTGAGATCAAGAAGCTTCGGAAGCAGGCAGAAAAGCTCTGGTCTGTGCAGCGCGAAGTTGGAGAAAAGGCAGGCTCTCTCGCCCGCCAGGCAAGTGCTCAGGCTCGTGCATACGGCTCAGAGTCGCTCGCTCCCACCGTCCGCGATTTCGCTGAATCCGGCGTCAACCGCGGTCGTAACGTTTTGCACGGGGCAACCCGTGGCTGGAACTCGAAGGTGCTCCCTGCAGTTGCTGGTGGGCTCGGTTCGTTTGCCGCATACGCGCAGATTGCAAAGGACCAGCGCGTCAAGGACGCGATCAAGAACGTGCAGAAGTACGGCCGCGTTCCTGAGGTCAAAGCTGCAAAGTCGGGCCCAGGCCCAGTGCAGTGGATCCTGATCGGCGTCGGCGCAGTTGCTGTCGCAGGTGCGGCGTACGCAGCGTGGCAGACCCTTCGTGCAGACGATGACCTCTGGATCCCAGACTCCGACGAGGTCGAAGCACCGCGGGGTGAAGACCCAGCGGTCTAGACAGACTCCGCAGCCGTCATGGTTGCATGAGGCGGGTTCGCCTCGCGAAGAAAGCCCCCTCCACATGGAGGGGGCTTTCTTCGTTCTCTTGAAGTTGAGCATCGTCGGGCCTTCGGCGTTGCGGCGTGACCTCAGGCGTTGCGGCGTGACCTCGAATCGCGCACTCCGCGATCACGCGAGGGCCACGCGTTCTCAGCGGGTCTCGCCGCTATCCGCGCTCAAATCGAGCGCCCATTCGAGCCCGAGATCGATCGAAGCAGCTCGTGGGCGAGGAAGCTCGTCGAGCGCAAACCACGCAGCACGGTCTGTAGAGCCGCTGTGCTCGAAGACGAGCTCGCCCGCAACAATCCGTGCGGTGAAGATGATCCTGATCGCGTGAAGGGGCGTTTCCTCGCCGTTTCGAGGATCAAGCACCTGGGAATCCACTCCGAGCGTGTCTGTGATCTCCACTGTGAAGCCGGTTTCCTCGAACACTTCACGGATCGCAGCGTCTTCCGGGTGCTCGCCCGGGTCGATTCCGCCACCGGGCAGGGTCCAGGCTTCCCAGTTCTCGACAACCGTGTGCGAGAGCAGGATCTGCTCGTCATCAACGATGACGGCGTACGCCGCGATTCGAGTGCGCATCTGTTCAGGCTAACGCGTGGCGTCGTCGGCGCGTCGGCGGAGAATCGTCGAAGCCGCCAGAGAAAGAAAGAGCGCGATCCAGATCTGGAACGTCGAGGTGAACGAGAAGAGCAAGGCAATGGCGATGAAGTTCGTCGGGTTCCCGCCGTTCATCGCGATCGTGAGCACCGCTGCGGCGGTGCCCGCGACGACATAAGCGACCGGTGGGACGAAGACTGCGAGCGTTGATCCACGCCGGCTCTCGACACCGACCTTCCAGAGGATCACACCGAGCGTGATTCCGAAGGCGAATGCAGCGACTGTCCAACTCGGATCAGCGAAGCCCGGGAAAATGATGGTCGGCTCGAAGCCGCCTTCCGGGTACAGCACGAGCGCGAGGCCCGCGGCCAGTGCGTAGAGCGCAACCGTTGCAGCGGAGGCAAGGAGCAGCACGAGTCTGCCGCGACCCGCGAAGGCGTGGCGCTTGACCTCCGACATGAGCTGCCCTTCTTGTTTCGACGAATGTCTGACGACGATCGAACCAGTCGCACCGCCCGCGGTGCGGACCTGATGCGATGTTCCCGAGAAACAGGGAAAACAAAAGGAGCCCGGCGAACCGGGCTCCTGATTGTGGAGACGAGGAGAATCGAACTCCTGACATCCTGCTTGCAAAGCAGGCGCTCTACCAACTGAGCTACGTCCCCTGGTGTGCTGGTGGGGCTACCAGGACTTGAACCTGGGACCTCTTCGTTATCAGCGAAGCGCTCTAACCGCCTGAGCTATAGCCCCTGGCACAAGCAAAAACACTACCAGATAAACCAACACTGTTTTACCACTTGCAAGCTTTGCAACCCGAAGAAGGAAAACTTGCAAGTGGTAACTACCTTACTGGTTTGTGAAGCCAACCAAAAGTCCGCCGGTGAAGCGCACGGAAAGGTTGTACAGGACGGCGAAGATCGCACCGAGCACCGTGATGACCACGAGGTTCAATACGGCCAGCACGGCAGCGAACAGCATCGCCTGAGGCAGGGAGGCGAACGCCATGACACTGAAGTCTCCACCGAGCACGTCTTGCAGGACGTTGTCGAGGCTGTCGAAGAGGCCGACGACATTGAGCAACGACCACATCAGGAACACGACGACGATCAGGATGATGCCGGAAACGACACCCACGATCGCAGCGATCTTCAACGACGACCAGAAGTCGACGTGGACGAGCTTCAGTCGAACCTGCTTCGCAGCACCTCGCCGAGACGAAGGTGTCTTTCGCTGCAATTTCTCGCTGACGCTTGTCATCAGGCTTCCTCTCCGGCCGGGGCTGATTCGGCTGTCTCTGCGGGTTCTTCCGCGTTCTCAACAGACAGCGTACGCTCCCCGTTTCGTGCAACCGAAATGATTCGGTCCTTCGGGTCGCTGAAACTCGCGAATTTCACTCCCATGGTGGATCGAGCGCTCGGTCGGATCTCTCCGATCGGCGAACGCACGACCTTGCCGCTCTCGAGCACGACGAGCAGCTCGTCGGTTTCCTCAACGATTGCGACACCCGCGAGCGAACCACGTGCATCACTGAACTTGGCGACCGCCATGCCCTTCGTGTTTCGGCCCTTCTGGCGCCATCCGGAAATCGCAGAACGCTTCGCGAAACCACCGTCGGTGATCGTCACCACGAAGGTTGCTTCACGGTCCTGGTCGGCCGCAATCACATTTGCCGCGAGGAGGACGTCGTCATCCTGCAGCGCGATTGCCTTCACACCCGCAGATGCGCGGCCCATTGGTCGGAGGTTCTCGTTGTTCGCACTGAAGCGAATCGACTGACCGCGCTTTGAGACGACGAAGAGCTCGTCGGCTGAATCAGCGAGCATTGCCGAGACGACCTCGTCACCCTCGTTGAGGTTGATGGCGATGATCCCGCCCGTGCGGTTCGTGTCGTACGCACTCAAGACCGTCTTCTTGACCAGTCCCTCACGGGTCGCGAGCACCAGGTACTCGGAGGTCGCGTAGTCACGGATGTCGAGCACCTGTGCGACGTCCTCGTCCGGTTGCAGCGCGAGCAGGTTCGCAACGTGCTGGCCCTTCGAGTCTCGGCCGGCCTCTTGCACTTCGTAGGCCTTCGCCCGGTAAACACGGCCCTTCGTGGTGAAGAACAGCAACCAGTGGTGCGTCGTTGTGACGAAGAAGTGCTCGACGACATCGTCTGCGCGAAGCTGTGCGCCCTTGACTCCCTTGCCGCCGCGGTGCTGCGAGCGGTAATTGTCGATGCGCGTGCGCTTGATGTAGCCGCCGCGGGTGAGGGAAACCACCATCTCCTCTTCAGGGATCAGGTCTTCCATGCTCATGTCTCCGCCGTAGCCGAGCATGATCTCGCTGCGTCGATCGTCACCGAACTTCTCGACGATGCCGTCGAGTTCTTCCATGATGATCTGACGCTGACGCGACGGCGTGGTGAGGATCACGTTGTATTCCGCGATCATCTTCTCGAGCTCGTCAGCCTCGTCTTGAATCTTCTGATGCTCGAGTGCTGCGAGGCGACGCAACTGCAGTTCGAGAATCGCGCGTGATTGCAATTCATCGATCTTCAGGAGGTCCATGAGCCCATCGCGGGCTTCCTCGGTGGTGGCACTGCGACGGATCAACGCGATGACCTCGTCGAGGGCGTCCAGCGCGAGAAGGTACGCGCGCAGAATATGCATGCGCTCTTCTGCCTTGCGAAGGCGGAACTGGGTCCGGCGAACGATGACATCGATCTGGTGGTCAACCCAGTTCGAGATGAACCCGTCGATCGCGAGTGTGCGTGGCACACCGTCGACGATCGCGAGCATGTTCGCGCCGAAGTTCTCCTGCAGCTGCGTGTGCTTGTAGAGGTTGTTCAGCACGACCTTCGCAACCGCGTCGCGCTTCAGCTTGATGATGAGTCGCTGACCCGTGCGACCAGAGGTTGCGTCTTCAATATCAGCGATACCCGAAAGACGACCCTCCTTCACCAGGTCGGCGATCTTCATCGCGAGGTTGTCCGGGTTGACCTGGTACGGCAGCTCGGTGATGACGAGGCAGGTGCGTCCCTGGATCTCCTCGACCTTGACCACTGCGCGCATCGTGATTGAGCCACGGCCCGTACGGTACGCGTCTTCAATGCCCTTGGTGCCGAGAATCTGCGCACCGGTCGGGAAGTCTGGCCCCTTGATGCGCTGCAGGAGTGCTTCGAGGAGTTCCGATTGCGTGGCGTCTGGGTTCTCGAGGTACCACTTCGCGCCCGCGGCAACCTCACGCAGGTTGTGCGGAGGAATGTTGGTCGCCATTCCGACCGCGATTCCGACCGAGCCGTTGACCAGCAGGTTCGGAAACCGGGCCGGGAGCACGATGGGCTCCTGCGTGCGACCGTCGTAGTTGTCCTGGAAGTCGACCGTATCTTCTTCGATGTCGCGCACCATCTCGAGCGCCATCGGGTGCATCTTGGTCTCGGTGTACCGAGGTGCAGCGGCCTCGTCGTTTCCGGCAGAGCCGAAGTTTCCTTGACCGAGAGCAAGCGGGTACCGCATGCTCCACGGCTGCACGAGTCGAACGAGCGCATCGTAAATCGGTGAGTCACCGTGCGGGTGGTACTGACCCATGACTTCACCGACGACACGAGCACACTTCGAGAATGCCTTGTCAGGGCGGAATCCCCCGTCGTACATTGCGTAGAGCACACGTCGGTGGACGGGCTTCAAGCCATCACGAACGTCGGGCAGGGCGCGCCCGACGATGACGCTCATTGCGTAGTCGAGGTACGAACGCTGCATTTCTGCTTGCAGATCGACCTGTTCGATGCGATCAGTAGGGGGAGTGATGTCAGTCATATTTGCTTCCGTGTCGCTGTGCTCGAGATCTCAATTCGCCGAAGCGCTTAGATGTCGAGGAACCGGACGTCCTTTGCGTTCTTCTGAATAAACGAGCGACGTGATTCGACGTCTTCTCCCATGAGCGTTGAGAACACCGCGTCGGCGTCTGCTGCATCGTCGAGTGTGATCTGTCGCAGGGTGCGGGTGTCAGGGTCCATCGTGGTTTCCCACAGTTCCTTGTAGTCCATCTCGCCGAGACCCTTGTAGCGCTGGATTCCGTTTTCCTTTGGAATGCGCTTTCCCTTGGTGAGACCGTCTGCGATCATCGCGTCGCGTTCGCGATCCGAGTAGGAATACTCGTGCTCCGAGTTGCTCCATTTGATCTTGTAGAGCGGCGGCTGCGCGAGGTAGACGAATCCCCGGTCGATCAGCGGTCGCATGTAGCGGAACAGCAACGTGAGTAGCAGCGTCGTGATGTGCTGGCCATCGACGTCAGCATCTGCCATGAGCACGATCTTGTGGTACCGAGCTTTTTCGGCGTCGAACTCTTCACCGAGACCAGCACCGAAGGCAGTGATCATCGACTGGATTTCAGCGTTCCCGAGCGCACGGTCGAGACGAGCCTTCTCCACGTTCAGGACCTTGCCTCGCAGCGGCAAGATCGCTTGCGTGTGCGGGTTTCGACCCTGCACAGCGGAACCGCCTGCGGAGTTTCCCTCGACCAGGAAGATTTCACTTTCGGACGGGATCTTCGACTGGCAGTCTTTGAGTTTTCCGGGCATTCCACTCGACTCGAGTAGGCCCTTTCGCCGCGTCTGCTCGCGCGCCTTGCGGGCAGCGATGCGCGCGTGTGCCGCGCCGATCGCCTTCCGGACGATCTCTTTGGCGTTCGAGGGGTTGCGCTCGAACCAGTCGCTCAGTTGCTCGCCGACGACCCGCTGCACGAAGGACTTCGCTTCGGTGTTCCCGAGTTTGGTCTTCGTCTGGCCTTCGAACTGTGGCTCACCGAGCTTGACCGAGATGATCGCGGTCAGGCCCTCACGGACGTCATCGCCAGAGAGGTTCTCGTCTTTTTCTTTGAGCTGGTTGGTCTGTCGCGCGTACTTGTTGACCAGAGTGGTCAGTGCGGCGCGGAAGCCTTCTTCGTGCGTTCCACCCTCATGCGTGTTGATGGTGTTTGCATAGGTGAAGACGCCCTCTTGGTAGCCGTTGGTCCACTGCATTGCCAACTCGGCCGAGATCATGCGGGTCTTGTCTTCAGATTCGAAGTGAATGATCTCGTCGTGAACGACTTCAGCCTTCTTCAAGGAGTTCAAGTACTCGACGTAATCACGCAGTCCGTTCTCGTAGAAGTACGACTCGGAGCGAACGGGCGCTTCTTCGCCCTCTTCGACCGCGACCTCGGATGGTCGCTCGTCGGTGATCGTGATGCGCAGCCCCTTGTTCAAGAAGGCCATCTGCTGGAAGCGCTTGCTCAGCGTCGTGTAGTCGAAGTCGATGGACTCGAAGATCTCGGCCGAGGGGTAGAACGTGATCGTCGTTCCGGTCTCATTTGTTGCCTCGCCCTTTTCGAGTGGCGCATCCGGCTCACCGATCGTGAAGCTCTGGCGCCAGACGAAGCCTTGACGACGGACCGCGACATGCAGGGTACTCGACAGTGCGTTCACGACCGAGGATCCGACACCGTGGAGACCACCGGAGACGGCGTAGCCGCCGCCACCGAACTTTCCTCCGGCGTGAAGGATCGTCAGAACAACCTCAACGGTCGACTTCCGAGGGTCGGAGGAGTGCGGGTCGACCGGAATTCCGCGACCGTTGTCGATCACGCGAACACCGCCGTCGGCGAGGATCGTGACGTCGATCGTGTCGCAATAACCGGCGAGTGCCTCGTCTACTGAGTTGTCAACGATCTCGTACACCAAGTGGTGCAAACCGCGCGGGCCCGTGGAGCCGATGTACATACCCGGACGCTTACGAACCGCCTCGAGACCTTCAAGAATCTGAATTTCGTCTGCGCCGTATACATCGCGCGTCTGATCGTCTGTCATGTAGTGCCTTCGGCTCCTGTCGTGCCTTGCGACGAGCCTCAAAAAAGGCTCATAGTCGAACGCCCAATTCTATCAGTGATCGGCTCAAACCGGGCATCAAAAGGGCTATCTCAGCCGCTTAGATCGCGCGATCCACCCGAAATGTCTTTGTGAATCGCTCTCGCGCCAGGAAACCGCCACAGAATGCGGTTGATTACCGTTCTGACTCATTGGACGATCCTCGCTTTGGCAGGGGTCGCGCGGGAACTATCCCCAGGTATCTCTCGGGCCTCGTCCCCGAACCGATCTGATGCCGCGCTGGAAGTTCGGAACGTCCGGTCCGATGAAGCGCACCGATTCGATGTGCGCATCTGGGAACAGTTCGATGAGTCGAGTGGTGACCTGCCCCCGCATGAGCCGCAACTGCTGGGCCCACGAGGTTGACGAGCACTGCACGAGCAGCACATGATCCTCGATCCCAATCGGTGTCGTCCGCCGCGAGGTCTCTTCGCCGACGATCTCCGGCCATCTCGCAACGACCGCCCCTTCGGCCAATTGGTCGGTCCATCCCGCCGACTCGGCGAATCCGTCAACCACAGCTGCGATCCGCAGAGGGTCACGGCCTGGAGAAAACGGGACGTTGCCGTCGACTGCCCGCTTCGCACGGCGCCGACCGTCACGACTCGCGAGTGCCGGATCTCCGAACTTGCCGCGGAAACGCGCCCAAACGCGTTCGGGTTCCGAGCGTTCGTCGCGCTTAGTCATCGTCGGACTCCGCGCGCTCTGTGACCTCGTCTACGGAAGATTGACCAGAACCTGCGGTGTGCTCTTTCTCGATTGGAGAGTCAGTGGCGGCAACATCGACGACCGTCCCACGTTCAATTCGAATCGGTTGAGCGCGGAGCACAGAAGGAACGTCGTCTTCAACGGCCGCAGTAATGATGACCTGCTCGTATCCGATCACGCTCTCGGCAAGCCGCTCGCGACGACGAGCGTCGAGCTCGGCGAAGACATCGTCGAGAATGACGACCGGATCGCCGGTCGTTTCGCCGCGGAGCAACTCGGCGCTGCCGAGTTTGAGTGCGAGGGCGAACGACCAGGATTCTCCGTGACTCGCGTAATGACGAGCGAGGAGTCCGTTGAGTTCAAGGCCGAGGTCGTCTCTATGAGGCCCGATCAGGGTCGTCCCTCGATCGAGTTCGTCCTGACGGCGGGCGACGAGGAGTTCCTCGAACGCCGAGAACTCTTCCGGAACGGTCGATTCATAATGCAGCGCGGTCGAATGCTCGTCGCCGGCGACATTGCGGTACGCGGTAGCCACGTGCGGAGCGATCGCGGTGACCAGCGCCCTTCGGGCTTGAACGATCTCGAACCCCAATTGAGCAAGACGTTGGTCCCAAACGTCGAGTGTTGCAAGCTCGCTCGGCGGAATCCGGGACGCGCGAGCGGACTTCAACAGGGAGTTTCTCTGGCGCACGACTTTGTCATAGTCGGCGAGCACCGAGGTGAACCGTGGCGTCGCTGCCACCAGGATGTCGTCGAGAAATCTCCGGCGACCGGTCGGTTCTGCTCGCACGATCGCAAGATCTTCCGGACTGAAGAGCACCGTCTTGAGATATCGAGGCAGGTCGCGGAATCGGACCGCCTGCGTATTGACCTGTGCTCTGTTCGGCGAACTCCGGTTGAGTTGGACGTCGACATCGATCGAACGCTCGCCGCCCATCAGCGTTGAGCGGATGATCGCAGTCTCTTCGCCGGCCCGGATCATCGGTTGGTGCCCGGGGACGCGATGGCTTCCTCCCGTGCTCAGACAAACGACCGCTTCGGCGAGGTTGGTCTTCCCCATGCCGTTTCGTCCGACCAGGAGCGTCGGACCAGCCGGAAACTCGACCGTGGCTCGGTGATAGTTGCGAAAATCAGTGAGTTCGAGGCGATTGACTCGCATCAGTCACCCCCTGAGATGTCGGCGGACTCGAACGATTCTGTCGAACGCTCAAGCCCTGAGAAGAGAACGGCTCACTACAACCAGTCAGCGACCAACAGCGCTTTCAGGTGTTAGCGAAGCAGCAGGTTCGGCTGCAGCAGGTACTTGAAGTCGGTCGGTTCGGTCGAATCACGAGAGGTCTGGCCGGTGATCAACATCGGCCCCGGCTTGTTCGTGTTCTCGGTCTTCGTGAACGAGACTCGGACGAATTCGCTGTGCGTTGCACCGAGTCCGTCGAGCAAGAACTGCGGCTTGATCGACAGAACGATTTCTTCACCGTTCAAGACGCAATCGAGCGTTTCGTTGGCTTGCGCCTGCTCGCTTCCGATCGCTTCGAGTGTGACCTGGCCCTCGCTGAACGTGAATCGCAAGGCGGCTTCACGTTCGAGCACGAGCTGCACGCGACGAGTTGCTTCGACCAGATCCGCAGTGTTCAGGACCGCGTAGTGCTCGACCGATGCTGGGAACAACCGCCCGACCGGTGGGAAATTGCCCTTGATGAGCAAGCTCGTGACGGTCTTGTCGGCTGCACTGAAGGCGATCTGCTGCCGGTCACCAGGCTCGCTCATCGTGATCTCGATCGTTTCGGCGTGACCGAATGTCTTTCCGACTTCAGCGATCGTGCGAGCTGGCACCAAGGCGCTCAACGCTGAGGTGTTGCCGGAATCCCAGTCGATTCCGCGAACCGAGACTCGGTAACGGTCTGTGGCGGTGAAGCTCAACGTCTGCTCGGAAGCTTCGAGCTGCACACCTGTGATGACCGGGGTGACGTCTTCACGCGAGGCCGCCACGGCAACCTGTGCGATCGCTTCGGAGAAATCACTGCCGCGAACGAGTCCAGTGTGGCCTTCGACAGCAGGAACGGTCGGATATTCCTCGATCGGCATCTTCAGCAGCGAGAAACGGGCGCTGCCACAGGAGATCTTGACGGAGGCTTCATCGTCTTCGATGACCACGACCGACTGCGGAAGCTTGTTCGCGATGTCGTTGAGGAGACGACCAGAAACCAAGATGACGCCAGGTTCGGTGACTTCGGCACTGATGCTCGTTCGCGCCGAAACCTCGTAATCGAAGGTCGAGAGCGTCACAGAGTTTTCGTTTGCCTCGATGCGGACTCCCGTGAGAATCGGCAGAGTCGTGCGCTGCGGCAAAAGCTTCACTGCAAACGACACGGC
Organism: Humidisolicoccus flavus; assembly: GCF_045689595.1. Classification (GTDB taxonomy): domain Bacteria; phylum Actinomycetota; class Actinomycetes; order Actinomycetales; family Microbacteriaceae; genus Humidisolicoccus; species Humidisolicoccus flavus. The sequence continues at coordinate 1,729,989 of NZ_CP142724.1, read as the reverse complement.
GTCGCTGAAAACATCGCGATTGATGTTGAATTTCACGGCAAGGACCTCCAGGGATGTTCGGTTTGTCATTCTGTCACAGACCGAAACCAGCCAGCAGGGCTCCGGCGTTCAATGTTGTGGGCTCTCTCATCTCATTTCAAATCTCTCTAAGACTTATAACGCCTGTTGAAACTGTGGAGGAATGACAAGTTTCGGGACGGTGACCGGGAACTACACGCGTGCAAGTTGTGGAGCGGCTGTGCATCGAATCACAAAACCGTCATGAAACTCGTCGGAGCGAATGACACGTTTCCACACGGAGCTCCTGAGTTCTCCACATTTCGTCCGGCGCGGCACACAGAGTTCCACAGGGGGTGTGGAAACTGAAAAAACTTGTCATTCAGGCTGTGGATTCTCGGTGAGGAGCCACTCGTAGCAAGGAATCTGCGCATCGCCCGCTCGATCGACAGGGCTGCTCGCTGTCCTCGGCCTCCGAGGGAAAAGAAAAACCCCAAACCCGTGAACATCGGGTCTGGGGTTCCGTAAAGAGGCATCGCGCTAGCGCAGCGGCCCCTGCTTCACGCGACCGGTGAGCTCAGTCACCTGCGTGTAGACGCTTCGCTTTTCTTTCATGAGCGCCTCGATCTTCTTGTTCGCGTACATGACGGTCGTGTGGTCGCGGTTGCCGAACAGCTGGCCGATCTTCGGCAGGCTGAGGCTCGTCATCTCACGACAGAGATACATCGCGATCTGTCGAGCCTGAGCGACCGTCTGCGACCGTGACGAGCCATACAGGTCGTCAACAGAAAGCTTGAAGTATGCCGCGGTGTGACTGATGATGTCGCTCGGCGAGATCACGGCCTCTTCATCGAAGGAGAAGAGATCCTTCAGCACGGTCTGTGCAAGATCCATGTCGACGGGCAAGCGGTTCAAACTTGCGAACGCGGTCACGCGGATCAAGGTGCCCTCGAGTTCGCGGATGTTCGACTTCACCTTGTCGGCGATCACCGTGAGAATTTCGTCGGGCACCGGAACGGTCTCGCTCTGCGCCTTCTTCCGGAGAATTGCGATGCGTGTTTCGAGATCGGGAGCTTGGACGTCCGTGATCAAACCCCACTCGAAACGCGAAACCATGCGGTCTTCGAAACCGGTCAGGTGTTTCGGGGGGAGGTCCGAGGTGATCACGACCTGCTTGTTGTGGTCGTGCAGGGTATTGAACGTGTGGAAGAAGGCCTCTTGCGTCGAATCCTTGCCCTGCAAGAACTGAATGTCGTCAATCAGCAGGATGTCGATGTCGCGGTACCTCGCCTGAAAAGACTGCGACTGGTTGTTGACGATCGAGTTGATGAAATCGTTCGTGAACTCTTCGCTCGAGACATATCGAACGCGGATCCCCGGGTAGAGACTCATTGCGTAGTGGCCGATTGCGTGCAGCAAGTGCGTCTTGCCGAGGCCGGATTCGCCATAGACGAAGAGCGGGTTGTAGGCCTTGGCCGGAGACTCGGCGACGGCGAACGCCGCCGCGTGGGCGAATCGGTTTGAACCGCCGATCACGAAGTCATCGAAGGTGTACTTCGGATTCAGTGAGTTCTCCAGTCTCCGCTGAGCGAAAACGTCGGCAGTTTCTGCGTATGACGGTGCTGGAGCTGCCGGAAGCGTCGGCGTGGGCTCAGGAGCGACAAATGAAGAACTGTCGCTGGTCTCTGGAAGACGTTCGCTCGGCTGCAAATCCGGGTTGACGACGATCTTGAACGACTCGATCTGGCCGGAGTTATCCACAATGGCTTCTGTGATCGGAATGCGGAGTCGCTGCTCCAGCATGTCGCGCGTGAGATCGTTCGGAACATCGAGGTAGAGCACATTGCCCATGACCCCCTGTGGCTCCGCGAGGTCAAGGAATCCCTGCAAAGAAGGCTGAACCCGGGTGTCGGTCCGCAGCACGGTCAACACTTCAGACCACAGTTGCGGGATCGGAGTCGAGTCAGTCATTCGGGTGTGGTTCCTCACAGTCGAGACAAGTTTTCCACAGCGTTGTCCACCGAATACTTCTCAGCAAGACTTCAAGATCGCTTGCCCTCTCCAAGGGCAACAACGATGTGAATCACAAGAGTAAACCGCGATACCGCACTGCTTGCAAGTTGTCTTCGATTTACGACGGCGTGGCGAGTTTCCGGCGTGGCCCTGTTTGACGAATCGTCACAAATTGCCTATCTTGAATAGGTTGCCTAATACGGCAAAGTAGCTTCCGGTCATCAGCACCGAACCCCTTGGAGTAATCATGAGCAAGCGTACGTTCCAACCGAACAACCGCCGTCGCGCCAAGAAGCACGGCTTCCGCCTCCGCATGCGCACCCGCGCAGGTCGCGCAATCCTCGCAGCGCGCCGTCGCAAGGGCCGCACGGAACTCTCGGCGTAAGTCGTATTCCGGTGGCGCTGCCGACGGCCAACCGGGTGAAGGCCGGCGAAGATTTTCGCCGCATCACTCGCACTGGTCGTCGCGTTCGCACCCCTTTCGCAATTGTCTCAATCGCGACTCCAGGCACGTCGGAGTCGCGATTTGGCTTTGTGGTCTCAAAAAAAGTAGGCAACGCAGTCGTTCGAAACCGCCTTCGCCGGCGTCTCAGCGAAATCGTTCGAGCCGAACTTCCGCTGGGTGACCCACACGACGTGGTCGTACGGGTACTTCCTGCAGGTGCGGACGCCGACTTTGATACCCTCAAATCAGTAGTTGTCCCCATTTTGAGGTCTCGATGAGAACCCTCGTACTGATCCCCCGCAACGTCGCAGCGTTCATCCTCGGTTTGTACAGGCGATTCATTTCTCCCATCTACGGAGATGTGTGCCGGTATTACCCGAGTTGTTCGTACTACACCTTGCAGGCGATACAGCAGTACGGAGTGATCCGAGGCGTCTGGATGGGAACGCGACGGATCGCTCGATGCCACCCGTGGGCTGAAGGCGGAATCGATGACATTCCGGAACCGCGACGGCGGTTCAGCACAACACCGTGGGGATTTGTAACCCCGCACAAGGAGCACTGATCCACCCATGGACTTCTTCGGCACTTTGATGTGGCCCATCAAGTACGTACTTGAGGCCATCCTTGCTGGATTCCACTGGGTCGTGGAGGCAGCCGGCGTCGACGGCGCGAGCGGCCTCGCCTGGGTGCTCGCAATTGTCGGGCTCGTGCTCGTCGTTCGCACTGCGATGATCCCGCTGACCGTGAAGCAGATCGTTTCCTCGCGTCGCGCGCTCGAAGTAGCGCCAGAGGTCAAGCGGATCCAAGACAAGTACAAGGGCAAGAAGGACCAGTTCTCTCGCGAGGCAATGCAGCGCGAAACCATGGCCGCATATAAGAAGGCCGGAACGAACCCGCTCGCTTCGTGCTTGCCGATGCTCGTTCAGATGCCGGTCTTCTTCGGTCTCGTTACGGTTCTGACGACCGCGAACCGCGGTGATGCAGGTGTTGGTTTCATGACCAAGCCGCTTGCTGATCAGTTCGGATCCGCACAGTTGTTCGACGTCATTCCGCTGCACATGACCATGCAGCAGGGTTTTGAGCAGGGCAACTGGTACGTCGTATCGCTCGCAATTCTGCTCGTCGTCATCATGACTGGAACGCAGTTCTTCACGCAGCTCCAGATCATGTCGAAGAACCAGACTCCTGCGATGAAGGAGTCACCGATGTACCGCCAGCAGCGTGTGCTGCTGTACATCATCCCGATCTTCCTGATCATCACGGGCTACATGTTCCCGCTCGCGACCATGTTCTACTGGCTCGTCTCCAACATCTTCACGATGGTGCAGCAGTTCATCATCATCCACAACATGCCGACCCCGGGCTCCGATGCAGCGCTCGCTCGCGAGGCCCGACTTGCTCGCAAGCGTCAGCGTCAGGGATTGCCGCCGCTGGAAGACGAGAAGGCGGACGACACTCTGGTACAAGAAATCGGCGGCCAGCGTGTGCAGCCGAAGCGAAAGACCCCGAAGAGTAAGCGCGGAGGAAAATAGTGACGAACGCTGAACAGGACCTCGCGGTCGAGGAGAACGAAGTCGTCGAGAAGAACGATGCTGTCACTGACGACACTGCATCGGAATCCGAGGAATCGCTCGATGGTGACGCGGTAGACCCGAGCGACGAAGGTGAAATCGCTGCGGACTACATCGAAGAACTGCTCGACATCTGCGATCTCGATGGTGACATCGAGATCGAGCGACGAGGAGCTCGAGTACTCCTGACCGTTGGAACTGCTGACGACGAGTCATTGCAGAATCTCTCCAACAAGGATGCGGTCGCTGCGTTGCAGGACCTCACCCGCTTGGCTGTTCAGGCGCGAACCGGCGAGTTTTCTCGTCTCGTGCTTGACGTCGCCGGTTCTCGTGACGCGCGAGCCAAGGAACTCGAAGACCTGGTCGATGCTGCAGCTGAAGCAATTGAGGGCGGCGCGGCGGAGTTCTCAATGCCGCCGATGTCCTCCTACGAACGTAAGGTCGTGCACGACCTCGTCTCAGAGCGTGGCCTCGAAAGCGAATCTCAGGGTGAGGGCTCTGCTCGTCACTCGGTGATTCGTTCCGCCTAAGCGCACGTTACTTCGCATCTGTGTCTGACACTCTCGAACAAGAGCCGGCGGCAGCGGTTTCGCTCTTTGGCGATCGCATCGAATTGGCACGCCAGTTCACCGCTTCGCTCGCTGAACACGGTGAGACACTCGGCCTCATCGGTCCTGTCGAACTTCCACGCTTGTGGACCCGCCACGTTCTGAACTCGGCACTGATCGCTCCCCTGCTACACGGTCGAGTCGGTGATGTCGGCTCCGGTGCGGGACTCCCCGGTCTGGTCGTGGCAATCGCTCGTCCAGATGTTGAGTTCTTCCTGATCGAGCCGATGGAACGCCGGTGTGCCTGGTTGACCGAGGAATCTGATCGTTTGGGTTTGCAGAACGTGACGATCATTCGCGCGCGGGCAGAAGAAGCGGAGGTCGGATTCGGTCTCGACCAGGTGACCGCGCGAGCAGTTTCCGCCTTGTCCACACTGATTCCCATCACGGCTCCCTTGGTGAAAAGCGGCGGCGAGCTGTTGTTCTTGAAGGGCGCTCGTGTTTCTGAAGAGATGACGAAGGCCGCAAAGGCGATGCGGAAAGCGCGACTCGAGAATGCCGAGGTTATTGAACTCGGGGCGGAACATGATCTTGAGATCACTCGAGTGTTTCGCGCGACGGTTGATCCCTGATCCCTGATCCCTGATCCCTGATCCCTGATCAGTGGTCCCGATTCCTGTATTCCTGGATCAGTGACCCGTGACCGTTTGGAACGGAAATCGGAGTCAGCGCGGCGTAGACATCTCGTGGTAAAGGGCGTCCTCGGGCCAGCCGCTACCCCCATTAAGGGGTGTTATTTCATTTGATGATCTCTCTGACGCCCATTCTGGCTCTCCAGGAACGATTTTGAGCATCTTCGAATCGACTCGTTTCGGCCAGGATCCTCCAAAATTGCTCTGAGACGCTCTCTGTTTGGGAAATTCAGGCGAGATTTTCCCCGCTCGAACACGCTTCGTCTCTGGTAAAGAGCTCCCCTGATCTCACGATCGTGCGACACGGGTTGATCTAAAGATCACGTATGAGCTTGGCTCCTCACGATTTTCGTCATCATCGTCGTGATCATCGCTCCGTGATCGACGATTTTGTGATGGGGCTCTACGGAGCGTGTCTGCCACTCAACGCGCTGGCGCATCGTACTTTCCTGCTTCACCGTACGTGTTCGAGGATCAGTTCTCACCACGTCTCTCTATTCCCCCCCGGGTCTTGGCGCCGAGAGTGAGTTCTGTCCTCCTGTCCTCCTGTCCTCCTGTCCTTCAGTTCTTCAGTTCGGTGAGGGGTCACGTGGGCGAGCTGCGGTTGTTGTTTCACGTGAAACATTTCGGATAATCCTGACTTCTCAGGGCCTTAGTGGAGTTTCAAATGTACGGATCCGAAGTAGCTTCAAGCTTCACGTTTGGAGTGCCGCGACTCCTAGTGGCGGGATGGTCAGACGCCAATGCCTCTGACTCAGGTCGTAACCGAGTATCCACAGAAACACTGACGCTGCGGCTTGAGCCACATTCGATCGTGGGTGTCGAACGCGGAAGCAGACCCGCATGCCGAGCGGTTGTGCTCAGAAGGAACGGTCTGAATCCCCAGGTCACCGCAAGGTTTCTTGCGTCATATCGACAGGTGCGAAACACGTCGGAAACTACCCGGTCGGACTCTCAACGAGCGAAATTGCAATTGTTTCACGTGAAACATCAACGAGCGTGTCTGGTTGATATCGGGATTCGGGCGTTAAAAGGTCCGCCTCAGCGCGTGTTGCACATGGAGAGATGGCGACGAAGAGGCGAATCTGTGCGAATTGTTGAACCACCCAGCGCGCGAATCGCGATTGAAGGATCGACTGCCCATTCGCTGGATTGTGGAGGCGCAGGTCGGCGCGGACTCGTCGCCACCGGATGAGCAATGATGAGGGTGACTGCGGTTAATGCAGAACCGTTGACGGTAGATTGGTGCGTTTGCTGCGTGTACCTCCGAAGGAACCGTCGCGTAGTGACGAGTAGGAATCGCACGGCATTCGCGTGAAGAACAATAAGAGACTCAGATTGGCCGAGTATCGAGGCTGCAACGGAACTGACTGTCTCTGACCGCTGCCCTGGCCACCTTGCTGCGCAGCCTCGGGGACGCCTAGTTCCCATCCGCTTAGCGATCGCATTGTCCGATCACCGAGAGCGCGCACGGATGTTTCACGTGAAACAAAGTGTGAAAGTGGGAAACCCTCGAAGTCATCCGATCGCGAGTCGCGAGTTCTACGCCTTACTCGCCAGGTGCAAACGGGCGAGAATCTTTACACCGGCCAGACGACGCGACAGTTCGTGGTTACACCGACCTCCTAATAGCCGCGCACTCGAAGCCAGATCACGGGATCGGTCACAGTGCAAACGTTTCACGTGAAACATTGGGTGTCTCATCGCAGTGGCATCATGCCGGAGAGGGTGAGGCGGGCTCTTCGTCGATCCAGTACCCGCGAAGTGATGATGTGCATCTGCATGGACTCACTTCGTGGATTGCGGCCTGCGGCCTGCGGCCTGCGGCTCTCGGAACGGTGGCCGATGTCGGTGTCCGATGTCGGTGTCCGGTGCCGAGTGCGACGGTCCACACACCGTGGTCGAACAAGACCCAAAATGACACGCGAAATGTTGACAGGGAGGCCTCGACAAAAGCGAGCGATCATCCACTTTCGGGGACAGGGACGAGGTCCATACATGTTTCACGTGAAACACCCTGTGTTTGGTCGAATCCACCGCGAGAGTGAGCACCTGCAACACTGATTGCACGCTTGTGGACAACTGTGGATAACCGAGTCGATATGTTGCGCAATCTCGGGCGTGCAATGCGCCGGGCCGGAATCTCGATCTGCGAACATCGTTGCTATAACTGGCGAGTACAAGGATGTCGGCTTTCCAAATGCACGAGCCGGAGAACCCCCTCGTTGCTGCAAGGTTTTCCACAGGTTGGGGGTACCCTGTGGAAGAGCGCACCGCAAGACGCGACCTCACAAAACGCAAGTTCAACTTGTTTCACTCGACTAGCTGAGTCAAAATGGAGCATTACCGAGAAGCGGTTCCCTCAGGGACAACCGCTTCGATCAACACAATGTTTCACGTGAAACATCGATGGGATTTTGAGTGTCAACGCCAGGTACATACGAGTCGACTCCGATCGCTCGCGAACTCGCGAGCCTTGCCCAGCGACGTCGCTCTCTCGAAACCGTGGGGAACGCACCACTTCCCGATAAGACCCGGGTCATCACGGTTGTCAATCAAAAGGGAGGGGTCGGAAAAACGACCACGGTCGTCAATCTGGCTGCAGCACTCGCGAAGAACGGGGCTCGAGTCCTCGTCATCGATCTCGATGCGCAAGGCAACGCATCGACCGCGCTCGGGATCCCACATCACGCCGATGTGCAAAGCTCCTATGAGGTTCTCCTCGAGGGAATTGCCATCAAGGATCTTGCTGTCGAAAGCAAGGAGGCACCCGGTTTGATGTGCCTGCCGGCAACGATTCACCTTGCCGGAGCCGATCTCGAGCTCGTCAACATGAACCGACGAGAATTCGCTCTGAGCGACGCGATCGAGGACTACCTCAACACGGCCGCAGAAGTACCGCATTACATCCTGATCGACTGCCCACCATCACTCGGGCTTCTGACGATTAACGCGTTCACCGCCGCAACCGAGGTCTTGCTCCCGATTCAGTGCGAGTACTACGCGCTCGAAGGTGTCGCGCAACTCACGGACACCATCGCGCGAATCCAGCAGCACCTGAATCCCTCGCTCCAGCTTTCGACCGTTCTGCTCACGATGTACGACGGACGAACGCTCCTGTCGCGTCAGGTCGCCGACGAGGTCCGTGGGCACTTCCCTGAAGTCACTCTTGAGGCCATCATTCCGAGGTCGGTGCGTGTCTCTGAGGCACCAGGATTCGGCCAGACCGTTGTGACCTACGATCCAAACTCTCCAGGAGCCCTCGCATATCGCGAAGCGGCCATTGAAATCGCAAAACGAGGGGTCGCGCAATGAGCCGACGTACAGGTCTAGGCAGGGGTATTGGCGCGCTCATCCCCACGAGCTCGCGTGACGAGACCAACGACCAAGCGCGGGAAGGTGAGGACCGTCCCGTCGACGTGTTCTTCCCAACCGGGCGGAAAGCGCCGGCCGCGACGAGCAAGGACGCTCCAGCATCGAACTCGTCAAGCGAAGCAGTTCAGCCAAGCGCGACAGTGAAGCAACGCGGCAAGGCGCAAAAACGCACATCGATCCCCGAAAATTCGGTCGCCAACGTCTCTCGCCGTCGCTCGAGTGCCCCAGCGACACCGTCCGAGGATGCGTCTGCTTCCGATGCCGCGGGCGTCTCCACTGAAAGCGACGACAGCGCAACGCAGAACGACGCAGTCGCGCTCGTTGAGGTTCCTGGTGCCAGGTTGCTCTCGATTCCGCAACTGGACATCACCCCAAACCGAAACCAGCCGAGAACCGAGTTCGACGAGGATGACCTCGCAGAACTCGAGCATTCCATTCGTGAATTCGGCGTTCTCCAACCAATTGTGGTTCGACCGTTGGTTGACGCGACCGAGGCGCCGTTCTACGAGCTCGTGATGGGCGAGCGCCGTTGGCGAGCCTCCCAGCGTGCCGGTCTCACCAGTATTCCTGCGGTCGTCAAGGACACCGCCGATGACGCGATGCTCCGCGACGCGCTGCTCGAGAACCTGCACCGAGCGCAGCTCAATCCGCTTGAAGAAGCCAGTGCCTACCGGCAACTCATGGACGATTTCGGAATCACACAGGAAGACCTTGCGCAGCGAATCGGTCGAAGCCGACCGCAAATCAGCAACACCATTCGCCTCCTCAAGCTCCCGGAAGCAGTGCAGTCGAAGGTTGCTGCAGGGGTGCTGAGCGCAGGGCATGCTCGAGCGATTCTGTCGTTGTCCGATGCTCCGGCCATGCTCAAGCTCGCCGACAAGATCGTGAACGAAGATCTCTCGGTTCGCGGTGCGGAGGCTGCAGCGAGTGCGGTGTCCGTAAGCAAGCCTGCAGCGTTGCCACGAAAGGGATCACTGCAGTATGGCCTCGATGAAATCGCAGAACGTCTCGAAGACCGCTTGAACACGAGAGTTCGAGTCGCCCTTGGTCGGAAGAAGGGGCAGGTCGTAATCGACTTCGCCACGGTGGAAGACCTGAACAGAATCCTCTCCGAACTGGGCGAAGAGCGCTTCTCGGGGTAGGTTGACGCCGTCGATCACGCTCTTCAATGGCAACGTTCTGCGCCTGATCCGAGGTTTTTATAGAATTTCGGCAGCACACCCGAAGCTGATCGAGAAACTGAAAGAGGGACGCCCGGCATGTGCCGGGTGTCCCTCTTTCGTTCAAACGTTTGCTGACGCGTGCAGCGAGCGCCTACTTCAGGTAGTCAGCGAGTTCTTTTTCGAACTGTGCCTTCGGACGAGCGCCGATGAGTTCCTTCGTGACGTTGCCGTCGACGAAGAGCTTCATCGCTGGGATGCTCGTGATCTGGTACTGCATCGCGATTTCCGGGTTCTCGTCGACGTTGACCTTGACGACCTCGATCGACTCGTGTTCCGCGTCGATTTCTTCGAGGATCGGTCCAACGGCACGGCACGGGCCGCACCAAGCTGCCCAAAAATCAACGAGAACGGGGCGTGAAGCCTCGAGGACGTCGCTCTGGAAGCTGTCGGTAGTTACATCCTTCATTTTTCCTCCTAGTGAGTACTGACCGGAGTGACATCCTTGGCGGCTGCCAAGAAGTGTTCGGCGTCGAGCGCTGCCACGGTGCCGGAAGCGGCCGCGGTCACCGCCTGACGGTACGTTGGGTCGATCACGTCGCCGGCGGCGAACACGCCTTCGACTGATGTTCGGCTACTGCGGCCGTCGACAGCGATGGTGCCTTCGGCGGTGAGTTCGAGCTGGTTGTGAATCAGGTGCGTGCGAGGGTCTGAACCGATCGCGACGAAGACGCCGTCGACTTCGAGTTCGCTGGTCTCGCCAGTGACGGTGTCGGTGAGTTCTACGCCGGAGACCTGGGAGTCACCGTGAATCGCCGTGACCTTCGCGTTCATGACGAATGAGATCTTCTCGTTGTTTCGTGCACGTTCCAGCATGATCTCGCTCGCGCGGAACTGCTCTGAGCGGTGCACGATCGTCACGGATGACGCGAACTTGGTCAGGAACTGCGCTTCTTCCATCGCACTGTCGCCACCACCGACGACGACGAGCTTCTTTTCGCGGAAGAAGAACCCGTCGCATGTGGCACACCAGGAGACGCCGTGGCCGCTCAGACGGTCTTCATCTTCGAGACCGAGTCGGCGGTATGCAGAGCCGGTCGCAAAAATAATCGTGCGAGCTTCGAGCACCTGATCGCCGACGTGCACGCGCTTGACCGGGCCGTCGAGTTCGAGCTCGGTCACGTCGTCGAGTCGCACGTCGGCACCGAAACGCTCAGCCTGCTGCTGCATCTGGAACATGAGGTCTGGGCCTTGAATTGCCTCTGGGAAGCCGGGGAAGTTTTCGACTTCGGTGGTCGTCATCAGATCGCCACCAGCGGTCACGCTCGATGCGAGAACGATCGGTTCGAGCTTCGCGCGGGCAGCGTAGATTGCCGCGGTGTATCCGGCCGGGCCGGAACCAATAATGATCAGATCGTGCACGCGAATGCCTTTCGTTATCACGGGGCCATTCGACCCCGCAGCAGTGAAAACAGAGTCTAGCCCCGAGGTATTCCCGGTGCTTCCAGAACGCTCAGGAGGTCGCCGGTGACCGCATCGACCACGAGGATTCCAGTGCGCGGCCACTCGCTCGTTCGGTGGGCGACAGGGGCAGGCAGTCGAGCGTGCCGGCGTCGGTCCCAGGAATCGACCACGGCACCGTTCGTGGCATCGACGAAGACGACACTGGGGTGTGAAACGGCGAGAGCGGAGGAGTGATCACTGTTCCACCATCCGTTGAAGCGCAATGGCTGCACAGGAGGTGCGATCGCCTGCGGCGCTGCGTCTCGTGAGCGCCCGAGTGCGGCACCGAGAGCTGCCGCGGTCGCTGCCGCAGCACCGAGTATCAGCGGCACGAGGATCCGAGCTGGTGATGCCATGCGGTGACGCTCCTTCCGGGTGGTACGAAAACTGTATGCGACCGGGCTGGTCTGCGCGCTACTTTCCGCGAGCAGGGCGGAAGCGAGCCATCACGAGGTCGAAGGTGGAGCGGAAGTCAGGGTTCTTCGTGATGTACAGGATGCCGAAGTACACGCCAACGACCACGAGACCCGAAATTCCGCAGGTCGTCATTGCGCCGAGAATATTGCGAGAGCCGAATCCGCCGTCCGTGTAGCCACCGAGGCCCCAGACGATCAAGCCGCCGGGAACGATCGCGATCAAGCCGTAGACGAGGTACTGAATGTGTCGCATCGCGATGAGTTTGAGTCCGAACGCGCCAATCTTGCGGCGAACGAGAATTAACCAGACTCCGGCCGAGATGAGGTTTGCACCGGAGATCGCGAGGGCACACCCGGCGATGATCCATTCTGGCGGCAGGTTGCGGACGAGGGTGAGCAGGACCACCGTGACCACGAGTCCGAAGATGGAGTAGAAGAACGCCGTCTTGGTGTCATCGAGCGCGAAGAACACACGCTGGAGCACGTATTCGGTACTGAACGCGACAAGGCAGATCAGCATTGCCCAGATCACCCAGGCCATCGCCACCTGGTTCTCGAACTCTGCCTCGTATACCCGGGCGAACGGAATCGCGACGATCGCCAGATAGAGGGCGCTGATCGTCGTCAGCATTCCGACACCGCGCAGGGCGCTTGAGACATCGGTTCGGATTGCCGCGATATCGCCACTGTTCCCGTGGTGCGACATTCGAGTGAAGAAGGCGATCGCGATCGACACCGCGATGATCGAATGCGGGAGCGAGAAGAGATACCAGGAGTTCTGGAAGGTCAGGACCGTCGCGTGTTCCGTGCCAGCCATCGAGCTGACATACATCTGGTAGACGCCCTTGATCTGACCGATGACGACAACGCCGAGCAGCCACCCTGCACGCTGTCCGGTTGCCCGGAGCCCGACTCCTCGCCACCCGAAGTCGAATCGGAAGGTCAAGCCTGTGCGCTTGAAGCAGAGCACGAGTACGACGGTCTGCGCGACCACACCGAGGGTCGTGACGCCTCCGATGACCGCGATCATCTCTGCGCCCCAGGTGTCGATATTGAGTCGCCGGCCACCGAAGAGGTAGATGAATCCGGCGAATCCGGCGATCGAGATGATGTTGTTCGCGACCGGCGCCCAGGTAAACGGCCCGAAGCGTTTCCGCGCGTTGAAAATCTCGCCGATCAGGGTGTACATCGCATAGAAGAAGATCTGCGGCATACACCAGTACGCGATCGCGATGGCAAAGCTGATCTCAGCGGCAGTGAAGCCGGACTCGCCTTCTGCCGCCTGGTGCACGTACAGCTGCGTGATCCATGGGGCGAGCAGGGTTGCGAGCACGGTGATTGCGAGGAAGACAGTGCCACCAAGGGTGATGATCTTGTTGACGTATGCCTGCCCGCCATCTTCGCGGAGACTGGCCTTCACGATCTGTGGCACGAGCACTGCACTCAAAACACCACCGGCGACGAGCGCATAGATGTTGTTCGGCAGTTGGTTGGCGAGCCCATACGTTGCACCGGCCTGCGACGCTGTCGCACCAATTGCGGCGGTCAGCATGATCGACTTCCCGAAGCCGAGGACGCGAGAGACCAGGGTGCCTGTTGCGATCAGCGCACTCGCCCGACCTACTTCACTCATGCAAGTACCTTCCAGTTCACGAGCGAGAGCCCGTCAGTTCGCACCGCTGATTGTGTCATGCCTTCGGGGCGGGGTCACTCGAAGCGTGGTTTGTTTCGGCTGCAGATTCTTCCGCAACAGCGTTGTCGAAGTCACCGTGCGCTTCGCCGCGACGGCGCTTACGAATACTTCGCCAAACTCCAAAGCCCAACAGCAGTGCAACTGCGATGCCGAGCGACCAGAGCAGGATCGTTTCTACCGCTGGTTCACTCCCGACCTGAATTTGCACCGGGCTGGCGACAGGATCACCGTTCACCGACGACAGGGTGACGGTGACGATCGTGGACCCACTTGCGACGGCTCGAACAGGCACACTCACGCGTTGCTGCGTTTCTGGTCCGATCGTGACATCGACGGGCCCGTCGGGAAACACCAGCACTCCGGTGTTCGCTCGACCTGTGATTCGTACGGTGACCGCTTGTGGGAGCGAGTTCGTCACTGTAATCGGAAGCGCGGTCGTATCTCCCACGACCTGAATATTGCTTCCGGGAATGATCTGCACCGATTCGACGATGCTGGCGTTGACGGCTTCGAACTCGTTACCGATCGTTTCCCGATCTGCTTCTGGGAGCCATGCGTCGAGGGCTGCGACCAGTGCGAGCCGGCGTTCGGCGAGCAGAATTCGTGCGTCGTCGAGGATCGTCGAGAACGTTCGAACACTCTGTTCCGAGTTCACGAGAGATTGCGCGCGATCAGTGTCGTATTCGGGCCCGGTTTCGTCAACCAGTGCGACTTCTCGCGAGGGTGCGCTCTTGGCGTCGTCGAACGAGGCGTACCGAACCCACGGTGCGTTGTCGAGCGCCTGAAGCGTTGAGCCCAGAGCCGCATCGTCGTCGGTGATTGGGAGCACTGCAACCAGATTTCTCGGAGAACTTGGAAGTTCCCTTGTGATGAGAGAAAGAAGACCGAGGGCGTCTGCGGTCGCTGCGTTGCGATCGACTTCCGAATCGCTCGAGATGCTCAGGTCGAGCAGAGTCTGGAGCTCCGAGTCGGCAACGAGCAGCGCTGCCTCATCGAGTGTCGCAGCAGCATCGAGCGTCGCATTCCCGAGGAACTCATCGGTGAAATCGCCCGGAATGACGAGCGTTGAATCCGGGTGTGAGGCCGCGTAAGAAGTGACGAACTCTTCGTCGATCGCGTAGTTCTGGAGGTCGACGATCGACGGAAGGGAGCCGGGCAGGGCAGTGGCGTCTGCGGCAGGCACGAGTGAACCATCGGGCCTCGGAATAGTCGAGGGCGTAATGGTGGAATCGATGTCGTGCAGCACGACCGGGTCTGCATTTGCGTATTCAAGGAGCGAAACGCGAGCCGCGATCTTGCGCAGGTCTTCGAGCCACAGTTGTGCAGAGGCCGGTGCATCTTCCCCGAGCACACGAATCGATGCGAGGACCATCGGGTCGAGCATGGCGGTAGCTCCCGAATCGATGATCGAATCGAGCTGTCTGCGCAGGGTGCCGTTCGTGGCAGTTGCGGTTGCGAGTTGTTCGGCCGTGAGGAGGCCGGTGGTGGAACGTGGCACGTTGAGTGGCACTGCAACGCTCACTGCAGTCGGCTGCGCTTCGCCGAGCGCGTTCCACACCACGATGCTGCGAGCAGGCTCGACCGGCGTATCGCTTGCCGGGACCGCAACGACGCCATACGGACCCCATGCGGTGTTCGGACGGAAGGGCAGCTCGTCTGCGGGAATCTCGATCTCGAGCGATTCGGTGGTTCCGGGCGCGATCTGCGGGAGATCGATGTTCGTCACCGATTGGATGCCCATCGTGCTGGATTCACCGTTGATCCAGTTGGAGAGGGCAAACCGCGTGGCGATCTGCCGGAACGAGATGCCGATGTTGACCGACTGCTCACTAATCCTCGTGGTGCCGAGGTTTTCGGCAGTCACCGTGATCCGGAGCGGCTGGCCCTCATCGAGGTTCGGGTTCGTGACCGCGATATCGAGATCGAGTGATTGTGGCGCAGCGGTCGTCGTCGGTGACGTTGAAGTGACGCTCGCGCTAGCTGGGCTGGTACCTCCGAGAACGAGCACGCTCAGCATGAGGAACATCGCGAGCAGGAAGGCGAAAAAAGGCTGCGTGGTTCGCCCGAGACCTCGTGAGCGCGAGAGCGAGAGTCGTTGCGCGCGCGAAGGGTGATCGGCCAGCAGCATGGATCAAGTGTAGGCACGAGTTTGGGCAGCGGTGCAGTACCCGCCCGTCTCTCTGGCAGACTCGATCTTTATGGTGAGCGTAGCTGTTGCCCTTGAGCGCCTCGAACGACTCGCATCTTCTGAACCGACCGCATCCCTGGCTGCAGCGTTTGAGCGTGCAGGATTCGAGCTCGCGCTCGTCGGGGGACCGGTACGAGATGCGTTTCTCGGCCGAACCACAAATGACCTCGACTATGCGACGAATGCCCTACCGCAGGACATCTTGAAGATCGTTTCGCCGATCGCGGCAGCGACCTGGGACGTCGGTCGCGCCTTCGGAACGATCGCCGCGACTGTGCACGGTGAAACCGTGGAGATCACGACGTACCGCTCTGATGTGTACGACGGCGAGACTCGCAAGCCGGAGGTGGAGTTCAGCGACACGCTCGAGGCAGATCTCATTCGTCGTGATTTCACGATCAACGCAATGGCATTGCGACTGCCTTCGGTGCAATTGGTCGATATCTCGGGCGGTGTCGAAGACCTGCTCGAGAACCGCTTGAACACTCCGCAGGTTCCGCAGGTCTCGTTCCGCGACGACCCGCTCCGGATGCTGAGGGCAGCCAGATTCGTCGCACAGCTCGGCGTAGAGGTCAGTCCCGCGGTTGAAGAGGCAATGCGCGAGTGCGCACCGTCGATCGCGAACATCAGCGCCGAGCGAGTGCGTGACGAACTGAGCAAGCTGCTGTGCGGCGATGCTCCGTCACCCGGACTTCGACTGCTGACCGACACGGGCCTCCTCTCGATCGTTCTGCCTGAGATCCCGGCGCTGCGGCTGGAGCGCGACGAGCACGCGCACCACAAGGACGTGTACGAGCACACCCTGACTGTTTTGGATCAGACCATCGCGCTCGAGAAGTCTCGCCACCCTGATTCACCGCCCGACCTGATCCAGCGTCTCGCTGCGATCATGCACGACGTCGGAAAGCCGCCGACGAAGCGCATCGAATCCGGCAACGTCGTCAGTTTTCATAACCACGACATCGTGGGCGCTCGGATGACGAGCAAACGTTTGAAGGCCTTGCGCTTCGACAACGACACGGTGAAGCAGGTGTCGCGTCTGGTCGAACTGCACCTGCGCTTCTATGGCTACACGGATGCGCAGTGGTCGGATTCTGCCGTGCGTCGATACGTTCGTGATGCCGGCGCGCAACTCGAGCGCTTGCACATCCTCACCCGGAGTGATGTGACGACCCGCAATCGTCGGAAGGCGCAGATCCTCGATTTCGCCTACGACGACCTGGAGGAGCGCATCAGCGTGCTCGCTGCAGCAGAAGAGCTCGATGCGATCCGACCGGACCTCGATGGCGCGCAGATCATGAAGATCCTGGATGTTCCTCCCGGTCCAGTGGTCGGGCAGGCTTACAAGATGCTGCTCGAAGCGCGGCTCGATGAGGGTGCGCTCGGCGAAGAGGAAGCGACTCGGCGGCTCAAGGACTGGTGGTCCTCCCGCTCGAACGAGCACGATGCAGGTCCGGCGAGACCGAGCAAGTAGGGCGTTGATCCCGCTGAATTCCCGGCCTTCTGCGACCGGTGCCCTGGTGCGGCGTGCGTTCGTACGTTAGAGTACGAAGGTTGTCTGGTTTCTCAGGCACGATGCAAGAACCCTCCTGCCGGGGAAAGTCTCCGGCCGTTGTAGTCCAAAGGAGGTGGGTGAAGCATGCATCAGTATGAATTGATGGTAATCCTCGACCCAGAGATTGATGAGCGCACTGTCGCTCCGTCGCTGGACAAATTCCTCAACGTCATTCGTAATGACGGTGGAACGATCGAGAGCACCGACATTTGGGGCCGCCGTCGTCTCGCTTACGAGATCAACAAGAAGACCGAAGGCATTTACGCCGTCGTGAACTTCACGGCAGAAAGCTCCACCACGAACGAACTCGAGCGTCAGCTGCGTCTTTCCGAAGCAGTCATGCGCACCAAGGTTCTCCGCGCTGAAGAAGCAATCGCACAGGTTGCTGCTGCCAAGGAAGCTGCTGACGCGAAGGCTGCTCGCACTGCGAACGCCGCCGCAACGAAGGTAGCTGAGTAGTTATGGCTGGCGAGACCATCATCACGGTTGTCGGTAATCTCACTGCTGACCCTGAACTGCGGTACACGCAGGGCGGTCTCGCGGTTGCGAACTTCACCATCGCTTCAACTCCACGTTCGTTCGACCGTCAGTCGAACGAGTGGAAGGACGGCGAGGCGCTGTTCCTCCGCGCATCCGTGTGGCGCGAATTCGCTGAGCACGTGGCACAGAGCCTGCAAAAGGGTTCACGTGTCATCGCTCAGGGTCGTTTGAAGCAACGCTCCTACGAGACCAAAGAGGGCGAGAAGCGCACGTCGCTCGAACTCGAGGTCGACGAGATCGGCCCAAGCCTTCGCTACGCAACCGCACAGGTCACCCGCTCAAGCGGCGGTGGCGGTGCTCGCGGTGCAGTCGGCGGCGGCAATGGTGGCGGAAACAACTTCGGTGGCCAGCAGGCACCTGCAGCAGAGCCCTGGGGTCAGCCTCAGCAGGCTCAGAATGCTCCGCAGGGTGATGTCTGGGGCGCGCCCGGCACGAACTACAACGACGAGACACCTTTCTAGGTCAGTCTCCCCTCATTATTTTCGAGATTCGTCTCGGTATTGAAAGAAGGACACCATGGCTGGAAAAGCCACTACCCGCAAGCCTCGCGGGCCGAAGGGCGGCAAGCCGCTCGCTCCGGCAAAGGCAATCAAGGTTGGCGTCATCGACTGGAAAGACGTTCCAACCCTTCGTAAGTTCATCTCCGAGCGTGGAAAGATCCGCGCCCGCCGTATCACTGGTGTGTCGGTCCAGGAGCAGCGTCTGATCGCGAAGGCGATCAAGAACGCTCGCGAAATGGCCCTGCTCCCGTACTCCGGCGCCGGACGCTGAGAAAGAGAAACATCATGGCAAAACTCATTCTCACGAACGAGGTCTCAGGCCTCGGTTCCGCTGGTGACGTTGTTGAAGTCAAGAACGGCTTCGCTCGCAACTACCTCGTTCCGCAGGGATTCGCTGTGCACTGGACTCGCGGTGGCGAGAAGCAGGTCGAATCCATCAAGGCTGCTCGCGCTGCGCGTGAGCACGCAACGATCGAGGAAGCTCAGGACCTCAAGGCCAAGCTCGAAGCTCGCCCCCTCACGGTTGCCGTGAAGGCTGGCGCTGAAGGCCGCCTCTTTGGTTCCGTCAAGACGCAGGATGTCTCGGACGCTGTTTCATCGCAGGGTCTCGGTTCACTCGACAAGCGCACGATCGAGATTGAAGGCTCGATCAAGTCACTCGGTGAATACAAGGCAACCGCGAAGCTCCGTGACGACATCGTCGCGAACATCACGTTGCAGGTTGTTGCTGCCAAGTAGCATCACCCTCATTGGAACGGCCCCGAGATTTTCTCGGGGCCGTTTTGCTGTCTGCGGCCTGTGTATTCGTCGTTGCGGCAAGGTTGGGCGGCCTGACGATTCCTTGCGCGCCACACCCCCATTTGAGTGCAAATTGGGGTTGCAATCGGCCCAAGTTGTTCACATTTTGTCCACATGTGACGATTAGATTTCAAAGTCTCAACGTGTGATTTAAGTGACTTTGTGGACACAGCCTGTGGAAACTAAAAACTCGGGTCAGAGGGGTTGAAACCTCGAAAACGAATATTTGCTCCACAGTGTTGTCCACAGAATTGTGGAAAGACGCGCCCGAGAACACCCAGATTTGACGGAGTTATTCACAGTGCTGTCCACAGGCATAGACCGCACAGAGTCGTACGCTTGACCAGTCCAGCACGAGCCTCGCGCGCGAGCGCGCAGGAGCACGCATCTGCGGTTCTTCCAGAATGTCGGCGGCTCCCGCCATCGTGTTGATAAAAGAAGGGTTCACAGTGACAGATCTCGCAACTCGCGAAGCCGGCCTCGATCGGGTTCCACCGTTCGACCAGCTCGCTGAGCAGTCGACGATCGGCGGAATGCTGCTGAGCAAAGACGCGGTTGCAGACGTCATCGAGAGCGTGAAGGGCGCCGACTTCTACGTGCCGAAGCACGAGATCATTTACGACGCCGTCCTCAATCTGTACTCGCACGGAGAACCGACCGACGTCATCACTGTCGGCGACGAACTCACCAAGAACGGCATGCTCTCTCGCGCCGGAGGCATTGAATATCTGCACTCCCTGACCTCGCTCGTTCCGACCGCGGCAAACGCCGGGTACTACGCCGAGATCGTCGCCGAGAAAGCAGTCCTCCGCCGTCTCGTCGAGGCCGGGACCCGCATCGTGCAGATGGGCTACGCGAGCGAGGGCGAGCCGAGCGACCTCGTGAACTCGGCGCAGGCCGAAATCTACGGCGTCATGGGCGACGACGAAGCGCACGACTACGTGACCTTGCACACTGCAGTTGAGCTCGCCGCTGCAGAGATCGATGCCGCCCGCGGGCTCGAAGGCGCCATGACCGGTGTTCCGACGGGCTTCCGTGAGATAGATGAACTCACGAACGGTCTCCACGGCGGTCAGCTTGTCATTATCGCTGCGCGTCCGGGCCTGGGAAAGTCGACCCTCGCGCTCGACATCGTCCGGAACGCCTCCGTGCATCACGACATGCCGACCGTGTTCTTCTCCCTCGAAATGGGAAAGACCGAGATCGCAATGAAGCTGCTGAGCGCCGAGTCGAACCTCGTGCTCCACAAGCTCCGCAAGGGCACCATCGAGGGCCGAGATTGGACGACACTCGCCCAGGTACGCGGTCGCGTCGCTGATGCGCCCCTGTACATCGACGACAGCCCAAACCTCACCCTGGTCGAGATCCGTGCGAAGTGCCGCCGTCTCAAGCAGCAGGCCGGTTTGCGTGCGGTCGTCGTCGACTACCTCCAGCTCATGTCGAGCGGCAAGAAGGTCGAAAGCCGACAGCAAGAGGTCAGTGAGTTCTCGCGCTCCTTGAAGCTGCTCGCAAAAGAACTCCAGGTCCCGGTGATCGCGCTCTCGCAGCTCAACCGTGGTCCGGAAACCCGCGCTGACAAGCGACCGGCGATCAGCGACCTCCGCGAGTCTGGCTCGCTCGAGCAAGACGCTGACATCGTGATCCTGCTGCACCGCGAAGACGCCTACGACAAAGAAGTCCGTCCCGGTGAGGCAGACTTCATCGTCGCGAAGCACCGCGGTGGCCCAACCGGTACCTTCCCGGTCGCCTTCCATGGTCACCTCTCGAGGTTCGCGGACATCGCGCCGGTCGAACAGTTCGGTGCGCCTCCAGCTCGCTAGTTCCACACCTCGGGTCGGCGGGAACCGGCACTCTGCTGCAGGTTTCGACCAGTCTGAGTGGAAGTTCAGCGCCGCTCGCTGTGCAGGAGAGGCAAGGCGCGTAGAATCTGTACGATCCCCATGACTGATTCTTTGACTTCCCCCAGGCCAGCCCTCCTGCCGCGTGCTCGCGGCATTATTGGCGTTGCCGTCGGGGTCCCGATTGCATTCATCCAAGATCACTCGATCCTGATCGGGCTGCTCGGCTTCGCGATCTTCGCGGCGCTGACCGCGGTCGCCATGCTGGTCTTCGGCCGAGGCACTCGCCCCGGTTGGCCGTTCATTGCCGGAGCTGCCTCGGGAATCGCCGCGATCGCCGCAGTCGCTCTCGTGTTGATCGATCCTTCGAACGAGCGGGCATTCACGCTCGTGCTGGCGGCCTGGGCACTCGTGGCCGGTGGGGCTGAGGCCTTCGGCTGGCTCCGTGCACGGTCAACGGTCGCGAGTGATCGAGACCGACGCATCGTCGCAGACTGGCGAATGGTCGCGATCTTGACGATCATTTACGGCCTCGGTATGGCGTTCTTGAACCTCGGTCCGGTTCCCACCGTCGGCACCTTTGGCGCCTACGCCGTCATCGTCGGAGTGTTCACGTTGATCGCTTCATTCTCAGCCCGCCCGATTCGTCGGGCAGAGCAGCCGAGCGCTCCAGACTCGACGGGAACGCCCGGCATCGGAACAGAATCGCCCGCCACGACCGCACCGTCAGGAGATGCACGATGAAGCCAACGCGTCGCGACAAACTGAAGCCGGTCGAGTACATCGGTTTCGCGGGCATCATCGGTGTGTTCACTGGACTCGTCGTTGCGATGGCGGTCCGCAGTCTCGAGTACGCGCTCATTTTCGGTGGCGTTGCTTTTATCGGCACGATCGTCGTCAGCGCGACCGTCATGCTCGCGGTGAAGCCGCGTGCCGAAGAATCCGAACCGCGGAACCCCATCGTGGAGGACAAGGAGTGAACCGTCGCGCCGTGATCGGCGCTGGTCTCACTGTGATTTTCGCGCTGAGCGCGTGCTCAGCACTCGGCGATGACCCGAGCGGATCGATTGCTCCCGAAGCCACGAGCAGCTCATCGAACAGCGCCGCACCATTCGCTCTCTCCGCAGGCGATACCCAGTTCGATCCCGCAGACGATGTCGCCGGGGTTGAGGCGTGCGATGGACGTTCTGCTCGAACCGTCCTCGAAGAGTTCGACCGGGCTGCATCGGAAGACCCATCGGTCGCCGGCGGTGAGACGATGCTGCAGTGCGGGTACCCGGACAGCCAAGGCTGGCTGCATATCGCAGACGGGCACACGGAGGATTTTGCGGAGATCGCCGATGCGCTCGATGTCGGCTGGGAGGACGTCGCCTGGTTCGCGATCCAGACGGCACTCGAACAGCCCACGCAGGTTGAGATGTACCGCGAGGACATCGCCAACTACGACATTTTGATCGAGCTCGTCGATACCAGCGACGGCGACCTCGTGAACTCGTGGATGGTCACGGTCGGCGTCGGTCTCGAGACGAACCGGATCATTACCTCGTTTCCCGACGAGCAGTAGGGCTCAGACAAGCAGCAGGGCCTCAACGAAGAAGGGGGAACCGAGTAATCCGGTTCCCCCTTCTTCGTTGACGGGAAGCGTCACGCAGAGTCTCGCGTGCAGCGCTCCCCACTGCAGCGCATCAGCGAGGTGATGGCGCGAGGTTGGTGAGTTCGGATGCGAGTCCGACGTAGGTGTGCGGGGTGAGCTCACGCAAGCGAGCCTTCGCCTCGTCACCGATGTCGAGGCCGTCGACGAATTCGATCAGCTCGGCGCTCCCGATTCTGCGACCTCTCGTGAGCTCCTTCAACACGGCGTAGGGGTCGGCGATCGTCGAGCGACCCGCAACGACTTCAGCTCGGATCACCGTCTGGATCGCCTCGCCGAGCACCTCCCAGTTGCCGTCGAGATCTTCGGCGATGAGTGCCTCGTTGACGCTGAACTCCTTGAGTCCACGGTGAATGTTGTCGAGGGCGAGCAGCGAGTGACCGAGTGCGACACCGATGTTGCGCTGCGTGCTCGAGTCGGTGAGGTCGCGTTGCAGCCGGCTCGTGACCAGCGTCTGCGCGAGCGATTCGAGCAGTGCGCTCGCGAGTTCGAGGTTCGCCTCTGCGTTCTCAAAACGAATCGGGTTGACCTTGTGTGGCATGGTCGAAGAACCCGTTGCACCGGCGACCGGGATCTGGGTGAAGTAACCGAGCGAGATGTAGGTCCAAATATCGGTGCACAGGTTGTGCAGGACTCGGCCAGCGTGCGAGATGCGGCTGAAGAGCTCCGCCTGCCAGTCGTGGGACTCGATCTGTGTCGTGAGCGGGTTCCATTCGAGCCCGAGCGAGCCGACGAACTCTTCTGAACGGCGTGGCCAGTCGACACTCGGGTCGGCCACGAGATGCGCGCCGAAGGTTCCGGTAGCGCCGGAGAATTTGCCGAGAACAGCAACCTGTTCGACCTGATCCGCGAGTCGGTTCAAGCGATAGACGAAGACCGCGAACTCTTTGCCGAGTGTTGTCGGGGTCGCCGGCTGACCGTGGGTCCGGCTCAGCATCGGCAGGTCCTGGTGTTCCTTCGCGAGTGCAGAGAGCTGCCCGGTGACGCGGCGGAAGGACGGCAGCCACACCTTGTGGACGGCGTCCCGGATCGTGACCGCGTAGGACAGGTTGTTGATGTCTTCGCTCGTGCAGGCGATGTGAGTGAGTTCTGCGATGGATTCGAGCCCGAGAGCGTCGAGCTTTGCGCGGACGAGGTACTCGACCGCCTTCACGTCGTGCCGCGTCACAGCCTCGGTTGCCGCGAGCTCAGCGATTTCTGCCTCACCGAAGTTCGCCGCCCATTCGCGCAGTGCGCTCGCGTCGTCTTCCGAAACGTTCGGAGCAGAGAACAGTCCATTGTCGGCACAGAACAGAAGCCACTCGACCTCGACATACACGCGTGCCTTGTTGAGGCCGGCCTCCGAAAGGTACTCGCCGAGCCCTTCGACGGCGCCGCGGTACCGTCCATCGAGTGGGCTGAGTGGCTGCGGAGGCAGAGTCATTTGGATTCCTTTGTCTGGAGTGCGGGGAGAATCTGTCGAAACAGTTGCGTGCTCGCGATCTCGATCTGCTGGAGCACGGTGGAGAAGAATTCCTGGTCTGAGTAGTAGGGGTCTGGCACGTCGGGGATCCCGGATTCCGGGTCGAACGACATCAGCAATCTGACTTTCGCCTCGTCATCGCCGCTGGGTGCCCAGGACCGGAGCGTGCGCTCTTGTGATCGGTCGCACGCGATGATCAAGTCGTAGCGGTGAAACCACTCGGTCTCGAATTGACGGGCGCGGTGGCTCGAGGCCGGGTAGCCGCCGACGTTCAGGGCCTCGACGGTCCGATGATCGGCCTGTTCGCCGAGGTGGTAATCGCTCGTCCCGGCGCTCGAGATCAGCAGCTTGTGTTCGACTCCGGCGTGCTTCGCGAGTTTTGTGAAGACGGCTTCGGCCATGGGGGATCGGCAGATGTTGCCGGTGCACACGAAGCAGATTTTGAACACGGCGGACTGATCGGCGCCGGGTTCCATGCTCATTGCTCCATTCTCGCACTTTTCTCCACACCGCTCAGAGCGATCTTGCTTGTCTCGCTGATCGACCGTGCGCAGCAATGCAGCGCCTTCTGCCACGAGACTTCGTGGATTCGAGCCAAGGAGGAACGCGTGCTCACTCACATCTCGTCCGGTGGTCAGGCAATTGCCGCCGGCCCCGCTGCGCAACTGCTCAGCCAACTCGAAGACCTCATTGCAAGTACCCGTCGCGCAGAAGCGTTCTTGAGCGAGGCGAGCGCTGTGATCCCACGCGATGGTGGTCTGGACTGGTTCGGCGGAGCATCAGAAGCGTTCTTCCGCGAATGCGAGGCGCATCGAGCGAAGGTCGAGGCTGCGGCGAGCGATTTCGGTGCTGCCAGGAGCCTCATGATCGCGGCCATCCGATGAGCGCGTTGGGAGTTTCGACCGACGCCTTGGCGGTCTTCCTTCGGCAGCTCAGCGAGGGCGCTGCATGTTTGGTGCGGGCAAATCAATCACTCAGGGCGGTGACCTGGCCTCCCGAGTGGAGCCCCAACAACGATCTTCCCTACGATTCCTCGCTTGTCGGAGGGGCCTATCGTCAGCTCGAAGAGGGGCTCGCAAAGAACCTCGCGCTCGTCTCGCTGATCCAGCAATCGAAGGTCTCCCTCGCCCTCGCAGTCGAAATGTACGAGCGCAACGAAGCGATCAACGCCTTCCTGACGGGCACCGCTTGGTCGATCGGCGCGGAGGCGCTGGGCAGAATCGTTCATGACGCACTGCTCGGGGCCGGTGGGTTCGTCTTGTTCGTCGCAGTGCCCCTCGTGGTCGGTTATCTCTGGTGGCGCTTGCATTTGCCGCGCGGTGTCACTGAGAAGATTGAGACTGCGATCGGCAATATCGCAAACCGCTTCGGCATCGGCTCCCGTGCGCTCATGGAATCCGTGCTCGACTGGGTGAACAGCGAGGCCGGCGCGAAGACGCTGACCAATCCGAGGATGATCGCTCTGGTCGCCGAGGCGGTCTCAGCGAGTAACGCCTTCTTCGAAGGATTCATCGGCAAGCCTCCGGTCATTTTCGATCTCCTGGGAGCGAAGCCACAAGGTGACCTCGCTGACTCCGCGCGTGTGTTCGCACTCTTCGGCGGCATCGTCGGCGGTGCGGTCGGCGTGAACCGCCTGTTCGAAGTCACGGGCTTCCTGCCGCGGCCCCGGGGTTCGGCGCCGGTTACAGCACCAGCGACGAACTTCAGCGAGAAGTTCGAACGGATCCCCGAGGGTTCGACCGATGTCGTGATCTACGAGTACGAAGACGACAACGGTGCTCAACTGTTCGAGGTGTTCGTGAACGGCACGCAGGACTGGTCTGCGATCCCTGATCTCGAGTCGTTCGATCTCAGCGGCAATCTGCACAACGCTATGAACGAGGGTGGCGAGCAACTCCACGGAACAGCCCTGGCGGTGCAGCTGGCAATGCTCGATGCCGGGATCACGGCAGACGATCAGGTGTTGCTCAACGGATACTCGCAGGGGGCTGCGGCCGTTTCCGGTGTCGCCGCGACGGGTGCCTTCAATGTGGTCCAGCTCGTCACCTTCGGAAATCCCGCAGGGCAGATGCCGATGCCAGAGGCCGTCACACCTGTGACGGTGAACAACCTCGAGGATTTCGTGCCCGCACTCGGCGGCTCCGGGAACGAGTCAGGTGCGACGATCTTCACACCCGACGGTGTGATCGGCGATCCCGAGTCGTTTCTCGACGGTCACCTCACTCCGGCGTACCGCCATTCGACGAAGACGCTCGATGCTTCCGAGGACGCTGTCGTGCAGGCGAAGCTCGAGGAGTTCGCCAAATTCGGCAGCGGGTTCACACTGGTTCGTTCGACCGAATACGAGATCGAACGACGGTGAGTGCTAGCGCTTTCGCTGCTTCTCTTTGCCGACGACGGGGCGAGTGATCGCGGTGATGAGCCACGTCACGAAAGAGATCAGCAGTGCGCCGAGCACGCCCCACCAGAAGCCGTCGACCGTCAGGCCGAATCCGACTGCATCGGAGATCCAGTGCACGATCATCAACAGGAATCCGTTAACGATCAGTGCGATCAGTCCGAGGGTCAGGATGTACAGGGGGAACGCCACGATTCGAATGAGGTTGCCGAGGCTCGCGTTGATGACGCCGAACACGAGTGCGACGAGCAAGAACGTGACGATCGTCGCGAAGGTGGTGTCCTCGTACGGGGTCACTGAGATTCCTCCGACCACGAGGCTGACGAGCCAAATAGCAATTGCAGTGAAGACAACGCGCAAGAAGAATCTCATGAGGCAATTCTCGCACCATATGTCCCTGCATTGACAGCAGCGGGCATAGTCTGGGCGGGTGCCTGTGCGACCTAGACCTGGAATCGCGGCGGTCCCCCCGTACGCGCAAGGAAGACCTGCTCCAAGCGGCGGGTTCAAACTTTCGAGCAACGAGAACCCGTTTCCACCGTTGCCGAGTGTGCTCGACGCTGTCTCCGAGCAGGTGCAGTTCGTCAACCTCTATCCAGACGCGACTGCATCGAAACTCCGCGAGAGCCTGAGTCACGAACTCGGTGTCACCACTGATCGATTGCTCGTCACCGACGGCTCCGTTGCTGCGCTCGCGCAACTCCTGCTCGCCGTCGCTGAAACCGGTGATGAGGTCGTGTACGCGTGGCGCTCGTTCGAGGCGTACCCCTTGCTCGTAGCCACGACCGGCGCAACGAGCGTCCAGGTGCCATTGCGCGCCGATGCCTCGCACGACCTCGAAGCGATGGTGGCAGCGATCACACCGAAGACTCGGGCGATCATCGTGTGCAGTCCGAACAATCCGACCGGAACCCTGGTTCGTCAGGCGGAATGGGACGCCTTCCTTGCTGCAGTGCCCGACGACGTGCTCGTGATCCTCGACGAGGCGTACATCGAGTTCGTTCAGGACTCGGAGGCGATCGACGGGATCGTCGCTGCCGAGCAGGCGAACGTCGTTACGGTTCGCACCTTCTCGAAGGCATATGGGCTCGCAGGCCTTCGGGTTGGCTACGCGATCGGTGATGCCGAGCTCCTGCACGCGGTCCGCACCGCGGGGATTCCCCTCTCTGTCACCGGTCTCGCCCAGGCGGCGGCGACGGCAAGCCTTGCGGCGAAGGGTGAGCTCTTCGCTCGGGTCGAAACGCTCATCGCTGAGCGCGATGCGTTGCGAGAGGCACTGCTCGAGATCGGGCTTCCGGTGCCGGAGGCGCACGGAAACTTCCTGTGGATCCCGGTCCCACCGTCGCACCGTGACGCCGTCGAAGACGTCTTGCATTCGAACGGAATCGTCGCCCGGCACTTTCCCGAGGGAGTGCGCGTGAGTATCGGCGAGCATGCGGCATCTGAGAAAATTGTGAATTCGGCACGCGAGATCGCGAGACTTTTTTGACGATTCAGGAACTGGAGCGAAGTGTGAACACGGGACCACTGCGACTACTTGACGCGGAGGGCAATCGGGTTGAAAGCGACGCGACTGCAGAGTTTGCTGCGCTCGCCGCATCGCTCAGCACGGAGACGCTGCTTGCCATGCACCGCGAGATGGTGCTGACTCGACGCTTCGACACCGAAGCGGGCAACCTGCAGCGGCAGGGAAAGCTGGGGCTCTGGGTTCCGTCGATCGGGCAGGAGGGCGGCCAGGTCGGTGCCGCCTTCGCGCTTCGTCCGCAAGACACGACGTTCCCCTCGTACCGCGAGCATGTCGTCGCGCACACGCGAGGCGTCGAGTTCACGCAACTCATGGACGTATTCCGAGGAGCGGCACACGGCGGCTGGGATCCGAAAGAAACGCAGCGGTTCCGGATCTACTCGCTCGTGATCGGAACGCAGGCGCTCCACTCGGCCGGATACGCAATGGGCGTCGCGCTCGATGGCAAAGCCGCCACCGGCAACCTCGAGTCGGACGAAGCCGTGCTCGCATTCTTCGGCGACGGTGCCTCGAGCCAGGGTGACGTGAGTGAAGGATTCGTGTTCTCCGCGAGTTTCAATGCACCGATCGTCTACTTCATGCAAGACAACAAGTGGGCGATTTCCGTGCCCTCGACGACGCAGTTCAAGACGCCGATGCACGAGCGTGCTCGCGGCTTCGGTCTCTCCTCGGTCTGGATCGACGGCAACGACCCCCTCATCGGGTTCGCGGCAACGCGAACCGCGCTCGACGCCGCCCGTCAGCGCAAAGGCCCGCAGTTCATCGAAGCCGATACCTACCGAATTGGTGCGCACACCACGAGCGATGACCCGACGAAGTATCGTTCGAGCGACGAGGTCGAGGTTTGGCGCCGACGTGACCCGATTGTTCGGATGGCCGCATACCTTCGGAGCCTCGGCGTTGCCGAGTCCACGCTCGCAGAAATCGACACGGAAGCGGAAGACGAGGCCGCGGCAGTCCGCAAGCACGTCCTCGAGGCGCCGAATCCGCCGAGCGACATCATTTTCGACCACGTGTACAGCGACGATCACCCGCTGATGAACACGCAGAAGCGTTGGCTTGCAGAGTACGAGCGTTCTTTTGGAGATGAGTCATGAGCCAGACGGTGACATCAGCGACGACATCCGCGGGCGCTGAGACCGTGTCGATGCCGATTGCGAAGGCGATCAATGCTGGACTGCGCGCAGCGATGCAGGCCGACGAGAAGGTCCTGCTGATGGGCGAGGACATCGGACCGCTCGGCGGTGTCTTCCGCGTGACCGAGGGCCTGCAGGCTGAGTTCGGGAAAGACCGCGTCATCGACACTCCGCTCGCGGAGTCAGGAATCGTGGGAACGGCGATCGGGCTCGCGCTGCGCGGGTACCGCCCGGTGTGCGAGATCCAATTCGACGGATTCATCTACCCCGGCTTCGACCAGATCGTCAGCCAGCTTGCGAAGATCACGGCGCGTCACCGGGGCACGGTCTCAATGCCTGTCGTCATCCGGGTGCCCTATGGCGGACACATCGGTGCCGTCGAGCACCACCAGGAGAGCCCCGAGGCGTATTTCGCTCACACTTCGGGCCTGCGGGTGATGAGTCCGTCGACCGCTCACGATGCCTACTGGATGATGCAGGAGGCGATCGCGTCGAATGACCCCGTGATGTTCTTCGAGCCGAAGGCAAAGTACTGGGCAAAGGGTGAAGTGCAGTTCGCAGGTTCTGGCGCAAAGCCGGACGCTGCTCGCGTCGCGAAAGAGGGGTCCGACGTGACCCTGATCGGGCATGGGGCGATGGTGCACGTGCTCTTGCAGGCCGCGCAGATCGCAGAGTCCGAGGGCACGAGCGTCGAAGTCATCGACCTTCGTTCGCTCTCGCCCATCGACTACGAGCCGATCCTTGCCTCGGCCACGAAAACGGGCCGTGTCATCGTGGCGCAAGAGGCGCCTCAGCACGTGAGCGTCGGAAGTGAGATCGCAGCGACGATCCAGGAGCGTGCGTTCTACTCGCTCGAGTCTCCCGTGATTCGGGTTTCAGGCTTCGACGCACCATTCCCACCGGCAGCACTCGAAGCCGTCTACTTGCCCGACGCCGATCGCATTCTTGAAGCGGTCGACCGGGCCTTGGCCTACTAGCGGCCGTGAACAACAAACCAGAAGGAGTTCGCGATGCAGGAATTTGAACTGCCAGACGTTGGCGAGGGTCTCACTGAGGCCGAGATCGTGGCGTGGAAGGTCAAGCCGGGCGACTCCGTGACGATCAACCAGGTCGTCGTCGAAATCGAGACCGCGAAATCGCTCGTCGAACTGCCGAGCCCGTTTGCGGGAACCGTTGAAGAACTCCTCGTGGATTCTGGGCAAACGGTCGCGGTCGGATCACCAATCATTCGTATCTCCGGGTCGAGCGACAACGGCGAGGTTGCCGACACCGTGAGCGACGCGAACGCGAGTATTTCGAAGAACGAGACCGAGTCGGGTGCCGTGCTCGTCGGATACGGCGTGCGCGATGCTGCTGCGACCCGTCGCCGGAAGCCGACCACGGTTCGCGACGCGGGGCCGGCTCCTGCACCCACGAAGCCTTCGACCGTTCCTGCTGCAAGCGCGAGCCCGGTGGTGGCGAAGCCGCCGATCCGTAAACTCGCAAAAGACCTCGATGTCGACCTTTCGCAGGTGACGGCGACCGGTCTTGCCGGCGAAGTAACCCGCGAAGACGTGATCTCGCACGCGCAGCAGGCGAGCGTGTTCCGAAACATCACGACGCCGGCCTGGTCGGAGGAGCGCGAGGAACGGATCCCGGTCAAGGGCATTCGGAAGGTCATCGCGGACGGCATGGTCGATTCCGCGTTCAGCGCCCCGCACGTCAGTGTCTTCGTCGACGTCGATGCGACGCGCACGATGGAGTTCGTGAAGCACCTGAAATCCTCAACCGATTTCGCGGGCGTCAAGGTCTCGCCACTCCTGGTGATGGCGAAGGCGATCATCTGGGCGATTCGACGCAACCCGATGGTCAATTCGACCTTCTCGGGCGATGAGATCGTCGTGCACCATTACGTCAACCTCGGTATCGCTGCGGCAACACCTCGCGGCCTCGTCGTGCCGAACATCAAGGACGCTCAAGATCTGACCTTGCTGGAGCTTGCCAAGGCGCTCGAGCACTTGACGACGACCGCACGCGCAGGCCGGACGCAGCCCGCGGAGATGGCGAACGGCACCATCACCATTTCGAACATCGGGGTCTTCGGAATGGACTCGGCAACGCCGATCCTGAACCCGGGTGAAGTGGGAATCATGGCACTCGGCACGATCAAGCAGAAGCCCTGGGTGGTCGATGGCGAAGTTCGGCCGCGATTCGTGACGACCGTCGGTGGTTCGTTCGATCACCGCGTGATCGATGGTGACATCATCAGCCGCTTCGTCGCAGACGTCGCGTCGATCCTCGAAGAGCCTGCGCTCCTGCTCGATTAGGTCGGGGAGATCGTCGGTCTCCTCAGGTTCGACGAGCCCCTTGCATCGCCATTCAATTGACAATGATTCTCGATTTCGTTTAATGTTGCACGGCGCCGCAACGGCGTTGTGTGAAAGGAACGTTCATCGTGCGGCTTCGTCGATCTCTCCCAATTCTTGCTGTGGCAACGCTCGCGCTCGCGGGCTGCTCTGCCACCGGCGACACCGCAGGGGAGGGCAGCGGTGGTGAGGGGCTGCAGGTCGTGGCGACGACCACGCAGATCGGTGACTTCGTCAACAACATCGTTGGTGACGATGCTTCGGTGACCCAGCTCTTGAAGGTCGGCTTCTCCGCACACAGTTTTGACCCCAGCGCGAGCGACCTCCTCGCGCTCGGCAACGCAGACGTACTGGTCCAGAACGGCGCAGGGCTCGAAGAGTGGCTCGAGAGCGCGATCGACGCAAGCGGCTTCGATGGCACGATCATCGACGCGAGCACGGGCGCGCACGTCCACGAGAGCGATCACGATCACGAGCACGCGGAGGACGAGCACTCGCACGACGAGCATGCGGAAGACGAGCACGCGGAAGACGGGCATGCGGAAAACGGGCATGCGGAAGACGGGCATGCGGAGGACGAGCACTCGCACGATGAGCACGCGGAGAACGAGCACTCGCACGGCGACCACGACCACGACCACGGCGGCGTAGACCCGCACCTCTGGAGCGATCCGCACAACGCCATCCACATGGTCGAGACGATCGCCGATGGCCTCGTCGAGCTCGGTGGAGACAGCGCGCAGACCTTCCGTTCGAACGCCGACGACTACCTTGCCCAACTCGAAGCGCTTGACGCCTGGACCACCGAAGCCTTCTCTGTCGTTCCCGAGGACGAGCGGCTTCTCGTCACGAACCACCACACCTTTGGATACCTGGCGGAGACCCAGCACATCACGGTCGTCGGCAGCATTATGCCAAGCTTCGATGACAACGCCGAAGTCAGCGCGGCGCAGATCGACGAGCTCGTCGCGAAGATCAAAGACAGCGGCGTGAAGGCCGTCTTCAGTGAAACCAGCATCAACCCACAGGTCGCAGAAACCATCGCAACCGAGGCCGGCGTTGCAGTCTTTTCTGGAGAAGACGCACTGTACTCAGACTCGCTCGGTCCCGAAGGCAGCGCCGGAGCCACGTACATTGGAAGTGTCATTCACAATGTGCGGACCATGATTCAGGCGTGGGGCTATGAAGCTCCGAGCGTTCCAAGCGAACTGGAGTAACCCCACGAACACGATCCTTCGAGTCGAGAACGCCAAGTTCTCATACGACTCAGGCAAAATCGCCCTCTCGAACATCACCTTCGATGTCCGTGAGGGCGAAGCCGTTGGCCTCATCGGCCCGAACGGCGCGGGAAAATCGACCCTGTTGCACGGACTCCTCGGCACCGTCACCATGCAGGCCGACTCCTTCGAGCTCCTTGGTCGAACGCAGTTCAAGCCCGCCCCGGGGAGCGTCGGCCTCCTGGCGCAGTCCAACCACATCGACCCCGACTTCCCGGTCACGCTCGAGCAGGTCGTTGCCATGGGCCGGATCGCAGCACGACCATTCGGGTTCTCCCGCCGCGCGGATCGTGAGCGCGTGCGTGCTGCGATCGAACGCGTCGGTCTCTCCTCGCTCCGCTCCACAACATTCGGCGAGCTCTCCGGTGGGCAACGCCAGCGTGGGATGCTCGCAAGAGCGCTCGTTGCCGAACCGAAGTTGCTGTTGCTCGATGAGCCGTTCAACGGACTCGACGCCGAAAGCCGGGCCAGTCTGCAAGTGCTCATCGCTGCATTGCAGGCCGAAGGTGTCAGCTTCATCATCACGACGCACGACCTCGAGCTCCCGCGCGCGGTCTGTGATCGGGTGCTGCTCGTGAACGGCACGCAGATCGCATTCGATGCCACGGAGACCGTGCTCACGCTCGAGCAGGTGACCGAAACGTTTCAGGATCACGCGGTCGAGATCGACGGGCACACCCTTGCAACCTCCGAGCACAGCCATTCGCACAATCGGGCGAAAACAGGCGGTGCCAGGTCCTGGCGCGCTGACGAGCAGGAGTCCGTCGTCGAGCGCGGAAACCCAGATCGCGAATGATCGAGTTCTTTTTCGAGCCGTTTCAACTCCCGTTTCTCGCTCGAGCCCTGCTTGTGATGGTGACGCTGTCGCTCGCAGCCGCAACCGTCGGTGTGCTGGTGAATCTTCGACGATTCGAGTTCATCGGCGACGGGCTCACGCACACGGTGTTTCCGGGGATCGTCATCGGCTTTCTCGCGGGTGGAACTGGTGGGATCATGCTCGGTGCCCTGGTCGCGGCGGTGCTCTCGGCAGTGGTGTTCACCTATGTCGCTCGCAGGGGCACGGGGAGTGAAACCGGCGTCGCAATCATCCTGACGAGCTTCTTCGCGCTCGGCATCGTCATCGTTTCGACGCAGTCCGGTGCGATGGGTCAGTTGCAGGAGTTCTTCTTCGGCCGGTTGCTCACCGTGACGCAAACGATGGTGTGGCAGTCGATCGCAGTGGTCGCGGTCTCGGTCGTGCTTGCGCTCGTGACCTGGCGGGTGCAGGTGTTCCGCGCGTTCGATGAGCGAGGGGCTCGCGCAAGCGGGATCCGCACGCTCTCGAGCGACCTCACTCTGACGATCGCAATCGCACTCCTCGTTGTCGCCGCCTCTGCCGCAATCGGCACCTTGCTCGTCCTCGCCCTGCTCGTCGTCCCTGCCGCAACCGCGAGGCTCGTGAGTGCGCGAATCGGGATCATCGCCCTCGTTTCGGGCGTCTTCGTTGCGCTTGCCTCATGGTTCGGGCTCTCAACGAGCTTTTGGCTTTCCGTCTCGCAGGGTGTGAACGCTTCCCCGGGGCGACCGTGGTGCTCGTCATGATCACCGCGTACGCGCTCGTATTTCTCGCGCACAGTCTCATCGCTGCACGCCGGAAAGTGCGGAGTGCGTGACCATGGAATCGCTCCTGACATTTGACTACTTCACGCGCGCGCTCATCGAGGTGGTGCTCGCCGGCGCGCTCGCAGGCCTCGTGGGAGTGCTCGTCGTCATTCGTCAGCGCGCCTTCTTCACCATGGCGTTGACGCACGCGACCTTCCCCGGCGCGGTCATCGCCGCGCTCCTCGGGATAGCGGTCCCGATCGGCGCAGCCCTCGCCGCCGTGGTGCTCATCGGCGTCATGATGCTCGTCGGGCGGAATCGCACGCAGGGCTCGGCGGTTGCGAGCGGGATCGTGCTGACGTTCGGATTCGCGCTCGGCACCTTTGTGCAATCGATCGTGGTCGTGCCCATCGATGTCGAGTCGTTCCTGATCGGTTCAGTGCTCTCCGTCAACAACGGGCACCTCGCCCTGACCGCATCCATGCTCGTGCTCGTCGCGGTCGTCCTCATCGTGTTCGGGCGACAACTCGTCTTCTCAAGCTTCGACGCTTCCGGTTTCCGCGCCTTCGGGCTTCGCCTCGGCATGTCGGAGGCCTTGACGCTCTTGCTGATCGCGGCGACGGTCGTCTGCATCATGCCCGTCGTCGGCGCGATCCTCGGGGTTGCGCTCATCGTCGCGCCAGCCGCCGCCGCCAGGCTCCTGACCGGCAATGTCCGCGGAATGTTCGTGATCGCCCCGCTCCTCGGCATCTGCTCGGGAGTCGCCGGACTGTTGCTTTCTCGCACGCTCGGAACGAGCGCGGGCGGAACGATCGTGCTCGTCGCGACCGCGATCTTCTTGCTTGCGACTGTGATCCGACGAGGGCACCGGCTAGGTTTGAAGGCATCATGAAGCGAAACACGTGGCAGCGCGAGGCAGTGCGAGAGGCACTGAGCTCGAACGACGGTTTCGTGAGCGCGCAGACCCTGCACCAGGCCATGCGCGAGCAGGGTTCCCCGATCGGTCTTGCGACCGTGTACCGGACACTCGGCTCGCTTGCTGAAGCGGGCGACGCAGATTCGTTGCAGTCGGAGGGCGAAAGCCTGTACCGGGCGTGCACGCAGGGGCACCACCACCACCTGATCTGTCGACGTTGCGGGAAGACCGTCGAGATCGAAGCCAATGAGGTCGAGGACTGGGCACGGAAGGTCGCGACACATCACGGCTTCACCGCGCCGAGCCACATCGTCGACGTGTTCGGGCTCTGCGACGAGTGTTCCGCAAAGGCCGCGGCCGCGGCGTAACGGTTGCTTTGCGGCATTCCTCACAGTGGGAGGTTCCTGAACAGTTTGTGTGAGTCTCTTGAATCTCGGCCTGATTTCTCGCCCTTGCAGTGACAATGGTGGGAGGGCCGATCTGAAAGGACCACCATGACAGACTCGAACCAACCGCAATTCGCGGCTCACCAGCAACCTGGCCAGCCTCAGCAGCCAGCGCAGTACCAACCGGGCCAGAACTCAGGAGCTCCTGCACAGGCTCAGTTCGGGTTCTCTGATGAGCAGCAGGGGCGCTCGCAGCAGAATGCCTCGCAGCAGGCGTACGCGCCCGGGCGACAGGGCGGTCCGGAGCAGTCGAAGTCCACGAAGGACTCGGCCGCGGAACGCTTCGTGAACCGGAAGATCGCCGGAATCTCGCCAGTGCTGTTCGCAGCGATCATCCTGCTG
This sequence comes from Humidisolicoccus flavus, assembly GCF_045689595.1. Taxonomy (GTDB): domain Bacteria; phylum Actinomycetota; class Actinomycetes; order Actinomycetales; family Microbacteriaceae; genus Humidisolicoccus; species Humidisolicoccus flavus. The sequence continues at coordinate 1,694,075 of NZ_CP142724.1, read as the reverse complement.
GGCATTCTCGCGATTATGACCATCGCACTGATCTTCGTCGGTGAGTTCGAGGGCAAGGTTTCGCGAGTCATCGCGACTGTCATCGTGTTCGGTGCCTTCACAGGGCTTTTGGCCCTCGACATGGCCTTGTCGCGCAAGAGCGTCATTCCGCTCATCATCGGCGTCGTCGCAAACCTCTATTTCCTCGCGGTCTTGATGATCGTCATCTGGATCACGCCAACCAGCTGGGACTCGCCCTTCGTGTTCTTCGGTTCGATCATCTGGGTGATCGGTACCGTTCGCATTCTCGCGCTCGTCGCATGGTGGCTCGCGCTCGTCGGTGAGCGTTCCTCAACTTCGATGCTCCGCATCCTCGGTCGCATCACGGCGGCGCTCTTCGGCCTGATCGGTGTTGCCCTCACGCTTCCTGCCGTGATGGCTGCGTTCGAGACCGAGCCAGCTCAGCTCTACTGGCAGTTCACGATCGCGGCAATCGTGGTGACGGCGCTCGCAGTGTCCGTCGTCGTCCTCCTCGTCTGGAACGAGCGCAACGACCGGATCTCCGCCGCCGAGAAGCGCGCGCGTGAGCAGGGGCTGTTGCCACAGCAACAGCGCAGTTCCGTACCGTTCCCCGGTGGTGAACACGGTGTCGTTCCGAACCCTGCCGGCTCTTGGCCGAACCCGCAATACGGTTCGGGCCAGCCCAACCCCGGTCAGTACAACCCTGGCCAGTACCCTCAGGGCGGATTTCAGGGCCAGCAAGCCGCATCGGGCTTCGGTGGTCAGGGTCAGGCTCGTCCGGGCCAGCCCGGGCCGGGCGGATACACGGCGCAGTCATGGCCTCGCTACCCGAACGGTGAGCCACTGCCGGCGAACCCAGACGGATCGCCGAAGTTCCAGTAACGCCACGCTCGTCACGATCAAGAGAAATCGCGCATTGCACCTCGGTGCAATGCGCGATACTCTTTTCGTTTGTGTGGCGTTTTGCCGCACGGTACACATTCACCCCTTGAGCAATCAGCGGTAGTGGTGTGTGCAGGCAAGTGATCTTGGGTGGGGTTCGCCTCACGGTATCAAGGAGGAAACCATGGCAGCAGTCTGCCAGGTGACAGGAGCCGTTCCCGGTTTCGGTCACAACATTTCACACTCGCACCGCCGGACAAAGCGCCGCTTTGACCCGAACGTGCAAAAGAAGACCTATTACGTGCCGTCGCTTCGCCGCAACGTCACGCTCAACGTTTCGGCGAAGGGCATTAAGGTCATTGACGCTCGCGGCATTGAGTCCGTTGTCAAAGACATCCTCGCTCGTGGAGGGAAGATTTAATGGCAAAGGCACAGGACGTACGTCCAATCATCAAACTGCGTTCGACCGCTGGCACGGGGTACACCTACGTCACGCGCAAGAACCGCCGCAACAACCCTGACCGTCTCGTCTTGAAGAAGTACGACCCGGTCATCCGCCAGCACGTTGAATTCCGAGAGGAGCGATAAATGGCTAAGAAAAGCATGATCGCAAAGAATGAGCAGCGGAAGGTTATTGTCGCCCGCTACGCCGAGCAGCGCCTTGCGCTCAAGAAGGCACTCGTTGACCCAAACTCGACGGATGAACAGCGCGAAGAGGCTCGCTTGGGCCTCCAGAAGCTGCCACGCAACGCATCGCCCGTCCGCGTCCGCAAGCGCGACGCTGTTGACGGTCGTCCGCGTGGGCACGTTGGAGCGTTCGGCATCAGCCGTGTTCGCTTCCGTGACATGGCTCACCGCGGTGAGCTCCCAGGCGTGACCAAGTCAAGCTGGTAACTCGCGTCACCAAAAAAATACCCCCGGTTCGCCGGGGGTATTTTTTTGTGCAATCGAGGCAGTTAGGTGCCCTCGATCATTCGCATGACCGTGAACCAGAGTGCGACAAGGGCCGGCACCAATGAAAGCCCGAAGAGCACCGCGGAGAGCACGAAGTGGTCGCGCGCAACTGCGAGGAACTCGCGCAGGCTAGCGCTCGGCCGGTAGTAGACCGCGGTCGGCGCCCCAAGGGCATCGCCGTCGATCTCGAGTCGCCGCATGAGAGTCGCAGCTCGGAAGGCGTGATAGTCGCTCGTGACTACGGCGACCTTGCCGGTGACTCCGCGCGATTCGAGAATCACCCGCGTGAACTTCAGGTTCTGTTCCGTGGTCCGAGACTTGTCCTCGACGATCGTGCCGTCGAGATCGGGGTACTGCTCACGTGCGTAGGCCTCCATTGCGACGCCCTCGGCGCGAGTTTCGTCGTTGCCCTTACCGCCAGAGAACACGATCGGTGCAACGGGGTTGCTGGTGCGCGCCCGCTGCAACACCTTGACTCCGTGGCGGATTCGCCCGGCCAGGAGCGGCGGAACCGTGTCTCCCTTCAATCCTGAACCGAGCACGATGACGGCGTCTGCGGTGCTGGCTCGCTTCCGCGCGATCCGCGCATACACCCACGACCAGATCAGGAACGTCGTGAATGAGAACGCGACAAGGACGATTGGAAATCCGCCGAAGAAGAGGATGAAGAGGCCTGTGACGCTCTGGGTCGTCGCGGTCAAGACCGCAAGGACCAGGAGCGCCGCGAGCAGGATCCCCACCAGCAGCGACAGCATGTTCGCAAGAGATCGGCGCTCTCTTTGGAGCATGACGATGCCGTTGATGAGCAGTGCGCCGATCAGAAAAACGACAGTGAGCAGAATGAGCCCGAACATGCCGATAAAGAAGTACACCTCGGTCTTCATCGGGACCTTGATCGGATCGAGCAGGCTGAAAATCACTTCGAGGAGGACAGAGGACAGCATGAGCGCACCGATGACGAGCGCGAACCCGCTCCTGAGACGCCGAGCGTCCTTGACCGCGCTTCTCCAGGCGTACAGCAGGACAAGGAGCGCAGGCAGGATCGAGAACAGCACGGTTCAAGCCTATTGTTCTGCGAGCGAGCGCGATTCTTCCTGGAGGCGGTCAGAGCGCTGCTCGCGTCGCTGCCGGAACCACAGCACGATCACCCAGCACAGGACTGCCGCACCTGCCCCGATGGCAGCGCCCGAAACGACGTCACTGAACCAGTGGGCGCTCAGGAGCGTGCGTGAGAAGGCCATCGCGAGCGTTGCGAGCGCAGCCAGAATCCAGAGCCACCAGCGACCGAACACGATCGCCACAGCGATCGTGAGCACGGCGATGTTCGAGGTGTGTCCAGACGGGAAGGACTCGTCGTGCGTCGCGACGAGCACGTCCTCAGGCCGGGCCCGATCGAACAGCGGCTTCAAGAAGCTCACGATGAGGTAGCTCACGGCAACCGCCGTTGCGACGAAGACCGCCGCTTGCCAACGCCGGGAGGCTGCCCACACGATCAGCACGACGGCTATGTCGAGCGCGACAGCCCAAAGGCCACCGCCGTAGATGTTGGCGAACTCTGAGAAGGCGAGGAGTTCCGGGGTTCGGATCGACTGCGCGAGGGACTGCCAGAAGTTGTCGACCCCGAACGGGCCGTCGAGCCTCCGAAGGACCGCACCGATCACGACGACCGCGGTCATGAGCGCGAGCGCGATGAGGAGGAACAGTCGTTTGTGGCGTGATCGCGAAACCTGCGCACCCGGCGCGTGAATCGGGAGGGGCTGGCTCGCTTGGGGATCGCTCATTGGATCAGCGTAGATGCAAGTGCCTGGTTCTCGGCGTTACACGACGGCGGCGAGAGGCTCGCTCGGTGCCTTGCGTGCGCGCTCGATGCCGTCGTGCGCCATCACCTCATGCCAGGCGTTCGAAAGTCGCCGGAGACCTTCGCTCGTCACCTCTGGATCGAGCGAGATCGGGATCCGGGTGAAACGCTCGAATGCGCCGCCGATTCCGAAGCTCGGGCCGCTCGGAATGATGAGTCCGTGATCGCGAGCGGCGAGTGAGAGCTTGCTGGATGCCGCGAACGGCAATTCGATCCATGCCGCGAGCCCGCCAGGAACGCTCGGCATCGTCACGCCAGGCAGCGCGGGGATTCCGTCGGCGACGGCGTCTCGACCACGACGGAGGCGAGTTCTGATGTTGTCTCGGAGCGCGCTGCTGTCGGACAGGAGTTCGAGTGCGACGCACTGCTCGAGCGAGGAGGTGCCGAGATCGATCGACGGCCGAATCGCAAGGATCCTGCTCACGTGTTCGCGGCTGGCTCGGATCCAGCCGATCCGCATGCCGCCCCAGCTGATCTTCGACATCGATCCGACGAGTACGGCAGCGCCGTAGGCCGCGAGCGGGCGCGGGGTCCAGCCACGGTCGATATCGAGTTCGGTACAGGTTTCGTCTCCGATGAGGAGCGTGTCGGTCGCGCGGGTCGCTCGCGTCACCGCGGCGCGTACCTCCTCGGGCATCGTGGCCGAGGTGGGGTTGTGAAAATCGGGAATCAGGTAGGCGATCGAAGGTCGTTCACGGTGGATCGTGCGGGTGAGGTGCTCGACGTCCCAACCTTCACTCGTGACCGGACTCGGAATGAGCCGATGCCCCGCCCGCCGCAGTGCGGCGGTCGCGTGCGGGAACGCCGGCTGCTCGACGAGCGCGCTCCCGCGACGGCCGAGGGCTGCGACCACGAGGGTGATCGCGTGCATCGCACCGCTGGTGACGACGATTTGCTCCGGGGTGGTGGCGAGTCCTCGCTCGGTGTACCGGTCTGCGATGGCGGCGCGAAGCTCTGGAATTCCGTGGAGCGAGTATCCGGGTCCGGGCAGGAGGGTCGGGAGCCGGTCGAGGGCGCGGAGCGTCGCGGCGTGAAAGCCGGGTGCGGCCGGCACTGCGGCCATGGTGAAGTCGATCGCGCCGTCTCGGACTTGCGAAAACTTCGTCGGAGCGTCGATCGGGAGTGTCGCCCTCGTCCCCGAACCCTGCCGTCGATCCAAGAACCCGGCGTCGCTGAGCCGCTCATAGGCGCGGGTCATGGTCGCCCTGCTTCGACCGAGTTCGAGCGCGAGCACACGCTCGGAGGGCAGGCGTTCGCCGACCGGAATTCTGCCGTCGAGGATCAGGAGTCGAATTCGCTCGGCGAGGGCGGTGCTGAGGGGATCGGTGCCGGAGTCCCAATCGCCGAGCATCGGACCGAGTCGTGAGGTCATGGTGCAAGCATGCCGACAAGTGGACCCAAATGTACAGTCCACCTGCTCGCAAGTGGACTCCTTGCAGCGGACCACAGCAGTCCACACTGAGAGAGTGAAACTCCTGAAGAACATCACCATCCCGGTGACCGCGGCAAGCGGCCGCGATCTGAGCGAACGTCTCGTCGAGCTCCTGCTCGGGCTGAGCCTCTACGGCATTGCGCTCGCGCTCTTCGTGCGGGCGAATATCGGGGTGGGGCCCTGGGACGTCCTCAGTCTCGGGATCGTCGCGCAGACGGGGCTCGGCTACGGTCTCGTGACGGTACTGCTCTCGGGGGTCGTGCTGCTGCTGTGGATTCCGCTGCGGCAACGGGTCGGCCTGGGTTCCGTGCTCAACTCGCTCTGCGTTGGCACGGTGGCAGGGATCACGCTCACGGTGCTCCCCGAACCCGAGGGCCTCGTGCTTCGCATTGTCGAGTTCGCAGCTGCGATGCTGCTGCTCTCCTTCGCAACAGGGCTCTACGTTGCGGCCAACTTCGGGCCCGGCCCGCGCGATGGCTTGATGACCGGGCTCGTCCGAAAGCTCGGGTGGCCCGTGTGGCTCGTCCGCACCATGATCGAAGGATCGGTGCTGCTGATCGGGTGGCTGCTCGGAGGCCCGGTGGGCATCGGCACCGTGATCTTCGCGTTCGGGATCGGCCCGCTCATCCAGATGTTCCTCGGATTCTTCGTTCGCAGGCGAGCGGCGAGGACGACGCGGGAGACCGAACGTCGAGCGCTCCGCCGAGCAATGACGACCGAGACGCACCTCGGCTCCTAGTCCCGTTTTCGGCCGAAACCGGCGGAAAACAGCGAAGCCGTCCGGAATTTCGCGAGGAGCATACAAACCCGAAAACACCGGGATTTCAACGAAAAAAGGTCCAAATTGCCCGAAAATCGGTGAGTTTCCGCGAAATCTGGGGTGTGTCGCAACATGCGCAGCGGCTCCTGGAGTACCGTCATGGTGGATTAACCGCGGGATTCCGCGGGTTTTCCACCAATCGTTCTCGTCTCTGGCGGGAACCCCGAATGTCACGTCCAGGAGGACTAATCATGGCTGAGACCATTAACAAGACAACCCTCGTTGCAAACATCGCAGGCGCTAAGGGCCTGAGCCAGGCTGACGTCAGCAAGGTCCTCGATGGCCTGTTCGACGAAATCTCCGGTGCCGTTGCCAAGGGTGACAAGGTATCGATCCCCGGCTTCCTCTCCGCAGAGCGCACCGCAACCGCTGCTCGCACCGGTCGCAACCCACAGACTGGCGAAGAGATCAAGATCGCCGCTGGCCACCGCGTCAAGTTGACCGCTGGTAGCAAGCTCAAGGCAGCCGTCAAGTAATTTCGGTTTCCCTGGCAGAAGGCCCCGCTTCGGCGGGGCCTTCTGCTGTTTCGAAGGATCCCCGTCGATCTTCCCCGTCATAGCGAAGGGTCGTAGGCTTACTCAGTGCCCAAACTGCGTCTGATCGCCCCGCTTATGGTGCTCTCGGTCGCCGTCGTCGTCCTGCTTGCAGCGCTCGAATTCGGTGGCGGAGCTGCGCCACTCACCTTCGGCGACGCTGGGCCGGTCGTTCGGTATGGCATCCCGCTCACGAAGGTCGTCCAGCAACTCGGATTCGCGGCGATGCTCGGCGGGCTCGTCTTCGCCTGTTACTCGCTCGTGCCAGAGAGCAAGGCCTGGAACGCGACGCTCGACGGTGCGACGTTTGGCGCTGGGGTCGCGGCCGTGGCTTCGGGTGCGAACGCATTCTTGAACTACCGCATCGTCGACACCTCACCGATCACCTACGACGAGCGCTTCAGCGGCTCTCTCGTCCTGTTCTTCATGGACACCGAGCGTGGACGGATCCTGCTCGGCATGACGCTGATGCTCGCAGTCATCACCGCACTCCTCATCATCGTTCGGAGCGCCACGGGCGCCGCCTGGCTCACCGTGTTCTCCGCCGCTCCGATCGCCCTGCTGGCCGAACTCGGGCACAGCGGTGGCACCGAAACGCACACGATTGCGGTTTCGGGCATCTGGATCCACATCGTCTTCGCAGCGATCTGGCTCGGCGGGCTGTTCCACCTCGCACTGCAGATGAAACTCACGGCGCCGAAGTTCGGCGACGCAGTTCGCCGCTATTCGAGTCTCGCGCTCGTGAGCTTCTTCCTGGTGGCAGGTTCGGGATTCATCTCCGCCTGGATCAGAGTCGGCTCCTTCGAGGCCTTGACGACCCCGTACGGCGTGCTCGTGATCGCCAAATCGCTCGCGCTGCTCGCGCTCGGGGCATTCGGTGCGCTGGTGCGCCTGAAGTTCCTGCCGAGGCTCGAGCGAGGGCTTTCCAAGGGGCGGTTCTTCCTGGCGGAGCTCGTGGTCATGGCCACGGCGATCGGGCTGGCCTCCGGGCTGGCGCAGACACGGACGCCGGTCGTAGAAGAGATCGCCGGCGAAGGCAGCTCCGCCGCACGGATTCTCACCGGAAAAGATCTGCCACCACCCTTCGACATCACGCGCCTCTTCACCGAGTGGGGCATCGATCCGCTGTGGAGCGCGATCTGCGCGCTCTTCGCGTTCTTCTACATCGCTGCATTCGTGCGGCTCCGCAAGCGCGGGGATTCCTGGCCGGTCGTTCGCCTCATCAGTTGGCTCTCGGGAATCCTGCTGTTGTGGTGGTGCACGAACGGCTCACTGAACCTGTACCAGGAGTTCCAGTTCTCGCTGCACATGCTCGTGCACATGCTGCTCGGCATGGCGGTCCCCGTCTTGCTGGTTCCGGGGGCACCGATCACACTGGCTCTTCGCACGATCAACGGTCGTCGCGACGGCACGCTCGGTGGACGAGAGTGGCTGCTGCGGATCGTGCACTCGAAGTGGATGTCGTTCATCGCGCATCCGATCGTTGCCGCCGCGCTCTTCATCGGAAGCCTTTGGGTGTTCTACTACACGCCGATGTTCCGCTGGGCCACGACCGAGCACATCGGACACATCTGGATGGTCGTCCACTTCGTCGGCAGCGGGTACTTGTTCGTGCAGACGATCATCGGGATCGACCCGGGTCCGAAGCGACCGCCGTACCCGTTCCGACTCCTGCTGTTGCTCGCGGCAATGGCCGGTCACGCCTTCTTCGGCCTCTCGATCATGATGAGCGAGAACCTCATGCTCGCGGACTGGTTCGGCGCAATGGGCAACGGCATCGATGCGCTCGCCGACCAGCAGGTCGGCGGCGGGATCACCTGGTCGATCGGTGAGATCCCGACGATCACGCTCGCGATCTACACGGCATTCATGTGGTCGCGTTCCGACACGAAGGAACAAAAACGACTCGACCGGAAGGCCGACCGCGACGGCGACTCCGACCTCAGCGAATACAACGCAATGCTGGAAAGGATGGCCAAGCGATGAGCACGACGAACTCTCTGCACGAGCAACTCCACGAAGCGGTGGTTGCGGCGGCACGCGGCGTTGATCTGCACTTGCACTTCATCCGTCACGCTGAAACGAAATTCAATACGCAGCACCTGCTGCAGGGCTGGTCGGACTCCGCGGTGACCGAACTCGGCGCGCAGCAGATCGACGCACTCTCCCGAGCGTTCCACGACGTCGAGCTCGACTTCGTGTACTCCAGCGACCTCCCACGCACGCGGACGACGACGGCCGGACTGACGCTGCCGCACCCTGAGGTGACGGTCGAGTTCCGAGAGGCGCTTCGCGAATGGAACTTCGGCGCGCACGAGGAGCGCCCTGCGGTCGAGATCTACCGCAAACTCATCGAGTCTCGTGGCCTTGAGGTCGACGACTCGCTCTCCTCGATGCAGCAGCTCGCCGCAGGCCTCCACACCGACGACATCTTCGACGCGATTGCCGAAGTGGACGAGTCAGGCACGAGCGAGCGTGCGCAGATCGCGATGGTGCGGATCTCGTCGATCCTGCAGGAGATCCTGCGGGAGTCGAAATCCTTGGAGGCTCGCAATGGACGGACGCCTCGCATCGCGGTCGTCAGCCATGGCGGAGTGATTCCGACCATGGTTCGCCAGCTCGTCCCGAGCGCCAGCCCAGAGGCACTGCTGCCGAACTGCTCCGTGACGACCGTCCAGATCTCGGACGGAACGATCACGCTCGAAGGCATGGGCGTTCCGCCCGAATCATTTTCGCTCTGACCCGATCGAGCGGCTCGCTCTTAGTTCGCGAGCCCGCCCGAGGCGTAGCCGTCGATGAACTTCTTCTGCGCTGCAATGAAGAGCACGATGACCGGCAGGGCCATGATGATGCCGGCCGCGCTCACGAGCGACCAGTCCGTGGTGAAGCCCTGCTGGAATGAGTAGAGCGAGAGCGCGACCGGTTGCGAACTGCGATCTTGAATGAAGGTCACCGCGAGCATGAACTCGTTGTAAGCCTGCAATCCCGCGACGAGCGCAGCGGTGAGCACGCCTGGCCACACCATCGGCATGACGATCCGGAAGAACAGGCGGAGTTCGCCCGCGCCGTCGATCCGTGCGGCCTCGATGTACTCGTTCGGGAGGCCGATCATGAAGGAGCGGATCAACAGCGTCGCGAAGGGGCTGTACACGGCCATGTAGATGATCACGAGACCGATTCGCTCGTTGTAGAGGCCGAGGAACGACCACCAGCTCACGAGCGGCACCAGGAACAACTGGATCGGGAGTGACGACGACACGAGCAGCCACATGATCCAGGCGCCCTTGCCGGGCAGGTTCAGGCGCGTCATGGCGTACGCGGCCATCGAGGCGATGAGTGCGACCCCGACCGCCGTGAGGATCGCGATCATTCCACTGTTGAGCAGCGCGGTGCCCATGCGGGCCTGCTGCCAGGCCTCAGCGAAGTTCTCCCAGTTCCACTGCTCCGGAAGTCCCATCGGGTTGGACGCGATCTCGCGGGAAGACTTCAGGGAGTTGAACCCGAAGATCACGAGCGGCGCGAGCGCGTAGATGCCGAGGATGATCAGGATCAGCCACGGCACGAAGGCGCCGATGCGCTGACGAGCGCGGAATTTCACAGGCTGCATCGACATTTACACATCCCATTTCATGCGTCGGCGCAGCACCAGGTATCCGAGCACGGTGATCGCGCTGATGGCCGAGAGCAGCATCGCAACGGCTGAGGCGTAGCCCTGGCGCTGGTTCATGAACGCTTCGCGGTAGAGCAGTGTGCTGAGCACATCGGTAGAGCCGGCGGGACCGCCCTGGGTAAGGACGTAAATGTAGTCGAAGACCAGGAACGACCAGATCACGGTCATGAGCGCCAAGAAGACGAACGTCGGTCGGATCGAGGGCAGCGTGATGTTCCAGAACTCGCGGAAGGGACCCGCGCCGTCGAGGCGAGCGGCCTCGTACAGTGCCGGGTCAACGGCCTGCATCGATGCGAGGAAGATGACGAGCAGGAATCCCCACCACTGCCAGGTGTTGATGAACGCGACCGAGCCGAGGGCGAGCGAGGGGTTTCCGAGGAAGTTGACGTCGACGAGGAACGGAAGGCCGAGGTCGGCCAGGACGGTGCCGATGCCGCCGTTCGGGTCGAGGATTTGGCGCCAGATGGCGGCGGAGACGACGGTCGCGAGCACGTAGGGAATGAAGTAGAGCACGCGGAAGAGAATCTGCCCGCGCTTCACGCGGGAGAGCAGGAATGCGCCGACGAGACCCATGGCCATGGGCACGATCAGGAAGAAGAGGGTCCAGAGCACGTTGTGGACCAGCGCGTTCCAGACGGCGGGCGAGTTCAGCATCTCGGCATAGTTCGCGAGCCCGATGAACTCGGGGGCGGCGAGCCCGTTCCAATCAGTGAACGAGTAGAAGACCGAAGCCGCGCCCGGTCCGGTGATGACGAACAGGTTGATGAGCAGGAGCGGCGAGACGAACAGCCATGCGATGAGGCGGCCGTGCTTGCGCGCACGACGCGGCCGCGGCGGGGATGCCTTTGCATCCCGCCGCGACCGCGATGGTGAAAGTACGGACAAGGATCAGCCCGCGCTCGCAGGAGTGAACGGGGTCAGGGTGGTGCCGGCCTCGAACTCGGTGTCGAACTTCGCCTGCATTCCTTCGAGGTATTCCTGCGAAGAGATGTCGCCGGTGACGACCTTGTCGAATTCGGTGATGAGGTAGCTGTTCGTCTGCGGCGGGAAGAAGGTCCACGTGGCGTAGCCGACGTTGGTGGTCTCCGGGATCTCGCTGTACAGGCGGACGGTGCGGTCATCGACCTCTGCGGGGAACTGGTCTGCCGTGATGTTGAGCGGTGGCGGGTTCTCGCCGGTGCGTGCCGTGTACGAGAGCGAGCGCTCAACGTCGCCGACGAGGTAGTCGATGAAGGCCGCCGAGGTGTCAGCGTCTTCCGTCTTCGCGTTCACCGACAGCGCGGTGCCGATGGCGAGCGGGAACACACCCGGCTCGACTGCATCGCTGAACGACGGCAGTGGTGCCCACTCCCAGCCCTCTGGGTCTTCGAAGACCTGTGACATCGAGTTGAAGGCCCAGGTTCCGCTGATGTACATGGCGGTCGTTCCGTTTGCGAGGCCCGTGACGTTCGCGGTGTCGTCGGTCGTGAAGTACGACTGTGATCCACCGGCGAGCCAGCCGTTGTCGATCCATGACTTGATGAGGTCGATCGCGGCAACGAAGTCTGGGTCTGCGAACGAAGCTTCACCGGTGAGGACTTCGTAGATGCGCTCCGGGCCGACGGTCGCGTTGAGGACCGCGGTGATGAGCCATTCGCTCATGCCCTGGTACCCGGCGTTTCCGCCTCCGAGTGGTGTCATTCCCTTGACCGCTGCCGCTGCGGCGACCTGCTCGAACTCGGCGAGGGTCGTCGGGGCGGTCCAGCCGTTCTCTTCGAACACGTCTGCGTTGTAGTAGAGCACCATCGAGCCGTAGCCGGTCGGCACGGACATGAGCGAGCCGTCGACCTTGCTGAGTTCATAGGCCCACGGCAGCAGCTGGTCTTCCCAGCCGTATTCGGCGGCGTAGTCGTCGAGCGAGAGGGTCTGGTCTGCGCGAGCGAAGTCGGAAGCCGAGGAGGGGCCGTCGGCGTAGATGATGTCCGCGGCCTGGTTTGCTGCGACTGCGGTGTCGGTCAGTTGGCCGATCGTGGTGAGTTCCTTGACCTCCATGTTGAGAGCGACGTCGCTCTCTTCATTGAAGCCATCAACGAAGATCTCCTGGAACGCGGTCTCGGTCTCTGGTGCGTAGAACGCTCCCCAATACGAGACGCCTTCGCTGCTGCCACCGTTGGTGCAGCCAGCCAGGGTGAGGGCGGCTGCAGCAGCGATACCGGTGACGGTCAGCGCACGCTTCTTTATGGTCATGGTGCTCTTCTTTCGTGATCTGGTGAGGGGACTTAGCTGGATTGCCGAACGATCAGTCGGTGGGACAAGCCGATTGTTCGAGTGATTTCGCTCACTTCACCGTCGAGACGGTCAAGGAGGAGGCGAGCGCAGGTTCTTCCGATCTCGCGGGCAGGGTTTTCGACAGTGGTGAGCGCTGGGCTCACGAGGGAGGCGGCTTCGATGTCGTCGTAGCCGGTGACCGCGAGGTCTTTTGGCACACGGAGGCCGAGTTCGCGCGCGGCATCGAGCACGCCGATCGCGATGAGGTCGTTGGCGGCGACGATCGCGTCTGGGCGTTCGCGCTTGGTGAGGAGTTCGCGGGCAGCGTTGCGACCACCTTCACGGGTGAAGGAGCCGTAGGCGATCTGGTGCTTTCGGAGGTCGAGGGCGCGCAGCTGGTGCGCGCGAACGAATCCCTCGAGGCGCTGCTTCGTCGGCACCGCCGCTTCTTCACCACCGATGAAGGCGAGCTTGCGGTACCCGCGATCGAGGAGATGATCGGTGATCTCTCGCGCGCCCGCCGCGTCGTCCGTGTGCACGAGATCTCCGCCATCGGCACTCACTCGACCGAGCGTGACGAACGGGATCTGCGCCGTGTGGAGTTCTTCGAGGACCGCCTCGGTGAGACCGAAAGGGGCTGCCACGACCGCGTCGACCCGACGCGAGATGAGGTGTCGGAGCGTGTTCTCGCTTCGGCCGGGGCCATTGGAGTCGGAGATCGTCAGCATGATCTCGCGAGGAATGAGGACGTCTTGCATTCCGACGGCGACGAGTGGGTAGAAGGGGTTCTCGAGCGTCGGAACCACCAGGGCGATCGTGCCTGTCCGGCCGGAGCGCAGCTGCGCGGCGCCCGGGTGCGCGCGATACCCGAGTTCTTTGATGGCCTTTTCGACTTTCGCCCGCGTCGGGGCTGAAACACTGCGCTTCCCGGAGATGACGTGGGAGACCGTGGCCATGCTGACGCCTGCACTGGCAGCGACGTCGCGAATTCCGGCCACGAGAAACCTCAATCTGTTTTGCAAAACGTTTTGTCTTAGCATGCGTGAAATTGCGATATGGGGCAAGTCCTTCTTATAAATTCCCTGTAACGGTGGCAAATAATCACGCTAGGGTGAAGCAAAACGTTTCACTAAATCGGAGATGGAATGAAAAATCGAGCCCGAGGATCACTCCTTGCACTCGCGATTGGTGACGCCATGGGAGCGCCAACCGAGAACATGACGCTCCATGCGATCCGAGAACGATGGGGTCGAGTCACCGGCTTCCTCGAAGAAGATGCTGCCGGGACCGACGACACCGAGTACGCGGTCCTCACTGCCCAGACAGTGCTGTCGCACGGCCGCGCGCTCAGCTCGGAAGCGGTCGCCGACAACTGGCTTCGCGCGCTCGAAGTCCAGAACGCCGGCTTCCACGGCGCAGGATTCAGCGAAATGATCGCGCTCTCGAACCTCCAGCAGGGTCTGCGCCCGCCGCAGAGCGGCCAGCGAAACTCCGAGATGTGGAGCGACGGCGCTGCCATGCGAGTCGCGCCGATCGGGATCTACGCGGCCGGGGACCCGGAGCTCGCTGCCGCACTTGCAGCGATCGATGCTCGAGTCAGTCACGATCGCGATGGCGTGTACTGCGCCGAGGCGCTCGCCGCCGGCGTCGCAGTCGCGATGATCGACACCTCGATCGATCCCGTGCTCGACGCGATGATGCGCGCGCTCCCGAGCGATTCTTGGTCTGCGCGACTCGCTCGTCGCGCGCTGCAGATCGCAGAGCGTGCCGGCAGCGTGATCGAGGCGGAAGAAGCCCTCTTCGCGCAGATCCCGCTCCGACAGTACATGTGGGCCGACGTCGCCCCCGAGGCGCTTGCCTTGACCCTCGGTCTTCTCCGCGCGAACAACGGTGAAATCAGTGTGATCGAGTCGGGCGTCAACATCGGTCGCGACTCCGACACGATCGCAGCGATGAGCGGTGCGGTCGCCGGAGCGCTGCACGGTATCGAAGCGCTCGATGCGCAACTGGTCGAACAGGTTCGCCATGTCGCCGGGCGCTGTATCGAAGCAACCCGGGGCACCGACCTCATTGCCATGGCCGACGCCCTCGTCGACCGCGCGAACACGGATTGGATGGAAGCCGCATGACCGCGGAAGTCGATCTCGACGGAGCAATCGTGCAGCGCGCGCTCGCGGCTGCACACGGCCTGGTACTCGGTGACGCACTCGGTGCTCCCGCAAGCGTCCACCGCACCATTCGAGATCCATGGGTCCGTCAGATGCTGCGCCGAGGCACTGCAGACCTCGACGACTCGCAGGTGCTCCGTCCCGTCGTGCCCTTCGTGCTCTCGGCGCTCGGGACCGAATCGCTCGTTGGTACCGACGACGCGGAACTCTTCGCGGTCGCAGCGCTGTCGATGGCGGGGACAGGGTCCACCGATGAGCTCTTCACCGAGTGGGTTCGCCTCGTCGATCAGCCCGACACCTGGCTCGGAACCGCGCAGCGTTCAGCGCTCGACAACTCCCGCCATGGCCTGGTGCCGCCACAAACCGGGCAAGACAATCCGGCCTTCTACGACGACACGGCGCTGCCCGGCGCGCTCGCCGCTGCCATCGCTGCACGAACGCCACTCGAGGCCGCAGAGCGCGCGGCGCAGTTCGCCCGCATCACGCACGACGGCGTCGGCGTGCACGCTGCGGTGCTGTTCGCGCACATTCTGAACGCGAGTTTCGAGGGCGCCACGATCGAATCGGCCATCGATGCTGCACTCGCGACGCTCGAATTCGATGAGTGGCTGCACGGCAACATCGCGCAGGCTCGATCGATCATGCAGGCTGCACCGCAACCGTTCCTCGCGATCCCGGAACTCGTTCAGGTCTTCGCACCACGCACCTACAGTCACGCGGGCACGGTGACCGAAACCCTGCCGCTCGCGATCGCGATCACGGAGGCGTGCGGTGGCAACCATGCGCTCGCGATGCCGCTCGCGTTCGCCGTGACGCGTCACCAGGACAGCCTGCCGGGACTCGTCGGTGCGCTGTGCGGTGCGCTCGGGGCGAAGATCGATGCGAATGGGACCGATCTCCTGGCAGGAGTCACGATCCCGGCAACTGCGGGATCGTCGATTACCGAGCTGGTGCGGTCGCTGCTGCAGCTTCGCGGCTAGCGTCGCCCCCGAGCACGACGCTCGGCGCGGTGCTGGCGCGGGTGATCTCGAGCGTGTGCAGATCGACGCGAACCGCGGTGTTCTGTTCGAGACGTTCCCAGCCTTCGGTGTCGAGTCCGCTCGAGGAGAAGACGGTCGTCCCGTCATCGGAGCGGCGCATGCTCAGCTGGTAGTAGTGATCGACATGATCGCGTGGCAGATCGTCGCCGAGCCCGGATTCCTCGAATTCTTTGTGCGGAACGGGGGCGCCCTCGTTCGCGTGCACCGCGATGAGCTCGTCTCGGGTCAACACGATGAGGTTGATCGCCGAGCTCGGGAACTGCGAACGCACCGCTGCGACCGTCGCGGCCACCGCGTCGAACACCCCGACTCCGGCGTCGACGCGCCGAAGAATCAGGGCGAAGAGGCATGCGGTGTCGGTCTCGCCGCCGACTCTGCGCAGCTCCTCCTCGGTGACGAGCGCACGCAGCTCCTTCGCCGGTCGAACACTGCCATTGTGTGCCAATGCGATCCCGTCGACTCGAAACGGGTGCGTGTTCGAACGGTAGTTCCGCATGCCGTCGGTCGCCAGACGCAAGTGCGTGAGCCGCGCGACGCTCGGGGTGTCGGCAAGCGCTCCCGCGAGATCGGGGTTCGTCGTCCCATCGCTCGGGTCGCGGAACCGGCGAACTTCTCCGTCTTGGATCCAGGCGGTTCCCCAACCGTCGCAGTGCAGTCGGCCCATGCGCTGAAACTCACGGCACGCTGCAGCACCGATGACATCGGTGGCGGTGCGGGGGTCGGGAGCGGCGAATGCCAGCAGACGGCACATTCGCGTTCCTCCTTCTCAACGGGTTCGATCTATCTTTCCACTCGCGACCGGAATGCACGAATGCGGGGAGGGCAGCAGCGGCCTCCGAGCGGCCGCGGGATCGGCTGTGGAACGTTGCGGCCCCTTGTGACGCAAGGTTACGCCGCTGCTGGCGCCGGGGTGTTCGCTTCGGCACGATTGCATGAGGAAGGAGGCCGCAATGTGCCGCATGCTCGGATTCGCTTCGCGAGTTCCCCGCACGACCCAGGAGATCGTGGGTCCCGACAACTGCGCCGCCTTTCACACGCTCAGCTCGCTCCACTCAGACGGATGGGGCACCGCCTGGATCGATGAAGGCAGCGTCCGTCGCTACCGCGAGCCGGTCGGCGGGGCATCGAGCCGGGGCCTGTCGGGCTCGCTTGCCGACACCCCGAGCATCGCAAGGATCGCGCATCTGCGTCTGGCAACCGTGCTCGGCGGCAACCACATTCGGAACACGCACCCCTTCCGTGTTGGCGACGTCGCGCTCATCCACAACGGGAGTATCGGACCAGTCGCGAAGCTGCGCTCGCTCGTACGTGCGGACGAGCTCGAGCGCGTTGGCGGCACCACCGACACCGCTGCCGTTTTCGCTCTGATCCTTCGCCGAATCGACTCGGGTGCGACCGTCTTCGACGCCGTCACCGAGACCGTCGAGGATCTCAGCATCCGTTTTCCGGGCGCCGCCCTCAACCTCTTCGTGCTCACTCCGCAAGAACTCATCGCCGTGCACGCTGCAAGCGCTGCGCCCGCGCCAAAGGAAGCACTGCTCGCGCGCGGCTTCGGGCGCACCCTCCCGCCCGGGCACGAGGACGACTACTACAACCTCAGTTTCTTGCGCACGGAAGACGCCGTCGCTTTCGCATCGAGCGGGATCGAGACCGAAGGCTGGGAGACGGTGCCACCGGAGAGCGCGATCCGTGTCGACCTGCACGATCTCTCCCTCACGACACGGGCACTCGAGACTGTCGCAACTGCGCACGAACTGGTGCGCCCAGCCTGAGCAGCCTCCGCTGACCTTTACGATGTTTGAGTGGCTCTCAAACTCTCTGCAGAACAGCAAGCGCTGTTCGAGCGCATCGAGTCGACGAGTGACCACCTCTTCATCACGGGCCGCGCCGGCACCGGAAAGTCGACGCTCCTCAATCACCTGAACTGGAACACGAGCAAGCAGATCGTGATCTGCGCTCCCACGGGCGTCGCTGCGCTGAACGTCGGCGGACAGACCATCCACTCGCTCTTCCGTTTGCCGCTCGGCGTGATCGCACAGGGTGAGCTGCGACAGACGACCGAACTCAGGAAGATCCTCAACACGATCGACACCCTCGTGATCGATGAGATCTCCATGGTCAACGCCGACCTCCTCGACGGCATCGATCGTTCGCTGCGGCAGGCGAGGCAACGGAAGCACGAAGCGTTCGGCGGCGTACAGGTCATCATGTTCGGTGATCCGTACCAGCTCGCACCCGTGCCCGGCGATGCCGAAGAGCGCGCGTACTTCGCAGACCATTACCGCTCGATGTGGTTCTTCGACGCGAACGTCTGGCAAGAAACCAGCCTCACGACGATCGAACTCGTGCACATCCACCGTCAGCGAGATCTCGAGTTCAAGCAGGCATTGAACGCGGTCCGACACGGCACGGTGACGGCGGAGATCGCCGAGTTGCTCAACACGAAGGGCGCGCGGACGCCGCCGGAAGACGGGATCCTGACGCTCGCGAGCAGGAACGACACCGTCAATCGCATCAATGCGGCGAACCTCGCGAAGCTCCCCGGAAAGGCTCGTACCGCGGTCGCGGAGATCTCCGGCGACTTCGGTGGCCGAACCTTCCCTGCCGACGAGAAGCTCGATCTCAAAGAGGGAGCGCAGGTCATGTTCTTGCGCAACGACAGTGAGCAGCGCTGGGTGAACGGCACGATCGGCACGGTCGTCGAGATCCGCGACACCGTCTGGGTCGACATCGATGGTGAACACCATGAGGTCGATCCGATGATCTGGGAGAAGTACCGGTACTCCTACTCGCCAGTCACGAAAGAGTTGAAGCGCGACATCGTTGCGGAATTCACACAGTTCCCGCTCCGGCTCGCGTGGGCGGTCACGATTCACAAGTCGCAGGGCAAAACCTACGATCAAGCAATCGTCGATTTGGGTTCGCGGGCCTTCAGCCCGGGGCAGACCTACGTTGCGCTGTCGCGGTTGACCTCGCTCGAAGGCCTGTACCTCACTCGCCCGCTCCGTCCCGCCGACATCATCGTCGACCAACGGGTTCGTGAGTTCATCTCGGATTCCCGGGCCGCTGCCGCCGCACAACAGGCCGCACAGGAATCAGCCAAATAGGCATCGAGAATTTCGCGAACCGAGCATATTGCTGCGTCCAGCGGCAGCACCGCTCGCCGCGCTCTCTGCGGTTACCGGCGGTCGGACCGTGATCCTTCGGTCGCCTCGGGCTCGTCGAGAGCGAGATCGTCGGCTTCTGTTGCAGCCAGATCGAGGAGGAACTTCTTGATGACGGCGCGTTCCTCGTTCGAGTAATCGGCCGCGATGTTGAACCTTCGAGCGTGCATCCGACCAACGCCCTCACGAGCGGTTTTCCGAGTCTGATCCTGCACGCGGATGTGCAGCGCGCGTCGGTCGTTCGGGTGCGGCGCGCGAGTGATGTGGCCCGCGTCCTCGAGTCGGTCGAGCAGTTTCGTGATCGAGGCGCGAGTGACACCGAGGTGCTCAGCGAGGCGAGCGGGCGTCACGACTTCGCCGGAGTGGTGCGCTGCCATCAAGAATCGGATTGCGCGCATGTCGGTATCGCCGACGCGCATGCGCTTCCTCGCGCGTGCGCTCATGCGGTTTTCTGCCTCACGCCACTGGCGCAGTGCGTCCATGAGTTCAACGATTTGGGATACATCTGCATCATTCATCGCGGAATGCTGGAGTATTTCATTGTGAGGGTCGATGATGCGCGGATCATTGAAGACGATGTCTCGCCCAAGTCCCTGCGTTTCACGATTGCTCACGAGTGAATGGTAGCCCCAAGTGATAGTAACCTTGGTATACAACTTTTGAGAGGGGGCGATGATGACCGAGGAAACGCACGGTGAAGACCACGTGGTGCTCTTGGACGAGAGTCGAACACCAATCGGCATCGCGCCGAAATCGAGCGTGCACTCGCATGACACGCCACTGCACCTCGCATTCTCCTGCCATGTCTACAACGAGCAAGGGCAAGTCCTCGTCACGCGCCGAGCGCTGAGCAAGCGCACCTGGCCGGGGGTCTGGACCAACAGCTTCTGCGGGCACCCGCGCCCGGACGAGCTCCTCATCGACGCGGTCGCACGCCGCGCAGCGTTCGAACTCGGCATCACGCTCGAAAACGTCACCGAAGTCCTCCCCGACTTCGCCTACCGTGCAGTCGACGCGAGCGGCATCGTCGAACACGAATGGTGTCCGGTCTACACGGCGACCACCCGAGACATCCCAGCGCCCAACCCGGATGAAGTCGCAGAGTTCGAATGGGCTGACCCGCTCGCGCTCGCCGCGACCGCGAAAGCAGCTCCATTCGTCTTGAGCCCGTGGCTCGTCAGTCAGCTCGAAGCACTCGAACAACAAGAAGGCACGGCCGAATGAGCGCGACGGTTGGTACCCGCACCGCAGCAATGCAGGCAATTTTTCAAGGAACACCGGCCGAACACGCGCACGAAGCAGTCCAAGCTCGCATTGAGGCGCTGCTTGCACGCAGGACCCCCGCCGCTCAAGCTCGAGGCGGAGACTTCGGACGGCTCTGGGAGCACCTCAGAGACGCGACTCGCGGCGGAAAAGGCCTCCGGCCTCGCCTCGTGACGAGCGTCGCAGATGCCTTCGGCACCATCGACGACAACGTCATCACCACCGCCGCTGTCTTTGAGATCCTGCACACTGCATTCCTGCTGCACGACGACGTCATCGACCAGGACACCCTTCGTCGAGGCGCGCTGAACATCGCGGGCCACTTCATGCAAGACGCGGGCGCTCGAGGCATGGACGCCGAAACCTCGCGTATCGCCGGAACCGCAGCGGCGATCCTCGCCGGCGACCTCCTCATCAGCCTTGCGCTCCGCACCTTCGCCGAGCTCGACGTCGATCGCGAAATCCATCGGGAACTCTTCGACGTGGTCGAAGACGCGATCCTGAGCGCCGCAGCCGGTGAACTCGAGGATGTGCGCTACGCGAGCGGAGTGATCGCGAGCGAAGACGAAATCGTGCAGATGATCGCGCACAAGACCGCCGGCTACTCCTTCGTGGCACCCATGGTCGCGGGCGCGATCCTCGCCGGTGCGCAGCGTGAAGCGGTGGAGGCACTGGAACGTATCGGGCAAGGGCTCGGGCTCGTCTTCCAATTGCGCGACGACATTCTCGGTGTCTTCGGCGATGCCGAAACCGGCAAGAGCGCCATCGGCGATCTCCGCGAAGGTAAGCAGACCCTCCTCATCGCATTCGCTCGGCAGTGTGCCCAGTGGAACGAAGTTGAATCGGTCTTCGGCACGCCCACCCTCTCAGAAGCAGATGCCACCCGGATTCGGCACACACTCGAACAGTGCGGCGCTCGCGCAGCGGTCGAAGCCGAGATCCGGCGAGTCTTCAACGAGACGCGAACGAACATTCAAGAAGCGCCGTTGCCCGAATCGCTGCAGCACACCCTGCTCGCGTTCCTGCAGGAAAGCGTGGACCGCCGCCGATGAACACCACCGGTCTGGCGCTGTATTCGAAAACTGCTCGGGAATCCAGTGCCCACGTCATCGGGGCATACTCGACCTCCTTCGGCCTGGCGACCGCATTGCTGCAGGAGCCTGTCCGAAGCCATATCCGAAAGATCTACGCGCTCGTGCGCGTTGCCGACGAAGTCGTCGACGGGCCGGCAGCGGAAGCAGGAGCCACCCCGGCCGAGTGCCGCGCGATGCTCGACGAACTCGAGGCAGACACCGAGCGTGCGCTGCGCACCGGGTTCAGTGCGAACCTCGTCGTTCACGCCTTCGCGGAATCCGCGCGAGCACTCGATATCGGCACTGCACTGACGAAGCCGTTCTTCGCCTCGATGCGAGCCGACCTCGAACCCGTGGACTTCACCGAAGCAGAACTCGACACCTACGTGTACGGCTCCGCAGAAGTGATCGGGCTGATGTGCCTGCAAGCCTTCCTGCAGCATCGGTCACCGACCGCGATGCAGCGCGACACCCTTGAGCGCGGGGCGCGTGCGCTCGGCTCGGCGTTCCAACGCGTGAACTTCCTCCGCGACCTCGGCGAAGACGCTGACGGACGCGGACGTCGCTACTTTCCAGGGCTAGACCCGACGAACCCGGACCCCGCGGCGGTCACCGAGATCCTCGACGGCATCGACCGCGAACTCGCGATTGCCGAGCGAGCCCTCCGCGGTCTCCCGAAGGGCGTGCAGCGCGCGGTCCGTGCGGCACTCGCGCTCTACCGTGAACTCTCGGCACAGCTTCGTGCAATGCCTGTTCACGAAATCGCACGACACCGTGCAAGCGTCCCATCAATGAAAAAGGCCCGAATCGTGGGCAGAGTTCTCATCACCGGAAGAAGAGCCTGAGCATGAACGCAGCCCAATCACCCGCGGCATCATCGGGCGCGGGGAAGACCGCGGTCGTCATCGGCGCGGGTATCGCCGGGCTCGCGAGCGGCGCGCTGCTCGCGAAAGACGGATGGAACGTCACGATTCTCGAATCACGAGGCGAGATCGGAGGCCGCGCCGGGCGCTGGAGCGCAGAAGGCTTCACCTTCGACACCGGACCCTCCTGGTTCCTGATGGCCGAGGTCTTCGAGCACTTCTACCAATTGCTCGGCACCTCGACCGAGGAGCAACTACAGCTCGATCGGCTCGATCCCGCGTACAAGGTGTTCTTTCAGGACGGCACCGACATGCAGGTGCACGGTGATCTCGAGCGCACCTTCGCCGAATTCGAGCGCCTCGAACCGGGCAGTAGTGCAGCGCTTCGCCGCTACCTCGACAGCGCCTCGACAACAGGTCGTCTCGCGGTCGAGCAGTTCCTGTACAACCCGTTTGCAAAACTCACGAGCATTGGCAACAAAGAGATCTTCGCCAAGTTCCCGACGCTTGCGAAGTTGCTGCTGCAACCAATGAACAAGTTCATCGCCAAACACGTGCGCGACCCTCGCCTACAGCAGGTGCTCGGGTATCCCGCCGTCTTCCTCGGCACCAGCCCCTACGTCGCACCGAGCATGTACCACCTCATGAGCACCTTCGACATGGAGGAGGGCGTGTTCTACCCGCAGGGAGGGTTTGCGGCGTTCATCGACTCGGTCGCGAAGCTCGCCCGCGAGGCCGGCGCCGAGATCGTCCTGAACTCGCCGGTCGTTTCGATCAAGGTCGATGAATCGGGCACTGCGAAGGGCGTCATCGTGCGCACCAAGGCAGGCGAGAGCGAGATCCGGGCAGACCTCGTCGTCTCTGGCGCCGACCGTCACCACACCGAAACCAAGCTGATCCCGAAAAAGTTTCACGGGAAACGGCAGAAGCAGTGGGACAAGCGCACCGCCGGTCCGAGTGCCGTCGTCGCGCTCCTCGGCATCAAGGGCCGGGTGCCAGAGCTGCCGCACCACTCGCTGTTCTTCACGAGCGACTGGAAAGGCGACTTCAAAGACCTCTACGGCAACCCCGGCAAACTCGGCGATCCGGCGAACTTCTACGTGTGCGCTCCGAGCGTCACGGATGATTCCGTCGCTCCGGCCGATCACGAGAACCTGTTCGTCCTCGTGCCGGTGCCCGCAGACGAATCGCTCGGACGAGGAGGCACCACAAACCCGGACGGCACCGGCGGCGGCGACCCTCGGGTCGAACAGATCACTGACTCGGCGATCGCCACCATCGCGGAATGGGCGGGAATCCCCGACCTCGCCGAGCGAATCGTCGTGCGGAAAACCATCGGACCAGCCGACTACGCCGAACAGTTCAACTCGTGGAAGGCATCCGCGCTCGGGCCCTCGCACATTCTCAGCCAGAGCGCGATGTTCCGCGGCTCAACGGCGTCGCCCGATGTCGATGGTCTCGTGTTCGCGGGAGCGACGAGCGTTCCCGGAATCGGATTGCCGATGTGCCTCATCAGCGCCGAACTCGTTTTGAAGCACTCGCGCGGAGACCGTGACGCAGGTCGTGTGCCCGCACCGATCCGGGTACGGCAGGCGCAACCGTGACCCTGATCTACCTCGGGAGTCTGCTGTTCACGATCGGATGCATGGCACTCATCGATGCGCGCTGGAAACTCGCGTTCTGGCACCGACCAGGTCGCGCGGCACTCGCCGTCGGCCTGTCCTCGCTGTTGCTCCTGATCTGGGATCTCATCGGGATCGGATTCGGCATCTTCTTTCGCGGAGATTCACCCTTCATGACGGGCATTGAGGTGATCCCGGACCTGCCGATCGAAGAATTCGCGTTCCTGATCTTCCTGTCGTACTTCAGCTTGATCCTGTACACGGGAGTCCTTCGAATTCTGGCCTCGCGGCGGGAGGCCACCTCGTGACCTATCTCCTCGCGAACACAGCGCTCGTACTCGTTGCGATCATCGTGTCGGCACTCGCTTGGCGATACAGCCCACGCGGGCACGCGATCGCGCTGACCGTTGCCTTCGCGGTCCTCGTCATCATGACCGCGATCTTCGACACCATCATGATCGCCGTCGACTTCTTCGCCTACTCGGACGAGCACATCCTCGGCATCCTCATCGGGCTCGCCCCGATCGAAGACTTCGCATACCCGCTTGCGGCACTGCTCGTCGTGGCGGCGATCTGGAACTTTGGAGAACACCGTCGCGCACGCCAGGATGGTGAACATGCATCAGGTCGCCGAGCGTAACCGTTCGTTCCTCGCCGACCTGTTCCTCGCCTCACGGCCGGTGAGCTGGATCAACACGGCGTTTCCTTTCGCGGCCGCAGTGTTCCTGGTGGAGCGCGAGATCTCTCTCGCCCTCATCGTCGGCACGATCTTCTTCCTCATCCCGTACAACCTTGCGATGTACGGCATCAATGATGTCTTCGACTACGAGTCGGACATCAGAAACCCTCGAAAGGGAGGGGCGGAGGGCGCGCTCATCGCGCCGTCCCGACACCGCGCGGTGCTCGCCGCCGCGATGCTGTCGACGATTCCCTTCGTCATCGTGCTCGTGCTGCTCGGCGATTGGCAGTCGTGGATCGTGCTCGCGATCAGCCTTTTCGCGGTCGTCGCGTATTCCATGCGCGGACTGCGGTTCAAAGAGATTCCCTTTCTCGATTCGGTGACCTCGAGCACCCACTTCGTGAGTCCAGCGGTCTACGGGCTCGTGCTTGCAGGGGCGACCTGGACGCCGGCGCTCGTCTGCCTGCTCCTCGCGTTCTTCCTGTGGGGCATGGCGAGTCACGCGTTCGGGGCGGTGCAGGACGTCGTCGCCGACCGCGCCGGCGGTCTCGCTTCCATCGCAACCGTGCTCGGCGCGCGTGCGACCGTTCGTGGCGCCATCGGTGCTTGGTTCGCCGGTGGCTTCCTCATGGTGTTCACCGAATGGCCGGGACCGCTCGGTGCGCTGCTCGTGATCCCGTATATCGCGCTCGCCCTCCCGTTCTGGAACATCACCGACGAGAACGCGGAGGCTGCGAACCGGGGCTGGCGAAAGTTCTTGTACGCGAACTATGTCGTCGGTTTCCTCGTGACGATGCTGCTCATCTGGTGGGGTTTCACGAACGCGTAAGCGCCTGAGCGCCTGAGCGGCTGAGCGCCCGAGTGGCTGAGCGCCTGAGCGCGTAAGCGGATGTGTGCCTGTGCGGGTGCGTGCCTAAGCGCCTGTGTGCGAGCGAGCTAACTATCGCCCGGTTTGTTCCGCGCCGTGTTCTGTGTCGTCTGCTGCGGCAGTGTTCCCGAAGTCGAGCGTCGGAGCGATGGCACGCTGCGAATCGGGGTCGTCAACGTCGTTGAGCGCATTCGAATCGACCTGCGTGTACAGGTCTTCCTTCTGTGCGGGTGCCGCGAGCACTTCGAGCGGTGGGGCGGAGTCGAGCGAGGTCTCGAACCCTTGCAAGGCGCTGAAACGACGCGCCTGCGTGACCACGTTGCGATCGAGTGAAGTATTGAACTCGTTGAACGCATCGACCGTGCTGTTGAGGCGCTTGCCGAGCTTCGTGAGGTGACCGCCGAGCGTGCCGAGGCGCTTGTGGAGTTCTCGCCCGACCGTGAAAATCTGCATCGCTTCGCCCGCGAGCTGCTCTTGACGCCAGGTGTACCCGACGGTGCGCAGCAACGCGATCAACGTCGCGGGGGTCGCAAGAATGACATTCCTGGCGAAGGCGTGCTCGAACAGCGTCGGGTCTTCTTCGAGCGCCGCATTCAAGAACGCCTCTGCTGGCACGAACATGACGACGAACTCGGGCGAGCCTTCGACGGCCTCCCAGTAGGCCTTGCCGCCGAGCTGATCGATGTGGGTTTTGAGGTGTCGCGCGTGCGCTTTGAGCCTGGAGGCGCGGATCTGATCGTCCTTGGCTTCCATCGCTTCGAGGTAGCCATTGAACGCGACCTTCGCATCGACGATGATCTGTTTGTTGCCGGGCAACTTCACAATAAGGTCGGGGCGAAGCGCGCCCTCGTCGGTGTTGTGGTGCGATTGCTCTTCGAAGTCGACGTGGCTCACCATGCCGGCTGCTTCGACCACCCGGCGCAACTGGAGCTCGCCCCAACGACCGCGCACTTGCGGGGCACGAAGGGCCGTGACGAGTTGCTTCGTTTCGTCCTTCAGCTGGTCTGAGGATTCACGCATACCGCGGAGCTGCTCGGCGAGTGCTGCGTTCGCCTCGGATCGGGCCTTCTCGGAGGTCGTCAGTTCTGCCTTCACGGTGTCGAGCGTTCGGGTCAGCGGCTCGACCAGTTGCTTCACCGCTTCTTCGCGTTTGGCGAGTTCGGCTGCGCCGAGGTTTGTCGAGCGCTTGAGGCGCTCCTCGGCCTGCTCGAGGAACTCCGCTGCGTTCGCTTGCAAGGCCTTCTTCGAGAGCGCTTCGAACTCATTCGACAGACGCTGCTGATCGTTGCGCAGTTCCTCGAGTCGGAGTTTCGCCTCGGCCCGTTCACGCTCCAGGTCGTCTGCAGCGTTCCGTTCCGCCGTCGTGAGCCGTTCCTGCCACGAGGCCGCGAGCTCTTTGTGCGCGGCTGCCGCACGCTCGCGCTCGTCGTTCAACCGCGCTTCTGCAAGGCTGCGCTCCTCGTCGCGGGCGGCGCTCACTCGCGCATCGGCGTCGAGACGAAGACGCTTCGTCTCTTCACGTTCTTGGTGGAGCTCGGCGCGCGTGCGCTCGTGTTGCTGCTCAGCGCCCTGCGCTGCCGCCTCGAGTTTGGCGCGCGCGGCGACACCGCGACTGTGCACGAAGAGCGCTCCGAGGGCCGCACCGATGATGAGCGCGACGACACTGACGATCACGACGAGGGGGTCCATGCTTGTATCCCATCATGCGCCGCTGACATTGCGGGCGAACGCTCCGAGGCGCAGCCGCTTCGGTCCGCGGGAATTTGCTCGAGACGCGAGCCTTCTGAGGCCGAGTCGGTGCGTCCTAGAGCGCCCGAGCGTTGCGGAGCCGTTTGTACTCGTCGTTGAGCGTGATCGCTCGAATGATCAGGATGATCGAAGCGACAACCGCAAGGAGGGAGCCGATCCAATGGAACCCGAGCCTGATGCCGCCTTCGTACCAGGAGACGATGATGCCGTCCGCGTGCTGGAACAGCGTTGCCGCGATCAGGTTCAAGAACGCGCAGAAGATACCCGAGAGCATCGCGAGGTTGATGAGCCCGGGAAGATCGCGCCCGTCGGCAGTCGCAACGCAGACGATGGCGCAGGCAAGGACGATGCCGCAGACGACAATCGAAACCCACGCCGGAATCCATTCGAGGATGAACAGGCCCCCGGTGGAGTCGTAGCGTGCGTCACCGCGACCGAAAGAGAAGTCCGAGAACTGCTGGCGATAAATGCCGTTCACCGAGATGAGCACGAGCGAGAGCAGACCAGTGGCCAACGCAACCGTGAACGCGACGCCGAATGCCTTGCTCTTGGTGGTCTTTTCGTGCTCTGGCCTTGGCATGACGATCGTCTCCGGGGTCGGGGGCAGTGGTTCCAGGCTAACAAGCCGGGGTACCGGGGTGCGCCGGGCGTTCGGGCCGGCGAACGCTCAGCGGTGCGAGAGCGGAAGGGTTCGGGTCAGCCGCGCCCGGGACAGCACGAAACCGGCCAAAAGGGCGCCGAGCCCACCGATGGCCATGTCGCCGATGGTGTCGTGGTACTCGACATAAATCTCATCGGTGAACACCACGAAACCGACCCACTCGATCATTTCCCACACCGCACTCACCGCAAGTCCGATCGTGGTCGACATCGTCACGGCAACTCGCGTGCGCACGCCATCATGACCCGGCCGCGGAACGATCTCACAGTGAGCGAGCAAGAGATAGACCATGGGCGCAATGACGGCGGTGCAGAGCAAGTGAATGGCCTTGTCCCAGCCGATGAGCGTGCGGTACAGATCGAGGATGTTGCTCCAAGCGGCAACGAGGACGACAACCGAGAACACGATGTCGAATCCCGCTCGGGCGCCGATGAACCTCGGCAGCACCAGTGCCGGGAGCGTGAGCGCCAGAATTCCGGCGTCCGTGGGCGAGAGCCAGATTCCCGCGACCACGACACCGAGCAGGCCGACGACTCGCAGTACATCGGCAATCCACTCGGACAGGCTCGTCGGCGGACGAAGAAAGTTCGTGATCATGCGTTCCCTTCACGGTGAGGAATGACAACCTCCGCCTGTATCGGCAGGTGATCCGAAGCCCAGCCACCGAGATATCGAGTCGGGTCGATGGCGACCCGTTCCACCGAGATCGTCGGGGTGGTCAGGATCCAGTCGATTCGACGGCCGGGGCGCGGTTGGCGATAGTTCTGAAAAGTGCCGTACTCGGGGGTCGAGCGCTCGTTCGCCGCCTGCCAAGCATCAACAAGGGTCCCGTCCTGCTGCAGTAGCTCGAGAGCAGTCGACCCCGGTGCAGCATTCAAATCTCCCGTCACGACGACTGGTTCAGCGCTGCTGGCGACATGGGTGCGGATCACGTCCGCCGCGCGACTCCGCGCTCGCCCGCTGAAGGGATCGAGATGCGTGTTCATCAGTCGGAACAGCGCCGACGTCGTTCGGTCGCGGAACACCGCGCTGACGACGACTCGCGGGAACACGCTGCCCCAGGAGCGGGAACCGGGGACTTCCGGAGTGTCCGACAGTGCAAATTGACGCCACTCGCGCAGTTCCAACCTCGAAGCGTCATAAAACACAGGGCACGCCTCGCCGCGGCCATCTCGCGACCTTCCGTAACCGATCTTTCGATACTGGGGTCCCAGGGCGGATTGCACTGAACGAGCTTGCGCAGGGAACACCTCCTGCGCTGCCAGCACCGTAGGACGCTCCGCCTGTACGAGCGCACGGAGGCGAGACTCGCGAACACTCCAGTGATCAGCCCGGTTCCACGGCCATTCGCGCATCGGACGACGAATGTTGAAGCTCATAATGCGCGTCGTTGCTCGATGCTGGCGCTCTGTCGAGCCGTTCATGGGCGCCGCTTCGAAGATGCGGGCGAACCGAACCGTTGCCGGAGCATCGCCAGTTTCAACCAGCGAACCGTCGGAAAATCCTGAGGCCAGTGTCGTATGACGGTGCGCGCCCCCCATTCCGTGCGGCGAGCAAAGCCGCGGGCCGTGAAGAACGGTCGCATCGAAATCCCCATCTCGGCATTTGCCAACACTCGGATTCGATGTCGCTCACCGAGGTGATAGGCCAAATCAAGATCATCGTGAACATTCGGCGCGAGGTGCAGGCGGTGACGGACCGCACGCCAAGCTGATCGACGGATGCCGAGGTTCGAGCCGAACAGTGGTGCGTGTCCGAGGGCAGGTGCTGTCACGATGGCATAGACACCGAGATAGGCGGCAGCGAGAGGTCGCTGCAATCTGCGCGGTCCGTCGATGAATCGTGCGCCACCGGTGAACGCCGCGACATCGGGTTGTGCCTCGAAAGCCTCCGCCATGACCTCTACCCACTGGCGGCCAGGGATGCAGTCGGCGTCGAGCCGAAGGATGCAGTTCCCGATCGCAGCGTCATAGCCGGTGGCGCTCGCGGCAGGGATACCCGGGGTCGCGCACTCGACCACGCGGGCGCCGGAGGCCCGGGCGATTTCAGCGGAGTCATCGCTCGATTGGTTGTCGACGACGATCACTTCATCCGGCTGTCTCGTCTGCATCTTGAGTGCTTCGAGGCACCGTCGCAGGAGCTCTCCGTCATCTTTTACGGGGATCACGACCGAGACTGTCAAGGTCGGCACCGCTGCCCCGATCGTGGGTCTGCCGGATTCATCGGCGGATGCTCGGGCGGTCGTCTTGCGCGGTCGCGCCAAAGTGTCTCCTCGTCGGTGCTCGCTCGCGTGTGCTGTTTCCAGTGTGTCACCCAATGGACCGCGGGACCGCACGGCGCAAGGGATGGTGTCGGGTGCACGCACGGGAGGTCTGAAGATTCGTCGTGAAGCGCGGGCTCGCCGTTGAGTTCGCCCGGTGTATCGCGGATTCAGCGCAAGCACGCGGGTAGCGAAAAGCCCGGCCTCGAAATGAATCGAGGCCGGGCTCTTGGGTGGTCCGGAACTTAGAAGTCCCAGTCTTCGTCTTCGGTGGAGACTGCCTTGCCGATGACGTACGAGGAACCTGAACCCGAGAAGAAGTCGTGGTTCTCGTCGGCGTTCGGGCTGAGCGCCGACAGGATCGCAGGGTTCACGTCAGTGACGGTCGAGGGGAACAGCGGCTCGAAGCCGAGGTTCATGAGCGCCTTGTTCGCGTTGTAGTGCAGGAACTTCTTGACGTCTTCCGTGAGGCCAACGCCGTCGTACAGGTCGGCGGTGTACTTCACTTCGTTTTCGTACAGTTCGTACATGAGCGTGTAGGTGTAGTCCTTGATTTCTTCACGCTTCTCCGGCGACACCGCGTCAAGTCCCTTCTGGAACTTGTACCCGATGTAGTACCCGTGCACTGCCTCGTCACGAATGATGAGGCGAATGAGGTCTGCAGTGTTGGTGAGCTTCGCGCGGCTCGACCAGTACATCGGCAGGTAGAAGCCCGAGTAGAACAAGAACGATTCGAGCAGCGTCGAGGCGACCTTGCGCTTCAGTGGGTCGTCGCCCTCGTAGTAGTCGAGGATGATCTCCGCCTTGCGCTGCAGGTACGGGTTCTCGGTGGACCAGCGGAACGCGTCGTCGATCTCCTTGGTCGACGCGAGGGTCGAGAAGATCGAGGAGTAGCTCTTCGCGTGCACCGATTCCATGAAGGCGATGTTGGTGTACACCGCTTCTTCGTGCGGGGTGAGCGCGTCTGGGATCAGTGAAACCGCACCAACGGTGCCCTGGATCGTGTCGAGCAGGGTCAGGCCGGTGAAGACCCGCATCGTGAGCAGTTTCTCGTCTTCAGTGAGGGTGCCCCACGACTGCACGTCGTTCGACAGCGGCACCTTCTCTGGCAGCCAGAAGTTGTTCACCAGACGGTTCCAGACTTCGAGGTCTTTCTCGTCGGGGATGCGGTTCCAGTTGATTGCCTGGACGAGGTGCGTTCGCTTCTCGCCCGTGGGCAGCACGTTTTCTACAGTCATGATCGATTCCGTCCGGGCCTAGAGCATGCAGCTCACGCAGCCGTCAACCTCTGTGCCCTCGAGGGCCAGCTGACGGAGGCGGATGTAGTAGATGGTCTTGATTCCCTTGCGCCATGCGTAGATCTGCGCCTTGTTGATGTCGCGCGTGCTCGCCGTGTCTTTGAAGAACAGCGTGAGCGACAGGCCCTGATCGACGTGCTGGGTTGCAGCCGCGTAGGTGTCGATGATCTTCTCTGGTCCGATTTCGTAGGCGTCCTGGAAGTACTCCAGGTTGTCGTTCGTCATGAACGGAGCCGGGTAGTACACGCGGCCGATCTTGCCTTCTTTACGGATCTCGATCTTCGAGGCGATCGGGTGGATCGACGAGGTCGAGTTGTTGATGTACGAGATCGAACCGGTCGGCGGAACAGCCTGGAGGTTCTGGTTGTAGATCCCGTACTCCTGAACGAGAGCGCTCAGTGCACGCCAGTCCTCCTGCGTTGGGATGTGAATGTTCACCTTGGCGAACAGTTCACGAACGCGCTCGGTCTCTGGAGCCCACTCGCGGTTCACGTACTTGTCGAAGAACTCGCCACTTGCGTACTTCGAACGCTCGAAGCCTTCGAAGGTCTCGCCGGTTTCCTGAGCGATCAGGTTCGAAGCGCGCAGGCAGTGGAAGAGGACTGCGTAGAAGTAGATGTTGGTGAAGTCGAGTGCTTCTTCACTGCCGTAGAAGATCCGCTCACGACCGAGGAAGCCGTGCAGGTTCATCTGGCCGAGGCCGATCGCGTGCGACATGTCGTTGCCTCGAGCGATCGAGGGAACGGAGCCGATGTGCGACTGGTCCGAGACCGAGGTGAGCGCGCGGATCGCGGTCTCGATGGTCTTGCCGAAGTCTGGCGAGTCCATCGTGAGTGCGATGTTGAGGCTACCGAGGTTGCAGGAGATGTCCTTCCCGATGGTGTCGTAGCCGAGGTCCATGTTGTAGGTCGTCGGGGTGTTGACCTGCAGGATCTCGCTGCACAGGTTGGACATGTTGATGCGGCCGTCGATCGGGTTCTCGCGGTTCACCGTGTCTTCGAACATGATGTACGGGTAGCCCGACTCGAACTGGATCTCGGCGAGCGTCTGGAAGAACTCACGAGCCTTGATCTTCTTCTTCGTGATGCGAGCGTCGTCGACCATCTCGTGGTACTTCTCGGTGACCGAGATGTCGGAGAACGGAACGCCGTACACCTTCTCGACGTCGTACGGCGAGAACAGGTACATGTCCTCGTCCTTCTTCGCGAGTTCGAAGGTGATGTCTGGAACGACAACTCCGAGCGAGAGGGTCTTGATGCGGATCTTCTCGTCAGCGTTCTCACGCTTGGTGTCGAGGAAGCGCATGATGTCCGGGTGGTGTGCCTGGAGGTACACCGCACCGGCGCCCTGGCGGGCACCCAGCTGGTTCGCGTAGCTGAATGAGTCTTCGAACAGCTTCATCACGGGGATGATGCCGGAGGACTGGTTCTTGATCTGCTTGATCGGTGCGCCGTATTCGCGAATGTTCGTGAGGTTGAAGGCAACGCCGCCGCCGCGCTTCGAGAGCTGCAGTGCGGAGTTGATCGAGCGACCAATCGACTCCATGTTGTCTTCGATGCGGAGCAGGAAGCATGAAACGAGCTCGCCGCGCTGGCGCTTGCCGGCGTTCAGGAAGGTCGGGGTTGCCGGCTGGAAGCGGCCGTTGACGATTTCGTCGACGAAGGCTTCTGCCTGGCGCTCGTCGCCACGGGCGAGTGCGAGGGCAACGTTGACGACGCGGTCTTCGTAGCGTTCGAGGTAGCGCTGGCCGTCGAAGGTCTTCAGCGTGTACGAGGTGTAGTACTTGAAGGCGCCCAGGAACGTGGGGAAGCGGAACTTGTACCCGTAGGCACGCTTCATCAGGCCCTTGATGAACTCGAAGGAGTACTGGTCGAGGACCTGCTTCTCGTAGTACTCGTTCTCGACGAGGTAGTCGAGCTTCTCTTTGAGCGAGTGGAAGAAGACCGTGTTCTGGTTGACGTGCTGCAAGAAGTACTGGTTCGCAGCTTCGCGGTCTTTTTCAAACTGGATTTCGCCGTTTGGACCGTAGAGGTTCAGCATCGCGTTCAGCGAGTGGAAGTCGAGCCCAGTCTGGACCGGCGCGCTTTCCTGGGTTGTCACTGTTGCCACAGTTCGTCTAATCCTTCCGTGACGACTCTCACGTCGTCTGGTGTTCCGAAGAGTTCAAATCGGTACAGGTGGGGAACATCGCATTTCCGGGCGATGATGTCGCCGGCGAGCCCATAGGCAGACCCGAAGTTGGTGTTTCCTGCGCTGATGACTCCGCGCAGTTGACGCCGGTTTTGCTCGTCATTGAGGAACTTAATGACTTGCTTTGGAACCGCACCCTTGCCGTCGCCGCCCCCGTACGTCGGGACGATGAGGACATAGGGCTCGTTCTGCACGAGCGGTTCGTCTTTTGCGTGGAGCGGAATCCGATTGGCTGATCGGCCGAGCTTCTCAACGAATCGGGCAGTGTTGCCCGAGACGCTGGAGAAGTACACGATCGAAGTCATTCGGGTGCTCGTCACGAAAAATTACGCTGCGACGAGCGCTGAGATCTTGTCTGGGCGGAAGCCGGACCAGTGGTCGCCATCGGTGACAACGACGGGTGCCTGCATGTAGCCGAGGTCCTTGACCGTGTTGAGCGCCTTTTCGTCAGCGGTCACATCGAAGATTTGGTATTCGATGCCCTGAGCATCGAGCGCGCGGTACGTTGCGGTGCACTGCACGCATGCTGGCTTTGAGTAAACCGTGATCGCCATGAGATGCCTCTTTTCTGCGGAGTTCGTGTCTTGGTGAAGCGTTGTTCGTAAGTAGATCTCCACTATATGTGGTGCCACTGACACGAACCCGGCACTACATGCTGTGTCTTTCCACAAATTTGTCCACAATCCCTCCACATGTTTCCACCGACCACCGACACAACCGCGAGTTCGCGCCGAAGGTGCTTGTGGAGAGCGCTCGGAGGGCGCCGGAAAAGACGTGCAAACTGATTCTTCCGACACGCCGAAGTCGAAAATCCGCGGGCGTTTCGCGGTCGCACGACGGTTGTTGAACGGCCCCGGTGTCGAATTGCGCAGACCTGGTGAATGCAGGAGATGATCCCGCGTTCGCGTCGTTGAAACAGTTGGAACACTCATTCTTCGAGTGGTCCCTCCGCGTTCCTGTGCGTGCCTTCCCAGTCGCAATCAGTTCGCGGAGCATGAACCTCGACACACACGACGGAACACAGTGAATCGCAACCAGCAGCGCGCACAACCACCAGTGCTCGTGCTCAGTCGCTCTGCGTCCGGCCGTGCTGCGTCCGGCCGTGCTGCGCGCAGTTGCTCTGCGCCCGGCCGCCTCGCAGCCGAGCTCGGATTCCCGTCGCGTGATGAGCGCGTACTCAAGCAGGCGGCGATTCGTGCCTGCCCAGACTTTGCGGCTTCGTTTGCTACGTCGCCGCCCACAGACGGTGCCCTCGACTGGGGACTCGGGGGCACCTCGGCTTGCGTGGGCCGATCCTTCTCAGACACGGCAATGTTGCTGACGTCCGAGAAGACTCCGAACCCGGCTCGGCGAGGCGAATCCCTCGCGAAGTGCCGGGCGACTCCCGGGCGAGGCACCGGAGCGGATCACCCGCTCCAATGAGATTCAGTGCTCGGAAGACCGCGGCTCGACCTGCGACCCCAGAAAACGCGCGCGAACACGGGTCCATAACGCAGACGTGAGTGATCGAGATGGCGCCGAGACGGTCCTGTTCACCGCAGAGATTCGGGGTACGCGGCCAGGAAAAGCGCGGGACAAACGCGCTCGCGAGTCGAAATGCTCCAAACGAGGCGAACCAGAAGACGATTTGCGTATCGCTCACGGCAAAATTCTGTGGTTCCTCAGCCTTGCGGCAGTAGGGTGGTTGCTGGGCAACGCGCCCGCACGCATTAGAGAATGGAGACCAACATGAGGGGCAAACTTCTCTTCGTCGTCGGTGTGGGAATCGGCTACGTACTCGGAGCAAAGGCAGGCCGTCAGCGCTACGAGCAGATCGCGACCGCAGCAGACAAGCTTTGGAACGCTCCCGTCGTGCAAAAGCAGCGCGACCAGGTTGAGCAGTTCGTTGAAACGCAGGCACCGAAGGTTGCAGAAGCAGCAAGCGACGCAGCTGGCAAGGCGATCAACAAAATCACACGCCGCACGAAGAAGTCATAATGGCGGAGCGCAGGTCTCTTGGTGAACTGATCGCTGAAGTTCCCGGTCTCCTCATTGATCTCGTCAAAGCCGAGATTGCAGGCTTGAAGGCCGAGGTCACCGGCAAGGTTAAGAAGCTCGGAGTCGGTGGAGCGCTGCTCGCCGTCGCCGGAATTCTCGCGCTGTTCCTCCTCGGAGTGCTCCTCACCGCAGCGGTTCTCGGTCTCGCAACGGTCTTCGAACCGTGGCTGGCCGCGCTGATCGTCGCCGGTGGACTCCTCCTTCTCATCGCGATTCTCGCGCTCAGCGGCATTGGTCTGATCAAGCGCGGGGTACCGATGACCCCGACCGATTCACTCGAGAGCATCCGCCGCGACGTCAACGTCGTCCGCGGTATCGGCAATGACGCAGCTCGCACTGCGAAAGAAGAAGGTGAATTCTGATGGCAGACGAAAACCTCTCCGCAGGAAAGCGCCAGGCGCACATCGACCAGACTCGCGCCGAGTTGAGCGCAGCGCTCAACGAGATCGAGGATCGAGTCAACCCGGCGAAGGTCGCTCAGCGAACCGCAGATCGAGCAAAGGCATCGTTCGAGAGCAACCCGACCCCATGGTTTGCCGCTGCAGCCGGTGCGACCGTGGTCGTGGTCGGTGGAGTGCTCCTCGCAATCTTCGGCGGTCGCCGCTAAGGCATCACCGAGCACGAGCGTGGGCCGCGGCAACGCGAATCCACATGCAGGCTCACAAAAAACTCGCCAGCCCGCACTGCGGAGCTGGCGAGTTTTTTGTCGTCTCAGGCTCGGACGTCAACGACTGTTCGGCCGCGGACTCTGCCGGCAATGATCTCGTTCGCGACCTCGATTGCATCGCTGAGTCCGACGACGCGAATCGTGCTCGCGAGCAGTTTCGGATCCAGGTCGGTCGCGAGCCGGCTCCATGCCTCATCGCGGATCTCCGGGGTCTCGAAGACGGAGTTCACGCCGTGCAGTGTCACCGCGCGAAGAATGAACGGGCCGACATTCGCAGGAATGCTCATCCCGCCCACGAGCCCGCATGCCGTGACGTGACCGTGCCGCTTGGTCTGAGCGAGCACGTTCGCGAGCGTCGTCCCGCCGACGGAATCGACCGCGGCGTCCCAGCGCGCAGATTGCAGGGGAGCGTCGTTCTCTTCACTGAGCTCGTTGCGGTCGAGCAGCTCTGCGGCGCCGAGCGCTCGAAGCCAGTCGCCTTCCTCGTCGATTCGTCCGGTCGAGGCGGTGACGCGGTGGCCGAGCTTCGACAGCAACGCGATCGCAACCGATCCGACACCACCGGCGGCGCCCGTCACGAGGGTTTCGCTCCCCGCGGTCACGCCCGCGCGTTCGAGTGCGAGGACACTGAGCATTGCGGTGAACCCGGCCGTGCCGATCGCAGCGGCTTCAATGTCCGAGAAGTTCTCAGGAACTCGGGTGAGCCAGTCCGCAGGAAACCGCCCGATCTCGGCGAAGCCACCGTGGTGGGTTTCGCCGAGGCCGTTGCCGTTGATCAGCACACGGTCACCCGCCGAGAACGATGCGGAATCCTCTGCGACCGTGCCGACCAGATCGATGCCGGGCACGAGCGGAAACTCCTTGACGATCCCGGGGCGGCCCGTGAGCGCCATCCCGTCTTTGAAGTTGATGCTCGAGTGCGAGATGTTGACCGTGACATCGCCCTCTGAGCGACCGGTTCCTTCAAGCAACTCTGCTTCGTCGATCGTGGTGAGTTTCGTCGATTCTTTCGTCGCGAGTAGCGCGCGAACAGCCATGGAGTCCTCCTTCAGGATCGACGTCCAGGAAGATGAACGTCGATTTCGAATTTCGGTTGATCATTCGGTCCACTGTGGCTTTGCAGACCGAGGTGGGCATAGAACTGCGCTGCGGTCGCGCTCGACTGCCACTGCAGGAACTCGATGCGGGTCTCGCTTTCGGCCCATGCACGCACCGCGGCGAACAAGGCGGCGCCGATTCCTTGATTTCTTGCGGAAGGGTCGACCCAGAGGTCGTGGATTCGAGCGACAGAGCCGCGCTGCGCTGCGGCCGGGCCGTAGTCTTGCGCCGCTGCGTAGCCGACGACGGCTTTTCCGGATCGAGCGACGACCACCATGTGCCCGCCGTTTTCGAGCGTCGTTGCAATGCGATCGCGATACCGCTGCACTTTCTCGTCGATCGCGTTCGCGCCGTCGAGCAGTTCGAGGAGCGAATCAGTGTCGAGGGCATTCGCACGCTCGACCGTGTAGGACATCGCGTGTGTATTCCCGGGTGCGCCTTCGCTCATGGGTATAAGACTACCCAGCGCGGCGCTTCGCGGAGGTTCAACTTGTCGCTGGATCCGCCGCAGGTTCGAGTGCCGACTGGGCGTGTGACTCGCACAGTGGTGACTTCCTTGCGCAGTCCTCGCACGTCGTCATTTTGCGTTTGCAGGTCTGTTCGCTGCAGTTCTCGATGTTGTTCGTTGCCGTTCCGCAGGCATGACAGGTTCCAACGAGTGCGGCCTGGCCGCCGAAGTCGATCGACTGCCGGTTGTCGAAGACGTACAGCGAGCCCTCCCACAGTCCACTGTTCCCGAAGGATTCGCCGTACTTCACGATCCCGCCGTCGAGTTGATACACCTCGTTGAAGCCTCGCTGCTTCATGAGACTCGACAGCACCTCGCAGCGGATTCCGCCCGTGCAATAGGTGACGATGGGGGAGTCCTTGAGGTGGTCGTACTCGCCGGAGTCGATGACTTCGAGGAAGTCTTTCGTGGTCTCCACGTTCGGAACGATCGCGTCTTTGAAGCGGCCGATGTCGGCCTCCCAGCTGTTCCGCCCGTCGAAGAAGACGACGTCGTCTCGCGCTTCAACCAGTTTGTGGAGTTCGCCGGGCTTGAGGTGGACGCCGCCGCCGACGACGCCGTTCTCGTCGACGGTGAGCTCGTCAGGGGCTCCAAACGTAACGACCTCATCGCGCGCCTTGACGCTCAGCTTGGGGAATTCGTCACCGGTCCCGTTCGACCACTTGAACTCCATGTCTTTGAAGCCCGCGAACTCCTTTGTGACGCGCACATACTTCTTGCACGCGGCCATGTCGCCACCAACGGTGCCGTTGATCCCGTGCTTCGAGATGATGATGCGACCGGTGAGACCGAGCGAGGTGCAGAGCGCATGCTGCCAGAGCCGCACCGCCTCTGGGTCGGCGATCGGCGTGAATTTGTAGTAGAGCAGCACCTTCTGCATGCCTCTATTCTCTCCCCTCGGTGCAAATCGAACGCACGCAAAGCGACTGCGCGCAGACCCCTGCACGATCAGCCACACTAGAGACGTGAATATGATCTGGAGATTCCTGGCCGCCTTCGGGTTCCGCGGAAAGCAGGGCCCCGAGCTCGGAATCACCGACGTGAGCCGAATCTCGTATCGGGTGCTGCCAACGGACATCGACATCCTCGGTCACATGAACAACGGACGGTATCTGAGTTTCCTCGATATGGGTCGCGTGCATTTGACCAATCGCACGGGGCTTGCGAAGCAACTCACGGACGCCGGGATCTACGCCGTGGTCGGTGCTTCGCGGATTACCTACCGGAAGTCACTGAATCTCTTTGTGAAGTTCGACATCGAGAGCCGCTTCGTGGGCGCGGACGATCGCAGCCTCTATATCGAGCAGCGATTCGTCGTGGATGGCGAGATCTTTGCGAAGGCACTGGTTCGTGGTCGGTTCCTGCGCAAGGGTGCGGGCGCGGTCAAGACCGTCGATGTCTCACAGGCGACCGGGATCGATTTCGCCGCGTACCCGGCGGATCCCGCGATCATCGCCTGGGCGAACGAGACGGCGCTTCCGCCGACGCGCGCTGAGGCCCCTTCCGTGTGGGGAGAACCCGTTTCGCAGCGGAAGTCGCCAGATGCATCGAAAAACGAAGAGCACGCGACTGCGCCTGATCCGACCAACGGCATCTGAATCGCTGAACCGGCGCTGCACCTGTGGTCCGGCGCTGACGAGCGGCACCGCTGGGCGACTTGTCCTGCTGTGCGAGCCCTCCACAGCGTGAACTCATGGGGAACTGCGGCGCGTGCCTCCCACTCTCCCTGACCACAGACGTAGGCTTGGAAGATGACAAGTGCCGATGGTCTGGGGCCCACCGGGCGAGAGCCACAAAACGATGACGACGAGCGCGAATCGCAAGGCTCTTCGCCAGCACTTTCGGAGAGCGCGCAGAGCGATCTCGGTGAGGTTCCCCCTGTTTCCGGATGGTCATTGTCGGCCGATCTCGAGGCCGCTGGCGAAGCACCGATCGACCTTCCCGATGAGCCTGACGATGCCGCAGTCGATGAGACCACCGAGTCTGAATTCGACAACGAGGGGCCCGCGTTCGATCACTCCACCGACGTAGCAGCCGACACCGGCGCAGCAGTGGACCCAGGCGCAGCAGCCGGCACCGAAGTAGCAGCCGGCCACGATGTAGCAGCCGGTCACGACGCAGCACAGGCATCGAGCGCCGACGCCGACGCCGACACTGATGCTGATGATGCTGATGAGGAGCCGTCTGCGCTGACACAACTGCTCGAAGCGCTTGACGCAGCGGAACAAGCAGACGAGCCCTCGGGGTTCGAGCAACTCGCACCGGATTGGTCGCAGATCGCGAAAACGGAGGTTGTTGAGCCCCTCTCCGCCGAGGACGTCGATTCCTTCGCAGCGCTCGGGCTGACGCCGATCGACGACTCCGACGATGGAGAATCCTCGGCATCTGACGAAGCTCCCGAGCAACCCGCTGATTTCCGCGAGGGGGCCGAACGAGCGGGAACAACCGCAACTGAGCCCTCATTCGACGACATCATCGCGAATCGTCACGACACTGCAGCGGACGCAGAGGATGCGCCGAGTGCCCCGGATTCGCCGAGTGCCCCGGATCTGCCAGGTATCCCGGATGCGTCGGAAGCCCCGCATGGCTCGGACGAGGGCGATGAGGCACCCGATTTCGTTGTCGGTGATCCAGCGACGAACCCGGACGCTCCGAATGTAAACGGCGCAAACCCGGCCCCTATTGGTCTTGCGGGAGCAGGGCTCGCCGGGCCTGGCATCGGAAGCGCCGACCTGAGCGACTCCGGCGTTCCAGCCGGTGGGCTCCCAGGAGCCGGGCTCGTTGGCGAAGACGTTCCCGCGAGCGATGCTCCGCTCGACGATCTGCTTGTCGGAGCCACTCCCGCGCAGGACACTCCAGCTCCTCGCGCGCCGAAGCCCCCGAAGCGCGCTCCGAAACCGCAGCCGGACCGCATCGAGAACCCCGTGGAACGTGCTCGGCAACTCGAACGGCAGCAGGTCCTCACGAGTCGTCACGACACGGACGATGCGTTCGCGCAGTCAACCATCGACACCGTGCGAGGGTGGCTGAGTACGCTCGCGAGCGACCCCGCGAAGAAGACGGCGCACGGCTTGGAAGGCCTGCTGCAAGATCCGAAGGGATTGCAGTTCGCACGCGACTTCATCGACCGAGTCGTTCGTCCCGACGATGCGATCGTCAGCGCGCGAAACCTGGAGCGACTGAGCCGGAGCACGCCCGAATACCTCTCCTGGCAGTTGAAAGCAGCGATCGCGGCCGGTGGCGGCTTCGGGATCCTCGCACCAAAGGCAGTGATCCCGAGCGTCCGACGCTCACTGCGACGTGTGGTCAGCCACTTCGTCCTCGACGCACGTCCTCAGAAACTCGCGAAGCAGCTCGCTGCACTGCACGCGAAGGGTGCCTCCGCAAACCTTGCTCCGGTGACCGATCTCGGCCCGGTCGCAACACTCTCGATGGCGGCAGAACTCCTGCAACGCGACGACGTTCCCTCGGTGTCGGTCCGGATCGACGACATCATCGTGAATCCCGCACCCTGGGATTTCGACGGCACCGTCACCGCAGCAGTCGAATTGCTGCTGCCGCTGTATCGAGTGGCAGCGAGTGCCTCGACTCCGAAGCGGGTGCACCTCGACCTCGGGGAGTACGCACACCACGACCTCACCTTCGCAGTCTTCGAACGATTGCTGGAGATGCAGGAGTTCGGTGGCCTCGAACTCGGCATCACCGTCCAGGCCTACCTGCCAGAAGCGAAGTCCGACATCGACAAACTCGTCGTTCAGGCTCGTGCACGTCGAGACCGTGGCGGTGCGCCGATCCGCATTCACCTCGTCAAGGGCGCCAACCTTGCAATGGAACGAGCGCACGCGGTGCTGCAAGGCTGGCCGCAGGCCGTCCTCGACGACAAAGACGCGATCGACGCGAACTTCCGTCGGCTCCTCGAACACACCCTCATCCCGGAACACGCTGCAGTCGCGCGAGTCGGAGTCGGCTCACACAACCTCTTCGACTTGGCCTATGCGGTGCGAGTTGCCGACTCGCATGGCACGCGAGAGGTACTCGAAGCGGAGATCCTGCTCGGGATGGCCGATGATCACATCGAAGTCATCAAGAACGATTTCCCGCGGATCACGGTTTCTGCTCCCGCGGTTCTGCCAGAGGCCTTTTCGGCTGCAAGCGACTACCTCGTCCGCCGCTTCGACGAGAGTTCGAGCGGAGACCACATCATCTCGACGGCCACGGAACTCGCCGATTCGACGACCCTCTGGGGGCGTGAACTGCAGCGATTCCTGGCTTCGACGCAGTTGCTGAAGGAGCAAGACTCCGAAGGAACCGCACCGAGCGCACCATTCCGCACGCAGAATCGCGCTGGCTCGCTCGACGTTTCGATCGCGAACGCCGATGCCGAC
The DNA here is from genome assembly GCF_045689595.1 of Humidisolicoccus flavus. Classification (GTDB taxonomy): domain Bacteria; phylum Actinomycetota; class Actinomycetes; order Actinomycetales; family Microbacteriaceae; genus Humidisolicoccus; species Humidisolicoccus flavus. The sequence continues at coordinate 1,652,086 of NZ_CP142724.1, read as the reverse complement.
TCGGGCGTCGTCGCGGAACCGCTGACCGATCCGGCGCTCGCAGCAAACCGTGCGTGGGCTACCCAACTGTTCCAGAGAGCAGCGAAGTCGACGCAGGGCGAGAAGACCGTCGAACTGAACCTTATCGAGGACGTCGAAACACTCAGCCGCCGCATCCAGCGCACTCGCGAGGCGCAACCGGCCTGGGTTGCCAAGTCTGCGACCGAGCGAGCGCGCTCGCTTCGCGACGCCGCCGTGACGGTCGGCGCCTACAGAGGCCGGCTCATTGAAACCATGATGAGCGAGATCGGCATGACGCTCGCTGATGCAGATGGTGAGGTGAGCGCAGCGGTCGATGCGCTCCGTGCCGCTGCGGAACAGTCCTCCGTCCTGACCGCGAACCCGGGGGCGATCTTTGTCCCAGCGACGTTGAGCGTCGTGGCTTCGGCGTGGAGTGCGCCGATCACGAGTCCCGCGCAGAGCATCGGCGTCGCGCTCGCAGCAGGCTCTGCGGTGATCGTTTCACCGGCTCCTGAAGCGCGTCGAGCAGCCGCGGTGCTGCTCGAAGCCCTCTGGGAGGCTGGTGTGCCGCGCGATGTGCTCGTGCTGTGCGCGATCGACGACGGTCCGGTCTCCGAATATTTGATCACGGCTCCCGAGGTGGATCGCGTGCTCCTGACAGGCTCGAGCGCGACCGCCGGGTTGTTCTTGTCATGGAAGCCCGATCTCCGTCTCCTCGCCGATGCGAGTGGCAGCAACTCGGTGATCGTCACTTCGAGCGCAGACATCGACGCCGCAGTGCATTCGATCGTCGCGGGTGCCTTCCGAAACGCGGGCCAGTCGTGCACGGCGATCAGTTCGGTGATTCTCGTGGGTCCTCCGGCGCATCACGAACGATTCCTCAAGAGACTCGCGACCGCGGTCTCGGCGCTCGTCGTTGGCGATGCGCTCGATCCGAAGACGCAGATCGGTCCGTTGATCGCGCCACCCCGCGGTGCGCTGTTGGCCGCACTGACGAGCCTTTCCGAAGGCGAGTCCTGGCTGGTCACGCCGAACCAGCGCAACGCTGAGGGAACACTGTGGAGCCCGGGCGTTCGTCGAGCAGTCACCGGCGGAACCTTCACGCACGTCACCGAACTCTTCGGTCCACACCTCGCTATCCTCGAGGCCAAGACGCTCGACGAGGCGATCACGCTGCAGAACGCAACGAGCTTCGGTTTGCTCGCAGGCCTCTACTCGCTCGACCAGGGCGAAGTCGAACAGTGGTTGCAGAACGCGAATGCCGGCAGTCTCCTCGTGAACGGCGAAGCCGGGCAGCAGCGTCCTTGGAAGCATCCGCTCGGCGGCTGGAAAGGCTCGCATGTCGGCCCCGGCGCCAAGCTCGGCGGCCCCAACGGGATCGTGGCGCTCGGCAGCTGGAGCCCGCAGTTCACTCCGCCGCGCAAATCCATCGTGCTCTCGGGTCTCGATCAGGCGGTTGCAGCGGTCGTCGAGGCGGCGACGCCGAAGCTCGACTTCCTCGAATTCGACCGCGTCCGCACCGCTGCGGAGAACGATGAGAGTGTGTGGCGGAGCGAATTCGGTATCGCCCGAGACCTCAGCGCGCTCGGTGTTGAACGCAACGTCATCCGGTATGTTCCCGCGAACGTGCTGATCAGGCTCACCGAGCACGGAACCATGGGGCAGCTCGTTCGCCTCCTGGCTGCCGCGGCACGAGCTCGCGCAACGATTCGAATTTCGAGTGCGGTGGCACTGCCGAGCAACCTCGTGCAGCTTGCCGAACTCGATGAGCCACTGCTCAACTGCGAGCAGATCGTCATCGAGAACGACGCGGAATTCCGTGGTCGCCTCCGCAATGGTTCTGCGCTCGCACGACTGCAGGAAGAGTCGAGTCCTGGCACCTGGCATGACGTGCCTGGTGCACATCGAGTGCACCGCGTCCGCATTGCCGGCGAAGATGCGCTGCTCCGCCGGAGTCTGCAGGGGAATCCTGCGATTACGCTCTGGGACGGCGAGATCACGACGAGCGGTCGAGTCGAGTTGCTGCCGTTCTTGCGGGAGCAGTCGGTATCGCTCGCGGCGCACCGCTACGGACATATCGATCCGCACTTCGCCGACATGTCGCTCCGGTTCACCACGAACCAGCGTTAACCCTGTGCGTCCATCATCGCGAATGCGATGATGGACTATGCGATATGGCTACAAAGCAAGTGCAGAGCAGTTTTCGCCGGCGGAGTTGCTGCAACTCGTTGCCCGAGCCGAGTCGGAAGGCTACTCGAGCGCGTTCTTGAGTGACCACTTTCAACCGTGGCGTCACACGGGAGGACACGCTCCGAATGCCTTGACGTGGCTGGGTATGGCGGCCGAACGCACCTCGACGATCACCCTCGGAACGAGCGTGCTCACGCCGACGCTCCGATATCACCCGGCCGTGATCGCACAGGCGTTCGCGACGCTCGCGAGCGTGCACCCGGATCGTTGGATTCTCGGAATCGGCACCGGAGAAGCGCTCAACGAGACGGCGATCGGCGTCGAGTTCCCGCCGATCAAGGAGCGGTTTGCCAGGCTTCGTGAATCGGTGCGCTTGATCCGAGCGCTCTGGGATGGCGAGCGCGTCGATTTCGATGGCGAGTTCTATTCGCTCGATGGTGCAACGGTCTATGACCGGCCGGCGAGCCGGATTCCGATTTACGTCGCCGGCGGTGGGCCGGGCACCACGAAGTATGCGGCGCGGGTTGCCGACGGTCACATCTGCACCTCTGGCAAGGGCGACGAGTACTACAACGACACGATCCTGGCTTCGCTCCATGAGGGCGCCGAACTCGGGAAGCGGTCGTTCGACGATGTCGACCGCATGATCGAAATCAAGGTCTCTTATGACCGCGACCTTCAGCAGGCGAAGGAGAACACTCGGTTCTGGGCGGCACTCTCGCTGACCCCGGAGCAGAAGACCAGTGTGCACAGCCCGCTCGAAATGGAGCGACTTGCTGATGAGCTGCCGCTCGAGCAGGTCACGAAGCGCTGGATCGTCTCCTCCGACCCTGAAGACGTGGCCGCGCAGATCAAGCACTACATCGACCTTGGTTTTTCTCATCTCGTGTTCCACGCTCCCGGCCACGATCAGGAGCGGTTCCTCGGCGATTTCACGAACGACGTGATGCCGCTCCTGCCTGAGGCCTCTGCGACGAAGTAGCGTTCGAGAACGAACGAACACCCCTGGTGCCACCGCGGATGCGGTGTCCACCAGGGGTGTTTGGATTCCCCCGAATCGTTGCCAAATACGTCGTGTGTGCCGATGCCCTAGGCGTCCTGCGTTGCGACGCGACGCATGAGACCGGAGCTGGCCAGTGTTGCGATGACCACGATTGCGCATGCCGCGAGCGTCATCCCGATGAAGGTCAGTACTGATTCTGGGTTGCCGATCCAGAGACCGATCATGGGTGTGAGCAGCACGATCGTGCCGACGAAGGTCGAGCCGACCATCACGATCAGCGGGATCGAGGTTTCTCGGATCCGGGCTGAGTGCAGCTGGCCGAGTTCCGCCCCAATGAGGTGCAGCGCACGGTACTCACCGCGCTGGTCGAGGATCTTCGCCGCCTGCGAGACGCCCGCGAGGACGGCGCCGAGCACACCGGAGATCGCGATGGTCAGCATCGCGCCGGTTGCGATATCGGCCATGCCGTCGTCGGGGAACGCGGAGACGAGGCTTGCAAGACCTCCGACCATGACGGCGATCGACATTGCTCCGACGACGTTGAATGCTCCGCGAGGGTCGTCCTGCAGTCGTCGAGCCGCGATGAGTGTGGCCGGAGACTTCGCGAACTTCGCCACGATGGTGGCCGCGAGCATCACGATCAACGGTCCCACGAAAATGACCGCGAGGACCGCGATCGCGAGCAGCGCGATCATGACTCCGACTCCGGCACCGCCAGCGTTCGTCACCACCCCGTATGCCACCAGCGCGACCACGACGACTGCTGCGCGGATCCAGCTGAGTCCCTTCGGTGTGACTCGTTCGGCAACGCCGAGCGGACTGATCGCGACTCGGATGAGCGAGAGCAGCGCCGACCCGAGGCCGATAAGGCAGACGGCGGCGACGCACAGCAGCGAGATCCACCAGGGAACGGTGAGCTCGCCCGGTGCGAATGGCCGGCCCTGGAAGTTGATCAGGGCGATCGCCGGAGTCAGTACATAGGAGAGCCCGACACCGATGAGCGCGCCGATGAGCGCTTGCAGCCCCGCGTCAGCGACCGCAATGGTAGTGACCTGCCCGCGAGTTGCGCCAGCAAGGCGGAGAGCGGAGAGGCGAGCGTCTCGGCGACTCACCGCCAGTCGGACCGCGGCTGTTGCCAGCACCGCGACCGCGGGAAGCAGAAGTGCTGCCGCAACGAGCGACAAGGAGAAGAGCAGGAGCGCTTCTGGGTCATTGCTGGACTGGCCTCGCGCATAAAAGGCGAGCACGCCGGAGACGACGATGAGCGAGACCGCCGTCGTCGCTGCAAACGCGATGATCGCGAGCACGTCGGTGACGCGAATTCCACCGGTGAAGGCGAAGCGCCGCCAGAGTCGAAATGCTGCCCTCATCGCTGCTGTCCGTTCCAGGTGCCGTGGTCGCGTGGCGCCATCGGGTTCGGAATCGTCCCCTGCTGCGGAGCTGGAGCACTGTATTGCTGGGGCTGTCCGTAGTGCTGAGGCCCACCGTGGTGAGGAGCGCTGTACTGGACTCGGTTGTTCTGGGCTAGGCCGTGTTGGGCCTGGCCATATTGGGCCTGGCCGTGCTGGGCCTGACCGTATTGGGTCTGGCCGTGCTGTCCATATTGCTGCGCGGCGCTGTACTGCGCGGCGGGCACTGGTGATCGGTGCTGCTCCTGCGTGACCCATGGTGCCTGGTTCGCGACCTGCACTCGGGCATCGCCGTAGCCTGCGGTCTCGACCTGCGGTTCTTCCTCTGGAACCTGTGGCGTGTTCTGATCGTCGGAGATGATCCGCCCGTCGCGCAGGCGAACGATCCGGGTGCACTGTGCCGCGACCTTCGGATCGTGGGTGACGAGCACGAGCGAGGCGCCCGAGTGGAGGGTCATCTGCGTCAGCATCTGCATGACCTGCGCACCCGTGTTCTGGTCGAGGGCTCCCGTTGGCTCATCGGCGAACACGATGCCCGGTTGGCCCACGAGTGCTCGCGCAATCGCGACGCGCTGCGCCTGGCCGCCGGAGAGCTCGCCGGGTCGACGCTTCGACATGAACCCGAGTCCGAGCTGCTGCAACAGTTGCTCGGCGCGACCCTCGGCGGTTGCGCGAGGCATTCCTCCGAGCATCATCGGCAGTGCAACGTTCTCGATAGCGGGGAGTTCGGGGAGCAGTTGCCCCTTTTGGAATACGAAACCGAAGGCGCTGCGCCGAAGCTTCGTGCGAGCCGCATCGCTCATGCTCGCGATGTCGACACCGCGCCACATGACGTTACCGCTGGTTGGGGTGGCGATCCCGGCGAGCGCGTGCAGCAGCGTCGACTTGCCAGACCCGCTCGGACCCATGATGGCGACGGCTTCTGGGCCGCTCGCTCCGATCTCGATCGAGACGTTGTCGAGCGCTGTCGTCGCGGCAGTGTTCGAACCGTAAATCTGACTGACGCCCTGGGCGCGCAATGTGGTGAATTCCATGAGTTGTGTTCCTCCTGGACACCATCAGAGCGGAGCGGTCGGGCGATTGCGAGCAAAATGGCGAGACCTCAACCACTCGGTTGAGCAGGATCATCCGCTCGATGTACAGCGCGCGTCGAGAGGTCACCTGTCATGCTGAGACCTATGGCCGACACAGCACGCCGGATCCGTATCGCCGCTCCGCAAGCGCACACTCACCCCATTGCCGTTGTTCCTGCTGCGCTCGTGTGCGGCGCGGCGATCTTCCTGTTCGCGCTCGAATTGCCGTTCTACGGCTACGCGATGGCCGTGTTCGGACTCATCGGGGCCGTGCTCACTGATCGCGCCGGGCATTCGCATCGCCTTGCGGCAGACCTCGCACTGATCGCCCTCGGGCAGGGCATCATCAGCCTCATCTCGCTGAAGGCCGACATCTCGTACCTCAACATGCTCGTTATGGGAACGGTGCTGACACTCTCGGTTGCAGTGCCCTACGTGATCTCTCGCTACGTCTACGGTGATCACGCGATTCGCTTCCCGTGGCGCGGGCCAAGGTGGGGACGAGCGCAATGGACGTACCTCATCGTGGTGGTCATCGCCGGGTACCTGATCCTGCCGTTCTACTTCTTGAACAGCGGGGTCTACAAGAACTGGCCGAGCGTGGTCGAGTTCGACGAGCTCGCGCGGCTCTTCGTTGGAGTGAACGCGGTCGGAATCTGGGACGAGCTGTTCTTCATCTGCACCGTCTTCACCTTGCTCCGACGTCATTTCTCACCGTGGCTGGCGAACATCCTGCAAGCGATCGTCTTCGTTTCGTTCCTCTGGGAACTCGGTTACCAGTCGTGGGGGCCGCTCTTGACGATCCCGTTCGCGCTCGTGCAGGGTGCGATCTTCCACCTCAGTAAGAACCTGTTCTACGTCGTCACCGTGCACCTGCTGTTCGACCTCGTCGTCTGGCTCGTCATCGTTCGAGCGCACAACGAGTCGTGGGCATGGATCTTCCCGCTCGTGCAGAATTTCACGCTCGGTTAGATCGCACCACGTACCCCGCGCGAGCCCGATCATGTGGGTCGAAATCAGGGTTCGGAGGGCCAGGAGTTCTACCGAGTGGGAAGGAAACGCCGTCGCGTACCCCAAAACTCGCACTCTCTGAGCGGCTGGGCTACGGTGATGCGCATGACTGATTCCTCAGCGGATGAAGCACAGCGCGGCGCCGTCGGCACCTATCCTGTGACCGCTATTGATTGCCCTGACCCGATCGCCCTCGCAGAGTTCTACGGGGCGGTGTTTGGATTCGCAATCGCCTACGAAAGTGACGACTGGGTTCAACTCGAAACCTCCGGCGCTTTTGGCCTTGCGTTCCAGCGAGTCGACGACTACCTCGCACCCTCGTGGCCCAGCCAGGAGCACCCGCAGCAGATGCACGTCGATGTCCTCGTGCGCGACCTCGATGTCGCCGAAGCGCGAGTTCTCGAGCTCGGTGCACGCAAGCACGACACGCAGCCTGGCGAAGGAAACAGAGTGTTCCTCGACCCAGCCGGGCACCCATTCTGCATCGTGCTCGACGACAGCGACGAGTAGCGCCGCGCATCAACGCGGTTCGCGAAGACACGCTCCTCGCAGCACCTTCTCTCGCCTGAGGGCTACGCTCCAGTCGCGCTGGTGTCCGCTGATTTCTCTTCGAGTACCTGCGTGAGCACATCGGCGAAGGTCGCCGCCTCCTGGGCGCCGGAGACACCGTACTTCCCATCGATGACGTAAAACGGAACCCCCTGGATTCCGTAGGCATTCGCCTGCGCCAAATCGGCTTCGACGGCACCGCGGTGCGTTCCGGCTTCGAGCGCAGCGAGCGCTTCGTCGCGGTCGAGACCGACCTCGGCGGCGAGGTCCGCGAGCTGTTCGAGTTCGCCGACGTGCGCGCCCTCGACGAAGTAGGCCTTCAGGAGCCGCTCGTTCATCTCGATCTGACGGCCGTGTGCTTTCGCGAAGTGCAGGAGTTCGTGGGCTTTGCCCGTGTTGGTCTGCTTCACGGTGTCGAAGTTGTAGTCGAGTCCGACCGACTTCGCGATTCCTGTGACGTTGTCGAGCATCGCCTCGACCTGCTCGAGCGGCAAGCCCTTGCGCTGGGTGAGGTAGTCGGCGGCGGAACCCTCAAAATCGACCGGGGTATCAGGAGCGAGTTCGTAGGAGTGGTAGGTCACATCGACCTCGCCACCGAACTGCTCGACGCCGGACTCGAACCGACGCTTTCCGATGTAGCACCATGGGCACTGCACGTCTGACCAGATATCGACCTTGATTGTTGCGTTCACGTTCGACTCAACGCGCACCTTCGGAATTTCATTCCGGGGAGGTCGAAGGCTCGGTCGTCGCGCTCGGGTGCTGCTCCATCGACTCGAGCAGTGCTCCGATCTGGCGAATCGCGGCAGTCAGCACTTCTCGGCTGCACGCGAAGTTGAGGCGCACGTGATTCGCACCGCCGGTGCCGAAGGCTTCGCCCGCGCTGAGTCCAACTTTTGCCTCGCGCGCGATCTCGGCGGCGGGTCCAACGCTCAAGGTGACCAGGCCCGGTCGAACCGGAGCGTCGAACTGCGCGAGCGGGGTCCGTGAGAAATCGAGCCAGCCGAGGAACGTTGCCTCAGGAATTCTGTAGCCAACACTCGGTGCGTGTTCGCGAAGGAGCTCGGCGAGCAGGTCGCGGCGTTGCTCGAGCGCCGCGATCGTTCGATCAAGCCAGCCGCGTGCGTGCGTGAGCGCAGCAACGTGCGCAACTCCGGCGAGGAGGTGCGCTCCATGGTGCACGACCTCGGGTATCCGTTCGAGGTCTGGGGTTGCTTCGGCGCCTGCCATGACGAGCGCGATCCGCATCCCGGCGAGGTTCCAAGCCTTCGAGGCCGAGAAGACTGCGAATCCGGCGTCATCGATGCTCAACCACGGAGTGAACGACGCGGCGTCGTAAACGAGCGGGGAGTGGATCTCGTCGGAGATCACGCGCACGCCGTGCACCTTGGCGAGCACCGCGAGCGCTTGCAGCTCAGAGCGGGAGTGCACGGTGCCGGTGGGGTTGTGGGGGTTGCAGAGCAGCATCGCAGCACCCTGGCCATCAGCCCGAGCCTCGGCAAAGGCTGCGTCGAGCGCTTCGAGGTCGAGTCGGCCTCCGCTCGTCAATGGGACCTCGACAGGAACGCGCTCGGCGTGCTCGATGAATCCGAAGAACGGCGGGTACACGGGGGAGGTCACGATCACGCGCTCGCCGGGCGCTGTCAGGACGCGAATGACTTCGTAGACGCCGGTCATGACGTCGGCGACGGCGATGCTGCTGAGGGATCCGGCGCCTTCGAATCCCCAGCGTTCTGCGGCGAAGTCCGAGTAGGCGTCGAAGAGCGCGGTTCCGGCGAAGTAGCCGGTGTCACCTCGCGAGAATGCTTCGGCGACTGCCGCGGCGATCGCGGGGTCTGGGACCGTGTCCATCTCCGCGACCCAGAGCGGGAGCACGTCTGGGCCGAAATGGTTCCACTTGATGCTCGAGCGCTCGCGGAGTTGCGCGAGCGAAACGGTTTCGAAGGGATCGCTGTCGTGCGGTGCAGATGCCATGCGCTCCATCATTCCACCGGCCTGCGCTGATGCCCAGGGGTGGAGAAACAGGGGCGGAGCAATACGGGCGGAGCAACAGGGGCGGAGAATCAGGGGCGGAGTAACGCGGTGTGAAGCGCAGCGGTGATCGCGGTCTCTCGTCGAGCCCGCGATCACCGAGTGGCTTAGACGACCTGTGTGAGGCGTCCGTTGTCCACGTCGTACAGGAACCCGCCAACGTCGACGGAGTCTGGGATGAGCGGGTGGCTGCGCACCTTCTGGACGTCCTCGTGCAGTGTCTTCGCCTGGTCGGAGATCGCCCCGATCGGGAGCCAGGAGGCGTCGGTGCCGGTGATCTCGCCGACCTTCTGCTTGATTTCGGCCTCGGTGCCCTTCGCCATTGCGCAGCGAGTGTGCTGCACGATGAGCACGCGGTTCACGCCGAGCAGAGAGGAGCCGAGCACGAGCGCGATCAAGGTCGATGGGGTGACGCGGCCGCCGGGGTTGCGAAGAATCTTTGCATCACCCGGGGTGAGCCCGATCATCGCGAGTGGGTCGATCCGTGAATCCATGCACGTCACCATTGCGACGCCCGCCTTGGCTATACCGTCGAAACCGTGCATCGAGAACGTTTCTGCGTACTGTTCGTTTGCGTGCAACAGGTCGTCAAAGTCGCTCATTGGTCTCCTTGTGGGTGAATTTTCTCCAGCGTACTCGCGCTTGCATTCGCCGTTGACACGCTTCGAGTGCGCTTTGATGGAGCCATGGAACTCGGTGAGCTGTCGCACAGGATCAACGCCATCTCTGCCCGCTACGCGCAGGTCTACGGCTTTGAACGGGATGCGGACTGGCTGCTCCTGAAACTGCACGAGGAAGTCGGCGAACTCACGCAGGCGCATTTGTCGCGCACGAAGCGTTCGAAAACTCGTGGGAAGTCGGAGGAACTGCTCGAGCAGCAGTTCGCGCTCGAACTCGCCGACGCCCTCGGACTCCTTCTGGCGCTCGCCGCGCACGAGGGTGTCGATATCGAGCAGGCGGTGCAAGACAAATGGCTCGTGTGGGACGAGCGTGCCTCGCAGCACATCGACGATCACCCGGGTGCACCGGACTCGCCGGACGTCGCAGATGCGCCCGCCGGAGCGCCCGACACGAGCACGGGTTCGAACTAGCGCGAGCCTCTACTCAACGGTCTCCGCGTCGAGGAACCGATGGAGCACGGTGCTCCACTGTTCGAATGCGTCGAGGTGCGCATCGTGCGATGCATTCCGGAGGTCGCATCGGGTGACCGCCTGACCGCGTTCGACGAATGCTGTCTTCTGTGCTTCGGAGAACATGCCGCCACCGGCGTAGACCGCGAGGGTCGGGGCGCTCACGCGAGACCACTCCGACCATCGGGGCACGGCGACCTCGCGGATGATGCGCACGAGCACGTCCGCATCGAACCGAGGTTGCAAGCCCGCTGAAGTCACTTCGAGATCGTCGATCCACGCGCGGGCGAGCGGGCCATCCCCGAGGTGTGCCGAGGCGTGCTCCCGGCTCGTGAACGGAACGGGCCATTGCTCGAAGAAGGCGCCGAGCGCGGCGTGCTCCTCAGCGGTCCCGCCGCCTTCGTTGCCCTCCAGGAGGACGAGCCTGTGGACGAGTTCGGGGTGCTCTGCAGCGAAGAGCATTGCGGTGTGCGCTCCCATCGACTGACCGATGAGATCGATCCGGTCGAGCCCTTCCGACTCGACCACACGGCCGACATCGGCAACGAACGCCGCTCGAGACACATCGTCAGGATGCCGAGTGCTACACCCGTGACCGCGCTGATCGATCAGGACCGCGGCGCGAGTCGGGAACGCCTCAGCGGTCGCGATGAGTTCTCGCGCGCTTCCAGCGATCCCGTGCAGGAGGACCAGGGCTGGCCGAGTCTCGTCGCCCTCGCGGACAAGAAAGGAGATGGTCGTGCCGTCGGGGACTTGCACCTGGCGACGTTGGAAATCCACAACTTGATCCTAGGAGGGCGATGGTCAGGAGTTCTGGAGGACGCCGCGGCGGTTACAGTGGAAGGGTGAGTTCTCCAGAAGCATCCAGGGTCGAGCTGCCGGTACTCCGGTAGCTCACATCTCCCGCGCCAACCGCGCAAAGGTCAATCCGTTCCGCCTGCTGGCGAACCTGGCCGCCTCCGTGAGCACGGAAGTGCCGGTGTCACCGTTTCTGACACCTCGACTTCGAAAGACTCACCATGCCATTGCTCATTGTTTTGCTCGCCCTCGCCGTTTTCGCGCAAGGGACCTCGGAATTCATGCTCGCCGGACTCCTGCCGGACATCGCCGCAGACCTCCAGATCTCGATCCCACAGGCGGGGCTGCTCACTTCCGCGTTCGCCGCGGGAATGATCCTCGGTGCTCCCCTCATGGCGGCCCTCAGCCGCACCTGGTCACCACGACTCTCACTCTCCGGGTTTCTCCTCATTTTCATCGCGATGCATGTGGTCGGTGCCTTGACTGCAAGCTACGAACTCCTGCTGCTCACGAGAGTTGTTGCCGCGGTCACGAATGCGGGGTTCCTCGCTGTCACGCTGTCGACCGTTTCGAGACTCGTGCCCGCTGATCGAACGGCCCGGGCGCTCGCGGTGATCCTCGGCGGCACGACGCTCGCACTCATCGCCGGTGTTCCGGGCGGCGCGGTCGTCGGGAGTGTGCTCGATTGGCGCGCGGCCCTTTGGGCGGTTGCCGCGATCTCGGTGCCGGCGTTCGTGGCCGTCGCGCTCGCGGCACCCGCTCGACCGAGCACGGCCGAGCGCCCGAGTTCGCTCGGTGGGGAACTGCGATCGCTTCGATCGGCTCGGCTCCTCACGATGCTCGCGCTCGCAGTGCTCATCAACGGGGCGACCTTCTGCGCGTTCACGTACCTCGCATCGCTCGCGACGGACGGCGCGGGACTCGCCGCGAATTTCGTGCCCATCGTGCTCGCTGTGTTCGGTGTCGGCGCCTTCGCTGGTGTGTGGATCGCCGGACGATTCGGCGACGCACACTCGACTCGCATCGTGATCGGCGGCGGCGGCGCCCTGCTCCTCGGATGGGTGGTCTTCGCTCTGTGCGCCCATGATCCCCGTGCCGTCTTCGTCTTCTCGTTTCTGCAGGGCGTGCTCTCGTTTGCCGTCGGAAGCACCCTCATTGCTGCTTCGGTCCGGGCGGCTCACAGCGCTCCGACGATGTCTGGATCCTTCGCGACTTCGGCGCTCAACGTGGGTGCTGCGATCGGCCCCATGCTCGGCGGCATCGCCTTCGCTTCGAGCGCGGGAACGCAGGGCCCGTTGTTCGTTAGTGCCGGCCTGGTCGCTGGTGCCCTCCTCGTGATGGTCTCCGCGCGATCGCTGCTGCTGCGGGGGTGATGCAGCCTCCAGCCATCCGGCAGTGGGGTTGACACGTACATATGTACTGTGCGTACATAGATACATGATGAACTCCAGCGAATCGCAGGTGAATAGCGAATCCTGGCCGCCAGCATGGCTCCGCACCGTTCGCCCCACCGCGGTCCTCGCGGTGCTCAGCGAGGGTGCGCTGCACGGGTACGGCATCGTGCTCGCGCTCGATGCGCGAGGCCTCGGGCGACCGCTCGGAGGTTCGCTCTACCCGCTGCTGGGAACGCTCGAAACCGAGGGCGCAGTAGAGGCGGTCTGGAACGAAGGCGAGTCCGGACCGGGCCGCCGCGTGTACACCCTCACGCCGCTCGGTCGTCAGCGCCTCGAGTCCGAGCGCGCCGCCTGGCACTCGATCGCTGCAGCCCTCGGCCCAGAGGGTCCGCAGGAACATGGCGCCGAAGCGCGCCGCCCGGATGCAACACCCGCTGAAGAAGGGAAGCTCTGATGCACGAGCAGAACACCACACACGCACCATCGAGGCTTCGCGCGAGCGCCACCGTCGAGGCGATCCTGATGACCCTCGTGAGCGCCGCCGGATTCTCGGTGTTGTTCGCGATCGTCCAGGCGATCTCCAGCGAGTGGTACAGCGATGCGATCGGCTTCTTCGCCGTGCCCCTCCTGTTGGCCATCGGAGTCACGATGACCTTGGAGGTGTACCGGCTGGCGAGTCGCTCACTTCGGTTCCCGGTTGCGGTCATTGTCGCTGCAGTGGCGCTCGCCGCGCTCGCGAGCGGGGCGGCACTACTGATCTGGGTCGCGGGCACGCTCGAGATCGAGCCGCTCCCGACCATGCTGCACCTCGTCGGGGCCGCGGTCTACGGTGTCCTTGCCCTCCTGGTCGGCGCATTCTGGCCCGGCGCCCGTGCCGATAAGCAACGCCGAGCCCGCGAACAGCACCTCGATGATGAAGCCTGGCTTGCACACGCGCGGAAGGCACTGCGTGAGCGCGGCGACCTCAGCGACACGAGAGTCGAACAGTATCTCGCAGAAGCCGAGGCGCACTCCGCAGACTCCGGCACTCGGCTCGCCGCCGAGTTCGGGCCGCCCACGGCGTACGCAAAACAGTTGGCGCCGCAAGCTGGGGTCAAGGAACTCCGCAAGGCGTGGTTGTACAGCGGAATTCTGCTGCTCGCGCTCGGCTCCACGGTGGCGCAGCTCGTGCGTGACGGTTTCGATGGTGGCGCGCTGATCTGGCTCGTGCTGTGGATCGCGGCGATCGGCCTCCTGACGGTTGTGCAGTGGCGCCAGGTTGCGCAGCTTCGAAAGCAATGGAGCGAGCGGAAGGCGCAGCAGCAGACCGCCTGAGCGCATCGGAAAGAGATGCCAGACCTCTCGCCGTGCGATTCCCGCTCGCGCGGCGAGAAGCGTCGTAGGCTTGGCGCGTGAGCACACAACGAAGCGCGATTATTGTCGGTGCCGGAATCAGCGGTCTCGCGACTGCGGTTGCCCTGCTGGCAGAGGGTTGGAAGGTCGACATCCTGGAGCGCGCCTCTGCGGAGCGTTCCTCGGGTTCCGGATTCTCCTTGACCGCAAACGGATTGCAAGCGCTCGATTCGCTCGGTCTTGGCGACGCGGTTCGCGAGCGCAGCGCCGCGCAGCACCTCGCCGGCGTGTTCACGGCGCAGGGCACGCAGTTGCTCAGCGCAGGGGAGAGCGATGGCTCGTACCTCCACGGCATTCACCGCGATACCTTGCGAGAGATTCTGCTGGAAGCGGCGAAGGACGCCGATATTCGTTATGACGTCGAGGTGAAGTCGGTGCGCACGGGCGCGAAACCGTCGGTTTCGGTGGTGTCGGGCTCGGCAAAAGAGACACTGAAGGCGGACCTGGTCGTCGGTGCAGACGGTCTCAGCTCGGTCTCGCGCCGCGCCATCGCAAAGGTTCGCCCGGACTACTCAGGTGCGGCCTGCTTCCGAGGCGTCGCCGAGTCAGGCAGTGGGATCCCCGAGTTCGGCGCGATCTGGCTCGACAACGGCCTCGAATTCGGCGCGATCCCGATCAACGACGAACAGGTGTACTGGTATGCCGCGTTCAAATCGCGGCTCGGCAAGGTTGATTCGATCACGAAAACGGCGCTGCTCGCGCGTCTTCGCCCTTTCGTGCCCGCGACCCGCGCGCTCGTCCGTGCAACCCCTGCGGCCTCGCTGCTTCGCCACGACCTCTCGTATTTGCCGACCGGCCTCACGACCTACAGCGCGGAGGGGCTCGTGCTCGTCGGCGACGCTGCGCACGCGATGGTCCCGACGCTCGGGCAGGGCGCAAACCAGTCCTTCGAGGATGCCGCAACCTTGCGAGTGCTGCTCAGCGAGCAATCACTGAAGGCGCAGTCTCTGCAGGAGGCACTCGAACGGTTCACTGCGCTCCGGCTCCCTCGGACCCAGTCGCTGCAACGGCTCTCACTGCACGCGCTTCGCTACGGCGCCCTCAAGAGCAACCCGATTTCGGTGTCAGCGCGCAACGCGATGCTGAACCTCCTGCCCTCGTGGATTCTCGAATTCGCCGCTGACCTGCGCTTCGACTGGAAGGCTCCGACCGCCCAGGCTCGGCGCGACTAGGCAGTTCGTCTCAACGAGTCAGGCTCGTCGCGATTGAGCAGGTTCGTCGCGCCTACGTAGGTTCGTCGCGCCTATGTAGGTTCGTCGCGTTTACCGCGGCTCGCCCGTGCCCCCGCGGGCCCCGCGTTCGCGTTCGAGCAGCGGGAAGATGAACTCGCGATTCAGCGGTGCTTGGGATTCGTCGTCGATCGCCTCGCGCGGCTGCACCCAGCGGGCCTCGTCGATTTCGGCCTGCACACGTTCACGGATCACGGTGCTCGTTGTAAAGACCGTCGCGCGAACGGTGTGGCCATGCTCATTCGCGGCGGGAGCGTCCCAGGTGCCGAGCAGATGCAGCTCGTCGAGCGTGATGATGAGGCCGAGCTCCTCGTAGACCTCGCGAATCGCACACTTCGCGGCGGATTCGCCCTCCTCGGGCTTTCCGCCCGGCAACATGAACGACGTCGTGCCGCGCTTCCGAACGGTCAGGACGGCGCCGTCAGCTCGTTCGAAGCAGATTGCCGAAACCACGATCAGCTTGGAAGTCATGCACACATCCTTGCAGGGGCAGGCGTCATTGCCCTGACCCCGGATGGTTGAGAGACCACGTGTAGCTCAGGGGTCACGAATGGCTCGGGGGCTCAGGGTGCGTCGCTTCGGGCTCATCTTCGTCATCGCGAGCAGAGCGCAACGGTGAGCAGAGCGCGATGCAGAAGGCGAGCAGGAACACCCCGACCAAGATGAACAGGGTGATGCGTACGCCGAGCAGCGTCGCCACGACCCCTCCGAGCAGCGCGCCACCCGCGGCCATCGTCCGGTTCACCGATCGCATTGTTCCGTTCACCCGGCCGAGCAGCAGATCGGGCGTCACTGCCTGTCGAAAACTCATTTCGTTCGCGTTCTCGATGCCACCGGCGAATCCCTGCACGGCGAAGCCTGTGAACACGAGCACGAGCGCAGCAACGCTGGTCCCTTCGGTGTCGTTCACGGGCGCGAGCGCGAGCAGGGTCCATCCGATCGGGTACAGCGCCCGACTCGCAGTGATCGTTCGCCCGGAGCCGAGTTTCGCGCCGACGGGTGCAGCGAACGTTGCGCCCACCAGATTTGCGAGACCTCCGGCAGCGAAGAGCAAGCCGTAGAGGAAGGGTGAGAACTCCAGGGTGCGAAGGGCAAACAGCGCCAGCACGGTGATCGCGGCTGCGTTCGCAACAAACCAGACGTGCGTCGACGCAGCGAGCGGCGCAAGGATGCGATGCGTGTAGAGCGCACGAAGCCCTTCGTTGATTTCGCGACGGAGTGAACGCTTTGCCTGGCCAGCGGCAGCAGGGGCGCGCAGTCGCAGGCCCGCGATCAAAATCGCGTCGAGCACGTATGTGACGGCGTCGATTGCAATCGCGATCGGTGCGCCGAGGAATCCGACGAGTGTGCCGCCGATTGCGGGACCGGCAGTTTGTCCGAGTGCTTCGGCCTGGTCGAGCCGCGCGTTGGCCGCGCGCAATGCGCGGCGTTCGACGATCTGGGGGAGGAGCGATTGCGTTGCGGCGAAACCGAAGACCGAAAATGTGCCGAAGATGAGGAGCAGTACGACGAGGGCGCCGATGGTGAGGTGTCCGAAAACCCAGAGCAGGGGGATCGCGGCAAGGCTGAGCGCGCGCCCGATGCTTGCCCAGACGAGCACGTGCTGACGGTGCCAACGATCGACGTAGACGCCCGCGAAGAGTCCGACCGCCGCGTACGGAATGAACTGTGCCGCATTCACGAAGCCGACTTCGGTAGCGCTCGCCCCGAGGACGCCGACGACGAGTACCGGGAGTGCGACAGAGCTCAGCGAGGTGCCGAATGCTCTCACTGCGATCGACGAGAAATAGCGCGCGAACGCGGAGCTCTTGAAGAGCGAGTTGGCGTCGCTCGAGCGGCCTCGCTGCTTCGACATATCTGCATTGTTGCACGCGACGGGGTGCTCCTAGGCTGCCGATCAGCGGGTCGATCTGCCGTGCTGGAGGGGCGAAAATCTTGCGGGAACCCCAGAGGCGAGGGGTGCTCGCGTGCAGGGGACGTTCGGGCAACGCCAAGGTTTCGAGGAAACACCGCTGTTAGCCTGTCGAGCAGCCGAGCACAACGCCTCCCGAAGGCGTTTGCTCTACTCGGTGTCTTTCTACGACTCAGGAGATTCGAATGACGCAGCCCCCAGCAGACGCAAACGGTCAGCAGTACGGTCAAGGATTCGGGCAGTCGGCGCCACAGCCCGGGTACGGAAATGCTCAGGACCCGTCGCAGCAGAACGCTGCGAACCCTTCGCCACAGTTCGGCCAGCCCGCGTATCAGGGCAACCAGGCTCCGGCCGGCAACCAGAGCTTCGGAAACGGTCAGTATGACCAGTCATTCGGCTCGCAGCAGCCGCAGTTCGGTGAGAACCAGCAGGGCTGGAACGCGGAATCTCAGGGCTGGAACGGTCAGCAGTATGCGCCGGCACCCGCAGCCAAGCGTGAGCCCGGCGTATTCGGTGCACTCTTCGACTTCAAACTGACGCAGCACGTGACGCCGAAGATAGCGCGTCTGGTCTACCTGCTCGGTGTCATCGGAATCAGCCTCGGCGCATTGCTCATGCTGATCTTCGGCTTCTTGCAGATCATGGGCGGCGTTTCGAGCATGAACTCGATGTACGCCACCGCGCCGGGTGGCCTCGTCCTCTTCCTCGGTGTCATCACGATCCTGGCAACCCCGCTGGTGGCGTTCCTGCAGCTGGCTTGGTTGCGCATCACGATCGAGTTCTTCACTGTGCAGTTCACTGCGGCCGATGACATTCGTCAGCTGCGCGAGGCGAGCAGCAAGTAAGCCTCAGAGCGTTTTTGCGCTCGCACGCAACGATCACGCGGTTGTCCTCTTATGAGGGCAGCCGCGTGATCAGTTTTGAGAGCACGATCGCTGAGCGGGTGTGGTCGACGGAGGCGGCAACGCGAACCTTCTCGAGTGCGTCTTCGAGCGAGGGGATGTCGCGAGCCCGCATGATGACGATCGCGTCGGCGTCTCCAGTGACGGTGCCGGCCTCGACGACTTCGGGGACTCCCGTGAGAATTCTGCGGAGATCGGCGGGCGAAACGGTTCCGCGACAGAACAATTCGACGTAGGCTTCGGTAGCAAGGCCATCAACGGCAGGGTCGATCTGCACTGTGAACCCGCGGATCACGCCCTCTTTAATGAGGCGGTCGACGCGTCGCTTCACGGCAGAGGGGCTCAGTCCGACGGTGAGTCCGATGTCGCCGTAGCCGGCTCGAGCGTTCTGCTTCAGGGCGTCGATGATGCCGTAGTCGATGGAATCCATTCGACGAGTCTACGCAATAAATCGCCATGAAATTGTTCAATTTTGCATTATCAATGCGTATTTCTGTGGCCTTGCGCGTCATTTTGCTGTGACGATGGAGTTATGCAGCGAAATTCGACGACGAAGACCATTTTGATGTGCCGACCAGAGTTCTTCACGGTGAGCTATCGAATCAACCCGTGGATGAATCCGGAGAACCCGACATCAACGCAGACCGCCGTCGCGCAATGGCAGACGCTGTACGACGCCTACGTCGAGCTGGGCTACACGATTGAACTCATCGAGCCGATCCAGGGGCTCAATGACATGGTGTATTCCGCGAACGGCGGCTTCACGCTCGACGGCATCGCCTATGGCGCGCTGTTCACGTACCCGCAGCGTGCGCCCGAGGGTCCCGCCTATATGGAATGGTTCGAGCAGTACGGCTTCGACGTTCGAGTCCCGAAGCACGTCAATGAGGGTGAGGGTGACATCCTGCTCGTGGGCGAAACGATCCTTGCCGGGCACGGGTTCCGCACCGACCTCGCCTCGCACCAGGAGGTTCGGGACATCTTCGGTCGGGAGGTGCTGAGCCTTCGACTCGTCGACCCAGCGTTCTACCACCTCGACACCGCGATCGCCGTGCTGAGCGACGACAACATCGCCTACCTGCCCGGCGCTTTCGACGACGAGTCGCGCAAGGAACTTGTGCGCCGGTACCCGGACGCCGTGGTCGTCAACGACACCGATGCCTCCGTCCTCGGGCTCAACTCGCACGGCGACGGCGAAACCATGGTGATTGCAGGGCGCGCGACCGGCTTCGATGCGGATCTGCAGGCACGTGGATACGAGACGGTCGGGCTCGACCTCAGCGAACTCCTCCTCGGTGGCGGCGGCGTGAAGTGCTGCACCCTCGAACTGCGGAAGTAAGGAGCAGCAACGATGACACACCCGGCAGCTCCAGGAGCTCGTGAGGTTTCCGAGCGCCAGTCCACCGCGATCGCGCTCGAAGCACAGCACTCGGCGCACAACTATCACCCGCTGCCCGTCGTGATCGAGAGCGCCGATGGCGCCTGGGTCACCGACCTCGACGGCAAGCAGTATCTCGATTGTCTCGCTGCCTACTCGGCGGTCAATTTCGGGCATCGAAATCCCCGGCTCACCGCCGCTGCCAAAGCACAACTCGACCGGGTCACGCTGACGAGCCGGGCATTCCACTCCGCAGCGCTCGGGCCCTTCGTCACTGAGCTCGCGGCGCTGGCGAACAAGGACATGGTCCTGCCGATGAACACTGGCGCAGAAGCAGTGGAATCCGGGATCAAGGTTGCCCGAAAGTGGGCCTACGAAGTGAAGGGCGTGGCAGCGGATCGGGCCGAGATCATCGTGGCCGCCGGGAACTTTCACGGACGAACCACCACGATCGTGTCGTTCAGCGATGACCCCGATGCGCGCACAGGATTCGGTCCGTTCACGCCCGGATTCATCGCAGTGCCGTACGGCGACGCCACCGCGCTCGAAGCCGCGATCACGCCGAACACCGCGGCAGTCCTGATCGAGCCGATCCAAGGCGAGGCCGGAGTGCTGATCCCCCTGTCGACTACCTCCCGGCGGTGCGCCGAATCACGGCGGAGCACAATGTGCTCATGATCGCCGACGAAATCCAGTCGGGACTCGGTCGGACGGGAGCGACGTTCCAGTGCGAGAACGTCTCGGTCGTGCCGGACATGTATCTGCTCGGGAAGGCGCTCGGCGGCGGGATCGTGCCGGTGTCGGCGGTCGTCGCGAATGCAGACGTGCTCGGCGTCTTGCAGCCGGGACAGCACGGCTCGACGTTCGGCGGGAATCCGCTCGCCGCTGCGGTCGGCGTCGAAGTCGTCCGGATGCTCGCAGCAGGTGAGCCGCAAGCGCGTGCCCGGGAGCTCGGGGCGAGGCTTCGCGCCGGGCTCGACGAACTCCTCGGCAACGGAGTCACCGAGATTCGCTCGGTCGGGCTCTGGTTCGGAATCGACATCGACCCGACGGTGGCGACTGCTCGAGAAATCTGTCTGCGACTGCTCGACGCCGGCGTACTCGCGAAGGACACCCACGGTCAGACTGTCCGCCTTGCGCCACCGTTGACCATCAGCGAACACGATGTCGATCTGCTGATCGACGCGTTCCTCGCGAGTATGCGCGCACGGTAGGACCGATCGCGCTCCACAGCGGCTCGCGTGGGCCGGGATGTCGAAAGTGCTGTGCATAACACCGCAGGCCTACCCCCGAAAGGGGGTAGGTTCTGTGGACGCCCGCGCCAGCGCCTTCGACAATCTGGGTCGTCCTCGATGACTCAGATGCTCGTGAGTGCCGACGGGGGTGTCGAGTCCGCAAAAACGGCTGCGGCTCGAACCTCGCGAAGTTCGGAGTACGACCCATGTCAACAGCACGCAAACAGGTCAGGGGGCGCTCCTTCCTGACCGTCCTCTCGGCAGCAATCCTCGGCACCAGCCTCGCCCTCGGCGGTGGGGTGGCGAGCCAAAGCTCTGCCGCATCATCCCCGGTCGATGTCGTCGACCCTGCATCGATCACGATCAAGCCGATCACCGGCACCATTGACGAGCCGATCGTGCAGTGGGCCTCCGCCCGTGTCGATTTCTCCTACGACACGACGGGGCACGACGTGCAGCCCGGCGACACCTTCTCAATCGACCTGCCGGCCTCGCTCGGCGTCGTGCCGACGACCTTCTCTCTCCGCGAGGCGGAAGCAAACGAGGAGGTCGCCACCTGTGTCGTCACGCCTCGGAACGGCTCGACCGCAGCGGGTGTGGTGTGCACCTTCGGTGATTACCTGAAGGATCACCGTGACGTCGCTGGCGCGGTTTGGCTGACTGCGCGGTCCGTGCTCGACACAAGAGAAACATCGGTTCCGGTCACCGTGAACAACACCGTGGTCCTCGTGCCGGTTCCGGGCGGAATCGGTGTCGATCCCTGGGGACCGCGGCCCGTGCCGACTCCGGTGATGAAAGACGGCTTCTTCACGACGCTCGACCAGAACGAGGTGATGTGGCGAATCGACCTCGACAGCAATGCCTACCGCTCGAGTGACCGCATCACAATCTCAGACCAGCTCGCCGCGGGCACTTCGCTCGTCCCCGGCTCGATCGATTTCGGCTGGATCGAGGCGAGTAAGTACGGAACGAACACTCCGTTCACCGAGGCAGAGGTCACGCTCGAAGCCGAGGGCCACAGCGTCATGGCAGCGGTCACTGCGCCGCTGCCAGCGGACCGCGTGTATCGGCTGAGTTTTCGCGTGTCCATCGACGACCCCTCCGTGGCCTTTACAAACGGCGTTCTCTCGAACTCCGCACTCGTCAATGGTGAGTCGGTTGCGAACACCGTGAGACAGACGACCGTCGGCGGCGGAACCGGAGCAGGCACCGGTATCGGTGGGTTCTCGATCGCAAAGGACGTGGTGTCGAGCGGAGTCGCGGCCCCAGCGGGGCTCGAATACACAGTCGATGCGACGATCACGGCTCCAGGCGGCGCCGTGACGCACGACACGATCACTCTCGCTGGCGACGGTTCGGTGCAACTGCGCAACGACATTCCGGCAGGCACCACCATTGCACTCTCCGAAGTGAAGCTTCCAGAGGTTGCGCACGCTTCATGGGGAGCGCCGCAGTTCACGAGCACCAGTGCAGATGTCGCAATCCTCGACGCGGGGACGCGTGCGATCATCACGATCGTCGAGGGCGGCGTCGTTGACGTTCGACTCACGAACACCCTGCGTGCAGTCGAAACGCCGGCACCAACTCCTCCAGTACCGAGCAGCCCGGCGCCGTCCACGCCAGCGCCGACCACGCCAGCGCCGACCATGCCAGCGCCGACCACGCCAGCCACGACCACGCCGGCGCCGAGCGTCGATTCGACACCGAGCCAAAGCACACCCGCAGTGGTTGTCGTTTCGCCATCGAGCACACCGGTCGCGCCAGTCGCGCTTCCGAAGACTGGTGGTGATCTCGCTGCAGGAGCGATCGCGATCAGCGTGCTGCTCCTGATGCTGGGTCTCGGTGTCGCGGTTCGGGCGCGTCGCCAGATCGAGTAACGGCCAGCGCCGAACGCTGCTCGATCCTGCGGCGTTCGGCCACACGATGCCAGCGAGGCGTGGCCCCCCAAATTGTGCACGCACGCACCGACCGCGCATCGTCACATCACAACAACGCCCCGGCAGAGCTTCCACCCCGCTTTGCCGGGGCCTTGTTTTGCCCTCGCTCTTCGAATATCGGCCGAGAAACGAGCAGACTTCAGGGCAATCGAAACGGGAGCGAAACACTTCGACCGTTAGCATTGCGGAATGGGCGATCTGTTCGACGACTACAACAAGCCGTTTGCGAATCCGCCCCGGCGCACTGGTGCACCGTGGGACGAGATGTTCGAATCGGAAGGGCACGCGAGAGCGCCCTATAAAGAAGTATTCGAAGCGCTCTCATCACTCACGCAGGAGGAACTCCGAGGTCGAGCCGACGCGCTCGCCCGTTCCTACCTGGCGCAAGGGGTGACGTTCGACTTTGCAGGAGAAGAGCGGCCCTTCCCCCTCGACGCCGTGCCACGCATCATCACGGCGAAAGACTGGGAGCACGTCGAATCGGGCGTGAAACAGCGCGTGAAAGCGCTCGAAGCGTTCCTCGCCGACATGTACGGACCGCAGACCGCGGTTGCTGACGGCATCATCCCGGCGAAGCTGATTTCCTCCTCGAGTCATTTCCACCGGCAGGCCGCCGGAATCACCGGGGCAAACGGGGTTCGGATTCACGTCTCCGGGATCGACCTCATCCGCGACGAGAACGGGGAATGGCGAGTCCTCGAAGACAACGTCCGAGTGCCAAGTGGCGTCTCCTATGTCATCTCGAACCGACGGATGATCGCCCAGACGCTTCCAGAGATGTTCGCCTCAATGCGAGTCCGCCCAGTCGGGGACTACCCGGACATGTTGCTGCGCGCCCTGCGTGCTGCCGCCCCAGCGGGTATCGACGACCCGACAGTCGTCGTGCTCACCCCCGGTGTCTACAACTCCGCCTACTTCGAGCACACGCTCCTCGCCCGTCTCATGGGTGTCGAACTCGTCGAGGGCCGCGACCTCTTCTGTTCCGGTGGCCGCGTGTACATGCGCACGACGAGTGGTCCGACCCGGGTCGACGTCATCTACCGCCGAGTCGATGACGACTACCTCGACCCACTGCAGTTCCGTGCCGACTCGATGCTCGGATCCCCCGGCCTCATGCTCGCGTCGCGTCTCGGTCACGTCACGATTGCGAACGCAGTCGGCAACGGCATCGCCGATGACAAGCTCGTCTACACCTACGTGCCAGAGCTCATCCGCTACTACCTCGGCGAAGAGCCGATCCTGAAGAACGTCGACACCTGGCGACTCGAAGACGAAGGAGCGCTCGAACAAGTGCTCGACCGCCTGCACGAACTCGTCGTCAAGCCCGTTGACGGTTCCGGCGGAAAAGGACTCGTCGTCGGCCCAGACGCCACGGAAGAAGAGCTCGCGGAACTGCGCGAACGTCTCATCGAGGATCCGCGTGGATGGATCGCGCAGCCCGTTGTCCAACTCTCCACGATTCCGACGCTCGTCGACGATGGCATGCGTCCGCGTCACGTCGACCTCCGGCCGTTCGCAGTGAACGACGGCAAGGACGTCTGGGTTCTCCCGGGCGGGCTCACCCGCGTCGCCCTCCCAGAAGGCCAACTGGTCGTGAATTCCTCGCAGGGTGGCGGTTCGAAGGACACCTGGGTGCTCGGCACTCGCACGACGAACCAGCGCGGACCGGTCGTCGATGTCGATGGTGAGTTCGGCGGATCCGGCGAGCCGACCACCCGATCCATGCCGATCATCACGGATCACCCGCAAGAGCAGTCGCCGCAGGATCGCGGTCCGAGAGATCAAACCGAGCAGCAACAGCAAGCACGCATCGACGATGCCCCTGTTGACGCTGAAGGGGGAGCATCATGCTGAGCCGGATCGCGGAGAGCCTCTTTTGGATCGGCCGCTACATCGAACGAGGCGACGGCACCGCCCGAATCCTTGACGTCTATCTGCAACTACTGCTCGAAGACCCGTGGGTCGATGAGGACACCGCATGCCGCGCGCTGCTCGGAGTCATGGGCAGCGACCACACGCAGGAGGGGCAACTGACCCGCCGTGACGTCATGTATGCGCTCGCGATCGACCGTCGCGAACCTTCATCGATCGCATACTCGCTCGGGGCCGCTCGCGAGAACGCACGCCGCGCTCGCGAGATCATCTCGACCGAGCTGTGGGAGGCGTTGAACACGACGCACGCGCAGATGCCGAACCGAGTCGGTGACGACCGCGTGCACCAATTCTTCGGTTGGGTCCGTGAACGTGCGGCGCTCGCGACCGGTATCGCCGACTCGACATCGAGCCGTGACGAGGCTTGGAGCTTCTTCACGCTGGGTCGTTCGATCGAACGAGCCGACATGACCGCCCGCCTGCTCGCCACGCGCGCCCTCACGGAGGCCTCCGGGCCGTCGTGGACGACGATTCTTCGCTCGGTCGGCGCTTACGAGGCGTACCTCCGCACCTATCGCGGGGTTCCGAGCGCGACCAACGCAGCAGAATTCCTACTGCTCGACCGCCTCTTCCCACGCTCGATTCTCTTTAGCGTGCAGCGGGCCGAGCGGTGCCTGCGCGACATCGAGCCACGCCACGAACGAATCGGCTACGGCGACATGGCGCAGCGAATGCTCGGGCAGATTCGGGCCGAGCTCGAATTCCGACCGATCCACGAGATCATCGAGAACCTGCCAACCGTGATGGACAACGTGCAGTCCACGACGATCGCCGTGAGCACCGCGGTTCGGGAACGATACTTCCCGACGCACAACACGCCAGCATGGGTTGGAGAACTCTCGTGAGCCGCATCAGAATTCGCCACACCACGGGCTACCGCTACCGTGCGCCCGCAGTTGCCTCGTACAACGAGGCTCGCATGCTGCCCTCGACGAGCGACGGCCAGTTCGTGATCTATTCGAATCTCGACGTTCGACCGATGACGAGCCTGACCTCCTATGAGGATTACTGGGGTACGAAGGTGAGCGGCTTCGACATCTTGAACCCGCACACCGAACTGCAATTGACCGCGACGAGCCTCGTCGAAGTGCGACCGCGGTTGACGATCGGGCACGACATCACCTGGGAGCAGCTGAGCAAAGCCTCGGCGCGGGCGACCCGCTACGTCGAGCAGCTTGCCCAGACCGTGCGAACCAGGCCCGTCGACGACCTCGTGAAGACTGCTCGCGAAATCGTTGACGCGACGGCGACTCCGGGCGAGGCAGCCGCTGCGATCGCGCGGATGGTCGGCGAAGAAATGACCTACATGTCCGGTGTCACGCATGTGCACACGAACGCGAGCGAGGCCTGGGGCAACCGCAAGGGTGTCTGCCAGGACATCGCGCACATCACGATCGGTGCGCTGCGATCGGTGGGGATCCCCGCGCGGTATGTCAGCGGATATCTGCACCCGAAGCCTTCGGCGCAGATCGGTGAGACCGTCCGCGGTGAATCACACGCCTGGGTCGAGTGGTTCACGGGTGAATGGCAAGCCTGGGATCCCACGAACCTCATCGACATCGGGGAGCGCCACGTGAAGATCGGCTACGGCCGTGACTACTCGGATGTGCCGCCGCTTCGGGGTGTGTACGCGGGGCCGGGCGCCAGCGAACTGTTCGTGACCGTCGAGATCACCAAAGAGTCGTAGCGCCCGCGAACTCGCCTCAGGGCTCGAGCAGTACGGCGACAGCGATCTCGTCGCCGATGTTGACCTGCACGTCGGCGATGCGGACGCCTGCGGGGAGATCTTTCGCGAGATCGTAACTCTCGTCCTCGACCGACTTCACCTTCTTGCGGAGTCCGAGAAGGATCGCGGCGATCACCGGGTTCTTGCTCGTCGCCGACACCTCGCTCAAGCGGAACTGCAAGTCGTTGCTCAATGTGGCGACGCCGGCGATCGTGGCGCTCGCCGAGAGGAGCCCCTTCCGGAGTTTCGCGAATCCGCGAACGCGCACGGTCCGCGCGTCGATTGATTCGAGCTCGATGTCGAGTTCCTTCAGGGTGACGCCGAGTTCGCCGAGTGCTCCTTCTAGGACCTCGCGGAGCGCCTCGACCACGGCACTGCGGTGCGCTCGGATGTTGATGAATCCGTGCACGGGAGCCTCGGCGCTCGGTTCGGTGAACTCGAGTGCGAGTTCACCGGCGTGCGTCTCGATCCATGCGAAGCGGAGACCGTGCAGTTCGACTTCGAGGAGCACGTCGACGCCTTCGATGACGACTGGTCGTGCATTGACCCGGAGATGGTTGAGGAGTGCGGGGGTTCGAAGCGCAACATCCTGGACTGAAGTCATGCCCGGGGCATCGCCCTCGTCGGTGTCGATCAGTGGCACGCGGACGCTGGTGAGGGTGATGTCGAGGCGCTCGACATCGGGGCCTGCGAGCGCGACGTCGATGAGTACCCGGTCGAGGTATTGCGCATTGCTCGCGAAGTTCTCGGCGATCGCTCGTCGAAGCCGTTCGGTGAAGTCAGCCGGAGTGTTCGGAATGGGGACGCGGCCGAATGGGACGACATCTGCAGCAGGTTCGAATGGTCCGATCTGTTCAGGTGCGCTCATGGGCGCCACTCTACGTTGCGAGCCTGGGAACCACGCGGCAGAAGGGGCAGCCGCATCCTCGGTCGCATCACGGCGGCGCGTTTTGTTCTTGCTATTCCGGGAGGGCGGTCCGGGTGGCGACGCCGCGCTCGTCTTTCCTCCAGAGATCGCGGCGATACGTGAACCGAAGGCCGATGACCGCGTGGTCGCGGCTCGACACGGGCGTGGTTTCAGCCTGAGATGTGATCGGAACCGGGAGGGACCAGGCGTATTTTTCGTGCTTCCGATTGCTGGTGATGAAGTAGTCGCCGGGAGCGAGGGTTGCCCGCTTCAGGCTCTTCCCGAAATGGTGAGCGCTTCCTGTGCACTGGATCTCGAGATCGGAAATTGCCGAAGCGAAGCGATTGCTGACGACGAGCCCCCACTTTCCCTCAACGTTCACCGCCCAATGTGCGGATATCTGATCAGCGAGTAACTGCATCTGCGCCAGGTCGGACTTTCGGCGTTGATGGCGGTCGGCGAAGAATGCGACGACCGCGGTGGCCGCGGCGCAGGCCATGATCCAGTTGGGAATGAGGGTTGACCAGAGTTCAGACATCCGCTCATTGAAGCGCAGCACGCTGTTGAAAATTTTGGTCGTTGCAAAGCCTGTGGAGAATTCACGCGGTGAGGGGCGTTCACCCGAACCCGAGGATCACGTGGTTCGCATAAGGGTGGGCTCGCGCCTACTGCAAAAGGAACATTGCAAAAGAAGTCTTGCGCAAGTGATGTTGCGAACAGTAGTTTTGGCGTATCGAAGGGTTGGAGCCGAGATGAGTAAAAGAACGAGCCGTACGACGACGGCGCTGAAAACGCTCGACGAGCGCGAGGTCGCCGCGCGGAACATGCGAGCGATGCAGGCCGCGGAACTGCGCGTCGAGCCCTTGCGCGCGCGCCGCGCGCTCGACCACGGGTGGCTCTGAAGTGACTGAGTCGAATGCAGCCGGCGCGGCACGGACCACCGGCAACGAGCGAAGCACCCTGCGTTCCACAGATGCCGCGACTCTTCGAGCACTCGCGCACCCGCTCCGCATCAAGATCCTGAACATCATCGACGACAGCGGGGAGATCACGGCGACGGAGATCGCCGAGCGCACGGGACAGACCGTGGCGAACTGCTCGTTCCATCTGCGCACGCTCGCGAAGCACGGCTACATCGAACGCGCGCCGCAGCAAGGCACGGCGAAGCCGTGGCGCGCAGTGCACCGTGGCCGTGAGCTGAGCCCTGACCCGATGAACCCAGACTCGGTACGCGGTGCTGGAGCGCTCGCGAAGATGATGGTGCACGAGGAGTCGGAGCGCGTGATGGCGTTCCTGGATCACCAGTTGGTGCGTGAGGGGCTTCGGCCCGACTGGATCAAAGCCGTCACGGTCTCCACGGCGTCGTTCTGGGCCACCTTCGAGGAGATCGAAGCGCTGCGGGAAGACCTGATCGCCTTGACCGAGCGGTTCGCCGGCCGAATCGAAGACCCTTCGCTGCGTCCAGAGGGCGCAACCTTCGCCCGGATGTTCGCAACGCTCAATCCTGAAGATCTCCCTCGGGAGCGCCCGAACCCAGACTCGCGCTCGGCTGTCTCGACGGCAATCGCTGAGCCATCGCCCGCGCAGGAGCGCCGGGACGACAATGACTGACACCGTCAGCAAGCCACTGCGCACCTCGCTGCGGCGCGCTCCGTTTCGCTGGCTGACGATCGGGTGGTTCTTCACGAACTTCGGCGACAGTGCGCTCTATCTCGTGCTGGCGATCTGGGTCAAGAATCTCACGGGCTCGGATGCCGCGGCGGCGACGGTCTTCGTCTGCCTCGGGCTTCCAGCGCTCATCGCGCCGTTCGCCGGGCAGCTCGCCGATCGCGTCTCGCGCCGCAAACTGCTGATCGCGACGAATTTTTCGATCGCGGTCATCGTTCTCGCTCTGTTGTTCGTCAAGAGCGCTGAGGACATCTGGATCATCTATGCCGTCACGCTCGCCTATGGAACTGCGGCGTACCTCACCGCTGCGGCGCAGGCGGGGCTCCTTCGCGACATGTTGCCCGACGAGGAGCTCGGCGCGGCCAACGGTTTCTTCCAAACCATCGATCAAGGGCTTCGTATCGTCAGCCCGCTGATCGGCACCGGACTCTATGTGCTCCTCGGCGGTGGCGCGGTCGCCGTCTTCACCGCCGCCTGCTTTGTCGCGATGGGCTGCGTGCTGTTCTTCGTGAAGGTCACCGAGAGCGTGGCGGAGGCGCGAGCCGAGGGCGTCTCGTACTGGTCTGAAGTCACCGAGGGTGCTCGCGCGCTCTTCTCCGAACCGACCCTGCGCCTCCTGACCATCGCGGTCGCCATCTCCTTCGGCGCGGCAGGGCTCATCAATGTGCTGGCGTTCCCACTCATCGAACAGGGCCTCGGCCAGCCGCCAGAGACGCTCAGTGTGCTCGTCACGATTCAGGGTGTCGGTGCGGTGCTCGGCGGGATCACTTCCGCCGCGGTGCTCCGGAAGATCGGCGAGCGTCGGCTCGTCGGCCTCGGCCTCTGGTTCATGAGTCTCGGCCTCGTGATGGCGCTCGCGAGTGTGCTGTTCACTCCATCCGGGTCAGTGCTCGGCTTCATCTGCATGGCGCTCGCGCTCGGCACGATGGGATTCGGGATCCCGTGGGTCGTCGTCGGGATCGCGACCTACCGCATGCGGGTCACGCCGGCTCGACTGCAGGGCCGGACCTCGGCTGCGATGAATGTCGCGTTCAACGTGCCCTCGACGATCGCAACCATCGCCGGTGCCGCGCTCATCGCCGTGGTCGACTACCGCATTCTCGTGGTCGTCTGCATTGTCGCAATTGCTGCCGTCGCGATCGTGTGCCGGCCGTTCAAGCGCGACGCGGGAGAGCTCTCCACTCGTTCGGCCACGCGAACGATCGAAGATGCTGCCCCGCGTTAAGCGTTTGCGGCGGTCCCGAGGACCTGCGATTTCCACCAGGGAGTCTCGATGAATCCTCGCTTCATGAAGACGAGTTCCATTGAGGCGGTCCACCCGCGGACGCCCTCGATCTGCGCGATCGTGTCGATCATGAACTCGTGCAGCGACTCGGTACTCGGCAGGATCACTTCGCAGTAGAGCGAGTTGTTGTCGAGCGGGGCGGCCAGGAACCGCACCGAGACGAGTGCTGCGAGCCGTTCAGAGACATCGCGCAGTCGAGCCGGGTCGATGTTCAAGACCAAGAGGGTCTCGGCACTCATGCCGAGCGCGGAGGCCGGCACCATCGTCACGGTCGTCAGGCAGCCCGAGGAATGCATGCGCTCGTAACGACGCCGCACGCTCGACTCATTGACGCCGAGCGTTTTGGCGATCGCTTGAAACGACTTGCGCCCATCGGCGCTCAGTTCGCGGACGATTTCACGATCAGTGTCGTCGAAGTGCGCAGGCTCACAGGTGTTCGGCGCCGGCATGTACGCCTCGGGGTGGTCTGGCCGAGCTTCCGCGTCGTACACCTGGCGACCCCAGTCGAAGCTCACCTTGTAGGTGTGCAGCAAAAGATCGCTCGACCACTGTGCAACACCCTCGATGCTCTGCAACTCGGTCAAGACATGCGCGTACACGCCCGAGTCACCGGAGATCACGACTTCAGCGAAGATGTCGAACTTCCCGGTGACCAGGGTCACGAAGCGTACGTAGGGTGACTCGACGAGCTTTTCTGCAACGTACATCTGGGTGCCCGGAGCGCAGTTGATGCGGATCAGGAATGATTCCGCATGGCCCTCGCTGCCGAGCGTCGGCACCATGCCGACGCGGACGATGCCGTCACTGATGAGCTGTTGCCCTCGACGCGAGACGGTCGAGGCCGGAGCGCCTGCGAATTCGGCGATGGCGGTCCAGCTCGCCCGACCGTCCTGCTGGAGTGCGACGATGATGCGACGATCGATCTCGTCGATCTCGCGCGTGGAACCGAGCCAGTTCACTGTGCCCGCGTTGGAGGCTGGACTCGGTGCAGGAATTCCCGAACGGTCTTCGTCCACGCTTCTGCCTCTTCAATCTGTGGCGAATGGCCTGAGTGTTCGAACACCACCATCTCAGAGTTCGGCACGAGATCGGCAATGGTCTGGCTACACGATACCGGGGTGATCCAGTCGGTGCGCCCGACCGTGATCAGCGTCGGCGCGGTGATCGTGTGCAGTACAGGCTTCAGATCGTAGTTGGGCAGGTTGACCGAGAACGCGTAGTTGTGCGCTTCATAGCGGTACGGGGTTGCCTCGACCTTGCGTTCGACCGATGCCGGGTCGTAGTTGAAGTCGTACAGTGGCAGGATCTCGCGCCAGCAGTCGCGCAGGTCGTCGTTGTCGTAGACCGCGCCCACGTCGATGCGATCGAACTTCTCCATGTCGATGTCGACGCGGTCGGAGTTGATCGCGTTCTCGCGTGCGAGGTGCGCGTTGCCGTTGTCGGGTGAGGTGTCGCGGAGCACGATCGCCGAGACGCGCTCGGGGTAGCGGAGCGCGTACTCCATCGCCATGAAGCCACCGTATGAGCCTCCGGCCATGACGATCTTCTCGGCGCCGATCCACTCGCGCAGGCCGTCGATGTCTGCGGCCCACTGTTCGTGACTGAACGTTCCCTTTCCTTCGCTCTGCCCGCTGCCTCGCGCGTCGAAGACGACGACTCGGTACTCATCGGCCAGGCGGCCGAAGCTCGCGCGCGGCTCTGCACGTGAACCGAGACCGGGTGCACCGTGGTGGGTGATGATGACGGGAGCATCCTCCGGTCCGAGCACTTCAACGGCGAGGTGGTTGCCGTTGATTTCGATCCACTGTGATTCGGTGGTCGCTGCGGCGAATTCGGGTGAGACTTCAGGTTCTTGCGTCATGTCGGGTTCCTTCTTCGGTTGGCGAATGAGGTTGGAGAGTGCAGTGGTCAGGAGGGTCAGCGGTGAGTGAGGTCAGCGTTGACCGAGGTCAGTGAGGTCGGCGGCAACCGCGGATCGTGTCGCGAGTTGACCGCTCCTGCTTCTGCATCGATCGTCGCAGACTGTCGGAGCGTCACGACAATGCAATCGTGCACGATTCGAGATCGCGCGGGTAGGAAGTCAAGGACTCGGCTCCATCGGCGGTCACGAGCATGCTGTCGCTGATGCGATACCCGGCATGCCCGGGAACGTAGATTCCGGGCTCGTTCGACACGATCATCCCGGACTCGAGCACCGTGCTGTCGCCGTCTTCGAGCCAAGGTGGTTCGTGCATTCCGAGCCCGATCCCGTGCCCCTGCCGGTGGCGGATGTACTCGGCCAGGCCGGCCTCTCGGATGACGTCGAGGCAGATCGCGTTGACCTCGCGGCATTCTCGGCCCGCTGCGATCGCGCGACCACCGACCTCCTGCGCGAGCCGGATCGTCTCGTGATACCGGCGCTGGTCGTCGCTCGGGGTGCCGAGCACGAACGTACGCTCACCTTCGACGAAGCGGCCGCCGACAGCGCAGCCGAGCGAGAGCATGAACGTGTCGCCGGGCTGCAAGCGGTATTCGGAGGGGAGCCCGTGCGGGTAGGAGGAGTTCGCTCCCGAGTAGACGAGGCCGCCCGCCAGCAGTGAGGCGACCACGACATTCTCGTGTTCGGCGTACATGATGCCGGTACCGGTCGAGGTGACATGCGCGGTCAGTTCCGCTTCGCTCGGCAATTGGCCGCCCTGCGCGATCGACTCGCGCACGAGGCTGACGCCGGCTTCGAGCATCCGGTCGGTGACGCGTGCCGCTTCTCGGTGGAGTTCGATCTCCTCCGGGAACTTCACGTACCGCGCCTTGGTGACGAGCTCGGTGGCGGTGAACTGGGCGAGAGGGAGTGCGGTTCTGGCTGCGTGGAGTCGCTCGTAGGTCATCATCGTCGTGAATCCGACTCGAGGGGAACCGCCGCCGAGTCGTTCAGCGAGGACCGAGAACGGCGCACGAACCCCGGGGAACTCGGGGAACGAGACGAGCTCGGCTCGAGCGTTCTGCGATTGGGCGTATTCGCGCTCCAGCTCGGGCACCAGCATGATTCGCTCACCGTGCTTGTCGATCCAGAGCGCGATCGGGCGTTCGGAGGGGTGATAGAAGAAGCCCGTCAGATAGGCGATGTCCTCCGGGTGGTCGGTCAGGATCGCATCGAACCCCGATGCGTTCATGAGCGAGACCACTCGGGACGCTGCCGCATCGAAGAACCCGGCATTGAGTCGTTGTGAGAACACAGTCATTCGGAGGCCTTTCTCTCGGTCTGGTTTCTGGGCTCGGTCTGGCGTTGTAGCTCGGTCTGGCGTTCAGCTCGCTCGGGCGATCGTCTGCCTAACGCTGGCGATTCCGAGGGTTCCGCGCATCGTTGTATGCGATGGAGAGCAGCGTCGCCGAGAGCACGAGGATCAGGATCGCGATCGACGGGAAGAGCGTGAGCCACCAGGCGCTCGACATCGCGCCCGCCTGCTGCGCTTCGAACAGGATCCGGCCCCACGACCACGTGGTCGGGTCACCGAGTCCGAGGAACGCGAGCCCCGCAGCGGAGAGCACCGCGCGTGATGCTGTGACGACGACCGAGACCACGATCACCGGGGTGACGGCGGGCAGGATATGCCGCGTGATGTGCCAGACGGGGGAGGTCGTCATGAGGCGCGAAGCGTCGACGTAGGGCAGATTCACGACCGTGAGCGCTTGCGAGCGCACGAGTCGTGTGACCTCCGGCCAGGAGAACGCCGCGACCACGAGAATGATGGTCGTTGTGCTCGGGCCGACGAGGGCTGCAACGAGGATCATCAGCGGCAGGACCGGAAGTGAGAGCGTCATGTCGACGATGACACTGATGAACCCGTCGATCGGCTTGAAGTAGGCCGCCAACACCGCGATGATCGTGCCGAATACGATCGCGATCGCCGATGCGGCGAACGCGACGATCATGCTCTGCTGCGTGCCCCAGATCACTTCGCCGTACACGTCGCGACCGAGGGGGTCGGTGCCGAACCAGTACTGGCTGCTCGGCGGCACGAGGACGTCGCTGCCGTAGCTTTCGGGGTAGGGGGCGAGCAGTGGCGCTGCGAACGAGATCGCGACGAGCATGAGCAGCAGCCCCGCCGAGATCATTCCGAGCGGATCGCGACGGAAGGCACGCCAAGTGTGGACGCTCGTGCGTTCGCTCTCGGTCGCGACTGGTTCAGAAGAGGTCGCCGCGATCGCTTCGGCGCCGGGCATGGGGGTGACGTTTGCACTCATGATGTCTTCACTCTTGGGTCGAGGTAGCCGTACACGATGTCGGTCACTGTGTTCGCGAGCACAACGGTGATCGCAAGCATCAGGAAGGCGCCCTGCAGCACCGGGAAGTCGAGTTGGGTGACGGCTTCGAAGATGCCGCGCCCGATCCCGGGGTAGGCGAAGACGGTCTCGGTGAGCACGGCGCCGCCGACCAGGAATCCGAGTTGCAAGCCGATGAGGGTCGTCGTGGGGAGCAGCGCGTTCCGAAGCGCGTGCTTCCAGAGGATCCGGCGATACGGGAGCCCGTTCGCCTTCGCGAGCAGAACGTAATCTTCGCCGAGCGCTTCGATCAGCGTCGATCGCATCGTCAGCACGTAGGAGCCGACCTGGATCAGCATGAGCGAAATCGCCGGGAGCACGAGGTGCTTTGCGACACTGAGATACCACTCGCCGCCGTATGCGCCGCTGTCGTAGGCTCCGCCGATCGGGAAGAGGCGGAGGTTCAGTCCGAAGACGAACAGCAGGAGGATCGCGACGCTCGGGACGAAGAGCGACTGGCCCGTGACGCCGACGATCTGGATGGTGCGGTCAAGGAACTTGCCCTTGAAGGACGCAGCCGCAACACCGAGCGGGATGCCGACGATGATCGTCAGCAGCAGCGCGCTCATGGTGAGCAGGAGGGTCCATGGCAGTCGTTGCAGGAGAGAATCCAGCACAGGAATTGATTGGGTAAATGAGATCCCAAGGTTCCCCTGCAACAACTGCCACATGTAGAGCCCGTATTGCACAATGAGGGGCTTGTCCAACCCGTACTGTTCGAGGATGGACGCCCGAATCTCTTCGGTCATGTTCGGACTTGCGAGTGCAAGCGCCGGGTCACCCGGCAGGATGCGCAGCAGCAGAAAGGTCACAGTCACGGCGAACAGGATTGTGAGCAATCCACGGCCTAGACGCCGCAAGATAAACGATGATCGAGACACTCGGACGATCCTCCTCAAACAGTTGGGTCAGTTACTCGACGGGCGTTGCGCTCGCGAGCGAGAGGGGGTTCACGATCGACAGCAGCTCACTGGGTTTCGAGATGAAGCCGGTCCACTCGTCGCTGACTGCGAAGAAGAGGTTCTGCGTGTACATGATGTTGTCGTAAACCTGTTCGTGCACGATCTTGTTTGCCTCGCGCATGATTTCGATCTTCTGTTCCTCGTCGAAGGTCACCATTCCCTCTTCGATGAGAGCGTTGAGCTCTGGGTCATCGACGTGGGTGTAGTTGATGGCGCCGCCGGGGAGGTAGGAGAGGGCGAAGTTCGTGACCGGGTCGTCCATGATCGCGAAGTTGCCGGCGTAGATGTCGTAATCGCCTTCTTGGGTTTTCGCCAAGTAGGTGTTGCGCTCCGTGCCCTGCAGCTCGATCGTGATGCCGGCCTGTGCCGCGCTGTCCTTCACCATGGTTGCCCACTGAGCGGTGACGCTGTCCTGCAGCGAGTAGATCAGTCGGAACGAGATCGGGAACTTGCCGTCGGCTCCTGCGACGTAGCCCGCTTCCTCCATGAGGGAGCGTGAGAGTTCAGGATCGAAGGCG
Source organism: Humidisolicoccus flavus (assembly GCF_045689595.1). GTDB lineage: Bacteria > Actinomycetota > Actinomycetes > Actinomycetales > Microbacteriaceae > Humidisolicoccus > Humidisolicoccus flavus. The sequence goes on along the minus strand of NZ_CP142724.1, from coordinate 1,616,216 downwards.
TATTCGGTGACGGTTTCGTCGTAGTAGTTCGCGAGCACTGGCATGAGTGCGCTCGAACCGGTCGAGACGGCCTGTCCCTGCAGCACGACCGTGCGGATCGCTTCGTAGTCGACCGCGTGGGCGAGTGCCTGGCGGACGAGGACGTTGGCGAGGTCGGGCTGGTCCATGTTGTAGACGAGGTGCGCGTAGCCGAGGCCAGCTGCCTCGATCACTTCGATGCCGTCCGTGGAGCGCAGCTGTTCGACCTGAGCGGGTGGCAGCGCGTTCGCGATCACGTCGATCTCGCCGCTCTGCAGCGCGAGAATTTCGGTGTTCACATCGGGGTAGACGCGGAAGACGACCTTCGCTGCAGCAGGGGTGCCGCTTTCGATGAGCGGGTAGTCCTCGACACGTTCGAGCGTGTAGTGCTGCCCGACCTGGAAGTCGCTCATGATGAACGGCCCCATGCCGACCCAGCCGCCATCGCTGCCGTCGTTTGCGAACGTCGCGATCGAGCCCTGCGGTTCGAAGATGTGCTGCGGAACGACAACGCCCCAGAAACCGATCTCGTCGATGATCGAGGAGTCGGGCTGCGTGAGGGTCAGTTCGACCCGGGTGTCCGAGACTGCCTCGGCGACATCGAGGTTGCCGAGTTGTCCGAAGAAGGTACCGGGTGCTTCGTCTGCCTTCACCGCGTTGAGCGTGTAGGCGACGTCCTCCGCGGTCAGCGGTTCGCCGTCGCTCCAGGTGAGATCGTCGCGGATCTCGTAGTAGCCGGTTGTCTCGTCAACGTACCCCCAGTCGGTGGCGACGTGCGCTTCCTTCGAGCCGTCGTCGCTGATGCTGAGCAGGTGCGGGTACATAAGGTTCGTGACCCACGAGTCGGTGCGGCTGTTGCCGAGCACCGGGTTGAAGTTGACGACATCGGTGGTGGTGCCGATGCTGAGCGTCGCATCGGTCGTGGTGCCGCCGCCAGAAGCGCCGCCACCACCCTCCGGTGCTGATGGTGCGCACGCCGAGAGGCCCGCGACTAAGACCGCCGCGGTGACCGCAGCGAGTACTGGTTTCCGTTTCACTAGACCCAAACCTCCTCGAGAACGCGCATGGTGTTGCCACCGACGACGGCGCGAATTTCGTCGTCGGAGTAGTTGTGCTTGACCAGCCAGCCGATGATGTTGTGGAACGCCTCTGCGGGGTTCTCGATGCCATCGACGTAAGGCTGCTTCTCGTAATCGACGTTGGCGTGCGCCTGGCCGAGCGAGAGGTTGGAGGAGAACGCGTCGTGCAGTCCGACGTGGTCACCGAAGAGCGTGTCTGGGCCGAAGCTGACGTGTTCGAGTCCGACGAGATCGACGCAGTACTGGAAGTGATCCATGACCGACTCGAGCGAGTGCTTCGGGTGCTGGGGGGAGATGGTCGTGTGCGGCGCCGCTTCGATGCCGATCACGCCACCGCGCTTCGCGCATTCGATGATCGTCTCGTCAGTCTTCATGCGGTTGGTCGGCCACAGCCCGCGAGCACCTGCGTGCGTGATGAAGACGGGCACCTTCGAGTGCTTGATCGTGTCGAGACACGTCTGGTCACCCGAGTGCGAGATGTCGATCGCGATGCCGAGCTTGTTCATACGTTCGACCGCGCGCTCGCCGAAGTAGGTGAGGCCACCGTCGCCGCGCTCCTTCAAGCCGCCGCCCAGCATGTTCGCTTCGGAGTAGGCGATACCCATCTGGCGAACGCCGAAGCCGTAGAGCACGTCGAGCCGGTCGACCTCGTTCTCGATCATCGTTGAGGCTTCGAGCGCAAAGATGTGAGCGACGCGGCCGGTCTCGGCGGCGTACTTGATGTCCTTGATCGATTCGGCCTTGATGACGAAGTCCTGGTGCGCGATGTCCGCCATGCGAACGCCGAGGTCGAACAGGACGTCCTGGTACTTCCATCCTGCGTCGCTGGAGATGCAGCAGGTTCCGTCCATGCCGTTGTCGAACACGGCGGTCATGCCCGAGCGAGCAAGACCCTGGTAACCGGTTGGTTCGCGGCCCTGACGGATGTGGTCGCGGAGCTCGCCCATGTCTTCGGGGAATACCTGGACGTGTTCGTGCAGTGAGATCACGGTCTCTTCGCGAAGGAGTCGCGTGGTGCGTTCCTGCTGCTCGTCGCTGAGGTCGAGACCGGTGTATTCGGGGACCCGGTTGATCTGCTTCGCGTACTCGAAGTGGCGGTAGTCCTTGCCTGCCTCGAGGTAGTCGTAGGCGGTGTACCCGGTGTACTGAGGGGAGGGTTCGAGCATTGGGGTGCTCCTTCACGATTGCTGAACTATTGGTCCACGCTCTGTGCGTTCCACAGAGTGCTGATGAATCGAATCTCGACGAAACCGGCGCAAAAGTCAACCAAAATGAGAAAAGTCGGCAAAGATGTTGCATGTTGGAAACATTTCGTGTGAACTTTGGTTGCATGATGGGGTCTATGGAAAACGCGAATCGGAATCACGAGCCGCTCGTCCTCGAAGTTGAGAACCTGCAGGTCACACTCGGCAGTGGACAGCGCACAGTGCCGGCGGTGCGACGAGTCGACCTCACCGTGCACCGCGGCGAGTTCGTCGCCCTCCTCGGCGAGTCCGGATCAGGCAAGTCGGTGACGGCTCGCGCGATCATGGGCCTCATCGACTCGGGCACGGTTTCGGCCGACGTCATGAAGCTCGGCGACGTCGATCTGCTGCGCGCCACAGAGGAAGAGCGCCGGCTGCTGCGCGGCTCGAAGATGGGACTCGTGCTGCAGGACGCCCTCTCGGCACTGAACCCGGTCCTCTCCATCGGCGACCAGATCTGCGACCTGATCCGCGCACACCGCAAAGTCACCAAGAAAGCGGCCATCGCTCGCGCGGTCGAGTTGCTCTCGCTCGTCGGGATCCCCTCTCCGGAGCGCCGGGTCCACGAATACCCGCACCAGTTCTCTGGAGGAATGCGACAGCGAATCCTCATCGCCATGGCAATCGCACTCGAACCAGACCTGCTCATCGCCGACGAGCCGACGACCGCGCTCGACGTCACCGTGCAGGCGCAGATTCTCGACCTCCTGAGTTCACTGCGCGACAAACTCGGTATGGGTGTGCTGCTGATCACCCACGACCTCGGCGTCGTGATGGAGGTCGCAGACCGACTCGCCGTCATGTACTCCGGTCGCATCGTCGAAGGTGGCGACGCCGACGTGATCCTCACGAATCCGGCGCACCCCTACACCGAGGCGCTGCTGCGATCGGTGCCGCAGGCGGCGGCGAAAGGCTCCGAACTGTTCGCGATCCCCGGCTCGCCGCCGAGCCCCGCGCAGGCACCGGTCGGGTGTTCGTTCAACCCGCGATGCCACATGGCGATCGAGCAGTGCAGACAAGAGCGACCGCCACTCGAATTGACCGAAGGCAAGCGCGTCGTCGCGTGCTTCCGAAGTGAGGAGATGCTCCATGCACTGGGGAAATAAGCCAGAGTTGTCGACCGCCCACGAGCGCGAGCGGTCGGGCACGCAGGCACTCGCGGCCGAGCAGAGTGACGGTGGCGTCGCGCTCGCGAAACCGAACGTGATCCTGCAGACCACCGGACTCGAGCGAACCTTCAGTAGCGGCGGTCTTCGCCCGACAAAGGTTTCTGCCGTGGCCGGTGTCGACCTGCAACTGCACAAGGGCGAGGTGCTCGGCGTCGTCGGTGAATCCGGCTGTGGCAAGTCGACGCTCGCTCGCATGCTCGTCGGCCTCGAAAAACCGGATGCCGGAACGCTCGAATATCACGGTGCCGATGTCACCAAGGGGCGGTATCAGGACAAAAAACTGCTGCGCCGAGGCGTGCAGATGATCTTCCAGGACCCGTACACCTCGCTGAACCCGCGCATGACGGTCGGCGACATCGTTGCCGAGCCGATGGCGGCAGCGGGGAAGGGCACCGCAGCGAGTAGGCGAGCTCGCGTCGCTGAGCTCATGGAACTCGTCGGTCTCTCGCAAGAGATGATGAGCCGTTTTCCGCACCAGTTCTCCGGTGGTCAGCGTCAGCGCATCGGTATTGCTCGCGCGCTCGTGCTCGACCCCGACGTGCTCGTGTGCGACGAGCCGGTCTCCGCGCTCGACGTCTCGGTGCAGGCCCAGGTCATCAACCTGCTCCGCGATATCCAGTCGCGGCTCGGAGTCTCGATTCTGTTCATCGCGCACGACCTCTCTGTCGTCCGCCACATCGCTGATCGCGTCGCAGTCATGTACCTCGGCAAGGTTGTCGAGGTTGGCGAGACCGAGGCGATCTACAACAATCCGACGCATCCGTACACGCAGGCACTGCTCTCTGCGGTGCCGCCGAGCGCGCGTTCGGAGCGCGGGAAGCTTGCGAAGCGGCAGGTGCTGGCGGGCGAACCGCCCTCACCCGTGAACCCTCCGAGCGGATGCCGATTCAACCCGCGATGCCAGTTCGCGACCGACAAGTGCACCACGGATGTCCCAGCGCTTCGCCACCCGGAATTGCCCCTGCAGGTGATCGGCGAGCGCCTCGTTGCGTGCCACTACTCGGAGGAAATCTTCGAGGGGATCGCGACCGCGCGCGCCGCTTCGTAGTTGCCGGGTCAGCCGCGCGACACCGAGAACAACAAAGAAGGGGCGGAACACGAGATCGTGTTCCGCCCCTTCTGCGATTGTCGCGTTGCCGCGGGTTAGCGAACCGCGAGCAGGTCGATGACGAAGATCAGGGTCTTGCCCGAGAGCTGGTGTCCGCCACCGGCTGGACCGTAGGCGAGGTGCGGCGGGATGGTCAGTTCGCGGCGACCACCAACGCGCATGCCCGGGATTCCCTCTTGCCATCCGGCGATGAGACCGCGAAGTGGGAACTCGATCGACTGACCACGGTTCCAAGACGCATCGAACTCGGCGCCGGAATCGAACTCGACACCGAGGTAGTGCACGTTGACCGTTGCGCCTGCAACAGCTTCATCGCCGTCGCCAACCGTGATGTCACGGATGACGAGTTCTGCGGGAGCTTCGCCCTCTGGGGCGTCAATTTCTGGACGTGTAAGTTCACTCATGGTTCTATCCAAGCGCATCGACACCGGGTGCGAAACCGGTGTTCGCTCGCCGCGACTTCGCAGCTTCCGCAACGAAGCCGAGGGCTACGGTGCTGAGCAATCGGAATGCGTTGCGGCGCGAGCTAGTCGTCGATTGATTCTGGCGTGGTGACCGTGCAGGTGACGCCTTCGCCTTCGGCACCCGTCTGCTCTTCGATGAGGCGTTCCCCGTCGAGGAGGACCGCGCAGCGCAGCGTGACGCCCGGTACCCCCGCGGCACTCACACTGACTTCTTCACCGACTTTGCCGATCGTTTCGAACTGTGCGGGGAACTCGGACCCCTGCACCGTTTCGCCCGTGCTCGACTGGCTGTCGAGTCCTGTATCGCGGTCGAGATACTGCACTGCGCTGCTCCAGGCTCCTGCAGCGCCAGAAGTGTCGACCGCTTCGATCTCGTAGGTGACTGCCCAGCCAGGTCCGAATGCGGTGCAACCACTGAGGGTCAGAGCGGCAACGGCAGCAACTCCGCAGGCAGCCAACAGAGGCCGCGTTCGAGCGCTTGGCGTTCGAGTGCTTGGCGTTCGAGTCTTCGGTGTCGCGCTCTGAGTATTGAGAAATTTGCTCATCGTAGGCCTCCTGAGTGGTGATTTCGAGGTCGAGAAGTGGGAATGTCTTTCGACCGTATACGCGGGCTTTTGCGAGCGGGGCGGATGTCATCCGACGGGTTCACGTCTCACGAGTGATGTCATTCGAAGGTCTGACATCTCGACGCTCAGGCTCGGATGCAATACTTGGAGCAAGCTTTTTCACGACCGCGCATGGAACCTGAGCGCATTATCGCGGCACGTGCACCACGAGAGGGAACCATGAACGAGAAGACCTGGACCATGGCAGCGGCGATCTTCGGCGCAGTCGTTATCGTCAGCACCCTCGCGATGCTCGTGCTGGTGGTCGCAACGATCGTGACCGGTCAGTCGCCCGTCGACTTCACCGGCGGACACGAGACCGTTCACTAAATCTCGGCGAAGGTCGATGGCTCGTCTGCGATCCGATCGTGACGATTCGGTGAAGGTCTCGCCCGCGCTCTAGCGCAGTGCTGCGATCTCTGCTCAGATCAAGTGCATGCAGCAACGAAGCCTTCTTGCGCCAGCACTCTGCTTCAGCGTGGTCGCATTGCTCGGCGTCCTCGCGCTCTACTCCCTCTCCACAATGAGCATGGCGACATTCGCGATCGCCATGGTGATGCTCGTCATCGTCCTCACGCTCGGACTCTTCCTCTTGTGGGATGTGCGCAAAACGAACGATCGTGTGCGGGCAACCGCGGCTGATTCCGATGGCAACTGCCGTGTATGCGGGCGGGCTTTCAACGCTTCGTGACTGGGCGAACCTCGCTGCTCAATGCTTGAACCTCGCTCGGCGGAGTATCGGTGGCAGGCTCGGCGCCAGATCTACACGCTCTCCTGAACCGCCGCGAGGACTGGCTCGAGGCCATGCATCTCCACGGGTGCATCGCCGAGGTGCCTGGACGAGCGAATCTCCGCCCATCGCGCTGCGCTCAGGCGGAATCGGTTGAGGGTTCGCACGCGACCATCGTGCACGACTCGTTGGATCCCGTCGTCCTCATACCCGGCGCGACGCGAGACCGCGTTCGATGCCGGATTGTCGGTGAAAGCGGTCGAGGTCACAAACTCAGCGCCGAGCCCGTCGAAGCACAGGTGCAGTATCAGTGAACGCATCCGGTGCCCGAAGCCTCTGCCCTGGAACTCGCGGCCGAGCCAAGAACCTGTCTCGGTTTCCCGGAGCCGCGCCCAATGGCTACTCGAAATGCCCTGGATGCCCACGGGATGCCCGTCGACGATCACCGCGAGTTCGAGGACGAAGCGTTCGGGGCCGACTTTCGAGCGGGCAGCCCATTGAAAATCCATGACACTGCGCGCGACCTCGCCCGGGGTGCCGCGGGTCCACGGGAACTCGAAGGGCATCGCGTCGTCATCGTGGATGCCGCGGGTGGCCAGCTCGGCCAGTTCGCGCAGCAGCTCGTCGTCGATCCAGCGCAGCTCCATATCGCCGTGTGCGATTCGCACACCCGAGGCGGGCCAGAGGGCGTCACGAGCTGAAGGCTGCATCGTTTCATCGTAAAAGATGCCAAGCGCAACGCGTGCGCCTGCTCTTTTGCGCGACCGACATCGCGGATTCCAATTGGGGGCAGAATAGTTTGGTGATGACTCAGCAGGAACGGCGCCCCTACATTCGTTTCATTCTCATCGGAATGGCAGCCGGTTTCTTGTCCGGCATGTTCGGAATCGGCGGTGGAATCCTCATCGTTCCCGCGCTCCTCTGGGCAACCTCACTCAGCCGTAAGCAAGCCTCGGGCACCTCGCTTGCCGCGATCGTTCCCGTCGCGGCTGTCGGTGTCGTCAGCTATGCCATCGCCGGCGCTGTCGATCTGCTCGTCGCCGCGATTCTGGCCGCGGGCGCCATTGTCGGTGCGCAGATCGGGACATGGCTGCTCGAACGCCTCTCGAACACCGTGATCCGCTGGGCCTTCATCGTCTTCCTCATCGTGATGGTCGTGCAACTGTTCTTGACCGTCCCAGATCGCGACTCCGACCTGACGATGTCGTTCATCACGGGCGCCGGTCTCGTCGCGCTCGGGGTGTTGACCGGAGTTCTCTCCGGGCTCCTGGGCGTCGGCGGCGGCATCGTCGTCGTGCCGATCCTCATCGTCGTCTTCGGCGCGAGTGACCTCGTCGCCAAGGGAACATCGCTGCTGATGATGATCCCGACCGCAGTCTCGGGCACCATCGCGAACGCGCGACGCAAGAACGTCGACCTCGTTGCAGCGGTCATCATCGGTGTCGCCGCCTGCGCAATCACACCGCTCGGAGCGCTACTCGCGGTCAATCTCGACCCTGAAGTCGCCAACTACCTGCTGGCCGCGCTCATCATCGTGATCGCGATCCGCATGATCATCGAGGCGATCACAAGCCGCAAGAAGTAGCCGTGCGCTGCAGTGCGGCGCGAATCAGCGCAACATGATGGGCTCGGTCGGCGGATGCGTGATGGTCGCATCGCGCACCGCCTGCTCGACTTTGCGAACCTTCAGGATCCAGACCGCACCGATGATGAACGCGAGCAGTGTCGCGAACGAGGCGACACCGATTGCGTAGCGTGGGCCGAAGAGGTCGGCGATATAGCCGAGCAGTGGCGCACCGATCGGGATCCCGCCGAGGAAGACCGCCGAGTACAGCGCCATGACCCGGCCGCGCATCTCTGGCGCGGTCGTGAGCTGCACGGTCGAGTTCGCGTTCGTCATGAAGAGCTGCGCCGTGAATCCGGCGACGATGAGCGTCACGGAGAACACCCAGATGTTGGGCGAGAGCGCGGCCGCGAGGCAGGCGAGACTGAATGCGCCCATCCCGCCGATGATGAGTCGGTAGCGCGGCCGGTCGGCGCGGGCAGCCAAAAGGGCTCCGCTCACTGAGCCGATCGCCATCGAGGACGAGAGCACGCCGAAGATATCGGCGTCGAGCCCGTACTCGATGCGGGTCATGGTGGAGATGAAGATGGGGAAGTTCAGTCCGAAGGTGCCGAGCAGGAACGCCATCGAGAGCATGATCACGATGTCGGTGCGGTTCTTCACGTACCTCATGCCTTGCACGATCCCGCCGCTGCCGCGCGCGACCTTCGGGGTCGGGATCAGTTCCGACTTCCGGAGGCGCAGGATCGCGACGATGATCGAGACGAAGGTGAGCGCGTTCACCAAGAACACAGGGCCTGTTCCGATCAGCGCAATCGCGAGCCCTGCAACGGCCGGGCCGATGAGGCGGGCGCCGTGGAACGAGGCGGAGTTCAGCGCAACGGCGTTCGAGATCTCGCTCTTGTCGACGAGCTCCGAGACGAAGGCCTGACGAGCTGGGTTGTCGAACGCGATTGCGACACCGAAGGCGAGCGCGAAGCACTGCACCATCCAGAGTTCGACGAGGCCGAGGGTCGTGATGATGCCGAGGGTGAGGGCGAATGCGCCGAGACAGCTTTGAGTGACGAGCAGAATGTGCCGTCGGTCGAAGCGGTCGGCGAGGACACCGGAGATCGGGACGAGCAGCAGCTGCGGGCCGAACTGCAGCGCCATGTTGATGCCGACCGCAGTTGCGTCGTTGTCAGTGAGCTGCGTGAGGACGAGCCAGGAGAGCGCGGTGCCCTGCATCCAGGCGCCCACGTTGGAGACGAGCGCACCGAAGAACCAGGTGCGGTAGTTGAAGATTCTGAGTGATCTGAACACCGTTACTCCGCCAGCCTCTGCAAGAGAGGGATGGCGGCGCTGAGGGTGGAACGCTCAGCGGGCGTGAGCGCGTCGAGCTGTTCTGCCAGCCACAGGTTCCGCTGCCGCTTGGTCTGCTCGATCATGAGGTCGCCGGATTCGGTGATCTCGAGCATCAGCTTCCTGCCGTCGCTTGCATGCGGGGTTCGCGCAACATAGCCGTGTTCGACCAGGGAGTTCACGGTCCGGTTCATCGAGGGCGCGGTCACCTGTTCCTGCTCGGCGAGTTCGCTGAGCGTGCACACGCCGATCATGCGCATCGAGCCGAGCGCGCTGTAGTGCGGAAATGAGAGCGTCGTGTCGGCGCGAGACTGACGGATTCGCCGCGAGAGGCGGGCGACCGCGACGCGCAGCTCGTCAGAGAGCGAGAGTGATCTGGGCATCTCTTTAGCATAACTCATTAGCAATGCAAATAAGTTTACGCGATGCGCTCGAACTGCGCTCGAACTGCGTTCGCGATGCGCTCGCATTGCGCTTCGCTGGCACCGGGCGAATAGCTCCCTGCTCCAGGCCCATCGGCGCCGGGCATGCAAAAGGGGCCCGGCAAGCGCCGAGCCCCTCCTGTGCAATGCTGCGAGTTACTTCGCTGCAGCGTCTGCCTGTTCCTTCGCGGCCTTGTCCGCAGCAGCCTTGTCGGCTGCGATGCCTTCGAGGTACGCATCGCGCTTTGCTCCAGGAACCCAGCCCGTGTTGACGACCTTGATCTGGAAGATCGTGGCAGCGGTCACGAGGACGACTGCGATCACGATACTCAGGATCACGCCAAGGGTCTGACCGCCGAGGAGGCTGACACCGATGAGGGTTCCGAACCAACCGAAGTCAGCGTCACCGAAGGTGCTGTTCGCGAATCCGAACTCGCCGAGGACGAGCAGGAGGATCGCGGGGAGGATCGTGATGATCACACCGTTGACGAATCCACCGACGGCTGCACCGATACGGCCACCCGTGATGTTTCCGAAGACACCAGCGCCACCACCGGTGAAGAAGTGGGGGACCATACCCGGCAGGATCAGCGCGAGACCGAACACAGGGTTCAGCCAGATCGCGAGCAGGACGAGGGTCACGAGACCACCAGCGAACGAGGAGAGGAATCCGATGAGGACTGCGTTTGCACCGAACGGGAAGACGATCGGCACATCGAGCGCAGGCTTCGCACCAGGAACGACCTTCTCGGCGATTCCCTGGAATGCAGGAACGAGCTCACCGAGTACGGTGCGGACACCGTAGAGGATGATCGCGACACCGACACCGAACATCAGGGCCTGAGCGAACGCATCCATGATGAACGCACCAGCGTCCTCGCTGCCGAAGAAGCCGAGCGCTTCGTCGCGGGGGAGTGCAATGAGTGCCCAGATTGCGAACACCATGTAGATGAGCACCATCGAGAGGGAGGTCGCAACCATCGAGTCGCGCAGGAAGCGCATTCCCTGTGGGAACTTGATCTCCTCGGTCGAGCGGCTGCGGCGGCCGACGGCGCTACCGGTTGCACCTGCTGCGATGTAGCCGAGCGTTCCGAAGTGACCCATTGCGATGGTGTCGTCGCCGGTGATCTTCTTCATCCACGGGTGAGCGAATGCCGGCATGACGACCATGATGACTCCGAGGAGCACGGCGCCGAGGACGACGACGAGCCATCCGAGTTCAGCGGTGAAGCTGACCGAGAGCACGACCGTGATCATGAGGGCCATGAACACCATGTGGTGTCCGGTGAGGAAGATGTACTTCAGCGGTGTGAAGCGTGCGAGTGCAAGCATCACGAGGAAGCCGAGCACGAGGACGTACGCCGAGGTTGCACCGAACTGCTCGGATGCGATCGCGGTGATGACCTCGTTGGTCGGGATGACTCCCTGGGCGCCTGTGACCGCGAGGATCAGGTCACCAAGTGGTGTCAGTGCGCCAACAACCACATCGGCGCCAGCGCCGAGGATCAGGAAGCCGAGCGCAGCCTTGAGGCCACCGCCGATGACCTGACCAGAGTTGCGTCGAAGCGCGATGAGGCCGACCGCGGTGATGATACCGATGAGGTAGGCGGGAACGTTGAGGATCTGTTGTCCGATGAAATTCAGGACTACGACCAACCACTCCATTGGGGTCTCCTTTTATGGGTGCTGTGGTGTTGGGTGTGGGGGAGAGTGCTGGCCTGGAGTTAGGCGAGCGCCGTCTTGAGCTTTTCGGTGATCTCGTTGAGATCGGTGAAGTTGTTGATCACGATGACCTCGGCAGGAACGTCGCCGATTTCGTCGACGAGTTCGTCGGAGGTGAGCACGATCTTCGCGGTGCGAGCTGCGCCGCGTGCTGTTCCGATGTCTGCTGCTTCTACATCAGCGTCGACATCGAGCGCACGGAGTGCCTTCTCGGCGTTCATCTTGAGCAGGACGGACGTACCGATTCCCATGCCGCAGACTGCAACAATTTTCATGGTGTGACCTTTCGTTATTCGCTCACGCGCGTGAGAATTTCACGCACGTGTTCAGGGGTTTCCGCTTCAATGAGTGTCTTCAAGACTGCTTCGTCTGCGAGGACACCCGCAAGGGCGGACATCATTTCAATGTGACCATCGTGATCGGTCGCTGCGAGACCGACGACGAGGGAGACGGGGTCGTTGGTCTTGTGACCGAACTTCACCGGGTTCGCGAGCCCGACCCAGCTGATGCCGGTGCGCTGGACTGCGGGTGAGGGTCGGGAGTGCGCGAGTGCGAATCCAGGAGCGACGACGATGTACGGGCCGTGTTCGTCGATTGCCGCGATCATCTCGTCGGTGTATTCGGCCGTGGTGACTCCGGTCGCGACGAGGCCTTCTCCTGCAAGGCGGATGGCTGCTTGCCAATCTGCTGCGCTTGCTTGGGTCTGAATCGCCTCGATGGGGAGTTGGTCAGCGAGGTTCACTCGGGTTCCCTTCATCGGTGGTCGCCCGCGCGTCGTTCACGCGGGCTTGCAGATAGACCCTAGCGCGATTTTCGTGACTTATGGTCACTACTGAGCGAAAGTATTCAGTTTGTGGAAGTTTTGGGGAGCTTTCGAGTGATGCGACTGACTCGGTCGCTCTCGAAGAGGGCGTCTTGGGCGAGCAGCGAGGCACCCCGCACGCCCGCCTTGTTGCCGAGGCGAGAGCGCTCGACGACGAGCGCCTGGCGCGGGAATGGGTGTGAAGCACTGAAGATCGCGCGGCGGATCGCGCCAATGAAGGGTTCGCCGGCTGCAGCGAGATTGCCGCCGATGACCACTGCGGCGGGATTGAGCAGGCCGACGACGTCGGCGATCGTGTAGCCGATGATTTCGCCAACTTCAGACAAAAGCCCGAGCGCTTCTTTGTCGCCGCTGTTCGCGAGCGTCACGATGTCTGCGCTCGTACGGACCGAGGTGGTGAGCGAGTCGCGAATGGTCGCGCCGCTGGCAACAGTCTCGAGGCGGTGGAGCGGTTCGCTCAGCCGGTTGCGAAGGGGAGCGCTGAGCTGACCCGCGCCGCCGCGTGCGCCGCGATAGATGCGGCCGTCGAGAACGTAGGCGCAGCCGACGCCGATCCCAGCCTTCACGACGACGAGGTCTTGATATTCGGGCCAACCGAGCCGTGATTCTCCGACGGCGAGGATGTTGACGTCTCGATCGACCGCGATGACAGCGTCGAAACTCTCGAGGTAGTCGGCGACGCGCACGTTGTCCCAGCGCGGATCGAGCTGCGGGCTGCCGAGGCGGCCGTTCTCGGCGTCCACGGGGCCGGGAACGCCGATGCCGATGCCCCGCACTTCGCTCATGTTCTTCTCGAGCTTGCGCAAAAGGAAGTCGAAGACCTGCCGCGCCCAGGAGAAGATCTCGTCCGGGCCGTCGAAGAGGCCGATGTCTGCCTCGTCTTCAAGCAGCACGTTGGAGATGAGGTCGGTGATCCCGACGCGGGTATGCGAGCTCCCGATGTCCATTGCCAGCAGGAGACCCGCGTCTTTGTTGACGGCGAATTCCTGTGGAGGCCTGCCGCCGCGGCTGTCGAGCTGCCCCGCGCTCACGATGAACCCGGCTTCGCTGAGTTCGTCGAGCCGGCGAGCGAGCGTGACGCGCGACCATCCGAGGTGCTCGATGAGGTCGGTTCGCGTGGTCGCCTCCCCGGAGCGGATGAGCTCAAGGACGACGCCCGAGCCTGTTGCAAGCATGCGCGCCATGTGGCTCCTTGGGCTGGATGGGTTTCCGAGAGGGCGCCCATATCTTGACGGAAGTCGAGAGTTGACTTATGTATAAATGTATACCAAAGTGAACTCCATGACGAGAGAAACCTTGCCGGGTCACGAATCCGGTTCGAAGCACGCTTCCCAGAGTCCCGCAGCGCGCCACGCAGAGCAGCGTGCGGTCGCGGCCGCAACGGCGATTCCCGCCGAAGTCGTGAACGCGAAGGGGCACGGGCACGGCGGCACTGCGATGGCGATGGCGCCACTCGCGCACGTGCTGTTCCAGCGGGTGCTGCGCCACGACCCGAGCGACCCGCAGTGGGCGGGTCGGGACCGCTTCATTCTTTCCGCAGGCCACGCGAGCCTGCTGCTCTACACGCAACTGCATCTCACGGGCTACGGGCTCGAACTCGAGGAGCTCGCGAAGAGCCGCAGCCTCGGCTCGCGCACCCCCGGTCACCCGGAACTCCACCACACGCCCGGCGTCGAGATGAGCACGGGACCGCTCGGTCAGGGTGTGGCCAGTGCCGTCGGGCTCTCGCTCGCGCTTCGCCGCGATTCGGCGCTGCACGGAGCTGGCAGTGGCGTCTTCGACTCGACCGTGTTCGTGCTCGCAGGCGACGGCTGCCTGCAGGAGGGTGTCTCAGCTGAGGCATCGAGCCTCGCCGGGACGCTCGGTCTCGACAATCTCGTCATGATCTGGGACGACAACAGCATCACGATCGACGGCGGCACCGATATCTCGTTCTCCGAGGATGTCCGTGCTCGCTACCGCGCGTACGGCTGGAACGTGCTCGAGATCGACGAGTTCCAGAACCTCGACGTCATCGAGCAGACGCTCCGTGAAGCACAGGAATTCAAGGGAGCACCCACGCTCGTCGCCCTCCGGAGCGTGATCGGCGCACCATCCGCGGCGTTCTCCGGCAAGCCCGCTGCGCACTCCGGTGGATTCGGCGACGAGGAGGTGCGCGCGATCAAGCAGTCCCTCGGATTCGAAGCGAACGCGAGCCTGCACGAGCTCGTCGAGCCGGAGGCCCTGGAGTTCACGCGCGGCGCGATCACCCGAGGTGCCGAACTGCACGCGCAATGGAACGAGCGTGAAGCTGCCTGGCGTGCGAGCAACCCCGCTCTCGCGGCTCGTCGTGACGAACTGCTCGCCGGGCCCGGCGCCGACGTCGCCGCAGCGCTCGAGAACATCGAGATCACGCCGGGTGCGATGGTCGCAACTCGAAAGACCAACGGCGCGATCATCCAGGCACTGCAGCCATGGGGTGGCTTGTGGGGCGGTTCAGCAGACCTCTCCGGATCGACCAACGTCGCTGTCGCCGGCACCGCCGTCGACGCTGCAAACCCTGCCGGAGATTTCATTCACTTCGGAATCCGTGAGCACGCAATGGCCGCGGTACTGAGCGGTATCGCCCTGCACGGTCTGTGGCGTCCCTTCGGCTCCACGTATCTCGTCTTCAGCGACTACATGCGCCCGAGCATTCGGCTCGCTGCGCTCATGGGGCTTCCTGCGCTCTACGTGTTCACTCACGATTCGGTCGCGGTCGGCGAAGACGGACCAACGCACCAGCCGGTCGAACAGGTTGCCTCCTTGCGCACTGTGCCAGGGCTCGCGGTCGTGCGACCTGCGGATGCCGCAGAGGTCGTCGAGGTCTGGAAGCACCTCCTGCTTCCGAGCGAACGTCCGCACAGCGGCCCCGCAGCACTCGTGATGTCGCGACAGGACATTCCAGTGCTGGAACGCAGTGAAGGATGCGCTCCATCGGCCTTTGGTTCCGTGGTCTGGCAGCACGGTGCCGGTCTCGACCTCGCCGTGCTCGCGACCGGGAGCGAGGTGCACCTTGCCGTTGAGGCTGCGAAGGCGCTCGCCGATGAGGGCGTCGAGGCTCGCGTGGTGTCGATTCCGAGCGTGGAATGGTTTGCCGAGGCAGAGGCGGAATACCGAGAACTCGTGCTCCCGGCGGAAATCCACCGTCGCGTTGCGATCGAGGCTGGCGTGCCGGACGCGTGGTACCGCTGGGTCGGCCTCGAGGGAACGGTCATCGGAATCAACGACTTCGGCGAATCTGGAAGCGGCGCTGAGCTGCTCGAATCACGCGGGATCACCGCACAATCGGTGATCGAGGCTGCGAAGGCGCAGTTGCAGCGGCCGTAATCGTTGCGTTGCAGGATGAGCGAGCGGAGTCAGGCGAGGCGTGGCTCCGCTCGTTTGCTTTGGCGTGCGTTCTGCGAGAGGCGCTTAGGGTTACGGCGTTACAGCATCCGCCAGCGACGCGCGGAGAATCGACCTGAACCGGGTCGCGGACGCGGCACAAAGCGCGCGCGCTCGAACGCGAGGCTGAACCCTGCGGAATTCTGCCGGAAGTCGACCACCCAGCGGTCGCCGAACGCGAGGTAGAGCACCGGGACAAGCAGTGGAAGCATGAACGTTCCGAGCAGCCAGAGCGCCTTCGTCAGCATCGGAAGCGCGTCGTTTCGAGGAACATCGATGAACATCCACACGATGCTCGCGAGCAAGGGAACGACAACGACGGCTGCGAGCACAACGACGACGATCGGTGGTGCTTCCATACTTCGACACTAACGATTGCCAGCCGAGGCGACAATGGCTTCGCCATGACGGCACTGCGAATACAACGAAGCGGGCGGTCGCGCGAATGCGAACTCAGTCGTCGCCGTCGAAGAGCCCGCCGTCGAGGATCCAGTTGTAACGGAGACGAAGCGCGCGCTCCATGCTCGCGATGATCGAGGCGACCAGGAGGGTGATGTTCAGCCAGCCGGGCAGATGAATCGGTGAAGTAAAGGTGCCGACGTTCTCGGCAACGATGTCGATGTTCGTGATCTGCTCGATGATCTGCGGGAGCCCGAGCACGAGCGCTACGGCAAGGATCGCAAAGGAAGCGAACCCGATCGCTCTACTGAGTCCGGGGTTGTCGCGATCGAGTCGTGCCCGCCGACCTTCACCGGAGGCAGGGTCGGGAGTGAGCTGGCGCTGCACTCCGTTGTCGCCGATGAAGTGGCAGCGACGGATCCCGTAGGTGCTCACGACGACCTCAATCGCGCCACCGGGTATTTCGAGCATCGCGGGCAGCTTCGATTGCGCATGGTGCGTGTCGTTCAGGAAGAAGTGCGCTCGAACTTCGCCGTCGGAGTCGCCGAAGTGACGGACATCGACCGAGTACGTCTGCCGTTCGCCCTGTGCGTCGGTGAGTCGAAGGTGGAAGAGCGAGCGTGAGAGGAGTTGCCACCACCGAAATCGCTGCAGTGGTCGACCATCGCCGGGGCGCAGTTTCTTTGCAGAGCGGCGACGCTTCCAGTTTGAGACCACGGTTTTTAGCGTAGCAACGCCGCAACGGCCGGAACTGGGCGAGTGCCCGGTTCCGGCCGTTGCTGCATCGAGGTTGGCTCGATGCGGTGCTCCTGGGTTGTGATGGTTCTGGTTTGTGATGGTTCTGGGTTGTGACGTCACCGGGTTGTGTCGGTGCGATGCCGCTCTAGTTGTTCGACGGTGCCGAGACCGGGCTGGCCGGGGTGACGGGGCTGGCCGGAGTGATCGGGCTGGCTGGCGATACCGGAGTCGGCGGTGAGACGGGGCTCGGCGGGGTCACCGGTGATGGCGTCGAGACCGGGCTGGCCGGCGACGCAGTCGGCGGGGTGCTCGGCGAACTCGGGGTGCCCGAGCTCGGTCCCTGCGAAGCATTCGGGCTCTCGCTCGGCGTCGAGATCGAGTGGACGCTCACTGCGGTGGGAGCGGTGACCACGGTGTAGCCGTTCGTTCCCGGAGCCAGCGAGAGTGATCCGCGCTGCAATGCTTTCTCAACCGCGACCGAGCCGGAGATGCCGTTCGCCTGAACCTGCTCACCGGCAGCGTCTTCGATCTGCATCGTGTTGGCAACCGCGGTGGCGCCACCTGCAAGCAAGCCGATACTCAGGGCACTGATGCCGCTGACTGCGATCCATTTACTCATGTTCTACTCCGATTCTGAGGAAGTCGTATGCGGGAGGTGTTCGCTCCCAAAACCAGTGTGCGGATCGTCTGTGAGAGCCAAAGGAGCCGGAGATGAGAACGCTCTCATTCGTTCCTTCGCACCCTCATCGTCGCGATCGAGGAGATGCCGGGCGGCGCCGATCAGTGTTTCGGCCTTCCCGTGATCTCCGCTCGCAGCAGCGCCGAGCGCGTGAGCAACGCAGTGGATCGCGAGGAGGGCTCGGGTCCGCACGCCATGCAACGGTTCCCAGCGTTCCAGCGCGCTCCAGGCGAGCGATTCCCATCGGCTCCGGCTCATCGCATCTCGCACGAGCAGGCTGCTTGCGAAGGCGTGACCGATGAAGGCCGCATCGTCGTCCGCGGGATCCCCGAGTCCGACCGTGTCGACATCGATCATCCCCGTCACGCGAAGTGGTCCGGGTTTTGAGTGAGCGGTGCCCTGGGGATCGCTGCTCGTCGATGCCGTGCTGCTGGCGCCACTTGCGCCGAAGAAGAGCTGCGAAATGTGCAGGTCACCGTGAATTGCTCGGCGTGCGAACTCGGGAGCGGCCTTGAGGTCCCGGCTCGCACGCTCCAGAGTCTTGGTGGCGTCGTCGAGTGCGCGGCGATCGAGCGAGGTTTCGTGGAGGCGATCTCGGTACCACTCAGTTCTCGTTCCGAGCGAAGCGCGCTCCGACACGGGGACCTCCGCGCTCGCGAGCGTGTCGCGCAGGGCGTCGATCGCGGCGAGGATCTCACCCGTTTGCCGGGTGAGGAGCACTCGCTCCCCGGCGGTGCCTTTTGCCGCTTCAAGCAGCAGCAGACCCGTGCGAGACCACCCGAGCAGCTTTGGCACTGGGATTCCAGCATCGAGCAGCTGCTTGTGCAGCGCATGCACCCGCTCCACGCGGCGTTGCAGCAGCACCTTCACGAACAATCGGCCATGCTCCGAGGTCTCCACGGACAGCACGGCGCGCTTGCCGGCCCGGTACACGAGCATGACCGGAGGCGAGAGCAGCGTGAGCCCGAACCGTTGCAGCAGTGCAGCGGCCGACTGCTCGAACGCCATCGGCAGCAGCGGTGGCAGATGCGGATCAGCGGGATGCAGCCAGATTCGTGCGGGTGCATCGGCGCCGGGAACGCGTCCAGCGTCTGCCGTCGCGCCGTCGGGCTCGGGGCCGGCGCTCACCAACCCCGTCTCCTGGTCAACGGCAACGCCGGAGGTGTCGACGAAGTAATGGAGAGTCTCGCCCTCGTGGGCAAGCTGAATTCCCGTGACGAGGCCTCGGCCCAGCGGTTCGGCACTCGTCGTTCTGAGCGGCGTCGAGCGTTCAAGACCGAGCGCCTCGAGGAGAAGCTCTTCGGCCGGACGCATACTGACATTTCAGCATTCGAGCGGGCCGAGTTCAGCGCAGATGAGAGGATTCTCATTCGCAGCGGAATCCATGCCGCGCCTCGCGATAATGGTCTTCATGACGCCCGATCCCGATGCACGGAAGCGTCGTTTTCGCGCTCCGGTCGTCTCGGTGCGGACCCGGATCGTCAGCGTCATCGCCGTCATCACCGCACTCGGTATGCTCGCGGCCGGGGTGACCGCGTTCCTCGTCGAGCGTTCCCGAATCCTCGAGCAGATCGACACGCAACTGATGTCGAGCCTGCAGAGCGCTGAATTCATCGTGAGCGAAGACCAGGCGGCCAGCTGGACCGACGCTCCGACAGCGCTTCGCAGCGTGGTGCAGCGCCATGCACCGGACGACAATACGGGGACCCTCGGCATTGTCGACGGCAAGTCAACCTGGGTTCCCGGCGTCGGCGTGCACGTCGCGCTGGAGAGCGTGCCCGGCTTCGTCGACCGCATCGTCGCCGAGGTTCGAGCGGGCGGAACAGTCATGGGGACCTACGCGGTCGATGGGCTCGCGCTGCGCTACATCGCAACGTCGATCACAATCGACGGAGTCGCGAACGACCAGGAGGCGATCTTCGTCACCGCCTACGACGTGAACGCGGAGTTCTCGGAACTCACCCAGGCAGCACAGGCCTATGTGATTTCGAGCTCGATCATCCTGCTCATCATCGTCATCGTCGCGTTCCTCATCTCCGGGCGATTGCTCCGTCCGATCCGGACGCTCCGGCTCGCGGCCGACCGCATCTCGGAGTCTTCGCTCGACGAACGAATTCCCGTGACGGGAAACGACGATGTTTCCCAACTCACCACGACGGTGAACGCGATGCTCGACCGGCTCGATCATTCGGCGACGGCGCAGCGGCGCTTGTTCAGTGACGTCGGTCACGAGTTGAAGACGCCGATCACGATCGTGCGCGGGCACCTCGAACTCATGGACGCGAAAGACCCGAGCGATGTCGCCGCGGCCCGAGAGCTTGCGATCGATGAGCTCGACCGGATGGCGGGTCTCGTCCAAGACATCGCTCGGGCATCATCGCTCGAGTCGGCCGCGCCACTGCGACCCTCGCCCGTTGACGTTGGAGAACTCACGAGTTTGCTGGTACAGAAGAGTGCAGCGCTCGGGGGAGCAACCATCGAGCAGGGCGAGACGGCACACGTCGTCGCCGTTCTCGACGGCGAGCGGATCACGCAAGCAGTGATCCAGCTCGTGCAGAACGCGATCACCCACGCGGCAGGTCCGATCGTGATCGGCAGCCGCGTCGAATCCGATGCCGTGGTGTTCTCGGTTCGCGACCACGGCCCTGGGATCCCCGACGCCGACAAGGAACGGATCTTCGAACGGTTCATGCGCGGTTCGACACCCACGCCGGGAGCCGGCTCGGCAGGACCGGCTCCGGTAGCGCCTGGAGCCGCCGCCCAGGTGGCGCCCTCGCCCTCGGCAGCACCAGCTCCAAAAGCTCCGGGCACCGGGCTCGGCCTCGCAATCGTCCGGATGATCGCTCGCGCGCACGGCGGATCCGTCGTCGTGCGCGACGCAGCGACGGACTCCGCCGGAACCGGCAGCGTGTTCTCACTGCGAGTGCCGCTCATGCACGCGCAACCGCCCGCGCACCACCTCGAAACCAAGGAGCCTCGTGGCATCGATACTGATCGCTGAAGACGAGGCGCGAATCGCCGCCTTCGTGGAGAAGGGACTCCGAGCAGCCGGGTTCGCGACCCGGATCGTCGGGACCGGCACCGAGGCGCTCGACCTCGCCCTCACCGAGGAGTTCGATCTGCTGCTGCTCGATGTCGGGCTGCCGGGCATCGACGGCTTCGAAGTGCTGCAGAGCCTTCGCGGCTCCGGCAGTGCACTGCCCGTCATCATGCTGACCGCGCGCACTGGCAGCGAAGACACGGTCGCGGGCCTCACCGGTGGGGCTGACGACTATCTCGGCAAGCCGTTCCGATTCGACGAACTGCTTGCTCGCGTTCGGCTTCGATTGCGGCCGACAGAACCCGTGCAAACTTCGACGCTCGCGCGCGGGGAACTCGAACTCGACATCCGGACGAGGCGAGCGCGCGTCTCAGGTCGCGAGGTCGATCTCTCGGCCAGGGAGTTCGCGCTCGCCGAAGAGTTCGTGCGGAACGCGGGGCAGGTGCTCAGCCGCGAGCAGTTGCTCAGTCGCGTGTGGGGTTTCGATTTCGATCCGGGCTCGAATGTCGTCGACGTCTACGTGCGCTACCTGCGCAACAAACTCGGCAGTGAACGCTTCGAGACAGTGCGCGGCGTCGGGTACCGACTGGAATAGTTTCGGAGCCTCTGCAAACAACAAAGCGCTCGCCCCCTTTGCACAGGGGGCGAGCGCTTTGTTCGTCGAGGCGGCATTTTCGCGCCTCGAATGCCTTACTGGATCGCGTCGAGGAGCCCGTCGTCCTCGATGAGCACCTCAGAGAGCGGCTTGCGCTCGCGGGGCGTGGTCTCTGCTTCGCGGAGGTCCTCGTCGAGCAGTTCTGGCTCACCGAGGTAGCCGATCGCCACTGCGGAGACGACACGGTAGTCGTCACTGAGACCGAATGCCTCGGCAGCCCGCGTCGGGCTCAGTCCGCTCATTTGGCGGAAGTGGAATCCTTCGGCGCTGGCCTGCACTGCGAAGTGACCCATCGCCTGGCCGAGGTCGTAGAGTGCCGTCTTCTGTTCGCGGCCGTCAGCGTCGCGCAACTGCGCAACGGTCAGCATGAGCGCGCTCGCACCCTTCGCCCAGTTCTGGTTGAACGGGATGAGCGTGTCGACGATGCGATCGAAGACCTCGCTGCCTGCGAATCCGACGATGAAACGCCACGGCTGCGCGTTGAATGCGCTGGGGCTCCAGGTTGCTGCTTCCAGGGCGGTCGCAAGCGCTCGGCGGTCGATTGGCGTTTCGGTGAACGCCCGCGTGCTCCAGCGCTCGCGCAGTACATCGAGCACCGGGTAGACGGTCGAGGCGGTCTTTACTGAGTTCGTCATTGCATTCTTTCTGGTCAAAACTGTCTGCTCTGGTGAGAGCAGGGGGTGAGCGCGGGGTCGCTGCAGCGGTTCAGCACTCGTCTTTGCTTTTTGGGCAGGTCCGCTCAGCGAGCAGGCGCTCGCGAAGCGGTACGAACAGGTCGATCAGGGTCGCGGCATTCGCGTCGTCGACGAAGTTCAAGAACAGCGAGTCGACGTGGCGCGCGTGCTTCGGGCGTGCTTTACGCAGTGTCGAACGACCGAGGTCGGTGATGAAGGCGTTGGTGACTCGGCCGTCGTCGGCATCGCGCTCGCGGCGCACCCATCCGCGATCTTCGAGAATGCCGATCTGGTATGTCAGTCGGCCGGGTTGGAACGCGATCTCGCGCGCGAGGTCACCCATGCGCAGGGTGCCACCCGGGGCCTCGTTGAGCATGAGCAGGATGTTGAACTCGGCGTGCCCGAACCCGCAGTCCTTGCGCAGGAGCCGGTCGAGCTCTGCGGTCAGCATCGCCGTTGCCTCGAAGTACGAGCGCCATGCCCGGAGCTGTTGCTCGCGGGCAACGGCCTGCGCCGCTTCGACGGGGGTCACCGTGCGCCGCCGAGCAGGCTCGCGAAATCTTCGAAGTCGCCGCTCGACTCGTCGAAGGGATCGCTCGCGCGGTGCCGCGGAGTGCCGATGATCGCTCCGGCGAGTTCGGTTCCGACGCGAGTGATGCGGCCGGGAAGGCCACTGTCGCTCGATCCCCAGTCTTCGGTCGCCGCATAGATCGAAGTCGGCGTGAGTGTGCTGCGGAGGTAGGTGAAGAGCGGGCGCATCGCGAAATCGAGCATGAGCGAGTGCCTGGCGCTGCCACCGGTCGCGGCGAGCGCGGTCGGGATGCCGTCGAGCTGACCGGCCTCGATGATGTCGAAGAACGACTTGAAGAGTCCGGAATATGAGCCGTTGAACGTTGGCGTCACTGCGATCAGCGCATCTGCGTCGACCACGGCGGTGATGGCGGCTTGCAGTTCGGCGCTCGGCGTGTGGCTGAGCATGTGGTGTGCAATGGCGGTGGCGAGCGGGCGGAGGTTCACGACCGTGACGGTGGCTTCCTGGCCGTGTGTTTTGAGCGCTTCGAGGGTGGCGCTCGCGATGCGTTCTCCGAGCAAGCTCGTGCTCGAGGGCTCACTGAGCCCTGCTGAGACGACGACGAGTCGCTGTGGTGCGTGGCTCATGCATTGCTCCGTTCAGGTGCGATTGCTGCAGCGGTGTCGACATCGGCGTTCGAGGCATCCTGCTGTGTAGCCATTGTCTCGGAATTCCCGCCCCGTGCTGCAAGCAATTTCGCGTGGGTGGGGGCGTCCGGAACTCCTGGCGCGCGCAGTGCATCGAATTCGCGTCGGAGGACCGGGACGACCTCGGTGCCGAGGATCTCGATCTGTTCGAGCACGGTTTCCAGTGGAAGGCCTGCGTGATCCATGAGGAACAGCTGGCGCTGGTAGTCGCCGACGTGGTCGCGGAAGCCGAGCGTGCGGTCGATGACCTGCTGTGGGCTTCCGACGGTCAGTGGCGTCTGCTCCATGAAGTCTTCGAGGCTCGGACCGTGGCCGTAGACGGGCGCGACGTCGAAGTAGGGGCGGAACTGGCGGATGGCCTCCTGGGAGTTCTTGTGCATGAAGACCTGGCCGCCGAGGCCGACGATCGCCTCTTCCGGGGTGCCGTGGCCGTAGTGCGCGAAGCGGCTGCGGTACAGGCGAACCATCTGACGAACGTGGTCGGAGGTCCAGAAGATGTTGTTGTGGAAGAAGCCGTCGCCGTAAAACGCGGCCTGCTCGGCGATCTGCGGGCTGCGGATCGAGCCGTGCCAGACGAACGGTGGGATTCCGTCGAGCGGCGCGGGCGTCGAGGTGTAGCCGGTGAGTGGCGTGCGGTGCTTGCCCGACCAGTTCACGACCGGCTCGCGCCACAGCTTGTGGAGCAGCGAGTAGTTCTCGATCGCGAGCTCGATGCCATCGCGGATGTCTTTGCCGAACCATGGGTAGACGGGACCGGTGTTGCCGCGACCGAGGGTGAGGTCGACACGCCCGTCGGAGAGGTGCTGCAGCATCGCAAAATCTTCGGCGATCTTGACGGGGTCATTGGTCGTGATGAGGGTGGTCGCCGTGGAGAGCTGGAGGGTCGTGGTTTGGGCCGCGATCCAGCCGAGCAGGGTGGTCGGGCTGGAGGGTACGAATGGCGGGTTGTGGTGCTCGCCGCTGGCGAAGACGTCGAGGCCGACTTCCTCGGCTTTCAGGGCGATCGCGACCATTGCCTTGATGCGTTCGTGTTCTGTCGGAGTGCGGCCGGTGGTGGGGTCCATCGTGACGTCGCCGACTGAAAAGAGACCAAACTGCATGGTGCTCATGGGATCCTCGCTCCTGCGATGACTCGCACTCGTTTATTTCAAATCTGAACAATAGTAGCAACGCGGTTTGGCGCTGTGTATTCCGAAGTCCCAAAAATTGATCTCGCTATAGTAGTTCGCCGTGTCCCCAGCCGGGGGATGAACGATCTCGAACGACAAACCCTGGCGCGCCACGGTGCGCCCGGAGAGGAGCCGATGTCTGGTTCAACAGACGACCGCCAGTTCGCAACAATCGGGGCCACCGCGCGTGGCTCAGGTCCACGCACTCCGGGCGAAAGAAGACCAAGACATCGCCGCACCACCCGTCGCTTAGAAGTTGATGACGTCCTCGTCGTCAAACGCTCGAAAATTCGTACCGCCATCAGTGGCACCGCAGTCGGAAACTTCATGGAGTGGTTCGACTTCGGCATCTACGGCTACCTCGCCGTCACCATGACCGCCGTCTTCACGACCGGCTTCGACGAAAACGTCGGCCTTCTTATCGTGCTTCTCGGATTCGCGGTCTCCTTCCTCGTCCGCCCGTTCGGCGGCATGGTCCTCGGACCCCTGGGCGACAAGATCGGTCGCCAAAAAGTTCTCTTCGTCACGATGGCCATGATGGCCGTCGCCACGGGACTCATCGGGATGCTCCCGACCTCGGCCGCGATCGGCGGTTGGGCGATCGTGCTGCTGTACTTCCTGAAAATGGTGCAGGGCTTCTCCACCGGTGGTGAATACGCAGGAGCATCGACCTACGTCGCCGAATTCTCTCCGGACAAGAGCCGCGGATTCTGGTCGTCGTTCCTTGACGTCGGCTCCTACCTCGGGTTTGCCGCGGGTGCGTCCGTCGTCGCCATTACGACCTTCGTGAGCGAATCGATCGCCGGACCGACCGCGATGGTCGATGGTGCGTGGCGCATTCCGTTCCTGCTCGCGATTCCGCTGGGTGCGGTGGCGATCTGGTTCCGGCTGCGGATCCCCGAGACGCCCGCGTACGCCGATGCCGAACAGAGCGGCGAAACCGTGCACAACGCGGACGACCCATTGGCTCGCCAGGGACTCCGCGGAATCGTGCGCCTGTACTGGCGTCCGCTCCTCATTGCCGTCGCACTCGTCGCTGCGACGAACACCGTGAGCTACGCCCTCACGAGCTACATGCCCGCATACCTCGAAACCGAGGTCGGAGTGAGCAACGTGATGGCGGCGGTGGCCACCGTGCCCGTGCTGATCCTGCTCGCGTGCATGCTCCCCTTTATCGGGCGTCTGAGCGACAAGATCGGGCGGAAGCCGCTGTACTGGTGCGCGGTCATCTCGACACTCGTGCTCACGCTGCCCGCCTTCGCGATCATGCAGACCGGCCTGATCTGGGCGGTGCTGCTCGCACTCGTGATGCTCGCCGTGCCGCTCGCGTTCTACGCTGCGATCGCCGCTTCGACACTGCCCGCGATGTTCCCGACGGCAAGCCGCTTCGGAGCGATGGGGCTGGCGTACAACGTCTCCGTGTCACTCTTCGGCGGAACGACGCCGCTCATCAGCGAGGCGCTGATCCAGCTCACGGGCAACAGTTACATGCCTGCGTTCTACGTCATGTTCTTCGCCGTGGTGGCGAGCATCGCGCTGCTCTCGATGAAAGAGAGCGCGCGACGCCCGCTGCTCGGCTCGATGCCGACGGTCGAAACCCAAGCGGAGGCGGTGGCGCTCGTCGAGGGGCAGGATTCCGATCCGCTCATCGACACCAGCACGATGCCGCTGCAGGTGGTCGGGGCCGGTGCTCCGGCGTCGACTGACGACGCAAAGCCAGGAGTCTGAGCTCAGCAGGAGTCTGAGCTCAGTCGGAATCCCAGATGCCTTGGGCGGGGTCGCGTACAGTGCGCGGCTCCGCCCTCGTGTTGTTGCTGCCGTCCTTTGGTCGGGTGAGGGTTGCGAAGCCGGGTGTGATCACAGCGCATCGAAGCGGTCCTCGTGTGCTGTCGTATCGCAGACGTAGGATGCGGGCATGCGAGAAATGATTCGAGTCGTCGGCGCCAGAGAAAACAACCTGCAGGGCGTCACGCTCGACATCCCGAAGCGCGCGCTCACGGTCTTCACGGGAGTCTCGGGTTCCGGGAAGTCATCGCTCGTGTTCGGAACGATCGCTGCCGAGTCCCGCCGCCTCATCGATGAGACCTACGAGGCTTTCGTGCAGAATTTCATGCCGCCTGTTCCGCAGCCCGAGGTCGACGAACTCCAGGGCATCACGGCGGCGATCATCGTGAGCCAGGACCAGATGGGGGCGAACGCCCGCTCGACGGTCGGCACCGCCACCGATGCCTACACGATGCTCCGAGCCCTGTTCGCTGAGATCGGCACGCCGGCACTGCATTCGCCGATCATGTTCAGTTTCAATGACCCACGTGGCATGTGTCTTCGCTGCGAAGGCCGCGGGAACGTCTCGGCGATCGATGTCGATGCACTCGTGGACCGCTCGAAGTCGCTCACCGAAGGCGCGATCGACTTCCCGAACTTCAACGTCGGAGGCTGGTACTGGCGGCTCTACGCCGAGGGCGGCACCCTCGACCCCGAGAAGAAGATCAAGGACTATACGGGCGCAGAACTCGAGGAGTTCCTGTACGGCCCAGAGAAGAAGGTCTCGCTCGCCGGGATCAACATGACCTCCGAAGGGTTGATCCCGAAGGTCATGAAGAGCTACGCGGGCAAGGACCTCGACTCGATGAAGCCGGCAATGCGCGCCGCGGTCGAACGCATCGCGAGCTTCGATATCTGCCCGGAATGCGAGGGCGCAAGACTCAACGAGCACTCCAGAAACGTCACGCTCGCAGGCCAGACCATTCGCCAGCTCACCGAGATGCAGATCGACGACCTCGCGACGTTCCTCCTCGAACTCGATGCAGCGTCGAGTAGCGCAACGGCGCCGCTGCTCGACAAGCTCTCTGCACTGCTGCGCGGATTCGTCGATATCGGGCTCGGGTACCTCAGCCTCAATCGGCCGGCGGGCACGCTCTCGGGCGGTGAAGCGCAACGCGTCAAGATGGTTCGTCATCTCGGCAGCGCACTCACCGATGTCACGTACGTGTTCGATGAGCCGACCATCGGACTCCACCCGCACGACATCGAACGCATGAACGTCCTCCTCACCCAGTTGCGCGACAAGGGCAACACGGTGCTCGTGGTCGAGCACAAGCCCGAAGTCATGGCGATCGCCGATCACATCGTCGACATGGGCCCGGGTGCGGGGACCCATGGCGGGCAGGTCGTGTTCACGGGAACACCCGCAGAGCTCAAAGCCTCCGGCACGCTCACGGGGCAGCACCTCGATCAGCGGCAGAGCATCAAGACCGAGGTGCGTGCGCACCGCGGTGTCATTGAGATCCGCGGGGCTTCGCAGAACAATCTGCGCACCGTCGATGTCGATGTTCCCAAGGGCGTGCTCGTCGTGATCACCGGGGTCGCAGGCTCCGGCAAGAGTTCCTTGATTCACGGCTGCATGCCAAAAGAGGGCGCGTCGTTCGTCGACCAAACCCCGATCCGTGGTTCGCGCCGGTCGAATCCGGCAACCTACACGGGCATCCTCGAACCGATCCGGAAGGCGTTCGCGAGTGCGAACGGTGTGAAGCCCGCGTTGTTCAGCGCAAACTCCGAGGGAGCCTGCCCGGAGTGCAAGGGCCTCGGCGTGATCCTGCACGACCTCGGCTTCATGGCCGGCGTCGAAACACCGTGCGAACTCTGCAACGGGAAGCGCTTCACCGCTGCAGTCCTCGAACTGAAACTCCGCGAGAAGAACATCAGCGAGGTCTTCTCGATGTCGATCGAAGAGGCGCGAGCGTTCTTCACCGAGAAGGTCGTCACGACCATGCTCGACCGCCTCATCGATGTCGGACTCTCCTACGTCACGCTCGGCCAAGCGCTCAATACGCTCTCCGGTGGCGAGCGTCAGCGCCTGAAGCTCGCGATCGAAATAGGAACAGACGCCGCGATCATGGTGCTCGACGAGCCGACGACCGGCCTGCACATGGCTGATGTGGAGAACCTCATTGCGCTGCTCGACCGCATCGTCGATGCGGGGCGAACCGTCATCGTGATCGAACACAACCTCGATGTCATGGCGAGAGCAGATTGGATCATCGACATGGGCCCGGGTGCTGGCGAGGGCGGAGGAGCAGTAGTCTTCACGGGCACTCCCTCAGCGCTCGTCGAAGCATCGAAGGCCGGAGACCCGTCACTGACCGGAGTGCACCTCGCGCATCGGTCCCCGGTCGCACTGTAGAAAGGACAAGCCGTGCCACGCTTTACCGCGACCCGCAATGACGACACCTTCGTCGACCTGCAGGGCGTCACCGTGCACTATTACTCGTGGCTTCCTGCGAAGCCGAAGGCGATCATCCTCATCGCCCACGGTCTTGGCGAGCACGCGCTGCGCTACGAGCACCTCGCCGCCCGGCTCAACGAGGCAGGCTACGGCGTGTATGCGCTCGACCAACGAGGCCACGGTGCAACAGGTCTCGCGCAGCACGGCGGTGACACCACGAAACTCGGCAAACTCGGTGCTGGCGGAATCGTCGCAGTGCAGGGGGACCTGCTCTTCCTGCTCAAGCGCATCCGCGGCCGCCACGAGCACCTGCCCGTCGGCCTCATCGGGCACAGCTGGGGTTCGCTCATCGCGCAGCGACTTCTCAACTCGAACCCCGAGGCAATCGACGCGCTCGTTCTCTCTGGCACCGCGTACCGGGTGCCGGGCAAAATGAACGCCGGCGATTTGAATGCGCGGCACAAGCACCTCGGCACCACCGGATTCGAATGGCTCTCCCGCGACGAGAACGTGCACACGCTCTTCGCAGAAGACCCGCTGACGTTCGCAGCCGATCCCGCCAAGAACTTCGGCTACCTCGAAGCGGCGAAGCTCTTCGGCCGTCCGAAGCGCAACCTGCGCCGCGACGTCCCCGTGCACATCGCGATCGGCAGCGACGATTCGCTCGGCGGCACCGAGAGTGCGCAGGCGCTCGCGGCATCACTCCGGGAGCGGAGCAAGCTCAGCGACGTCTCGCTCACGGTGTACCCAGGCGGTCGCCACGAGATCTTCAACGAGCTCAACAAAGATCGCGTCATGAACGACACGGTCGAATGGCTCGATCAGCATTTGATCGGCCAAGCGCCCGTCGCGCCGCGCCGATAGTCTCGAACGCGGAAGGGAGTATCGTGCACGGAGAATACAAGGTCCCGGGCGGCAAACTCGTCGTCGTCGATCTCGAGGAATCAGAGGGGCTGATTACAGGCTTCGCGCTTGCCGGTGACTTCTTCCTCGAGCCAGACGAAGCGCTACTCGCGATCAACGATGCCGTGAACGGCTTGCCCGTCACGAGCACGGCAAACGAGATCGGCACCGCAATCCGCGCGGCGCTCCCGAGCGAAACCCAGATGCTCGGTTTCACTCCAGAGAGCGTCGGCGTCGCCATTCGCCGAGCGCTGGCGACCGCAACCGCGTTCACCGATTACGAGTGGTCGATCATTCTCGGCGACGCCGAATCTCCCGCCATGAATCTCGCCCTCGACGAGGTGCTCACCGCCGAGGTCGGGCAGGGGAGGCGCGGCCCGACGCTCCGTGTCTGGCAGTGGGCGAGCCCCGCCGTCATCATCGGATCATTCCAGTCCTTCAAGAACGAAGTCGACCCTGACAACGCCGAGAAGTACGGCTTCGAGGTCGTCCGCCGGATCTCCGGTGGCGGCGCGATGTTCGTCGAGCCCGAAGCCGCGATCACCTATTCGCTGTACGTTCCCGGTGACCTCGTGCAGGGCATGAGCTTTCAAGATTCCTACGCGTTCCTTGACGCCTGGGTGATCCAGGCGCTGCAGGGAGTCGGCATCGACGCCAGCTACCAGCCGCTCAACGACATCACTTCGCCAAGCGGCAAGATCGGCGGTGCTGCGCAGAAGCGGCTCGGCTCTGGCGCTGTCTTGCACCACGCAACGCTGTCGTACGACATGGACGGCGAGAAGATGGTGCAGGTGCTCCGCATCGGCCGCGAGAAGATGAGCGACAAGGGCACGAAGAGTGCCGCCAAGCGGGTCGATCCCCTGCGCAGCCAGACGGGCATGCCCCGAGCGGAGGTCATCGACGCATTCGTGAACACCTTCCGTGCGCTCTACGGCGGCGCGAGCGACGAGATCAGTACCTCCGAGCGCGAAGCAGCAGAAGCGCTCGTCGAGTCGAAGTTCTCGACGCAGGAATGGCGGCACCGCGTTCCGTAATCCACACGATGGTCGACGTCACGTGCAACACAGGAGAAACGTTCGTGGTGCACAGTAGTTCGTATGACGACCCCGATCACGGTCGCCGTTGAACGTCACGTCGACCCCACAAGGGAACACGAGGCGATCGACTGGGTGCGATCCGGCATAGACCTTGCAGCAACGTTCGATGGATTTCTCGGCTCCGGCTGGGTGCGCAGCGGACCCGACGACGACCGTTGGTACATGCTGTACCGCTTCACCGACGTCGATTCGCTTGAACGTTGGGAAGACTCTGAGGAGCGAGCCGCGTGGAGTTCCGCGGGAACCGACTTCGCGGTGACATCGAGGGTGGAACGCCGTAGCGGAATCGAAGGTTGGTTCGACGTCGCCTCCGATGGTGCGACGATCGCCGCTCCGCCACGCTGGAAACAGGCCGTCTCGATCTGGCTCGGCTTCTTCCCGGTCAACCTGGCGGCGACGTTCATGCTCGGACTGATTCCAGGGTTCCTCGAACTCCCACTCTGGACGAGAGTGCTTGCAACCACACTGCTGCTCACACCGATCATGGTGTACCTGGTGTTGCCGTTCGTGACCCGGCAGTTGCGTCCGTGGCTGCAGCGATCACCTCGGCGCATCGATGAGGAAAGTCCCGGCGGCGCTCAGTAGAACGTGGCTTGAGAGATCGGGCCCAGCGGAACGACGCTCAATGGAGCGGCGTTCAAGGAGCACTGACACCAGAATTCCGCTCGCCCGCTCGCCCGCTCGCGCTAGGGCAGCGGCGGGTTGTCCGGAATCGTGATCGTCCCCATCTCGAGGTAGATGATCGGCATGATGATCGACAGCACGAGGGCGATCAACGCGATCCCAGCGGTTGTCAGGAAGGCGCTTCGTCGGCGGCCGACCGTGACGCGAGCCCACATCCATGACAGCGGGAGTGCGACGAGCGCGAAGATCCCAGCAACGATTGGTGCGACAAGGTGCGGGATGCACGCGATCAGCACGAGCAGCAGGATGCAGACCGCAGAGATCCGCTGAATCGGGGTCGGTGCCTCGTTCGGGTCGAGCTCGGGTGGTTCGCCCGCGGCCCGTTCGCTCGCTTGCATCGGCGGTCGTCTCGGCACCAGCGGATCACGCTGATCGCCTCGAAGCGCAGCGAGCGATTCGCGCTCGGACAGGTATCCGGCGGGCGGTGGAAGCGGGGGGATCGAACCGTCGCCTGGTGGTTTCGGCTGCTGAGGAGGCGTCATCGGGTTACGTCGGAATGGTGCTCGCGACTCCGAAGATGAAGACGCCCGACCACACGAAGAACATGATGATGCCGTTGACGATCGAGAGCGCGGCGAGGACGATGCCCCAAATGGCCCACGCCTTCCCCGGCTGCTTCTGCAGTCGTGACGCGATGCCGAACTGGAACCCGAAGATCACTCCGATGATGCCGAACAGGCTCAAGAACGGGATGAACGAGACGATAAAGGCCGAAAGCCCCCACCAGAACGACATCTTCGAGGTGCGAGCGGTGCCCTGCAGCGACTGGGCCTGCGCAGCGGAGAACTGAAAACGCGAGGGTGGTGCAGTGACGGAGTCAGCTCCGTACTGGCCAGGGGCACCGGGGTTCTGCTGCCCGAACTGTGCTGGCTGCCCGAACTGCGTTGGCTGCCAGAACTGCGTTGGCTGCCCGAACTGCGTTGGCTGCCCGAACTGGGTGGGCTGCCCGAACTGAGTTGGCTGCCCGAACTGTGCTGGCTGTCCGAACTGGGCGGGCGGGCCTGAGGGGCCTGCCTCACCGAACTGGCCAGGGTACGGAGGTTGCCCGGGCTGGCCGAATTGCGCACCGTTCGGGTTGCCGTGCGCGCGTGCGTCCCAGGGACCTTCAGGCTGCGTGGGTGGCGTCGTCATGCTGTAATCGTGGCACGATTCCCTGGACAAATGCGCGGAGAAATTGCGCGCAGACGCGACCGCGCGCTGTTGGGCAAGGTCTTAGTTGGCGAGTGGAATCGTCCCGGTGGGGGTGTTTCGGTTGGTGTTCCGTGCTGCAGTTGCAGCAACACCCGAACTGGCGACGATAACGATGATGATCGCGATCAGCTCAAGGGGAGCGAGTGCTTCATGCAGGACCAGGAATCCGAAGAGCCCGGCGGCTGCGGGTTCCGCACTCATCAGCACTCCGAACACGCGAGTCTGAATTCTGCGAAGCGCGAGCAGTTCGAGCGCATAGGCAACCGCGCTGGAGAGTAACGCGACGAGCGCGATCGGGAGCAGCAGGGAGGGGTTCTCGATCAGGCCGGTGGTCGCGGGCGCGACACCGAACGGTGCGACGACAACCGCTGCCACGGCCATTGCGAGCACGAGCCCGCCAACGCCCTCGGTGTGCTGGCCGACTCGCTGCGAGCACACGATGTAGGCCGCCCAGCAACCTCCTGCGAGGAGCGCGAGGACGATGCCGAGGGGGTCGAGTGTTCCGCTGATCGACTGGATTCCGATCAGCCCGATGCCGATCGTGCCGAGCGCGACCCACAACCAGTCGAGCGCGCGCCGAGTTTGCGCGCCCGCCAGGATCAGCGGCCCGAGGAGTTCGAGCGTGACGGCAACGCCGAGCGGAATGCGGTCGAGCGAGAGGTAGTACAGCAGGTTCATGCTGCCGAGCGAGACGCCGAGCAGAATGACTGCTCGCCAGGCGGGCCACCGCATGCCGCGAATCTTTGGTCGAGCGATGAGCAGCAACAACAGGGTCGCGATCGTCAAGCGCAAGAACGTGATCCCGGCGGGGGACATTTCTGAGAACAACGTTTTCGCGATCGATGCTCCGAACTGCACGGAACAAATCGCGAGGACGACGAATGAGATCCCGACGAGGGTGCTCTGCGCGGAAGGTGAGGAGCGGTGCACCCTGCCAATTTACGCGGAATACTGGGGTGATTTGGATATACGAAAGAAACAGTCGCGCTTCTAGACTGAACCTTGTGACTCTTGAGAGAACGTCCCCATCGATTGAAGTGTGGCCCGGCAGCGCGTACCCCTTAGGTGCAACGTTCGACGGTAACGGAACAAACTTCGCCATCTTCACCGAAGCCGCCGAGAAAGTCGAACTGTGTTTGTTCGACGACCAGGGCAATGAGTCGCGCGTCGAGCTCCATGAGGTCGACGCCTTCGTGTGGCACGGCTACGTCCCGCATGTGCAACCAGGGCAGCGCTACGGCTACCGCGTGCACGGCGAGTACGACCCCGAGACGGGCCAACGCTGCAACCCCAACAAGCTCCTGCTCGACCCGTACGCAAAGGCAACGGCGGGGGAGATCAAATGGGGCCAGTCACTGTTCTCCTACAACTTCGGCGAACCGCTGTCGCGGAACGACGAAGACAGTGCGTCGAGCATGATGCACGGCGTCGTCATCAACCCGTTCTTCGACTGGGCCGGCGACCGCGCCCCGAAGACCCCGTACAACGAGTCCTTCATTTATGAAGCGCACGTGAAGGGGCTCACGTACACGCACCCGGAGATCCCGGAGGACATGCGCGGCACGTACGCCGCTATCGCGCACCCCGCGATCATCGAACACTTGAAACGACTCGGTGTCACCGCAATCGAGCTCATGCCGGTGCACCAGTTCGTGCACGACTCCACGCTCGAAGAAAAGGGCCTCCGCAATTACTGGGGCTACAACACAATCGGGTTCTTCGCGCCGCACGCCGACTACTCGGCCTCGGGTCTCGGCCAGCAGGTGCAGGAATTCAAGGGCATGGTCAAGGCACTGCACGCCGAGGGGATCGAGGTCATTCTCGATGTCGTCTACAACCACACCGCCGAAGGCAACCACCTCGGCCCGACGCTCAGTCTGAAGGGCATCGACAACGGCGCGTATTACCGCCTCGTCGAAGACGACCTGCAGCACTACATGGACTACACGGGGACCGGGAACTCGCTCAACGTCCGCCACCCGCACTCGCTCCAGCTCATCATGGATTCGCTGCGCTACTGGGTGACCGAGATGCACGTCGACGGGTTCCGCTTCGACCTCGCGAGCGCGCTCGCCCGCGAGTTCTACGACGTCGACCGCCTCTCGACCTTCTTCGAGCTCGTGCAGCAGGACCCGGTGGTCAGCCAGGTCAAGCTCATCGCCGAGCCTTGGGATGTCGGCCCCGGCGGCTACCAGGTCGGCAACTTCCCACCCCAGTGGACCGAGTGGAACGGCAAGTACCGTGACACCGTCCGCGACTTCTGGCGCGGGGAACCGAACGTGCTCGGAGACTTCGCGAGCCGTATCGCCGGCAGCGCCGACATGTACGAGCATTCGGGCCGCCGCCCGGTCGCGAGCATCAACTTCGTCACCGCGCACGACGGCTTCACCATGCGCGATCTCGTCTCGTACAACGAGAAGCACAACGACGCCAACGGTGAAGACGGGAACGACGGCGAAAGCCACAACCGCTCCTACAACTACGGCGTCGAGGGCACGACAGACGATCAGACCGTGCTCGAAACGCGTGCGCGTCAGCAACGCAACTTCATCGCGACCCTCCTGCTGAGCCAGGGTGTGCCGATGCTGCTGCACGGCGATGAACTCGGGCGCACGCAGGACGGCAACAACAACACGTACGCGCAGGACAGCGAGATCTCCTGGATCGACTGGGACAACGCCGACGAGCCGCTCGTCGAGTTCACCGCTGCGGTCGCAGAATTGCGCCACAAGCACCCGACGTTCCGCCGCAAGCGCTTCTTCACGGGGAACACCGTTCGTACGAGCGACGGTGCCCGCCTCAACGACATCGTTTGGCTGACCCTCGGGGGCGAGCCGATGGAGTCGCACGATTGGGACGAGGCTTCGCAGCCCGCGATGGCCATGTACCTCAACGGTGACGGGATCGAAGGCAAGGATGCTCGTGGCAACCGCATCACCGACGAGCACTTCATCCTGTACTTCAACGCCAGTGAGGACGCGATCGATTTCACGCTGCCACCGGACGAGTACGCGCCAGCGTGGGACGTGAAGTTCGACACCGCGGGCGCGCTCGAAGAGGGCACGACGCTGCACGCTGGTGAGACCGCACAGTTGCAGAGCCGCACCATCGTGTTGTTGTGCGCGCATCGTGACGCGCCCGTCGCACCGGACGGTTCCGTCGCCGCATCGATTGCCGCTGCAACCGCACAGCACAAAGAGGAGTAACGATGGCTGCCCCGACTCAGACTCCGCAGAGCACGTACCGCTTGCAGCTCTCGAAGGACTTCACGCTGCACGACGCGGCCGCGGTGCTGCCGCAGCTGCGCCGACTCGGTATCGACTGGGTGTACTTGTCGCCGATTCTGCAGGCAACACGCGGATCGAGCCACGGATACGACGTCGTCGACCACGGTTCGATCGACGAGGAGCGAGGCGGGGCAGACGGGCTGCTCGCATTGTCGACTGAGGCGCGCAGGCTCGGAATGGGAGTCCTGGTCGACATCGTGCCGAATCACGTGGGCGTGCAGTCGCCACGTGAGAACGGCTGGTGGTGGGATGTGCTCCGCCACGGCCAGGATTCGCAGTTCGCGCGCTGCTTCGACATCGATTGGGCTGCAGGTGCGGGCAAGCTCGTGATCCCCGTGCTCGGCGATGACGACGTGCGGGACGATGGCGCCGTTGCAAACCTGAGGCTCGAGAAGGGTGAGCTCTGGTATCACGACAATCGCTACCCGCTCGCGCCTGGAAGTGAGCAGTTCACCGACGCGAATGAGGCGCTCGCCGCGCAGCACTACCGGCTCGCACACTGGAAAGAGGCAGACGCGGGGCTCAACTACCGCCGATTCTTCGCAGTTTCCACGCTCGCCGCGATCCGTGTCGAAGACCCAGTGGTGTTCGAGGCATCGCACGCTGAGATCCGCCGTTGGTTCGCAGAAGGACTCGTCGACGGATTGCGGGTCGATCACCCGGATGGTCTCGCCGACCCGCAGGGATACTTGCGCGACCTCGCGAAACTGACGAACAACGCATATGTCCTGGTCGAGAAGATCCTGGAGCCCGGAGAAGAACTCGCCGAGCAATGGGCCACCGCCGGCACCACAGGCTACGATTCGCTCGGCGCCATCGACCGGGTACTGACCGCGAAGAAGGGCAAGGAGCCGCTCGAAGCGCTTTCGATGAAGCTCCGCGGCGCCGAAGAACCACTCGACTGGGCCGCGATGATCCACGGCACGAAGCGGACGATCGCAGACACGATTCTGCGGAGCGAAGTGCTCCGGATCGACCGCGATCTGCAACAGCAACGGGGTTTCGTCCCAGAGCAGAGCGCCGACGCGATCGCCGAGTTGCTTGCCTGCTTCCCCGTGTATCGCTCGTATTTGCCGCTCGGTCGAGACGACCTGGGCGATGCCGCAAAGCTTGCGAAACAGTGGCGGCCGGATCTGGCGGACGCGATTGAAGACCTCGTCCCGCTGCTGGCGAACCCGAAGCATGCGGCCGCGGTCCGATTCCAGCAGACGAGTGGCATGGTGATGGCGAAGGGTGTTGAAGACACCGCCTTCTATCGTTACGCCCGACTCACAAGTCTCAACGAGGTCGGCGGCGACCCGAGCGAGTTCTCCCTGGACACCGTCGACTTCCACTCCGCGATGGCGCACCGCCAACGTGAATGGCCGAACGCGATGAACGCGCTTTCGACCCACGACACGAAGCGCGGCGAGGACGTCCGTGCTCGAATCACGACGATCTCCGAAGTGCCGGAGACCTGGGAGGGCATGCTCGACCGGCTCATGGTCTTCGCACCGCTCCAGGACCGCGAGTTCTCGAACCTCATGCTGCAGGCTGTTGTCGGCGCGTGGCCCGCGAGCCGCGACCGCCTCCTCGCCTACGCCGAGAAGGCCTCGCGTGAGGCGAGCACGAGCACGCAGTGGACCGCACCGAACGAAGAGTACGAAGCAGCGCTGCACGGCCTGATCGATTCGGTCTTCGACATTCCTGATGCTCGCAAGCTCATTGAAGACTTCGTCGCCTTTGTTGACGAGGGTTGGCGCTCGAACGCGCTCTCCGCGAAGCTCCTCAACCTCACGATCCCGGGTGTTCCTGACGTCTACCAGGGCAGCGAACTCTGGGAGCAGAGCCTCGTGGATCCCGACAACCGTCGCCCGATCGACTTCGCCGAGCTCGCTGCGAAGCTCGAGCGCCTCGAATCCGAGGAGCGCCCGGTGTTCTCAGAGGGTGCGCTCGCGAAGTTGCACATCGTCAACGAGGCACTGCAGTTGCGGCAGCGGAAGCCCGAGTTCTTCTCCCGCTACGACCCGATCCTCGCGCGTGGAGAGCAAGGGACGCACGTTGTCGCCTTCGATCGCGGCGGCGCGGTCACGGTTGTCACTCGCGAGCCGATTTCGCTCGCCCGCGAGGGTGGCTGGGGCGACACGAGCATTTCGCTCCCGGAGGGCCACTGGCGTTGCGTGCTCTCGGGCTCCGCGTATGAAAGCGGCAGCGTGCCGATGACCGAATTGCTGCGACTGTTCCCGGTCGCACTGCTCGAACGAGTTGAGGAACGCTGATGGCTGCTCCCGCGATTGCCGCGAACCGTTTCCCCGTGTGGGCGCCTGAGGCGCAGCGTGTGAGCGTTCACCTTGCACCGCTCGGTGCCGCAGGGGAGGGCGCCCGAGTGCTCCCGCTCGCGGCGATCGGAGAGGGCTGGTGGGCGCTCCCGGAATCGGAATCCGAACAGGTCTCGCTCGAGACGGAGTACGGCTTCCTGCTCGACGATGCGACGACGCCGCTGCCCGACCCCCGCTCGCTTCGGCAGCGCAAGGGCGTGCACGGATTAACGAGCCTGTTCGATCCTTCCGCCTTTGCCTGGACCGATCAGTCCTGGACGGGTCGGCAACTTTCTGGCGGCGTGATCTACGAACTGCATCTCGGCACGTTCACTCCAGAGGGCACGCTCGCCGCAGCGACTGAGCGACTCGCGTATCTGGCAGAACTCGGGGTGACCCACGTCGAACTCATGCCTGTCAACGCGTTCAACGGCGAATGGAACTGGGGCTACGACGGCGTGCTCTGGCATGCGGTGCACGAAGGATACGGCGGACCAGAGGCGTACCAGCAGTTCGTCGACGCAGCCCATGCCCATGGCCTCGCCGTGATCCAGGACGTCGTGTTCAACCACCTCGGCCCGTCCGGAAACTACCTACCGAATTTCGGACCGTACCTTTCCGAGCACTCGAACACCTGGGGTGCGAACATCAATCTTGACGGTCCGGGCTCCGAGGAGGTGCGCGCGTTCATCATCGATGCCGCCCTGATGTTCCTCGGTGATTACCACGTCGACGGTTTGCGCCTCGACGCGGTGCACGCTCTCATCGACCACTCGGATCTGCACATTCTCGAAGAGCTCACGATCGAGACCGAGCGATTGAGCGCGCATCTCGGGCGCCCGCTCACGCTCATCGCAGAATCAGATCTCAATGATCCGAAGCTCATCACGCCGCGCGAGGCTTCCGGCTACGGCCTGCACGCGCAGTGGAGCGACGACTTCCACCACGCTGTCCACGTCGCGCTCACCGGCGAGACCACGGGGTACTACGCCGATTTCGAACCGCTCTCGGCGCTCGGCAAAGTCCTCGAACGTGGCTTCTTCCATGACGGCACGTACTCCTCGTTCCGCGAACGGGACCACGGTGCGCCAATCGATCTGGAGACCAGCCCGACCTGGCGGCTCGTCGTCGCGAATCAGAACCACGATCAGATCGGGAACCGAGCTGTCGGAGACCGTCTGAGCGCCTCGCTTTCGACCGAGCAGTTGCAGCTCGCCGCGCTCCTGACGCTCCTCGGCCCGTTCACCCCGATGCTTTTCCAGGGAGAAGAGTGGGGCGCATCGACGCCGTTCCAGTTCTTCACCTCACACCCTGAGCCCGAGCTCGCCGAAGCGACCGCCAAGGGTCGCATCGCGGAGTTCGCCCGAATGGGTTGGGATGAGAGCGCCGTGCCCGATCCACAGGACCCGGCCACGTTCCAGCGTTCGAAGCTCGACTGGAACGAGCGCAGCGAAGGCGATCACGCGGTGCTCTTGCGAACGTACCAATCGCTCGCTGCCCTTCGTGCCGCCTGTCCCGAGTTCACCGACCCGAGCTACTCGGCGAACCTCGTCACCGTCGATGAAGAGGCCCGGACCCTCGAACTCCGTCGAGGGCGAGTCCGTCTGCTCGTGAACTTCGGTGGGAGCGAATGGGCCGTGCCTGCGCTCGAAATCGACGCCTCCGAGCAGGTCGAGTTCGAAACGGTGAGCGGACTGCGTGGCACTGCCGAGCCGTATGGTGCGCTGCTTCCCGCGGGCGCAGGGGTCGTGCTTTCGCACGAGTGATCCTCGCGGGGGCGATTCTCTGCATGCAGAATTCTCGATCGAGTTTTCCGCAGCCGAGAGAAAGCTTGCCCGCCGTTGTTCGTTTCGCCCTACAGTGAGCGAATGCGTCAGTACTCGCGTTCCTTTGCGCCCGAAGCCATCGCCTATTCGGTGCCGTTTCGCGCGAAATTCCTCGAAGACGGCACGACCGCGCTCATCGAGAACGTGAGCGAGGAACGCCTCAATTGGGTTCGGGTCGACCTCATCGGCGTCGGCATGATGACCCCGGTGAGCCCGGGTTCAATGGAGCCGGGCGACCAAATCCAGGTCCGGGTTCGCGGTGCGAACTGGGAGAACACGACACGAATTCAACTGAGCTGGCTGCGCGCCGACGATTCCGGCCCATTCGTTTGGCAGTGCGTGCAGTGAAGTTTCAGTTGCGCAGACTTATGCTGCACACATGACGAATCCTGGTGACCAATCCGCAACTGATCAACGCTCGACGGAAATCCGCTTGCCGGCGGTGGCGATCTTGCTTCTCGGCGTCGGCATCGCCGCTCTGTTTATCGGCAGTTTCCTGCTGCTCGGTACGAGGTCGCAGTCGTTCTCTCCCGAGTTGTTGCAGACGCGAATTGCTTCGCTCCTGCTGCTCGTCGGAGGCGTGAGCCTGCTCGCGGCACTGATTCTCGACGGTGTTCGCGGCATCGCCCAGCGTCAGCTCGACATCCTCCTGCGCGCACAGAGCACTCAGGGATCCTCCGCCGACCCGACAGAGGAAACGCGCCCGTAGCCTCAGCCGTTCGCGCCTGCGAGCGCAGCGTCGACGATCGCTTTCGCTTCCTCCTGCACCTGGCGCAAGTGCGCTTCGCCCTTGAACGATTCCGCGTAGATCTTGTACACGTCTTCCGTGCCGGAGGGTCGCGCGGCAAACCAGGCGTGCTCGGTCACGACCTTCAGGCCGCCAATCGCTGCACCGTTTCCCGGAGCGGTGGTGAGCTTCGCCGTGATCGGGTCGCCCGCGAGCGTGGTCGCCTCGATTGCGTCGCCGTCCAACTTCCCGAGTGCTGCCTTCTGCGCCTTCGTGGCGGCGGCGTCGACGCGCTCGTAGACGGGAGCTCCGAACTGTGCGGTCAGCTCTGCGTAGAGCGCGCTCGGGCTCTTTCCTGTGACCGCGAGGATCTCGCTCGCCAGCAGGCAGAGCAGGAGGCCGTCCTTGTCGGTGCTCCAGACCGTGCCGTCCTTCTGCAGGAATGAGGCGCCGGCGCTTTCTTCGCCGCCGAATCCGACGCTTCCGTCAACGAGCCCGGGGACGAACCATTTGAATCCGACTGGAACTTCCCAGAGCGTGCGGCCCAGGTGCTCGGCGACCCGGTCGACCATGGAACTCGACACGAGGGTCTTGCCGATTGCGGCATCCGCACGCCAGTTGGTGCGGTGCGTGTACAGATAGTGGATCGCGACTGCCAAGAAGTGGTTGGGGTTCATGAGCCCGCCGTCCGGGGTGACGATCCCGTGGCGGTCGGCGTCGGCGTCGTTGCCCGTCAGGATGTGGAACTCGTCTTTTCGGGCGAGCACGCTCGCCATTGCAGACGGGCTCGAGCAGTCCATCCGGATCTTCTCGTCCCAGTCGAGCGTCATGAACGCCCACTGCGGGTCGACGATGGGGTTCGTGACCGTGAGGTCGATGTCGTAGCGCTCCGCGATCAGCGGGTAATAGTCGACGGCCGCGCCACCGAGCGGGTCCGCACCGATGTGGAGCCCTGCTCCACGAATCGAATCGAAGTCGATCACATTGCCGAGCCCTGCCACGTACGCTTCGCGGAAGTCGAAGAGCCCGACGTTGTCGTCACTGGAGCCGAGCGTTTGCACGCGCTGCACGCATTCGAGGTTGCCTTCGATGAGTTCGTTCGCGCGATTCGCGATCCAGGAGGTCGCGTCTGAGTCCGCGGGCCCGCCATGAGGAGGGTTGTATTTGAACCCGCCGTCACGAGGCGGGTTGTGGCTCGGTGTCACGACGATCCCGTCGGCCGAGTCCTCGTGGTCAGCGGCGTTGTATTCGATGATCGCGCGGGAGACCGCAGGCGTCGGTGTGACGCTGCCGCGGGAATCGACGAAGACTCGAACGCCGTTGGCGACGAGCACTTCCAGCGCGGATCGTTCTGCGGGCAGCGAGAGGGCGTGGGTGTCTCGGCCCATGTAGAGGGGGCCGGTGATGCCCTGCTGTGCCCGGTATTCGACGATCGCCTGGGTGATCGCGAGGATGTGGTCCTCATTGAAGCTCGTGTCGAACGCGGAACCGCGGTGCCCGGACGTGCCGAACGCGACGCGCTGCTCTGCGATCGAGACATCCGGCTTCAGTTCGAAATACGCCGCTTCGAGAGCTGCGACATCAATGAGGTCCTTGGGCTCGGCAACGGAGCCTGCGCGCGAATTCATGCTGTAAGTGTCGCACTTTGTCCCCCTGCGCGGGAATCGTTCTGAGAATAACTACGCTGGTGTCGTGAGTTCAGAGCAAGTTTTCAGCTACCTCGGCCCGGCCGGGACCTTCACCGAGCAGGCGCTCGACATGGTCCCCAGCGCAAGAGGCGCGCGTCGATTCCCGGTCGCGAATGTCGCTGAAGCGCTCCGCACCGTCGTCGCAGGCGAGGCCGACGCGGCAATGATCGCAATTGAGAACAGCGTGGAGGGCGGCGTCACGGCAGCGCAGGATGCGCTCGCACGCACGCCCGGGCTCCGGATCTTGAGCGAGCACCTCGTGCACGTGAACTTCTCGCTCGTTGCGGCTCCAGGCACCTCGCTCGACGACATCTCGTTGATCTCGGCGCACCCGGTCGCATACGCACAGTGCCTCAACTGGCTCGGTGCGCACCTGCCCGCACACAGCCACCTTCCCGCGGGCTCCAACGTCGCTGCAGCACAGACCCTGGCTGAGACCCCCGCGCACGCGGCGCTCTCGTTGCCAGCGGTCGCGGAGGCGGCTGGTCTCGAGATCCTGGCGCGCGACATCGGTGACAACGCGGATGCCGTGACCCGCTTCGTGCTCGTCGGTCGACCCGGCCCGCTGCCCGAACCGACCGGCGCGGACAAGACGAGCGTCATCGTCGATCTGCCGGCTGACCGACCGGGAACACTGCTCGACATGCTCGAACAGTTCGCAACCCGTGGCGTCAACCTGTCGCTGATTCAGTCGCGACCTATTGGTGACAAGCTCGGTCGCTACCGCTTCGTCATCGACTGCGAGGGGCACGCGAGCGAAGAACGGGTCGCGGATGCGCTCCTCGGACTCAAACGTTTCAGCCCGAGGCTCGTGTTCCT
Source organism: Humidisolicoccus flavus (assembly GCF_045689595.1). GTDB lineage: Bacteria > Actinomycetota > Actinomycetes > Actinomycetales > Microbacteriaceae > Humidisolicoccus > Humidisolicoccus flavus. Next base: position 1,573,206 of record NZ_CP142724.1, on the reverse strand, counting down.
GGGCTCCTACGCTCGCGCCGATGAAGAGCGCACGGCCATCGGTACGCGCTACTCCGACGACTCCTTCGTCGAGGCGCGCGACTGGTTGCGTGGCATCGTCAGTGGTGAGCCAGAAGCGCAGTAGGAGCGTTCCCCACCCGGCTTGATTCGGGCTCGGCCTGGTTCGGGCTCGGACTGGTTCAGGCTCTGTGTGATTCAGGCTCTGTGTAATTCGGGCTCGGATTGATCCGGGCGCGGAACAATTCGCGCTAGGCGTGCACGCGCACGAGGAGCGCGTCAGGGTCGACAGTGAGTCGGAACGCGACGATGTCGCCGATGACGTCGCCATCGAGCTGCAGCGGGCGAGGCTCGCTCAAGCGCGCGTCAACGCTCTTGCATTGGAAGTAACCGAGCGTCGGAATCGACTTCGGCGGTTTCATGAGTCCGCGGCGACGGAGCTCGCGGCGGAACAGCAGACTGTTGTCGATCACGTAGCGCAGCACCTGCAGCCAGCCGCGAAGATTCTTCGCATGCAGCATCGCGACGTCGAGCTTGCCGTCGTCGAGGCGGGCGTCCGGGAGCACGCGCATGTTGCCCTGCAGGAGACCGCAGTTGCCGAGCATGAGGGTATTGACCCGGATCCGGCGGTTCGTCGCCCCATCGACCTTGATACTGAGCGACACGCTGTCGAGCCTCGTGAAAGCCTTCTGAATTGCCTGCACGTAGGCGAGCCAGCCGACCTTCTTCTTCAAGTCCTCGTCGGTCTGCTCGATCATCGCGGCGTCGAGACCGAATCCGGCGATGACCGCGAAGCCATGGTTCGAGCGCGAGCCGTCTTCGAGTTCGACCTCGATCTTCGCGAGATCAATCGTGCGGTCTTTTCCGGTGAACGCCGTCTGCACAGCCTGCTTCAACCAGACGAGATCGACACCGAGGTTCCGCGCGAGCAGATTGCCGGTTCCCGCAGGAATGATCGTCAGCGGCACGTTCGTGCGAGCGATCAAACTCGCCGCGATGCGGACCGTTCCGTCGCCGCCGGAGACGAGAATGACGTCGACCTCGGCAGCGAGAGCGTCAAGGATCGCCTGCTTTCCGGAGTCATCTGCTGCGGTCTCGAACCAGAGGGTCTCTTCCCAGTCGGCTGGCGCCGAAGCAGCAACCGCTCGTTCAAGGGCACGCTGATCGGATTTGACTGGATTGAAGACGACGGCTGCTTGCACGGCTCCACCGTAGACTACTTGCGTGATTGACCCACAGATTCTTCGAGAAAACCCTGAGCAAGTTCGCGCAAGTCAGGAGGCCCGAGGAGACTCGGTCGAAGCCGTCGACATCGCAATCGAGGCCGATCGCGCTCGCCGAGCCGCCATTGGCGCCTTCGAAACCCTCCGTGCCGAGCAGAAGCTCGCCTCCGATGAGATCGCGAAGGCACCCAAGGAAGAGAAGGCCGCGAAGGTGCAGGCCGCGAAGTTGCTCGCCCAGGGCGTGAAAGACGCCTCCGCCGCGTCCTCTGAGGCCGAGGCCGAATTCGAGCGCGCAATGGGCGCCGTCGCGAACATCGTGCACCACGACGTGCCCGCCGGTGGCGAAGAGAACTTCACGACCCTCCGCACCCATGGCGACCACTCGGTATTCGACTTCGAGCCGAAGGATCACGTCGAACTGGGTGAGACGCTCTCCATCTTCGACATCGCGCGCGGTGCGAAGGTCTCGGGAAGCCGCTTCTACTACCTCACCGGCGCCGGCATGCGACTCGAGCTCGCGATCATGCTGCTCGGACTCGACGCGGTCAGCGAGCACGGGTTCACGCCGCTCGTCACGCCGACGCTCGTGCGCCCGGAGATCATGCGCGGCACCGGATTCCTCGGTGAGCACGCCGACGAGGTCTACTACCTTCCCGCCGACGACCTCTACCTCACGGGCACGAGCGAAGTCGCGCTCGCAGGACTTCATGCCGATGAGATCATCGACGTCACCGACCCGAAGCGATACGCAGGATGGTCGACCTGCTACCGGCGTGAGGCCGGAAGTCACGGCAAGGACACCCGCGGCATTCTGCGCGTGCACCAGTTCAACAAGCTCGAGATGTTCTCCTACGTCAAGCCAGAAGAGGCAGAAGCCGAGCACGATCGCTTGCGTGCGATTCAGGAGCGTCTCCTGCAGGCCTGCGAACTCGACTACCGCGTCATCGATGTTGCAGCCGGTGACCTCGGATCGAGCGCGGCACGGAAGTTCGACATCGAGGCGTGGGTCCCGAGTCAGCAGCAATACCGTGAGCTCACTTCCACGTCGAACTGCACGACCTTCCAGGCACGTCGTCTCGGAACCCGCTACCGCACGGATTCCGGCAAAACTGCCCCAGTCGCAACGCTCAACGGCACGGCAGCGACCACTCGTTGGCTCGTCGCGATTCTCGAAACGCACCAGCAGTCCGACGGAAGTGTCCGCATTCCCGAGGCGCTGCGCCCCTACATGGGCGGCGTGAGCGTTCTGGAGCCAGTGGCATGAGCGAACGCCCCGAAGTCCGCAGGGCGCTTGCCGAGGACAAACTCTTCATCGCGCTCGACATCGACGGCACGATCCTGCACGAAGACGGTTCTGTGAGCCAAGCGGTCATCGATGCCGTGCGCGCTGTCGAAGCCGAGGGGCACATCGTCATGCTCGCGACCGGTCGAAGCGAGGCGATGACGACTTCGGTCGCCGAACAGTTCGACATCAACCCCGCGTACCTGATCAGCGCGAACGGCGCGATCGTGCTGGAACGTGCCGGCGCCGGCTGGAATCGAGTGCACGTCGACACCTTCAACCCCGAGCAGGTGCTCCGCACGATTGCGAGCGAGCTGCCCGAAGGGCGTTTCATGGTGGAAGACCCAGAGGGGTTCCGCCGCTACACGCGCGGAATGATCGACTGGAACCTCAACGACGCGATCGAAGTACCGTTCGAGCGGCTCTGGGAGGTCCCTGCGACTCGCGTTGTCGTGATGAGCCCGGACCACGAACTCGACGACTTCCTGAAGATCGTGGAGTCCATGGGGCTCAAAAAAGTGTCGTACGCGATCGGCTTCTCCTCGTGGCTCGACATCGCTCCCGAGGGCATCAACAAGGCCACCGGGCTCGCACGAGTCGTCGAATGGTTGGGTGTTCCTCGCGACCGCGTCGTCGTCATGGGCGACGGTCGCAACGACATCGACATGTTCACCTGGGCAATCGACGGTGGAGGCCGAGCGATCGCCATGGGGCAGGCGCCAGAAGAAGTGCGGAGTGCTGCAAACGGGTCGACCGGCACGGTCGACGAAGACGGTGCAGCGCAGTTCTTGCGAAGCCTGCTCGCCGAGTAGCGCCGACGCTGCGAAGCGTTCGAAGCCTCTGCTCGCTACGCGCTGTAGCGGTCGCCGACCGGCGAGGTCGGCATTGAGCAGAACACGATCACGATGATCCCGCCGGCACCTGGAATCAGGGCGAAGAACAACATCGTCGCGCTGTACCCGGCATCGTGCAGCCTTCGCGATGCGAGCGCAAAGTAGGGCAGCAATAGCGCGATCGTGAGCAGCGGGAACACCAGCAGCAGGATGATCACGGGCACGAGGACCCCGATTCGCTCCCCGGACATCTGCGAGCCGAGCAGCCCGGTGATCCCCATGGTGATGAACAGCACGATGAGCAGCCCCCAGAGGAGCACGTTCACGATCGCAACGCCCCACCAGAATTCACTGCGGCTCGCGCGCCCGCTGAACGTGACGTACTTCTTCCAGAATCGGCTCCACGCCTGACCAAGGCTCGCGCCATAGATTGCGAGCTTGTCCGGGTCAACCGATTGCGGTCCCCACTGCTGGCCGTATGTCGAAGCAAATGCCGCCGGAGCACCGTATTGCTGCGGGTATTGCTCGACGTGCCCGTACTGCGGATACGGCTGCTCATACGGCTGCCCGTACGTGCCGGCGCTGCTCGGCCACTGGGCTGGCGGGGGAGTGTTCGGGTCGTAGGTCACAGGATGCACGATAACGGAGCCCCCTGGGCATTCTCCGCGAAGGCTCCGAATCGGTTCATCCTTACGGCGGATTTCAAGTTTCTTGCGCCATGGGTAGACTTTCCGAGTCTGTGTTGTCGCAGGCACCTGGGGGGCTGTCCGAGCGGCCGAAGGAGCTGGTCTTGAAAACCAGTGGGCAGAGATGTCTCGTGGGTTCGAATCCCACGCCCTCCGCGCACGTCATCGGGGCGATCTGCACGATCAGATCGTCACCGATGATTTCCAATCGCAGTCGCGGTTGAGAAGGCATGCATTTGGGGAGTTGCGCGTGAGCAGCACTGAACACGAAACACCGGTAGTCGCGCCGAGGCACGGCAAACTGGCACGTCGTCACCCAGTTCGCTCGTTCATCAAATGGCTCTCCATCGGCCTCTCCTGCGTCCTGGTCGCCACGCTCGCAACGGGTGCGATCACTGCGCTGCAGTTCTCCAGCGACATCGAGACCGTCGATCTCGGCTCCGTTCCCCCTCCTGGCCTTGGCGAATATGAGGGCGGATTCAACGTCCTGCTCGTCGGCTCCGACTCACGAGAGGGTCAGGGCGAACTCTTTGGCGAAGCCGATTATGGTTCTGGCGCGCTCAATGACGTCACGATGCTCGTGCACGTGTCGAGCGATCACAAGAGCGCGACCATCATTTCGCTGCCTCGCGACCTGCTCGTCGACTTTCCGGCATGTCCCGAAACGTCAACCTCAAACGGGGCGCCTCCTGGTCGGGGTGTTCAGTTCAATTCCGCGCTCGGACGTGGCGGTCTCGAATGCGTGGCGACCGTTGTCGAAGACCTCACTGGGCTCGAGGTTCCTTACGCAGCGATGATCACCTTCACGGGTGTCATCAACATGTCGACCGCGGTCGGTGGCGTCGACATCTGCACAACGGGGCCGATCCTCGACCGCTATTCAGGACTCGACATTCCTTCCGCAGGAACCCACTCTCTGGAGGGCGTCCAGGCGCTCGCTTTCTTGCGCTCTCGCCACGGCATCGGCGACGGCAGCGACCTTTCCAGAATCGCCGCGCAGCAGGCCTTCATGTCTTCACTCGCTCGCAAGCTGCAGTCGGAAGCGGTGCTGACCGACGTTGCGCGGCTCTTCCAGATCGCGCAGGTCGCTCGCGACAACATGGTGATGTCCTCGAGCCTCAGTGACATCGGAACCATGGTCTCGATGGCGCAGGTGTTCGCGAACATCCCGCTCGAAACCATGCAGTTCGTGCAGTTCCCGACCCTGCCGGCCGGCCCGCGTGTGATCCCGAACGAGGCCGCAGCGGCCGAGATGTTCGAACTCATTCAGAACAATCAGCCGCTCAACCTCGGTGACAATTCCACGGGAACCGGATCGGAACTGATCGAGACCGAGGCTCCCGTCGACACCGAAGAAACACCGGTCGACCCAGCCGCTCCGGTTGACCCGGTCGACCCCGCAACCCCTGAAGGATCAACGCCAGATGACGGCACGGTCGTCGACCCGACAGAGTCGAGCGACGTGCCAGATCCTTCAGTCGCACCAACCCCGCCACCCATCAATGGAGTGTCCGGGCAAGACGCTAGTCAGGAATCGTGCATCGTGCCGTTCGGCGGTTGATTCGCATCCTGTTATAGTTGTCGCTGGCCGTCTGGCCAACGGAGACGTCGCATAGTCCGGCCGAGTGCACCACCCTGCTAAGGTGGAGTCCCCTTTCGGGGACCGAGGGTTCAAATCCCTCCGTCTCCACTCGATGAGAAGCCCCGAGTCCTGGTTCGCCAGCCCTCGGGGCTTTTTCTTTGGGCTTCACCGGTAAAGCGCGTGCCCACCCGGGCCTTCGCTTAGGCTCACTCCATGATTAACGTCCACTTCGATACGAGATCCGACGCGGGCGGTAGAGACCCCGATCTTTACAGCGCGACCCTGCGTAAATATCACGAGCGTCTGTGGGTCAAGTCGCTCCCGGACGGTAGAGAACTTCGGATCGACCATGATCAGTCGAAGGCATATTTGCCTGTACAAATCGGTGAGCAGCGATTTTTGCTCGCATCCGACACAATCGTGAACTCCAATCGAGGGCGCTTGAAACCGTTGTACGAGCAGATGGGCCTCGAATCCAACGCACACTTCCATCGGGAAGGCATGACCGTTCGAGGAGCGATTGTTTTTCCCGGCAACAAGGTCGACGGACGGCAGACGATCAACCAGCGCCGGGGGATGCATCCTCACATTTGCGACCGCATTGATCTCACCCTTGAGTGCATCCGACGACACTATGACGGCCGCGCCGAGACACCGCTGTCGGAGACGCTCAAGATGTACACCGATTTCTTCAAGCTCTTCGGGAGCTTCACACAGTACGTCGAGTTCTTTCACCTCGAGGATCTCGTCGACGAGTCGAGTCGAATCCGCTTCTTTTTTCCGTTTACGGAGTTTGGTCAAAATGTACTGCCGAGGACCTTTGGCGAATACGAGCGGTATCGCGCCAACATGCTCGAATTCGTGGAGGCGCGTGGCCGACGGATAGAAGCTTGGGACAGAGCGAACCTGTCGGCTGAAGGAGCGTGATTTCTTCGGGCCGCAACGAGGGTTCAAATCCCTCCGTCTCCACTCGACAACAAGCCCCGAGTCCTGGTTCGCCAGTGCTCGGGCTTTTTCGTGCGTTGAGGGTGTGTGTCGTGTGTGTGCGGACGGCCTCGAACAGGAATCGTGCGCTGGCTGCGGAGTCCCTAGCCAAAAGTGACCGCGAGATTGCATCCTTCGTCACGTGTCAAATGCAACCCGCCTCTTGCCCAGCTGAAGTTTCTTTCTATTGGTGAGGGGATGATTTGTTGCCCCCAAGTTGGCTCGCGAACACGCAGTTGTTCATGGTGCTTGCTCTTCCTCTCACTTTTGGTGTTTCGCAACTGAGAGGGCGCCCCTTTGGTGACTGAGGCCGTGTGTCGCAGTGGAGGTGTTCGTGTCGAAAATCGTGGGTATCCGCGGACAGCTGGAAGCGGCACGACATGAAAGATTTGAGTACGACGAGCGAACTCGCGCTTCTCGCTCTGACCCGGGCGCAGCAACGCGACGTGGAGCAGCTCGAACAGCTCTAGCAGGCTCAAGGACTCGTGGTGCAGGGATCGAAGGGGCAGCCGAGGCTGAATCCGGTGGTGGTGGAGTTGCGGCTGCGTCGTGCGCCCCTGGCTAAATCGAGCGGTCTCGGGTGGAGCGTGAGCGGCCAGCAGGGCGACGTCCCGGGTCACGGTTCCCTCGCACGCTCCAACGGTTAGAGCAGGGCGATGTGGCGGTCGTTCGAGGGTCCAACTTAGATCCTGCGCTCGGCCTCCCACGGTAAGGATCGTTCGAGATCGACGAACTTGACAACATCACACCAGCCCGGCCCTATCGGGGCTAAGTGTTAAGCAGGGAGCGCCATCAGCTAAAATGCTGTTGGCGCTCCCTGCTTCCCAGTCGTGTCTGGTGACTAGTGAGGTGACAGGTCACCGGAAGTCGTCAACAGGTATCGTGAACGCGAAGCCTCGTTGACGCAAAGTTCGTGGTCGGCGACGACGCTATTCCTCCTCGCCGCGAGCTCGCGTACAAGAACCTCGTCTTCGATCGCGCAACCGATCATCCACCTGCGCCAGCGAATAACTTCGAGTTCAAAGATTGCCCTTTGAGATGCAGGCAAGGAGAGTATCCACCTTAGTATTCAAAATTGCAACGAGATTGGAATGGAATGCAGCCGGAATAGGCCTCAAATCTAGCCAAGGAGCCCGTTTAAGGGCTTGCCGGCGTCCGTCTCGAGCAATTCCATTTCGATAACTGCTCGCTCGGCCAAAGCGCTCGGCTTGATGCCTCGAGCAACTCCTGATATTAGTTCGTTGATAGCAGCCGCGACTATAGTCGGTGCCACGGAAGCAACATCGCTAAGTGAAACAGAGTTCGTCTTGGCTGAATGCATTACAAAATTTCGATGATAGTAAAGCCTCAAAAGCAGTTCTTCAAGATGATTTCTAACCCGCTTTAAGGTAGCCTTTGGGGTCTGAATGGTCGATATGAATCGATAATAGGCGGCGCGGTCTTCTGGCTGAGAAAAGCCAGGATCATGATCAACAATGTCTTCCCAGAAATCTTTGAACGCTTGGGTATTGGATCCTTTTGTCCTGCAGTCGAGTATCGTTCCTGACTTCTTTAACGTCCGCGCGCGTTGTAACAGGTCCCAGGCTAGCTGGCGCGGGTAGGCGCAGGCCAGTATCGCAGCTAGCCGGGGTGCGACTAAATGTCCCCCTTGCTGGCGACGACCCAAAAGAGCCTCACATGACGCCCACAGAGTGGCGAGCGAGACACCATGGGCAATCTGTAGTTGCGGCGAAAGAAGATGGAGGGTCTCAGTTAAAACCTCTGTTTCGTCGAGATCTTCGAGTGCAAGTATCAATTTCCAATCACGGAGCGCTGGGATCGAAATAAGCTTATTAGGATCAACGGTTGCCCAAAGTTTGTTGGCCCCCGTCTCCAGAACAATTGATGGAGGAAACTGCTTAATTTTTCCCTCAGCCAATGCGAACCTTGTCCAAATGCGTTCTAATCGAAGTTGTAAACGTGCAAGCGCCGCGTGAGGGTCGGTAGCAGCTACACGTATTTCAACGCCTTTTGATGCTTGGAGGATCGAGAGATCAAAATTTTGCTTGTTAGTCGCCGTGTGAAACCGATGCGGCTCTATAAGCAGATCGCGAGTGGCTAATTTCTTCTCTCGATTAGAAAGGCTTGCGAGTTCATTAGACGCTACGACGAAGACATATTCTCGTTCGTTGCCATTCAAGTTGCGCGCGGCTTCTCGAATAAGTTCAGATAAACTTAGCGATTGGCTTCGATTCTCAACCCATCCTTGCAAATGACTTCGACTATAACCCAAACTTCGTAAATGCGTGACTATAGAGCGCGCGCATAGTTCAACGTCTTTTGCTTCGAGAGACTGATCCTCAATATATGAAGCCCAATTTCGCAAATAATTTCTCGCTATACGATCACGCCACTGATGCATTCGAAGAATTGCGTTCTGCGAACTAGGATTATCGTTCGGCTTAATTCCATTGATGTCTTCGAGAACTTTTTTTCGAAGCGTCTCGCTGCCCAGTCCGTGATCGCGCTCACAAGCTCGTCGGGCGCTTGCCTTGAGGTCATTCAAGGCATGCTCGCTATTTAGAACGCCTGACCAAGTATGCTCCGTGACCTCAATGACCTCATCCAGGATTGTAACTAACGCGACTGTCCACAAGGACCGGTGCCACCTACTACCCGGATCAGTCAGCTCGTTCATCCTTTTCACCACGCGTGCCTGAAGGTCCTGTTGCGTAGGAGCTGTCATGGCGCTAGCATATAAGGCAGGGTCTAGACCCTTCGATCATGTGAACGGCTGTCTGCGAGTGTCGCGGGCGGCCGTTTCGATCGTTTGAGCTTGGTCTCCCGCAGCCGCCTTTATCTTCGATGCCACGCCGGTTCCTCGTTCCGAACAAGGCGCAAACATAGCGGGATCGCGTCTCCCGTTTCTTGCATAGCCGCGAGCTCTCCGCCAACTTCTTGCCCGCACTTCTGCAACATTGGTTCGGGTTTGGGTAACTGAATCGCTTTGAGGAAATCCTAGGAACCTCAGCTCTTGGCCAACGGAGAGGGGTTTTCAATCCGCAACCAGGGTTCAAATCCCTCCGTCTCCACTCGACAAGAAGCCCCGAGTTCTGGTTCGCCAGCTCTCGGGGCTTTTTCGTGCGTTCGGGGTGTGCTTCGTGTGTTTCAGGTCGGCCTGGAGCAGCAATGCTGCGCTGACCGCGGACTCCCTAGCCAATCGAAGGTTTTCACTGATTAACTCGAAGGTTGAGACTCTCAACGTGAAGGACATCGATACGTGAATACGAACGCCGACTGGCAACTCCTGCTTTCAAAACTGCGCATCGCGTTCGATGACGCAATGATCGCTCGAGACGAGGGAATCGTGGCCGCCGCACGAGCAGGCGTCCCCACCCAATTCATTGCAGAGTCGGTCGGGCTCTCGATTCGCAAGGTTGCGCGCATCATTCGCACAGAGCCGGTCGAGCAGGCCTGAAGCGCCCTCAGCCAGCTGCACCTCCTGCAGGCAGTGCGAGCGGGGCTTCCAGCACAAACTCGATACGCTAAGTGACGCTGGGCAACTCGAGGATTGAGGTACGGATGTCGTCTCCGCGTGAGCACGTTTCGGCGCCCGTGCTTTCCTCGCTGGGGGAGCACCTGAGTATTCGCGCACGAGTCACCGAGGTGCTTCGTGAAGCGATGGTCGTTGGCGATATGAAACCCGGCGAAGTGTATTCGGCTCCCGCCTTGGCGCAGAATCTCGGAGTCTCGCCGACCCCCGTTCGTGAGGCCATGATCGATCTTGCGCAGGAGGGCCTGGTCGAGGCGATGCGAAACCGCGGATACCTCGTTGTCACGATGAACGACAGTGATCTCGATGAGATCCTCGAGCTTCGCGCCCTCATCGAGGTGCCGACGATCGCGAGGGTTGCCGAGATCGCGACCGCAGAACAGGTTGCCGCCTTACGACCGCTCGCCGATGAGCTCAATCGCACCGCGGAAGCAGGGCTCCTGCGCGAGTTCATTGCGGCCGACAGCAGCTTCCATCTGCAATTGCTCGGCATTGCCGGCAACGAACGCCTCGTGCAAGAAGTTCGTCGGCTTCGAGGGTTCTCTCGACTGTCTGCGCTTCGCCAACTGCACGAGGATGGCCACTTGACGCAGACCGCTGCCGAGCACGAACAGCTCCTCGATCTCATTGCCGCGCACGATGGTCCTGGCGCGGCCGCACTGATGTCAGAGCATTTGGCGCACGTCCGCGGGATCTGGGCCGGGCTCCCAGAGGAATAGCTGCCTCTGGGCCTCAGATCGCTGGAGTATTCGCCGGATTCGCGGAGCACTCGGGTCCAAGCGCTCTGTTTCGAACACGTAAAAGGTCGGGCTTTCGTCTTCCACAGCGGATAAGTACAATTGTACGTTGTACATCGACGTACCCTCGGGCGGCTTGAGTCCTCGTGCAGGTGCGGCACGTGTTGACAACAAGGAGTTCAGCGATGACCAGCAAACAATCGCCCGTTGGTGCAAAGACCACCAACCGGCGCGTGCTCTTCGGAAGCCTCAGCGGGAGTGCAATCGAATGGTTCGATTTCTTCCTCTACGCGACGGCAGCCGCCCTCATCTTCGACAAGCAGTTCTTCCCGACCGACGATCCAGCGGTCTCGCTCATGCTGTCGTACGTCACGCTCTCTTTGACCTTCTTCATCCGCCCCTTCGGCGGCATCATCTTCTCCCACATCGGTGACAAGATCGGCCGGAAGAAGACCCTCGTCATCACCCTTTCGATGATGGGTGGCGCAACCGTCGCGATCGGTTGCCTTCCGAACTACGAGCAGGTCGGGATCCTCGCCCCGATTCTGCTGATCTTCTGCCGCATCATCCAGGGTCTTGCGATCGGTGGCGAATGGGGCGGCGCGCTCCTGCTCGCGTTCGAATACGCACCGAAGCAGCGCCGCGGATTCTTCGGGGCGGTCCCGCAGACTGGCATCACCATCGGCATGCTGCTCTCGACGATCGCATTCGCACTGGTCAGCATGCTGCCGACCGAGTCCTTCGAGTCATGGGGATGGCGCATCCCGTTCATCGCGAGCATCGTGCTCGTCTTCATCGGACTGATCATCCGGAAGGGCCTCTCCGAGACCCCCGCCTTCGCGGAGGCGAAGAAGAGCGGAAACGTCGCCAAACTGCCCATCGCTGAAACGTTCCGCGACCACTGGCGCTCCGTGCTCGTCGCTATCGGCGCGAAGGTCGTCGAGACCGCGCCGTTCTACATCTTCGCGACCTTCGTCGTGAGCTACGCGACTGGAAACCTCGACTTCGAGCGATCGACCGTGCTGAATGCGGTGAGCGCGGGAGCATTCGTGAGTACCTTCGCGATCCTCGTGATGGGCGCCCTGTCCGACAAACTCGGACGACCGAAGGTCTTCATGTTCGGTGCGGTGCTGATCGCGCTGTTCGCCGCTCCGTTCTTCCTGCTGCTCGATATCGGCATGGACTGGGCCGTCTATGCCGCGGTCGTGATCGGGCTCGGAGTGGTCTGGCCGCCTGTGACGGCGACGCTCGGAACGCTCATGTCCGAGATCTTCACCACGCGAGTCCGCTACACGGGCGTCACGCTCGGGTACCAGATCGGTGCGGCGCTCGCCGGTGGAACGGCACCGCTGCTCGCCACCTACCTGCTGACGACCTTCGGCGGCTCCTGGCTGCCGATCGCGCTCTACCTCGTTGGTACGGCGCTGATCTCGATCGTTGCGGTTTCGCTGTCGCCACGGGCGACTCGGAAGGAAAGAGAACTGCTCGCTGCTCGCGGCTTGAAGGACAACACCGATGAGGCGGTTGCCCGTGCGGATGTCAGTGTGCTCGGCGACGACCCAAGGCCACTCGTATGAGCCAGGCCAATGGAGCGAGCGCTGGTCCGAGATTCGTTGCCGCGGAGGAGGTGCGTGCGCGGATCTCTCCAGACCGCGCGCGCGACCTCGTCGAGGCGGCGCTTGCCAATGGCTTCTCGCCCGCCGCCGACCCTGGGCGGATCAACACGGAAGCCGGCGCCGGCCACCTCCTGCTCATGCCCTCGACCATCGGCGAGTGGGTCGGCATCAAGGTCGCTTCGGTTGCCCCGGGGAACCCCGAGCTCGGCCTGCCCCGGATCCAGGCGACGTATCTCCTGCTCGACGCGGCGACGTTGAGCACGAAGGCGATCATCGACGGCGTGAGTCTCACCTCCCTCCGTACCCCTGCCGTCTCGGCGGTTGCGGCGAAGTACCTCAGCGCGGCGAATGCGTCGCGGCTCGTCGTATTCGGTGCAGGGCCGCAAGCAGTTGAGCACGCGATCGCGATGGCTGCGATTCGCGATCTCGAGAGTGTCCGCCTCGTTGGTCGCACTCCAGAGCGGCTGGCGAATGCGGTTGCCGAGTTGCAATCGCGAGGCGTGGCAGCGGAAGTGGGGGAAATCGCAGACGTCGCTCAGGCCGACATCATCGTCTGTGCGACCTCCGCAAAGGATCCACTGTTCGATGGTGCGCTCGTGCCCGACGGCGCCTGCGTGATCGCGATGGGCTCACATGAGCCAGGCCGTCGCGAACTCGATGCGGCGCTCATGGGGCGCTCGCTCGTCGTCGTGGAGGACCAGGAAACGGCACTTCGGGAGTCTGGTGATGTGATCCAGGCGATCGATGAAGGGGCGCTGTCCGTCGATGCCTTGCAGAGCATCGATGCGCTCGTACTGGGAACTGTGACGAGATGTGACGATCGGCCGAACATTTTCAAAGGCTCCGGAATGTCGTGGGAGGACCTCGCTGTCGCGATCGGAGTCGTCTCCGAGGAGTGAATTTCTCAGGAACTTGCATCGTCGCTCGCGCAAATTCGAGGCGAAATTCTCGTGCGAATTCTTCGTGCGTGAATGCAGGTATTTCCAGGAGCAACTGCCCTGGGCGCTGGTATCGCCAGCGCCCCGGGCAGTCGTCTGCTCCCGGAGAAACCCGCGCTCCAGCGACCTCGCGATGACCGCCCAGCGTGCACCGGAAAAAAATACGCATTCGCGACCACGAGAAAACAAGGGGTACATCATCAGTTTCTAGGGGGACGAATTGTCAGTGGTTCGCCCTAGACTGCAGCAATAAAGAAGTAAATACCGATGCCCTTTTAAGGAGCTTGAACGATGCCTTTACAGGATGAGAGAGTTCCGAACGATTTCGGGCGCCGCTTATTCACTCACGAAACCAACGTATTCCTCGCCGCGACGAGCGACGAGCAGCGGCAGTACCTCGTGCTCCGCGCACTCGCGACCGGTGTGTCGCAAGAGGTCGCTGCCAGTGGTTTCGGTGTTCCCATCGAGACAATCCGAGGCTGGATCCGACAAGCCCAATAGGGTCCGGATCCGGCGTTCGGCCGGAGCTGTCGAGACGCGGTGGCCTGCTCGTCGTCAAATCTGCACGGTCTGCAACTTTCCAGAATCCAGCAAGTGTGCCGGGAGAGTTGGTTAGGGTTTGTTCAGGCGATTCGAGTTTCGGCTCGTCACCAAGAAGTTTCAGACCAGAAAAGCCCCGCGTCTCGTCTCGGAATCTCCCCGAAACGTGGGCCAAAAGCCGAGAGGTTCTCATGGGCAACGACGCCACCCATTCGAATGCTGACGGGAACGAGCGCAATGGCGCGCTGCTGACCCCGGACCCGGATCTCCCACCCACCACGATTGACGTCGAGCAGGATGCTGCGCGCGAGCGCAAGTGGACCCCGCTCAAGATCGCAATCTGGGCCGTCATCGCAATCATCGGTGGTATCGCTTGGACGATGCTCGCGATCGTTCGCGGTGAGACGGTCAACGCGATCTGGTTCGTCTTCGCAGCGGTCTCAACGTACCTGATCGGGTATCGCTTCTACTCGAAGTTCATCGAGCGCAAGCTCACTCGCCCCGACGACCGGCGCGCAACGCCGGCAGAGTACAAGGCGAACGGCAAGGACTTCGTCCCGACCGACCGCCGTGTGCTCTACGGGCACCACTTCGCGGCAATCGCTGGCGCTGGCCCGCTCGTCGGACCGGTGCTCGCAGCGCAAATGGGCTACCTGCCTGGCACCATCTGGATCATCATCGGTGTGATTCTCGCCGGAGCGGTCCAGGACTACCTCGTGCTCTTCTTCTCAATGCGCCGCGGTGGCCGTTCACTCGGTCAAATGGCGCGTGACGAACTCGGCCGTATCGGCGGATTCGCGGCACAGCTGGCGACCCTCGTCATCATGATCATCATCGTCGCGATCCTCGCGCTCGTCGTCGTCAACGCCCTCGGTGAAAGCCCATGGGGTGTTTTCAGCGTCGGCCTGACGATCCCGATCGCACTGTTCATGGGCGTCTACCTGCGCTACATCCGCCCCGGCAAGATCACCGAAGTCTCGATCATCGGGTTCGTGCTGTTGATGTTCGCAATCGTCGCAGGTGGCTGGGTTGCAGACACCGAGTGGGGCTACGAGATCTTCCACCTCGACCGCACCGTTCTCGCGATCATGATCATCATCTACGGCTTCGTCGCCGCGGTGCTCCCGGTCTGGCTGCTGCTCGCACCACGTGACTACCTCTCGACCTTCATGAAGATCGGTGTCATCGTGATGCTCGCCGGCGCGATCGTCATCGTCCGACCGGAGATCGAAGTTCCCGCCTTCAGTGAATTCGCTGGCGGATCGACCGGCCCGGTCTTCTCCGGCTCGCTCTTCCCGTTCCTCTTCGTGACGATCGCCTGTGGTGCCCTCAGCGGGTTCCACGCGCTCATCTCCTCGGGCACGACCCCGAAGCTGGTTGAGAAAGAACGCCAGACCCGCTTCATCGGGTACGGCGGCATGCTCATGGAGTCCTTCGTCGCGATCATGGCTCTCGTTGCGGCAATCTCGATCGACCGCGGCATCTACTTCGCCATGAACTCCTCGATGGCGGCCACTGGCGGCACGATCGAGGGCGCGGTGCAGTTCGTGAACTCGCTCGCGCTCACCGGCGTGAACCTCACTCCAGAGCTGCTCGCTCAGACTGCGCAGAACGTCGGTGAAGAGAGCATCGTCTCTCGCACCGGTGGAGCTCCAACGCTCGCGCTCGGTTTGGCGCACATCATGCAACAGCTCATCGGTGGCACGGCGATGATGGGCTTCTGGTACCACTTCGCGATCATGTTCGAGGCGCTCTTCATCCTCACCGCAGTTGACGCTGGAACCCGTGTTGCTCGCTTCATGCTCCAGGATTCACTCGGCAACGTCTTCCCGAAGTTCAAGCAGACCGACTGGCGAGTAGGCGCGTGGCTTGCCACCGCGGTCATGGTCGCCGGGTGGGGCGCGATTCTCATCATGGGTGTGACCGATCCGCTCGGTGGCATCAATACGCTCTTCCCGCTATTCGGTATCGCGAACCAGTTGCTCGCGGCGATCGCGCTCGCAATCTGTCTCGCAATCGTCGCGAAGCGCGGCTACTTCAAGTACATGTGGATCGTGATTCTTCCGCTCGCCTTCACGGCGGTGGTGACGATCACGGCATCGTTCCAGAAGATCTTCTCCTCGGTTCCGGCCGTCGGGTACTGGGCGAACCACTTCAAGTACCTCGACGCGCAGGCTGGCGGCGACGACTCGCTCGGCACGCCGGAAGCCATCGCGGCGGTCATCCGAAACACCGCGGTGCAGGGAACACTCTCGATCCTCTTCGTGGTTCTTGCGATCGTCGTCATCATCGCTGCGATCGTGCAGACGGTGAAGGCGTTCCGCGCCGGCGGCGCAGAATCGACCGAGGACCCAGCGGTCGCTTCGGCGCGCTGGGCTCCGGCGGGCTTCCTCGCCACGAAGGAAGAGAAGGCGCTGCAGGCCGAATGGGATGCACTCCCTGAGGACAAGAAGCCCAAAGAGTTTCAGCACTGAGTCGGCTGATTCCTCATGACTGAACACGTGAACCCCGCAGCCGGAGATGGCGAGCTTGCTCGCTACTCTCCGCTGCGGGTTTTTCGTGCAGTCCGTTGGTATGTGCGCGAGCTCATGGGCGACAACGCGTACGAGGTGTATTGCGCGCACCAGGACCGCAATCACCCGGATGGCCCGCGAATGACTGAGCGCGAGTTCTGGCGGGACCGCACGGATGCTCAGGACAAGAATCCGGGCGCTCGCTGCTGCTGACCCAAATAGTGGAGCTGCTGCTCAAGTTGACGCTGGGGCTGCTGCCGACGCTCACGCTGCTGCGACACGGCGAACCATCCGCGGTCACCACCGTGAGTGCTACGCCTGGGCTTCGGCTTACTCCCGGGCTTCGGCTTACTCCCGAGCTTCGACCTCCGGCGCGTGCTCTGCGAGAAACACGACAATGTCGCCGAGCTCATGCGCATTAATCGAGTGCGGAATCCGATAGGTGTGCTCGTGTGTGTCGAGGTGCTCGTGCATCCACGGCACGGTGCGAGCCACGGCGGCCGGTCCGATCACCGTGTCGAGTGTGCCGCGACCGAAGAACGTCGGAATCTGCGGTGACATCGCCCGAAGCCGTGCATCGCCCTCGTGCTCCCCGGCCGCGACGAAACCCGAGAGCTGCACGAGAAAGTCGAAGCGTTCTGGAGCGAGCCGAGCCAGTTGCAGCGACATCGCGCCCCCTTGAGAGAACCCGAGTACGCCGATGCGTTCGAACTTCTCGGGGAGCGAGTCGAGCCATTCGAGCACTCCCGCCGCCGAGGCATTGATGAGTGTCTGGTCGGTCGAGTCTTGCGATCCTGAGGCGAACCACGCCCAGCCGTCACCGTATTCGAGGGGTGCCCGCAGTGAGGCGATCGTCAGGTTTCGGGGGAGCTCAGGGCCCATGCTGAACAGGTCGCCCTCGTGGCTCCCGAGCCCGTGCAGCATGATCAGCAGCGTGCTGCCTTCACGACCGCCCTCAGCATCGTGCCAGAGCGTGGCCGCAGCGTCGATTGCGTGGATCTGCGTCATACCTCCACGCTAGCGCCCTGCCTCGCCGGGCGCTCGGTTTCTCTCCGAGCACTTGCTCGGGAGTTCGCGCGGCGAGCGCGCGACGGGCAGAATGAGGCCATGGCTGTTCAAACCCCTGACCCGAATCCCGGATGGCTCAGCGACGAGGATCTCGCGGATGCGCGATCAAAGCTGCCGATCCTGTACGTCGAGGCTGTGCCCGTCAGGCTCGACGGCATGGGACAGGTGCAAGAGGTCGGTGTGCTGCTGCGCGTGAACCCGAGCGGTGAGATGTCGCGAGCGCTTGTCGCCGGTCGCGTGATGCTCGGGGAGTCCGTGCGAGACGCACTGTTCCGTCATGTCGAAAAAGACCTCGGTCCGATGGCGTTTCCGCAGTTGCCGGCGAGCCCGAATCCGTTCTTCGTGGCCGAGTACCACCAGATTCCCGGGCAGGGGCTCCTGCACGACAGCCGCCAGCACGCGGTGTCCCTGTGCTTCATCGTTCCCGTGACGGGAACCTGCGACCCTCGACAGGACGCGCTCGAACTCACCTGGGTCAGCCCGGAGGTTGCCGCGGGCGAACTCTTCAGCCAAGAGATGGAGGGCGGCCGTGGGACGGTCGTTCGCGCCGCGCTGGCGCACCTCGGCGCGCTCCGCTGAGTACAAGCACGGCGCTCCGCTGAATGCGACATGGCGTGCCTCGCTGGGTGCAGCATGGCCTGCTTCGCCTAACGCTCTCGTTTCTCCCAGACGATGATGTAGCGCGATGAGTATGTGCGTGAACACTTCGCGCACGAGGCTTGCCGGGTCGGTCGGCGAAAACGGTGATGTTCGTGACCGGCGGGACATTTGCCGATCCACGGCGCGAGGTCCTTCGGAACGTCGCTCGAGTGCAGCCGTCCGCCGTCGTAGCCGAGCTCGTCGGCGATCTTCTTCCACTGCGGCCCGTGCCCGGCAGCGTGGCCCGCGAGCGCGTGCGCGACTTCATGGAGGAGCACCTGGTGGATCTCGTCGTCGTCAAAGCGTGCAGCGAGATGACGGGAGACCGTGATGTGCTTCTTCGCCGAATCGCATTGCCCTGCTCGCGCTCGCGCTGAGTCGAACCCGAAGGTCCACTCGGGGTCGAGGTGCAGAGCGATGAGCGCGTTCGCCCAGTGCCGTACTCGCTCGAGTTCAGCCACGTGGAACCTGGAACACGGATCGTGCTGGCGGCGGTGATGGCACGGCGGACTGGTCGAGCACTGGGGCCGCACCGGAAATGAGCCGATCGAGCTCGTCTCCGATGATGAGCTTCGCTGGGAACGCGTCGCGAGCAAGGATCGCGGGCAGCGCTTCGCTCGGGAGCGGCTGCTGCGATGCGATCGCAACGAGGTTGCCGAATCGACGGCCCTTCAAGAGCCCCGTGTCGGCGATCGCTGCGACGTGCGGGTGCACGACCTTCAGAGTTGCGAGCTGGCTGCGAGCGAACTGCAGCCCCTTGCCGTCGGCGATATTGATCGCGATGATCCCATTCGCGCTCGGCAGCCCGGCGAGCAGCGTGTGGAACTCGATACTCGTGACGTGCGCGGGCGTTCGCGCGCCGGAGAACACGTCGACGATCACGAGATCGACCGTGCCGAGCAGACCGTTCGGAAGTTTGCCGAGCGTTTCTCGGGCGTCACCGTAGCGGAGGCGGATACTTGCTCGCTTCGGCAAGGGGGCGACACTGCGTACGAGTTCGACGAGTCCTGGTTCGAGCTCGAGCACCTGCTGCCGGGACCCTGGTCGGGTGTGCTCGACGTAGCGGGGCAGCGTCATCGCGCCGGCGCCGAGGTGCACCGCAGTGAGGGGGCCGTTGGGGAGCGCATCGATGACGTGACCGATGCGTCGAACGTATTCGTAGAGCAGGAAGTCTGGCCGTTCCGGATCCACGTGCGATTGCGGGGTGCCGTCGACCACGAGCTGAAACCCACCGTCGCCCGAGTACCGCATCTCGGCGAGCATGCCGTTGCTGAGGGTTCCTTCGAGTTCGCTCACTGCTCTATTGTCGCGCACTGCTCAGTGCGAGGTTCGATGCCGGGTGCATGCGGAGCGCGCCCGCGATCGGATTTCAGGGAATCGGACATTGCTCGTAGAAGTATTCGGGTGAACTCGGAGTCGTGAGGTCACGGTCTCGCAAGATCGTCAGCGGGGCTGAGTCCGGGTCGCTGCACACCTCGTCGAACGGCAGCTCGAGCGAGTCGAGGTACTCGATCTGCAAAACGTGCTCGCCGTACACGCTCGTGTACGCACCGCATTCTGCGTAGACCGAGCATTCCTCGGTGACTGCGAAGTCGAAGCCGAGTTCGGTGTGCCCGATTTCCGCCAGCTCCGCGGCGTTCTTCTGGCCGATCGCGAGGTCGAGGCCGTGCGCGATCTCGACGTAGGAACGGGCGAGCGTCAATGCCCCCTCCTCATCGATCTGTCCCGTGGTGGGCGAATCAAAGCGGGTCCAGGTGTCGAGGTTGTCGATTTCGATCGCATCGAATCCCGCCTCGGCGCAGCCGTGCAGCACGGGCTCCATGAGCGAGAGGATCGCGGACCGCTTGGCCTCGGTCGAGGGGTCCAAAATCATCTCGTCGGGCCATTCGGGGTCGATCACCGGTTCGCCGTTCTCGTCACGAAGGATCGGGTCGCCTTCGGAGGCCAGCCACTGCTCGGCTTCGCTGGGCTGCGTCTGGAACCCGTTGACGTAGCAGATATTGAAGAAGCCGGGTTCTGGGAGGTCGCTCGAATCCCGCGCGAGCACGCCGCCGTCGGCGTCGGGTGTGGACGCGCCGCCGAGCTGATAGTCGAAGAATCCGGTCGTCGGCGGGAGCGCAACCGAGATGGCATCGTCGCCCGATATGGATTCGGTACCCGTGTCGGAGGGGGCGGAGTCATTTGGCGCACCGCCTTGTGAAGTCGCTGTGCAGCCGCTCACGAGCAGCAGTACCGCGAGAAACCCGAGGGTTTTGCGCATCTTCCACGTCCTTGCAATTCAGTAATCGAGAGTTTCAGCCGAGTTTCAACCATTTCTCAGGTTGCCCCGTGACCTCAGGAGTAGCGTTGCACCGGTCTCGCGGCTGGACAAGCCGAACCAGGGAAATAACAGTTCTTGTGAAAGGGAGCGGACATGATCATTTGGCAACGGTGGGGGATCCTCGCAATTCTCGGACTGCCGCTCGCGTTGTTGATTGGTCTGGTGGGAATTCGCCCGCTCATCGCTCCCGACAACCCGACTTCGGGGCAGACGAACCTCTCGATGGGCATCGCCCTGGTCATCGCTGCCGCAGCCGTTTGGGCGTTCGAGCGTTTCGTCATGAAGCGCACCCTCGACAAGCCGCGCCCCGTCATGATCCAGCAGCAGCTGCAGCAGCCGATCATTCAGCCGAACGGCAAGGAGCAGTGGTTCGTCGTGACCGAGGCGCGCGACCCGCAGACGGGCCAGATCGTCATGCGCTCGCCGAAGTCGACGCTCTTCTTCATCCCCTTCTTCATCTGGCCATACCTCTACGCGGTGGGCGGGATCCTGTTCATCGTGCTCGGAATCTCTGGGCTCGTCGTCGGCCGATAATCCCGACTCCGAGCGATGGTCGTGAGCACGCTCATATCAATCGCTCGGGACCCTTGCGGGGATTGACCTCGGCGTGTAACGTAGGACGTTGCGCTCCCAGTTAAACCCATGCCTTCATATTGCGGTCGGCCTGTGTGAAAAAGTACACATCACTTTTTTGCTTGTGGATCTGGTGGGCAATCACCGTCGACTCGATCACTCTAAAGGCTCGCAACCCTTTGGAGCACGGAGGTTATTCCTTTGGCTGCTGCCGCATCCACTCCCAAGAACGGTCGGAACGCTTCGCGACTGAGCTTCGCGAAGATTACCGATACACTCACCGTCCCAGATCTGCTTGCTTTGCAGATCGAGAGCTTTGACTGGCTCGTGGGCAACGACACCTGGAAGGAGCGGCTGGCTGAAGCAACAGCAGCAGGCCGCACCGACGTTGCACTGCAATCAGGTCTCGAAGAAATCTTTGAAGAGATTTCTCCGATCGAAGACCTGAGCGAAAAGATGCAGCTCTCGTTCACCAACCCTCAGCTCGACGAGCAGAAGTACTCGATCAACGAGTGCAAGTCGCGTGGCAAAACCTACGCTGCGCCGCTCTACGTCGAAGCCGAGTTCATGAACCACGAAACCGGCGAAATCAAGTCGCAGACCGTGTTCATGGGTGACTTCCCCCTCATGACCCCAAAGGGCACCTTCGTCATCAACGGCACCGAGCGTGTCGTCGTTTCGCAGCTGGTTCGTAGCCCCGGCGTCTATTTCGAGCGCACCCCAGAGAAGACGAGCGATAAAGACGTCTACTCTGCACGCGTCATCCCGAGCCGTGGTGCATGGCTCGAGTTCGAGATCGACAAGCGCGACCAGGTCGGCGTTCGCATCGACCGCAAGCGCAAGCAGTCGGTCACGGTCTTCCTCAAGGCTCTCGGCCTCACTGCAGAAGACATCGCACGCGAGTTCAAGGGCTTCGCTTCGATCGAAGAGACCCTCGCAAAAGACCCCGTCATGACGAAGGAAGATGCGCTCCGCGACATCTACCGCAAGCTTCGTCCAGGCGAGCAGGTCGCCGCTGAGGCTGCCCGTGCGCTGCTCGACAACTTCTACTTCAACGGCAAGCGCTACGACCTCGCGAAGGTTGGTCGTTACAAGATCAACCGCAAGCTCGGTATCGACGCGCCAATGACCGACTCGGTGCTCTCGATCGACGACATCGTCGGCACGATCAAGTACCTCGTCGCGATGCACGCCAATGAGACCACCATCCCAGGTGTTCGCAAGGGCAAGGCTGTTGACATCCGCCTCGACACGGACGACATCGACCACTTCGGCAACCGTCGTATCCGCGCCGTCGGCGAGCTCATCCAGAACCAGGTCCGTACGGGCCTCGCTCGCATGGAGCGCGTGGTTCGCGAGCGCATGTCAACGCAGGACATCGAAGCGATCACCCCGCAGACCCTGATCAACGTTCGCCCGGTTTCCGCGGCGATCAAGGAGTTCTTCGGTACCAGCCAGCTCTCGCAGTTCATGGACCAGAACAACCCGCTCGCAGGGCTCACGCACAAGCGTCGTCTCTCTGCGCTCGGACCGGGTGGTCTGTCGCGTGAGCGTGCAGGTGTTGAGGTTCGAGACGTTCACCCGTCCCACTACGGCCGTATGTGCCCGATCGAGACGCCGGAAGGTCCGAACATCGGTCTGATCGGTTCGCTCGCGTCCTTCGCGCGCATCAACTCCTTCGGTTTCATCGAAACCCCGTACCGCAAGGTTGAGAACGGTGTCGTCACGACGCAGATCGACTACCTCACCGCGGGTGAAGAAGACGAGTTCGTCGTTGCACAGGCGAACGCGCCACTCAACGACAAGTCGACCTTCGTCGAGAAGACCGTCCTCGTTCGGAAGAAGGGTGGCGAGGTTGAACTCGTCGCTCCAAACGATGTCGACTACATGGACGTCAGCCCTCGCCAGATGGTGTCGGTTGCGACCTCGCTCATTCCGTTCCTCGAGCACGACGACGCAAACCGCGCACTCATGGGTGCCAACATGCAGCGTCAGGCTGTCCCGCTGCTCCGTAGCGAGAGCCCGCTCGTCGGAACCGGTATGGAAGGCTACGCAGCAATCGACGCCGGCGACGTCATCACCGCAACCGGTGCTGGTGTTGTCGCTGAAGTTTCCGCGAACCTCGTCACCATCCAGCTCGACGCTGGTGGCACGCAGGACTACTACCTGCGCAAGTTCGACCGCTCGAACCAGGGCACGAGCTACAACCACCGCGTCATCGTCAGCGAAGGCGACCGCATCGAAGTTGGCGAAGTCATCGCAGATGGCCCCGCGACCGAGAACGGTGAACTCGCACTCGGAAAGAACCTCCTCGTGGCATTCATGCCGTGGGAAGGCCACAACTACGAAGACGCGATGATCCTCAGCCAGCGCCTCGTGAAGGACGACGTTCTCTCCTCGATCCACATCGAGGAATACGAGATCGACGCTCGCGACACGAAGCTCGGGAAAGAAGAGATCACTCGCGACCTTCCGAACGTTGGTCCAGAGCTGCTCGCAGAGCTCGACGAGCGCGGCATCGTTCGCATCGGTGCAGAGGTTCGCCCAGGCGACATCCTCGTCGGTAAGGTCACGCCAAAGGGTGAGACCGAGCTGAGCGCTGAAGAGCGACTCCTGCGCGCGATCTTCAACGAGAAGAGCCGCGAAGTTCGCGACACGTCGCTGAAGGTGCCACACGGCGAGCAGGGCACGATCATCGACGTCAAGCACTTCCGCACTGACGACGGTGACGACGAGCTCGGCTCGGGTGTTCACGAGAAGGTTGTCGTGTACATCGCGCAGAAGCGCAAGATCACCGAAGGTGACAAGCTTGCTGGCCGCCACGGCAACAAGGGTGTTATCGCGAAGATCCTCCCAGAAGAAGACATGCCGTTCCTTCCAGACGGAACCCCGGTTGACATCGTGCTCAACCCGCTGGGTATCCCGAAGCGAATGAACTTCGGTCAGGTCCTCGAGACACACCTCGGCTGGATCGCGAACCAGGGCTGGAACATCGAGGGCGCTCCTGAGTGGGCCGCTCGCATCGGTGAAGCAGCTCGTTCGGCTGAGCCGGGCACCAAGGTGGCGACACCTGTGTTCGACGGCGCATCTGAAGCTGAGATCGTGGGTCTCCTCGACTCGACGACGCTCAACCGTGACGGCGATCGCGTGATCGACGGCTCCGGAAAGGCGACGCTCTTCGACGGCCGCAGTGGCGAGCAGTACCCGTACCCGATCTCGGTTGGCTACATGTACATCCTCAAGCTGCACCACCTCGTCGACGACAAGATCCACGCTCGTTCGACCGGACCGTACTCGATGATCACCCAGCAGCCGCTCGGTGGTAAGGCTCAGTTCGGTGGACAGCGCTTCGGTGAGATGGAAGTTTGGGCGCTCGAGGCGTATGGCGCTGCCTACACGCTGCAGGAGCTCCTCACGATCAAGTCCGACGACATCCTCGGCCGCGTCAAGGTGTACGAGTCGATCGTCAAGGGCGAGAACATCCAGGAGCCGGGCATCCCTGAGTCCTTCAAGGTGCTCATCAAGGAAATGCAGTCCCTCTGCCTGAACGTCGAGGTGCTCGCAGCAGACGGTTCGACCGTCAGCCTGCGCGACACCGACGATGAGGTGCTTCGCACGGCCGAAGAACTCGGCATCAACATCTCACGGCCAGAACTCTCGTCAATCGACGAGATCTAGCCCAAGCGACGATTCAGAAGTTATAAGGAAGAGAACATTGCTCGACGCAACAACGTTCGATGAACTCAAGATCGGCCTCGCAACGGCCGATGACATTCGCGGATGGTCGCATGGTGAGGTCAAGAAGCCAGAGACGATCAACTACCGCACCCTGAAGCCAGAGAAGGACGGCCTCTTCGGTGAGCAGATCTTCGGGCCCTCCCGCGACTGGGAGTGTGCCTGCGGAAAGTACAAGCGAGTCCGCTTCAAGGGCATCGTGTGCGAGCGCTGTGGAGTAGAGGTCACCAAGTCCTCCGTCCGCCGCGAGCGCATGGGCCACATTGAGCTCGCTGCTCCCGTTACCCACATCTGGTACTTCAAGGGTGTTCCGAGCCGCCTCGGTTACCTCCTCGACATGGCGCCGAAGGACCTCGAAAAGGTCATCTACTTCGCCGCGTACATGGTCATCGAGGTCGACACCGACGGCCGTCACGAAGACCTTCCGGGTCTCGAGAGCGAACTCCGCCTCGAAATCCAGGAGATCGAGAAGGACCGCGACTCACGTATTGCAGCTCGACTGCAGCAGCTCGAGAGCGATCTCGGACAGCTCGAAGCCGATGGTGCAAAGGCAGAGCCGAAGCGCAAGGCAAAGGACGCCGGCGAGAAGGAAATGGCGCAGATCCGCAAGGGTGCTGACGACCAGATCGCTCACCTCGAGCGCGTCTTCGACGACTTCCGTGGACTCAAGGTTGGTGACCTTCGCCCAGAAGACGCCACCTACCACGAGCTCGTCGACCGCTACGGCGACTACTTCGAAGCGCACATGGGTGCTGAGGCAATGCAGAAGCGCCTCGCAGCATTCGACCTGAAGGCCGCTGCTGAAGAGCTGCACCTCCAGATCGCTGAGGGCAAGGGTCAGAAGAAGATCCGCGCTATCAAGCGCCTCAAGGTTGTCAACTCGTT
The DNA here is from genome assembly GCF_045689595.1 of Humidisolicoccus flavus. GTDB lineage: Bacteria > Actinomycetota > Actinomycetes > Actinomycetales > Microbacteriaceae > Humidisolicoccus > Humidisolicoccus flavus. Next base: position 1,547,523 of record NZ_CP142724.1, on the reverse strand, counting down.
CCTGCAGACCGGCAACTCGCCGGCTGCGATGGTGCTCGATGTTGTGCCAGTGATCCCACCGGAGCTCCGCCCAATGGTGCAGCTCGATGGTGGCCGCTTCGCAACGAGCGACCTGAACGACCTCTACCGTCGTGTGATCAACCGCAACAACCGTCTGCGTCGCCTGCTCGATCTCGGCGCACCGGAAATCATCGTGAACAACGAGAAGCGCATGCTGCAAGAAGCAGTAGACGCACTGTTCGACAACGGTCGCCGTGGTCGCCCAGTCACCGGTACGGGAAACCGCGCCCTCAAGTCCCTCAGCGACATGCTGAAGGGTAAGCAGGGTCGATTCCGCCAGAACCTCCTCGGAAAGCGCGTTGACTACTCCGGCCGTTCGGTCATCGTGGTCGGTCCGCAGCTCAAGCTGCACCAGTGTGGTCTGCCGAAGCAGATGGCGCTTGAACTCTTCAAGCCCTTCGTGATCAAGCGACTCATCGACCTTTCGCACTCGCAGAACATCAAGCACGCCAAGCGCATGGTTGAGCGTTCGAAGCCACAGGTTTGGGATGTTCTCGAAGAGATCATCCGTGAGCGCCCGGTTCTGCTGAACCGCGCACCAACCCTGCACCGCCTGGGCATCCAGGCCTTCGAGCCACTGCTCGTCGAAGGTAAGGCAATCCAGCTGCACCCACTCGTCTGCTCGGCGTTCAACGCTGACTTCGATGGTGACCAGATGGCTGTCCACCTGCCGCTCTCGGTTGAGGCCCAGGCCGAAGCTCGCATCCTGATGCTCGCTTCGAACAACATCCTGAAGCCTTCGGACGGCCGTCCGGTGACGCTGCCGACACACGAGATCGTGTCCGGTCTGCACCACCTCACGACCGTCAAGCCAGGCGCCACCGGTGAAGGCCGCGTGTTCTCCTCGGTTGCTGAAGCGATCATGGCAATGGACCAGGGCTCGCTCGACCTGAACGCACTCGTGCGTTTGCGTCTCTCGGGTCTGACCTTCCGTCCGGAAGACCAGCCAGAGGGTTACAGCGAAGACGGCTTCTACCTCGTCGAGACCACGCTCGGTCGCGCACTGTTCAACGAGACGCTCCCAGAGAGCTTCCCGTTCGTGCAGCGCCAGACCACCAAGCCAGTGCTCTCTGAGATCGTCAACGATCTCGCCGAGCGCTACCCGAAGACGGTCGTCGCTTCGACGCTCGACATGATCAAGGACGCGGGATTCCACTGGGCTACTCGCTCGGGAATCACCGTTGCGCTCTCTGACATGGCGACGCCGAAGGCGAAGCCGGAGATCGTGGCAGCAGCTGAAGCGAGCGCACTGCAGGTTCAGGCGAAGTACGACACCGGTCGAATCACTGACGCTGAGCGTCGCAGTGACTTGAACGAACTGTGGACGAAGGCGACGAACGAGGTCCAGAAGGCCACGATCGAAGCGTTCGACGAGCAGAACAGCATCTACCGGATGGTGTCCTCGGGTGCAAACGGTAACTGGATCCAGATCCGTAACATCACGGGTATGCGTGGTCTTGTGACCAACCCGAAGGGTGAAATCATCCCGCGTCCGATCATCTCCTCGTACCGCGAGGGACTGTCGGTTGCTGAGTACTTCATCGCAACGCACGGTGCTCGTAAGGGTTCGGCTGACACCGCGCTCCGTACCGCTGACTCGGGATACCTGACTCGTCGACTCGTCGACGTCTCACAGGACGTCATCATCCGTGAAGACGACTGTGGCACTGAGAAGGGCCTCGACATGCCGATTGCGGCGCTCGTCGATGGTGTGCTGACTCGTGACGAGAACGCAGAGTCGAGTGTTTACGCTCGTAACCTCGCTGCAGATGTCGTCTCCCCTGAGGGCACTGTTCTTGCGAACGCCGGCGAAGACATCGGTGACGTGCGGATCAACGCCTTCATCGAGTCCGGTGTTGAGCGCGTCAAGGTTCGCTCGGTCCTCACCTGCGAATCAACCGTTGGTGTGTGTGCTGCCTGCTACGGTCGCTCACTCGCGACCGGCAAGCTCGTCGACATCGGTGAAGCGGTCGGAATTATCGCTGCACAGTCGATCGGTGAGCCCGGTACCCAGCTGACGATGCGTACCTTCCACACTGGTGGTTCGGTGGGCGCGAGCGACATCACGCAGGGTCTGCCCCGTGTGACCGAGCTCTTCGAAGCCCGTACGCCGAAGGGTGCATCGCCAATCGCCGAGGCTGCTGGTCGTGTTCGCATCGACGAGGACGAGAAGAGCCGCAAGGTTGTCATCGTTCCCGACAACGGTGACGAAGAGATCGCGTACCCAGTGCTCAAGCGTGCAACGCTGTTGGTCGCCGATGGTGACCACGTCGAGCAGGGTGACCAGTTGCAGGTCGGCTCGATCGACCCGAAGGAAGTCCTCCGTGTCCGCGGTGTCCGCGAAGTGCAGAAGCACCTCGTCACCGGTGTGCAGGATGTCTACCGTTCGCAGGGTGTGCCGATTCACGACAAGCACATCGAGGTCATCGTCCGACAGATGCTCCGCAAGGTCACGGTTGTCGACCACGCTGAAACCGACCTGCTCCCAGGTGAGCTCGTCGACCGTCAGCGCTACAACCTGCTCAACCGCGAAGCGCTCACCGCAGGTCGCAAGACCGCATCGGCTCGTCAGGAAGTCATGGGAATCACGAAGGCGTCGCTCGCGACCGAGTCGTGGCTCTCGGCAGCTTCCTTCCAGGAGACGACGCGCGTGCTCACGCAGGCCGCGATGGACGGCAAGCGCGACCCGCTGGTCGGCCTCAAGGAGAACGTGATCATCGGAAAGCTGATTCCTGCCGGAACCGGTCTTGCTCGGTACCGCGACGTCACTGTCGAGGCAACCGAAGAGGCGAAGGCAGAGCGCTACCCGAACCGGATCTTCGCAGATCAGAGTTCCTTCGGTGATGACGACTTGAACTTCGTCGACTTCGAGTCCTTCACCTCTGGTGATGGCTTCGGCGAAGAGCCAGGCGTCTACAACTAGTCGGCACTGCACGTCAGACTGATTCCTCTGAGGAGTCAATCTCAGCACAACGGCCCCGGGGTTTCCCCGGGGCCGTTGTGCGTTTCCAAACGCCGTCTTCGGATCCGGCGCCAGGCTCGCTTGCAAACGCAGGCTTCTCGAAAATGTCGCGCGCCTGCGGGGTACAGCTCGCGCTCATCCATAGACTGCAGGCGCAGCAGGCATGCACAGTGCCCGCATTGTGAAGGAGTTATCGGTCATGAGTGATGAAACGAATCGCGAAGGCGGCGTCAACAACGGCGACGGCCAGCCTCTCGACGAGACCAACGAGAACGTCGCGCACGAATCACCGAGCCTCGACTTTGGTGACACTTCGACGAGCGAGGACCCCATCGTCGAACCGACCGTGATCGCGCCATCGACGCTGCGCGGACCACACAGTGTTCCTGACTCCAACGAGCAGCGTCAGGACCTCGCAGATATTGCCGCGGAGGACGCGGCGCGCGACAGCGCCGTCTCGTACGACGAGGCCGTTCCCACCTACGACGAGCTCGCTCGCGAGGATGCGCCGACCGCGGCGTTCGACGCGCAGTCGACCGCAGCTGCAGAACCCGCGCCCGTCGTTGCGCCGGAGCCAACGTTCGCCGCTGAGGAGCCAGCACCCCTCGTCGAACCCGAATCACGTCTCGATCGTGAGCCCGTGACCGAGCGGGAGTCCACGCACGATGACGACCTCGGTGCGACGCAGGCGATGCCCGTTGTCGCAGACGACGAGCACCCGCCGCCCCTGGTCGAGCCGCAACGTCCAGCGCCACCGCAGGCGGACCCGAGCGTTGACGCCGAGGTCGGTGCAGCGCTGCGTTCGAGCGATCCCGGTTCATCCGCTGCACATGCAGGGGGCGTGGCCGGAAGCGCAGCCGCAGGCAGCGCTGTCGCCGGTGCAGCTGCAGCTCGCTCCACGCGCGACAACGACGAGACCACCCGAGTCGAGACCGCCAAGGACGGAGAGCTTCGCGAGAGCTCCGTCAACGATGCAACCGTTGCGCTCGACGCGCAGCGCACCGACGCCGAGGAAGACCTCGCCCGCACTCGCGCACTGCCTGCACAGACTCCGACGGTGTCGACGCGGAGCACTGAGCCGGAGTTCGAAGTCGACCTCCCCGCGGGCGACGACGCGGCAACGCGCAAGCACGCTGCGATCGAAGTCGACGACGACACCGCCCGCGCTGCTGCCGCTGGTGGCACGCCGATCGTGCTCGTCGAAGCACCACTGCCTCCCACGAAGCGTGGCGTGCGCGGGGTCGGATTCGCGGTCTCTCTGCTCGCGACCCTCATCTTCGGCGCACTGCTCGCCGGTGGAATGTTGCTGATCGGGTTCCTTTTCGATCGCACCTTCGACCTGGTCGCAGAGGTGCAGACGTTGTGGCTCCAGCCGACCTGGATCCTTCCGGTCGCGGTCTTCTTCGTGGGATACCTGCTGCTGAACCTGATCGTGAATCGTGCAGGGTGGTGGGCGCACGTCCTCGGCGGGTTCCTCGTCGCGGCGCTCGTCTACGCGGCGGTCATCGCCGGAAACCTGCTCGAGAACTTCGGCGGCTGGGGCGCATACGCGCAGCTCCCGAACACCTCAGCGGCTGAGCTCACCGAAGTCCTGCTGACACCGCTCTCAGTGCTGACCTTCGTGCTCGCCCGCGAGGTTCCGATCTGGGTTGGCGGCATCGTGGCCCGCCGCGGACGCAAGGTCAAGGCTGCGCACCGCGACGCGGTTGCAGAGTTCGATCGCGAGAACGAAGAGCGTATGGCCGTCTACGAGACGAGCCGCACCTCCGCCTAGCTCCCGGTCGCGGTGATCGCACTCGTGCGACCCAATCGAAGGCACATGCAGAAAGCCCCGGCAATCGCCGGGGCTTTCTGCATAAGCGGGCAGTCAGTGCAGGTCGTCGCCGTCCTGGAGTTGTGCTCGGAGCACGCCACGTGCACGCGAGAGCCGGGTGCGAATCGTCGTAGCGGGCTTCTTGAGAATGCTCGCCACCTCCTCTTGCGTGAACTCTTCCCAGTAGACGAGACGGACGATTTCGCGATCGATCTCAGGAAGCTGCGCGATCAACTCGCGAACGTGCTCTGCGAGTGATTCGTTCGTGGAATCCGCCTGGATGGCCGCGTGCGAATGCCCGCCATCGAGCGTCGAGCGAAGGCGCTTTGCAAGTGCCGAACGCCGAACACCGCCGCGCCGATGCTGCGAGAGGATGTTGCGGGCGATGCCGTACAACCATGCTCGGAGCATGTGCGGCTCGACCGTGCGCCTTCCGCTTGTCTTCCATGCTGCGAGGAACGTCTCGCTGACCAGATCAGCAGCGTCCTCGATGGGGACATCGCGGCGGATGAAGAACCCGAGCAGTCCGGCCGCCTCCGCACGGAACGCGGCGGTGAGGTCGAACGATGCAGAAGTCTGCGCTTCGCGAGTCACGGTGCTCAACGAAGTTGTCCAGCGCAATCCGAGCGCAGATCCGCGTCACCGCTGACGTTGCCGAGACCGAGTTCGTTGACGACGTCGATGAGGAGGAACGAGACCATGGAATCCGAGAACGCCTCCGGGAACGAATAGGGTTCGAAGTTCTCGTCGGGAAGCCATGCGACGGAATCGGGAAGCACTTCGGCAGAGCCGGGAGCCTCTCCCGAGAGCACGAGCGCGTACTCGTAGATCTGCTGACCGACCCCGGTGAAGTCGTGGTTCGTGTAGTAGTCGATCACTGCTTCGGGTTTTGGAGAAAAGAAGGATCCGCCCTGGATCGTGGCGGTGCATTCCACGAACTCGCCGGAGCGTGAGGTGTACTCGATCGCCACGGGCAGTTCGACGCGAGTGTAGTGGTCGACGACGAGAGCACCTGCGGTGAGCGCGGCGACGCCAAGGACCGAAGCCGGAACGAGCCAGAGCCCGCGGCGGCGATTCCTCGGGCTCTTCGAGGCACCGCTTCTCGTTTCGAGGACCAGGGCGTCGAGGGCTGCCTCGGTCGCGAGGCTGGGCGTGAAGTGTGGGCGAGAACCCGACAGGATTTCATCGATGGTTGGCTGTTGCACGATGGCGTTCCATTCAATCGCTGCCGACGGACCATCCGTCGTCAATGAGGAAATGGCCGGTTCGAGTCAAAGTGTGACACAGCGCCGCACATTGATCCGAAACAAGTCGGCATCGCGAGAGAGCGGGTTAGGAGTCGCAGCTCCGTGCGATGTTCTCCGGAATACTGACCTCGGGGCTTTCTCCCCAGGCGGTGAAGGTGAAACTGCTATTGCCGGAAGAGTCGCCGGCCGTGAATGCTGAGGGGAGCGGTGCCCCAACGCCTTCGACGACGAGTTTGCCGACCGGTGCGTCACCCGAGCCGACGATCACGTCGAGCGTTTCGCCCTCTTCGGCAGGTGGCATGACCGAGAGCGAGTCGCTACCGGCCAGGAGCGTTTCGATGAGTTCGCGGGGATTCAACATCGGCGACCACTCGGAGAGCAATGCTTCGCCGGCATTCGTGCATACGTAGCCTTCTGCGAATTCCGGGATTCCGGTGCGCTGCGCGTAGACGTCGTTGCCTTGCACGTAGGTCCGCCCATCGAGCACGACGACATCGATCGCGATGTTCCCCGCGCTGATCTTCGCCGTCATGCGCTCCGGGGTGCCGTCGTATGCGATGGTGACGGTGCGCCCGTTGACGGGAGGCTGCTCGGGGTCGACGACCACCAGTTCGGTGAAGGTTCCTTCGATCGAGGCGCTGCCCGCCTCGGCGACTGCACGATTGATCTGGTCGGCTGCGCGATCGCCATCGAGGAGCCAGAGGCCGTTACTCGTGGGGTCGCTCTCGGAGAACTGCGAGAGATCGACGTCGCTCGGTTCCGGTGGGGCAGGGGGTGGAGGCGTGGGGCGGCATCCGCTCAGGGCGACGACCGCGCCGATGGCGACCACGCCGACGCCGAGCCGCCAGCTCAGCGGTCGGCGTTGTTCACGCATGCACTCGCTCCGCCCTGATTGGCGAGGGTTTCGGCGTTCAAGGAGACCGTCGCGGTCTCACTCGTCGAGCGGACCACGAAGCAGGTGTCGTTGTCGTAGAAGCCGAGCGCCGAGGGGATCCAGGCTTCGCTTCCTCGAATCAGTTGACTGAGGTCGAGCACTTCACCAGAACCCTGCACGGCGAAGAGGCTGTACTCGGCGTCGGGCCCGCTCCAGTCGAGGTGCGCGTTGCCGGAGCTCACACTGATCGTCATGCTGCTCACCCGGACCTGCTCGTCGGTGACGAGCCCGACAATGAACCAGGCTGCGGCGCCGAGGCCGGCGAGGATCGTCAGAATCATGGAGACGATGAACGCGGGGTGCTTCCATGCCGGGCGAGGTTTGACCTCTGCTTCGACGAGTTCCGGGAGGACGCCGCCGCCGACACTGAGCGGCCGCGTGGTCTCTTTCGTCATGAGGGCGGTCTGCCCTGCCGCGCTGCCGAGCACTGCGAGCGGTTGCACTGGCGCGGCGTTGGCTGCCTGCTGGGAAGCGGCTGCGCCAGAATTCGAGCCCCTGCCGGATTGCTGCTTGGAGGGCTGGCCGTTGCCGTTCTTCGACGCTCTGGTCTGACGTTGCGTCGAGGCCTTTGCTCCGGCGCGAGTCTGCGCTCCGCCATCAGCAGTGACGACCACGGTCTGTGGGAGTCCGCTCGAATTCTTTTCGCGACGCTTTGATCCAGCCATCAATGCTCTCCCGAATTCTCTTGACGGGGTTCACAGGTTTCGCCACCTGGAAGCCGCCTACCATAGTAGTCCCGGGACCCGGTTCTCTTGCTGGGTGCGAACTGACAGGAATAGCGATGCGTCGATTGCTGCGTGGAGCCGCGCTCATCCTCGCTTCCGGCATGCTCCTGCTCGGCAACGTCCCGCTCGCTGGCGCCTACAGCGGCCCGAATGCGGTCGAAATCCCATACCTCGGTGAGACCAACACGAAGCCCGCGGAAGGCTGGTTGATCACCGACTGTGCGCCCGTTCTGGCGGCGAGCGATCTCGTCACCGCTTGCACGAGTGAGCAGATCGACTTCGCGGCGACCGCCTACGAGCCTGACTTCAATGGCGTCACCATTCCGGTGCCGCTCTCGAACGGTGTGACGAGCCTCGTCATCGAGTATCTCGTGACCCTCGCGCCACCGGAAGCGCCGACCATCGGGCTCACCAGCTACCGGTTCCCGGTTGCCGCGGGCTCGGTGTTCCTGCTGCCGCTCAGTGATCTCGCGATCGAATGCGTCGTGTGTGTCGAGGGCGGAGCGGTGCAAGTGCTCGGCGTCGAACCCGCTGAGGCCGGTGAGGTGGGCGTGACCTCCGAGCACCTGGTGTTCCGGCCCGCGCAGGGGTTCGTGGGCGCTGCGACGATCGGCGTGCGATTCGCTGACGATTACGGAACCTGGTCGCAGCCGGCGTCCGTGGAGATCCCCGTCTATCGACCCGGCGGCGAGCCCTTGATCGCGCAGAGCGTGTACGCACAGCTGTTCGCAGCCGATTCGACCTCGTTGCAGTTGCCGCCGCTCGTGGTCTCCGACGATCCGAGTTCCGTGCGAGTCGTCGGCTGCGGTGCCGCGATCCACGGCACTGTCATTTGCACTGGCGACGGCGCCGTGCAATACGTGCCCTTCGAAGAAGCTGCGGTCGACCAGTTCTCCTACCATGTCGCGGGCGCTGACGGCGAGCAGGCGACGGGAAGCGTCACCCTCGTGGCCGAGGCCGGCGAACTCCCGACCATCGGCATCGTGCCCGCCGATGTCCGCCCGCACGGCAAAGACGAGAGCGTTACGACGTCGATCGTCCCGAAGATCCCGCCCGCCGAAGACGCTGAAGCCTCCAACGGCGGCGCGTTTGCAGCGTTTACCGTCATGCTGAACCGATTGGGTGCAGAGTGAACGACAAGAGCAGCATCACACGAGCGCTGAGCGCGCACGTCGACGAACCGCGAAAGGACATGCCATGGCATTCCGCGTGACATTCAAGGAGCCGATGGCGGGCTCCGAGGCCAAATCCTGGCTGCTGAAGGTTGACGATGCGACAACGGTCGGCGAAGTCGCCGAATCGATCGGAGTCGCACCGGGTGTCCTCGCCGATGTGAGTGCTTCGACGCCGATCGGGCAGTCCGGCTTGCTCTCCGGTCAGGTGATCCCGCAGATCCGACGCGCAACACTCAGCCCGGGCACGCTTCGACTCGAAGTCGTCGGCGGCCCCTTCGCGGGCGAGACCGTTCGTGTCGAACCGGAATCGCCGATCCGCCTTGGTTCAGGTGCTGCGGCGCACGTGCGCATTGCCGATGCCGCGCTGCTCGAAGTGCACGCGACCCTCCTGATCGAAGCCTCCAAAGTGCACGAGACCACTGGTCGTCGCACGCCGCTGCGGGCGGTCGTGACCCCCGCCTCGGCAGAAGCAGACGTCTGGGTCAATGGTGAAGCGATCGACGGTCCGCACGAGATCGTGCCCGCCGACCTGTTGCAGATCGGGTCGAGCATTCTCCGGATCGGTGTCGCACCGGCATCGGACGCCGACCTCACGACCGACTCTCCTGGCGCTCGCGGCTTCAACCGCCCTTCGCGAATCGAGCCGTCGAAGAAGCAGCCCGTGGTGCCGCTGCCCGGTGACAAGCCCGAGGACGCCGACCAGTCGCCGCTGCCGTGGCTCTCCGCCGTGATCCCGGTGATCCTCGGTGTCACGATGGCCTTCGTCTTCAACCGCCCGATCATGCTCATGATGGCGGCGGCGAGCCCGATCATGGTCATTGGCTCCTTTCTAACGAACAAGAAACTCGCAAAGAAGAAGGGCCTCAAGACCGAGGCGCAGTGGATCGAGGACATCAAGAAGGCGGGCAAGCGGATCGCCGGGCTCGTCAAAGAGCAGCGCCTCACCGCCTGGTACCGCCACCCTGACCCGGTGGTGATTCGCGACATCGCGGTGCAACCGCTCTCAAGGCTTTGGGAACGTCGGAAGAACGACGACGACGCACTGCAGCTGCGCGTCGGGGTGACCGACGTCGCGCTCGATGTCGCCTTCGAGGGTGGCGGAAAAGACAGGAGCAGCTCACGACGCGTTGGCGTTGCGCCAGCATCGGTTCCCGTCGACTTCCGAACCGGCGTCGTCGGGATCGCCGGGCAACTGGATGCCGTTCGGAACACTGCCCGCGCGATGCTGACCTCCTTCGCGACCCTCCGATCGCCGCGTGATGCCGAGGTCATGGTGATCTGCGACGACGACTCGAAAGCGGAGTGGAGCTGGATGCAGTGGCTCCCGCACGCCCACATGAGCGATGCGGTCCCGGCCCTCATCGGCAACACCGAAGACACGCGACGCGAACGCTTGCGCGAAGCTGCCGTGCTGCTCGAAACCCGGATGCGTTCAGCTGGGCAGCGAGGCATCACCTTTGACACGGACCTCATCATCGTGGTCGATGGCGCCCGGCGGTTCCGAATGCTGCCCGGGATGGTGCCGCTGCTCGAACACGGCGCTGAATTCGGGATCCACATCCTTGCCCTCGACTCCGACCGCGCCCGCTTGCCGGAAGAAGCGAAGAGCGTCGTCTCGATCGACCCGGTCGATGCTTCACTGGCTCGTTTGGAAACCTCCGCCGACTACTACCCGACGGTGCTGCTCGATGGAGTTTCCGTCGATCAGGCGGAGGAGATCGCTCGATCGCTGTGCTCGCTGCAGCACGTCAGTGGCGTCGGCGATGAGGCAATGCTGCCGACGAGTGTCCGCATGGTCGATCTGCTCGGCATCGACCTCGACGACCCCTCAGTGCTCGTGCAGCGCTGGCAGCGTTCGCCTCGAAACACCTTCGTCGTCGTCGGCGCGAACGCCGATGGCGAGTTCGCGCTCGACATCTCGAGGGACGGCCCGCACGCGCTCGTCGCCGGAACGACCGGTTCCGGAAAGTCCGAGTTCTTGCAGGCGCTCGTCATCAGCCTCGCCATGGCGAACCGCCCCGATGCGCTGAACTTCGTGCTCGTCGACTACAAGGGTGGCTCCGCATTTGCCGACTGTGAGCGCCTGCCGCACACCGTCGGTATGGTGACGAACCTCGACGCGCGAGAGACCGAGCGTGCGCTCGCCTCGCTCGACGCCGAACTCAAACGTCGCGAACGTGTGCTTCGCGATATGGGTGCGAAAGACGTCGACAGCGCATGGGCTCGCGACACGGAGACCGCAGCCCGCCGCGGGCTCGCGCGGCTCATGATCGTGATCGATGAGTTCGCGGAGCTGAAGACCGAACTTCCCGAGTTCATCGACGGTCTCGTGCGTATCGCTCGAGTCGGGCGTTCGCTCGGCGTCAACCTGGTGCTCGCGACGCAGCGACCCTCCGGTGTCGTGACCGCGGAGATGCAGTCGAACATCAACCTTCGCGTTGCGCTCCGAGTGACCGACCGTGCCGACTCCTCCGACATCATCGGCTCGTCCGAAGCCGCCTTGATCAGCTCCTCGACGCCCGGTCGCGGCTACGTGCGGCTCGGGCCCTCTGCCATGCCGGCTGGATTCCAGACCGCTCGCGTTGCCGGGATCCGTCCGGGAACGCAGCGCGTGCTCTCGACCGTGCCGCCGAAGGCGCCGCTCGACTGGGAATCGCTCGGATTCCCGGCGCAGTATCCGAAGGCGCAGTCCTCGCACTCGACCAATACCGACCACGACGACACCGACCTGCGCGCGCTCGTCAACCTGGTCACCGCCGCGACGAACCAGCTCGGAATCCAGAAGAACCCGTCACCGTGGCTGTTGCCGCTCCCGACCGTGCTGCCGCTGGAAAAGATGCAGGGCGAGAACCTCGGGGCGACCGAGATTCTGCTCGGCCTCGAGGACGTACCGGAAGAGCAGTCGCAACGAACGCTCACCTGGGATGTCGCCTCGGGTTCGCACCTGCTCTTCATGGGTGGTGCGCTCTCCGGGCGAACGACCGCGCTCCGTACGACGCTGGCGCAACTGGTGCAGCGATTCTCGCCCGCAGATCTCCACCTGTATGCGCTCGACTTCGGGAACGGTGCGCTGTTGCCGCTCGCCGACGTGCAACACTGCGGCGCGGTGATCACGGCGCTCGACTCCGACCGGCTCCCGCGACTCGTGCAACGCCTGCTCGAAGAGCTCTCCGCTCGGCAGACCACGCTCTCCTCAGCCGGTGTCGGCAACATCAACGAGCAGCGTCGCAAGGCCGAACCGCACGAAGCGCTGCCGTACCTGGTGCTCGCGCTCGACGGTTGGGAGCGAATGCTCTCCAGCATGAACCCCGATCAGCTCGTGATCTTCCGCGACCAGATGATGCGCATCCTGCGTGAAGGTCCTGCAGTCGGTGTTCGCGTCCTCATGACCGGGGACCGGGGCGTTGGCGGCGACAAGGTCGCAGCCTTCATCGACACGCAGTATGTGCTCCCGATGCGCGACATCAACGATTACCGGACCGCGGGGATCATCGCGAAAGACATCCCGCTCAACCTGCAGCCCGGCCGCGCGCTCTTTGGGCCGCAAGCCGCTGAAGCGCAGCTGGCCGTCCTCGATCGCGACACGAGTGGTGAAGCGCAGACCGCAGCGTTCCGTCGCACGGTCGAGTTCGTGCACGACCACTTCTCGAAGTTCGAGCAGCTCGAAAACCTGCCGCAGCCCTTCCACGTCGACCCGCTCCCGAGCTACATGGCGCTTTCGGCGGCCTACGATCTGCCGCTCGCCCCTGGTCTCGAATCCGAGCTGCCCATCGTGGGTGTCGGTGGCGACAAGCTGTCGAAGTACACCCTCGACTGGCCAGACGCAGGTGGATTCGTCGTCACCGGTCCCCGTCGTTCCGGGCGCTCTTCGGCGCTCGCGGCGATCGTGCACCAGATGGCGTGGAACAAGATCCCGGTGCTCGTCGTGGCAACGCGTGCCTCCGTGCTCACCGAGGTCGCGGAGGGCCACAAGGTGCCGATCATTCGCGAATCCGAGACTGCGCCCGACGGCCTGCAGGAAGTGCTCGCGCAGTTCGAGGGGAAGATCACGATCGTCGTGGATGACGCCGAGCAGCTGAAGAACGCGCCGCTCGAGCACGCGCTGGCCGGGGTCAAGCACCGAGCCGTCTTCATCGCATCGGCCGAATCCGATGCCGTCTCGACGCTCTTCGGCGGGGCGTTCGCAGAGGCGAAGCGAGCTCGGCACGCGATCGTGCTGCGCCCCATCGCCGCGATGCTCGGAACGCAGGCGGTCGGTTCGCCGATCCCGAAGTTCATGCTCGGTCAGAGTTCCGCCGGAGGCGGCGTGCTGTACACAGGCTCCGAGTGGATTCCGGTGCGAGTACCGGATATTCGGCAGTAGACGAGGACGGCGCAGCGAACGCGGGGTTCGGTGGGCCTGGGGCTCGGAGGGCCTGAGGTTCGGTGGGCCTGGGGTTCAGCGGGTCTGGGGTTCGCGGACCAGAGGTTCAGCGAACGCTAGGGTTCAGCGATCGTCCAGGTTTTAGACTTTCGGAGTCGCGGTTTCGTGGCTCATCCTTTGAAGGAGTCGGTTGTGGTTTCTGCTCGATGTGCATACTGTGACGCGACGCTGCAGCCGAACAGCATGTTCTGCCTGGAATGCGGGCAGCTCGTCCAGCAGTCGCGTCCACCCGTGCCATCGCAGTTCGACGCGCCCGCGCAGCCGAAGCAGCAGGCGGCGCAGCAGGCACGCGATTCGCGACCCATTGCCCCTTCAGCGCCGGTGCCGCTGCCAGGGGCAGCCCCCTGGACCCAATCGCCTCCGCCCGCGGCAGTTGCTCACCAGCAGGCAACGCAGCAGTCGCCTGCGCAACAACCCGCTGCGCAGCACGCAGCACCGCAGCACGGAGGCCAGCAGCCCAGCGTCCCGCAGCAGCATTCGGTGCCGCAGCCAACGCCGCAACAGCCAACGCCTCTGCAACAACCAGCCCCGCCGCAACAACCAGCCCCTCCGCAACAGCCGACCCAGGCGCAACCCCTTGCCGCGCCGCAGCAGCCGCCCGTCCAGGCCTCTGTCCCGCAGCCGAGTGCGATCCCACAGTCGATGCCGCCCGCACAGCCGACTGCCCGACCGGTCACCGCGGTCGAAGCGGTCGTCTTGAAGTTCTCGACCGGTCAGCAGGTCCGAGTGAGCGGAAAAGCAGTGATCGGGCGAAAGCCCGCGCAGACCGCGCTCAACATGGGCGCGCAGTCGATCGAGGTCCTCGACGACACCCGATCGATCTCGCGAGTGCACCTGTACCTCGAAGTTTCCGCTGGTGTGGTCACGGTCGGCGATGCCGGCTCCAGCAACGGTTCCAGCGTCGAACGAGCTGGTCGCCTCATGCCCCTCTCCAGCGCCGGAGACCGCGTTCAGGTTGCCGTGGGAGACCGAGTGTGGATCGGCGATCTCAGCATGGACCTGCAGCCCGCCAATTAGATCTCGCCCGAACCTCCGAGGTTCCTGCGAACGCGCCGTGCGCGATTCTGAATCGCCGCGCTGTCGCATTACGCAACGCAGTGAGTGACCCCCATTTCGTATTTCGCGCCAGCACTGGGATCACGCCTCCGACCCTGTTGATTGCCTGCGAACTTGCGGCGAAACCACTGGGCAGTCACTGGGATTTTCGGCCCGGAATACCGGGCGAGAACGCATGAAACTCCCAGGATCATTGGCCCTCATTGTGGTTAGCATGATGAAGTCAGTTCGCCTGTTTGAGCCTCGGTTTGCGGGTGAGCTTGATGTCGTCACTGAATACTTGCCAACTCAAATGGAGGAAGTCATGGCAGAAATCAAGGTCACTTCTGATTCGCTCGCGGGCGTTGCTGGTCAACTTTCGTCGGGATCACAGTCGATCGAATCGCAGTTGTCCAACCTGAAGTCGCTCGTTGAAGGATTGATCAGCGGTGACTGGCAGGGTTCTGCGTCGATGAGCTTTAACGAGCTCTACACGCAGTGGGACCAGGCTGGTCTGCAGTTGAAGGAATCACTGCAGGGAATCAGCGACCTGCTGAACCAGGCTGCACTGTCGTACGAGGACAGCGAAAACTCGATCGCCAACACCTTCAACGGCTAATAACCGTTCCGGTTGCCGGCGCCTTCGCGCGCCGGCAACCCCACAAACTTTTCAATTCATCCCCTGCGTAAGAGGTTTTGATGGTCAGTTTCAACGTCCGGGCAGATTCGCTCAGCGAAGTCGCGGCATTGATCGGCAATGTCATCACGACGTTCGACACGAATTTGAGTTCCGTGAACTCGACGGTGCAGAGCACCGTGAACGTGGGATGGGTTGGTGAAGACGCAGAGTCGTTCAGCGAAGGCTGGACGACATTCAATGCGCAAGCTGCGATCGTCCGGCAGGCGCTGGCCGACCTGCAAGCAAAACTGATCGCCGCCGACAACAGCTACACGACCAACGAATCCGGTGTCCGCACCTCCTTCGCAGACCAGCACGGCGACTTCAGCGCAATGAGCCGAGCGACCTCGGGCTTCAACCGTCGCGTCGACATCGGTGAGGGCCGGGCAGAAGACATGGCTGCCTACTTCGGCCGGAACTACCAGGGTGACACCGGCGGCCAAGGTGGTGGCGCATCCTTCGGAGTCGCAGGTCGCCGCGCAAGTGGCGGGGCGAACAATGGCACCGGCCCCGCAGACACGAACGAGACCGACGACAACAGCCCGTTCCTGAACGGCGCCGACGGCCCGGACCTCGACAACCCGTACTTCGCCGAGGGCAACGACCCCGACGTCGATTCGATGAACCCTGGCGAGATGCAGACGCTCGAAGACCAGGCGACGATCGACACCGACGGTTTCAGCGAATTCAACAACGCAGGAGCAGAGAATGGCTGAGCAGAAGGCAGACACCACTGAGCTGCAGGGGTTCGAAGACACCCTCGCCGGGCTCGTCCAGTACTGCGACGCGCTGCGCACCAGTTCCGCGGGCTTCGCGTACATGCTTCCGAACGACTGGCAGGGCCCGGCCCTCAGCGCGTTCATCAGTAACTTTTCATCGTGGGAGACCACCGCGAGTGCATTGTCTCTGCAGGCAGAGTCACTGCGCGCGCAGGTCGAAACCGCGAAGGCAACCTACGAGGCTGCCTCCTCTGCGCTCGATACGCAGTGGAACACGACACTTGGCGAGATGGGCTGAGCAGACAAATGACCGATATTAGCGTTACCCCGTCCATCATCATCTCCGATGCCGCGGCACTTGCGAGTGCCGGGCAGTCGGTGCACAACTCGATCCGTTCCGCACGAAGCTCGCTCAACGGCTTCAGCGGTGGCGCCGGAGACGACAACTTCGCAGAAGTCTTCGTACAGGGCGCAGACGGCACCCCCGGCTACGACGAAAAGTGCGCCGGATACTTCACCGGTGCCGCGAACGTTGTCGGTGCCGTGGAAAACATCGCCTACAACATCCACATGAGCGCACTCGACTATGACGCTGCGCAGAAACCGGGCGCAGGATTGCCGCAGGTTTCGAGCTTCGACGCCGCGACGGCGCCGAGTCCCCGCACGTACGATGCGCCTTCCAGTGCGCTCGGTGCGGGCTGGCCTGGCTTCCTCGGTGAAGTGCAAGAGGTCCTCGAACAGATGGCATCGCTCGTCGGCATCACCATTCCGACCGGCGACGAAGCCAAGATCAGCGCAGCGGCCGAAGCGTGGACCTCGCTTTCGGGCGAACTCGACGGCCTCAAGGGCACGATCGACGGCACACTCGCGAGCACGGGCGGCATGACCTTCCCGCAGCTCAGCACGATGCAGAGTGTCCGCAGCAAGCTCTCCGGCTACGTTGGCGACTTGGCGACCGACGCGACCAACCGCGCGAACGAGCTCAATGAGTTCCTGGCGCTCGTCGTCGACACTCGGGCAGATCTCAACCGCATGGCACAGCAGGCGCTCGTCGAGATCGCGGTCGACGCGGGAATCACGGTCGGTCTCACGATCTTGACCGCACCGCTCGGTGGTGTCGGTGGACTGCTCGGTGCCGGAAAGATCGCGGTGACCATCAAGAAGTGGGCTGACCGCATCTACGACCTCATCAAGGCTGGTGAGCGCTCTGCGAGCCGCTTGAAGCGACTGCAGTCACTCGGAATCCGTGCGCTCGGCGAAGGTGTCCAAGCTTCGGTCTCGAGCTTCGTCGGTGCTTCGTGGGCAAACCACCAGTTCGCGGGCGAAGAAGGCTACGAGCAGCAGAACGTGTGGCACGCAGCGGCCTCCGGTGGTGCCGGTGGGTTCGCCTCCGGTGGTGCCGGCGGCTTCGGACCGCTCCGTAACTCGAACCACATCGCTGCGCAAGCAGTCCGCGGTGGTGGCGAAGGATTCGTCGATGGTGTCGTTGGCGGATACGTCGACTGGGCGCTCACGAACGACGGCTCCGAATTCAACCTCATGCAGAACGGACTCATGGGAAGCGCCATGGGGACGGTTCTTGCGCCGGCTGTCGGCCGGGGTGTGAAGGGCCTGCAGAACACGATCAACACCGCAGCCTCGAACAACAGTGCTTCCGTTGGCCAGGCGCCCCCCATCGCGACGCCTGGGCAGAACACGTCCAACTCCTCGAACGCCCCGGCGAACGCAGGACCGTCGGCGACGCAGAACTCGAACAACGCCCCTGCAGCGGCCGCCGGTGGAACGCCAGGTTCGACCGTTGGCACGGGCGGCGGCGGAACGACCACGCCAGGCAGTGACGCTCCAGTCGCGGTTGCGAGCGGAGATTCCTCAACCGGTAACGCAAACGGCAACTCGGTCGAGGTTTCGGCCGACGCTCCACAGAGCGCAGCCGGTGGCGACACCGGTGCCGGCGGCTCCGGTGACGGAGCACAGGTTGCAACCCCGGATGCAGCGGGTGCAGGCGACGCTGGCAGCGGTGCTGACACTGGCACTTCGGCCGACGCTGGCACTTCGGCCGACTCCGGCAGCGGCGCCGACTCTGGTTCGAGCACGGACTCCAGCAGCAACGCGGACTCGGGCAGCAACGCAGACTCGAGTTCGTCTTCGGACTCGAACGCGAACACCGCGACACCGGACTCCGCAGCACCTGCGGACTCGGGCTCCCCGGCCGACTCCGGCTCCTCCTCCGACTCGACGACTCCTGAGACGGCGACGCCGGACAGCGGCACCCCGGAGACGGCATCTCCCGAGTCGGGCACCCCCGAGTCGGGCACCCCGGAGACCGCGACTCCTGAATCTGGAACCCCTGAGTCCGGAACCCCTGAGACGACGACTCCTGAGACCGCGACCCCTGACAGTGGTACTCCAGAGACGGCATCTCCTGAGTCGGGTACTCCGGAGACGACCACTCCAGAGACCGCGACCCCAGAGACCGCGACCCCTGAGACCGCGACTCCTGAGACGGCATCGCCGGATAGCGGAACTCCTGAGACCGCTGCGAACCCCGAGACGGTCAACCCCGACTCGACGACCGGCGACTCGACCACTCCTCCCGCGACTGGCGACGCACCGGCATCTCCGGACTCCGCGACGCCTGACGTTGCGACGGCAGATGCTCCGGCTCCAGCAGATGGACCTGCTCCAGCTGATGCTCCTGCTCCGGCTGACGCTCCGGCTCCAGCAGATGCTGGCACGCCAGCAGATGGTGGAACCCCGGCCGATGCTGCGACACCTGCTGCAGATTCGGCGAGCCCGGCATCCTCGAGCGATGCCCCGACGACTCCGGCTGAGGCTCCTGTTGTCGATGCCGGCTCGAACTCCGACAACTCGAACAACGCACAGGGCCCAGCCGCTGTCGCCGTTGGTGCGGGAACCCAGGGAGGACGCCCGGCCGATTCCGACATCTCGGTGCCGACTGACGCAGACATCGCTGCAGTGAAGTCGGAGACCGACGCTGCCTCTGCAACCCAGGCTGCAGAGGCAGACGCTGCAAACGCCGATGCGACGAACCCCGACGGTTCGCCGGTTGACGCGGGATCCAGCAAGGCCGATGGTGATGCAGCGGATGTTGCAGTTGCAACTGCCGCTGCTGCGGGAGCCGCGGGTGCCGCGCTCCTGACCCGCCCGACTCTGCCAAACGCTCCGACTGCAACTCCTGCAACTCCTGCTGCGAACGGCCCCGCAAAGAGTGACGCTGCGAACACCGATTCGTCGAACCAGTCGAACTCCGCAGACGGAGCCCCCGCCGACGGCGAGTCGAGCCAGCCAGTGCAAGACGCGAACAGCAGCGACAGCAATGACGCCGCCAACACGGCTGACGACGGCGCATCGAGCCCGGAGAACGCGGAGACGCCAGCGACTCCGGAGGCGAAGTACGACGTCATTCGAGGCGACAGCGACGCTGTACGCGGCATCGTGGAAGACCCGAGCGGCTTCAACACCCGCTATGACCCAACTGACCCGGCAGCGTGGCAGTACTCGATCAACTGTGGTCAGGTCACGAGCAACCTCTTCCACGCTGCAGCCGGTGGAGACCGCGTTGACGCAGGGATTGGAACGCTCACCACTCCACAGATGGTGCAGTCGACCGGTCTGCCGCAGACCCCCGCGACACCGCAGCAGATTCACGACACGCTGCTCGCCGCAGGCGACGGTGCTCGCGTCGTCGTTGGCGTCGATCGCTCCGGCGGTCAGGCTGGCCACTGGTTCAACGCGGTCAACTCCGACGGCACGATTTACGTGGTCGACGGGCAGAACGCGAGGGTCAGCCCTTGGCCGCCACACGAGCCAGATGCAATCTTCTGGGACGTCTCGATCCCGCCAGAGCTGCTGTCGCCTTCGACGGCTGACGCCCCAGACGTCAACACCACGCCAGCGCAGACCGCTGCCGATGGTTCGTCGACGAACACCGCGGACGCCGGAAGTCCAGATGCTGGGAACCCGGATGCTGGGAACGCTGCAGACGGAACGAACGCTGCAGACGGAACGAGCGCTGCAGACGGAAGAAGCGCTGACTCAGCGAACCCGGACGCCGCAAACGGCCCAGACCGTGCGGGCTCGCAACAGGATCGCGTCGTTCGCCACAACGAGATCATCGAGCTGGCGCAGTCGCAGCCATACGGGCCGCCTGCCGGAACGATCGAGCACCTGAGCCCGCAGCACCAAGCGGTTGTGCGTGAACTCGTCGAAGCGGGCGTCGTCGTCGAAACAGCCGACGGTCGCTACCAGATCTCCGAAGAATTCGCGTTTGAGGTCGATGTCCGCAGTAACGATCGCGTCGAACTGCAGCGACAGTTCGATGATGCGGTCTCGGTGTTGTCGACCATGGACGTCGGCCAGTGGCTCGACAACCGTTCCGTGTTCATCCAGTCGCCGTCCGACACGTTCCGGGTGGAATCAGGCTCGCAGGCAGCACAGAACGAGGCGCGCCAACAGTGGCTTGATCAACGTGCCGCGGACTTGGAAGCGGCAGCGAGAGAAGAGGGCAACCCGATCTCTGCTCGCGAAGCTGAAGAGCTCGCGCAACAGCAACTTGCGGACGCTCAGTTGCACGCAACGCATCTTCTCGATGCGGTCGCAGGGGGCGACCCGACTGTGATCTCTGGAATGAACCCCGGCGCAGAGAACAGCCGGATCGGCTCGCTGTTCTATCATCGAATCGTCCCGCAAATTGAGCGCGACTTGTTGCGAATCATCGGTTCCAACGAGATTCCTCCGAGTGTGTTCGCGCTCATGCTCATGAACATTTCGATCAAGGTGGTTTGACGATGTCGCTCGATTCTTACGTTCCTGCTGGAAATGTGTCGTCCAACACTGTCGAGAAGTACGGCGAACTCGTGCCGCTCTCCGTTGAGAAAGCATGGCGTGCAACCGGAACGATGATGACTGAGGACGGCTTCGCTCGACTCGTTGACCCGGTTGCGTTCGAGGATCTGCTGCCTGAAATTCTCCCGAACCTGCCTGGCGCCTATGCGGTCATGGCTACGGGCTTCGGGGATTTGCTCGTGGTGCACGACACGACGGTGTACGTCGTCTTCTTCAGGCTGGGCTTCTACATGCAATACCTCAGTAAGTTTGGGGCGATCGTTCCTATCTCGATGACTGAGCGAGCGTCGCAAGAGAAAATTCTTCTTCGTACGACCTATGACGAGGGCGTTGCTCGTCTTGGTGTTCCGAAGATCGATGAGTGTCTTGGGTACACCTTGCCGCTTGCGATGGGTGGACCGCAGACCGCAGAGAATCTCTCGCTTCGCCCCTTGCGTGAGCACCTGATTTTCCTGGTTTCGGTGGGGGGAGTGCCACGTCACTTCGACGAAGTACACCCGCCATCGAACCCTGATGCTCCCGCGCAGCCGAACGCCGCTGCTCCAGGTGCGACGGTCTCACCAGATGCAGAGGCCAGTGCTGCGCAAGCTGGTGGTTCGTCGTTCGATGTCGCCCGCCTCGAGCAGGTTGCCTACGAACTGTTCGAGAAGATCGGCGTTCCCGGGCCATTCGGAACCCGCGTCTACGAGGACGAGCAGGTCATCGTGGTGAGTTACCAGATTCGTGGGGGCGTCTCCATTTTGGTCGGCGCCGATGAGTCGGTGCTGTACTTCCCGTCGGCAGTGTCCCCGAGCGATGCCGTGCAGAACTACCTGAACGGCGATCGCACCGACCGCGCAAAGTTCAAGGCTCGTTCGAACTAACACTTTTGTTCTGCACCTCTGATCTCCGATGAAGGAGCCGCATGTCTGAGTCCGCTCTCGAAGCCCGTTGCCGTGAGGCAGCTCCCGCAATGCTCGAACTGATGTCCGCTGGCATCCTCGTCACTCGCGAGCCTGAAAACGCTGACCGTCTCCGCGCAGCGGTATCTGCCATGCAGGCCGTTGTCGATCAAGGCGTCGAGGGCATCACCGACGAGGGGTACTTGCGGTGGCACTCGAATGCGGGCGAGGCGCTCTCGGGCATGCGCGAATCGATCGCGAAAGGCGACTTCGTGAAGTCGTGGAAGCTGTTCCTCGACACGGAGGTCGGCATCTCGCCGCTCGGTACTGTGTGCGCGGGGCAGCCGAGCTGGTAGAACGCGGTTCCGAGAAGTCTGTGGGCGCGACCCTGAGTCATTTCGTGCCGAAATCGCACGCGTCAGCGCCCGCGGCTCTATCGTTTTCTCACCGCTGAGATTTCGCGAAGAACGAGGGGTGTGCGATGTTTCACGAAGCGTATGTTCCTGCGGGCCCGGTTTCTGCATCGACCGTCGAAAAGTACGGCGAGCAAGTGCCATTCACTGTCGAGGAGGCATGGCAAGAGCACGGCACTTGGATGACTGCAGACGGATTCGCACGGATTGTCGACCCTTCGGCGTTCGAAGAGCTCCTTCCACAAATCCTCCCGAATATGCCGGGAGCGTTCGCGGTCATGGCTACGGGATTCGGTGACCTCTTCGTCGTGTTCGAACAGCGACTTTTCGTGGTCTTCTTCAGACTCGGTTTCTTCATGGAGTACGCAAGAGAATTCGACATGCTGCACCCTGATCTCATCACGGAGACTGCCTCGCAACAGAAGCGACTGCTTCGTACGACGTATGACGAAGGTGTTGCTCGTCTTGGTGTTCCGAAGATTGATGAGTGCCTTGGGTACACCTTGCCGCTTGCGATGGGTGGACCGCAGACGGCAGAGAATCTCTCGCTTCGTCCTTTGCGTGAGCACCTGATTTTCCTGGTGTCGGTGGGGGGAGTGCCACGTCACTTCGACGAAGTACACCCGCCATCGAACCCTGATGCTCCGGCGTAGGCCTTCCCTCTTTCAGTTGCGAAACAGTTTCGATCAAGGTGGTTTGACGATGTCGCTCGATTCTTACGTTCCTGCTGGAAAGGTGTCGTCGAACACCGTCGAGAAGTACGGTGAGCTCGTGCCGCTCTCCGTTGAGGAAGCATGGAATGCAACCGGGACGATGATGACTGAGGATGGCTTCGCTCGTCTGATTGACCCGGTTGCGTTCGAGGATCTGCTGCCTGAAATTCTCCCGAACCTGCCCCGCGCCTATGCGGTCATGGCTACTGGCTTTGGTGACCTCTTTGTCGTCTTCGAAGAGCGGCTTTTCGTGGTTTTCTTTAGATTCGGTTTCTACATGGAATTCGCGAAACGATTCGGCGAACTTGATCCCGTGTTCGCGAGTGAGTCCGACACGCAACAGAAGCGACTGCTTCGTACGACGTATGACGAGGGTGTTGCTCGTCTTGGTGTTCCGAAGATCGATGAGTGCCTTGGGTACACGTTGCCGCTTGCGATGGGTGGACCGCAGACGGCGGAGAATCTGTCGCTTCGCCCTTTGCGTGAGCATCTGATTTTCTTGGTGTCTGTTGGGGGAGTGCCGCGTCACTTCGACGAAGTACATCCGCCATCCGCCGGGGCTACTCAGGAATAACACTGCGTGCCGCGAGAGGGCCTTGTGATCTCGAGCATGTCGTGGAACCGTGAGTGCATGGCTGATGCAACCCTCGAAACGATCGATTCGCGACCCGCGCTGCGATTCGAACGGTCCCTGCCGTTTCCTGCCCAGCGTGTGTGGCGCGCGCTCGCGGAACCGGAGCAACTCGGCCAGTGGTTTCCGGCATCCATTGATTGGGAACCACGTGAAGGCGAGCAGCTCTCGGCATTCGGAATGACCGGTGAGGTCCGCGAGGTCGAAGCGCCGAAGCGGCTGGTGTGGGAGTTCGCGGGCGACCTGTATTCGTTCGACCTCGCTGAAACCGCAGAGGGTTGCCGTCTCGTCTTCGTGTACGTCTTCACGGATCGCGCCACCGCCGCACAAACCGCAGCAGGGTGGGACGCCAGCTTCCAACGACTCGGCCCCCTGCTTGCGGGTGAGGCCATCAGTGAACTCGCAGCGCACCGTGATTGGGCGGAAGTGCATGAGCGCTACGCAGCACGCTTCGGTCTCGACCCGGCACCCGGTCGCGCCTTCGCAGAGCAGCTTCGCGCGCAGCAGGACGGCGCGGAATGACGGGTGTCACGCGCCGGACATCGAACGACGGCGTCGTGCGAGTCCGGCCCGCTGAGCCCAGTGACCGTGAATTCCTTGAGGCGATGCTGCTCGAAGCATTCAACTGGAACCCAGAGCGTGAACCCGCGACGCTCTCGACTGCTCGCGGCCTTCCTGAGGTCTGGCACTACGTGGCGGAGTGGCAACGTCCGAATGATTTCGGGGTGATCGCGACGAACGACGCAGGTGAGCCCGCGGGAGCAAGCTGGGCTCGATTCTTCTCGACGAGTGATCCGGGCTATGGATTCGTTGACGAAACGATCCCCGAGATCACGATGGGCGTCGGTGCCGAGCACCGGAACCGTGGGGTCGGACGCGCGCTCCTGGACGCACTGGTGACCGAGGCGAGGACCCGCGCGGTGCCCGCGCTGAGCCTCAGCGTCGAGGACGGCAATGGTGCTGCCCGCCGACTCTACGAACGTGCCGGTTTTACTGTGGTCGGCCGCGAGGGCGATTCCGACGTCATGGTGCTTCGCGTGGGCGAGGTGCGGCCAGAGCAGTTGCAGCACCCAGAGCCGCCGCAGCGCCCAGAGCAGCCGCAGCAGTCTTAGCCCGGCGGGCGCTCGCCGAGTGCGACACCCGCATTGTTCAGGATCTCCCACTGTTCGATCGCTTCGGAGGGTTTTGGTGCTGCTGTCATCACGTCGTTGCGGTAGCGCGTGCGGTGGTGCTCGAAGACGTCGAACTTGGCGCCGTCGAGAATGACGAGCGGGAACAAGCGCGTCATGCCCTTCCGCTCCACGTACGCCACCGCAGCGAACACGCGCTTTTGGCCTGGAGCCTCCCAGACGCTGACGTAGGTGCGGTTGCGTTTGCTCACCGAGCGAAGGCTTGGCGTGTAATAGCGCGGCTCGGCGTAGAGGAATCCGCGGTGGAACACTTCTGCCGCTGCCACGTCTGCGATCCGGCTGCCTTCGAACACGAGTTTGAGGCGCACGCCGCTCTTCCTGTCGAAGAACTTCGCGGAGCCGCGTAAGAACTGCACGAGCGAGATGATCGTGTAGATGTACAGCACCGGAATGAGGAGCGGCAGCAACGCGAGCCCGCGGCGCACCGGCCGAGTGGCGTCTGCGGTCGAGTTGATGTCTCCGAACAGCGGCTCCCAGAAGACGATGATTGAGGTTGGGATCAGGAAGATGATGATCGTGAGCGTGAGCTGCACCATCGAGTACCCGTACTTCATGGTGACGTGGTCGGGGGAGCCAGCGAGCACCTGCTCAGGTCCGTTCAAGCGTTGCTTCGCCATTGTTCCTCCGGGATGTTTCAAACGCCGAGTGCGCGAGTCATCCTACGGTGCGATGCAATGAGGAACCCGGAAGTCTGCACGAGCATTCGCGCCGAGAGTGATCGGGCTCAGAGTCCGCGGCGACGTGAGTAGCCTTCGGCCCAGTGGCGAGCTTTGAGCGAGTTCAGGAGCCGAAATGCTTCGCCATCGATCTCGAGGGTCGGCAGCCAGTGCGTCCTTCGGCGTTCCCGGTAGCTCACGAGCACGTAGGCAACTTCATCGCCACGAGCAAGATGCACTTGCGTGTTGACGTGGCCGCGGCTCGAACTCTGAAACGGCGTGTACTGGTCTGGGTCTCCCGTTGCGAACGCTTCGCGGACGGCCTCGGCGACTTCCACGCCACCATCGGCTCGGAATTCGAGCATTCTCATCGGGTCGCCGCTGCCGGTGCGCTTCCAGCCCACGGAGCCTCGGACCGCTGCGAAGAGCGAGGCGAGCATCAAGAAGGCAAAGCCGACAGCGCCAACCGGGGCAATGAACTCGCGGGCGATGCTTCGGCTGCCCTGCACGGACATGACCGCGTCGTTGATTGCTGCGTAATTGAAGAGCCATGCGACGAGCGCGATCGCAAAGACCCCGGCGAGCACCCCGAACAGGATCGTTCGCGGCTGTGAACGATGCCGAGCAAAGCGCTCAGGCGAGTGTTCGAAGGGGTGCGGGGTCTTCGCCATTCCTCCATTGTCTCGGAGAATTCGCGCGAAGGGTGATCCGGCCGGGTCGTCGAACCGCGGCATCATCAGCGCGGACTCAAGAAACTCCCAGGAGTTTTGCGCAATAAAGATGACACAATAACGTCTGAATACTGTGGCGCGCTCCGGCGCACACCATCTTGTGCATGGGGGATCCTTTGGGTGTACTGCGTTGGGTCAAGAGCCACCGCAAAGCCACCGCGTCAGCCGCGATCGTGACGGTGGTCAGCGTTGCCCTCGGCGTACTCGCATTTACTTACGAAGGATTCACCTCAACCGACGTCGATCTGAACGACGGTGGTGTGTGGGTGACTCGAACGAGTGACCTCCAGCTCGGGCACCTCAACTCTCAGGTCAAAGAGCTCGATGGCGGGTTGTTCTCGCCGAGCAGTAACTTCGACGTGCTGCAAAACGGCGAGCAGGTGCTGCTCCATGACCTCGAGAACTCGGCGCTCCTTGCCGTGAACACGCAGACGATCGAGCTCGGTGCCGCTGCGACACTGCCCGGTGGCGCCGCGGTCAGCATGGGTGGCGAGACGCTCTCCGTCCTTTCTCCAGAGGGGCTCCTCTGGGTATTGCCGGTCGATCAGCTTGCGAGCTTCCGCTCCGACGACGAAGACTTCGAACCGACGCTCGAACTCGGTGAGGGTGGCTCTGCGGTTGTCGATGTCGAGGGCAATGTGCACGCGGTCTCGCTCGAAGAGGGCGCCGAGTTCCTCATCGAAACCGAGCGCGGCGTCGCCGAGGAAGAACCGCAGCGCACCGAGCGCGCACAGCTCTCAGAATTCACGACCACCGCAATGACGAGCGTCGGCGATGTCGCCGCGGTCCTCGATGCAGAAGCCGGACTGCTGCTCGTCGATGGTCAGCTCCTTGAAGTCGCCAAGGACGCTGTGCTGCAGCAGCCCAGCCGGGGCGCGGACGCCGTTGTCTTGGCAACGGGCGATGACCTCATCACCCAACCGCTCAGCGGTGGTGAGGCGACGACAGCAACCTACGGTTCCGGCGGAGCACCGACGCCTCCCGTGCAAATGGGCGGATGCATCTACGCCGCCTGGGCGAGCGCGCAAACCTTCGTCAAGCAGTGCGCGGACGCCTCCCCGCAGATCGAGCTCGTGGAGACGATCAGCGCGGACAGCCCACTGCAGTTCCGAGTGAACCGCAACATCGTCGTCCTGAATGACACGGTCGGCGGCAACGTCTGGCTCGTCAACGACCAGATGATCCTCGTCGACAACTGGGAGGATCTGAAGCCTCCGACGAACGATGCCGAGACCGAGGAGACCGACGAGTCACTCGAGGACGTCATCGAGAATCAGCCTCCTCCTCCCACGGAGGAAAACCACCCGCCGGTCGCGGTTGACGACGACTTCGGTGCGCGCACGGGCTCCACCACGGTCATGCCCGTCCTCCACAACGACTCCGACCAGGACGGCGACGTCTTGACGGTCAAACTCCTCGGCGAGGTACCCGACGGTGTTCGGGTTGTTCCGATCACGAACGACTCGCAGTTCCAGGTCGAACTCGACGACACCGTGACCTCGAGCTTCAGTTTCCGGTATGAGGTCAACGACGGCCGCAACGGCACCGATGACGCACGCGTCCTCGTCTCGGTGCGCGGCGCGAGCGAGAACTCACCGCCGAAGCAGCTGCGCGGGGCGACCCTGCAGGTCGAGCAGGCGGCGACGATCGAGTACTCCGTGCTCCCTGACTGGGTCGACCCCGACGGTGATGACCTCATTCTGACGGGCGTCGTTTCCGAATCGGGCGACGATGTCCAGTTCCGTCCGAACGGTGTGATCACCTACACCGCCACGGGTGCGGCAGGCCTCACGCAGCTTGCGGTCACGGTGAGCGACGGCCAGGCAGAGACGACGGAGAACATCAATATCGATGTTCGAGAGCGCGGCACCGGCAAGCCCGTCGCGAACACCGACTTCGTGACGACCACGGTCGGCAGTGAGGTCACGATCTCGCCGCTCGGCAACGACTTCTCGCCGAATGGTGAACCGCTCCGCCTCGCCGCAATGAACCCGAGCAGCGAAGTCACCGCGGTCCCGGACTTCAACACCGGCACCGTCCGCATCACGGGCGACCGTGTCGGTTCGTACTACCTGCAGTACACGATGACCGACGGCCCCTCCTCGGCGTTCGGGCGAATTCGCGTCGACGTGCGCGAGAGCGATGAAGGATCCCGACCCGTCGCAGTGCGCGATGTCGTCATCGTGCCAAAGAACGGTGAAGCGCTCGTCGACCTGCTGCAGAACGACGTCGACCCCGGCGGCGGAGTCCTCGTCGTCCAATCGGTCGAAGTGGGCGGCGTGCCGATCACGGTCGAGTTGCTCGACCGTCGGGTGCTCCGAGTCGTGAGCAACCGCGGTCTCGAACAGCCCGCGAACCTGACCTACACGGTGTCGAACGGCAAATATGCGGCGACTGGTGAGATCGTGATCATCCCGGTCGACCCGCCTGCGCAGCCACGCCCGCCGGTCGCGGTCCCCGACACCGCGACGGTCCGCGAGGGCGATCACGTCACGATCAAACTCACCGAGAACGACTTCAGCCCCGACAACACTCCGTTCACGGTCGTCGAAGATCTCGTCTCGACCTCGCTGGAAAGCGATGAGGAGGGCGTTGCCTTTATCGACGGCGACACGCTCCGAGTGCACGTGCTTGAAGGCGGTCCGAGCCGAGTCCTCGTGACGTACGAAATCGAGGATGAGTACGGCCAGCGCGACTCGGCAACGGTCGAAGTCAACGTCGTGCGCCGCGATACCGACGAAGACACCAACAACCCGCCCGTGCCCCGCACGGTGACCTCACGCGCCATCGCCGGCACTGAGGTTCAGATCCCGATCCCGCTCGATGGGATCGACCCTGATGGCGACGGCGTTGAACTCGTCGGCTACGTTTCCGGCCCGGAGCAGGGCCGCATCACCTCGGTGGATTCGAAGAGCTTCACGTTCCAAGCATTCGACAATGCGACGGGAACGACCACCTTTACCTACCGCGTGAAGGATCGCTTCGGTGCGATCGCAGACGCCGCGGTCATCGTCGGCATCGCTCCGCCCGCGACGCTCAACCAGTCGCCGTTCGCGGAAACCGATCGAGTGACCGTCAAGCCCGGCCGTTCGATTGCCGTTCCTGTGCTCGACAATGACTCCGACCCAGACGGCGACTCGATCTCAGTCGTTGTCGACGGACTCGAACCCGACGATGCGCTCGCAGATGCGAAGGTCGACGAAGAATCCTCCCTCGTGCGATTCACGAGCCCCAGCGAGCCAGGGCAGTACTCGATCCTGTACACGATCGTCGATTCGCGCGGTGCGACCGCGCAGGGCACGATCGTCGTCGAAGTCAGCGAGGACGCTCCGCCGCAGCGCCCTGTCGGTGTCGATGATGAAGTCGATCTCGAAGAGGCCCAGGAGGGTCAGCCGATCAACGTGCCGGTCCTGAAGAATGATCGCGACCCCGATGGCGACCCCGCAGACCTCGAAGTCTCGGTGGTGACGGGCAACGCTCGCGCGCTGCCGAGCGGCGAGGTCGCGGTGACTCCGACCGCCGAGTTCCAGATCATCACGTACCGCATCACCGACATCGACGGATTGAGCGCCGAAGCGTTCATCTACGTGCCCGCAGTGGCAGAGCAGCTCCCGCAGTGGATCGGCGGTGAGGGCCTCACCATTCCGAGCGGCCAGGAACTCGTCATTCCGATCGCCGAGAACGTCACGGTCTCCAGCGGCAAGCGGCCGATCATCACGCAGGACGACAACGTGAGTGCGACGAACGCCGATGGCTCACCGCTCGTGCGTGACGAGAACACACTCGTGTTCACTTCGCAGAAGAGCTACGTCGGCCAGGCCAGCATCACCTTCGAAGTCACGGACGGCAAAGACGTCGCCGACCCGGAGGGCAACCGCAACTTCATCACGATCCCGATCACGGTCACGCCATCGTCCGAGGTCGCGCCGAGCTTCACCGGCGCGCAGATCACGGTGGCGCAGGGCGATGACCCGACGGCCTTCGATCTGAAGTCCGCAACCCGCGACCCAGACCCCGGCGACCTCGAAACCATGAAGTACCGCATCACGGGAGGAAACCTCGCCGGCGTCGACGTCTCGATCGATGGTTCCGGGCAGCGCTTCGTCGCGAAGGCCGACCCGGATGCGATCCCCGGAGCAACGGCGACCTTCACGATTGCGATCACCGACCGCGCCGGCAATGAGGTGCAGGGCAGCGTTCAGGTCAACGTCGTGATCTCGAACCGTCCGCTCGCCAGCCTCACCGCCGACACCGGCGAGGGTACGCAGGGCATTGAGCAGACCTACGACGTACTCGCGAACGACGTGAACCCCTTCGCGCGGGAGCAGATTCCGCTGACCGTCGAGAACGCGACCGTCATCGGTGGTGACGGTGTTGCCTCGACGACCGGCAGCGATGTCTCGGTCACGCCAGGCCCAGATTTCTCGGGCGTCCTCACGGTGCAATACACCGTGAGCGACGCGACGAAGACGACGCAACGACAGGTGTCGAGCACGCTCACGATCGTCGTGATCGGTCGCCCGAATGCGCCCGTGCGACCGAACGTGACGAGCGAGGGCGACAGCGAAGTGGGGCTCTCCTGGTCTCCTCCGAGCGACAACGGTGCTTCGATCGAGGCGTACCTCGTGAAGTGGAACGGCGGCCAGCAGGAATGCCCGGCCACGACCTGCATGATCACGGGGCTCGTCAACAACACGATCTACTCCTTCACGGTGACCGCGATCAACAGCGTCGGTGAATCGGATCCTTCGCCCGCGTCAAATGAGGCGCGCCCAGACGTACGACCTGACCAGCCTGCTCCGCCGACTGCGGTTCGCGGTGACAAGGAGGTCGCGCTGACCTGGAGCGAGCCTGCGAACAACGGTTCGCCGATCATCGACTACGTGGTCGAGATCTCACCGCCCGCGCCGAACGGGCAGACGCAGCAGCGTGTGAGCGCGCTCACGCTGAATTGGACCGGCCTCACGAACGGTACCGAGTACAAGTTCCGGGTGCAGGCAGCGAACAGTGCTCGGGAACCGAGTGACTTCAGTGGCTACTCGAATGGCGCGATTCCAGCGGGTGTGCCGTTCCCGGTCGAGACGGTGAAGGTCGAGCGTGCCGGTGGCGCGATGGACCAGTTCACGGTCTCGTGGGTTGCCCCGAACAACAATGGTGCGGAGATCTCCGGCTACACGATCCACGTGCTGCGTGACGGTGCCGAAGTGTCGACGCTGCCCGCCGGTGCGACCGCGACGAGCCAGAACTTCCCGATTGAGACGAACTCCTCCGACTACACCTTCCGGGTGACCGCGACGAATGCGGTCGGCAACAGTGAGGTCGGCGGCGTCTCCGGTGCGATCCGTTCCTTCGGGGCCGCCTCGGCGCCGACGATCGGCACGGATGCCGCACCGGGCAACCAATCGATGTCGTACTCCTTCTCGCCGAGCACGAACCTGAACGGTGCTCGCACGGAAGAGGTCTCGTACCAGTACCAGGTGACGGGTGGCGCCTGGACCCCGGTCAACGGCAACATGATCAGCGGCCTCGCGAATGGAACGTCGTACACCGTCGTCGTTCGAGCCGTCACCGTGATCGACGGCATCACCGTCACGAGTGAACCCTCCGCGCCATCGAACCCGGTGATTCCGTTCGGTCCTCCGAACTCGCCGAACAACGTCACCGCGACCGGCGGCAACCAGCAGGTCTCGTTCTCGTGGGCGGCACCCGCGGAGAACGGGCGGCCGATCTCGGTCTGGATCTCCATCGACGGCGGCGCGTTCGAGAACGTCGGAGGCGGTGGCTCCCGGAACGTCAACGCGGACTTCAGCGAGAGCCACAGGATCCAGGTGAAGACCATCGACTCGGAAGGGCAGGAATCTGCCGTCGTCGAGCGGAGTGCGACGTCGAACCCGAGGCCGACGCCGACGATCAGGCTCTCCCAGGGGGGCAACGTCATTGCGCCGAACGGTCAAAATGGCACGAACTACGTCATCACGTATACCGATATGCCACCGAACACGACGATCAATTACCGCTGCTACCACGACAACACCAATGCCGGGCCGCCAATGTTCCGTGACGGACAGTGGAACACCGGTGATGGCGGGAACAGCTCGACCCCGGCAAACACCTACACGTTCTGCATGAGTGGGTATAGCGGAAACGCATGGATGGAGATGGACGTGAACGGTACGACCATCTCGACCGAACCGCGCGTGCGTTGGAACTAAGCGACAACAACAGAAGGAACGATTCAGTGACAGGAACAATGACGAGCGAGCAGGCTCGCTGGTTTGCCGAAACATTCGACAAGCTCGTGAACTCTGTTGGCCGCGCCGTCCTCGGTAAAGAGGACGTGATCGCGCTCGCCTTCACCACCATGCTCGCCGAGGGGCACCTGCTCCTCGAGGATGCACCCGGAACCGGAAAGACGCAGCTCGCGAAGTCGATGGCTGCGACCGTGCAGGGTTCGCACCACCGCATCCAGTTCACGCCCGACCTGCTGCCGAGCGACGTCACCGGTGTCACCGTCTACGACCAGAAGAGCGGTGAGTTCGAGTTCCACAAGGGACCGATCTTCGCCTCCATCGTGCTCGCCGACGAGATCAACCGTGCGAGCCCGAAGACGCAGTCGGCGCTCCTCGAAGTCATGGAGGAGGGCCGCGTCACGGTCGAAGGCTTCCCGCACGAGGTGGGCCGGCCCTTCATGGTGATCGCGACCCAGAACCCCATCGAGCAGGCTGGTACGTACCGCCTCCCAGAGGCGCAGCTCGACCGCTTCCTGATGAAGACCTCCATCGGGTACCCGGGCCGCAGCCAGACCGTGCAGATCCTCTCCGGCAGCGCGAACCGCAACTTCTCGAGCCTCGTTTCGCCGATCATCACGACGAAGGCGATCGCCGACATGATCGACCTCGCCTCCACCGTCCACATCGACGACGCCGTGCTCGACTACATCGCCGCGCTCTCCGAGCACACTCGCGAGTCGAAGGACACTCGCCTCGGTGTCTCGATTCGTGGTGCGCTCGCGATCACGCGTGCGACGAAGGCCTGGGCCGCTGCCCGTGGCCGCAACTACGTGCTGCCGGACGACGTGAAGGCGCTCATCGAGCCAGCCTGGGCACACCGCATCGTGCTGGACCCCGAGGCTGAGTTCTCCGGTGTCACGGGAGCAAAGGTCATCGAACGCGCCGTTGCGAGCGTCGCTGCGCCACAGGATCGTCAAAACGCAGCATGAGTACCCCCGGCGGCTTCGAGGGAGCGAACGGCGAACAATCGCCGGGCGCTCCTTTGTTGCGCCCGCGACCGAACCGCAGCCGCGCAAATGAGCGCGGCTCGGCGCCGTCTTCCGAGAACATCTCCGACACGACCAGTGGTGGCACCACGCGGTTCAAAGACCGCGCTCCCAACGATGCAACCTCCAACACGGTTCTCGCCGCGCTGAGTTCGGCACTCGACGAGGACAGCCGCGCAACGTTCGTCGAACGGGTCAAAGAGCTCTGGGCTCGCGTCGTCGAACTCGCGACCCCGTTCCTCGGTCCCATTACCGCCTTCGGGTGGAGCGTCGTCGTCTTCACGGGCCTCGCGCTCGTCTTCGGGATCATCCTCGACTGGAAGGAAGCGATCGTCGGAGGGCTGCTCGGCCTCTTCCTGCTCGCCGGAGCCGTGCTCTTCGTGCTCGGTCGCGCCCGCTACCGGATCGAACTCGACCTCGCCTACACGCGCGTCGTCGTCGGCGAGCGAGCCCTCGGACGCATCGAGATCCACTCCACCTCGCCTCGGCCGCTGCTGCCGGCACTCATCGAAGTGCCAGTCGGCCAGGCGGTCGCGAGTTTCAACCTGCCTCGTATGAATCCGCGCGACATCCACGAGGACGTCTTCGCGATCCCGACGAGCAAGCGCACAGTGCTGCAGGTCGGACCCGTCCGTTCTGTGCGCGGAGACGCGCTCGGACTGCTGCGCCGCCAGGTGAAATGGACCGATCCGGTCGAGTTGTTCGTGCACCCGCGCACCACGCTGTTGCAGGAGACCGTCCCCGGGCTGATTCGCGACCTCGAGGGCATCACGACCAACGACATCACCAACAGTGATATCTCGTTCCACGCGCTCCGTGATTACGTTCCTGGTGACGATCGCCGGTACATCCACTGGAAGTCCTCGGCTCGCACCGGCAAGCTCATGATCCGCCAGTTCGAAGAGACCCGTCGCAGCATTTTGGCGCTCGGTCTCTCGACCATGGTCGAGGACTATGCCGACCCGGAAGAGTTCGAAACCGCGATCAGTGTGCTGGGCTCCGTCGGGGTCCAGGCGATCCGCGACGAGATGGACATCGTCGTCGAAA
The DNA here is from genome assembly GCF_045689595.1 of Humidisolicoccus flavus. GTDB lineage: Bacteria > Actinomycetota > Actinomycetes > Actinomycetales > Microbacteriaceae > Humidisolicoccus > Humidisolicoccus flavus. The sequence continues at coordinate 1,513,347 of NZ_CP142724.1, read as the reverse complement.
CCTCGAAAGAAACGCTCGCGGCCTCGACGAGCCGTCGCCTGCTCGACAGCCTTTCCGCCGTCGGCTGGCACCCGCGGCACGACAGCGTCGTAGGCCTCGCAGGCTCGATTGGCCGCAAGCACCCCAGCGCTTCGGTGATCTTCATCCACGCCGGTGCAACCGTTGAGATGGTCGAGCTGCGCCGCGCACGCCAGCTGTTGCCGTCGAACGCCCGCGTCTTCTTCGTCATGGCCGGGATGGATGCCGAACCGCGCGTGCGCTCGCTCGGCGACTCGACGCTCATCACCTTGAAAGAGATCGGCGAACTGCCTCGCATCGTGCGTCAGGTGGTGGAGTCGTGAATCAGCCGCAACGCCCCTGGAAGTACAAGGCGATCGACCTTGCAGTCATCTTCGTGCTCTTCTTCACCGGTGTGGTCGCCTTCGGGCCGGTCTTCGGGAGTATCAACTACCTGATCGCGGGTATCGGTGGTGTCCTGCTCGGAATCGCGGTCGGCGTCATTACCTCACTGCCGAAACTGCGCGGCGTTCTGACGACCGCAGCCGGAATCGTCATCGCCTTCCTGCTGTTCGGTCCCGTGCTCGCGGTACGTCACGAGACGATTGGCCTCTTCATTCCGACGCTCGAAGGCCTGCGCGAGCTGCTCCTCGGTGTCGTCTTCAGCTGGAAGGGGCTGCTCACCGCGCAGCCTCCTGCCGAGGGATTCCCGAGCCTGCTGATCGTGCCGTACCTCAGCGCGCTCGTCCTCTCGACGATTTCGACGGCTATCGCCCTCCGCACCCAACGCCTTGCACCGCTGGCCGTGCTGCCCCCGATCTTCTACCTCGTCATCGGGATCGCCTTCGGAACGAAGTTCGCCGCATTCCCGACCTGGCAGGCGATCGTCTTCGCCGTCGCGGCGATGTCCTGGATCTCCTGGCGTCAGTCGCAGTGGCGTAAGTCGCTCGCCGCTGAAGTGATGGTGAACGGCGATGACACCAACCGCGTCATCGCTCGCCGGAACCGATTCCTCGGCTCGATCGCGATGCTCGCAGGAGCGGCGCTGCTGGCCGGTGTGGTCTCGATCCCGATCAATCCGACGAACCGCAATGTGCTTCGTGACAATGTCGAGCCGCCCGTCGAGATCCAGGACTACCCGAGCCCGCTCGCAGGATTTCGCAACTGGGTGAAGAACTTCGAGGACGAAGCGCTCTTCGCCGTGACGGGAATGCCCGAGGGCACGCGAGTGCGCCTGGCAACCCTCGACTACTTCGACGGCACCGTGTACAGCGTTGCCGGCTCAGAATCTTCCTCGTCGTCGGGAACCTTCTCGCGAATTGGCGATTCGGTTGATGTGCAGTCGACGGGAGTCCAAGCAGAACTGCAGTTCGAGATCATGAACTACAGCGGTATCTGGATGCCCTCCGCCGGCTTTGCAGAGAGCATCTCGTTCAACGGTTCCCGCTCCGAAGCGCTCCGCGGCAGCCTGCACTACAACGGGTCCACCGGCACTGCGATCGTCCTCGACGGCTTGCAGGACGGCGATCAGTATTCGGTCCAGGCGGTCGTCCCGGTCCCGCCGTCGCAGGATCAACTCGAAGACACGCGAGTCACCAATCTCTCGATGCCGAAACCGGTCGGGATTCCCGACTACCTGCAAGCGTGGGCGACAGAACACGGCACGACCGAGAACACGGTGCTCGGCAACATTCAGAGCATGACCCGCGAACTGACGACGAACGGCTTCTTCAGCAATGGAGTCGAAGGTCAGGTCACCTCGCTCGCCGGTCACGGCAGTGCCCGCCTCGACGACATGATGCGCGCACCGCAACTCATCGGCGACGACGAGCAGTACTCGACCGTGCTCTCGCTCGCGCTGCACTGGCTCGGGATTCCGAACCGCGTCGTCCTCGGGTTCTACCCGGAGGGCGGCTTCGAGGGCGAGGGCACCTCGCAGCTCGTCGGCGGTGACATCCACGCCTGGGTCGAAGTACCGTTCGAAGGCTACGGATGGGTGCCGTTCGACCCGACTCCGCCAGAGGACCAGCAGCCCACCGATGAGGTTCCGCAGCCACAGCCGAACCCGAAGCCGCAGGTGCTGCAACCGCCGCAGCCGCCGGAGGAGCCCGCAGAGCTCACGCCACGAACGCAGGCTGAGCAGGGCTCCGAAGAGGAGGAGCGCGAAGAAGCTTCGACCTGGTATCTCTGGCTGCTCTGGATCACGACAGCGATCTTGATTCTCTTGATCTTGGCGCTCCTCCCGTTCTTGATCGTTGGCGCGTTGAAGGCGCGTCGTCGGAAGAAGCGTCGTGAGGCGATCGCTCGGAGTGACCGGCTCTCGGGTGGCTGGCACGAAGTGGTCGATGCCGCCGTTGACCTCGGACTTGACGTACCGGTCGGCGTGACGCGGCGCGAAGTCGCTTCCGTGGTCGGTCAGCGATACCCGAATTCTCAGGCGACAGCGATCGGCGACTATGTCGACGAGGGCGTCTTTGGACTCGCACCACCCCCGGAAGCAGAAATCACTGCATTCTGGGAGGACATTGAAGTAAGCATTCGCGAAATGCGCGCGGAGGCAGGACGACGGCAACGGTTGCGCTCGCGACTGTCATTGCGATCGTTCCGTCGAGGCGCAGGACGAAGGGGTCGGCGATGAGTGAGAACAATCGGTACCAGCCAGGGAACCGGAACGAGCAGTCGTGGGACCAGGGCGGGGTGCCGCCGCAAGCGCCGTCCCGACCGAACGAGCCCGCTGGAGCCTCGGGCTTCACCCCGGCACCACTCGGCCGTCGCGCTGCAGCGGGAGCGATCGACATCGGCATCTATGTGCTGCTGATCCTGCCGCTGCTGATTCAGACGGCGAATCTCTCACGACTGCTCCTCGGTGGCGACTTCGGCGTCGTCGGTGGTGGGGGTGGCCCCTTGTGGGTGACGCTCGGATGGTCTTCGATCTGGGGACTGCTGGCGGGCATCTATGCCCTCACGCAACTCATTCTGAACGGGCTGAAGGGCTGGACCCTCGGCAAGCGCCTCCTCGGGCTGCGCACCATCAACATCGCGACCGGCAAGGTTCCCGGCTTCGGCCGCGCGCTTCTTCGCGGCGTGATCCTCGCGGTCGCGAACATCCTTCCGGGACTCGGCTTCGCGCTCGTGCTCGCTTCGCCATTGTTCAACCTGCAGCGTCGCGGGTGGCAGGACATCATTGCGGGCACCATGATCGTCGAGGCGCAGGCTTCATCACGGAACACCTCCTTTGCTCCGGCTGCTGAATCGCAGTCTGGCGGCGGACAGTTCGGGAACCAGCAATTCGGGAACCAGCAGTTCGGGAACCAGCAGTTCGGGAATCAGCAGTTCGGGAATCAGCAGTTCGGTGGTCAGCAGGCTGGCACCCGGCAGTTCGATGGTCAACAGGGCTCGCCAGGGTCGGCGTGGCAGCAATCCGCACAGCAGGGGTATCCAGAGCAGCAGTATTCGGGGCAGCAATACTCCGGCCAGCAATACTCCGGCCAGCAATTTGGCGGTCAGCAGGCCCAGTCGCATGAGCAATGGTCGGCGCCGCAGCAGCAGTTCGGGCAGTACCCAGCACAGTCGGGCCAGCCGGACCAGTTCGGAAACAACGAGCAGGCGAACGAACAAAACCGTTGGAACGGTCAGTTCTCGCAGGAACCTGAGGTTCCCTCGAACGGCCAGCCTGGGGCTCCAATCGAGAGTCTTCCTTGGGAGCCGAAGCCAGCGCCATCTGTACCGCAAGCATTTTCGACCCCGTATTCGGCACCGCAGGCGCCCGACCGCGCCTCCACGAGCGAGAGCCTCGGCGAGCCCGCGGGTGCGCCTGGCGAACAGGAATCGTTCGGCACCCCTCAGGCGATGCCCGAGCGCACGCAGTGGACACCACCGCCGCGGCCGATCACAGGAGCACAAGAGGTCGTCCCGCCAGCCGAAGCGTCGAGCGAGCAGATTCCGGATTCAGGAAACGCTTTCGAGCCTGCACCCGCCCCCGAGCCTGCACCGGCTCCCGAGCCTGCAGCGAATCCTGAGCCTGCACCGGTTCCTGAACAGGAGCCGCCGGCCTACGTTCGCACGAGCGTGCCAGCTCCAGAGCCCGGTGCTTCCGAGGCGCAGGCCGAGCCGAGCGAGCAGTCCGCCTTCCAGCCGCCGGTGCTCGAGTCTCCGGTCGTGAACCCGTCGGCAGCAGCTCCCGCAGAACCAGCTCCAGCAGAACCAGCTCCAGCTCCCTCGGATGCAGAAGACGAGATCGACGAGGAAACCGTGCTCCGTGCGCCCGTCGAGGAGGACTTCGAAGATCTCGAAAAAACGCAGATCCGTCCACGTCCGCAGACGAGCCTCGCGACCATCACCTTCGATGACGGCGAACAGGTCGGGCTCCGAGGGCTTGCGCTCTTCGGAAGAAATCCTGCACCACTCGATGACGAGCAGGTGACGCACCTGGTGCCCGTCACTGATCGTTCCCGCTCGATGTCGAAAACCCATTTCATGATCGGATTCGATGCGCACGGTGCATTCGTCAAAGACCGCAACTCGACGAACGGCACTCGTATTCGCCGTGGCGACACCGAGGTTCCCGTGATCGGTGACGCGCGCGCCCGCCTGTTCGAAGGTGACGTCGTCTGCTTCGGTGACCGTGAAGCGACGGTGCACATTGGAGGTTGAAGCCGACATTCATGAGTACCGCCTGAGCAACGCTTCGATCAGTGTTCGCTGGGCGGCATTCACGCACACCGGCCTCAAACGCAAACTCAACGAAGACACCATCCTGGCTCGATTCCCGGCCTTCATCGTCGCTGACGGGATGGGCGGTCATCACGCGGGTGACATCGCGAGCAGCATCGCGATCGCGGCCTTTGACGCCCTCCCCGTCAACGCAATTGCGAGCGATGCTGCGGTGCAGGCCTGCGTCGATGCAGCTTTTTCCACGGTGGTCGACCGGTTCATCGAGGAGCGCAATGTCGGGAACGGCGAACGGGTCGGCGGCACGACCCTCAGTGGTGCGAGCGTCATCAATGTCGACGAGGTGCCGCACTGGCTCATCGTCAACGTCGGTGACTCGCGCACCTATGTACTCGAGGACGGCCAGCTCGAGCAGGTCAGCGTCGACCATTCGGTCGTACAGGAACTCATCGAAGAAGGGCTGCTGACAACGCTCGAAGCGCGCAGCCATCCGCAGCGCAACGTCATCACGAAGGCGATCGGCGCGGGCACGGAATCCTTGCCCGATTACTGGGTGCTGCCGGTCTCGCGCGGGCAACGTCTGCTCGTCTGCACCGACGGCTTGAGCGGGGAAGTCGATGATGCCGAGATCGCTCGTCTGCTGCGAACGAACAGTGAAGCCCGAGACGCCGCGCAAGCGCTCTTCGATGCCGCCATCCTCGGCGGCGCGAGAGACAATCTTTCCGTTATCGTCGTTGATGTTGAAGCGGTCGCCTCAACCGAACACGAGTTCGTAACGACGGCCGGCGGAATTGATGCGGACACGCTTCCGAGCGTGCGACGAGGGCTCCTATGAATGCAGTGACGATCACTTACGCGCCAGGCGCTGCCTGGTGCGTCGCGAACGGCGAGGTCGTTGCGGTCTTCGACCAAGCGCTCGGTGCCGAGCGCGCGATTGAACTCCACTCGGCGCTCGCGGGAGTGCCGCGTCTCACCGACGCGCTCGCGATCCTCGCTGAAGTGAGCGAGCTGCTCTGCGCGATCGGCCCGGAGGGTTCGGGCGTCACCTCGACTCGCTTGCGCGGTGTTCCCGCGAGCCTCGCCAACACCGGCCCGATGCCTGAGGGTGAGCAGCAGTGGTCGCGCGCGGTCGTGCCGACTGGAATCCCCATGCGATTCGGCCAGATCGGTGCCACGGTGCCGTTCCTCCCACTGCACGGGGGAATCGTGCAGGTTGATTGTGTTGCGATCGTCGCGAGCGAATCGATGTCGGCGAGTGCCCAGGCGAGCGCCCACTCGGCAGTGCATGCCGCTCCACCCGTATCGACGCCGGCGTTCCCGCACACTCCGCCTTCTGCGCCGAGTCTCGCTCGAACTCCAGCGTCCCTCGCTCCTCCCACCGGTGCAGTCCCGGCCCAGTTCGGTACTTCACCTCCGGGTTTTGTGCCGCCGTTCCGGCCGGAGGCCGCAGCCGAGCAGCTGCCGCCCGTAGCGGGTTCACCGATCGAGTCCTCACCGTTTGCGCCGCAGGGTTCCAGCGAGGTCGACGAGGAGACGATCCTCGGCTCGCAGCTTCCGGGTGGCCCTGGAAATTCCGGTGGGCCGGGGAACGCCGGCAGCCCCGGCAGCGTCGCGAATTCCGGTATCTCAAGTGCCCCGGCGACTCTCGGTGCCGCACAACCCGTCCCGGTGCAGTCGCCAGCCGCCCAGCAGGTCGCCGCGGAGCAGGCGTACAACGCGATGCCGGGGGAGAGCCCGCTCGACGGCGGAAACCCAGCCACGGGCCCACTCGTGCTCTCGGTCCTGTGCCCACAGCGCCATGTGAATCCTCCGCGCGCAGAGTTTTGCCGCGTGTGCGAGATCCCGATCGAATCGAACACCGCCGGTCAGCGGGCTCGGCCCGACTTCGCTCAGCTGCGGATGCCAAATGGCGACGCGGTTCTGCTCGGCCGTTCGGTCGTGCTCGGTCGTCGCCCGCGCTCACGACGGATCGACAATGGCCGGGTGCCGCGTCTCGTCGCGGTCGTGAGCCCGAACGAGGACATCTCGCGCAGTCACGTCGAGATCCGATGCGAAGAATGGAACATTTTGGTCACTGACCTCGCGAGCACGAACGGGACCATGCTGCTTCGTGAGGGCTATCAGCCGCGTCGCCTGATGCCGGACGAGGCAACCATGGCGCTCATCGGCGATCGCATCGACCTCGGCGATGGTGTCGTCGTGCGCATCGAGGCCGTCTAGCGATGGCAAAGCGCGCACCGTCTCCCGCTCCCCGAATCCCGGGGTACGACTACCAGGAGCACCTCGGCTCCGGTGGGTTCGCTGACGTGTTCTTGTACCAGCAGCTCATGCCCGCCCGTCAGGTCGCGGTCAAGGTGCTCTTGCCGGATGCGGTCGACAGGAACCTCATCGAGGAATTCCGCACCGAAGCGAACGTCATGGCGCAGCTCTCCTCGCACCCGTCGATCGTGACGGTTTACGGTGCGGATATTTCGGCCGACGGTCGACCGTTCCTCACGATGGAGTACTGCCCGAAGGCGAACCTCGGTGCTCGCTATCGCAAGGATCGCTTCTCGATTCCCGAGGTCCTGCGGCTCGGGATCCAGATCGCGGGAGCAGTCGAGACCGCACACCGTGCTGGAATCCTGCACCGCGACATCAAGCCCGCGAACATTCTGACGACGGCATACAACCGGCCAGCGCTCACCGACTTCGGGATCGCGACGACCATCAACGACCACGCCTCCAATCAGGGCATGTCGATTCCGTGGTCACCGCCGGAAGCGTTCATGGACGTGCCGTGGAGCGGACGAGAGTCCGACGTGTTCTCGCTCGCGGCGACGCTCTACACATTGCTCGCAGGTCGGACGCCGTTCGAGGTGCCGGGCGGCGGGAACTCGAGCATCGATCTGATCTCGCGAATCCAGCGCGGAGAGCTGCCGCCGCTCGCCCGATCCGATGCGCCCAATTCGCTGCAGTCGGTGTTGAGCGTTGCAATGGATGTCAACCCGCGTCGCCGCTACGGCAGCGCGATGGCGTTTGGTCGCGCCCTGCAGCAGGTCGAACTCGAGCTGCACCTGCCGATGACACCGCTCGACGTCCTCGATGACTCGATCGCCCGTGACGAGATCGCCGAAGACGACGACGGCGCGACCCGGATCCGCGGGGTCGTCATCGTTGACCCGCACCGTGACGATCAGAAAGAGATGGGGCGCCTGCTCGACCGTCCGGAAGCCGACGACCGCACCATTCGTCGCGCCGAGGGCTATGTCGGGGGAGTGACGCAGCATGCGGAGCCGCAGGGCCAGGGTGAGTACGAGGACGAACCTCGCAAGAAGATGGGTGCGAAAGGCGTCATCGCGATCATCGCAGCGGCAGTGCTCGTGCTCGTCACGGGCGGTATTTTCCTGGCCTTCACGCAACCCTGGGACAACCCGACGGTCGAACCGACGCAGAGCTCGATCCCGATCGACAACGGTAACCAGCCCCCGAACCCACCGATCGGGGTGAACGGGGTCGTCGAGGGTGACGAAGTGACGTTCACCTGGGTGAACCCGCAGCCGCTTGAGGGAGACACCTATCTCTACCGACTCGGTACGAACTCTGCGGTCACCAAGATCTCTGATGCGCAGGTGGTCGTGCCGAAGAGCGACAGCGGGGAGACCTGCATTTTCGTCGCAGTCGTTCGCGATTCCGGACGAGAGTCGCAATACACATCCGGCTGCGTCACCGAATAGCGCGCCTGGCCGCGAGGACATTGCGCGAGATCGAGGCGCTCCAGAATTCTGGCAATCATCAGTTTCGGCTTAGTGCCTCTGGCGTACATTGACAGTGCACACCGTGCGCAGTCTGTGTGCACAGCAAGCTGAAGGACGGAACATGAGCGAGCAATACCCATCGCAGCAGCGCAATCAGCAGCCAGGCAACCAGCAGCCAGGCGACCTGCAGCCCGGCAGCCAGCAGCCCGGACCGCCGCACTTCACCGGAGCGCAACCGCACCTGAACTCTCAGCCGCAGCAGCAGGCACCGCATGGGCAGCAGCCGGGATCAGGCCACTTCGAGGCGTCGTTCGGCGCGAACGCGCAGCCGGGCCAGCAGCCGAATCAATACCCGGGCGAGCAATCGGGCCAGCAGTACCCGGGCCAGCAGTACCCGGGCCAGCAGTACCCGGGCCAGCAGTACCCCGGCCAGCCGCAGCATGGCCAGCCGCAGAACGGCCAGCCGCAATACGGCGGATTCCAGGCAGCAGCACCCAGTGCGCCGAAAAACACGGCCGCAACCATCCGCGTCATCGCATCGAGCGTCGCAGTCGTGCTGGTGCTCGCAGGCCTCAGCATTCCCGAATCAGGCGAGCCTCTCTGGGTCCGCAGCCTCGCCTGGTCGATCTTCGCCGCAGTCGCCGTGATCGTGCACGCGATCGGCTCGTTGACTCCGGGTGAAGATTCGTTGAAGAACCCCTTGCGGGTCATGAACGTCGCCGGTGGCGGAGGCTATCTGCTCTATTGGGTCGTCATCGCGTTGCCCGGTGTGAATTCGAACGCCGGATTCCTGCTCACCATCGCGGCTGCGGCGGTCGCGGTCGGCATGTGGTTGTTCTGGCGCGGGCAGACCGACAAGGCCTGAAATGACCAGTAGGCAGGACGCGTGGGGCAAGGGTTCCATGCCCTCGAGCATGAAGGACGCTCTCGAACGTTCGATGCGCCGCGCAGCAGGAGCCTTGGGCGGCACAGCGCTCTCGCGGATGGCCCTCGTCCTCTTGGTGCTGGCCTTCGGATTGCCCTGGGCGATCATCGGCGACCGCACCGACTGGATCTCCGGCTGGTACGTCGGTTCGAGTTGCACGGTCGATGGCGATGGATTCATCTGGTGCACACCCTCATACGCTTCACCCGGATATGCGGTCGACGGTCAGGGTGCGCTCGGCCCTGGGTATCAGTCGCCCGTGCGGCTTCTCCTGGCCGCTGCAATCGTGCTCGTGCTGCTGGCGGCGAAGACGGAGACACGCAAGTTGCTCGCGGTCGCGGCCGTGCTGCTCGTCATCGGCGTCTTCATGTACGGCACCGCGATGCAGGCAGGCACGCTGTCGGCGCTCGCGGCAGCAGGCATGCTCGGGCTGCAAGCGATTGGCAAGCTCCCTATGGGCCCCGTGGTCCGAACCGAGACCGCGGATCCGCAATCGGTGAGCGCGCGAGCCTAACCGATCATCGTCGCCCATTCGAGGTGCACGACGCAGAGTCCTTCTTCGGTGTCCTTGAACACGAGCGAGCCCGGCACTTTCGTGCCGATCGGTGCCGGACCCGAGCCTTCGATGTTGATCGTCCAGGAGGCGTCGGCGTCCTCGACCTGTTCCCAGTAGTCAGCGTTGAACTGCTCGGGCTCTCCAGCGGCGAGATCGATCCAGATCTCTGCATCTCCGGTGTCGATCGTCGTTCCCTCGCATGCGAGCGCATCAGCGTCTCCGGCGGCGGCGAGATCGATGTACGCCTCGGTTTCATCGATGACCTCGGTGGCCTCAGGACCCCAGATCAAGAAGTTTGCAAGGGCGCAGCCGCTCAAGGCGGTAACGGCGAGGAGCGCTCCGGTCGCGCACAGGGTTCGTCGTGCAGAATTCATACCTGCACCATAAGTCGCTCTCGCGCCCGAGCGAATCGGCCCGCAGGACGAAAGCGCCCGCTCGCGGTACCGAAATCGCGAGGAAGTCTGCGCCCGGTGTTCCGCGCGACGACCCCTGTTGCCGTCGGCGTTTCGCGGCCCTGCGTTCCCTTGACCGTATTCGGCCAGAGCGATAACATTGCTCGGTGTGTGTTTCGGCGCGCCATCGCTGTTGAGCTTGAAAGTTTCGACTTTTCTCAACGATGCGGCGCACTGAGATCGCACTTGGGCAATCTCTCTTTATGGGAGCCCCCACGGCATACCCGTCATTTCAACACCACGACCATTCGTGTGTGCGGCGGGTGCACCGATGGAGTCGACTGAAACCGGTCGACGAGACACATCGATGCTGTCACCGTGCAGCAGAAGGAGTATCGTGCCAACGATTCAGCAGTTGGTTCGCAAGGGACGCACGCCAAAGGTCACAAAGACCAAGGCACCTGCGCTCAAGTCGAACCCACAGCAGCGCGGGGTTTGCACCCGCGTGTACACAACCACACCAAAGAAGCCAAACTCGGCGCTCCGCAAGGTCGCCCGTGTGAAGCTCTCAAACGGCACCGAGGTAACCGCCTACATCCCAGGTGAAGGCCACAACCTCCAGGAGCACTCAATGGTGCTCGTTCGTGGAGGCCGTGTGAAGGACCTCCCAGGTGTTCGTTACAAGATCATTCGTGGTGCCCTCGACACGCAGGCGGTCAAGAACCGCAAGCAGGCTCGTAGCCGCTACGGAGCGAAGATGGAGAAGAAGTAATGCCTCGTAAGGGTCCAGCTCCAAAGCGCCCCGTTGTCGCCGATCCCGTATACGGCGCCCCGATCGTCAGCCAGCTCGTCAACAAGATCCTCCTCGACGGAAAAAAGGGTCTCGCTGAGCGCATCGTTTACGGTGCCCTCACCGGTGTTGGCGCGAAGAGCGGCCAAGACGCTGTCACCGTGCTCAAGAAGGCACTCGACAACATCCGCCCGACACTTGAAGTGAAGAGCCGCCGCGTTGGTGGATCGACCTACCAGGTTCCAGTTGAAGTCAAGCCGCACCGTGCGAACACTCTCGCGTTGCGCTGGCTCGTTTCGTACTCGAAGGCTCGTCGTGAGAAGACCATGACCGAGCGCCTCATGAACGAAATCCTGGACGCCTCAAACGGCCTCGGTGCCGCGGTCAAGCGTCGTGAAGACACCCACAAGATGGCTGAATCCAACAAGGCCTTCGCGCACTACCGCTGGTAAACCCCTGCTTGTTCGGGCGCCAGTACTCCTGCGCGCCCGAACGGCAACCACGAAAGGAATCCCGTGGCACTTGACGTGCTCACCGACCTCACGAAGGTTCGGAACATCGGCATCATGGCTCACATTGATGCTGGAAAGACCACCACGACCGAGCGCATCCTCTTTTACACCGGTGTGAACCACAAGATCGGTGAAACCCACGACGGTGCTTCGACGATGGACTGGATGGAGCAGGAGCAGGAGCGCGGCATCACGATTACGTCGGCCGCGACGACGTGCTACTGGGACAACAACCAGATCAACATCATCGACACCCCGGGTCACGTTGACTTCACGGTCGAGGTCGAGCGCTCACTGCGCGTCCTCGACGGTGCTGTTGCAGTGTTCGACGGCAAGGAAGGTGTCGAACCTCAGTCTGAGACCGTTTGGCGCCAGGCTGACAAGTACGACGTCCCCCGCATTTGCTTCGTCAACAAGATGGACAAGCTCGGTGCAGACTTCTACTTCACGGTCGACACGATCATCAACCGCCTGGGCGCACGCCCGCTCGTTCTCCAGTTGCCAATCGGCTCCGAGAGCGAATTCGAAGGCGTTGTCGACCTCGTCGAGATGAACGCAAAGACCTGGCGCGGCGACGCAAAGGGTGACGTTCTCATGGGCGCCGAGTACGCGATCGAAGAGATCCCAGCTGACCTCAAAGAGAAGGCCGACGAATACCGCGCCGCACTCATTGAGACCGTTGCGGAGACCGACGACGTGCTGCTCGAGAAGTTCTACGAGGGCGAAGAAATCTCCGTTGCCGAGATCAAGGCTGCAATCCGCAAGATGACGGTTGCAAGCGAGATCTACCCGGTTCTGTGTGGTTCTGCGTTCAAGAACCGCGGCGTGCAGCCAATGCTCGACGCAGTTGTTGACTACCTCCCGAACCCGCTTGACGTTCCAGCAATTCCAGGTCTCGACGTTCGCGACCCAGAAATTGTGATCGAGCGCCACGCAGACGCAACCGAGCCTTTCGCAGCGCTCGCGTTCAAGGTTGCAGTGCACCCGTTCTTCGGTCGCCTCACCTACGTTCGCGTTTACTCCGGCAAGGCGCCTTCGGGTGCAGCAATCGTCAACTCGACGAAGGGCAAGAAGGAGCGCATCGGAAAGATCTTCCAGATGCACGCCAACAAGGAGAACCCTGTTGATGAGGTCACCGCTGGCCACATCTACGCAGTGATCGGTCTCAAGGACACCACGACGGGTGACACGCTGTGCGACCCGACGAACCAGGTCGTTCTCGAGTCGATGACGTTCCCTGAGCCTGTTATCGAGGTTGCGATCGAGCCGAAAACCAAGGCCGACCAGGAGAAGCTCTCACTCGCTATCCAGAAGCTCGCTGAAGAAGACCCAACCTTCCGGGTCATGCTTGACGCAGAGACTGGCCAGACGATCATCAAGGGTATGGGTGAACTCCACCTCGACATCCTCGTTGACCGCATGAAGCGCGAGTTCAAGGTTGAAGCAAACGTGGGTAAGCCACAGGTTGCTTACCGCGAGACCATCCGCGGAACGATCGAGAAGTACGACTACACCCACAAGAAGCAGACCGGTGGTTCTGGTCAGTTCGCAAAGGTGCAGATCAAGCTCGAGCCGCTTGAGGTTACGGCAGACAAGACGTACGAATTCGTGAACGGCGTGACCGGTGGTCGCGTTCCACGTGAGTACATCCCGTCTGTTGACGCGGGAATCCAGGACGCAATGCAGGTCGGTATTCTTGCCGGCTACCCAACGGTTGGTGTCAAGGCGACACTGCTCGATGGTGCTGCGCACGACGTCGACTCTTCGGAGATGGCGTTCAAGATCGCAGGATCCATGGTCTACAAGGAAGCTGCCCGCAAGGCGCAGCCAGTGCTGCTCGAGCCGCTCATGGCGGTTGAAGTTCGCACGCCTGAGGAGTACATGGGTGATGTGATCGGTGACCTCAACTCCCGTCGTGGGCAGATCCAGACGATGGATGACGCCAGCGGAGTCAAGGTTGTCAAGGCCCTCGTGCCGCTGTCCGAGATGTTCGGCTATGTCGGAGATCTTCGGTCGAAGACGAGCGGTCGCGCCGTGTACTCGATGACCTTCGAAACGTACTCGGAAGTGCCACGGGCTGTCTCAGATGAGATCGTCCAGAAGGCGAAGGGCGAGTAGACTCGACACTTCGGTGTCGGCTCGTCCGCGTTACGATAACTCCATACCAAATAAGAATGTCTCCGCGTCGCACAGTGCGGCAGGAGCAACCAGAAAAGTCCTAGGAGGACATAGTGGCTAAGGCCAAGTTCGAGCGGACCAAGCCGCACGTTAACATCGGAACGATCGGTCACGTTGACCACGGTAAGACCACTCTTACCGCTGCAATCTCGAAGGTGCTCGCGGACAAGTTCCCGTCGGCAACCAACGTTCAGCGCGACTTCGCGTCGATTGACTCCGCTCCAGAAGAGCGCCAGCGTGGTATCACGATCAACATCTCGCACGTCGAGTACGAGACCCCGAAGCGCCACTACGCGCACGTTGACGCCCCGGGTCACGCTGACTACATCAAGAACATGATCACCGGTGCTGCACAGATGGACGGCGCAATCCTCGTGGTTGCTGCGACCGACGGCCCGATGGCTCAGACCCGCGAGCACGTTCTGCTCGCAAAGCAGGTTGGCGTTCCTTACCTGCTCGTTGCACTCAACAAGTCCGACATGGTTGACGACGAAGAGATCCTTGAGCTCGTTGAGCTCGAGGTTCGCGAACTCCTCTCCAGCCAGGACTTCGATGGCGACAACGCACCTGTCGTTCGCGTTTCGGGCCTCAAGGCTCTCGAAGGCGACGAGAAGTGGGTCAACGCAATCGTTGAGCTCATGGAAGCTGTCGACGAGTCGATCCCGGACCCAGTCCGCGACAAGGACAAGCCATTCCTCATGCCAGTCGAGGACGTCTTCACGATCACCGGTCGTGGAACCGTTGTCACCGGCCGCGCCGAGCGCGGAACCCTCGCTATCAACTCCGAGGTCGAAATCGTTGGCATCCGCCCGACGCAGAAGACCACGGTCACCGGTATCGAGATGTTCCACAAGCAGCTCGACGAAGCATGGGCAGGCGAGAACTGTGGTCTCCTCCTCCGCGGCACCAAGCGCGAAGACGTTGAGCGTGGCCAGGTTGTCGTGAAGCCAGGTTCGGTAAACCCTCACACGAACTTCGAGGGAACCGCCTACATCCTTTCCAAGGATGAGGGTGGCCGCCACAACCCGTTCTTCACGAACTACCGCCCACAGTTCTACTTCCGCACCACGGACGTCACCGGCGTCATCTCGCTCCCAGAGGGCACCGAGATGGTTATGCCTGGCGACACCACCGACATGTCGGTTGAGCTGATCCAGCCAATCGCTATGGAAGAGGGCCTCGGCTTCGCTATCCGTGAGGGTGGCCGCACCGTAGGCGCTGGAACCGTTACGAAGATCCTCGCGTAATCACGCTTGATCATCTGAAGATGACCTCCCCGACTCTGTCGGGGAGGTCATTTTCTTTATGCTGTCCCCCGTTGTTGCGCGGGTGACCGTACTACGCTGTGCAACACAGTGGCGTTCGTGCTGCGAAGCAGGCACTACAGTTTTGAGCGGGTTACAAACGGCCCGACGTCATGATCGGAGAACTCATGGGATTGTTCGGGCCCTCAAGGTCGGTCAAAGAAGAAGTGAAGAAGGCGACCGCGCCGAGCTCGCTTTGGAGTGACAGCATCGGTCGGGTCGCGACCCGTGCGGTGCAGATCATCGCGATCGTCATCGTTGCGGTGGGACTGATCTGGGTCATCACGCAGCTCACGCTCGTCACGATCCCCGTGCTGCTCGCACTGATTCTCGCCGCTGCGTTCTTCCCGGTCATGAACTGGATGCGCAAGAAGGGGATTCCGAGTCTCCTCGCCACGATCCTCGCACTGCTCGCCATTGTTGTCGTGCTCGGTGGTGTCGGCTGGCTGATCGTCTCTGCGGTCCGCGACCAGTGGAGCGACCTCTACGACGAGGCATTCGCAGGGGTGCAGCAGGTGCTCGACTGGGTGCAGACCTTGCCGTTTGCCCCTGACGAGGAGCAGCTGCAGGAATGGACTGACACGATCGTCGACTTCCTCACGTCCAGCCAGTTCGGGGCGGGAGCGATCGCTGGCGTTAGCGCTGCGGCAAGCTTCTTCACGGGCCTGGTCCTCATGATCGTCGTGCTCTTCTTCTTCCTGAAGGACGGCCCGAAGCTCTGGGAGTTCATGCTCCGTCCGTTCACGGGCGAGAAGTACGCGCGCGGCAAGCGCATCGGGCGCAAGACGGTGGCAACACTCGGCGGGTACATCCGCGGGACGGCAACCGTTGCACTCGTTGACGCGATCGGTATCGGTATTGCTCTCGCGATCGCTCAGGTGCCGCTTGCGCTGCCGCTGGCAGTGCTCGTGTTCCTGCTCGCCTTCATCCCGCTCGTCGGTGCAACGCTCGCCGGTGCCCTCGCGACGTTGATCGCGCTGGTTGCGAACGGCCCGATCGTCGCGATCATCATTCTTGCCGCAGTGATCCTTGTGAACCAGCTCGAAGGAAACTTCCTGCAGCCGGTCGTGATGGGCCGCTCCCTGAAGCTCCACGCGCTCGTCATCTTGATCGCCCTGACCATCGGTACCGTCACAGGCGGTGTCATCGGGGCTGTGCTCTCGGTGCCGCTCACCGCTGTCGCCTGGGGCATCATCCAGGTGTGGGACGGCGAAGGAAAGCCGGCGAAGGCGTTCCGGCAGAAGCGGCCGGAACTTTCGTAGCGCGCTGCTTTCGGCACAGCCTTGATCGTTAGGATGGTCGGATGGTTGCAATCACTGACTTTGAAGTCACGACGACGAACATCGATGGGCTCGCGCTCATCACCATGAAGCAGATCACGGAAGAGCGCGGCACCGTCCGCGAGTTCTTCCGGGCCTCCGCCTTTGAGCAGGCTGGATTCCCGCTTCCCGCGTTCAAGCAGGTCAACGTGACCGAGACCGTTCCCGGTGGCATGCGCGGTATGCACGGAGAATCAATGGTGAAGCTGATCGCGATCGCTCACGGCACCGCGTACGGCGCATGGGTCGACACCCGTCCGGAATCGCCCACTCGAGGCAACGTGTTCCAGATCGAGCTGAAGCCGGGCACGCAGATCCTCGTTCCAGAGGGCGTGTGCAATGGGTTCCAGTCGACGGGTGATTCGCCGACGCAGTACGTGTACTGCTTCACGAGCGAATGGGTTCCGGGTATGGCCGGTGTCGCAATCACACCGCTCGACCCCGAACTCGGCATCCAGTGGCCGCTGCCGATCGACACGGAAGATCGTGCGCAGGTCAGCGCGAAAGACCTCGCGGCCCCCACGCTCGCTGCTGTGCTCGCCGAGTGATCGCGACGCTTGCCGCGCTGTTGATCGCAAACGCGGTCTTCAACGCGATCGTGTGGCCCCTGTTCCTGCGCCGCGTCATTCGTGACCCGCGCGCGAAAAACGCGCAGGGCAAAGCGACCCCGTTCCTGACCGTGCACATCGTGCTCGTCAGTATTGCGCTCGCGCTTGCGCTGGCCTCGTTGCTCGCCGCTCTCGTGACGCTCACAGATAACTGGGGATAGAGTCGGAGCGCGATCGGGCGGGCAGCGCGCAGACGCTCGAGCCGGTCGACCACTTCGATGGAGTACAGCCGCAGTTCAGTAGGCAGAGGAGAAGCGAGAATGGCTCGCGTTGCAGAGGCTCAACGGTTCTTCACCAATGGCGTGAACGCCTGGGCGCTCTCTGAGAAAAAGAAGAGGCGCTGCCGCATTTCGTTGCCGCGTCCGAAGCCGAACCGCGCATGTGCGATGCATGGTGTGCACGCTTCGCGCTCGGCGACCGGACCGCCGAAGTCATCGAAGCGATGTACCTGACCTCCGCCTCCTACGGCCTCGAACTCACTTCCAATGCGATCGAGCTCTCGGCATTCAAAGGCCGGTTCAACACCGGGCTGGTGCAGTGGCCGTTCGACGGAAAAGGCCGCATCTGGGTGGTGAAGGCATTCGCGCTCATCGAAGACAAGCAGTACCGTGCAGCGCACGACCTTCTCAGCGAAGATTCCGAGAACCGAGTCGACTGGCGGTACATGCGAGGCCTTGCCTGGGCGAATGTCTCACACTGGAGCAACGTGCTCACCGAGATGCAGAAGCTCTCTTCGAGCGGTGAAGACTTCCTCGATCTGCTCGTGAACTATTGGATCGGGCGATCGCTCGGTCACCTCGGCATCTTGCAGGAGGCATCACGGCGACTCGAAACCGCAGAGTCGTCGACTGACCGCGAGCTTCGGTGGCGGGCGAGCTACTTCCATGGTCTGGTCCAGCGTGCACTCGGCGACGAACCCGCGGCGCAGGCGAACTTCCAGGAAGCTTTCGTGTACTCGCCGAGTGGCGAGGTGCGCGAGGCCATGAACAACAAGAAGTTCCGGATCCTCCGCACCACGATCGAGGAACTCGAATCGCGCACTGACCCTTGGGATCCAGAGTCAGCGACTCACCAGGAAGACACGAAGATCGAGCAGGAGCGCAATCGGAGCGAAATGCTCGCTGAGGCACTCGCGGAACTCGACAATCAGATCGGCCTTGCCGATGTGAAGGCACAGGTGCAACGTCTCGTCGCCCAGTTGCAGCTCGACAAGATTCGCGCCGAGCGAGGCCTCGGCACCGCAGGGCGACCACGGCACATGGTGTTCACCGGTCCTCCCGGTACAGGAAAGACGACGATCGCGCGCATTATCGGTCGCGTGTACTTCGCGCTCGGGCTCTTGAAGACCGACACCCTCGTCGAGAGTGGTCGTGCTGACTTCGTTGGGCAACACCTCGGATCGAGCGCGCTGAAATCGAATGCGACGATCGACAAGGCGCTCGACGGAGTGCTGTTTATCGACGAGGCGTACGCGCTCAACGATGGCGGCGGGATCAGCGGTGGCGACGCCTT
Source organism: Humidisolicoccus flavus (assembly GCF_045689595.1). Lineage (GTDB taxonomy): Bacteria > Actinomycetota > Actinomycetes > Actinomycetales > Microbacteriaceae > Humidisolicoccus > Humidisolicoccus flavus. Next base: position 1,494,846 of record NZ_CP142724.1, on the reverse strand, counting down.
CGGGCGTGAAGCGGTCAACGTGCTGCTCGCCCGCATGGAGAACGACCGGGATCGTCTCGCGGTCGTCATTGCCGGGTATCCGAACGACATCGACCGGTTTCTCGACAGCAACCCAGGGCTGCAGAGCCGGTTCACGACTCGCATCGAGTTCGGGCGGTACGACGGTGCCGAGATCGCGAAGATATCGCGCGCGATCGCGAGCGGCGAGCACGCGGCGCTCGATGACGCAGCGGTCGCCTCGATCGAAGCGTTCGTCGCGGGTCGCGATGACGCAACCCTTGACCGTCTCGGCAATGCGCGGTTCGCCCGTGAACTCGTGATCGAGGCGATGAGCGAACGTGACTCGCGATTGTTCGGGCTCGGACCCGAAGCAATGTCGACAATGGACGACGAGCAGCTGCAAACGGTTCGTGGCGCCGATGTCGAAAAGGCGCTCGAGCGATTCCGAAACTGAGGAGTTTCGCCGGTGTGCTACTCGTTTTCGAGGAGCCGGAGGAGCGCGAACTCGGGAGTTCCTCGCGTTGAGATCGTCTCACCGTTGAGGAACAGCTCGAATACTCGAGGGTCGATGTAGCTCGATTTTGCAACGGTCGGAGTGTTCCCGAGAATCTGAGCGGTCTGCACGATCGCCGCGCGAATCAAGCGGTCGGGTTTTTCTTCGGGATTCTCTTTCTGCAAAGCGGCGACCTGTTGCGCCGCCGTGATCGTGCCGTGCAGGGTCCTGAAGTCTTTCGCGGTGAAGGTGCCTTTGACCCGGTCGCCAATGTACTCGTTGAGCGCGCTCGTTCGGACGGGATTCCATCGCCGGCCCTCGTTCCAGGCGAGCAGCCGTGCGCGCTGTCCCCGAGGCTTCCCGTTCTTGTGGAGCAGCGTCTTCAAAGCGTTTTTGAGTTGACGGTCCTCGGTCTCGGAGTGCCACTGCACTCCGCTTTTCGCAGGAAAGTCGAGGATGATCTTGTCGCCGCGCAAGGTGATGTCTTGCACGAGCAGGGTGGTGAGGCCCCGGTTTCCCGACATCGTCGTGTGGCGTTCGGAGCCGACGCGGACACCCGCTTGGTCGAGCAGGCGGAAGCCGGCTGCGAGTGCGCGCTTCGCAGTAGGGCCACGAGAGAGCAGGTCTTCTTCAACGAGCTTCCGAGCCGGAGGAAGGGCGGCGGCGAATTCGAGGATCTTGTCATGCTTGACGAGGTCTCGCTGTTGGCGCCAAGCCGGGTGGTACAGATATTGGGTGCGACCGTTGGCGTCGACACCGGTTGCCTGGATGTGGTCGCTCGCTCGTGGCGCGATCCAGACGTCCTCCCAAGCGGGAGGGATGGCGAGGCTCTGAATGCGCTCGATGTCTTCGACGTCCGAGATCGCATTCGCAGCGGAGTCGAGGAATCGAAATCCGTCACCTCGGCGAGAGCGCCGAAATCCTGGCTTATCTGGACGAGCTTTCGTCAGCCGCATCTGCGCTCCTGCGAGGTTGCATTCATGAGTGCCTCATCGTTGAGGCGCGAACTCTGCAGAGTTCGGTGCTGTGAGCAGGAACGCCGCAGTCCCAAGGTGGGACTGCAGCGTTCCTCGGAGACAACTACAGGGTCTGGCCTGCGTGCTTGCCTTCGCCGATCTCTTCGACGACCTTCGCGTTGAACGCTGGGAGGTCGTCTGGGGTGCGGCTGGACACGAGGCCCTGGTCGACGACGACTTCTTCGTCGACCCAATTTGCGCCGGCGTTGATGAGGTCCTTCTTGAGGCTCGGGTAGCTCGTGATCGTGCGACCCGACAGTACCTCTGCATCGGTGAGGATCCAGGCACCGTGGCAGATGACGCCGACTGGCTTGTGCTGTGCGAAGAAGTCGCGAGCGAAGGCGACGCTTGCTTCGTCCATGCGCAGGTGGTCAGCGTTGACGACTCCGCCAGGAAGCACGAGTGCATCGAAGTCAGACGCGTTCACGTCGCCGGAGTGCGCGTCGACCTGCTGTTCGTGGCCATTCTTGCCAGTGATGGACCCTGACTCGGGTGAAACGAGCGTTGCGGTCGCGCCCTGCTCGGTCACTGCCTGCCAGGGGCTCGTGAGTTCGCTGTCTTCAAATCCGTTGGTCGAAAGGAATGCAACCTTCTTGCCGTTGAGTTCTGACATGGTGTCTCCTTTGTTTCGTTGTGTCTCTTGGACTTTTTCAACATACGCCGAGCCGCAGACAATCGCACGGATCCGAGCGCATTCCTCGCGCAGAGCGAACGGCACGCCGAAGGTGCTCGTCCTTAACCTCACCCATTGCGAGCGTTTCCCGCTGGTTCCTGCGATGACGCGGTCGTGCTGCGCGCGTACAACGCGAGCAGTCCTCGAATGCCGTCGTGTCGAAATGCGTGTCGTTGACGAGCGGCCCCTGGTCCGCGTTGCTGGAGGCGATGCACGAAGGCGTTGACCGTGTGCGCGTCATCCGCTGCATCGAGATGCGGGGCAAGGAGCTGCAGGAGTCTGGCGAGGGCGTCTTCGGCCGCAACCAGTTCGCCGCTTGCCGGGTCGATGAGGGTGCCGGACATTCCGTCGCGAGCGGCAAGCCACATGCTGCCCGTCAGCAGCTCTGGAGGGAGTTCGGGGATCCGGCGCCCCGGGTCGGTGACCACGAAGCGCACGAAGGCACGGAAGATGAGCGCGAGGGCCACGGCATCGTTTGCCTCGAGCTGTGCATCGGCGACACGGAACTCCACGGTCGGGTAACGGTCTGAGAGTCTGGCAAACCAGGTCACGAGACCAGGGTCGATCAGTACGCCATTGTCCAGGAGGCGTTGGACGCGGTGCTCATAGTCTGCGCCGTCGCGGAACACGGGGTGGATCGACGACACCGGCCATCGCGAGAGTTGCACGCTTCGCCAACTCGCGAACCCGGTATCGCGTCCGTCCCAGAACGGTGCATTCACACTGAGTGCCAGAAAGAGCGGGAGCTGCGCTCGCGTCGCGTTCAGCACTGCAACGCCCAGATCGCGGTCGGGAACGGCGACGTGCACATGCAGCCCGCACATCGTCTGCTCGCGTGAGACCGCCCGGATGCGATGCTCGATCTCGTCGTAGCGATTCGTATGCGAGAACTGCACTTCAGCTTGCGCCCACGCCGGGGGAGAGCCGGTGCTCGCGAGCACGAACCCGCGATCGCGTGCGGCCGAGGAAGCAACTCTGCGAAAGTCGAGCAGTGCTGCCGTCGCGCTCGCGGCATCGGTGCAGATCGGAGTCGCGCACTCGATCTGGCTCTGCAGGAACTCTTGTTCCGCATGCACTGGCGGATTGGGCGTCGCACGAGGGGAGGAGCCGGGGAAACGCGCGTTCCTTGGTGCATCCGCGTTGATTGCGGCGATCACAGCGTCGCTCTCGTAGCGTGGGCGTCCCGTCACCTGGTCGAGGAGGAGATACTCCTCTTCTATGCCGAAGCTCAGTGGTTCGTCGTGCAACGGTGCCTGGCGCATATCGCCTCCCGACTTATGGCCCCGAGTAATCGGCGAGTGTCTACGCCCTCGATCTGCTCTGACCGGATGGAATCTCATGATCGCGGGTTTCGGCCGATTCCAACAGAGGGTTTGACTTCGAATTCTCTGTGCTCCAGACTCAACGGAGGTCAGATTCTGGCCGTGGCAACTCCCTTGAGATTCCGCGGCAGAATCCGCGACACGCCCGGGTTGCATCAAATGCCCGGCATGTGTCAGACTTGACCGGTTCAACACGCCACTCCACAGTGGCTCACTGCCAGGCAGTGCACAGGTAACGATTCATCGTGTACCTGGGCCGCGGGTAGCAGAACAAGACTTCGCTAAAACTGACGGCTTCGGTGCTGTGCATCGGTCGCCAGTGTTAGTGCGCGCCTCAATCGAGGCATTGACAGAAGAACAGCGGTGCACTCGAGACAGTGCAGCTGCGGGTGGCCGGAAGGCTACCGCGGATGACGAAAGAGAGAGTCAGCCATGGCGGGACAGAAGATCCGCATCCGACTGAAGTCGTATGACCACGAGGTTATCGACACGTCGGCTCGGAAGATCGTCGACACCGTGACCCGTGCGGGCGCGACAGTGGTGGGCCCGGTCCCGCTGCCGACGGAGAAGAACGTGGTCGTAGTGATCCGTTCACCTCACAAATACAAGGACAGCCGCGAGCACTTCGAGAAGCGCACTCACAAGCGGCTCATTGACATCATCGACCCGACGCCGAAGGCCGTCGACTCGCTCATGCGTCTCGACCTCCCCGCCGACGTCAACATCGAGATCAAGCTCTAAAGGAACCCAGAATGTCGAAGCTCACTGAGACACAGGGCCTGCTGGGTAAGAAGCTCGGTATGACCCAGGTTTGGGACGAGAACAACCGTCTCATCCCAGTAACGGTCGTCGAGATCACACCCAACGTGGTCACTCAGATCCGTACTCCCGAAAAGGACGGCTACAACGCCGTTCAGATCGCGTTCGGCCAGATTGACCCACGCAAGGTCAACCAGCCAAAAGCCGGTCACTTCGCTGCAGCAGGCGTTACGCCTCGCCGCCACCTCACCGAAGTCCGCACCGAGAACGCCGGCTCTTTCGAGCTCGGTCAAGAACTCGCTGTTGACATCTTCGAAGCCGGCCAGAAGGTCGACGTCGTCGGAACCAGCAAGGGTAAGGGTTTCGCCGGTGTGATGAAGCGCCACAACTTTGCCGGTGTTTCGGCATCGCACGGTGCGCACCGCAACCACCGCAAGCCCGGATCGATCGGTGCCTCCTCGACCCCAAGCCGTGTCTTCAAGGGCATGCGCATGGCAGGTCGTATGGGTGGCGAACGCGTATCCGTCCTGAACCTCACGGTGCACGCCGTTGACGCCGACAAGAACATCATCCTCGTCAAGGGTGCAGTTCCAGGCGCACGTGGCCGCATCGTATTCGTCCGTACCGCTGTGAAGGGAGCCTAGTAATGGCCACCTCGATCGCCGTCGTCGACGCCAAGGGTCAGAAGTCGAGCGAAATCTCGCTCCCCGCTTCGATCTTTGACGTTCAGACCAACGTGCCGCTCATCCACCAGGTTGTTGTTGCGCAGCTCGCTGCCGCTCGCCAGGGAACTCACAAGACCAAGGGTCGTGGAGAAGTTTCCGGTGCAGGCCGCAAGCCGTTTAAGCAGAAGGGAACCGGTCGCGCTCGTCAGGGCTCGATCCGCGCTCCTCAGATGACCGGTGGTGGAATCGTCCACGGACCGACCCCTCGTGACTACTCACAGCGCACCCCGAAGAAGATGATCGCTGCAGCTCTGCTCGGCGCTCTCTCGGACCGCGCTCGTGGCGGTCGCCTCCATGTCGTCTCCTCGCTCTTCGAGGGCACGACGCCGAAGACCAAGGACGCAGTCGCACTGCTCGCGAACATCGCAAGCAGCCGCAACGTGCTCATCGTGCTCACCCGCGATGACGAGGCAGCGTTCCTGAGTGTTCGCAACCTCGCAAACGTGCACGTGCTCGCTTGGGACCAGCTCAACGCATACGACGTTCTCGTCAGCGATGACCTTGTCTTCACCGAGGCTGCATACACCGCATTCGTAGCCGCAAAGGGCGAGACCGTTGAGTCGAAGCCTGCTGCAAAGAAGGCAGCGGCGAAGAAGGCTGACACCAAGAAGGCTGAAAAGCCTGCGGTTGAAGCAGACAAGGAAGAGAAGTGATGAGCGACATCAACAAAGACCCTCGCGACATCATCGTTCGCCCTGTCGTCTCCGAGAAGAGCTACTCGCTCATCGACTCCGGGAACTACACCTTCGAGGTTGACACCCGTGCGTCGAAGACCGAGATCAAGCTCGCTATCGAGAAGATCTTCGACGTCAAGGTTGCTCGTGTGAACACCCTCAACCGTCAGGGTAAGACCCGTCGTACCCGTTTCGGCACCGGAAAGCGCAAGGACACCAAGCGCGCCATCGTCAAGCTGAAGTCCGGTTCGATCGACATCTTCACGGCTGTCGGCTAGGACTGAAGGAAAGTATTCATGGCTATTCGTAAGTACAAGCCCACGACTCCTGGTCGTCGCGGTTCCTCGGTTGCAGATTTCGCCGAGATCACGCGCTCGACTCCAGAGAAGTCGCTCGTCCGTCCGCTGCCGAAGACCGGTGGCCGGAACAACACCGGACGCATCACGACCCGTCACATCGGTGGTGGCCACAAGCGCCAGTACCGCATCATCGACTTCCGTCGTCACGACAAAGACGGTGTTGACGCAAAGGTCGCACACATCGAGTACGACCCGAACCGTACGGCTCGGATCGCACTCCTGCACTTTGTCGATGGCACGAAGCGCTACATCTTGGCTCCGAACAAGCTCGGTCAGGGCGACGTCGTCGAGTCAGGTGCCGGCGCGGACATCAAGCCTGGGAACAACCTGCCGCTTCGCAACATCCCAACGGGAACCGTTGTGCACGCGATTGAACTGAAGCCGGGCGGTGGCGCAAAGCTCGCTCGCTCAGCTGGTGCGTCCGTGCGACTCGTCGCAAAGGATGGCCCCTACGCTCAGCTTCGTCTGCCGAGTGGAGAAATCCGCAACGTTGACGCTCGCTGCCGCGCGACGATCGGCGAGGTCGGCAACGCCGAGCAGTCGAACATCAACTGGGGTAAAGCAGGACGCAAGCGTTGGAAGGGTGTTCGCCCAACTGTCCGTGGTGTCGCGATGAACCCGGTCGACCACCCGCACGGTGGTGGAGAAGGTAAGACCAGTGGTGGACGCCACCCGGTCAGCCCTTGGGGTCAGGCTGAAGGCCGCACCCGTCGTCCGAACAAGGAAAGCGACAAGCTCATCGTGCGTCGTCGGACCGCCAACAAGAAGCGTAAGTAGGAGTCACCATGCCACGTAGCCTGAAAAAGGGCCCCTTCGTCGACGACCACCTGCTTCAGAAGGTTGTCCGGGCGAACGAGTCCAACAACAAGAACGTCATCAAGACCTGGTCGCGCCGATCGATGATCGTGCCAGCCATGCTTGGTCACACGATCGCCGTTCACGACGGTCGCAAGCACATTCCCGTCTTCGTGACGGAGACCATGGTGGGTCACAAGCTCGGCGAGTTTGCCCCCACCCGCACCTTCCGTGGACACGTGAAGGACGACAAGAAGGGCCGCCGCCGCTAAGCGGGGGCGATGAAGGAGAAGAACAATGGTTGAGTCGATCGCACGCGTTCGTCACATCCGCGTGACCCCTCAGAAGGCCCGTCGCGTTGTCAACTTGATTCGCGGAAAGCAGGCCGAAGAGGCTCTCGCAATCCTGAAGTTCGCCCCTCAGGGCGCTTCAGAGCCCGTGTACAAGCTGGTTGCTTCGGCGATGGCCAACGCTCGGGTCAAGGCAGATGCCGCGAACACGTTCCTGGACGAACAGGATCTGTACATCACACGGGCATTCGTTGACGAGGGCGCAACCCTGAAGCGGTTCCGTCCGCGTGCACAGGGCCGCGCGTTCCGCATCAACAAGCGCACGAGCCACATCACTGTTGTGCTGGCTACGCCCGAGACCGAGGAAGTGTAAGCATGGGACAGAAAGTAAACCCGTACGGCTTCCGCCTGGGAATCACCACCGACCACGTGTCGCGTTGGTTCTCTGACAGCACGAAGCCCGGTCAGCGTTACTCCGACTACGTGGCTGAGGACGTCCGCATCCGCGAGATGCTGAAGACGAGCCTCGACCGTGCAGGCGTTGCGCGTATCGAAATCGAGCGCACCCGTGACCGTGTGCGCGTTGACATCCACACTGCTCGCCCCGGCATCGTTATCGGTCGCCGTGGAGCAGAGGCTGAGCGTATTCGCGCAGACCTCGAGAAGCTCACCAGCAAGCAGATCCAGCTCAACATCCTCGAGGTCAAGAACCCAGAGGCTGAGGCACAACTCGTCGCTCAGGGCATCGCAGAGCAGCTCAGCGCACGTGTGGCATTCCGCCGCGCAATGCGCAAGGGCATGCAGGGTGCACAGCGCGCAGGAGCAAAGGGTGTTCGCATCCAGGTCTCCGGCCGTCTTGGTGGCGCAGAAATGAGCCGCAGCGAGTTCTACCGCGAGGGTCGAGTGCCACTGCACACGCTGCGCGCAAACATCGACTACGGCTTCTACGAGGCTCGTACGACGTTTGGTCGCATCGGCGTCAAGGTCTGGATCTACAAGGGCGAAATCACGAACCGTGAACTCGCTCGCGAGCAGGCCAACCAGAAGTCGTCACGCCCAGAGCGTCGAGGCGGCAACAACCGTCGTGGCCAGCAGGAATCGCACGCCCCGGCTGCAGCAGGAGTTGAGGCGTAACCATGTTGATTCCCCGTCGAGTGAAGCACCGTAAGCAGCACCACCCCAAGCGGAGTGGTCACGCTACTGGTGGCACGAAAGTCGCCTTTGGCGAATTTGGTATCCAGGCCCTCACACCCGCATATGTGACCAACCGTCAGATCGAGTCCGCTCGTATCGCAATGACGCGTCACATCAAGCGTGGTGGAAAGGTGTGGATCAACATCTACCCTGACCGTCCACTCACGAAGAAGCCCGCCGAAACCCGCATGGGTTCCGGTAAGGGTAGCCCCGAGTGGTGGGTCGCAAACGTCAAGCCGGGTCGCGTCCTCTTTGAGGTTGCTGGCGTGGACGAGGAACTCGCCCGCGAAGCAATGACCCGTGCGATTCACAAGCTGCCCCTCAAGGCACGCATTATCAAGCGCGAGGAGAGCGACGCATAATGGCGATTGGTTCCAAGGAGCTCATGCCCGTTGAGCTCGACACGTACGAAGACGAGCGTCTTGTCAGCGAACTGAAGAAGGCGAAGGAAGAACTCTTCAACCTTCGTTTCCAGGCCGCAACCGGACAGCTCGAAAGCCACGGACGAGTGCGTGCTGTCAAGCGCGACATCTCACGTCTGTACACGGTGATCCGCGAGCGTGAGCTCGGACTGCGTGCCGCACCGGCACCGGTTGAGGCACCCGCGAAGAAGAAGGCCGCGAAAGCAAGCAAGTCAGAAGCTGCTTCGGCCGACACGAAGGCTGAGGACAACTAATGGCTGCAAACATCGAAGCAGAAGGCGAGCTCAAGCGCGCCTACCGCAAGACCCGTCGTGGGTACGTTGTGAGCGACAAGATGGAAAAGACCATCTCCGTTGAGGTCGAGGACCGCGTCAAGCACCCGCTCTACGGCAAGATCGTCCGCAAGAGTTCAAAGGTCAAGGCACACGACGAGCAGAACAGCGCCGGCATCGGCGACCTCGTGCTCATCGCTGAGACCCGCCCAACGAGCGCAACCAAGCGGTGGCGTCTCGTTGAGGTGCTCGAAAAGGCCAAGTAGGCCGGGAAGCTTGTAAGGAGAGAACAACATGCTGCAACAAGAATCCCGCGTCAAGGTTGCCGACAACACTGGTGCGAAAGAACTCTTGACCATCCGTGTACTCGGTGGCTCTGGCCGTCGTTACGCCGGACTCGGCGACACGATCGTTGCGACCGTCAAGGACGCAATCCCAGGCGGAAACGTGAAGAAGGGTGACGTCGTCAAGGCAGTCATCGTTCGCACGAAGAAGTCGACCCGTCGTGTCGACGGCTCGTACATCAAGTTCGACGAGAACGCTGCAGTGCTGCTCAAGGCAGACGGTAGCGACCCTCGTGGCACGCGCATCTTCGGACCGGTTGGCCGCGAACTCCGCGACCGTCGCTTCATGAAGATCGTGTCGCTCGCACCGGAGGTTATTTAATATGGCAAACATCAAAAAGGGCGACCTCGTCCAGGTGATTGCTGGTGCTCGTCAGTCCCGCGGTGGAGACCGCGGCAAGACTGGTCGCGTCATCGGTGTCGACAATGAGCGCAACCGCGTCATCGTCGAGGGAATGAACCTCGTCACCAAGCACATCAAGGTCGGACAGACGCAGCGCGGAACCAAGACCGGTGGCATCGAAACACACGAAGCCCCGATCCACGTTTCGAACGTTGCTCTGATCGATCCAGAGACCAAGAAGCCGACTCGCGTTCGCCGCGAGGTCGTCGTCACCGAGAAGGCTGGCGTTAAGACCTCCAAGAAGGTTCGCGTTGCATCAAAGTCGGGCAAGGAGATCAAGAGCAATGACTGATACGGCTACAGCGACCGCTCGCCTGCCGCGTCTCAAGCAGAAGTACCGCGCGGAGATCGTGCCGGCTCTGCAGAGTGAGTTCGACTTCTCGAACGTCATGCAGGTTCCAGGACTCGTGAAGATCGTTGTGAACACCGGTGTCGGTGACGCAGCTCGTGACTCGAAGGTCATCGACGGAGCAATCCGCGACTTGACCCAGATCACCGGCCAGAAGCCGATGGTCACGAAGGCACGTCAGTCGATCGCACAGTTCAAGCTCCGCGAAGGAATGCCGATCGGCGCGCACGTCACACTTCGTGGCGACCGCATGTGGGAATTCCTGGACCGCCTGCTTTCGCTGGCGCTTCCACGCATCAGGGACTTCCGCGGGCTCAGCCCGAAGCAGTTCGACGGCAACGGTAACTACACCTTTGGTCTCACCGAGCAGAGCGTGTTCCACGAAATCGATCAGGACAAGATTGACCGAGTTCGCGGTTTCGACATTACAGTTGTCACAACGGCAAAAACGAACGACGAAGGTCGCGCCCTCTTGAAGGCGCTCGGCTTCCCGTTCAAAGCCGAATAAAACCCCATCGGCACCCACTGGTGTCAATGTTGTCAGGGTCGCTGTCTGTGGAACGGGCAGCGAAACCGGAAAACAAGGAGAAATAGCAAATGACGATGACCGATCCGGTCGCCGACTTGCTGACGCGTCTTCGGAATGCCAACACGGCATTCCACGACAGCGTTACGCTGCCGTCGAGCAACCTCAAGTCAAACATTGCGAACATTTTGCAGCGCGAGGGATTCATCGCTGACTGGAAGGTTGAAGACGCACGCGTCGGCAAGAACCTCACCATCAGCCTGAAGTACGGCCCGAACCGCGAACGCTCAATCGTTGGCATCAAGCGTGTCTCGAAGCCTGGTCTTCGCGTATACGCAAAGTCGACAGAAATCCCCCAGGTCTTCGGTGGCCTCGGTGTGGCAATCCTGTCAACCTCGTCGGGACTCCTCACTGACCGTGAGGCTGAGAAGAAGGGCGTAGGCGGAGAAGTTCTCGCTTACGTTTGGTGATCTGTTATGTCACGAATCGGACGCCTTCCTATTGAGGTCCCAAGCTCCGTCGATGTAAAAATCGATGGCAACGTCGTTACCGTCAAGGGCCCGAAGGGTGAGCTCGCGCTCACCGTCGCAAAGCCAATCGAGGTCACCCTCGAAGACGGTCAGGTACAGGTCACTCGCCCAGACGACGAGCGCAACTCGCGTTCGCTCCACGGCTTGACCCGTACCCTCATCAACAACAACATCATTGGTGTCACCGAGGGCTACTCAAAGAGCCTCGAGGTTGTCGGCACTGGTTACCGCGTGCAGGCCAAGGGCAGTGCAATTGAGTTCGCCCTCGGATACTCGCACCCGATTAACGTCGAGCCGCCAGCAGGCATCACCTTCAGCATTGAGGGCAACAACAAGGTCACCGTCAGCGGCATCTCGAAGCAGGCTGTTGGCGAAGTGGCCGCGAACCTCCGCAAGCTGCGGAAGCCTGAGCCGTACAAGGGCAAGGGTGTTCGTTACGCCGGCGAGCAGATCCGCCGCAAGGCTGGAAAGGCTGGTAAGTAATGGCTATCGGAACCCGAGGCAAGAGCAAGTCGGCCGCTCGCGGTCGTCGCCACCTGCGTCTTCGCAAGAAGATCGTTGGCACCGAAAGCACCCCGCGTCTTGTCGTTACCCGTTCGGCACGTCACGTGTTCGTTCAGGTTGTCGACGACAGCAAGGGACACACAATTGCAAGCGCGTCCACCATGGAGAGCGACCTGCGCACCGCAGACGGCGACAAGTCGTCGAAGGCGAAGCGCGTCGGCGAGCTCATCGGTGAACGTGCAAAGGCTGCTGGCGTTGAGTCCGTCGTCTTCGACCGTGGCGGTAACCGCTACGCAGGTCGTGTTGCGGCTATCGCAGATGGCGCACGAGAGGCAGGGCTGAAACTGTGAGCGAAGAGACAACAACCAAGGTGGAGGAAACCGTGACGCAGAGCACCGAAACGGCGCCTGCTGAGGCAAACTCAGACCACCGCAACGAGCCTCGTGAGGCACGTCGTGGAAGCCGCGACCGCGGTACCCGCAACGAGCGCGGCAGCCGTGACGCAGACAAGAGCCAGTTCCTGGAGCGCGTCGTCACGATCAACCGTGTATCGAAGGTCGTCAAGGGTGGTCGTCGCTTCAGCTTCACCGCACTCGTCGTCGTCGGTGACGGAAACGGTCTCGTCGGTGTTGGGTACGGCAAGGCAAAAGAAGTTCCTACCGCGATCTCCAAGGGTGTTGAAGAAGCCAAGAAGAACTTCTTCCGCGTCCCACGTGTTGCAAAGACGATCCCGCACCCGGTGCAGGGTGAAGCTGCTGCAGGTGTCGTGCTGCTCCGTCCGGCTGCTGCAGGTACCGGTGTTATCGCCGGTGGTCCTGTCCGCGCCGTACTCGAGTGTGCAGGCATCCACGACGTCCTGAGCAAGTCGCTCGGTTCGTCGAACACCATCAACATTGTCCACGCGACCGTTGCCGCACTGCGTCAGCTCGAGGAGCCCCGCTCCGTAGCTGCACGTCGTGGCCTCTCGGTCGACCACGTTGTGCCGGAGCGTCTGCTCCGCGCTGAAGCAGAATCTCAGCGGCACGACTCTGAAATCGCGAAGGCGAGTGGCAAATGAGCAAGCTCAAGGTGACCCAGAAGAAGTCCATCATCAGCGAGAAGCCAAACCAGCGCGACACCATTCGTAGCCTTGGCCTCAAGCGGATCGGACACACTGTCGTTCGCGAGGACACCCCGCAGAACCGTGGCTACATCAACACGGTTCGCCACCTCGTTACTGTCGAGGAGATCAACGAATGAGTGAAAAGAAGAACGAGGAGACGGTTTCGCAGCTGCCTGCACTGAAGGTGCACCACCTGCGTCCCGCTCCCGGAGCAAAGAAGGCGCGCACGCGCGTCGGTCGTGGTGAAGGCTCGAAGGGTAAGACCGCGGGCCGTGGAACCAAGGGTACGAAGGCTCGTTACTCGATCCGCCCGGGCTTTGAAGGTGGACAGCTTCCTGCGCACATGCGTGCACCGAAGCTCCGCGGATTCAAGAACCCGTTCCGGACCGAGTACCAGGTCGTAAACGTAGAGCAGCTCGAGGCTCTCTTCCCGCAGGGTGGCGACGTGACCGTTGCTGACCTGGTGGCGAAGGGCGCAGTTCGTAAGAACGAACTCGTGAAGGTTCTCGCTGGCGGCGAGTTGACGGTTAGTCTGAATGTTGCAGTCGACAAGGTGTCGGCCGCGGCAGAGCAGAAGATCGTCGCTGCTGGCGGTACTGTCAAGTAGCATCGCAGGTGGTCCCCGCAAGGGGACCACCTCGTTTTGCCCTCGAACTGGAGGCTTTAACCGTGTTCAGCGCCATTGCGCGGATTTTCAAGACCCGCGACCTTCGACGTAAAATTCTTTTCACTCTTGCGATCGTCGCGATCTTCCGTCTTGGATCCTTCATTCCTGCTCCATTCGTGGACTACGGCAACGTACAACTCTGTATTGCCAACAACGCCGGCGCGACCGGTCTGTACCAGCTCGTCAACCTGTTCTCCGGTGGCGCGCTCCTGCAGCTGAGTATTTTCGCGCTCGGAATCATGCCGTACATCACGGCCTCGATCATCACGCAGCTTCTGCGCGTGGTCATCCCACACTTTGAAGCCCTTCACAAAGAAGGCCAGACTGGCCAGGCGAAGCTGACGCAGTACACGCGTTACCTCACCATCGCACTCGCAGTGTTGCAGTCGACCACTCTGATCACCGTTGCTCGTTCGGGCGCACTGTTCGCAGGAAACGGCGGCGCTGTCAGCCCCGAATGCCAGCAGCTCCTCACCAACGACAACTGGTACGCAATCGTCCTGATGATCCTCACGATGACCGCCGGTACCGGTCTCATCATGTGGATGGGCGAATTGATCACCGAGCGCGGTGTCGGCAACGGCATGTCGCTCCTCATCTTCACCTCCATCGCAGCGACGTTCCCGTCCGCACTCCTCGCGATCGAGCAGACCAACGGCATCCAGACGCTGATCATGGTGCTCGCAGTCGGTGTCATCATCATGGGACTCGTCGTCTTCGTCGAGCAGTCGCAGCGCCGCATTCCGGTGCAGTACGCGAAGCGGATGGTCGGTCGACGCATGTACGGCGGTCAGTCGACGTACATTCCGATCAAGGTCAACATGGCCGGTGTTGTGCCCGTCATCTTCGCCTCCTCGTTGCTGTACCTGCCCGCGCTCATCGCGCAGTTCAACCAGCCGGCCGTTGCCGGTGAAGAACCCGCGCCATGGGTCACCTGGATTCAGAACAACCTCACGACGGGTGACCACCCGCTGTACATGGTCGTCTACTTCCTCCTGATCGTCGGCTTCACCTACTTCTACGTCGCCATCACGTTCAACCCTGTTGACGTTGCAGACAACATGAAGAAGTACGGCGGATTCATTCCTGGAATTCGTGCCGGCCGTCCGACCGCCGAGTACCTCGACTATGTCTTGACTCGCGTCACCCTGCCGGGCTCGCTCTACCTGGGTCTGCTCGCACTGATTCCGCTGATTGCACTCGCAACGGTCGGCGCAAACCAGAACTTCCCGTTCGGTGGCGCGTCGATCCTCATCATCGTCGGTGTTGGTCTTGAGACCGTCCGCCAGATCGATGCCCAGTTGCAGCAGCGCCACTACGAGGGACTCATCAAGTGACAAAGACCCATCTTCTGATCCTCGGTTCACCAGGAGCGGGGAAGGGCACGCAGGCTGCTGAGCTCGCGGAGCGCTACGGCGTTCCCGCGATCTCGACCGGTGACATCTTCCGTGCGAACATCCGCAACAACACCGAGCTCGGTCAGCAGGTCAAAGCGATCATCGACGCCGGTGACTACGTCACCGACGACCTCACGAACGAGATCGTTCGCTCGCGATTGAGCGAAGCTGACGCGCAGGCTGGCTTCGTCCTCGATGGTTACCCGCGGACCAAGGAGCAGGTGCAGTACCTCGACGAGCTGCTCGCGGCAAACGGCGAGGCACTCGACGCAGTGGTCCGTCTGGTCGCCGACGCCGATGAGGTCGTTCGCCGCTTGCTCGCCCGCTCGAAGACCGAAGGTCGCAGCGACGACACCGAGGCCTCGATCAAGCACCGTCTCGAAGTCTACGAACGCGAAACTGCTCCGTTGGTCGAGCTCTACGCAGACCGCGACCTGATCGTCGAGGTCGATGGCCTCGGTGAGATCAGCGAAGTCTCTCGGCGTATCGACGCGGGACTCGCGGCCTACGGAGTGCACGCGTCCCGCTGATCACACGATCACACCGCGTCATCCGTGAGCGGATCCCCGCACTCGTTCCCTCTTCTCTAGCCCATCGCTGCATCATCGTCTTGAGGCTCGTCAGTTCATGAAGTTCTCCCGCAAGATCTACAAGTCGCCGGCACAGCTGGCGGCAATGGTGGAGCCCGGCCGTGTGACCGCGATCGGCCTGGAAGCGGCGGTCGCTGCGGTTCGGCCAGGCGCGACGACGCTCGACATCGACACTGCCGCCTCGGATGCGATCATCGCTGCGGGCGGGCAGAGCAACTTCAAACTCGTTCCCGGATACCGGCACACGATCTGCGCCTCGGTCAACGACGAGCTCGTGCACGGGATCCCAGGAGGACGAGTGCTCGAACCGGGCGACCTCCTGAAAATTGATTGCGGTGCAATCGTCGACGGCTGGAACGGCGACTCCGCAGTGAGCGTGATCGTTCCCGGCGGCTCCGGCGACGTTGTTGAGATTCGCGAGGAACTCAGTCGCGTGACGCGCGAATCGCTGTGGCACGGGATCGCGGCCCTTGCGAGCGCGAAGTATCTCGGTGAGGTCGGCGCTGCAATCGAGGAGTACGTGACCTCGCAGGGCGAGTACGGAATCATCGAAGACTTCGTGGGACACGGCATCGGTCAGAACATGCACGAGGATCCGCCGGTCTTCAACTACCGGACGAGCACGAAGGGCCCAGCTGTGAAACCGGGTCTTTGCATCGCGATCGAGCCGATGCTCGTCACCGGTGCGATCGACACCCACACCCTTGCCGACGAATGGACCATTGTCACGAACGATGGCGGTCAGGCGTGCCAGTGGGAACACTCCGTCGCGGTGCACTCACGAGGGATCTGGGTGCTCACCGCTTTCGACGGCGGCGCAAGTGAGCTTGCGCGTTTCGGAATCACGCCTGTACCGATTCCACCGAAATAGCCCGGTTTCAAAGGTAATCCTCTAAAGCGAACTCCTGCGCTTTGTGGGAATCATCAGGATTCTCCCCGGCGCCGCATTCATTTCGAATTCCGAAGATATTCTGCGATGCAGTCGTTGTAGAAACGGTAGCCATGTGCCCGCGAAGAACTCGCACCGTTCAGTAGCATGACTCGTACGTTGCACACAGATTGACTCAAGGGGACACCATGGCAGAACGCACCGTAACCGTCGCATCCGCTCAGGGCTTGCACGCACGCCCGGCTTCACTGTTCACACAGGCAGCAGCAAAGGTCGGAGTGCCGGTCACAATCACCAAGGGCGAGAAGACCGTGAATGCTGCCAGCATTCTCTCCGTCATCTCACTCGGTGTCGCGCAGGGTGACGAAGTCACGATTGCAGCCGACGGCGAAGACAGCGTGCTCGACGAGCTGGTTCAGCTCATCGAAACCGATCACGACGCCTAACGATTGACCCCCCCACGCGCCGAGGCGTGGGGGTACGGCCCACCTCAAGGAAAGACGAATGACTTCCACGGAAACATCGCAGACTTCGAAGGGCAACGCTCGCGTCGCCGTTCAGAAGTTCGGCACATTCCTCTCGGGAATGATCATGCCCAATATCCCCGCATTTGTTGCGTGGGGGTTCATCACCGCACTCTTTATTGACGTTGGCTGGTTGCCAAACGCAGACCTGGCCACGCTCGTTGGCCCGATGATCCACTACCTCCTCCCGATCTTGATCGCGTACACCGGTGGCCGCATGGTTCACGATGTCCGCGGTGGAGTCGTTGGTGCGATCGCGACCCTCGGTGCCATTGCCGGTGCCGACCTCATCACCGCAGGGATCAACGCTGAAATCCTCGCGGCCAACCCGGACGCTGACGAACAGGGCCAGACCCACATGTTCATCGGCGCAATGATTCTCGGTCCGTTGACCGCTTGGATCATGAAGAAGCTCGACGCGCTTTGGGCGGGCAAGGTCCGCTCGGGCTTCGAAATGCTCGTCGACATGTTCTCCGCCGGAATCCTCGGATTCTTCATGGCGCTGTTCGGCTTCTACGTCGTCGCGCAGCTCGTCATGATCATCACGGATGCAATCGGTACGGCCGTCGAATGGCTGATCGAGACCAGCCTGTTGCCGCTCGTGAGCATCGTGATCGAACCGGCCAAGGTGTTCTTCCTCAACAACGCCATCAACCACGGCGTGCTCACGCCGATCGGAACCCAGCAGGCGGCAGTTGACGGCAAGTCGATCCTGTTCATCCTCGAGTCGAACCCCGGCCCCGGCCTTGGAATCCTCCTCGCCTTCTCGATCTTCGGAATCGGTATGGCTCGCGCGAGTGCTCCTGGTGCTGCCCTGATCCACTTCTTCGGTGGAATCCACGAGATCTACTTCCCCTACGTGCTCATGAAGCCGACCCTGCTGATTGCAGTGATCCTCGGTGGCATGACGGGTGTCACGACGAACCTGCTGCTCGGTGGAGGCCTCATCGCTCCGGCGGCTCCGGGAAGCATCATCGCTGTCATCCTGCAGACCGCTCGCGACAGCTACTTCTCGATCATCCTTTCCGTGATCCTTGCCGCTGCAGTGACCTTCGTGGTCGCGGCGATCATTCTGCGCGCTAGCCGCAAGCGCGACCTCGAGCGTGAAGACGCTGGAGATCTCTCTGCTGCAATCGCCCAGACCGAAGCGAACAAGGGCAAGAAGTCGGAGCACCTCTCGGGTCTCGCAGGCGCAGGCTCGGCAACGAGCACCAAGACGATCCAGTCGATCGTGTTCGCCTGCGACGCCGGAATGGGCTCGAGCGCAATGGGCGCGAGCGTGCTGCGAAACAAGTTCAAGAAGGCAGGCGTCGAGAACATCACGGTCGTCAACAAGGCGATCGCCAACCTCGATGACACGCCTGACCTGATCATCACGCACAAGGACCTCACGGATCGCGCGAAGCAGAAGTCGCCGAGCGCAATCCACGTGTCGGTCGACAACTTCATGAACTCGCCGAAGTATGACGAGGTCGTGGAGACTGTGCAGAATTCACAAGGAGAATCCAAGTGAGCAACGTTCTGAATCCAGAGCAGGTCGTTCTTTCGGGAACGGCGACCACCAAAGAAGCAGCGATCTCTGAGGCTGCGGCGATTCTCGTCGCAGCCGGAGCGGTCACCGGCGAGTACGAGGCCGCGATGATCGAGCGAGAGCAGAGCGTCTCGACCTACATGGGCAACCTGTTGGCGATTCCGCACGGCACGAACGAGGCGAAGGATTCCGTGCTCGAAAGCGCGCTCTCCTTCGTTCGTTACGACGCTCCCATCGATTGGGACGGCAACGAGGTCCGCTTCGTTGTCGGCATTGCCGGCAAGGAGAACGGTCACCTCGAGATCCTGTCGAAAGTTGCGATCGTCTTCAGTGATGAAGACGAAGTGCAGAAGCTGCTCGACGCATCGACGACCGAAGAACTCATGGCAGTTCTTGCAGAGGTGAATGAATAAATGAAGGCTGTCCACTTCGGTGCCGGAAACATCGGCCGCGGCTTTGTTGCGTTGATCCTGCATCGCGCAGGATATGAGGTGGTGTTCGCAGATGTGAACGCCGACCTGATCTCGCAATTGCAGGCCGCGGATTCGTACACCGTCACCGAAGTGGGGCAGCAGCCGGCGACTCACGTCGTCGACAACTACCGCGCGATCAACAGCGCGGAGGATCCAGACGCAGTTGCTGCGGAAATCGCGACCGCCGACATCGTGACGTGCGCGGTCGGCCCGAACGTGCTGAAGTTCTTGGCCCCGCTCATCCGTCAGGGCATTGCGCAGCGGGAGGCTTCGCTCGGCCCGGTGGCAGTGATGGCGTGTGAGAACGCGATCAATGCGACTGACACGCTCCGTGATCTCGTCCTCGAGGGCAATGCAAACCTCGCGGAACATGCCGTCTTCGCGAATACGGCTGTCGACCGCATCATTCCAGCGCAAGATGCAGCCGGGATCGATGTCACCGTCGAAGACTTTTTCGAGTGGACGATCGACCGCACGCCGTTCCACGGCGCTGAGCCGACGATCGCAGACGTGCACTTCGTTGACGATCTCACTCCCTATATCGAGCGGAAGCTCTTCACCGTCAACACCGGTCACGCAACGATCGCGTACCACGGCTTCGTTGCCGGCGAGACCTCACTCGCAGCCGCGCTCGAGAACCCTTCCGTGCACGCTGAAGTCGATGCGGTGTTGTCAGAGACGAGCGCGGTGCTGATCCACAAGTTCGGGTTCGACGCCGAGGAGCACGCCGCGTACGTCGCGACCGCACTCCAGCGAGTGCTGAACCCGGCTCTGCCGGACACTCCGGTTCGGGTCGGGCGACAGCCGCTTCGCAAGATCTCACGTCATGAGCGGTTCATCGAGCCTGCGATGCAGGCGGAGGCCGCGGGTCTCAAATATGAGGCGCTTGTTCGCGCCTACGGTGCAGCGTTGCACTTCGATGTCGCCGACGATGAGCAGAGCGTCGAGCTGCGCTCGAAGCTTGCCGAGCTCTCGCCGCAGGATTTTGTGACCGAGTACACGGGCATTCCTGCCGGATCGACGCTCTACAACGCGCTCGTGCTCGAGACCGCCGACGCAAAGCGCTCGCTCTAGTCACACGTTCTCCGGGCCGCAGGGTGCACGACTGCCCTGTTCGCGTGCCCGTCTCACGCTGCGTGCACGCTCGCGTGCTGGCGTTCAGCCTCCTCGCGTAGGCTTGGGGCAAAGGCGCGAGAGGAGCGACACCCATGATGGCTCAGAGCTCCGGCGCGAAAGGCCGCGCCTCCAGTCAGCCACGTCAGAAGTTGCTCCACGGCTGGGGTTGGGAAGACGCAAGCCTCGAGATCGCAGAGTTTCCCGCCAGAGGTCGCGTCCTGGCAGCCGCCGGGAGCGGTGAGGTCGCGGCCCTCCTCGCTTCGGCCGGCCTCGATGTCGACATCGTCGACGCAAACGCTTCGCAACTCGAGTACGCGATGGAGCACATCAAGACCGGCGAGTACGAGCCGGGAACGGTCGAACGGCTCATCGATGTTGCCCGAGCGCTCGTCCGTGCAAGCGTTCCGGGCTGGTCTCGGAAGAAGCTCCGCGCCTTTCTCGCCGATCGCTCCGCGGATCGTCGCCGGACATACTGGGAACGGCACCTCGATACGCGCGTCTTTCGCAGCGTCCTCACCGCCACTCTGGGGCCCGCCAGTGCGTTGAGCGCAGCGCTGCAACGTGACTTCTCGCGACCGATCCCGCCTCATTTTGCGGCGGTCCTTCGCGCGCGCGTCGCTCAGGCTGTACCGCGCCACGAGCTCCACAACAACCGCTTTGCGCATCGGCTCTTCCTCGGCGAGGATCACCCCGACTGGCGGCTGCCGAGCGGCGTGGCTGATCGCATCACCCCGATACAGCAGGATGCGCTCAGCTACCTGCAGGCTCAGCCGGATGAGCAGTACGACGGCATCTCGCTCTCGAACTTGGCTGACGGCGCGAGCGCTGAATTCCGAGAGTCGCTGTTGCGCGAGTCGATGCGCGTGCTGCGGCCAGGCTGCGCTGTCATTCTGCGGAGTTTCTCGGAAGCGGCCACGCCAGATGCTTCCCGACGAGCCGCGGCTGAATCGTCAATGCTCTGGGGGAGTGTCACCGTGCTTCGAGCCACTGGTGGTTCGCCGAACTCTGCGGATCGCCCGACCAGGAGCGCTTCGGACTCCGAGTAAAGTGCAGCGCGGCTGATCCCTCGGCGCGAGCCGTGCCGCTCCGATCCCGCGACACGCCCGGCTTGCATCGCTCCGCGAATCCGGGATACAGTAGTGCGTTGGTGTCATCGACGTGTTTGCGCGCGCCGTGTCACTCGCAAGACCAATCACCCAACTTACAAAGCATTGACGAGGCTATGGCCAAAAAAGACGGCGTCATCGAAATCGAAGGCTCGGTTGTCGAAGCACTTCCGAACGCGATGTTCCGAGTTGAACTGAGCAATGGGCACGTTGTGCTCGCTCACATCTCGGGCAAAATGCGTCAGAACTACATTCGCATCCTCCCTGAGGACCGCGTAATCGTGGAACTGAGCCCGTACGACCTGACCCGCGGTCGCATCGTTTACCGCTACAAGTAAGCAGGGGACTGGGCAAGGAACGGCCCACTTTCGGGCACGAGGCCAGCGAGAAAGCTAGGAACAATGAAGGTCAACCCAAGCGTCAAGAAGATCTGTGACAAGTGCAAGGTTATTCGCCGGCACGGTCGCGTCATGGTCATCTGCGAAAACCCCCGCCACAAGCAGCGCCAGGGCTAATTCAGGCCCAGCCTGAACCTGGTGCGTCAGTCGTTTCGACTGCCTGCACCGCGGAAGCAAGAATCGGAGCCACTTCGGTGGGTCCACGCAATTCAATACAGAACAGCAATCCCAAGATCCCGTTTCACGGGGGACACCTTCGGTTGGAGGCCGAGGCACCGGGGCTGCTCCACACCTCCACTCACATACAGGAGAAGCCACCATGGCACGTCTTGCAGGTGTCGACATCCCACGCGAAAAGCGCGTAGAGATCGCACTGACATACATCTACGGAGTAGGCCGCACTCGCGCCCTCCAGACCCTCGAAGCAACCGGTATTGACCGCAACGTTCGCGTCAAGGACCTCACCGACGAGCAGCTCGTCTCGCTTCGTGACCACATCGAAGAGGCATTCAAGGTTGAGGGTGACCTCCGCCGTGAGGTTGCTGCTGACATCCGCCGCAAGGTCGAAATCGGCTCCTACGAAGGTATCCGCCACCGCCGCGGCCTGCCTGTCCGTGGGCAGCGCACCAAGACCAATGCTCGCACCCGCAAGGGACCGAAGCGCACTGTCGCCGGTAAGAAGAAGGCCGGCCGCTAAGGCCTGAAGGAGTCAGAATAATGGCAGCACCGAAGTCGGCCGTTCGTAAGCCGCGTCGCAAAGACAAGAAGAACATCGCAGTTGGACAGGCTCACATCAAGAGCACGTTCAACAACACGATCGTTTCCATCACCGACACCACTGGCGCCGTAATCAGCCAGGCAACCTCCGGAACCGTTGGGTTCAAGGGGTCGCGCAAGTCAACTCCGTACGCCGCTCAGATGGCTGCAGAGTCTGCAGCCCGCCAGGCGCAGGACCACGGCATGAAGAAGGTTGATGTGTTCGTAAAGGGCGCCGGATCAGGTCGCGAGACCGCGATCCGTTCGCTCCAGGCAACTGGCCTCGAGATTGGCGCGATTCACGACGTCACCCCGCAGGCTCACAACGGCGTTCGCCCGCCGAAGCCGCGCCGGAACTAATTCACTTCAACCGTGGGGGCATGCGCCCCCACGGTTCCTCACCGCATCCAGCATGCGAGTCATATAGCGGACTCGCCGCCGAAAGGAACTGCAACTGTGCTGATCGCCCAGCGCCCAACCCTCACCGAGGAAAACCTCTCCGATACCCGTTCGCGCTTTCGTATTGAGCCGCTCGAACCAGGCTTCGGGTACACCCTCGGAAACTCCCTCCGTCGTACGCTTCTCTCGTCAATTCCTGGCGCTGCCGTCACCGGCATCCGTCTCGAAAACGTGCTCCACGAGTTCTCCACGATCTCTGGCGTAAAAGAAGACGTCACCGAAATCATCCTGAACGTCAAGCAGCTCGTTGTTTCGAGCGAGCACGACGAGCCGATCATCGCTTACCTGCGCAAGCAGGGTGCTGGCGTTGTGACGGCTGCAGACATCACGGCACCGGCCGGTGTGGAAATCCACAACCCCGAGCTCGTGATCGCAACCCTGAACGACAAGGCAAAGTTCCAGCTCGAACTCACGATCGAACGCGGTCGCGGCTACGTCTCGGCGCAGCAGAACCGCATCGAATTCGCTGAGGCGGGCTCGATCCCGGTCGACTCGATCTACTCCCCAGTTCTGAAGGTCACGTACCGCGTCGAGGCAACTCGTGCCGGTGAGCGTACCGACTTCGACAGCCTCGTTGTCGACGTCGAGACGAAGCCTTCGATCAGCCCGCGCGACGCGATCGCTTCGGCTGGTAAGACTCTGGTTGAGCTCTTCGGTCTGACCCGCGAGCTGAACACCGCTGCAGAAGGCATCGAGATCGGCCCAGCGCCGGTTGACGCTGTTCTCTCCAGCGAGATGTCGATGCCGATCGAGGACCTCGAGCTCTCGGTCCGTTCATACAACTGCCTCAAGCGCGAGGGCATCAACACGGTGAGCGAGCTCGTTGCGTTGAGCGAAACGCAACTCATGAACATTCGCAACTTTGGCCAGAAGTCGGTCGATGAAGTACGCGACAAGCTCACCGAAATGGGTCTGAGCCTCAAGGACGCAGTCCCGGGCTTCGATGGAGCGCACTTCTACAGCGGTTACGACGACGAGGAAGCCCTCTAAGGGCCTCTCCTCACACAGAAGGAAACGAACACAATGCCTAAGCCCACGAAGGGTGCCCGCCTCGGAGGCGGACCCGCTCACGAGCGCCTGCTGCTTGCAAACCTTGCAAAGTCGCTCATCATCCACAAGAGCATCAAGACGACCGAGACCAAGGCAAAGCGCCTTCGTCCGATCGTTGAGCGACTCGTCACGTTCGCGAAGCGCGGTGACCTGCACGCACGTCGCCGTGTGATCTCGATCATCGGCAAGACGAAGATGCCAGACAACGAATGGCACGACGTCGTTGGTGAACTCTTTGAGGTCATCGCGCCACAGGTTGCAGAGCGTGAAGGCGGCTACACACGCATCACGAAGCTCGGCTTCCGTAAGGGCGACAACGCTTCGATGGTCCAGATCGAGTTCGTACTCGAGCCTGTTGTCAAGAAAGCGAAGAAGTCGAAGGCTGACGCAGCACCTGTTGCTGACGAAGCTCCAGAGGCTGAGGTTGTCGCAGACGACGCTGAGGCAACTGAGTCCGACGCGACTGAGACTGAAGCAACAGAAGCCGCCGCAGACGAGTCAAACTCGAGCGACGCAGCTGCTGAAGAAGAAGTGAAGGAAGACTCGAAGTAGTCATCCGCACATCGAAACGGGGAGGAACCTTTTGGTTCCTCCCCGTTTTGCGTATCCGATCAATGTGACAACGGCGGCGTTCGTCCTGGCTCGGACAGAACGCGCTATTGCGGATCGCCGAGTCCGGCTTTCGGAATCGGCGTGAGCGCGAGCAGCGCGACCCTCACGGCCTCGCTATAGAGGAACGAGCCTTCTGTTCGCGGGTGGATCTGGTCGCCGGCGAGCAGGTCGAGGCGGCCGGAGATCGCGCCGGTCCAGTCCGCGAGTGCAATGTTGCGGTAGGTGCTTGCGAACCGGGTCAGTGTTTCGTTGACTCCTGGAATCCACGGTCGATTCGCGAAGGCGTCGACGAGCACGAGCTTTCGCTGCTCGCCGACGATCTGACGCAGTCGCTCGACGTCTTCGGCGTCGACTGGGCCGTTCGTGCCGAGACCGACCACGACGAACTCGCGCAGCTGACCGGAGTCGGCAAGCGACTGCACGATGTCGACACCGGCGCTGAACTGTCTGGAGACTGCGGCATCGACTTGAATGCCCGGGAAATCGATGCTGAGTTCTTCGATGCTCGCCAGCATCACCGAATCGCCCACTGCGGTGATTTCAGCACCGGTGGGTGGCACGATCTCGCCGGAGGGCGGTGCGTTGACGTCGGCAGGTTCAGGGGAGGGCTGTGCGGTCGCGAGTGTCGCCGGCTGCGGTGTTGTGGCCGCGCCCTCCTCAATCACCGAGGCGGCGGTGCTGATGCCCGGGTCAACGGTGATGGCTGCGAGGCCGAGGCCCCCGGAAGCGACCGCGACTGAGGCGGTCGCGACGAACGCGATCCGTGACTTCCCGCCGCGGGTGAAGGCGGCTCCCAAGCGGCGGACGAATGCACGGTAGCCATTCACGCGAATCGGGGTCTCGACGAATCGATGCGACAGGGTGGCGGCGGCGATCGTCAGGACGAGGCAGGCCGCGCCCAGAAGCATCGCGGGCGCACCTTCTCGGGGCACGAGCGGGAAGGCTGTGATTGCGAGCACGAAGAGCGGCCAATGCCAGAGATAGATGCCGTAGCTGCGATCACCGATCCAGCGCATCGGTGCAATGTCGAGCAGACGCGCCAGCCAGGAACCCGGGATCGCCGAGCCGAGGATCGCGAAGACGGTCGCCACACTCGCCAGCAGCAGCCAGCCCGGGTACATCGCAGGGTCGAACTCTGAAGCCTTGATCGCCGCGACCACGATGCCGGCGACGCCGAGGACCCCAATGAGTGGGCCGACGGTGCGGGCGGCGAGGGAGTGCGCTGCGGGCTCCGGTGGCCAACGTTGCAGCAGGAGGGCGAGCATGACGCCGAGCATGAGCCCGAAGGAGTGGGTGTCCGTACCGAAGTAGACGCGCGTCTGGTCGCCCTCGGGTGAGGCGAGTGCAGCCATGAGCGATGCGGAAAGGATCGCGAGTGCGAGCGTCAATGCCACCATGCGCGGCTTCCGGTGGATCCAAGGAAGGCACAGCAGCAGCACGATCGGCCACACGATGTAGAACTGTTCCTCGACGGCGAGCGACCACAGGTTCCTGAACAGTTGTGGTGTGGTCGCATCGAAGTAGCTGTCGCCCGCGATGACCGCGATCCAGTTACTCGAGAAGGTCACGGCTCCGAGGGTCTGTCGGCCGAGCCCGACGAGTGCATCACCACCGACGAAATAGGCGAGCGCGGTGCACACGAGCATGAGCAACCCGAGTGCCGGGAGGAGCCGTCGTGATCGGCGCAGCCAGAACCGCGGCAGAGAGATGGTGCCTCGGAGCGCGATCTCGCGCAGCAGCAGCATTGTGATGAGGTAGCCGGAAACCACGAAGAACACGTCGACGCCGATGAGCCCACCGGGCAGTATGCCGGGGAAGAGGTGATAGATCACGACGAGCGTCACCGCAATCGCGCGGAGGCCATCGAGTCCACCAAGTCTCCGAGCAGCGAGTTGCTGTCGGACCGTGTGCGCTCCAGTGGAGCGGGCGCTCAGGACTTGGTTCACTGCTCTCGGGTTTCGGATCGTGAGGAACACCGGCATACAATCGACGAATGTCTCGCGCCGTACATCGTGTCCGCCTCGATATTGCGTATGACGGCACTGATTTTAGCGGTTGGGCGAAGCAGCCTCGTCGACGAACCGTCGAAGGTGAGCTCGAGCGGGCGCTCTCCACGATCGCGCAGACGCCGGTACGAACGGTCGTCGCCGGAAGGACCGATGCGGGGGTGCACGCGTCCGGTCAGGTCGCGCACGTCGACCTTCCCGTGGACATCCCAGTGAACGAGCGGCTCGCACGTCGGATCTCCACGCTCACCGCACCCGATGGCGACTGCGTGGTCACCGCAGCGACGGTCGCACCGGAGGGATTCGATGCGAGGTTCAGCGCGCTCTTTCGTCGGTACGAATACAGGATCGTCAATGAGGTGATTGATCCGCTGACGAGAAGGATCGCAACGTATGTGCCGCGGCGGATCGAATTGCAGCACCTGCAAGCCGCAGCGTCGCTGTTTGTCGGACTCCACGATTTCGCTGCGTTCTGCAAACCTCGCGTGCGTGCAACGACGATTCGCTCGCTCCAGGACTTCACCTGGTCGCAAACCGGGCATCTCTTCACCGCGAGGCTGCAGGCTGATGCCTTCTGTCATTCGATGGTGCGCTCTCTCGTTGGCGCGAGCCTCGCGGTCGCCGAGGGCAAGATCAATCTCGCGCAAGCGGAAGCTTTGCTGACGATGCCCGCTCGCTCGGGGCTGTTCCGCGCTTTGCCCGCGGTGGGGCTCACGCTCATGGAGGTCGGCTATCCCGAGGATGCACTGCTCGCCGAGCAGGCGCAGCTCACTCGTGCTCGCAGGGAGCTGCCCGGAGACGACGACCCAGCGGGGGAGTGACCCCGAGCGATGCCGCAGACGGACTGGTCAGCGGTCCCGCGGTCGGACTGGTGAGCGATGCTGCGGACGGCCTGGTGCTACTCCGCGGTGTCGAGCAGGAGGTTCCGAAGCGCGTCGACCGAGTCGACGATGTGGACGGCTCCGGCGTTGCGCAACTCTTCGACGTCGCCATAGCCGTAGGTGACGCCAATCGGGGTCAGGCCCAGCTCCAGCGCCGAACTCGCGTCGTGCTTCCGGTCGCCGACCATCGCGACGCGCTGACTCGGCTCGATACCGATCGATTCCATCGCCCGTGCGATCACGGGCGCTTTTGAGTGCCCCGCCTCATCGCCAAGCCTCCCGTGCACCCCCGCGAAGCGCTCCCGCATCGTGAAGTGATCGATGACCCGCTGCGCGTCGTCATCGATTTTGAAGGTCGCGACCGCGGAGGGAATGCCGGCCTCGGTCAGCGCGGAGAGCAGTTCGGGGACACCCTGGTACACCGAATTGTTCTGCAGCCCCTCTGCGTGGAGGTGGCGGCGGAAGATCGCAAGACCCTGCTCGATCGCCGACTGCTCGTAACCGAGCTCACCGAGCGTCGTCGAAACGGGAGGCCCGAGCCAGAACCGCAAATCGGATTCGGCGGGGGCTTCCCAGCCCATCTCGTCATGCATCACCCGGATACAGTCGTACAGGCCCGGCGCAGAGTCGGTGAGGGTTCCATCGAGGTCGAAAATCACGGCATCAAATCGCACCCCTCTATCCAATCGCATTTCGTCACGAAGAGTTCCGGCTCGAGGAGTAGAGATTCCGGGATTGACCCCGCCCTCCCTGATGAGTATACTTGCTCGTTGGTGCGTCACCGTGCAGTGATCACCCGAACTGAGCCCTCCACCGGATTGATTCTCGCCTTTGGCGACAATCACCTCGGAGCGGGATTCAAGACCATCTCAAATTCGACAAGTGAGGCACGACTATGACTCGCACCTATTCACCAAAGGCCGGTGACATCCAGCACGATTGGATCGTCATTGACGCCGAGGACGTTGTCCTCGGACGTCTGGCCAGCCACGCTGCAGCGCTCCTGCGCGGTAAGCACAAGGCAACCTTTGCCCAGCACCTCGACACCGGTGACTTCGTCATCATCATCAACGCAGACAAGGTCGCGTTGACTGGTCAGAAGGCAATCCAGAAGAAGGCATACCGCCACTCTGGGTACCCAGGCGGATTGACCGCAACGAGCTACATCGAGATGCTCGACCGCTTCCCGGTTCGGACCGTCGAAAAGGCGATCCGCGGAATGCTGCCGAAGAACTCGCTTGGTCGCGCACAGATCAAGAAGCTCAAGGTCTATGCAGGTGCTGCGCACCCGCACGCTGCACAGCAGCCCACTCCGTACACGTTCGACCAGGTCGCGCAGTAGCGCCGACGATCAAGGATTCCCACTATGGCGAAGATCGCAGATTCAATCGAGACCCCACAGTCGTTCTCGACCGAGACCCCAACCGCTGAGGCACCGAAGGCACCCCGTGTCGTCAACGTCGGCGGACAGGCCGTAGGCCGTCGCAAGCAGGCAATCGCCCGCGTGCGTCTGGTTCCAGGCACCGGCGAGTTCAAGGTGAACGGCCGTACCCTCGAGGACTACTTCCCGAACAAGCTGCACCAGCAGCTCATCAACGACCCGTTCACGCTGCTCGAGCTCAAGGGCTCGTACGACGTTGTTGCTCGCATCACCGGTGGTGGCCCTTCGGGTCAGGCCGGCGCACTGCGCCTCGGCATCTCCCGTGCGCTCAACGAGATCGACCTCGAGAACAACCGCCCGAGCTTGAAGAAGGCTGGCTTCCTCTCCCGTGACGCACGCGTCAAGGAGCGCAAGAAGGCTGGTCTCAAGAAGGCGCGTAAGGCACCTCAGTACTCGAAGCGCTAACCAACAGTGTCGCGGCTCTTCGGAACTGACGGAGTTCGCGGCCTCGCGGGGAGTGATATCACGGCAGAGTTCGCTCTGTCACTCGCACAGGGCGCTGCGATCGTGCTTGGCCGAGAGGCCAGGCGCGATTCGCGGCGCCCTGTTGCTGTCGTTGCCCGGGATCCGCGCATCTCTGGAGAATTCATTACTGCGGCCGTGGCCGCAGGGCTTGCATCAAGTGGTGTCGATGTGTTCGACGCCGGCGTGATCCCAACGCCTGCTGCTGCATTCTTGATCGCAGATCTCGGCGCCGACTTCGGCGTCATGATCTCCGCGAGCCACAATCCAGCCCCGGACAACGGCATCAAGTTTTTCGCGCGCGGCGGCAAGAAGCTCTCGGACAGCATCGAAGACGAGATCGAGCGCGCTGTCGCTGATCAGCCCCTTCGACCTGTCGCTGGCGACGTCGGACGAGTGCGTCGTTTCGCCGACGCCGAAGACCGGTACGTCGTCCACCTGCTCGGCACCCTTCGCTCTTCGCTGCAGGGCGTGCACGTCGTCATCGACTGTGCGAACGGAGCCTCGAGCGCAATCGCCCCAGACGTCTTCGCTGACGCCGGTGCAACGATCACCGTCATCGGCAATGAGCCGGACGGTCTCAACATCAACCGCGAAGTCGGTTCCACACATCTTGAAGGTCTCCAGAAGAAGGTCGTCGAACTCGGCGCCGATCTCGGTATCGCCAACGACGGTGACGCCGACCGCTGCCTCGCGGTCGACGGAGACGGCAATGTCGTCGACGGCGACCAGATCATGGCGATCCTCGCGCTGGCCGCGAAGCGTCGCGGTGAGCTGCGCGATGACACGCTCGTTGCCACGGTCATGAGCAATCTCGGCCTCAAAGTCGCGATGGACGAGAACGACATCCAGCTCGTGCAGACCAAGGTCGGCGACCGCTACGTGCTCGAAGCCCTCGGCGAATACAACCTCTCCCTCGGTGGGGAGCAGTCGGGCCACATCATCTTCAGCGACTACGCCACGACTGGCGACGGCGTGCTGACGGGGCTGCAACTCGCGGCCGAAGTCGTCGAACAGAAGAAGTCGCTGCGCGAGCTCGCCTCCGTCATGACCGTGTATCCGCAGATCATGATCAACGTCGCGGGGGTCGACCGACTCGGGCTTGGCGGTGACAGCGTGATCCACGCTGCCGTTGAAGCCGCAGAAGCGGAACTCGGCGACACCGGACGCGTCCTGCTTCGCCCCAGTGGCACCGAGAAGATCATTCGCGTCATGGTCGAGGCGAGCGAGTACAACGTCGCTGACCGTATCGCCCGCGACCTCGCTGCACTCGTGAAAGAGCGCCTGGGTACGAGCGCCACCGAATAATTCCGGCAAGCATCCGAGTCGTCGGAGAGACTTGCCTCACCCCCGTCTGACCCCTCGATTTCGAGACCCCTTGTGCTGTGAGAAAGGTGGCTGGATTGGCTCAGTCGCGCAGTTTTGGATCCGGGTACGCGCTTGCGAGCGCAGCCACCTTCGGGACTTCCGGTATTTTCGCCGCCTCGCTGATGGATTCCGGATGGAGTCCCGGTGCGACCACGACGCTGCGCGTGACCTTTGCCGCTCTCGTGCTCCTCATCCCGACGCTCATCGTCTTGCGAGGTCGGTTCTCGGTGCTCCGCTCTGCGAGCAGACACATCGTGCTCTATGGCGCGCTCGCGATCGCCGGAACGCAACTGTGCTTCTTCGCCGCGGTGCAGTACATGCAACCCTCGATCGCGCTCCTCATCGAGTTTCTGGGCCCGGTGCTGCTGGTCGGGTGGCACTGGGCGATCTCTCGCAAGCGGCCGCACACGCTCACGCTCATCGGGGCCGGTCTCGCGCTGCTCGGGCTCGCCTTCGTCTGCGGCATCATCGGTGAGCCCTTGCACCCGGTCGGGGTCATGTTCGGGCTCGCGGCCGCCGTGGGCGTCGCGTGCTATTTCGAGCTCTCGGCATCGGTGAAGCACGAGATTCCACCGCTCGCCCTCGCCGGCGGTGGGACGCTGGTGGCCGCAGTCATCCTTGGACTCGCGAGCGTGAGCGGCCTGTTGCCGTTCCACATCACGACAGAAACGACGACGCTCATCGGCACAGAAATCTCGGTGTGGCTCGTGCTGGCGCTCCTGGTGCTGATCGCGACGGTCGCCGCCTACACCCTCGGGATCGCGGGTGCCAGGCGTATCGGCTCGACGCTCGCGAGTTTTCTCGGTTACTCAGAGGTCGTGTTCGCGTTCATCTGGACGTGGCTGTTGCTCGGTCTGCTTCCCGGTCCGATGCAATGGATCGGAGGGGCGTGCATTCTGCTCGGTGTCGTCGTCGTGAAGCTCGGGCAGCTCCGCGCGGGCGAACCCGCCGCAGTGACGCAGCCGAATCCGCTCCTGGAGATGCCGGAGATGAAGAGCCCGTAGCGATGCGAATCGCTCGGGTTGGTGTGCTCAGATCTTCCGGAGGAGCACCGAACGAATCCGGTGATCGTCTGACTTTCGGAGCACGAGGTCTGCTCGCGATCGGGTCGGCTGCACGTTCTCGATCAGGTTCGGCTCGTTGATGTGCAACCAGATGTCTTCGGCAAGGGCGGCGGCTGCGACATCGGTGAGATCTGCGAAGCGGTGGAAGTAGCTCTCGGGGTTCGTGAAAGCGCCCCGCTTCAGTGCCAGGAAGCGGTCGATGTACCACTGTCGAATGCTCTTGGTGCGCGCATCGACGTAGATCGAGAAGTCGAAGAGGTCACTCACCGCAAGCGCTGAAGCGGAGATCGGAGGCTGCAGGACGTTGAGGCCCTCGACGATGAGAATGTCCGGCCGACGCACGACCACTTCCTCGCCGGGGACGATGTCGTACGTCAAGTGCGAGTACACGGGCGCGCGAACCTCTTCGTCGCCACTTTTCACGCGAGACACGAAGCGGAGCAGCGCACGGCGGTCGTAGGCTTCCGGGAATCCCTTGCGCTGCATGAGTCCTCGGCGTTCGAGCTCGGCGTTCGGGTAGAGGAATCCGTCCGTCGTGACGAGGTCGACTCGAGGAGTGCCCTCCCAGCGGCCGAGGAGTTCCTGCAGGAGCCGTGCGGTCGTTGATTTCCCGACCGCGACACTGCCGGCGACTCCGATGACGAACGGCGTGTGCGTCGCCTTCGTGCCGAGGAACCCCATGGTGTCGTCGTGCAGGCGCTGTGCCGCACCGGCGTACAGGTTGAGGAGCCTCGAAAGCGGTAGGTAGACCTCCGCCACTTCGCGGAGTTCGAGGGTGTCGCCGAGTCCACGCAGTCGCGAGACTTCGCGTTCGGTGAGCGGCGAAGGCGCTGCTTGCGCGAGGCGTGACCACTCGTCGCGTTCTATTTCGCGGAACGGGGTCGTCCCGCTCGCCGGTGTTGAAGACATCCGCCCCAGACTACGCCCAGCGCGAGCGCGATGCCGCGCGGGGGCTCCCTTCGCGCGGGGAAGGCTCGACGCTCGGTACGATTACCGCATGTGTGGAATCGTTGGATATGCAGGCACTCGTCAAACCTTGCCGGTCATCATTGATGGCCTGAAGCGACTTGAGTATCGCGGCTATGACTCTGCGGGCGTCGCGGTGATCACCCCCGAGGGGATCGCGAGCCGGAAGCGTGGAGGCAAGCTCTTCGCGCTGACCACGAGTCTCGACGACGCCCCACTGCCGGAATCCTTGACCGGGATCGGCCACACCCGCTGGGCGACACACGGCGGACCGACCGATGAGAACGCGCACCCGCACCTGGGTGATCAGGGCAAGTTGGCACTGATCCACAACGGGATCATCGAGAACTATGCGGAAATCAAAGCCGAGCTGCTCGAAGCCGGCGAGACATTCACAAGCCAGACCGACACCGAAGCTGCAGCGATTCTGCTCGGTCGGGTCTATGACTCAACGAAGAACCTCACGACTGCGATGCTGCAGGTCGCCCGCCGACTCGAGGGCCAGTTCACCTTGCTCGCAGTGCACGCCGACCAGCCGGAGACGGTCGTCGCAGCAAGCCACAACTCTCCGCTGCTCGTCGGATTCGGTCAGGGCGAGAACTTCCTCGGCTCCGACGTCTCCGCGTTCGTGAAGTACACGAGCGAAGCAGAGTCGATCGGCACCGATCAGGTCGTCACGATCACGCCGAACAGCGTCGAGGTCGTCGACTTCGAGGGCGAGCCGGTCACCACGAACAAGCGTTTCACCGTCGACTGGGACGCCTCGGCCGCCGAGAAGGGCGGCTGGTCCTCATTCATGGCGAAAGAGATCTCCGAAGGCCCCATCGCGGTTGCGAACACGATCCGCGGGCGACTGCGCGACGGGCTCGTTGACCTCACCGAACTCGATGCCCTCGGCGAGGACGTGCTCCGCGGAATCTCACGCATCGTCATCGTTGGCTGCGGGACCGCAGCGTACTCGGCGCTCGTCGGCAAGTACGCGATCGAAACCTGGGCGAAGGTTCCCGTCGAGGTCGATTTGAGCCACGAGTTCCGATACCGGTCACCGGCGATCGACGAGAGTGTGCTCGTCATCTCGATCAGCCAGTCCGGCGAGACCATGGACACCAAAATGGCGGTGCAGTACGCCCGCGAAGCCGGTGCTCGTACACTCGCGATCTGCAACACCCAGGGTTCGACGATTCCCCGCGACAGCGAAGCGGTGTTGTACACGCACGCCGGCCCCGAGGTCGCGGTGGCCTCGACGAAGGCATTCCTCGCGCAGGTCGTCGGGCAGCTGCTCTTCGGGCTTCACCTCGCACGCGTGCGCGGCACGATGAGCGACGAGGAGATTCGCGAGATCACGACCGGCATGGAGCGCCTGCCCGAACAACTCGAACGCGTCATCGAAGGCCTCGACCCGGTTCGTGAACTCGCGCACTGGATGAGCGACACCCGCTCGGTACTGTTCCTCGGTCGGCACGTCGGCTATCCGGTCGCACTCGAAGGTGCGCTGAAGCTGAAGGAGATCAGCTACATCCACGCTGAAGGCTTCGCCGGCGGCGAGTTGAAGCACGGCCCGATCGCGCTCATCGAGCCCGGTCAGGTGGTATTCGTCGTGGTACCGAGCCCGGCGCGCCAGCCGATCCTGCACTCGAAGATCGTCTCCAACATCGAAGAGATCCGTGCTCGCGGCGCCCGCGTCGTCGTGGTCGCCGAGGAGGGCGATGCCGCGGTGCTGCCGCACGCGGACAGCGTTTTCCGCATCCCGCTGACGGAGTCGATGCTGGAGCCGGTGCTCTCCGTCGTTCCTCTGCACGTCTTTGCGCTCGAACTTGCAACAGCGAAGGGTCTCGACGTCGACCAGCCTCGCAATCTCGCGAAATCTGTCACTGTCGAATAGGCGCGGAGCACCATGATCCTTGGCCTCGGCGTCGACCTGGTCGATATCGCGCGCTTCGAGCGCGCTATCGATCGAACCCCGAGACTCCTGGATCGGCTTCTGCACTCGAGTGAGCACGACCGCGATGGTCGTCGGAGAACGGCTTCGAGCCTTGCCGCGAGGGTCGCTGCGAAAGAAGCGGCTTTTAAGGCGCTCGGGGCCACCGAGGGTATTTCCTGGCACGACGTGATCGTCGTGCAGTCTGACGATGGCGCGCCGACCCTCGAACTCAAGGGTCGAGCTGCAGAGGTGGCGCAGTCGCGAGGCGTGTCATCCGCGCTCGTGTCGATGACGCACGACGGCGGCCACGCGGTCGCGGTCGTGGTGCTCGAATCATGAGCGAGCCAACGCTGACCGCACCGTCGTTCCAGGTCGACGGCCATGCGATCACCTCGAACACGCGTCAACTCGCGGCGCTCGCGAAGAAGCCCGTGCTCGCCGTCGTCAAAGCGAACGGTTACGGGCACGGCGCAGCACTATCGGCTCGGGCGGCGCTCGCCGGTGGCGCGACCTGGCTCGGGGTCGCGGACGTCCCCGAAGCAATCCGGCTCCGAAACGCTGGAATCACGGCACCCCTGCTCGCGTGGCTCCACGGTTCAGACCCTGACTTCCGTGCAGCCGCGAGCCTCTCTATCGATGTCGGCATCTCGACCGAACAGCAACTCGAGGCCGCCGCTCATGCTGGTGCGCGCGTCCACCTGAAATTCGACACGGGGCTCGGACGGAACGGCTTCGCAGTGGGCGACTGGCAGCGGGTGATCGATCGGGCCGACGAGTTGCAGCAGCGCGGGACGCTGCGGGTGCAAGGCGTCTTCAGTCACCTCGCGGGAACGAGCGAGCATGCCGATCGTGCGCAACTCGCGCAGTTCGAGCAGGTCCAGCGGCTCGTTCGTCGTCTCGAGCCGGTCGAGACGCACATCGCCGCGAGCAACGGCTTAATCGCGTATCCGGAGCACGAGGCAAGTCTCGTGCGCGGGGGAGTGAGCCTTTACGGCCTGCACCCCTCCGGACACGGCGACGGGAGCGGATCCGAAGCGCGCGCGCTCGGCCTCTTGCCCGCTGGTCGGCTGCAAGCACGGGCAACCGCCGACGGTCAGATCGCGGCCGGGTTCGCGCACGGACTCCTTCCCGCAAGCGGCGCCCCAGTGCTTGTCGGTGATCGAACGCTTCGGGTTGCTCAGGTCGGCGCATACGCAACGACGGTGCCGGGGATCCGAAGCGGCGAGACCGCGACGCTGTTCGGTGATCCTTCCGAGGGTGAACCGAGCGTCGATGCGTGGGCAATCGGGAGCGCGACCATCAACTACGAAATCACCACGAGGCTCGGTGGACACGAACTGGACCTGCAAGGAACGGGAGCAGCATGAGCGAGGCGCAGCACACGACTCCTGCTCCGAAGCGAATTGCGACGATCGATCTCCGCGACGGGAGCGTCGTCGGTTTCGCAGGCGAACTCGTCTCGATCAAGCAGGTCGAGGCAGGCCAAGCGGTCTCGTACGGGGGAACCTACGTCACGACCGCCCCGACGCGGCTCGGACTGGTCGGCATCGGGTACGCCGATGGCCTCCCGCGGGCGGCAGAGCACGGGTTCGTGAGGATCCGCGGTGAGCGATTCCAGATTCGGGGCCGGATCGCGATGGATCAGTTCGTCGTCGATCTCGGTGAAGCCGAGGTCACCCCTGGTGACGAGGTGACCTTCTGGGGTGCCGGAGTGAGCCGTGAGGAGTGGGCGCTCGAAGCCGGCGTCGACGCAGCGGTGCTCGGCCATTTCGTCGGGAGTCGAACGACTGTACGCCTGCGTCTTGAGATCAGCGATGCAGACGGCATGGAACGCTTTGGCGCAGAACTCGGTTCGATGCTGCACGCCGGCGATGTCGTGGTCCTGCTCGGCGCGCTCGGGGCAGGGAAAACGACGCTCACGCGTGGACTCGGTGCGCAACTCGGTGCGGCGGGCACGGTGACGTCTCCCACGTTCGTGATCGCGCGCACGCACGAGAGTCAGGTCGCGCCGCTCGTGCATGTGGATGCGTACCGCCTTGCCGATGTCGCGGACCTCGACGATCTCGACCTCGACTTCGCCCGCTCGATCACGGTTGCCGAATGGGGTGCGCCCATCGAACATCTCGTCGACTCGTGGGTTCGTGTCACGATCGATCGCGCGGAGGGCGCAGCAATCGACCCGCTCGATCTCGACGCCGAAGACCCGCGCACCGTGCTCATCGAAGGCTTCGGCCCTGATTGGGCAACGGCGCGACTTCTCGACCTGGCCCGCATCATCCGCGAGCAAAGCGCGGCACAATAGGGGAGTGATTCTCTCTCTCGATACTGCGACCGGCACCTCCGTCGCGCTCGTCGATTCCGGCACGGTGATCGCCGTCGCAGAACACCCGGACACTCGCGGCCATGCCGAAGTGATCGGCAACCTGCTGCAATCTGTGCTCCACGAGCACCGGCACTCGGTGACGCAGATCGTGGTCGGCATGGGGCCCGGGCCATTTACGGGGCTCAGAGTGGGCGTCGCGGCAGCTCATGCTGCCTCCGTTGCGCTCGATGTGCCGCTGCTCGGTGTCTCCAGCCACGACGGCATCGGATGCAACACCGAGGGCGATGTCCTCGTGACCTCCGACGTTCGCCGCAGAGAGCGGGCATGGAGCAGGTACATCGACGGCTCGCTCGTTGCTGGGCCGAGCCTCGCCCCGGCGGATGAGGTCCCATCGTTCGATGGCGCGCAGCGCATTGACATCGAGATGGTCCATGCGGTTGACCTTGCGCTCGCCGTGTTCTCTGGACGGGCGAAACTGGTCGACGAGCCGATCTACCTCCGCGATGCTGACGCCGTACCGGGCGCGCAGGGAAAGCGAGTCTCCCAGTGACCGTCACGCTCGTTACTGCAACGCCCGAAGACCTCGATCGGATCATGGCAATCGAGACGGCCAGTTTCGGCGACACCGCGTGGACTGCTTCGATGATGCGCCAGGAACTCGCGAGCGAATGGAACTACTACGTGCTCGCAATCGAGAGCACGGATGGTGCCGCAAGCGCGGTGCCGAACGAATCGAGCGAGATGCCAACGACGGCTGCAGCGCTCGACGACTCGGAATCGCTGCTCGGGTACGCGGGATTGCGCGCGGTCGAGAAGGACGGCGACGTCCAGACCATCGCGGTCGCTGAGCACGCGCGGGGTCGCGGCCTCGGGCGACGCCTTCTCCGAAACCTGCTCGAGGAGGCCGCCCGTCGCCGAGTTCGTTCCGTGTTTCTGGACGTTCGCGCCGACAATCCGTCTGCGCGGGCGCTCTATGAATCGGAGGGCTTCATCGAGATCGGTGTCCGGCCCAATTACTACGCGAGCGTCGGTGTCGACGCGATCGTCATGAAGAAGGTGTTCTCGTGAAGGAACCGCTCGTCCTCGGTATCGAAACCAGCTGTGACGAGACCGGCATCGGCATCGTTCGCGGCACGACTCTCCTCGCGAACCAGATCTCCTCGTCCATGGAGTTGCACGCGCGCTTCGGCGGCGTGGTCCCCGAGATCGCCGCTCGAGCGCACGCGACGGCAATCGAACCGGCGCTGCGTGCGGCGCTCGAGACGGCGGGGGTCACGCTCGATGAACTCGATGCGATCGCGGTGACTGCAGGCCCCGGTCTCGCCGGAGCGCTCATGGTCGGAGTCGGCGCTGCAAAATCACTCGGTGTGACGCTCGGAAAACCGGTGTACGGGGTGAACCACCTCGTCGGGCACGTTGCGGCCGATCTCCTTCGCGACGATGTCCCCGAGCTCGAACTTCCCACGATTGCGCTGCTCGTCTCCGGTGGGCACACGTCACTGTTGCTGGTTCGAGACTTCGAGAACGATGTCGAACTGCTCGGTGAGACGATCGACGACGCGGCGGGCGAAGCCTTCGACAAGGTGTCTCGACTGCTCGGGCTCGGCTACCCGGGAGGCCCCGTCATCGATGCCGCGGCGGTCGGCGGCGATCCCAAGGCAATCGCCTTCCCACGGGCACTCACGCTCCCGAAGGACCGTGAACGTCATCGCTTCAACTTCTCGTTCTCCGGGTTGAAGACGAGCGTTGCACGCTGGACCGAACGCCAGGAATCCCTCGGCGAGACCGTGCCGATTGCAGACGTCGCTGCGAGCTTCCGCGAGGCGGTCGTCGACGTTCTCGTGACGAAAGCGCTCGACGCCTGCGAACACTACGGCGTGCCGCGGCTGTTGCTCGGTGGCGGGGTCGTGGCGAACGCGAGACTTCGGGAGGTCACTCTCGAACGCGCCGCGAAGCAGGGCGTCGCGGTGCGCATCCCGCCACTTTCGCTGTGCACTGACAACGGGGCGATGATCGCCGCGGTCGGCGCAATGCTCGTTGCCAGGGGTGCGGCACCGAGCGATCTCGGCTTCGGAGCTCACTCTGCCCTCGACGTGCAGACGATCCAAGTCTGAAAACTTCCTGGATATTTGCTCACACGTTTGGCGCTGTTGACGTGAGAGTGGGAGAGTAAAGGAACATCGTCCTCCAAGGAAAGTTCTCGAATGTCTGCTCCCACCCCAAGCTACGGTGCTCCGTCACCACAATTTGGAACGAGCCTGTACCCGGGAACCGATTCCTCGTACTCGGAGTATTCGAACAGCTCGGGGTACGGCAACTCCGCCGGCTCCGCAAACGACTCGGGCATGCAGTATTCCTCGTACGGCCTCAACGGTGAGGTGTCAGCAAAGACGAATCCTCTCGCAATTGCATCGATCATCACGTCATTTGTCGGAATGTTCGCGTGGATCATCGGACCGATCGGCGGGGTCGTCCTCGCCCACGTTTCGATGTACCAAATCAAGCAGCGTGGCCACAGCGGGCGGAGCCTCGCGATCACCGGCCTCGTGATCGGATACGGACTGCTGGTGCTGCAGGTCGTTGCGCTCGGCCTGCTTTCCGCACTCGTCGTGCAGATGATTTCACTGTTTCAATTCTAAGAATTCTTGAGAGGTACTCATGAGCGACCAGTTCAACGCACAGCAGCCGGGCGATAACCGTTTCGCGCCGCCAAGCCAGTCGACGCCGCAGCCCGATCAGCAGGCTCCCGGTTCGACCCCGAGCTTCGGACAGCCCGGACCGTATGGTCAGCAGTCCACTCCTGCATACGGCCAGCAGAGCGAGCAGTCGCCCTACGGTCAGAGCACGCCAGATTTCGGCCAGCAGGCACAGCAGCCGGCCTACGGTCAGCAGAGCAACGACCAGTACGGTCAGCAGGCCTCGAACGACCAGTACGGTCAGCAGGCTTCGAACGACCAGTACGGCCAGCAGGCCTCGAATGACCAGTACGGCCAGTCCTCCTACGGTCAGCAGCCTGGTGGCGACCAGTTCGCACAGCAGCCCGCCTACAGTCAGCAGCCCTCGTATGGCGTGCCATCGACCGAGCAGTACGGACAGCCTTCGTACGGCCAGGCGAGCTACGGCCAGTCGCAGGATGCATACGGAGCGAACGCCTATGGGCAGGCCGCATACGGCCAGACTCCTGCAAAGGGCGGCAGCGGACTCGCGATCGCAGCAATCGTGCTCGGCGCAGTGCCGTTCGTCATGTTCGGTTGGGGCTTCCTGCTCTCGATCGGTGCCATCATCATGGGTCACATCGCTGCGAAGCGGAACCCGCAGAAGAAGACCATGGGCCTCATCGGAGCGGGTCTCGGGTACGCCGGCCTTGCGCTGGCAATTGGTTTCTTGATCTTCACGATCGTGAGCTGGACCTCGTACTTCAACTCGCTCTAACCCGGAGCGCGCCACGAGATCACAGAAAAGCCCCGAGCACATGCTCGGGGCTTTTCTCTTGCGCCTGTTACGCGCCGTCCTCGTCTCGATGCGCGAGGATTGCGCGGTGCCGTCCGGCGATCCGGGTCAGAAAGAGCGTCGCCTGCTTCGAGCCCTTCAAGCCGAGCTTCTTCCTGAACTCTGCCGGATCGTGATCTGAGCCCCGCTTCTTGATCTCGAGCCTGCCGATGTCGCGTGCGCGAAGCGTCTTCGCAATCGATCGAACGTCGAGCGGGAGTACTTCCTCGACAACGAAGCGCGTTGCAAATGGAGTTGCTGTGGCGCTGTCTCCAGTGAGGTATGCGATCGATTCGCTCACCATCCCGGCCTCGAGTTGCCGGGCGAGTTCACCGATCAGGCGAGCGCGAATGACCGCCCCGTCCGGCTCATACAGGTACTGACCGAGTTCGCGAACCTCAACGTCCGCGCTGTCGTCCGCACCGGTCAGCTCGTGGGCATGCTCTCCGAGCACGAGGGCAGAGCGGCGGATCCCCTCACGCGCGAGCGAGCCGCTCCACAGCGTGAGTTCGACGACATCACCACCGACCG
Organism: Humidisolicoccus flavus; assembly: GCF_045689595.1. Classification (GTDB taxonomy): domain Bacteria; phylum Actinomycetota; class Actinomycetes; order Actinomycetales; family Microbacteriaceae; genus Humidisolicoccus; species Humidisolicoccus flavus. Next base: position 1,454,074 of record NZ_CP142724.1, on the reverse strand, counting down.
AAACCCATTGCGCCTCCATGTCCTCCGGAATCACGGATCGATCCACTCCGGGGCCCAGCTTCACACCGATCGGGCGATCGCGTGCGAACGCGAACACGGTTTCGAGCGAGGGTGACCAGTCATTGAAATCATGGCTTCGCTTGCCCGCGCCGTCTCGACGTGCCGGGTCGAGCCAGATCGCATCGACGGTCGTGGCATCGAAGTCTTCGGCGTTGCCGAGCGACACCGTGGAGTCCGGGAAGGGGGCGATGTTGAAACTCGCGATCGCAGCGGTCACCTCGTCGCGGTCCACTGCCGTGACATGGAGCCCGAGGCTCGACATCGCGAGCGAGTCAGCGCCGATTCCGCAGCCGAGGTCTGCGACCCGAGTGAGTCCGGCTCGCTCGAAGCGACCCGCGTGCAGCGCAGCAACCCGCAGTCTCGTCGCCTGCTCGAGCCCCGCGGTGGTGAAGAGCATCGAAGCCGCGAAGTCCCCGAACTTGCCTGCCGCCTTCTTTCTGAGGTTCGCCTGTGTCATGGCGACCGTCACGAGTTCCGGTGGCGCAGTGCTTCGCAGCTTGCTCACGATTGCAAGTGGCTCGGTTCCCGCGTCGAGCAATGCGCTCGCAGCGTCGACGAGTTGCAGGCCCTCGCGGGTGAGGAGCAGTTTCAGATCGTCGACATTCATGTCGCCAATCCAAGCACGAGGGAGGGGTGCGGCAGGCGTTCAACGACAGCCCTCAGCGAAAAACGATCGACGGTTGGCACTCGTGTTGACCGAGTGCCAATCGCTGGCTACAGTTGTTTTGGCACTCCCAAGGGGAGTGTGCCAATGAACTTCCAAGTGAGAAAGAGGTCAACCGTGTCGGTTTCCATCAAGCCGCTCGAGGATCGCGTCGTCATCCGTCAGGTTGAGGCAGAGCAGACCACCGCAAGTGGTCTCGTGATCCCAGACACCGCCAAGGAAAAGCCACAAGAGGGCGAAGTTGTCGCAGTGGGCCCAGGCCGCGTCGACGACAACGGTAACCGCGTGCCACTCGACATCGCAGTCGGCGACAAGGTTATCTACTCGAAGTACGGCGGCACCGAGGTCAAGTACGGCGGCGAAGAGCTGCTCGTGCTCTCGGCTCGCGACGTACTCGCAGTCGTCGTCCGCTAAGACGACTCACTCAAATCTCGGGGCTCCCCAAGGGCCTCGTCATGAAGGCGGTGACACTTCGGTGTCACCGCCTTTTTGCGTGCCACCGACGAGGCTCGCCGCGCGCCGCGCCGGAACCGGAATAGCGCAGTTGCACGCGGAGTTGGCCAAGATGTGAAGGTGCAAGAAACTCAGTCAGGGCAATCCAGGGGGTTGCTGTTCGCGATCTTCGCGTACCTGCTCTGGGGAGTCGCACCGATCTACTTCCTGCTGATGAGCGCGGTCGCACCGCTCGAGGTGGTCGGCTGGCGAGTGCTGTCAACCGTCATCGTGTGCATCGGGCTTGTGGCGCTGCTTCGCCGCTGGAAGCAATTGCGCGCAGTGCTCCGCGACCGTCGAACGCTCCTGTGGCTCGTCCTCGCGGGAATCGTGATCTTTGCCAACTGGACCATCTTCGTGTTCGCGGTCATCACCGGCCACATCATCGAGTCCGCGCTCGGCTATTTTCTGAACCCGATTCTCACCGTCTTGCTCGGTGTGCTCGTGCTGCACGAGCGACTCCGCCCCGCGCAGTGGGTCGCGGTTGCGGTCAGCGTCGTCGCGGTAGTCGTGCTCGTCATCGGCTACGGCGAGTTCCCGTGGATCTCGATCGGTCTCGCGCTCGCGTTCGGAATCTACGGACTCTGCAAGAAACAGGTCGGGCAACTCGACCCGATCACGGGGTTCACGGTCGAGACGATCGCCGTCGTGCCCTTGGCCGTCGGCATCTTGATCGTCACCTCCCTGACGACCGGTCTCGGGATCGTTGCGGCGGACACTTCGACGCAGCTCGCGGTCGCAGGATTCGGCATCATCACCGCGGCCCCGCTGCTGTTGTTCGCCTCGGCAGCACGCCGAGTGTCCTTGGCGACGCTCGGACTCACGCAGTACATCGCTCCCGTGTTGAGCTTCCTCTTCGGTGCCTTCGTCATGAACGAGTCGATGCCGCTCGAACGTTGGATCGGCTTCGCCCTCGTTTGGGTGTCGCTGGTGATTCTCTCCGTCGACATCGTGATGCACCACGGAAAAACAGTGCGAGCGCGTCGTCGGGCGCCGCTCACCGGCGAGATTCCCCTCAACTCTTAGACGTCCCAATTTGCGCTCGGCGCTGTCAGAAGGCGAACTTCGGTTGCGGCGAGGTAACGATTTGTACTTCAGGCCCAGGTTGTTACCTGGCTGTAACGCAGGGACCCCCGCTCGCCGCCTCTCCGGTCTATGGTTATCCCCAATCCGGTCTCGATCGGAGCATCCACAGCATTTGAAGCAAGGAGCACTATGAAGGCCTTCCTGCGTAGTTCTGAGACAAAAAAGTCTCAGAAACTCGGCCTCTCCGTCCTGGCGGGTGCGAGCATTTTCATGCTCGCCGCCTGCAGCACCGGTGGCGGCGGTGAAACGTCAACCGACCCGAGCACAGAGCCATCGACCTCGAGCGCAGCTCCGGTTGGCAGTGACACCGCGCACGTCGACGGTGTACTGAAAATCGGCACGATTCTGCCTCAGACCGGAAACCTCGCGTTCCTCGGCCCGCCCGAGTTCGCAGGTGTTGACCTGGCTGCAGCCGACATCGAAGCCGCAGATTACGAGTTCGAGGTAGAGATCCTCCACCGCGACTCCGGTGACACCACCACGCAGATCGCAATCCAGTCGGCAACCGACCTCATCAACCAAGACGTTGACGTTGTCATCGGTGCAGCATCGAGTGGTGTCTCGTTCACCTTCATCAACCAGTTGGTCGAAGCAAACGTCATCCAGATCTCGCCAGCGAACACCTCGCCCGACTTCACCACCTACGAAGACAACGGCATCTTCTGGCGCACCGCTCCGAGCGACGTCCTCCAGGGCCGCGTCCTCGGAAACCTGATGGTGCAGGACGGCGCTGAGAGCGTCGGATTCATCTACGTCAACGACCCATACGGCATCGGTCTCGAAGCGAACGCTTCCGAGGCAATCGAGGCTGCAGGTGGCGAAGTCGTCGCGTCGATTCCTTACAACCCAGGTGAGACCTCGTTCACGACCCAGGTCGACGAACTGATCTCTTCGGGTGCGACCGCAGTTGGTGTCCTCGCTTTCCAGGAGACCGCTTCGATCATTCCTGAGCTCGTCAACACCCAGGGCTTCCCGGCATCGGGCGTCTACTTCGTTGACGGCAACCTGTCGAACGACTACGACTTCCCGGCTGGAACGCTCGAAGGCGCGAAGGGCACCCTCCCGGGCAACCCTGCTGACGACAGCTTCCAGGCTCGTCTGCTCGAAGTCGACCCGAACCTGAACGACTTCTCGTACGCCGCTGAGTCGTACGACGCAGTGATCGTTGCGGCACTCGCTGCTGCACAGGGCGGCAGCGATGACGCCGAGACGATCAAGGCGAACATGCAGTCGGTCACGACCGGTGGCACCAAGTGCACGTCGTTCGCGGAGTGCTACGACCTCATCAAGGCTGGTGAAGACATCGACTACGACGGCGTCTCCGGCCCGATCGAGTTCGATGAGAACGGTGACCCAACCGAGGCATACATCGGTATCTACCAGTACGGTGCAGACAACAAGTACACCCTGCTGAACGCAGAGTTCGGATCGCTCAACGAGTAGTCCTCTCTCAACCGCGAAACGCCCCCGTCTCATGCCGGGGGCGTTTTGCGTGTGTGGGCGACGGGAGGGCGGCGCGCTGTGCCGTGTCTTGGTGCCGCGCTGCGACCAGGGCGCCGTGACCTGGGTGCCGTGCCGTGCGCCGGGAGCCGTGCCGTGCGCCTCGTGCCGTGCTGTGCCACTGGCGCGATGCCGTGCCCTTGGTGCCGCACGTCGGGAGTCATGCTGTGCGCCGGGGGCGGTGTCGCACGCCGGGGCCATGCCGTGCGCCTGGAGCGCGATAGCTCACGAGGCTGAGTCCAATGGTGCACGAGGGTCCGTGATGCTGCCCCGAGCGGTCTCGGCCGGGCCTACAAAGGGTTTCGGCGCGTGAGAGTCCGAGCATCGGCCGGGTTGGCCCCGACGGCGCATCGCAAGTTCGCGAGTGCGCGGGCTCGCGTGCGCGGTGGCCGTGTGGGAGCGACGCCTCCGCTTCTCCGCGTCGTATGCCTCCGCCTTGCCCCTCGAATCGACGCACCATGTGCACGCGTGGCAGAGTGCCCGATTGTCGCGCATGCCTTCGTGGCAGAAAAAAAGCAGTGGGCCCCACAGCAATTGCTGCAAGACCCACCGCGGTGTTTCGGGAGCGAAGAACCGTTAGGCTCTCGGGCTTCCTGGTTCTGGCGTCTCACCCTCCGCAGCGGGCTCTGCTGCCGGCGTGGTGTCGACAACAGGGGCGTCTGCGACAGGAACCGGCTGAGCCGATACTGGGGCAGCAGCCGCCGTTGTCGTGGTTTCTGCCTCCGCGGACTCTGCACCCGCTGCTTTCGCGTTCGCGAGCGAGATCTCCTCACGATCGTGTGCAGCGGTCTCGACGTCCGTTGCGAGCGTTCCGAGGTAGAGCTCGACGACCTTCGGGTCAGTGAGCATCGATCGCCCTGTTCCCGTGTAGGCGTCGGTGCCCTGGTCGAGCACGTATGCACGGTGCGCGATCTGCAAGCAACGGCGAGCGTTCTGCTCGACCATGACGATCGTGACGCCGTGCTTATTGATCTCGGCCACCCGCAGGAAGGTCTCGTCCTGACGAACAGGGGAGAGGCCAGCACTCGGTTCGTCGAGCAGGAGCACCGAAGGGTCCATCATGAGCGCGCGGCCCATCGCGACCATCTGACGCTCACCACCCGAGAGCGAACCGGCGCGCTGTTTGCGTCGTTTCACGAGCTCGGGGAAGAGCGTTCCCACGAAGTCGAAGCGTTCCTTGAACATCTTCGGCTGCTGGAACAGACCCATCTCGAGGTTCTCTTCGATGGTGAGCGAAGGGAACACGTTGTTGTTCTGCGGAACCATGCCGACACCGGAGGTCACGAGCTTGTCAGCCTTGAGCCCTGTGATGTCGCGACCCGAGAGCAGAATCTCTCCGCCGCGAACGTTCACCTGGCCGAAGACGGCTTTCAGGAGTGTCGACTTGCCCGCACCGTTCGGCCCGATGATGCCGATGAGTTCGCCCTGGTTCGCGTGAATCGAGCAACCGTTCAGGATGTTCACTCCCGGCAGGTACCCCGCGACCAGATTCTTGGTCTCGAGCACTGGCGTTACTGCGCTGCTTTCGCTCATGCTTGTTCCTCCTCAGCGATCGCGGCGTCCACTTCGTCGGCGGCCTGATCACTGATGATCGCGGCCTCCTGGTTCGTGAGCGTGCCGAGGTCGGTTTCGTGGTGCGCACCGAGGTACGCGTCAACGACGGCCTTGTCCTGCATGATCGTCTCGGGCGGACCCTCGGCGACCACGCGACCTTCGGCCATGACGACCACCCAGTCGGAGATGTGGCGGACCATGTGCATGTCGTGCTCGACGAAGAGCACGGTCATGCCGGTCTCCTTCAAGCCTTTGACGTGATCGAGCAGTGACTGGGTGAGCGCGGGGTTCACACCAGCCATCGGCTCGTCGAGCATGACGAGGGTCGGGTCGCTCATGAGCGCCCGCGCCATCTCGAGCAGCTTGCGCTGTCCGCCGGAGAGGGAGCCTGCGTAATCCTCACGCTTCGTGTCGAGCTTGAAGCGAGCGAGCAGTGCGTCTGCTTTCTCGGTGAACTCTTTCTCCTGTTTGCTCCACAGCGGCTTGAAGAGTCCGACGAAGAAGTTCTCTCCGCCTTGCCCTCGTGCGCCGAGCAGCATGTTCTGCAGCACGGTCAGTCGGTTGAGCGACTTCGTGAGCTGGAAGGTGCGAACCATTCCGCGACGGGAGACACGGTGCGCGGGAACGTTCGCGAGCGACTGGCCCTCGAATTCCCACGTGCCCTCGTTTGGACGGTCGAACCCGGTGAGCAGGTTGAAGAAGGTGGTCTTGCCGGCACCGTTGGGACCGATGAGGGCGGTGATCGCCCCGCGCGGGATTTCCAGGTGCTCGACGTCGACCGCCGTGAGTCCGCCGAAGTGGCGCTTCACACCGTCTGCGACGACGATGGGATCGACCTTCTTGCAGCCGGGAGCGACTTCGCCGGCGACGAGCGGGTGGGTGCTTGTTGTGGTGTTAGACATTAAAGGACAGCTCCTTCTTATTGCCGAAGATACCTTGCGGCCTGTAAATCACAATCAGCATCAGCGCGATACCAACGAGGACGAATCGCAATTGACCGGCCTGTGATGGTGGCAGTGCGCCGAAGACGCCGGAGGCCTGCAAAGCGCCAACGATGCCCTGTGTCAGTGAGAACAGCACCCAGAAGAGCACGCCACCGACGATCGGGCCGAAGACCGTTGCTGCTCCACCAAGGAGGAGCGCGGTCCAGACGAAGAACGTCAGGGTCGGCATGAATGCGACGGGTTGCACGTTGCTCGGGAGCACGAAGATGATTCCGGCGACAGCACCGATAACACCTCCGAGGATGAGCGCCTGCATCTTGTAGCTCCAGACGTTCTTTCCGAGGCTGCGAACCGCGTCTTCGTCTTCACGGATTCCCTTGAGCACTCGGCCCCAGGGGCTTCGCATCAAGAAGAAGACGAGGAGCGTCACGAGGATCACGATCGACCAGGCGACGATCCGCATCCAGGTGCCAGTGGCTCCTGCTTCCCAAACCCAGAAGCCGTAGTTGCCGGCCGGAAGCGGGTTGAGCGCGTTGAAGTCGGTCTGGTACCCGGACATTCCTTGTGAACCGCGAGTGATCGGGGTCATTCCCGTGGTCATCACGACGTAGCGGACGATTTCTGCCGCCGCGATCGTCACGATTGCGAGGTAGTCACCGCGCAACCGCAGAGTCGGGATTCCGAGGATGAACGAGAAGATGATCGCGAGGATGATCGCAAACAGTGCTGCCATGAGGGCGTTGAAGCCCAGGAGCAGTGAAGCGATGGCGTAGCCGTACGCGCCGATTGCCATGAACCCGGCCATACCGAAGTTCAGGAGACCTGCGTATCCGAAGTGGACACTCAGGCCGATGGCGGCCAAGACGTATGCGGCTGCGGCGGGGCTGACGAGCTCCCGCATGGCGTTTTCGATCAGGGATACAAAGTCCATGGTTCTCTCCTAACCGATCCGCTCTTTTCGGCCCAAGAGTCCTTGAGGCCGGATGAGCAACATGACGATGAGTACGACCAGGGCTACTGCGTAACGAAGGTCGGTTGGAATCCAGATCGTGGAGATCTCAGTGATGAGACCGATCACGATGGCTCCAATGAGAGCACCAAAGGCACTGCCGAGCCCGCCGAGGGTGACCGCGGCGAAGAGCGGAAGCAGGATCGTGAAACCCATGTCCCAGGTGACGCCTCGATAGAACCCGTAGAGGATTCCGGCGAGACCGGTCAGGACTGCTGCGAGGACCCACACGATTCGAATGACGAAGTCGGTGTTGATACCCGAGGCGGCAGCGAGGCCGGAGTTGTCGCTCACTGCGCGCGTCGCCTTTCCGAATCGCGTGCGGGTCAGGAAGAACCCGACCGCGAGCAGCACGATGATGCTGACGAACATGCTCACAAGGCTCGTGAGCGTGATCGTTGCCGACCCGATCGTGACGTTCTCGACGGGGCGGTTCGGATAGTTTTCGGTGCCGCCGCCGAAGAAGAACTGGAATCCGTAGCGGACTGCGATCGAGAGACCGATCGTCACGATCAGCACTTGAACGAGTCCGACTCGCTTCCTTCGAAGCGGTTTGAAGATCACCGCATCTTGTGTCCAGCCGAACAGGGCGCTCGCGAGCAGCGTTGCAAGAATCGCGAGCCACATGTTGAGGCCGATGGTCGTGAACGTGAAGTACACGATCGCACCGAAGGTGAGCATTTCACCGTGTGCGAAGTTGTTGACGCCGGTGGTGCCGAAGATCAGCGTGATGCCGATCGCGGCCAACGCCAGCAGCAGTCCGAAGTTCAGGCCGGTAATCAGACGGGAGAACAGCTTCGCAAGGAAGTCCCCTCCGCCCGCGGCGCCTTCGCCGAGGGGAAGAGCACGTTTGCGGTGCTCGTCGTTCCGACTTGGATTGTCCTGCTGACATTGTCTGGGTCGCGAGGTGCGATTCCATCGGGGAGGGTCTCGACCTGCAACGTTGCAGTGTATTCACCTCCACCTGGCAACGGAACGCTCCAGCGCCCGGTGTCATCGGTCGTTGCTGATTCGCTGAAGCCTGCGGGGCCTTCGACAAGAATGTCGACTCCGCCAACGCCTTCGCCCTCGTTCTTGAGCGTGCCACCCATGGAGTAGACACTGGAACTTTCTGTGGGTTCAGGAGTGGTGGAAGCGCCGGCGCCTGCAGCGCCAATGGCAAAAAGCGAAACGATTGAAAGAAGAATTGCGGCCGCTAGTAGTCTGGCCGTTCTCCGGATTGTGGGACGTTGAGTCAACTCCACCTGTTCTCCACTCGGTTGCGCAAAACGATGTGCTCGGAACGGGAATGGTCCGGCCTCGTTTTCCGTTTTACGGTGGTGAAACAATACCCCGGCGAATGAAGCGAATATGTTTCGTGCTGGGAACGACTCGATAACATTGGTTGTGATGACTACGCCAGACCCCTTTGGATTCACTGGACTCACCTATGACGACGTCATGCTCCTTCCCGGGCATACCGATGTCATTCCGAGCGAAGCAGATACCTCCACTCAACTGACTCGACGCATTCGTCTGGGCACTCCGCTGCTCTCGAGTGCCATGGACACCGTGACCGAAGCGCGCATGGCGATTGCAATGGCGAGGCAAGGTGGCATAGGTATCGTGCACCGCAACCTCTCTATTGCCGATCAGGCGAGCATCGTCGACCGGGTGAAGCGCAGCGAATCGGGCATGATCACCGACCCGGTGACCACGCATCCCGACGCAACCGTGCAAGAGGTCGACGAGGTCTGCGGCAAGTTCCGCGTCTCGGGTCTTCCCGTGGTCGACGCCGATGGTGTGCTGGTCGGCATCATCACCAACCGAGACATGCGGTTCGTCCCGCGCCAAGAGTTCGAGACGACGCTCGTGCGCGACGTGATGACGAAGTCGCCCCTCACCACTGCTCCCGTTGGCATCTCTCGCGAGGATGCTCGTGAGATCTTCCGTCGCACGAAGCTCGAGAAGCTTCCGTTGATCGACGAGGACGGCAAGCTGGGCGGACTCATCACGGTCAAGGACTTTGACAAGACCGAGCAGTACCCGAACGCAACGAAGGACGAGCACGGCCGACTCCGCGTGGGTGCGGCCATGGGCTTCTTCGGTGACGCCTGGGACCGCGCAATGGCACTCGTCGAGGTCGGCGTCGACGTCCTCGTGGTCGACACGGCGAACGGCGACAGCGCTGGGGTGCTCGACATCATCCGTCGGCTGAAGGCAGAGCCGAGCGCGGCGCACGTCGACATCATCGGCGGCAACGTTGCCACTCGCTCGGGCGCACAGGCGCTGATCGATGCCGGCGCTGACGCAGTGAAGGTCGGCGTCGGTCCCGGATCGATCTGCACCACTCGTGTCGTGGCCGGTGTCGGCGTCCCGCAGGTGACCGCCGTCTACGAAGCTTCGCTCGCGGCTCGACCCGCTGGCGTCCCCGTAATCGCCGATGGTGGCCTGCAGTACTCCGGCGACATCGCGAAGGCCATTGTGGCTGGAGCCTCGACCGTGATGCTCGGTTCGCTTCTCGCCGGTTGCGACGAGAGCCCGGGAGACCTCGTGCTCGTCAACGGCAAGCAGTACAAGACCTACCGCGGAATGGGTTCGCTCGGAGCGCTCCAGACTCGCGGCAAGAAGACCTCGTACTCGCGCGACCGCTACTTCCAGGCAGATGTGCCAACGGATGAGCAGCTGATCGCCGAGGGCATCGAAGGTCAGGTTCCGTACCGTGGCCCAGTCGCCACGGTTGCGTACCAGCTCATCGGGGGACTGCGTCAGTCGATGTTCTACACGGGCGCTCGCACGATCGAAGATCTGCAGGAGAAGGGCAAGTTCGTCCGGATCACCGCTGCTGGTCTAAAGGAATCGCACCCGCATGACATTCAGATGGTTGCCGAGGCTCCGAACTACCGCCGCTGATTCTTCGCCGGTACGACAACAACAGCGTCTCCTTCGGGAGGCGCTGTTGTGCGTTGTGCGGGGTTCGTGTCGTGCGGTTCCGAAGCGCTGCGCGGTACGACCGCGATGCAGCCGGAAACTTCCCCTTGCCTTCGTATCAAACGCGATATATCTTGATTTTAAGAAGACGCGATATATCGCGACTCAGCAATTGTTGCAGAGGCGGCCATTCGTCGCAGCGGGACCGAACAAAGGAACACCATGACCTCCACGAACTACAGCGCAGACGAAGTCGACGAGCGCTGGAAGGTTGCGCCCGGCGAAAGTCGCACCATCGAGATCGCGGCGCCTCACAAGTTGCGCATTGGCGTCATCGGCGGGCGACTCGACATCGTCGGCACCGACGAGGAGCAGGCTCGCATCGAGGTGCACTCCGTCACGGGAATCGACCTGCTCGTCGAGTTCGACGGTCGTACGCTTCGAATCGATCACCCTCGAAAGAACTGGGAAGGCTTGAAGGGCTTCGCGCAGTGGATCGGGAAAGGGCCGAAGGTCGACCTCAGCATTGCAGTGCCGCGGGCCGTCGCGCTCTCGCTCGCCCAGGTGAACGCCGAGATCCTCGTCAGTGAACTCGAGGGCAAGGCGACGATCAACACCGTCTCGGGCGATGTGCAGCTCGATGGGCACCGCGGCAACGTCGAGTTCAACTCGGTGAGCGGCGATCTCGAAGCCTCCGACCAGCATGGTGAGCTCACCGCGCACACCACCTCCGGCTCGGTCACCGCCTCGGGTGCGCTTCGAGACGTGAGCATCGATTCGGTGGCGGGAACCGTCATGCTCGACATCACGGGTGATCCCAAGACGGTCGGTCTCAACAGTGTCTCGGGCGATGCCACGCTCCGGTTCGATCAGGGGCTGCCCGTTCGCGGTTCGCTGCGGAGCATCGGCGCCCGAGCGACCATTGACGGCGTGGTGGTGGAGCGCTCGAACGGCATTGCCCGCTTCGGCAGCACAGGAGTCGTGATCGACATGAATTCCGTGACCGGTGGTCTCACCGTCCTGCGCCGCGCGGGTGCGGCGCGAGCCGCAGGAGACGAACGATGAGCGGCGTCTTCGCACACGGCTCCCTACGCCTCTACCTCCTGCAGTTGCTGAGCGAGCGGCCGATGCACGGCTACGAGATCATCCAGGCGATCAGCGAACGCTTCGGGGGAACCTACTCGCCGAGCGCCGGCACGATCTACCCGCGACTGGCGAAGCTCGAAACCGAGGGGCTCGTGCAACGTGAGGTCGAGGGTCGTCGTGCGACGTACAGCATCACCGAGTCGGGTCGCGATGAACTCGCCAATCGAAAAGACGACATCGACGACATCGAGACGACCATCTCCGACCAGGTCCGTCAGCTCGCGGACGGCGTTCGCGCTGACGTGCAGCATGCAATGCGAACGCTGAAGGCAGACCTTGCCGCAGCAAAGGAAGAACTGCGCGCCGAGACGAAGCGCTCGAAAGCGAAGTCGGAATCCGGATGGTGGTCTGGCGATCCTTTCGGCGGGCACTCGAACGAGGAGCGGATCCCGAACCCGGCTGCCCAGCCGAGCTGGCCCGATCACGAGGAACACGACACCGCAGGCGCATGGGAATCGACCGGCGGTAAATCGACCGGCAGTCAATCGACCAGAGCCGAGTCGAGCGATGCCGGATCGTCACAGGGAGCAGACGGCTTCGATGGGCGCCGTGCCGAGGGCGGATCCGATGCTCGGGCCTCGCAGAACTCCGAGCAGAGCACGCTCGAGCACATCGCGATGCGGGAGGTCGAGCTGGCGCTCGCCGAATTCCGGAGCGACGTCCGTGGTATTTTGCGCTCGCAGCGTCGCAAGGGAATCACGCCGGCAGTCGCTGGCCAGATCGTCGCCACGCTCCACAACGCACACCGCGAGATTCGTTTGCTCGCGGAGAGTGAACACGATCCGAACGTATAACCCCCTCTGCCGTCGGTCCACGCGAGTAGGCTTGACCTCGTGAGTGACATCGAAATTGGCCGTGCAAAGCGTGGCCGACGCGCATTTAGTTTCGACGACATTGCTGTCGTCCCAAGCCGTCGTACGCGAGACAGCGACCTTGTTTCGGTCCAGTGGGGGATCGACGCGTATCGCTTCGACATTCCCGTGCTCGGCGCTCCCACCGACTCGGTCATGAGTCCGGCGACCGCGATCGCACTCGGCCGTGCGGGTGGGCTCGGAGTCTTGAACCTCGAGGGCATCTGGACGCGCTACGAAGACCCGGAGCCCCTGCTCGCTGAGATCGCGTCGTTGCCCGTCGATCGCGCGACCACTCGTATGCGCGAGATCTACGCGGAACCCATCAAGCCAGAACTCATCCGCGAGCGCCTGCAGCAGATCCGTGATGCCGGAGTCATCGTTGCCGGCTCCTTGAGTCCGCACGAAGTCCAGAAGCACTACCAGGCTGTGCTCGATGCAGGCGTCGATATGTTCGTGATCCGCGGCGCGACCGTGAGTGCCGAGCACGTTGCCGCCGATGGAGCATCGCTCAACCTCAAGCAGTTCATCTACGAACTCGACGTGCCGGTCATCGTGGGTGGTGTCTCGAGCTACACCGCAGCGCTTCACCTCATGCGCACCGGTGCTGCCGGCGTGCTCGTCGGCGCAGGTGGCGGAGCAGGTTCGACCGGGCGCAACGTCCTCGGTCTGCACGCCCCGATGGCAACCGCGATCTCCGACGTGGCGGCTGCTCGCCGCGACTACCTCGACGAGTCCGGCGGGCGCTACGTCCATGTCATCGCCGACGGCGGACTCGGCACCAGCGGCGACCTCGTGAAGGCGATCGCATGCGGTTCCGACGCGGTCATGCTCAGCGTCGCCCTTGCCCGCGCAAACGAGGCACCCGGGCGCGGATGGCACTGGGGCCCAGAAGCGCACAACCAGAAGCTCCCGCGCGGCAACCGGGTCGAAGTGAGCCAGGTCGGCTCTCTCGACGAGGTGCTGAATGGTCCGGCCGCAGTCGCCGACGGCACCGGCAACCTCATCGGTGCGCTTCGCCGTGCGATGTCCACCACCGGATACCAAGATCTCAAGGAATTCCAGCGCGTCGAAGTTGTCGTCGCGCCATATCAGTCGCGGTAGTTCACACGACGCTCAAGAAAGGACAAGCCATGGCAGCGAAAGAGAATTCGGTCACCCGATCGAAGCGCCTCGGTCGAGAAGAGCGTGAGGCAGCCCTTGCCTCGATGAAGAGCAAAGAAGTCGACGTCCTCGTCATTGGTGGCGGAATCGTTGGCGCCGGTGCGGCGCTCGACGCCGTGACCCGTGGCCTTCGCGTCGGGCTCATTGAGGCTCGCGACTGGTCCTCCGGGACATCCAGCCGTTCCTCGAAGCTCATTCACGGCGGTATCCGCTATCTCGAGCAGCTCGACTTCGGCCTGGTTCGCGAAGCGCTCATCGAGCGTGGTCTCCTGCTCCAGCGTCTTGCACCACACCTCGTGAAGCCGGTCCGCTTCCTGTACCCGCTCAAAACCCCTGTGGTCGAGCGCGCCTACATCGGTGCGGGCATGGCAATGTACGACGCCTTCAGCTACACCGGGTTCGCTCGTCCGGGCGTTCCGATGCACAAGCACTTGAGCAAGCGCCAGGTCGAGAAGCAGATCCCTTCGCTCGCGCCCGACGCGCTTGTGGGTGGCATCACCTATTACGACGCGCAGGTCGACGACGCTCGATATGTCGCGAACCTCGTCCGCACCGCATCGTTCTATGGAGCGCACGTTGCCAGCCGAGTCCGCGCGGAAGGCTTCTTGAAGGTCGGTGAGCGAGTGGTCGGCGTGCAGGCGCACGACTACGAGACCGGCGAGAAGTTCGAGATCCGTGCGAAGCAGGTCGTCAACGCGACCGGCGTTTGGACAGACGACACCCAGGCGATGGTCGGTACCCGCGGCAACTTCAAGGTCCGCGCATCCAAGGGCGTGCACCTCGTGGTGCCTCGCGACCGTTTCCACTCGGAGATGGGTCTGCTGCTTCGCACCGAGAAGAGCGTGCTGTTCGTGATTCCGTGGGGCCGTCACTGGCTGATCGGCACCACCGACACCGACTGGAACCTCGACAAGGCGCACCCGGCTGCGACCGCCGCCGACATCGATTACATCCTCGATCACGTGAACAGCGTGCTCTCGGTGAAACTGACTCGCGCTGACGTCGAAGGCGTGTATGCCGGGCTTCGCCCGTTGCTCGCAGGCGAGAGCGATGAGACCTCGAAGCTCAGCCGCGAACACCTCGTTGCGCACACGGTTCCCGGCCTCGTGATCGTGGCCGGCGGCAAGTGGACCACCTACCGTGTCATGGCGAAGGACGCGATCGACGAGGCGGTCTCTGCGATCGACGGCAAGGTGCCGGCTTCCTGCACCGCCGAAATTCCTCTGCTCGGCGCCGAGGGGTACCGTGCGGCCTGGAACCGACGCAGCAAGATCGCGCGAGCCTTCGGTGTGCACAAGCACCGCATCGAGCACCTGCTCAACCGCTACGGCGTCATGACCGACGAGGTGCTCGACATCATTCGCGAGCGCCCGGAACTGCTCGAGCCACTGCCAGGTGCCGACGACTACATCGGTGCTGAAGTGCTGTACGCGGCAACGCACGAGGGTGCATTGCACCTCGACGACGTGCTCGCGCGCCGCACCCGCATCTCCATCGAAGCATGGGACCGCGGTGTCGCCGCAGCACCCGTTGCCGCTCGCATCATGGGCGAGGCACTCGGGTGGAGTGACGAGGAGATCGAGCGCGAGGTCAACGCGTATCGCAAGCGTGTCGCTGCGGAACGCGCCAGCCAGGAACTCCCAGATGACGAGTCGGCTGATCGCGCTCGCCTCGAGGCACCGGACATCGTGTCCTTCGATGCACTGCCGACGAGCGAACCCGTCGGTACTCGCGTCGTGAGTGAGTAGCGCGCACCGTCGAACTTCGAACACCACAGCGGCCCCGAGAAAACCGGGGCCGCTGTGGTGTTTTCGGTGGTGTCGTCGCCTCCCGTGATTGAGCTCGACTCGAACCCGACGATTATTTCTAAAGAAGTCTTGATAAAGAGATCTTTAGAATGTACGGTGAGTACATGGAACGCACTCCCGTCAACCCAGAAGCACTCCGCGCGCTCGCGCACCCGAGTCGACTCGCACTCCTCGACGCACTCGGCACGAGCGGCCCAGGAAAGACTGCGACCGAATGCGCCGAGATCCTCGGCGAGTCAGTGGCGAGCTGCTCGTACCATTTGCGGCAGCTCGAACGCTTCGGACTCGTCGTTCCCGCAGAGCGTCGAGGGCGAGAGAAGCCATACCTCGCAGCGAGCATGCAGATCGAAGGCGACAGCATCGCCTCGAGCGACGACCTCGCCTCGGTGCGCATCATTGCTTCGCACCTGCTGAGCCAGGAGACCGGGCGCATGATGCACGCGCTCCAGCGCGCCAAGGTCGAGGATGAGAGTTATCCGGCGATCATTCGGGCGAAGGTGCGCGTGAGTGCTGCGCAGTTCGACGAATTGGCCGAACGCGTGCAAGTGCTCGTCAACGAGTACACCGCGCAGCACGCGAGCGATCCGAGTGCGGAAGACGCGACGGTCATGTTCACCCTTCGGCCTGGTGCAGAATGATCGCCCTTCGTGCGAAAGCCTTTCGCTCGCTCGTCCTCTCGTGGTTCTGCATCAACGTCGGGGACAGCATCTTGTTCCTGTGCATCGCGGTGTGGGTGAAGGATCTCACCGGCTCGGACTCGCTCGCCGGCATCGTGCTCGGGCTCGCCACAATCCCTGCGCTCTTCTCGCCGCTCCTCGGACACCTCGCCGACCGGATGTCACGCCGCATCCTGCTCGCGGGATCGAGCGCGCTCGCGATTCCCGTGGTGCTCCTCCTGCTCGTCGTGCGTGATGCCTCGATGGTCTGGATCGCAATGATCGTCGTGCTCGTGTATTCGACCGTGCAATTCGCCGGGATGAGCGCGCAGTCGGGGCTCGTGCGAGACATCCTCGATGACGATGCCCTCCCGAGCGCGAACGCCCTCATGACCACGATCGATATGACGCTGCGCGTGCTCGCGCCCGTCGGCGGCGTCGTGCTCTATGCGCAGTTCGGTATCGGCGCCGTGGTCTGGATCACCGCGGTCTTCTTCGGCGCCGCGATGCTGACGATGCTGCTGCTGAGATTCGCAGAGAGCCCGCCGCAGGCAGCGTCTGAGCGCGAGAGCTTCTGGCGCGAGGCCGGCGTCGGTTTTCGGCGAACCGCCCAGCAGCCCGCGCTCGGCTGGATGGTGCTCGGAGTTGCGATCGCGCTCGCCGCGACGGGCTTCTACAACGTCGTGGCCTTCGCCACGGTCGAGACAGGTCTGGCACTGCCCGCGACCATGGTGGCGATGTTCGGCGCGGTCAGCGGCGCGACTGGAATCGTCGGTGGTCTCTGCTCGGCCTGGTTGATCAAGCGAATCGGAGAACCGGGAACGGTCATGCTCGGCATCCTCTGTCTCTCCGTCGGAACCTTGAGCCTCGGTGCGAGCGAACTGTGGGTCGTGCTTGCGGGCCAGGCGGTCCTCGGGTTCGGAATTCCCCCCGTCATCGTCGGGTTGAAAACCCGTCAGCAGCGGATGACGGTCGTGACAGAACAGGGGAGGGTCTCGGCGGCGATCGGGCTCATCGCGAACTTCCCGCAGTCGCTCATGACGTTCGTCGGTGCGGCGCTGATCCTGCAGTTCGACTACCGGATCATCGTGCTCGCCTCGACCGTGATCATGGTCGCGGGCGCTGGCATCGTGCTGCTCGCTGGTCGCGGATCGGCCGGTCCCCACCGCGACGAGGAGCCCGCGGTGCCCTCCGACGCGCAAATCCCCGCGACGGAGCAGCCTGCACAACCCGCGATGCATGCCCGCCCTGTAGAAGAGAACCCGCTCACCGGGAGCGAGCGCTGAAACAGCCGTAGAATTACCGTGGCGAAACCGCCGTAATCCCCGGAGCATGAATGCAGACCACCTTCTGGCAGATGGCCAGGAAGCCGCGCTGGATCGGCGTCCTCTTCGCAGCGCTTTTCGTTTCAGCGGTCTTCTCGCTGCTCGGGCAATGGCAGATTGAACGCGCGGTCGAGGGTGCGCAGCGCGATACTCGCGACACCGAGACGCCCATGGTGCTCGCCGACCTCGAAGTGCCTGGTCAGCCGATGACGTCCGAGGCCGGTGGCCGTATGGTCACTGCGACCGGTGAATGGGCCAGCGATCGCTTCGTCGTCCTCGAGGGTCGTCAGCACGAGGGAGCCGAAGGATTCTGGGTCGTCGGTTCGCTCGTGAGCGTCGATGGCAATCCCGATGTTTCACTCGCGGTCGCGCTCGGATGGGCGCCCACGCTCGCCGAGGCTGAAGCGGTTGCAGCAATGCTCGCCGAAAACCCCCCGAGCGGCGAGATGCTCGGGCGCTATATGCCGAGTGAGCACCCGATCGCTGTCGACGTCGAGGCGCAAGAGCGCGACGCGATGAGCGTCGCCATGCTCATCAATCTCTGGCCCGACTTCGAAGGGCTCATCTACCCCGGGTACGTCATCACAGAAGACACCCCCGCTGGCCTCACGGCGATCGTCTCCGTGCCGCCGCTGACCGATGTGCAGCTCAACTGGCTGAACGTGTTCTACGCGATCGAGTGGATCGTGTTCGCGCTCTTCGCCTTCTACCTCTGGTACCGCCTCGTGAAAGACGCCATCGTCCGTGAGCGTGAGGCAGCAGAAGAGGGCGACGACGACTGGGACGACGATTGGGACGACGACCCAGACGGTGATGGTCCGCTCGGCGACGACGAAACCGAGGCGCCGGTCGTTGCGAACGCGCTTTCCGCCCAGTCGGCAGCGGGCTCGACCTCGAATCCCGGCTCGGTAAGGTAGAGCAGTGCCATTACCAAAGCCCCAACAGTTGCCGAAGATCCGCTTCGCGCTGAAGTTCTACCAGGTCTTCGCGTGGATCACCGGTGTATTCCTGCTGCTCGTGGTCGTAGAGATGGTCGCGAAGTACGCCTTCGCAATGGAGATCGAGGCCTTCGGTCCCTTCGGCCTCATCGCCCTGGTTCCCGATGGAACGACCACCGCCGTCAACCTCTCGCGCGTCGTGCTGATCGTGCACGGCTGGCTGTACGTCGTCTACCTCATCGCAGACTTCCGACTCTGGATTCTGCTGCGCTGGCCATTCTGGAACCTCTTCCTCATTGCACTCGGCGGCGTTGTTCCGCTCCTCTCATTCTTTGTCGAGCACTCGATGTCGAAGCGGGCACGCGCCGACATCGCGGCCGTTGAAGCGGCAGCAGCTCGACCACGGCGGAAGCGCCAAGATTCTCAAGTGAACTCTTCGGAAGGACTCTGATGGCTGATACCGCGCACCGCCCAGTGCTGGTTGTCGACTTTGGCGCGCAGTACGCGCAGCTCATCGCGCGACGTGTTCGCGAGGCGAACGTATACAGCGAGATCGTGGCGCACACGATCACTGCTGCCGAGGTTGCCGAGCGCGAGCCCATCGGCATCGTGCTCTCCGGTGGTCCATCGAGTGTGTACGAAGAGGGCGCTCCTCGACTCGATCCGGCCATTTTCGACCTCGGGATCCCCGTCATGGGCATTTGCTACGGCTTCCAGGTGATGGCCGCGGCGCTCGGAGGTACGGTCGCACGCACCGGTCGACGCGAGTACGGCTCGACTGCGCTTTCCGTCAGCAGCGCTGGAGCGATGCTCGCGGAGCAGCCCGAACAGCAGACCGTGTGGATGAGTCACGGCGACTCGGTCTCCGAAGCGCCTGAGGGATTCACCGTGCTCGCCAGCACCGAAGACACTCCGGTAGCAGCGTTCGAGAACCGAGAGCGACGCCTCGCTGGCGTGCAGTGGCACCCTGAGGTCAAGCACTCGGCATATGGTCAGCAGGTCATCGAACAGTTCTTGCAGGATGTCGCCGAGATCGACGCGTCCTGGACGAGCGGCAATGTCATCGAGGAGCAGGTCGCTCGCATTCGCGAAGAAGCGGGCTCCGCAAAAGTGCTGTGCGCGCTCTCCGGCGGGGTCGACTCCGCGGTTGCGGCTGCACTCGTGCACAAGGCCGTCGGTGATCAGCTCATCTGTGTCTTCGTCGATCACGGACTCCTCCGTGCTGACGAACGAGAGCAGGTCGAACAGGACTACGTCGCCTCGACGGGGGTTCGCCTCGTGACCGTCGATGCTCGCGAGCGGTTCTTGAATGCGCTGGCAGGCGTGACCGACCCCGAGACGAAGCGCAAGATCATCGGGCGCGAATTCATCCGAGTGTTCGAGCAGGCCGAGCGCGATCTCGCTGCCGAGGCCGCGAGTGAGGGCGAACCGATCCGCTTCCTGGTCCAGGGCACCCTGTACCCGGACGTCGTGGAATCTGGCGGTGGCAGTGGGACGGCGAACATCAAGAGTCACCACAATGTCGGTGGTCTGCCCGACGACTTGAACTTCTCGCTCATCGAGCCGCTTCGCACACTCTTCAAAGACGAGGTTCGCCAGATCGGTCGCGATCTCGGGCTGCCGGAGGTCATCGTCGGCCGTCAGCCGTTCCCTGGCCCAGGGCTCGGTATCCGCATCGTCGGTGAAGTGACGGCGGAACGTCTCGAGCTGCTGCGGGCAGCGGACAAAATCGCTCGCGCCGAACTGACTCTCGCCGGGCTTGATCAGGAAATCTGGCAGTGCCCCGTTGTGCTTCTGGCAGATGTTCGCTCGGTCGGGGTGCAGGGCGATGGCCGCACCTACGGTCACCCGATCGTTCTCCGCCCGGTTTCGAGCGAAGACGCGATGACCGCGGACTGGACGCGCCTGCCATACGACGTTCTCGCTCGAATTTCAAACAGAATCACGAATGAAGTCGAAGGCGTGAACCGAGTTGTCCTCGATGTCACGAGCAAGCCACCGGGAACGATCGAGTGGGAGTAGCGGTTCGCTGGTGTTAAAAAGCGAAACGCAAACTGAGTGCCGTTCGGCGAAGCGCGGCTTGCTCCGCTGAAGACTCAAGGGTTGTTTCGTCGAGAAGCTCCAAGCTCATTGTCGCAAAACGCAATAGTTCGCCAAATGTAATCGAATCGTAATCTAAGAATTTGCCCGTCGCTCAGTGAGCTGACGGGCAATTTTCTTACCCCCCTTCACGGGGAGAGGCCTTGTGCAATCTGGCATTTTGGTGCGCAATTCGAAATCGGAGGGGCGCGAGGTGGGCACCGGTCGGGTTACGGGGTACAACACTGAGGCATTGTTTTAAATCCCAACTTTTATACAGTAAATGTGCACCATTTTCTGTCCCGATTCGTGTAATGCGCTCGGGCGCCTTGTTTGTTCTGGAGATCTTCCTTGAATCGTCGCTTTCAGCGCGCGCTTTTGTCTGCGCTCGCCATCGTCACGCTCGCTGCTGCACCGCTCGTAGCACCGTTCTCGCTCGCACCAGCCGCTGAAGCGGCAGGGACCCCAGACCCGCAGTTCTCGGTGACCACGGCTGATACCACGCTCTACGGTGCGCCCGTCGACGTGCAGCTCTCGGTGTCGAATCCTGCCGGTCCGGATGGGTACAACGTGACGTTCCGTGAGATTCTCCCGGCAGGCGTCTCCATCGGCTCGTCATCGGTCAATGGCACAGCAGTCGCGCCCGACGTCGTCCGTCCGCTCAACAACGGCACCACGCTCGTGGTGTGGACAAACGTTGCTGACCTCGCGACCGGTGCAACCGTGACCCTGGATTACCAGGCGACTCCATCGTCGTCGACGTACTTCATCGACGACATCGTCAAGCAGACCGCGATGGTGCTGGTCACGACGAACCCGCGCCAACTCCCACGCGTCGACCTCAACCCCGCTGGAAACGGGGCGCCGATTGCCAGCACCTTCACTGGATCCGCGACGGCCGAAGACGAAACTCGTATCTCGGCGTTCGAAGTCGAAAAGTCGGAACCGAGCCCAGAAGCAGAGCTGCTCCGCGGTGCGCAGACGAACCAGACGGTCTACACGATCAAGGTGAAGAACAACGACGTTCTCGCGACCTCTGGCTTCAGCGTTGTCGACTACTTGCCAGCCGGTCTCGAGTTCCTGTCGTGCGGTGCACGCGACGCGAGCGCAGAAGGAACCGAGGAATACGCAGGTTCGGGTCGTCTCGACGTTCCAGCACCAACTTTCACTGCGCCATGCATCGAACCGACGAACGTATCGACCGTCGCCCTCGATCCCGATGGCGACGGACCGCTTGCCGCCGGTGTCTACACCCGGGTCGAATGGAGCACGGAAGCGCTCACGCTCGGCCTCGGTTCCGCAACCTTGAACCCAGCGCAAGAATTCTCGTTCCAGTACGCAGCAGCAATCCCACTGCGAGAGAACGTTGCTGCAGACCTCGAAATTACGACGGCGAACCTCGACAACAACACCGGGGCCTTCACCGAGGACGAGCAGACGCTCGTCAATGGCGTCGTGGTCACCGGTGCGACGAACGGTACCGCACGAAACGTCTGGGACACCCACACCGTCTCGGCGGAAGATGTCGCGATCTACAAGACCGTTGATCAGCCCGAGGTTTCGCACGGCTCAGTGAGCAACTGGACACTTGTCATCCGCTCGAGCGAGTACGCGTTGTCGACGGACGAAATCATCGTCACCGACCGCGTGCCTGCAGGCTTGACCTACACCGCGAGCAACATCACGCCGGTCTCGGTCGTGGACGAAGGCAACGGGATCGAGACGGTCACCTGGTCGCTGCCAGGGTTCACCGCGCCAAACCAGCAGGCGATCATCACGTACTCGACAACCACGAACAACGATTACCGTGGCAACACAACGCCCGTTTCGGCGAGCGATGAGTGGACGAACGAAGTCGATCTCTCGACCAACGCGCTCATCCACTTCGGCGATGATGAGGACGCACGCATCCTGCCGATCATCGATGAATCCTTCGCGAGCCAGTACGCGGGCGAGCCGAAGCTCACGAAGATGGTTTCGAACCCCGTCGACGGCCTGATGGACTGCGCTGCCTCGAACGTTGAGTACGTTGAGGGCAACTCCGAGGGCGCGTTCCGCCAGGGCGACCGCGTCTGCTGGCTCGTGACCGTGCAGTTCCCGACGAACCTCGACACGCTGCAGCCGATCATCCGTGACTTCCTGCCCGCAGGCTTCACCTTCGAGAGCGCAGATTTCACGGGCGCGAGCACCATCGATGCCGATGACGTCACGTTCACGCAAGAAGAGCGCGCGCTCACCTGGACGCTCAATGACGTTCCAGAAGACAGCCGCGTGTTCCAGGTTGCCGTCTCGACAATCGTGAGCGGGCAGACGGGTGCAGCCGACGGCGACATCGTTGCGAACCTTGCAAAGCTCGTGTACCGCAACTCTGCCGGCCAGGTCTTCCAGCAGCGCGCTGAAGCGAACGCAGAGTTCGCTGCAACGAGCGTGACGCTCGACAAGTCCGCAAGCGCGACCACGGTTCGCGGTGGCGACGTCGTCAACTACTCGGTTGTCGTCCGCAACCAGGGCAGCGTCGATGTCTCGGCAGTCTCAGTGCGCGACCTCCTTCCGACAGGCATCGTCTGTGCGAATGTCTCGCAGGTGAGCTCGAGCGGTGTCTGCAGCAACCAGTCGCAGGCGCCTTCGCAGCTCAACTGGAGCGGACTCTCGATCCCTGCAGGCGAAACGATCACTCTGACCTACTCGGTCACGATCCCGACCACGTTCGCTCCGAACGCCGAGCTGTTGAACAATGCTGGTGTTCGCCAGTACGAAACGCAGACGAACACGGGTACGCCGGTCGTGCACGTTCCGGCGAGAAACATCGACCCCGCGCTCAACTCCACCACGACGGTGCCGGCGAGTGACACCCAGACCGTTCGCCTCGCGAACTCGAGCATTTTGAAGTCGGCGACGACCTCGATCACGGAGTCGGGCAACTCTGCCACGCAGGCGACCATCGGTGAAATCATCAACTACACGGTGACGACGGTGATCCCGCGAGGTACGAGCGTGCAGAACGCCGCCATCCAAGACGTCGTCAGTACCAACCGACTGCAGATCGTCGGTACCCCGGCCGTGCAGGTGAACGGCGCGAACATGCCGAGTGACTGGGCGTTCACGAACTCCGATCAGATCTTGCGCATTGCGCTGCCTGCAGCTTTCACCGCGCCGCAGCTGACTCCCACCGCGACCTTGCCGAATGGTGACACGCGCATCGTTCTGACGTTCAGTGCTCGCGTGCTCGACGTGAATGCGAACCGAGTCGGACAAAGCGTGCGCAACGACGCGGTGTTGCGCACCGACGCAACCGAGATCAGTGGCACAGTCAATACGCCGCTCGTCGAGCCACAGGTCCGTATTGCGAAAGTCAACAACGCCGTCAATGGTCGTGTGACCCCGGGCCAGACCGTGACCTTCACGGTGACCCCGAGCAACGCTCAGAACCGTGCGACGGCTCACAACGTTCGTGTCACCGACATCGTGCCGAGCAACCTGACGCCGCTGAACGCTGCAGGTCAGCCGATGACAGCTGACGGCGAAATCGCTCCCGGTGTGCTGTGGACAGAGGTCGACCGCTCGATTCGCTGGACCGTGACCTCCATTGGTTCAGGCGGTACCGCGAGCCCGCTGATCTACCGCGCCGTGGTTGCAAACCCGCTCGTCAGCGGCGAGAGCATCATCAACAGGGTGACCGCGACCACGCAGTCACTCGCCGGAAGTGACGATGGTGCGCGAACTTCGGATTCTGGCTTCAGTACTTCTGCCTACATCGCAACCGCGCAGTCGCAGGTCGTCGCGCCGATCATCTCGATCGCGAAAGACGCTGCACCAGGTCGCGCGACAATCGGTGAAGACATCAAGTACACGCTGGCCGTGACGATCCCTGCGAACACGCAGGCGTACCACGCGACGATCTTCGACGCGTTGCCGACGGGGATCACCTTCGATGAGATGACCGACTTCTCGTGCGAAAACTGCTCGCCGAACCTCAACGTCCGCGCACTCTCCGGAGAGGGCGCCACCGGCGACATCGGGTTCTTCATCGGCGACATCACTGCTTCGCCGAACGCTCGCGTGCTGATCATCAACTACTCGGCGCACGTGAACGGAGAGGTGCGCAACGGCGCAACCACGAAGAACACCGCGACCGTTCGCTACAACACGACGAACTCGGTCACGGCCGCTCCTGATTCGCTGCCCGCGCCGACCTCGTTCGACACGCAGACGAACCAGGACGACGCTGACGCGACCGTCATCGAACCGAACCTGATTCTCGACAAGCGCGTCGAAGGTCAGGTCGGGGATACCGACACCCGCCGTGCGAAGCCGGGCGACGTGCTCAACTACTCGGTCACGGTGACGAACACGGGCACTGCGCCGGCGTACGACATCACGATCACTGACACCCCGGACCGCCGTCTGATCTCCAGCACGGTCGAGGGTGAAACGCCGACCTTCGGTGGCATCGCTCCAGTCGACAACGGCTCGACGAGTGGAACCATCACCTGGCAGATCGATGGGCCGATTGCACCGAATGAATCCGTCACGGTGACGTACTCGCTGACGGTGCCAAGCGACTGGAACGAAGACGACGCGAACCTCGACGGTCCAGAGATCACGAACACCGCCGTTGTGCCTTCGGCATTCGGACTCCCCGAATCAACCCGGAATGCAAACGACGGTCGCACCTACATCGAGTACAAGTCGAACGACGACACCGTCACCATCAACGTCGACCTCGCCTCGATCGGCGGCGTCATCTGGAATGACGTGAACAACGACGGAGAGTACGGCACGGGCGAACCTCGTCTCGCTGGCGTCGACGTGACGGTGAACTACCTCGGTACGAACGGCATCCCAACGGGTGAGGTCTACACGACCGTCACCGACGCTGAGGGCCGCTACCTGGTCGAGCACCTTCCGGCTGGGCAGTATCTCGTTGTTGCAAATGGGCAGTCGCAGATCATCACCACGCTCGGCCTGACACCGAGCTACGACCTCGACGGCGGCACCGAGTCGCCGAACGGTGAGTGGCGCGGTGCGCTTGCGAAGAACGAAGCGAAGCGCGACGTCGATTTCGGATACCGAGGAACCGGCGTGATCGGTGACACGGTGTGGTTCGATCAGAACCTCAACGGCGTCCAGGACGCGAACGAGGCCGGGATCCCTGGCGCAAGGGTGACGCTCGTCTGGGCTGGCATCGATGGCGACTTCGACACCGCAGGCACGGTCGAGTGGACCACGACGACCGACGAGAACGGCAAGTACTCGTTCACAGCACTCCCGATCGGGAACTACGAGGTCACTGTCGTGCTCCCTGACAGCGACGAATACAACTCCTACGGTCTCGTCAGCAGCCCGCAGGAGCTCGAAGGGGTCGCAGTCAACACCTCGCGCATCTCGCTCGACACCGCAGGTCAGGTCAACAATGAGCAGGACTTCGGCTACGCCGGTGTCGGCTCGCTCGGAGACCGCGTGTGGCTCGACCGCAACGGGAACGGTGAGCAGGACCCGGGCGAGATCGGTCTCGTCGGTGTGGAACTCGAACTCACCTTCACGGGTCTGAACGGCGAAGTCTCGACCTTCCGCACCATCACGGGCGAGGACGGCATTTACACCTTCTCCAACCTGCCCGCAGGCACGTTCGTGATCGAGGTGGTCGGCCCACTGCCGAGCAACGTCGTCAACACGGGAAGCCCGAACGGGGATGAGTCCTCAACCTCGACCGGCACCTTGAACGACGGCCAGAACCGCGTCGATCAGGACTTCGGCTACTTCGCCCAGAGCGTCCTCGGGCAGACCGTCTGGTGGGACATCAACGGCGACGGTGTGCAGACGCCGAACGAGCCCGGCCTTGCGGGCGTCGAGGTCACGATCACGGGACCGAACGGTCTGACGTTCACGACCGTCACGGACGAGAACGGCAACTATCTCTTCGAGGACATCGCCGACGGCCCGTGGACGATCACGATCACCGACGGAGTTCCGGCCGGTTTCGCGCCGACGTACGACGCGGACAGCGGCATCGTCAACCCCGACGAGACCTCCTCGATCGTGCTCGACGGCGAAAACCTCGTGCAGAACTTCGGGTACAACGGCGCTGGTTCGATCGGTGACACCGTATGGTTCGACCAGAACGCAGACGGCGAAATCTCCGAGGGCGAATTCGGTCTCGCAGGCGTCACCGTCCTGCTCACCTGGGCTGGTCCTGACGGCATGCTCGGCAACGACGATGACATCACGCTCGAAACCGTGACCGACGAGAACGGCAACTACTCCTTCACGGGTCTTCCCGCGGGCGAGTTCCTCGTCGAGGTCCAGCTGGACACGCTGCCGGCTGGTCTCGAAGCGACCTTCGATCGCGACGACACTGCTGACGGCTCGACCACGGTCACGCTCGACGCTGGAGAGAACCGCATCGTTGACAACGCCGACTTCGGATTCCGTGGAGCCGGCTCCATCGGCGACACCGTCTGGCTCGACCTCAACGGCGACGGTGAGATCGGCGACACCGAGCACGGCCTCGCCGGAGTCACGGTCCGCCTTGTCTGGGCCGGTGCTGACGGTGATTTCGAGACCGCGGGAACGCAGTCCTTCGCGACCGTCACTGATGCAGAGGGCAAGTACCTCTTCGAGCACCTGCCCGCCGGAAACTTCCGAGTGTTCGTCGATCTCGAAACGGTTCCTGCTGGACTGACCGTGTCGTACGACGAAGATGACGTGCTCGATGCGAGCACGATCGTCTCCCTCGAGACCGGTGCAGAGCACTTGACCGCCGACTTCGGCTTCGTCGGAGCAGGCGTGATCGGTGACCGTGTTTGGATCGATCTGAACGGCGATGGAATCCAGGACGGCAACGAGCCGGGCGTTCCGAACCAGACGATCCGAGTGATCTGGGCTGGTCCGGACGGCGACTTCGAGACCGAGGGCAACCTCGAGTTCGAGACGGTCACTGACGAGAACGGTAGCTACAGCATCGCAGGGCTGCCCGATGGTGTCTTCATGGTGGTTGTCGTGGACGGCATCGTCGGCTCTGCGGTCAACACGGGTGACCCGGACGGCGGACAGGATTCCGTGTCCGTCATCGTACTCGACGGAGAAGCAGGCCGCGTCAACCTCGATCAGGACTTCGGGTACCAGGGCCTCAACACCCTCGGTGACACGATCTGGTGGGATGACAACGCTGACGGCGTCATCGACGAGAGCGAGCCACGACTCGCTGGTGTCTCGGTCATCGTGACCTGGTTCGGCCCCGACGGCGAAGCGGGTACCGCGGACGACATCGTCATCCCGACCCTCCCGACGAACGACGAGGGCCAGTACATCGTGACCGGCCTGCCGGACGGCAACTACTCGGTCGTCGTTGACAGCGGAATCCCTGCCGGGCTCACCCCGAGCTTCGATGCCGACAACGGCACTGAAGATGCGGACGGTCGCTCAGAGCTCACGCTCCAGAGCGAAGAGGGCGTCGGCGCGGTCAACCTCGACCAGGACTTCGGGTACACGGGCAATGGTTCGATCGGCGACACCGTGTGGCTCGACCTGAACAGCGACGGCGTGCGCAACGCCGGCGAGCCCGGACTCGACGGCGTGACCGTCACGCTCACCTGGGCCGGCCCAGACGGTATCGCAGGGAACGACGACGACCGCGTGTGGACGACGATCGTTGAGAACGGTGCATACCGCTTCGACGGCCTGCCCGCCGGTGACTTCACTGTCGTGCTGAGCGGCATCCCGGCGGGACTCTCCCCGACGGTGGATCCAGACGGCGGTGACGACTCTCAGTCGGCAGTCACCCTCGAACCGGGTGAAGAGAACCTCGAGCAGAACTTCGGCTATGTCGGCACCGCGAGCGTCGGAGACACGGTGTGGCTCGATGTGAACGGCGACGGCGTGCAGGACGGCAACGAGCCAGGTGTGCAGGGCGTCTCGGTCTACGTGGTTTCGGCCGGTGTTGACGGCGTGCTCGGCACTCCGGACGACCTGATCGTCAAGGTTGCAACCGACTGGGACGGCAAGTACCTCGTTGCAGGTCTGCCGACCGGCGCAACGCAGGTTTGGTACGACGCAGAGACGCTGCCGGCTGGCACGAAGCCTTCGGTTGATCTCGACGGTGAAGACCCGACCTCCACCTTGCTCTCACTGAACCTCGGCGATGCTCGCGATGATGTCGATTTCGGCATCGTTGGAACGCAGAGCCTGAATGGTGTGGTCTGGGTCGACACGAACGGAAACGGCACCCGCGAAGAGGGCGAACCGGGAATCCCGGGCGTCACCCTTGTCGTGACCTGGGCTGGCCCGAACGGTCCGGTCGAGCTCCGCGTCGAGACCGACGAAGCAGGCAACTGGTCGCTGGTCGACATTCCAGCGGGCGAGTGGACGGTCGAGATCGATCACGACACCGTGCCTGCCGGTATCGTCCCGAGTGTTCCAGAGTCGACCGTGGTCACCGTGCCGGTTGGCGGCTCCGAGACTGTCGTGAACGTCTACGTTCCGACAGGATCGATCGGCAACCTCGTCTGGCACGACAAGGACCGCGACGGAATCCGCGACGCCGGTGAACCCGGAATCGCGGGCGTGACCGTCGAGCTCTTGAACGAGGCGGGCGAAGTCATCGCGACGACCGTGACGGACGAGAACGGCGAGTACCTGTTCGAGGATGTCGCACCGGGCAACTACTCGGTACGAATCGACCTGTCGACGGTCCCAGCGGGATACGAGATCACGGTTGGTGGCGAGCTCATCGAGGTCACCCTCGGCGCTGGTGAAGACCTGCGCAGTGCGAACTTCCCGCTCGCAGAGCCGGTGCCGGTGATCCCGCCGACGACCGAGGTTCCGCCGACGACGGAGGTTCCTTCGGGAACCGAGGCTCCGTCGGGAACGCCAGGTGTCACGGCGCCTCCTGCGGTCGATGATCCAGCTGGCGGGCTCCCCGTCACGGGTCAGGCGCTGCAGTCGATGTTGCTCGCAGCTGCGCTGCTCATGCTGCTGGCCGGGGGCGCGCTGATCGCTCGTCGTCGCCTCGCAGTTCGCGGAGCAGACTCCGAGTAAGCACGAACAGCAGAGGGCGCTCGTCACCAAACGGTGACGAGCGCCTTTTGCGTTGCGGCGGTGGTCGTCGGCAGCGCACACGAATGAGCCTGGCCGTCGTCGGAGGGCGGGGCTACAGTCATGAAAAGGAAAGGTGGACCGATGGCGCTTCGCTGGTATTCGACGGTGATCGAATCAACTGACCCGGGCAAGCTCGCGCGCTGGTGGGCTGCAGCACTCGACTGGCAGGTCATCTTCGAGGAACACGATGAGGTCGTCATTGTGCCGAAGTGGGCGCGCGAGTTCGCCGAGAAGCTCGACTTTCACCAGGTTCCGCCAGGGATGGTGTTCGTGCGAGTCGAGCACGAGAAGTCCACGAAGAACAGACTGCACTTCGACTTCGCTCCGCACGAGAGCGACGACCGCGAGGGAGAGATTCAACGGCTCATCGCACTGGGCGCGACATTCGCAGACGTCGGTCAGGGCGACGATGTCTCGTGGACCGTGCTGGCCGACATCGATGGCAACGAGTTCTGCGTGCTTTCATCGCGCACCCGATAGGCCACGCTCGATCGCTCGTGACGGGAGGGCGGGCGCTACCTCCAGCCGCCCGTGAGAAATGCGAACACAATGAATCCCCCGACCGCGACCGCTCCAATCGCGACCACCACCATGAGGACACGTTTTCCGGAACTTGACTTCGGCGACCATCCGCCTCGTTGGAATGACATGCCTCCAGCATTGCAGCGCATTCTGAGCGGAGCATGGACGAATGGTGCCGCGCAGCGCGCGCTGGCGAAAAACTCTCAGAAGGAATTGACACGAAACACCGGGTCAACGAAACTTCTACTGTCAACAGTTTACGAAGCGAGGACCTGTGCCCATTACGTTGCGACCACTTGCAATGGGTGATCAGATCGCCCACCGAATGCGGATGGACATCATCACGGGTGTGATCGTCGATGGCTCGCATTTGGCTGAAGATTCGATCGCCGG
The DNA here is from genome assembly GCF_045689595.1 of Humidisolicoccus flavus. GTDB lineage: Bacteria > Actinomycetota > Actinomycetes > Actinomycetales > Microbacteriaceae > Humidisolicoccus > Humidisolicoccus flavus. Next base: position 1,423,877 of record NZ_CP142724.1, on the reverse strand, counting down.
CCAGTTCGACGTCAGCCGCGGGCCTGTCCGAGATGCGCTTCGTCAACTCGAGAGCGAAGGCCTCGTGGAAAGCCGCCGGAAGCGGTTCTACGCGCGTTCCCTTGGGATGTCCGACGCCGACGAGCTCTACGAACTGAGGGAATCGCTCGAGACGCTCGCAATTCGACTCGCGATTGCGCACGCGGGGGCTAAGGACTGGGACCGAGTTCAGGCGATCGTCGATGACATGCGAATCGCGGGGGAGAGCAATGACCTTGAGCGATTCGCCAATGCCGACATGGACTTTCATACGAGTTTCTACCGGCTGAGCGGGAATCGGCGTCTCCTTGAAGCCTGGAAGCCGTATCAGAGGACGTTCACGATCCTGTTCGAAATGAGCAATACCGCAGACATCCCCTCCGCAGTTGTCGACCACCAGGAGTTTCTCGACGTCATTCGTTCCGGAGATGCCGATGCGGCTGTGCATCGCCTGCATCGTCACCTGATTCTCGCGAAGTCGCACGTGCGTGACGTGATCCGCTCGATCGAAGCGAAGAAGCAGTCGAAGGTGGAAGTGCTCAGCGAAGCCTGAGCGTGCTCGCGCGCAATTCGCCGTGCGCTGACCCTTGGGTGCTGCCTGCTGCCTGATGCCTGCCGCCTGCCTTGAGCACGTGTGCCGTGTGCCGCCTGCCGTAAGCCGTGTGCCGTGTGCCGTGTGCGGGCTGTAATGCGCCAACGGTTGTCGCCGTATGCCGCGCGCCGTGCATCGTCGGTCTCGCATTCGGCGTGGAGTGATCATCCAGGCGCCGAAAGAAAGTTCATTCGAAGTGTTGCGTTGCGCGGACTTCGTGCATATGGTGATTGTTAACAATTAACAATCAAGTCGATGGAGACTGAATCCCAGCTGCGTTCGCAGCGGCTGAGGCGGCCTCGCATCGAGAAAGTGACCGCCTCAATGAATTCGTCCTCCAAAGTCGGCGTCGGCCGAACCGTGCTCGTCGGGCCAGTGCGCTACCCCGAGCTCTGCGAACGCGGCCGGACGCTCCTGCTTGACGAAGGCTTCACGCTGATCGAAAACGAGACCCCCCTGCCGTGGGAGCGCGAGGACCTCCTGCCCCTGCTTGCCGGAGCGGATGCTGCGGTCTGCGGCGTCGAAGAGTACCCGGCGGACATGCTTGAACTCGCACCGAATCTGCGCATCATCTCTCGTCTCGGCGTCGGTCTCGACAACATCGATCTGGTCGCAGCCCGCTCCGGTGGCGTCGACGTCGTGAACGTCCCGGGCGGAAACGCTTCTGCCGTCGCGGAACTCGCAATCGGACTGATGATCGCCGTCCTGCGGAAAATCCCCGAGATGGACCGCAAGATCCGCGACGGACAGTGGGACCGCTACGTCGGCTACGAACTGGCTGGCAAGACCGTTGCGCTCATTGGCTTCGGCGCGATTGCGCGGCTCGTTGCCAAGCGTCTCCGCGGATTCGACGTCACGCTGCTTTCCTCCGACCCGTATGCGGATCCCGCAGTCGCAGCGGACCTCGGTGTCCGACTTGCTCCTCTCGAGGAGATCGTGGCGCTCGCCGATGTCGTGAGCGTGCACGCCCCACACCTGCCCTCGACCCACCACCTCGTGAATGCCGAACTCCTGGCGCTCATGAAGCCGGGCGCGATCGTGATCAACACGAGCCGCGGTGGTCTGGTGGATGAGACCGCGCTCGCCGCGGCGCTCGACTCCGGTCACATCGCCGGGGCTGGACTCGACGTCTTCGAACTCGAACCCGTCACCACGGCGAACCCACTGCTGCAATTCGAATCCGTCGTCGCGACCATGCACGCGGCGGCTGACAGTGCTGAAGCGTATGACCGGATCGGTTACGCAACGGCACGCGCCATCGTCGATGTCTTCTCCGGCCGAACGCCAGAAAACCTCGCGAACTGATCGGCCGAGACAGGTTGATCAACTCCCTCAACGCAACAACCCATCGCAGTATCTCCAAGTAGTCCCACCACAGCACGACACCACAGCACGACCCCCACAGCACGACCCCCACCCCCGAGAAAGGAACAGTGATGTTCTCACGACGAGCAAAGAGGCTCGCGATCGCGCTGCCACTGACGGCAGCCCTCGCGCTTGGCCTCGGCGCCTGCTCAGCAGGCGGAGACGACGAGTCAGCAGACCCGACGTCACTCACGATCATTGCCGCGAACTCCCCATGGACCGAGAGCATCAAGGTCCTCGCAAAGCAGTATGAAGAAGAGACCGGCATCTCCGTCCGCGTCGAGGCGTACGGCAACGAGCAGTTGAACGACACCCTCAAGGTGAAGCTCAACGCGCAGTCCTCAGACTTCGATCTCATGGCGTACCAGGCCCAGGATGTACTGCGTGAGTTCTCGCGTAACGGCTGGCTCGCCGACATGACCGAGTACGTCGAGTCCGACGCCGAATGGGACTGGAACGACTTCCAGCAGTCCGCGCGTGACGCCGTGCAGCTCGACGGTGTCGTCTATGGCGTGCCCGTCATGACAGAGCGTCACATCATGTACTACCGCGCCGACGTGCTCGAAGAAGCAGGGATCGCGGTTCCAGAAACCCTCGAAGAGCTCGAAGCGGCAGCTGCAGCACTGCACGATCCCGACAACGGATTCTTCGGCGTTGCAATGCGTGGCGCGCGCGTGCCCATGGTGACGCAGTTCTCCTCGTTCTTGTACAGCTTCGGTGGTGACTTCCAGGACGAAGACGGCAACGCGACGCTCAATACTCCAGAAGCGATCGAAGCGTATGAGTACTACGGCAACCTGCTCGGTAACTACGGCCCTCCCGGATCGACCAACATGGGCTGGGTCGAAGCCTCCGCGATCTTCGCGCAGGGGAACGCGGCCTTCTACCTCGACGCCGACAGCCAGGCGTACACCTTCCTCGATGAAGCCAACAGCGCCGTCGTCGACACCGTCGATTACGCGAGCTTCCCGGAGGGCCCGGCCGGCTCACTGCCGTACAACATCGTGCCGCAGACCGTTGGCATCAACGAGTACTCGAAGAAGCAGGACGCCGCTTGGGAGTTCCTGAAGTGGGCGACGAACGCAGAGAACACCACCTGGATGCTCGCCGAGGAAACCGTTCCGGTGGCTCGCCAGTCGTCATGGGATGACTCCACTGCAACTGCTGCCTTCCCGGAGGGACTCGTTGAGATCATCCGCAATATCGGAGACAGCTCGGTCGGCCACGACCGCCCGCAGCTCGAGCAGGTCGCTCGTGCTCGCGAGTTCGCAGGAGGGCCGGGTGTCGTCGCGATCGAAGGCGGCGATGTCGCGGCCGCGGCCGAACAAGCGAACATCGATTTCCAGGCGCTCCTGGATTCCGAAGACCGGTAGTTGCCCTTCGTGGGGGCTCGTGGCGACACGAGCCCCCACCCAAATCTCGACGAGAGGCCAGCTGTGACTGAGCAGTCCATCGCGCGGGCGCCACAGAAGCGCACGCACAGACGAAAGCCCATCGACTGGGTCGATGCAAACCTGAAATGGATCCTGACCACTCCAGCGGTCGCATTCGTCGCCCTGCTGATCGCGTTCCCGATCGGCTACACAATCTTCCTGTCGCTCACTGACGCCGGTGGCTCAGTCACGCGACCATTCGAGTTCCTCGGGTTCGACAACTACGTGCACTGGCTCACCGACACCCGCCGATTCTGGCCCGCGGTCGGGCGCACCGCCTACTTCACGGGAATGGCGCTCGCGCTCGAACTCATCATCGGGCTCGCGATCGCGCTCCTGCTCCGGAAGACGTTCCGAGGCCAAGGACTCGTGCGGGTGTTCATCCTGCTGCCGCTCGTGGCGACCCCGGTTGCCGTCGGCATGATGTGGCTCGTGATCTTCGAGCCGTCGATCGGATTCGCAAACGTTGTCATGAACTGGCTCGGGCTCCCCGCCCAGGGCTGGCTCTCCGACAAGGACACGGCCCTGAACACGCTCATCTTCATCGACGTGTGGCAGTGGACGCCGATGGTGATCCTGATTCTCCTCGCCGGGCTCTCCGCCTTGCCGGAAGAGCCAGACGAAGCCGCGCGAGTCGATGGTGCGAACGCGTGGCAGCGGTTCTGGCACATCACGCTGCCGCTGCTGATGCCCGTCATCGCTGCTGCCGCGATCATCCGCGCGATCGATGCCCTGAAGACCTTCGACATCATCTACGCGACGAAGGGCCGAGGCGGTGGGTCGAACAACGAAGCGGAAACGCTCAACATCCTGGCCTACAGCGAAGCCTTCGAATACTCGCAGTACGGACGAGCCTCAGCCCTGCTGATGCTGTTCTTCTGCCTCATCATCATCGTGCTCGCAGTCCTTGCGATTCTCCGCAAGAAAGGAGACCGAGTATGACTCGCGTCGACACCGCTCCGGTCAAGTTCGTCCCTCACCGGAAGCGCCCATCGCAACGGCTGAAGGGTGCCGCGCGATTCATCGGCATCCTGCTGGTCGTCCTCGCGTTCCTCGTTCCGCTGCTGTGGATGCTGATGGCGAGCTTCAAATCGAACCTCGAGATCATCGACCCGAGCCGGACTTTCAACTTCACGCCGACGCTCAAGAACTTTGAGACCGTCTTCGGTGCGCAGGCGTTCGGGCCGTTCATCTTGAACAGTTTCATCGTCGGCACCGGTTCAACGCTCATCGCGCTGTTCCTCGGGCTCCCCGCCGCATACGGAATCGCTCGCTACCGCATCAAGAACGCAACCGCCTTCGTGCTGCTGGCTCGTGTGATCCCCGGCGTCAGCCTGCTGGTTCCCTGGTACTTCCTCTTCTCGCAGGTGCAGCTCGTCGGCACGTACACGGTGCTGATCCTCACGCATATCTTCGTGACGATGCCGCTGGTCGTGGCGATCATGGCGAGCTTCTTCGAGGGGGTTCCAGAAGAGCTCGAAGAATCGGCGCAGGTCGACGGCTCCAGCAAGATCGGCGCCTTCGTGCGGATCGTGCTGCCGCTGTCCGTGCCCGGCATCGCGACGGCGACGATCCTCTCGTTCATCTTCAGTTGGAACAACTTCCTGTTCGCGCTGGTGCTCTCGAATCAAGACACCCGGACGCTCCCGGTCGCGATCTCGAACTTCACGAGCTACGCGGCGGTCGACTGGGGCGGGCTCATGGCGGCCTCGGTCGTCATCACGGTGCCCGTGATCATCATCGCTCTGCTCGCGCAGCGCTACGTCGTCAGCGGTCTCACCGCCGGCGCAACGAAGGGGTAAGCAGATGCGGAGCAAGCGCACCGTCTGGGTGCTCGGCGGCGGTACCGGTATCGGCGAGGCCGTCGCGGCGGCCTTCGCTGATCCCGCTTACCGGGTCGTCGTCTCCGGGCGCCGGACCGCTGAGCTCGATGCGACGGTCAAACGCGTCTTCGCGAAGGGTGGTGCCGCAATCGCACTGCCCGCGGACGTCACCGACGAGCACTCACTCGCCGAGGCGCACGCGGCGATCACGAAGCAGTTCGGGGGAGTCGACATCCTGGTCTACTCGGCGGGCACGAACGTCACGAACCGTTTCTGGGACGACACGACTGGCGACGATTTTGCGCACGTCCTCGACGTCAACCTCACCGGTGTGACTCGAGCTGCGCTGCACGTGCTGCCCTGGATGCGAGAGCAGGGCGACGGTCTGCTCGTTCTGATCTCGTCTTGGGCAGGATGGCGGTTCTCTCCAGGAGCCGGGCCCGCTTACTCTGCGAGCAAGACCGCCGTCGGCGCGCTCGCAGAATCGATCAATGCGCGTGAGCGGCTCTCCGGGATCCGGGCAACGCACCTCTGCCCCGGCGAAGTGAAGACCGACATTCTGAACACGCGCCCGGTCGTGCCCTCGGAGGCGGCGCAGGCGCTCATGCTGCAACCCGAAGACCTCGGAAGCGCGGTTCGCTACATTGCGGATCTGCCCGCGCGCGTGTGCATCAATGAACTGGTGATCTCGCCGACTTCGAACACTTCGTACGCCTGAGCGGCCGCATTCGCCTCGTTGGGATCGAGCACCTCGATCGGCTGGCCATGCCTGCGCTCGCTCGAACCCAGAGCCTTATGGAGCCGCGAGGTATTCGTCGAGAATCGCGACAAGGTCGTACTTGCCGCTCGCAGCAGCGCGTTCGCGTGCGGTGATCCCGCTGCCCTCTGGCAAAGCAGGATCAGCTCCCGCCTCCAGCAGCGCACGCACCGTCTGGAGGTAGTGCTCCGCACCGGTGCTCGAGATCACGGCCTCGTGCAGCGCGGTCCAGCCGAGATCGTTCATGTGGTCGATCGGGACGCCGGCGGCGATCAAGATGCGCACGGTTGAGATGTGCCCGTGCTCACTCGCGGGAATGAGCGCGGTGCCTCCGAAACGGTTGGTCGAAGTGACGTCGGCGCCGTGTTCGAGTGTTCCCTGCAGGATCTCGTCGAAGCCCTCGGCCCCGGCGTACAGGAACGCGGAATCCTGGATGTCGTCCTTCACGTTGGGGTCTGCGCCCGCCTCGAGCAGCAGGAGCGCGAGTTCGGTCATTCTCGCTTTGGTCGCTGCAACGAGTGGCGTTCTCCCGTGCTCTCCTTGTGCTTCGAGATCAGCGCCCGCGGCGATGGCGGCGCTGGCGGCCGTCACATCACCCGCGGCAACCGCTGCCTGCAGCGCTGTCGTTGCCGCCGCGCGTTCTTCCTCGCTCAGAGGAGGGGAGGTCGGAGTCGGCGTTGCAGAAGCTGTTGGAGTGCTCGATGGTGTCGTCACGATGTCCTCGGTCGGTACTGGCGTCGGCGAGGTGGAAGCGCAGCCGGAGAGCGCGACCGCGAGGCCCGCCATGATGGCAAGGCTGGCTGCAGCTCGACGTGGGGAAAACAACTGCATGAGGTCTTTCTGCGAGGGTCACCTAGGGTGACTCGTTCGGGGTATCGCTCTGACTGTAACCACGCCGCGTGTGGAATCGCTATGCGCCCGAGTCGTCGCGGCGACGAAAAATGCGGGCCGCCCGATTGGGCGACCCGCATCTTGGAGAGTGTTCGATGGGCTAGTTACTGCCGCGAATGATCGCGATGATGCGGAGGATCTCAACGTAGAGCCACACGACGGTCATCGTGATTCCGAATGCAGCGGTCCAGCCGAAGGCTGCGGGAACGCCGCGCTTGACGCCCTCTTCGACACCGTTGAAGTCGATCATGAGTGAGTAGGCACCGAGCAGGACCGCGAGGCCACCGAGCAGGAGACCCAACGGGATGCCGAAGACCTCGGCCGAACGCAGGCCCCATGGGTCCTGGTTGACGCCCGTGATCATGAGCACGAAGTTCACGAGGGAGAACAGCGCGTAGCCACCGAGCGCGATCATGAAGAAACGCGTGAACTTCGGGGTCACGCGAACGATGCGGAACGAGTACAGGAAGAGCGTGACCGCGAATACCGCGGCGGTCGCGAGCAGCGCCTGGAAGATGATGCCAGGAAGGCCCATGCCGTACTCGACCATGTGGCTGAGACCACCGGCGAAAAGACCCTGAGCCGCGCCGTACGCGAGGGTCAGCGGAGCCGAGGGCTTCTTGCGGAAGATCAAGATGAGCGCGAGCACGAATCCGACGATTGCCGCTGGGATCGCAACGACCGGGAAGGTGAGGCCGACAACGAACATGAGTGCGCAGACACCGAGTGTCGCGAGCGTCTTCATGATGACGCCGTCGTAGCTCAGACGGTTCGTGTCAACCGAGCCCGCAGAAGGGCGGTCGTACATTGCGCCGAGCTGCTCTGGATTTGGCGCGTTGTACTGCGGCGCACCTGCTGGAGCCTGCTGGCCGTACTGAGGCCGACCGTACTGCTGCTGGCCATACTGTTGCTGACCGTACTGCTGCTGTGCACCCTGGCGAGCCTCGTTCCGACGAGCCTTTTCAGAGAATGCAGGGTTGGTGCTGAATGCGGGATTGCTCACGTGTTCGCTCCTGAGAATTGAAAGATTGTCCCAAGACTACCGGCGATCCATATGACTTTGCTGTGGATGCCTGGGTGTTCGCCTGAGGCGTCGCGATGGTGACGGCGGTCGATTCGAGTCCACCCGTAGCGCGCCGCACTCGGGCGCACCGGCATACTGGAACGCGTGACGACCCCACTCATCATCGGCCACCGTGGAGCGAGCGGATACCGCCCGGAGCACAGCGAAGAGTCGTATCGTCTCGCGATCAGGCTCGGTGTCGATGCGATCGAGCCCGACATCGTGGCAACACGAGACGGCGTGCTGGTCCTGCGTCACGAGAACGAGATCTCCGGAACGACCGACGTTGCCGAACGCTCGGAGTTCGCCTCGCGCAGAACAAAAAAGCTGGTCGATGGAGTTCCGATCACTGGTTGGTTCACCGAAGATTTCACCTGGGAGGAGCTGCGGACGCTCCGAACCCGTGAGCGCCTTCCGAAGCTGCGTCAGCACAGCGCGAGCTTCGATGGTCAGGGAAGAATCCTGCGACTCGACGATCTGCTCGATCTGCTCGATGACAGCGGGACAGGTCTGGTCGCTGAGGTGAAGCATGCCAATTACTTTGCAAGCATCGGAATCCCGCTCGACGAGCTCATCGCCGAGCGCTTGCATGCTCGGTCCTGGGCGAATCACGCGAAGCTGGTGGTCGAGAGCTTCGAGGAGCGCGTCCTGCATCAGCTTTCGGAGCGTGGCATCGGCGGGCAACGCGTCTATCTGATGGAGCGAACGGGGGCCGCCGCAGACCTCCGAGCCCAGTACGGATCGCAAGCCACCACCTACGCGCAGCAGTGCAGCGACGCCGGACTCACCGCGCTCGCCGAACGGGTTGACGGAGTGAGTGTCGATAAGAAGATCCTGATCGATACCACCACCCAGTACCCGCGCTCGACCGATTTCATCGACCGAGCGCACGCTGCCGGACTCCTCGCCTTCACCTGGACACTCCGACCCGAGAACGGCTTCCTTGAGAAGCCACATCGCGGCACGGGCGCAAAAGCGGACTGGGGTGACTGGATGCGCGAGTGGGGCATCATCATCGGCGCGGGCATCGACGGGATCTTCGTCGATCACCCAGATCTTGGCAGGTATGCGGCAGAGCGAGCAGGAACGGCAGGGGTCAAGGCATGAGCACGACCGCGTCGAACGGAACCGAGCAGGCTGCCCCGCGGCAGGGAGCCTCGGTGCAGGGCGAACACCTCGTTCGCAGCGAGACCTCCTTCGACCGCGCGGAGATCCTCGATCTTTACGACTCCGTCGGCTGGGCCGCCTACACGAAGACGCCGGAGGTGCTGTTGGCAGCGCTCGAAGGTTCGAGTCTCGTGCTCACGGTCCGCGGCGGCGATGGTTCGATCCTCGGGCTCGCGCGAGTCTTGAGCGACGCCGCTACGATTTGCTACGTCCAGGACATCCTGGTTCGTCCGGAGCAGCAGGGCAGCGGCGTCGGGGCAGCGCTGTTCGCCGAGATTCTCGAACGCTTCGCCCACGTCCGCCAGCTCCTGCTCCTCACTGATGACGAGCCCGGTCAACGTGCCTTCTATGAGCGGATGGGATTACGGGAACTCCGCGATTTCGAAGGCGCCCCGTTCCGCGCGTTCGTGCGTTTCGCCACGGCATAACCGCCGGCCAATTTCCTGTCGGTGCTCGCACCTAGGATGATTGATCTATGAGCGATTTGTGGGGTTTCGACGAGGCAGATTTTGCACCAGCGAACCCGGGCAAGGGCTCCGGCGAGCTCGCCCTCAGTGATCTCGCTGAAGAAGACCCCCTGCTTGCAGGCTTGAACCCGCAACAACGAGAAGCGGTCACGTACCGGGGCCCAGCGCTGCTGATCCTCGCGGGCGCGGGCAGTGGCAAGACGAGAGTTCTGACGCATCGCATTGCGGGTCTCCTTCGCACCCGAGAAGCCTGGCCGAGCCAGATCCTCGCGATCACGTTCACGAACAAGGCCGCGGCAGAGATGCGCGAGCGGGTCGAGCGGCTCATCGGCGACACCGCGAAGGGCATGTGGATCTCCACCTTCCACTCGGCCTGCGTTCGAATCCTGCGCCGTGAGGCAGAGAATTTCGGTTTCAAGCAAGCGTTCACGATCTACGACTCCGGCGACTCGAAGGCGCTCCTGAAGCGCATCATCAAAGAGAACGGCGACGACGTGCAGGGCCTCACGCCCGGCGGAGTCGCGAGCAAGATCTCGAAGGCAAAGAACGAACTCCACGACGTCGACTCGTATATCGGCACCGCACAGATGTCGAACCCGGCCGAGCAGCGCTTCGTCGAGATCTGGCGTCGCTACGACGCAGAACTGCGCCGTGCAAACGCCTTCGACTTCGATGACCTCATCGGCCAAACGGTGTTCCTGTTCCGAGCGTTCCCGCAGATCGCGGCGCTCTACCGACGACGTTTCCGGCACATCCTCGTTGACGAGTATCAGGACACCAACCACGCGCAGTACGCCCTGATTCGCGAACTCACCAGGCCCGTCGACGAACGTGACCTTCCGCTCGATCTCCGCAGGGGCGACCTCGAAGGCTCGAGCCTCACGGTCGTGGGTGACTCCGACCAGTCGATCTACGCCTTCCGTGGTGCCGACATCAGGAACATCGTCGAGTACGAGCGTGACTTCCCGGGTGCGCGGGTCATCAAGCTCGAACAGAACTACCGTTCGACGCAGAACATCCTCTCGGCTGCGAACGCGGTGATTCAGAACAACTTCGACCGTCCCGACAAGAACCTCTGGACCGACTCCGGCGACGGCGACAAGATCGTCGGCTACACCGGGTATTCGGGTCACGACGAGGCGCAGTTCGTGGCCGACGAGATCGTCGAACTCTCCTCGAAGGACGCCGACTACAACGACATCGCGATCTTCTATCGCACGAACTCCCAGACTCGTGCGCTCGAAGAGATCCTGATCCGCACGGCGATTCCTTACAAAGTCATCGGCGGCACGAAGTTCTACGAACGCGCCGAGATCAAAGATTCGCTCGCCTATTTGGTGACGACCGCGAACCCGGACGACTCCTTGAGTCTTCGCCGCATCATGAATGTTCCCAAGCGTGGAATCGGTCCCGCGACAGAGGCGGCGCTCCAAGCGTTTGCTGACGAGCACGAGATCTCGCTGCGGAGCGCACTGCGTCGAGTCGACGAGCTGGGCCTCGGCCCAAAGGTCACCGGCGCGATCCGCGACCTCGCGGCGCTGCTCGACTCGCAGAGCGAGAAGCCAGACGCTGATCCCGGTGAGATCCTCACCGAACTCCTGAACCGCTCCGGTTACATCGAGCAACTGCGTCGTTCACCCGACCCGCAGGACGCGGCACGGCTCGAAAACGTCGAAGAACTTGTGTCGGTTGCGAAGGAGTTCCGCAAGGCGAACTCCACGGGCACGCTCGTCGACTTCCTGACCGACGTTGCGCTCGTTGCGGCCGCCGACGAACTCGACGACTCACGCGGCTCCGTCTCGCTCATGACACTCCACACGGCGAAGGGTCTCGAATACGACAACGTGTTCTTGACCGGCGTCGAAGAAGACCTGTTGCCACACCGCATTGCAGCCGGCGAACCCGGTGGGCCTGCAGAGGAACGGCGACTGTTCTATGTCGGCATCACGCGTGCTCGGAAGCGTCTATACCTCTCGCTCGCGATGACTCGAGCGCAGTTCGGTGAAGTCAATGTGGCGATGCCGAGCAGGTACCTGCAGGAGATCCCGAACGAGCTGATCGCGTGGCGACAGTCACCGGGCGATGTGAACTCTCGCGGTGGAACGCAGCCGCGCGCTTTGAACGCGCAGCGCAAGGGCTATGGCGGTGGTGGGTTCAATCGCCGCGACGAAGTCGATCGCCTCGGCCCTTCGACGACAAAGAAAGAGTTTCCGAATACGGTCACCAAGATCCGCGACAACGGTGAACTCGAACTCGAACCTGGCGACAGAATCCGTCACGCAGACTTCGGTGAGGGCAAAGTCAACGCGGTCACGGGTGCCGGTGCGAAGCGGGTTGCCGAAGTGCATTTCGATACGGCTGGCAAGAAGCGACTTCTGATCAAGATCGCGCCGATCGAGAAGCTGTAGCTCGCTCGACGTTGTAAGTGATCGCCGCGCGGACGAGGTCCCTGAACGCGGCATCGTCGAGCGCATCGCCCTCGGCGAGCTCGACCGAGCGACGCTGGTTCCCGCCCAGCTCACCGTTGAAGATCTGCTTCGGATCATCCAACAGAGCTCCGTACATGAACCCGAGTTTCACCTTCTGTTTGAAGATGTTGCCGACTACGATGATGCCTTCATGCTCCCAAACCGGTGCCCCGCGCCATTTCCAGGTTTCGAGAATCGTCTCGTCGACTTCGTGAATGAGTGCGCGCGCATGACGTAGCGCTTCGCCGCGCCAATCCGGGTGGTCGGCAATGAGCGCGTCGATGTGTTCGGAGGCGGAGCGTTCGGCGGGTGAGGCATCCATACGGATAGTGTTCACCGTTTTGGCGAGTTCGGGAAGAGTGTTCGGCTCCGAGGGAGCGGCGGGTCGAGACGCTCTCGCAATCGCGCGGCTGTGCGAGCATGAAGGCATGGCAGGGTTTCATCACGTCGAGTTGTGGGTCGAAGACCTTGCCGAGGCGAGTGCCGAGTGGGGGTGGCTCATGGCAAGGCTCGGGTTTGAGTCCTTCGGACAGTGGTCAACCGGCCAATCCTGGGCGGCGGGAGGCGCGTACCTCACGATCACGACCTCCCCGAATCGTGCTGATGGTCCACACGACCGTCGCCGCACTGGCGTGAACCACCTCGCGTTCCATGGCGGTTCGACCACGGCAGTCGACTCGATCATGGCGACGGCCGCGGAACACGGATGGACCCCGCTTTACCAGGAGCGGTACCCCAACGCGGGCGGACCCGAGCACTACGCGGGCTGGCTCGAAAACTCCGCTGGCTTCAAGGCTGAGATCGTCGCCGATCGGGAGCTCGGTTCGAGGTTGTAGCCAGAATCGCCGCGAGCGCTCAAGACTCCATCGCAAACTTGGCGTTCGATATCAACGCTCTATAAAGAGCGCACTTCGGAGAACTTCCTTCAGAGGCTCAAGGTCGAATTGGTTTCTCGCAATGTGACATGCGGAGTGCAACTCGGACATCCCGACCCGATTCCAAGACATCCCGCGTCCGCTTTCGGCAAGCAACTGCGCAAAGAACTCGCGTTGAGTTCTGCCGTTGCCCTCACGGAAGGGGTGAGCAAAATTGAGGTAGTCGTAGAGTTCTGCCAGGTGATGGGGAAGATCGGAATCAGGTATGTCTCGAAGATTTGCTGATTGGGCGATTCGTGATGTTGCAAACCATACGACCCGCGAAATGAGAGGAGGCGGAGCAAACGACTCTCCATCACCCCTTCCGAGGCCGACGCTGCGCAAATCTCCAGCCCACTCGTAGACGTCCTGGAAGAGATAGCGATGAAGGCTTTGGAGGTGATTGAGATCGAAGGAACGCCTTATCAAAGAAGGATTCTCTCGCAATTCGGCAAGCCGGATCTCGAGCAGGTCATTCTCTGCCTTTTCTAAAGCAGCGGCATCGTGAAGGCCAAGCCTATTTCGTAGAGTCCGCGATCCGGGTTCAACGAGATACGCATCCCATCGTTCGTCATCAGTGCCGAACTCCCATGGGTGACTGTCGATCAAGCAAGCCCATATCGCGAGCGCACCCGATGACCGAGTTGCTCAATGTCGATCTCGCCACGAACGTATGCGTCCTGATCCGCGCGAGTTTCATCCGTGCTCCGTGAGCCTTCAAGTTCGCTTGATCGGCGAGCATCGTTGATTGCGCGCTCACGATCCTTCAGGTTCGCAACTATTTTCGTACTCATGAGGTGCTCTCCTTCTGCATCTCAACTGTAGCGACAGTGCAGTCGTTGGCAGGGATTGACGAGGTAAAGGCGAGAACCTGCTGTTGTGGAGAAGCGCGAGCCGTTCCGCCTGGTGTCTCAAGCAAATTCGAGCTCGCTGAACGCCGTCACTCGCGATCGATAATCGGCGGCTAGCGGCCTAGAAGATGCGGAATCCGACCAGGACGAACGCGACGAGCACGAGCACTGCGACAACGATGAACACTGGGCGGAAGCGATTGAACATGGTGCGCGCCGGGCGCCCGTCGTCGAAGCGGTCGTACTCCGGATCGAGCTCTGGCGGGATTGCAACCTGGTCGTTCATCTCGTCACGCATGTCTTCAATGATGCCGGACTCCGCAATGCCCGCGAAAGCAGGTTCTCTCTCGGCACAGTTGCCGAACCACCTCACAACAGTGCGCCCCGCCAGAAGCTACTGGCGAGGCGCACTGCGTACATCGAACGGCGAGGGTTACACCCCAGACTTCGGAGGCTCCGGCTCGTCGCCGTGCTTGTGCGCGAACTCGGCTTCGGTCTCATCAGCAATCTGCTTCAGCTGAATCGTCGTCGTGTCGAGTGGTTGGGCTTCGAAGGCAGCACGCCGGCGCTTCAACCAGATTCCGAGAATCAGGATCAGCGCGAGCGCACCGTAGGCGACCATCGTGAACGGGCTCTGCACGAGGTAGGTGACATCGCCCTGGCTGATGGCCATCGCCTTCCGGAGCTGTTCTTCCGCCATCGGTCCGAGGATGCCGCCGATCACCATGGGTGAGACGGGGTACCCGTACCGTCGCATGAAGAAGCCGATGACACCGATCAAGAACAGCACACCGATATCGAAGACCGTGAAGTTCAGTGCGTACGCACCGAGGCCCGCGAACACGAGAATGCCGGCGTACAGGTACGGCCGCGGGATCTGCAGAATCTTCACCCACATGCCAACGAGCGGCAGGTTCAAAATCAACAGCACGGTGTTCCCGATGTAGAGGCTCGCGATGAGCGCCCACACGAGACCCGACTGGTTTTCGAACAGCAGCGGTCCGGGGCGAATTCCGTAGGACTGGAAGGCCGAGATCATGATCGCTGCGGTCGCAGTCGTCGGGAGTCCGAGTGTCAAAAGCGGTACGAGCACTCCGGCGGCGGCGGCGTTGTTTGCTGCCTCCGGCCCTGCGACACCCTCGATCGCTCCCTTGCCGAACTGGCGTTTAACTGGCCCCTTCGCGAGTTTGCGCTCCGTTGCATACGACAGGAACGTCGCGACGTCGGCGCCACCCGCGGGGATGGTTCCGATCGGGAAGCCGATCGCAGTGCCGCGAAGCCAGGGCTTCCAGGAACGACGCCAGTCGTCTTTGCGCATCCAGTTGCGCCATCCCTTGGTGATCGGGATGATCGGGATCTCGCCGCGGTTGAGTCGCGCCGACACGTACAGCGCTTCACCCATCGCGAAGAGCCCGACGGCGATAATGACGACGTCGATGCCGTCAGCGAGGCTGGGGAGGCCGAGCGTGTAGCGCTGTTGACCGGTGAGCACTTCGGTGCCGATGAGCCCGAGGAAGAGGCCGAATCCGAGGGAGACGAGCCCTCGCGGGACACTTGAACCGAGTAGCGCACCAACGGTCATGAAGGCGACGACGATGAGCGCGAAGTAGTCGGCCGGGCCGAGCTGCACCGCGACCTTGGCAATACTCGGGGCGAAGAACGTGAGCCCGACGGTTGCGATCGTGCCGGCGACGAAGGAGCCGATTGCCGCGGTTGCGAGCGCTGCTGCACCACGACCGGCTTTCGCCATCCGGTTTCCTTCCATCGCGGTCACGATGGAGGCGGATTCGCCAGGGGTGTTGAGCAGGATCGAGGTCGTTGATCCGCCGTACATTCCGCCGTAGTAGATCCCGGCGAACACGATGAGCGCACCGGTGGGATCGAGCGAGTAGGTGAGCGGGAGCAGCAAAGCCACGGTCATTGCCGGGCCGATGCCGGGAAGCACTCCGACGGCGGTCCCGACGAACACGCCGAGGAAGCCGTAGAGCAGGTAGATGGGCTGCAGCGCCGTTGCGAAGCCCTCGAGCAGGTTGGTCAGGCTATCCATTGAGGAACGGGATCCATCCGAGTAGCGGCCCCGCGGGGAGCGAGAGGCCGAGGAGGTGCGCGAAACCGAACTGCGTGAGGAGTCCGATGATGAGGCCGATCAGGATCGCACGCCACCATTTCTTCGCGCCGAGAGAGGGAGGCTCCGGCGAACAGCACCGTCACCGCGATGGGCCATCCTGCGAGCGGGATCAGCACGATCAGCGAGAGAAAGCAGGCGCTGATCTTGATGACCGTGAACCACGAGGTCGGGACGTCGGCGGCGATGTCTTCGCCGCCTTCCGGGTCGCCGAGTTTGCCGCGCAGGATCCCGATGAAGACCGCGATCCCTGCAAGCAGCAGCAGGATGCCGACGCCGTAAGGGAACGCCCGAGCGCCGAGCACGTTCGAAGAACCAGCTGGAACGCGGATCATGCCAGCCCCGATGAGGACGACGATCGCGAGGACGATGACGACGGAGGCGAAGACGTACTCGCCGATCGGGAATTTGCGAGGGGTGGTCGCTGAAGATTCAGCGACCACCCCCTGCTCGTGTGCGGTTGTCATTCCGTCAGTCCGATAGTGCGCAGAGTCTCCTGCACCTCGGTGATGTTCGCCGTCAGGAAGGTGTCGAACTCGTCGCCGGGCATGAAGGCGTCGTCCCAGCCATTGGTGGTGAGGGCTTCTTGCCAAGCTTCTGTGCCGTGCAGTTCCGTGACGAAGTCGATGAGGAGCTGGCGGTCCTCCTCCGAGATGTTGCCGGGTGCGAGCACGCCGCGCCAGTTCGTCAGTTCGACGTCATAGCCGGATTCGATGAGGGTCGGAGCATCTGGCAGGCTTTCGAGGCGTTCTGGACCCGAGACCGCAAGCGCTCGCAGCGAGCCCGCGTTGATCTGCTCGATGAACTCTCCGGCACCGGAGATCCCGGCCTGGACGTTGTTGCCGAGCAGCATGGTCACTGCCTCGCCGCCACCGGAGTTCGCGATGTAGTTGAGGGTCGAGGTGACTTCGCTCGGGTCGACGCCGGCTGAGGTGAGCAGCATTCCGGCGAGGATGTGGTCCGCGCCACCAGCGGAGCCGCCGGTCACTGCAATCGCTGGGCCTTCTTCGACGATCGCGTCGACGAGGTCGTCAATGGTCTCGTACGGCGAGGCCTCTGGGACGACAACGACGAGCGACTCCTCTGTGAGTTTCGCGATCGGAGTCGTGTCTTCGATTCGAGTGCCCGACTGGTTGGTCTCGACCGCGCCGACCATGACGAGACCGGTCACCATGAGGGTGTGCGGGTTCTGCTCGGTCGCGAGTGATGCGAGGCCGACCGTGCCGCCGGCGCCGCCGATGTTGGTCACGGGGGCGGTCGACACGAGGTCTGACGAGAGGGCGATCTGCGCTACTGCGCGAGCGGTCTGGTCCCAGCCGCCGCCGGGGTCTGCTGGGGCGATGATGTTGACTGCCGAGAGGCTGCCATCACCGGAGTTGTTTGAACCGCCGCCGGTTTCGCCGGTTGAGCAGGCAACCAGTGTGAGGGCGGTGAGACCGGCAAGTGTGGCGGTGGCAAGGGCCCTGGTCCGCGTGGAACGTCGCTGCATTGATCGCATTTCTCCTCCTTGAGCGCCCGAGTTCGTCCTCGGGTCGCGATCTGATTGGAAGAGTAAGGGGATCGCCGGGCTTCCTCGCGATTGTGGAAGTAAGAAACGTTTTGGTCGTTTTGGTCATCTGCAGCGTGTTCGAAACGCTACAAATCTCGGGCACACTGTGGATGTGGGATCAGCGATGACGCTCCGCACGCAGCTCGTAGTCGTGCAAATGGTGATCGTGTTCGCCCTCGTGCTGGGTACCGGTGTCGTCGCCGTCTGGTTTCAAGAGCAGCAATTGCGCGAATCCTACGAAGACCGCATGGTGGCGGTCGCCCAGTCGGTCGCGACCCTCCCTGCAATCATCGATGCCTATGACAGTCCCGACCCTTCGAGCCTGATTCAGCCGATCGCCGAGGTCGTGCGCGACGCTTCCGACGTGACGTACGTCGTGGTCACCGACCTCGATGGAATCCGGTTCTCGCACCCGAACCCCGAACTCATCGGAAAGCGCGTCTCCACCGATCCGAGCGCTGCGATCCTCGGTGAGATCTTCGTCGGCACGCAGACTGGGACGCTCGGAGAATCATGGCGGGTGAAGGTGCCCGTCTTCGACGATTCCGGCGCGCTCATCGGCCAGGTCTCGGTCGGGATCCTGGAGACCGAACTCTACGAAGACTTCACATCGAGTGCCGCAGGAATGCTTCTGGCGCTCGCGATCGCGGCGGTCGTCGGTGTTGTCGCAGCAGCCTGGGCAGCCCGGGCGATTCGACGCAGAATTTACGGACTCGAACCCGAGGAGATCCGCACGCTGCTCGAAACCCGTGACGCGATGCTGCACCAGATCGGTGAGGGGCTCGTGGCCGTTGACGGTGACGGAAAGCTCTCGATTCTCAATGACGCCGCTGCGGGATTGCTCGGCATCGACGATCCGGAGGCGGTGATCGGGCGATCGATCACGGAGGTGTTCGATGAGCAGCTCGTGGCTTTGTTCGACAGCTCCGATCGAAGTCAGCAGCTCGTGCTCGCGGGGGAGCGGGTACTGCTTGCGAAGATCGACCGGGTCGCCATCGACGATCGTGCACTCGGAAGCGTCGTGATCCTTCGTGACCGGACCGAACTCGATGCGGTGCTTCGTGACCTCGAAGGCGCGCAGAGCATCGCGCAGGGGCTTCGAGCGCAACAGCACGAGTTCGCGAACACCCTCCACACCGTCAGCGGCATGCTCGAACTCGGCCAACCCGAATCAGCGGTCAAATTCATCGAACGCGTTACCGACGGCGGGCCGATCTCGGGGTTGGAGGCAGACCCTGGAATCGATGACATCGAAGTGTCCGCACTGCTCCTGGCAAAGCGCGCCCGCGCGCGTGAACTCGGCATCACCATCGAGGTCGCAGAGGGTTCGGTGCTCTCGGGTTCGGCTGCCGCCGCGGCTCTGCGAGACGAGCTCATCACCGTCATCGGCAATCTGCTCGACAACGCGATCGAAGCCTGTGGCACGGGCGGGAGCATCGAGTTGACCGTGGAAGAGCACAGCGACGGCTCCGTCTTCGTGCAGGTTGACGACGACGGGCCGGGCGTTGATCCCGAGCTCCGTGAGCGGATCTTCGCCCTCGGCGTGAGTTCGAAGGCATCGGGAGCAGATTCGCAGCGCGGCTATGGGCTCACGATCGTCGACCGAGTGGCCAAACGCCTCGGCACGCGGATCGAGGTCGAGCGATCGACGCTCGGGGGAGCGCAATTCCGACTCCTGTTCCCCGGGCAATCAGACCCGGCGCAGGTTCCTGATGCATCGAGGGCAGGCGGCTCGGGAGCAGACGGCGCGAACCAGCAGAGCAGAGGGGTGCAGTCGTGAGCCAGTATCGAGTCGTGATCGTCGACGACGACTTCGCGGTCGCCAGGATCAACGCACAGTTCGTTGAAGCGCACGGAGCGTTCACGGTGCTCGCAGAAGCCCACGATGCAACGAGCGCGCTGGAAACCATCACGCGGCTCCAGCCGGACCTGGTCCTCCTCGACGTCTACCTCCCGGACTACAGCGGCATCACTTTGCTCCAGCAGATTCGCGCTTCCGGAGCTCGCGCCGAAGTCATCGCCGTGACGGCCGCCCGCGACCTCGACACGGTGCACAGGGCTCGTCTGCTCGGCGTTCGTCACTACCTGGTGAAGCCGTTCAAGCGTGCCGACCTCAGTGAGCGTCTCGACGAATTCGTGCAATCGCGCGCGCTCGGTCCGCGTTCGCCGGAATCCGGCCTCGATCAGGGCTCCGTTGATGCGGTGCTCGGTTCGCCCTCTTCGACTCCTCGTCGCAGGCCCGTTCCCAAAGGGCTTGCGACCGTGACGCTCGATCGGGTCGCGAGTGCCCTTGCGTCCCAGGACGAGCCCGTTTCCGCAGCGCTGCTCGCAGAAACGCTCGGGATGTCGCGGGTGAGTGCTCGCCGCTATCTCGAGTTTCTCGTGCAGGACGGTCGCGCCGAGGTCGCTCCGAAGTACGGGGTGGCGGGGAGGCCAGAAAACCTGTACTCGGCAAGGCAGTAGCGCCTCACCATGGTTGCCGGGAATTGAAATCCGGGGAGGGAATCAGCGTCCTAATGGACCGCGGTTCCGAACAGCGCACCGATCAGGTAGCCGGCAGCGAGGGCGATACTGCCACCGATGAGGATGCGCAGGACTGCCACTCGCTTGCGTGAGCGACCGAACTTCGCTGCCGCGAGACCTGTGAGTCCGAGCGCGAGCAGGACCGCGAGCACGATCGACCAAGGTAAGAATGCGGTCGGAAGGAACACCGCCGCGAGCAGCGGAATCAACGCGCCACCGGTGAACGCACCCGCGCTCGCTGCTGCCGCAACCCACGGATTGACCAGGTCTTCCTGATCAAGTCGGAACTCGATGTCGAGGTGCGCGCGAAGGGCGTCGTGTTCCGTGAGTTCAGAGGCGACGAGGTGCGCGGTCGCAGGCGAGAGCCCACGTTCTTCGTACATGTGCGCGAGTTGTTCGACCTGTCCTTCGGGGTCGGAGAGCAAATCGTGCTGTTCTTTCTCGATCATGGCGCGTTCACTATCGCGCTGCGAGGAGACGGAAACGTACTCTCCGACACCCATCGAGAACGCCCCGGCGACAAGGCCGGCGATCCCGGCCGTGAACACGGCAGCGGGCGAGGTCGATGCTGCAGCGACTCCGACCATGAGCGCGGCTGTCGAGACGATGCCGTCATTGGCGCCGAGCACACCGGCTCGAAGCGCATTGAGGCGCGAGTTTCCGGGGTCGACGGGGTCCGGGAGCGAGGGGTATCGCTCGCGGGCTCGCGGAAATTCGCTGTGTTGCATAGTTCAAGGGTCCGCCGCTCGGCAGCCGCCTGCAAGCGGGGAGGCCCGTCCATCTTTTGTGACGAAGACCGAAGCCGAAAACTTCGCTGCACCGAAATCTTTCCGCGAGCGATTCGCACGTTGTCGGCGGCGCCGATTCGGCGAAAGAAAGCGGGTTCTTCTTCAGGGGATCGCCAGGGGCATCACGCCGGGCGCAGTAGGATTGCAGTCGGCGTAAGCCAAAGAACACTCATCATCACTGCTGATTGGATACATCGCGTGGATCTCTACGAGTACCAGGCCAGGGACCTTTTCGAGTCCCATGGCGTGCCTGTTCTCGCCGGTATCACTGCCGACACCCCCGAAGAAGCTGAGGCTGCGGCCCGCAAGCTCGGTGGAGGCGTCGTCGTGGTTAAGGCACAGGTTAAGACCGGAGGCCGCGGCAAAGCCGGCGGCGTCAAGGTTGCAAAGACACCAGAAGAAGCGAAGGCTGCCGCAGAGCAGATTCTCGGCCTCGACATCAAGGGCCATGTCGTCAAGCGCGTCATGGTCGCTGAGGGCGCACGAATCGCACAGGAGTTCTACTTCTCCGTGCTGCTCGACCGCGCAAACCGCTCGTACCTCTCCCTCGCAAGCTACGAAGGTGGCATGGAGATCGAGCAGCTCGCTGAGGAGCGCCCAGAGGCACTCGCTCGCATCGATGTGAACCCTGCAGAGGGCATCGACGCCGCAAAGGCCGAAGAGATCGTCCGCGCTGCGAAGTTCCCAGAAGAACTCGTCTCGAAGGTTGCTCCGGTCATCGAGAAGCTCTACGCCGTCTACGCGGCAGAAGACGCGACGCTCGTTGAGGTCAACCCGCTCGTGCTGACCGAGGAAGGCAACATCGTTGCCCTCGACGGCAAGATCACGCTCGACGAGAACGCAGCGTTCCGTCAGCCGCACCACGCCGACCTCGAAGACAAGGGCGCGGCGAACCCGCTCGAAGCGAAGGCAAAAGAGAAGGACCTCAACTACGTCAAGCTCGACGGCGAAGTTGGCATCATCGGTAACGGTGCAGGCCTTGTCATGTCGACGCTCGACGTCGTCGCATACGCCGGCGAGAACTTCGGCGGCGTGAAGCCGGCGAACTTCCTCGACATCGGTGGCGGAGCTTCGGCTGAAGTCATGGCCGCTGGCCTCGACGTCATTCTCGGCGACACCGACGTCAAGAGCGTTTTCGTCAACGTCTTCGGTGGCATCACCGCGTGTGACGCAGTCGCAAACGGCATCGTGCAGGCACTCGAGATCCTCGGTGACGCTGCAACGAAGCCACTCGTTGTTCGCCTTGACGGCAACAACGTTGAAGAAGGCCGACAGATCCTTGCTGACGCTGCGCACCCGCTCGTCACGGTCGTCGACACCATGGACGAAGCTGCCGCAAAGGCCGCTGAGTTGGCATCGAAGTAAGGGGCTCACGACATGGCGATTTATCTGACGAAAGAATCAAAGGTCATCGTTCAGGGCATCACCGGTGGCGAAGGATCGAAGCACACCGCTCGCATGCTCGCTGCTGGCACCAACGTTGTTGGTGGCGTGAACGCTCGGAAGGCTGGCACGACGGTCACGCACGGTGACGTCACGCTGCCCGTGTTCGGCACGGTTGCCGAGGCAATGCAGGAGACCGGCGCTGACGTGTCGATCCTCTTCGTGCCACCGGCCTTCGCGAAGGACGCAGTCATCGAAGCGATCGACGCTGAGATCGGCCTTGCCGTTGTCATCACCGAGGGCATCCCGGTGCAGGACGCTGCTGAATTCTGGGCACACGCGCAGAAGAGCGGCAAGACCCGCATCATCGGACCGAACTGCCCGGGCATCATCACGCCGGGCGAAGCTCTTGTCGGGATCACCCCGGCGAACATCACGGGCTCCGGCCCGATCGGTCTGGTTTCGAAGTCTGGAACCCTGACCTACCAAATGATGTTCGAGCTCCGCGACATCGGATTCTCGACCGCAATCGGAATTGGTGGAGACCCGATCATCGGCACCACCCACATCGACGCGCTCGAAGCATTCGAAGCCGACCCGAACACCAAGGCGATCGTCATGATCGGTGAAATCGGTGGAGACGCTGAAGAGCGTGCCGCTGACTTCATCAAGGCGCACGTCACCAAGCCGGTTGTCGGCTACGTTGCAGGCTTCACCGCTCCAGAAGGCAAGACCATGGGTCACGCCGGAGCGATCGTCTCCGGCTCCTCAGGAACCGCGCAGGCGAAGAAGGAAGCACTCGAGGCTGCAGGCGTCAAGGTCGGCAAGACGCCGAGCGAGACCGCTGCACTCATGCGTGAAGTGATGGACTCGCTCTAAGCGGTCTACCACGACATTCGTTCCAGAACGCGGGGCGGGCCAACTGGCCCGGCCCGCGTTCTGTTTGTGTGCCCGAGCACGTTGCGACCCTCGATGGCGGCTCAGTCACTTTGCATCGACTGTGGGTTTTGGCGCATCGCGGCGAGTGGCGGGGAGCACCTCGCGCGGCAAAGTATGGTTGCGGAGTGCGTCGCGTCTCAACCATCTCTGTGCAAGCAGTCGATGTGTTGGTCATCGTCATCCTCGGGCTGGCGATCCCCTTTGTTCCGCTCGCACTGATCTGGGCGATCGACCAAGGATTCAGTAGCTCGTTCGCGCTCATGTGGCGCGTCGCCGCAGACGCTTGGCTGCTCGGCCACGGAGTCGATATCGGCGTCACGCTCCCTGCAAACGTCGTCATCGGCGCTGGGCTGGAAGGGGCGCAGGCGCCGTTCGTGCTCGGGCTCGGAGTCTTCGGGAGCGCACTGCTCAGTTTCGTGCTCGCGGTCCGATCGGGTATTCGGCTTCGCGCATCTTCGTATCGCGTCCTCGGGCTCCTGGTCACCGCGGTGACTGCCGCGCTCGCCGGGTTCATCGTGGCGCTGAGCGCACGGCACGACGTTGCCACCCCCGATCTTCTGCAGTCCGCGCTGCTTCCAGCGCTCATCATCACGCTCGGCGTCGGCGCGGGCTTGCTCTGGCGTCGCGAAGCCTTCGATCACGCTCGAGCCGCGACGCTGCTCGGAATTCCCACGGGAGCGATGCGCATGCTCCTGCTCGCCGGAAAAGCAGGGCTCGCCGCAGCGGTCGCCGTCTTCGGTGCAGCAAGCCTCGTCTTCACCGTGGTGTTCGCCGTGCACTTCCTCGATGTGCTCTCGCTCTTCCAAGGCTTCCAGCCAACGCACCTTGGCGCGCTCGCGCTGCTCCTGCTCCACCTCGCGCTGCTTCCGACCGCGATCGTGTGGACCGCGAGCTGGATCGTCGGCCCCGGCTTTGCGGTTGGAACGGGATCGAGTGTGACCCTCACGGGTGTGCAGCTCGGCCCGGTCCCGAGCATCCCGATGGTCGGAGTGCTCGACGGCGAAATCCCAGGCATGGCAATCGCGCTCGTCGTCGTTCCGGTGGTGTTGGCGGCGTGCATCGGATGGTTCCTCAGTACTCGTGACTTGCGCTTGCAAGAGCGCTGGTATTCGCTCATCGCAATCGCCTTCGGTGGGGCGATCGTGGCCGGAGCGATCTTTGCTGCGCTCGGCGCGTTTGCTTCTGGAGGCGCGGGTCCCGGCCGCCTGCAAGAGACCGGTGTCGATGCGCTCATGTTCGGTCTCATCGGTGCCGCCGAAGTTGCCGGTGGTCTGTTGATCGGACTGTTCGTCGGCCAGTTGCGTGAGGGCGCCGGTCTGCTCGGCGGCGGGTTCACACTCTTCGCAGGTTCGGCAAACACCGAGGACGGCCCGCTTGTCGTTGGCGGTGGCGACTCTCGCAACGAACCTGCGCTCGATGCTGATTCGGAACCAGGCGAGTCCGTGCCGGGGGACTCGGAGACCGAGCCCGGTGCGTCGAACGGTCCACTCGAGCCTGCACACGAGGCCGTGACCACCAAGGCAGACCGAAAGCGACAGCGCCGTGAGCGCCGTCAAGACACCGCCGCGCTCTGGGGCCGTTCGAGCGATCCCGACGACGAGTTCTATGCGCCCGATCCCGCCCGAAAGCGGCTCTACGATGCCGAGATCGTCGAACGATTCGAGCACAAAGAGTCCGCAGATCAGAGCTCAGCAAACGAGCACGAGACGATTGATCTTTCGACCAGCGGCCTCGCGAATCAGGCGCAGAACGAGCCCGGATCGGACGAGCTGCGGGCCGATGAAGACGATTCTTCGAACCACTCGCGGTGACCGTAGAATAGGGGAGTGCTGCGCCTCGTTGTCCTCGTTTCAGGGGCGGGTTCTAACCTCCTCGATCTGCTTGAACGCATCGAGAACGGCTCGGTCAATGCCGAAGTGGTCGCGGTCGGGGCAGACAACGATTGCCCAGCGCTCCAGCACGCGCACGGGCGTTCCATCCCGACCTTCGTCGAACGGTTCTCGCAACCACGCGAACAGTGGAGCGAAGCCCTTGGCGATCACATCGCATCGTTCACGCCAGATCTGGTCGTGCTCTCAGGGTTCATGAGGCTCTTGAGCGCCTCGACCGTCGAGCGCTTCTCTCCGAACATCATCAACACGCACCCCGCGTACCTCCCGGAATTTCCGGGCGCGCACGGAGTCCGAGACGCACTCGCCGCCGGCGTCGCGCAGACTGGAGCGAGCGTCATCGTGGTCGACGCCGGAGTCGACAGCGGCCCGATCCTGGCGCAGGAGCGAGTGGCAGTGTTGCCGGATGACACCGAAGCGTCACTGCACGATCGCATCAAACCCGTTGAGCGCGAGCTCCTGGCACGGGTCATCACAGAATTTGCAACATCATCGACGAACCAAGGAGCAGTATGAGCGGCGCAAGCCACGAGAAGTCCCTGTATCGCGAGCGTGACTTGGTGAGCGTGCGTCGCGCGCTGCTCTCGGTCAGCGACAAGACAGGACTGCTCGACCTCGCCGCCGCGCTGAGTGCCGCTGGCGTCGAAATCGTCTCGACCGGATCGACCGCGCAGTCGATTCGCGACGCAGGTTTCGCGGTCACGGAGGTCAAGGACGTCACCGGGTTCGCCGAGGCACTCGACGGTCGCGTGAAGACCCTGCACCCGAGCATCCACGCAGGAATTCTGGCCGACCTTCGGCTCGAAGACCACGAGGCACAGCTGGCAGATCTCGGAATCGCGCCCTTCGAACTCGTCGTGGTCAATCTCTACCCCTTCGTCGAGACGGTTGCCTCGGGGGCACCGGCAGATCAGGTCGTCGAACAGATCGATATCGGTGGCCCCGCAATGGTTCGCGCGGCCGCGAAGAACCACGCGAACGTTGCGATCGTGACCTCGCCCGCGGCATACCCGGGGATCATTGCCGCCCTCGAGCGTGGCACCACCTTCATCGAACGGCGCGCCTTGGCCGCCGACGCCTTTGCGCACACCGCCGCCTACGACACCGCGGTTTCCGAGTGGTTCATCGGCGAAGCCGCAGCGCGCGAGCGCCGTGCGCTCGTCGAGACCGCGACAGCCGAGCACGGAGCGGTCGGCGGGCTCTTGACCTCAATCGGTGAGGCAACACTCGCGAACACGCTCCGCTACGGCGAGAACTCGCACCAGGCGGGCAGCCTCTATCGCTTGCCGGATGGCCGCGGTATTGCGCAGGCCGAGCTGTTGCACGGCAAGGAGATGTCGTACAACAACTACGTCGACGCCGACGCGGCACTTCGCACAGCCTTCGACTTCACCGAGCCGGCAGTGGCGATCATCAAGCACCAGCAGCCCTGCGGTGTCGCGGTCGCTGCGCGTGGCGCGAGCGATCCGATCGCGAGCGCGCACCTTCGTGCCCACGAGTGCGACCCGGTGAGTGCATTCGGCGGCGTGATTGCAGCAAACCGGACCGTCACCGCCGAGATGGCATCGACGGTCGCGGGAATCTTCACCGAGGTCGTCGTCGCTCCCGACTTCGAGCCCGAGGCAATCGAGATCCTCACGAAGAAGAAGAGCATCCGCCTGTTGCGCATCCCCGCTGAGTACCAGCGCGAATCCCACGAGGTCCGTCAGGTCTCCGGTGGTGTGCTCGTGCAGGAGAGCGACTCCTTCGAGGGCTTCTCCAGCCACACCTGGCGTCGGGTCGCCGGCCGTCATGTCTCTGACGCAACGCTCGCAGACCTCGAGTTCGCCTGGAAGGCGTGCCGTTCGGTGAAGTCGAACGCGATCCTGCTGGCAAAAGACGGAGCCTCGGTCGGTGTCGGTATGGGGCAGGTCAACCGGGTTGACTCCTGCACTCTCGCGGTGGCCCGCGCGGGCGAGCGCGTGACCGGCAGTGTCGCAGCCTCCGACGCGTTCTTCCCCTTTGCAGACGGCCCCCAGATCCTGATCGACGCGGGAGTCACCGCGATCGTGCAGCCTGGTGGCTCGGTGAGAGACGAAGAAGTGATTGCGGCAGCGGAAGCGGCAGGGATCACGATGTACTTCACGGGAGAACGACACTTCTTCCACTGATTGTTCGGGTTTTGCTTGCCCCTCCAGCGTGGTCCTCGATAGGTTGGAGGGCTGGCCAAGCGTGAGGAGGACGCAATGAACACATCATCTCTTGACGCATTGCGCGGTGTTGCCGCCGTGACTTCGCGACCGCGCGCGTAGCGAGTCTCCGCACCGAACGATTCAACCTGCTGGTCTGCGCATTGGCGCCCACTCGGCAGTGAATTGCTCAGTTCTCGCCTGTCATGGCGAGCCTTTTGTTGGGGCATTGGCCTGCCCCAGTCTGTAAGAAACGGCTGTTGATCAGCCAACAATAAGGACTGTTATGTCTTCCGAAGTGTCACGTCCGAGCGTCGTGAAATCCATTCGTCGGCTTCTGCCTGCAATTCGTCCGGCGATCCCGCGACTCATTGCCGGAATGGCGGTCGCACTTGTCGGCAGCGTGTTGGCGCTGCTGATCCCGATCGTGCTCCGGAGCCTCATTGACGGCCCGCTCTCGAGCGGCGACGCCAGCATGGTGTGGCCCGCGGGACTCGCGGTGCTCGGCCTCGGCGCGCTCGAAGCGCTCTGCATCTTCCTGCGCCGTGCCTTCGTCCTGCGACCTTCCACGAACATGGAGGCCTCGCTCCGAAACGGCATGTACGACAAGCTGCAGGACCTGCCGGTTGCGTTCCACGACCGCTGGCAATCGGGGCAGCTGCTTTCGCGTGCCATTCAAGACCTCGGTCTGATCCGTCGCTTCTTCGCGTTCGGACTCGTCCTGCTGGTCGTGAACGTCCTCACCTTCGTGATCGGCATCGGCATCCTGCTCTGGTGGCACCCGATTCTCGGCTCGCTCTTCCTCGTGCTCTCGTTACCGATCCTGTTCTTCTCGTACCGATTCGAGCGGAAGTACACGACCCTGTCGAGACTTTCGCAGGACCAGCAGGGTGACCTGGCGACGAGCGTGGAGCAGTCCGTTCACGGCATCCGCGTGTTGAAGGCCTTTGGTCGTGGCGCGCAGGCACTCGACGACTTCACCAAGCAGGCTGACTCACTGCGGAACGTCGAAATCCGGAAGGCCAAGCTCGACGGCACGATCTGGATGTGGCTCATCCTCGTGCCGAACGTCACCTACGCGATCTGCCTGTTTGCGGGCGTTTGGCTTGCGAGTGTCGGTCAGCTCACGGTCGGTGAGCTCTTCGCCTTCTTCGCAACTGCGGTCGTGTTGCGCTGGCCGATCGAATCGCTCGGCTTCCTGTACGCCTTCGGGATCGACGCCTCGAACGCCTCGGCCCGGTATTTCGAGGTCATGGACTCCGTCAACACGATCACCGACCCTGCTGAGCCGAAGACGATCGCGGCGCCGAAGGGCCGTCTCGAATTCGAGAACGTGCACTTCCGATACCAGGATGCCGGGCCGAATGAGCGCGACCTCGTCGATGGTGCTTCGCTCGTCATCGAGCCGGGCGAGACGATGGCGCTCATTGGCATCACGGGGAGCGGAAAGACCACGCTCACGGCTCTGCCGACGCGGCTCTATGACGTCACCGAAGGTCGTGTGCTGCTCGACGGCGTCGACATCCGCGACCTCACGCTCGACGAACTGCGGACCCACATCTCCATGGCCTTCGAAGATGCGACCCTCTTTTCTTCGAGCGTGCGCGACAACGTGCTGCTCGGCGACCCCGAGGCAGGGGAACCAGCACTCGACAAGGCGCTCTCGATCGCGCAGGCGAACTTCGTCCGCGACCTGCCAGAAGGTCTCAACACCACGATCGGCGAAGAGGGTCTCGCGCTCTCGGGCGGTCAGCGGCAACGGCTCG
This sequence comes from Humidisolicoccus flavus, assembly GCF_045689595.1. Taxonomy (GTDB): domain Bacteria; phylum Actinomycetota; class Actinomycetes; order Actinomycetales; family Microbacteriaceae; genus Humidisolicoccus; species Humidisolicoccus flavus. The sequence goes on along the minus strand of NZ_CP142724.1, from coordinate 1,394,938 downwards.
CACTCGCTCGCGCGGTCGCGGCCGGCCCGTCGGTGCTCGTGCTGGATGACCCGCTCTCGGCGCTCGATGTCGACACGGAACGTCAGGTCGAGGCGGCGCTCCGCGAAGTGCTGCAGTCGACGACGGCCCTCATCGTTGCGCACCGCCCCTCGACGGTGCAGCTGGCAGACCGGGTTGCGCTCATGGAAGACGGCCGCATTACGGACGTCGGCACGCACAGCGAACTGCTCGCGCGCAACACCCACTATCGATATGTCATCTCGAGTCTTGAAGAAGACGAACGAAACCGAGAGGTAAACCTGTGAGCGTCCACGGAGTCCAAGGAGAGGACCGCGGCGACTACACGAAGGCCGAGTCGAAGCAGATCAGAAAGCGTTCCGGCGTCCTCCTGATCTCGCTCGTCAAGCCGCTCATGCCGCGAATGCTGCTGAGCGCGGTCGTTGTGATCATCTCTGCTGCGGCCGGAGTCGCCGGCCCCGCGATCATCGCCTACGGCGTCGACGAGGCGCTGCCAGCGCTTCGCGACAACCAGGATTGGACCCCGATCCTGGGAGCGAGCGGTCTCTCGATCGTGCTTGCGATCGTGAGTGCCGTGTTGACGCTCGCGTACACGATTCTCAACGCGAGAATCAGCCAGGCCGTGTTGTTCGACCTGCGCCGTCGACTCTTCGACCACACGCAGCGACTCAGCCTCGAGTTCCACGAGACGTACACCTCCGGCCGAATCATTGCCCGGCAAACGAGCGACCTCGAAGCGATTCGAGAGCTGCTCGACTCGGGGTTGAACGAGCTCGTTCGAGGCATTCTGATCATGACGTTCACGGGGGCTGCGCTCGTGTGGCTCGATCCGGTCTCGGGCCTCGTGCTGCTTGCCGCACTCGTGCCGCTCTACATTCTGACCAGATGGTTCCAGCTGCGCTCGACCGTTCTGTTCCGCGAGACTCGCACGACGAGCGCCGCAGTGATCGTGAAGTTCGTCGAGACGATGACGGGCATCCGTGCCGTGAAGGCGTTCCGCACGCAGCGCCGCAACAGCGCAGCGTTCGGCGAGGTCGTTGAGAACTACCGTTCGGCGCAGCAGCGCACGATCAACATCTTCGGCATCTATGACCCAGGACTCGTGCTCATCGGCAACATCGTGGTCGCGGCGGTCGTCGTCGTCGGCGGGTTCCGCGTGATCTCGGGCGACATGCAGATCGGTGTGCTGCTGGCGAGTGCCGTCTACGCCCGCCAGTTCTTCCAGCCGGCCGAAGGCCTTGCGATGTTCTACAACAGCTACCAGTCGGCATCGGCTGCGCTCGAGAAGATCTCGGGAGTCCTCGAAGAAGTTCCGAGCGTGCCCGAGCCGAAGCACCCGAAGAAGCTCGACCGTCCGCGTGGGTCGTTGCGCTTCGATGCAGTGCACTTCGCATACGGCGAGGGCAAGGTCATTCTGCCCGAGTTCAACCTGAACATTCCGGCTGCGCAGACCATTGCGCTGGTCGGCACGACGGGTGCGGGCAAGTCGACACTCGCGAAGTTGATCTCCAGGTTCTACGACCCGAGCGCTGGTTCCGTGAGCCTCGATGGTGTCGATCTCCGTGAGATCAGCAACGATGACCTGCGCCGCGCCGTGGTCATGGTGACGCAGGAGTCGTACCTCTTCAGTGGAACGGTCGCGGACAACATCGCAATCGGAAAGCCTGATGCGACGTTCGAGGAGATCGAGCGCGCGGCGAAGGCGGTCGGTGCGCACGAGTTCATCACCGCGCTGCCCGACGGGTACGACACTGACGTCAACAAGCGCGGCGGGCGTGTGAGCGCTGGACAGCGACAGCTGCTTTCCTTCGCTCGTGCCTTCCTGGCGAACCCCGCGGTGCTGATCCTGGACGAGGCGACCGCCTCACTCGATATCCCGTCCGAGCGGCTCGTGCAGAAGGGCCTCACGACGCTCCTGGCAGACCGGACCGCGATCATCATCGCGCACCGACTCTCGACGGTTTCGATCGCAGACCGGGTGCTCGTGATGGAGCACGGTCAGATCATCGAGGACGGAACGCCGACACAGCTGATCGAACTCGGCGGTAAATTCTCGTCACTGCACAAGGCGTGGCGCGACTCGCTCGTCTAGCGACGAGGTCATTGCCGAGACGGCGAACAAAAGAGCCGGGACTCATCGTCTGATGAATCCCGGCTCTTTGCGTTGTCGGTCAGTCGTGGCTTGAAGTCGTCGATGGGATGTCGCGGAGGGTCGCCCCCGGATTCGCGCCGCGGGGCTCGCGCTCGTGCATTCGAACTGCTTGGTTCGCGAGATTCAGTCGAGCGGCGGCGCATACCGTGCCGACGGGAGAAGCCGATACACGCCATCGATGCCCGGCGTCGTCATCGGGGTGTTCTCTGCCTCGTAATACTCGAGCGCTCGGGCTTCGAGTCCTCTCGGAGGGTGGCCGCCGGAGCGGACGACACGCCACCAGGGGAGTGCGTGCCCTTCGAGCGCCATCACGCGACCAACAGAGCGAGCGCCGCGACTTCCGAGCACGGCAGCGATATCGCCGTACGTCATGTAATGCCCGGGCGGGATCGAACGGACGACCGCATGGACGCCGGTGCCGAAGTCGCCGCTGGTGCTCGGCTCGCTGTCAGCGCTCAGTTGAGCGACTTCTTGCCGATAATCTCGCCGTACTCGGTCTCACCGATGATGTCGAAACCGACGCGAGCGAAGAACGCCTCCGGGCCGAGCTCGCCTGGCTCCCAGATCGCGGTCACGGCGTCGAAGCCGCGGGCCTTCGCCTCTTTTGCAATCTCTTCAACCAGGAATCGGCCGACACCCTTGCCCTGAACGTCGCCGCTCACGTTCATGCGCAAGATGCAGGAACGGAACTCTTCCTTCTCGTTGTCTTCATCGAAGTTGCCCATGATGAAGCCGACTACGGTGTCTTCGAGGAGCACGACGCGAGGCCATGCGGTCTCTTGTTTGACGTACGCCTCGGCGATCGAGTTGGCGACAGGCGCAACGAACTGTTCCTGACCGGGCTTCAACGTGAGGCTATTCGCCGACACGATTGTCTTCGCCGTCAGTTCCTCAAGTCTCAGCTTTTCCATACTTTCAAGGTATCAGCAGGGCTCATGCGAGGGAATAACGCTTGAGGATGATGTCTGCTGGGTGGAGATGTGCCATGAGCGATCGCGCGAAGCAGTGCGATCACACGCGAGCCCGCTCGGCCCAGGATTGTCTCCCAGGGCAGTCACGGTAGACTCGGGTTTTGGCTGGGCACCGCCCATCCCGGCGCTAGCGCCATGCGCAAGCAGAAACCAATGCAGCTTTGGAGCATCGTGGAAAAAATCAAGGTAGAAGGCACCGTCGTTGAACTTGACGGCGACGAGATGACACGGATCATTTGGCAGTTCATCAAAGACCGCCTGATCCACCCCTATCTCGAGGTCGACCTTGAGTACTACGACCTCGGCATCGAAAGCCGTGACGCAACCGACGATCAGATCACGATCGACGCAGCACACGCGATCCAGAAGCACGGCGTCGGCGTTAAGTGCGCAACCATCACCCCAGACGAGGCTCGCGTTGAAGAGTTCGGTCTGAAGAAGATGTGGCGCAGCCCGAACGGCACGATCCGCAACATTCTCGGTGGCGTGATCTTCCGCGAGCCGATCATCATCTCGAACATCCCTCGCCTCGTCCCGGGCTGGAACAAGCCGATCATCATCGGTCGCCACGCGTTCGGCGACCAGTACCGTGCGACCGACTTCCTGTTCAAGGGCGAAGGCACGCTCACGGTGGAGTTCACCCCGAACGACGGTGGCGAAGCGCAGAAGTTCGAAGTATTCCAGTCGCCAGGCGACGGCATCGCGCAGGTGCAGTACAACCTCGACGCTTCGATCCGCGACTTCGCACGTGCAAGCCTCAACTACGGTCTCGCACGCAATTACCCCGTCTACCTCTCGACGAAGAACACGATCCTGAAGGCGTACGACGGCCGCTTCATGGACATCTTCCAGGAGATCTTCGACACCGAATTCAAGGAGCAGTTCGACGCTGCCGGCCTCACCTACGAACACCGCCTGATCGACGACATGGTCGCGTCGGCGATGAAGTGGGAGGGCGGATACGTCTGGGCGTGCAAGAACTACGACGGTGACGTTCAGTCCGACACGGTCGCACAGGGCTTCGGTTCACTCGGCCTCATGACGAGCGTTCTGGCGACGCCAGACGGCAAGGTCGTCGAGGCAGAGGCTGCACACGGCACGGTGACTCGTCACTACCGCCAGCACCAGCAGGGCAAGCCGACTTCGACGAACCCGATCGCGTCGATCTACGCATGGACGCGTGGTCTCGCGCACCGTGGAAAGCTCGACGACAACCAGGCGCTGATCGATTTCAGCCTTGCCCTCGAAGACGTCGTCGTGAAGACCGTCGAGTCCGGCGCAATGACGAAGGACCTCGCGATCCTCGTCGGCAGGGACCAGGCTTGGCAGACGACCGAGGAATTCCTCGAGTCGATCGACAAGAACCTCCAGGCTCGCCTGAACGCCTGAGCGTTCACGCAGCCGACACGCAGATGCGTGTGAACGCAACGGAGCGGCACTGTTCGGGTGCCGCTCCGTTGCTGTTTCCTCTGGCAGCACGCTGAAAATGTTGTCAGCCTTTTCCCACCCCTCAGTCTGGAGCGCGCTCATGGTCGAACATCTCTTCCTTGCGTCGGGTGTTCCGCTCTACGACGTCATGGGTGTTGTCAATCTCGTTGCCCTGGTGATCGGGGGCTCGCTCATCATCGCCGCCTACATCACGCTCGCCCGGGCGGAATGGCTGACTCTGAAGCAAGCCGCATTGTGGGCGACGCTCGTGCTCTTCACTCCACCGGTCGGGGCGATCATCTGGCTGGCGTGCCGTCGAAAGCTCGAGGCGCGAGCAACGCTCGAGACGGACTCCGAGAGCGCTGCTGAGTCGCACGAGGCGGCGTCTCGGTAGGCGCGATAGCGCATCTGTATACCGGCGTACCTGCGTCGGATGCACCTGCGTCAGCCGTGAATCCTTCGACTGCCATGTCGTTTTTTCGCGAGCGTGCTCGGCGGGTTTGCGTCAGGATTGAGACATGCTCCTCGATCACGAACAGTACGCGGCGATCGTCCGTGGCCGTGATCCTCGCTATGACGGCCGGTTCTTCACTGCGGTCACCACCACCAAGATCTATTGCAGGCCGAGCTGTCCCGCGCGCACTCCGGATTCGTCGAACATGCAGTTCTATCTGACGGCGGCCGCAGCGCAGTCCGCGGGATTCCGCGCCTGCAAACGCTGTCGGCCAGACGCGACCCCTGGTTCGTCGGAATGGAGCACACGCTCCGACCTCGTTGCTCGCGCCATGCGCTCGATCCGGGACGGTGTGGTGGATCGCGACGGTGTTCCAGGGCTCGCCCGATCACTCGGCTATAGCGTTCGTCAGCTCGAACGCATTCTGCAGACAGAGCTCGGTGCCGGACCCCTCGGGATCGCACGAGCCGCCCGCGCTCAGTCAGCGCGCACCCTGCTCGAATCGAGCGACCTCAGCGCCTCGGCAGTTGCCTTCGCCGCCGGATTCACCTCGGTTCGTACGTTCAACGAAACCATCCGCAGCACCTATGACCTGACACCGAGTGAACTTCGCGAACGCTCGCGTGCGAGAAGCACCGCGCGACATCACGCCAGCGACGATCGCGCGAATGCAGCGGGAGCCTCTGCCGCCGGGGTGGTCCACTTGCGACTTCCGTTCCGGGCGCCATTGGAGCCATCGAATCTGTACGGACACCTCATCGCGACGATGGTTCCGGGAGTGGAGGAGTGGCGCGACAATACCTACCGCGCGGCCGTGCGACTTCCGCACGCTCCCGGCATTCTCGAACTCGGACTCCCCGTTGGTGCCCACGTGCCGCTCGCGCTCCGACTTGACGACGTTCGCGACGTCCAGGCGGCAGTGAGTCGTGCTCGGCATCTGCTGGACCTCGACGCCGACCCGGAACTGATCGACGCGAGCCTCGCGGAAGAGCCCACTCTGGCCCCTCTTGTCGCCTCGTCGCCGGGTCGACGAGTGCCGCACATCCTGGATCCCGAGAGCTTCGCGATCCGCGCCGTGCTCGGACAGCAGGTGTCGACGAAGGCTGCGCAGACGCACGCGGGGCGCCTGGTTCAAACCTTTGGCACGCCCGTCGAGGACCCGCACGGCGGCTTGACGCACCTCTTTCCTTCGGCAGCCACGCTGCTCGAGCGCGAGGATGCCGTGATGGAGCACCTCGCGATGCCGCAACGGCGAAAGTCGACTCTGCTCGGCCTCGTTCGTGCGCTTGCAGAGGGGCGTGTTCGCTTGCACCCCGGCGCGGATTGGGCCGAGGCTCGCTCAGAGTTGCATGCACTGCCCGGAATCGGGCCCTGGACGGTCGAGACGATTCTGATGCGTGCGCTCGGCGACCCGAACGCCTTCGTTGCAAACGATCTCGGCGTGATTCTCGCTGCGCGATCGCTCGGGCTCCCGGACACTGCGGCGGGGATCGAACGGTTCTCCACCGCATGGTCACCGTGGAGATCGTACGCAGTCCAGCACCTCTGGGCGACGGGAACGCACGCGAGCAATACGATTCCCGACGAACGAAAGGTCGAGCAAGCATGAGACACACGCTGATTAATTCGCCCATCGGGCCATTGACGATCGTCGCCAACGAAGCTGAACAGCTCACGGCGCTCTATATGGGCGAGGATCATCGTCATCGTCCGTCGATCGAGACGCTGGGCGAATACATCGAGCCAGAACAAGCCGATGGCGTGCTGGTGCTCGCTCGTCAAGAACTCACGGAATATTTCGCTGGAGAGCGGCACTCGTTCTCCGTGCCGTTCTCCTGTGCTGGCACAGAGTTTCAGCAGCGCGTCTGGGCGGCGCTCACCGAGATCCCGTACGGCGAAACCCGAACCTACGGCGAGCTTGCGGCGATGATCGGCAACCCCGCTGCCGTTCGAGCGGTCGGACTTGCCAACGGAAAGAACCCCCTGAGCATCGTGGTGCCGTGCCACCGGGTGATCGGTGCGAACAAGGCGCTCACCGGGTACGGCGGGGGAATCGAACGCAAGCGCATACTGCTCGAACTCGAAGGTGCGATCGAATCAGAGGCAACGCTCTTCGTGTGAGTCTTGCGTCGCGTTTGGCGTTTCGTTCGGGGTCGCCTCCGGCGTCGTCACACCTTCGCGGTGTGATCAGTGGCCGGTGTAGCGACCCGGTTTGTGGTTCATCGCGAGAACGAGGTTCAAGACCATCGCGCCGATCGCCGAGAGCGCCACATTCCAGACCGGGACGACCGCGAAAGCGCTCAGCACGATGAGGACGTCGAAGACCATCTGCACGTAGCCGGCCCGCCAGCCGAGGCGTTCCTGCAGGATGAGCGCCACGATGGTGACGCCGCCGAGACTTGTGTTGTGCCGGAACAGCACGAGCAATCCCATCCCGATGAGCAGATTGCCGAACAGAGTCGCGAAGACCGGATCGATCGTGATCACGGGCGTCAGGTACGGGTGCGCGAGCGAGAACGCAGAGAGCATTGCGATCGCGAGCATGGTGCGCAGGGTGAATCCCCAGCCCTTCCGAGCGATGGCCAAGAACAGGAACGGAACATTGACGATCAAGAGCAGCGCCCAGAACGGCACCGGCAGGGCGTAGCTGAGCAGCAGTGCGAGACCGGCGACCCCACCAGTGACCGCGCCGACCGACTTCAAAATGAAGAGCCCGAAGGAGATCACCAGGATCCCGACGAACAACCCCGCAGCGTTCTCAACGAAGGTGTGGCGGGCGAAGTCTTTGCTCGGTACGGAGTCCTTCGCGGGCTCCAAGGAAGCCTCGATGCTCTCTTCGGCGGGGTCGTTCGGGGGATTCATGTACTCACTCGTGGTCGATCGTTGCGCGCAACTGCACTGGATCAGCCAAAAATGGACAGAATGCCTGCGCGTTCAAACTAGGCTTTACTCTATGTCGAAAGTGCTCTCATCGCTGCCTGTTGGTGAACGTGTAGGTATCGCATTCTCCGGTGGACTTGATACGTCCGTCGCAGTTGCATGGATGCGCCATCACGGCGCCGTCCCCTGCACCTATACGGCTGACATCGGTCAGTACGACGAGCCGGAGATCGACAAGGTTCCTGGTCGCGCGAGCGAATACGGCGCCGAAATCGCGCGCCTGGTCGACTGCAAGTCGATGCTCGTCGAAGAGGGCCTCGTCGCCCTCCAGTGCGGTGCCTTCCACATCCGCAGCGCGGGCAAGGTCTACTTCAACACCACACCGCTCGGCCGTGCCGTCACCGGCACCATGCTCGTGCGCGCCATGAAGGAAGACGGCGTCGACATCTGGGGCGACGGCTCGACCTACAAGGGCAACGACATCGAGCGGTTCTACCGCTACGGCCTGCTCTCGAATCCACGCCTGCGCATTTACAAGCCATGGCTCGACTCGACGTTCGTCGAAGAGCTCGGTGGTCGCACCGAGATGTCCGAGTGGCTCGTCGAACACGGTTTCGGCTACCGCGACTCTGCAGAAAAGGCGTACAGCACCGACGCCAACATCTGGGGTGCGACGCACGAGGCCAAGAAGCTCGAATACCTCGACACCGGCATCGAGATCGTCGAGCCCATCATGGGTGTTGCCTCCTGGCGCGACGATGTCGAGATCAAGACGGAAGACGTCACGATCGGCTTCAAAGAGGGCCGTCCCGTTTCGATCAACGGCGTCGACTATGCAGATGCGGTCGAGCTCGTGCTCGAAGCAAACGCAATCGGCGGCCGCCACGGTCTCGGGATGTCCGACCAGATCGAAAACCGCATCATCGAGGCGAAGAGCCGCGGCATCTACGAGGCACCGGGAATGGCGCTGCTGCACATCGCGTACGAGCGACTGATCAACGCGATCCACAACGAAGACACGGTCGCGAGCTATCACAATGAGGGTCGCCGCCTCGGCCGCCTCATGTACGAAGGTCGCTGGCTCGACCCGCAGGCGCTGATGTTGCGCGAATCGATCGTTCGCTGGGTTGCCTCGGCGATCACGGGTGAAGTGACGGTGCGTTTGCGTCGCGGAGACGACTACACGATCTTGAACACCGAAGGCCCAGCGCTCAGCTACGGCCCGGAGAAGTTGTCGATGGAGCGCGTTGGCAGCTCCGCGTTCGGTCCTGACGACCGGATCGGGCAGCTCACGATGCGCAACCTCGACATCGCCGACTCGCGTGCCCGTCTCGAGCAGTACGCGGCGCAGGGGCTCGTCACCGGCGAGACCGCGAAGCTCGTCGGCGACCTCGAGCCCGGCGGTGCGGACGCGATCGTCGCGCTCGCAGAAGCCGATATCGACCAGGAAGCGAACGACTCGATCAACCGAGCAGCCTTCGACGCCGGTACCGACTAAGGACCTCATGACCACCGAAGCAGCACAGCCCTGGGTTGTGCTGCTTCGTGGCGTTATGCCCACCGGGCGAAACCGGGTCCCGATGGCCAAGCTGCGGTCTGTATTGCAAAGTGAGCTCCGGGTTTAGCCGAGCGGCAGGATCTGCGCATTCGGGCATGTGCGTGCCCGTCAACCACAGGCAGGGCTCTCCAACGACAGGCACGGCTTTTCAACGAGAGGCACCGCTTCCAACAACAGGCACGGCTCTCCAGCGACAGGCAGAGCGTTCACCGTCATGCAGAGCGTTCCGGCGACATGCTGACTTCTCGGCAACACGCAATGGCCCCCGCCAGCGGACTGGCGGGGGCCATTGTTGCCGTCACCGCAGGTGACGCTGAAGGGAACTACTGCGTGCGTCGTCGGCTCGTGATCGCGCCTGCGAGCAGGAGCATCAGCGCGAACACCACGAGAGTGATGCCGATACCGCTCCCGGTTACAGGAAGCCCCGCAGCGCCTGGTGCTGGGGTCGCGCTGGCCGGTGCAGATGCGGCAGGATCCGACGATCCTGGATCGCTTGCTCCTGGTGCTGATTCCCCAGGGGTCGTTGCTCCAGGGGAGGTTTCTCCCGGAGGAGTTTGCCCTGGAGGGGTCTGACCCGGAGGAGTTTCAACCGGGACGGAAGGCGTCGGAACAACTTCGGAGAACTGCAGACCGAAGATGACCGCATCGTGGTCGCTCGCGCGATATGCGTCGGGTGCCCAGAGTGCCTGCTGTGCTGGCTGCTTGAAGCGCAGGGTGTAGTCGATCAGGCTGACCTCATCGGCGTTCGTGTGCCAAGCCGCAGCATCCGTCACGAACGGAGCAAGCGCGTCGTTCGTCAGGGCGTAGTCGAGGTACCCGAGCATGCCATCGAACTCGTAGGTGTAGGCCTCTTCACCGACGAACTCGTTGAGCAGGTCGACGAAGCCGGCGTCCTTGAGTGCGACGATCGGCGTTTCCTTGTCGTAGGAGTTCAGATCGCCAAGGATCACGGTGTACTCGGAGCCCTGGCCGGTCGGGTCGGTTGCGAGGTAGTCGCCGAGCGCCTGCGCGGCGAGCGTGCGGGTGAGGTTGCAGCTTCCTGCATCTGGATCGTCGTCACCAGCTCCGCACGATGATCCCTTCGACTTCAGGTGGTTGACCGCGACGGTCACGAGTTCGCCGCTCGCTGTGTGCACGAAGGTCTGCGTGAGTGCGGGGCGGTTCCGTGAGGTGTCGAAGCGAGGGTCGATGCTCTCGTCGAGCGCGGTGAACGCTCCCTGTGGCGCGACCGTGCTCGGCTTGAAGATGAGCGCCGTGGTGATCGCATCGGTACCGAGGTTGCCGGTTTGGACTCCCGCGTATCGCTCTTCGCCAGCAGCCTCGTTCAACGCTGCAACCAGAGTGTTGAGCGCCAGGTCATCGTTGTTCTCGATTTCCATGAGACCGACGATGTCTGCATCGAGTTCGAGCAGTGCAGCCACGATCTTCGCTTCTTGACGCTCGAACTCGGCGACGCTCGTCGCGCCGCGCCCCTCGCCACCAATCGTGGTGAAGTAGTTCAAGACGTTGAACGCTGCGATCTGCAGTTCGCCGCCAACCTCTGGGGCTTCGGGACGATCATTGACCGCGGTGAAGTCGGCGGGCTGTGACGGCTGGACTCCCCAGACGTCGAAACGGAATCCGAGGACACCTGTGACGTTGGCGACGAGGTCGCCGCTTCGGAAGGAGTTCTCTAGGGTGAATTCTTCGCCATTCGGGTGGATGGCTGGGTCCGGGTTTTGGGTGCCGCGGTTGTCATCGAGCGTGATCCGGTTGGCATTGTTTTCGGCCATCAACGCTGCAGCTTCTGGCGATCCTGCGGGGAACATCGCAGTGGGCTGGAACTGGCGTTCCGTGCCGAGAGCGATCGTGCCGTACCGGCCGTACTCGTACGTTTCGAGCACGGTGAGTTCCTGCGGCAGGGTGATGAGCATGTTCTCGTACGGCTCGTGATCCCCGATCGGGAGCGTGAGTTCCACAGGAGCTGGCAGCGCGACGTTGGTGTCGCATTCGACGCCGTCACTGAGCTTGATCTGCGTCATGCCGAACGCCTCTTCGACAGGGCCTGCAACGCGAACTGCGGTGCCAACCGCCGGGACGAACTGGTTGCTCTGGACGAAGATTCCGTCACTGGTCAGCGGATTGTCGTCGCTTACGCCCTGAATCGAGAAACCATTGCTCGGGTTCGCTCCGCCGGTCGTGCCCGCGAAGACAGCAGTGACGACTCCCTCGACCTCGGTCGACTGGCCGACGATCGGTGATGCGCTCGACTCGCCCTGCACTTCGCCAATGAGCGGCGCCTCGGCACCGCAGACCAGGTTTGCAGGGGGAAGCGATGGCTCGAGGGTCTCGCCTGGTTGCGCGATGCGGTTCGGTTGACCGGGGGTGTTGAGCGCCTGACCAGGCGTGAGGTCTCCGACGATCCCGGGAAGGCCAACGAGGTTGAAGTGATTGATCACCCAGTCGTCGGCGGTGTTGGTGTCGACGCCGTCCTGCACTCGACTTGCCCCGCCGACTGCACCATTAGAACCCTGGAAGCCCGAAGGCAGGATGGTTTCACTGAAGGCACGATCGCCTGCATCGCTGTCGAGCAGTGCGACCGAATCGACCACGGTGAAGCCGAGATCGCTGTCGATGAGACCGTCGTTATTGCCATCGACTGGCGTATCCAAGGCGACGCTTCCCTCGATCAGGGCGATCGTTGATGAGCCGTTTTGCAGCCCGTTCATGGGATACGAGTGAACGAAGAAGCCGTTCTCGTCGGTGGCGACCTCGGTCAGGGCAACCGAGCTGATGACCTGGCCGGTGCGGGTATTGGTGTCGCCCTCGACCTGGATGAGGGAGAAGCCGTCAAGAGAGAAGTCGGGAGTCTCCGTGTAGACCTCGATGTACTCATTGATGTCGTCGCCGACGTGGTTGATGACGAATTCATTGATGACCGGATACGCCGCGGCGCTCGCGGGGGAAATCGGTGTGCTGAGAGTCACCACCAAGCCTGCGGCAAGCGCGGTCGCCCCGATTCCGAGGGTGATTGGGCGGCGTTTTCGCGCAGAGCTGTGCGAAGTTTGTGACATGGATGAACTCCTGAGACGTCGTTGTTTCTTCAACCCTATGGATTGACGTTCACCGTCCAGTATCCCCAATATGAACACTTTGGAACATCTTGAAGAACCCCTGTTTGTGGGGTATAGGAGTGTCTCTGACTGTGCGGTTACCGGCGCTTCTTTTTGCGCGATTTCGCCGAAGATCGGTTCGGGCCGGGCTTCGCTCCCGGATTCGTACTGGGGTTCGTGCTCGGCCGGCTCTGACGATTCGAGCGCTGCCCGGAAGCCTTCGCAGCCGCAGTCTCGGCAGCCTTGTCGTCGCGATACCGCAGCATCCCGAGCCAGACCGAGACGCCGAGGAAGAGCGCCGCGGTCGTGCCGAGTTGCAGCGCGAGCAGCGCGCCGGTTGCTGCTCCCATGACCACGAATTCGGCAGTCGAACGTGCCCAGATCGGGGCACCCGTCCAGAGCCGCTTCGGCGCACGGAACGTCGTCCAGATCAGACCTGCGATGACCGCCGCGGCGACGCCGAACAGGATTTCAAATGAGGGTGGAGCGAAGACACCAGCGGCCCATGCGATCGCAACGAGCGCGCCGAGTTCCATCGCGAACATGAGCAGCTTGATTCCGCGAAACGGATAGGTCGCGCCCGGGGTGTGTCCGCCGGTGGCGCCGCTGCTGCGACGGTTCGCCGGGTCTGCTGGTGAGTTCGTGGAGGCCATGGTGTCTATCGGAAGATGATCGTGCGAGCGCCGTCGCGCAGGACTCGGTGTTCGCTGAACCATTGCACGGCTTTCGAAAGTGTGCGGCTTTCTTCGTCCTGGCCGATCGCAACGAGTTGCGCGGGCGAGTGCGAGTGGTCGACCCGGACCACGTTCTGCTCGATGATCGGGCCCTCGTCGAGATCTTCAGTGACGAAGTGCGCGGTTGCGCCGATCAGTTTCACGCCGCGGGCATGCGCCTGACGGTACGGGTTCGCGCCCTTGAACCCGGGCAGGAACGAGTGGTGAATGTTGATCGCGCGGCCTGCGAGTCGTTCGCAGAGCTCTGGCGACAGAATCTGCATGTAGCGAGCCAAGACGACGAGCTCGATGTTGTGCTCCTCGACGACCTGCATCACGCGGTCCTCGAAGGCGGCTTTTGATGCAGCATCGGTGACCGCGGCGTGCTCGAAGGGAACACCGTAGAAGTCAGCGAGACCGCGAAGGTCCGGGTGGTTCGACAATACGAGGGGAACGTCGATGCAGAGCTGACCAGCACGCTGGCGGAAGAGCATGTCGTTGACGCAGTGCGCGGCCTTTGACGCCAGGACGAGGGTGCGCAGTGGTCGGCCGACGTCTTCGAGCTGCCATTCGAGGTCGTACCGTTCGATGACGGGAGCGAGCTTCGAAGCGAACTCGTCCTTCGATGCGCTCGCCTCGACCTGGAGTCGCATGAAGAAGCGATCGGTGTCGGTGCTCGAGAACTGCTGTGACTCGGTGATGTTGCCGCCGCACTCGACGATCGCGCCGGAGATCGCATGCACGATGCCGGGCTGGTCGGCGCACACAAAAGAGAGGATCCAGTGGTTCGAGGTCACCCGCCTAGCGTAGTGGGAGCCTCGAACTTCCCGTGTGCGCAGCGGCTTGCACAACGAGTGTCAGTCGCTCAGGAAACAACAGGCCGTGCCTCGAGACTCGCCCACTCCTCGTCGGTGAAGATCCGGGAGCGGACGAGAAAGCGTTTGCCCTCCGGAGCTTCGAGCGAGAAGCCGGAGCCGCGTCCATCGACGACGTCGACCGTGAGGTGCGTGTGCTGCCAGAGTTCGAACTGAAACTTCGCCATCCAGAATTCAACTGCCGGTCGATCAGGGATCGGCAGCGTCGCGAGCAGCACATCGGCCTGCCCGGTGCGGAACATCCCGACGGGGTAGCACATCGGGGCGGAGCCGTCGCAGCATCCGCCCGACTGGTGGAACATCACTGCGCCGTTCGCGTCGATCAGGTTGCTGAGGAGTTCGACGGCGGCAGGGGTGAGGGCGACACGTGCAACGTCCTTGTCGTGGTGCCCGGACTCCTGCGTGGCGTCTGCACTCTCGGCATTCATGGGTGCCTCCTTCGTTGAGCGTTCACGCGATTTTGGGGGTCGTGCGATTCTGGCTGTCCTGCGGTGATGGTCGGCCCAGTGTTGCTGGTCGACCCGGGTGCGTGCCCAGAGGAATGCTCACCCTGAGCACGCACGTCGAGCATCGGGGACCGGGGTTAGAAGAATCCCATCGGGCCTTCTGCATAACTCACCAGCAGGTTCTTCGTCTGCTGGTAGTGATCGAGCATCATCTTGTGATTTTCACGGCCGATACCGGAGTGCTTGTATCCACCGAAAGCCGCGTGTGCCGGGTACTGGTGGTACGTGTTCGACCACACTCGACCCGCTTCGATCGCGCGGCCTGCGCGATACAGCGTTGTCGCTTCTCGGCTCCAGACTCCAGCACCGAGTCCGTAGATCGTGTCGTTCGCGAGTTCGATCGCCTCGTCGTAATCCTTGAAACTCGTGAGCGCCAAGACAGGCCCGAAGATCTCCTCCTGGAAGATTCGCATCCGGTTGTGGCCCTTGAAGATGGTCGGCGTGACGTAGTAGCCGCCGGCCAGGTCGCCCTCGAGCTCGGCGCGGTGGCCACCCACGAGTAGCTCGGCACCTTCTTGCTTGCCGATGTCGATGTAGCTCAGAATTTTTTCAAGTTGATCGTTCGATGCTTGCGCACCGATCATCGTGTCCGTGTCGAGCGGATTGCCCTGAATGATCTTGCCGACGCGCGCGATCCCGTCTTCGACGAAGCCGTCGAAGATCGACTCCTGCACGAGCGCTCGTGAGGGGCACGTGCACACTTCACCCTGATTGAGGGCGAAGAACGAAAAGCCTTCGAGCGCTTTGTCGTAGTACGAATCCTTCTGGCGAGCGACATCCTCGAAGAAGACGTTCGGGCTCTTTCCGCCGAGTTCGAGCGTCGCCGGAATCAGATTCTCGCTCGCGTACTGCATGATCAGGCGACCGGTCGTCGTTTCGCCCGTGAAGGCGATCTTCCGAATCTTCGTGTGCTGCGCGAGCGGGGCGCCCGCTTCGATGCCGAAGCCGTTGACGATGTTCAGCACGCCATCGGGCAGGAGATCATCGATGAACGACAGCAGCAGGTGAATCGAGGCAGGGGTTTGCTCTGCGGGCTTCAAGACGACACAGTTTCCGGCTGCAAGCGCTGGCGCGAGCTTCCAGACGGCCATGAGGATCGGGAAGTTCCACGGAATGATCTGGCCGACCACGCCGAGCGGCTCATGGAAGTGATACGCGATGGTGTCGTGGTCGATCTCGGAAATTCCACCCTCCTGAGCTCGAAGCGCTCCGGCGAAGTAGCGGAAGTGGTCGATTGCGAGGGGAATGTCGGCGCCGAGCGTCTCGCGCACCGCCTTGCCGTTCTCGAACGACTCCGCGACTGCGATTTCTTCGAGATGCTCCTCCATGCGGTCTGCAATGCGATGCAGAATGAGTGCGCGCTCGGCAGGGCTCGTTTTTCCCCAACTGCCGAAGGCCTTCCATCCTGCTTCGACTGCGGCATCGATGTCCTCGGCCGTTCCTCGGGCAACCTCGGTAAAGGTCTTTCCCGTGATCGGACTCGGGTTTTCGAAGTACTGCCCCTTCGCCGGTGGCACGTATTTGCCGCCGATGTAGTTGTCGTAGCGAGACTTGTAAGAGACGATCGAGCCGTCTTCTCCGGGCCGTGCGTACACAGTCATGGTGCACCCTTTCTGACGTCGTTGTCGCGGCGGGTTGCCGCTTCCTCGACGGTACGCCGCGAAAGGTTGCAAGCTGTTGCACGCGGTATCAGGCGCCGATCTCGATGTCGAGCGCCTCGATGTGCTCGACGACGGCTGCTCGTTTCGGGGATCGTTGTGGCAGTCGCGCGAGCAGCGCCATCCAGACCTCGCGGTCCCAGCGGGCATGGGTCGTTGCGTATTCGTACAGCGCATCGACGCCGGCGTCGGTGAGCATCGCGCTTCGGAGCCGGGCGGCGAGCATTCCCCGAAGCGAAACAACGCCGGGAGAGAGCGAACCCGGCAGGAACTCGCCGCGATAGCAGGAGAGCGCCACCCGATGCGCACCGCGATCGAGTAGCGACACCAATCGATCAGCGTCCGTTTCTACTTCGTGACTGAGCCGATACGGGCGACTCAGGATGTCGATCCCGTGCGCTCGCAGCTGACGTTTGAGGCGCGAAACTTCCGCGCGGACGGTCGTCGGGGCCTCGTCGTATTCGTAGAGCAGTGCAGCGAGCTCATCGCTTCGTAGCCCTTCCGGGTGAAACAGCAGCAGCGCGAGAATTTCTGAATGTCGAGCGCTGAGCGGTGTTTCGCCGTGTCCGCTGGAACAGAGCGCCGTCTCGGTGCCGAGGAATCGAACGAAGGGGGCAAGCGTTCGTGCGGCTCGAGGTGTCGTCCGCTGCAGGAGGCGCTGCACGAGCAGTTCGCGTTCCACCGCGGCGGCGGTTGCTTCCAGGAGCGGAAGCGTGTGCTGATCGATGACCTGCTGTCCGCCGGTGATGTCGATGACGCCGATGAGCATGCCGGTTTCGGGATCATGTACGGGGGACGCGGTGCAGCTCCAGGTTTGCACGGCGGCGGCAAAGTGCTCTTCTGCATGGATCTGGATGCTGTGATCGAGCGCGAGTGCGGTTCCCGGGGCGCTCGTGCCGACGCTGCGCTCTGACCAATCCGCGCCGGGAAGGAAGAGCATGGATTCGGCGCGTGCCTTCAAGCGCTGATCGCCATCGACCCAGAGCAGCCGGCCCATTGCGTCGCCGACTGCGACGAGCACACCGGAGCCGGTCTCGGCGTCGCGATGCAGGAGCTTTCGGATCACATCGAGCGCGGGAGCGAGCGGATGCTCAGCTTGTGCGCGCGCAAGGTCGTCGCCTTCGAGGACGATGGGCGCTTCGGCGGCTTCGGGATCGAGGTGACTGGCTCTGGCCCGACTCCATGACTCCTGCACAACGCCACGAGGCAGAGTGCTCTCGGGTCGCGCGAGCCACTGGTTCATCGAAGTCCCTCACCGCGAGGATGCCGTGCAATGAACTTCGCTTCACGTCACGGTCTCGCTCCACAACACTGTGTGGTTCGAGTCTACGTTTCCGCGCTCCGCGAGGGAATGGCGCGATCGTCGGCGGTGGTGACGCGAGCACGCGGCTGTCTCCTGCCGCGGTCGCGATTACTGCTGCGCTGCGACCGCCCGCAGGGCTTCGCCGTCGAGCCGGTACCGCTCCCAATCGCTCTGCGGGGTGCCGCCGAGCGCATCGTAAAAGCCGATCGCTGAATCGTTCCAACGCAGCACCGACCATTCGAGCCGGCGATACTCGCGCTCGGTGCAGAGGGCCGCGAGGGTTGCGATGAGACGCTTACCCAGGCCCGCTCCACGAGCATCGGGGCTCACGTAGAGATCTTCGAGATAGATCCCGTGTTTGCCCTCCCAGGTCGAGTAGGTCAGGAACCACAGCGCGAGCCCGACGACGCGGTCGCCGTCGACCGCGAGATGCGCGAAGGCCGCGGGGGAGTCGCCGAACAGCGCGGCGTCGAGATCGGCGACCGAGGTTTTCACGGCATCCGACTCTTTTTCATAGTCGGCGAGCTCTTGGATGAGGCCGAGGATCGAGGGGGCATCGCCAGCAACGGCGGCTCGGATCTGGATCGCAGTCATGCCGCCCATTCTTGCAGTTCGGTGACGGCCGATTCTCGGACGACTCCGGCGTCTGCATTCAGGCGTAGCATTGCGAGGTCTATGAATGAGCGTACGAAATTCCCAATGCTGGCGTTGCTGGTCATCGCCTACGCGATCTTTGTCAACATCACCGTCGAGATTTTGCCGATGGGTCTCGTGTTGCCGATGAGTCGCGATCTCGGCGTCTCCGAGAGCAGTATCGGGCTTCTCGTCAGCGTGTTCGCGTTCACCGTGGTCATCTCGAGTACGACGCTCATTTCACTGACGAAGCGGGTGCCACGGCACCTGCTCGTCATCATCGTCCTCATCGCGTTCTCGATCACGTGCATCGGCACCGCGCTCGCACCGAACTACCCGATCATGATCGCGCTGCGCGTGCTCGGCGGGCTCGCGCACGGTGTCTTCTGGACCGTCGTTGGCGCCTATGCCGCGTATCTCGTTCCAAAGGAACAACTCGGTCGTGCGGTCGCGATCACGAGTGCGGGTGGTTCGCTCGCGTTCGTGCTCGGCTTGCCCGTCGCGACCCTCCTCGGTCAAACCATCGGATGGCGCGCATCGTTCGGGCTCTTCGGAGTTGCGTGTGCGATCGGCGCCTTCCTCGTCTGGCGCCTGCTCCCGCGCGTCAACCACCTCGCGCATCTCGCGACCACCGAGACGGGCTCGGTCGCGATTCCAAAGCGCGACCCCTCAGCCTCTGTGCGCGGAGTCGTTTTCGCGGTGCTCGCGACCGCGATCGCGATGACCGGACAGTACGCCTTCTACACGTACGTCTCGCCGTATCTCGTGAACGTGGCCGGAGTTCCCGAGCCGATGCTGAGCCCAGCGCTACTCGCTTACGGGCTCATGGGTGCGCTCTCGCTCCTGATCATGTCGCTCTGGGTCGGTCGTTGGCCGTTCCTCGGCGCGGTCGGATGTTTGCTCGTCATCCTCATGGCGATGCCGACCCTGTTGTTCTCTGATTCGATCGGGCTCACGCTCATTGCCTTGCTCGCGTGGGGCTTTGCCATGGGCGCACTCCCGCCGCTGCTGCAAACGCGCCTGCTGCACGCCTCGCCGCCGCACCTGCTGCAAACCGCGACGGCCTGGTACACGACGGGCTTCAATCTCGGTATCGGCGGCGGCTCGCTCGTTGGAGCGTTCGTGCTCGACAACGCCGGCGCGGACATGCTCCCGTACGTGCTGCTCACCGCGGCGATCGTCGCACTCGCAATGCTGCTGCTCGACCGGCTGCTGCTGCGACGCGACTTCAGGATCGACGCTCGCGACCACGCGGAACGCATCTAGGCGAACCCGAGATTTTGCCGCCCGATCCTGGCAGGTGCTCCCGTGAACCGGATACCATGATCAGGTCGCGACTGGCGTTGAGGTGGATACCACCGGGGAGCGACATTCGTCTACTTGGCCGCACGCCTGGGCCGGCACGATGATCCGTGCCACCGCGAAGTCGAAGGAGTCACCTGTGACCGAATCTTCCACGTCCACGTTCAACAAGCCTCTGGCTGAAGTCGACCCAGAAATCGCGGAGGTTCTGAACCGCGAACTGCGTCGCCAGCAGACCTACCTCGAGATGATCGCGAGCGAGAACTTCGTTCCCGTCTCGGTGCTCGAATCCCAGGGCAGCGTGCTGACGAACAAGTATGCAGAGGGCTACCCGGGTCGCCGGTACTACGGTGGCTGCGAAGAAGTCGACGTCGCAGAAGAACTCGCCATCGAGCGTGCGAAGGCGCTCTTCGGTTCGGAATTCGCGAACGTGCAGCCGCACTCCGGTGCGAGTGCGAACGCCGCTGTGCTCCACGCGATCGCTCGCCCTGGCGACACACTCCTCGGGCTCTCGCTCGACCAGGGTGGCCACTTGACGCACGGCATGAAGATCAACTTCTCCGGCCGTCTCTACAACATCGTCGCTTACGGCGTCGACCCGGAAACCAGCCGGATCGACATGGACGAGGTTCGTCGACTCGCGATCGAGAGCAAGCCGAAGGTCATCATCGCCGGCTGGTCGGCATACCCCCGCCAACTCGACTTCGCCGCATTCCGCGCGATTGCCGACGAGGTCGGCGCGCTGCTGTGGGTCGACATGGCGCACTTCGCGGGCCTCGTGGCCGCAGGGCTGCACCCGAACCCGGTGCCGCACGCGCACGTCGTCTCCTCGACCGTGCACAAGACCATCGGTGGCCCACGCTCCGGCTTCATCCTCAGCAACGACGCCGACATCGCGAAGAAGATCAACTCCGCAGTGTTCCCGGGGCAGCAGGGTGGACCGCTCATGCACGTGATCGCGGCGAAGGCGACCGCCTTCAAGCTCGCAGCGACCGATGAGTTCAAGGACCGCCAGGCGCGCACCCTCACGGGAGCGTCGATCATCGCTGACCGTCTGTCGCAGAGCGACGTGCAAGACGCGGGCATCCAGGTTCGCTCCGGCGGCACCGATGTGCACCTCGTGCTCGTCGACCTCCGCAACGCGGCGATCGACGGCAAGCAGGCCGAAGATCTTCTGCACAGCATCCACATCACCGTGAACCGCAACGCCGTGCCGAACGACCCGCGCCCACCGCTGGTGACGAGCGGCCTCCGCATCGGAACCCCGGCGCTCGCGACTCGTGGATTTGGCGACGCCGAGTTCACCGAGGTTGCAGACATCATCGCGCTCGCGCTCATCCCAGGCGCAGACATCGAGGCGCTGAAGGCACGTACCGACGCACTCGCTGCGAAGTTCCCGCTCTACCCAGGCCTCGCGTGAGCGCGGTCCTGCTCGACGGGAACGCCACCGCAGCAGCGGTCAAGAGCGAGCTGAGCGAACGGATTCAGGCGCTCGCGGCGCTCGGTGTGAAGCCAGGCCTCGGAACGCTGCTCGTCGGGGACGACCCCGCGAGCCGCTCCTACGTTGCAGGGAAGCACCGCGACTGCGACGAGGTCGGGATCAATTCGATCCGCGTCGACCTGCCCTCCTCCGCATCGGCGGCCGATGTGAAGGCGGCGATCGCCGACCTCAACTCGGCGAGCGAAGTCACCGGGTACATAATTCAGTTGCCGTTGCCCGCTGGGCTTGACGAGCACGCGATGCTCGAACTCATGGACCCAGACAAAGACGCTGACGGGCTGCACCCGTACAACCTCGGTCGTCTCGTGCTCGGTGTCGAAGGTCCGCTCGATACCCCGCTGCCGTGCACACCGCATGGTGTGCTGCAGATGCTGACGCGCCACGACATTCCCGTCGCTGGAGCACACGTCGCGGTCATCGGCCGTGGTCTCACGGTCGGTCGACCGCTCGGCCTGCTGCTCACCCGAAAAGGTATTGACGCAACCGTGACCCTGTCGCACTCGCGCACGAAGAATCTCGCATCGGTTGTGCGCCAGGCGGACATCGTCGTGGCTGCCGTCGGCGTTCCGGGTCTCATCACTGCCGACTTCATCAAGCCCGGCGCTGCAGTGCTCGATGTCGGGATCACTCGCGGCCTGAACCCAGAGACAGGGAAGGCGAAACTGCGGGGCGATGTCGACAGTTCAGTCGCACAGGTCGCCGGCTATTTGTCACCCGTTCCGGGTGGGGTCGGGCCGATGACCCGAGCAATGCTGCTGCACAACGTGGTGACCGCTGCGGAGCGTGCAACGCACTAATCCATGAACGCAGTGACGGCGGGTCGGGCACTTCGGTGCCCGGCCCGCCGTTTGCTTCACCGCAAGGGCACAGGGAATACTGACTCGCATGGATGACATCGCAGAGTTCATAGGAATGTTGAGTGACAATCTCTGGACTTGGATTCTCGTCCCTGTCGTCCTCGCCGTCAGCATCTACATCTCGATCCGCTCCGGCCTCGTGCAGTTCCGTTGGATTCCCGAGATGTTCCGCACGCTCTCCGACCGCTCGCCGCTCGATAAAGACGGTAAGCCGCAGTCGGTCTCTGCGTTCCAGGCGTTCACGATCTCCGCGGCCTCGCGCGTCGGCGTCGGCAACATCGCCGGTGTCGGAACCGCGATCGCTGTCGGTGGCCCTGGCGCGATCTTCTGGATGTGGCTCATGGCCTTCGTCGTCGGAGCGACCAGCCTCGTTGAATCGGCCCTCGCCCAACTGTTCAAGACCCGCGACCAGGGTTCCTTTCGTGGCGGTCCTGCCTATTACATCCAGCGCGGACTCGGTCAGCGTTGGGCCGGGATCCTCTTTGCGATCATTCTGATCATCTGCTTCCCGTTCGCGTTCAACTCCCTGCAGTCGAACACGCTCGCGGTCACGATCACCGGAGTCACCGGTGGCGACGAGTCGCCGACCTGGATCCCGTTCGTGGTCGGTGCCGTCCTTGCCGGGCTCACCGCCGCCGTCATCTTCGGTGGCGTCCGCCGTATCGCACAGGTCTCGCAGTCGGCGATCCCGATCGTCGCCTTCGCGTACCTCATGATCGGCATCATCATCGTCGGGATGAACGTCGACCAGCTTCCAGCCGTGCTCGCGAGCATCTTCACGGAGGCCTGGGGAACAACGCAGGTCGCTGGTGCGACGCTCGGAACGATCATCATGACGGGAATCCGTCGCGGCATGTTCTCCAACGAGGCCGGGCTCGGCTCGGTGCCGAACGCGGCTGCGAGTGCCGCGGTGACGCACCCGGTGAAGCAGGGTCTCGTCCAGACCCTCGGTGTGTACTTCGACACCTGGCTCGTCTGCTCGATCACCGCGTTCATCATCTTGGTGACGCGCCCTGACCTCACGAACGCTCCCGTCGGTGTCACGCTCACGCAGGATGCCCTCGCCGACAACCTCGGCGCCTGGACCGGCGTGCTCCTCGCGGTCATCATCTTCCTGCTCGCGTTCACCTCGATCCTCGGCAACTACTACTACGGCGAATCCAACCTCCGATTCATCTCGAAGAAGCCGATCTACCTCACGATCTTCCGCTTCGCCGTCGTCGCGATTTCGTTCCTCGGGGCAATCGCAGGTGCCGACCTGATCTGGAACTTCGCCGACGGGATCATGGGCATCATGGCGCTGGTCAACCTGACCGCGGTCGTGCTGCTCTCTGGCATCGCGTTCCGACTCATCAAGGACTATTCGGCGCAGCGCAAAGCAGGGAAAGACCCGGTGTTCGTCCGCTCGAGCATGCCGGACATCAAGAACGTCGAATGCTGGGAGGACGAGGAGAGCGTGACCGGCACGATCGGCACCGTCACCTCGAAGCAGCGCGATGCGAAGCACCGTGCACGTCTACAGGGCAAGCGCGAGGACGCTGCCGACAAGGAATAGCCGAAGGCGACCTCGGGAACCTACTGGTGCTTGAGGTCGCGGTCGCGACGCACAACGCGGAGCTTGATCACCGCGGTCGCCACGAGGATCGCAATCGCGACGGTCAGCGCTGCAATCGCGACGGTGTCATTGTGCGGCTCGCCCCAGGCGCGCTCGCTCGCGACCCACACGAGGCCCCAAGCGAGTGCGAGCGTTGGTGCGAACTTTCCGCGGGTCCAGGCGGCGAAGCTGCCACCGATGAGCGCCGCTGCTGCGAGCACGACAATCGCCCAGGAGGTCGGGGAGAGGTTCCAGCCGTCGAAGCCGCTGGCGACGAGGGCGGAGGTGATGTTCGCGATGGTCGCGATGGTGACCCAGCCGATGTACAGACCGAACGTGCCGTCGGTGACGATCGCGTCGATCAGTGAGGTCGGGCGGTGCTGCACGAGGATGCGCAGGATCAGGCACAGCGTGACGAGCAGGAGTGCGATGACAACGACGCTCAGCCACAGCAGCCCTGCCTGGACCACGAGAATCCAGGCGGCGTTCAGCACCATCGAGAAGACGACGAGTAGTCCGAGGCGGCGGTGCCGTGATTCTTGCGTGTTGCGCGGCAGGAACTGCCAGATCGCGTACGCGAAGAAGCCGAGGTAGATGACGCTCCAAATGCGAAACGCGGGGGTTCCCGGCGATAGGAGCGTTGCGTTCGCGGAGAGTGCGCCGTCGGCGGCCTCAGCGATGGGGGTCCCGATGATGACGCCCGAGCCGATGAAGGCACCGATTGTGGCGACCACTGCAAAGACCGCGACCAGGATCTGGCGAGGGCGGTCGCCCAGCTTGCCAGGTCCGGAGTGCGCCGCTGCGGTGGCGGAGGTGAGTCGGTTCGGGTGCGTCATCGTGAATCCGTTCACTGTGCGGGCAGAGGATTGGGGCTCAAACGCTGGCTGCTCGGGGGACACAGCGTTCTGTGACCACGGTACCGCGATCAGTTGCTCTGGGCTGCGTTCTCGTGTGCATGCTGCGATGCGAATGCGTCGACGTAGATCGCGAGTCGCTCCGTGTAGGTCGCAGCGTTCTGTCGGATCCCCGCGAATTCCTCGTCGGTGACCTCGCGGCGCACCTTGCCCGGCACTCCCGCGACGAGTGAGCGAGGGGGAATCTCAACACCCTCCGTGACGAGCGCGCCCGCGGCAATGATCGAGCCCGCACCAATGCGTGCCCCGTTCATGACGGTGGCGCTCATTCCGATCAGGACGTCGTCGTCGATGGTGCAGCCGTGGATCACCGCGTTGTGCCCGACGCTGACTCCACGGCCGAGTGTCAGCGGGAAGCCGGCATCGACATGGCAGGACACCGAATCCTGGATGTTCGAGCCCTCGCCGATTGCAATGCCCGCGTGCTCCGCACGCAGACTTGCGCCCGGCCAGATGCTGACGTGCGCGGCGAGCGAAACCTCGCCTGCGAGGAAGGCGCCGGGCAGGACGAGCGCCTCATCGGCAACGTCGAGGGTGCGGTCCGGAAGGGAAACGACGGTTGCTCGTTCGTGAATGGTCATCGTGGCTCCTCAGATCTTGGTAAGCATCCCACAACATCATCCTGCAGATGGGCGTAATCATCCTTTGAGACGAGGCCGAAACCGCCATTGCTTTTCTACTGTGAAGACACAGGAACAAAGGAGTGTCATGAGCAGTGCGAATGCTGAGCTGATTGTGGACAGCAGTGCGGTCGCCGCGAACACGCGTGTGTTCGCCGAACGCTCCTCGGGAACGCTCATGGCCGTTGTGAAAGCAGACGCCTTCGGTCACGGAGATCAGGCCGCGACCGTGCTCGCGCACGGGGCCGGAGCCCTCGGTGTCACGAGTCTTGGCGAGGCCTTCGCCCTTCGCGATGCGGGAGTGACCGCGCCGGTGCTGAGTTGGCTCAACCAGATCGATGCGGACTTCGAACAGGCGATTTTGCGCCGAGTTGAGGTCGCTGTCGGCAGCCTCGAACACTTGCAGGCGGTCATCCGCGCAAGTGCAGTCGCCAAGGCTCCGGCCCTCGTGCACCTGCACGTCGATATTGGGATGGGTCGCGACGGAATCCCGATCGAACTCTGGAACTCGCTCTGCACCCTCGCGGCGCTCGCGACGAAGCAGGGTCTTGTGCGGGTCGTCGGTGTCATGGGTCATTTTTCGAGCGCGGACGAGCCAGATGCAGCCCAACACGTTCGTGAGCGTCTCGTCTTCGAGAACGCGGTGCGTGCAGCGCGGAGAATCGGGCTCTCGCCACGATTCGTGCACGTTGCCGCGACCGCTGCGGTGGCAACGAACGCTGGGAGCGCCCTGGCGAATATGGAGCGTGTTGGGGCGGGGCTCTACGGAATCGACCCCTCACAGACGCTCACGCTCCAACACGCGCTGACCCTTCGCAGCCGGGTGATCGGAGTCCGCACCGTGGCGGCCGGAACCGGCGTCGGCTACGGCCATGACTTCGTGACCGACCGGCACGGTTCGCTTGCACTCATCCCGCTCGGGTATGGCGACGGCCTGCCGCGAAATATCGACGGTCGCGCCGAAGTGCTCGTCAGAGGACGACGTTTTCCGATCGTCGGTCGAGTTTCCATGGATCAGATCGTGATCGACACGGGTGCCCAGTTGCTGGAACCAGGAGATGCGGTCACCATCTTCGGGCCGGGTACCGATGGCGAACCGACGGCTGCGAACTGGGCTTCCTGGGCCGACACCATCGAACACGACATCGTCACGAGAATCGGTGCGCGAGTGTCGCGAGTATCGCGCTCGGTACTGCCCGTACGAGTCCCGGAGAGCGGTGATGCGGCGCCGGGTGAGTCTGCCGCGAGTCCTGCATCCACGACCACTCCGGTCCTGGCCACGCCCGCCCCGACATCTTCGACCACGCCCACATCGCCGCGACGAACACTACGCCAACATTCCAGGAGCGCCGCATGACCCCCGACCGTGACAATCAGCCGCTGCACATCGTTGTGATCGGTGGGGGAGCCAACAGCGAGCACGACGTCGCGCTCGCCTCGGCTGCTGCGATCACGCGCGCGATCGCGGAGCTCGGTCACACGCCCAGCCCATTGACGATCGAACGCGATGGTTCCTGGAGCGACAGCGAGGGGCCGATCGACACGGCGGCGGCCGCGACGATCCTCTCCGCGGCGGATCTCGTCTTCCCGGCCCTCCACGGGGCGAACGGTGAAGACGGTGCTGCAGCGGGCTTGTGTGCGCTGCTCGGTGTTCCGATGATCGGATCACCCGTGCGCGCGGGAGCGGTCGCAATGGAGAAGCACGTCACGAAGCTGCTTGCCGAGTCGATCGGCATCACCTGCGCTCGCGGCGTCGTCGTCTTGGAATCATCGGATCGCTCGGCAGCTGCGTCGATGCCGCTGCCCGTCGTCGTGAAGCCCGTCGCGGCGGGATCGAGTTTCGGCGTGCAGTACGTCGACGATGCCGGCGCGCTCGACGACGCGATTGACGCTGCGTTCACCTTTGACCGTGTCGTCCTCGTCGAAGAGTTCATCGACGGACGTGAAATCGACATCGCCGTGTATCGATCGAGTGAGGGATCGCTCGTGGCCGGGTCGAGCCTCGAAATCGATCTGGCGACCGGCACCGTCTTCGACACGGAGCAGAAGTATGCGGGCGAGCCCCCGTTCACGATTCCGGCGAATCTCAGTACAAGCGAGGCGGAGCAGCTGGAGCGGGCCGCGAAGCAGCTCTACGAAATGCTCGGCTGCGCCGGGATCGCACGCTTCGATTTCTTCCTGACGAACAAGGGTCTCGTGCTCAACGAAGTCAACACGATGCCCGGGTTCACGCCGAGCTCGCAAGTGCCCCGAATGTTCGCGGCCAAGGGGCTCTCCTACCCTGCGCTCGTCGCCGAACTCATCGACGCAGCGCTCGTGGCAGCGGCGACGCCGCGTTCATCCGAACTGCGATAGCCCGTAGCATCAGAGCGTGAGCCGTACGACACTCGTTGACGCCTTCCGCCGTCGGGCGGGCACCTCGTCGCGCGATGCCTGGCGATTCGTCCGCAGGATGAGCGGCGTTTCACTGCTGATCGACCTCGCCATCGCGCTGGTTTGCGGTGTGATCTTCATCGCGCCGTGGCCCTTCGACATCCTGCCGCCGAGCGCGACCGCCGTCGTCATCTCCGTCGTCGCGATCTTCCTGCGACGCTTGTCCCCGACGACCGCGCTCGCGTTGCTGTGGGTGCTCGCATCGGTGCAGATCCTCGGCGGCGAACGGCCGGGGCTGCTCGATGCCTCCCTGCTGATCGTGATCGGTACGATCTCGACGGTCGGCAGTCGTTTGGAGGTCGTGCTCGCGGGCCTCTCGGCAATCGCAGGTGGGTTCATTGCAACCTGGTATCTCGCGACCACGGGAACGCGGTACCTCGAAATCATCGACGGAGCACCCGATGAACGGCTCGGCATCGCACTCCTGCCCACCTTTGCGCTGAGTGGCGCGTGGTTCTTCGGTGTCGCGCTTCGTTCTCTGCGAGCGCGCACGGTCGAACTCCAGCGTCGAGTCGCCGCGGAAGACGTCGCCGAGCGAGCTGTCGATGAAGTGCGCACGGAGCGCATTCGCACCGCGATGGCCCGAGATGTGCACGATGTCGTTGGACATTCGCTCGCGGTGATCATCGCGCAGGCCGACTCGGTCCGTTACCTCCGCGATGAAGCACAGATCCGTGCAGTCAGCGAGACCATCGCAAACACCGCTCGATCCTCGCTCACGGAGGTGCGTGCGGTGCTCAGCGAGAGCATCACACCGGCCGAGAACGAGCCGGCGGCGCTCGAGAGCATCGTCGAGCGAGTTCGAGCGGCAGGAGTCACGGTCGATCGATCGATGCGAGGAACGCCGCGGGTCATGGACGCGAACGCCGCTGTCGTTGCTCGGCGGGTGCTGCAGGAGATGCTCGCGAATGCGCTGCACCATGGCGCCGAGAACGAGCCGATCATGGTTCGTGAACTCTGGCGCTCCGAAGATCTCGTCCTCGAAGTCGAGAACGTCATCGCAAAACACGTCGTGCACGGCTCAGGACTCGGTTTGAGCGGCATGCAGGCTCGCGTCGCAAGTATTAACGGGAGTTTCGAGGCCACCCGCATCGGCGACAGTTTTTCCGCGCGCGCCAGGATCCCGACCGCGGCGCTGTTGCCTCCCGCAGTGCAGACCCGGCATGACACGGGCCGAATCGACACGGGCCGAATCGACACGGGCCGAAGCGACACGGGCCGAAGCGACACGGGCCGAATCGACACGGGCCGAGTCGATGCCGCCCGGAGCGACAAGGCTCGAGTCGCGAACGACCGTGGCACGACAGAGCGCTCCGCTGCCGGTCGTCGGGAGGCGAGCAAAGTACCCCATCAGTCTCCCGCTCCACCGCGGACGCACATCGAAGAACGGCACAACGAACAATGACGCAAGCAATTCGAATCCTGCTCACCGATGACCAAGATCTCTTCCGTTCGGGAATCCGTGTGATCCTCGACGCGCAAGACACCTTCGAGGTCGTCGGGGAAGCCGCAGACGGCGAAGAGGCGCTCCGGAAGATCGAGTCGCTCCGGCCGGACATCGTCCTGCTCGACATGCGGATGCCGGTCATGGATGGCGTCGAGACAGTCCGGCGACTCTTCTCCGGCAGCATTGCAGAACCGCTCCCGCGAGTCATCGTGCTCACGACCTTCGCGCTCGACGCGGCGGCAGCAACCGCGATCCGCTACGGAGCGAGCGGGTTCCTCCTGAAAGACAGCACCCCAGAGTTCTTGTTCGCTGCAGTGCGGGCGGTGCACTCGGGCAGCGCGGTGATCGCGCCGCAGCAGCTGGAAGCATTGTTCCTCCACGACGGTGAATACGTTCCGGCGCCCGTCATCCCCGAAGATTTCGCCCGGCTCAGCGTCCGTGAGCGCGCAGTCTTCGCGCTCGCGGCGAAGGGGTACTCGAACAGTGAGATCGCAGAGCAGGAGTTCGTCGCGGAATCCACCGTGAAATCGCAGATCAGCAGCATCCTCAATAAGCTCGCGCTGCGTGATCGCGTGCAGCTGGTCGTCTACGCGCACGATCACAAGATCGCAGACCTCCCCGCGGGCCAATAACCCTCGGCAACAGTGGAGCCGAACGCACAACAGCCACGACCCTGAAGGGCCGTGGCTCTTCTCGGTTGTGCGAAGTTAGCCGGCGACTGCTGCAGTCTCGTTGACCTGCAGTGGCGCCTTGCGAACCCAGCGCTTCAAGGCGATCACGGTGAGTGCGGTCAGGATCGCACCGACCACGATTGCCGCGACGAACATTCCGATGTTGCCGATCGCGAAGAAGACGAAGATTCCTCCGTGCGGGGCCTGGCTCGTGACGCCGAACGCCATCGTGAGTGCACCCGTCGTCGCCGCACCGACGATCGAGGCAGGGATCACGCGCAGCGGGTCGGCGGCAGCAAAGGGAATCGCGCCTTCGGAAATGAACGAGGCTCCGAGCAGCCAGGCTGCTTTTCCGTTTTCGCGCTCAGCCGCGGAGAAGAGCTTCTTGTCGATCACGGTCGCGAGGGCCATGCCGAGCGGTGGCACCATTCCAGCTGCCATGACGGTCGCCATCATCATCCAGGGAGCCTGGTTCGCGATGCTGCCAGCCGCGAGGCCTGCGACCGCGAACGAGTAGGCGACCTTGTTGATCGGGCCGCCGAGGTCGATCGCCATCATCGTCCCGAGAATGATGCCGAGCAGGATTGCAGCAGAACCGGTCAAGCTGGCCAAGAAGTTCTCGAGCCCGTCGGAGAGCGCGGCGATTGGGCCCGCGAGCAGGAGCACCATGAGCCCCGAAGCGAACAGTGAGGCGAGCAGCGGGATGATCACGACCGGCATGAGGCCAGCGAGCCAACGCGGCACGCTCCAGGTTCCGATCCAGTAGGCGGCGAGACCGGCGAGAAGACCACCGACGATTCCGCCGAGGAATCCGGCGCCCATGAATCCGGAGATCGCACCGGCGACGAATCCGGGTGCGATACCCGGGCGGTCTGCGATGCCGTAGGCGATGTATCCGGCGAGTGCTGGAACGAGGAAGCCCATCGAGGCCTGCCCGATCGTGAAGAAAGCGCAGCCGAGGAAGAAGAGCAGGCCTTGTGGTGGGAGATCCCAGAGTGCGTAGGAAAGTACGACGTTCTGCGCAATGCTCTGACCCTCGACATCACTGGCGAGACCGATTTCGTATCCGCCGAGCAGGAAGCCGAGCGCGAGCAGCAGGCCACCACCGGCAACGAACGGGATCATGTAGCTCACGCCGGTGAGGAGGACGCGCTTCACCTTTGCGCCGAACGAACCGTCCGAAGGTGCAGAGGAATCGGCCTTCGCGCCGCTCGCTGGAACCTTGCGGGACTGCGGGTCCTCGGCTGCCGCGAGTGCTTCACGAATGAGGTTGTCGCTGTCGTCGATACCGCGCTTCACTGGCACCTGAATGACCGGGAGTCCGGCAAATCGACTCTTGTCGCGAACGTCGACATCCACGGCAAAAATAACGGCCTCAGCGTTTTCGATGATCGATGGGTCAAGCGGTTTGGCGCCGCTCGAACCCTGCGTTTCGACGTCGAGCCGAACTCCGGCTCGCTGCGCCGCAAGCTTCAGGGCGTCTGCCGCCATGTAGGTGTGGGCGATTCCCGTTGGGCATGCCGTGATCGCGACGAGGCGACGCTCACCGGAGGTCTGGGCGCTCGGGGTGGCCGGTGCCTCCTCGGGCTCGCGATCAGCGACGGCCGCGTCCACGAGCGCGACGATTGCCTCGGGCGACTCTGCCGCGCGGAGACTGTCGGTGAACTCCGGGTTCACGAGGCTTCCGGCGAGCTTCGAGAGCACAGCGAGATGCGTTTCGGCTGCGCCATCGGGAGCCATGATCATGAAAACGAGGTCCGCGGGGCCGTCGTCGGCTCCGAAATCGACGCCGGGTTGGAGGCGCGCGAAGAACAGACTCGCCTCGTTGACGGCTGCGGCCTTGCAGTGCGGGATCGCGATGCCGCCGCCCATCCCGGTTGGCGTGAGTTCTTCGCGAGCGAGCACAGCGGTGGCGAGGGCCTCGGCGTCGTTCGCGCGACCAGCTGCAGCGGCGCGCTTCGCGAGTGCCCGAATCACCTCCTGCTTCGTTCCGCCGAGCGATTCGTCGAGCGCGACGAGCTCCGTCGTGATGATGCTGTTCATGGTGTCCTCCTCAAAAGACCTTCGGTTGCGACGACGGCGTCGGCGTCAGCCTGTGCAAGTGTTGGGATCGTGGTGCCGGGGAGCGCCGCTGCGGCGGAGCCGGATGCGACTGCTTGGCGGAGGCAGTCGGCAGGGGAACGGTGCGCGGTCTCGGCGTGCAGGTATCCGGCGAGACTCGCGTCACCGGCACCGACCGTGGAACGGACCACCGTTGGCGGGGGAGCAGCACGCCACACGCCCTCGGCGGTGATGAGTGCGGCGCCGTCGCCACCGAGCGTCAGAAGTACCGCGTTGGAGCGCGTCCCGATCATCGTGGTCGCGGCCGCAATTGCTGAATCCACGTCATCGAAGGGTCGGGCGGCGAGCAGTTCTGCCAGCTCCTCATCGTTGGGTTTGATGAGATCGACGGGAGTCGGAAGGCTCGTGACGGTCTCGAGCGCCTGCCCGGAGGTGTCGGCGCAGATCTTGATTGCGGCGTTTGCCTCCCGTGCAGTTTCGATCACGCGAGCGAGGACGCTCGGTGCCGTCGTCGAGGGAAGGCTTCCGGCGATGACGAGCCACGAGGCATGTGCGGCATGCTGGCGCACCGCGGTGAGGGTGGCATCGATCGCCGCAACGGAGAGCGGTGATCCGGGCTCATTGATCTTCGTGGTCGTGCCATCGGGCTCGGTGAGTGCGATGTTGCAGCGCACGGGTGCGCCGGTCGGAATCGCGGTGAACGGGACATCGAGCGCGGCGAGCTGCTGGACGAACGGATCGTCGGTGTCTGCGGCGACGATTGCGTGCGAGGCAGTGCCGGCCGCGAGCAGGACTCGAGTGACGTTCACGCCTTTGCCTGCGGGGACATCGACCGCGCGCTTCGGGGTGCGCAAGACTTCGCCGCGTTCGAGACGGCTGCTCAGATCGAGCGTCCTGTCGATCGACGGGTTGAGTGTCAGAGTGATGATCATGCGACGAACACCTCGCATCCGGCGGCCCGAAGTGCATCCGCGATCGATTTCGGGGGCTCCGCGTCGGTGATGAGCACATCGATCTCGTCGAGGGTTGCAAAGGTGCAGAGGGTTTCAACGCCGAACTTCGAGGAATCCGCGAGCACCGCGACCCGGCGACCGCTTGCGACGATGGCCTCCTTGACCGCGGCTTCTTCGAGGTCTGGCGTCGTCAATCCGTGTGCGGTGATGCCGTTCGTTGCGACGAGCACGAGGTCGGGTCGCATGCGCGCGATCGCGAGCACGGTTTGCGCGCCGACCGCTGCGCCCGTGATCCCGCGGATCCTGCCGCCGGTCATGTGGACGTCGAGCGATGGCTGCTGCGCCAGAATCTGCGCGATTTCGGGGGTGTGCGTCGTGGCGACGAGGCGCTGCTCCGGCCGCATCGTCGTGACGAGCTGGCGGGCGAGCGCTGCGGTGGTGGTTCCGGCGTCGATGAACATGCTCTGTGTTGGAGAGGCGAGCAGGCGCGTTGCTGCGAGCGTGCCGATGCGTGCTTTGGCATCCGCGTGGCGGGTGAGGCGTTCGGAGGTTGAAGGTTCGGCGAGGCTGTGCGCGCCGGGAGCGACAGCGCCACCGTGGACGCGCTGGGCTTTGCCGGTGCGTTCGAGCAAGTCGAGGTCGCGGCGAACGGTTTCTGGGGTGACGCCGAGTTTGTCGGCGATGTCATTGACGAGCACGCTGCCGTGGGCGCGAAGCTGCTCTTCGATTGCGTGACGGCGCTGGGTTGCGAGCATTGGTCCTCCTTGACTGCTCTGACGGTACCAAAGAAAACAACAGAAACAAAGCAAAACAAAGAAAAATGCAGACTCGTCGATCGTGCGCACGGTCGAAACATCGCGCTCCTACAATCGAGGCGTGACCTCGTCGCCCCGGAATATTGCCGATTGGCTGAGCACGCATCAGATCGCGATCTGTGGCCTCGGCATTGTCACCGGCGCGCTCGTCGGATGGCTCGTCCCTGGTGCGAACGTGCTGGAATGGGCGATCACGCCAGCGCTCATGATCCTGCTCTTTGCAACATTCCTCGGAGTGCCGATTCTGCAGCCGCTCCGGCTCCGAGAGCATGCTCGCTTCTTTGCGAGCGTGCTGCTCACGAATTTCGTTGCCGTTCCAGCGCTCGCATGGCTTGTCAGTCGCCTGGTTGCGGGCGATGATGCGCTCGTGTTCGGCGTGCTCCTCGTGCTGTTGACGCCATGTGTCGACTACGTGATCGTCTTCACGCGGATGGCCGGCGGCGATGCCGCGACGCTCCTGCGGTCGACGCCGCTCCTGATGCTGCTGCAGTTCGTGTTGCTTCCGGTCTTCCTGTTCTTGTTCCTCGGCAGCGACGCAGCGGCCGCGATCGCACCGGGGCCGTTCGTGCAGGCGTTCCTTCTCATCATCGCAATGCCGTTCGCAGCCGCAGCCCTGGTGCAACGTTTCAGCAGCGGTGCTCCGTCACTCGTGATCCGTACCGCTGAACTGGCCATGGTGCCCGTGACGGCAATGACGCTGTTCCTTGTGCTCGCGTCGCAATTCGGGTCGATCCTTGCCGAGGCGGCAGGGCTGAGTGTGGCGGTCGGCGTGTACGTCGCATTCGTGCTGCTCGCATTCGCGATCGGGGTGCTGATCGCGAAGCTCAGCGGCCTCGCGGTTCCGGAGTCGCGTGCGCTCGTGTTCAGTGGCGTAACCCGGAATTCGCTCGTGGTCCTCCCGCTCGCCTTCGCGCTCCCGGAAGGGTATGCGATCGTTCCCGTCGTCGTTGTCACACAGACTGTGGTTGAACTCCTCGCGATGCTCATCCTCGTCCGGGTGGTACCCAGGGTCCTTGTGTAGCGTTGACCGTGGCCCCACCACCGAAGGGCGGGGTGCAGAATCTCGATTTCGACGAGTATGCAGAGGAGCCAAGGGCATGGCACGCAGAATTCTCAAAAACGAGACGAAAGTCGCAATTGTCGTTGCGGCAATGATTTTGGTCCCGACGTTCATCATCTTCGCGGCAACGATGCTGCCGGATGCGATGGGCAATGAATACGCTTCGATGCTGATCGGAACGCTCTCCCTCATCGCCATTGTCGGCGTCGTGCTCTACTGCACGCGAAACTTCCGCGGGGATAACGAAGAGATCCAGCCGCCGCGCGAGTGGTGGCGCATGACCGCTCGCCCGATGTCGGGGTTCATCTTCGGGGCGTTCTTCGGAGCAACCGTCGTGACCTCCGCCTACGATTTCCTCTCGGGCAACGTCACTTTGTCGGTCAGCCCGACACTCGCCGTCGTCACCTTCGCCGTCACCGCCATCATCACGATCATGTTCTTCGTATCGTCGATTCGACTCATGCGCATGGAGAAGCTCGAGCAGGAACCAGCGAGCGTCCTCACAAACCGCCGGTAGTGCAGGAGCTGCGACTTTCTGCATCGACCACGATGCGTGCGAGTCCGCTGAGCGTCGATAAGGACGACGAAAGAGAAATCGTTATCTTTTCTGGCGAGGCTGTGTGCGCTCAATGGCTATTCTGAGTGAAACGTAGCGAAGGAGCTCAGGTGGATATTGCCGAACGGCTGACCAGCCTTGCAAACAAGATCAGTCAGCAGCGGGGTGCGATTGAAACCGAAGAGGCCACGAAGAATGCCTTTGTGATGCCGTTCATTTCGCTCGTGCTCGGGTACGACGTCTTCAATCCAAACGAAGTCGTTCCAGAATTCACCGCTGATGTTGGAATCAAGCGCGGCGAGAAAATCGATTATGCAATCGTGCACAACGAGAAAGTGCAAATTCTCGTTGAATGTAAAAAGATCGGCGCACCCTTGAGCGTGAGCCACGCCTCACAGCTCTTTCGGTACTTCGCGGTTGCTCACGCGCGTATTGCGCTGCTCACCGATGGTGATGAGTACCAGTTCTTTACCGATCTTGATGCGCCAAATCGGATGGACGAGAAGCCGTTCCTTGTACTAAAGCTCTCTGACCTCGATGAGACCTTGATTCCAGAGGTGCGGAAGCTCACGAAGGACGACTTTGACATCGACTCAATCGTGAGCGCGGCTGAAGAGCTGAAGTACATCGGTGCCCTGAAGCGAGCGCTTGGAGTGCAGTTCCGCACTCCCGACAAGGACTGGGTGCGTTTCCTTACCGGGCGCGTGTACGACGGTCAGTTTACGCAGAAGGTGCGGGATCAGTTCACCGTGCTCGTCGAAAAAGCGTCGAAGCAGTTTTTGAGCGACCAGGTCAACGAGCGCATTAAGGCGGCCCTCGGTGGACAGGCCTACGCACCATCCGTTGATAACGCCTCGGTTTCGGGTTCCGACGCAAGTGAGCACGTCGCGCAAGCGAGTGTCGAGAACGCGATCACAGGGGACGGAATCGAAACCACGCTTGAGGAAATCGAAGCGTTCCAGATCGTGCGGGCCATTATTTGCAGTGAAGTCGCACCGTCTCGAATCGTACAAAGAGATACGAAGTCGTACTTTGGCGTGCTCCTCGACGATAACAACCGCAAGCCACTCGCTCGGCTGCACTTCAATACCGCGCAGCACTACATCGGGCTGTTTGATGAGAATAAGGTTGAGACTCGCCATGCGATTACTCGCAACGACGAGATCTACGCGTTTGCAGATCAACTGCGAGCTGCTGTCCACTTTTACGAGTAGGGGTCAGTGGGTCTCGCGCACTGGCTCCTGGCATGGTCCCCCAGCGCCTATTGATTGGTGCTCGCGGAATTCGTCATTGACGCGGGACTCGGAGTTTGCAACGGTGACGGAATGAGCCTTTACATCACTTGCCCGGTCGAAAGCGTTGAGCGCTCGACCGCGTTCTACACGGCGCTCGGTTGGCCCCTCAATGCGGAGATGTCGAACGACAGTGTCTCGTGCTTCACGATTGCGCCGGAGCAGTTCCTCATGCTGGGGAGCCGCGAAATGTATGCGAGCGTCGGCGGCGTCGAATCCTTGATCGGTGGGCCCGATACGCCATCGAAGGTCACCGTCTCGTTCGACCTCGACAGTCAGGCTGCAGTCGACGCGCTGGTCGAGCGAGCCGGAGCCGCGGGCGGGCGGATCGGTGACACCGACGACTACCCCTTCATGTATCAGCGGCAGTTCGACGACCCCGACGGCTACCACTACTCGCCGTTCTGGATGAAGCCGAACATTGAAGAAGCTGCTGGATAAGCGGAGCGCTACAAAACGCTAATCGGTGGCAGGCCCTCGACCTGTTCTTCGCTCCGGAGCGCCTTTCGCAGTAGCTCGGCGAGCGCGCGCATGGTGGTTGAGGCGGCCGCGATGGGGCGGGCATACAGGTGGACGATCCTGAAGGCATCCTCGTCTCGCAACGGCACCGCCCGCACCGTCGAGGGCAGTATTCCGCGACCGAGTCGTGGAACGACGGTCACTGCGATGCCGGCTTCGACATAGCGGATCAGTGTCTGGAACTCAGCAGCTTCGAACGCCTGCGCAAGCGGTGCCAGGAGCGCGGGATCGTGCGAGGCGATCCAGCGGCTATAGGGATCGTGGATTGGGGAGAGTGCCCATTGATCGGTCGCCAGTTCCCGCAGCGCGATCGACTCGTTTTCGGCAAGGGGGTGGAATGCGGGAACCACCGCATCGAGCGCATCATTACCCAGTTCCACTCGCGTGAGCACTCGTTGGCGGAACTCGTCGGGCGGAATCCGGCCCCAGCTCTTGTGGACGACCGCGTCGAGCGAGCCTTGCGCGAGCATTTCGAGCGCTTCAGCCTGTTCGACTTCGATCGGCACGATCTTCAATCGCGGATACTGCGAGGCGGCGCGAGCAAGCACCGGCACCATGAGCCCGCGAATGGCGGTCGGAAACGCTCCAACCCGAAGCGTGCCCTGCGGTTCACGTTCACCGAGCGGGGCACGAACCAGTTGTTCGAGATCGTCAACGATTGGTCGAGCCCGCTGCACGAGAGCGATGGCCGCGGGGGTCAGAACGACTCGACGTCCGGCGCGCTCCACCATCGGCACTGCATAGTGCCGCTCGAGTTTGCGCAAATGCTGGGTCACGTTTGATCCGGTGTATCCGAGCGATTCCGCGGCGGCAGCGACCGTGCCTTCATCGTGGAGCGCGATCAGAGCGCGCAAACTCACGGGATCAATCATGAACTGAGGCTAATGCAAATACAGCACAACAAGTAACTAGTGCTATGGCTTTTTGGGTGTGAAAGTGAAGGTATTCACTTCTAGGAGGCCACCATGGTTGCACTGTTCATTGTTCTCGGAGTTCTCTCGGTGGCAGCGATCGTGGCGACCATCATTGCGCTTCGCTCGGATGGCTATGGCGCGCGTCCGACGCTCGAGTGCTACAGCTCGCGTCACCCGGTATAAGGCGCTTGAGGCGCCAGAACAGGTGCTCAGTGTTTCGTGTACGAATGTGTAGACGCAACTGAGGAGTAAGGATAGGCCTATCTGCGAGAATCTGCGAAGCGGCGGTGTCGTGCCTTTAAGAATGGAATTCCACGAAGCTTCAAAGCCTGGCTTGCCCAGCTGCCGATCCTGGGCCGCAACGTCGCTTCGGGGAACCATAGTGGTGCCGTGCCCTAGTTCTTCAGCATGAGTTGGAGGCCCCTATCTTCGCTCGTACTGATCTGAAGCAGGTGTACGTGAGAGGTAAAAACTGCTCGAAGCGCTTCAATCGATACTTCGACTGCTTCTGAGGAGCGTGACTGGATCGCATCTGGCTTTATCGTAGGATCGCCATGCACGACCCGACTTCTCGCGGTGTAGATCGCTTTATATTGGGATTGAAGCGCAACTCGATCGGCGGCCGACTCGCCAAGAAGCCATGCGAGTGATGCTGTCACGCGAAAAGTTGTCTCAGTCTTAGCTCCGAAGAGGTTTTCCCAGACGATCACGGAGTCGACAAGTACATCCTCTGGTACGGATCGATCCGAAACTGCGGTGAGCAGGCGTCGCAAAGCAATCTTGATCGATTGGGTTCTATGCTCATGTACGCGAGTTGTCCACAGAGCCCAATCTCGGGCTTGGCGCTCATTCGCTTGTATTGCGGTGAGCCCATGGACGTTTGCCGTGTCTCTCCAGCTAAGAGAAGGACCAGTTGCGAGCGGATCAAAAATTGTGGTCCAGGACTCTGCAATGACCGGCTTCGATTCAGGTGAAGAAAGCAAGAGTCCTAATCTCACATTTTCGATTGATTGCTCGATAAGTAGCCTATTTTCGTCACGTTCTTTGGGCCAGGTAAATGCTTTTTGTGGTCTATTAATATTGATCTTATAGGGTAGCTTGAGCTCAAGAACTACGTCGCCACTGTATTTTGCAAGAACAATGTTTCCGTCCGCGTCAGATGTACTGAATTCTCCCTTGATAGAGGTAGATCGGACGACCGGCTCGTCGCGAGCGTCTGTCTTGCGAAGACGGCCCCAGCCGAGATCAAGCTCATCGACTTCCGCCGGCAGTACAACGCCCACCAAGCCAATTCGTGCCGGCACTCGTGGAGCTTCTCCGTGCAACGAGCTTCGAATTATGGCCAGAGAGTCAAGCGTTGCAGCGACAACGTCGTGAGGTGCAGGCTTGTCCGTAACGGCGCCAGCGAGATTCCGGCCTGCTCGCGTCAGCATGCTAGCAAGCAACGAAAGTTGATGGCCGTTACTTTGACCCGTGCTTCGATTTGAGCTTCCGTGTTGCCCGGTGCTCGGCTCGTTCTCGCTGAAAAGCGTCATGACAGCCGGATCGCCAAGAATTAGCGATTCAAATCGAGAGTGCATCGCTCGACTACCGATAGGAGGAATAAAATCTGAATAAAAACCTACCTCGGGGGGACTAACTAAGGAGGCGGGATAATAATATATTGCCAACTCTGCCAAGGCTAAATCTGTTTCAGTGAGTTCGGAAGAAGGTTCATAGATCACGCCGCCTGACACGCGCCTAAACGCGTTTCCAACGGAGTCGGCTACGCCGCGAGCCGGCCTCGAGAGGATCTGCTGCCAGCCGAAATGTAGCGACTGGGGTCCCGGATCGCCTTCAACCAGCCCCCGATCTATCATTAGCAACTCGCGAAGCACGTCCGTCTGCTGCGACGTAAGTGACAGGACGGTGCCATCTTTGAAGTTTAAGGATTGGCCATCCTCAAGGCCTAGGAGGTAGTGAAGTGCCCGCTCCCCAAGGTGACGAAGCAGGATTTCTTCCGCCGATCTGGTTTCAGTCATGATGAGTTCTATTATGGCGTCATCGAAAGTGAACTAAGCGACCTCTGTGGCTCACGAGCCGAGTAGATAAAATTAACTTTTGCGGCTAATTCTGAAATCTTGGTTTTGTCTCTCGAGCCGCGAAGGGTTTGTAGGTCGACGAAAACTTAAAATTCAGCGCGAGTGTCTTCACGATTGGCCGAAAAATGTTTTGAACCCGCGCATGCAGTAAGGGGCAGGTTAAGTCCTAGAGAGACCTAAACGCGAGGTTCGTGTTTAGATGGCGCCAGGGAAGCGGATGGTGGGCCCCGTCGGACTCGAACCGACGACCTACGGATTAAAAGTCCGCTGCTCTACCAACTGAGCTAGAGGCCCGCGACGAACAATCCTAGCGATACTTTGTGCGCTCCTTCGCCAGGGCGGCCAAAAAGTGCGGGAACACACGGAGGTGGCGTAACGTTAAGACCTTGTGTTGGACTGCGACGACCGTCGCATGACAACGCGTGGTGCAGGAAAGCGATGTTGCACCGCAACACCTCACGAAAACCAGCACCACAGATGCCGAGGAGTCGAATGAGCGATCATCACCGTCCCGCACGTTATGCAACCGAATGGTTCGACCAGTTCCAAGGTGGCACCGACCCGGTCGAACGCGTGCGTCTGGCAAGTGACACTGCGGCTGCGCTGCTCTCGAGAGTCCGCGCCGACGCTGACCCTCAAGTGGTCGAGCGCGTCTTGACGCTCGCCAA
This sequence comes from Humidisolicoccus flavus, assembly GCF_045689595.1. Classification (GTDB taxonomy): domain Bacteria; phylum Actinomycetota; class Actinomycetes; order Actinomycetales; family Microbacteriaceae; genus Humidisolicoccus; species Humidisolicoccus flavus. Next base: position 1,354,439 of record NZ_CP142724.1, on the reverse strand, counting down.
GCACGATGGCATCGACACCGTCACCGAACTCTGGGCCGATGCGGTGCCGCACTCATTGCCGGGAGCGCTCTGGCGCCTGCACCTCATCCGCGCGCTCGTGGAGCAGCGCCCCGACGAGTGTGCGCTGTACTACCGGGAGGGGCGGGCTCGGATCGACGGCATCGACGTCGTCGTTGCCGGAGCAGCCGAACCAACGGGTCCGGATGAGGTCCGGGCGGTTGCTGAGGAGATCCTCCGCGGCGCATTCATCGGTGATTTCGCCCTCGCGCTCGATCGCGCAGCGTCGTTCTGTCGACTCACTGCGCGTGGCGCCGCGCACCACGCGGATGAACACGATGCGCTGTCGGCAGAGCTCGCTGAAGAACTGACGCTTCGAGCTTCTCGCCTCGCGATCATCGGAAACGACCTCACCGCCTGTGCTGCGCTCTGGCGAGACGAAGCGCTCCACTAACCACTCGATGGCGCGGCTTCATGATTCCCGCGAGGCGCAAAACAATCATCAGCTTCATAGTGAACGCACTGAAATCCTCAAGGCAACGCCTGAGTTGCTCCGCATACGCTTGAGATCGCACGTCCACCGATCAAGGAGCATGATGCAGAACCGAACAGCCCTTCGTACCGGATCCGCCTTCGCAGGCCTCGCCCTCATCGGCGTTCTTAGCGCCTGCTCAAACGGGGCCCCCGTTGATTCAGAAACAGACGCCAGCGCTGCACCCGAATCGAGCACCGCCCCAGAAGCCACAACCGAAGAGTCCGCCTCCTCGGATTCGGCTGGCGAATACGCCGACGGCAGTTACACCGCCGAAGGCAGCTATGTCTCGCCAGGTGGCCAGGAGACGATCGACGTCGAACTCACGCTCGCTGACGGCGTGATCTCCGAAGTGACGGTCACGAACCCCGACACCACTAACGCGAACTCGCTGCGATACCAGGGCGAGTTCATCGACGGCATCTCCGCAGAAGTCGTCGGTGTCCCGATCGATGAGGTCTCCGTCGACCGCGTCGGTGGTTCCTCGCTGACGAGCGGCGGCTTCAACGACGCGCTCGAGCAGATCAAGACGGATGCTTCCTAAGCCCCAGCACCGTCACACCTTCGAAGGGATCGGCACGCGCTGGTCCATCGAAACCCTCCACCCGCTCGATGACTCCGTCATCGAGGTCATCGCTGTCACCGTGGAACGCTACGACCAGACCTGGTCGAGGTTCCGCGGTGACAGCGATATCGCGGCGCTTCGCACTGCGGGCGCGACGATCACGCTGCCGCCCGAGTCGAAGCGGCTCTCAGAGCTCTACCGCGCGCTGTATACGCTGACTCGTGGCTCGATGACGCCGCTCGTCGGCTCCTCGCTCGAAGCAATCGGCTATGGCGCGGACTATGACCTCGGAGCGAATGGCGCTGTCTCCGCCGCACCGGCCTGGGAGGACGCGCTCCTCTGGGAGGGCACGAGCGCTCGCTCGAGACAGGGCATCACGCTCGACATCGGCGCGGCCGGGAAAGGCCAGCTCGTCGATCTCCTCGGAGCTGTGCTCCTCGACGCTGGAATCGAGGACTGGATCATCGACGGCAGCGGCGACTTCAAGCACCACGGGGAAATCGCAGCGACCAGCGTCGCGCTCGAGCACCCGCGTCAGCCCGGGATCGCCATCGGCAAGCTCGAACTCGCCAACCGTGCCTTCGCCGCGTCGGCGGGCAATCGTCGCGCCTGGGGTGAGGGGCTGCACCACATTCTCGACGCAAGCACCGGCGAGCCCACGAGCGATGTTCTCGGCACCTGGGTGATCGCCGACACCGCGATCGACGCCGATGCACTCGCCACTGCACTGTTCTTCGCGCCCGCACGTGACCTTCGCCGCGGCTTCACCTTCGAATACGCTCGGATGTACGCGAGCGGACACCTCGAAACCTCGGGCGTCTTCTCCGGATCGTTCTTCACCCGCTCGAACCCAGCGCCTCGTCCCGTGCAGCGCGAGACGCCCGACTCCACTGCACCTGTCACCGATCCACCATTCTCAACCGAAGCGAACTCATGAGTACTGAATCTCCCGCCACGCCACCACCTGCCTCTGCGCCGAAGCAGCACTCCAGCCAGCCCCTCGCAGCAGCGCTCGCTCGCATTGACGGTGTACCGATGCACGTGCTCGTCGCGATGTGCCTCGGCATCACCGCGATTGCCGCGATCGTGTTCTCGTTCGTCGGGGTGTTCACGTACAACGGCTTCGGCATGCTGCTCGCACTCGTCGTGGCGCTCGCGGCCTCGCTGCTCACCAACTGGCTTTTTGCGAAGCTCGCTCGCACCGCACCCCACCAGGTCTCGGCGGTCATCACCGGGTACCTCATCTTCTTCCTCTGCTGGCCTGGCGGCGACGCGCTCAGCCTGCTGACGATCACCGCGGTCGCGTTCCTGGCATCGGGCAGCAAATACTTGATCGTTTGGCGCAAGGGCATCATCGTGAACGCTGCTGCACTCGGTGCAGTTGTCGTCGGATTCTTCGGAGCAGTTCCCGGCTCGGGTATCGCCACGGAACTGTGGTGGGTCGCGAGTCTGCCGCTCACGCCATTCATCGTGGTCAGCGCACTGCTGATCTGGTACCGCACTCGGACGTTCTCCACTGGCGTGCTGTTCGTCGCCGTCGCGGGGCTCGGTCTCACCGCGATCCTGCTCGCCTTCGGTCTGCCGGTCGACGACGCCCTGCGCACGGCCTTCATCACCTCTCCAGCACTCTTCCTCGGCGCGTTCATGCTCACCGAGCCGCTGACACTGCCTCCTCGGAAACCTCAGCGCTTGCTCGTTGCGGTCGTCGTGGCGGTCCTGCTGATCCTGCCGACGCTCATCTCACTGCTGGGTGCGCACCCTGCGATCGGTTTCGTGACGCTCAGCCCAGCGCTCGCGCTCATCATCGGAAACCTGGTGGCGTTCTTCGTCGGTAAGAACCGGTCGATCCAGCTCACGCTCGTTGAGCGTCGAACAGTGAGCCCGCACATCGTCGAGCTCGAATTCACCGCGAAGCCTGCCGTCGAACACCGTGCCGGTCAGTACCTGGAGCTCACGATCCCGCATCTTGGCGCTGACCAGAAGGGGACGCGGCGCGTGTTCAGCATCGCGAGCGCCCCCGGAGACGAAACAGTGACCATCGGAGTCCGCATCGGGGACAAGCCGAGTTCGTTCAAGCAGGAACTCATCGCGCTCGAGCCCGGTGACACGATCCGCGCGACTCGCCACGGCGGTGACTTCACGCCGAAGTCCCACTCGGAATCGCGGCTGTACCTCGCTGCCGGAATCGGCATCACGCCGTTCCTCTCACACCTTGCCGAAGCGCGGAAGCAGGGTGGCGCGCTCGATTCGACGCTCGTCCTGCTGCTCCGCGCGGGCGAGCCCGTTCCTTTCGCGACGCAACTCGCAGCGAGCGGAGTGACGGGGATCGTCATCGCGCCCACCGCGCCAGAAGTGCTGCCGGCGGGTTGGACCTATGCAGGGTCGGAGCGTTTGGATGCTGATCGCCTTCGAGCGCTCGTCCCAGACGTGCGCGAACGAGTCGTCTACGTCTCCGGTGCTCCACGCACGGTCAGCACCCTTGCCGCCGCGTCGCGAAAAGCTGGAGCGCGTCGCGTCAAGACCGACGCGTTCGCCGGATACTAACCTGCTCGTTCTCTCGTGTGGTCGGTGTTCGCGTCACGTGAACGCCGCGACACGAGGAAGGGGCGACGAGTACAATTGAACTCGGTCGGGCCGCGAACCCCGGGCTCCAATATTCGCCGCTGCGAGCGGCCTACCGCCGAGAGGCGTTCCGCGGCCCGGCCTTCAACGTTTGAGGAGAACCATGCTGTTCGTTCGTGCAGGCGCCCGGCTCTGGAGCGCGATTGGTCTCGTTGTCACTGGCATTCTCGCCTGGCAGATGCTCGATGTACCGCTTCCCGATTCTGGGTTCGATCCGGCCCCGATCGTCATCACGCTCGCGATCGTAGGATTCGCGCTCGCGGCGTTGATCCTGTTCGGCGGGCATCGCGTGGTCGGACTCGCGGCGATCGTTCTCGCACTCTTCGGCCTCACGGTCGCGCTCGGCGGAATGTTCTGGAATGAGGGGCCGTTCGAAGCCTGGCCCCCAGCAGCGCTCGCGACCAATCCGCGTGCTCCATGGCTGATCGCGGCGCTCGCGGTGACTGCGATCTGCGCGCTCATCGTCATGGCGAGCCCGAAGGCGGGGGAGCGACGCGCGCTTCGCCGGGCTACCGACTAGCTGCGAGAGCCACCGGCGTCCCGTGCGTTACGCCGCAGGTGATGCCGGTGCTTCTGCTGGCGCCGCGTCCGTTGTCGAGACGATCGGTGTCGCTCCGAAGCGAGCCATGAGCAGGAGCAGCAGCGCGCCACCGGAGAGCACACCGTCAGCGATGCCCGCGGGCAGCATGAAGATCATGAGCGCCAGGGTGACCGAGCACTGCACGATCGAGAACCAGAATCCCCACATACGGTTCTTGAGGAGCCCGATTGCACCGATGATTCGCAAGGCACCGAAAAGACCGCTCATGGCCATCATGAGGAACAGGTGCTCGTTGAAGAACGGCACGATGAACGAAAATCCGTGCGCCATGACGCTCTGATCGACGTCGAGCAGGAGCAGTACTGGCAGTGCAAGGAAGGGAGCGCCCTCCATCAGTATCCCTTGCGCCAGCATGAGCCCGGCCGCCCAGCGAATCTTGGTTCGCGAGGCTTTTGCAGGGAGAGTCTGTTTCACCTGATCAGTGTATGAGAGCAGAAGCGCACAAAGCCCCGCACCAATCGGCGCGGGGCTTTGTGCGTGGTGTGCGATTTATCCGAAGCGCCCGGAGACGTAATCCTCGGTCGCCTGCACTGACGGGTTCGAGAAGATCTTCGTGGTCTCGTCGTATTCGATGAGCTTGCCGGGCTTGCCGGTACCCGCAATGTTGAAGAACGCGGTCTTGTCACTCACTCGCGAGGCCTGCTGCATGTTGTGCGTCACGATGACGATCGTGAACTCCTGCTTGAGCTCCTCGATGAGGTCCTCGATCGCGAGCGTCGAGATCGGGTCGAGTGCCGAACACGGCTCGTCCATCAGGAGCACGTCTGGTCGCACCGCGATCGCGCGAGCGATGCAGAGGCGCTGCTGCTGTCCACCCGAGAGGCCGGAGCCCGGCTTGTCGAGACGGTCCTTCACTTCGTTCCACAGGTTCGCGCCCTGCAGGCTCTGCTCGACGACCTCGTCCTGCGCGGACTTCGACATGCGACGGTTGTTGAGCGTCATGCCGGCCAGGACGTTCTGACGGATCGACATCGTCGGGAACGGGTTCGGGCGCTGGAACACCATGCCGACCTGACGGCGCACACGAACCGGGTCGACGCCGGGGCCGTAGAGGTTCTCGCCATCGATGAGGACCTCACCCTCGACGCGAGCGCCGGGGATCACTTCGTGCATGCGGTTGAGCGTGCGGAGGAAGGTCGACTTGCCGCAACCGGAGGGCCCGATGAACGCAGTGACACTGCGAGGCTCAATCTCGAGCCCGACGCCCTCAACAGCCAAGAACTTGCTGTAGTAGACGTTGAGGTCTTTTACTTCAATACGCTTCGACACTTGAGATTCCTTGAGTTAGCGGCCGGTTTTTGGCGAGAAGATCTTCGCGACGAGTCTCGCGATGAGGTTCAGTGCCATGACTATCAAAATGAGGGTGAGCGCGCCCGCCCAGGCACGATCATGGTAGGCGGCGACGTCAACGCCGGTATTCATGTACTGCGTGTACACGAAGACGGGAAGGGTCGTCATCCGCTCGTTGAATGCGTCGTAGTTCATGCTGGCGGTGAGGCCCGCGATGAGCAGCAATGGTGCGGTCTCTCCGATCACACGGGCGACCGCGAGCGTGACACCCGTTGCGATGCCAGCGAGCGCGGTCGGGAGCACGACCTTCACGATCGTCAGCCACTTCGGGACACCGAGCGCGTAGGAGGCTTCGCGGAGTTCGTTCGGAACGATCTTCAGCATTTCCTCGGTCGAACGAACCACAACTGGAATCATCAGCAGGCTCAGCGCGACCGATCCACCGAAGCCCATTCGAATTCCGGGCCCGAAGAAGATCGAGAAGAGTGCGTAGGCGAACAGACCCGCGACGATCGAGGGAATGCCCGTCATGACGTCGACGAAGAACGTGATGCCGCGTGCGAGTGCGCCACGACCGTATTCGACCAGGTAGATGGCGGTGAAGATACCGATCGGTACCGAGATGATTGCGGCCCAGAGCGTGACGAGCAGGGTTCCGACGATCGCGTGAACCGCGCCACCGCCCTCACCGACGACGTTCCGCATGGAGTGCGAGAAGAACATCGGGTCGAATCGGGCGACACCGTTGATCACGACGGTCGTGATCAGCGAGATCAGCGGGATCACGGCGAGCGCGAAGGCGCCGATCACGACACCCGTGACGAGGCGGTCGGTTGCGCGCCGTGAACCCTCGATGAGGTTCGAGATCACGGTGAGCGAGATCAGGAAGAGTGCGAAGGAGATGACGAGCGTCGCCGTCAGGTTGAACGGTTCACCGCTTGCGAGCGAGATCAGGAAGAAGAGCGTCCCGATGACTGCGAGGCAGGCGATGAAGATAGCGAACGGCGCCCACTTGGGGAGCTGACCGGAGGTCAGTGTGCTCGGCACCTGCGAGGAGGACGCCGACTGGGGCTTCGATGTGGTGTTGATAGCCATGGTTAGTTCGCCCCCGAGAACTCTTTACGACGGTTGATGATGAGTCGAGCGATCGAGTTGACGATGAGCGTGATGACGAACAGCGCGAGGCCACCGGCGATGAGCGCGTTCGAGGCAATGCCGTGCGCTTCGGGGAACTGCAGTGCGATGTTCGCCGCGATCGTGTTCGGGTTCTCGCTGCTCGTGAGCACGAAGCTGATGACGATTGCGGGGGAGAGCACCATCGCGACCGCCATGGTTTCGCCCAGTGCGCGGCCGAGACCGAGCATCGAAGCGGAGATGACGCCGGGCATTCCGAACGGGATGACCGCCATGCGAATCATTTCCCAGCGAGTTGCGCCGAGTGCGAGTGCGGCTTCTTCGTGCAGCACGGGCGTCTGCAGGAAGATCTCGCGGGAGAGTGCGGTGATGATCGGAAGGACCATGACCGCCAAGACGATAGCGACCGTGAGGACCGTGCGGCCGGTTCCGGAGGCCTGGCCGGCGAAGAAGGGGAGCCAACCGAGGTTTGCAGTGAGCCATTCGTAGGCCGGCTGCATGAATCCGCTGACGACGGTTGCGCCCCAGAGACCGTAGACCACGGAGGGCACTGCGGCGAGGAGATCGACGATGTAGCCGAGCGCGTTTGCCAGACCGCGGGGAGCGAAGTGCGTAATGAACAGCGCCACGCAGATCGAGACGGGGATCGCCATCAGGAGCGCGAGGAACGCGGCCCAGATGGTTCCGAATGCGAGAGGGGCGACGTATTCGAGGAAGTTATTCGGGTTGTTGCGCAGACCGCTCAGGTCGCCGAACAGCGCCGGAACCGATTGTGCGATCAAGAACACCGCGACCGCTGCGAGCGCAACGAGAATGCTGACTCCGGCGATGGTCGAGATCGCCCGGAAAATAATGTCGGCGGGACGCTGCTTTGCGGTGGTCGGTGGTGTTGTGGCGGGAGCGGGTGCGCTCATTCGTGATCCGTCTCTTCAACCTTCAAATCACGACGACGGGCTGAAGTGCAGTGTGCACTCCAGCCCGTGTCGTACGGGGTCTTACTTGATTGCGCCTACGATTTCAGCAACTTCAGTCTGAAGCTCTTCACTCAACGGTGCCGTACCAGCGGCCTCTGCCGCAACATCCTGGCCCTCTGGGCTTGTGATGTAGGTGAGGTACGCGTTGACGAGCTTGCCTGCTTCTGCATCAGCGTATTCGGTGCAAGCGATTGCGTAGGAGATCAGCACGAGTGGGTATGCGCCCGGCTCGGTGAGCGTGCGGTCGAGTGCCACGGCGATGTCGCCTTCTGGGCGGTTCTCAACGCGTGGGCTCGCTGCGACAGCCATTGCTGCTGCTTCAGGAGTGAACGCGACGTACTCTTCGCCAACCTGAATTGCGACGGTGCCGAGGTCGCCGGCGCGTGATGCGTCTGCGTAACCAATGGTGCCAACGCCGTTGGTGACGGCGTCAACGACACCCGAGGTGCCCTGTGCTGATTCGCCGGCGTACGGGAACTCGTCGCCAACTTCTGCGTCCCAAACCTCAGGAGCGTTCGCTGCGAGCCAGTCCGTGAAGTTCTCGGTCGTTCCTGATCCGTCAGCGCGGTGCACTGCGGTGATGGACGACGAGGGGAGCGTTGCGTCTGGGTTCTGCTCGACGATTGCCGGGTCGTCCCACGAGGTGATGTCACCCTTGAAGATCGATCCGACGGTTGCTGCGTCAAGGTTCAGGGAGTCGACTCCGTCGACGTTGAAGATGATCGCGATCGGGGAGATGTAGACGGGGACGTCGAATGCGCTTGCGTCTGGTGCGCATGCTGCGAATTCGCCTGCGAGCTCTTCGTCGCTCAAGAAGGCGTCGCTTCCAGCGAAGGAGACTCCACCGGAGATGAATGCTTCGCGTCCGACACTCGAGCCGCCTGGCTCGTAGTTAACGGTGACGCCCTGGTTCTGGCCCTGGAATCCGGCGATCCAAGCTTCCTGTGCTGAGCCCATGGACGATGCGCCCGAGCCGTTCAGCGTGCCGGTGAGTGCTGCGTCGCCGCTACCCGAGGGGCTGGTGCTGTCCGCTGGTGCGGTGCCCTCGTTTGCTGCACACGAGGTGAGGAGTACTGCACCTGCGACTGCAATGACCGCTGCGCGGCCAATTTGCGTGAACTTCACTTGATGTTCCTTCCGGAATTCTCTGCAAGGGGATGGGCACTCATTCGTGCCGCTGAGGCAAACCTAGGCACACCATTTGACGCGCAGCCCCCGTGCAGGTGAACGCCAGGTGAACACATCTCGAGCCCGGTCAGTGTGGGGCGCCCCATTGGCGCCGTCATCGCACGCTTCGCGCGGAAGTTCAGTCGCAGACGCCCGTGGTGCTCAGGGCGTCGAGCTGTGTGTTTCGACGGTCACGATGGTGGGGTTGTCTCCTCGCGTGAGGTGGATGACGGTGAAATCCGCGGGGTGCAGCATGGAGGCGCGGTGCATCGCCTGCGTTTCCGTGCCGTTGCTCGCGTGCACGACAGCGCTCACGAGAGCCGGGATCACGGGCGCGTGCGAGCAGAAGACGCTGCCGGTTTGCAGGGTCAGTGCCTTTGCTATCTTCCGATCGACGGTTTCGGCGTGCGCTTCGAAGGCGTCCTGGCTGATGCCGCGTGACGTTTTCGCCACAATGCCGGTGCGTTTGACGAGCGGTTTCATTGTCTGGCGGCAGCGCTTTGCCGTCGAGCTCACGATCCGGGTTGGCTCGAAGGCGGCAATTCCCGGCGCGATCGCTTTCGCTTGAGCGCGGCCGGTGTCGGTGAGTTCGCGGCTCGCATCGTCGCCTTCGTGCGAGAACGGGGCGGCCGCCTTCCCGTGGCGAACGAGCACGATCGGGAAGGTGTCGAGTTGCTCTGCGGCGATCAATTGTTCGAATCGTTCGATGATGGTCACGTCGTGCTTGTACGTCACCGCTGCTTTCGCGGCCTCGATCGGGAGCCATACCAGCGCGTTGATCTCATCGTTCGGCGCGAACACGGAGGCATCGAGCGCCTCCTGGTCGACCTCCGCGTGCCAGTAGTACACCGCTTTGTCGGTGCCGCTCGGCAAGCGGTATTCGCTCGTTCCGAGTGGAGCACGGAGTGTGACCTCGAGACCGACTTCTTCGAGCGTTTCCCGTTTTGCGCATTCGGGCAGTGTCTCGCCCGGATCCAGCTTGCCCTTCGGCAGCGAGACATCTCGATGCTGCGTGCGTTCGACGAGGAGGATCTCTCGCTCTTCGCCGGTGGTTCGCCAGAGCAATGTTCCGGCGGCAAGTTGGATGGGAGCGTTCACGCGAGTCCTGTCATCGAGTCGATCGTTTGCGCCGCTGAATCTGGATCATTCGGTCGCGGTGCAAGTCTCGCAGGGGATTGCCGTCCTCATCAAAAGCGTGGCGGGTCCAGCTGCCGTCCGGCTCCGCCCACCAGGACGAGGTCTCGGGTGACATCGCCTTGTCGAACTGCTGCATGATGTCGGCGGTGTGTTCGGTGCTCGTGAGCTTGATGAGCGCTTCGACGCGACGGTCGAGGTTGCGATGCATCATGTCCGCGCTCCCGATGAACACTTCCTGTTCTCCGCCGTTCTCGAACGCGAAGATCCGGGAGTGCTCCAGGTATCGACCGACGATCGAGCGCACCTTGATGGTCTCGCTCAAGCCGGGTACGCCGGATTTGATGCTGCAGATTCCGCGGACCCACATCTCGACCGGGACCCCGGCGCGACTTGCCCGATACAGCTCATCGATGATCTGTTCATCGACGATCGAGTTGACCTTGATCCTGATTCGCGCTGGTTTTCCAGCCTTGTGGTGATCGACTTCGCGCTGAATCTTCTTGACGAGCGCTTTCCGCAAGTGCAGTGGCGCAACGAGGAGTCGTTTGAATTTCTTCTCGATCGCATACCCGGAGAGCTCGTTGAACAGCCGGGTGAGGTCGCGACCGACCTGGTCGTTGTCGGTGAAGAGCCCGAAGTCCTCGTAGATGCGGCTCGTCTTCGGGTTGTAGTTACCCGTGCCGATGTGGCAGTAGTTCCGCAGTTTGCCGTTCTCACGGCGCACCACCATGAGCAGTTTGCAGTGCGTTTTCAAGCCGACGAGGCCGTACACAACGTGCACTCCCGCGCGTTCGAGCGTTCGGGCCCAGGTGATGTTGTTCGACTCGTCGAAGCGCGCTTTCACTTCAACGAGCGCGAGCACCTGCTTGCCTTGCGCGGCTGCGCGAATCAGCGCTGCGATGACCGGGCTGTCACCGCTCGTCCTGTAGAGGGTTTGTTTGATCGCGAGCACGTTCGGGTCGTCCGCAGCCTGCTCGAGCATCGCGAGCACGCTCGTCGTGAAGGACTCATAGGGGTGGTGCACGAGCACGTCTTTATGCGTGATCGACGCGAAGATGTCGGGCTTGTCTGCTGCTTCGAGCGGCAGCAGCGCAGCCGAGGTCACAGGCACGTGCTTGCGGTAATGCAACTCGGGCCGGTCGAGCCCGGCGATCTGGAACATGCCGGTGAGGTCGAGGTGGCCGGGGAGTCGGAACACATTTGATTGCGTGATGCCGAGTTCGGAGACGAGCAGGTCGAGCGTGCGATCGTCCATCGACTCGGAAATCTCGAGGCGAATCGGCGGGCCGAATTTGCGGCGGCTCAGTTCCTTTTCCAGTGCCTGGATGAGGTTCTCGGTCTCGTCCTCTTCGATCTCGACGTCTTCGTTCCGAGTGACGCGGAACACGTGGTGGTCGAGCACCCGCATTCCGGGGAAGAGTTCCTCGAGGTTGTTCGCAATGAGATCTTCGAGGGCGATGAACCGTCCCTGCTTCGCAGCGGAATCGTCGATCGCGACGAAGCGCGGCAGCACGAGGGGCACTTTCAGGCGGGCGAACTCTTCGGTCTCGGTCTTCGTGTTCCAGATTCGAACAGCGAGGTTGAGGGAGAGCCCGGAGATATACGGGAACGGGTGTGCCGGGTCGACCGCGAGCGGCATGAGGACGGGGAACACGTCGTCGTGGAACTGCTGCCGAAGCGCTTCGTGCTCGCTCTCGTCGAGATCGCTCCAGGTGACGACCGTGATGTTCTCGCGAACCAGCGCTGGCTGCACCGAGTTCAAAAAGCACTCGGCGTGACGCAATTGCAATTGATAGGCGTGTTCGATCAGGCGATTGAACTGGTCGATCGGTGCGACGCCGATATTCGTCGGCATCGCAAGACCCGTATTGATGCGGCGCTTGAGGCCTGCAACTCGAACCATGAAGAACTCGTCGAGGTTCGAGGCGAAGATCGCCAAGAAGTTCGCGCGCTCGAGCAGTGGCACGGTGTCGTCCTCGGCGAGCTCGAGAACCCGCTGATTGAAGGCGAGCCATGACAGCTCGCGGTCGACGAATCGATCCGCGGGGAGGCCGTCTTCGGTCGCCGCGCCAATCGAGTCGACGTCGAAGACGTCTTCGTCGAGTTCTGCCTGATTGGCCACGACAAAGTTCGGCTGATCGGGGAGCGTCACGCCAGGGTCATTCATTCCCCTATTGTGCCAGCGCCGACCGACGAAGAGGGCTCAGGCGCGAAACAATTCACCGCAGGTTCACCGTTCGTATCGAACGTCTTTCTGGAAGTCCTTGAATCCTTGCGAGCGGTAGAGCGCGAGCGCCGCAGTGTTGTCGCCCTCGACGTAGAGGGTCATCGTGGTCTTGCCGAGTTCGTGCGCCCGAGCGAAAGCAGCGTTCATGAGCACTCGGCCGAGTCCGTGGCCCTGCATCTCGGGCAGCACGCCGATTGCGTAGAGCTCGATCTCCTCAGATTCCGGCGACTCGTCTTTCAGCCACGCGAAGCCGCCAACGCCGGCATCTTCGCTGCTGGTCAATCCTGCGGTCCCCTTCGGGGCGTGCACGAACATCAATGACTCCGGCGAGAACCAACCACTCCTGCGGCGCTCATTGAAATCATCGAGCGTGAGCTTGCCCTGCTCTGAGTGCTCGGCGAAGGCCGCAGCGTTCGCCGAGACCCAGGTCTGCGCGTCCGCGTCGGTGAAAGCGCGGACCTCGGAAGAACACTGACCCGGGACGACCGGTGCCTCGAGTTGGAGCAATGTGCGAACCGGCGAGAGCCCGAAGCGTGCTGCGAGTGCTCGCGATGCGGGGTGATCTCCGTGGGCCCAGGCCGAGAAGTGCGGGAAGCGCTGGTCGAGGTCGCGAAGCATGCTTGCGCCAATGCCATTGCCGCGATGTCCGGGATCGACCACGAACTCGATCTCCGGGAGCGCGGCCGAAGACGAGACGATGGCGGCGGCATGTGCGCGGAGTATGACTTCGCGCTCGTCGCGCTCCGCTTCGATCAGCGCTTGATCGTTGAACGGGGCGGCGCCATCGCTCTCCCGAGCACGCTCGATCAGCTCGCGGAGTGCGGCCCAGTCGACGTCGCTCATGGTGCGTCGTGTCCGTCGACGCCCTGCTCGTGACTTTCGACGAGCTGGAACCGGTAGCCGACGTTTCGAACGGTACCGATGATCGTGTCGAGATCGCCGAGCTTTGCGCGGAGGCGACGAACGTGCACATCGACCGTTCTGGTGCCGCCGAAGTAGTCGTAGCCCCATACTTCGCTCAGCAACTGCTCTCTGGTGAAGACCCGAACCGGGTGCGACGCAAGAAAGCGCAGGAGTTCGAATTCTTTATACGTGAGGTCGAGTGGTTTTCCGTTGACTGCGGCCTGATAGCTCGACTCGTCAATCGTGAGACCGGCGGCGACGATCGGCGCGCGATCGCTCTTGGACTTGCCGGAGACGAGGCGGAGCCTGGCATCGATCTCTGCGGGGCCGGCCGAGTTCAGGATGACGTCGTCGATACCCCAGTCGTTGTTGACCGCGGCGAGGCCGCCTTCTGTGACCGCCAGGACCAGCGGCGCTTCGTTGCCGCTCGAATGCAGCAGCTTGCACATGGACTTCGCGTTCGCGAGATCGAGGGTCGCGTCGATGATCGTGATGTCCACCATTGGAGCGTGGACGATTGCGGAGGGTTCCGGCCTTGCGAACGTGACTCGGTGATCTAAAAAGGCAAGGCTCGGGAGCACGTCGCCTTCTCGGCGCGTGAGGATCAGAACATGCGCCATATGTTGTGTGCCTCTCGAACAGCCCAAGTCTAGTGCGATGAAGGCAGTGCACTGTGTCGCGTGCAGCGCACCGCCGTGTACAGCCCCGTTGCTGCGATGGTCGGGCGTTGTTGGAGCGCGAGGAACAGGGTCGCTGGAGCCGGTCCAGCGCGAGGATGCGAAGATGGATGCATGAGAGCAGGATGGCGCGGAGTTGTAGCAGTGTGGGTTGCCGCCGTCCTCGGTGGTGCCTCGGTGCTCGTTTTCTCTGAACCCGCGCACATGTTCGCTTGGTTCGCGGTGGTCCTCGGCTGCCTCACGCTGTTCGCCTTCGGTATTCAGCTCGGCGGGCCGATGCGCAAGGGAATCGTCGAGCGGCTGTACTGGGCGGTCGGTGGTTCTGTTGTCATCCTTGCGATCTTCACCGCGAGTGTCGCCTGGCTTGCCGTGCCCGCGGCGCTCGCAGACTTGTAGACTGCTGGCATGGAGATCCCCCTTCTTGCACTTGAGCTCTTCTTTCTCGGGCTCCTCGGTCTTGCGTCCATCGGTATCGGTGGGCTGAGTTTCGTCGTGCTCCGCAACCTCTTTCGGGGCCAGCGCTAACGCATGATCGAAATCGATCCGACCCTCCCCGCCGAACTCGGACCACTGCAGTGGCTGATTGGCGACTGGGAGGGCACTGGCGTTGTCGCATGGCAGCACGGTGACACGACCGTGAACTACGAGTTCGGTCAGCGCGTTTCGTTCGCGCACCACGGGCTCGCTTACCTCAGCTACCAGTCGTACTCCTGGCGTCTCGATGACGAGCTTTCACCGATCGCGAGCGAGTCGGGGTACTGGCGTATCGCTCGACCGGCAACGTCCAACGACGCGGGCCCGGGCATGCTCGTCGCCGATGAGGCGGCCCCATTCCAGACAGCGGAAGCCGTAGAAACTTTGCGCCGACCCGATGGAGCCTTCGACATCGAAGCGTCCATCGTCCATCCCACCGGGGTCAGCGAACTGTACCTGGGCGTCGTCGATGGCCCTCGAATCGATCTCGCGACCGACGCGGTCATGCGTGCACCTGGCGCGAAGGAACACTCCGCATCAACTCGTATGTACGGCCTTGTCGAAGGGCACCTGCTCTGGGCCTGGGATCTCGCGGCACTTGACGAGCCGATGCGTTCGCACGCTTCCGCTCGCCTTGGCCGGACAGACCGGTCCGACCGGTCCGCAACATGAGCATGTTCTCTGGAGTTCCGGGCGCTGTCACCTCTGAGGCCGGCGATGTGCAGCATTACGGTAACCCGTTCTCCGAGCAACGCGACCTCACTGAGGGTGGCATTGTCGCGCTCCTGAACAACGAAGTACTCGTGCTCACCGGCCCGGATCGCCTCACCTGGCTCGACTCGATCACTTCGCAGGCACTGGCGCGTCTGCAGCCCGGGGAGAGCGCGGAGTCGCTCGTTCTCAGCCCCAACGGCAGGGTCGAACATTCGTTCCGGATCGTCGACGACGGCGCGACGGCATATCTGTTGCTGGGGCCGGGCGAATCGGAGTCGCTCGAAGCGTGGCTCTTGCGGATGCGATTCATGCGACAGGTCGAGATCGAGAACGCGAGTGATCGGCTCGCGACGATCGCATGGGTGCCGAACGATTCTCTGCAGGAGCTGCCACACGCGACTGCAACCTGGGTCGACCCTTGGCCCGAAACCACGCCCGGCGGGTACCGCTATGGCGCAGTCATTGGCGAATGGTCGATGCGGCAGTCGCTCGTTCCCCGCTCGCTGCTCGAGGCCGGCGACCCGCGAACACTGTTCGGTGTTTCGACGGTTGCTGGAACGATCGCGCTCGAAGCGTTGCGAGTCGCGGCCGCTCGGCCCTCCATGCAGGAGGTCGATGAGACGACCATTCCGCACGAGCTCGACTGGCTCGCGACAGCGGTCCATCTCTCGAAGGGCTGCTATCGAGGTCAGGAGACGGTCGCGAAGGTGCACAATCTCGGTGCCCCACCGCGCCGGTTGACCTTCTTGCACCTCGACGGGAGCGAGAACGTGTTGCCGAAGCCTGGTGATGCGATCGAGCTGGAGACCGTGCACGTCGGAACGGTCACTGCATCGGCGCAGCATTACGAACTCGGGCCGATTGCGCTCGGTGTCTTGAAGCGGTCGGTAGACCCGAGTGCTTCGCTGGTCGTGCGCACGCATGATGGGGAGCAGGAGGTCCTGGTGGCCGCTGGTCAAGAGACGATCGTGCCGCCGACTGCAGGAGGAACGGCTCGACCGCCTCGCTTGCCTCGGTTGGGCGCCGTACGCCGCCCGCGCCCTGCAAGTGCACCCGAGGCGCCGTCGGCAGCTCCGTCATCGCCCGAGTAATCCTGGCGATTTCGCGGCTGCGACCGGTTTAGCGGCTCACGACTGCGGAGCTTCGCATCGTTCGAAGCAGGGCTGCACCCGCGAGCGCGGTGGTCCAGATTCCCACGACGCCGACAGCGCTCAGGAACTGTTCGGTCGTGGTCGCCGCCATGAGCGTGCGTTCGACCGCGAAGGACTCGCCGATGGTTCGAAGCGCGGTGTAGGGCTGCGCGATCAACGCAAGTGCACCGGCCTCGGGTGCGAGCGTCGAGATCCCGCCCGCGATCAATGGCTCGATCAGTGACGGCCACGCGACGACGATGACGAGACTCACTGCGAATGACCGCGTCACGAAGACGATGGCGCAAGCCCAAGCCGCCGCGATCACCGCACCGAGCATATGAACCGAGAGTTCGCCCACGATCGTGAGGCTCAGGAGTTCCGGGCCGCGAAGGAGCGTCGCCCCGAGCAGTGCTGCGATCGCGCTCACGAAAGCGATGAGTGCGGCGATGCAGAGTTGCGGTACCGCGATCGCCAGCATCATGAATGGTCTTCGTGGCACAGCGAGGGCGACCGCGAGGATCGTGGAGAACCGGAAGTGGTTTCCGACTGCGAGCGCTGTGACGATCGACACGAGCAAGATGGTGACGGTCCCACGGGAGAGCACGAAGGTCTGCTGTTCGACAGCGTTCGGAGTGCCGCCGGCCTCGGCGACGCCGTTGATGATGAACGCGATCAGTGCGCCACCGATCATCGAAGCAAGCGCGGCGAGCGCCAGCCACAACGCGAGTCGACGACCGCCGACTCGAATCCATTCAGCGTGCAGTGCTCGTCGCATTGTGGCCTTTCGGTGTTCGTTCGGACGATCGTGTGAGCTCTGCTCCGGCGTGCGTATTCGCGAGCGCGATGTCGTCGTGCAACGCAGAAACGAGGGCATTGCCGAGCGAGGTCTGCGTGGCATGGAGCGTCGTCACGAGCACGCGTCGCTCGAGCGCAGCCTCGGCAACCTGCAGCGCGCTGAGCCCTGTGACGACGAGGGTCTCGTTCCTCAGGTCGATGTCGCTCGCCCCTGCGCGATCGAGCGCATCGACGAGTCGGGCTCGGTCTGGGCTCGCGACGCTCAGCGCCTCCTTCGCGTAGGTGCTCGCGAAGGCATCCAGCGTCCCTGTGAACTTGTTCGTGCCGTGCGATAGCACGAGGACGGTATCGACAATGTCTCGAACTTCGTCGAGCGCGTGCACGGAAAGCAGCACGGCACCGCCGGAATCGGCGTGTGTTCGGAGATGACTGCGGAGCCAATCTCGGGCCAGCGGGTCGAGGCCGTTGAACGGCTCGTCGAGGACGAGGAGCCGGGGTGCGCCGAGGAGCCCGGTTGCCAGCGAAAGGCGTTGCCGCATTCCGAGTGAGAATTTTCTGATCGTTGTATGGAGCGAGCGCAGTAACCCGAGTTCGTCGAGCAGTGGGGCTATGAGCTTCGGGGAGAACGCGCCGCGGGCAGCGTGGATCCGGAGGTGCTGCAACGCCGAATGGCCGGGGTGGGCGTGGAGTTCGTCGAAGGCGACGCCGACCTCCTGGAGCGGGTTTTCGAGATCTCGATAGCGGTGACCCGAAAACAGTACGCGGCCGCCGCCATGCTCGAGTCCGAGGATGACGCGCAGTGCAGTTGATTTTCCTGCGCCGTTTGCGCCGACAAAGGCAACGATCTCGCCCCGGGGCACGGTGACATCGAGATCATCGAGCGCGACGTGTGTGCCGTAGTGCTTGCTGAGATGCATCGCCCGGAGGGCGGCGGGCTCAGCGCTGGCGGTTGGTGTCATGTCGTCCTCCAGAGTCGGCGGGGTGCGGAATGGCTAGGTTCGCGAGCGATTCCGGCCAGGCGTGCTCATGGTCAACGAGCACGATGATCGAGCGCTTCGCCCAGATATGTACTTCTTCGTGGAGCACTTGCTGCGCAGCGGCGTCGAGCCCGCTGCTCGGTTCGTCGAGCGCGAGGTAGTCGAAGGTTCCGACGGTGTGCACGAGCAGCCAGAGCTTCTGCGTGTTTCCGGTCGAGAGCTCGCGCACCGGTGCGTCGAGCCAAGGAGTGAGCTGGTAGCGCCGTACGCGTTCGAACTCGACCGCAGTGTCACCGTCGAGTGCTCGTCTATAGAGCGAGAGGTGGTCGCGAACGCTGAGATAGGGGAAGAGCGCAGGCCGGCTCGGGCAGAACCGGCGCCGCCTTCTCAGTCGTGGATCGTTTGCCTCGACTGCTCCCAGTCGCAACGAGCCGTGCGATGGTGTTCGGAGGCCGGCGAACACTTCGAGGAACGTCGATTTGCCGGATCCGTTCGGCCCGTGGACGGTCCGAAGCCCGGGCCCGAGGAACTCGCAGTCAACGCCGCTTCCGAAGAGCGTGCGCTGATCGCGACGAACGGTGAGTCCTCGCGCGGTCAGAGAGAGGATCGGAGTCGAAGTGACGTCCATACTGCCCCTCCCATCAAGAAAAGCCCGAGGGCGGCGACCAGGCCAAGGAGGAGCGAAGTGTCGTGGAGCCAGAGCACGAGACACAGCACCGGCGCCGTGAGTGCGAGGGTGAGCAGCGCAACATTGGGTGGTGTTGCAGTGCTGCTCGTCTCGGAACGCGCTTCGAGCAGCTGCGCCAGGTTTCCGGCGGAGAGCACCGCGGTGGAGAGCAGCGCGGCCGAGGCGCTGAGTACGAGTTCGCCGCCGAGGAGCTGAGTGGTGAGCGCTGCCGTCGATGCGATCGGCGCGGTGTGCGAAAGGAATGCGGCCCCGAGGATGAGCGCGAGGGTTCGGGGAGGCGCGGTGGTTCCGAGCGGCGAGCGCAGTTGCGGCAGTGCCGTGAGTGTGCCGCTCATGGTTGCGAGAGTCGGGGCGAGCGAGAGGCTGCTCGCGGCAATCGCAAGCAGAAGGATTCTCGCCGGATCGAATTCAAGGTGCATGAACTCGATCGATGACTCGAGGAGGGGCCTGAATCTCCGCGTGAGTATCTCGAGCACGGGTTCGCTCGTGAACACTGCGAGCGCGAACACGGCGCTGAGGAGGAGCCCCGACACGATGGTGCTTCGGCGTTCGAAGCTCGAGTTCGGTGCGGCGAAGAGTGCGAGCGCGACAGGCAGGAACGACGTTGTTGGGTGTGGGATCCGTGTGATCTGAGTCCGAATGAACGCAGCGAACAATGGCCGCGCGAATGCGAGCAGCGTTGCAAGACTGAAGGCCGCGGTGAGAGCCCCATTCGGCGGCACTCCTCCGCTTGTTCCTCCGCTGAGGTGTTGCACCCAGATCCCGAGCAGCGAACCGGCGGTCACGGCGAGGGTCGGAACCAGGAGCGCCGCGATTCGAAGGCTTGTGCGAGGAAGCGACTTCGCGAGCAGTTGGTGTCGCGCGACCCTCGCGAGTGAGAAGCCGCCGCAGATGGTTGCGAGCAGCGGGAACACGAGCATCCACGCGAGGTCGAATCGCCCGGGGATCAGCACTGCCGACGAGAGCGCGAGTGTTGCCGTGAGTGCGGAACTACAAATCGGCGCAAGCGAGACCATCAGAATCGTTCGCTCAAGGAGTGTGCGATCGAGGTGGAGTCCGAATGTTGTGCGGTGGGCGAGTCGACTGGCGGTGACGAGTGAGGTGCCGCCCCAGGCCATCCGAATCATGTTCGCGGCGAAGCTGAACAGGATGCCGGCAGCCACGAGCGCGAAGGGAAGCCACTCGTGCTCGAATGCAAGTGCTCGAGAGGCAATGATCACGATATGCGTGCCGATGGTCGCGCCGATCGCGCTCGCTGCGGTGAGACCAAGGGCGATTGCGCGCCGCGTGATGAAGGAGGAGCGGGTGAAATGGAGGGGGAGAGCGAGCGCGAGCGTGGCATCAAGGCTGGCAAGCGCGGCTGCTGAGAGGTTCGATGCCGACCGGTCGCAGGTGCCTGCGCTGAGTTCGCTGAGCTCCTGAGCAGCCTGGAGTTGCACTGGGGTTGCGGTGTCGACGTGCTCGCGGGCGCCCTGCCCCCTCCGTATCACGAGCGACGCTGGCTGCTGCGGTGGTCTCGAACTGATCCGACGACTCCGAGGGTGTAGAGCATCGCAAGACCGAATGCGAGCACGAGCGCCCAGCCAAGGAGCGAGAGGAACCCGGAGGCGTATGGAGGGCTCGCGAGCGTTCCCGTGAGCGCGCCGGCGATGGCGAAGGAAATCACCGCAGCCACGTTGAGTCGTACCGGTCCGATCAATGCCACCAGCAACGGAACCACAATGGTGAACCCCGCAATACCCCAGAAGATCGCTGAGGTTGCAGCGTGGTCGGGGAGTGTCGTGTTGAGGGCGATCAACACGGCGTTGAGCGCGCTGCCGCCTGCGAGCCCTGCTGCGATCCAGCGAACCGCGCGGGGGCGCAGGCGCACGGTGATGTCGACGAGGGGAAGGTGGATCGAGGAATCTACTGCAGGCATAGGAGTGCTCCTGTGAGGACGGTGGCGCCGAGCGCCTTGAGGTACGTGGGAATGTTCGACCGCGTCGAGGGGAATACCAGCGGGGACAGAAACGCAACGAATGTAGCGAAAAGGAACACGGGCCAAGTCCGCGAGACCGAGGGCACGTGGAGAGCGACCGCGCTGATGTGCTGTGCGAGGAGAAGAACCGTGAACGTCAGTCCCGCTGGGCCGATACGGAACGTGACCTCTGGCCGCGGGGGCGGGGTCAGTCGTGACTCGACGAGCGAGATGATCAGGGCGAAGAGCGCGAGCACGCCGATGGCGACGCCGATGCTGACTGCGGCTCCGAGAGTCAGGGCGCTGTCAGCAAGAGCGGGATCGCCGAGCTCGCTGACGAGGTCACTCGACTGTGCGCGAGCCGCTTCGATGAAGAGCGACATTCGCACGAGCATGAGCGCGAGAACGAGAGCGATAACCACCAGCCATACCCAAATCGATGTTGGGCGGGTCCGTTTGACTGGCGGGCTCTGCACGGGGTTCGGGCCAAAGTCTGCGGGATCTTGCACTGGTCCTCCCGGCGCTGGTGGGTGGCTGATTGTCATGGAGTGTGTGCCCTTCTGCGAGTGGTGTTGCATCGCCGCATGGTGTTCAGCGGTGCGCATTGGTGATGGAGTACGCGATCGTCTCGATGCCTGCCGCGAGGACGATCAGCACTGCGCTCGCAGCAGCGAGGAGGAGCGACCCCCGGAGTCCATGCGTGTACGCGGAGAACAGCGAAGCCATGGTGGCCTCGCGGTTT
Organism: Humidisolicoccus flavus; assembly: GCF_045689595.1. Taxonomy (GTDB): domain Bacteria; phylum Actinomycetota; class Actinomycetes; order Actinomycetales; family Microbacteriaceae; genus Humidisolicoccus; species Humidisolicoccus flavus. The sequence goes on along the minus strand of NZ_CP142724.1, from coordinate 1,333,133 downwards.
CGCGTTGCGTGTGAGACCAAATGTGCGAGCGGAAGGAAACCGGCGGCGGCCGCGACCACGACGCCGGCGAGTTCGATGAACACGTATGAGCCGACGCGAGCGAAGAGTTCGGAGGCGCCCAGCGTTTGAACGATGAGGCTTCCCGTGAATCCGAGATATGCCCCGAGCACTGTGATCCCGAGCACCGTGGTCAGCGCGAGCGTCATGACTCCGGAGTACAACAGCGCGCATGCGCCGAGGTTGCTGACAAGAATTTCGCCGAATGCGCCGGAGCCCCCGAAGACCGTGGTGTCGAGATCGCCAGCGTGCAGTGCGTTGATGTTCGCAGCGACCTGCTGTTGGCTCACGCTGCGGCCGAACCACCACGCGATCAGTGCGAAGCTCAGGAGCGAGACGCCCATGGACGCGAGTGTCTGGGGAGCACGAACGGTGGTCAGCCTCGTTTGACCGACACTCGCGACCATGGGTGCACGCACGACTACTGGATCGCGAGCTTGCGGAGCTTGCGCTTCAGGTACCAGGTCACGGTCGAGATGACAGCACCGAGCAGACCGCCGCTCAGAATCACGGACACGATCGCGAGCGCGGCCCCACCGAGTTCAACAGCCCGGACGATCTGGGTTGCTGCTGCCGTGCTGAGCGCGAAGCTGCCCATCAGCCAGGCGGTGCCGACGCTGAGCGTTGCGAGGCCGACGAGGGTGATCGCTCCAGCGGTGAGCCAGGTGGTGTGTTTGGGGGTGGGTTTCATTGATATTCCTTTGGTGCGGCCGAGGGTGAGTCGGCATCGGTGTCTGCCCGATCAGGCGAAACAGTGGGGCCAAGGGCGAGTGCGCGTGCGAGACGCTCGACGAAGATCGTGCTGGGGATGATTGCTCCGGATTCGATGCCTTCGAGGTACCGTTCGCTCGTGTCAACGAGGGCGGCGGCCTCGGTGACCGAGAGCCCGCTGCGTTCGCGCAGTGTGCGGAGCGAACGAGCCGCCGAACCAGATGTGTGCATGTCGAAGAGTATGCAAGATCTTCGACAGCAAGCGTCTGAAATCCGCGCCTCTTGTGGATAACCGGCGAGATCTTTCGACATGCGGGTAATCTGCTCGGAGTCCGACACTTTCTCACGGAGGAGCCCCGTGTCTCCGATCCATCTGCGTGGTGCCACCGCCGAGGAGCGCTTGCATTACGCGACGTTCATCAAGCCCGCCCGCACTCGGCGCGGCATGAGTCAGCAGGAGCTCGCTGAGGCGGCAAATATCGATCGCACGACCGTGAGCAACATCGAACGAGCCTCGGTCGCTCCGCAGGAAGACGTCATCCGAAGAATCTTCTCTGCCCTCGGAATTCCCACCGTTGAAGACGTGGCCGACACCGAGAGTGATCTCTGGCTCGCGATCATGGCGGGCCTCCTTTCAGCGGTGCCGTCAGAGCGTCGTGCCGAAGCCGCAGACGCCGCGATTTCGGTGCTCGGTGCCTATGCGCGCGGCGAGGCGGAGCGCTTGTCTGAGGACTCTCGTACGATCGGCCAACCGTCTTCGGTGCCTGCCTCGTCGCTCGCGCGACTCGATGACCTCGAAGACGGCAACGGTTCGTCAGCGGAGGGGAGCGAGCGGCACGATGAGCAGGCTGCGAAGCACGGAGACCGGATGCTCGACCAACCGTGGGCCGAGTGAGCTCCTCGCGCTTGCAAAACGTCACGGACTCGAAGTCGTGGTGGAGCCTACTGAGCCAGGCCTCCTCGGACGATACGAGCACACTGCAGCACGAATCGTTCTGACCTCGGGGCTCACGAACGCTGAGTTTCGCTCGGTCCTCGCTCATGAACTCGGCCATGCCGCCTATCGCCACACGCGCACGACCCCGGAGTTCGAGCGGCGGGCAGACGAGTTCGCGAGCCGCCTGCTCATTTGCCCGAATCGATTCGCCGTCGCCGAGTCGGAGACCGATTCGACCTACGCGCTCGCTGAAGCGCTCGACGTCACCGCAGACCTCGTCATGAGCTTTCGGGAGCGCCTTGATCAGCTTCGGGGCGCGACGCTCTCCCAGGGCACGGTCACTTCTCCGAGCCTCCAGCGGGAGGCCCCGTGCTGCACCGGAACTCCTCGCTCGCGAAGCGAGGCGACGCTCGCAAGCCAGCGCTGGGAGGCAGAAAAACTCGTGAGAGGTGCATTCTTGACCCATTCGTCTTCAAGCGAACGAAGGAACGCGTGGATCGGCTCGCCCTCGACATTGCGATGAATGAGCGCCTTCGGCAGGCGCTCAGCCACAATCGAGGGCGACTCGAGGCTCGGAATGTGCACCGCAATCGTGAACCATCTCGGACCGTTCGCATCGATCGTCACCCAGGAAGCAACGCGGCCGCTCTCATTGGACGTCCCCTCGACGAGCACGCCGCCGGGAGCGAGGCGAGCAGTGATCGTCTTCCAGTGCGCCGAGACTTCATGCTCCTCGTACTGGCGTAAGACGTTCATCGCGCGGATCACGTGTGGCCGCTGTGCGCTCGGAATCTCAAAACCGCCGAGCGCGAATCGCACGGGAGCAGCGCCGTCGAGGAGTTCGCCACCGGCGCGGCCGAATTGACTCGCGCCTCGCTCGGACGCGGCTTCGAGCTCTGCGTTCGCACGTGCGACTCGTTCTGGATCGATCTCGAAACCGAGCACGCTGAGCGATGGATTGACCTCGCGAAGTCGCGCCGCCATCTCGAGTGTCGTTGTCGCGCTCGCGCCGAATCCGAGATCGACGACCAGCGCATTCGGTGTGCGCAGCGGAGGAAGCGTCTGGATCCAGCGGTCGACTCTGCGCAAGCGGTTCACGCCGGTCGTGCCACGCGTGATGCGTCCTTCAGTTCGAGCCACGCTTCTATTGTCGCGGCTCCACGAACCGACATCGTCGACCGGTAGCGCGGACCTCCTCCATATGCCGCGACGATAGACTTGCACCATGACTGAGCACACCTTGATTTTGCTTCGCCACGGACAATCCGACTGGAACGAAAAGAACCTCTTCACGGGTTGGGTCGACGTGCACCTCACCGACCTCGGTCGTTCTGAAGCGGTCCGCGGAGGAGAACTCCTGAAGGAACACGACCTGCTTCCTGACGTGTTGTTCACTTCAGTGCTGGACCGTGCGATCACGACCGCGAACCTCGCGCTCGAAGCGGCTGAACGCTCCTGGATCCCCGTCGAGCGCTCGTGGCGACTCAACGAACGTCACTATGGTGACCTCCAGGGCAAGGACAAGGCCCAGACCCTCGCCGAGTACGGCGAAGAGCAGTTCATGCTCTGGCGTCGCTCCTTCGACACCCCACCACCGTCGATCTCAGCCGACAACCCGTACTCGCAGGCGAACGACCCGCGATACGCGAACATCGACGGCGAACTCCCGACCACCGAATGCTTGAAAGACGTCATCGACCGCATGCTGCCCTACTGGGATTCGTCGATCGCGCCGGAGCTTCGCTCGGGCAAGACCGTGCTCGTCGCGGCGCACGGAAACTCGCTGCGTGCGCTCGTGAAGCACCTCGACGGTATCTCCGATGAGGACATCGCGGGTGTGAACATCCCGACCGGAATTCCGCTGGTCTACAAGCTCGACGAGAACCTGCGCCCGACGAAGCAGGCCGAATACCTCGACCCGGAAGCCGCGGCCGCTGGCGCAGCAGCAGTTGCCTCGCAGGGAGCGAAGCACTAGCAACCAAGGCACGACGCGAACGCATGAAGAAGGGCCCCCATCGAATGATGGGGGCCCTTCTTCATGGTGATCGGCTGGCCGTGTAGCAGCGATCTATCTACTGCTTGCCTGCGGCGTGATCCTCGTCGAACTTCCGAACCGCGGCGACGAGCGCATTCGCATGGCCATGTCCGAGACCGTGTTCGCTCTTCAGCCAGTTAACGATCTCCATGTGCTTCGAGAGTTCGCAGGCGTGGATGATGTCGAACCACTCGGGAATGGTCTTGCCGTACTTCGCTTCAATGGAGGGGAAGTATGACTGCGGGCCCTTCACTGAGGTCTTTGCCCCTGAGTTCTTGGCCTCTGAGTTCTTGGCCTCTGAGTTCTTGGCCTCTGGAGTTTTCGCATCGCTCATCGCGTGCTCCTTTGCTCACTGCGGTGCTGTACCGGTCGTGCAAAGAAGCGTAGTCGGGCTCGCCCGAATTATGCGATGGGTTCTTCTGATTCGCTGACCCAGTCGCCGGTTGCGAGGTAGATGATCTTCTTCGCGATTCCGACCGCGTGGTCTGCGAAACGCTCGTGGTACCGGCTCGCAAGCGTGGCGTCCACGGTCGCGTGTGCATGACCGTCCCAGTCTTCACCGAGCACGTGGTCGAAGACCGATCGGTGGAGCGCGTCGACGCCGTCGTCTGCAGCCTGGATCTGCTCCGCCAACTGAACGTCCTGGGTGCGCAGCAGCTCGACGAGTTCGCGGGCGATCGCGACGTCGAGCGCGCCCATCTCGTGGAACGTCGTACGCAGCGACTCGGGAACGACGTTCTCGGGGAAGCGGTAGCGAGCGAGGGAAGCGATGTGGCGAGCGAGGTCACCCATGCGTTCGAGCGAAGCGCTGATGCGGAGCGAACTGACCACGATGCGGAGGTCGCGGGCCACGGGGTTCTGTCGCGCGATGATGTTGATGGTCAGCTCGTCGAGCGCGTTGACCTTCTCATCGATCAGCGCATCGCTCGCGATGACCTGCTCAGCCAGTTGCACGTTGGAGTCGCCGAAGGCCTTGGTCGCAGTCTCGATCGATGACAGAACGTCACCAGCAATCTCAACCAGTCGATCCTGAACTTCAGCCATCTCCTGCTTGAAAACTTCACGCATGTATCTTTCCTTTGCTCCGGTGGTGGCAGGCTCGCGCAGTTCGCGACACTTTGCCACTCAAGCAGTGTCCACCGTCAAGGTTAACGCTTGGTGCTGTTTTGCTGAACAACGGTCAACATGCTGGTCGCTATTCTGGGCACTGTGGATACGACTCTGCTCGTAGTGCTTGCCCTTGTCCTGGGTATTGCATTCGGCGCTCTCGCCGTGTACTTCGTCACTTTTGCGGAGCGCCGTGGGTATCGCGCCATGCAACTGGTGAGTGAACCAGTGCCGGACGGGGTCTCCAGCGTGCTCGAAGTGCTCGAGTCCGCCGGCGTTGTGCTCGACCATTCCAATACCGTCCTGCAAGCCTCTCCCGGAGCGCATTCGCTCGGCCTCGTCACTGAACGCAAGCTCGCCCACTCCTCATTGGCGGACCTCGTTGATCGCGCCAGAGACTTGGGCGAGGCGCAAAATGACGCCTTCGAGCTGCACCGCGGTCCCTTCGCGGACGGTGTCGACTTCGTTGTTCGCGCCCGGGCGGTGCCGCTGGCGAACCGCTTCATGCTCCTGGTCGCCGACGACCACACCGAGCAGGTCCGTCTTGAAGCGATGCGCAGGGACTTCGTCGCGAACGTCAGTCACGAACTCAAAACTCCCATCGGTGCGATTTCTCTCCTCGCTGACGCGATCGATGCCGCTTCTGATGATCCTGAGCGCGTGCGCAACTTCGCGCAGCGGCTCTCGACGGAGTCGATTCGGCTCTCGCGCCTAGCGAAAGAGATCATCGACCTCTCTCGTCTGCAGTCGACCGATCCACTCGGCGCAGCGGAACTCGTCGATCTCGGTGAGGTTGCTCGCCAAGCGGCAGACCACCTGAAGGTGACCGCTGAAGCAAAGGACATCACCCTTTCTCTCCGGACCAAGGAAGTGCTCATCAACGGGCACCATGACTACCTGCTCACGGCGGTGCAGAATCTCGTGTCGAACGCCGTGCATTACTCGCCCGATTCCGCGCACGTCGGCATCGCGGTCGAAGCCGCGGACGGCCTGGCGACGGTGACGGTGACGGATTCCGGAATCGGCATCCATAAGAAAGATCTCGACCGCGTCTTCGAGCGGTTCTACCGTGTGGACCCTGCGCGCTCGCGCGTCACCGGTGGCACCGGCCTCGGCCTCAGCATTGTGAAGCACATCGTGCAGCACCACGGGGGAGAAGTGACCGTGTGGTCGCAACTCGGCAGCGGATCAACGTTCACCTTGCGCATACCCTTGCCAAGTCTCGAAGGGAACCCGACGAAATGACATCAATCCTGCTGGTCGAGGATGAGGCCGCGCTCAGCGAGCCGCTCGCGTTCCTCCTGGAACGGGAAGGTTTCGACGTTCGTGTGAGCGAGAACGGCCGCGATGCGGTCGCTGACTTCGCGACGAACGGCGCCGACCTCGTGCTGCTCGACCTGATGCTCCCGGGCCTTTCGGGGACCGAGGTCTGCCGGGAGATCCGGGCGCAATCGGGAGTGCCCATCATCATGCTGACCGCGAAGGACAGCGAAATCGACATCGTCGTGGGATTGGAGCTCGGCGCTGACGACTACGTCACGAAGCCGTATTCCTCGCGCGAACTCATTGCGCGCGTCCGGGCAGTGCTGCGCCGACACGAGACGAAGACTGTGGCCGAGGCGCCCGGGGTCTTGTACGCCGGACGAGTCGAGCTCGATTCTGAGCGGCATGCGGTCCGAGTCGACGGTCGTGACGTTGCGATGCCGTTGAAGGAGTTCGAACTCCTCGAATTCCTGATGAGCAATATGGGTCGCGTTTTGACACGCGGTCAGCTGATCGATCGCGTGTGGGGCCCCGACTACTTCGGCGACACGAAGACGCTCGACGTGCACATCAAGCGTTTGCGCTCGAAGATCGAGCTCGACCCTTCGTCGCCTGAGCAACTCGTGACCGTGCGGGGGCTCGGCTACCGCTTCGAGGAGTAGGGGCGACTCCCATCTCGACGGCAAGGCTTCCAAGCCGCAGCGATTTCGCGCCGCAGCGTTTCCGGTTCGGGATCTGGCGCCCGCGCTCCGAAGCGTTCCGCATGCATAACGAAAGAAGGCCACACCCGAGGGTGTGGCCTTCTTTCGTACAAGGTACTTAGGGAGCTTCGGTCTGCGTGACTTCGAGCTCTTCGTCGTCTTCGATCGGCGCAGGGGTCGGCTCGAGGGTCTCGTAGCCGGGGTGCGAGCTGCTGAAGAACTGCAGCGGGATTCCCACGGCGTCGCTGCCGTCGGCCTGGAAGGAGAAGGGGACGGTGCTGCCGAGCACTGCGTCGACTTCTTCGATGAGGACCTGGTTGTCGCCGCCGAGACGAGTGACGCCCGGCTCGACCATGAGATCGATCGAGTCGCCAGCGCCGACGATCTGGACGGTCGTCGCCGGACCGTTGTTCACGAACGTGCCGATGATCTGCGTCGGACCGGAGTTCTCCGGGTCGGTCACCAGCTGCGCGTTACGGATGAGGACGAGACCAGTCTCGCCAGATGCACCGTTGCCGGTCTGGTACTGGATGGTCGTGCCTTGGGGGCTGATGAGGCTACAGCCTGCAGCACCGAGCATGACGATCGCTGCTGCCGCAATAGCTGCGACGGGACGAAGCTTCACTCGCGGCCCTTTCGTAGGTCGTGTGGCGCACATCACGCCGAAGATCGCCTTAAGCCTACTAGACGGGGGCGGCGGTCGTGGTCGGGGACCGCCCCCTTTATAAGGGATAACCGTGGTAAACTGAAGGGTATTTCTTTGCTATGAGGAGCTGTTCGTATGAATTTTGAGGTCGGCGAGACGGTTGTCTACCCCCACCACGGCGCTGCGACGATCACTGAGGTGAAGAAACGCAAAGTCAGAGGCGAAGAAAAACTCTACTTGAAGCTCAACGTCACGCAGGGCGACCTCACGATCGAGGTTCCCGCTGAGAACGTCGACATGGTCGGCGTCCGCGACGTGATCGGCCAAGACGGTCTCGACAAGGTCTTCGAAGTCCTTCGCGCCCCCTTCACCGAAGAGCCGACCAACTGGTCGCGTCGGTACAAGGCAAACCTCGAGAAGCTCGCGTCCGGCGACGTCATCAAGGTCAGCGAAGTCGTTCGCGATCTGTGGCGCCGCGATCAGGATCGTGGACTTTCCGCTGGAGAGAAGCGCATGCTCGCGAAGGCACGTCAGATCCTCGTGAGCGAACTCGCGCTCGCTGAGAAGACCGACGAAGACAAAGCATCGTCGGTGCTCGACGAGGTCCTGGCTTCTTAATTTCTTTTCGAGTGCGGGCACTCGGGTCGGGTCTTCTTCGAGTGCGCGCACTTGACCATGGCCGAGCCCTCCTGCGCTCTCCATTTGGAGGGTCGGCATGACATCAGCGGCGTTTTCTTCTCACGGGCAGACTGCTGCCTCCGAGCACGGTGCACCGCGCGTCGCGGTGGTCGTGCTCGCTGCCGGCAACGGTGCGCGGCTTGGTCGAGGCGAACCGAAGGCATTCGTGCACCTCGCGGGCAAGCCGATCCTCGCGCACGCCCTCGAAAGCGTGTTCGACATGCGCGAGCAGGTGCAGGTGATCGTCACCGTGCCGTCCTCGTACATTCCAATCACTCGTGAACTGATTCACCACGTCCGGGGTGCTCGCCCAGAGGCGTGCACCATCGTGGTGGGCGGCGCTTCCCGGCAGGATTCAGTGCGGGTCGCGCTGGAGCACCTGCTTCCTTCGGTCGAGGTCGTGCTGGTGCACGACGCTGCTCGCCCGCTCACCCCGAACGTCGTCTTCGACTCCGTCGTCGCAGAGGTCATGGAGACCGGCGCCGGGGTTGTGCCGGGAATCGCCGTGGCAGACACGATCAAGCGGATCGACGACAACAATGCGGTGCTCGAGACGGTCGACCGTTCGCAGCTCACCGCCGTCCAGACTCCGCAGGGGTTTCCGCGTTCAGCTCTCGTCGAAGCGCACGCGAACGCTGGCGAAGAGCACACCGATGACGCGGCGCTCGTCTCGTCGCAGGGTCTCGAAGTTCGTGTGATCGCTGGCGACCAGCTCGCGAGCAAGATCACCACTGCTTGGGAGCTTCGCCGAACCGAGGACATGCTGCAGAACGTCGCCTCGAGCACCGTTCGCGTCGGGACCGGCACCGACGTGCATGCCTTCGATGAGGGCAAAGAGCTGTGGCTCGCAGGCCTGCACTGGCCGGGTGAAGTCGGTCTGAAGGGGCACAGCGACGGTGACGTCGTCAGTCACGCCATCTGTGATGCGATGCTCGCGGCGGCACGTCTTGGCGATGTCGGAGAAGTGTTCGGGACCGACGACCCGCGCTTTGCTGAAGCGCACGGTGAAGTCTTCTTGCGCGAGTCAGTGCGTCGGATCGATGAGATCGGTTACGAGCTCAGCAACGTTTCCGTGCAGATCATCGGGAACCGCCCGAAGCTCGGCCCGCGCAGGCGCGAGGCTGAAGCGCACTTGAGTGCGATTCTCGGTGCGACCGTGAGTATTTCGGCGACCACCTCCGACGCGCTCGGGTTCACTGGCCGCGGCGAGGGGATTGCGGCGATCGCGACCGCGCTCGTGCACTCGAAGACCGCGGAGCACCGCTACCGCTGAGGATTTCTGCAGCAGCACGCTGCCTGGCAAACGCCGTCTGATCACTGATCAGGCGGCGTTTTTCGTTGCCATTCCTGGCATCTCAGCGGAATCGGCAAAAGCACGTAGCGAATCAAAGGCCTGCGTGCTATACATATGAAACACGGATGTGCGACACAATTGCACAAATGTGCATTATGAAAATGCGCAACTGAATACTGGGAACGAGTCAGTGTCGATCGTTCACCAGCCAAAAGCCGACAATGACGTTCGGCAGAAAGGTGTGTGAAATGGCTCACACGACATTCGCCACAAGTGTGATGGCGACGTCGGCACCCCCGGTGCCAGCCAGCGACAATCCGATCATGCAAGCGCTCACTTGGGCCGCGACGCACTTCATCGGACTCTTCCAAGCATCGGGCGAAACGCTCGTCGGGCTCATCACCGGCATCCTGCCGACCCTGATCGTGCTCCTGACGCTCATGTACGCGATCACGACCTGGGTTGGCGAAGCAAGGATGGCTCGCGCCGTGCAGTGGTCGGCCCGATGGGCGATCACTCGCTACACGCTGATGCCGATCATCGCGGTCATCATGCTCACGAACCCTATGGCCTACTCCTTCGGCGTGTACCTGCCCGAGCGACAGAAGCCAGCCTTCTACGACTCTGCGGTTTCGTTCGTGCACCCGGTCACGGCATTCTTCCCGCACGCGAACGCGGGTGAGATCTTCGTCTGGACGGGCATCTCGGCCGGCGTGCTCGCAGCAGCACCCGACAAGTACCCCGTCCTCGCGCTGCTGTACTTCGGTACGGGCATCGTCGTGATCTTCATTCGCGGCATCCTCACCGAATGGATCACTCGCTTCCTGATCCGTCGTCAGGGGCTGACCGAGGTCTTCGACGATTATGACCGCGAGTTCATCGAGGCGAGTCGTCGAAACAAGAAGCTCGAAGTTGGCAAGGGGGCCGCGCGATGAGCGAGAGCGAATTCAAGAGCGTCTTCATCTCGAAAGGCAGTGGTGGCTGGGGCAAGGGCCTCACGATCTCGCCCGACGAGACGAAGAGCGTCATTCTGTCTGTGACCAACGGTGGCATCCACCCGGTCGCACAACGCATTGCAGATCTCACGGGTGCTGAAGCCATCGATGGCTTCCGCAACAGCATTCCGGACGAGAACGTCGCAGCGGTTGTGATCAATTGCGGCGGTACTGCCCGAATCGGTGTCTACCCGAAGAAGCGCATGATGACGGTTGACGTCTTCCCCGGCGAGCCGAGCGGCCCGCTTGCGCAGTTCATCACCGAAGACGTCTTCGTCTCTGCGGTCGGTGTCGACCAGGTGCAGCCTGCTGAGGCTGCGGTCCCTGTGGGTGCCGGAGCAGGTGCTGGTGCCGGCGGCGGTGGGATCGATTTCGCGGCCGACCCGAAGGCCTCGCGCCGCGGAGCGGAGCAGATCGCGGCAGCCAAAGCGCGCGCTGCAGAAGAGACGCAAGGCGGCTTCATCGGAGTGTTCTCGAAGATCGCAACGAGTTTCGGTGCGGTCATCGGTGGCATCATCAACACGCTGCTGGCTGCTGGTCGCCAAACGATCACGCTCGTGCTGCAGACGATTCTGCCGTTCATGGCGTACGTGAGCCTGCTCATCGGGTTCGTTACCTATACCGGGCTTTCCGAAGTCATCGCCAATGGCGTCATCCCACTCGCATCGAACCCGATCGGGCTCGTGGTGCTCGGTTTGATCACCGGTCTCCCGTTCCTTTCGCCGATTCTCGGCCCGGGTGCGGCGATCGCTCAGGTCGTTGGTGTGCTCATGGGAACGCAGATCGCCAGTGGCGCGCTCCCGGTTCCATACGCGCTGCCCGCGCTGTATGCCATCAACGGTCAGGTCGGTTGCGACTTCGTTCCGGTTGGCCTCGCGCTCGGGGAGGCGAAGCCAGAGACGATTCAGGTCGGCGTCCCCGCGGTGCTCTTCTCACGCTTGGTCACGGCTCCATTGGCCGTTGTCATTGCGTGGGGCGCGAGCTTCTTGCTCCTGTAAGAAGCAACGCGACATTACCCACAGATTGATTGCAACACAGAAAGTTTGAGAGACATGACCACCCAGTTCCAAAGTTCCGTCACCCGAGTCGGCGCCGATGCTGCATCGATGTTCGAGGGCGGAGCGGTCATCCTTTTCGGGGAACCGTGTCCTGATGCGCTTGCTGAGGTCAGCGTTGTGCACGAAAGTCCGACGTTGGCTGACGGGTATTCTCCGGCAGCAGGAGACGTGTTCCGTCTCGGTGAAAGTTCCGTTGCGATCTTCGCTGTGGGCGAGTTGGCGGGGGAGAACCTCCGCCAACTCGGTCACGTCGTGATCTACTGCGACCCGCCCGAGGATCAGGCGCTGTTGCCGGGAGCGATCCTCGCGCACGGCACGCTCGAGATCCCAGCAGTCGGCGACGACGTTCGATTCGAGCGAGGCGAGTAATCATGGAGCCTGGTTTCGCGATTCTGCTCGGTGTCGTCTTCGTCTTGATGATCGGGTCGGGATTTTTGCAGCACCGCAACTACATGCGAGCGACCGAGCGACTCCGGGTTCGGCACGCGGACGAACGCGGTTCGTTCTTGGTCTCCGGCCGCGGGAAGGGTTGGTTGCGAGGTTCGATCGTGCTGCTCGTCATCGACTCGGCGACGAAGAAGATCACTGACGCTGAAGCGATGGTCGGGATGAGTATTTTCGCTCGCTTCAAGTCACGCCCGGAACTCCTCGGCCCGATGTCGTCAGCGGCATCGCGAACCAAGGACCCAAAGGTCGCGCAGGGTGTCGAGTACGCGCTCGCACAGTACAAGGTCACCGCTCGCGCCCGCTAGCCGATATCCGGCGACGCTCGTTGCGCCGCCATGGCTTCTCAGACATACTGAACATGCAACTAAGTGAGTCAACAATGCACATACGTGCATTTTGGAGAGGATTGAACTCATGAGCTACACCCGTCGGCTGCTGGAACGCGAACGCGTCACCGGCCGCCCCGTCCGCGTCGGCCTCGTCGGCGCCGGCCAAATGGGCACCGGATTCATTGCGCAGATCGCGCGTCAGCACGGTGTAGACATCACCGCTGTTGCCGATGTCGCCGTTGAGCGTGCGATCTCAGCATTTGAGAAAGCCGGAATCACCGATGTGCAGCAGGGCGACAATGATGCCGACCTGGCTGCCGCGATCGAAGCGGGCAAGCACATTGCGGTGAGCGACGCGCTGACCCTGACCCGACTCCCGCTCGACATGGTGATCGAATGCTCCGGCGTCCCCGAGGTCGCGGCGAAGATCGCGCTCGCGTCGCTGCTCGCAGGCAAGCACGTTGCGTTGATGACCGTCGAAGCCGATGTCACCGTTGGGCTCCTGCTCACGCGAATCGCACAGCAAACCGGCGCGATCTACACCGTGTGCCGCGGTGATGAGCCGGTCGAGTGCCTGAAGCTCGTGGAGTTCGTGCAGGACATCGGGCTCGAAGTCACCCTTGCGGGCAAGGGCAAGAACAACCCGCTCGATGTCACTGCGACGCCATCTCGCCTCGTCGACGAGGCCAAGGCAAAGGGAATGAACCCGCGCATGCTGTGCAGCTTCGTCGATGGCACGAAGACGATGATCGAAATGGCAGACCTTGCGAACGCAACCGGCCTCGAACTCTCGAAGCGCTCGATGCACGGACCGGCGGCTACCGTGCCAACGCTCCAGGACATCTTCAAGCCGAAGGAAGACGGCGGAATTCTCGATCGCGCCGGCGTCGTCGACTACGCAACCGGCCCGGTCGCGCCAGGCGTCTTCGTCGTTGCAAAGGCGACCGACAAGGTCGTGCACGAGGAGCTCAGCTACCTCAAGATGGGCGATGGCCCCTACTTCTCCTTCTACCGTCCGTACCACCTTGCAAGCGTCGAGGCAGTGCTCTCGATCGGTGAGGTCATGGTCGATCACCAGCCCTCCCTCGCGCCGATCGCCTGGAAGGCAGACGTCTCGGCAATGGCGAAGCGCGACCTCAAGGTCGGAGAGCGCATCGACGGGATCGGTGGCGAGCACGTCTACGGCGACGCAGTCTCGGCCGAAGAAGCTCGCGCGGGCCGAGAGCTCCCCATCGGACTCGCTTCTGCAGCGACGCTCATTCGAGAGGTGAAGCAGGGCAGCGCCGTCACCTATGACGACGTGGAACTCGACCGCACCCGCACCATCGTGCTGCTCCGCGAACTGCAAGACGCGCTGCTCGCTGACGGAACGATCCTCGAGCAGGCGCTCGCCATTCTCGGTACGAAGGAGGCATAACCGTGGCTGAAAATGTGCACGACAACAAGGACATCGCAAGAGAAGCGCTCGGCACGATGTGGAAGATCCGCCGCTTCGAAGAGGCGGTCGAGGATCTCTACGGTCGCGGCCTCATGCACGGCACGATGCACCTCTCCATCGGTCAAGAGGCCGTGCCGACTGGAGCCTGCCTCGCGCTTCGGAAAGACGACTACATCACCTCGACGCACCGGGGTCATGGGCACTGCATTGCAAAGGGTGCCGACATGGAGCGGATGATGGCGGAGCTGCTGGCGAAGGAGACCGGCTACTGCCGTGGTCGCGGCGGCTCGATGCACATCGCAGACTTCGAGACCGGGAACCTCGGTGCGAACGGCATCGTTGCCGGTGGCGTTCCGATCGCCGCGGGTGCTGCCCTGACGGCACAGATGCGCGGGACCGACCAGGTTGCGGTCAGCTTCCACGGCGATGGCGCGATGGGTGAGGGCGCGTGGCACGAGGCCGTCGTGCTCGCGGTCATGTGGCAACTGCCCGTCATCTTCATTTGCGAGAACAACAAGTACGGCATGTCGATGGACTCCGAAAGGGCCTTCAATCTCGACAAGCTCTCCGACCGAGCACTCGGCTACGGCCTCCCCGGCGTCACCGTCGACGGGAACGACGTGCAAGAGGTCTACGACGCGGTCGACGAGGCGGTGCAGCGGGCGCGCTCCGGCGGTGGGCCGACGTTCATCGAAGCGCTCACCTACCGCTGGCGCGGCCACTCGAAGTCTGACAAGAACCTCTACCGCACGCGCGAAGAGATCGACCAGTGGCGTGAGCGCGATCCGATCGGCAAGTTCGAGAATTCGCTCGTCGAAGCTGGCACGCTGACGCAAGCGGATGTCGAGGCCGTTCGTGCCGAGGTGCGAAACGAACTGCGGACCGCGGTGCAGCGTGCGAACGCCGCGCCGGACGCACAGCCGGAAGGGCTTCTCGAAGCCGTCTACGCAACGGAGGCCCGAGCATGAGCGACAACGAAACCACTCCGATGAAGACGATGACCTACTCGGAAGCGATTCGCGAGGCGCTGACCATCGCCATGGAGCGCGACGACCGCGTGTTCCTCATGGGTGAAGACGTCGGCACCTACGGTGGTGCGTTCGGTGTCACCGGCGACCTCATTCACCGCGTCGGTGCAGACCGGGTTCGTGACACCACGATCAGTGAACTCGGCATCGTGGGCATGGGTGTTGGCGCGGCCATCACCGGCATGCGTCCGATCGTCGAGATCCAGTTCTCCGACTTCACCGCCCAGGCGATGGACCAGATCGCGAACCAGGCGGCGAAGATCCACTTCATGCTCGGTGGCGCCGTCAGCGTCCCGCTCGTGATTCGTGCCCCTGGTGGCTCGGGAACCGGCGCTGCTGCGCAGCACTCGCAGAGCCTCGAGTCCTGGTTCGCGCACATTCCCGGTCTCAAAGTCGTCATGCCCGCAACGGCCGACGATGCGAAGGGCCTGCTCCTGGCAGCGCTCGACGACCCGAACCCGGTGATGGTGATCGAGCACAAGTTGCTCTACAAGACTTCTGGCGAAGTGCGTGAGGGCGATGTCCGCACTCCGCTCGGCGTCGCAAAGGTCCACCGCAACGGCGACGACATCACGATCATCGCAACCGGTGTTGAGGTCAGCCGTTCGCTCGAAGCTGCGGAGCAGTTGGCTGAGCTCGGCATTCAGGCAACGGTCGTCGACCCTCGCACTCTGACGCCGCTCGACACTGACACGATTCTCGCCGAAGTCACCAAGACCGGGCGAGTGCTGCTCGTGCAGGAAGCGGTGCAGACGCTCGGCTTCATGTCGGAGGTTTCCGCGCTCATTGCAGAATCCGCCGCGTTCACGCACCTTCGTGCTCCCGTGAAGCGCCTTTCAGGGCTCGACGTTCCGATCCCGTACGCTCCGAAGCTCGAGCGTGCAGCGGTGCCTCAGGTTGAAGACATCGTCGCAGCTGCACAGCAGCTCGTCGAGGAGTGGTGACATGGCTGAGCTGCCGCTGACAATGCCGAAGATGTCGATGACGATGGAGGAAGGCACCATGGTGTCTTGGCTCAAATCGGTCGGAGACAGCGTGCGTTCGGGCGAACCGATCTGCGAGGTCGCAACGGACAAGGTCGACATGGAGGTCGAGTCACCGTTCGATGGTGTGCTGGCCCGAATCGTTGCCGATATCGATGAGGTGATCGCGGTCGGTGAGCCGATCGGATACATCACGACCGAAGACGATGACCTGCTCGGCGGTCTCTTCGATGAGCCTGCTGCGGAAGAGCCATTGCCGGAGGCTGAGGCGGCGACGAGTGCAGAGTCTCAGCAGCATGCGGATTCCGATGCTGGCGCTGGAGCATCCGAGCAGGTGGGCGCGAACCGCGGCTGGGTTGCTGCAGTGCCGGCCGCTCGGGCGCTCGCGAACGAGCGAGGCCTCGCAATCGAGAACGTGACGCCCACGGGGCCTTGGGGTGCCGTGACAGTGCGGGATGTCGAAGCCTCGACGCCAGGGAACGCCGGCCAGGCGAGTAAAGCAACTCCCTCGACATCATCGTCGGCGAACCCCGTCATCGATGACGTGCTGAGCGAGCGGGTCGATCCACCGCTGCCGGGGGCGCCTGTGTTGCAGACATCAGCTCCGAGTGCTCCGAGTGCCCCAGGCGCGTCGAGTGCATCGAGTGCTCCGAGTGCTCCGAGTGCCCCAAGCGCTTCGAGTGCATCGAGTGCCCCGAGTTCACCAGAGCCCACGGCGTCAAAGGCTGCACCGTCGGCTCCGCAGCGATCGCCGGAGGAAGCGCGGAAACTGCGTACCCGAATGATGGTCGCCAAGGTGATGAGCCAGAGCGCAACGGTTCCACAGTTCACGGCAAACATCCGGCTCGATCTCGAGCACTTGGCACCGATCCGCAAGACGCAGCTCGGGGGAGCGAGCTGGACCGCGATCCTGGTGCGCGCCCAAGCGAAGGCGCTCGCTGCAACCCCTGCTCTGCTCGGTCAATGGGGAGAGAACGGTCCCGAATCGCTCGATCACATTGGGATCGCTGTGGCGGTGGATTCCCCGAACGGCCTGCTCGCGCCGGTGTTCATTGATCCCCATAAGGGAACGCTTGCCGAGCTCGTCGAGTCGATCAGTGCAACGGTCGCGCAGACGCGGGAGGGAACGCTCCCTCCACAGCGGCTCGGCCGGGGTACGAGCGTGTTCTCGAATCTCGGTGGTTTCGGCGTCGAATCGTTCAATGCGCTGCTCACACCGCCGCAGGCTACTGCGCTCTCGGCCGGTGCGGTACAGCGTGAAGTTGTCGTGAATGCCGACGGATCATTCGGGCCAAGGCTCGGATGCCGTGTCGGCATCACGGTCGACCACCGTCTGGCAGACGGTGCGGATGCAGCCCGGTTCCTGCAGAACCTGGTTGCAGCGCTTGAGGAGCCCTCGGCTCTCCTCTAAGTGCACTTTCCTGACGCGGTGCTCCTCTTGCGAGGGGCACCGCGTTATTGTGCGCGCGGAATGAGCGAGTACGTGCTGCCGTCTGCGCTGCGAGTCAGCATGCCGTGATCGATGAGATACCTGCGAATGAGCGCGGTGTCGGGATGCAGCGCCTGAATCCGCTCACCGAGGGCGCGTTCGCTCAGAGTCTCACCGCTGCGCAGCACTTGCGTGGAGACCCACTCGAGAAGTTCGAGACGATCAGACTCGCCTGCTGGCAGGCTCGTGATGCGCCCCTCGTTGATGAAGCGTTCGATCCCGACTCGCTTCGGCGGGCTCGCCTGCGCAAGCGCACTCGTCCACACCTCATTGGCGGCAGCGTAGCTGCCGTCTTCCTCGCGGCTGATCAATCCGGCGTTCTCGAGCGTCTGCAGTGCACGCTGCTGGCGCTTGACCGGAATCTGCAGCCCACCCGATTCGAGCGTTCCGAGCACGATCGCGGCGTACACCCGTCGAGCCTCCTGATTCGCGAGTGCAGCGTAGACCGGGCGCCATGCAACTGATGAATCCATGGATCCATCGTGCCTCAGCGTCGTCGGACACACCAGTGGCGCCTCCGAAGGGAGGCGCCACTGGTGTGTCGCGTGCAATGCAGCTGCGTGTGCAGCAGGTGCCGACTATGCGGTCGCAGTCGTTTCGCTCGCTTCGGTCGCCGCCGCACGAACCTTGTCGCGGCGACGTTCGATGCGGCTCACGAAGTAGGCGAACGCGAGAGCGAGGACGGCGAGTACCGCCATCGTCCATCCGCCGAGCCCAGCGAGACCGAAGAAGAGCCCGGTCAGCGGGTTCGCGCCGTCAACGAGCGAGGAGATCTGCTGAGCACCCTGCGTCTCGGTGAAGCCTGCGTCCTGCGCGATTTGCGTGAACGAGCCGGCCGTTGCGGTTGCGATGAAGAGACCGAGTCCGATCACGATCGCGCCACCGATCACCGAGCGGATGATGTTGCCACGGAAGAGCGGCACCATCATTGCAACGATGAACGGAATGGTCGCGAGGTCGACGAGCGGGAGCACGGTGTTCCCGGCGGGCGCGAGTGCGATCGCAACCAAGACGGTGACGGGCACGAGCACGAGCGAGGTCGCGAGCACCGCTGGCTGTCCGACGGCGATTGCCGAGTCGAGACCGATGTAGAACTTGCGTCCCGGGAAGCGACGCTCAACGAACGAGCGAGCGGATTCGCTGATCGGGATCAGGCCCTCCATCAGGATCGAGACCATGCGGGGGAGCAGCAGCAGGACTGCAGCGAGGCTCATCGCGAGCGTCAGGATCGCGATCGAGTCGCCACGTGGGTCGTCGAAGCCGAATCCAGCGAGCCCGATGATGATGCCGAGCACGAGTCCGAGAATCATTGCCTCACCGAATACTCCGAAGCGCTTTTCGATCGTCTTCGGGTCTGCCTTCAGGTTGCGGAAGCCCGGAATCCGGTCGAAGAGCCAGTTCATCGGCAGTGCGAACGCGATGTACGGAGCACTTGTTCCGTGCGGGAATGAGATGTCAGGGAACCCGAAGTACTTCTGAATGAGCGGGGCCGAGAGGTCGGCCAGCGCGAGAACGACGGTCATGTGAATCGCAGCCGCGCCGACGCCGATCCAGAAGTTGTTCGTGACCGTCCCCACCAGGGCGCCGACGAGTGCCGAGTGCCAGAAGTTCCACAGGTCGATGTTGAACGTTCGAGTGAGGCCGGTGGCGAGCAGGATGACGTTGACCAGGAGGCCGAGCGGAATGATGATCGCGCCGATGCTCGATCCGAAGGCGATTGCCGCGCTCGCGGGCCAACCCACGTCGAGCGTCGTCAGATTGACGCCGAGGTTCGTCGCCAGCGCTTGCGCCGCAGGACCGACCTGCGAGCCCATGAGCCCGATCACGAGATTCAGGCCGATGAATCCGATACCGATCAAAACGCCGGCGCGGAATGCTTGCGAGAATTTCTGGCCGAGTATGAGTCCGAAGATCGTGATCAGGAAAGGCAGGGTAATTGCCGCGCCGAGGTCGGAAAGGTATCCGGAGACCGCGGCGAGGATATCGGTGAAAGCGTCCACAAAGAACTCCTCATTGAGATGTGGGGGAATCGAGTTGCGGCCCCAGGTCGCTTCGTTGCTACGACTCCACTGTGTTTGAAGGGAAATGCAGTGCTGTACTGAATTGTGCTGGTGCGGGGATATGCAATGCGAGCGTGACCGCGAGCGTCACGCAGAGAATTGATCGCTGATCTGCTTGTAGACCGCGTCAATTCCGATGTTCGTGAGGAACGGCAGGCCCTGGATCACAGGGATCGTCACCGAATCCGGCACGTGGGTGGTGGCGACGATGAAGTCTGCGTTGACTCCGCCGCTGACGAGGTCGCTGACCTTGCCTTGGCTGATCGACGCGTCGAGACCGTTCTGCTCGCAGTACGACTTGATCTTCGAAACGACGACCGTTGACGTTGCGACGCCAGTGCCGCAGATCACGAGGATTTTCTTCGTTGCCATGTGCTACTCCTTTGTTGGCACAACACCCGATTGTCACACTAGTGCAACTGTGGTGAAAATATGTGCGTTTTGTATTCTGTTTTTTCGAAGCATCGATGCGAGCGGTTCGCGAGTATCGTGACCATCATGTTCGCACCTAGGAGGCAAGAATGACCGCCGATTCAGCAACACCGATTCAAACGCTCCCCGAAGTCAGTTTCCTTTCGCTCGAGGGAACGACCGACGTGGAGGTGCTCGGATCAATCGCTGACGCCGCGATCGCGGCCGGCTTCGTGCTCCCGAGCTTCAAAGACGCGCTGCTCACGCGTGAAGCCGCGTTCCCGACCGCCTTGCCGACGGAGACCCCGGTCGCCATCCCGCACGCCGACGCCGAGCACGTGCTGCGCGCGGGTATCGGCATCGCCAAGCTCTCGCAGCCCGTCTCGTTCGGGCTCATGGGGAGCGAAAGCGACCGCATCGACGTCGAATACGTCGCGGTCCTGCTCGTGGCGGAGGCGCACTCGCAGGTCGATCTGCTGGTTCGGCTGGTTTCGGTTTTTCAGACGCCGAACTGGAGCGATTCGATCGCAGCCGCAGAATCACCGGTAGCGATGGCTGCTGCGATGAACGAACTCCTCGCCACGACGACCCCCGAGTAGCTCGGGTTCCAAAGCGCCTGGACGGCGCGCAATCGCGCTACTTGTGGAGTTTGATCAGTTCCAAGCCGAGCTCGGCATCGATGATCAAGACGTCGAACAGGCCGCTCTGCGCTGCAGCGTGCACTCCAGGGGCCTTGTTTCTTCCGGCGGCAACACCGACGACCGTCGGGATCTCACGGAGTTGTTCGAGCTCGAGAGCCACAACGCGTTCGTTGACGACGCTCTGCACGACCTTGCCGTCCGCGTCGAAGAAGCGCGTGCAGCAGTCGCCGACCGCGCCTGAATTCTCGAACTCGTCGCGCTGCTGCTTCGTGAGTTGCATCGACTCGACGATGGCGCTCGAGGCGCCCGAGCCGACAGCGCCGACTCCAACGATTGCGATCCGAGCCTCGGCGGCGGAATCGAGCACCGAGCGAATCGAATCCTCCGCCATCAATCCGGCTCGGAGTTCGGCCGAACCGACAACCGCTGGTGCATAGAGGCGGCGGTGCTGAGCGCCGATCTTGTTCGCGAGGGAGCGCACCAGGACGTTGCCGTCTCTCGCGGAATCAGTGATCGAAAGTCCGCCGACCAGGGGGAGCACTTCGATTCCCGAGTGTGGCGACTCGACCTCTACCGCATCGACCACGGACTGCACGCTCGCGCCCCACGACAGTGCGATCGCGCCCTTCGCTGGCAGGTTGTCGCTCAGCCACGCCGCGCCGAGCTGGCCGATCTGCGCAAGAGGGGTGTCGCCCCCACTGCCACCGGCGACTCTGCATTCCCGCAAGCCGTAGCGTTCGATGAGGATCTTCTCGAGGTCGTTCGAGCGCGCGAAAGGATCGTTGATTTGAATCGTGACGATCCCGGTGCGACGCGCATCAGAGAGGACGCGCGAGACATTCGATCGTGAAACTCCGATCGCTGCGGCGACTTCGGATTGTGAATAGCCCTCGAGGTAGTAGAGGGTCGCAGCACGAACGAGCATTTCCTGGCTGCGAGTGTTCGCCACGGTGCCTCCACATCATCCGCCCATGGAAAGTGCGGGTCAGATAATCGTATGCGACGAATTTGGGGATCGTTTCGAAGCGAACAGCTCAATTCGAGTTCTTTTGATCGAGCGCCGCTGCCGCGCGGCTAGGCTTTTCCCGTGACAATCCGCATGCATGACAGTAAACACGCCAGTATTCGCGATTTCGTGCCCTTGCGCGACGGCGAAGTTTCTCTGTACGTGTGTGGTCCGACAGTGCAGTCTGCTCCGCATATCGGACACATCCGTGGTGCGCTCGCCTACGATCTGTGGCGACGCTGGTTCACGGCGCGCGGATTCGACGTCACTCTCGTGCGCAACGTCACCGACATCGACGACAAGGTCCTTGCAGCGAGCGGCTCCGAACCCTGGTGGGCGCTCGCGTACCGCATCGAGGGTGAGTTCACCGCGGCGTACCGCGCGATCGGCATTCTGCCGCCGACCTACGAGCCGCGAGCAACCGCCTCCATTCCGCAGATGATCGAGCTCATCGAGCGCCTCATCGAGCGGGGCCACGCCTATCAAGCCCTCGATGGCAGTGCGGACGTCTACTTCGATATTCGCTCCTGGAGCGAATACGGCAGTCTCACGCGACAGAGCATCGACGCGATGGAGGCCGCGGGCGATGCCGACCCGCGCGGCAAACGTGACGCACGTGACTTCGCGCTCTGGAAGGCGCAGAAGCCCGAGGAGCCAGCCGACGCATCGTGGGCTTCCCCGTGGGGGCCGGGTCGCCCGGGCTGGCACATCGAGTGCTCCGCGATGTCGCGTCGGTACCTCGGCGAGGCGTTCGATATCCACGGTGGCGGACTCGACCTCCGGTTTCCGCACCACGAGAACGAACTGGCGCAGTCGAGCGCTGCGGGCCTGTCATTCGCGCAGTACTGGAACCACAACGGCCTCGTGAAGGTCAACGGCGAGAAGATGTCGAAGTCGACCGGGAACTTCGTGCTCGCGCACGAGGTGCTGGCGTCCGCGCGGCCGATCGTGGTCCGATACTTCTTGGCGGCCTCGCATTACCGCAGCGTGATCGACTTCCGCATGGGCGAGGGCGGCTCGCTCGACGAAGCCGCAAGCGCGTTCGGTCGGATCGAGAGCTTTCTCGAGCGCGCCGGCGGCGACGATGCAGCGGCCGGCTCGGACCAGGCGGCGACGTTTTCCGCGCTTCCCGCTGCATTCACTGCAGCACTCGATGAAGACCTCGGGACCCCGCAGGCCTTCGCCGTCATCCACGAGACGTTGCGAGCGGGCAACGCCGCGCTCGATGGCGGCGAGACCGCGCGAGCAGCAGAAGCAGCGACGAGCGTTCGAGCAATGCTGCGAGTGCTGGGGCTCGATCCCGCCGATTCGGCCTGGTCTGGAGCCGCGGGAGTGTCGAAGAGTGACGGTGTGCTCGGTACACTCGTCGAAGCCCTGCTGCACGAGCGGGCGAATGCGCGAGCCGCGCGAGATTTTGCTGCAGCTGATCGCCTCCGCGACCAACTGACTGCAGCTGGTGTCACTCTCGAGGACACCGCGAACGGAACGAACTGGAGTATCTGATGGCGAAGCATGGGCGACCGGGCGCAAAAAAACTGAGGAAGGGCCCGAGCAAGGGTTCTGGCGGAAAGGGTCGGAGCTCGCTCGAGGGCAAGGGGCCGACTCCGAAAGCTGAAGACCGCGCCTGGCACCCCGCCGGGAAGCGCAAGGCCGCGCAAGAGCGCTACGTGAAGGCCACCGGTGGAAACTCCGCTGCGCCGAACCGTACGTCGCCGCCGAAGCACAGGAAGCCGAGTTCGGCAAAGGACGACAGCGAGCTCGTGACGGGCCGCAACAGCGTGCTCGAGGCGCTGCGCACGAAGATCCCGGCGAGCACGCTCTACGTTGCGGCTCGAATCGAGACCGACGACCGCACGAAAGAGATCCTGAAGCTTGCGCACCAGCGCGGCATTCCGGTGCTCGAGGTCATGCGGCCAGAGCTCGACCGCATGAGCGGCTTCGACACGGTGCACCAGGGCTTCGCGCTCAAGGTGCCGCCGTACTCGTACTCGCACCCCATGGAGCTGCTCGAACTCGTGCAGAGCCGTGGGCAGAAACCATTGTTCGTTGCCCTCGACGGCATCACCGATCCTCGTAACCTCGGCGCGATCATCCGGAGTGCTGCGGCATTCGGTGCGCAAGGCGTGATCGTTCCGCAACGTCGGAGCGTCGGCGTCACCGCTTCGGCATGGAAGACGAGTGCCGGAGCTGCAGCCCGAACCCCGGTTGCAATGGCTGCGAACCTCACCACGACCCTGCGCGAACTGCAGAAGGCCGGGCTCTTCGTGGTCGGGCTCGACGGTGGCGGCGACGTCAACCTGCACGACATCGAACTGGCGGATCGCCCCCTCGTCGTCGTCATCGGGAATGAGGGCAAGGGGCTCTCCCGCCTCGTGACCGAAACCTGCGATGCGATCGTGAGCATCCCGATCTCCGGTGCAACCGAGTCGCTGAACGCCGGTATCGCCGCATCCGTGGCGCTCTACGAGGTTGCAAAGCGCCGTACCAAGTAGCCAAGGGCACCGCCGAACGCGGCGGTTGATCTGTGTATCGCGCCTCTCACCCTCGGGTGGGAGGCGCGATGTTCATTGCGCCTCGCCCGCGCGCCGTTCGAGTAGCGCCGCAGCGCATTCGAGCACGAGGAGTGCTCCGAGACGGACCGTTCGCTGATCCGGGGTGTCGCGACTCGCATCGATTTCTGCAATGTCGATGGATCGCACGCGCGGATCGCGGACGAGGTGGCGAACGAGCGCTCGCAGCTCCTGTGCGCTGATGCCGCCTGGCACGGAAGCAGGGCAGGCGGGTGCGACGCTGCGATCGCAGATATCGACATCGATGTCGAGGTGGATCGGTCCGGGCCCTGCGGTATCGAGCGCAGCAGCTGTGATCGCCGGGATGCGATCGGGCGAGATCTCGTTGCGCGGCACGATCGTGATGCCCTGTGCGATCGCGCGGCGGGTGTACTCGGGGGAGTTCGCGAAGTCGGCGATCCCGATCTGCACGGTTCTTCGGGAGTCGAGCCCGGCCTCGATGAGCTGTCGCACGGGGGAGCCGTTCGAGATGCCATCGCGGAGGTCGTGATGCGCATCGAGTGTGATGAGCCCGGCCTCGGTGATGGTCTCGCCCCAGACGCCTCTGGCCGTGCTGACGGTGCAGGCGTTATCGCCACCGAGGGCGAGGATCACGCCACCCTCGGAGGCGAGTGCGCGAATTCGCTCGATGGCCTCGATCTCTCTGCCCGGCTCGTTGACGCCTGCCAGGTCGCCAACATCGCGGACGCGAAGTGCCTGAAGGTCGAGTACTCCACTGCTCGTCATGGCGCTGACGCCGAATCGGGGCAGCGCCGCCCGAATTGCAGCAGGGGTCTCATGGGCGTTGGTGGGAGAGAGTGAGCTGGCCGATGTCGGCACGCCGATGAGCGTGAGTTCGGGGTGCTCGCTGCGCTCGGGCCACTGGCCTGCGCGGGGCCACGAAGGGTCGTGCGGAAGCTGCGCTGCGTTCATGCCTTCAAGATACTGAGGCGCGCTCCGGCATTCGTGAGCAGTCACGAGGGCTTGTCTGGGATTACAGACAGAACACCCTGAGCCTGCCTCGTGCTCGAAGGTCCGATGCGTTCGAATCGAACCATGGAACCAATCGTGCTCGGCGGCAAGCCACTCACCATCGATGCAGTTGCACGCGTGGCGCGCGAAGAGCATCTGGTCGAACTCAGCGAGGAGGCCGCGGAGGCGATTGCCTTCTCGCGCGGTGTGATCGATGCCCTCGCAGAGGATCCCCGGCCGCATTACGGAGTCTCGACAGGGTTCGGTGCGCTCGCGAAAGTGCAGATCCCCAAAGAGGACCGCGCACAGCTCCAACGCAGCCTCGTCCGCTCGCACGCGGCCGGTGCGGGAGCGGAAGTCGAACGGGAGGTCGTCCGCGCCCTGATGCTGCTGCGACTGAACACGCTCGCGACCGGGCGGACCGGCGTGCGGCTCGAAACCGCCGAAACGTACGTCGCGATGCTGAATGCGGGCATCACTCCGATTGTGCACGAGTACGGTTCGCTGGGCTGTTCCGGAGACCTCTCACCGCTCGCGCACTGCGCGCTCGCCGCAATGGGTGAAGGTGATGTGCGCGACCGTTCGGGTGCGATCCGACCCGCTCAGGAGGTGCTCCTCGAACACGGCATCGTCCCGCTCGTGCTCGCTGAGAAGGAGGGGCTCGCGCTCATCAACGGCACCGACGGGATGCTCGGCATGCTCGCGCTCGCGATCACCGACCTCACGATGCTGCTGCGCACGGCGGACATTGCGGCGGCGGCCAGCGTGGAAGCGCTGCTCGGCACCGACTCGGTGTTCGCCGCCGATCTGCACGAGCTTCGACCGCAGCCGGGTCAGGCGGTGTCCGCCTCGAACATCAGACGTGTGCTCGATGGCTCCGGGCTCATCGCGAAGCGCGAAGCGAACGAGTTCTCGCGGGTGCAGGACGCCTACTCGCTGCGGTGCGCGCCGCAGGTGCACGGAGCAGCGCGTGACACGCTCGACCACGCGATTCGAGTAGCGGAGGCCGAACTCCGCTCCGCGATCGATAATCCCGTGGTCACTCGCGATGGCCGAGTCGAGTCGAACGGCAACTTCCATGGCGCGCCCCTCGGCTACGTCCTCGACTTTCTGGCGATCGTGCTCGCAGATGTTGCGAGCATGTCGGAGCGCCGCACCGATCGCTTCCTCGACGTCGCGCGCAACCATGGGCTCCCACCATTTCTGGCGGACAACCCGGGGCTCGATTCTGGACTCATGATCGCCCAGTACACCGCTGCCGGTGTCGTCTCTGAACTCAAGCGCCTGGCCAGCCCCGCCTCGGTCGATTCCATTCCCTCGTCTGCAATGCAGGAGGACCACGTCTCAATGGGCTGGGCTGCCGCTCGGAAGCTGCGCAAGGGTGTCGACGGCTTGGCCACTGTGCTCGGCATCGAACTCCTGACGAGTGCACGCGCACGCGACTTCCGCGAGCGGGCCGCGCATGCCTTGACGGCCTCGAGTGCGGGTGCTGCTCCGGCGGTTCAGGCGATGCACTCGCTCATTCGCGAGCACTGCGCGCCACCGGCAACCGATCGTTCCCTGTCGCCGGAGATTCTCGCAATGACGAGGCTGGTGCATGAAGGGCGAATCCTGCAACGAGTGAGCGCCACGATCGGGGATCTCGACTAGTCTCGGCAACACGATGGAGGGAGCGCGATGACCGCGTCAAAGGTGCCCGCAGCGCACAACACGCTTCGCATTCTCTCCCTGCTCGCCTCGTCGAGCGGCCCCCTTCCAGCGACGATGATCGCGAGCAGGCTGTCCCTGCCGAGATCCACGGTGTACCACCTGCTCGCTGAGTTGGAGGGGCAAGGGTTCGTCATGCGCCTTGCCGAGGAGCGTCGCTACGGCCTCGGAGTCGCAGCGGTGGAGCTCTCCTCGGCGTACGCGCGGCAGGAACCGCTCGCACGGGTGGGTCGAACCGCCGTCGCGGCGCTCGTCGATGCGTGTGGGGTGAGCGCCCACCTTGCCGTGCTGCACGGTCGTGACGTGTTGTACATCGTCGAGGAGCGCGCGCCGCTCTCGCCGTATCTCGTGACGGATGTCAACGTGCGTCTGCCTGCGCACCGGACCGCAAGCGGACGCGCGATGCTCGCTGCGTTGAATCCGGCTCAGGTGCGTGCGCTGTATCCGAACGAGCACGCGTTCGTCAGCGATGGCGAGGATCCCTCCGGGATCGACCGGCTCTCCAAGCTGCGCACAGTGAACCAGGCGACCCTCGTTCGCGGGTTCGCCGTCGAAAATGGTGACGTCACTCCAGGGTTCGCTTCGGTGGGTGTTGCGGTTCGCGATCATCGAGACTGGCCGGTCGCCGGTCTCGCGCTGACGTTCCGCGCGGACGAGCGTACTGAGGCCGAGCAGCAGCAGCTCGCGTCGCAGGCGCGCGCGACGGCAGACGAGATCCGTCGCCGCATTTACGGACGGTTGCTGAGCGAGCCCACGCCCGCCTAAGGTTCGATGTTCGCCGCTTCGCGGTCGTCCGGCACCTGGCGAGCGTCGATGCCTCGCCCGTCTGGGATCTCAGACAAACGTGGGATCCGCCTCCTTGTTCCTTGTGCCCGCCTGCGCTGAAATGAAGCAAGCACGAACGAAGGAGTTGTTGATGGACGGCGCTCGACCCGTATCTGCCGCTCGCGGCACCACTCGCACAGCGAAGAGCTGGCAGACCGAAGCAGCGATCCGGATGCTGCACAACAATCTCGACCCCGAAGTCGCGGAGCGCCCCGACGACCTCGTTGTGTACGGCGGCACAGGGCGTGCAGTGCGCGATTGGCAGTGCTTCGATGTCATCACGAACGTGCTCACCGAGCTCGAAGATGACGAGACGCTCCTCGTGCAGTCCGGAAAACCGGTCGGCGTCTTCCGCACGAATGTGTGGGCGCCCCGCGTGCTCCTGGCGAATTCGAACCTCGTCGGCGACTGGGCGACCTGGCCGGAATTCCGCCGGCTTGAAGCAGAGGGCCTCACGATGTACGGCCAGATGACCGCAGGGTCCTGGATCTATATCGGCACGCAAGGCATCCTGCAGGGAACATTCGAAACCTTCGCAGCGATTGCAGCGGCGCGCTTCAATGGCACCCTGGCAGGAACGCTCACGCTCACCGCCGGCTGCGGAGGCATGGGGGGCGCGCAGCCGCTCGCCGTGACCTTGAACGGCGGGGCGGTGCTGATCGTGGATGTCGATCGTTCGCGGCTCGAACGCCGCGCCGGGAAGCGATACCTCGACGAGGTCGCCGACTCGCTCGATGACGGGCTCGAACGGGTGCTCGCCGCGAAAGCTGAAGGTCGCGCACTCTCCGTCGGTGTCGTCGGCAATGCGGCAGAGGTCTTCCCAGAGCTCCTTCGACGAGGAGCGGCGATCGATATCGTCACCGATCAGACCTCAGCGCACGATCCGCTCTCGTATCTTCCAAGTGGCATCACGCTCAACGAGTGGCACGAGCGTGCCGCGGCTGATCCAGCAGGGTTCACCGAACTCGCTCGAGCCTCCATGGCCGCCCATGTTGCGGCCATGGTCGGCTTCCAAGACGCCGGCGCTGAGGTGTTCGATTACGGCAACTCGATCCGAGACGAAGCGCGTCTTGGCGGGTTCGAGCGCGCCTTCGCATTTCCCGGTTTCGTGCCCGCCTACATACGGCCGCTCTTTTGTGAGGGCCTTGGGCCGTTCCGCTGGGTCGCGCTCTCGGGCGACCCGGAGGACATCCGAAAAACTGACGAGGCGATGCTCGAACTGTTCCCAGAGAACGAGCACTTGCACCGTTGGATCCGTGCGGCGCAAGAGCACGTCAGCTTCGAGGGCCTCCCGGCTCGCATCTGCTGGCTCGGCTACGGCGAGCGAGCCCGGGCTGCCGTCCGATTCAACGAAATGGTCGCCGAAGGAATGCTCAGTGCCCCCATCGTGATCGGCCGCGATCATCTCGACTCCGGTTCGGTCGCTTCGCCCTACCGTGAAACCGAATCGATGCTCGACGGTTCAGATGCCATCGCGGACTGGCCGTTGCTGAACGCGCTCACGAGCACAGCCTCAGGGGCGACCTGGGTCTCACTGCATCATGGCGGTGGGGTTGGAATCGGTCGCTCGATTCACGCCGGGCAGGTCGCGGTCGCTGACGGCACTGACCTTGCAGCACAGAAGCTCGAGCGACTGTTGACGAACGACCCGGGCATGGGTGTGATTCGTCACGTCGACGCGGGGTACGGCCGTGCCGCCGAAGTCGCGGCGGATCGTGGCGTTCGAATCCCGATGCCGCCACGAGTTCGCGACGGGAACGATCACCAGGGGCGAAGCGATGCAGCCTAAAACTGGCGGGAGCACGCTCTTCACGAACATCGGCGAGCTGACCAGCAACATTCCGGATGCGCCCGATGTCGTCCACGACGCAGCGCTCGTTGTCGAGCACGGTCGAATCGCCTGGCTCGGGGAGCACCGAGACGCGCCTGCCGCAGATCGTCGCCTCGATGTCGAGGGTCGAGCGCTGCTGCCGGGCTGGGTGGACTCGCACACGCACTTGGTGTTCGGCGGAGACCGCACCGCCGAATTCACGGCGCGGATGTCGGGCGAGCCCTACGAGGCTGGCGGAATCCACTCGACCGTCCGCGCCACTCGTGCGGCGAGCGACGCGCAACTCCGTTCGAACCTGCAGCGCCTCGTCACCGAGGCCCGCAGTGGCGGAACGACGACGATCGAGACGAAAACCGGGTACGGGCTCTCCGTGCAGGAGGAGCTCCGTGCGGCGCAGATTGCGCGCAGCGCCGTCGATTCGATCACGCTCCTCGGCGCGCACGTCGTGCCGGAGGGCGCCGAACCCGGCGCGTACGTCGAGCTCGTTGCAGGGCCGATGATGGAGGGTCTCGCGGGAGCAGTCGACGCCGTCGATGTGTTCTGCGAACGGGGCGCGTTCGATGAGCACCAGACCCGAGCGATTCTTCGGGCGGCGCAGGCGCACGGGCTTCCGATCCATGTGCACGCGAATCAGCTCGGTGAAGGTCCGGGCGTTGCGCTCGGGATCGAATTCGCTGCGCACTCGGTCGACCACCTGAACTTCCTCTCGCGCGACGACATTGCTGCGCTCGCGGAGAGTTGGGTGGGTGAGCGCGGCAGCGTCGCGACGGTCCTGCCCGCGTGTGATCTTTCAACCCGGATGCCGCTCGCGCCAGCACGCGAGCTCCTCGATGCCGGTGCACGGCTCGCGATCGCGAGCAACTGCAATCCTGGCTCCTCGTATACGACGTCGATGGCGTTCTGCGTCGCGACCGCAGTGCTCCAGATGCGTCTCACGGTCGCGGAGGCGATACGCGCAGCCACCCTCGGAGGCGCGATCGCGCTGGGGCTCGACACAGCACGGGACGACCGCCCGGCCGTTGGCCACTTCGAACTCGGTGCGAGCGCCGATCTCCATCTCCTGGAGGCGCCCTCTGCGACGCACCTGGCATATCGCCCCGGGGTGCCGCTCACTGCCGCGGTTTGGAAAGCAGGCGAACTGGTGCACTCGACGAGCCCGAGGTGGGGCGAGACCCGCTAGGGGATGCTCAGACTTTGTCGCGCCAATCGACGTCGGCGTCAGCGTCCTCGCCTTCGACCGAGGGCTCGGTGCCGTTGATGATGTCGATCGCTTGCGTCGAGGTGTCGAGCATCGCAGCTTCGTCCGGGCGGTGCCGCAACACGTTCTCGATGTACGACCAGATCGCTTCGGCAAGAGGAATGTGCTTCTGGTGCTGCTCTGCGAGATACCAGCGGTGCTCGAGGACCTGGTGAAACACCTCGGCGGGCTCGAGCTTGCCACGAAGCTCGCGAGGAATCGCGCTCACGATCGGTTCGAAATGCGTTGAGAGCCACTTGTGCGCGAGCTGCTGCTCGTCGAAGTCAAGGTTCGGTTTCTCCGAGCGCACCCGAGCTGCGAACTGGTCGAGGTCGTTGAGCAGGCGTCGTGCCTGGTTCTCTTGCGCATCGACACCGGTGAGACCGAGCAAACGACGGTGGTGGTGCCCCGCATCGACCACTTTCGGCTGAATCTTGACGCTCGTCCCGGCGTCGACCGTCTTGATCGCGAGCTCTTCGATGTCGAACCCGAGGGCGTTAAGGCGTTCGACGCGGTGGTGGATTCGCCAGCGTTCCTTCTGATCGAACACCTCGGAGTCGAGCAGTTCGCTCCACAGCATCCGATACTGAGCGACGATCTGACCTGCGACCTCCACCGGGTCGGTCGATTCATCGAGACGACCGCCCGCCTGCAGATCCAGCAACTCGCCCGCGATGTTGACGCGAGCGACCTCGAGATCATTCTCACGCTGCCCGTTGGAGAGCCCGCTCGGGTAGAGCTTGCCGGTCTCGGCATCGACGAGGTAGGCGGCGAATGCGCCAGCATCTCGTCGGAAGAGCGTGTTGGAAAGCGAGACGTCGCCCCAGAAGAACCCGATGATGTGCAAACGAACGAGCAGGAGGGCGAGCGCGTCGACGAGACGACGGGCAGTGTCTTCTCCGAGCGCTTGGGAGTACAGGGCCCGGTAGGGGAGCGAGAAGCGCAAGTGCCGGGTCACGAGCACCGGGTTCAACTCGTTGCCCTCATCATCGGTGCGACCCGTGATGACCGCGAGCGGCTCGACACACGGCACATCGAGACGGCCGAGCGTGCGCAGCATCTCGTACTCGCCCTTCGCCATCTCCTGCGAGGTCTCTTTGATCGCGATGACATGACCGCTCAAATGCGCAAAACGCACGAGGTGTCGAGAGATGCCCTTCGGCAGCGAGACGATCTTGTCGGCCGGCCAGAGATCGAGCGGGAGATTCCAGGGCAGGTCGAGCAGTGCCGGGTCGGCGGTTGCTGAGGTGATCGAGAAGGTCGGTTCCATAGCGTCGTGATTCTTTCGCACCGTAGTCGGATGTTGCGTGTCCTGCTGGTCCCGGATGCTCGTACTCGTCCTGGATACAACAGAGCGGGGTGGCACGAATGCCACCCCGCTGCGTGTTGCCTTAGCGGCGTTCGCCCGACTCTGCGTCGAAGACGTGCAGGTGCGTCTGGTCTGGCGTGACGTAGATCGTGTCACCGGCCGAAGCGTGGTTGCGACCGTCCACGCGGGCGACGACGTCGACACGGCGGCCGTCGATGTCTGCGTGACCGTAGAGGTAGCCGTCGGCTCCGAGCTCTTCCACCAGATCGACGACGACCGGGAGGCCTGGGCCCTGGGTTGCGATCGAGAGGTCTTCCGGGCGGATTCCGATGGTGACACCGTTTGCAGCGGCGAGGCGCTCGCGCTCGATCGGGACGACGTGGTCGCCGAAGAGCACACCCTGGTCGTTCGAGTTCAACTGAATGAGGTTCATCGACGGGCTGCCGATGAAGCCTGCAACGAAGACGTTCGCGGGGTTCGCGTACAGATCGCGCGGGGTGCCGACCTGCTGCATGACGCCGTCCTTGAGGACTGCGATGCGGTCGCCCATCGTGAGCGCCTCGGTCTGGTCGTGCGTGACGTACACCGTGGTGACGCCGAGTCGGCGCTGCAGCGAAGCGATCTGGGTACGGGTCTGAACGCGGAGCTTCGCGTCGAGGTTCGACAGCGGCTCATCCATGAGGAAGACCTGTGGCTGACGCACGATCGCGCGACCCATTGCAACACGCTGACGCTGACCACCGGAGAGTGCCTTCGGCTTGCGGCTCAGGTACTGCTCGAGGTCGAGGAGCTTTGCTGCCTCTTGCACGCGCTTTGCGCGCTCGTCCTTGTTGACACCGGCGATCTTGAGCGCGAAGCCCATGTTCTCGGCGACCGTCATGTGCGGGTAGAGCGCGTAGTTCTGGAAGACCATTGCGATGTCGCGGTCTTTTGGCGGCATGTTCGTGACGTCGCGGTCACCGATTCGGATCTGACCGCCGTTGACCTCTTCAAGGCCGGCGAGCATGCGGAGGGTGGTGGACTTTCCGCAACCGGAAGGGCCGACCAGGACGAGGAATTCGCCGTCTGCGATTTCGAGGTCGATTCCGTCGACCGCGGGACGAGTGCCGCCCGGGTACATACGGGTAGCTTTGTCAAACGTCACTGACGCCATGAGTTTCTCCATTCACCGGCAGGTACGTGCCGGACGATCCGTTGTGAATTTTGAGTGCCACCACCATTGGTGACTCACGGGAAAAGTATCGCACGACTCTGCCCACAGCGGCAGCATAGGTTTCCTGGTCCGGAGCGACCTCGCGTATTCTTAAGGGTGGTTCGTGCAAATTCGAACCAGACGGCTACGAATGTGAGCCACACGGCTACGGATTAGAGGCAAGCGAAGTGATGGCGAAGTCCGCTGAGACGCAACCGGGAACACGGCGTGAGCAAGCGCGCGAGCGAGCAAAAGCACTGCAGTCGAAGCGCCGCCGTCGCGAACAAACCGCTCGAGCCTTCACGATCGGCGGAATCCTGTTGGCTGCCGCTGCGGTTGTCGCGGTCGTCGTCTTCGTCATCGTCTCCGGTATCCGGCCAGCAGGCCAAGGCCCCCAGAACATGGCGAGCAACGGCATCGTGATCGGCCAGGACTTCGTTGCCGAGCGCACCGATTCGGTTGAAGTAGGCGCAGACCCCATCGCAACGAGCGACCGCGACGACGTCGTGCAGATCGTCCTTTACGTCGATTACATCTGCCCGGGCTGCGGTGCCTTCGAGGCAGCGAACGCAGCAACCATCGAGCAGTTCGTGCAGCAGGGAATCGCCACGGTCGAATACCACCCTGTGTCGGTGCTCGATCGTTACTCGCTCGGATCGAAGTACTCGACCCGCGCGGCCAACGCTGCAGCCTGCGTCGCCGACATCTCTCCCGACACCTTCTTCGCGTACAACCGCTTGCTGTTCGACAACCAGCCCCCGGAGGGCTCGACCGGGCTCGACGACTCCGAGCTGATCGCGCTCGCAGATCAGGCGGGTGCCGAATCGATGCAGAACATCGAAACCTGTGTCACCGAGGGCACCTTCAACTCATGGGTACAAGCCTCGACGAGCCTCGCGTTCAGCGAACCGATCCCCGGCACCGATGGCGAAACCATCACAGGAACGCCAGCAGTGTTCGTGAACGGCAGCCGCTACCAGGGCAGCCGAAACGACGCAGCCGGATTCCAGGCATTCGTGCTCGCGGCAGCAGGCCAGAACCCCGGTGGGGAAACCAGCGCTCCGAGCGAGCCCGAGCCGACCGAGCCAGCCGAAGAAGAACCAGCCGAAGAAGAACCGGCCCCGTAACCTCAGATCAAATCGCAAAGGAACGAAGAATGCGACGTCCACTTTCACTTGCTGCGGCAGCCATCGGTGTACTTGCGCTCAGCGCATGCATCCCAACGTTTCCGAGCGGTTCAGGAAACGACTCGGGACAGTCCACGAACCCCTCCGCGAGCGTCGACACCGAGTACCAGGGGCCAGCAAACTCCGCGACCGGTGGCGTGTCGCTTTCCGGTGATGGTGTCGTGCTCTCAGACCCGCTGAACGGCGGAGACGCGTTCAAGGAGCCGAGCTGGGAAGACGTCCCACACGTCGTCACCTTCGTCGACCCGCACTGCCCGCACTGCAAGACGTTCGAGGATGAGAACGGCGAGGAACTCGTCGACATGGCCGAGAGCGGCAAGATCACCTACGAGGTTCGAGTCGTCTCGTTCATGGACGGCGCATCGCCGAACCAGTACTCGAGCCGTGCCGCCAACGCGCTCTCGTGCGTCGCATCGTTCTCGCCGAACTCCTACTTCGACTTCCTCGATGAACTGTTCGACGAGCAGCCTTCCAGTGGAAGCGGTCTCTCCGATGACGAGTTGATCGACATGGCTCGTGACAACGGCGTTGACGCGAATGCAGAGTTCACCGCATGCGTGACCGAGCAGCAGTACACCCCTTGGGTCGAAGGAATCACTGCCGCAGCAACGACATCGACCATGCCGCTCATGAGCGGCCCGATCGAAGGCACGCCAAACATCTTCGTCAACGGCGAGAAGTACACGGGATCCGTCGACTCGTTCAACGAGCTCGAGACGTTCATCCAGGACCAGCAGTGAGCGCTCGCCGCGGTTTGGCCATTCTTGGCATGGCCGCGGCGATCACCCTTGCCCTGTCGGGGTGCAGTGACACCGACGAGCCGCGAATTCAAACACTCGGCGAGCTCGGTGCCGCCTATCTCGATGCGGGCGGGCAATGCGACGACCTCGTCGAGCAGTACCGTGCCGACGACTCGACTCCGCCGATTGCAACCTGTGGCGACTCGACGATCCTTGCGATCGCGGCAGACACCGCGACCGCGGACTCGCTGCGACTCGAATACCGAATGCTCGGACTCCTCGCGCTCGAGGGCGACGGCTGGTTCATCGTCGATCCCGATGTGCAGCAGCTCGCGAGTCCGCTCGGCGGCGAGGTCATCGAGCCACCGAGTGCCGCAGGCCCGAGCAATGCGGCCAGCAACGCCTTCGTGCTCCTGCCCGGAGGCGCCCTCGCAGAGAGCCCAGCGGAGAGCGATGCTTCGTCGCCCGCACCCATCGCGGATGTTCCGGGTGCCGCGACGATTGAGCTCTACCTCGATGTCGAATGCCCGAGCTGTGCATCGTTCGTCGAAGCAAACGCAGCATCGATCAAGGCCTGGGTCGCCGAGGGCAGCGCGCAACTCGTGCTCCACCCGGTCGCGCTCGCCGATGACCCGCAGACCGACTATTTCGCGACCCGGGCGAACAATGCGATCGCCTGCGTTGCAGAGGCGGGGCCGCAGTCGGTGGTCGACTTCGCGCTCGCGCTCTATGCCGAACCAGATGCCGCAGAGACCGGCGACGAGGCGTTCATCGCGCTCGCGGAGAGCTTCGGCGTCGACATCGCCAACTGTGCGCGTCAGATCACGTACCTCGGCTGGGTCCGTGACGTCACCGAGATGACGGCTGCCTCGACGCTCGCCGACGGCTACGACTTCAGAGGGACGCCGACGATCCTCGTCAACGATCTCCAGTTCGTGGGGGACCCCGCGAACGCAGCAGAGTTCGAGGAGTTCTTTGCGAGCCAGCTGACAATCCCCTAGCGAGGTTGCAGGTCGAACCGCGCTGTGCACCTATGGGAACGGTAGGAAACCGGGGGATCTGTCAAGGCTTCCACCAGGGCTTCCATAGACTAGTTTTGATCTCGCAAGCACTGCAGCCGAGTTTCAGCGTTCGCAAGAGAGCGATTGCTGAGTCAGGTGGAGCCCCCAGTCAGGATTGAACTGACGACCTTCTGTTTACAAGACAGATGCTCTACCACTGAGCTATGGAGGCGTGCGACTCACAAGTGTAGATCAAAAATCGTAGGTTGATTGAAAGGTGTGGCGCGATGGCGCAACAGGGCGGCGGAACAAAGGCCGAAAAGCGCGAAGCGGCTCGAAAGGCCTCGGCGGAACGCTGGGCTGCTGAGGCTCGCAAGCGCAAGCGCAACAAGATCATCGCGATCGGAAGCGTCGTCGTCGGTGCCGGCGCGGTCGTGGCACTCGTGGTCGCACTCGTGCTCGGCAATGTCCGCGGTCCCGTGCTGTACCCGAACAACATGGCTGACGGCGGCATCATGCTGGCGCCTGGCCTTGAGCCCGTGCTCGTCGACACCGGTGACGGCGAGAGCGCTCCTGCATCACACGAAGCAGTTGAGGGTGTCGACCGAATCATCACGTATGTCGACTACATGTGCCCGGGTTGCGGCCAGTTCGAGTCTGTCTACGGCGAATACCTCGGCACGATCGTTGAGCAGGGTGCAGCGAGCATCGAAATCCGCCCGCTCTCGTTCCTCGACCGCACATCGGCAGGAACCGGGTACTCCACTCGCGCCGCTGCTGCTGCCGCATGTGTCATCGACATCGCACCGGATTCCTTCTACGACTTCCACCTCGCGATGTTCGCGAACCAGCCGCAGGAGCAGACCCGTGGTCTGAGCAACGACGAGATCATCGAGATCGCGAACAATGCTGGTGCCGACATCGGATCGTGCCTGAACGGCAAGAAGTTCGACAGCTGGGTCGGCGCATCGACCGTTGAAGCTGCAACCGGTCCGGTCGTCGGATCAACCGAGCCAATGGGAATCTCGATCACACCGTCGGTCTTCGTGAACGGCGTGTTCTGGGATTCGTCGCAGGGGCAGTCGTTCGACGAGTTCTACCAGTCCCAGTCCGTCCACACTGCCGGAACCACCGACCCTGCGACCGAAGAGGGCGCAGACACCGAAGGAACTGACACGGAGGGCACGGCCCCCGAGGGCACAGACTCCGAGGGTGCTGGCGAAGAAACCACGCAAGAGTGATCGAGGGCGCGGAGCGGCTCGTTCTGCGCCAGTGGATCCCCGAGCAGGATGCAGCGGCTGTCAATGCTGCAATTCGTGACAGCGAACTGCAGCGGCAGGCGCCGGGGGTGACCGACGCCGTCAGTGCTCGTCGATACCTCGAAGACCTGCAGAGCGAAGGCGATCTCGCGTACGCGATCGAACTCAACGGCAGTGTCGTCGGGAACGTTGCGGCCTCAGGTCTTCGAGGCCCACATCGCACAGCCTGGATGTCCTACTGGACCGTGCGAAGCGTGCGCGGTCGCGGATTCGCCTCGCGTGCACTCGCGACTATTTCGATCCAGTGTTTCAAGGCCGGCGTCCACCGGCTCGAACTCGGAGCTCGGACGAACAATCCTGCTTCGCTGCGGGTTGCAGAGAACGCAGGGTTCGTGCGCGAAGGGACCGAGCGCGAAGCCCTGCAATACGGGCAGGAGCGCTTCGATGTTGCTCGTTTCGCGCGGCTCGTCTCTGATCCGGCCCCTGCGCTGTCGCTCATCACCCTCGTCTCAGCAGGCCAGGCCGATGAGGAACGTATGGTGACGGCATGAAGTCCAGCGGCTTCTGGGTGTTGCTCGCGATGTTCGCCGGTGCGCTGCTCGCGCTCCAAGCCCGAGTCAACAGCGAACTCGCGGTCGAACTCGGTGACGGCGTCGCCGCGGCGCTCGTCTCGTTTCTCGCAGGCCTCGCCATTCTGATTCCGCTCTCCATTTTTGTGCCTGGTGCTCGCGCCGGGTTCCGTTCGCTTCGGGCTTCGCTTCGTGGAGGGATGCCGTGGTGGCATTGCCTCGGCGGCGTCATCGGCGCCTTCGTGGTCTCGACCCAGGGCATTGCCGCCGGAGTGCTCGGGATCGCGGTGTACACCGTCGGAATCGTGGCTGGCCAAACCATCAGCGGTGTGCTCGTCGACCGCTTCGGATTCGCTTCGTTGCCCAAGCGTGCGATTTCCCTGCAGCGAATTCTCGGGGCGATCCTGACGCTGCTTGCGGTGTCGCTCGCGCTCCTCGGCGGGGGAGCGATTGCTCACCCTCTGCTGATGCTCCTGCCATTCATTGCAGGCTTGCTGGTCTCGATCCAACAGGCGCTGAACGGTGAAGTGCAACGGGCGAGCGGCTCGGTCATCGCTTCGACAGCGCTGAACTTCACGCTCGGCACGATCGCACTCGCGCTCTTCGTCGTTGTTCGAGTGCTCGGTGGGCTCGAATTGGATCCGCTCCCGCTGCAGCCGCTGCTCTATCTCGGTGGGATCATCGGTGCGATGTTCGTGGGGGTTGCGGCGCTCGCGGTGCGCCACATCGGTGTGCTGTTGCTGGGTCTTGCCATGATCTCCGGCCAGCTCCTCGCTGCGCTCCTTGTCGACCTGGTGTGGCCCTCGGCGCTGCACAGTGGCGTGACCACGGCGAGTGTCGTCGGAGCGCTCCTCGCGCTCCTCGGTGTCATCGCGAGTTCTGTGCGACGGCGCAGGCCGCCGCAACCGCTCGTCTGAGTCCCGGTCGCGCTGAGGGCGCTCGGATCCGGCAAAGCCGCGTCTCGAACGCGAATCGCTGCACGACCCTCGCGTGGGAATGCTCGCTCGTTATGTCGGTGTGCAGATTCGGCGACCTGCACACCGATCTCGAAGATCCGCGCTGGCCGAGCTACGCGTTCGGTGTGAACCCGAGCGCGAGCGAGTTCATGCAATACCGGTCGCCGGTCGGTGTTTGTGGTGCGTCGTCGAAGATGTGGCCGAGGTGGCTGTCGCAGTTCGCACAACGAACCTCGGTGCGCGTCATTCCGAGCGAGCGGTCTTCGATCATCTTGACCGCTCCTTCGTTGACCGTCTCATAGAAGCTCGGCCAGCCGCAGCCCGCGTCGAACTTCGTCTCGTCGTTGAACAATTCGGCCCCACAAGCGCCGCACGTGTAGACGCCCTGACGATTCTCGTCGAGGAGTGCGCCCGTGTACGGGCGTTCCGTGCCTGCTTCTCGAAGCACATGGAAGGCTTCTGGCGTCAACTTTGCACGCCACTGATCCTCTGAAAAATTGGCTTCGTTCATACCTTCGACGATACTCCTTTTCGAGCGAATCGACAGTTCACGGCCCTGTGAACTCTCTAAGATTGGTGGCATGCCAGAGCACGAGGAAACGCGCGAGCACGAGAGTGCGCTCAGCGACCGCGACCGGCAGATCCTCGACTTCGAGGGCAACTGGCAGCGTCACGCAGGAGCCAAGGAGCGCGCAATCCGCGAGACCTTCGGGCTCTCGCCGACCCGCTATTACCAACTGCTGAACGCCTTGATCGATACTGAACTGGCGTTGCATCACGATCCTTTGCTGATCAAACGCTTGCAGCGCATCCGTAGAGGCCGAAAAGGAGCCCAAGAGTGAGCGAAGATCGTTTCGACAAGGTCGAGAAGCGTTCACGAGTTGGCGTGCACCGGGCACCGAAGACTTCGAAACGACGAGGGCTGTTCACGTTCCTCGCGGCGCTCGCAGCGACAGTGGTCCTCACCGTGATCGGGCTTGCCATCGTGAACTCCTGGCAGATGAACGGGATCGACTTCGCGACTCCGGGCGCTGATGACCCAGAAGTCACTGCCGTCACTGATCCATCGACCATTGATCCGGCATTGGGGATCACAATTTCTGTGCTCAACGGCTCGACCGATGCGGCGCTGGCCGATGGCGTCGCCGCCGCGCTGAGCAATGGCGGCTGGCAGGTGCTCGCAACGGCGACCTCTGACGTCCAGGTCGAAGCGACGACGATCTACTACACCGATGTTTCGCAGGAACCGTACGCTCGCGGCGTCGCTGAGGCGATGGGGATCGGCGAGGTGCAGCTTTCTGATGCTGTGATCTCCGGTTCCCCAATTTCAGTCATCGTTGGCGAGGATGCCATTGGCGTTGCCGCAAGTGCTGAGCCGAGTGATCCGGCGCTCGAAGAGACAACCACTCCGTAGATTGCGCGTGTGATTGCGCGCGCGTTTGCCGAAAAACGCACCGAGCCGCGTACGCTACAACTGCAAAAGCTTTGCGACGGGGTACACGCTCCCGTAAAGCCAGGTCAGGTGAAGGGTCAGAAAAAATGCGTAAACGTTTTGTGCTTGCTGGACTCGCGGTGGTTGCCGTGGTGCTCTCGGGCTGTGCCGGAGAAGCGGAGCCGACGCCGACGCCAACAACGCAGAGCCCGACGCCGACGCCAACGCCGACCGAGGAGCCAGCCGCGATCCTGCACCCGCTGACCGGTGCAGTGCTTGACACGGCCGCGACCGGCCCGAGCATCGCCGCAAAGATTGACAACCACCCCCTCGCCCGACCGCAGATCGCGCTTTCACAAGCCGACATCGTGTTCGAAGAACTCGTTGAGGGCGGAATGACGCGCTACGTAGCCATCTGGCAGAGCGACATGCCCGACCAGATCGGACCCGTTCGCTCGATTCGTCCGATGGATCCGGGCATCATTTCCTCGTTCAACGGGATCATCGCCTATTCGGGTGGACAGCAGCGATTCATTGATCTGATGCAAGCTTCGCCCGTCTACAACGCAATCCACGGAGCGGCCGACACTGCCGATTTCATGTATCGCATCAACCGACCTGCACCCCACAACGTCGTGCTCGACGCGCAGGCCTTCCAGACCGCGCACTCTGATCTCGACGCGCCACCGCAGCAGTTCCTCTTCCCGAGCGAAGAAGGCGAGGTGCCTTCAGCAAACGCGGGCACTCCAGCCACGAGCGTGAACGCTCAGTTCTCGCCGGGGCAGCAACGGCAGTGGGCCTGCGAGAACGACGCGTGGGTACGTGCGCAAAACGGAACGCCTGATGTCGACGACTCCGGTGCGCGAATCACTGCGACCAATGTGCTGGCGATCAACGTCGGAATCGGCGACAACGGCGGAGTGCCGGAGACCGCGATCGTCGGAAGTGGAACTGGCGTTCTTGTTTCAGGATGCAATTCGATTCCGGTGAACTGGTCGAAGGAAGACGCGACGAGCCCGATCGTCCTGACTACCGAGTCAGGAGACCCGGTTTTGCTCGCGCCAGGGAAGACGTGGATCGAACTCGTCCCAGTTGGACAGCCTGTCGTCGTGAGCTAGTCGCGGCTTGCACTCAGGTGCAGAGAGTGCCAATATTGCTGTTGGCACTCAATGCAGTTGAGTGCCAACCAAGAACCTCACGACGTCCAGGAGGGACGAGACTTCAACATGGCAAAGATCATTGCTTTCGATGAAGAGGCCCGACGCGGCCTCGAGCGCGGACTCAACACGCTCGCCGATGCTGTGCGCGTAACGCTTGGGCCCCGCGGGCGCAACGTTGTCCTCGAAAAGAAGTGGGGCGCACCCACAATCACAAACGATGGCGTTTCAATCGCCAAGGAAATCGAACTCGAAGATCCCTTCGAGAAGATCGGTGCAGAGCTCGTTAAAGAGGTCGCAAAGAAGACCGACGACGTTGCTGGCGACGGAACGACCACCTCGGTCGTGCTCGCACAGGCACTCGTTCGCGAAGGCCTCCGCAACGTTGCTGCAGGCGCCGACCCGATCAGCCTGAAGCGCGGCATCGAAAAGGCCACGCAGGCAGTGAGCGAACAGCTCATCAAGAACGCCAAAGAGGTCGAGACCAAGGAAGAGATCGCGGCAACGGCATCGATCTCTGCTGCTGACGAGACCATCGGCGCACTGATCGCTGAAGCGATCGACAAGGTCGGTAAAGAAGGTGTCGTCACCGTCGAGGAGTCGAACACGTTCGGCACCGAGCTCGAGCTCACCGAGGGTATGCGCTTCGACAAGGGCTTCCTCTCGCAGTACTTCGTCACCGACCCAGAGCGTCAGGAAACCGTCTTCGAAGATGCGTACGTCCTGATCGTGAACAGCAAGATCTCGAACATCAAGGATCTGCTGCCGGTCGTTGACAAGGTCATCCAGGACGGCAAGCAGCTCGTCATCATCGCCGAAGACGTTGACGGCGAAGCACTCGCAACGCTCGTGCTGAACAAGATCCGTGGCATCTTCAAGTCGGTTGCCGTCAAGGCTCCTGGCTTCGGAGACCGTCGCAAGGCGCAGCTCAACGACATCGCGATCCTCACCGGTGGTCAGGTCATCAGCGAAGAAGTCGGTCTCAAGCTCGAGAACACCACGCTCGACATGCTCGGCCGTGCCCGCAAGGTCGTCATCACCAAGGACGAGACCACGATCGTCGAGGGCGCTGGCGAAGCCGACGCAATCGCAGGCCGCGTTCGCCAGATCCGCCAGGAGATCGAGAACACCGACAGCGACTACGACCGCGAGAAGCTCCAGGAGCGCCTCGCGAAGCTCGCTGGTGGCGTTGCAGTCATCAAGGCTGGAGCAGCAACCGAGGTCGAGCTCAAGGAGCGCAAGCACCGCATCGAAGACGCAGTTCGCAACGCGAAGGCTGCCGTCGAAGAGGGCATCGTCCCCGGTGGTGGAGTTGCACTCATCCAGGCTGCGAACCAGGTCTTCGAGTCGCTGCAGTTCGAGGGCGACGAGCAGACCGGTGCGAACATCGTTCGTGTCGCAATCTCCGCTCCGCTGAAGCAGATCGCACTCAACGCAGGCCTCGAGCCAGGCGTGGTTGCCGAGAAGGTCCGCACGCTCCCAGTTGGTCACGGCTTGAACGCTGCGACCGGTGAGTACGTCGACATGCTCGCTGCAGGAATCAACGACCCAGTGAAGGTCACGCGCTCGGCACTGCTGAACGCAGCATCGATCGCAGGTCTCTTCCTGACCACGGAAGCAGTCGTTGCAGACAAGCCAGAGAAGAACGGCCCTGCAATGCCAGCCGACCCAACGGGCGGTATGGACTTCTAAGTTCATCGCGTTACGAAAACGGGGTGGGTGCCATTGGCACTCACCCCGTTTTCTGTTGTCGGTGGATTATCCGCGGAACATGCGCGCAATACCGCTTTCGACCTCGGCATAGTTGTTGCCGGCCGTGCCCAACAGCAGTGTGATGGTGCTGATGCTCTCTTCCACACGGTGCTGTGTGCTTCGCCAATCGCTGACGACCGCCTGGAATGCACTCGAGGCTTGGCCGGTCCAGGATTCTTGCAGCGCTTGCAGCTGCGAGTGCATCGCCTGAACGTCTGCCTGTAAGCGAGCGATGGTGCCTCGGACCTGTTGCTCTGTCGCGCGGAGTGCATCGCTGTCGACGACGAATCTACTCATGGTTCTCCTCTAGCGTTGCGGAGCTGAGCGCTCCGATGCACGAGAAGTTACAGCGGCACGGTGATGTCGTCTGGGCCCGCGTACGGCGGCTGTGAACGACTGCGCGAGGTTGTCGAGTGTTCGGGGCGAATACGGTTGCTGAGGGCGAGCAGCTGCGAATCGTCGGCGAGGGGGAGCGTGATGCGGAACGTCGCACCGCCACCGTGCGTCTCGGCGATATCGATATTGCCGCCGTGCGCCTCGAGGATTCCCTGCACGATCGAAAGACCGAGGCCACTGCCGCCGGTCTCTCGTGCGCGCGAACGATCCATGCGGAAGAAGCGCTGGAACACCTGCTCGCGCATCTGTACTGGAACGCCTTCTCCGTGATCGATGATGTGAATGTGCGCGAGGTCGGTGTGCGTGTCGACGCCGATCCCGAGTTCGATCGGTGAGCCTTCGGGTGTGTACCGGCACGCGTTTCCGATGAGATTCGCGATCACCTGTCTGAGGCCGTTCTCATCGCCCATGACGACCGCGGGTCGCGTGGTCGGCGCCGGGGTAAACACGGGCTCCGGCGCTGGACCGTTCCCGTGGTGCCCGAAGGACTGCTGCCCAAATGCGTCGCTCTGCGGCTCGGGGCGGTAGCGGCGACTCGCGAACAGCGGGATCACCGTGAAGGTGCGTTCCATCGATGAGGCGCGGGAGTCGCTCGCCGCGTCGTTGACGAGCGGCACGAGATCAACTGGTTCGAGACGAAGAGGTCGGCGCTCGTCGAGACGGGCGAGCACGAGCAGGTCTTCGACCAGCGTGCCCATGCGCTTCGCCTCTTTCTCGATGCGATCCATGGCGCTTGCGACGTCTTGCGGGTTCGTGATCGCGCCCATGCGGTACAGCTCCGCGTACCCGCGCACCGACACCAGAGGGGTCCTCAGCTCGTGGCTCGCGTCGCCGATGAACCGTCGCATCTGCTGGACGGAGGCGTCGCGCTCCTCGATCGCTTTGTCGATCCGGTCGAGCATGGTGTTGAGGGAGTGGCCGAGCGTGCCGACTTCGGTTCGTGGGTCTTCAGCGCGAATACGCGTCGAGTAGTCGCCGTCTGCGAATCGTTCCGCGCCCGTCGAGACACGACGGAGCCCACGAAGCGCTGTGACGACCAGGAGCCTCGTGATGCCGGCGCCGAGCACGAGGGACAGGATGCCGAAGCCCGTGAAGATCAGGAGGAAGGCGACCATGGTGCGTTCGATGTCGGTCATTGCGACACCGATCAGGAGGGTGACGTAGCTCGCTTGCGTGGCTGTCCCGGTCGAGGAGACGGCAATAGGGGTCGCGACGA
This sequence comes from Humidisolicoccus flavus, assembly GCF_045689595.1. Lineage (GTDB taxonomy): Bacteria > Actinomycetota > Actinomycetes > Actinomycetales > Microbacteriaceae > Humidisolicoccus > Humidisolicoccus flavus. The sequence continues at coordinate 1,288,532 of NZ_CP142724.1, read as the reverse complement.
CGCGCCAGCTATAGGAATCGTTGACCGCCGGCAGGGTGAACGCGGAATCGACCGAAGCGACCTTGTCGAGGGTCACGAGGCTGACTTCGGGGTAGATGTCGTTCGGTTGCTTGTTGTCGCACAGCAGGGTGCCCTTTGAATCGACCACTGCAAGGTAATACGTGTTCGGGACGCGCTGGTCGAAGTTGCAGTTGACGGCGTCATCGCCGATTTTCGGGCCGGTGAAGGTGGAGAGCGCGTCTTCGAGTTGACGGTCGACATTCGACACCAGGGTGTCGCGGAGCACGTTGGAAGTACCGACTCCCGTGATGACGAATCCGATGGTCACCACAACGACGATCACCCAGGTGATCTTCGACGCGAGCGAGACGCCGCGAGCCCAAGAGCGAATGGCGCCCGCCACGTCTACGATTTTGGTTCTCGGAGCATGTATCCGAAGCCGCGCTTCGTGATGATCATTGGCTCAGCGGTGATGGAGTCGATCTTGCGACGCAGGTAGGAGATGTAGGACTCCACGATTCCGGCGTCGCCATTGAAGTCGTATTCCCAGACGTGATCGAGGATCTGCGCCTTTGAGAGCACGCGGTTCGCGTTCAGCATGAGGTAGCGCAGCAGTTTGAACTCGGTCGGGGAGAGCTCGATGTTCTCGGATCCGACGGTGACTTCGTGCGTGTCCTGGTCCATGATGATCTCGCCGACGACGATGCGCGCTTCTTCGTCGCCAGCCATGGTGCGACGGAGGATCGCCTTGATGCGGGCGATGATCTCGTCGAGGCTGAACGGCTTGGTCACATAGTCGTCGCCACCGACCGTGAGGCCCGTGATCTTGTCGTCGGTGTCGTCTTTTGCCGTGAGGAACAGAATCGGCGAGGTGAATCCAGACGAGCGGAGGCGCTTGGTCACGCCGAAGCCGTTGATGTCGGGAAGCATGACATCGAGCAGAATCAGGTCGGGCTCGTCATCGAGCACTGCGGAGATCGCACCCGCTCCGTTGCTGACCGCGCGCACATGGAACCCGGCGAACCGAAGGCTCGTGGAGAGCAAGTCGCGAATGTGTGGTTCGTCATCAACAACGAGGATCTTCGGAGCGTCTGTCATAGGTCCAAGTATCTGCGCGTTTGCTGAATCATTCCTGAGAACCCCGAAGGATCAGGCGAGCGCTGCCGCTTCGGTCGAGGTGGGAGCGGCGTCATCGAGAGCTCCGGAATCGACGATCGTGTACGCGTAGCCCTGCTCGGCCAAGAACCGTTGCCGATTGATCGCGAAGTCCTGGTCGACGGTGTCGCGAGAGACGAGCGTGTAGAAGTGGGCGGTCTTCGCCTCTTTCTTTGGGCGGAGAAGCCGCCCGAGACGCTGCGCCTCTTCTTGACGTGAACCGAAGGAGCCCGAAACCTGGATCGCAACACTCGCCTCCGGGAGGTCGACCGAGAAGTTCGCGACCTTCGAGACCACGAGTACTTTCTCGGTTCCGTCACGGAAGGCTTGGAAGAGTCGTTCGCGTTCGTCGACTGGCGTTTGGCCGGTCACGAGGGGTGCGCCGAGTGCGTCAGAGAGTGCATCGAGCTGGTCGAGGTACTGACCGATCACGAGGGTCGATTCCCCGGCGTGTTTCTGCACGATGCGCCGCGCAACGGTCGCCTTGGTCGAACTGCTCGCCGCGATTCGGTAGCGGTCCTGGTCGGCGCTCGCCGCGTACTCGAGCCGTTCGCTCTCGGGAAGGTCGATGCGGACCTCGACGCAGACCGCGGGAGAGATGAAGCCTTGTGCCTCGATCTCCTTCCAGGGTGCGTCGAATCGCTTCGGGCCGATCAGACTGAAGACGTCGCCTTCGCGCCCGTCTTCGCGAACGAGCGTCGCGGTGAGTCCGAGTCGGCGACGCGCTTGCAGATCGGCGGTGAGCTTGAACACGGGGGCGGGAAGCAGGTGCACCTCGTCGTAGACCACGAGCCCCCAGTCGAGCGCGTCGAGCAGCGAAAGGTGAGTGAACTCGCCTTTTCGCTTCGCAGTCAGGATTTGATACGTCGCGATCGTGACGGGCTTGATCTCTTTGATGAGACCCGAGTACTCGCCGATGTCGTCTTCGGTGAGCGAGGTTCGGTTCAGGAGTTCGGTGCGCCACTGCCGGGCCGACACGGTGTTCGTCACGAGAATCAGGGTCGTGGCGCCGACGGAGGCCATCGCCGCTGCACCCACGAGCGTTTTTCCGGCCCCACACGGCAGGACGACGACTCCAGAGCCTGCATCGGTGAAGTGCTTGACGGCGTCGGCCTGGTAGGGACGCAACTGCCAGTCGGACTGGTCGAGTTCGATGTCGTAGGGGGTACCTGGGGTGAACCCGGCGAGGTCTTCTGCTGGCCACCCGATCTTGACGAGCTCTTGCTTGAGTTCGCCGCGTGCCCAGTCGACGACGCGCCACCCGCCGTCGAAGTGGCTGTGCAGCAATGGTGCGACGCGTTTGTTTCTGCTGACTTCGTTCAACACTGCCGGGTCGTCGCTGGCCAGAATCAGGCCCTCGTCGTCGCGCTCGATCCGAAGGCGGCCAAAGCGACCAACGGTGTCGCGAATATCGACCTCGACCGAGGCGGGCACGGGAAACTTGGAGAAGCGGTTGAGTGTGCCGAGCATTTCGTCGGCGGTGTGGCCTGCCGCGCGAGCATTCCAAAGCCCGAGCCGGGTGATGCGATACGTGTGGATGTGCTCCGGGGCACGTTCGAGCTCGGCGAAAACGGCGAGCGCGTGTCGAGCATTTGCGGCCTCTTCGTGTGCCACTTCGAGCAAGACGGTGCGGTCGCTTTGAACAATCAGGGGACCAGGAACCATAGCGGCACAGTCTACCGCGCTCGGGTGACACGAGGGGAGGCCTGATTCCCACGGCGCCGACGCTCACGTCGATGATTCAGGGACAGGCGATCGCCGATTCCTCGAATCGGGGAGCTTGCAGTCGCTATCGTCCGAGATTGTCGGCGGCAGCGAGCCGCAAGATCTTCGAAACCGGCAAGGTGCGCTCGACGTCGTTGCGCGCGTCCTTCGCCCGCAGTCGCCCACCCGCGAGCCCTGTCGGGATCAGGGTAAAGGGTTGCTCGTTGCCACCGATGTCGACGTACACGGTGATCGCTGCACGGTCGCGGACCGCGGCGAGCAGTTGACGTTCCATCCAGGCGCGTTCACCGCCGGCTTCAAACGCGTCTTCGGTGCCTCCGCGAAGCCGGGTGATGAGCTCGGCATAGGGCTGCAACGGCTCGCTCGCCTCTGCGAGCAGGAGTTCGCGATGTTCGATCTCGCCCTCGCTGGTCTCTTTTGCTGCGGGATACCGCTGATCGAGGAGCGCCGCGAGCACGGTGTCTGGTTCTGCGCGGGCCACGACCTTGCTTGGCCCTGCGACTCGCAGTCCGAGCGCGCCGAGAGCGCGATCCACGCTCAACTGGGTGAGCAGTGACTCGTCGGCACTGGTGATTTGCGTTCGACCAGAGTTGCCCACGCTCGCGGTGTCGAGCGCACGCACTCGCAGCGTGCCGAACCGTCGCGAGGTTTCGCGAAGGAGGTAATCGACCGGCTGAGGAACGCCGGTGAGTGACCGTGCCTGCAGGAACTCGCGCAGATCGGATTCGCTCCGCTTGTGGAGGAGGGCGCGGGTGATACTGGCCGCGTTCATTCGGAATGTCGCAGCGAGACCGCGCTGGTCGAGATCTGCGAGCAGCCGCAACTGCTCGAGGACGTGCGGGGCGAGCGGGCCCGGCGCCACGATCGTGAGGTCTGGCTGAACATAGAAATGCTCGATCTCGTCGGGGACGAGCGCATCGAGGGTTTCTGTTGCGTCACCGCCGAGCGCGGCCCTGCCGATCACGCTGAGACCATCGTGCGCATGAATGCCGAGGAAGAGCGCACACTGTGCGGCTTCGGTTGCCGCGGCGCGGGTGACTCCCTTGTCGAGCGGGAAATGGCTAGTGAGCGCGATGCTCGAGAGCGGCCCGAGCGCAACGACCTCGCGAATGTGCGCCGGAAGCGAATTTATCCAGGCGACGGCGATCGTGTTCCATCGCACAGCCAGCGGCTCGCGGAGCCAGGCCTCGCCCTCGGCTGTCGCGTAGAGGCGGCGCTCGTCGGCGACGGCGAGCTTCGCGGTGCGGATCACCGCGAGTGCGATCTTGATCTCGTCGACAGAAACATCGAGGAGTTCTGCCATCCGGCGAAGCTCGCTCGCCTGCACGCCACCTTTGGTGAGCAGTTCGATCCCGCGGGTCAAGAGTCCGGCGACGAGTTCGCCGGTCGTGACGATGCTGCGATACGCCGCCTCGACGGCGCTCGCGTCATCGCTCAAGGTGGGTGACGTTGGAGTCGCAGCGCTCGTGTCGGGGCGGAGCTTTGCCGTGCTCGCAGCGGACTGCACCGCTGTGAAGGCAACTCCCTCGTGGCCGAGCGCGAGCTCATCGAGATCCGGGGTGGTTGTTCCGGAAGCCAGCAATGCAATCTCGGAGCGTGTTCGCGCGCCGAGTGCAAGGGTGATGCTCGTGGGGTCGAGAAGCCGTTCGGCGATGTCGAACGCGTTCGCGATGCCGGTGACGGGAATGCTTCTGGATTGCAGGAGGGCGATGAGACGATCGTCGCTGCGGGCTATGACTGCTGCGGCGAGAGTGACCGCTTCCTGCGGGTTCACGCGCTGCGTTGCTCCTTTGCGCGACGGCGCATCGATACGAAAATGAGGGTCAGAATACAGACGAAGGCGAGTGGGATCGAGATCGCTGGAACGAAGAAGAACTGTTGGAAGACCACGGAATCGAAGAACGGCACTGTGGCACGAAGCCAGAGGTGCGTCATCGTGATGGCAAATCCCAGCAGACCGACGATCACGAAGGTCAACGCGGCGTAGGCGAGGGCACGTTCAAACGGCGTGGCTTCGTCGACCGCTTGCGGGGTTTGCTTGGAATTGCTGCGCGTCGGCATCTTTCTATCGTACCAGCGCTCCGCGATCAGGGCCGTGGCGCGGTATCCTAGAAGTTCACCTTCTGCGCGCTTGTCGCAGAAAACACACGTACGACCCAAAGGGGGAGCCATGCCAAGCGGCAAGGTGAAGTTTTTCGATGACGCTAAGGGATTCGGGTTTATTGCCGGCGACGACGGCTCTGAAGTCTTCCTGCACGCATCAGCGATGCCTGAGGGTGCAGTCGTCAAGCCTGGCTCACGCGTCGAGTACGGCATCGCTCAAGGAAAGCGCGGTTCGCAGGCGTTGCAGGTTCGCGTCCTCGACGTGCCTGTCTCACTTGCGAAGGCAGCGCGTCGTCCGGCGGATGACATGGCCGTCATCGTCGAAGACCTCGTGAAGTTGCTCGACGGGATCGGTGGAGACCTTCGTCACGGCCGGTACCCGAGCAGCTCCGAAGGACGACGCATCGCGACGTTCCTGCGGAAGGTCGCCGATGACTTCGACGCCTAAGAACGACGAGGAACGCAGCAACGGCGAGCACGATGTCTCGGCGGAAGAGCCCGTGACCGCGGTGGCGTCCGTTGAGGATTCCGCTGGATCCGAGCAGGCGGCGTCTGAGCCAGCATCGACCGAGCCGACAGCGACCGAGCCAGCAGCGAGCGAGCCAGCATCGACCGAGCAGGCATCGACCGAGCAGGCTGAGGTTTCGCAGGCTGCAGCGGAGGAGCCGGAGACCGGCGAGTCAACTGCCAGTACGAGCACCGGCGAGACGGCTGCTGCGAACACTGAGTCGCACGACGATGCAGTGAAAGAGACCGACGCAGCGCAAGAGACCGAAGCAGCAGTGCCTGCTCCGCTCGTCGTCGAGCGCACTCCGGAGCAAGAGACGGCCATCATTACGGCGGCGCATGCTGCGCTCGTCGAGGTAACACCGGTCTCGCAACTCGGCGACTTCATCGGCACAGTTGATGAGGCTGCCGGTGTCGTGCTCGTTGAGTACGCATCTGCGTTGCTCGGCTACCCGGATTGGCGATGGGTCGTTGCGGTTTCGACGATCGACGCTGAGCCGAGCGTGCTCGAACTCGCACTCCTTCCCGGCGAGAGCTCGCTGCTCTCGCCCGAGTGGGTGCCCTGGACGGATCGCCTTGCCGAGTACCGCGCCGCGCACGCGGAAACGAACGACAATGACGATGACTCCGACGACGATTCCGACGACGACATCGACGAGACCGACCTCGGTGATGATGCTGACTTCGGAGACGACTTCGAAGATCCAGACCTTGCTGACGACACGGATCATGACGACACGGAAATCGGCGAGGACGACTCGGACGACGATGATGACTCGGACGACGACGATTCCGACGATGACGATGACGATGACGACGATTCCGACGATGACGATGACGACGAGGATGACTCGGACGACGAGGATTCGGACGACGAGGATTCGGACGACGAGGATTCGGACGACGACGAGGACTAACTCGACCCTGTGTTGAAATCGCTGGTTTTAAGACCGCTGGTGTCGAGACCGCGATTTCAGCAACGAGAGTTCACAAGAAAAGACCCGCCGCAGCCATTGGCTGCCGCGGGTCTTTCGTGTTCGTAGGTCTCGAACCTAGTGGAAACTTCCGATGACAGCGTCGATCGCGCGCGTGAGCGTGCGGACGTCGTTCGGTTCGACGGCGACGAAGGTTGCGATGCGGAGCTGGTTTCGACCCAGCTTGCGATACGGCTCGGTGTCAACGATGCCGTTTGCGCGCAAGGTCGCGGCGATGGCAGCAGCATCGATCGAAGCGTCGAAGTCGATGGTGGCGACGACATTCGATCGAGCGTCCACATCAGCGACGAACGGGCTCGCGAATTCGTGTGCACTCGCCCAGTCGTACACGGCGCTCGCGGATTCGGCAGTGCGCTTGGCAGCCCACTCGAGACCGCCCTCGCCGAGCATCCACTGCAACTGCGCGTCGAGCAGGATCAGTGTGCTGAGCGCGGGCGTATTGAGCGTCTGCTGCAGCCGCGAGTTGTCGAGCGCCTGCTTGAGGCTCAAGAACTCCGGAATGTAACGACCGCTCGCCGCGATGGTCTCGATCCGCTCGATCGCAGCGGGGGAGAGCAGTGCGAACCAGAGGCCTCCATCGCTCGCGAAGTTCTTCTGCGGTGCGAAGTAGTACACGTCCGTTTCGGAGATGTCGACTGCGAGTCCACCGGCAGCGCTCGTGGCGTCAACGACGGTCAGCGCGTCTCCGGGAGCGCTACGGACGGGAGCCATGACACCGGTCGAGGTTTCGTTGTGCGGGTATGCGACGACGTCGACATCGTCGACCGCACTGAGGTTCGCGAGGGTGCCCGGCGTTGCAGAGTCGACGTGCGGCGCGGTGAGCCAAGGGGCTGAAGCCGCCTTCACGAATTTCGCACCGAATTCTCCGAAGCTCAGGTGCTGCGATCGCTGCGAAATGAGGCCGAAGGCTGCGGCGTCCCAAAATGCGGTGGAACCACCGTTTCCGAGGACGACTTCATAGCCCTCGGGAATCGTGAACAGCGATGCGAGTTGCTCGCGCACCGAGGCGACGAGGTTCTTGACGGGCGCCTGGCGGTGGCTGGTGCCGAGGATGCTGGCGCCAGCGGTCACGAGATGTTCGAGCTGGGCTCCGCGAACCTTCGATGGGCCGCAACCGAAGCGGCCGTCGGTTGGCAAAAGGTCACTTGGAAGAGAGAAGGTGGTCACAAGGTCGATTCTATGGTCAGTCTTGACCGCAGATGAGACTAGGCTTTCTGCAATGCCCCCTGGCTGTGGAGTTATCTCGTGACCGATCTCGTTGACACAACAGAGATGTACTTGCGCACGATCCTCGACCTTGAAGAAGAGGACATCGTGCCTCTTCGCGCGCGCATTTCCGAACGGATCGGCCACTCCGGCCCGACGGTCTCGCAGACGGTCGCGCGCATGGAGCGCGACGGGCTCGTGGTCGTCTCAAGCGATCGCCATCTCGAACTCACACCAGAAGGCCGCCTGCTTGCAACTCGCGTCATGCGGAAGCACCGTCTTGCGGAACGATTGCTCGCCGACGTGATCGGCCTCGACTGGTCGCTCGTGCACGACGAAGCGTGTCGCTGGGAGCACGTCATGAGCGAGCAGGTCGAGCTCCGCATTCTCTCCATGCTCGATAGCCCGACGGAGTCGCCATACGGCACGCCAATTCCAGGCCTCGAAGAGCTCGGAGCCGCCCCCGCGGATTCCTTTCTGGCAGGAGTGGTTCGAGCGACCGACGCGCCAACGGGTGTGCTGCTCACGGTTCGTCGACTCGGCGAACCCTTGCAGTTCGATCGGGAGACGCTCTTCGCCCTTGAATCCGCCGAGGTTCTCCCGGGAACCCAGGTCACGATTTCGTTCGAAGGATCGCGTGTGACGATTGCATCCGTGGGGGCAGCAGTCGTGCTCGACCGCGAACTCGCGCAGCATTTGTACGTCGCCGCTCCCACCCATTAACGGGCTTTTCTTTGGGCCGGAATCCCGATTAGTATCGAAGCGGATTCCTACGACGCTGCGAGACGCAGCAACCCTCCGGAGTAACTTTCTGTGACTGAACAGCCGTTGACGCGCCGTGCCATGCGAGAAGCGCATGCACGCAGCCTGCCTCCAACGACTCGTCGCGAAGCCCGAGCACGAGACGGGCGGGTCGTCGAACACGCACCCACCGCGCCGAGGACTCGACGCGAACTTGCCGCGCTTCGTGCGCAATCGTCTGTGCCGACCGCCGGCGAGGTGCTCAGTGTCCCGGAGATGCCAACCGCCACGAACGCGCCGATTGCCACGAACGCGCCGACCGCCACGAACGCGCCGACCGTTGAGGTATTGCCCGCCGTCGCGACCGCAGCGGCTGCTCCTGGTCCTGTAGAGGCATCGGAAGCCGTCTTCAACGCCGAGCTCGTCGACACGGCAGAGCTCTTCGGCCAGAGCCGGGGCGTTTCCTCTGCTCCACAGTCCTTGCTGGTTCGGGAGCACCGCGCTCGTCCGGTGCGTCAGCAGCTCGCAATCGCACCGCCCGCTCGTCGGAAGAAGCCTCGTCACCTCGCAGCGTTCCAGAAGATCCGGGCGTCCGTCGTGATCGCCGCGACCGGCTCGCTCGTCGCGGTCGGAGCGATCCCCGCGTACGGCTTCACCGCCATCGAGACGCCTGAGGCGGTCTTCTCCGGCGGAGCCTCACAGTCGCTCGCTGTTCAGGGTGAACTCGCCGAGCACTCGACCCTGCAGTACGACGCCTTTGAGACGTTCGTCGTCGGGCAGAACCGCGAAACAGTCGATGACTATCCATTCCCCGGGAAGCGCGGAATGTCGAGCTTGATGTATTACATGGGGCAGTGCGTCGACTTCGTGGCGTGGCGCATGAACCGCGATCTCGGCTGGACCGAAGGGCCATGGCTCATCAAATGGGGGCAGGGTCTTCCTCCCGGCTCGGCGTGGATGTGGGCCTCCGCCTGGAAGTACGGCACCGGAATGGAGCCGAAGGTTGGCGCGGTCGCTTGGTGGCGGGCGAACCACGTCGCGTACGTCAGCGCCGTGTACGACGATGGCACGTTCCAGATCGAGGAATACAACGTGAACTCGGACTCGAGCTACCACACGCGCATCCTCACTACGAGTCAGGTTGATCTTTTTCTGTACCCGCCTTCCCCCGCTACGACAGGGGAGTGAGCGAGTCTCAAGTCGTGGTTGAAGCCAACTCGTCAAAATGATTATGACTTTTTGGTAACGGTCGCGTAGGCTTGCCAAGGTCGTGATCGGGTCCCCCGTTCGGCGACAAGTGAATTTTTGGAGTTTTACCGCATATGGCAACGAATTCGAACGGCGAGCGCTCAACTGTCGCCGTCCGCGCGACCACGGTAGCCCGTGCCGAATCACACGCACCAGCGATTCGCCGTGGACTCAAAAGCGCAGGAATCATCACCATCGCAGCCGCGCTCGTCGGAAGCATTGCGCTCCCGGCCGCTGCGTTCAACAGCAACTCGAACGACCAGTACGCAGCTGACGTTGCGCTCGCCGACGAGATTGCAGCGAACATTCAGACCATCGAGGTTGCTCCATCAGCAGCCCTCATCGATGTCGGAGAAACCGGAATCTCGGCAACCTCCCCAGAAGAACTCGAACGTCTCCGTGCGGAAGCTGCTGCAGCTGAAGAGCAGCGCAAGCGCGAGCGTGAAGAAGCTGCAGCCGCGGCGGCACAGTTCCGCCAGCAGCAGGCAGCAGCCGCTCCCGCCGCACCAGCGGGTGCAGCAGCCCCCGCAGCAGCAGCGAACCCGGTCGCAACCACAGGTGGCGTCGTCGGCATCGCGCAGTCCGCTCTCGGAACTCCGTACAGCGTCATGGACTGCTCAGCCTTCACCGCTTGGGTGTACGCGCACGTCGGCGTGAGCCTGCCGCGTCAGTCGACCTCGCAGGGCGCATACGGCAACGCCGTCGACCCTTCGAACCTCTCCTCCGGCGACCTGCTCGTCTGGAACGGTCACACCGCGATCTACGTTGGCAACAACACGATCATCCACTCGGCCACTTCGTCGAGCGGCGTGAAGTACTCCTCGTACTCCGCGATGGTCGGATCGATGGGACAGCCAAAGATCCGCCGCTTCTAAGCGCGAATATGTGACGAAAGCCCCGGCCGATGGTCGGGGCTTTCGTGCGTCTCGAAGCAAAAATTCGGATCAGAACGGCGAGCCCGTAACAGACTCATGTGAAATTCACAAACTTGACGGGTGAGAGCGCAAGTTTGCGGGGCTGGCTTGGACTCTTGCTCGATGCCCTTGCTAGCGTGCGAGACGGCCCATTGTGGAGCCAACGTAACCCAGACCGCGAGCGAAACACGATGTTCGAGCGTATGGCGGGATCTCAATTTACGCTCCACAGGGCGCGTAAACAGGTCTGCCCGGTCGTAATGTGAAAAGCGTTGTAGCGACGCGTGGAGGATTCGTCCCCGTGAGTTCAGAAGTCGCCATTGAGGCGAGCAATGTATACAAGGTTTTTGGTCGACGGCCAGCAGAAGCGGTCCGTCGACTCGAGCGAGGAGAATCTCGCGACGACGTGCAGCGTGACGGCACCGCTGCAGTAATCGACGCCAGTTTCACCGTCAACCGTGGAGAGATCTTCGTTGTCATGGGCTTGAGTGGCTCGGGCAAGTCGACCCTCATCCGAATGTTGAACGGACTGTGGGAACCAACCTCCGGTTCAATCAAGATCGACGGCACCAACATCACGGGCATCTCACCCGCGAAACTCCGCAACGTTCGCAAGTCGAGCGTTTCGATGGTGTTCCAGCACTTTGCGCTGCTTCCGCACCGCACCGTGCTCGACAACGTCGCGTACGGACTCGAAATCCAGGGCGTCGGGCGCGAAGAGCGCCAGGACAAGGCCCTGGAAATCATCGGCATGGTTGGACTCGCAGGCTGGGAAGACCACCTGCCCGGCCAACTCTCCGGAGGAATGCAGCAGCGCGTCGGCCTGGCCCGCGCGCTCACCGCGGACACCGGAATCCTGCTGATGGACGAAGCATTCAGCGCGCTCGACCCGCTGATCCGCCGTGAAATGCAAGAGGAACTGCTGCACCTGCAGGAGAAGCTCGGCAAGACGATCGTCTTCATCACGCACGACCTCAACGAGGCAATGTTCCTCGGTGATCGCATCGCGGTGATGCGCGACGGCCGCGTCGTCCAGATCGACACTCCCGCGAACATCCTCACCGATCCGGCCAACGACTACGTTGCCCAGTTCGTGCAGGACATCGACCGCTCACGCGTCCTCACGGCAGGAAACGCCATGGACAAGGCGCGCGCGATCGTCAAGAGCACCGTCGGAATTCGCGGTGCGGTTCGCACGATGCGTGACCTCCAGACCAGCGCCGTCATGGTGACTGGCCGGAATGGTGCGCTGCTCGGCTCGGTCCACGACCGGGACGCGTTGCGTGCACTCAAGGCCGGAGTCACCGAACTCGACACCGTGCTGCGTCAAGACGTCACCACGGTCGAGATCGATGCACCACTGGCCGACGTGCTGCTGCCGAGCGTTGAGAGCTTGCTGCCACTGGCGGTCGTCGACGCGGATGGCCGCGTCAAGGGAGTGCTGCCACGCGTCACGCTGCTCGCAGCGCTCGCCAACCACGAATCAACCACTGGCGAACTGCCAGTCGTCGAGCCGGCATCGACCGTCTCCACCGAAACCTTCACTGAGAGTCTCAACCTGATCAGTGCGGAGGGAAGCAACTAATGGACGATTTCCGTATTCCGCTCGGCACCTGGGTTAAGGACTTCACCGACTTCCTGCGCAGCGAGCTCTCCTTCATCTTCGATGGCATCGGCTGGCTGTTCCGGACGCTCTACTCGGGTGTCGACTTCGTACTCGGAACCCCACCGTTCTGGGTCATCGGCATCGTCTTCGTTGCCATTGCGATTCTGCTGAAGAAGCCGTTCCTCGCGCTCGGCACCGCAGCAGGTGTCATGGTCGTCGTCGGCGTGAACCAGTGGGCGAACGCGATGGAGAGCCTCAGCCTCGTCATCGTCGCGGCGTTCATTGCCATCGCGCTCAGTATTCCGCTGGGAATCTGGGCCGCCCGCTCGAACACGGCAAGCGCGATCATGCGCCCCGTGCTCGACTTCATGCAAACCATGCCGGCCTTCGTCTACTTGATTCCGGCGATCCTGCTGTTCCGTGTTGGTGAGGTTCCCGGCATCGTCGCGACCATCATCTTCGCGATGGCTCCCGGTGTCCGACTCACCGAACTCGGAATCCGCGGTGTCGATAAAGAGGTCGTCGAAGCAGGGCAGTCCTTCGGATCATCCCCTGGACGAATCCTGCGTCAGATCCAGCTGCCACTGGCACTGCCGTCGATCATGGCCGGAATCAATCAGGTCATCATGCTCTCGCTCTCAATGGTCGTCATCGCCGGAATGGTCGGCGCGGGCGGACTCGGAAGCGCCGTCGTCGGTGCACTGCAGAGCGTGAACGTCGGACTCGGATTCGAAGCAGGCCTCGCGGTCGTGCTGCTGGCGATCTACCTCGACCGCATCACCGGTGCGCTCAGCGGATCGAAGCGGAAGCGGAAGCGCAAGCCATCCGCGAGCTCCAGCCCGAAGACGAGCGACGACAAGCCCACCTCCACCGAGCAGGAAGTTGCTGCCGGAACCCGCGTTCCAGCGGGCATGGCGGGCAGCGCCGGGTAACTGGGCGCTACACAAACTCAAAGCCATAACTGAAAATCTCACACCCATCACAGATGAGTGTGCGCCCGCGCAACCGCGTTGGCAAAGAACGTCAACCCCAGTCGGTGTTACAACGCCGACACGAAAGGAAGACACATGAAGAAGCGCTCCCTTGCGCTGCTGGCCGGCTTCTCAGCCGCAGCACTCACCCTCGCCGGCTGCTCCTCAGCTGACGAATCAGGATCAGGCAACGGCAACGACGGTGCCGCCGACTACGCAACCGTGGAGAACGGCGACAAGGCCGACCTCAACATTGCCGTATTCAATGGCTGGGACGAAGGCATTGCAGCCAGTGAACTCTGGAAGGCAATCCTTGAAGACAAGGGCTACAACGTAGAACTGACCTACGCTGACCCAGGCCCCGTCTTCCTCGGTCTCGCAGACGCGAGCTACGACCTCACGCTCGACGGATGGCTGCCGCTCACGCACGCCAGCTACATGGAAGAGTACGGCGACTCGATCGAGGACCTCGGCTCGTGGAACGACGAAGCAGTCCTGACCGTTGCCGTCAACTCCGACGCACCGATCGACTCGCTCGAAGAGCTCGCAGAAAACGCTGACCTCTTCGACAACCGCCTCGTCGGCATCGACGCTGGTGCTGGCCTGACCAAGGCTGTCCAGGAAAACACGATCCCTGGCTACGGCCTCGAGGGCATGGACTTCATCGTCTCCTCGACCCCAGCAATGCTCACCGAGCTGCAGGCAGCAACTGACGCGGGCGAGAACATCGCCGTGACCCTGTGGCGCCCCCACTGGGCATACGACGCCTTCGACATCAAGGACCTCGCAGACCCAGAGGGCACCCTTGGTGACGCTGAAGGAATCCACTCCTTCGGTAGCGAGAACTTCGGAGACGAGTTCCCACAGCTGCACGCATGGTTGTCCGAATGGAAGATGGACTCCGAAACCCTGCACTCCCTCGAAAACGCAATGTTCAACGAAGTCGAAACTGACGACTACACCGACATCGTTGCCGAGTGGATCAGCGAAAACCAGGAATGGGTTGACTCCCTGACCGCAGAGTAATTCTGTCTGCAGAGTAATTCTGACCGCGTCTCGAAGTATGGGTTTCCGTGCCTCGGACGTGATGCCGGTGGCGGCCACCCCTCGGGGTGGCCGCCATTGTTGTCGGCGCCGGAGGAAGGCTCGTCCGTACTCGCTTGTTCACCGAATGGGAGCCCGCTCCCTGCTCACGCCTCCTGCGCTAGGCTGTTGAGTCGCACACGCCTCTGTAGCTCAATGGAAGAGCACCTCCGTCCTAAGGAGTTGGTTGGGAGTTCGAGTCTCTCCAGGGGCACCACGAAACAATAGGTACGGTGATTGTTTTGCCGATGTTCTCGTCTTGATGGACAGTTCTGCCAAGAAGCTAAGCGAAAATTTAGGTGCAAAGGTGGGGGAAGCTAACCCGGTGCCACGTCGCTGTTCCAGACCAGCGCGTACTCGTCTAAAACCTGTGGCCAGATGAAGTCTCGCGCTTGATTGAGCGAGGTGAAGTGCGGGTAGTCGCCCTTTATTAGGACAAATTCGTGTGGAATCAACCGGCCAGCCGAATCTTGACGACCCTCGGGATCCGCGAACCGCAGCACGGCGAATTCGTCGTATTGCCCGAATTCAAACATCGACTGGCCGAGCCTGGAAAATGCAAGATCATATGTTAAGAGCGGGTCAGCGAGTTCGCCAGTCCGGAGGAAGCGAAACCCCCATTGGCGGCCTCTTGTGGCCCAAATGAACCTCATCGAGGGCTCCGAATGAGGATGCCATCTGACTCTGCTCGGTTGAGATCTACTTGGAATCGCAAGAGTGCGGCTTTGAGGTGATCGTGCCGCTTCGTAGCCTCTTCGCTCATCTCCCTTAGTTTCGTGTTCGCCATGTCGAGCGATGCCTGCATGCTCTCTCCAGCCATGAAACTCAGGAGTAAACCCTGTGCAACGCCAAGCGGGCCAGGCAATCGAAGTTTGGTCGCCACGAGGATTCTCACCATATTGTCTGCGTTGCTAAAAATTTCCGAGGCGATCTTACGAGGAATCTGCATTCGACCAGCCCAACGTTCGTGCCGTTCGAGCGGAAGCATCGACGCGATTGGAAGAACGAGTTGGATGCCTATTCTCTGCGCAACTTCGATCTTCCCGGGTTCAAACTTTGCGGAAGAGAGAAGCACAAAATCTTCTCCTACAGAAAACGCTTCGGGGACTTGGACGAACTCGGCGAGGACATGTCGTAGTGCGTCAAGTTCGTCGCACACCTTTTCGATCAAGAGTTCTTGGAACGCCGCCACATTCATATTTGGCATGAGGTCTGCCTTTGAGAGAGCCAGCATCCAGACTCGAGGAAAACTTGTAAGGAGTTCGTTCCCGTGCAGGATCTCGTCCTGAAGACGCATCAGGCCGGTGCGGAAATTATTGAGCAGCGACTTGAGGTAGCGCTCCTCTTCGCCTTCATGGTCGATCAATTTTTGAGCATCGACAAGGAGGAGTGCTACATCGGAGCCGAGAAGCTCACGAAAGGCTGCGTTCCTGCGTGCCCCCTCCTCAGGCGTTGAAACGCTCTGTTCGAACCATTCACCTGGGTAGTCGTGCCAAACGAGCTTGAGCGTGTCTCGTTTACGGCGTGCCTGAGTGCTCGTGGCTGTTCGAGCAAGTGTTCTCATGGAGAAAGTAAAGGACTCCGCCTTAAATCGGTTTGGAAGGGGTAGCGTCCCAGACTTTTTCATTCCGAGGTAGTTGCTGTGTAGCTTGTTGCCTTGGCTTACATCGTCTGCGATAACGTCGAAACCATAGTCGTCGCGGAACCTCGCCTCTTGGGAAGAGCCGTAGAACGAGGAGATGAGGACAGTTTTGCCGCTCCCGCTCTCACCAAACACGGCGATGTGCTGTTCAACTCTTCTACCTTTAGTCATAGCAACAACATACGCGAGGATCAGCCCTCACGCACGAGGATAACAATCCTGGTAAATAGCCGACCATAGTTGGTTGGCGGGAAATTCGACCGATGTAAATTCGCATATGATGCGATCGCGTCTTAACCGTGACGAAGCTAAACCTGAAGACGCAATTAACGTGCGACTGAGCTTAAATCCAGCCCTGTTCCCATGCCTTTTCGGCCGCCTGGTGGCGTGAGGAGACGCCGAGTTTTGCCATCGCGGAGGAAAGGTAGTTGCGCACGGTTCCTGGTGCGAGATGCAGTTCTTCGGAGATCTGCTGCACGCTCAGAGTGGAGCGGCTGAGTCGGACCGCGTCGAGTTCGCGGTCGGTCAGCGGGCAGCGTTCGGCGCTGAGCGCAGTCGCGGCGATGTCGGAGTCGATGTAGCGCTTGCCTTCGGCGACCGCACGAATGACGTCAGCGAGTTCCTCAGCGGCCATCGATTTCGGCACGAACCCTGAAACCTTGGACGACAGCGCGCGGCGCAGCACTCCCGGCCGTGCATGGCGCGTCACGATAACGGCTCGCGTTGGCACCTCGGCGAGAATCTTTGCCGCTGCAGCAAGACCATCCGCCTTCGGCATTTCGAGGTCGAGCAGGCACACATCAGGCTTCGTTTCGAGGGCCAAAGCGATCGCCTCTTCGCCGTCAGCGGCACTCGCCACAACGTCGATGTCGGGCTCCAGGTTCAGCAGCGCTTCGAGGGCGCCGCGGATCAGGTGCTCATCGTCAGCGATGAGGAGTCGAATCGTCCCGCTCATTTCGATTCCTTTGCAGGTTCGTTCGGTCGCTCGATGTGAGCATCACCGTCGTTGACATCAGGTTCGATCGCCACGTTGGCGGGAACCGTCGCGCGCAGCGAGAAGGTTCCGGCACCCGTGTCCTCGACCACGTCGAGAGAGCCACCAATGGTGAGCAGTCGCTCGCGCAAGCCTTGCAATCCGTGACCGCCGGTCTGCGCTGCGACCGAACCAGGGTTGACGGGTGCGCCCGCACCGGCGCTCGCATCGTTCGTGATGGTCAGCACGTTCGCCTGCGACGAAGCACTCAGGACGATCGACACCTTGGTCGCGGCGCTGTGTCGCAAGATGTTGGTTGTCGCCTCGCGCACGACGAGCGCCAGCATGGAGCGTGCAGCCGGATCGCTCGGCAGGCGATCGCGCCGCAGCGTGCAGGTCGTCCCGGCGGCGGTGAGGACCTCCCGCGCGTTCTCGAGTTCATCGCCCAACTCGACCTGACGGTAGCCGCCAACGAGGGCGCGAGTCTCTTCGAGCGCCTGCTTGGCGAGCGTGCGCACCTCGTGGATGTTCGTGCGTGCGGCTTCGGGATTCTTTTCGAGCAGCCGTTCCGCGAGCTCCGCCTTCAGGGAGATCACCTGCAGGTGATGCCCTTGAATGTCGTGGAGGTCGGAGGCGAAGCGAAGTCGTTCCTGCGTCACGGCAAGGTCGGCGGCGACGCGTTGGTGCCGGTCGAGCCGGGCGATGACCTCCCAGAGCCACAGGCTTGTCAGGAGTGTCGGCGGCAAGATCGCGGCGTAGAGCGCGAGCATGAATCCGACCGGGCTTCCGATGAGCACGAACTCTGTGCCCGAAATGCTCGATGACAGCAGAACATGGCCGAGCGTTGCGAGGAGTGCAATGGCGAGGGTCAGGCGTCGTTGCGATTTCGGGAGGAGCAAGGCGAGCAGGGTGAACGCTGACCAGAGCGGCACCGCCGGTGCAATGCCGGTTTCGGAAGAGAACAGCCCGAGCACCCAGACGAGCAGCGCCGGGATGAGGATCGCGAGCACATAGCCGATCCGGGGGAGACCGCCGCCGCGACCGACGCGCAAGAACCAGCAGAATCGTGTTTGGACCACTGCGGAGACCGCCGTGAGAACCATGAGCGCACTCAGCAGCGCGCCACCTTCGAGTCGCACCCATTCGAAGAACGTGATTACGACGATCGCGTGCACCGTGACCACGAAGAACACGATCGAACCGACCGTGTATCTCCAGGTCGATTGCACACTTCTGGCGTGGTCGGCAGGCATGGTCTCAAGGCTAGACCAGTGATATTTGTCATACCGCAGCGAGCAGAACTGCACAGGGGGTGCTGACACCGCGGCACTATTGGCGGGCAGGCCGATCGAGAACGATTGAGGTATCGATGCGAACGCTGCATCGTTCAGTTCGGAACTTCGACTTCGACTGCACACCTCAACGAAGGACTCCCAATGATTGATGCACTGCAAGACTTCACCAGCTCGCTGCCACCGCTGCTGCAGTGGCTCGGAATCATGCTCATCGCCGCGATCCCATTCGTTGAGTCGTACTTCGGTGCCGCGATCGGTGTCCTGATCGGTCTGCCGGCCGTCGTTGCAATCGGCGTCGCGGTGATCGGAAACATCATCTCCATGCTCGCTTTCGTGTTCGCAGCGCACGGCGCACGAACGAAGGTCGTGGCGGGTCGGAATGAAGGCCGCGCTCCCGTGCAGGAGACACCACGCCGCGCGAAGCTGCGTCGTGCCTTCGATCGCTTCGGTGTTGCCGGTGTGAGTCTTCTTGGTCAGGCGATCCTGCCGAGCCAGCTGACTTCCGCGGCAATGGTCGGTTTCGGAGCGAGCCGGAACGCGGTGATCTTCTGGCAGATCATCTCGATCATCCTGTGGGGAACCGCCTTCGGAGTACTCGCTTACCTCGGTGTTTCGGTCATCAGCTGATCGGCGAAGCCACGAAAGGCCCGGTCTCGCGTTTGCGAGACCGGGCCTTGTTCGTTTGCCGAGCAGGCTGAGTGCCGTTTGCCGAGCAGGCTGAGTGCCGTTTGCCGAGCAGGCTGAGTGCCGTTTGCCGAACAGGCTGCTCTGGGTTGGAGCCGCCGTGAGGCCTTGTTTCAGATGATCACGCAGCTACGGGTTCGAGGAATTTGTCGCGTGCCCGAGCAATGTGCTCGTCTGTGAGTCCGTGCGCTCGAAGATACGCCGTGATCGATCCGTGCTGGCTCCGAATCCGTGCGAACAACGACTCCAGCAAAACCGGTGGAGACTCGAGCGCAGTGGTGCGCAGCGCGTCAGAACCGCCCAGCTGCTGCATCAATGCCTCGACGTCGCGACGGAAGCGTTCACTCAATCGCGATTCGGATTCCGCGTAGTTCGCAATGATCGCCTCGTCACCGACGCCGAGCAGCGCGAGGAGCAGCGCGACGACCACGCCCGTGCGATCCTTCCCCGCGGTGCAATGCACGAGCACAGCGTCGCGAGCGCCGATCACTTCCTGGAGGACGGCGACGAGCGCGTCTCCGCGATGCTCGATCATCCCCTCGTACACCGAAGCGAGATCCATCGCGCCGGACTCCACGTGAGCATTCAGATCCGAGAGCAGAGGAATATGAACGACACGCGTGGACTCGGAGAGCATGCTCGGGTGACCCGTACGTTCCGCATCGGTGCGAAGGTCGATGACGGTTGTCACGTTGAGCTGTTCGAGTTCATAATTCGACCGTGCATCGAGTCGGTGCAGGGCTCCGCTTCGGACGAACAAGCCAGGGCGGACGGCTCGACCGGTAACGGTTCGGAGCCCTTCGAGACCCCGAGCGTTCTCCACCGCTCCGAGCGAGACCGCCTTCGCCACATCGACCGGCTCAAGAAGCGGCTCGAGCACGTTCGACTCGATCACTCGCGCGAACCAAGCAAAGGATTGCTTCGGCGTGCGCACGAGGGTGACGGGGTCGACGTGGATCAATCCGAAACGATGGGTGAAGCCCGCGTTCCACTGCAGATTGTCGATGAACGACCAGGCGTAATAGCCACGGACGTCGATGCCCGCATCGATTGCCGACGCGATCTCTGACAGTGCGCGGGACATGTAATCAATGCGTTGTGTATCGGGGATCGTGCCATCGGGCTCAATCGGGTCGCGCAAGCCGATGCCGTTCTCGGTCACCACGATGGGCGGGAGCTCTGGGTATTCCGTGTGCACCCAGTCGAGCATTGCGCGCATCCCGCCGGGTGTGAGCTGGCGGTGCGCGTGCATCCAACCTGCGCCCGGAATCGGCACGATCGCGAAGCCGAGCGGCTCGGTCGATTCGGCGAGTTTCGCGAACATCGCCCACTGCCGCGGGGCATCTTCGAGCATCGGTGTCGCTCGCGAGGGCGCAGCGGCGCCGAACGTCGAGTACCAGTTCAGCCCGATCAGCTCAGCCGGAGTGCCAATGATTTCTTCGTCGCCCTCCAACAGCACACCCTGAGTGCTCAGGAGTTTCGCGACGGGCTCGATGTGGCCTCGGCCAAGGAGCGGATCGAGGAAGATCTTCTCCGCGAACAGGGCCGCGCGATCCGCCGCAGCCTGATCATCGGGGTGATCAGTTGCGGCCCGGACTCCGGAGAGGCTCAAGATGATGCCTCGATCACCCGTCACTCCTGCATCGCGAAGGGCTCGCATCGAGAGGCCGTGAGCGAGCAGCACATGGTGCATCGCGGCGAGTCCATCGAGGCCGAGTGCACGATGCGGGGGAGCGCTCCGGCCATGTAGCCGCCGAGCGAAGGGTTCAAGGGCTCGTTGATCGTCCACCATTGTGCGACGCGATCACCGAGCCGTGCAGCGACGATGTGGGAGAAATCGGCGAACCGGTAGGCGGTATCGCGGTTCATCCATCCGCCTTGGTCTTCAAGGCTCTGCGGGAGATCCCAGTGGAAGAGGTTGACGGCGGACTGAATGCCTCGCGCTGCCAAGCCGTCGACCATCCGCTCGTAGTAGTCGAGTCCAGCAGGGTTGACCGTGCCTTCGCCGGTCGGCAAGACGCGCGGCCAGGAGATCGAGAATCGGTGCATGGGCGCGCCGAGCGACCGGGCGAGATCGAGATCCTCGTCGAGCCGGTTGTACTGGTCGATCGCGACGTCACCACTGGTGCCGTCGGGCGTCGCCCAACGACCGGAATGCGTGGATGTGTCCCAGATCGAAGGCCCTTTGCCGTCCGCGTCCCAGGCTCCTTCGACTTGGTAGGCGGAGGCGCCTGATCCCCAAAGGAAGCCGGCTGGAAATTGCTGTGATGTCATGATGCTCCTGAAGTGAGCGCCGCGATTTGCGGTGCTGCTCGGATGAGTTGCTGGGTATACGGGTGTTGCGGGGTTCGGAGGATGTCCTCGGTGTCGCCGGATTCGACGATCTCTCCTGAGCGCATGACGTGGCAGTGATCAGCAATCATGCGGACCACTGCGAGGTCGTGCGAGATGAACAGGAGCGTGAGCCCTTCGTGCTCGCGAAGCTCGGCGAAGAGGTTGAGGACTGTGGCCTGCACGGAGACGTCGAGGGCAGATACTGGTTCATCGCACACCAGAATTCTCGGTTCGGCCGCGAGCGCTCGTGCGATCGCAACCCGCTGTGCCTGACCACCGGAGATCTGCCCCGCTCGCAGATCGCCGTATCGAGCAGGGTCAAGTCCGACCCGTTCGAGAAGTTCTGCGCCTCTCGCTCGCTGGGACGCTCGATCGCCGCGGCGGCGGAGGACGAGCGGCTCGGTCACGATGTCGAGGAGGCGACGCCGCGGGTTGAGGGAGGAAATGGGATCCTGGAAGATCATCTGGATTCCCGAATCGCGGCGGCTCCGCGCCGAACGACGCGTCCGAAGCGGCGAGCCCTCGATCGTGATCGTTCCGCTCGCGAGGCGTTGCAAGCCCATTACCGCGCGCGCGATCGTCGATTTCCCGGAACCGGATTCACCGACGATCGCAGCGCTCCCGCCCGCTGGGACGATGAGGCTCGCTGCATTGACGGCGGTGAACGCTCCGTATTGCACCGACACGTTGTGGAGTTCGAGTGCGTTCATGCGGCGGACTCCGCATCGGTCCGGACCGAGCAGGCGACACGATGCGTCGAGGAGCCCGAAAACTGGAGGTGCTGTGGTGTCGTCGAGCACGAATCCCGGGCAAACGAGCATCGTTCGGCGAAGGCGCAGCCGGTATCGTTCGGGCGATCAGGCCGCGCGGCCCCGCCTGGAATGCTCGGGAGTCGGAGCGGGCGTGGGCCGTCGAGCCGTGGCCCGCAGGCGAGGAGCGCTTTCGTGTAGGGGTGCCGGGGATCTCCCACGATCTGCGCGCTCGGGCCTTGCTCGACGATCCGCCCGCCGTACATCACTGCGATCTCGTCGCAGCGCTCCGCTGCAACGCCGAGATCGTGGGTGATGAGGACGAGCGCGGAATTCTGTTGGCGTCGAACATCTTCGAGCATGTCGAGCACCTGTTTTTGCACAGTGACGTCGAGCGCGGTGGTCGGTTCGTCACCGATCATGAGCGTTGGAGCGGTGATCGCGGCGGCTGCGATGCCGACCCGCTGACGTTGACCGCCCGAGAGTTCGTGCGGATACTTCCGGTACTGCTGCTCCGGCTCCCGCAGTCCAGTCGAACGCAGCAATTCGAGTACCCGTGATCTGAGCGTGCTGCGCGATTCGCGGTTGCTGTGATTGACGACCGCTTCAGCGACCTGTTCGCCGATCGTGACCACTGGATTCAGTGACATGAGCGGATCTTGGTGAATGAGCGAGACCTGCGCGCCGAGCAGTGCGCGCCGAGATTTGGCATCGAGGCCGATGGTTTCTCGGCCGTTGAGGCGCACGCTCCCGGTGACGGTGGGAGAGGAGCGAGCGGGATGCACTCCGAGAATCGATCGAACCAGGACTGACTTTCCGGATCCGCTCTCTCCGACGATCCCGAGTGATCCTCCTTCGCACACCGACAGGCTGACGCCTCGCACGGGGGTAACGACACCCGACTTCGTCGCGTAGCTCGTCGTGAGATCGGTGACATCGAGCACGGCGGATCGGAGTGAGGGAGCGTGCTGATTTCTTTCAAGCGTTGGGGGCATCATTGACGACCGCTTTCTTTTCGAAGGTGCTCACCGATGACGTTCACCGCGAGGATCGTGCCGCACAACACCGCTGCCGGCAGCATCGTGACCCAGGGCGCCGAAGCAAGCTGGGAACGTCCGTCTGCAATGAGCCCGCCCCAGGAGGGCGCCGGTGGTTGGAGGCCGAAACCGAGGAAGCTCATGGCTCCTTCAGCGATGATCGCGCTTGCGATTGCGGTGAGTGCGAACGGGGTGACGATGGGAACGACCGCAGGAAGCACTTCGCGGAGCATGATCCGCAAGGGTGAAGCGCCCAGGGTCCGTGCCGCAACCACGTAGGGCGAGCGGGTCACGCTGCGAGTCGCTGCGCGAGCGATTCGACTGAAGGCGGGGATCGCAAGGATCGCGAGGATCAGTCCGATGGTCAGCAAACTCGGTCCACGCAGGGTGACGACCGTGATGACGAGCAAGAGCGCTGGAAGCGCCATCAGCACGTCGGTTGCGAAGCCGATGATGGCATCGAACGGGCCGCGAAGATACCCGCCGATGACGCCCAGAAGGAGCCCGGCACCGCCACCGACGACAATGACGAGCGCGGCGATCATGATCGATGCCTGCGCACCGAACATCGTCCTGACGAACACATCGCGCCCGAGATTGTCGGTGCCGAAGAGGTGTCCGAGGCTCGGCGCGGCAACGAGATTGTTGTAGTCGGTCGCGCGCGGATCGATGCCGGGGATGAACGAAATACCGAAGGCAAGAGCAGTGAGCACGAGGAGCCACAGCGCAGCGAGTGTCACCAGGATGGGCGGACGGCTGCTCAGTCGGCGCCGAGGAACCGGGGACAGTGCTTGTGTCGTGACTCGTGCGAGCGGGTCAATGAGCATGGCGGCTCCTCGGATCGACGCGAGTGAGAATGAGGTCGATGACGATGCTCATGACGACCACCCCGATCGCGGCGAGGATTGCGATTCCTTGGATCAGAGGGATGTCGCGACTTTCGATCGCAGAGATCGCGAGTCGACCGATACCCGGAACCGCGAAGAGGGACTCGATGAGGAGTGTTCCGCCGAGGGCGACGCCGATGTTGAGCCCGACGATGGTGATGAGTGGAGGCAGCGAGGGGCGAAGGATTCGACGCCAAAGGAGGCGGGCGTTGCTGGCACCGCGAATGATTGCGGCGTCGGCGAAGGGCTCGTCCAGGCTCTCAATTGCTGCGCCGCGAAGGGTCCGCGTGTAGACAGCAGCCTCAGCGAGGGCGAGCGTGAGCACGGGCAAGACCATGTATCGAAGATTCTGCACCGGGTCATCCACGAATGCCGTGTAGCCGGATGCCGGAAGGAGTTTCGTCACCACGGCGAGCCCGTAGATCAGCACGATCCCGACGACGAATCCAGGGAGGGCGAGCAGGAGAAACGACGCTCCCGATGTGATCCTGTCGAAGGCCCCGCCCTGCTTCTTGGCACCGTACAGCGCGACCGGGACCGCGATGACGACCGCGAGCACCTGCGCGCTCAGGATGAGCTGCAGTGTTGCTGGAAGCCGGTTGAGGATTTCGCTCATGACCGGCCGACCGCTTTGAAACGAGGTGCCGAGGTCTCCAACGGCGAGCCCGGCCAAGATCGAGCCGAATCGTTCCCAATACCCGAGGTTGAGCCCGAGTGTTTCTCGAAGTTCCTCGCGCTGCGCTTCGGTCGATTCGTAGCCGAGGAGAGTGAGCACCGGGTCGCCGGGAAGGAGCAGAGTGATGCCTGCTGCGAGCGCAGTCACGGCGAGAATCACCGTGAGCGCCCGCAGCAAGCGGAGGAGCCAGAACAGCACGAGCGGTTACTCGCCGCCCAGACCGAGGAGTGCAGGGTTGATCGAGATCAGGGTGCGCTTCGAGAGGTCAGGGATCCCGGCGATGTCGGCGCCTGTGATGACACCAGCATTCGAGGCCGTCAGCCAGAGGGCCGGCAGATCGGCTGCGAGCGAGTCGGTCACGATCTGAAATTGCTCAGCGCGCTCGCTCGGGTCGGTCGACGCGTTCCCGGCGGAGATCGCAGCATCGACGGCGGGGTTCGCGTAGCCGGTGAAGTTGTACGGTCCGCCATCGACGAACAGGAGGCCCGCGCCTGCCGGGTCACTGAACACGCTGGTGGTGAAATCGGCGGCGTCGAAGTCGCCCGACATCAAGGTGGTGCCGAAGTTTGCGCTGTCAACGGGCACGATGTCGACCGTCACCCCTGCATCGGCGAACATCGACTGCAAGGCGGTTGCACGCTGCACGGTGTCCGTTCGGTTCTCGACGGTGAGCGAGAAGGAGACGTTCTTTCCTGCGAGAAGTTCTCGTGCTCGTTCAACGTCGTACTCGGGATAGTCGGCTTCGCCGGCGAGTTCACCGAGCAGGCTGAACGGGCTGTCAACTGGGACGCCCTCGCCAAGGTTCACCACCGCGTTAATCGCGTCTCGGTCGATCGCGTGCGCGAGCGCGAGGCGAATGTCCGGATCGTTGAACTGCTCGTTGGAGAAGTTCAGGAGGATCGAGCTCACCGCGGCCGGAGCGGCGTGGACGGCGAGGTTCGAATCGTTCCGGGCCTCCTGGAACTGGCTCGTGACTTCGGTCCACATGATGTCGACTTCGCCGCTCTTCAAACTCTGGAAACGCGAGTCTGCATCGGGCATCATCTGGTAGCTGATGCTCTCCAGCAGTGGAGCGTCGCCCCAGTAGTGTTTGCTCGGGGTGACGACGATCTCGTCTCCGGCCGAGAACTTGTCGACGACGAACGGCCCGGCACCGAGCGGGAAGCCGAACTCGTCGCTGGCCTGCGTGGAGGCGATCATGCCGAGCTGGCGAGCGAAGAGTGCGGAGAAGCCGGCGTTCGGCTGGACGAGTTCAAACACGACCGTGGTCGCGTCGGGCGCGGTCATGGCTGCGATCTGCGCGGCCTGGCCTGCGGTTGAGGAGCCCGAGTTCGGGTCGGCGAGTCGTTCGACGTGTGCGACGATTTCGGTCGCGGTCAGTGCTGAGCCGTCGGAGAACGTCAGATCGCTCGGAATCCGCAGGGTCCAGACCGAGCCGTCTTCGTTCGCCTCGAACGATTCGGCCATGTGCGGCTCGACATCACCGGCATCGACTGGCGCCATCAGCGCGGGGTAAATCCCATTGGTCAGGATCAGGATCGGCTGCTGGCCAAGGAGACCTTCGGTGGGGTCGATCTTCTGGATCTCGCGGTCGAGACCGATGGTGATGCTGCCGCCTGCGGCTGCGACCGGTGCGCTCTGGCTCGGATCGCTCTCAGCCTCGGCGGTCGTGGAGCAGCCAGAAAGGAAGAGCGAGGTTGCGGCGAGCGCCGCGGTGAAAGTGCTGATCTTCAGCAATTTCGATGTCGATTTCATGGGGTTCCTTGCAAGTGATCGGGTGCGGGGTGTTGCGCGCGGTGGTCACGGACAACATCGAAAACTGTAAGGACGAGATGTGAATCGTGGCACTAGTGCCACTTTCTAGCGTGTGAACAAGCCCCATCTGTTTGGTGAACGAGCCGCCCCTAGGATTAGCCGCACCATGGAATCAACTTCGAGCGAGGGCCGCCGTGCGGCGCATGTCCGCGAGACATCGAGGCGCGTGCGCGACGTTGCACTCGATCTCTTCGAGTCCCAAGGCTTCAGTGAAACCACGATCGACCAGATTTCCGACCGTGCGGCAATAGGTCGACGGACCTTCTTTCGATACTTCGCGTGCAAAGAGGCCGTGCTCTTCAGTACGGCGCAGTTCGATGCGCTCCTGTTCGAGTACACGCTCATGCTCGAATCGAACGACTCGATCCTCGACGCACTCCTCATCGCGACCAACCGGGCTGCGTACGACGACGATGCAGAAGCGGACGACGAGCTCGCGGCGCGCCGTCGCCGAGTCCGTCACAGCGTGCTCGATGTACCGAGCGTCGCGGAATACTACGAGCAATTTCTCGG
The DNA here is from genome assembly GCF_045689595.1 of Humidisolicoccus flavus. GTDB lineage: Bacteria > Actinomycetota > Actinomycetes > Actinomycetales > Microbacteriaceae > Humidisolicoccus > Humidisolicoccus flavus. The sequence goes on along the minus strand of NZ_CP142724.1, from coordinate 1,261,673 downwards.
TCGAACGGAGCGTGCGCTCGCGGAGGTGACGCGGGCGCATCTGCCAGCGGACGAGCGCTCCGGACCGATCCCATACCTCGTCGCGGGATACTGGCGAGCGATGTGCCTCCACCACCTCGGAAGTGGTCAAACGCACCGATTCAGGCCAGATCCTGAGCCGTGGTCGAGGTCAATGCGTTCGCTGCTCGATGCCTCGAACGGCACGCTCTGAGCGTGATCGTCGCTTAGGAGCGTGAGTGATCGTTCGAGTCGCGCTGGTCGCCGGGGTGCTCCGACGCTCGGTGCTGGAACGGCAGTTCCGTGTCGTTGAACTCCGGGTGATCCTCGGGGTGCAGTGAATCTTCACCGGAGGCCAGGCGGCGACGCACGAGCGCCGACTCTGCGATCAGGATCGCGCCGACGAAGGCGATGCCGACCACGAAGAACAAGATCGCGGGACCGATGTCGGTGCTCGGGGCGAGGAGGCCACGGCTTTCGTCCTGCCAGGGCCAGAGCGCTCGGAGCGATCCGGCCATGAGCCCCGTCATGATGGCGAGCGAGATCTTGCGGCGGTGCTTGAGGAGCCAGCGAAGTACCTGCACGAAGGAGCCGAGGCCGAGGATCGCACCGGCGGCGAAGACCGCGATGTAGGCGAAATTACGCTCGTTCACGGCGCGGAGCGTCGGTTCGTAGAGCCCGACAACGACGAGCACGAGAGAGCCGGACGTCCCTGGAATGACGAGTGCGCAGATCGCGACGGCCGCGACGATGAACACGAGCCAGAGTGAGGGGTCCGACTGTGAGGTCGAGGGGAGACCCGTGAGAACGAACCCGACGACGGCTGCCGGAATGACGAGCAGGATCTCGCGGATTCCCCAGCCTCCGACCATGCGCGCGGGGACGATGAGCGACACCAGGATGAGACCCGCGAACAGCGCACGCGACTGCACCGGGTAGTTCTCGACGAGCGGCGCGATGATTCGAATCGCAAGGAGCGCAGCCGCGACCATGCCGACGAGCAGCGGAATGATCACGTTCCATTCGACCTGCTGCAGATGGGCCTTGGCGCGAGACGTGCCGCGGCGGCGGAGCGGGTCGACAACCAGCAGAACGAGACCGCGAACGAGGTTGCCGGCGGAGTCGATGAGCGTTTCGTACACGCCGACGAGCATCGCGATGGTGCCGCTACTGACACCGGGGACGGCTTCGACGGCACCCATCATTGCGCCTCGAAGGACATCGATGAGTGTTCTGATTGCTCGCATGACGGCAAAAGCTCCTTGCAGTGGTTGCTGCGCGAAGGAGGCGCTACGGGGCAGCGTGATCGCGCAGTTAACCGTAACAACTCATGAATGAGTAGCGCGTCATCACTGAGGACCAAGTGCGATCAGGAGCGAGCGTCCGTGCTAGTGCTGGCGTTGACTTCCGTGCTCGTGCTGGTGCTCGTGCGCACGATGAGTTGCCCGCGAAGTGCGAGCTGGGTGTGCGCACGGTCGCGGTTCCGGATGTTCTCCTGAAGCAGTCGAACAGCCTCCGCCGCGATCTGTGTCAGCGGCTGACGCAGCGTCGTCAGCGCGGGGGTGTTGAGCGAGGCGTATTCGATGTCGTCGAAGCCGGTGACGAGGACGTCGTCTGGAACGCGAACGCCGAGTTGCGAGAGACGGCCGGAGAGGCCGAGTGCGATGAGGTCGTCAGAGCAGATGATCGCGTCGGGGAGCGGGTGGCCCGAGTCGAGCAGGCGCTCCGCTGCAGTGGCGCCCCAGTCGAGACTGAACTCGCCGTCGAAGATCAGGTCTTCGGGCAGTTCGATCCCGAGCGAAGCGCAGGATTCGACCGCACTCTGCAACCGGTCGATCGCGGATGACGAACCCATGGTGGAGGTGACGAAGGCAGCGCTGCGCACGCCCTGCTCAGCGAGGTGGCTTGCGATGATCCGGAGTGCGTGCGCATCGTCGAGTCCGACCCAGTCGCTTTCGACGCCGCTGACCCGGCGGTCGAGCTGCACGATCGGCACGATGCTGCTGGCCCGGGCGAGCGCGGGTTGCGAGAGTGATTCGTTCACGGGGCTCACGAGGATGCCGTCGACGGACCCCTGCGTGAGCGATTGCAGTCGGGTCGCCTCGGTCTCGACGTCGTTTCTCGAGTCGCAGAGGAAGAGATTGAGGCCGGCGCCCGCGAGGTGATGTTCGACTTGTTCGACGAGGGCGGTGAAGAAGGGGTTCGAGATGCTCGGCACGAGCATTCCGATGTTGCCGGTCGAATTTTGGCGGAGCGCTTTCGCAATCGAATTGCCGGTGTAGCGCAGTTTCTCGGCCGCCGCATGCACGCGTTTCGCTGTTTCGGCGTTCACTGCTTTTGAGCCGGTGAGCACTCGCGACACGGTCGCTGTGGAGACCCCGGCCTCCGCGGCGACGCTCGCCACCGTCGTTTTCTGCAATCGATTTCCCTCTGCTTACGCTCGTATTACGTTTCGGTTTCCCACGAAAAAAGTGCTTGACCCATGATGAAGTCAATCGTAGTTTGGGTCAACAAGGTAATCGATTACATTTCGATTCATCACAAAATGACTCGCTCCACCCGCAGTTCGCCGCGGCAAACCGATAAGAGGAAGCTCGTGAAAAAACGCACTCTCACCGCAGTAGGCATCGTCGCCGCTGCGGCGCTCGCCCTCGCCGGATGCTCGTCCACACCGGCACCGTCCACACCGCCCGGATCGAGCGCTGGCGGAGACGGCATCAAAGTCGCCTTCGTCTCGCAGATCGAAGGCATCCCGTACTTCAACGGATTCAAGACCGGCGCGGATCGCGCTGCGGAAGAGCTCGGTATCACCTACACCCAAGCTGGTCCGGCGAAGGTCGACGCGACCGAGCAGGTCCGGATCGTCGACAACCTCGTCTCGCAGGGCTACAACGCAATCGCGATCTCGCCGCTCGACCCCACCTCGATCAACAACTCCATCACCAAGGCGCAGGACGCAGGCGTGCAGATCGCGACCTCCGACGCCGATGCGCCGGACTCGAGCCGAACCGTCTTCGTCTCACAGGCGAGCGATGAATCGCTCGGCGCGACGGTCATGGACGAGATCGCGAAGGCCGCCGGCGAAAGCGGTGAGTACGGGATCATCTCCGGTGGCGCCGATGTCGCAACGTTCAACAACTGGATCGACGCAGCGCAGGCTCGCGCGGCAGACGCCTACCCTGACATGGAGCTCGTCGGCGGAATCCGCTACACGGCCGACACTGCCGAAGCCCTGCAAGAGGCGCAGAACCTCATGACCGCCTACCCGAACCTCAAGGGCATCATCGCGGTGCCATCGACAGCAGTCCCCGGCGTCGGCCAAGCAGTCAGCAACGCCGGAAAGATCGGCGAAGTTGCAGTGACCGGCTTCGGTTCACCACAGACGGCAGCACCCTTCCTCGAATCCGGCGCGATGACTTCCACCGTGCTCTGGGATGTTGAAGACCTCGGCTACCTGACGGTCTGGGCGCTCTATCAAATCGCTGAAGGCAACGAGTTCGAGGCAGAGAACGACGTGCCAGGGCTCGACGAGCCGGTGATGTACGACAGTGAAACGAAGACGCTCCTGCTCGGTGACCCCTCGGTGTTTACGCAGAGCAACTACGCCGACTTCGATTTCTAAGGCCGTCATGGAAGCCTCTCCACTCCTGACCGTGCACAGTCTTTCGAAGCGCTTCGGCGCGACGAAAGCGCTGACCGAGGTCGACTTCTCAATCGCCGCAGGTGAACGAGTCGCGATCATGGGCGAAAACGGTGCCGGGAAATCCACCCTCATGAAATTGATCGCAGGCGTGTACTCGCCCGACTCAGGTTCGATGACGCTCGGAGGGGAGCCGTATGCACCCGGCTCCCCGACGAGCGCAATCGACGCGGGCGTTGCGACCGTCTACCAAGAGCCCTCGGGTTTCCCGCACCTCACCGTGCTGGAGAACCTCACGATGGGTCGACAGCCGACGCGAGCGTTCGGCTGGATCGACCGAAAAGCGATCGCAGCGGAGGCGAGCGGCCTGCTCGCTCGTCTCCAGCTGCCCGCGAAACTCCTGAAGCGACGAATGGGCGACCTCTCGCTCGCCGATCAGCAGCAAGTGCTCATTGCGCGAGCCGTCGCGAACAAGGCTCGCGTCTTGATCCTCGACGAGCCGACCTCGATTCTGACGAATACGGAATCGGAACGCCTGTTCGACCTGGTCGATCAGCTCACGGCGGAAGGCACCGCGGTCTGTTACATCACCCACCGCTTCGATGAACTCGAACGGGTTGCCGACCGTTTCGTCGTCTTGCGCGACGGTCGAAATGCAGGGGAGACGAACGATCCGGATCGAGAGAACCTGTTGCGATTGATGGGCTCCGTCTCTGCGGTGCAGGTCGATGCCGACGGCGGACTCGTCGCCACCCAGGTCGACCCTGCAACGGCCGAGCACTTTGCAGATGTCGTTCCGAACGCCGGCATCGAAACCTCGGACGCGACTCTCACGGTCGAAAACCTGACGGCCAAGGGCGTGTTCGCTGATGTGAGCTTTGCGGTACGGCCAGGGCAGATCACGGGACTCTACGGACTCGTCGGTGCCGGGCGGACCGAGCTGGCACTCGCGATCTGTGGTGAGTTGCCGATCGATTCCGGTTCGTTGACGTTCCTCGGCACTCCGTATGTTCCGACATCGAGCCGAGTCGCGCTGGAACTCGGCATCGCATACCTTCCCGAAGACCGGAAGACGCAAGGAATCTTTCCGCACCTGAGTGTCGGCGACAATCTTGCGGCGGCAGCGTTGCCCTCGCTGAGTCGAGGAGGACTCCTCGGTGCCGGACTCGAACGAGACCTCATTTCCGTCTGGACCGAGCGACTTGCGATCAAAGCCGAATCCGCAAACGCACCGATCACTTCGCTCTCGGGTGGAAACCAGCAGAAGGTGCTGCTCGCGAGGCTCATGGCAACGGAGCCGCGACTGCTCATTCTTGACGAACCGACCCGAGGCATCGACGTCGGGACGAAGCGGGAGATTCATCGGCGGATCCGTGAGCTCTCGGCAAGCGGGATCGCAGTGTTGCTGATCTCCAGCGAGATGTCTGAGCTCTTGGAGCTCTCGGACACCGTGCACGTGCTGCATGAAGGTCGGCTTCGCTGGAGCGCCAAAGGCTCGCAACTTTCTGAAGCATCCATTCTTCGCGCAGCGGCGGGAGTCAACGAATGACCACTGCAATCACACCGCACCAGGACCGGGGCAATGAAACCAGAGTGCCCGCACAGCAGACGACGGCGCTCCGCGTTGTGCAGCGGGTGCAGACCTGGCTGCTCCCGGCACTGCTCGTGCTGGAGTTCATCGTCTTCTCGATGCTCTCGCCCTTCTTCCTGACCTCCGGCAATCTCGTCAACGTCGCCGTGAACGCGGCAGACCTCGCGTTGATCGCCGCCGGGCTCACGCTCGTGATCCTCATGGGCGGGATCGATGTCTCCACAGGGTTCGCCGTCGGCATGCTCTCGTGGTTGGTCGCGGCCGCGATGGGGGCCGGCCAGCCGCCGATCATCGTGCTCCTGATGGCGCTCGCAGGTGGTGCAGCGCTCGGATTCTTCAACGGAGTCCTCACCGCACGACTCGCGATTCCCTCGATCGTTGCCACGCTCGGCACGAGCGCGCTGTTCCAGACCGGGCTCTTCGCGCTATGGAACAGTCGCGACCTCTTCTCTCCGCCGGTGTTCCCGTTTCTCTCGGGAGCACAGCGGATCGGGGAGATCCCGGTCCTGATCCTGATCGTGCTCGCCATCTATCTCGTGCTCCACCTGATGCTGACTCGCACTCGCTTCGGCCGCTCGATCTACGCGATCGGATCGAACGTCGAGGCAGCGAAGCTTTCCGGCATCAACGTGCAGCGGGTACGCGTGGCCGGATCGGTGATCCTCGGCTTGCTGATCGGTATCGCCGCCTGCACGTACCTCGCCCGAGTCGGCGTCGTGCAGGCGTCATCCGGTGGCGAACTCACGATGCTCGCGATCGCCTCGGTCGTCGTCGGCGGCACCTCGATCCTCGGTGGTGAGGGCTCCGTGCTCCGCACGCTCGGTGGTGTCGCGTTCATCGTGGTGCTCGAGAACGGCATCGTGCTCGCGGGAGTGCCCTCCCTGTGGAACGGACTCATCATCGGCGTCGTCATTCTGATCGCAGTGTCGATCAACGGTCTCGCCGTCATCATCAACGCTCGAACGAAGAGGAATTTCTCATGACCTCGCTCACTTCGCTCGCGAAAGATCGACGCGTCGTACTCCTGCTGCTCATCGGTGTCGCCGTCGTCGCCATGAGCCTGCTGTCGCCGTACTTCTTGAACGCGGGCAACCTGCTGTCGCTCCTGCAGTACTCCGCGGTGATCGGGCTGCTCGCCCTCGGGCAGACGCTCGTGATTCTCGGTGGCGGTGGCGGGATCGATCTCTCCATCGGATCGACGCTCTCGCTCTGTTCGGTCACGTTCGGACTGCTCTCAGTCACCGTTGGCATGAGCCCGTGGGTCGCGGCGCTCCTCACGCTCGGAGTCGGAGCCATCCTCGGCCTCATCAACGGCGTGCTGATTACGGCCCTGCGCTTGCCGCCGCTCATCGTGACGCTCGGCACGCTCTATCTCTATGCCTCGGCCGCGATGGTGCTCTCCGGCGGCATCGACATCAACGGGTTCGACCGCGACAACTTCTCGATGATCGGGCAGACCTCCGTGCTCGGCGTGCCATTTCAGGTGCTGCTCGTGCTGATTCCGATCTTCCTGATCGGTGCCTTCGTCATGCACAAGACAGTGTTCGGACGTCAGGTGTACGCGACCGGATCGAATGCGCACGCGGCCTCGCTCGCTGGCGTCAACGTGCCCCGAATCCGCATCAGCCTGTACATGATCGCCTCGACCCTCGCCGCGGTCGGCGCAATCGTGACGGCCTCGTGGCTCTTGAACGCACGACCAGCGGCCGGACTCGGCTTCGAGCTTCAGGCGATCACGATCGCGGTGCTCGGCGGCACCGCCATTACGGGCGGCGTCGGGCGACTGCTCGGCACGTTCCTGGCGCTGATTCTCGTCGCAATCCTGAACTCGGGAATGCAGCTCGCGGGAATCGGGAACAGCTACCAGATCGGCCTGCTCGGGCTCGTGCTCATCATCTCCATGCTCGTGCGCGGTCGAAGCGCCACTCGCGAGAGCGCGTTATGAGCCCACTCGACACATCTTTCAATGCATCATCGACACCCCCAACGACCAACAGGAAGAGGACGACAATGTCAGAGCAGAACGAGCGAATTCTCGCCGCTGTCGAAGCTGAGACCGAGCAGACGATTGCACTGTTGCAAGAGCTGCTGCAGGCGCCGAGCGTGAACCCGTGGTTCGAAGACCCCGCGGAGATCTCCGGCGAACAGGCAGTACAGGACGTGTTCGAGCGCGTGCTCCGAGACCTCGGCGCCGACGAGATCGACGTGTGGGAGCCGAATGCGGACGACCTCGCGCACCGTGCCGACGGTCCGGGCTACTACCCGGGTCGTGACTTCACGGGCCGCCCGAACGTGGTCGCGCGATTCAAGGGCAAGAACCCGGATGCGCCAGCGCTCATGATTCAGGGCCACTGTGACGTGGTGAGCGTTGGAAGTCTCTGGACCGAGGACCCCTTCGGTGGCGTTCGCAAGGACGGCAAGATCTTCGGTCGCGGCGCGGTCGATATGAAGGGCGGCATGGCCGCCGCGATCGGTGCGATCGCAGCACTGCAGAAGGCGGGTATCGAGCTCGAGGGCGACCTCCTCGTCGCCTCTGTCGCCGACGAAGAGGCCGGTGGAATGGGAACGCTCGCGCTCGTCGACCGTGGCTACATCGCCAAGGCGGGCACGATTGTGCCCGAAGCGACGAACCTCAACATCGCACCGCTGTGTCGAGGAATTCTCTGGGGAGAAGTCACGCTGCACGGACGCGCTGGCCACATCGAACTCGAGCGACGCCCCTGGCAGGAGAACGGCGCGGTCGACGCGATCGAGTACGGGCAGCGACTGCTCAACGCGATCTCAGAGCGGAACGAACAGTGGGCGAAGGACCCGATCAAGAACCACAAGTTCATTCCGATCCCGTGCCAGATCAAGGTCGCGCAGCTTGACGCCGGAGAGTTCCCGACGACCTACGCTTCCTCGTGCAAAATCACATTCAACGCGCAGTACCTGCCGGTGCAGAAGGACGAACACGGCCTCGGCAGCATCGTGAAACAGGAACTCGAAGAGCTCTTCCGCAGCTTTGTCGTCGATGACGAGTGGTTCGAACAGCACCCGCCGACCGTGACCTGGCTTGTCGACGCCGACTGTGGTGAGACGGAAGAAACCGAGCCCGTGGTGACGCAGACACTGCAGGCAGCGAAGGCGGTCGGACTCGCGAGCGAACTGCAGGGGTGCATGTCGCACACCGACATGGGGCTCATGATCGACTCCGGGAGCCCGACCATCAACTTCGGCCCCGGGCACATGGGCATCGCGCACCAAGCCGACGAGCACCTTTACGAAAGCGACCTCGCGGCGGCGACAAAAGTCTTCGCGCTCACGATCGCTGACCTCTGTGGCAAGTAGCCGGTGCGGCACACAGCCCTTCGGCCCGAATCCCTTCGAACGCTCGCGCAGCGTCGACCGTTGACAGATTGAGAAACAAGAGGAATCCCATGACACGAGTATTGGTAGCCGGCGAATCGTGGTCGGTCACGTCGATCCACACGAAAGGTTTCGACTCGTTCACCACGGTGGACTATGCAGAAGGAGGAGCAGCCCTGCTGCAAGCCCTTGAGGATGGCGGCTTCGACGTGACGTACATGCCGTGCCACGTCGCGGCTAAAGATTTTCCGTGGACGCTCGAGGCGCTCTCCGAATATGACGTGGTGTTGCTCTCCGACATCGGAGCGAACACCTTCCTGCTGCCCGCGCAGACCTTCTTACGCGGACAACAGGCCGGAAACCGTTTGAAGGTGCTGCGCGATTGGGTGCACGCTGGCGGTGGCCTCGGCATGGTCGGTGGCTACATGTCGTTCCAGGGCATCGAGGCAAAGGCGAACTATCGCGGTTCGGCGCTCGCAGAAGTGCTGCCGGTCGATATGGAGGTCGGCGATGACCGCGAGGAAACCCCTGAGGGCGTGCACGCCTCGCTCGCGACTGCGCACGAGATCACTGAGGGAGTCGATGCGGAGTTCCCCGCACTGCTCGGCTACCAGCGGTTCGTTTCGAAAGCCTCGGCGTCAACGCTCGCCGCGTTCGACGACGGCGCACCCTTGCTCGTCGTCGACGAAGTCGGAGCAGGACGCTCGCTCGCATATGCGAGTGACATCGGGCCGCACTGGGCGCCAGAGGCTTTCACCAATTGGAATGGCTTCACCACCATTTGGCAGCAGGCCGTGACGTGGCTGGCCGGATCCTCGGCGAAGGTCTGATCTCCCTGAGGGCACACGAGCGGCACAGGTCTTGCGAATGACGCAGCCGCAGCAGAGCGAGCAGTCGGAGGAACTCCTCCGGCTGCTCGCTCTGCTCGTGCAGACCGAATCGACCTCGGGAACTCCAGGTGAGATCGCGGCGTTGCGCCTCGTGCACGACTGGATGGTCGAGGCCTGCGGCGAGCACGCTGATGTCAGTCTGCTGGCAGACGATGGTCAACCGAGATCCTTGCTGATCACCCCGCGGAACGGAACGCGAGCGCGGGAGACTGAGGCATCGATCACCGGTCACAGCCCGCACCGCAAACTCCTGCTCTTCAGCGGGCATGTCGACACCGTGCCCACCGGCGACGAAGATGCCTGGGAGGGCGAACCTCGCAGCGCCGAGATCCGTGATGGTCGCATGTTCGGGCGGGGGACCTCCGACATGAAATCGGGTCTCGCCGCATCGATGCTGGCGGTTGTGACACTGCTTCGAGAGTCGGCGCCCGTCGCCCTGCTCGTCAGCACGGGAGAAGAACTCGGGTGCCTCGGCGTGCAAACGGCCCTCGAAGCGGTGCGAGGGCTCGAGATCGGAGCGGTGATCGTTCCAGAATCGACCGAGAACGAAATCATGCTCGGGCACCGCGGCGCGCTCTGGGTGCGGGGTGTGGCGGACGGAGTCGCAGCACACGGCAGCACGCCAGAGCGCGGGGTCAACGCGATCGCTCGTGCAATGTCGGTGTTGGCGCGGCTGGAGGAGGCGCCGCTGCACTCGCACCCGGAGCTCGGGCGCGAGAGCGTCAACCTCGGGGTCATCCGCGGTGGGGAAGTGCCGAACATCGTGCCGGAACGGTGCGAATTCGAGGTCGATGTTCGCATGGTCGACGATGATGCCGCGCGGATCCTCGACTGGTGGCGTTCGCACGAAGCAATCGAGCGACTCGAGGTCACACTCGATCTGGCGCCCGTGTGGACGCCGGTCGATCACCCCTGGGTTGCCTCCCTGCAGCCGAGCGCAGCCGCCGGCCCGGTGAGCTACTTCACCGACGCTTCTCGACTCGTGCGTGTCCTGCCCGCAGGAACGCCCGTCGTGATCTGGGGTCCGGGAGACCCGAGCACGGTGCACGCACTGAACGAATCGGTCGATCTCACGCTCGTCGAGGATGCCCTGTCGCTCTACTTGAGCGCTGGGCGCGATTGGCGTGCACGATGCTCGCCGTGCTCGCCAGATTGCACGGTGTCCTGACGAGTCCTCGCAATTGATTGCAAGAGCGCCTCGACCTTCGCCACGGACTGCCTGGCGCGTTGCTCGGGTCGCATCAGCAGGTCAATGTGTCGTACCGAGCGGATTCCTGTGAGCTCTCGCAAGACGACACCGGATTCGGCCGAGGGTGTTGCGGTGAAGCGGGGGAGCAGGGTCACGCTCGAACTCTGCGCGACGATCGCCGTCGCCGTCGAGTAGTCGTTGATCCGGTGGGCAACCCGCATGGGCCGGCCCGCGGCGGCGGCGACCGAGTCGAGGAGGTCGGCGGGGGAGAATCCGTCGTGCGCCTCGATCCACGACTCGTCGGCGACATCCTGCGCTCGCAGCCGAGGCTTGCTCGCGAGCGGATGATCGGCGCGCATCGCGACATCCATTGGTTCGCGAAGCAGTGGCACGACAACAAGGCGCTCATGGGGCCAGGGTGCTGCGTGCGCCATTCGATGGGCGATCACGATGTCGTAGCGAGCGGTGAGGGCAGGAAAGGCATCCTGCGCGACATCCTCATCGCTGCACGCAACAGGAGGAGAATCGCCGCTGGCCGCTGCCCTGGCGAGTTCTGGAAAGAATGTGAGCGCGGCACTGTGGAACGCGGCGACCGAGACGGAGGTCGTCTCGTCCTGCAAATAGGAATCGACGGATGCCTCCGCTTCCGCGACGGCGATCGCCACACGGGCCGAAGCATCCACGAGTGCGAGCCCGGCGTCACTGACCCGCGTCGTTCGCCCGTCCTTCATTGTCAGCGGCGCCCGGAAGCCCTGCTGCAGCGATTGGATCACCTGCGAGACCGCCGAGGGGGTCACGCCAAGAGCCTCGGCGGTCGCCGTGATGCTGCCGTGGTCGGCGAGTTCACGGAGCACGCGCAATTGATACAAATCCATAAGGACAATCTAAAGCGTTTCTGTCAATACCTGCTCTGGTTCTTCTTCGTCGTTCTTCCTACGCTGAAGCGAGAACACCCTTCGCGCCGCACTGCCTCGGCCGAAGCACATGGCAGGAGCGCGAATGCGAGCACTCAGCAAAGTTGCACCCCGAGCAGGGCTCGAACTCATCGAAGCGCCCATGCCGACCATCGGTGAACGAGACGTGCTGATCCGAGTGCACCGAACAGGCATCTGCGGCACCGATCTCCACATCGAGTCCTGGGATGCCTGGGCGAGCGCCTCGGTGGAAGCACCGATCATCCCCGGTCACGAATTCGTCGGCGAAGTCATCGAACGCGGCACTCTGGTGAACGACATCCCCATCGGCGCTCTCGTTTCCGGAGAAGGCCACATCGTGTGCGGGACCTGCCGAAACTGCCGTGCAGGGCGAGCGCACATGTGCATTCGCACCTCCGGTCTCGGCGTCAACCGCAACGGTGCTTTCGCCGAGTACGTTGCACTTCCTGAGACGAACGTGTGGATTCACCACACCGAGATCGACAAGGACACTGCGGCTGTGTTCGACCCGCTCGGCAACGCCGTGCACACTGCCTTGAGTTTTCCTCTGATCGGTGAGGACGTGCTCATCACCGGCGCCGGCCCGATCGGACTCATGGCGATCGCCGTGGCCCGTCACGCCGGAGCGCGATTCATCGTGGCCACCGACGTGAGTCCGGAACGCCTGATGCTCGCCCGGCAGATGGGAGCGGACCTTGCGCTCGATGTGCGCAGCGAACGCATCGAATCCGCCCAAGCCACCCTCGGTATGCGTGAAGGATTCGACATCGGCCTCGAGATGTCAGGACATTCGAGCGCGCTCCCGGAAATGATCGACAACCTCACCCACGGCGGAAGAATCGCCATGCTCGGCCTCCCCGCCGCTCCGATCACGATCGACTGGAGCAAAGTGGTGACGCATATGCTCACGATCAAAGGCATCTACGGCCGTGAGATGTTCGAGACCTGGAACGCGATGAGTGCAATGTTGCAATCGAGCGAAACGCTTCGGACGGCAATCGATGCGGTCATCACCGCGCGGTATCCGGCAGCACAGTGGCAAGCAGGCTTCGACGAAGCCCGGGGCGCGCACGGCGGCAAAGTCGTGCTCGACTGGACCGCACCATGGAGTGAGTGAGAGGAACAACAATGTACGGAACCTTCCAGACGCACTTGCAGGAAACCCTCGCGGAGATCGAATCGCAGGGCCTTACAAAACGAGAGGGCGCGCTCACCTCACCACAGGGGGCGGAGATCGCGGCGAACGGCGCGAGCGTGCTCAACTTCTGCTCGAACAATTACCTCGGACTCGCAAACGACCCCCGAATCGTTGAGGCTGCGCGTGCGGGTCTCGACGAGTGGGGCTACGGATTCGCGAGCGTGCGGTTCATTTGCGGCACCGGTGAACTCCATGTCGCGCTCGAAGCGCAGATCAGCGCATTCTTGGGAACGGACGACACGATCCTGTTCCCCTCGTGCTTCGACGCGAACGGCGGAGTCTTCGAAGCCCTGTTCACGAAGGACGACGCGATCATCTCCGATCAGCTCAATCACGCCTCGATCATCGACGGTATTCGCCTCAGCAAAGCAGCCCGCTACCGCTACAAGAACCGCGACATGGCAGACCTCGAAGCGCAGCTGCAGGCGGCGGAATCAGCGCGGCACCGCGTGATCGTGACCGACGGCGTGTTCTCGATGGACGGCTACTACGCGCCGCTCGACGAGATCTGCGCGCTCGCCGAACGCTATGACGCCCTCGTCTTCGTCGATGACAGTCACGCGACCGGCTTCGTTGGCGAGCACGGCCGCGGGACCCCGGAGTTGTTCGGCGTCGAAGACAAGATCGACATCCGCACGGGCACCCTTGGCAAGGCGCTCGGTGGCGCCTCGGGCGGATACGTTGCGGCGCATTCCGAGATCGTCGACCTGCTCCGTCAGCGCGCTCGCCCCTACCTCTTCTCGAACACGGTGCCGCCGATGGTGGTGGCCGGCGCGATCAAGGCCTTCGAGCTCGTGGCCGCCGGTGGACAGCTCCGCGCAGATCTGCAGCGCAACGCCGATCTCTTCCGCAACGGCATGAGCGAAGCGGGCTTCGATCTGTTGCCGGGCTCGCACCCGATTGTGCCCGTCATGTTCGGAGACGCAGCGCTCGCCGCTCGAGTCGCGACGGCGATGCAAGCTCGTGGTGTGTTCGTGACGGCGTTCAGCTACCCGGTCGTGCCGATGGAGCAGGCGCGGATCCGGGTGCAATTGACCGCTGGTCACACTCCTGAACAGATCGAGCAAACTGTTGCTGCCTTTGTGGCTGCTCGCGAGGAGGCGTTGGCCGAAGCGCGATAGCGATCAAGCGAGCGCGCGGTGCGGAGCGCTCTTGGAAAGGGTGCTCGGGTGCGAACGATGCCCGCCGCTCGTTCAGGAGAAATCGAGCATCATGAGCACGCCGCCTGCGACGACGGCAAGCGCGCCGAGCCCCGCCGCAGCGAGCGTTAAGAAGCGCAGCATTTCGCTGAGTCCTGAGCGCGGCTTCACGCGCATGCGCTCGGGATTCCGCTCCTGGTAATAGATTTCGCGACGCTTCGCACCGGCGAACTGCGCAATGGCTTCGTTCTCTGCGCGAGCCGCCTGCGACTGGCCGTCGTACGAGGTCCAAGTGAAGTAGAGGGTGCCTTTTCGCTCGGTCAATTCGGCAGGTGCGGCGACCCAGCGGCCATCGATGGTTGCAGTGACCGCCCAGGCGAAGGCGCAGATCGCGGCGGGAATGAAACCGATCAGTGCCATGAGTTCGAGGATCACGCCGAGTGTTGCGCCTGTTCCAGCTGCGGCACTCACCGAACGATCCTCCTTCACACCCGAAGCGGGTTGCGCACGCAGATGCAGTGCGCTGGCAGTTGCTTGATTGCAGAATATCTGACGAGGCGCACGCTCAGTCGACGGCGGATCGCGCGAGTCCCGCACCATCGCCCGACGACGATCGCAGCGAGCGGATCGCCATGCCCGCGAGCACGGCCGCGGCCTCGCGCGTGGCTGCGGTGGAGCGCCCCGTCGTGCGAGCGCTGAACGGGGTGGAGTTCATGAGGCCGAAGGTGCCGAGAATCCTGATGTCGATTGCTGCCGGCGAGAGTCCTGGCTCCAGACGCTGCAAGATCTCGCTCCATGCTGCGACGTAGCGCTGCTGCAGTCTGCGCACGGTTCGGCGCGCGTTTTCCGGAAGTCGCTGCAGTTCGCGATCCTGCAGCCGGATGATGCTGCGCTCGGTGAGCGCGAAGTCGATGTGGAAGTCGACCAGTTGCCGGAGCGCGGTCTCGGGGCTGGGACTCGGTTCTTCAGCGAGGACGCGTTCGCAGCCGTCGAGCAGGCGCTCGCTCGCACCGACGAGGAGTTCGACGAGGATCGCCTCTTTGCTCTCGAAGTGGCGGTACAGCGCGGGGCCGCTGACGCCGACGGCTTCACCGAGGTCGTCGATCGAGACGCCACCGAATCCGTGCTCTGCAAAGAGATCGGCCGCGGCCTGCAGATACTTCGCGCGCCGGTTCGCTTTTTCAGTCGCGCGCCATGTTTGCCCCATAGAAGCATCGTAGACATTTCTCGACATTTCAGTAAGTGCTCGCTAACCTGATTGCAGCGAAGTCACTCAACGAAGCGAGACTTGCATGACCAGTGCAGCACCATCACCGGCGCCGACCGGCGTCTCTCCGAACGAACCGCGAGCAACGCACGAACGGCTGCTCGGGGAACTCCGGGCACGCCTTGCCAAGGCCGCGCTCGGAGGCAGTGAGAGCGCGCGCGAGCGGCATCAGTCGCGCGGCAAGATGCTCGCGCGCGATCGCATCGACGCGCTCCTCGACCCCGGCAGCCCGTTTCTCGAAGTCGCCCCGCTCGCGGCCGAGGACATGTACGACGGCGGATGCCCGGGTGCCGGTGCGGTCGCAGGAATCGGCCTCGTTCACGGCCGTCACGTGCTCGTGCTCGCCAATGACGCGACCGTCAAGGGCGGCGCCTACTTCCCGATGACTGTGAAGAAGCACTTGCGGGCACAGGAGATCGCTCGCGAGAACCGTCTGCCCTGCATCTACCTCGTCGATTCCGGTGGCGCGTTCCTGCCGATGCAGGAAGACGTCTTCCCTGACCGTGAGCACTTCGGACGAATCTTCTTCAACCAGGCTCGGATGTCGAGAGACGGAATCGCGCAGATCGCTGCGGTCCTCGGGTCCAGCACCGCCGGTGGCGCCTACATGCCCGCGATGAGCGACGAGACGATCATCGTGCGAAATCAGGGCACCATCTTCCTCGGCGGCCCGCCGCTCGTGAAGGCTGCGACCGGTGAAGAAGTCAGCGCCGAAGATCTCGGCGGAGGAGTGACGCACTCGCAGATCTCCGGCGTCACCGACCACCTTGCCGAAAACGATGCGCATGCCTTGCAACTCGTGCGCGACATCGTGGCCACGCTGCCATCGCCAGCCGCGCTTCCAGAACTCCCGGCCGAGGTCACGCCACCGGAGTTCGATCCCGAGACGATCTACGACGTCGTGCCGACCGACCTCCACGTGCCCTATGACGCTCGAGAGGTCATCTCACGCGTGATCGATGGCGACTCCTTTCACGAGTTCAAGCGCGAATACGGCGCCACGCTCATCACTGGCTTCGCCAGAATCCATGGGCATCGGGTCGGCATCATCGCAAACAATGGCGTGCTGTTCAGCGAGTCTGCGCTGAAGGGCGCGCACTTCATTCAGTTGTGCGATCAGCGCGGGATCCCGCTGGTCTTTCTGCAGAACATCACCGGGTTCATGGTCGGCCGTGAATACGAAGCGGGCGGCATCGCGAAGCACGGCGCGAAAATGGTGAACGCGGTGGCGTGCGCACGAGTGCCGAAGCTGACGGTCGTCGTCGGTGGCTCCTTCGGCGCGGGCAACTACTCGATGTGCGGGCGTTCCTACAGCCCCCGGTTCCTCTGGATGTGGCCGGCCAGCCGAATCTCCGTCATGGGCGGACCCCAGGCAGCGAGTGTGCTCTCCACCATTCGCCGCGACCAGATCGAGGGCAAGGGCGAATACTGGTCGAGCGAGGCCGAGCAGGAATTCCAAGCGCCGATCCGCGAGCAGTACGAGCAGCAGGGCAATCCGTACTACGCGACCGCGCGCCTCTGGGACGACGGCATCATCGAGCCCGCCGATACGCGAGACATGCTCGGAATGGCGCTCGATGTGTGCCTGCGAGCTCCGATGGACGACGCCGGCTACGGCATTTTCAGGATGTGATCGGCGATGTTTCAGACTGTTCTCATTGCAAACCGTGGCGAGATCGCGTGCCGCGTGATCGCAACCCTCCACAAGCTCGGTATCCGAGCCGTCGCGATCTTCAGCGAGGCCGACTCCGAAGCGAAGCACGTGCAACTGGCGGATGCCGCGGTGTGCGTGGGCCCCGCGAGCGCGAGCGAAAGCTACCTGAATATCGCCAACATCATCGCCGCGGCCAAGCAAACCGGTGCCGAAGCGGTTCATCCCGGCTACGGGTTCCTGGCTGAAAGTGCCGCGTTCGCGCAAGCGTGCGAAGACGCGGGCATCGTCTTTCTCGGGCCGAGCAGCACTGCGATCGATGTCATGGGCGACAAGATTCGCGCAAAGCGACAGGTCGAGTCTCGCCAAGTGCCCACGGTGCCGGGCGCCGCAGAAACAGATCGAACGGCCGAGGAATTCGTCGAGGACGCGCTCGCGGTCGGCTTTCCGCTGCTCATCAAACCGTCCGCCGGTGGTGGGGGAAAGGCATGCACGTCGTCCGCACGAGGGAGGAACTGCTCGCGAAGATTCCGCAGGCGAAGCGAGAAGCGCTCGCCTCGTTCGGCAACGACGAGCTGCTCGTGGAACGCTACGTCGAGAACCCGCGGCACATCGAGGTGCAGGTGATCGCGGATTCGCATGGCGCGGTCGTCCACCTGGGGGAGCGCGAGTGCTCCTTGCAGCGTCGTCACCAGAAAGTCATCGAAGAGGCCCCCTCGCCACTGCTGACTGCCGAGACGAGAGCACGAATCGGAGAAGCCGCCTGCGAGACCGCACGGAGCGTCGGGTATCGGGGCGCGGGGACGGTCGAATTCATCGTCGGCGCGGATAACCCGGACGAGTTCTTCTTCATCGAGATGAACACGCGGCTGCAGGTCGAGCATCCGGTGACTGAGATGGTGACGGGCATCGATCTGGTCGAATGGCAAGTACGTGTCGGTGCGGGGGAGGCGCTCGGGTTCGCGCAGTCCGACATCGTCTTGCGCGGTCACGCGATCGAGGCGCGCGTCTATGCCGAAGATGTTCCGGCCGGCTTCTTGCCCAGCGGAGGCCGGGTGCTCGAACTCCATGAAGCCAGTGGCGAGGGCATCCGAGTCGATTCCGCGCTCATCGAAGGACAGCGGGTCTCGAGCGATTACGATCCGATGCTCGCAAAAGTCATTGCCTGGTCGAGTGATCGAGCCGGTGCGCTCGCGACCGCGCAGCAAGCGCTCTCGCAAACCAGCGTCTTCGGGGTCACGACGAACATCGAATTCTTGAGTCGCCTGCTCGATCACCCTGCGGTGCAGCGCGGCGAACTCGATACCGGGCTCATCGAGCGGGAACTCGACCTGCTCGTGCCCCCGGAAGCATCCGACGAAGCACTGATCGCGGCCGCACTCGAACTGCGTGCGAGGAGCAGCCGGGCGATTGCGAAGTTGGCAACCGTCAGCGGTCCGTGGCGTTCGCTCAGCGGATTCCGGATCGGGCAGCAGGCACCCGCAGTCTTCGTCTTCGAGGTCGACGGTGCCGCCGATGGTGCTTCGCCAGCAACTCGTCAGCGACGACTTGCAGTGTGGGACGCCAACCGCGGTCGCGTGCCGGGAGCGAGCGGCCACAGCACCGAGTCGTTCCGCGTCCGAATCGATGACGGCGACGACCAAGAGATCACTGTATTCCGTGACGAGAATCTGCCGGGTCGGGTCACGATCCGGGTCAATGATTCCGTTGCATCGTGGCGAGTTCGAGCGGATGACAAGGGTGTGTGGGTCCAACGCGGCACGCAGGTGGCACGCCTGGATCTCGCACGGCGCGACGTCGGTGCACTCGCGGGGAGCGATGCGGTTCCGGAGCTTCGTTCGCCCATGCCAGGGACCGTGGTGCAGCTCGCGGTTGCCGATGGTGATCATGTCGAGGCGGGTGACACGATCGTGGTCGTCGAGGCGATGAAGATGGAGCATGTGCTTGCGGCTCATGCGGCAGGGCTCGTGCGTCTCCACGCGACGCTCGGAGCGAGTGTTGAACGGCATGCGGTGCTGGCCACGCTGGAACTCGACAGCGATCCCAAGGACAGCGATTCCAAGGACATCGACCAGCAGGACAGCGCCGAAAGCGGCAGCAACGACAGCAAGAATGACACAGCAGAGCAGGGGCAGCAATGACTCGAATGATCACGCAGCGCGGACTCTATTTCGAAGAGATCGAGGAGGGCGTCGTCTACGAACACGCGCCACGGCGAACCGTTACCGAGGCTGACAACGTCTTGTTCACAACCCTCACCATGAATACGCAGAGCCTGCATCTCGACGAGGCGTGGGCCGCGCAGACCGAATTCGGCGGGCGACTGGTGAACAGCATGTTCACACTCTCGACGATGGTCGGGCTCTCGGTTTCGCAACTGACGCAGGGCACGATTGTGGCGAATCTCGGGTTCAGCGAGATCTCCTTTCCGGCCCCCGTTCGTCATGGTGACACGATCGCTGCACAAACCTTGATCCGCTCGAAACGACGCTCGAAGTCGCGCCCGGGGCAGGGCCTCGTGGAGTTCCAGCACACCGCGATCAACCAGGATGGAGTGGTCGTCGCGGTCGCCGTTCGAACCGCGCTCATGCACTGCCTGCCGCAAGGAGACTCATGACCACGCCAGTCACGCTCGGACCATCGCTCCTGTTCTGCCCTGCCGATCGTCCGGAACGGTTCGAGAAAGCGGCGCGCGCAGCAGACGGAGTGATCCTCGATCTTGAAGACGCAGTCGCGCCCGACAAGAAGGCGGCGGCCCGCGACGCCGTGATCGCCTCGACGCTCGATCCGGCAACCACGATCGTGCGGATCAACCCGATCGGCTCTGCCGACTTCGCACTCGACCTCGCCGCGCTCGCGGCTTCGAACTTCTCGATCGTCATGGTCGCGAAGTGCGAAGACCCCGAATCGCTCGATGCGCTCAGCGAATACTCCGTCCTCGCACTCTGCGAGACCGCGAAGGGCATCGTGGCAGCTGAACGAATCGCAGCGCACCCGTCGGTCATCGGGCTCATGTGGGGCGCGGAAGATCTCGTCGCGAGCCTCGGGGGCACCTCGAGCCGTCGCGCAGATGGCGAATACCGCGACGTCGCCCGGGTCGCGCGAGCACGCGTGCTGCTCGCAGCCGGAGCCGCAGGAAAACTCGCGATCGACGCGGTGCATCTCGACATTCCAGACACCGCGGGGCTTGAACGTGAAGCGCGCGATGCGGTCGCGAGCGGATTCGCTGCGACCGCGTGTATCCACCCGACGCAGGCGGCAGGAATCCGCGCCGCGTACGCCCCGAACCGCGAGGAGGTCGCTCGCGCGCGGGCGATCCTGCAGGCGGCGAGTACGAACCCGGGCGTCTTCGCATTCGAAGGCCAGATGATCGACGAGCCGGTCTTGCGCCATGCTCGTTCACTCGTTGCGCGCGAGTCCGCGGCATCTGCGCACGCCCCGGCATCTGGAAGCGCAGCAGCGCCGAGCGACTGAGCGCATCGAAGCGACTGAGCGCATCGAAGCGATCGAGCGAATCGAAGCGATCCAGTCAATCGAAGCGACTGAGCGCATCGAAGCGCATCGCCTCGCGCGGCACACCGGGTTCGACTTCGCCCGAGCGCAAGTCGCAGCGCTACCCTTGACGATGTTGCCCAGCGGGCAGTGATCGTAACTTCAGTGAAGGAACAGCAATGGCACGCAATGAACCAGCCTCGGCATCGAGCAATGCCGAAGCGTGGGATGCGGATGTGCTCGCGGCACAACCGAACGCGCACTACATGCAGTCGATTGCCTGGGCAAAAACTCGTGTGGGTTCTGCCTGGAAGGCGCACCGTGTTCGCATCAAGACGGCGACGAACGAGTTGCCCGTGCAGATCTTCGAACGCACTGCACCGCTGATCGGATCGATCGCGTTCCTGCCACGGGTTACTGGAATCACCGTCGAGAACGTGCCGGCGATCACCGAACACTTCAAGAAGTACCCGAAGCGATTCTTCGGTGCGAAAGTCGAGACCTTCCAGCCGTACGACGAGGCGCTCGTCGCCGCGTTCGAATCAGCCGGATGGGTGCAGGCCGCGAGCAGCCAGTACCAGCACGCGGTCATGGTCGATCTGCACGGCACGCTCGAAGAGGTCGCTGCACGGTTCAAGAAGCGCGCACGCAACAGCTACCGGGTGGCGGAGCGCAACGGCGTCACGGTCGAAAAAGTCCCGATGAACGCCGAGAACATTGCGACGATGCATCGTCTCATCGACGAGGTCAAGGTGCGCTCCGGCGGCTACTTCCGACACCACGAATACTTCGAGAAGATCTGGAACGTCTACGAGTCGATCGGTCAGGGCCACTTCTACTTCGCCATGTACGAAGGTGAAGTGCAGTCGAGCGCCTTCGTGATCCGTTTCGGTGACATCGCCTGGTACAAAGACGCAGGCAGCCAGCGCGAGAACAACAAGATCTTCGCCCCCTACGAAATGCAGTGGGCGATCATGCAAGATCTGCACGCGGCCGGGGTCACGCAGTACGAACTCGCGAACATCCCCGACCCGGAGGAGTGGGAGACCAGCAACATCCGCGGTCTCTACACGTTCAAGACCGCGTGGGCCCGCGAACCGGTGAAGTACATGCCGACGTTCGAGTTCCCGATCTCGAAATCGCGGTTCACGATCTGGCAGAAGTTCGGCCGCTACTTGCGCGCCGTCTACACCCGTCGCACCGGGGATGCCTGGTATTGATCCGAATCGGTGGTTTCTTGCGGGATCCATCGACGAAACTCCGCGGACTGCCGCGGAAAAACAACGCTCGCTCAGTACCCTGACAGAAGCGTGTCTATTCTGATGCGCGCGGAATCCGTGAACATCGTGGGCGAGGCAGCATGAGCGACGAGCGAGCAGGGGAAAACAGCTCTGACAACACTGTTCCGATTGAAGCGACCGCGTGGAGTTTGAGCGACGAGCTCGAGCAGAGCGGCAATGATGCTTCGAACGAGAGCACCGCCGCGCCGCGCAAAAAAGGTTTCAAGTTCGCTTCGCGGAACGCGGCAAAGCACAGTGCACGTGACGCCGCAGATGACGCCGGATTCAACGCCGATGCTGACTCTGTTGCAGACGCGGACCCCGCAACCGAGGCGGACCCCACACCCGGTTCTCGTGCAGAGCGTGCGCCGTCGAGAGACGAAACGGCCGCAGCACTGTTGGCTGAAGAAGCCGTGTCCGAGGCCTCGAGCACTCGGAAATCAATGTTCGGAGAGGCACCCGTGCACAATTCTCGCGAGCACACCTGGAACGCCTGGCGCGACGAACTCGCCCGAATCGGCGGCCGTTCCTCGCTCATCGACTTCATCGACATCCCGGCGACCCGGATCGAACTCTCCTCGACGCACCCCGGCGGGCTCGCGCAGTTCATCACCGGGCGCCCGACCCTGCTCTCGAGCCTGATTCGCGACGACCTTGCGCTGCGTTCCGCTCGCGGTGCGGCGTCGGCGATCCTGTCGAAGGGCATCGAGCTCGCTGCCGCGCGTGGCGTCGACTCGGTCTACCTCGGCATCGGCCTCGCAACCTGGCCACGCGGAGACCGCGAGGCGAGCGCGCCACTGCT
Organism: Humidisolicoccus flavus; assembly: GCF_045689595.1. Classification (GTDB taxonomy): domain Bacteria; phylum Actinomycetota; class Actinomycetes; order Actinomycetales; family Microbacteriaceae; genus Humidisolicoccus; species Humidisolicoccus flavus. The sequence continues at coordinate 1,239,254 of NZ_CP142724.1, read as the reverse complement.
GTTGCGTCCGCTCGTCATCCGACGTCGTGGTCGCGACTTCGAGCTGCAACTGAAGGGCCGCCCGGTCGTCAACCCGCGTCTGAAGGCAGTGCTCGAAGCCGAGAACAACGTCACGCTCGACGGCCCGACGTTGAGCGCCCTCGGAGACGCCGAAGGCACCTTCTCGCCGAACCCCGTGCTCGATGCAGTTCGCCTGCAGACCGCTCACATTCCCGGGTTCCGGGTCCACCCGAGGCTCGTGGCCTCCACCTTCGCCGACGTCGGCATTCCGATGGCGGAGGACCTGCGGGCGAAGCCGCACGTCGTGCTCGATGCGGTCAGCGGCGACCCGGACGCGATCCGTGCGTTGAAGAACTCGCGCCGTGCCGCTGACGAGACCGCATCGGACGAGCGTTCACCCGAAACCGACCTCCTGGTGCTCGACGCAGACGCCGAACAGTCGTCGGTGCTCTCGCAGATCGTCGCGGGCAACTCGCTCGTGGTCGAATCCGTGCCGGGGGCCGGGACGACGCAAACCATCGTGAACGCGATCGGCGCACTCGTCGGCGATGACCGTCGCGTACTCGTCGTCAGCCCACGTCGCGCCACCATCGCGGACATCGTCGAGCGTTCGAAACAGCTCGGCCTCCAGGGTCTTGCCGTGCAGCCGGCGACGCTCCGCCAGGACATCATCGCCTCGATCGGCCGCCATGAGCGTGCCACGAAGCCCCAGACGAGCGAGGTCGACGATGCACTCGTTCGGCTGCGCAAGGTGCTGCTCGACTACCGGGGCGCGCTCCACCGCGTGCACCCGAAGTTCGGTGTCACAGTCATCGACTGCCTTCGTGAACTCTCGCGCCTGACGAGCCTGCCGACGCCTCCCGCGACGGACGTCCGCTTGAACGAGAGCGCCGTGATCGCGCTCGCAAACGACCGGCCGAGAATCGCCTCCACCATGGTGAAGGCCGCCGAACTCGGCCAGTTCAAGTACGGGCCGGACGACACTCCCTGGTATGGCGCGAACTTCGAGACCGCGACCGAAGCCGATGCTGCTTTCGATGCCGCACAGCGACTGAGCGGTGGCGAACTCGACGCGCTCATCACGCAAGCGCGTGCCGTGCTCGACAGCACGAAGCTTCGCCCCTTCAGCACGATTCGTGAACTCGGCAAGCAGCTGGAACTGCTCCGCGGGATCCGCGCGAGCCTCGACATCTTCGTCCCCGACGTGTTCGACCGACCACTCACGGAACTCATCACCGCAACCGGCCCACGGCGCGATGCGAAGTCGATGACCATGATGCAGCGACGTCGTCTGCGCAAGCACGCGCTCGATTTCGTTCGCCCGGGTGGGCAGACGCCCGACCTCGGGGAGTCGCTGCGCGAAGTGCAGCAACTGCGCGAGCAGTGGCGCCAGTACACGCCAGACGGCGCGGTGCCCTCGATCCCTGTCGGCCTTGCACCTCTGCATCGAGATTTCGAACTCGCGAAGACCGACCTCGGGCATATCGACCGCGCGCTCGGGTTCACCGGTGCTGAGCAGTCGGATCGCCTGCCCCTCGATGTGCTGGAGACACGACTTGCGGGTCTTGCTGCGCCTTCAGATGCGCTCACGCACATTCAGGAGCGCGCTGCGCTCATGAAGTCGCTCGCTGAGATCAACATCGACCCGCTGATCGCCGACCTCGGCAAGCGCCATGTCCCAGGGGAACAGGTCGAGAACGAACTCGAACTCGCCTGGTGGCAGTCGACGCTCGAAGCAATGCTGCAGAGCGAACGCGCACTCCTTCGAGGTAATACCGGAGTGCTCGAGCGCCTCGAGGCCGATCTCGCGCTCGTCGATGAGACGCACGCTTCTGCTTCGAGCGAGCGCCTCGCGTGGCAGATGGCCGAGAACTGGAAACTCGGACTCGTCGACTTCCCAGAAGAAGCCGCGGCGTTGCGCACCCTCCTCAAGTCCGGGGCGATCGACTCTGCGTCGTTGCAGAAGGCCGCGCCGCACCTGGCGAAGACCGTTGCGACCGTGTGGGCCTGCTCGCCCTATGAGGTGCACCGCATCGACAAGGCCGTTCGCTTCGACACGGTCATCGTCGTGGATGCTGGCGCGATCACGCTCGCGGAGGCCGCCGGTGCGATCTCGCGCGCGGAGCAGGTCGTCGCGTTCGGAGACTCTGTCACGCAGACGCCGTCACCATTCGAGGTCGGAATCGCCTCGCTCGGCATCCGTCCGAGCTCGCAACTGATCGCGCACGACGAACTGCACGGGGAATCCGCGCTGCTCCGACTCGGCAGCGTGCTGCCTGCGATGAGTTTGACGCAGTCGTTCCGCACCGGTGGCCAAGACCTCGTCGACGCTGTGAACCGTCGCTTCTACGGTGGCAAGATCGATGCGCTCCCGTGGGCTGGTTCCTACCTCGGCCATTCCTCACTGACGGTGAGCCCGGTCGCAGATGCCTGGGGCATGCCGAAGCAGGGCTCCGCCGTCATCGAAAGCCCCGAGGCTGAAGTCGAGCGCGTGATCGAGCTCATCACGACGCACGCGAAGACACGGCCGCACGAGTCGCTCATGGTCGTCACCGGCAACGAGCGCCACGAGGTCCGCGTGCAGCAGGCCGTCGTCCAGGCGCTCGGCCAGAACCAGTCACTCACCGATTTCGTGCTCGCGGAGCGCGACGAGCCGTTCGTCGTCGCGGACCTCGCGCACGGGAACGCGCTCAGCCGCGACCGCGTGATCTTCTCTGTCGGATTCGGCCACTCGAAGCACAGCCGCAACATCGACTTCGGCGCCTTCGGTGAGCCCGGTGGCGAGCGGATGCTCGCAATCGCGATGACCCGTGCGCGCAAGGCGATGACGATCGTCACTGCGTTCGAAGCGAGCGAACTCGACCCCGAACGGCTCGAACACGGAGCAGCAGCGCTGCGGGAGATCATCCTCGACGCTGAACGCGGTCGCCCTCGTGGTGGCGGCGAGCTCGTGGGTGATCCGCTCATGGTCGACCTCGCACGCCGACTGCGCCGTCGCGGTCTTCGCGCTGACGTCGATCACCTCGGTCGACTTCCGCTCGTCGTCGCGAACGGCGGAGTCTGCGCCGCGATCGAGTTCGATCACGAAGGGGAGACCTTGAGTCTTCGCGAGAGTTTGCGACTGCGCCCGGAGGTGCTTCGTCGACTCGGCTGGCACACGATGCGTGTCCATGCCTTTGCGCTGTTCACCGACCCCGAGTCCGTCGCCGACCGTATCGCAGCGCTCGTCGGATTGGACGCAGCGGAGTCAGCATGACCGCGGGCGAGCACGCTCACGATGGAACCGCGGATGCTCGGCACGAGACTGAAACTTCGAACGACGCGGATGCGCAGCGCAGTGCGGATGCTCGGCGCAGTGCGGACGCCCAGCGCAGTGCAGATGCCTTGATCGGTGCCGAATCCGAGCCGCTTCGCGTGCAACGACGAGGGCGACGTGTCTTCACCGGAGACGTCCTGGCGGGCAACGAGCCAAAGCAAGACGCTGTCTTCGATGAACGCGAAAACGACGCGCGGCTGAACGAAGATACGCCGCCCCACTGGGGCAAGCACAGTTCGTAGCCGCGCGCCGTTTCGTGCGCGCTCGGTCCGGAGCCTGTCCGGTCTGAGCCTGTCCGGTCGGCGACCGCTCGGTCTCGGGCCGCGGTGCCCGGCCTAGACCTTCGGCGCGGTGGTCGTGTCGGTCTGACCGTTCTGCTGGCGCAGCAGGTCGCGGATGTCGTGCAAAATGTCGACGTCGGTTTCCGCTGCTTCTTCCTTGGTGAGTCCGTGCTTCGCGTTCTGGCGATCAATCACCATCTTCATCGGCAGGACCAGTCCGAAGTAGACCACCGCGGCAGTCAGCAGGAACTGGATGACCGCGCCGATCACGAGGCCATATGCGATGACCGGTCCGTTCATGATCTGAACGCCGGCCTCGTTGATCGCCTCAGCGTCAAACAGGGCCGCGATCACCGGGTTGATGATGCCGTTGACGACGGCAGTCACGATTGCGGTGAACGCGCCACCGATCACGACGGCAACCGCCAGTTCAATGACGTTGCCGCGCAACAGAAATGCTTTAAAACCGCTCATGGTGCTCCAAGTATTCGAAATCAGGACGTTCGACACCGAGAGTACAGGCTGGATTCCCGCCTGCGGCTGAGATGAACGCGGACGACTACTTCGAGCCCGCAGAACTCGAAGACTTCGAGCCCGAGGAAGAACCTGATCCTGAAGAGGAGCCGGAGCTGTTCGAACCGGAGTTGCTCGACGTGGTCGTCGCGGGCTTCGATGAGGAGCCCGAGTCAGACTTCTTGGAGGTCGACGGGGAACTCGAGCTCGCTGCCGCACGCGAGTCGGTGCGGTAGAAGCCGGTGCCGTTGAAGGTGACGCCGATGCTGTCGTACTTCTTCCGAAGCAGTCCGCCGCACTCTGGGCAGACCGTGAGGGAGTCTTCGGTGAAGGACTGGTGCTGCTCGAAACCATGCCCGCACTCGGTGCAGGCGTAGCGGTACGTTGGCACAGTTAACTCCTTGGAATATCGGTGATTCCCTCGTCTGAAACGACGCCATCAACTGCCTGGTCGTGCTCTTCAGCGGGAATTTCGTCTCGCAACTCGTCTGCGAAGACGACCGCGTACACGAGCGGGGATTGTTCCATGCTACCCAAGGTTTTGTCAAAGAATCCGCGGCCCCAACCGAGGCGGGTTCCTTCGCGATCAACCGCGGCGGCTGGCACGAGAATGAGGTCGACTTCGCCGAGCGCATTTGGCGGGAGCGGGTCGCCGTCCGGCTCGAGAATTCCGAGGATCCCGCTGGCGACGGGGCCACGGTGCTCCGCCCAATCGAGGAGCCCGTCTTCGCGAACGATCGGAAGAATCACCGCGACGTCGTTGTCGCGAGCCCACTGCAAGAAGGGCATCATGTCTGGCTCTTCTTCAGTGGAGAAGTAGGCCGCCACAGACTTCGCCTCGAACCGCTGCGTCACGGCAATCAAGTTGGCGGTGAGGGCGCGGGCTGCCGTTGCTCGTTCTTCCGGCGTTCGGGCCGCTCGCCCGGCTCGCAGCTCTGCGCGCAGTTCTCGTTTGCGATCCTGCATCTCGCTCGTCATTCCGCCAGTCTACGCGGCGATCTTCACGATCTCTCGGTGCTCTGCGCAATAGGCTCTCCCTGTGGCGTATACCCTCCCGACGTTGACCGACGGCCCAGTGACGGTCCGACCGATCCGTTCTCGTGATGCACGCGTGCTCGATGAAACCCTCATGGCGAACCGCGATTGGCTTTCGAAATGGGAGGCCACGCTGCCCGGCTACGGTGCCACGAAGGCCTTCGATACGAAGGCCACGATCCGCAACCTCATCGAGCAGGCGCGCAACGGCGACGGCCTGCCGTTCTCCGTCGAGTACGAGGGTGAGTTCGCTGGCCAGGTCAACGTCTCGGGGATCACCTCCGGCGCCCTCTCCAGCGCGAGCATCGGCTATTGGGTGGGGCGGCGGTATGCCGGTCACAACATCACACCGACTGCAGTTGCGCTCGTGACCGACTACTGCCTGTTCGAGATGGGACTGCACCGCATGGAGGTGTGCATTCGGCCCGAGAACCTGGCGTCGCTTCGCGTGGTCGAGAAGCTCGGCTTCAGATTCGAGGGGCTGCGCCGGCGCTACATTCACATCGACGGCGACTGGCGAGACCACCTCTGCTTCGCGCTCGTGCGCGAGGAACTGCACGAGCGACTCTTGCAGCGTTGGAAGCGCGGTCAGGTGCCGGTCTTTGATCGCTCGGTCTACCCGGTCGAGATAGGCGGGCGGCCCTAAGACACCGTCGCTGCGCAGGGTCGCTGGCCGGGGTCGCTGACCAGATGCGCTGTGCAGGTTCGCTGTGCAGGGGAGTTACGCAGAGACGAAGCGCGCTGGAATCAGAGCGCTTTGAAAACTCGACCGTGCGGGCCGACGAAGGCGAATGGCGTCTCGGTGATCGCAACCACGGTCTTGCCGATGGAGAAACGCTGCAGGTGCTCCGCAACGCTCGTTTTTCACTACGAACCTGCGCAACACGCCCCCTGCATCCGGCGCTCTATTCTCGTTGCGGCATACGGTGACGCCATGGGCTTTGGAATGGGTGGACTCGGAACGACTCTCGTGTTCGTGCTCATTGTCGTGCTGTGGCTCGCGTACCTCCTGCCGGTGTGGGTGAAGCGCCGCGAATACGCCGCCACGGAGCGCAATGCGGTGCGCTTGCAGCAGACGCTGCGCATCATGGCTGAGACCGCGCATACCCCGGAGGTCGTCCACGTGTCGTCAACCTCGCGCGACGTCTTGCGCACCCAGAAAATCGTTGAAAAAGAGCAGAAGCTGGAGCGCGCGAAGGAGCGCGCCGAAGCGGTTGCCAAAGCACGTGAACTGGACCGCGAAATCCAGGCACTCGAAGCCGAAGCGAAGCGCGTTGCAAAGAGCTCGGTGTCTCGCGTCGGTCGTCTTCGCCGCACCCGTCTCGCCTGCACCGCTCTTTTGCTCGTCAGCATCGCCGCGGGGGTGCTCGGGGTTGTGTTCCTGATGACACTCTGGCCGCTGCTCATCCTCGGCACGCTCGGCGTCGTCTCCTCGTTCGCAGGTCTCGCCCTCGTGGCGGCGACCTCCCGTGGGGCATCTCGCGCAAGCGTTGGCGTGCAGCAGACCGAAGAGATCGCCCGGATCGTGCGCCAGCCGCAGTCGCTCACCGAGACGATCTCGCAGTCGATGCTTGCCGAGGCTGCTGAAGAACCACAGGTCGTCGAACGATCCTGGACACCAGCCCCACTGCCAGCGCCGCTCGGTGCTTCGCGCACCGACGATGCCGGCGACGACCCGGTTCGTGCGCTGCGTGCAGCGGTCGCGCGTGCGAAGTACGAAGCGGATGCTGCGGCGGGGCTGCTCGCACCTGTGCAGCCGATCGTTCGTGAGGAGCGGGCTGCTGGTGTGGCTGCGGAGGCTGAGGTTGTTGCATCCGCTGCTGCTGAGGCTGCTGCTTCGCGTGTTGCTGCGCCCGCTGTTGCTTCGGCACCTGCAGCTCCGAAGCCTGCACCGAAGCGCACTTTTGATTCGCTCGCTGAAGCCGAGGCGCTTGCCAACGGGGGAGCGCTCGACGTTTCGGCAGCACTCCGCCGCCGCGTGAGCTAAGGGGCTTTCGACATGGCTGGCGCTTCCGCGGACGACGCACAGGAGCCCGTGCCTTTTGAGAAGTTCCACCGCGACGGCAGCCTCTGGGCTCGCGGGCAGCACCTGGGTGGCACCGAACACGGCTACTGGGAGTGGTTCCGTCTCGACGGCACCATCATGCGCTCGGGCACGTTCGACCACGGAGCGCAGGTCGGCGAATGGACCACCTACGACAAACAGGGCGCGGTCTACAAGGTCACCGATAAGGGCGACGCAAGCTCGTAGCGGCTGAGGTTGACGGCTGTCGTCCAGGCCGATCGTTCGCTGTCAGAAAACCTCTCCACAACGCTTGCAACCCAGTGCAATTTCGGTTGTATGCTGACTGAGCAACACGGGCCCATGGCGCAGTTGGTAGCGCGCCTCGTTCGCATCGAGGAGGTCGGGAGTTCGAATCTCCCTGGGTCCACCATTGCGGCAATCGCCCCGGCCTTACACGGGGCGTTTGTTATGTTCGGCGGCTGCGTTCACACAGCCCCAACCACACTCAACAACTGCAACTTCTCGGCACTCTCACTTCCTGGCACCGCCGTGTACACGAGCAGCGAGTGCGACTGGTTCGGGTCGAGGAGCACCTGGCAGTTCAGTTCGAGCGCGCCGACCTCGGGGTGCACGAACTTCTTGATCTCATGCGGGCGAATGCCGACCTCGTGCTGTTCCCAGACTGTCCGGAACTCTTCGCTGCTCTCGAGTAGCAGCGTCGCCAGGTGGGCTGCCCGTGAACTCGGCCCGCGCAGCGTCATGACGGCGCGGAGGTTTGCCACCCACATCCTTGTGAGGAACGCGTGGTCTTCTGGCGCATAGAGCGAGCGCATTGCTTCGTTCGTGAACCATCGGTAGCCGATGCTGCGTTCTGGCCCGGTAAACCCAGTGAGGTCGCCGGTCAAGGCAACGCTCAGCGGAGTCTGGCGGAGCGTCTCACCGAGTTCCGTCACCACTTCAGCCGCGGTGTCGTGCAGCCGATCGAAGATGCGGAGCAGCCCGGGGCTGATGTGCTCGCTGCTCCCGCCTCGAGGCGGTGGAGTGTGCCCTGCAAGTCGAAAGAGGTGGTCGCGTTCATCGAGCGACAAGTGCAAGCCCTGCGCGATCGCGGCAACCATCTGCTCCGAGGGCTGCGGGCCACGTTCCTGCTCGATGCGCGCGTAATAGTCGGCCGACATGTTGCAGAGCGCGGCAACTTCTTCGCGGCGTAGCCCTGCGGTGCGTCGGCGCTGCCCGCGCCCGAGACCGACGTCTTCAGGTTGCAGGGCTTCGCGGCGAAGCCTGAGGAATTGGGCGAGCCCGGCTCGATCGATCTGCATCTGTTCTCCTTGCCTGCACCCTTTCTACCGGGCGCTTGCGCTCACAGCCACGGCTTCTGAATCCCACCCTCGCGATACGCCTCCGTCAAAAGGTCTGACCCGGCACCCTCGGATCGACAAGCCCTGGATAGCGCCGAGGCCAGCGACGACATTGAGATCACGGCATCACAGGAGCCAACCTCGCTGATGACGATCACCGCACACGAAGGAGCCAGCACATGCCTCGCACAGTCCCGACCATCACCATCCCAAATCTCACCGGCAAGCGCGTCGTCGTCACAGGAGCGAGCGACGGCATGGGTCTCGTCATCGCGAGCCGCCTTGCCGCCGCGGGTGCAGAACTCGTGCTCCCGGTTCGTAACCGTGCGAAAGGTGAGGCGGCAATTGCTGCAGTTCGGCAGCAGACGCCCGGCGCAACGATTTCGCTCCGCGACCTGGATCTTTCTTCGCTCGACTCGGTGACCGCGCTCGCGGAAACCTTGCAGGCCGAAGGCGACCCGATCCACATCCTCATCAACAATGCGGGCGTGATGACGCCGCCCGAGCGCCAAACCACTGCGGATGGCTTCGAGTTGCAGTTCGGCACCAACCACCTCGGTCACTTCGCCCTCGTCGCGCGATTGCTGCCGCTGCTTCGCGCCGGCAAGGCACGAGTCACGACGCAGGCGAGCATCGCTGCGAACCGGGGCGCCATCAACTGGAACGATCTCAACTGGGAGCACTCCTACAACGGCATGAGCGCGTACCAGCAGTCGAAGATCGCGGTCGGCCTGTTCGGACTCGAACTCGATCGTCGAAGCCTCGCGAACGACTGGGGGATCACGAGCAACCTCTCGCACCCGGGTATCGCACCGACGAACCTGCTCGCCGCTCGACCGGAGCTCGGTCGCAGCACCCAGACCCGGGGGCGACGATTGATCCAGCGTCTCTCCGACCGCGGCTTTCTCTTCGGAACCCCGCAGTCGGCAGCGGAACCCGCGCTCTACGCCGCGACACACCCGACGTCGAAGCGTGCCGCGTTCTACGGTCCGAGTGGCCCAGCACATCTCGGTGGTGCGGCGGGCGAGCAGAAGCTCTACTCGCGGTTTCAGAGTGAAGAGCAGGCGAAGCGCCTGTGGGAGATCTCAGAAGACCTCACTGCGGCGCGATTCCCTGCGGTCGCCTAGCGCGGATCCGAACGCGGCGCTCCTGCGGGCTCGGCGGCGTGAAGGTCGCGCTCAGTCGATCTTGATCTGGTACTGGATCATTCCGGATCGCGTTGCGACGCGGTCGTAGAGTGCTCGCGCGGTCGCGTTCGACTCGGCGGTCAGCCAGTACACCTTCGCGGAGCCCTCGGCTTTTGCCTCTCCGTGGACGTGCTCTATGAGCGCAGCACCAACGCCGCCGCTTCGAGCGTTCGGCGCAACGAACAGGTCTTCGAGGTAGCAGTAGTTCGTGGTCGTCCAGGTTGCCGGGTGGATCACCCAGTGGACGAGGCCGATTGCTTCTCCAGCATCGTTCTTGGCGAGCACACCGTGGACGGCCGAGTTCGCGTCGAGCAATTGTGCGAAGGTGTGCTCCGTCGTTGCCTCACCAAGATTCGACTCGTAAAAGTCGAGGTAAGCAAGCCAGAGTGTTCGCCACTCCTCGTAGTCGTCGGTGGTGAGCTGCGCGATTGTCGTCATACATGCAGACTATCGACGGCTCAGATGCCAACCACGGCACGCCACTTTGCCGCGAGCGAGTCGATGTTCTCGTGGGCGTTCAGGCCACTGGGCTGCGGCACCACCCAGAGCTCGATGCCCTCGGGCCAGCCCTCGATCAGCGCCGTGTTCTGCCGGCCGAGCACCGCCTTGGGTTGTGCGAACGCCGTCCGGAACGCGGTGATCCCGGCAATTGCGACCATCTGCGGGCGAAGCGAATCCAGTCTTGCGACAAGATGTGCAGCCGCGGCCGTCAGTTCGGCCGTTGTGAGCTCGTCTGCGCGCACGGTGGCCCGACCGACGAGGTTCGTGATGCCGATGCCGCGAGCAAAGAGATGCGCCTCGTCGTGCTCGGAAAGCCCGCGGGAGGCATCCACCAAATACTCGGTGAGTCCTGCCCGGTGGAGCGCTGGCCAGAACCGGTTGCCCGGCCGCGCGAAGGGTGCGTTGACCGCCGCGGTCCAGAGCCCGGGATTCACGCCGACGATGAGCAGTCGCAGACGCTGCCCGTCACTCGGCAGAACATCGTCGAGTGCGTCCGGATTGTCGCTCGCGAACCGAGCGAGGTCCGACTTGCTCGGCTTGTCTCCGGCGAGGGGGAAGGGCGTCGCTTCGTGCTCATCAATGCTCCTTCGCGATCGTGTTGCTTGCCTCGACCCTTTCATCATTCCGTGCACCGGCGACAACCCAGCCTCCTGGCACAGTGCACGAATGACAATGGGCCCGCGGTGACAGCACATGGTGCGTGCCACACGCGGGCCCGAGGGATCGCAGGAGAGGGCGGAATCGCCCCGCAGCGCTAGTACGCGATCGAGATGTGTGCGTTCTTGTACTGACCGGCTTCGGCCTCGTCGACGATTGCGAGCGCGAAGTCGGCGCCGGAGATCGCGGAATTGCCGTCTTCGTCGAAGAAGGCGATCTCGTCGCCGACGCGATACTTGCCGAGCGCTTCGCCGGGAGCATACGAACCGTACGACTGCGCTGGGCTGAAGAAGGTCCACTCGAGGCCATCGGTCGCGCCTGCCAGCAGGTCGCCGAGGATGTCGTTCATAGTGCGAGCTTCAGCGGCGTATTCCTCTGGGATCTCGCCGGTCTCTGCAAAGCGTGGTTCGCCGTTCGCGGGGCGCAGTGAGCTGAAGCCACCGACGACGAGGAGGCGAGCGCCCGACTTTGCAGCGAGCTGCGCGATCTCCGCATCAACAGCGCGGAGGCTCTCGGCGAGTGCGCCACGAGGGGAGAGCGTCGAGATGATGACCTCGGCGCCCGCAACAGCCTCAGCAACTGCGGCAGTGTCGCTCGCATCGCCGGTTTTGTAGTTCACGTTCTCGATGCTCGCGCTCGGCAGGTTTCGGCTGAAGCTCGTGACGACGTGGCCGCGTGAGGCTGCTTCGCGAACGATGTTCTCGCCGGTGTATCCCGTGCCACCAATGACTGCAATACGCATGACAACTCTTTCCTTGTTGTTCTGAATTCTTCGTGTGCAGAGCGTCGTACCCAACCGCGGAACCAGGGTTGCGACTCGCTCTAGCGGTAACCATACGAGATTTAGTATCTTTTAGTAAGTAGGCACTTTTGAGTAACCAGGGAGAGCAATGGCCGGCGACGTAGCGTTCGATCCGAATCCGTATCAGGAGGGCTGCCCTTCGCGACGAATCCTCGACCAGATCGGTGGCAAGTGGACCGTCCTGATCGTCGGTGCGCTGCATGCAGGCCCGGCCCGATTCTCGACGATCATGCGACGCATCGAGGGGATCTCGCAGAAAATGCTCACCCAAACGCTCCGGGCGCTCGAACGAGACGGGCTCGTGAGTCGAACAACGTATCCCGAAGTCCCGATTCGAGTCGAATACGAACTCACGACCGCCGGCAAGACGCTCCTCGGTCCGCTGCAAGCGCTCCAGGACTGGTCGATCGAACACTTCGGTGCCGTCCTGGATGCCCGAAAGAGTTACGACGCAAAAGTCGCCGCCCCAGTGGAATAGTCGCGACTGGCTTCGCGTTTTCACAGACAGACGCGAAATACTGTTTCGGTCCAAAATCATGCCCGAGAAAGGCGACGTCATGCTCGAAGTGAAGCCAGAGAAGATTCAGATGTTCGGTGCAGACTGGTGCCGCGACTGCATTCGCTCGAAGCGAGTGCTCGACCAGAACGGTGTTGATTACGACTACATCGACCTGGTGCAGCAGCCTGAAGCGGCTGATCTCGCGAAAGCAATCAGTGGCCGCATGAATATTCCTGTCATCGTTTTCCCTGACGGCACCCACCTCATTGAGCCGAGTGACGCGGAGTTGCTCGCGAAGCTGTAAAACCGTTCAACGCGAGTCCCGTGCGGAATGATGCTTCGAGGAGCCCGTCGTGAACGCGCACATAAACATCGAAGCAAACGTGTTTGCAAATTCATTAAATTTTCACTGAATTCTTTTGCATGAACCCGGTGTAATATGGGGGAATGGCAAAAAAGACTGTTATTGAACTTGTTGACGACATCGGCGGCGAGACGATTGAAGACGGCGACGGGCGCACCGTTGAGTTTGCGGTCGGCGGCCAGTCATACGAGATCGACCTCACCAATGAGCGCGTGTCGAGCCTCTACTCTGCACTGCAGCCGTACGTAGACGCTGCCCGTAAAGTCTCAGGCGGCAAGCGGGCTGGTACCCGGCGCGCGGTTGCGAGCAGCTCGCACGACCTGCAGGCGGTCCGCGAGTGGGCCGAGAAGAACGGTCACACGGTTGCAAGCCGTGGCCGTATTCCTCAGGCGGTGCTCGAGGCCTACTCGAACCGTTCGAACTAAACCCTCTGCAATCCCGTCGCACATGAGTGCGGCGGGATTGTTTTATGCCCGCGGTTCGGTTCCGAAGCACGATGAATCGTTATTCAGTGCTCTGCAGCGGATGACACTGAGGTCTCCGCCGTCGTGAAATTCGCGTCCTGATTTACTTTGTGCACATTTGATCAGTACGCGAATGATTGTTTATAGCGAACACTCTGAATTCGAGCATCGGGATCTCTCCCGCGAATCCTCGGCGGAGTTAGCGTGACTAACGCTCGCCGAGTTGCAGTGCAGTCGGCCCACCGAGCGCCGCTCGAATCGAGCGCAAGGGAATATCCACCCACAATGGACGATTCGCGAGCTCATAAACGAGTTCGTACAGCGCCTTGTCGAGTAACAGGGCTGTGAACCATGGCGATTGCGTGTCGATGACCGTTCCGCTCGCCGAGCTATATCCGCGGAGAAACTCTTCGTGCTGGTGTGCGGTCCACAATCGTGCCGCGTCTTCATTCCCGCCAATTTCGGTCACGCTCACTTTGCCCTGCGCATACGTGAACGAGCGCAAGATGCCGACTACATCGCGAAGCGGCGACTCGCGTTGCATTCGCTCGGCAAGTGGCCGCAGCGGTTCGCCTTCGAAATCGAGAATCTTCCAGCCGCCGTCACGTTGCCGCAGCACCTGGCCGAGGTGGAGGTCACCGTGAATGTGTTGCACGGTGCCAAGAGGTGGCAGGGTCGCAAGCCGACGCGCATGGCGGTCGAGCGTTGCATCGAAGTCAGCCAGCGCCGCCCCGGCTTCTCGACGAGCCCATTCGAGCCGGCCCAGGAGCACCTGTCGCAGCGCTTCGTTCTGCGATGCAGACGCCGTCTCAGAACCGAGCGCGGTGGCGAGGCTCATATGCACCGCAGCCACGGCGGCGCCGAGCCCGGCAGCATCGAGATCGCCGTGCTGACCACCAGAGAGCACGCGCCGTGCATCGGCGAGTGAGAGATCCCAGGCATCTTCTGCACCAGGAACGAACTCGCTCAGCACCGCGAGGTGTCCCCGCACCGGCCGCTCGTCCGCGTGCCAGGTGCCGAGGAGCGCTGCGTAGCAGGCTGGGACCGCGGGGCACCCTGCAGTGGTCAGTGCGCTCGAGACGACGACGTCTGGGTTCTCGCCTTCGGCGACGATGCGGAACACCTTCATGATGAACGGCTGCGCGGCGTCGCGGGCGATCACGGAGGTATTGGATTGCTCGCCAGTGATGAGGAGCCATTCACTCGACTCCGGGTCGAACTCTGCGAACCGATTCGCGGTGAAACCAGCGCTCGTCGCGGCTTGGCGCGTTAGATCGCGGTGCTGCGCTGCGTCGTTCCCGGTGGGCCTCCCGGCTCCGTGAGCAAGCCGTGCGTACTCCTGCATCGAGGCAGGGTCGGCGCATGCGTCGACGAGCCAGCGGAGTTCACCGTCCACCTCGACGGGGTGTGGGCTGATTCCTCCTCGAGCGGGTCGACGGGAAAGGAGCGTCACAGGGACCTGCAGCGTCACCGCAGAGTCGTCGTGTTTTGCGGAGAAGAAAAGGATCGCGCTCGAACCGGGAACGAGATCGAGCGTCGAGAGCAGGGTGAGTTCTGCGCTCAAACCGAGCGGAAACCACCGTGCCGCGCGCACCCAGGCGACAACCGGGTCGAGAACCGTGGCGGTCGTTGCCCAGTGCGTCATCGAAACCATACCTTCATCATCGGGCACGGGAGCGCGTTCGCGCATCACATTGTGTCCGCGCGGTGATCGTGCCGTCCGGTCAGCGCGCCGAGTCAGGAATCGGAGATCTCGCGCTTCGCGTCACGCTCGTCGATGCGCTCTGCGCGCTTCGCCGACTTTTTCTGGATTTTCGCGGCGCGACGCTGCTCGACTTCGAGCTCACGGGCTGTGACTTTCTCGACGATCTTGGCTTGGCGACGTTCCGCCGTCGCCAGCCGCTCTTCGAGTTCGCGCACGACCTTGTTCGCCTCCTTGACCTGTTTGTCCTTCAAAACAGCAGGTGGCAGGGCGACGGCAAGTTCTTCCTCGAGTTCAGCGCGCTGCGACCATGCTTCGATTCCGTCGAGGAGCCGCGCGAGGCCGAAGAAGAACTCGCGATCGCTGTCGGTCGGAGTCGTGGCGAACACTCCCTCTGCAACGATCTTTGCGAGGTCCGGGAACCGCTCCTGCGTCACCAGCAGGGGGAGCGCCGCACGCACTTGCGAGTCCACAGCGCTCTCGCGACCGGCAAGCCCGAAGAGTCCGACGTAACCGAGCAACAGCAGAGTGATCGCGATCTTCGATTCGTCGGGAATGCGCA
Organism: Humidisolicoccus flavus; assembly: GCF_045689595.1. Classification (GTDB taxonomy): domain Bacteria; phylum Actinomycetota; class Actinomycetes; order Actinomycetales; family Microbacteriaceae; genus Humidisolicoccus; species Humidisolicoccus flavus. The sequence goes on along the minus strand of NZ_CP142724.1, from coordinate 1,224,008 downwards.
GTTCTCGCATCGCTCGAAGCGCGGCATCGGTCACTGCGAAACGATTCGGGGTCGTCGGCGTCTGCGCCGGCGGCATATCGGCCATCCATGGGTGCGCCCGGTACCCCGCGTGGACGACGCGGGCCCACTCGCGCAGTTGCTCCCGCCAGGTGCCGCCTGTCACTGGGATCGGGAAGTCGTTGGCCTTGTCGAACATGAGCAGCAGCAGCTCTTCTTTGCTCGTGACGTGCCGGTACAGCGACATGGTCGTGAACCCGAGGGCGTTCGCGACTCGCGCCATCGAGACGGCGTGCAGACCCTCCGCATCGGCGATCTCGACGGCGGCTTCGACGATCCGCTCGATGCTGAGTTCACGCTTGCGCCCACGGTGGGGGAGTTCGGCAATACCCCAGGCGAGTGCAACCGCATGCGGCAGCTCCGGGAGATCAGCGTCGGCTGTGGTCGAGGGTGCTTCGACCTGCTCGTCGTCGACCGCGGATTCAGAAATCGATTCGGTCATCTCACCCACCGGTTTCAGGGTGACTACCGGTTCGCTCGCCGCTTTCGAGTCCTGCGATTGCTGCCATGTCGTCGCCGTCGAGCGAGAAGGAATGCAGTTCGAGGTTCTCGCGCATTCGTGCCACTGACGACGATTTCGGGATCGCCGAAATGCCCTCCTGCAGATGCCAGCGCAGCACGACCTGTGCGACCGAGACCGCGTGCTTCTTGGCAATTCCGTCGAGGGTCGGTTCGTGCATGATCTTTCCGCGAGCGAGGGGGCTCCAGGCCTGCGTGACAACGCCGTGCTGCTCGTGGAACGCACGAAGCTCGCGCTGCGGCAGCCACGGGTGCAGCTCGACCTGGTTGAGCGCGGGGACGACGCCGGTCTCGGTGATGAGCCGCTGGATGTGCTCCTCGGTGAAGTTGCTCACTCCGATGTCGCGAACGCGTCCTGCCTGCTGCAATTCGACGAACGCGCGCCAGGTTTCGACATAGGTGCCGAGCGCTGGCCTCGGCCAGTGGATGAGATACAGATCGAGTACGTCGATTTCGAGCCGTTCCATGCTGGTTTCGAAGTCGCGCATGACCTCGTCGCGAGTCATCGTCTCGCCCCAGAACTTCGTTGTCAGGAACAGGTGTTCGCGCGCTCCGGTCTCGAGGAGCGCACGACCCACCTCGGCCTCGTTGCGGTAGAACGCTGCCGTGTCGAGGAGGGGGTACCCGACCTCGATCGCTTCTCGCGCGCGCTGCTCCGCTTCGAGCGGCGGCACTTTGTAGAGTCCGTAGCCTTGCAGGGGAATGGTTGCCCCGCTTCGCAGCGGGAGCGATGAAATCTGCATAGTTCCTATTCTTCCAGGTGGCCCTTGGGCCGCTGTCAAGGTGTTCGGCCGGCGCTCACGGTCAGCGTGCGAGTTCCATTGGTCCGGTGTCGGCCGGACTTTCGATCCCGTGTCGGAGGTCGGGTTGGTGCTTTCTGAACACGAGCGCGACCGCTGCGGCGAGTGCGACGTACACGATCGCAGTCCACATGGCCCCGGCAGCACCGAACGCGTCGATGCTGAAGCCTGCAATTGCGCTGCCGGTCGCGGCACCGATCAGTTGCCCGGTGCCCACCCAGCCGTACGCTTCCGCGGTGTCGCTGAACTTCACCGTGCCTGCCACGATGCTGCTCATCGCCGCCAGTGCCGGAGCGATGCCGAGACCCGCGATGAAGAGCGCGAGCGCAAGGCCCCAGAAGTCGAGCAGGAAGGCGCTGAGTGCGGTGCCGAACAGCACGAGCACGAGTCGCAGCCCGAGTGAATGCCTGCGCACGGGAAGGTGCCCGAAGGACAGCCCGCCGGCGAAGGAACCGATCGCGTAGATACCGAGGATGATGCCCGCGTTGGCATTGCCGTGGCCGAAGAGCGAGACCACACCGGCCTCGATCGCCGAGCAGCTTCCGATGAGGAGGAGCCCGGCGACCATGCTCAAGAGCACGGGGCGCTTCCGCAGCACCACGCCGAGCTTCCGCTTCGCAAGCGGGATCCGGAGCTTGCCGATCTCCGGGGAGAACGTGAACCAGAGGGTTCCGAGCAACTGGAACGCGAGCGCGAGCAACAGGCCTTCAGTCGTTCCGACCTGAGTCGCCATGAAGGTGACGGCGACCGGTCCGATGACCCAGATGACTTCCTGCAGGGTCGCATCGAGCGAGAACAAGGAGGTGAGCAGCTTCTGCGGCACCATCTTGGGGTAGAGGGTGCGAACGGCTGGGAGCACGGGTGGGAACGCGAATCCACCGATGAATCCGGCGATCATCGCACCCCATACCGGGAGAGGGAACACCGCAATCGTGAGGATCGCTGCGATGCACACGATCATGGTGGCAAGGAGCACGCGTCTCGTTCCGAAGCGGCCCATCCACCGGCTCGTCACGGGTCCGCTGATGCCCTGACCGATGCTCATCGCGGCGAGCACGAGCCCCGCGGCCCCGTACGAACCGTGCTGCTGCTCGATGTGCATGAGCACGCCGAGCGAGTACATGCCGCCCGGGAAGCGGGCGACGAGCTGTGCGGCCATGATCCGGGAGACCCCGGGCGTTTTTGCGACTTGGGTGTACTTCGACACTCCTACCTCGCTTGCATTCTGATGGCACCATCGAGACGGATGGTTTCACCATTCAGCATCGGGTTGTCGAGAATATGGCGCACGAGCGCCGCGTATTCGCTCGGTTTTCCGAGTCGTGAGGGGTGCGGCACCTGCTCCGCGAGCGATGCCTGTGCGGCCTCGGGCAGACCAGCCATCATCGGTGTCTCGAAGATGCCCGGAGCGATCGTCATGACTCGGATGAGCGAGCGCGCGAACTCGCGGGCTAACGGGAGGGTCATCGCAGCGACCCCGCCCTTCGAGGCCGAGTACGCGGCCTGACCGATTTGCCCGTCGAAGGCCGCGACGGAAGCGGTGTTGATGATGACGCCGCGCTCGCCTTCGATTGCTTCGTTCGACTGCATCGCAGCAGCCGCGAGACGCACGACGTTGAAGGTGCCGATCAAGTTGATCTGAATCACGCGGGCGAAGTTCTCCAGCGGCAGCGGACCGGTCTTCCCGACCGTGCGCTCCGCGGTTGCAACGCCCGCACAGTTGACGACGGTGCGCAAGGGCGCGAGCGCATTCGCAGCCGCGATCGCTTGAGCGACGACCGACTCTTCCGTGATGTCGCCGACGACCGAGTGGACTGTCGTATCGTCGTGCGCGCGCAGATCTGCGATCACCACGTCTGCGCCCGCCTCGCGCAGTGCCGCGACGGTTGCTGCGCCAAGACCGCTCGCACCACCTGTGACAAGCGCTGAGGAACCTTGCAATTTCATTCGACAATCCTCTCAAACAGTGTGGCGTTCGCCATACCGGCTCCCTCGCACATCAGCTGCACCCCGAAGCGGCTGTTGGAGCGGTGCAATCCGTGCAGCAGTGTCGTCATGATCCGCACTCCGGTCGCACCGAGCGGATGCCCGAGCGCAATCGCCCCGCCCTCGGGATTCACTCGCGCAGGGTCGACGCCGCTGTGCTGTATCCAGGCGAGAACCACCGAGGCGAACGCCTCGTTGACTTCGAAACGATCGATGTCGTCGTAGTGCAGTCCGTTGCGCTCGAGGAGTTGTTCGCAGGCGGGAATGATGCCCGTGAGCATCTCGATCGGGTCGCTGCCGACCGACAGCCCGTCGACGATGCGAGCAAGGGGTCGCAGACCGAGGTCGCGCGCTTCGTCTTCGCGCATGACGAGTGCCGCTGCGGCGCCGTCGGTGAACGGCGACGATGATCCGGCGGTGACGCTCCACTGGATTTCCGGGAACCGTGATTCGATCGCCGGATCGCGAAACGCAGGATTCAGCGTGCCCAATGCTTCGATCGTTGTCGTGGCTCGGATCGTCTCGTCAACGTCGTGGCGCCTGCCGTCGGGGAGGAGTACCCCTGTGAGCTCTCGAGTGAAGTCGGCGGCGGACGCGCGCTGGTGGGATTGCGCAGCGAAGGCATCTTGCATTGCGCGGCTCAAGCCGTAACGAGCAGCGATGAGCTCTGCAGAGATTCCCTGATGGACGAGGGTTCCGAACCGCTCGTGGCTCGCGGGCGAGAAGGGATCCTGGCCCGCCTGCGCGCTGCCGAGCGGCACCCGGCTCATCGATTCGACGCCGCCGGCGATGACTCGGGAGGCAACTCCGGTCTCCACCAGGGCTGCGGCGAACAGCGTCGCCTGCTGACCTGAGCCGCACTGCCGGTCAATGGTGACGCCGGGAAGAGTGACGGGAAGCCCCGAACTCATGATGGCGTTGCGCGCAATATTCGCGCTCTGCTCGCCGACCTGGCTCACGCACCCGGCGATCACGTCGTCGATCGAGCCGGGCTCGACGCTGCTTCGCTCGAGCAGTGCGTGCAGTGTTTGGCCGAGGAGTGCCGCGGGGTGCACTTCGCTCAGTGCACCACCGGGTTTTCCTTTTCCGGACGGTGTTCGCACGCTGTCGACGATGACGGTATTCCTGAACCCCACGATGAACCTCCACGAGCCAACCTATCTGGCTCCGAGGACTCCCGGAATGTCGAACGCGAGCGCTCGTCCAGCGTTCGGCGTCTGTTTACCCTCCGGCGACGACGACCACGATGAGTTCACTCGGATTTTCGAAATGCGCAAGTGATTCTTCGTTCGTGACGAGTGCGGTGAGTGGCGCGGCGACGATGGTGCCGATGTTGGTGGGCGAGGCGCTGACCGTGTCTGCGATTCGCTGCGGGGCCCAGCCTGATTCGTCGAAGTTCTGGAAGATCTCGTCGAGCGCGTCCGGTCCGCCCGGCAAGACCGCGACCGCTCCCTTGGCGTTGACGCCTGCAACAGCGACATCGAGACCGGCGACGCACACCGGGTCAAAACCTTCAATGGCCGACTCCGGGGAGAAGTTCGCGTTCGCGAGTCCGATGACACCCGCCGGAAGTGAGATCCCGCTCATCGAGAGCAGTGCGTTGATCTGTTGATCGCTGCACCGTGCTTCGTCGACATTTTGCGGAGCGAAGCATCCGGTCAGCGCGAGCGTTGCGCCCGCGATGGCAAGAACGGCAAAACTGCGAAGTCTCGTACGCACTGTCTTCATGATGCTTCTACTCTACGGGCTGCACATTTGTGATCCGATGCGCGATGCCCGAACCCAGATCGGCCTCAGTGTTCGTTCATGTGGCAGAAAAACGGCCACGCCCACCGGAGTGGGCGCGGCCGTCTGTGAAATTCGGGGTGCTTCGAGCGCTCAGGAACCGAGCGACATCATCATGACCAGGAACAGCTTGTCGTTGTCGGGCCAGGAGTTGTCTGGGTCAACCGACTGCAGCATCTCTTCGAGGGTTCCACCGACGAGGGTTCCCTCTTCCGGGCTGCTGAGGATCGTGGTTCCGAACATCGAGGCGCTCGGGTCGAGCTCCTTCAGGTTCGAGAAGAACGTTTCGTAGCTCTCCTGATCAGCGATCACGGCGTAGGAGACCGAGACGAGGTCGAAGCTCGTGGCGCACAGGACATCGACGCCGTCGAGGAGGTCGGGGAGCGCGAAGCCGTCGGTCCATCCGCTGCTCGATCCCGAGCTGAACGCGTTGTAGAACTCTTCGGTGCACTGACCGTTGGAAGCGATCGGGTGGTCTGAATCGGCAGCGTTGCCGCCGCTTCCGCTTCCGCTGTCGTCGCCGTTGTCGGTCTCTTCCTCATCGACGTCAACGTCGCTCGGAGTAATCGATGGTTCGCTTGTCGTTTCTGAATCCGAGCTCGCCGATGGAGGGGTGCCACCACCGTTGATGCTCGGCGGGGCCGGAACACACGCGGCGAGGCCGAAGGTCACGAGACCGGCGAGGGCGAGGCCCACGAGCGATCGGCGGGAACGGTTCGGGAGTGTGGGGCTCATGGGGTGCCTTTCGTCGGAAGTCATCGGAGACCATGCAAGCGTTTGTGGTCAACGCTTCGTGGTGCCGAGCTTCGACCGGTCAAGGTGCTGACGTTTTCGGATGCGCACTTCGGTAATGCAGAGCCAAGTCTATGGAAGATTCCCGAATGCTTGCTGGGAGCTCGTCGAACCATTCCGCTCACTGAGGCGAGCGCAGCTGATCATGACGCGCCGCGAAGGACTTTCATGATGCGTTGGGAGGAGATCGATCCGGCGGTGCCGAGCGGTTGGGCAAAGAGGCTGACGCGCAGCTCTTCGAGCATCCATCGCGCCTGCTGCAGGTGCTCGGGAGCTCCAGCCGCGAGCGGGAACGAGCCGCCGGCGTTCGTGTATGCGGCGGTCGCGGTCGCAATCTCCTCGGCCCAGACCCGGTCGCGGTGCATCGTCTCGGCCAGTCTCGAGACCCGGTGTGTGATGGCGCGAACGTAGACGTCCACTCGTGGAAGGCGAGTGATGCCTGCCTCTCGAACGAATCCGGCATGCACGAGCGTGCCGAGATGTTCGCGAGCTTCAGCGAGCGTCGCCATGAGGGCGAGCGAACTGGAGCCACGGATCGCCTTGTCCGCGTCTCGTGCCGAAGCAAGGATCTTCGCGGTGTCACTCGTCACTGCCAGCATCCGTTCGACGAGCCGTTCCGAAACGGCGGCGCGAGCGGCTTCGAAATCGTCTGGCGAGCGCACCGGTGCAGTGCGCTGCGCGAGCACATCGTCGATGATCGCGAGCATGATGTCATCGAAGAGCGCAGCGGTGGTCGGATAGGGGCTCGCTCCGAGTGCAAGCTTCTCCGCCCCCGTGAGGTGATCGCGGACGTAACTGGCGGGGCTCGGCACAGCGGCGATGAGCATTCGGGTCACTGCCTCGTGCTGCGCGGCGTCGCGTTCACTCGCACTGGTGTGCAGGCGCACGCCGATTGTCCCGTCGCCGTTGGGCGTGTACGCAGGGAACGCCCGGACGACGCTGCCGTGCTGGCGAATATCGACGTGCTCGGGGAGCGCGGTGTCGAAGCGATCGACCCGGTCGCGCTCGAGTCCGCTGTTCGAGGGCGCAGCGAGCGCAGCCTTCACGACGCTGTCGCGCGCCTGGTCTTTGAATCGCTCCTGCAGGAGTTCGAGGCTCTTTCCGCTCCCGAGAATTTTGCCGCGGCCACCGAGGACGACGTAGTTCATCTGCAGGTGGGCGGGAATTCGTGACTCGTCGAAGTCCTCGGCAGTCGCGTTCGTCCCGAGTCGCGCGATCTTCGAGGCCAGGTGCGAGGCCAGCGCGCGCTCATCCGGTTCGTTGGGCAACTCGCTCGCGAAGCGTTTCGCGAAGTCACCTGCAGGCACGACGTGCTTGCGGATGTGCTTCGGAAGGCTTCGAATCATGGCCACGATCAGTTCTTCGCGAAGGCCTGGCACCTGCCAATCGAAGCCGGTGGGGCTCAGCCGGGCCAGGAGCGCGACCGGAATGTGCACGCTCACGCCATCGTCTGCGGTCCCTGGCTCGAATCGGTAGCGGAGGGCGAGTTTCGCATCGCCCTGTTGCCACTGCTTCGGGAAGAGCGCATCATCAACGACGCCGTCGCTTCCGAGGAGGTCGCTCCTTCGCATCGTGAGGAACTTCGCGTTCGAACGTTTTTCCTGACGCCACCAACCCTCGAAGGTGCGAACAGAGACGACCGACTCTGGAATTCGTTCCTCATAGAACTCGACGATGCTCTCGTCGTCGATGAGGATGTCGCGGCGACGTTGGCGTTCTTCGAGCTGTTCGAGTTCGCGGCGCAGCGCAGCGTTCTGCGTGACGAAGGACTCTCTGCTGTCCCATTCGCCTTCAACGAGTGCGTGGCGAATGAAGAGTTCCCGTGCGTGCTGCGGGTTGATCCGCGCGTACTGCACCCTGCGCTTTTCGACGATCGGAACACCGAAGAGTGTGACCCGCTCGTCGACGATGGCCGCGCCCTGCCGTTTTTCCCAGCGTGGTTCGCCGTATTGGCGCTTCACCAGTTCGCTCGCGTGCGCCTCCGCCCAGGCGAGATCGATTTTGGCGACCGTGCGAGCGAAGAGTCGACTGGTTTCGACGAATTCCGCAGCCATGACCGCGCGCGGCGGCTTTTTCGCGAGAACACTGCCGGGGAAGATCACGAACTTCGCGTTTCTGGAACCGACGAATTCTCGGCCGTCGGCCTGCTGGACTCCGATCCGAGACAGCAGCCCCGACAAGAGCGCCTTGTGGATCGCATCGACGTCGGGCGCGCTCGGCTCGGCTTCGCTCGCGGCGGGTGCACGGACGCCGATCGCTCGCGACAGCTGGCGGACGACGTCTTGCCATTCGCGGATCCGCATGAAGTTGAGGTATTCCGACTTCACTTCTTTGCGGAATTGGTTCCCCGAGAGGCTTGCTTGCCGTTGCTGCAGGTGCTGCCACAGCCGCAGGAAACTGATGAAATCACTGCCGGGATCGGTGAAGCGCGCATGCAGCTGATTGGCGTGCTCGCGCTTCTCGACCGGTCGCTCGCGAGGATCCTGGATCGAGAGCGCCGCGACGATGGCGATCGTTTCGTGAACGACGCCCGTGCGGTTCGCCTCGATCACCATGCGAGCGAAGCGCGGGTCGAGCGGCAGACGAGAGAGCTCGCGGCCGAGCTTCGTGATCTTGCCCTCGCTCGTGATCGCACCGAGTTCCCGCAGGAGGTCTTTTCCGTCTTTGATGCCGCGGGAATCCGGCGGTTGCAGGAACGGGAATTCTTCTAATGGGCCCAGCCCGAGCGACGAGGCCTGCAGGATCACCGAGGCAAGGCTCGTGCGCAGTACTTCAGGGTCGGTGAACTCGGGTCGCCGAGTGAAGTCCTCTTCGCTGTACAGGCGGATCGCGACACCGGGAGCGACTCGGCCCGCACGGCCCGCGCGCTGGTTGGCGCTCGCCTGCGAGATCGCTTCGATCGGGAGCCGCTGCACTTTCGAGCGCGCCGAGTACCGCGAGATTCTCGCCGTTCCCGCGTCGACGACATAGCGAATACCGGGCACAGTGAGGCTGGTCTCGGCAACGTTCGTCGAGAGGATGATGCGGCGGCGAACGCCGGGGCGCATGGAGCGTTCGAATACTCGATGCTGTTCCTGACTCGACAAGCGCCCGTAGAGGGGGAGCACCTCGGTGGTGCTCGGCAAGGAACTCAAGGCATCCGCCGTGTCGCGGATGTCTTGTTCGCCGGCCAAGAAGACCAGGACGTCACCCGGGGCCTCCGCCTCGAGTTCCGTGACCGCAGCGCGGATCCCATCGATCGGATCGAGCGCTTCGCTCTGTTCTTCTGGTTCCTCGCCATCGTCGTCGGACGACTCGGCGAACAGAGGGCGGTATCGGATCTCGACGGGAAAGGTGCGGCCGGAGACCTCGATGATCGGGGCACCGCCGAAGTGCTCGCTGAAGGACTGCGGATCGATCGTCGCGCTCGTGATGATGACCTTCAGGTCTGGGCGCTGCGGCAAAATTCTGCGCAGGTAGCCGAGCAGGAAGTCGATCGTGAGGCTGCGCTCGTGGGCTTCATCGATGATGATCGTGTCGTACTGCTTCAGCAGTCGGTCACGGTGAATGCGATTGAGCAGGATTCCGTCGGTCATGACGGTGACGAGCGTCGCGGCGCTCACGGTGTCGGTGAATCGAACCTGGTACCCGACCTCGGCGCCGAGCGGCACTTCGAGTTCTTCGGCGACTCGTTCCGCGATCGTACGCGCTGCGATCCGGCGAGGCTGCGTGTGCGCAATCGCGGTCCGGCCCATCTCCAGCAGGATCTTCGGCAACTGTGTGGTCTTGCCGCTTCCGGTTGCGCCGGCGATCACGACCACCTGGTTCGCGGAGATCGCGTCGCGAATCTCGTCACGCGCGGCACTGACCGGCAGTGCTTCCGGGAACGAGATCTTCACCGCTCTATTCTGCCGGGTTCTTGCGACACGCAAGATTTCGAGTGTCGGCTCGCGCCGGTAGTGTGGATCCGCCATGACCCCAGAGCAGAGCACGGCCCAGTACGGTTCGTGGGCTGCAGACAACCTTTCTCCCGCGTTCCCAGAACGCGCGGCTTGGGGTACGACGCAATCGCTCCGCGCCTGGCAGCAGGAAGCGCTCGAGCAGTATTTCTCGAAAGAACCTCGCGACTTTCTCACGGCGGCAACGCCTGGCGCAGGAAAGACGACCTTCGCGCTGCGACTTGCCAGCGCCCTGCTGCAGCGAGGCACCGTCCAGCGCGTCACCGTGGTCGCACCGACCGAGCACTTGAAGATCCAGTGGGCGGAGGCCGCGCACCGGGCGGGCATCCGACTCGACCCCGGGTTCCAAAACGCGCACGGAGACTACCCACGCCAGTTCCATGGTGTCGCCGTGACCTACGCGCAGGTTGCAGCGCGCGCCATCGTGCACAAGAAGATCACCGAATCCGCCCGCAGCCTCATCATTCTGGACGAAGTGCACCACGGCGGCGACGCGCTCTCCTGGGGTGACGCGATCCGTGAGGCGTTTCATGGTGCTGCGCGCAGGTTGAGCCTGACGGGAACCCCGTTCCGCAGCGACACCGCGGCGATCCCGTTCGTCACGTACCAACCGGATTCGCAAGGTATTCGTACCTCCGTGACCGACTACGACTACAGCTATGCGCGAGCCCTCCAAGACCACGTGGTCCGCCCGGTGCTGTTCATGGCCTACGCCGGGACGATGCAGTGGCGAACGCGCATGGGCGAGGAGATGAAGGCGACGCTCGGTCACGAGGACGCCAAGGACATCACCTCACAGGCTTGGCGCACCGCACTCGATCCGGGCGGCGAGTGGATCCAGCAGGTGCTGCGAAGCGCCGACGTCCGGCTGACCCAAATGCGGCACTCCGTCGAAGACGCCGGCGGGCTCGTCATCGCCACCGACCAGGCGCAAGCTCGCCAGTACGCCGACCTCCTCCACTCGATCTCCGGGGAGCGCCCGACCCTCGTCTTGAGCGACGACGATCGATCGAGCGACCGGATCACCGAGTTCTCGAACTCGACGAGCCGCTGGATGGTCGCGGTCCGGATGGTCTCTGAGGGCGTCGACGTTCCGAGGCTCTCGGTCGGGGTCTACGCGACGAGTGCGGCGACTCCACTGTTCTTTGCCCAGGCCATCGGTCGTTTCGTGCGCTCGCGGCGTCGCGGCGAGACCGCGACCGTGTTCTTGCCGAGCGTGCCGACGCTGCTCGAACTCGCGGCTCAGCTCGAGCGCCAGCGCGATCACGCGCTCGATCGCCCGAAGGACGACGATGGCCTGCTCGACGACAACCTCATGGAGGCGGCGAACGCCCCCGAAGACGCCAGTGAGCGCGAGACCTCGCCGTTCGTGTGGGAACCGCTCGAATCGAACGCGACCTTCGACAAAGTGCTCTTCGACGGTGAGGAATACGGGCAGCTCGCAGAGCCGAACACCGATGAGGAGTTCGACTTCATCGGGATCCCAGGGCTCCTCGAACCCGACCAGGTCTCCGATCTCCTCCGTCGTCGCCAGTCGCGGCAGGCGAAGCGCATCGAAGAGCACCCGGAACGAGAAGTGCAGCCGTTCTATCGCTCCATGAAAGAAGAGCGCCAGCTCCTCAACTCGCTCGTCTCGATCTACGCAAAGCGCACCGGCGCGAAGCATGCGCATGTTCACGCCGAAGCTCGTCGTGCGTGCGGTGGGCCAGAGGTGCCGAAGGCCTCGATGCAGCAACTTCGCGATCGGATTCTCTGGATCCGGAAGAAGGTCGACCGCGCTCGCTGATCCCGGCGGCGCATTCGCGAAGCGACGGTTGTCTTCGCGGTCGGGGATCCCCGGATAGGACAGCCTCACCTTGCTATACAAGCGCGGAAAATCGGCGCACACTGTGGTCAAGAACACTCGCGATTGGAGAACACCATGACCATGTTGAGCGACCTCCCACACGTTTCCTCCTGCAGCGCGACCGCCTGCGGATACAACCACGACGGCTGCCACGCCGGCGCGATCACGGTCGAGGGCAACGCCGCCTCCTGTTCGACCTTCCTGCCGCTGGGTATCGACGGCGGTTTGCCGAAGGTGATCGCATCGGTCGGTGCGTGCAAGCGCGTCGACTGCGTGCACAACGAGTCGGCAGTGTGCACCGCAGCCTCGGTCCGCATCAGCGGCGGCGAGGGCACGACGCACTGCGAGACCTTCGCGCAGGAGTAGCAGCCCCGGTGGCCTGCCCGGCCTGCCAAGTAACGGGCGCCTAGGAACCATTTGTCTGCAGGTTCCATGAGCCGTCGGTTCGCGGCGCTCGGGCGCCGCGAGTCGTGGCCGTGCGCGGCATCCCGGGCACTGCCTTCAGATTGCCTTCGCGCGCCGCGAGGCTAGGCTGAAGTGGTGCAGATTCATTCATTACGAGCCCACAAAAGTTCTGAAAACCTGACACGAGAGGACCAACTCGCCTGGAAGATCGCCCAGGTCGCGGTTGATCCCGTTGCGGTGGACAGCGACGTCACCGAAATGATCGTGAACAGAGTCATCGACAACGCCGCCGTTGCAGTTGCGAGCATCCAGCGTGCCCCAGCGAGTGCAGCCCGAGACCAGGCCCTCCGCCACCCGTTTACGCCCGGGGCGTCGGTATTCGGAGTCCACGACCGGGTGAGTCCCGAATGGGCAGCATGGGCGAACGGCGTCGCGGTCCGCGAGCTCGACTTCCACGACACCTTCCTGGCTGCCGATTACTCGCACCCCGGTGACAACATTCCGCCGATCCTTGCAGTGGCACAGCACACCGGCGCCAATGGTGCCCAGCTGGTTCGCGGCATCGCGACAGGCTATGAGATCCAGGTCGATCTCGTGCGAGCCATCTGCCTCCACGAGCACAAGATCGATCACGTCGCCCACCTGGGGCCCTCAGCCGCAGCCGGTATCGGGACGCTGCTCGGTCTCGATGCCGAGACGATCTTCCAGGCCATCGGCCAAGCCCTCCACACGACCACCGCGACGCGCCAATCGCGCAAGGGCGAGATCTCGACGTGGAAGGCGCACGCCCCTGCGTTCGCCGGCAAGATGGCGGTCGAAGCAGTCGATCGAGCGCTGCGCGGGCAGACCAGCCCGACCCCGATCTACGAGGGCGAAGACGGCTTAATCGCCTGGCTCCTCGGCGGATTCGAGGCACGCTACGAAGTGCCACTGCCGGGCGCAGGCGAATCGAAGCGTTCGATCCTCGAGACCTACACGAAGGAGCACTCGGCGGAGTATCAGGCGCAGGCCTGGATCGACCTGGCGCGTCAGCTCGGCAACGAACGACCAGAGCTTCGCGACCCGGCCGCCGTGCGAGAGATCGTTCTCCACACGAGCCACCACACGCACTTCGTCATCGGTTCGGGTGCGAACGACCCGCAGAAGTACGACCCGAGCGCGAGCCGGGAAACCCTCGACCACTCGATCCCGTACATCTTCACCGTCGCGCTGCAGGACGGCGCCTGGCACCACGCGCACTCCTACGCTCCTGAGCGGGCAGCTCGCCCCGACACCGTGGCGCTCTGGCAGAAGACCACGACGCGTGAAGACGCCGAGTGGACGAAGCGGTACCACGATCCGGATCCAGACAAGAAGGCCTTCGGCGGTCGCGTCGAGATCCTGCTGGAAAACGGCGAACGAGTCGTTCGGGAAATCTCGCTCGCTGACGCGCACCCGGCAGGCGCTCGACCCTTCGCTCGTGAGAACTACGTGACGAAGCTCCGCACGCTCGCAGAGGGGATCGCGAGCGATGCCGCGATCGACCGGTTCTTGGCACTGGCCGAGTCGCTGCCGGAACTCGACGCCGAGGGAGTCCGCGAACTGAATATCGCAATCGATGCGGCAACCTTGCCGCCAGCCACGAAGGGGCTGTTCTAATGCTCTACGCAGCAGTCGACGCCGCCGCGAAGCGAAAGGCATTCCGGCTCGCCCTGGAGAGCGGCACGATCCAACGCTTCCCGGGAGCCTTCAACCCGCTCTCGGCGAAGCTGATCGAGGAGCGCGGCTTCGAGGGCGTCTACATTTCGGGTGCCGTCATCGCCGCCGACCTTGGGCTTCCCGACATCGGGCTGACGACGCTGACCGAGGTTGCGATGCGAGGCGCGCAGATCGCCCGCATGACCAACCTTCCCGCGCTCATCGATGCGGACACCGGATTCGGCGAGCCCATGAATGTCGCGCGCACCGTCCACGAGCTGGAGAACGCGGGCGTCGCCGGGCTGCATATCGAAGATCAGGTGAATCCGAAGCGTTGCGGTCATCTCGACGGCAAAGAGGTCGTCGGTATCGAGCTGGCGGCGAAGCGGATCACCGCGGCGGTCAACGCGCGACGCGACTCGAACCTGCTCGTCATGGCACGGACCGATGTTCGTGGTGTCGAGGGGATGGACGCCGCGGTGGATCGCGCGAAGCGACTGGTCGATGCGGGAGCCGACGCGATCTTCCCCGAGGCGATGGCAAGCCTTGCCGAGTTCGAGGCAGTTCGAGCCGCGGTCGATGTGCCGATCCTGGCGAACATGACGGAGTTCGGAAAGAGCGAACTCTTCTCGGTCGAGCAATTGCAGGGCGTGGGCGTCAACATGGTGATCTTCCCCGTCTCACTGCTGCGCCTGGCGATGGGGGCCGCAGAGCGCGGTCTCGATACCTTGAGCGCAGAAGGATCGCTGACGAGCGCGGTTCCGACGATGCAGACGCGGGCGCGGCTGTACGAACTGCTCGATTACGAGGCGTACAACGCGTTCGACGACAGCATTTTCCGTTTCGAAGTGCCGGAGCACCCTTCGGCGTAGCGGCAATCGAGTCGGCGCTGCAGCGCTCTGCCGCACTTGGCGTATGACAGACAAGAGAGGCCATCACCACGAATCGAATCGTGGTGATGGCCTCTCTTGCTGCGCCCTCTCTTGCTGCGCGGGGGTTGCGCCTAGTTCTTCGGTGCCTCTTCGTCCGTCCCAGCGTCGCCCGCTGCATCGTTGTCGCCCGCCTTGCCGAGGTGCGGTCCGCGGACGGGGCCGTCACCGTCGTGCAGGACGACCGTGTCGCCGCCCGCCTCGTACCAGTCGGTGAGCGCTGGGTCTTCGCTGTCGAGCCAGGCACCCGCTCCACGGTCTGGCTCTGAAGCACCGGCTGCGAAGACGAAGTCGTCCCCGTAGTTCTCGATGCCGTCGCGAACACCCTGCACGATCGCTTCTCGCGCGTAGCGCCGACGAATCGTATACGGGTCGCGTGAGAGTTCCTTCGCCCACGCGATCATGACGAGGATCAGCACGAAGGCGAAGGGGAGCGCGGTCACGATCACGAGACTCTGCAAACCGTTCAACGCGGATTCCCCACCGACGAGCAGCATGACGATTGCGATGCCGCCGAGGCCGATTCCCCAGGTGATGGTCGCCCATGGGCTAGGAGCAGGGTTTCCACGTTGGCTGAGTCCGGCCATGACGAGCGAGGCGCTGTCGGCGCTCGTGACGAAGAAGATCACGATCGCGATCATCGCGATGACCGAGGTCACCATGCCGAAGGGCAGTTCGTTGAGGAGCGCGAACAGAATGTCCTGCGTGCGCTCGCTTTCGCTGATGCGAGCACCCGCCTCTTCGAACCACATGGTTGCGCCACCGAAGATCGCGAACCAGACGAGGCAGACGGCGCTCGGAACGATGATGACGGTGCCGACGAACTGACGGAGGGTGCGACCGCGGCTGATCTTCGCGATGAAGAGTCCGACGAACGGCGTCCACGAGACCCACCATGCCCAGTAGTAGGTAGTCCAGTCGCGCATGAACTGCGCCGAATCCGGGCCATAGACGGCGCCCTGACGGAGCATCAGCACGAAGTCGCCGACGAACGCCATGAGGGCGCTCGGTGCGAAGTTCAGGAGGAAGATCATCGGTCCGGCGACGAACACGAACAGCGCGAGGCAGCCGGTCATGACGAGGTTGATGTTCGACAGGATCCGGATCCCGCGCTTGACGCCCGAGACCGCGGAGGTGATGAACACGACGGTCAACACGACGATGATGCCGATGATGATGCCGTTGCCGACCTGCCCGAGCCCGCCGACGATCTCAACGCCACGGCCGATCTGCATGGCGCCGATACCCAGAGAAACCGCGGTTCCGAAGAGCGTGACGAGAATTGCTGCGATGTCGATGATCGCGCCGAGCGGTCCACGCGTGCGCTCGCCGAAGATCGGTTCGAGCAGTGAGGACATGAGCGGGCTGCGACCGCGGCGATACGCGGCGTATGCGACCGCACCACCGACGAGCGCGTAGTACGACCACGCCATCGGGCCCCAGTGGAACATCGTTTGCGACATCGCTGCCAGC
Organism: Humidisolicoccus flavus; assembly: GCF_045689595.1. GTDB lineage: Bacteria > Actinomycetota > Actinomycetes > Actinomycetales > Microbacteriaceae > Humidisolicoccus > Humidisolicoccus flavus. Next base: position 1,207,801 of record NZ_CP142724.1, on the reverse strand, counting down.
ATCGCCTCACGGGAGCCCGGCTCGAGGTCGCTGAATAGCGGCGGGAGGTCGGTGAAGAATGCGAGTGGCTCGTATGGGCCGAAGAACATGAGGCCGATGCCCATGCCCGCCGCGAAGAGCATTGCGATCCAGGAGAACGTGGAGAACTCGGGCTTTTCGTCATCCATGCCGAGACGAATGCGGCCGTAGCGGCCGAAGCCGACCCAGAGCATGAACATGAACACCGCGATGGTCAGGGTGTTGAAGAGCCAGCCGAAGGAATCGGTCGTCCAGATGAGTGCTGCGGAGGCAACGGACTCGAGACCCTCGGTGTCGAGGATTCCCCAGACGATGAAGGCGGCGGTCAAGATGCCGGCGACGACGAAGACGGTCCAGTTCGTCGTGAACTTCGGAGTGGTTTGTTCGACCGAGATGCCTGGGATCAGTGCGGGGTGGATCTCGTTCGGCGTGTTGACTTCGCGAAGAATGCGCCGGGAGGGTTCAGCGACTCGCCGAACGACCTTGTAGCGGACCTTCTCTTTCGGTGCGACTGCGGAAGCGTTCTCGGGGCTGTTGCCCGCTCCATCTGGCAGATTTGACGCGTCAGCGCCCGGATTCTTTGGCATCGTTCGTCGTTATCCCGTCACTCGAGCAATGGACGTCCAGATCAGGTTTCCCATGAAAAACACCAGACAAGTAGGGAATTTTAGCAAACCAGGGGCGATTGACCCTAAAGGAGATCAGGTCAGTGCCTCGCGATACGGTGGGGGAGACTGAGGAGGGCAACGTGGCGACATCCGAAATTCGTAAGGGCCTCGCTGGGGTTGTTGTCGATGAGACAGCGATCTCGAAGGTGAACCCGGAGACCAATTCTTTGCTGTATCGCGGGTATCCCGTGCAAGACCTCGCGGCGAACTGCTCGTTCGAGGAGGTCGCGTTCCTGATCCTGCGCGGTGAGCTTCCTGATGAGGCGGAACTGCAGGAGTTCCAGGCCACTGAGCGTCACCACCGCGCACTCGATCCAGACGTGCGTGCCGTCATCGACCAACTGCCGGCCACCGCACACCCCATGGATGTTGTGCGAACTGCGGTCAGCGTGCTCGGTGCGAGCGAATCCCTCGGCGATTCACCGGAGGACGAACTCGAAAAGGCAACGCGGCTCTACGCGGCGCTGCCCGGAATCGTCGCCTACGTGCAGCGTCGTCGTCGTGGCGAAGACGCGATCCAGGCCCGCGACGACCTCGATTATTCGGCCAACTTCCTGTGGATGACCTTCGGCGAGGAGGCGGCGCCAGAGGTAGTTGACGCGTTCCGCGTGTCGATGGTGCTGTACGCCGAACACTCCTTCAACGCCTCGACATTCACGGCTCGCGTCATCACCTCGACCCTGAGCGACCTGCACAGCGCAGTCGTCGGAGCCATCGGCGCGCTGAAGGGCAACCTGCACGGGGGAGCGAACGAGGCAGTCAAGCACGTCTTCGACGAAATCGGTTCTGCAGACAAGGCCGAGGCCTGGCTCGAGTCGGCGCTCGAAGAGAAGCGCAAGATCATGGGATTCGGCCACCGCGTCTATAAGAACGGTGACAGTCGCGTGCCCACCATGCAGGCCGCCCTTGAGCGCCTGGTCGAACATTACGAGCAGCCGGAGGTGCTCGAGCTGTACCGCGCGCTCGAGACGGCGATGGCCGATCGCAAGCCGATCAAACCGAATCTCGACTACCCGGCGGGTCCGGCGTACGCGCTCATCGGCTTCGACACCGAAATGTTCACCCCATTGTTTGTCGCTTCCCGAGTCGTCGGCTGGAGCGCGCACATCCGTGAGCAACGAGCGAGCAATGCGCTCATTCGTCCGCTCTCCGAATACAACGGTCCAAACGAAAGGTCATTCTCATGACAGTCCCATCACTGACGCTCAACGACGGCACCACGATTCCGCAGCTCGGCTTCGGCGTCTTCAAGGTCGACCCGAACGAGACCGAGCGCATCGTGAGCGACGCACTCGAAGTCGGCTACCGCCACATCGACACTGCAGCGATCTACGGCAACGAAGAGGGCGTCGGTCGCGCGATTGCGGCGAGCGGGATCCCGCGCGACGAGCTCTACATCACGACGAAGCTCTGGAACAAGGACCAGGGCGCGCTCCGTGCACGGGCCGCAATCGAGACGAGCCTCGAAAAGCTCGGCCTCGACCGCGTCAACCTCTACCTGATCCACTGGCCGTGCCCGGCGAACGGTCTCTTCCTGGAGAGCTGGAAGTCGCTGCAGGAGTTCCAGAGCGAAGGGCTCACCACCTCGATCGGCGTCTCGAACTTCGTCGTGCCGTACCTCACCGAGGTGCTCAACGAAGGCGGCGCGGTTCCGGTCGTCAACCAGATCGAACTGCACCCTGGCTACCAGCAGGCGGAGACGACGGCACTCGGTGAGTCGAAGAACATCAAGACCGAGGCCTGGAGCCCGCTCGGCGCCGGTGGCGTCGACTACTCCGCAACGGTGATCGGCGAGATCGCGGAGGCGCACGGCGTCTCCTGGGCGCAGACGATCCTGCGCTGGCACATCCAGCGCGACACGATCGTGTTCCCGAAGTCGAACAACCGTGGCCGCATGCAGGAGAACTTCGACATCTTCGGATTCGAACTCGACGAGGCCCAGATGGCTGCGATCACGGCACTCGATGCGGGGCAGCGCGTCGGCGCCGACCCGGCCGAGGTTTCCTGATCGATCGTTCGACCAGCCCACGCGGATACCGGCTCGCCTCTTCGGCGAGCCGGTATTTGCGTGAGCACGCGGCGCAACCGGTTGCCTGGTTTCCGTGGGGTGAAGAGGCGTTCGCTGAAGCCGCCGCGCGAGACGTCCCCGTGTTCGTTTCCGTGGGGTACGCGAGTTGTCACTGGTGCACCGTGATGGCACGCGAATCCTTCGAAGACGAACACACTGCGGCGCGCTTGAACGAGGGTTTCGTGGCGATCAAGGTCGACCGTGAGGAACGACCCGACGTCAACGATGCGCTCATGGCCGCCGCCGGTGCCTTCTCGAAGCATCTGGGCTGGCCGCTCAGCGTCGTCCTCACCCCTGAGGGCGCGCCATTCTTCGCTGGTGCGTACTTCCCGAAGACGGCGCGTTCGGGGCTTCCGGCTCTCGAACAGGTCCTCGAGGCGTGCGCGCGCGGGTGGAGTGAGAACCGCGAACGTGTGGTGTCGACCGCGGCGCAGGTGCAATCGATCCTGCGCACCTCTGCAGAAGAGTCGGCCGCGGACTCGTCAGACCTCGTCGGCGCCGCCTTCGAACTCATCAGTGCGCTCGAAGACCGGTCGCATGGCGGGATCAACGGCGAACAGAAATTTCCTCACGCAGCCCTTATCGTGACGCTCAGCGAGCACGGCCAAGCAGCGCTGGCTCGGAGGCTGCTGCGCTCGGCGCTGCCGCTTCGTGCTGAGGACGGCGGCTTCTTCCGCTACGCGACTCGGCCCGACTGGGGGACACCGCACTACGAACGCACCGTCACTGATAACGCGCAATTGCTCCGAGCAGCGACCACGCTCGGAGAAGAGGGGATCGCACGCGGCATCGTGCAGTTCCTGATTACGACACTGCGACTCCCGAGCGGAGTGTTCGCGGCCGCGCAGGATGCAGACAATCTGGTTGCAGGAGTGCTCACCGAAGGCGCCTGGTATCGCGGTGACCGGGCATCGATGGAGCCGCCGGCGATCGATCCGATTGCCGTGACGGCGCACGGCGGGCTCGTGATCGACGCGCTCGCGAGATTTGCGATGCGCTTCGACCAGCCGAGCGTGCTCGCGCTCGCCGAGGAGAGCGCTCAGGTCTACCTGCGACGGCTCGGCACTGACGGAGCAGTTCGAGTGCATGCCACGCTCGACCGCTCTTCGCCGAGGGAGGTCACGGAGGCTGGTCACTCGGGCGCTGGCGACGCCGGTTCGAACGAATCAGGGACGAATTTCCCTGCGGGCATCGACTCGGAGGCACCGGTCACCGCGACCGACGTCGGGCTGCTCGCGAGCGGCTTGCTCTCGCTCGCACGAGCGACCGGAAACCACGAATACGCGCTTGCGGCGCGCTCGATGATCGAGCTGTCACCCGAGCCCGACGGCACCGTTGCCACGGGCGGTCAGGCGAGTGCCGCGCTTTCGCGCCCTCCGGAGACCGATGGCGATTTCGCCGGTGGCCGCAGCGCGCTCGCCGAGGCTCGAATCGCGCTGTACGAACTCGGCTCCGGTGAAGAACATTTGCAGGCTGCGGAGGCGCTGCTCGAGCCGCTCGTTGGATTCACACGTCGAGCGCCAATCGGCGGATCAGTTGCCCTGCGGTGCTTTGCGTCTTTGAACCGCGGCCCTGAGACCAGAATCGTCACGGGCATCCCGACGAACGAAGATCGCGAGGCAGTCTCGACGCTTGTGCTCGTCACGCCGGGTCAGTGCGCCAAATGGAGCGAACACGGTTTTGGCGTGCTCTTCGCAGAGAAGACCGCGCCCGCAGCCTATGTCTGCGAGTCGTTCGTCTGTGCGCTCCCGCGACCGAGAGCGCCGCGGAAGGATTTGTACGTCAGCTCTCGTAGCTATCGGACCGCCGACAGGCGATGGCACCGAACAAATATCGACAGGAGCAGCGATGAAGCTTCACGAAGCCATTGAGGAAGTGCTCGAAATCGCCGGAAAGTCGATGACCACGACGGAGATCGCTGACCAGATCAACGCACGCGGGCTCTACGCAAAGCGTGACGGCTCACCAGTCTCAGCCCTCCAGATTCACGGCCGCACTCGGAACTACCCCCGTTTGTTCAGTCAGGCCGGGAGCACGATCAGCCTTGCGGGTTGGTCCGCTTCGTCACGAAACGGCGGGGGCAGTGGAGGCAACCTGGCGGAAACGCCATCACTCCCGACCCTTCAGACCTCCGGATCGCTGGCGGCCGCGTCCGACGTGGAAACGGCGCTATTCGCGCCCAGTGTGTTTCGTCCCGCCGGTGAGGTTGACCCGGACGTGCCGAACCTTCCCGGCCTTTACGCGATTCGGATTCGGGACAGGCAGGCGCTTCCGGAACCGTTCGGAAGCCTGTGTGGACAGCGCGGCCACGATCTGCTCTATGTCGGCATCGCTCGCACGAGTCTCAAGCGCCGCTTTTTAGAGCAGGAACTGCGCGCACGCGGACACGGTACGTTCTTCCGAAGTATCGGAGCCGTGCTGGGTTTCCGACCGCCTGTTGGAAGCCTGATCGACAAGAAGAACAAGCGGAACTACAGCTTCGCTCCCTCCGACGAGCGGGCCATCATCACCTGGGTGAATGAGAACCTGCTCGTTAACTGGCTCACGCTCTCCTCAGATCACGAGGCTATTGAAAGGGAGCTGCTTCGGAAGACCCTGCCTCTACTCAACCTCTCGGGCAATCCTGGCGCGCTTCCGGAGCTTTCAGCGCTCCGTGCGGAGTGCGTTCTCGTAGCCAACGCTGTGTCGTGACCAAGACGCCTTTGTCGAAGGCGAGGCTGAATCAGTCCGCGTCAGAGGTAACCAATTGACGACGATGCTCGCTCCGCTCATCGGATTCACCCGTCGTGCTCCGCTCGGGAGTGCCGTCGCGCTCCGATGTTTTTCGTCTCTGGAGCGAGGCCCCAGGACACGAGTCGTGACGGGCATCCCGACGAATGATGACCGCGCGGCGGTTGCCACGCTCATGCTCGTTTCGCCTGCGCAATGCACGCAGTGGAACGCGCACGGCTTCAGCGCGCTCTTCGAGGGGAAATCAGAGCCCGCTGCGTACGTCTGCGAATCGTTCCTGTGCGAACTTCCGCAACGACGGACGCCGCGAAAGGACTAGTGCGTTTTCGTCGGGATCTCGAGCATGGTGTGCTCGATCTTGATGCACTTGTCTTCGACGTATTCGAGACCGGCCTCGGTCGCGAGCGCACGAGATTCTTCGTTGCTGATCCCGAGTTGCAGCCACACCGCGTGAGCCCCGGCATCCACAGCCGCACGCACGACCTCTGGGGTGTGCTCGGCCCGACGGAAGACGTCGACGATGTCAATGCTCGCCGGCACCGAGGCGAGATCCGGGTATGAGGTTTGCCCGAGGATCTCAGTCTCTTTCGGGTTCACCGGGAACACGGTGTAACCGGCGTCGAGCAGATACTTCGTGATCTGATGGCTCGGCTTCCGAGGATCTGCCGAAGCGCCAACGACGGCAATGGTCTTCGCGTTGCGCAGGAGCGCGTCAATCTTCACTTCATCTGGTCGCAGAGTGCTCATGGGATGACGCTACCGCCGACGATGGTCGCGCGGCAACGAATCCGCGTTCCAAATGGAAGGGTTTCGCGCTCAGCGCCAACCGGGCAGCCAGAACACGAGCCTGCCGTACCAGTCAGGGATCTCGATGCCGTACCAAATGGGAGCGAACCAGAGCGAGAGGAGGGCCGTGATGAGCGTGAAGATCCCGATCGAGAACAACCAGATCTTGCGATGCTGGCGGCGGCGCTTGCCAGGTCGGAGCACATGGTGCACGGCGAGTGCGATGCCGATGACCATGAATGGGAAGAACACGATCGTGTAAAAGTGGAAGATCGTGCGTTCCGGGAATGCGAGCCACGGCAGGAACGAGGCGAGAATCGCGATCAGGATCGGTCCGACTTTGCGATCGAGCGTTGCGCCGAAGTGGAACAGCATCCACCCGAGTGCGAACACTCCCGTGTACCAGATGAGCGGATTCGACAGCGAAGTGATGAAGGCGAAGGTGCCCTCGCCGCTGGAGAGCCAGAAGGCGGTCGGTCGAAGCATCACGAGCCATTGCACCGCGGGTGACTCGTAGGAGTGGTCCGAATTGAGCCCGACATGGAAGTTGTACATCGACTGGTGGTAGTGCCACAGGTTCTGGAGGCCGTCCGGCACCCAGGCGAGCAGCCCCGTGAAGCGCTCCTCGGGGTTCGCGGCGAGCCAGTTGCTCTCGTAGCCGCCGCGGAACCATCCCGCGTACGAGGCGAGATAGGTCGCCAACGCGGCGGGGATCATCAGCAGAAAGCTGGGAAGGCCGGCGGTTACGAGAGTGCCGAGGTGCCAGCCCGGGATCCCGACCCGCTTCCGATCGAGTGCGTCCATGAACACCGTGTACAGACCGAAGGCCGCAAGGAGGTAGGCGCCAGACCATTTCACGCTCGTGGCGCAGCCGAACATCACACCTGCGGTGACAAGCCAGGGGCGGTTCCAGAAGACGGGACCGAGTTTCTGCGCGAACGTTGGCGGTTTTCCTGTCCCGTGCCACCAGCGCACGGTTCTGGCGGGAGAGTCTCTTCGATCCATCAGGATCGCTGCGACTCCGGCAAGCGCGAAGAACGCGAGGACATTATCGAGGAGGGCGGTGCGGCTCATCGTGATGGCGAGGCCATCGATCGCCACCAGGAATCCGGCGAAGGTGGTAATGGTGCGCGAGCGCGTGAGGCCGTGCGTGATGAGCATCGTGAGTGCGACGATCGCGATCCCGATCAACGCGACAGTGAGCCGCCATGCCCAGGGGAACTGCATTCCGAAGATCGCGGTACCGAGTCCAATGATCCATTTGCCAAGTGGCGGGTGCACAACGAATGAGGGGTCGGTGCCGAGCGCGCTCGGATCGCCCGCTTCGAACTTGTCGTTCGCGCCCTCGGCCCACACGCCCTCGTAGCCCTGCTGCCAGATCGCGTAGCCGTCTTTCACGTAATAGGTCTCGTCGAACACGAGCGTTTCTGGCATGCCGAGTTGGATCAAGCGAGTCGCTGCAGCAAGCGTTAATACGGCGGCGGGGCCCCAGCGTCCCACGAGCGGCATGAACCTCTCGGCGGTCGACGTTGAGCGCTCGATGAAGCCGGGCAGTGGTCGCATGCTTCGCTTCGGGACCGCCATCGCAGGAGATGCGGTGTCCGATGGCTGCTCTGCCGGGGGCGCGGTTTCCGTGGTCGCCCCAGGCGCAGCGGTCGAGGGTGCAGGCGCAGCGGTCGAGGATGCGGGCGCGGCGGGTGGCTGGTCAGTCACGCAATGATTCTTGCATCCTGAGGCGGGCGCGGGGCGGCGTCGCCGAACCAGAATGGGACAATGTCGGTGTGATCATTCTCGGCGCGACTCCCATCGGCAATCTCGGCGACGCGAGTCCTCGCCTGCGAGAAGCGTTCGAGACGTGCCCCATCGTCGCCGCCGAGGACACCCGCACCACGATCCAGCTCATGCGCGCCCTCGGGATCGAGGCGCGTCCGAAGCTCGTGGCCCTGCACGAGCACAACGAACGCGCGGAGTCTGCGGCGCTCGTCGAGACGGCTCGCACCGTCGATGTGCTGGTCGTCAGTGATGCGGGCATGCCGGGGGTCAGTGACCCGGGCTTCGTGCTCGTGCAGACCGCGATCGCAGCGGGCGTCGACGTGACCTGCATCCCAGGGCCATCTGCGGTGCTCACGGCCCTCACCCTCAGTGGCTTCCCGACTGACCGGTTCAGCTTCGAAGGATTCCTTCCCAGGAAGAGTGGCGAGCGCAGGGCCTTGTTCGAATCGCTGCGGAGCGAATCTCGAACCGCTGTCCTGTTCGAGTCGCCGCACCGCCTCGCCGAAAGCCTCGCCGACCTCGATGCGACGCTCCCTGAGCGAACAGTCGCCGTATGCCGCGAACTCACGAAGAAGTTCGAGGAGGTTCGTCGCGGAACAGCGAGCTCGCTGCTCGACTGGGCGAAGGCGGGCGTCAAGGGTGAGATCGTGCTGGTCCTCGCTGCGGCGGAACGCAGGAACATCACGTTCGCGCAGGGGCTCGCGCAGGTGCAGCAACTCGTGCGCGAGGGGACGCGGCTGAAGGATGCCACCGCGGAGGTGGCGGAGGCGACCGGGCTGCAACGCCGAGCGCTGTATCAAGCCGCTCTTGACGCCTCGTGACGTAACACTCGGGCGAGAACTCTTAGACTGATCCGTATGCCTGACTGTTTCTACGTCACGACGCCTATTTACTATGTCAACGACGTCCCCCACATTGGCCACGCGTACAACGAGGTCGCTACCGATGTCCTTGCCCGCTGGCACCGCCAGCGCGGCGAACGCACCTGGATGCTCACGGGAACAGACGAGCACGGCCAGAAGATTCTTCGCACGGCCGCTGCGAACGACGTCGACCCGAAGGCGTGGACCGACCGCCTCGTGGAGTCGGCCTGGAAGCCGCAGCTCGAGCTGCTGAACATCTCGAACGACGACTTCATTCGCACGACCGACGAACGCCACAAGGTCGGCGTTTCAGTGTTCTTGCAGAAGCTGTACGACGCCGGCTGGATCTACCACGGCGAGTTCGAGGGTCAGTACTGCGTCGGTTGCGAAGAGTACAAAACGGCTGGAGACCTTGTGCCCGGCACGGGCGAATACGAGGGGCAGCTCGTTTGCGCGATCCACTCGCGTCCGGTCGAGATCGTGCACGAGTCGAACTACTTCTTCAAACTCTCCGAGTTCCAAGACCAGTTGCTCGCACTCTACGAAGAGCGCCCGGATTTCGTGCAGCCCGCAGCGGTGCGCAACGAGATCCGCCAGTTCGTGCAGAGCGGTCTGAACGATCTTTCGATCAGCCGAAACACCTTCGACTGGGGCATCAAGGTCCCGTGGGACGAGTCGCACGTCGTCTACGTCTGGTTCGAAGCGCTCCTGAACTACATCACGGCCATCGGCTACGGTCAGGACACCGACCAGTTCGAGAACACTTGGCCCGGTACGCACATCGTCGGCAAGGACATCGCTCGCTTCCACGCGGTGATCTGGCCCGCCATGCAGATGGCCGCTGGCATCGAGCTGAGCGCGAACGTGTTCGGTCACGGCTGGCTGCTCGTCGGCGGCGAGAAGATGTCGAAGTCGAAGGCAACGGGCATCGAAGCCTCACAGATCACGAGTGTGTTCGGCGTCGACGCATTCCGCTACTACTTCATGAGCGCGATCGCGTTCGGTTCCGACGGTTCGTTCTCCTGGGAAGACCTCGAATCGCGGTATCACGCAGAGCTCGCGAACAACTACGGCAACCTCGCCAGCCGCGTCATCGCGATGGTGCACAAGTACTTCGACGGTGTCGTCCCAGAGTCGGCAATCGATCCGGAAGTCGCAGAACTCGCCGCGAAGGCGACGAACGCGGCAGATACCGCGATCGACACGTTCCAGATTCACGACGCCATCTCCAACGCCATGAGCCTGGTCGATTTCCTGAACGGGTACATCACCGACCAGGCGCCCTGGGTGCTCGCGAAGTCTGACGAGCAACGCGACCGACTCTCACAGGTGCTCGCGAGCTGCGTCCACGGCCTCGGCACCGCAACGGTGCTGCTCGCCCCGGTGATGCCGGAGAGCACGGCCACGCTGTGGACGGCGATCGGTGGCGAAGGCTCACCTGCTGAGCAGCCGATCCAGCGCGCAAACGAATGGTCGGGTACCGGCCGGGTCTCCACGATCCCGCCGCTGTTCCCGCGAATCGATCCAGACGCCTAAACCGTGTCGAGGTCACACGAGCTTCGCGTTGCAGCGCCTTCGACGGTGAAGGTCCCGAAGCATCTTAAATCCGGGTACCGCCCGGAGATCGAGGGGCTTCGTGCGCTCGCGGCGCTGCTCGTGGTCGTGTATCACGTATGGCTCGGTCGAGTTTCGGGTGGCGTTGACGTCTTCTTCGTCGTCACCGGATTCTTCATCACACTGACGGTGCTGCGTGGGTTCGAACGCTCCGGGTCGTTCCGACCGGGGGCGTTTTTTCTGTCTCTTGTCAGACGACTCTGGCCGGCTGCGACCCTCGTGCTGCTCGCCTGCATCATCCTCACAATCCTTTTTGCGCCAGCGGCAACGCAGCAGCGGAATTTCCTCGAAATCCTGGCTTCGACCCTGTACTTCGAGAACTGGTTCCTCTCCTTCCAAGCGGTCGATTACCTCAATGCCGAAGACCCGGCAACCCCCGTCCAGCACTTCTGGGCGATGTCGATCCAGGGGCAGTTCTACGTCATCTGGGCAATCATCGGAGTATTGCTCACGCTCGTTATTGCGCGCAGCGGGCGGAAAGCATGGAACGAAGCCGGTCTTCGACGAGTCCGCACGGTGTTCGTCGGCATCGTGGCGCTGATTTTTCTCGCCTCGTTCACCTACTCGATCATCGCTACGAGCAACGAGCAAGCTGCGGCGTACTTCTCGCTGTGGACCAGGCTCTGGGAGTTCGCCGTCGGTGCGATGATCGCACTCGCCGGGTCGAAGATCGTCCTGCGGGGCTCCGTCGCCGCACTGACGTCTTGGCTCGGTCTCATCGCACTGGTTGCCTGCGGAATCGTCCTCGACGTCGGTGCCCAGTTCCCGGGTTACGCTGCGCTCTGGCCCGTGCTCGCCGCGGCACTGCTGCTCGTGAGTTCTTCGAACGAGCAGCGTTGGTGGGCGGGAACGAGGGTGCTCTCGCTTCGTCCACTTGTTTGGCTCGGCTCGATCTCGTACGGAATCTACCTCTGGCACTGGCCGCTTCTCATCGGCTACCGCTATGTCCGTGGCGAACTCGCCGTCCCGGGCGTCGTGGGTGGCGTCGCGATCGTGGGTGGCGCCGTGGTGCTCGCAACGCTGACGCACTGGATCGTCGAACGTCCCGCCGCTCGAACCGGCAGATCGCAGAGCTCGCGAATTCGGGTCCGGTCGCTCCTGGCGATCTCAGCCGCATGGGTGCTCGTACTCGGTCTTGGTTCGTTCCAGACCGTGCGTGTGCAGCAGGAGATTGCGGCAGCAGAACAGGCGGCTGCAGAATTTCAAGAGGGGAGCGGCGAATGCTTTGGCTTCGCTGCCCTCAGCGCGAACGCCGACTGCGAGACGGTGTTCGCCGAGCAAGCCATAGTGCCCAATCGGGTCGCGCTCCTGGAAGACACCAACGGGGCGTATCAGTGCTACACGTCTCGTGACGCCGAACAGATCACTCGGTGCTCCCTTGGTGAGCCGTCGAGCGCGACGATGAAGGTCGCGATCATCGGCAATTCACACGCCGCAATGTTTGTCCCTATCTTTGACAAGCGACTCGAAGAACTCGGCTGGACGCTTGATCCGTATGTTGGAAATGGATGCATCTACGGGATCTCCACCGGAGAATTCGGGTGCGAGGCGCGTCTTGCAGAGATGCGTCAAGCAATTCTCGAAGGCGGATACGACCTCGTCATCTTCGCGGGAGGGCGCAGTGGCGGTGAGGATGCTTCGGCAGAAGAATTGCAGGCAACGAGGATTGCGTGGTCGGAAGTCTTGGAATCAGGCGCGCAGCTGGTCACGATCGAAGACAATCCGAGGCTGACTGAAGCGCAGGCCAGCTGCGTGACGGATGCCACCGAGCAGGAATTGCGCGACGGCGCGTGTGACGCCAATCGAGATGAATCGCTCGTGATTCTCGACAGATTTGCTGCGATGAGTGAGGAATTCGGCACTCCAATGGTCGAAACTCAAGAGTGGTATTGCGTTGACGACACTTGCCCAGTCGTAATCGGCAACGTCATCGTGTACCGAGATCAGCATCACATCACTGCGACATACGGTGAATCCGCGGGTGACGAGCTTCTCGCAAGTCTTCTTGAACTCATTGAAGCCGCCTGATCACCCACGGTGCCCTGAGCGAATTCTCTGTGTCGCGCGCCCGTAGAATCGGAAGCATGTCGAACGCTCACGCTCGCCCTCCGGTTCCACCTCCACTGGGCGTCTCGGTGTACGACAACCACACCCACATGGAGTTGCGCGACAACGAGGAGAGCGATCCTTTCGATTGGAAGGCGCAACTGGAATCGGCCGAGCTCGCGGGTGTTGCCGGCGTGGTGCAGGTCGGCACCGACCTGCCATCGAGCCAGTGGGCCGCCGAAATCGCGAACACTGATCCTCGCGTCCTCGCCGCGGTCGCCTTGCACCCGAATGAAGCGCCGATCCTCGGTGCTCGTGGAGTGCTCGCCGAACACCTCGAAGGCATCGCCGCCCTCGCAGCGCACGAGCGGGTTCGCGCAATCGGCGAAACGGGCCTCGACTACTTCCGCACCGGCGAAGACGGTCGCGCCTTCCAGCACGAATCCTTCGAAGCGCACATCGCGATCGCGAAGGCGCACGATCTCGCGTTGCAGATCCACGACCGTGACGCACACGACGAGGTCGTCGAAACGCTCCGGCGCGTGGGTGCCCCGGAGCGCACGGTTTTTCACTGCTTCTCCGGCGATGCCGAACTCGCCCGGATCGCAGCCGAAGAAGGCTGGTACCTCTCGTTCTCCGGCACCGTCACGTTCAAGAACGCGAAGAACTTGCACGAGGCCGTGCAGATCGTGCCGCTCGATCGCATTCTGGTCGAAACCGATGCGCCGTTCCTGACGCCGACGCCGTTCCGCGGACGCCCCAACAGCGCCTACATGGTGCCGTACACGGTGCGCTCAATCGCTGAACGGCTCGCAATTGCCGAAGACGAACTCGCGGCGGCAACCGCGGAAAATACCATTCGCGTATATGGCAGTTGGAGTGCAGCATGACATCGTCCGCACACGAAGCGCTTCTTGGCGCGAGTGAGATTCGTGCGCTCGCCGCTCAACTCGACCTCACGCCCACAAAGCGCCTCGGACAGAACTTCGTCCACGACGCGAACACGGTGCGCAGGATCGTGCGTATTGCCGGAGTCTCCGCAGGCGATGCGGTCGTGGAGATCGGACCGGGGCTCGGCAGCCTCACGCTCGGGCTGACGGCTGCCGGCTGCGATGTCACCGCCGTCGAGATCGACCCGCGGCTCGCGGCGCTTCTGCCGACCACGGTCGCGCGCATGCAACCCGAAGCGAAACTGCAGGTCATCGAGCATGATGCGATGACGATCACCGAACTCCCGACTGCGCCGTCCGCGCTCGTTGCGAACCTGCCCTACAACGTCTCGGTTCCAGTGCTATTGCACTTTCTCGAACTCTTCCCGAGCCTGCAGCGCGCGCTGGTCATGGTGCAGTCTGAAGTCGGTCATCGCCTCGGCGCTGTGCCGGGCAGCAAGGTGTACGGTTCCCCGAGCGCGAAGGCCGCCTGGTACGGCGAACTGCGCGTCGAAGCGGATGTCTCGCGGGCCGTGTTCTGGCCGGTGCCGAACGTCGACAGCGTCCTCGTCGGGTTCCACCGCGGTGAGCCCCGCGGTACCGAGGCAGAGCGCAAGGCGACGTTCCAGTGCATCGATGCGGCGTTCGGGCAGCGACGAAAGATGCTGCGGCAGTCGTTGTCGAGCATCTTCGGCTCGTCCGCTGCGGCCTCTGCGGCGCTCGAACGGGCGGGCATCGCCCCGACTGCGCGCGCTGAAGAAATCGACATCGAGGGCTTCGTCCGAGTGGGCGCGCAGCTCTTGGAATCCCGCGCACTTGGCACCGAACCCTCGCTCGAATCCAATAGTGCAGACGGCAGTGCGATCAGCAGCGCGATCGAACCCGAATCCGCCGAGTCGCAGCAGAGCACGGAAGCGGGAACGCTCGGCGAATCTGCCGTGTCCCGCGACCAGGATTCACCGCATTAGGCTAAGTGCATGACCTCCACAGATCGCGTCGTTCGGGTCAAAGCGCCAGGAAAGATCAACCTGTATCTCGGTGTTGGCGCGCTCCAAGAAGACGGCTATCACGAGGTCGCGACTGCGTATCAGGCGGTGAGTCTCTACGAGTTCGTCGAGGTCCGCGAGGCATCTGATTTCCAGGTCGAGTTCGCCGGACCGATCGATTCTTCCGGTCTCCCGACCGACGGCACGAACCTTGCGATCCGTGCGGCGATGATGCTCGCGCGGAAGGCGAAGATCCGCAGCGGCGTCCACATTCGTGTTGAAAAGCATGTCCCGATTGCCGGTGGCATGGGTGGTGGCAGCGCCGACGCTGCAGCGACGCTGCTCGCGTGCGAGGAACTCTGGCAGACGGGCATCTCGAAAGAGGAGATCTACGCTCTGGGTGCGAAGCTCGGCGCGGATGTGCCGTTTGCGCTGCACGGTGGCACGGCGCTCGGCACCGGCCGTGGGGATTCGCTCTCGCCCGTGCTCGCGACCGGTGAGTTCCACTGGGTCCTCGCGCTGCAAGACGGCGGATTGAGCACACCGCAGGTCTACAAGGCGCTCGATGAACACCGTGCACGCTACGCCGCCGATATCTCACCCGCGCTTCCGCGCCCCGACGTGGATCACTCGGTCCTGCAGGCGCTGCGCCAGGGCGACGCAATGATGCTCGCCGAGTACATGCACAACGATTTGCAGGCACCAGCGCTCGGGATGCTCCCCGAGCTGGCGGCGCTGCTCGAACTCGGTGAGCAGAACGGTGCACTTCGTGGCATCGTCTCGGGCTCCGGCCCGACCTGCGCGTTCTTGTGCGCCGACAACGAGTCCGCACTCTCGCTGCAGATCACGCTGAGCGCTGCGGGGATCTCCGCGCGCAAGGTCACGGCGCCCGCTGGTGGCGCTCGCACGATCGACTCCTAATCTTCGACCGTTCGGCAAGCCACGAGGTTCGCTCCGTTCAGGTCTCAGACAGAACGCTCGAGTCGGTGTTCTTGCGGAAGCGTTCAGTCCGGTCGTCCTCGGCGCCAGGAAGCGAGCGGCATCCGAGGCCGTGATTCTCTCGACCTTGCGACTCCTCACGACAGCAGTCGTCTCGGAACCGGGTGCAGTGCGACTGCGGTACGAGCAGGTCGAGCCGACCTCCGAGAACCCTGACGGCGCTGCGAGATTCAAACGAGCAGTCGGTCGTTCTGCCCGCGCACGTTCGCAGCCTTCCGGGTACCGCGTACCCTAGAGGCAATGGCACATCTCCTTGGGGCCGAGTCCCTGCACCTTGAATATCCAAACCGAGTCATCTTCAAATCCGTCACGATCGGAATCGAAGACGGCGACCGAATCGGCATCGTCGGTCGCAACGGTGACGGAAAGTCGACCCTGCTGCGATTGCTCTCCGACAAGCTCGAAGCATCCAGCGGCCGTGTCACGAAGCGCGGGGGCGTCACCATCGGCATGCTCGATCAGGCCGATGAACTCGCAAGCGGTGTCACGATCGCGAACCTCGTCGTCGGTGATCGTCCCGAGCACGAATGGGCTGGGGACGAGCGAATCCGCGACGTCCTGCGCGGTCTCCTCGCGGATCTCGACTGGAGCACGCTCGTCGATGATCTCTCTGGCGGTCAGCGCCGTCGTGTCGCGCTCGCGGCACTCCTCGTTGGCGACTGGGACGTCCTGTTTCTCGATGAGCCGACGAACCACCTCGACGTCGAAGGAATCGCCTGGCTCGCAGAGCACCTGGTGAATCGATACCGGAGCAACCGCGGAGCGCTTGCGGTCGTGACGCACGACCGATGGTTTCTCGACGAGGTCTGCACGGCGACCTGGGAAGTGCACGACGGCATTATCGAGCCCTTCGAAGGCGGATACGCGGCCTACATCCTGCAGCGCGTCGAACGTGACCGCATGGCCGCCGCGACCGAATCCAAGCGCCAGAACCTCATGCGGAAGGAGCTCGCATGGCTCCGCCGGGGCGCGCCGGCACGCACGACGAAGCCGAAGTTCCGAATCGATGCGGCGACGCAACTGATCGAGAACGAGCCGCCGGTGCGCGACGCGATCCAGCTCTCGCAACTCGCGGTCGCCCGACTCGGAAAAGACGTCGTCGACATCGAAGACGCGAGCGTCCGTTTCGGTGACACCACCATCTTGAACGACATCACCTGGCGGCTCGCGCCCGGTGAGCGCACTGGAATCCTCGGCCAGAACGGTGTCGGCAAATCGACTCTGCTCTCGCTCATCACGGGCAGGCAGAAGCCGACCGAGGGTCGCGTGAAGCGTGGAGTGACCGTCAAAGTCGCAGAGCTCACGCAGCAGCTCGATGAATTGCGCGAGGTCGAGCACGAGCCCGTCCGCACCGTCATCGGACGGCTCCGCACGAGCTACAGCGCGGGTGGCAAAGAACTCACCCCGGGGCAGCTGCTCGAGCGCCTCGGCTTCGGCAGTAACGAGCTCACGACGCGCGTCTCCGAGCTCTCCGGTGGGCAGCGTCGTCGACTGCAGTTGTTGCTCATTTTGCTCGATGAACCGAACGTCCTGATCCTTGACGAGCCGACGAACGATCTCGACACCGACATGCTCGCGGCGATGGAGGATCTCCTCGACACCTGGCCGGGAACGCTCATCGTCGTGAGCCACGACCGATACCTGATCGAGCGGATCACCGACCAGCAGTACGCGATCGTCGATCAGAAGCTTCGGCATCTCCCAGGCGGCGTCGACGAATACCTGAAGATTCGTGATGGCCAGGCTCGTGCGGGCAAGAAGGCGAAGAGCGCTGCTGCCGAGGCCAAGCAGGAGGCCCCCAAGTCGAAGCTCGGAGGAGCGGAGCGTCGCTCACTCGAGAAAGAGTCTGCGAGTCTCGAACGTCGCATCCAGAAGGCCAACGCTCGCAAGGTCGAGATTCAGGCCAAGTTCACGACGACCGACGTCAACGATTTCGATGCTTTCGCGACGCTGCAAGCCGAGATGACGGCGGTGCAGGACTCGATCGACGAGCTCGAGATCGCGTGGCTCGCCGCGCTCGAAAAACTCGACTCGTAAACACCCTGCACGCGAGCGCGCGCACCCGCCCGTTCACTCCGTTAGGCTTGATTGAACTGTGCAGCCCCGGAGGGAAACTGTGAATCCAACTGTGCTCATTGTCGACGACGACACCGCACTTGCAGAAATGATCGGCATCGTCTTGCGAGGCGAAGGCTACGACCTGCAGTTCTGCGCCGACGGCGCAGAAGCTGTTGGCGCCTTCTCGCGGATCCGGCCCGACCTCGTCTTGCTCGACCTCATGCTGCCCGGCATGGACGGCATCGAAATCTGCCAGCGCATTCGCGAAGACTCCGGCGTTCCCATCATCATGCTGACCGCGAAGAGCGACACGACCGACGTCGTTCGTGGACTCGAAGCCGGTGCCGACGACTACATCGTGAAGCCGTTCAACCCGAAAGAGCTCGTTGCGCGCATTAAGACGCGCCTTCGCCCCGTCCGCGAGGCGGAAGCAACGGTACTGCAGGTGGGCGATCTCACGATTGACGTTCCGGGCCACGAAGTGAAGCGCAGCAACGAGAAGATCGCGCTGACGCCGCTCGAATTCGAGCTGCTCGTCACCCTCGCAGCGCGACCGCAGCAGGTCTTCAGCCGCGAAATGCTGCTGGAGCAGGTGTGGGGCTATCACTACAAGGCAGACACTCGCCTCGTGAACGTGCACGTGCAACGTTTGCGCTCGAAAGTCGAGCTCGATCCTGACAACCCATCGATCGTCACAACGGTTCGTGGCGTCGGCTATCGAGCCGGGGCAGTCTCGGCCTGACCATGGCAACCGTTCGCCGCGACAACCTGCGGGGAAGAGCGCTGTTGGCTTGGCGACGGTCACTGCCATTGCGCGTGGTTTCGATCAGCCTCGCGCTCTCGACGCTCGCAATCGTGGTCATCGGCGGATACATCGCCGTCTCGATCGGCGGCAACCTCTTCGACCAGCGCCGCGACGAGGTGCTCGCGGAGTCAGTGCGCGCGACCGAGCAGGCCAGGGAAGTCTTCGACGGCTCGATCGCAGTCAGTATCTCCAACAACGAGCTCGTCGAGTTGCGCTCGCGAGCCATTGAAGCGTCGTTGCGCGTCATCTCCAATCGCGGGGCGACCTCCTACGGTCTGCTCCGTGTCGAGAACCAATCACCGACCTCGATCACGATGGAGAACCAGCAGAGCCCGGACTTCGACGTAGATCTCATCACGCCGGAGCTGCGGGAACTCGTTTCCGAAGGCCAGGGGCCGCCGTACTATCAGTCGGTCTCGATTCAAACGGGCGCTGGAACGACTCCCGGCATCATCGTCGGCACGCTCGTCTCCGTGCCGGGCGCGGGCGACTATCAGTTGTATTTCGTGTACGACCTCGGTGACATCGCCGCGACGCTCTCGTTCACCCAGAACACCATGCTGATCGGCGGTATCGCGCTGCTCGCCCTGATTCTCGGCGTCACGCTCCTCGTCGTGCGGATGGTCGTCGGCCCCGTCGAGGTCGCCGCTGCAACGAGCGAGAAGCTCGCCGCCGGGGAGTTCGACGAGCGCATCCCGGTGAAGGGCGAGGACGTGCTCGCGAGGCTCGGAAAGTCGTACAACCGAATGGCCGACTCGATCCAGAGTCAGATCACCCGACTCGCTGCGCTCTCGACGGTCCAGCAACGCTTCGTCTCCGATGTCTCGCACGAACTGCGCACACCGCTGACGACGATTCGCCTTGCGGGCGATGTGATCTACGACCGGCGTGCGGAGTTCGATCCCGTCACCGAGCGCACCGCCGAGCTCCTGTACCAGCAGGTGCAGCGCTTCGATCTGCTCTTGAGCGACCTGCTGGAGATGAGTCGTTTCGACGCCGGCGCTGCCTCGCTCGACAAGGAACCCACGAACCTTGTTCGGCTCGCGGAAGTCGAAGCCGATGCGGTTCGGCCGCTCGCAGAAGACAACGGCACGCTCATCGAGGTCGTTGCACCCGGTGGACACGTCGAGGTCGACGTCGATCCGCGGCGTGTTCGTCGGATTTTGCAGAACCTCCTCGGCAACGCGATCGACCACGGTGACAGCAAGCCCATCACGATCACGATCGACTCGAACAGCACCGCGGTCGCTATCGGCGTGCAGGATCGCGGCATCGGCATGACCCCCGAGGAAACCGAGCGAGTGTTCGACCGTTTTTGGCGCGCTGACCCATCGAGGCAGCGCCGAACGGGAGGCACGGGCCTCGGGCTTGCGATCTCGCAGGAAGACGCAGCCCTGCACGGAGGCGTCGTCGACGTCTGGAGTGAGCAGGGAGTCGGTACCTGCTTCCGCCTGACGCTGCCACGCGACCCGAAGGTCGAAATGATCTCACCGATCGCTCTGCCGCCGGTTGATGCGCACGAGGAGCTCGACCGTTCGAGCGAACACGAACGTGAGGAGCACTCATGATGCGAAGGCTGACAACGATCCTCGCGCTCGCGCTTGCAACACTCACGTTGAGCGCCTGCGTGACCATTCCCACGTCCGGCCCCGTCGCCGTCGGCGAGGTCGATACGCAAGACGCGCAAGAGGGCTCGGTGTTCACTCCGCAAGGCCCGAAAGACGGTTCGACGCAGGACCAGATTCTGCTCGGCTTCCTCGGTGCCGGTGTTGCACCCCGCGACGATTTCGCAATCGCGCGTGAATTCTTGACCCCCGAGATGCAGGCGCGATGGGATCCGCGTTCTTCCGTGACGATCCGTGCTGAAGCGATCGAGTCGACGCGCGTGAGCGAGCGAGTGCTCGAAGCCTCGGTCCTCGCGAGTCAGCAGGTCTCGGTCGATGGCTCGATGACCCAGCAGGAGGGCACGCGCAACCGTCTTTCCTTCGAGTTCGAGCTCGTCGATGGCGAATGGCGGATCTCCGCTGCACCAGACGGCATCGTGCTCACACCGTTCTACTTCGGGCAGTTGTATCGAGAGACGGTCCTGCAGTGGTACTCGGTTACCGAAGACACACTCGTGCCGGAGGTGCGATGGTTCGAACGTTCGGGCGAGGACATGCCATCCCAGGTGATCGATGCGCTGCTGCAGGGGCCGAGCGCCTGGCTCGCCCCGACGGTACGGCTGCAGACCCGGTTCGGGATGTCGCTCGTTGCGCCCCCGACGGTTCGCTCCAACGGTGTGCTCGATGTGCGTCTCACCGCACCGCAGATCGGCGAGATTCCGCGCGGCGAGATCGAACGCTTCGCCCTCCAGGTCGCGAGATCGCTCGACCTTCCTGCGACGCCGGTCGTGTCGGTTTCGCTCGAGGGTTCGTCCTCGTTCACCGTGTCGAGCGAAAACGCGGGCGAGCTGCGCGACACGGCCGCCGACACTCGACCGCTCATCACGAGCGAGGGTTCGTTCCAGTACATCGGCACGGGTGAGCCTCTGCTGTTCGATTACGGTCCGACACTCGTTGAGGAAGAAGCCGAATCCTTCGCGATGCTCCGAGATGGCACGGGCGGGATCGCTCGCGCCGGAGAGACGGCGTTCTGGATCGACGGGGCTTCCATGGAGACGGTACCCCTGCCGGTATTGCCAGTTCTCATCGAGCCGAGCCTCGACTCTTCGGGCTGGGTGTGGATGATGCAGGGCGAAGACCTCACGAAGGCGCGCTTGTGGCGGGCCGGACAATTCGTCACGCTCGACCTGCCGGAGCAGCAGGGGGAGCGGATCACGGCAATGGAAGTCTCGCGCGACGGCACACGGCTCGCGATCGCGTCAACCAATGGCACCGAGTCGTACGTGCAGATCGCCTCGATCACGCGCAACGGCTCCGGGGTGCCGACCCGCGTGAACACCCCGCTGCAACTCCCTGAACTCCAGGGCGAGATCACTCATCTCACCTGGGCGAGCAGTACCTCCGTGGTCGCGGTGTTCGCCGGGGTATCGGGTGTTGAAGCAGCCGAACTCGTCGTCGGAGGCCGCGTCGAGGCGCTTGCGCCGCCCGGCTCGCCGATCGCGCAACTCGTCGGTGCGTCCTCGGTGACCGCGGGGGTCGAGAGCCTCCGAATGGTGACGAATGACGGACGGTTGTTCTCGTACCGGCAGGAGCGTTGGATCCTGGTGACGACCCCGTCGCCAGTGCAGCTGCTCGCCTCTCAGGTGTAACGCTCCACAGCCTTCGGCCCGGGCCCGCTGTTGACGGATGCCTCGGCGGAGATCGGGATTGTCGCGTGCGTCCGGCAATCTCGCGGCATGACGCTGCATCGTGCCTTCACAGAAGCGTTTGCTGCGCTGTGGCCCGTCGAGTGCGCCGGGTGTGGTGTGCCGAACACGGTGATCTGCGCTCCATGCATCGAGCTCTTCTCGGGGCAGCCGCAGCTTGTGCGAACGCTCGACGGCGTTCCGGTCTTCGCCACAAGCGAATACGCCGGTGCTGCCCGAGCGATCGTGCTCGCGTTCAAGAGCGATGGCGCCTCGCCGCTGCGCACTGTGCTCAGTCGATCGATCGCGAGTTCGAGTCTCGCTGCTGCTCGTCGAGCGCTTCGTCGCAACGTCGTACTGGTGGCGGTGCCGGCGAGCGAGCACGGGCGCTTCCGTCGTGGCTTCGATCCGCTCGACCGGATCCTGTCACGGGTCGAGGCCCCGCGCGCGCGGTTGCTGCGGAACTCGGCAGCCTCGCATCTTGCGCCCGCAGGGGAGCAGAAGGCGAAGAATCGTGCGCAGCGAGGGATCGCAGTTCGAGGAACGATGTCACTCGACCGGAAAACGCAATTGGAGGGACGAGCCGTAGTGATCGTCGATGACGTGGTCACGAGTGGCGCGACCATCCGCGAAGCGATCCGAGTCGTTCGAGAAGCCGGGGGAGTCGTCGTCGGGGCCGCGGTCCTCGCGAACACGCCGCACGTCCATGAGATTGGGGGTTTCGCCAGACGCGAATCCGAGTTCGGCTTCTCGGTCGACTCGGCGGGAGAATCGCGGCTAGGGTAATGGAACAGGGCGCCTCCCATGACTGGGCAATCGCCTGGCGAGGGCGTCCCTGGTACTAGGAGGTCAGCGTGGAAACAACAATCGCCGGTCGCGGCGTCACCATTACCGACCGATTCTCTGCATACGTTGAAGAGAAGCTCGAAAAAGTTGGCGTGCTCTTACAAAATTCCACGGGAACAGCCGTGCGGGTTTCACGTCATCACGACGCAAGCGGCGCAGCTGGCGGAGATCGTGTTGAGATCACCGTCCAAATCCCAGGCAAGGTCGTTCGAGCAGAATCCGACGGTCCAGACAAGTACGCGGCATTCGACTCAGCATTCCACCGGATCATGGAACGCGCCCGTCGAATCAAGTCGCGGAAGACGAACTTCCGAAGCTCAGAGCGCACCCCGCTCCGCACGGCAGCCGAGTCAGAGTTCCAGAACGTCGGAGTGCAACCGGCAGCGGTTGAGCTCATCGACCAGGTCGCAGCCGGCGAAGTACCAGACCAGACGGACGCACACGACGAGGACGAGCAGAGCTGGTCGCCCGTCGTGATTCGCCGCAAGTCCTTCCCGACCCGTTCCATGACGGTCAGCGAAGCCGTCGATCAGATGGAGCTCGTCGGGCACCCGTTCTACCTCTTCTACGACAGCGAGTCCGAGCGCTGCGCGGTCGTCTACCGACGCAAGGGTTGGTCGTACGGTGTGATCGCTCTCGACGACGAGATCGAAGAAGAGCAGGTCGAATCGGAGCAGCGAGAAAGCGCCTAAGCGTTTTCGATCGCAATAGCTCGGCCCTCGGTGTCGCTCGCGGCACCGGGGGCCATTTTTCATACGTCGTGAAGCGGGCGCTCCCTTGATAGAGTTGTCTGTCGGTTACCAAGCCGTTATGTTTCACCGAACCCGGGAGAGTAATCCGTGGCGAACGTTCTAGACAAGCTGATGCGAGCCGGCGAAGGCCGCATCTTGAAGCGCCTGCAGCGCATCGCGCAAGACGTCAATGCGCTTGCAGATGGCTTCTCCGAGCTCAGTGACGAAGAGCTTGCCGCCGAAACAGAGGAGTTTCGCGCGCGCTATGAAGCCGGAGAGTCGCTCGACCAGCTGCTCCCGGAGGCTTTTGCGGCGGTTCGCGAAGCGAGCACCCGAACCTTGGGCTTGCGTCACTTCGACGTCCAGATCATGGGTGGCGGTGCACTGCACCTCGGAAACATCGCGGAGATGAAGACGGGTGAGGGAAAGACGCTCGTCGCAACCCTCGCGGCGTACCTGAACGCGATCCCCGGCAAGGGTGTGCACGTCGTCACGGTGAACGATTACCTCGCGAGCTACCAGTCGGAGCTCATGGGTCGAATCTTCCGCGCGCTCGGTATGACGACCGGGTGCATCGTTTCCGGCCAGACCCCTGAGGTTCGCCGGGAGCAGTACCTCGCAGACATCACGTACGGAACGAACAACGAGTTCGGATTCGACTACCTCCGCGACAACATGGCACAGTCCCGCGATGCGATGGTTCAGCGCGAGCACTTCTTCGCCGTCGTCGATGAGGTCGACTCGATCCTGATCGACGAGGCCCGTACGCCATTGATCATCTCCGGCCCGGCAGCGGGTGAAGCGAACCGCTGGTTCGGTGAATTCGCGCAGATCGCCCGCCGCCTCAAAGAAGATGTCGATTACGAAGTCGACCTGAAGAAGCGCACCGTTGGCGTGCTGGAGCCGGGTATCGAGAAGGTTGAAGACCAGCTCGGCATCGACAGCCTCTATGAGAGCGAGAACACCCCGCTCATCTCCTTCTTGAACACCGCCTTGAAGGCGAAGGCACTGTTCAAGCGCGACCACGACTACGTGGTCCTCGAAGGCGAAGTCAAGATCGTTGACGAGCACACGGGCCGCATCATGTCGGGTCGTCGCTTCAACGAGGGTATTCACCAGGCGATCGAAGCCAAAGAGGGCGTGCAGATCAAGGCCGAGAACCAGACGGTCGCAACCGTGACCTTGCAGAACTACTTCCGCCTGTACGACAAGATCTCCGGCATGACCGGTACCGCCGACACCGAAGCGGCCGAGTTCATGAGCACCTACAAGTTGGGTGTCGTTCCGATCCCGACGAACAAGCCGATGCAGCGCATCGACAACCCTGACCTCGTGTACGGCACGGTCGAGGGCAAGTTCCGTCAGGTCGTCGAAGACATCGCAGAGCGCCACGAAAAGGGCCAGCCGGTGCTGGTCGGTACGACGAGCGTCGAGAAGAGCGAATACCTCTCGAAGCTGCTCGCCAAGAAGGGCGTCCGCCACGAGGTCCTCAACGCGAAGAACCACGCTCGTGAGGCTGCCATCATCGCGCAGGCGGGTCGCTTGGGCGCCGTCACGGTCGCAACGAACATGGCTGGTCGTGGTACCGACATCATGCTCGGCGGAAACGCCGAGTACCTCGCGGTCACCGCAATGCAGGAAAAGGGTCTGAGCCCTTCCGAGACGCCGGAAGAATACGAAGCGGCGTGGGACGAAGTGTTCGATGCGGTTCGCGCTGAAGTGAAGACGGAAGCCGACAAGGTCGTCGAGACCGGCGGTCTCTACGTGCTCGGCACCGAGCGCCATGAGTCTCGTCGGATCGACAACCAGCTGCGTGGTCGTTCTGGGCGGCAGGGCGACCCGGGTGAGAGCCGCTTCTACCTCTCGATGCAAGACGACCTCATGCGCTTGTTCGGTGGTCCGACCGCGCAACGCTTCCTGCAGATGGGTGCTGACGAAGACGACTCGGTCGCGCTGGAGAGCAAGATCTTCACCCGCACGATCCGCAGTGCTCAGGGCCAGATCGAGTCGCGCAACGCTGAGATGCGCAAGAACGTTCTGAAGTACGACGACGTGATGAACCGCCAGCGCGAGGCGATCTACACGGACCGTCGTCGAATCCTCGACGGTGACGACCTGCAAGAGCGGGTTCAGGTGTTCCTCGAGCAGACGATCGAGTCGCTCGTGAGCGAGCACACCGGTTCGAGCCACTCCGACGAGTGGGATCTCGAAGCGCTCTGGACCGAGCTGAAGCAGGTGTACCCGGTCAGCATCACGATCGATGAGGTCGTGGCCGAGGGCGGCGCAAAGATCGCACCGCAGTTCGTGCAGGCCGAACTCACCGCGGACGCGAAACTCGCCTACGAAAAGCGTGAGGAAGAACTCGGCGCAGAAGCGATGCGTTTGCTCGAACGCCGGATCGTCCTCAGCGTGATCGACCGGAAGTGGCGCGACCACCTCTACGAGATGGACTATCTCCGCGAGGGCATCGGACTGCGCTCGATGGCGCAGCGCGACCCGGTCATCGAATACCAGAACGAAGGCTATGCGCTGTTCCAGCAGATGATGCAGGCGATTCGCGAAGAGAGCGTCGGATTCCTGTTCAACCTCGAAGTGAAGGTGCAGCAGGGCGTGACCGCCACCGCGAGCGAAGTGGCGGCAGCACCAGCGGTCGAGCCCTCGAAGCTGACCTATTCGGCACCAGACGAACAGGGCGACGTCGAAGTGCACGATCAGCGCGGCCGTGCGCTGAAGGGCGCAACGAAGGCAGCACAGCAGCGTCAGGCTCCCACTGTGCGCGGGGCGTTCGGTGAGCAGCAGGAAGCTCCCGCGCCTGCCGCGCTCAACCGCGAGCAGCGTCGCAAGCAGGGCAAGAAGAAGCGATAGCGCTCAAGGGCGCAACACAAGCGAAGGCGGCGAACTCGGAGTGAATCCGGGTTCGCCGCCTTCGTTGGTTCGTGCGCTGCTTCGTTGGGACCTGCGAGCTGTCGTGGCGACTATTCCTGCAGGCTGAGGAATCCGGCGTACGCGGTGCCACCCAAGGGGGCACCCGTCACTTTTCTTTCCGTCGCCGTGGAAAGCACCGCTGCGATGTAGCCAGAGTTCGCATCGTCGTCGAAGTAAGTGATCAGGCCACTGCCCGAGGCTCCTCTGCCCATCGTGCAGTTAATCGAATAGTGTGCGCCGCCTCCGACGCCGTACTGCACACGATCGTCGGCGCACAGAATGAGTTCGTCGCCCGGGAACGGCTCGTTGCCTGGGTATCCGGCGGTGACGACCGATTCGACCTGCGCTGTGAACGTGACGCCCTGCCCTCCCGTGACCTCTTCGATCTCTTCGCCGTCGTCATTCGAATCAAAGCGGATGAACCCGAAGTCGAAGCCGAGCCAGGAGCGTTCTTCCTTGTCGATGGCCCACCGTTGCGAGGAAGCGCGGTACTGCAGCGGGATCCAGGTTTCTTCGGCAACCCACGAGCCGTAGGGATCGTTCTCGCCATCGCGACCCGGCCAGAATTCGATGTGCTCGAACATTCGTTGGGTCTTGTCGTTGTAGATGCAGTGTGCTGCCGTGATGGCGATGTTGTTCGAGCGCGAGTTGATGACCGTTGCGGTGCACACGTATTGCTCGCCGGCGCTGTCGGTCATGACGAGTTGGCCGACGGTCGAGCGGAGGAGGTCCTCGCTCGGACTCGATACGGGCTCCGGATACGCTTCACCGATCGGCGTCACGGGAATGTCGAGACCGGGGCTCGGCTCGCCGAAGGTGGGCTCCAGGACCACATCGATACCGCCGTCAGGCGAGAGGTTGCTGTTCGTGATTCCCGGTTCGCCCGCGTAGAGCTCGCCCGTGTCGAACTCGAAGTCGCTGTCGCTCGCGGGGACTGGGGTGTCCGGCAGGAACTCGGGGTCAGGGTCGAGCTCTTCGGCCACGGGATCGGGCGAGGTGCTCGTCTCCGGAGGCGGCGGTGGTAGTTCGCGCGAGGGATCGCTGTAGAGGTTGAAGAACGCTGGTGGGGGAACGCACGCTGAGCACAGGAGGACTCCGAGTGTGGCGAGGGCCGCGAGCGTGAGTCGTCGCGTCTGCATCGGATGCTCCGTTCTGCGGGGGAGCGCGACGGTTCTTGACGCGCGTGCGCCCACCGTATCGGGCGAATCTCAGAGTCTCCTGAGGCCTGCGTGCGGCCAGCGCTCGCGGTTGCCGTGCTAGTCGAAGACTGGGGGATCGATCGCGACGAGCAGCACTGCGGTCCAGTGGCAGAAGAACGCGATGACCGTGAGCGCGTGGAAGATCTCGTGGAATCCGAAGTGCCCCGGCACGGGGTTCGGTCGCTTGATCGCGTAGAAGACCGCTCCGACCGTGTACGCGAGGCCACCCGCGCAGATGAGCAGCGCCGTGAGCCAGTTCGCGTTCCAGATGTCGCCCATGTACATCACCGCAGCCCAACCCAGAATGAGGTAGAGCGGTACGTAGAGCCAACGGGGTGCACTGATCCAGAAGACGTTGAAGATGATGCCGACGAGCGCGCCACCCCAGACGAGCCACAGCAGCAGTGTTGCCTTGCTCGGGGGCAGGCAGAGGAGCGCCATCGGCGTGTAGGTTCCCGCGATCAGCAGGAAGATGTTCGCGTGGTCGAGTCGGCGGAGCACGGCCTTCGTCTTCGGCTGCCAGTCGAAACGGTGGTACACGGCGGAGATGCCGAACAGCAGCATGGAGGTCGCCATGAAGACGCTCGCGCTGATCTTGCCCACGGTGCTTTCGGCGAGAACGATCAGCACGATGCCCGCCACGATCGCCAGCGGGAAAGAAACGGCGTGGATCCAGCCTCGCCACGAAGGGCGTGTCTCTGCATTCGCGATGTGCGCCGCGTCGTCTGCCGCTTCGAGCAGCGGAAGGTGCACTGTTGCCTCTTCGTGCGGTTCGCTCGTACCGTGCGCGGTGGTGCGGTGCTCGGGGGAGGGCGCGGCGTTCGTCATGGCTTCAGTGTATGGCATACACATCTGCGGTGTCTATGACTCCGACCCCGCCTGACCCGCGCAATCTCCGCGGCGCGATCGCATCACGATTCCCTAGGAGACCGGTGCTTTCCCGCTCGCGGGGGAGGCCTGGCGGCGGAAACGCACGTACGATTGCTCTGTGACTCGAGAACCGGGAAAAGGCGACGGCTTTCTCTATCGCGCGTACCAGCGGCGGCTTCGGAACCAGATCGAACCGCTCGTCAAGCCCCGCCACATCGCCATGATCCTCGACGGCAATCGTCGCTGGGCAAAACTCAACGCGCTGGCGAGTGCAGGTCACGGGCATCGCGCTGGCGCGGCCAAGATGTCGGAGTTTCTCGAGTGGTGCGACGACCTCGGTGTCGAGGTTGTCACGCTCTATCTACTCTCGAACGACAACCTCACAGGAAGAGAACCGGCGGAGCTCGGCGACCTCTACGAGATCATCGCGGAACTCGCTGACGGTCTCAGTCGCAGGCCGGGTTGGCGCATCAGGCACGTCGGGGATTCGAGCTCCCTGCCAACGCAACTCGTTTCCGTCCTCCATGCAGCCGAAGCGCGTTCTGCCACCAACACGAAGCTGCACGTCAACCTCGCCGTCGGCTATGGCGGCCGCCACGAACTGATCGCCGCGATGCGATCGATCGTCGAGAAGCATCAGGGCAGTCTTTCGGAGCTGGCAGCCACCCTCACGCCGGAGCTCATCGGTGACCATCTCTATACCAACGGACAGCCCGACCCGGATCTCGTCATCCGCACCTCCGGCGAGCAGCGCCTCAGCGATTTCATGGTCTGGCAGAGCGCGCACAGTGAGTTCTATTTCATGGAGGCGCTCGGCCCGGACCTCCGCGAGGTCGACTTCCTCCGAGCCGTGCGTGCCTTCGGGCTCCGAGACCGCCGCTACGGCAAATAGCGTCCTCGCCACGGCAGTGCGGTCTCCGCAGCCTCATCGCTGCGACCCCGTCTCTGCTGCACCGTCTACACCGTGCGATCCCGCCGCGCGAGCGAACCTTGTGTTTCGTGAAAGTGAATTCTGAAAACCTCGCGCCACGCTGCTGCGTGTCGTCGCAACGCTCGATCAAGCGGGCGTACATTTTGCTGTATCGGGCAAATTGCCCGGTCGAAGCGGCCACGTAAGTTCGCTTCCAAGAAGGGGCCGCGAGCGATCCCGACTTCGGTCGGACGAGGAGCCAGCGTGCCAACTCTCTCCAACACCCCAGCCCCCTTCACTGCCGAGTCGACATCGGTTCGTGAGCGCACTTACGTCCTCGACACGAGTGTGCTGCTGAGTGACCCGGGCGCCATGCAGCGATTCGATGAACACGCTGTCGTAATCCCCGTCATCGTCATCGCCGAACTCGAGAAGAAGCGGCATGATCCCGAGATCGGGTACTTTGCTCGACGCGCGCTCCGGAATCTCGATGACCTGCGGATGAAGCACGAACGACTCGACTTTCCTGTGCCGACAGAGGGCGGGGGCAGCATCCGAGTCGAGCTGAATCACTCGAACCAGCAGGTGCTCCCGAGCGGCCTTCAGCTCGGGGATAACGATTCTCGGATTCTCGCGGTCGCCTGCAACCTCGCGAACGACGGGCTCGATGTCTGCGTGGTCTCGAAGGACCTCCCAATGCGGGTCAAAGCTGCCTCGATCGGTCTTTCGGCAGAAGAGTACCTGGCAGAGCAGACTCCCGAATCCGGGTGGACCGGAGTCAAGAATGTGCAGCTGAACGCGGAGCAGGTCGATCACCTCTACGAGTTCGAGTCCTTGCAGACCGATCTGGTTGCCGAGGAGCCGGTGAACACCGGGCTCATCATTCACTCCGAGCGCGGCTCCGCGCTTGCCCGAGTGACCGCCCCCGGTCACCTGCGCCTGGTGCGTGGCGACCGTGACGTCTTCGGTGTCCACGGGCGGAGCGCGGAACAGCGCCTCGCGATCGACCTTCTGCTCGACCCGGAAGTCGGGATCGTCTCGCTCGGTGGTTCTGCGGGCACTGGAAAATCCGCACTCGCGCTGTGCGCCGGTCTCGAAGCCGTTTTGGAGCGCGGGCAACACAAGAAGATCATCGTCTTCCGCCCGCTCTACGCTGTCGGTGGTCAAGAACTCGGGTACCTGCCGGGCGACCAGGCGGAGAAGATGAACCCGTGGGGCCAGGCCGTCTATGACACGCTCGGGCCGCTGGTCAGTGAGAACGTGCTCAATGAGGTTGCCGAGCGCGGCATGATCGAGGTGATGCCGTTGACGCACATTCGCGGTCGGAGCCTGCACGATGCCTTCGTGATCGTCGATGAGGCCCAG
Source organism: Humidisolicoccus flavus (assembly GCF_045689595.1). Lineage (GTDB taxonomy): Bacteria > Actinomycetota > Actinomycetes > Actinomycetales > Microbacteriaceae > Humidisolicoccus > Humidisolicoccus flavus. The sequence continues at coordinate 1,177,323 of NZ_CP142724.1, read as the reverse complement.
TCATTGGAGCGCAACGTGCTCTTGACGGTGCTGAGCCGGATCGGCCAGAACTCGCGAGTGATTCTCACGCACGACGTCGCCCAGCGTGACAACCTGCGAGTCGGCCGCCACGACGGCGTCGCGAGCGTGATCGAAACCCTGAAGGGCAATGACCTCTTCGGCCACGTCACGCTGACCCGCAGCGAACGCAGCCAGATCGCCGCGCTCGTGACGAGCCTGCTCGACACCTAAGCACGGTCTCGAAGCGGGGCAGCATGGGGAAGATGCTGCCTCGCTTTCTCGTGCGGTTGCTCGGGTGAGCCCTGCGCCTGAGCGGGCGAGCGCACCCATGTGGAAAATCGCCGATGCCACACGTGCGACGGCGATACTTTGCCTCGCATGCAAACACCACCGCGATCGCGGCGCAGCGTGCGCCGTGATGCACCTCCGATGCCCGCGCAGAGCGCGACGTTCCCAGCCTTTGGACCCTCGAACGGAGTGCCGCGCTCGCCGTTGTGGCATTGGACGGACGCCATCGGCATCGTGATCACCCTGACGCTGGCAGCCGTGCTGCTGCATCGAGGAGGGGCTCCGGCATTCTCATGGCCCTGCGTCATGTTGTACGCGATCGTCACGCCCGCCCTCGTTCGGATCGATTTCAGGGAGCACCGGCTTCCGAATCTGCTCACGGTGCCGCCGCTCGTGCTCTCGTTCCTCGTCGTGGTCGCAGCAGCGCTCTTCGGCGATCGCGTCCCCTTGCTCCTCACGCTCGGCGTCGCCGGGGCGCTCGCGGCCGCGAGTATGTTCGCCGGGCTCGGATTCGGCGACGTGAAGCTCGGGACCGGCCTCGCCGCTGCGCTCGCGCTCGCTGGGCCGCTCCTTCCTGGTATCGCGCTGGTCGCCGCAGTGCTGAGCGGAGGCGTCGCGAGCTTCGCCGCGCTCTGCGCACGGGAACGCGCAATCGCGTTCGGCCCCTTCCTCTGCTTCGGTGCGGTCGTCTCGCTCGTGCTCGTGCACTGAGCGGCACACCCGGGCGCGCGATTTTGGAGCTTGCGAGAAGTGTTGCGTAGTGTGAAGCGCTGATTCGTGCCGCGACCGGTGTGCTGCATACGCTGAGGCCATCCCCCCCCCAAGACGTGCCAAGGAGAACTTCCGATGACAAACATCACCCCTGACTCGGGCGCCCCCGATTCATCGCGCCCCACCATTGAGGCGCCCAAGAAAAAGCCAACCCTCGCAATCGTCCTCGGAGTGCTCGCCGTCGCCGTGATCGGAGCCCTCATTTGGTTCTTCGTCGCGCAGGGCAACAACGGCCAGTCGAGCCCCGGGAACAGCACGGCGCCGAGCGCGAGCGACGGCACCGCGCCCTCCGACGACGCTGAAGCAGGAGACGACTCCGGTGCGATCACCGAAGGCCTCGGCTCGCCGAGCGACCCGGTGCAGTTCGGCACCGTCGGCGCTGGAGACCCCTACTGGGCGACCTTCAAGGCAGCGGTCGAAGCCGAAGGCATTTCGATCGACATCGTCGACTTCTCCGACTACACGGCTCCGAACCCCGCGCTCAGTGAGGGTGAACTCGACATCAACCAGTTCCAGCACATCATCTTCCTCGCGCAGTACAACGTCGCATCCGGAGCAGATCTCGTGCCGACCGGTTCGACCGCGATCTACCCGCTCGGGCTCTACTCGAAGCAGTTCGACTCTGTCGAAGAGATCCCAGACGGCTCGACCGTTGCGGTACCGAACGACACCACGAACCTCGCCCGCGCACTCCTCCTGCTGCAGTCGCAGGGCCTCGTGACGCTGCAAGACGGAGGGAGCCCCTTCTCCGGTCTGAACGATGTCATCCAGGACGAGTCCCGGGTGCAGGTGCAGGCACTCGATGCAGCGCTCACCGCGACCTCGCTCGAAGACGTTGCCGCGGCAGTCATCAACAACGACTTCGTCGGAGACGCCGGCTTGACCGCTGGCGACGCGATCGCCGAGGACGACCCCAGCGACCCGAGCGCGCAGCCGTACATCAACATCTTCGCGACCTCGCCGGAGAACGCTGACAACGAAGTGCTCCAGCGAATCGTTGAGATCTACCAGACCAACCAAGAAGTGCTCGACGGCGTTCAGGAGACCGCTGGTGGCACCGCACAGTTCGTGGTGACACCGGTTGAAGAACTGGTCGAATCCTTGAAGGTCACCGAAGAGGACTACGCAGCGAACCAGTAACTCGATGATGTTCCCCCTTGCGAAGGCAAGGGGGAACATCTGCGTTGCAAGAAAGACACTTATGCCACTCATCAGCTTGCGGGACGTCACCAAGGTGTATCCGGCGCGCAAACGCGGCGCAGCACCACTGACTGCGGTGCGAGGCGTCAACCTCGATATCGAAGCAGGGGAGATCTGCGGAATCGTCGGTTACTCGGGAGCGGGAAAGTCGACACTCGTCCGGCTGATCAACCAGCTCGAACCGATCACCTCCGGTGAGATCGCGATCGACGACATCGTCATCTCGAAACTCTCAGAACGAGCAGTGCGGAAAGAACGCACCAACATCGGGATGATCTTCCAGCAGTTCAATTTGCTCCACTCAAGAACCGTGTGGGGCAATGTGGCGTATCCGCTCGAAGTGGTCGGAATGCCAAAGGCGGAGCAGCAGCAGCGGATCAGCGACCTGCTCTATTTCGTTGGACTTGCCGACAAAGCACACGAGTATCCCGAGGCACTCTCCGGAGGCCAGAAGCAGCGCGTCGGAATCGCGCGAGCGCTCGCGGCGAGCCCGCGGATTCTGCTCGCCGACGAGGCGACGAGCGCACTCGATCCTGAGACCACACACGAGGTGCTCGAACTTCTCGCCAAGGTCAACCGCGAGCTCGGTATCACCATCGTCGTGATCACGCACGAAATGGAAGTCGTGACGAAGATCGCGCACAAGGTCGCGGTCATGGAACGGGGCGAAGTCGTCGAGTACGGCGACACCTACGACGTGTTCACCGCGCCGAAGACCAACACCGGCAAGAAGTTCGTGCAGACCGTTGTTCGCGCGCTCCCGAGCGGCGAGGAGCTCGCGGCGCTGCGCGCACAGCACCCCGGTCGCTTCGTCACGCTCGCCTTCACCGACGAGGCGAGCGACCAGGGCCGGGTGTTCGCGCACCTCGCTGCGGCCGGACTCGATGTCGCCCTCGTGCACGGTGGCGTCAACGCGATTCGCGGGCGCACGTACGGGCTCCTCACGATCGCCATCCAAGGTGATGCGCACACCATCGACGCGAGTCTCGCAACCCTCGACCCGCGGATCACAGTGACGGAGATCGACGCATGAGCCTGACATCCTTCGCGCTCTCGAACGACCCGAAGTTCGACTCGCTCATCAACCTGCTCCCGATGTTCCCGGCCGAGATCGCGGCGACGCTGCGCATGGTCTCGCTCGCGCTGCTCTTCGGAGGGATCATGGGACTCGTGCTCGGGCTCACGCTCTACCTGACTCGACGAGGCAACATTCTGGAGAACCGGTTCTGGTTCACGGTGATCAACATCTTCGTGAACTTCTTCCGGCCGATTCCCTTCATCATCTTCATCGCAGCCGTGCAACCGCTGGCTCGCTTCGTGGTCGGCATCGGTATCGGAGAGTCCGCCGTCACCTTCGGCATGTCGCTCGCAGCGGGTTTCGGTATCGCTCGACTGGTGGAGCAGAACCTCGTCAACCTCGATCGTGGAGTCATTGAGGCGGCGCGTGCAATGGGCGCTGGTCCGTTTCGAATCATCCGGACGGTGATCCTTCCCGAAGCACTCGGGCCGCTGATTCTCGGCTACACCTTCGCGCTCGTCGCGATCATCGACATGAGCGCGGTCGCCGGCTACCTCGGTGCAGGCGGGCTCGGTGACCTTGCGATCGTCTACGGGTACCGCCAGTACAACCCCTGGGTGACGTGGACCGCCCTCATCATCATCGTGATCCTGGTGCAGCTGGTGCAGCTGCTCGGCAACACGCTCGCTCGAAAGGTGCTGCGGCGCTAACTCGAACGTCTCGGGTCTTCATACCTTGAAACATCGAAGGGCCTCGCTTCGGCGAGGCCCTTTGGTGTTGTTGCAGTGCTGCTCTGAGGGAGCAGGATCGCCTTAGCGTTCGTCTCCTTCGCTGAGCGAGCGCGGGGTCAACCCTGTGAAGTGCGCGGCGAACGCGAGCTGGTCTGCGAACTCCGCAGCCGCTGCAGTCTTCGGTTTCCCCATGCCGTGCCCCGCACGAGTATCGACGGCGAGCAGGAGCGGGCCGGAAGCGTTGCGGGCAGCGGCACTCACCTGCTCCACGCCCTCCTGCTCCACGTCGTCCTGGCCGTCCTGCTCTGCGACGACCTGAGCCGAGGCAACCTGGTCCGGTGCGTCTTGCTCGGCGGCGTGCTGCAATGCGGCAGCGAACTTGAACGAGTGCGCCGGGACGACTCGGTCATCGTGATCACCCGTCGTGATGAGCGTCGGCGGATAGGCGACGCCAGCGCGCACGTTGTGCAGCGGTGAGTACGCGCGCAGGTACGCCGCGGCGTCGGCTTCGGCGGGGTCGCCGTAGTCGCTGCACCACGCCCAGCCGATCGTGAACTCGTGAAAGCGAAGCATGTCGAGGACCCCGACACCAGGCAATACAGCGGCCCAGAGTTCCGGTCGCTGCGTGAGTGCAGCGCCCGCGAGCAGCCCACCGTTCGATCGGCCATGCAGCGCGAGTTGCTCGGAGGTCGTGATGCCCTCGGCGATGAGTTGCTCGGCGATCGCGTACAGGTCGTTGAACACGTTCTGCTTGCGTGCTTTCGTGCCGGCCTCGTGCCACTCACGACCGAACTCGCCACCACCACGCAGGTTCGGCACGACGAGCGTTCCACCGGCGGCGACCCACGCGGCCAGCACTGCGCGGAACTCGGGATTCATTGGAATGTTGAATCCGCCGTATGCCCAGATCAACGTGGGCGAAGGCGTATCGACGCCTTCGGGTCGGATCACGAACGCAGGAATCTGCTCACCGTCGGCGCTTTGCGCCCACAGTCGAGTTGGTGCTGGCGCAGCCGTGGCACCAGCGCCGGGAAGCGTCGCCATCGGTTCGATCGACACGAGCTTCGCTCCGTCGACCTCGATGACGGAGCGTTCGCCGCGATCGACAAAGCCGCTGGTCTTCGCGAACACGGTGTTCGAGGTTCTCGAGCTGTGCAGTGCCACGATCGAGCGGCCCTCGCCGAGTGCGAGCGAGTCGCCGAGTTCTCCCTCGTCGCTTGCGAGCACCGCACGGTGCGCCGCATCGTGCGAATAGGTGAGGACGAGTCCATGCTTCGTCAGAGAGGCATCGATCAGGACATCGGTGTCGTGTTCTGCGATCACCTCATGCCATTCGCCATCGTTGAGGTCGCAGGAGAGCAGGCGATACTTCGGCGCCGCTTCGTCGGTGAGTACGAAGAGCACGTCTCCGCGGATCCCGACCGGGTGCCAGGAGTCGCTATGGCCCGTGACGAGCTGCCGCAGCGCGCTCTCGGGTTCGTCGTGTGCTCGAACGGCGAGATCGTTGCCGCTCGATGAGCCGGTGTCGGTCTGCACGACGAACCAGTGCTCGTCGAAGGGCCCCGTGCGAGCGAACAGGCGAGGCTCGCTCGGCCGGGAGAACACGATGGTGTCGCGGGAGACCTCGTCACCGAGCTCATGACGCATGAGACGACCGGCACCCATCGTCGCGGTGAGCCCGTTCTCTTCGACTGGCGCATCGTACGCCCAGTAGGTGAAGGCACGGGCGCCGGGAAGCCAGGCGGGCGGGTTCCACTTTGTCCAGGGGATCACATCGCCAAGCGGCTCGCCGTCTGCAACGCGAATCACATGGATCGTTCGCCAGTCGCTCCCACCATCGGCGACACCGAACGCAAGGTATTCGCCATCGGGGCTGACGCTCAACGCGGTCACGGCCATCGTGCCGTCTACGGAGAGCAGGTTGGGGTCGAGCAGTACCCGAGCCTCGCCGTCGTTCAGTGCTGCAACGGTTTCGGCGGTCACGAGGACGTCGTGATTCTGTGCGCCGTTGTTGACGAGCTGGAAGTAGCGTTCACCGCGCTGCCACGGCGCTCCGGCGGTCGGTGCCGTCAAGAGTTCGGTGACGAGTGTTCCGAAGTGCGCCCGATGCGGAAGCGCGGCCAGGAACGGCCGGGAGACCGCGTTCTGCGCTGCAACGAACGCCGCGGTCTCAGGCGAGTCGGCATCTTCGAGCCAATCGTACGGGTCAGGCGTTTCGACCCCGTGGATGTTCCGGACGGTGGCCGAACGCCTGACCTCAGGGAAGCGCACGATTACTTCGCAACTCCTGGTCGCGTCATCGAGAGCACATCGAGTGCGCTGTCGAGCTGCGCTTCGGTGACTTCGCCACGCTCGACGAAGCCGAGGGCGATGACCGATTCACGGACGGTGAGGCCTTCGGACACCGAGTGCTTTGCAACCTTCGCTGCCGATTCGTAGCCGATGATGCGGTTGAGCGGGGTCACGATCGAAGGGCTCGACTCAGCGAGCGCGCGAGCGCGGTCGAGGTTGGCGTGCAAGCCGTCGATCGTCTTGTCTGCGAGAACGAGCGAGGCGTTCGAGAGCAGGCGGATCGACTCGAGCAGTGCGGTTCCCATGACCGGGATCTGCACGTTGAGTTCGAATGAACCCGAAGCACCGGCCCATGCGATCGTCGCGTCGTTGCCGACGACTCGTGATGCAACCATGAGCACCGCTTCTGGAATGACCGGGTTGACCTTGCCAGGCATGATCGAGGAGCCCGGCTGCAGGTCTGGAATGTGGAGCTCGCCGAGCCCCGTGTTCGGGCCCGAAGCCATCCATCGCAGGTCGTTGCACATCTTGGTGATGCTCACCGCGATCGTGCGGAGCGCGCCGGAAGCCTCGACGAGGCCGTCGCGGTTCGCCTGAGCTTCGAAGTGGTTGCGAGCCTCGGTGATCGGGAGGCCGCTGGATGCCGCGATTTCTGCGATCACGCGCTCAGGGAATCCGGCGGGAGTGTTGATGCCGGTGCCGACCGCGGTGCCGCCCTGTGGGACCTCTGCTACGCGGGGGAGCGCAGCTTCGACACGCTCGATGCCGTAGCGGATCTGGGCGGCGTATCCACCGAACTCCTGGCCAAGGGTGACGGGCGTCGCGTCCATGAGGTGCGTGCGACCCGGCTTCACCGCGGTCGCCCACAGCTCTGCCTTGACTTCGAGTGCTTCGGCAAGGTGCTGCAGCGAAGGGATCAGGGTTTCGATGAGCGCACCCGTCACCGCGATGTGCACGCTCGTCGGGAACACGTCGTTCGAGGACTGCGAGGCGTTGACGTGGTCGTTCGGGTGTACCGTGTCGCCGCGGTGCTTTGTTGCAAGCGTGGCGAGTACTTCGTTCATGTTCATGTTCGAGCTCGTGCCCGAGCCGGTCTGGTAGGTGTCGACCGGGAACTGGTCGTGGTGGTCGCCCGCGACGATCTCGTCCGCTGCGGCGACGATCGCCTTCGCGATGCTGTCTTCGAGAATGCCGAGTTCGTTGTTCGCGATCGCGGCGGCGCGCTTGATTCGTGCCAGTGCGACGATCTGTGCCGCTTCGAGGCCGGAGCCCGAGATCGGGAAGTTCTCGACGGCGCGTTGTGTCTGCGCAGCGTAGAGCGCGTTCTTTGGAACGCGGACTTCTCCCATGGTGTCGTGCTCGATGCGGTACTCGGTCTCGTTTGTCACGTCGATGTGCCTTTCAATCTGTGTTCGGGCGGCCGTGCTGAACCCTTCAGTTCGGCCAGTGTTGAGATGTTCTGCGTGGTGTTCAGTTGGTTCTGGTGCCGTTGTATCGCTGAGGTGCGCTCATGCTCTGCGCGCTCCGAACGAGCCCGGTGGTCAGTCTTGGAGGTCGAGCGTTTCGAGGTCGTCGGTGACCGCTTCTGCGAACTGCAGGAACTCGGTGTCCGCTGCGGTCCCGAACAGTACGACCGTGGAGTCGCCCTGTTCGGTCACCATCGCGAACTCGAGATTGCCGACATCGCTCGCCCCGCGCTGGTCGTAGACGGCCCACTCGGTGTCGCCGATGGTCATGGTGCCGGTTTGCGTCGCTTCTCGCAGCGTGTTGTTGATCCAGGTCGAGTTCGCGTCGACCGCTTGGCTCAACGCCGTGAAGGATTCCTCGTCCGGGGTCAGGAATCCGGTGTACCAATACAGGACATCGGAGGAGGTTCCGCGGATCTCTGCTGCGTTCGCCGCCCAGCCTTCGGGGAGGTCCGGGGCGAGCAGCGGAACGCCGAGGAAGGACTCTGCCTCGACGGCGAGGGACTTGTACTCGATCGGCGCTGGCTCGGGTGGGTTCGGACGAAGGACCACGAGGACGAGCACCGCGACGGTGATGAGGGTCGCGACGAGCGACCACACGAGGTTGCGAAGAGTCTGGTGCGAATAGTGTCGCCGGGTCTGCTCGGCTTTTCTCGCGCTGGTTTCTTCAGGGGTTTCTGGTCGTCCGAGTTCGGCGACGATGCGGGGCGCTTTGCTCATTCGGCTTCTGCAGCCTGCTTCGCAGCGTCGAGACGCTCTTTTGCGCCGAGCAACCAGGATTCGCAGCGTTTCGCGAGTGCGTCACCGCGCTCCCAGAGTTGTAGGGATTCTTCGAGGCTGGTCTGACCGGCTTCGAGTGCCTGGACGATGTGCACGAGCTCATCACGAGCATCTTCGTAGCTCAGCGTCTCAACGGGCACGGTGTTCACGGCAGGGCTGTTCGAATCACTCACGGCTGCAGTTTAGCGATCCTTTTGCAGCGACGCCTGGCCGGTTCCACTCACCAGCGAGGAACCATTGCGGCGTGCAGCGGTGGAGCAGCGAGAGCGAGGCTATTTCTTCTTCGAGGAAGCCCGCTTCACGGCGTTCGAATCGGCGGCGTTCGAATCGGCGGCGTTCGAATCGGCGGCGTTCGAATCGGCGGCGTTCGAATCGGCAGCACTCGAGCTGCCACCGCTCGGCGCATCGCTTTCGAGCGCGCTTGTGAACAAGCTGCCCTCGGCGAGTGTCACCGTGAGCGTTTCCTGCGCTCGCACCGACTTCGGAGTGCGAACCACCGTGCCATCTGCTGCCTGCACGACCGCGTAGCCGCGATCGAGCGTCGCCTGCGGGCTGAGCGCTCGCACGCTCCCGATCAGTGCGGAGAGCTCGCCCCGCGCACGGTCGACTTGACGTTCCACGAGCGTGTCGGCCCGTGCCACGAGCGTCGCGATCTCAGCGGTTCGGGTGTCGATCAGCGTGTGCGGAGTCGCGAGCACCGGCCTCGTGCGGAATTGCTCGAGGCGGGAGATCTCGTTCTGCACGATCGAGGTCATTCTGGAGCGGATGTGGGAGCGGGCCTGGTTGATCCGGGCGAGCTCGTCTGCCACGTCGGGGACGACGCGCTTTGCCGCATCGGTCGGAGTCGAAGCCCGGAGGTCTGCGACCTCGTCGAGGAGCGGCCGGTCCGCCTCGTGCCCGATCGCGCTCACGACCGGGGTCGAGGCCGCGGCGACGGCACGCACGAGCCGTTCGTCGCTGAAGGGGAGCAGGTTCTGGAAGTCACCGCCACCGCGAGCGATGATGATGACTTCGACCTCGGGGTCGGTGTCGAGAATCTCGAGCGCGCGAAGCACGGTCGGGACCGCGTTATCGCCCTGCACCGCAGCGTGCTCGGTGCGAAACTGCACTCCGGGCCAGCGCATCTGCGCGTTGCGCAGCACGTCTTTTTCCGCGTCGCTGTTGGCACCGGTGATCAGCCCGATCGTGCCGGGCAAGAAGGGGAGGCGCTGTTTCAGGGATTCGTCGAAGAGGCCTTCGGATTGCAATTGCGCGCGAAGGCGCTCGATCCTCGCGAGCAGATCGCCGAGCCCGACGTGGCGCAACGCGGTCACGTTCATGCTGAGCGAGCCACCCCGCACCCAATAGTCGGGCTTCACGAGCGCGACGACCCGGTCGCCCTGGGAGAAGTCTTCGTCGAAGGAGCGCTTCACGCTCTGCCAGACGTTGATCGAGACGGTGGCATCGGCTTCGAGGTCTTTGAGCTTGCCGTAGATGTTGCCGCGGCTGTCGTTCCACTGGGCGAGTTCACCCTCGACCCAGACGGCGCCGAGGCGGGCGATGTATTCGCGCAGGGTCTCAGAGAGTCTCGCGACCGGCCATGCTTCTTCCGGTGAGCCGGTAATTTTGCCCGTCACGTTCGCTCCTGCTATCGCTGAAAAGTAGACTTGGGGTGTGACAATCACCAATGGACGAATTCCGCTCGCCGAGCCCCGGATGCCGCTTGTGCGCAACAGGCTAGTCGATCCGGGCGACACAGGCCCAAAGCGAATCGTCCTGGCCGCTCCACGTGGCTATTGCGCCGGCGTCGACCGCGCAGTCATCGCGGTGGAGAAGGCGCTCGAACAGTACGGTGCGCCGGTTTACGTTCGCAAGCAGATCGTCCACAACAAGCACGTGGTGCAAGAACTCGAAGACCAGGGCGCGATCTTCGTCGAGGAAGTCGACGAAGTTCCCCACGGTGCTCACGTCATCTTCAGTGCACACGGGGTTTCTCCGGCGGTCGTGCAGGGTGCGAAGGATCGCGGACTCGAAGCGATCGACGCAACCTGCCCGCTCGTGACGAAGGTGCACAAAGAAGTCGTTCGCTTCGCTCGTGATGACTTCGAGATCCTGCTCATCGGGCACGAAGGCCACGAAGAAGTCGAGGGCACGGCCGGGGAGGCGCCCGACCGGGTCACGGTCGTGAATTCTCCCGACGAAGCCGACACGATCGAGGTGCAGAACCCCGAGAAGCTGATCTGGCTGAGCCAGACGACCTTGAGTGTTGACGAGACGATGGAGACCGTTCGGCGCTTGCGCTTGCGGTTCCCGCACTTGCAAGACCCGCCGAGTGACGACATCTGTTATGCCACGCAAAACCGCCAGGTCGCAATCAAGAAAATCGCGCCCGAGTGCGATCTCGTGCTGGTCGTCGGAAGCGCGAACTCCTCGAACTCGGTTCGTCTCGTCGAGGTTGCACTCGAATACGGGGCGAAGCGCGCGTATCGCATTGATTACTCGACCGAGATCCAACAGGAATGGCTCGAAGGAGCATCGTCCATCGGAATTTCCAGCGGCGCGAGTGTTCCAGAGGGTCTCGTGAAAGAGGTTCTGCAGGAACTCGCAGACGCCGGATATGCATCGGTCTCGGAAGTGCGTACCGCGGAAGAAGACCTGGTGTTCAGCCTGCCGAAGGAATTGCGGCCGTCGCGCCGCGCAGCTGCTTCCTAAGCCGCCGCGCTCGTTCGCGGTGAATGCAGCGAATTCTCTGGAATATCCCAGGTTCACGTTGCAACAATTGCGGCATGGCCAAAAAACCCGCGCAAAAGCGCCCAGCTCTCGTCAGCATTGCCACGATCGCATTCGTGCTTTCTGCGTGGTGCATTTTCAATAACGTGCGATCGGTGCTCAATACCCCCGGACACGAAGGCTATTTCTGGGAAGTGTATTTCTGGACACAGGGTGAGAACGACTTCCAGTCGTTCCTCTTCACCGTTTACGCCTACGGTCCGATCTTCCTGATCCCGGTCGGTATCGCAGCGCTCGTCGTGCACTTCGTGCTGAAGTCCCGTCGTCAGGCAGCCCTCGGCAATCAGTCGGCGCACGTCGACGCCTATGGCAACGGACAGGCAGCAGCGTACGGCCAGCAGAACGTGTACGAACAGTACGGCCAGAACGACCAGTTCAGCCAGAACGACCAGTTCAACCAGAACGACCAGTTCGGCCAGAACTCGCAGGCGGGCCAGCCCGGTGCGTACGACGCGAACCCGCAGTACGACCCGAACCAGTCGTACGACCCGAATCAGCAGTACGACCCGAACCAGCAGTACCCGGACCAGGGTCAGTATCCGAACGAGGGTGAACGCCGCTAGGGCGAACACACGAAAAAGGAGGCGGAGCCAATTGGCTCCGCCTCCTTTTTTGTTTTGTCCTACTTGCTGGACCAGCCTGCGCTGCCGAGCTGACGCGTTGCGTCAACCACGCGAGCCGCCATCGCGGTCTCTGCGGTCTTGCCCCAGGCACGTGGGTCGTAGACCTTCTTGTTGCCGACTTCGCCATCGATCTTCAAGAAGCCGTCGTAGTTCTTCAAGACGGTGTCTGCGATGCTGCGGCTGAATGCGTACTGCGTGTCGGTGTCGATGTTCATCTTGATGACACCGTTGCGAACTGCCTCCGCGATCTCTTCGTCGGTCGAACCTGATCCGCCGTGGAAGACGAGGTCGAGCGGCAATGCGCCCGTGCCGTACTTCTCCTGGATGCCGCGCTGGATGTCGCCGAGCAGTTCTGGGCGGAGCTTCACGTTGCCGGGCTTGTAGACACCGTGCACGTTGCCGAAGGTGAGCGCTGCGATGTAGCGGCCCTGCTCGCCGAGTCCGAGTGCTTCGACCGTCGCGATCGCGTCGTCGAGGCTCGTGTAGAGCTGGTCGTTGATTTCGTGGCTCACGCCGTCTTCCTCGCCGCCGACAACGCCGATCTCGACCTCGAGGATCTGGCCGAGCGCGCGGGTGCGGGGAAGGATCGACTTCGCGATCTGCAGGTTCTCTTCGAGCGGCACTGCCGATCCGTCCCACATGTGCGACTGGAACAGCGGTGCGCGACCGGCACGGACCTCTTCTTCACTGGCGTCGAGGAGCGGGTAGACGAAGCCGTCGAGTGCGTCCTTCGGGCAGTGGTCGGTGTGGAGTGCAACGGTGATCGGGTAGTTCTTGGCAACCTCGGTTGCGAACTTCGCGAAGGCGATTGCGCCCGATGCGCGAGCCTTGACGCTCTGGCCTGCGAAGTAGTCAGCGCCACCGGTGGTGACCTGAATGATGCCGTCGGATCCAGCGTCGCTCAGTCCTTGCAACACGGAGTTGATCGTGGCGGACGAGGACACGTTGATGGCGGGGTACGCAAACGAGTTCTTCTTCGCCTTGTCGAGCATTTCTGCATACTGTTCCGGACTTGCTACGGGCATCGTGGCTCCTTTCACAGCGGCGCAAAAGGCATTGGATGCGCCGCACAGGGTTGAACCGCACGGACCTGCGGCTCTTTCCTCCGAGTCTACGGCGATGTGCGTGCGCTCTGCAGGTGGCGGGCCGTGCGCTGCGCGGGCGGACACGCCCTCATTTGACAGAATCCCATAGATCGAAGATCCTATAGGAGAGAAGATCAATGACGATGCTCGCTCTCGGGCACAAAGGAGTAGTCCTCGAATGACTCAAAACGCAGTGCGACCTTCAATTGCTTTGACCCTTGGTGACCCTGCTGGTGTCGGCCCGGAGCTGGCGATCAAGCTGCTCTCTGACCCGAAGAACCTCGAAAAGGCAGCGGTCACGATCCTTGCGGACACGAAGCAGTTCGAAGCGGCACAGGCAGCGCTCGGAGTGAGCATCCCGCTCGCCGAAGAGCCCACCCCAGGATTTGCAACACTCTCTGACGACGGTCAGGGATCCACCGAGGGCATCGCCCTCCGCGAGGTCAGCGTCGAAGCAGGCGCAGCGACCCTCCACCAGCTCAACCGCGCAATCGCACTCGCAAACGAGGGCAAGGTCGGCGCAATCGTCTTCACCCCGCTCAACAAGACGAGCCTGCACCTCGCTGGGATGCACGAAGAAGACGAACTGCGCTGGTTCGCGAAGCAGCTGAACTTCGAGGGCACTACCTCCGAGCTCAACATCCTTCCGGGCCTCTGGACTGCTCGGGTCACCTCGCACGTCAGCATCGGGCAGGTCGCGGACCTCGTCACGAAGGACCGGGTCGTCGCCGCGATCGAGCTCCTGCACGGCGTGCTGCGCGACAGCGGGATCCCTTCGCCGCGCATCGGCGTCGCCGCACTCAACCCGCACAACGGTGAGAACGGCCTCTTCGGACGCCACGAGATCGACGAGATCAAGCCAGGCGTCGAACGCGCACGCGAACTCGGCATGGACGCCTCAGGCCCGTTCCCGAGCGACACGATCTTCCTCGCTCGCGAACGCTTCGACGGCATCGTGACCCAGTACCACGACCAGGGCCAGATCGCGATGAAGCTGCTCGGCTTCGACGGAGGCGTCACCGTGCAGGGTGGACTCCCCGTCACGATCGCGACCCCGGCGCACGGAACGGCCTTCGACATCGTCGGCAAGAACGTCGCCGACCTCGCCTCGACCCAGAACGCGTTCGACATTGCCGTTGCCGTCGCATCGCGACGCAGCGCATAACTCCTCACACAACAGCTGCGCAATAGGGCGCAGTGCTTGCTCAGATGAAAGGCACTTTGACAATGAAGTTTCAAAGAACCACGATCGCACTCGCAGCGGTCGGAACACTCCTGCTCGCGGGATGTAGCGCAAACGGTGGCAACGGCGGCGGAAGCGACAGCGACGAGTACTCGGCCTCTGGCACGATCCGCATGGTCGTTGCGATGGCTGCGGGTGGCGGAAGCGACCGTGCCGGTCGTGTCATGTCCTCGGCAGTGAATGAAGGCGCCCAGGGCTACTCGACCGTCGTCGAGAACCGCGAAGGCGGCGGCGGGGCTGTGGGTTGGTCGTACTTCTCGGCCCTCTCCGGTCAGCCCGGTCACCTGCTCGTTGCAGAGACCGCGCTCCACACCCTCCCTCGCCAGGATGGCGTCGATGTTCCCTTCACGTACGAGGACTTCACGCCCATCGCGCTCTTCGCAGAGGACTCGCGCATGGTTGTCGCACCCGTGGACTTCCCGTTCGACACCTGTGCTGAAGTGATCGAAGCAAGCGCGAGCAACGACTTCTCAGCCGGAGTCAGCGGAACTTTCGGTGCAGACGGCATGGTGCTCACCGAACTCGAGAACGCAGGGCTCGACGCAGACCGCGTTCCTTTCGGATCGACCGGTGAAGTCGTGACCGGCCTGCTCGGCGGACAGATCGACTTCGCCCCGGCAAGCGCCGCAGCGGTGAAGCCGTACATCGAAAGCGGAGACTTCAAGGGTCTGTGCACGATGACAGAAGACCGCTACGCAGATGATGAAGTGCTCGCTGACGTCGGTACCGCCGTCGAGCAGGGCATCGACGCGGTCGTCGTCCTGTGGCGCGGCGTGCTCGCTCCGGCAGACATCTCGGACGCTGCTGAAGCATTCTGGATCGAAGAAATGCAGAAGGCGCTCCAGACCGAGGGCTACAAGGACTACATCGAGACCGACCTGCTGATCGAGAACCAGCTGTTCGGTGACGACTTCGCTGCCTACCTCGACGAGTACGACACCGTCATCGAGGGCTACTTCGAATGACGACCGTCCAAACCACTGAGACCACTGAGTCGCGCCGCAAGGTGCGACTCAGTGTCCTCGTCTCCTACGGAATCCTCGCGCTGATCGGTGGGGCCTTCTTCGGCCTCTCCTTCCAGTACGACTTCTTCACCTCCGCAGGCCGCGTCGGCCCCGGCTTCCTCCCAACGGTCGCCGGAGCAATCGTCGCGGTGCTCGGGCTCGCGCTCATGTGGCAGGAATTCCGCCACGGATCGGTGCTCCTCGGCGACGCCGGCATGGTGGAGGAAGAGAGCAAGCTCAGCCGCAAGACCGTCATCAAGCTCGTCGGCGTCTTCGGCCTCATGACCGCGGCGCTGCTGAGCATTCCGGTGCTCGGGCTCATCGGCGCCTTCGGCGTCGTCATCCTCGTGCTCACGATCTTCGTCGAGCGGATGCCGTGGGTCACCTCGATCATCGTCACGGTCGCTGCGCTCGTCGTCAGCTACGTCCTGTTCGTCGTGGCACTTCGTGTGCCAGTGCCGATGGGAATCTTCGAAGGGCTCCTGCCATGATCGACAACCTGATCCTCGGATTTGAAGCAGCGCTCTCACTCGAAAACCTGCTGTGGTGCTTCGTCGGCGTGCTGCTGGGAACGATCATCGGTATTCTGCCGGGCCTCGGCTCGGCGACCGGTGTCGCGATCCTGCTCCCGATCACCCTGGTCTTCGACCCCCTTACGGCGCTCATCATGCTCGCCGGTATCTACCACGGCTCGCAGTATGGCGCGACGATCACGGCGATTCTGATCGCTACCCCGGGTGAGGCCTCCTCGGTGGTCTCCACCCTTGACGGATATCAGATGGCTCGAAAGGGCAGGGCCGGACCAGCGCTTGCGATCTCGGCGATCTCGGCGTTCGTCAGTGCATTCATCACGGTGCTTCTGCTGCTGACGCTCGCGCAGTCGTTCGCGCAGCTCGCGCTCGGCTTCGGCCCGATCGAGATTCTCTCGATCATGGTGTTCGGCTTTGCAACGGTCTCGGTGTTCTCCTCCGGGAACCTGCTGCTCGGTATGGCAATGTGCACGGTCGGTGTGCTCATCGCGACGATCGGTATCGACATGGGAACCGGCGTGGCCCGCTTCACCTTCGGCAACGTCGACCTCTTCTCCGGAGTGCCATTCGTCGAGGTCATGATCGGCCTCTTCGCCCTGGGTGAGCTGCTCAGCCAGCTCGACAAGGGGCAGCCGAAGCCGATCCGTGCACGCTTCAAAGACCTCCTGCTCACCAAGGAGGACTTCAAGCGCGCAACGCCCTCGACCATCCGCGGAACGATCATCGGATTCATCGTCGGCATCCTGCCGGGTGCGGGCTCGACCCTCGCCTCCTTCCTCGCATACGGCACCGAGAAGAAGTTCTCGAAGCACCGCAAGGAAATGGGAACCGGCGCGATCGAGGGTGTTGCAGCTCCCGACGCGGCAACCAGTGCTGCAGCGAACGGTGCTTTCATTCCGACGCTGACGCTCGGAGTTCCCGGTGGTGCAACGACCGCGGTGCTCTTGGGGGCGTTCCTGCTCTACGGCATCACGCCGGGACCGCTGCTGTTCGATCAGCAACCACAGCTCGTCTGGGGTCTGCTCGTGTCGTTCCTCATCGGGCACTTCATGCTGCTGCTGCTCAACTTGCCGCTCGCGCCAGTGTTCGCACAGTTGCTGCGTCTGCGCTACGGATACCTGTACCCGCTCATCATCTTCACGTCGTTCATCGGTGCCTACGCGATCTCGAACAACAACTTCAGTCTCTGGGTTGTGCTCATCTTCGGTGTCATCGGCTACTTCATGAAGCGGATGAACTTCCCGATCGCACCGCTCGTGCTCGGGCTCGTCATCGGGCCGCTGTTCGAGAAGGCGCTCGTGCAGACCTCGGCAATCGGTGGTGGTGACCTCGGTGTCATCGGAACCAGCCCGATCGCCGTCGGAATCCTGATCGCCTCGGCGCTGCTGCTCGTCGGCCCGAAGATCATCTCGATGATCCGCGGAAAGAAGGGCTCCGGTCTCGGGATCGACAGCCCGGAGGCAGCACTGAAGGAATCGTTCGGCGAAGAGGTACCGACCGTTCCTGGCGCCAATGGCGCACACGAAACAACCGACAGCGAGTCGAAGAACAACCGTTCTGACTCGTAGTCCCGGATCGCGGCGGGGGAGTCACGCTCCTCCGCCGCATCCGACCTCCCTTTTTGATTGTGTTCAGGCTCACCTTTGAACACCGCAACGCAAGGAGTGCGCGATGACGCGTTTGTTCAATGACCCCGAAGAATTCGCCGAGGAAATGGTCGAGGGCTTCGTCGCCGCCTCAGGTCGCTGGGTGCGACAGGTCCCAGGTGGCGTCGTCCGCTCGACGAAGTCGGCCGAACCGCAGGTCGCCCTCGTGATCGGTGGTGGCTCTGGCCACTACCCGGCGTTCGGTGGTCTGGTCGGGCCCGGCCTCGCGCACGGCGCGGCGATGGGCAATCTGTTCGCCTCACCGTCGGCGCAGCAGGTGTACTCCGTTGCGAACGCAGCGCAGCAGGGCCGAGGGGTGCTCCTGAGCTACGGCAACTACGCCGGTGATGTCCTCCACTTCAACCAGGCGCAGGAACGACTGCGCGAAGCAGGCGTCGATTGCCGAACGGTGGTCGTTACCGATGACATCTTCAGCGCTCCGGCCACGGAGATCGAGAAGCGTCGCGGTATCGCCGGCGACCTCACGGTCTTCAAGATCGCGGGTGCAGCAAGTGCCGCGGGCCGCACGCTGGATGACGTCGAGCGCCTCGCCCGCCACGCAAACGATCGCACCCGCAGTATGGGTGTCGCCTTCTCCGGCTGCACGCTCCCCGGGAAGAAGAACCACTCTTCACCGTTCCAGAGGGTCGCATGGCCATCGGCCTCGGGATTCACGGCGAACCGGGTATCGATGAGGTCGATGTCCCGACCGCGAAGGAGCTCGGGGAACTCTTCGTCACGCGCTTGCTCGCAGAGATTCCAGAGGGCGTCTCCGTTGCGGGGGCTCGCGTCGTGCCGATTCTGAACGGACTCGGCTCGGTGAAGTACGAGGAGCTCTTCGTTGTCTTCCGAAGCGTGCAGCACGCACTCACCGAGGCCGGCGTCGAACTCGTCGACCCCGAGGTCGGTGAGTTCTGCACGAGCTTCGACATGGCCGGCGTCTCGCTCACGCTGCTGTGGCTCGACGCAGAACTCGAAGAACTCTGGACGGCCCCGGCGGATTCGCCCGCGTTCCGACGCGGCGCGGTCGAGGGCCAGGTTGCGCTCAGTGACGCAGAACTCGCGCAGGAGGCAGAGGCGGTCGCAGTGATTCCCAAGGCGAGCGCAGCATCACGTGAGGCCGGCGCGGCAATCGCGGCGGGCCTTGCGAAGGTCGCGCGCATGCTGGACGAGCAGGCGGACGAACTCGGTCGCATCGACCGGATCGCTGGCGACGGCGATCACGGGATCGGAATGCAGCGTGGCAGTAAGGCCGGCAGTGCAGGCGCGGCGCAGGCAGCAGGCGGCGGCGCGGGCGCACGTACCGTGCTCGAGTTCGCAGGCGATGCCTGGGGCAATCGAGGCGGCGGCACCTCGGGAGCGATCTGGGGCGAAATGCTCATCGCACTCGGGAAGTCGCTCGGCGACGATCGCGAAATCACTGCCGACGATGTCGCGAACGGAGTCACGAGCGCGAAGGACGCGGTCATGAGCTTCGGGAAGGCGAAGGTCGGCGATAAAACGATGGTCGACGCGATCGTGCCCTTTGCCGACACGCTCGCCGCACGCGTTGCAGCCGGCGATGGCCTCGTCGAGGCGTGGAGTGCCGCTGCAGATGCAAGCCAGGCGGCAGCAACGGCGACCGCCGACATCACCGCACGACTCGGCCGGGCGCGCTCGCACGGCGAGAAAAGCAAGGGCACGCCCGATCCCGGCGCGATCTCATTCGCGCTCGTGGTCGCAACCGTGCTCGACGAATTGAAGGGAAAGTAACCATGGGACTTCGTATTGTGCTCGGCGCAGACGACGCAGGATTCGACTACAAGGAGATTCTGAAAGCTGATCTCGAGCAGAACCCGGCCGTCGAGAGCGTCGTCGATGTCGGCGTGGGCGCCGATGGCGGCACGAACTATCCGACCGTCGCTGTCTCGGCTGCCGAGATCGTTGCTGCGGGCGAAGCGGATCGCGCGCTGCTCGTGTGCGGAACCGGTCTCGGTGTTGCGATCGCAGCGAACAAGGTTGCCGGCATCCGCGCGGTCACGGCGCACGACTCCTTCAGTGTGGAGCGCTCGGTGCTCTCGAACAATGCGCAGGTCCTCTGCATGGGGCAGCGCGTCGTCGGTGTCGAACTCGCTCGCCGCCTCGCGAAGGAATGGCTGACCTACACCTTCGACGAGTCGAGTGCTTCGGCTGAAAAGGTCGAGGAAATCAGCGCCTACGAGGGCTCCTGACCATGCCTCGCTTCACGATCGGGACGAGTACGAAAATGTACTTCACCCACGAGAAGACCCGGTCGTGGATGCATGCGGTCGCAGAGATCGTGTCGAGGCATACGGCTGCTCGATCCGGAGCAGTCGAGTTCTTCGCAATTCCCACGTTCCCGAGTATTCCGGCGGCACTGGAAATCGCAGCGCCCGCGGGCGTCGCGATTGGTGCGCAGGATCTCGCGAGTGAGCTGCACGGAGCATTCACGGGTGAGGTCAGTGGCGCTGAACTCGCAGAGCTCGGGTGCAGCCTCGTTGAGGTCGGGCACGCCGAGCGTCGAGCAATGTTCGGCGAAACCGAGGAGGTCGTTGCCAAGAAGGTGCTCGCGGCGCTGCAGTCGGGGCTCACGCCACTCATCTGCGTCGGTGAAGCACGAGAGGGCGATGCGCATGCGGCTGCGGCCGAATGCGTTCGGCTGATCGAATCGGCGCTCTCGCTTGCTCGCGCTGCAGGCGTCGGCGGCTCGGTGATCATCGCGTACGAACCGATCTGGGCGATCGGCGCACCTGCTCCGGCAGGAACCGACCACATTCGGGGGGTGTGCCGTGTGCTTCGTTCGCACCTGCAAGCGGATACCTTGTTCGAACACGCGCGGGTTATCTATGGTGGCAGTGCGGGGCCAGGGTTGTTGCCGAAGATCGCGGAGGATGTGGACGGAATGTTCCTAGGAAGGTTTGCCCACGATCCTGAGGCTGTTCGTGCGATCCTCGATGAAGCAGAGCAACTGATT
This sequence comes from Humidisolicoccus flavus, assembly GCF_045689595.1. Classification (GTDB taxonomy): domain Bacteria; phylum Actinomycetota; class Actinomycetes; order Actinomycetales; family Microbacteriaceae; genus Humidisolicoccus; species Humidisolicoccus flavus. The sequence continues at coordinate 1,156,903 of NZ_CP142724.1, read as the reverse complement.
GTGAGTACGCCATGAGCACCGAATCCATTCCGGGATTGCAACAGGGCATCGAACGTCGCGGCTTGCGGGACCACGTGTACGAGCGCGTGCTCGAACTTCTGCTGCGCGGCGATGTCGAGCCCGGAGCTCGCTTGTCGATCGACACGATCGCCCGTCAGCTCGGCGTGTCTCCGACCCCCGTGCGCGAAGCCTTCGTGCATCTCGAACGCACGGGTCTCGTGACGAGAGAGGCCTTGAAGGGGTACCGCGTCGCAGCCCCGCTCGGCAAGGATCAGCTCACCGAATTGCTCGAAGCTCGGCTCATGCTCGAAGTGACCGCGGCTCGGCTCGCTGAGAAGAACCGTGAGGCGCTCATTCCTGCACTGCGCGATGCGCAGGCGAGACATGCAGAAGTCGGCGATCGTCTGATCGCGCACCTCGACGCGGGGGAGGCGCTCAATATCGCGCTGACCACCGAGTACTTCTCGCGTGATCGCGATTTCCACTCGGTGATCTTCGAGCACAGTGGCAACCGGTATTTGAAGCAGATGTCGGATTCGATGGGCGCGCAGTTGCACCGTATGCGTCAGTCGGTACGACAGGGCATCACCGATGTCCACGAGGCCGTCAATGAGCATGCGGCCGTGCTCGCCGCGTTCGAGCGCGGCGAAAGCGGCAGTGCGGTCGCGGCGATGCAATCGCACCTTTCGAATGTTCGGGATCGTTCGATCGCTGCCGAAGAAGAGCACGGGCACTAGGCCGGCTCGAACCCCACGAGATCGTCGTTCGGCCTCGCCATCGTTAAATATTTCCTATAGGATCGATAATGTTGCACCGTCGTTGGTCGACGACTCGATCCTCGCAACGCGTGGTCACCCCGACCACACCGTGATTCCAATGGAGCAGTCATATGGCAAACGCCACCACGTACACCGCCGAAACCTGGCCGATCGCAGCCTGCATGCACGGCTTCGATCCGATCGGCGCAGACGGCACTCCGATGCACGATGCTCCCGCGTCAACCTGGGCGGCAGTCTTTGCAGAGGTGCAGTCGCTCGGGTTCAACGCCCTCGAAATCTCCGACGGACACATCCGGATCGCCGAGCTCTCCGATTCGCGTCGCAGCGAGCTTGTTTCAATTGCGGATGACCACGGGATCACACTCACCTCCCTCCACGTCGCCCGTCAGAGCGTCATCATGCCCGGTCATGAGGCGAAGAACCTCGAATACGCCCACCGCTCCATCGAAGCCTGCGCAGCAATGGGGATTCCGATGTTCTCCACGGGGCTGCACCAACCGTTCACGCAAGCGCAAAAGGACGCGCTCTGGTTCTGGACCGCGCAGGGGCCAATCGATCCCGACGATGCCGCAGTGCGGAAGACGGCGGTCGATCGGATTCGCGAGCTCGGCAACCATGCCGCGGATCTCGGGTTGCAGATGTCGCTCGAAATGTACGAGGACACTTACCTCGGCACGGCAGACAGCGCCGTGCAATTCATCGAGGAGGTCGGACTCTCCAACGTGGGCCTGAACCCCGATATCGGAAATCTCGTCCGCTTGCACCGACCGATCGAGGACTGGCAGGAGATGTACGCGAAGACCCTGCCCTACGCGAACTACTGGCACCTGAAAAACTATGCGCGAGACGAGGCCGGTGACGGCAGCTGGTTCACGGCGGTGCCGAGCACGCTCGAACTCGGTCTCATCAACTACCGCAAGGTGATCCGCGACGCCCTCGCGCTCGGCTACTCGGGAGTATTCCTGATGGAGCAGTACGGCGGCGACAGCCTCGGCGTCTGCGCGACCAACGCGCGCTACGTGCGCTCACTACTCCCGCGAGCCTGAACCGACCATGAGCGGGTGCACTCGCACCCGACTCGTCTGCCGTGGCGGCGCACGGCGCGACCCCGCTCGCGCCGCCACTCCCTTTCGTCAGCCCTGGAACGACGAAGCCGTACTCGATGACCCAACGAAGAGGATCGAATGAAAACCATCGTGTTCGATGACGACCCGACCGGGACGCAGTCCGCAAGCAATGTGCCCGTGCTCCTGCAATGGGACGCCGCCCAGATTGCCGCGACCCTTCGAGACCACGACGCCGTCTATCTCCTGACGAACACGCGAGCGATTGCCGAGGACGCCGCGATCGCACTGCTCACTCGCACTCGGGGAGAACTCGAAACCGCAGCAACTGCACTCGGCGAAGCCCTGCACGTCGTCCTCCGAGGAGATTCAACCCTTCGGGGCCATGTGTTCAGTGAGACCGAGGTCTTCGCGGGCGATGAGGCACCGATCCTGTTCGTGCCAGCCTTTCCAGAGGGCGGTCGCACGACGGTCGAGGGCACGCACTACGTGCAGGAGGGTGAGCGTCGCACGCCCGCACACGAGACCGAGTACGCCGAAGACCCCGTCTTTCCCTTCGCGCACAGCTACCTCCCCGAATACGTCGCCGAGAAGACCGAGCGGCCAACGCAGCTCGTGCCGATCGAAACGGTCCGAGGACCACTCGAGGCGCTCGCGGAGGTCTTCGCGAACGTTGCTCCGACAACAGTGCTCCTGCCGGACGCCGAGACTGCGGAGGACATTCGTCGAATCGCCGCTGCAGTGCATCTCGTCTGGGAGCAGCAACGGCCGCTCGTGGTCCGTTCGGGGTCGCCGCTGGCCGCAGCGATCGCTGGCGTCGAAAGCGCAGGGCTCCTCGAGCGTCCGATCGTTCCGGCGCGCGGAGCGACGTTGCTTGTCTGCGGCTCGCACACGAATGGCGCGACTCGGCAGCTCGAACGAGTCGCGCTCCGGCACGAAGCACCCGTCGTCATCTCCACCGATGCGGCCATGCACGACCCGAAGGCGGAAGCCGCTCTCATCGCCGAGGCCGCCTCGCACCTGCTGGAGCGCGATGGGTTCGCGACAGTCGCGAGCGAACGGACCCGCCGGGCGGAGCACAACACGCTCGCACACGGTGAGCGCGTCATGGACGCGCTGACGACGATCGTGAGCGAGCTGCGTCATCGCACCGAGGTCGTCGTCTCGAAGGGCGGAATCACCTCAGCCGAAGTCGCACGACTCGGCCTCGGCGCGGATCGCGCCATGGTGCTCGGTCAGGTGCTGCCGGGTGTTTCGGTGTGGCAGGTCACGACACCCGAGGGCGCAGAGCGCAAGCTCGTTGTGGTGCCCGGGAACGTCGGTGCACCGGAGACCATCGATAACGTCCTGCGAGCAGTCGGTCGTTAGGCCGAAAGGACTCGCTCGAGGTCGGTGAAGAACGAATTCCATCCCTCGATGGTTTGCTCCCGCTGCTCGGGACCGAAGTCGGGGGAGTGCTGGGTCATGGTCATCTCCGTGCCGCCTTCGCTCGCGATGAAATCGACCGTGAGCGGTGCACCGGGCGCCTCGCCGGGCTGATCAGTGAGGGTGAGCGAGAGATGATTCGGTCGGTCGATCACGACGAACTCGCCCGTCCAATCGATGCGCGGTCCATCGGGGATGACCATGGTCGCTCGCCACTCGCCTCCCTCCCGTACATCCATCGACACCGTCTCGAGCGGCACCGGAATCTCGGTCGTCCCGAACCACTGCGCGAAGAGCTGCGGGCTGGTCCAGGCTTCGAAGACTCGGTCACGGGAGTGCGCGATCGAGCGCGTGATCACGATCGGTTCGGATGATCCTGCTTCTTGGATCGTCGATTCGGGCATCGTTGCTCCAACCATGGTGCTGCGAGAAATCAAGAGAGAACACCATTGCAGTGCTCTTGATCGAATGTAACCCTTTCCCGAATCGGTGAACAGCCCTGAATCTGTGAACAGCCCCGAAGCGGATGTCGCGCCCGGTAGGCTGGAAACACGCTTAAGGAGGAGCCGTCGTGAACACAGTCGCACCCGTTTTTCAGCATCCTGATCGGAACCTGGCAATGGAGTTGGTGCGAGCCACGGAGGCCGCAGCAATCCGCGCGGTGCCCTTCATCGGTCGCGGTGACAAGAATGCCGCCGACGCCGCCGCGGTCAACGCGATGCGCACCTTCCTCGGAACCGTCTCCTTCGACGGACTCGTCGTCATCGGCGAGGGCGAAAAGGACGACGCCCCGATGCTCTTCAATGGTGAACACGTCGGCAACGGCCGCGGCCCCGCCTGCGACATCGCGGTCGACCCGATCGACGGCACATCGCTGACCGCAGCGGGTCGCCAGAACGCGCTCAGTGTCATCGCCGTGAGCGATCGAGGCACCATGTACGACCCGGTCGACGCGTTTTACATGGACAAACTCGCCTGCGGCCCAGAGGGTCGTGGGGTCGTCTCGCTCGAACAGTCGATCGGCGACAACATTCGCGAACTCGCAAAGGCCAAGAAGAAAGACGTCGGCGAGATCGTCGTCGCCGTGCTCGACCGACCGCGTCATGCCGAACTCATCGAGGCGATTCGCGAGGCCGGCGCTGGAACCCGACTGCTGCTCGATGGTGACGTCGCCGGTGGAATCAACGCAGCCCGCTACGAAACCCGGGTCGACCTCTGCGTCGGTACCGGTGGCACGCCCGAGGGCGTCATCACCGCGTGCGCGATCAAAGCGCTCGGTGGCGTGATGCAGGGCCGGCTCAATCCACAATCGGATTTCGAAATGGAACGGGTGCTCGCGGCCGGGCACGATCTCAGCCGTGTGCTCGAACTCGACGACTTCGTGACGGGTGACAACACCTACTTCGTCGCCACTGGTGTCACCGACGGTGGACTGGTTGACGGAGTCCGCCGGAAGGGGCACATGATCCGCACGGAATCGATCGTGCTGCGATCGAGCACGGGCACTGCGCGCAGAATCATCGCTGAACACTTGGCGAGCAAATGGCTTGACGACGAATAGCGTCGACAGGGGATGAGCCTGGCGCCGCACTCACGAGGTGGCAGGCGCCGACGAGCTCATATCGAATCCACTGACTCAAGGAGGAGTACATGGCACTCGATAAGACCGTCGCAAGTGCGAGCGAAGCGGTCGCCGACATCACGAACGGCTCGACCATCGCGGTCGGGGGTTTCGGATTGTGCGGCAATCCAATGGCGCTCATCACCGCGCTCGTTGACAGTGCAGTCAGCGATCTGGAAATCGTGAGCAACAACTGCGGCGTTGACGACTGGGGGCTCGGGCTGCTGCTCCGCGCCGGACAAATTCGGAAAATGACCTCCTCCTATGTCGGGGAGAACAAGGAGTTCGCCGAGCGCTACCTTTCCGGGCGACTCGAGCTCGAGCTCACTCCGCAGGGAACGCTCGCAGAGAAGCTCCGCGCTGGTGGCAGCGGGATCGCGGGCTTCTTCACGCAAACGGGAGTCGGCACGCAAATCGCCGACGGCGGGCTCCCGGTTCGGTACGCCGCTGATGGCTCCGTCGCGGTTGCCTCCGAGCCGAAGCCGGTGCAGGAGTTCGACGTCGACGGTGTCGCGACCCCGTTCGTGCTCGAACAGGCGATCCGAACCGACTTCGCACTCGTGCATGCAGCAAAGGGTGACACCCACGGGAACCTCGTCTTCGAGAAGACTGCCCGGAATTTCTCGCCGCTTGCCGCGATGGCGGGCAAACTCTGCATCGCGGAGGTCGAAGAACTCGTTCCCGCGGGCGAGCTCGACCCCGACTGCATTCATCTTCCCGGCGTGTACGTGCACCGGGTCTTGGAGGTCGGGCGCGACATCGAGAAGCGCATCGAACGACGCACCGTGAGGGAGGCCTGATCATGGCGTGGTCGAGAAACGACATGGCGGCTCGCGCTGCAGCCGAGCTGCGCGATGGGCAGTACGTGAACCTCGGGATCGGTTTGCCGACGCTCGTGCCGAACTATGTTCCAGAAGGGCTCACGGTCGTGCTCCAGAGCGAGAACGGGCTGCTGGGAGTCGGTCCGTACCCCAGTGAAGACGCCGTCGATCCGGATCTCATCAATGCCGGAAAAGAGACCGTGACCACCTTGCCCGGCAGCAGTTTCTTCGATTCTGCAATGAGCTTCGGGATGATCCGTGGCGGCAAGATCGACGCCGCGATTCTCGGTGGCATGCAGGTCTCGGCCAGCGGTGACCTCGCGAACTGGATGATCCCGGGAAAGATGGTGAAGGGGCCCGGCGGCGCGATGGATCTCGTGCACGGCGCGCAACGGCGCATCGTTCTGATGGAACACCAGGCGAAGGACGGCTCGGCGAAGATCGTTTCGGAGTGCACCCTGCCGCTCACTGGTCAGGGCGTGGTCGACCTGATCATCACCGATCTCGCCGTCATCGAAGTGCGAGACGACGGACTGTACCTGACCGAGCTCGCGCCAGATGTTGCGTATGACGAGGTCGTTGCCGCAACCGGCGCCCCGCTGCATGACGCTCGGTAACGCGGGGGAGGGCAGCGCGCGCTAGCGCCACCAGGTTGCGGCGCGCTGCTCTTCTTCTGCGGCGGGACCGATCGCCCGGATCTTCGTCGAGCAGATCTTTGCGAGGTGTTCGAGGTCGGCGGCGTCGTGACGGCCGGCCGCGTGCACGATGATCGAGGCGCACGCTTCTGCGTCGTCGGCCGCATCGTGGTGGTGGAAGTCTTCAAAGCCGGCGGCCATCGCGGCGACGGGGAGCCGGTATGAGTCGAGCGAGTACGTTTTGCGAGCGATCTGCAGGCTGCAGGTCCACCGCGTTTCTGGAACCGCGATTCGGCTTGCGGTCGCTGCAGCTCGCATCACGCCCATGTCGAAACCGACGTTGTGCGCCACGAAGGTGTCGCCGTCTGCGAAGTCAAGGATGTCGGACTGCTGCTCCGACCAGAGCTTCGCGTCGACCACGTCGCTCGGGTGGATGCCGTGAATCCGAATGTTCCACTCATTGAAACTGTCGTGGCCGTAGGGCGGGCGGATCAACCATGACGCGCGATCGACGATGCGACCGTCTCGAACTTTGACGAGGCCGACGGAGCACGCAGAAGCACTCGAGCCGTTCGCCGTCTCGAAATCGATCGCGGTGAAGTTCAGGGCCATACGAGCATCGTCGCAGGGACCGCTGACATCGCGAACGCGAGGCGGCTCACTCGTCGCCGGCAGCGCGGCACTGCATGGGGGTCTGATCCGTCACGGAGACCGCGAGCGACAAGGCATCGAGCACGGTCGAGGTCGTCACGAGGTTCGTATCGATCGTCAGCTGCACGGCGGGGTCTCGGCCGAAGCTCGTCACGGTGTAGACCATCTCTTCCTGCCCGGTGACGAGCCAGTCCACGCCACCGACCGTGAGGCACTGCGCGTCGCTCGGGGCCGGCAGCGGCACTCCGCAGTGGAGGAGTACCGCGGAAGGATTCCCCCACGCACCGGTGCCCTGCGCGTTCGTTTCGCGCTCCTCGAGCACGGTGCCACTGCGTTCGTCGCCGAGCGTCTGCGGCAGACGCACCACGACCTCCGCGCAGCCTGGGTTCGTGGCGTCATCTGCTGGTTCCATCGCAACCGGAGCAGCGCACGCGGTGAGGCCGACGACGCCGAGCAGCGAAGCGACGACCAGCAGGTTTCGAATTCGTATCCGCACACATCAAGGCTAGCGTTGACGCATGCAGGAAACGATTCGACAGATTGGTGAGCGCGCGGCGCTTGCGCGGATCATTCCGCTCCTCCCCAGCGGCGATTCGACCCTCCTCGGCCCCGGCGATGACGCGGCGATCGTCGCGGCCCCCGACGGTCGCTTTCTCGTCACCACCGACACGATGATCGAGGGTCCGGATTTTCGTTCGGCGTGGCATTCCTGGCACGACCTCGGCTGGAAAGCCGCTGCGACGAACCTGTCGGACATCGCTGCGATGGGGGCTCGACCGCACTCGCTCGTCGTCGCGCTGGCTGTTCCCGGTGCGACGCCGGTGGTCGAGCTCGAGCACTTCGCGCGTGGCTTGCACGACGCCTGCGCTGCACTCGCACCCGGCTGCGGAGTCGTGGGCGGCGATCTCGGCACGAGTGATGCCATCACGATTGCGATCACCGCGTTCGGCGATCTCTCGGGGCACGAACCCGTGCTTCGATCCGGTGCACGCGCAGGCGACCAGATCGTCGTCGCAGGCACGATCGGACGAGCCGCGAGCGGATTGTCGCGGCTGTTCGCCGAGGCGAGTGAAGACGGCATCGCGGTCCCAGCGAGCGAGCGTCTGCTCGCCGATCCGCTCGTTCGCACGCAGTTCGCCCCCGTCCCGCCGGTGTATCTCGGCGTCCACCTGCGTGAGCTCGGCGCAACCTCGATGCTCGATGTTTCCGACGGCCTCGTGCTCGACGCGCATCGGATCGCAGTGGCGAGCGGGGTGCGAATGAACGTGTTCGCCTCGGCGATCGACGCGCATCGCGCGACCGGCGTCAGTACGGAGGCCGCGTTATTCGGTGGCGAGGATCACGCGTTGCTCTGCACGCTTCCCGCCGGTGTCGCCGTGCCCGAGGGTGCCTTCGTGATCGGTGCCGTCGAGACGCTCTCGGGCGAGGAGCCAGCGGTCACGCTCGATGGGGCAGCCATTGCGATCCGAGGATGGGATCCGTTCGAAGGTGTTCCGGCCGAAGAGGTTTAGGCAGCGTCGCTCGAAGGCGATTGCGCGACTCCGCCGCGCGCCCACCAGAGCACCGTGTCGCCGTACTGCTTCGAACGGTCGAAGACGAGACCACCCGGCCAGGGCGGTTCGCCGCTTCGTCGGTCGCGTTCGACCAGGATGATCGCGTCGTCGCTCACGTGTGCGGCAAGTGATTGCAGGACCGAGGCGAGCGCGGTGTTGTCGAAGTCATACGGAGGGTCGAGGAAGACGAGCGAGAACATCTCGCCAGTGCCCTCGAGGTATCGAAGTGCGTCCTGCGCAACGACGGAGGCGCCGTCGACACCCATTTTTGCAACCGAGGCCACGTTCTTCGTGGCCACCGCAGCGGCCGCTCGGTGGGATTCGACGAGCACCGCGCGGCTCGCACCGCGGCTCAAAGCTTCGAGCCCGAGTGCTCCACTGCCGGCGAACAGATCGAGCACGGTCGCGCCGTCACAGGCGTCGCGGGCATCGAGCGCAGCGAAAATGGCCTCGCGAACGCGCTCGCTCGTCGGGCGCGTTCCCTTCGCAGGCACCTGAAGTCGAGCTGAAGCAGCAAGCCCTGCGATGATTCGCGTCATGCTCAAACGATAATGCCCGATCACTCGTCTGCCGTGCACCGTACGCTGGAGTCGTGACTCCCCAGCAACCCGGCGGACCTGCAGCCGAGAGCGCTCGCTCCGCCGTGCGTTCTGGACTCGAACGACCGCTGTCACGCGCCGTGCCGAAATCGACTGCCGATCGGCTGTCGCGCGCATTCGGGTACAAGACCGTTGGCCAGTTGCTCGCGCACTATCCCCGGCGCTACGCCACTAGGGGTCAATTGACGCCGCTCGATGCCTTGCAGATCGGCGAGATGGTGACGGTCGTAGCCGAAATCGCAGAGATCAAGGGTCGAGATACGGGCAAACGCCAGAAGAACGGCAGACCCGGTCGTCTCACGATCGTCACGATTCACGACGGAACGGCTCGCCTCGATCTCTCCTTCTTCAATCAGGCGTGGCGCGAGCGCGATCTCGCGCCCGGACTCACGGGTGTGTTCAGTGGCAGCGTCGGGATGTACAACGGGCGACGGCAGCTCTCGCATCCGAGTTACGAGATCTTCGAGAAGAACGAGGTCGATCCGAAGCAGTGGGCAGAAGAGCCGATCCCGCTCTATCCGGCAACGGCCTCGTTGTCGAGCGCGGAGATCTCGAAACTGATCAGGGCTGTGCTCGACGTCACACCGCCGTTGCAGGATCCGCTTCCGGAAGCGGTGCGCTCGGCTGAGGGGCTGCTCGATTTCGATACCGCGGTTCGCGGGGTGCACGCGCCCGCGACACAGGCAGAGGGCACTGCGGCGATGCGAACGCTCCGGTATCACGAAGCGTTCATTCTGCAGACTTCGCTGCTGCAGATTCGGGCGCAACAGCGAACTCAGCACGCGACGCCGCGAGCCTCGGGCGAACTCCTCGCTCGCTTCGACGCGAGCCTGCCGTTCACACTCACCGAGGATCAGGCGTCGATCGGGAAGGTGATCGCAGCGGAGATCGCGAGCGAGGCTCCGATGAGCAGACTCGTGCAGGGTGAGGTGGGGTCGGGAAAAACGCTCGTGGCACTCCGCGCGATGTTGCAGGTTGCACAGAGCGGCGGACAGTCGGTCATGATCGCGCCGACCGAGGTGCTCGCCGCCCAGCACCTTCGTTCGATCGTGCAGTCGCTCGGCCCGGATCTCGCCGCAGAACTCCGCCCCGTGCTCATCACCGGCCAGCTCCCCGCCGCGGAGCGCAAGCGCGCGCTCCTCGCTGCGGCCGCCGGTGGCTCGCTGATCGTCGTCGGCACGCACGCGCTGCTCGAACCGCACGTCCAGTTCGCTGATCTCGGTCTCGCCGTCATCGACGAGCAGCACCGCTTCGGCGTGGCCCAGCGCGAGCGGCTCCGAGAGAAAGGCACGGCGGTGCACTCGCTCGTGCTCACCGCCACTCCGATCCCTCGCACGGTTGCGATGACCGTCTTCGGTGATCTGGACGTCTCGATGCTGCGCTCGATGCCGAGCGGTCGCAAAGTGATCGAGAGCTTCGTCGTCCCGGCCAAAGAAAAGCCGCAACTGTTCCACCGCGTCTGGCATCGCGTTGCCGAGGAACTCGACCGGGGCCATCAGTCGTTCGTCGTGTGCCCGGCGATCGATGCGAACGAGCCGGACCCGGAACTGCCGGTGTTCGAGGAGGCGGTCGCGGCTGACGCGCCGATGTTCACCGACGATGGCACGGCTCCGACTCGTGCGCCGATTCGGCTTGCGAACGTTGCCGAGACCATCACGAACCTTCGCGCCTCGCCGGTGCTCGCGGGCAAGCGGATCGAAGGGCTCACGGGAGCGATGGCGTCTGCGGAGAAAGACGAGATCATGCAGGCCTTTGCTCGCGGCGCAATCGATGTGCTGGTCGCGACGACCGTGATCGAAGTCGGTGTGAACGTGCCGAACGCCACCGTCATGGTGGTGCTGGATGCCGAACGATTCGGCGTCTCGCAATTGCACCAGCTCCGCGGCCGGGTCGGTCGTGGTGAGGCAGGCGGGATCGCGCTGCTCGTCACGAACGCAATGGCCGACAGCGACGCTCGCACGCGCGTCGAGGCGGTGGCGGCGACGAGCGACGGCTTCGAACTTGCCGAACTCGACCTCCAGTTGCGTGGCGAGGGCGACGTCCTCGGCACGGGGCAGGCGGGCGTGCGCTCGAGCCTGAAGCTCTTACGTGCCGTGAAGGACGCCGCGATCATCGCCAACGCGCGATCGCACGCGAGAACCCTGATCGACGAGGATCCGGGGTTGCGCGCGTATCCTGTTCTCGCTGAAGCAATCGCGCGCAGACTCGATGCGACCGCGGGAGCGGCGATCACTGCCGCATAACCGCAGCCCGCGATGCATCCCAGCACGATTCGCTGCAGGTTCAGCCGATGAAACCGCGCGCCAACGAAGGAGTTGCCACCCATGAGCCAGCCGTCGACGAACGAGGGCCTCGCCCTCGCGATTGATCTCGGGGGAACGAAGGTCGAGGCGGCGCTCGTCCACGCCGATGGCACGATTCATGCCGCGTCGCGAGTCCGGGCGCGCACGGGTGCGGATTCCAGTTGGGACGACCTCGACCACGCGATCGAAGTCGTCGTCACCGCATCGCTCGCACACTTGGGGGAGCACGAACTGCGAGGCGTCGGCATCGGATCCGCCGGTCCGCTCGATCATGCCGCGGGAACGACCAACCCGATCAACATGCAGAACGCTGCCGGGTACCCGCTTCGAGAACGCACACGGCTCACCGTGGTCAGCGCGCTCGCGGCGCTCCCAGAGACGGATCGTCAACAGCAGACGGAGCCTCCGGTGTTCTTCGAACTCGACGGACTCTGCATCGCTCTCGCAGAGCGCTGGCTCGGCAGCACGCAGGGCGCGCGGAATGCGTTCGTCTTCGTGGTCTCCACGGGGATCGGGGGAGGGCTCACGCTCGACGGTCGCATGATCCGCGGTGAATCAGGGAACGCGGGGCACCTCGGGCACATGCCGATCGCCGGTCTCACCCGAGATGCCGAACCCGACGACTTCGGGCGCACCGTCGAGTCGAGCGCGTCTGGCCCGCACACCGTTCGTTGGGCGCAATCGCACGGATGGGAGGGTGCCTCCGGCGAGGACCTGGCTCGCGATTACCGAGCGGGGGTCGACATCGCGCGGCGCGCGGTCGCACGTTCGACCAATGCGCTGGGGGCTGCGATCGCCGGGGCCTCGGCGCTCGTTGATCTCGATGTCGTCGCGATCGGAGGGGGGTTCTCCTTCGTCGCTGACGATTACGTGCAGCAGGTTGCCGAAGCGCTGGCGCGTCATGCCGGGATCGCGCACGCGAGTCGAACGCGGGTGATCGCGGCGAGTCTCGGAGGGGACGCACCGCTGCTCGGCGCGGCAGCGCTCGTGCACCGTGCCGATCTGCTGCACTGACCTGCAGCGCTGACCTGCAGCGCTGACCTGCTGCACTGGCCTGCTGCGCTGACCTGCTGCGCTGGCTCACCGAGCCGTCATGCCCTGCGCCTCGCCTCCTTCATCCGATCGTGTGAATTTCTGATGACAAGGCCCCCGGATTGCTTGTCGCGGGGGTGTCGCAACGGCCCGCCCCGATAGGCTTTCTCTATGACTCGCATCGCTGTTGTGCCTGGCTCATTTGACCCCGTCACCCTCGGACATCTCGATGTCATTGCACGCGCGGCGAACATCTTTGACGAAGTCCACGTGGTCGTCGTCCACAACCCCGGCAAGACGGCGATGTTGCCGATGGCCGAGCGCGTGCAGCTGATCGAACGTTCGCTCGAAGAAGCCCGCATTCCCGGAAAGATCACGGTCACCACCTGGAGCGTCGGCCTCCTCGTCGACTACTGCGAACAGGTTGGCGCGAATGTGCTCGTGAAGGGTCTTCGAAGCCAGGTCGACCTCTCCTACGAGACGCCGATGACGATCGTCAACAGGAACCTCGCTGGCGTCGAAACGGTGTTCGTCCTTCCGAAACCAGAGAACGCGCACGTTTCTTCGTCGCTCGTGCGGCAGGTGAGCGCACTCGGTGGCGACATCAGCCCCTACGTTCCTCGCGTCGTCGCGACGTTCCTGCAGCAGCGGTGAGTCTTTCCGTCACAGCGCTGCCGGGGATCGGCGAGATTCAGCAGGGTGACGACCTCGCGCGCATCATCGGTGACGCCATCGAAGCCTCCGGGGGTGCCGCGCCCGGTGATATTTACGCGGTGACCTCGAAGATTCTTTCAAAGGCCGAAGGACGCGTTCGGCCCGCGAGCGAGCGGGAGGCAGCGATTCGTGAGGAATCGGTGCGTATCGTCGCAAGCCGAACCCACGAGCACGGCACGCTTTCGATCGTCGAGCATCGGCTTGGCCTCGTCATGGCTGCTGCCGGAATCGACGCCTCGAATACGCCAGAGGGCACGATCCTGCTCCTGCCGATCGACCCGGATACCTCAGCGCGGGCACTGTGCGCTGCGCTCCGATCCCGGTTCGACGTTGATCTCGGCATCGTCGTCACCGACACCTTCGGGCGTCCCTGGCGTGCCGGGCAGACCGACGTTGCGATCGGCGCTGCGGGAGTCCGTGTGATCGACCCGCTCCTTGGCACCGTCGACGCTCATGGGCGAGCGCTCGCGGTGACGGCGGCGGCGATCGCCGACGAAATCGCAGCGGCGGCCGATCTCGTTCTGGGGAAGACGAGTCAATGTCCGGTCGCGGTCGTGCGAGGCCTGGAAGAATACGTCAGTACGCTCGATGAACCAGGGGCCGCAAGGCTTGTGCGACTCGGCGATAACGATATGTTCAGTGAAGGCGCGGCTGAAGCGTATGCGCGCGGATTCGCTGACGCGAACGACCGTCGAGGAGCACAATGACGAGCACCGCAGACCACCGCGATTCCGGCGCCGAGCCCATTCTCACCCGTGCCGCGCAGCAGTCGAGCGCACCGAGTAGCGCTGGCCGCATCGAGCGCGAGGTGCAGAAGGTCATCGATGGCAAAAACCATGTCATCACCGCAGCGCTCACCGTGCTGCTCGCTGAAGGACACCTGCTGGTCGAAGACGTCCCCGGCGTCGGGAAGACGCAGCTGGCCCGAGCGCTCGCTGCCGCGATCGGCGGGACGGTCCACCGGATCCAGTTCACCCCCGACCTGCTCCCGAGCGACATCACCGGCGTCTCGATTTACGACCAGACGACACGCGAGTTCGAGTTCAAACCCGGACCGATCTTCTCGAACATCGTTATCGCTGACGAGATCAACCGCGCCAGCCCGAAGACGCAGTCGGCGCTGCTCGAATGCATGGAGGAGGGGCAGGTCACGGTCGACGGCACGACCTACCCGCTCCCGAAGCCGTTCCTCGTGGTCGCGACGCAGAACCCGATCGACATGGAGGGCACGTACGCACTCCCGGAAGCACAGCGAGACCGCTTCATGGCGCGGTTGGCGATCGGTTACCCCGACGAGGACGCCGAACTCCACATGGTGCAGGCGCGAGAGCGTCGCGCGCCGCTCGAATCCGTCGAACGCGCACTCGATGACGACGCCCTGCTGGCGCTGATCGATCGCGTACACGAGGTACGCACGCACGAACTCGTCGAGCGCTACGCCGTTGCGCTCAGTCGCGCGACCCGTACGCACCCCCGCGTCAAGGTCGGTGCGAGTCCGCGCGCAACGCTGCAGCTCATCCGGGCCGCCAAAGCCGCGGCGATCATCGACGGCCGCAGTTGGCTCGCGCCCGATGACGTGAAGCGTCTCGCGCGCGTCGTGCTCCCGCACCGCCTCGTGATGAACGATGGTGTCTTCGGGATCGACCAGGCCCTCGCGGCGGTCGAAGACGTGCTCGCTCAGGTGATTGCGCCACGAGTCCGCTAAAGCGGATGGCAGGTGAACCCGGATGCTTCGCTCGTTTGCGCTGACGGCCCGTGGGGTTTTTCTCCTCATCGTCGTCATCGGCGCAGCGATCGCAGCGTACGCACTGCGGCAGCCTTTCCTGCTCACCCTCTCGATCTGTGCTGCCGCAGTCGTTGCCATCAGCATCCTGTGGAGTGCCTTCGAGCGACCGAAGGCGAGCGTCGCCATCTCGACCGAGCCCTCCGGCCTCCTGTTCGAGGGCGATCCTGTGCAGTTGCAGTTTCGAGTGCGCACGACCGCGCTCGACGCGGCGGTGTGGAGTGAGGGCGCCGACTGGTCGTCGCTCGATCGCCAACCTCGGCTCTTCCACCGCAATGGTGCGTTTCTCGTCGACGAGAACCGAACCGAACCGCTTCGCCGGGGCATCTGGAACGCAGGCCCCTTGCGCGCGCTCGATCCTGACTCTCTCGGCATCACCACTCGTCACTACGAGTTCCCCTCGCGCGTCGAGCTCGTCGTCGGCCCTCGACCGCTCGACCTCGACACGGAACTCGCGCGCGTTGCCGGTGCGGAGGCGACGGTTGTCGCACGGCAATTCGGTGAGGGCGACGAACTCGATGCCCGTGTCCGGGACTACCAGCCCGGTGACCCGATCCGTCGAATTCACTGGCGTCAGAGCGCAAAGGTCGACGCGCTCAAGGTACGAACGATCGAGCCGCCGAGCACGCCGAGCGCGCACATTCTGCTCGACACGATCGCGAGCGGATATTCGGACGTCGCGGCCGACGGCACGAGCGAGCATTTCGATCAAGCGGTGCGGGTGGTCTCGACCTTCGCGCGGCAGTTCTTTGCACGCGGGCTCTCGGTGACGCTGCACGAGAGCGGAGACCCTGCGGCGTCGCGGGTGTTCCAGAAAGCGCAGGAGTTCGAATTGCACCGCGCCCTCGCAGATGCCGCGCTGGAGCACACGACGAGCAGCGTCGCATTGCCCTCGTACCGTCGTCAACTGATCGTCGGCGACCAGTTCTCGGCCGCCGTCACTGAGAAGCTTTCGTCGCTCGCGCCCGGTTCCGTGGTGGTCGGCACGGGCGCGAGCATGCCCGAGCTCGCGCCAGAAATCCACACCCTGCATGTGGCAGCCCCGCCGCGAGCGGAGCCTCGAGGGTTCGAGGCCCTGCAATGAGCGGGCCGGTATCTCCTGGACGTGCGACGAACAGCGATGCGACGCGCGGCGCACGCAGTGTGAAAAAGCCCCGCTGGCGTCCACCGGGCTATCAGGTTCGTCTTGCAACGAGCGATCAGTCTCGGCTTCAGCGGTCGAAGCCGCTCGTCCGACTTCCGATCGCGGTGGCATCCCCGCTCGCCGCAACGATCGTCGGTGGTCTCTTCGCGGACGCGCTCTCCACCTACGTGCTGCCCGCCCTGCTGCTGAGTCTCGGTATCGTCGCGGTGTCCTGGCTCGTGCGGCTCGTCGCGCCGAGCTGGGTTGCGAGCTTGAGCGCGGGCGCCACGCTCATCGGACTTCTGCTCCTGATGCACCCGACTGACGAGGGGTTCACGGGCGTGATCGCCCCGGGCACCGTGCTCGATCGGATCGAGGGTCTGTTCTTCTCCGTCGGAGTAGGCATCACAGAGATCGCGTACCAGTTCCCTCCTTTCTCCTTGAGCAACGAGGGTTGGCTCGCCGTGGTCGCGATTCTCGGCATCATGACCTGGCTGATCGATCTCCTCGTCGTCTCATTGCACATCCCGGCGTTCTCATTCGTTGTGATCCTCAGCCCCGTTGCCGTGCCCTTGGCGTACGGACTCCCGGTCGAACCCGTGACGATCCTGCTCCCATTGCTGGCGTATCTGACGATCCTCTGGGCGTCCGTGGCGAGGCCGGGCAGATTGAAGCTCGCGCCCGCGGCCGCCATTGCTGCGCTCGCGCTCGTGCTCTCGTTGTTCGTGCCGCCGCAGTTGCCGAATCCGAACACCGTGACGCTTCCTGATTTCTCTTGGTCGATCGGGGGAGGGGACACCTCGTTCAACACGGGTGTTCCGCAACTCTCCACGGATCTCGATCTCGGGCGTGATCTCCGCAGGCCGGACCCGGTCGAGCTCTTCCGCTATCAGAGCGCTGATGGCTCGGGCATCGCAATGCAACTGACAGCGCTCCCGCTTGCCAGCGAGGACGGTTTCATCAGTCTCAGTGATGCCGACGACCCTGCGATTGAGTTCGCGGTGCCGTCGGATAGCCCCAGCGGGACCTTTGTGGTGCAGTACTCCAACTTCGTGAGCGAGCAATTGCCGGTCGCGCCGCGATTGCAGAGCGCGACCGGATTCGACGCTTCGAGCGGAGAGATCACTGGCGAGTCATTTCTCTGGAACCCCATGAATGAAGCGCTTTCCCTCGCGGACGGTGAGAGCGGTGGAAAAACCGTCATCGGATTCGGAGGCCAGCTCACGGGCACGATCCCGATCGATGCCGCGGTCGAAGCGCCAGACCCGATGTATCTCGAAGTCCCGGAGGCGGCGCAGGGGTTTGCAGTTGAGGCGCAAGCGGTCATCGATGCGGCAGCGGAGGAGCAGAATCGCGAGATCCAGCCTGGCCTCGATACGGCGAAGGTCCTGCAGGATTCCTTCTCGGGCTGGAACTATTCGACCGAAGTGCCCTTCGACGAAACCGAGCAGTGGCCTGCGCTCGAAGCGTTCCTGCGCGAACAGTCGGGCTACTGCGTGCACTTCGCCTCGGCGATGGCGATCATGGCGCGTACGCAGGGCCTCCCGGCCCGGGTTGTCGTCGGATTCATGCCGGGGACCGCTGACGATAGCGGTTTCGGAAGTCACGTCGTCACGACCGACGACATGCATGCGTGGGCCGAGATCTATGTGGACGGCTACGGCTGGGTGCCGTTCGAGACCACCCCTGGGATGCAGAACAGCAACCAGGTGAGCGTTGCTCCGCCGGAATCCGAGACCGCGACGCCGACCCCGACGCCGACCCCGACGCCGACACCGAGCGCGAGCGCACCGGAGACCCCGGCGCCGAGCGCTGCGCCCGGAGAGACTGGCGCCCCTGAGCCCACAGAGCCGTCCTTCGCAGCCATTTGGGCCGCTGTCTCGGCGGCGCTGCTCACTGCGCTCCCGTATGTCTTGGTGCTCATCGTGTTGGCGCTACCGGCGATCGTCCGAGTGCTCCTTCGGCGGCGGTGGCTCAGCCAGGGCGCCATTGGTGCGTGGGTCGAACTCGAAGCGAGCGCGCGTGACCTCGGCGTTCGAATCGAGCCGTCCGAGACGATGCGCGAGCGTGAGTCCGTGTTGGCGGCCGCAATGAGGTCGAAGCGGACCCAAGACCTGCCTGCGGCAAAACGCGCCGCTGCTGAATCCGACCTGGCCGCAGTGCGCGCGGCGGCCGAGTCAGCGATGTTCGATCCGCTCATGCCTGCCTCCGCGGCCGGTTCGGAGTTCCTCCAGCAGGAGGAACGTCGTATCGAGGTCAACCGGGTGCGCGCGGCGCTCGCGAGTGCACACTCGGGATTCCGTCGCGCGCTCGCCGTTGTGGTTCCGCTCTCGCTCGCTCACCTTTCCGAACATCGCGGTGCCGGGAAACCCAGGGGAGCGCGCGACGCCGGGATCCAGGAGACCCGAGCGAACGAGCACTCGGGCGAGGACACGAACTTCAGGGCGAACGAGGGCTCGGACGAGCGCTAATTTCGGGTCGACGGTGGTGTCGTGATTCGTCTGGCGCTCGCCTTACGCTCGCTTCTGCGGCGAAGGGCGACGATAACGACCGTGACGACGAGCGTTGCGATCAGCGTGAGAAAGAGCAACGCGAGGACGCCGCTGAACAGAATGTCATCGGCGGGTGGCGCAATGATCTCGCTGGGCGATGGCGTTGGCGTCGTCATGGTTCCAGTGTGCCAGCACGCGTGTCAGTACGCTCGCCCGTGCACTCGTCGGCCCTCGCTGCAGTACGCGCTTCCGACGGTGCCGCGGGCGGAGCGAACTCGTCCTTCGGCGCTGCTGCCCCTCCCTGTTCCTCCAACGGGGGACCCATGTCGGCTGGTGCCGTCAACACCGTCGGCGTGCCGGTGAGCGGATTGTTGACGACCAGCGCGCTGACGCCGTAGACGGAACCGATGGTCGATGCGGTGAGCACCGTTGCCGGTGGGCCGCTCGCGGCAACGGCACCGTCCCGGAGGATGACGAGGTGATCCGCGCCGCCTGCCAGCGAGAGATCGTGGAGCGCAGCGATCACCGCCACTCCGTCGCGCGCGAGCGAGGCGAGCAGCGTCATGGTGTCGAGCTGAGCGGCGATATCGAGATGGTTCGTCGGCTCGTCGAGGATGAGCACGCGAGGGTCCTGGGCGAGTG
The DNA here is from genome assembly GCF_045689595.1 of Humidisolicoccus flavus. Lineage (GTDB taxonomy): Bacteria > Actinomycetota > Actinomycetes > Actinomycetales > Microbacteriaceae > Humidisolicoccus > Humidisolicoccus flavus. The sequence goes on along the minus strand of NZ_CP142724.1, from coordinate 1,137,666 downwards.
CCGCGGCAAGGAGGACGCGCTGTCGTTCTCCGCCCGAGAGCGTCTGGAATTTTCGATCCGCGAAGGCCTCCGCACCGGTGCGTTCGAGCGATCGGGCAATCATCGCCTCATCCTCGCGGCTCGCGCCACCGAACATCCCCTGGTGCGGTGTTCGTCCGAGCGCGACGACCTCGCGCGCGAACAGGTCGAGCTCGGTGTGCGATTGCTGTTCGACGAAGGCGATGCGCCTGGCACGTTCAGTACGGCGCAAACCGGTGAGCGGTGCGCCATCGAGCGAAATCGAGCCTTGCGCGGGGACGAGTCCCGCAATCGCCCGCAGGAGGGTCGATTTTCCGCTGCCGTTCGGTCCGATGAGCGCGGTGACCTTGCCTGCGATCGCCTGCAGCGAGGCCGCGTGCACGATCTCGGTGCCTCCCAGCGAGACGGTGAGCTCGTGTGCTTCGAGGCCGGAGCCTCGCGAAGCGGCTCCTGACTGTGCAGTCATGACTGCGCCCTCCTGCTCTGGATGAGGAGGAACGCGAAGATCGGTGCGCCGATGAGCGCGGTGATGACGCCGACCGGGAGCTCCCGAGGTTCGAAGGCGGTCCGAGCGAGCGTGTCTGCGAGCAGGAGCACGCCGCCTCCGAGCGCTGCGGAGAGCGGGAGGAGCGCACGATGGCCGGGGCCCACGAGGAGTCGAACCGCGTGCGGGACAACAAGTCCCACGAATCCGATCGAGCCGGCAATGCTCACGAGCACGCCGGTGAGCAGCGCGGTCGCGGTCAGCAGGAGCGCGCGAGATCGTGGAACGTGGATGCCGAGGCTCGCCGCGTGCGTCTCCCCGAAGGCGAAGGCGTCGAGGGTCTTTGCCGAGAGCATGAGCGGAATCCCCACAACGGCCACAGCCGCCCAGGAGAGCGCAACCGCCTCCCATCGTGCCCCGGCCAGCGTGCCCAGCAGCCATCCGATGATCTCGCGGTAGCTGTCTCCGGTGACGGTCCAGAACAGCACGAGGCTCGTGAGCGCACTCGCCAATGCCGAAACCGCGATCCCGGCGAGCACGGTCGTCGCGGGCGTGATCCTTCCGACCGAGCGAGCGAGCCCGAGCGTCAGGAACAGGGCGAGGAGCGCACCGGCGAAGGCGGCGACGGGGAGCGCGAGTGCGATGCCGAGCAGGACCACGCTCACCGCGCCGAGGGCGGCGCCGGAGGACAGCCCGAGCAGATAGGGGTCGGCGAGCGGATTCCGGGTGACCGATTGCATGACCGCGCCGCACAGCGCGAGCCCGGCGCCGACCGCGATTGCGGTGATGACCCTCGGCACCCGGCGCTCCCACACGAGGGCGTCGTTGATCGGTTCGAGCGGGGGAGTGCCGAGCCCGAAGTGAGCGAGGATCGTGCCCCAGACATCCGCGAATGCGATCGGCGCGCCACCGAAGCCCACTGCGAAGACCGCGAGCACGGGCAGCGCGATCGCGGCGCTCACGGAGAGCAGCAGAATTCGGCGGCGCATCACGGCTGAGACCGTGCCTACGACTCGTCTGCGAGTGCGACGAGCTCCGCGAGGTCTTCAGACATGGTCGCGGTCGCGGACGCGGTCCGCACCCCGGCTTCGCTCGCGGCAAAGGGCACGATCAGGAATTTTCCGGCCTTGACGGCCTCGAGCTGTGAGAGCACGGGATCGGCGGTGAGATAGGCGATCTTGTTCGCCGCCGAGTTCCAGTCGCTGTCGACCAGGACGAGTACGTCAGGATTCGCGGCGATCACGCTCTCCCAGCCGTAGGGCGACCAGCCGCCGGGCAGCTCGCTCGCGATGTTCCTCAGCCCGACCGTTTCCATCATGAGCTCGGGGGCGCCTCCGCCGGCACCGACATAGGGCGTGTCCGTGCCTGACGACCACCAGAGTGCGCTGAGGCCGTCGTCATTGACCGTCACCGAGTCGAGCGCTGCTGCTTGATCGGCGAGCACCGACGCCGCATCGACGTCGAAGAGTTCTGCGACCTCGGTAATGGCCGCACCGATGTCATCGAAGCTCACCGATTCCGGCACCGAGCCCTCGGTCATGCACGCTGCGGGCCAGACGTAGCTTCGGACGCCGAGGTCGGCCAGCTCCTGCCGGGTGCCGATTGCGTCGGCGGCGAAGGCGGACTCCCAGCCCGCGAAGATGAAGTCGGGTTCGAGCCCGAGCACTGCTTCTGCACCGGGCATCTTCGGGTCGATGACATTGAGTTCTGGAATCGTGCCGAGCGATTCGGGAACGGGACCGTCTTGGAAGGCGACTCCGACGATCCGATCACCGAGGCCGAGCGCGATGAGCGCCTCGGTCGTGCTCGACTTGATCGTGACGACGCGCTCTGGAGCGTCGCCGCTGGCAACACTGAAGCCGCAGTTCTCGAGCAGCCCGCTCGCGGCGGTTTCGCTCTGCGTCGCGCTCGAAGTCGCAGCGGGCGTGTCGTCCGAGGCGGGGCTGGAACACGCGGTGAGCGCAAGGCTCAAACCCGCGAGCAGGGCGAGCCCGGTGAGCGAGCGACGCCGAGGCATCGACGACGACGGGCGGGTGGAAACGATGGGGGAAAGCAGAGCAGGCAATCGGACTCCAGGCACGACAAAGCAGGACAGTGAACGTTGTCGCGCGCGGAATTGGTGCCCGGCGCAGTGCAATTCTATGTCGAACGCGGTGGCGCTCGGCAATCGATCATGACGGACCGCTCGCGCGACCGGGAGCTCGCGAGTGCTGCCACACTAAGACCGTGCCTGACTTCGACTTCGAATCCCTCCGCCGATACCCAGATGTCGAAGCGCCGAACCTTTTCGCCTTCGACGCGAGCGACCGATTGATCCTCGACACGCTGAGCGAGCGGCTGCTGGCGGATGATTCACTGCGGCTGGACGACCGGGCAGTCGTCGTGATCGGCGACCGCTACGGTGCGCTGACGCTCGGTGCCCCCGCTGCCGCTTCGATGCAGGAGCGAGGGCTCACGCATGTGCGCGTCTCGCAAGACTCCCGGACCGGTGAGCAGGCGCTCGCGGCGAATGCTCGGGCAGTGCGCAGCCCTGGCAGCTTCGAGAACCATGCACTCGGTGCTGCGCTGCTCGAAGGGGCGAGGTTTGTGCTGCTGCAACTCCCGCGGTCGCTCGCGGAACTCGACTCGATCGCAGCACTCATTGCGCGCCACGCACACCCGGACGTCGTCGTCATTGCTGGCGGTCGCCTCAAGCACATGAGCCGCTCCATGAACGAGGTGCTCGAACGCTCCTTCTCGACGGTCACGGCGACGCGGGCCGCTCAGAAGTCGCGAGCGCTCGTGGCCTCGGGCCCGAAGTCGCTGAGCACCGAGACGAACCTTCCAAAGCGTGCGTTCCATGAGGATCTCGGAATCACCGTCGTCGCCCACGGCGGTGCGTTTGCCGGCACGGGAATCGACATCGGCACGCGGTTCCTGCTCGAACAGTTCGACCGCCTGCCCGAGGACGGACGCACCGCGATCGATCTCGGATGCGGCACGGGCGTCCTTGCCGTCGCGCTCGCGAAGGCTCGCCCGGAGCTCACGATCATCGCGAGTGATCAATCCGCTGCAGCGGTTGCATCGGCGATCGAGACCGTTCGCGCGAATGAACTCGCCGAGCGCATCACGGTCGTGCGTGACAACGGCCTCGAATCGCAGCCTGATGCTTCTGCCGACCTCATCGTCTGCAACCCCCCGTTCCATTCCGGGGCCGCCGTCCACGAGGATGTCGCCCACGGACTGTTCGAAGCCGCGGCGCGGGTGCTGCGGCCGGGCGGGCAGCTCTGGACGGTCTTCAATTCGCATCTCGGTCACCCGGCGGCGCTTCGCGAGTTGGTCGGGCCTACGAAAATCATCGACCGGAACGAGAAGTTCACGGTTGCGCGATCCACGCGGCCCCTCGAACTCTCCGGGGACTAACCACAGGGTCCGCTTCGGCGATCGTGTTTCCTGATCGTCACGATTCTCGAAAGATCGCTCGCTCACGACCTCCACGATGCCGAAACAGTGTTGACTGATCGAACGGCTTCGGCCAAATCGACGCAGCATCGTTCGAGGAGGAAACGTGTCAATCGTGAAAGCAGCGATCAGCCAAACAACCTGGACCGGCGGCAAAGCCTCCATGCTCGACCTGCACGAGCAGTTCGCGCGTGACGCCGCAGCGCAAGGCTCGCAGGTCATGTGCTTCCAAGAGCTCTTCTACGGCCCGTACTTCGGGATCACGCAGGACAAGAAGTACTACCGATACGCCGAATCCGCCGAGGGGCCGATCGTGCAGCGGTTCGCCTCGCTCGCGCAGGAACTCGGCATGGTGATGGTCTTGCCGATCTACGAGGAAGCGCAAACGGGCATCTATTACAACACCGCGGTCGTCGTCGACGCCGACGGGACAGTGCTCGGGAAGTACCGGAAGAACCACCTCCCTCACGTTGAGAAATTCTGGGAGAAGTTCTACTTCCGCCCTGGCAATCTCGGCTATCCGGTCTTCGAGACCGCCGTCGGCAAGGTGGGCACCTACATCTGTTACGACCGGCACTTCCCGGAGGGCTGGCGTGCGCTCGGTCTGAACGGCGCGGACATGGTCTTCAACCCGAATGCGACCAAGCCCGGTCTCTCGAACCGTCTCTGGGAGATCGAGCAGCCCGCAGCGGCCGTCGCGAACGGTTACTTCGTCCTCGCCCCCAATCGCGTCGGGCTCGAAGACAACGAGTACGGCGAGGAGGCGGTGAACTTCTACGGTCGAAGCCAAGTCGTCGATCCGCGTGGCAACTACGTCGGAGAGCTCGGCTCGGATTCAGCAACGGAACTGCTCGTGCGCGACCTCGACCTCTCCCTGGTGCGGGAGATGCGCGACGACTGGCAGTTCTATCGAGATCGCCGCCCGGACACCTACGGCACCATCACCGAGGCGTAGGGGGCGACATGGCGACGACACTCATCAGCGGCGGCACGGTGGTCTCCTCGACCGGTCGCACCAAAGCCGACCTGCTGGTCGACGGCGAGACGATTGCTGCGGTGCTGCACCCCGGCTCCGTCCTGCTCGGTCACGATCTCGCGGCAAGCGTCGACCAGGTGATCGATGCGAGCGGAAAATACGTGATTCCCGGCGGCATCGACGCGCACACGCACATGGAGATGCCCTTCGGCGGCACATCCGCGAGCGACACCTTCGAAACGGGAACGCGCGCGGCCGCCCACGGCGGCACCACGACGATCGTCGACTTCGTCGTGCAGTACGCCGGGGAGAACGTGCTCGATCGATACGCGGCCTGGCAAGAGAAGGCCGCGAGCAATTGCGCCATCGATTACGGATTCCACCAGATCCTCTCTGACGTGCAGGATTCCTCGCTCACCGCGATGGACGAACTGGTGAAGGAGGGCGTGACGAGTTTCAAGCTCTTCATGGCCTACAAGGACGTGTTCCTCTCGGACGACGGTCAGATCCTGCGAGCAATGCAGAAGGCTGCCGAGCAGGGGACGACGATCATGATGCACGCGGAGAACGGTGCTGTGATCGATGTGCTCGTGCAGCAGGCGCTCGCCGCAGGCAACACGAACCCGTACTTCCACGGCACGACTCGGCCCTGGCAGGCCGAGGAAGAAGCGACGCATCGCGCGATCATGCTCGCGAACATCACGGGCGCGCCGCTCTATGTCGTGCATGTCAGCGCCAAGCAGGCGGTCGCTCAGATCGCGCAGGCACGAGATGCCGGGCAGAACGTCTTCGGGGAGACCTGCCCGCAGTACCTCTATCTCTCGCTCGAAGATCAACTGGGTGCGCCAGGCTTCGAGGGAGCGAAATGGGTGTGCTCGACACCGCTTCGCTCGAAGCACGAACATCACCAGGATCACATGTGGCAGGCGCTCCGCACGAACGATATTCAGATGGTCTCCACCGATCACTGCCCGTTCTGTATGAAGGGGCAGAAAGACATGGGGATCGGCGATTTCTCGAAGATCCCGAACGGGATCGGCTCGGTCGAGCACCGCATGGATCTGCTCTATCAGGGTGTCGTCGATGGCCGTATTTCCTTGGAGCGCTGGGTCGAGATCACGGCGACCACGCCCGCCCGGATGTTCGGGATGTACGGGAAGAAGGGCGTGCTGCAACCCGGCGCCGACGCGGACATCGTCGTCTACGATCCGGCGGGCCACACCTCGATCGGGCTCGAAAAAACGCACCACATGAACATGGACTACTCGGCCTGGGAGGGCTTCGAGATCGACGGGAAGGTCGACACCGTTATGTCGCGCGGCAAGGTCGTGGTCGCGAACGACCAGTATCTGGGCAGAGCGGGCGATGGCCGCTACGTTCCTCGTGGCCTCAATCAATATCTGATGTAGGAGACCAATGGAATTCGGAGCGGTCTTTCAAACGAATCCGCCGTCGAGCCGCGTCGTGCACCTCGCCCAACTGGCAGAGCAGTACGGCTTCTCCACCGTGTGGACCTTCGACTCGCACCTGCTGTGGCAAGAGCCGTATGTCATCCATTCGCAGATTCTCGAGCGCACCCGGAAGGTGAAGGTCGGTCCCTTCGTCACGAACCCGGCGACTCGCGATTGGACGCTCACCGCCAGCGTGTTCGCGACGCTCAATGAGATGTACGGCAACCGGACCATCTGCGGAATCGGCCGCGGCGACAGCGCGGTACGTGTCACGAACGGTGCGCCGACCACCTTGAAAACCCTCCGCGAGGCGATTCACCTGATTCGGGAGCTCGGGAATTCGCGGTCGGTCGAGCACAACGGCACGACGCTGCAGTTCCCTTGGTCGCAGGGCTCCGCGCTCGACGTCTGGGTCGCTGCCTACGGACCTCGTGCGCTGCAACTGACGGGCGAGGTCGGCGATGGATTCATCCTGCAACTGGCTGACCTCGACCTCACGAAGTGGATGATCGGCGCCGTGCGCGATGCGGCCGACAACGCCGGCCGCGACCCGATGAGCGTCAAGATCTGTGTCGCAGCGCCCGCCTTCATCGGCGATGATCTGCAGGAGCAGCGCGAGCAAAGCCGATGGTTCGGCGGGATGGTCGGCAATCACGTTGCAGATCTCGTCGCGAGATATGGCAGTTCTGGCGCAGTGCCCGCGGCGCTCACCGAGTACATCGCGGGGCGAGAGGGCTACGACTACAACTCGCACGGCAAGAGCGACAACGATCACGTCGGCTTCGTCCCGGACGAGATCGTCGACCGCTTCTGCGTCCTCGGCACGGTCGATGATCACCTCGAGAAGTTGACGCGACTGCGAGAGCTCGGCGTCGACCAGTTCGCCGCCTACGTCATGCACACCGAAAAGGAAGAGACGCTGCGCGTGTACGGCGAGCAGATCATCCCAACACTGCGGGATGCGGTGCGCGCTACGTCATGATGGAAGCGACCTCGCGCAATGGAGCCGGGGCACACAGAGAGAAGGAGCCGCCCAATGCCTGAGGCGTTCACCAACGACGCAGTTCGCGGTCTCGACGAGCTGGTGTTCCACTCCTGGTCGAAACAGGGCGCAGCGACCCCCTTCGTCATTGCTGGTGGCCAGGGCACTCGCGTCTGGGACCACGCAGGACGCGAATGGCTCGACTTCTCGTCGCAACTGGTGAACACGAACATCGGGCATCAGCATCCGAAAGTCATCGAGGCCATCAAACGACAGGCAGACATTCTCACGACCGTCGCCCCGTCGACGGCGAACGATGTCCGTGGGGTCGCCGCACAGAAGATCCTCGAGAAGGCAGGCGATTACCGCAGCGTCTTCTTCACGAACGGCGGCGCTGACGCGATCGAGAACGCGATTCGTCTTGCCAGGCTGCACACCGGCAGGGACACCGTCCTGAGCCACTATCGGAGCTATCACGGCAACACCGGCGCTGCGATCGTCGCAACCGGTGACTGGCGGCGGGTGCCGAATCAATTCGCACGCGGTCACGCGCACTTCTTCGGACCGTACCTCTACCGCAGTGAATTCTGGGCGGAGACCCCCGAGCAGGAGTGCGAGCGCGCGCTGCACCATCTGCGTCGCGTCATCGAGTCGGAGGGTCCGGAATCGATCGCCGCGATCCTGGTCGAAGCGATTCCGGGAACAGCGGGCGTCATCGTGCCGCCGCCCGGCTACCTGGCAGGGGTCAAAACGCTTGCGGCGCAGCACGGGATCCTCCTCATCATCGACGAGGTCATGGCCGGGTTCGGCCGCGCAGGCGAATGGTTCGCCCACCAAGCGCACGAGGTGCAGCCAGACCTCATCACCTTCGCGAAGGGCGTGAACTCCGGCTACGTGCCGCTCGGCGGGGTCGTGATCAGCGAGGAGGTCCACGAGACCTTCACGGAGCGGGTCTTTCCGGGTGGGCTCACGTACTCGGGGCATCCGCTGGCCTGCGCGAGTGCCGTCGCCTCCATCACGGCGATTGAGGACGAGGCCATCATCGAGAACGCCAGGAGCATCGGCCGTGAGGTCCTCGCCCCCGGGCTCACGGCGCTCGCAGAACGGCACCCGGCGATCGGCGAGGTGCGTGGCACCGGCGTGTTCTGGGCGCTGGAACTCGTCGCGGATCGCGAGACCCGCGAGCCATTGCCCGCTGAAGCAACCGCGGCGGTGAAGTCGGCGATGTTGTCTCGCGGGCTCCTGCCCTTCGTCGCTGACAATCGAATCCATGTCGTTCCGCCCTGCACGGTCTCGCCCGATGAGGCCCGGACCGCCCTGAGCATCTACGATGAATCCTTGGAGGAGGTGCTCTCATGAGTGTGCATTTATCAGGCGGCGGATGGTCGGAGACCGGCGCGGCCCCAGAGTTTTCATCGTTCATCAAGGAAGCGTCCGCGCGCGCCGAAGGAACACCGAAGATCGCCGTGGTCTTCTGGATCCCGGCCGACGGTGATCTCGCGCTCTCGTCGTCCCGCTATGAGACGCTCATGCGCAGAATGGGCGAATTCGAGAGCACGCTCATTCCGCTCATTGGCGATGCAACGCTCGATGGTGCGCAGCTCGAAGGCTTCCACGGCATCTTCGTCGGCGGCGGGCTCACCCCCGGCTACCACCGCGCGATCATGCCCGCGGCCGATGCAATTCGCAGCCTCGTGAGCAGCGGCGTGCCCTACTGCGGGTACTCGGCCGGTGCGATGATCGCCGGCGAAGTCGCGTTGCTGGGTGGCTTCACGATCGGTGGCGTCGCGGTGACGGCCGACTCCAACGGTGAAGACCTCGAGGAGGTCTCGGTCGAGGCCGGACTCGGACTCATCGACCTGACCGTTGATGCGCACGCTGCACAGTGGGGCACGCTCTCTCGCACGGTTGCGGCGGTCGATGCTGGCATCGTCGAGCGCGGTGTCGCGGTCGACGAGCACACCGTGCTGATCGTTCGGCCTGGTGCACTGCACGTCGTCGGCGCAGGCAACGTGTGGTCGGTGGCTCGTGGTGCCGAGGGCGGCGTCAATGTCGGCATCCTCGCCGCAGACAACTAGGCGAGCGAGCACTCCGGTGTGCTCGTGACCATGAACGCTCCGCACGAGCAGTTGCGCACGCTCGGCTTCGCCGACGACTGGGCGCTCGCGCTCTCACCCGTCGCTGCCGAGATCCTCGAACTCAATGAGCAGCTACGGGAGGAAACGGCTTCGGGCCTCAGCGTGTTTCCGCCGGAGACGGAGCGCTTCCGAGCCTTCCGTGCACCCTTGGCCGAGGTTCGTGTGCTCGTCCTCGGGCAGGACCCGTACCCGACTCGGGGCCATGCAATGGGGCTTGCGTTCTCCGTGAACGCGGGTGTTCGGCCACTGCCTCGAAGCCTGCGCAACATCGACACCGAATTGCTCGATGATCTCGGCTGCGCGGCGCCGGCTCATGGCGATCTTTCGCAGTGGAGCGCACAGGGAGTCCTGCTGCTGAACCGGGTGCTGAGCGTGCGGGAGGGCGAAGCTGGCTCACACCGCGGCCGCGGCTGGGAGCGCATCACGCAGTTCGCCATCGAGGCGCTCATCGCGCGAGGCGGGCCGCTCGTGGCAGTGCTCTGGGGGAACGACGCTCGGCGGATCGCTCCGCTCCTCGGCGCTACTCCTCGAATCGAGAGCGCGCATCCGAGCCCCTTGTCGGCCAGGCGCGGATTCTTCGGCTCGAAACCCTTCAGCCGCGTCAACGCCCTCCTGAACGATCAGGGTGCGACACCCATTAATTGGTGTCGAATCGACCACTGACCGTAACAAGCGCATGCGAATATAAACCGTGCTCCCCGAAGAATACGAACAGCGCCGACGACTCCCGCGCGAACTGCAAGCGGCTCCCTTCCGAGAACCCGATTTCTCCTTCACCCTGCGCGATGCCACCGACGCAGATCTCGCGCAGGTACGCGACATCTACAAGCACTACGTCTTGAATTCGACGGTGAGTTTTGACGAGCGCCCGAAGACGATCGCGCAGTGGCGTGCGACCTTCGTGCGAGTCACGAAGCTGGGGATGCCGTTTCTGGTCGCGGAGAGCGCGACCGGCACCATTCTCGGCTTCGCCTTCGTGCAGCCCTGGAAACAACGCAGCGCCTACCGCCACACGGTTGAGGATTCGATTTACCTCGGCCCCACTGCCGTAGGTCGCGGGCTGGGTGGGGCGCTGCTCGCACTGCTCATCGAGCGATGCCAGGAGGCGGGAATTCGAGAGATCGTGGCGGTAATCGCCGATCAGCAGACCGAAGGCTCGATTCGTCTGCACGAACGATTCGGCTTCGTCGAGGCGGGGCGGATGGGCAGGGTCGGATTCAAGTTCGGTCGTTGGCTCGGGATCGTGATGATGCAGAAGTCGCTCGAGAGTCCGAAGGAACGCGCAAAACTCGCGAAGCGAGCAGCGCGCGAGGAACGCCGGGCATCATCCTGAGCGACGATCTCCGCACTGTTCCGTGTCGGTGGCCGGTGCGACACTGAAGCCATGAGCGGCGCTCCATCGGCATCAACGCCCGAGTTCACTGAACTCGGTGATGGGCTCGTGATGGTTGCGCAAGATGGCGTGACCAGAGGGTTCATCACTCGAGTCCAGGCGAAAGACGGCGAACGCTTCGAAGCTCGGCTCCGGCACCTGAATCCGGGGCAAGGGCCTTCGCTCGGCGAGTTCTGGGCGATCGAACGTGCAGCCGAAGCGATCCTCGCCGAGCCCGTGCGTACTTTCGGTCGCGACCCCTTCCGTGACCTCACGAACTATGCCACCCGAGACGAGATGCGCGAGCGCACCGAACGACTCCGTCAGCGCCGCCGTTTCTCTTCACATCGCTGAACGCATCGCTCTTGGGTCGCGGGACGCATCGCCTCATGGGTCACGGTTCGCATCGCTGGGGGCGTCGCTGATCGCTCTCGACGAGGTCGTTAGGCTGAAGAGCGTGCATTCGCAGATCGAAGTCTCATCACCGCTCCACGAATACAGCGCCCTCGAACAGTGGCAGTTGATTCGCTCGCGAGCCGTCAGCGTTCGCGAACTCACCGAGCACTACCTCCGCCGCAGCGAAGCCCACGGCGACGAGACTGGAGCCTTCGCGCGGCTCACCCCGGAGCTCGCTCTCGAACGCGCGGATGCGCTCGATTCGAGTACCGATCGCACCGGACTCGTGTTCGGGCTGCCCTTCGCCGACAAAGACTTGACCGCACGAGCGGGGGTGCGCTCGACCTTCGGGAGCCGAGCCTTCGCAGAATACGTGCCGGAGGCGAGCGATCCCCTTGCTGCCACGCTCGATGCCGCCGGTGGCGTGAGCATCGGCCGCACGCGAAGCCCCGAGTTCGGCCTGCATGGGTACACCGATTCTCTGCTGTACGGACCGACCTCGATCCCCGGATTCCCAGAGCTCGGCGCGGGCGGTTCGAGCGGCGGGGCAGCGGCAGCGGTCGCGGCAGGGCTTTTGCCCTTCGCGCCCGGCAGCGATGGTGGTGGCTCGATCCGGATCCCCGCTGGATGCTGTGGACTGGTCGGTCTGAAGCCGAGCCGAGGCCGCGTGCCATCTGGTTCGGGCGTCGGATCACTTGCAGGACTGCCCGTCGCGGGCCCCCTCGCCCGGACGGTCGCAGATGCCGCGCTCCTGCTCGACGCGATGATCGCCCGCACCAACGGTGTGACGCAGCACCGCTTCACGCTTCGTGCGCCAGAGCACGACGACGGTTCGCTGCTGGCCCCCGCGATCCGCGGCGAGGGCCGCTATCGCATTGGAATGACGCTCGATTCGCCCTGGAAACTGCAGTTCGATATCTCCGACAGCGAAGCGGCGCTCACCGCGCTCGCGGTCGCTGAGCGAACACTCGGTGAGGTCGGGCATGAGGTCGTCGACTTCTCGCTCCCAGAGAATCCGGAGTTCGGCGATGCCTTCAAGACCGTGTGGCAGGTCGGTGCCGCGGGGATCGCGCAGTCACCGGAGCAGCTCGCACTCCTCGAACCGCTGACGCAGCACATGACGGCGCTCGGCAAGGAGCGCACCGCACTCGATCTCGCTCGATCACTCAGCGCGCTGGCGGGCTTTGAGCAGCAGGTGATCGCGGCCTTCGGCGGCCTCGATGCGATCCTGACGCCGATTCATGCCCTCACGCCGCGTGCGCACGATTGGTGGAATGTCGAGGACGCGCTCGTGAATTTCGAGCAGCAGTGCACGTACCTGCCGTACACCTCCTGGGTGAACGTCGCTGGCCTCCCGGCAATCGCTCTGCCGGTGTTCGAAACAGAGGAGGGCGTGCCGATGGGGGTGCAGTTGATCGGAAAGCCCGGCACCGAGGCCGTCCTGCTCTCCATCGCCGCGCAACTCGAACGACGAATTCCCTGGCGGCTGCGCGGACTCAAACGATTCGCGGGGGAGTAACTCGGGCTATCGGGCTCGGCGGTATCCGCCGCGTTCCAGGCCAGCCTCGATCTCGAAACGGTTCTTCGTCGCGTCTTGACCCGCGGCAAAGTAGAGCGGAATGAAGGCGAGCCCGTAGGTGCGCCACTGCTCCTGATGCACCGCCTCATGCGCGAGCACATCGTCAGTGACGTTGCTGTCGGTGAGGTAGACCCCGCCAACGCAGGTGCCTCCGCGACCGAACGCCCACTGCGGAAGGCCCGTCGCGACTCGGAGTGAGCCGAGGCGTTCGACCGAGCCACCCAGCGCGGTCGCCCAGGCGAGCGCACCCCCGGTTGCGATCCAGTAGCCCGGTCGGGCAATCGGCGGTGCAGTCACGACCGCTCGCCCGAAGCGCATCGCTCGATGTGCCCCTCGGCCGATGGCGCGGGCGATCTCGATGCTGCGAAGCGTCATAGTCGAACTGTAGTGCCGCTGCACCCGTCCAGAGGGAAATCAAGCGCGACCCGTGCGAGCCAGAAGCCTGAGCAATACGGTTGGAGCATGCGAGTTGCAATGGTTTCGATGCACACTTCACCCGCGGACCGTCCCGGGAAAGGCGACGCGGGAGGCCTCAACGTCTATGTCCTCGAAACTGCGCGCGCCCTCGCTGAACGCGGACACCAGATCGATATCTTCACTCGCGCCCCAGCGGCACCCTCCACCCGTTCTCTCGCCCCCGGCGTGACGCTCTTCGCGCTCGAAGCCGGTCGAGGGATCGTCCGCAAGCACGACCTCGCGAACCTCAGCGAAGAGTTCGGCGACGAGATCCAGCGGGTTGCGAGTGTGGCGAGCGAGTCGTACGACGTGTTGCACACGCACTACTGGTTGAGCGGACTTGCCGCACTGCCCGTCTCGCTCGCGCTCGGAATTCCGATCGCGCAGACGTTCCACACGCTCGAGGCGATGAAGATGTCCGACTTCGAAGCGAGCGTGCAAGAGCCGAATCGCAGAATGCTGACGGAGCGCTATCTCGCGTACGAGGCCGATGCCGTCGTGGCCGTCTCCTCGGCAGAGACGAACACCTTGATCGACGCGCTCGGTGCGCAGCCGGAGTCGGTGTGGCTGGTGCCGCCGGCAGTCGATACGGAGCTCTTCCGAATCGGTTCGCTCTCCAGTCAGACCTCGGTTCGAGCGAGCCTCGGGCTCGGAGTCTTCGACGAACTCGTCATCACGGTCGGTCGGATCCAACCGCTCAAAGGCCAGGATCATGCGATCCGAATGCTGCCGTACTTGCCTGGCGTGGTGCTCGCCATCGTCGGCGAGGCGACTCCCGATGAACTCGCCTGGGCAGAGGATCTCGAGGTCCTCGCGAGCGAACTCGGCGTTGCCGATCGCGTGCGTTTCGTTGGCAGCCTCGGGCGCGAACGCTTGGCTGCGTTCCTGGCCGCAGCGAGTGCAACGATTATTCCCAGTCACAGCGAAACCTTCGGCCTGGTCGCGCTCGAATCGGCGGCAGCGGGCACCCCGGTGATCGCGCAGAACACCGGTGGGCTCCGGGACTCGGTTGCGCACGGGTCGAGCGGGCTCCTCATCGACGGTCGCGACCCGCAGCGTTGGGCCGAAGCGGTACGCGAACTCCTCGATGACGCACCGCGCTTGCACCGGATGGGAGCTGCTGCAAGGGAATTCGCGAGTGAGCGCACCTGGGCGAAATCCGCAGAGACGCTCGAAGGCGTGTATGAGCGCATGATCGAGAGTCGACCATAATCGGCCCCGATCATCAGGAAAGGCCCCGAGACGAATCTCGGGGCCTTTCGAAATGACGGCGAGTGCCACCGCGGCGAGTGCTCCTGCACTCGGCGAGGTGTTGAACTCTAGTCTTCGAGCGCGCGCTGCTGCTGCGAGCCGCCGTGCTTCAACGCGGCGAGGCGAGCTTCGATCTCGATGGCCTCGTCGGTTGCTTCGAGCGCTTCGAACTGTGCGTCGAGCGACGAAGCAGCGAGTTCCTGCTGTCCACGAACCTTCGCTTCTTCGCGACGGATCTTCTCCTCGAAACGACCGAGTTCACTGGTCGGGTCCATGATGTCGATCGACTTCACGGCGTCGTGGACCTTCGACTGCGCTTCTGCGGTCTTCGCGCGTGCGATGAGCTCGGAGCGCTTCGACTTCAGCTGGTCGAGCTTCTGACGCATGACGTCGAGTCCCTGCTTCAGGCGGTCGACGACCTCGGTCTGCGAGGCGATCGTCGGGGCAGCCTGGCGGACCTCGTTCTCCGCAGACATCTGCTTGCCGATTGCGACCTTCGCGAGGTTGTCGAACTTCGCAGCATCGGGGCTTCCGGCTGCACGCAGTTCGTCTGCCTTCTGGCTTGCAGCAAGAGCCTTGCGGCCCCAGTCGGATGCGGCCTGCTGGTCTTCGCGGTGGTCGTCTTCGAGCATGCGAAGGTTCCCGATCGTCTGAGCGATGGCGGCTTCAGCCTCCGAGATGCTCGCGGTGTAGTCGCGCACGAGCTGGTCGATCATCTTCTGCGGGTCTTCAGCCTGATCGAGGAGCGAGTTGATGTTCGCCTTCGCGAGCTGGGCGATGCGACCAAAGATTGACTGCTTCATGGAGTGTTCCTTCCGTAGGTTGAACGGTACTGGGTGTGTTGTGTCGTTTGCTTGTGGATGAGGTGCGCCGAGGACGAGGAACGTGCCCGGCTGCTGGCCTGCGCTGCACGAGTTCGTGCTAGCGGCCGCGGCTCCCGCCTCCGGAGAATCCACCGCCGCCGCCGAAGCTGCCGCCGCCGCCACGGAAGCCTCCGCCGAAGGAGCCGCCGCCTCCAGAGAATCCGCCGCCGCCGAATCCGCCACCGCCGCCGCCGAAGAGACCGCCGAGGAAGCCGCCGCCCTCGTCGTCATCGTCGTCGTGGTCCCACCAGGAGTTGTTGGACCTGCGGTTGTCAGAGAGCGCTTCTCCGAGGATCGCGCCGATCAGACCACCGGTCAGCATGTCGCCACCGCGGCGCTGCGAGTAGGAGCGCCCGGAGGAGTTGTCGTCCCAGTCGGAGCTGCGGTTGACGTCGCTCGATGCAAGCCGGTAGGCCTCCGCGGCGAGGTCATGCGCTCGCCGCGCAGAGGTCGCCGAGGCCACCGCGTCGCTCTCACGTGCGCGCAGCGCTGCAGCCATGTCGACCTGCGCGGCGCTGAGCCGCCCACGAGCGTCTTGGCCGATTCCGGCTCGTCGAGTGGTGATGTAGTTCTCGGCGTAATCGATACGTGAGCGCGCCGCTGCGATCCAGTGATCGGCGTCGCGAGCTGCCTGCTCACGGGACTGCACCATCGAGACGACGCCTCGGGTCGCTTCCGTCAGCGCGTCCTGTGCTCGCTGCAGTTTTGCAAGCACGGTGACCGTGTCGACCGGGCGTTCGCCGGCCTCGCGAATCGCCGACTGCGCGAGCTCGATGATCGGCTGCAGGTTTGCATCCGTGCGGGGGAGTGCCTGTGCTGCAGCGATGTTCGCGGTCATGTCGATCACGAGCTGCTGGAGTTCCTTGCCCGCTGCGGGAAGGTCGACGCTTGCCTTCTCGACGCCATCGAGCAGCGCCTTCGCCTGGCCGACGCTGACCTCGGCGGCACGAACGGCGACCGCGGCAGCTGAGGCGTTACCCGCCTGCACGGCTTTCTCGCCTCCCGTGACGGCCTTGTCGATGAGCCCGAGGAGTTTGTGCGCTTGCGCGACGTTCGCAGCCACAGGCTCGATCGCGGCGCCGGAGTATTCATCGTCGAGTCGGTCGAGCGTGAGGGCCGCTGCCGAGGCGCGTTCGCCGAGCGTGAGCCGCTCGGTCTTCACGGTCTCGATCGCACCGGCGGCGTTCGATTCGAGGTTGCGGAGTTCGTCGAAGGCGTCACCCTGCGCGGCGAGATCATTGCCCGCGGATTCGGAGATCTCGATGATTCTCGATGCCATCTGGTGCTGGGTTGCCGCATCTTCGGGGAAGGCGTCTTCGAGCTGCTGCTGGATCGTGAACGCCTCCCGAAGCCCGAGCCGTGCTCGTTCGAGCGCGTCTCGGAATCCGGCGGTGACTTCTTCTCCGAACTGTGCCTGCGCGAACTGGAGTTCCTGGTCGCTCTCGGTGACCGCGTCGTCGAGGCGCACGAGCATGGTGCCCGCGCGGGTGCGGAGCTGTTCGATCGATTCGGCGGTCTTCGCTGCCGCGGCCTGTTCGTTCTTCTTCTTTTTGCGGCTGCGGGAGATCGCGATGGCTGCTGCGATTCCGCCACCGCCGAGCGCAACAGCACCGATCCCGATCCCGACGGGTGCGAGGTTCATGGGTTCCGAGCTGCCGCCGCCAGTGCCGGCGCCGTTCGCGCCGTTGGTGATTTCCCGGGCGAAGGCCAGAATGCCGTCACCCGTTTGCCCGGCGTCGACGCGCGGCTTCAGGGTCGAGAAGAACGCGTTGTCGATCTCCTGGTCGGTGCGCGGGTAGTCGTTGGCGATCGAATAGCCGAACTGCTGGCCTTCGAGCGCGATACCGAGCAGCAGTTCGTCTTCTGCGAGGTCGGAGGAGATCGCGGTTTCGCGGGTCCAGTCTTCTGGGGTCATGCCGTCGAAGCTGTTGACGACGACCGCGATGACTTTCGCGTCGCTGCCGTTGTTGAGCTCGTTGAGCTCGTCGGTGATCGCCGCGGATTCGGACGAGAGCGTGCCGCTCTCGTCGACGAAGACATCGCCGCCGGTATCGACGGGCTGCTCGGCAGGGAGCGCGCCACCAGTGGTCATCAGGCCTGCGAATACGGCGAGGCCTAAGAAGGACAGTGGCTTCTTCATTTGCGAGGGAATCCCTTTCACGTGCAACTCTGAATCTCGCGGTGAGTCTAGCCGTCGAACCTCGGCAACTTCCTGGAATTGCGGACGCTCTGCGGCTTCTCTCACGACGCTCTCAGCGAACCAGGTCACCGGATGCGGACGCTGCTGCCCGGCCATCCGATTCGAGCGTCATGCGCTCGGCAAGCAGCGGATCGCCGTAGGGGCCATCGCCCCGCAACTGCGCGATCACGTTCGCTCTGGTTTCCTCCGACTTGTTCTGACTGAACTTCGCCTTGCCGGTCACGCGCTGCACGTGCAGGCGCAAGCCGAGGGTTCCTCGGGCCAGTCCGATCGTCGTGGCTTCGCTCGTATCGAGTTCGACACCGTCTTCGAGCGGCGCTTCGAAATGCGCGACGAGGCCTCGGAGCACCTCGAGGTTCTCCTCCGCGCTGAGGGCGGTGACCGAACAGGTGAGGTGCGCGGCCTCGAAATTCCAGGTGGGAACGGTGCCCGCGTCTCGGCCGAGGTACCACGACGGAGAGATGTAGCCGTGCACGCCCTGGACCACCGCGAGTGTCGAGTGAGGGCCTTCTTCGTGGAAGCCGTGCAGTCGTGCATCGGCGAGCCCGAGGTGCGTGACGAGCACGAGCGACTGCTCGCTCGCGGCCTCCACGAGCAGCGGGGTGTGGCTCGCGATCTGTTCGCCGTCCCGAACGCTCACGAGCGTCGACCACGGGTGGGCGGTGACGAGCTCACGCGCAAAGAGGAAGGAGTCGCGAGCGTACAAGCGGGCTGGCTGCATGCGATCAGTCTCTCATCGCGAATGGGTCTGTTCCAGGGCCACGCCCTCGCCACCGCAAGGGAAGGAAGGTGGGAGGGCGCGGGCCTGGAAGCGCAGGTCCGGAGGGGCTAGGCGATCTTGCGCTCCTGCTCGTGCAGCATCTGCTCGAGGCGCCAGCGCGTGTGGCTGAGCTGTCGGTGCAGTCCCTCGGGAAGTCGATCGCCGAACCGCTCGTAGAAGCTCGCGATGTCATCGCATTCTGCAAGCCATGCGTCTTCGTCGATCGCGAACAATTCGCGCATGGTGGCCTCACTGATGTCCAGGTCATCGGTGTTGATCGAACCGTGCGCCGGCAGAATGCCGAGCGGACTCTCGACACCGAATCCGGTCCCGTGGACGCGGGCGGCGATCCATTCGAGGACCCGAGCGTTCTCGCCGAACCCTGGCCACAGGAATCCACCGTCATCGTCGCGACGGAACCAGTTCACGCTGAAGATCTTGGGCGCGTGCCGACCGAGTCGCTGCCCCATCTTCAACCAGTGGCCGAAGTAGTCGGCCATGTTGTATCCGCAGAACGGCAGCATCGCGAAGGGGTCGCGTCGGATCTCGCCGACGGGGCCTTCGGCCGCAGCCGTCTGCTGGCTCGAAATCGTCGATCCGACGTAGACGCCGTGCTCCCAGTCGCGTGCTTCGAGCACGAGGGGAACTTGCGTCGGTCGTCGCCCGCCGAACACGATCGCGTCGATGGGGATTCCTTCGGGAGCATCCCATTCCGGGGAGATCGAGGGGCACTGCTCGGCGCGGACTGTGAAGCGTGCGTTCGGGTGTGCGGCCGGGGCTGCTCCGGGCAACCAGCGTTCACCACGCCAGTCGGTGAGACCGCTCGGTGGCGTCTTCGTCATACCCTCCCACCACACGTCACCGTCGTCATCGAGCGCGACATTCGTGAAGAGGGTGTCTCGCTCGAGCATTGCCATCGCGGTTGCGTTGGTGGCTGCGCTCGTTCCGGGAGCGACGCCGAAGAAGCCGTTCTCGGGATTGATCGCGTAGAGCTTTCCGTCCGCCCCGGGTTGCATCCAGGCGATGTCATCACCGATCGTCTCGACCTTCCACCCCGGAATGGTCGGGGCGAGCATCGCGAGATTGGTTTTGCCGCACGCGCTCGGGAATGCAGCGGCGAGGTGCAGACGTCGCCCATCATCGTGCGTCATTCGCAGGATCAGCATGTGTTCGGCGAGCCAGCCTTCTTCCCTTGCCATCGTGCTCGCAATGCGGAGCGCGAAGCACTTCTTCGCAAGGAGCGCGTTGCCGCCGTAGGCCGAACCGAACGACCAGATTTCCCGGGTCTCAGGAAAGTGCGTGATGTATTTGGTGGCGTTGCAGGGCCAGGCGACATCGTGCTCGCCATCGAGCAGGGGAGCGCCTACGGAGTGGACCGCGGGCACCCAAGCGTCGCCCTCGCTGATCGCCTCGAGGACGGCGCCGGAGACACGCGTCATGAGATGCATGCTCGCAACGACGTAGGGGGAGTCGGTGATCTCGACGCCGAGCTTCGAGATCGGACCGCCGAGCGGGCCCATCGAAAAGGGAATCACGTACATGGTGCGGCCCCGCATCGCGCCCTTGAACACTGTCGCAAGCTCTGCGCGCATTGCTTCGGGCTCGTGCCACTTGTTCGTCGGCCCCGCGTCGGCGGCATCGAGCGAGCAGATGAAGGTGCGATCTTCGACGCGTGCGACATCGCGTTCGTCGCTTCGGGCGAGCCAGGACCCGGGTCGTGCGGGAACCTGCACGATGGTGCCGTTCGCTTCGAGAGTCTTGAGCACCGCTGCATACTCGGCGGAGCTGCCATCGCACCAGACGATGGTGCTTGGTTCAGTGAGGGTGGCGACGGCGTCGACCCATTCCTCAACGGAGGCCTGTGAACTCTCGGGAGCGAGCGGAAGATGTGTCATGTCTTTCATTCTGCGAGGGTTTTCGGGCAGTAGTTCGCGATTTCATGGCGAAAGAATCTTGATTTTTGAGTATTCTGAAATCGTGGCAGATCTTTCAGTACTCGGACACCGAATCAGGCATTACCGGAGCGACGCGGGACTCACGCTCGATGCGGTGAGCGCAGCCGTCGGGCTCGCTGCGAGCCAGCTCTCACTCATCGAGAACGGCAAGCGCGAGTTGAAGCTCAGTCAGCTCGAACTCATCGCGAACGCGCTCGGCGTCACGACCTCGCAGCTCCTCGCCGACGAGGCGCCGAACGAGCGCGCCAGACTCGAGATCGAACTGGCAAAGCTCCAGTCGGGCGCCGTCTACCAGAAGCTCGGTCTTCCTCTGGTGCGGCCATCGAAAAGCATGCAGGACGCTGCGCTCGAAGCCCTCGTCGGATTGCACCGCGAACTCGATCGTCGTTCGAAGGAGGCGATCGCAACGCCCGAGGAGGCACGACGAGCGAACACGGAACTCCGGCGCCTCATGCGCGAGCGAGCGAACACGCTGCCCGAGATCGATGCGCTCGCGGAAGAGCAGCTCGCTGCAGTGGGCCATGAACGCGGCAGCCTCACGCACCGTAGTGTCTCGCTCATGGCTGAGCGTCTCGGCTTCAAGCTCGTGTACGTCTCCGACCTCCCGCACTCCACGCGGAGCGTCACCGACCTCGAAAACGGTCGCATCTATCTGCCACCGGCCTCGATCCCCGGAGGCCACGGACTCCGCTCCATGGCGCTGCAGGCGCTCGCACACCGCCTCCTCGATCACAGTGAGCCGACCGACTACGCCGACTTCCTCTGGCAGCGACTCCAGATCAACTACTTCGCGGCGGCGACGCTCATGCCGCTCGGCAACGCGCTCGAATTTCTGCACCGTGCGCAGAAAGATCGCAACATCGCAGTCGAAGACTTTCGCGATGCCTTCGGAGTGACCCATGAGGCAGCGGGGATGCGCTTCACGAACCTCGCGACGACGCATCTTGGCATGACGACCCACTTCTTACGCGTCGACGACACCGGGGCGATCAACCGGGTGTACGAGAACGACGAGCTGCCGCTGCCGAGAGACGCATTCGGGGCGATCGAGGGGCAGATGGTGTGCCGTCACTTCGGAGCCCGCACCGCCTTTGACCGCAAGAGCCGAACGACCGAGAACTACCAGTACACCGACACGCCCGCCGGAACGTTCTGGTGTTCGACACAGACGGGGGCTGCGACTGGATCGGAGTTTTCGATCACGATCGGCGTGCCCTTCGACGCTGCGAAGTATTTCCGAGGGTCCGAGACCTCCTTGAGGACGGCTTCCGAGTGCCCCGACATCCGCTGCTGTTCGACCCCGAATCCGCAGCTCGCGCAGCGCTGGCGAGGTCAGTCCTGGGCGTCCGCGCGAATGCACGCGCACGTGCTCGCTCCCTTGCCCTCTGGAACGTTCCCCGGCGTCGACGATGCGGAACTCTACGAATTCCTGGGTCGACACGCGAACGACGAACGGCACGAATAGTCGACCGGAGCCGCTGGCCCGGTGCGGCAGTACGCCGAGACCATCACGTGCAGATGCAGAAGGGCACCCGGGGATTCCCGGGTGCCCTTCTGCGCGCTCAGGCGAGGGGGGTTATCGAGCGAGCTCGTAGCCGGCCTCGTCGATTGCCGCTGCGATCTGGTCCTGCTGCAACGGAGCATCGCTCGTGACCTGCACGATCGAGACACCTTCTGGGTTCAGCGAGACGCTCACGGTGCTGACGCCTTCGAGTTCGAGCAGTTCCTTCGTCACTGCAGTTTCGCAGTGATCGCAGGTCATGCCGGTGACCTCGATGGTGCTGACGACCTGTCGCTCGGTGTCGACGGGGGCTGCAGCCTTGGCGTCGCCGCCACCGCAGCATCCGCCGCCGCAGCAGGAATCTGCGCTGGACTGGCCGAGGAGTGGGAGTTCTTGCGTCATGGTGAACCTTTCGCCGAAAGTTAGGAGCGAACGAGTCGCTTGATGGCTGCGCTTGCTTCTTGGATGCGTTCGTCGGCGACGGAGCCGCCTTCGCGAATCGCATCACTCACGCAGTGGGAGAGGTGGTCCTCGAGCAGTTGCAGAGCAACGGTTTCGAGAGCTTTGGTTGCAGCGCTCACTTGCGTGAGAACGTCGATGCAGTACGTGTCTTCTTCAACCATACGGTGGATACCGCGAACTTGTCCTTCTGCTCGCTTCAATCGTGCGAGGAGCGCGGCTTTTTCGTCTGAGTACCCCGTGGTCATGGTTCGATTCTATACCTCCTGGGGGTATCCGCGGAAGCGCTCCACAGCGACGACTTTCCTCCGAACCTCCTGCAACCTTCGGGCCTCCCGGGGGTGCGAGGGATACTCTGCTCTCCATGGCCAACTCGGTTCCGGACGCCGCGCGCACAGCGTTGCAGCATCGCGATCTCAGTCTCGACCTCGTTCGAGTGCTCTGCGTACTCCTCGTGGTCGTCGTGCATACGCTCCTGGTCGGAGTGCGGCAGGTCGAGGGCGGCATCGAGGTCGAGAAGACCGTCGAGTTGCAGTCTTGGTTCACCCCCGCGACCTGGGTGTTGCAGATCATGCCGATCTTCTTCGTCATCGGCGGCTTCGCCTCGAGCGTCGGATTTGCCTCGCTGCAGCGGCGCGGTGGCGACGCCGCCGACTTCGCGAAATCGCGGCTGCTCCGCCTCGCCAGGCCCGCGCTGCCCGTCTTCGCCTTCTTTGCAATCGCGCTCGCGGTTGCAGGAATGCTCGATCTCGCCCCTGAACTCGTCGCGACGGTCGCCAGTGGGGTCGGTTCGCCGCTGTGGTTCCTGGCCGCGTTCGTGCTCGTCCAGGCGCTCGCCCCGTTCATGTTGCAATTGCACCGCCGAGCGCCCTGGCTCGTGCTCGCCGTGCTCTTCGGCGCGGGACTCATCGTCGACAGCGTTCGCTACTTCGGCGGAGAACCCCTGTTCGGGCTCCCGAACTTCGCCTTCGTCTGGTTGTTCGCGCAGCAGCTCGGGTTCTGGATGCACGACGGCTGGTTCAAAGCTCGCCGCCCCGTAAGCCTAATCGGCATGATCGCGCTCGGGTATCTCCTCGTCTGGGGGCTCACCGCGGTGATTCCGTACTCGCTCAACATGCTCGCGAGCCAATTCCCTCCCGTCGTTCCGCTCATGTGTTTCGCACTCACCCATACCTGCATGCTGACGCTGCTCTCGAAGCCGCTGAACGCGCTCATGCAGTTCAAAGCGATGCAGGCCTTCGTCTGGCTGTTCGGCAGCCGGCTCATGACGGTCTACCTCTGGCACCTCCCTGTCATCCTGCTGCTCGTGGGCATCCAGCTCCTCCTGCCCTTCGCGCTGAGCGAGCCGGGCAGCGCGATCTGGTGGATGGAGCGACCCGTCATGGTCGTCACCGCCCTCGCTGTGGTGTGTGCGCTCTCCGTCGTCCTCGTCCGCTTCGAGCGCCCCTGGCGGCACGACAAGCGGCCCCGCCCAGCGGCCTGGCGAATCTGGGTGGCCGTGGTGTGCTTCTTTGTCCCGTCCCTCCTCATCGCGATTCAGGGGCTATCGCTCGTGCTTGCGCTCGTCGGACTCCTTGGAACGCTCGTCTCACTGATCCTCGTTCGCTCGAACGCCCAGAAGCCCGCACCGGCTCGACAGCGCGAAAACGCAGCCTAGGTCTCCCGAACAAACCCGATGATCGACGCCAGGTCGGTGCGGGGTTATTCTCGAACCATGGAGACAGCATTTGATCGTGAACCGAATCCCAAGCTCGTCTCAGAATCGCTCGCGGGGAGCGCCTTTGGGTCGATGTGGCTTGACACGAAGCGTCAGACTCGCCCGCGCCTGAAAGGCCACCAGGACTGCGACCTGCTCATCATTGGCGCCGGGTACACGGGGCTCTGGAGCGCGCTCCACGCCAAGCGACTCGACCCGGGCGCTCGCGTCATCCTGATCGACGCGGTGCGCGTCGGCTGGGCGGCTTCCGGCCGTAACGGCGGCTTCGTCGACGCGAGCCTCACGCATGGTCGTGACAACGGAGAGCGCCGCTGGCCCGCCGAGATCGATCGGCTCGACGAGCTCGGTATGGAAAATCTGAACGGCATGCAAGACGAGATCGCCGAACTCTCACTCGATGCAGAGTGGGAGCGCACCGGCATGCTGACCGTCGCGACCGAGCCGCACCAGGTCGAGTGGCTGCGCGAGGCCGCGATCAGTGGTCCGGGTCGGCTGTTGAGCCTCGAGGAGGTGCGCCAGGAGGTCGATTCACCGACGTACCTCGCGGGCCTGTTCGAAAAGGACAGCTGCGCGATCGTGAACCCCGCGAAGCTCGCCTTCGAGTTGGCTCGGGCCTGCGAGGAACTCGGTGTGCAGATCTTCGAGCACACGAAGGCGAACTCGCTCGATAACGACGCCGAGTACGCGAACGTCGTCACAGGCGGCGGCTCGATTCGCGCTCGCAAGGTCGTTCTTGCAACCAACGTGTTCCCGAGTCTGTTGAAGCGCAATCGCCTCAACACGGTGCCCGTCTACGACTATGTACTCGCCACCGAGCCGCTCACCGACGCGCAGCTGGCGAGCATCGGCTGGCAGCAGCGGCAGGGTGTCGGCGACAGCGCCAACCAGTTCCACTACTACCGCCTTAGCGCAGACAACCGGATCGTCTGGGGTGGCTACGATGCGATCTATCACTACGGCGGCAAGGTTCTGCCCGAATACGAGGATCGCGCGGAGTCGTACAACAAGCTCGCGGCGCATTTCTTCACGACCTTCCCGCAGCTCGAGGGTGTGCGGTTCACGCACCGTTGGGCCGGTGCGATCGACACCTCGACCCGCTTCTGCGCGCACTGGGGCCTCGCCCGAGGCGGCAAGGTGGCGTACGTCAATGGCTTCACCGGGCTCGGTGTCGCTGCATCGCGCTTCGCTGCCGACGTTTGCCTCGATCTGCTCTCCGGCGAGAAAACCGAGCGCACCGAGTTGCAAATGGTTCGCCAGATCCCGATTCCGTTTCCACCGGAGCCCATTGCGAGTGCCGGAATTCAGGCAACGCGGTGGTCGCTCGATCAGGCGGATCGCTCCGGTGGTCGCCGCAACGTGCTCCTGAAGACGCTCGACGCGCTCGGGCTCGGTTTCGATTCGTGACGCGGATCCGTCGCCTCGAGGGGATCACGGTTGCAACGTCGGTGCTGCCGAACAGCGAGATCGTGGCCGGAGCGCCACGTGCTGGTGCCACGGAACTTGCTCAGCTCGGCGGCGCCGAAATCGGACTCTGGGAGATGACGGTCGGCGCGGCGAGCGATGTCGAAGCCGATGAGTGCTTCCTGGTGCTCACGGGACGAGCCACGATCCTGTTCACACAATCGGGCGAGTCGGTCGAGATCGCCGCGGGCGATTTCGTGACCCTGCACGCTGGCGAGCAGACCGAATGGACCGTGCACGAGCCGCTGCGGAAGCTCTACATCGCAGCGTGAGCCGTGATCGTCGGTACTATTTCGTGTGCCCAATCCTGAGTTGAACGAACCCGAAGACGCCGCCGTCCCCGAAATCTCCGGCGGCGAGGGGTCCATCAACCCGGAAGACCTGGAGACCACACTTCGAGTACTCCGCGAACTGGCGAAGCTCGACCGTGAAGATCCGGACTTCGTGAAGGTGCGGCACGCGACGGCGCACATGATCAAAGCGGTGAAGCACGCCAGCCGTACGAAGAAGCGGCAGCGGATCGCAGATGCCGATCGCGCGGTCGTCGCCGCCACAGCAACCGGGGCGCCCGACCGAATCGATGATGAAACTCGCGGAAACCCGATCTCGGGATCGACGGTTGCCCCGACCGCTGGCGAGTTCATCACTGCGAGGCCGTGCTACATCTGCAAACAGAAATACACGATCGTCGACGCGTTCTATCACCAGCTCTGCCCGAAGTGCGCAGCCATGAGCCACGCAAAGCGCGATGCTCGCACCGATCTCACGGGAAAGCGCGCGCTGCTCACCGGTGGTCGCGCGAAGATCGGCATGCACATTGCCCTGCGGTTGCTTCGCGACGGCGCGCACACCACCATCACGACGAGGTTCCCGCGCGACGCGGTCCGTCGATTCACCGCGCTCCCGGATTCGCACGAGTGGATCGATCGGCTCAAGATCGTGGGGCTCGACCTCCGCGATCCAGCGCAGGTCATCGGCCTTGCCGATTCGGTGGCCGAGGCTGGTCCGCTCGACATTCTGATCAACAACGCCGCCCAGACGGTCCGTCGCTCCAGCGGCGCCTACGCGCCGCTCATCGAGGCCGAATCCTCGCCATTGCCGCAGGGTGTGCTTCCTGAGGTCGTGACCTTTGGCCACACGCACGATCCGCACCCGCTCGCCCTGGCAGAGTCGATCTCGAACAACCCGATTCTCGCTAAGACGGCGATCGATGCAGAGACGCTGACCGCCGAGGCGATGACCGCAGGGTCGTCCTCGCTCGCGAGGCTCGCGGCCGGGACCGCGATCGACGCGGGTGGTCTGCTTCCAGACGAGGACCACAGCAACTCCTGGACGCAGCATGTCGACGAGGTGCCACCGCTCGAAATGCTCGAGGTGCAGTTGGCGAACATGACGGCACCGTTCTTGCTCGTGAGCCGACTCCGGCGCTCGCTCGCAGCGTCGAGCGCGCGACGCACGTACGTCGTGAACGTTTCTGCGATGGAGGGCGTCTTCGGCCGCGGATACAAGGGTCCCGGCCATCCGCACACGAACATGGCGAAGGCGGCGCTCAACATGCTGACCCGCACGAGCTCTCGCGAAATGTTCGAGTCCGATGCGATTCTGATGACCGCTGTCGACACCGGCTGGATCACCGACGAGCGGCCGCATTTCACGAAGATCAGGCTCGCCGAAGAAGGGTTCCACGCACCACTCGACCTCGTTGACGGCGCGGCCCGGGTTTACGATCCAATTGTGCGCGGCGAAGCGGGGGAGGACCTCTTCGGTGTCTTCCTGAAGAACTACGAGCCGAGTTCCTGGTAATCACACACTCATCGAGCCACCGTGCTCGATTCGAAAGGGCAACGCAATGCGGTTATGGTCTCTGCACCCCTCACTGCTCGATCGCCAGGCGCTGATCGCGAGTTGGCGTGAGGGGCTGCTCGCGCAGTCGGTGCTTACGAAGACGAGCGGCGGGTACAGCAACCACCCGCAGCTCGCGCGCTTTCGCGCGAGCGGTGACGCTTCGGGCGCGATGGCGACGTTCCTGCAGGGTCTCGTCCACGAGGCAGATGCGCGTGGTTACCGGTTCGATCGCACGAAGATCGTCGGGGTGCCGAGCGAGGAATTGATTCCGGTGACACTCGAGCAGCTGCGATTCGAAGCGGCGTGGCTGTGCGAGAAGTTGCGAGACCGCTCTCCGGAGTGGCCGGCGCTTGCTGCGCTCTCGGATGTCGCTGCCGAGGCAGTGACACCGCACCCTCTGTTTCGCGCGGTACCCGGACCGATCGAGCCGTGGGAACGTGGCGTGCTCAGCGAGGCCCCGAAGCAGTAAAGCGTGAGTGCGTCGACCGCGAGCAATTGGCAATGAGTAGTCGAGCTTTCGAGCAGTCGATCCGAAGAGCTTGGGACCCCTGCTGGATAAAAGTCCCCTTTGGCGAAACACCTCCCGATTCGTTGGAGACAATGAGTTGTAAAAAATCTCTAACCCAACGACTCTACGAACTCGTCATCGACCAAGATGCCCAGATCATTCGGGGTGGGGTACTCGTAGCCTGTTGGCACCTGAACGTCGCACGTCCGCACGTAGAAATCCTGCGCTGAACGTACGTTCTCGGACGTGAATGCCGCAATGCCCGCTTCCTTCAACTTTTCTTGGACATCCAGCCTTGCATCCAGCAGTTCAGGAAATTCTTCTTCCCAACGCTCGTCGATCAACTCGTTTCGTCTTTCGAGCGCTTTGTTGTACCGCTCCGACCCCTGTTCGTAAGCGGAAAGTTTCGGGCCCGATACCTCGATCCATTCCTGCACGGCTTGCTCTGCCTCACCATAGCCCTCCGGGTAAAAGCTGATCATGCCGGACTCGATTGCGCTGGTGAGGAGGGAGCGAATAGTGAAACCCTGCCAAAGAAGAGGATCGCTACCGATCGGATCGACGTACCACTCGCACATAAGTTGTTTAGCGTCAGCTATCGCGGCAGTACGCTTTTCCGCATCTTCTGGAGCTTCCGAGGTCCTGAGAGTTAGACCAGTCCCGTTCTCTGGTGACGCTTCAACAATTTCTCCTGTATAGATGTTGAACTCTGAGTCAAGGTCGAGTGCGGCATACGAGAGTAGCTGATGTTCCCACCCCGCTTGGAGGTCAATTCTAAAGTTTCCGCTACTGCAAGAAACGAGCGTGACTGTGAGAAAGGAGGCCATTACCAGACCTACAAGTTGCGAACTCTTTTTCATAGCCGAATGCTAGCAAAATTAGGTGGTCAAAAATGCGTCTTTGCTTTTAGTTCTGCACAATTCTAGAGAACACCAAGCCGCGAGAATATAACCGACTTTTAGTCTGAGTTTGTCGGAACAATGACTTCAGTCTTTTGGATCTGAAGTTCACGGACTGGAAGCGAAAGCATCGACCTCGAGGAGCCGACGAGAAAAATTTGGTGCCCCCTGCTGGATTCGAACCAGCGGCCTTCTGCTCCGGAGGCAGACGCTCTATCCCCTGAGCTAAGGGGGCAAAGGGACGATCTAGGCTAACACTTTTCGCGGCCCTCGTTGCACCAGTGAGATGTCGGGAGCGGGGTCGAGAATTCACGGAAATCCTGTCCCCCTTTTTGTCCCGCGATTTGTGCGAGACTGCACCTATGCGACGAGTTTCAGCCACTGCCCGCGCCACGGCGACGGGTGACACCGAGTTCCTCGTCGCGATGGGCGCAGCCAACAGTTACCAGCGTGAAGAAGTGCTGACGGTGCGCTGGAATGACACGTTTCCGCCGCTGCAACAGGAGTCCTACGAGCACCTCGGCTGTGCCGTGCGCTTTTCGACGGGAGCGGGCGGGGTGGAGGTCGAGTATTCGGCGACCATCGAGCACTACGCCGATCCGCTGCCGATGCTCCTTGGCGAGACCGAGATGTATCTGCGACCGAGTCGATACTGCGAGGTCTTCGAACTGCAGTCGTTCGTGAGCGAACGGTTCGGGCGGGCGAGCGGCTGGAACGCCGTTGATGCCGTGACGAACTGGGTGCACCGGAACTTCACCTACTCGCCGGAGTTCTCAGGGATCGACGACTCCGCGATTTCGACCCTCAAGAAGTCGGGCGGGATGTGTCGCGACTACGCGCACGTCACGATCTCGCTGTTGCGCGCACTCGGGATCCCGGCTCGATATGTCTCGACTTTCGCGCCAGGGCTCACCCCACAGGATTTTCACGCAGTCGTTGAAGTCTTCCTCGATGAGGCCTGGTGGGTGGTTGATGCGACAAGGCTCGCGCCACGCGGCTCACTCGTCCGGATCGCAACCGGACGCGACGCGCTCGATTGCGCTTTCATGTCGAACACGGGCGCGATGATCGAACTCAATGGCCTGTCCGTCACTGCGAGCGACGACCAGCTGGCGGAGGACGCCGTGGACGACCCGAAGCAACGGGTGCAGTTGCGCTAGTCGATGTTCGCTGCGACGGTTCCGACGATGGGCGCCGCATCTTCTTCGCTCGCGAAGTACTGACTCGCCACCACGATCAGGCTGTCGCCCCGAATTTCGGACAGGCTCCCGATGTCACCTTCGGTTGTGAACGCGCCGGTGTCGGTGAAGCCGAATTCGATCTCACTGCGCTGCTCCTGCGTCAGTGCCGCGACACCGATGATCAGAACGTCGCCGCTCGTGGTGTGTTCTGCAGTGCAGACGGTGCCGCCGTACTCGGTGATCGGATCAAACGAGGCGGGCAGCGTCGAGGGGGCGTCAGCGAGCGCGAAGTTCGGGTTGACGTCGTAGAAATTCTGCAACGAGAACACCGACTCGCAATCCTGCGGAACCGGGATCACGACGTCCTCGCTCGGCGTTGGTTCGGACGAGGGTTCGCCTTCGCTCGAGGAGGGGGCGGGGACGGATGTGCTCGGATTCGGGTTCGCCGTTTCGTCGCTCGTGTCGAGAATTCCGGGGGTGCACGCGCTCAATCCGACGACGGAGACAAGAGACAAAAGCAGAAACGGAGATTTGCGCATGGCGCCAAGCATAGAATCGAAGGGTGACCCCAGCTGAGTTGACCCGCCTACTTGGCGCGATTGTTCGAGAGATTGCCGCCCAACACGACCCTGAGGTCGTACCGGAAGAGCGCGACATCGTGCTCGAGCGCCCTCGAAACCGCGACCACGGCGACTGGGCGACCAACGCGGCCATGCGCTTCGCGAAGCGTCTCGGCATGCAGCCGCGCGTCCTCGCGGAAGAGATCGCGACTGCACTCCGCGCCATCGAGGGCGTCGAGTCGGTCGACATCGCAGGCCCAGGATTCATCAACGTCACGCTCTCGGCAGGGAGCGCCGGCGAACTCGCACGCACCATCGTCGAACAGGGCGAATCCTTTGGTCAGGGTGACTCCCTCGCTGGAGTCAAGATCAATCTCGAATTCGTGTCCGCGAACCCGACCGGTCCGATCCACCTCGGTGGTACTCGCTGGGCAGCGGTCGGCGATTCGCTCGCCCGGGTCTTCCAATCGCAGGGCGGCGATGTCACCCGCGAGTACTACTTCAATGACCACGGTGCACAGATCGACCGTTTTGCCAGAAGCCTCGTCGCCTCGTTCCGCGGCGAGCCGACCCCGGAAGACGGCTACGGCGGCGAGTACATCGCTGAGATCGCGAGCCGTATCGAGGCGAGCGCGGAGGTCGATCTGCTCGACCTGGGCGACGAACAGCTGCAGGAATACTTCCGCGAGCAGGGCGTCGACCTCATGTTCGGCGAAATCAAGCAGGACCTCGCTGACTTCGGAGTCGTCTTCGACGTCTTCTTCCATGAGCACGATGTGCAGGCGAATGGCGACGTCGAGCGTGCAATTCAGCGACTGCGCGATCTCGGGCACATTTTCGACGAGGACGGCGCGATCTGGTTGCGCACCACGACCTTTGGCGACGACCGTGACCGTGTGATCGTCCGTTCGAACGGTTCTCCCGCCTACTTCTCGGGCGACCTCGCGTACTACCTCAACAAGCGTGAGCGTGGATTCGAGCAGAACTACATCATGCTCGGCGCAGACCACCACGGCTACGTGGGCCGCATGATGGCGATGGCGGCAGCCTTCGGCGACACCCCGCACGTCAACCTCGAACTGCTCATCGGGCAGATGGTGAACCTCGTGAAAGACGGCGGTCCCGTCAAGATGTCGAAGCGAGCCGGAACGATCGTCACGATGAACGACCTCGTCGAAGCCGTTGGCGTCGACGCGGCGCGGTACGCGCTCGTGCGTTCCAGCGTCGATTCCCCCATCGATATCGATCTCGATCTGCTGCAGAAGCGTTCGAACGACAATCCGGTGTTCTACGTCCAGTACGCGCACGCCCGGACCTCAGCGGTCGGGCGCAACGCGGCGAGCGCGGGGATCGAGCGCAGTGCATTCGACCCTTCACTGCTTGCACACGAGTCCGAGAGCGCGCTGCTCGGTGCACTCGCTGACTTCCCTCGGGTGCTCACGCAGGCCTCGGAACTGCGCGAGCCGCATCGGGTCGCCCGCTACGCCGAAGAACTCGCGGGGCTCTATCACCGCTGGTACGACTCGTGCCGAGTGGTCCCGAAGGGCGACGAGCCGGTCACCGATCTCGCGCGAACGCGTTTGTGGCTCAATGATGCGACGAGTCAGGTGCTGCGCAACGCGCTCACTCTTCTCGGTGTCTCTGCTCCAGAGCGGATGTGATCATGCGTCGCCGGACAGTCCTCATCTCCTCCGGAGTCGTCGTCTTGGCGCTCGGAGTCGGGCTGTGGATCGGCGACAACTTCGCCCGTGGTGAGATCGAGGACCGTGCGCGAGGGATCGTTGCAGAGGCGCTCGATCTCGATTCCCCAGAACTCGTCCATGCGGAAATGAACGGCTTCAGCGCGCTGTGGCAGCTCGCGATGGGCAACGTTTCGCACATCCACGCCGAAGCCAATCAGGTCGAGTTCGGCGAGGCCTCGGGAGATCTCAACATCGACATGTTCGGGATCCCGACGAACGAGGTGCAGCCGGTCGGCCGCGTCCAGGCGTCGCTCGCACTCAGTCAGAACGATGTGCTCGCATTGACCTCGAGCTTCGTCGATCTTCCCGTCACCTCGATCGAATTGATGCCGCCAGACATCCGTGTCGGCACTGGCGTCTCTGTGCTCGGTTTCGAAGTCCCGCTCGTGATTCTCGTGAATCCTTCAGCGGAAAACGGCGAAGTCGCCCTCCACGTCACCGATGTCGAGATCGACGGGGTTGAGCACTCGCTGGCAGACGCGGTGAAGGCGCTCGGGTTCGACCCTGGGAATCTCGTCACGACCGACGGATTCTGCTTGGCGCAATTCCTGCCGGAGCCGCTGCAGATCGAGGATGTGCGAGTTTCGGCGGAACGTGTCACCATTTTCTTTGGCGCAAACGGGCTCACCAGTCCAGACCTCCAGGGTGCTCGAGGAACCTGCTAACCCGCAGGCCAGAGCAATCCCGCTTCACATCTTGAACCGAGAAAGTTTTTATCGTGTCGCAACTTCACCCGCTTGCACCCGGGTATCTCGTTCCGAACGCTGATCCGAACGCGCTCGCCGTGGGCGTCTGGCCCGAAGGCACGCGCCGCACCGATGCCACGATCGAGATGGGCGGGGTGGGCCTCGACGCGCTCGCGGCCGAGTACGGAACTCCGCTCATGGTCATCGATGAGCAGGTGCTGCGCGATCGCGCAGCGGCAATCCGGCAGATTTTCGAGCGCGCCTTCTCGCCGCTCCACAACGAGGTGCACGTGTACTACGCGGGGAAGGCACTGCTCACGATTGATGTCGCGCGCATGGTCGCTGCGGAGGGTCTTCGAATTGACGTCTGTTCCGGAGGCGAACTCGCGGTCGCGCTCGCTGCGCAGGTGCCGGGGGATCGCATCGGTTTCCACGGCAACAACAAGTCGACCTCTGAGATCGAGGCGGCGGTTGCAGCCGGAGTCGGCACGATCGTCGTCGACTCCGAGATCGAAATCGAACGGATCGCGCAGGCTGCTGCTGCGGCCGGTGTTTCGCAGGCCGTGCGACTGCGCATCAACGTCGGCGTGCATGCGAGCACGCACGAGTACCTCGCAACCTCCCACGAGGATCAGAAGTTCGGCGTCACGATAGACGACGCCAGCCGCCTCGTTGAGCGAATCCGTTCCTTCGAGTCGCTGCGCTTTCTGGGACTGCACACGCACATCGGTTCGCAGATCGTCGCGCACGAGGGCTTCATCGAATCCGCGCGGCGCATGCTCGAACTGCACGCCTCGCTCCTGGGGGACGGGCCGGTTCCAGAGCTCAACCTCGGTGGTGGATTCGGAATTCGCTACGTCGAATCCGATGAGGAGCCCTCGCTCGCAGACTTCGCCAAGGCTCTGGCCGAGTTCCTCCGCGGAGAATGCGAACGGCTCTCGATCCCCATTCCGGCGGTCGCGTTCGAACCCGGTCGTTGGATCGCTGGCCCCGCCGGGGTGACGGTCTACACGGTCGGCACGGTGAAACGAGTGCAGCTTGGTGACAGCGAGCGTGTGTACGTCAGTGTCGACGGAGGCATGAGCGACAACGCGCGCCCCGCGCTCTACGAAGCGCACTATTCCGCTCGGCTCGCGAACCGTGAGAGCGAGGCCCCTGCTGTACTCGCTCGCGTGGCGGGCAAGCACTGCGAGAGCGGCGACATCGTTGTCGATGCCGAATGGCTTCCCGGCGATGTGCAGGCGGGCGATCTGCTCGCGGTTCCGGCAACTGGTGCATACTGTGCGAGCCTGTCGAGCAACTACAACTACCTCATGCGTCCCGCGATGGTGGCGGTTGCCGGTGGCAACTCCCGAGTGCTGGTTCGGCGCGAAACGATGGATGACCTTTTGGCGCGAGACGCTGGACGACAAGGATGAACGTGAACGCATATCGCAGTCTGAAAGTCGCTTTGATCGGAGCCGGCAGTGTCGGCTCGCAGGTCGCGCGACTCCTCCTGGAGCACCGTGAAGAACTCGCGAGCCGAGTCGGTGCCCCGCTCGACCTCGTCGGGATCGCCGTGCGCAACATTGACGCACCGCGTGATGTCGAGCTCCCATCGGAGCTGCTCACGACGGACGCGGAACGTCTGATCCAGGGCGCCGACATCGTGGTTGAACTCATGGGCGGTATCGAGCCGGCTCGCACACTGCTCCTGAAAGCACTCGGTGCAGGCGCAGACGTCGTGACCGCGAACAAGGCGCTCATTGCGACGCACGGCGCTGAGCTGCAGGACGCCGCAGACCTCGTCGGCGCGCAGTTGACGTACGAGGCAGCGGTCGGCGGCGCGATCCCGATCATTCGACCGCTCGAATCGAGCCTCGCGGGCGACCAGGTCAATCGTGTGCTCGGCATCGTGAACGGCACCACGAACTTCATTCTCGATCTCATGCACCGCGAGGGCGCAAGTCTCGAGGACGCCCTCGCTGAGGCGACCGCGCTCGGCTATGCGGAAGCCGATCCGACGGCAGATATCGAAGGTTTCGACGCAGCGCAGAAGGCCGCGATCCTCGCGAGCCTCGCATTCCACACGCACGTCCCCGTCGAGGCGGTGCACCGCGAGGGAATCACCTCGGTCACCGCCGAGCAGGTCGAGGCCGCAAATCGTGCCGGTCAGGTCATCAAGTTGCTCGCGATTTGCGACCGGGTCACAACGCCAACGGGCGAGCAGGTCAGCGTTCGCGTCCACCCTGCGCAGATCCCGGGCGACCACCCGCTCGCAGCAGTGCACGAAGCGAAGAACGCGATCTTCGTCACGGCCGAGAACGCCGGCGACCTCATGTTCTATGGCGCTGGTGCTGGCGGTCCCGAAACCGCGAGTGCCGTGCTCGGCGACCTGGTCTCGGCGGCTCGACGGCACGTGATCGGTGGCCCAGGGCTCGCGCCATCTCGTCACGCCGGACTCCCGATCGCGCCATTCGCTTCTGTGCGCACGCAGTACCAGCTGACGGTCGATGTGAGCGATGCTCCCGGTGTGCTCGCTGCGATCGCCGAGGTGTTCCACCAGCACAGCGTTTCGATCGAGTCCTTGACGCAACGCACGAAGATTGGCGCGCCAGCGTCCGAGACGCATGGCCAGTTGGCTACGCTGGTGATCGGTACGCACGATGCTGACGAGGGCCGACTGCAAGAGACTGTCGCCTCGCTCCAAGCGCATGAGAGCGTCGGCGAAGTCCGCGCCATCATCCGACTCGTTGCGCAGTCGCACGACTGATCGCTCCACCACGACTGACGTTCAATTCAGGAGAGAAGCAATGGCTACACAGTGGAAAGGCGTTATTCGCGAATACGCCGAATACCTCGACGTTTCGGATGCCACTCCGATCGTGACGCTCGGTGAGGGCGGCACGCCACTCGTCCACTCGCGCGCCTTGTCGCAGCGCACGGAGGCGAACGTCTTCATCAAGGTCGAGGGCATGAACCCCACCGGCTCCTTCAAGGACCGTGGAATGACGATGGCGGTCTCGAAGGCGATGGAGGCCGGCGCGAAGGCGATCGTCTGCGCCTCGACCGGTAACACGAGCGCCTCGGCCGCGGCCTACGCAGCGCAGGCAGGCATCATCGCCGCCGTGCTCGTGCCCGCTGGAAAGATCGCGATGGGCAAGCTCGCCCAGTCGGTCGTGCACGGCGCGCAACTGCTGCAGGTCGACGGAAACTTCGACGACTGCCTCGACCTCACTCGCGAGCTCGCAGACAAGTACCCGGTGCACCTGGTGAACTCGGTCAACAACGACCGCATCGAAGGCCAGAAGACCGGCGCGTTCGAAGTCATCGATGTCCTCGGTGACGCGCCCGACATTCACTGCATCCCCGTTGGCAACGCCGGAAACATCACCGCCTACTTCCGCGGCTACCGCGAGCACGCGGAGCGCGGCATCGCGAGCAAGCTGCCTCGGATGTTCGGGTTCCAGGCATCGGGCAGTGCACCGATCGTTCGCGGCGAGGTCGTCAAGGAGCCAGACACCATCGCGACCGCGATCCGGATCGGCAACCCTGCCTCATGGCAGCAAGCGCTCGAAGTGCGCGACGACTCGCGCGGACACTTCGGAGCGATCAACGACACCACCATTCTCGAAGCGCAGGCACTGCTGGCGCGTGAGGTCGGCATCTTCGTCGAACCTGCCTCCGCGATCAGTGTCGCAGGACTGCTCGAGCGCCACGCAGCGGGCGAGATCCCGAAGGGCGCGACGGTCGTGTGCACGGTGACCGGCCATGGCCTCAAGGACCCGCAGTGGGGGCTGAAGCGTCCAGACGGCAGCGACGTCGTTCCCGTGACCGTGAGCGTCGACGTCGCCGAGGTCGCATCGAGCCTCGGACTCTCCGCATGAGCGCAGTGATCGGTCGCAGGGTCAAGGTCCGCGTTCCTGCGACGAGCGCGAACCTCGGCCCGGGCTTCGACACGCTCGGTCTCGCGCTGAACCTGTACGACGAACTCATCGTCGAGGCCGTCGAGCCCGGCACCGTCCGCGTCGATATCGACGGCGTTGGTGCCGGCGAGGTGCCGACGGACGAGAGCAACCTCGTGGCGAAGACGGTGCTCGAGACCTTCGATCGTCTCGGCCAGCAGCGTCCGGGCATTGTCATCACTGCGAAGAACCGCATTCCGCATGGTCGCGGACTCGGATCATCCGGTGCAGCGATCGTCGCGGGCATCACGGCGGCGCGTGGGCTCCTGCAGGGAATCAGCGATGTCACCGACGCAGATGTCCTTCGATTCGCCACCGACATCGAGGGACACCCGGACAACGTCGCTCCGGGAATCTTCGGCGGACTCACGATCGCCTGGGTCGACGAGTCGGGCCCTCAGCACAAGCAACTCGCCGTTCACCGCGGTGTCTCGCTGCTCGTGTGCGTTCCAGAGGCGCAAATGTCGACCGCGCTCGCACGGAGCCTGCAGCCCGAGTCCGTCCCGCACAGCGACGCAGTCTTCAACCTCTCGCGTTCGGCGCTCCTCGTCGCAGCACTCGTCCAGTCACCCGAAGTGCTGTTCCCCGCGACCGAAGACCGTCTGCACCAGACCTACCGGTCCGCAGCGATGCCAGAAACCAGCGCATTGATCGCAGAGCTTCGTGCAGCGGGCCATGCTGCAGTCGTTTCGGGAGCCGGTCCGAGTGTGCTCGTCCTGAGCAGCGACCCGGCCGAGCGGCTCGCAGCGGCCGAACTCGTTCAAGAACGACACGGGGGCGCCTGGAAGACACTGCTGCTCGCGGTTGACATTAAAGGTGCTACAGTTGAGCCGTTCCCTCACGGCACCGAGGCTTCGCCCGGGCCGGGAACTCTCTGAGACTCCATCTCTCGGCATTCGCCGCGCTCCTAGTTTTGTGCGCGGAGTGACCATGCGGCATCTGATCCGCCATGGCCATATGCCACCTCCCCAACGAGCATCTGCCCGGGGGCCCATTTTATGAAGGAGAACTCGCGAAGATGACTTCCGAGACCACTGAAACACTTCCAGCAGCCGAGGGTTCGCCCGAAGAAGCTCCGAAGAAGCGCACCCGCCGAGCCAGCACGAAGACCGTGACTGCTGAGGCGCCTGCAACGAACGACGCCTCCACGGAGGCACCTGCCGCAGAAGCGGCCCCGAAGAAGCGCGCGACTCGCAAGAAGGCTGAGACCACCGAGAGCGCCGCCGCATCCGGTGAGCAGTCCGCAGCCCCGGCTGCGGACGCAGCGAGCGAGGGCGAAGCGCCGAAGCGCACTCGTCGTGCCTCGACCCGCACCACGAAGGCTGCAGCTGCAAGCGAAGGCGACGCAGCTGTCGCGCCGAGCAGTGCATCCGACTCGGCCAGCGCCGAGGCAGCGGGCAACGACTCCGCGACGACTGACACGGCACCGGCAAAGCGCACGCGTCGCTCGAGCTCGAAGTCCGCATCGGCAGCCGAGTCGAGCGACTCGAACACCGGCTCTGAGGCGAAGGACGCCAAAGAGTCGAACAGCAGCGACTCCGGCAACGCAGATTCCAAGAACACCGAGTCGAAGAACAACGACTCGAACGATTCGAACGCCAACGACTCGAAGAACAACGACTCGAACGGCAACCGCAACGACAACGGTGACGACCGCGAAGAGCGCTCGACCCGGAACCGGAACCGGAACAACCGCGGCGGCAACGACAACAACGGTCGTGGAAACCGCAACAACCAGGACAACAACCGCGGCGGTAACCAGAACAACCAGGACAACAACCGCGGTGGCAACCAGAACGACCAGAACGATGGCGAAGGCGGCAACCGTCGCAACCGTCGCGGTCGTGGTGGCAACAGCGGCGGCCAGACGCAGGTCGAGGTCGACAACCGCGGAGGCCGCGGCAACAACAGCCGCTTCCGTGACCGCAACAAGCGCGGCGGCCGTGGCCCAGGCGACGACTTCGAGCCAGAGATCAGCGAAGACGACGTTCTGCTGCCGGTCGCTGGAATCCTCGACGTGCTCGACAGCTACGCGTTCGTGCGCACCTCCGGCTACCTGCCAGGCAACAACGACGTGTATGTCTCGCTCGGCCAGGTCAAGAAGTACAACCTTCGCAAGGGCGATGCAGTCGTCGGTGCGATCCGCCAGCCTCGCGAGGGCGAGAACCAGTCCAGCACTCGCCAGAAGTTCAACGCCATCGTGCGCGTTGACTCGGTCAACGGTGCGACCGTCGAAGAGGCGGGCAAGCGTGTTGACTTCTCGAAGCTGACTCCGCTCTACCCGCAGGACCGCCTGCGTCTCGAGACCACACCGAACAAGTTGTCGACCCGAGTCATCGACCTCGTTTCGCCAATCGGTAAGGGACAGCGTGGATTGATCGTCGCTCCGCCGAAGGCCGGAAAGACGCTCATCATGCAGGCGATCGCGAACGCGATTGCAGAGAACCACCCAGAAGTGCACCTCATGGTCGTCCTCGTCGACGAGCGCCCCGAAGAAGTCACCGACTTCCAGCGCACAGTGAAGGGCGAAGTGATCGCTTCGACCTTCGACCGTCCGGCAGACGACCACACGACCGTCGCGGAACTCGCGATCGAGCGTGCGAAGCGCCTCGTCGAACTCGGTCACGAC
The DNA here is from genome assembly GCF_045689595.1 of Humidisolicoccus flavus. Lineage (GTDB taxonomy): Bacteria > Actinomycetota > Actinomycetes > Actinomycetales > Microbacteriaceae > Humidisolicoccus > Humidisolicoccus flavus. The sequence continues at coordinate 1,098,212 of NZ_CP142724.1, read as the reverse complement.
GTTGTCGTGCTCCTCGACGGCATCACGCGCCTCGGCCGTGCATACAACCTCTCGGCTCCGGCCTCGGGTCGTATTCTCTCCGGTGGTGTCGATTCGTCCGCGCTCTACCCGCCGAAGCGTTTCTTCGGTGCGGCACGCAACATCGAAGACGGCGGATCCCTCACGATCCTCGCGACCGCGCTCGTCGAGACCGGTTCGAAGATGGACGAAGTGATCTTCGAAGAGTTCAAGGGAACCGGCAACATGGAGCTGCGTCTGTCGCGCTCGATGGCTGACAAGCGGATCTTCCCAGCGGTCGACATCAATGCCTCCAGCACCCGTCGCGAAGAGATGCTCATGGGCGTCGACGAGACCAAGGTCATCTGGAAGCTGCGTCGTGCGCTTGCAGGGCTCGAGCAGCAGCAGTCGCTCGAACTCGTACTCAAGAACCTCAAGGACACGCAGTCGAACGTCGAGTTCCTCATGAAGGTTTCGAAGTCGATGCCAACTGTCGGTGGCCAGGAGTAATTGATGTTCGAATCGGTCGAAGGGCTGCTCTCTGAGCACGGTGAGCTTGAAAAGCAGCTCTCCGAACCGGAGTTGCACAGCGATCCGGTTCGCGCCAAGAAGGTCAACCGTCGGTACGCCGAGATCTCGCAGATCAAAGCCGCCTACGAAACCTGGAAGGGTGCCGGCGAAGACCTCTTCGCGGCCCGCGAACTGGCAAAAGAAGACGAAGCATTCGCAGAAGAAGTGCCCGCGCTCGAAGAGCTCGAGCACAACTCCGCGGAGAAGCTGCGCCGACTCCTGATCCCTCGTGACCCAGACGATGGCCGTGACGTCATCATGGAGATCAAGGGCGGTGAAGGCGGCGAAGAAAGCGCCTTGTTCGCTGCAGATCTCCTGCGGATGTACCAGCACTATGCAGAATCGCGTGGCTGGAAGACCGAGCTGCTGGAGAACAACAAGAGCGACATGGGCGGCTTCAAAGACGTCCAGATCGCGATCAAGGGTTCGTCGAACGATCCGGCTGAGGGCGTGTGGGCTTCCTTGAAGTACGAGGGCGGCGTGCACCGAGTGCAGCGCGTCCCAGCGACCGAATCGCAGGGCCGCATCCACACCTCGACGACCGGTGTGCTCGTCTTTCCCGAGGTTGACGAGCCTGAAGAGGTCGACATCAACCAGAACGATCTGAAGATCGACGTGTTCCGCTCCTCCGGCCCCGGTGGCCAGAGCGTCAACACGACCGACTCCGCGGTTCGCATCACGCACCTTCCGACCGGCATCGTCGTTTCGATGCAGAACGAAAAGTCCCAGCTGCAGAACCGGGAGGCTGCGATGCGTGTGCTTCGCGCTCGCATCCTGGCGAAGCAGCAGGAAGAGATCGATGCGCTCGCTTCTGACGCTCGAAAGAGTCAGATCCGGACGATGGATCGGTCAGAGCGCATTCGCACCTACAACTTCCCGGAGAACCGCATTGCGGATCACCGCACGGGCTACAAGTCGTACAACCTTGACGCAGTGATGAACGGTGCCCTCGGCCCCGTGATCGAATCCTGCATCTCGGCCGACGAAGAGTCTCGGCTGCAGGCGATCGGCGACGAAAGCTGACACCAGTGCGGCGTGCTCGCACGCTCCTGTGCAACGGGGTGCTCCTTCAGGAGCACCCCGTTTTCGTGCGCGAGGAACTCCGCTGCATCTGAGCAATACGCTGTGACCATGCAGCGTGAGGTCGATGAGCAGGTCGATCGAATTCAGGCGCGCGCGGAACACGTCGATGCGCCGGTTGTTGTGCTCACGTGCGGTGCAGCCGGAGCGGGCAAGACCACGCTCGCGAAGGCGCTCGAAACGCAGGGATTCCGACGCTTTTCTTATGATGAGGAGTTCTGGGCGCGGGGGTATCGGAATGAATTCCCGCCGAGTGCTGAGATCCGTCAGATCGAGGCGCGGATGCAGGCTGCAATCGTCGAGCTGCTCGGACGAGGGCACAATCTCGTGCTCGACTTCTCGTTCTCGACCCGGGCGGTGCGCGACGAATATCGAGCGCTCATCGAGGAAGCCGGCGGGAGCGTCGTGCTCGCGTACTTCGATGTCCCGATCGACACGCTTCGGGAGCGGATCGCGCTGCGAAGTCGTGAGTACCACGCGAATGCGTTCCGATTGAGCGATGCGACGCTTCAGCGGTACGTCGAAGGCTTCGAGCGCCCAAGCGCCGAGGAGTTTCCGCTCGTGTTCGGCGTTGGTTCCCCGCAGTCTTAGCGGTCGGCACCAATGACGCGAGCGGGGATGCCGACGAGGGTCACGCCATTGGGCGCGTCGTTCACGACCACCGCGTTCGCGCCGATCCGGACGTCATCGCCGATCGTGATTGCGCCGATGAGCTTGGCGCCCGCGCCGATCAGGACACGGTTTCCAACGGTGGGGTGACGCTTGACGGGCGCATCAGCGCTGCCGCCGAGCGTCACTCCGTGGTAGATCAGCACATCGTCACCGACGATCGCGGTCTCACCGATCACGACACCCATGCCGTGATCGATGAAGACGCGTCGGCCGAGTTGCGCTCCCGGGTGAATCTCGATTCCCGTGAGGAACCGGGTGAACTGTGAACCGAGCCGAGCAAAAAAGCGCAAGCCCTTCGTCCAGAGCAGGTGATTCCAACGGTGAGCCCAGACGGCGTGCAGGCCTGAATACGTGAGCCAGATCTCGAAAGATCCGCGCGCCGCAGGGTCGCTCCCGCGGGCAGCACGGATGTCCTCACGGACTGAGAAGAAGCTCATTCGAAGGTGGCCTTGTGTGAGAGGGAAGCCGAACGGTTATTCGCCTGCGAGATCTTTGTAGATCGGGAGGCTCAGGTACCGCTCGCCGGTGTCGCAAGTGATGAACACGATCGTCTTGCCCGCGTTCTCTGGCCGCTTGGACACTTCGATCGCTGCCCAGAGTGCTGCGCCCGAGGAGATGCCCGCGAAGATCGCTTCTTTCGCGGTGAGCTCGCGCGCGGTTGCGACCGAGTCGTCGAAGGTGACGTCGATGATCTCGTCGTAGACGGAGCGATCGAGCGTGTTCGGGACGAAGTTCGGGCCGATGCCCTGGATCTTGTGCGGCCCCGGGGTGCCTTCGGTGAGCAGGGGAGAGTCGATCGGCTCGACACCGATGATCTGGATCTCCGGGTTCTTCTCCTTCAGGAACTTGCCGACGCCGCTGAGCGTTCCGCCGGTGCCGATGCCTGCGACGAAGATGTCGACCTTGCCGTCGGTGTCTTCCCAGATCTCCGGGCCCGTGGTCTTGTAGTGCATCTGCGGGTTCGCATCATTGTCGAACTGGCGGGCGAGGATCGCACCGGGCGTCGATTCGACGATTTCCTTCGCCTTGGCGACGGCGCCCTTCATTCCCTCTGCCCCCGGGGTGAGCACGAGCTCTGCGCCGAAGGCCGCAACGACGGAGCGTCGCTCGAACGACATGGTGTCGGGCATCGCGAGGATCACGCGGTAGCCGCGTGCCGCACCGAGCATTGCCAGGCCGATGCCGGTGTTGCCGCTCGTGCCCTCGACGATCGTTCCGCCGGGCTTCAGTTCGCCCGAGGCTTCGGCCGCTTCGATGACCGCGAGCGCGAGGCGGTCTTTCACACTCGCACCCGGGTTGAAGAATTCGAGTTTGGCGAGCACGTCTGCGCCGCCTGTGTTGAGCTGATTGATCCGGACCAGTGGGGTCCGACCGATCGTGGTCGTAATGTCATCGTGAATGCGTGGCATGGTGAGACCTTTCGAAGTGTTGGACCGTCCAAGAGTTATCGTACGGTTGCCCTTGCTCAATGGTACGAGTTCGAAGAACCTCGTGGAGTTGCGTTACATTCCCACAGTGTCTTCTCTTAGCCTCGACGAACTGATCAACGGCGCCAACCGGCTCCTTGCCGATGCGGGCGTCTCGCCCGGGCCTGACGCCGAGATCCTTGCCGCGAGGGCCTTTGACATCGAGGTGTCCAGGCTCCGGATGCAGCGTGCAATCGGAACGAACCTGTCGGAGCTCAGTAACGACGAGGCCGCGGCACTGGAGTTGTTCTCCTCGTTCATCGAGCGCCGAGCAAATCGCGAACCCTTGCAGCACATCACTGGCCGAGCACACTTTCGAACGATCGAGCTTCGAGTCGGACCGGGTGTCTTCGTCCCTCGTCCTGAGACCGAGGTGCTGGTGGGAATCGTGCTCGATGCAATCGCAGATGTCGAGTCCCCAACCATCGTCGACCTCGGCAGCGGCAGTGGTGCGATCGCGCTCTCGATTGCGAGCGAGCGGCCCGACGCGCACGTGACCGCGGTCGAGGGGAGCGGTGCCGCCTACCCGTGGCTCCGACAGAATGCGGCGCTGATTGCACCGCGCGTCGAGACCCTGCACGGTGATTTCACGCTGGTCCGTGAACGAATGCGCGGCACGGTCACCGTGATCGTGTCGAACCCGCCGTACGTCCCGGAGGGGATGGTGCCGCACGATCCGGAGGTTCGACTGTTCGACCCCGAGGCTGCACTGTATTCCGGGAGGGACGGTCTCGATGCGATTCGCAGGATCAGTGCGCTCGGGCTCGAACTCGCCGCGCCGAGTGCCTGGATCGCACTCGAACACGCCGAACATCAAGGGGAGCAGGTTCGTGCGATTCTCTCCGGCGACGGGTGGGCCGAGGCCACGACCGTGCAAGACCTGACGGGCCGTGATCGCTGCACGATCGCGAAGCGCTCGCGAAGCGCCGCGGAGGCAGTGGCCGTGGACGACCCCGCTCCGGGTGCATCGTCGTAGGCGACACGGTCGAGATCAGAATTTTAAGACCTCCTGCTTCACTTCGGTGACTTCCGAAGCCTCGCAGTACCATTGACCCGTGCCAATTCTTCATGACTGCAGTGTGCCGAGCGCGCTGCTCGAGGGAATGCGGCTCGCGCGACGAGCGATTGCCAGTGAACGACTGGTCGTTTTGCCAACGGACACCGTCTACGGTGTCGCGGCGGACGCGTTCTCGGCGCGTGCGGTCGCTGCCCTCCTCGCCGCGAAAGGTCGTGGCAGGCAATCGCCGCCACCCGTGTTGATTCACGGCCCGAGTCAGCTCGATGCGCTCTCCGCCTTCGTGCCGCCGCCCTTGCGCACGCTCGTCGACGAGTTCTGGCCGGGTGGACTCACGGTCATCACCCGTGCGCGGGAATCCTTGCACTGGGATCTCGGTGATACCGGCGGCACCGTCGCCCTGCGCATGCCGGACAACCCCATTGCGCTCGAACTGATCCAAGAAACCGGTCCGCTCGCCGTCTCGAGCGCGAACCTCACGGGACTTCCGGCAGCGATGACGGCAGCAGAAGCTGCCTCGATGCTCGGTGATTCGGTCGCGGTCTACCTTGAAGCAGGAGAAGCGGGTCAGAAGTACGGACTGCCTCCTGCGAAGGCTGCCTCGACCATTCTCGACACGAGCCAGTTCGAGACGCTCGGCACCTTCCAGATCGTGCGCGAGGGCGTTGTCTCCCGCGAAGCCCTGCTCGAGCACCTCGATGCGGGCATTTTGGCGGCGCCTGCATGATCTTCCTGCTCGTCGCCGGCGTCACCGCACTCGCGACCTTCCTCGCGAGCGCACTGACGCTTCGATTCGCACTCCGCTACAAGATCCACCCTCCCGTGCGGGAACGGGACGTGCATTCCGTGCCGACGCCTCGCCTGGGCGGCGTCGCCATGTTCCTCGGTGTGTGCGTCGCCTTCGCGACCGCAGCCTTTCTCCCGCAGTTCCAGAACGTCTTCGCTGACCCGGGCAGCGTCATCGCGCTGCTTGGCGCCACGCTCTTCATCGTCGTGATCGGGATCGCGGACGACCTGCTCGATCTCGACTGGATGATCAAGCTCGGCGCGCAGTTCCTCGCCGCGGGCCTCGTTGCGTGGCAGGGCGTGCAGATCTTGAGCCTGCCGATCGGTGGAATCACGGTCGGCTCGAGCACGATGTCGATGATCCTCACGATCTTCACAATCGTCCTCGTCATGAACGCGGTGAACTTCATCGACGGACTCGACGGACTCGTCGCCGGCGTCACGCTCATCGGAAGCGGCGCGTTCTTCGTCTACATCAACGTGCTCAGCCGCGACATGGGTCAGCAGAACACGTACTTCTCGCTCGCGAGCCTCATCACCGCGGTACTCATTGGTGCCTGCATCGGGTTCCTGCCGTACAACTGGCATTGAGCGAAGATGTTCATGGGTGATGCCGGTGCCCTCATGGTCGGCCTCCTCATGGCGACGAGTGCCATCGCCGTCACGGGCCAGATCGACCCGGCACTCGTGCAGGGGCGCTCGCAGATCCTTCCCGCGTTCATCCCGATCATCCTGCCGTTCGCGATCTTGCTGATGCCGCTGCTCGACTTCGGTCTCGCGGTGCTTCGCAGGGTGCTCAACGGTCGGAGCCCGTTTTCTGCCGACCGGAAGCACCTGCACCACCGGCTCCTCGACATGGGACACTCGCATCTGGGCGCGGTCCTGATCTTCTATTCGTGGACTGCGGTTGTCTCGCTCGGTTGCCTCATGTTCCTCGCATTCCCGTGGCAGATCTCGGTCGGTATCGTTGCCGTCGGGTTCCTCATCTGCGCGGTGCTCACCGCGCTTCCCGTGAGTAAGCGACTGTTCATGTCGCTGCGGGTCTTGATCCGTGAACGCTACCGTCCAAAAATCCGAAGGGGAAAGTCATGAAGCTGGCACCAATCATGCGGCGCATCCTGATCGGAGGAGTCGTGCTCTTGGCGATCCTCGGTCTTGCCGCTGCGGTGACGTCCGCGATCATGCCGCGAACCGAGATCTTGCCGATGGTGCTCTTTGCGCTCGGCTTCGGCGGTCTGTTCTTCGTGATCTCCGCGATCGGAATCCCGGTCGCCACGGTGATCTCGAAAGGCTCGATGAACTCGGGCGCGTTCTTCGGAACCCTTGTTTCATTCTGGATGGTCAAGTTCGTGGTCTTCCTGGTGCTGCTGTTCGCAGTGCGGGGCATGCGAGGCACGGAGCCCGGCCTGATCATGACCTTCGTCGTCGCGGCAATCGTTGCATCACTGATCTTCGACGCGATCGTGGTTGCGCTCAGCCGCAATGACCTCACACCGACACCGACGATGCCGGGCGAGCAGACGCTCGGCCGTCCGAAGCGCCCAGAGGGCGAAGCAAACACGACGACAGGAATCGGACGAGCTCGCAGCGTCCGTGCGAAGGAGAACGACCGATGACCCTTTCGAAGGCAATGCGCCGCGTCCTTGAAGTGATGGCGATCGCGGTCGGCATCGTCGCGGTCGCGGCGGCGATCATCGGATACTTCGCATTCGGCCTCCCCGGGCTCTGGAGCGGACTCATCGGGGGAGCGATGGCGCTCGTCTACTCGGGTGCAACCGTGGTGAGCATCATCGTGGCGAACCGCGTGAGCCTCAACAGTTTCCTTGCCGTGATTCTCGGTTTCTGGCTCGGAAAAATGGTCGTGTTCCTGCTCGTGATCGTGCTGCTTCGCGATCAGCCCTTCATCGTGCCGATCGTGCTCGTGGGCTCCATGCTCGTTTCGGCCGTGATCACCCTGGTGGTCGATGTTCTGGTGGTCATGCGGTCGCGGATTCCCGTGGTTGATGACCCGGCACCAACACAGTCGTCTTCGGCCTCCAGCGAAAAGTAAAACATCGCCCATTCAGTGGAATCTGGTCAAACTGGTATCCACAATCACTGAGTTCTTGATAGGCTCAATCTCGGCCCTAGTGCCCGAATATTCATTGTTCGGCATGGTGCCACCATCCGATCATCGCCAGCACGAGCACCGTGTTCGGCCCTGACCATGGAGACAGCGCTGCTAACTCACGTTACAAATTTTGTTGTGGTTGCCGCTGCTGGCGGCACCGATGGAGACGGCTTTCACGCCCCCGGAGTCTCCGAGTTCTTCCCTGACGCGCTGTTCTTTGAGGGCACCCCGTTCGAGATCAACCGGATCGTACTGGTTCGCCTGCTTGCCGTTGCAATTCTTCTGTTCCTCTTCTGGCTTGGACTTCGCAAGCCGAAACTGATCCCGGGGCGCGGTCAAAGCGTCGCCGAGCTCGGTCTCGGATTCGTGAAGAACCAGATCGCCGACGAGATCCTCGGAGAGCGCCTCGGGCGCAACTACCTTCCGTTGCTCGCCGGAACCTTCTGGGGAATCCTCGCGATGAACGTGACGGGTGTGATCCCGCTGCTGAACATTGCGGGAACCTCGATCTTCGTGATGCCGTTGATGTTCGCGCTCGCCGCGTACATCGCCTTCATCTACGCGGGCTTCAAAGAAGTAGGACCGGGCAAGTTCTTCAAGACGCAGTTGTTCCCCTCTGGGGTTCCCTGGCCGATCTACATCATCTTGACCCCGGTCGAGTTGCTGAACATCTTCATCGTTCGACCGCTCTCGCTCGCTTTGCGTTTGACGCTCAACATGATGGTCGGTCACCTGCTGCTCGTGCTCTGCTTCGCGGCAACGCACTTCTTCTTCTTCTCGACCTCGGGACTGACCACCCTCTTCGGTGGACTCACCCTCGTCGCGGGAATCGCCTTTACTGTCTTCGAACTCATCGTGGCGCTTCTGCAGGCCTACGTCTTCACACTTCTGACCGCTGTTTACATCCAACAGTCGGTCGAGGAACACTGATACGACGGTTCTCTTGAACCGCCCAACCGGAAGGAAAACTCCAAGTGGCTACTGAACCTCAGATTGCACTCGAGATCACAGGTAACCTCAACACGATCGGTTATGGCCTCGCAGCCATTGGCCCCGGTATCGGTGTTGGAATCGTTGCTGGTAAGACCGTTGAGGGCATTGCCCGTCAGCCAGAAATCGGTGGCCGCCTCCAGGTCACGATGTTCCTCGGTATCGCATTCGCTGAGCTCCTCGGACTCATCGGTGCTGCCTTCTACTTCCTCGGCTAGGAACAATCTTTATGCCATTCAATCTGCCACTTGCCGAAGGCAACGTCCCGGAAGGTATCGGGCTGTTCATCCCGGCCGTCTATGACGTCGTCTGGTCGCTCGTGCCCTTCGCGGGCATCATGGCGTTCTTCGTGTTCTTTGCGATCCCTCGGTTCCGCAAGATCATCGACGAGCGTGCCGCAGTGATCGAAGGCGGAATCAAGAAGGCTGAGAACGCGCAGGCCGAAGCTCAGGCAGCGCTCGAGGACTACAACCGTCAGCTCGCTGAGGCTCGCGCCGAAGCAAGCAACATTCGCGAGCAGGCTCGTGTTGACGGCGGTCGGATCCTCAGCGACCTGAAGACGCAGGCGCAGGCCGATGCAGACCGCATCACGCAGACCGCTCACGACCAGATCGAGGCCGAACGTCAGGCTGCACTTGCAAGCCTGAAGAAGGATGTCGGTTCACTCGCACTCGACCTGGCAAGCAGCGTCATCGGAGAAACCCTCGATGACAACGCAAAGGCGAATGCGGTCGTTGACCGATTCCTCACCGAACTCGAATCCGAGCAGAAAGCGAACGGGTAGGACCCAATGGGTAGCGCAACGAAACGATCTGAGGCGAAAGCGATTGACGCCTTCGCGCGCCTCGATTCGGTCACGTCAGAAACCGGCAGCGAGCTCCTGCAGCTCTCGCAGTTTCTCGACGCGAACCCTCAGGTAGTTTCAGCGCTCAACGACGCTGGAATCCAGGCCGACGACCGTGCCGCTCTCGCGGACCGCTTGTTTGCCTCGCTGGGAGAGCCGAGCCGCCTCGCACTTCGCCAGGCGGTCCAAGGATCATGGTCGAACGAACGCGAGTTCGTCGACGTGATCGAGCGACTCGGCCTCCGTGCACTGATTCAGCACTCTGGTGCCCCCGTTGGCGCCGAGGTGTTCGCATTCGCTCGGCTGATGCAGAGCAACCACGAGCTGGAGCTCGCCCTGAGCGACAAGCTCGCGGATCCAGCTCGCAAGTCGGAGCTCCTCAACCGTCTGCTCGGCAACTCCGTTGCTCCTGCGACGCTCGAGATCCTGCGTCACCTCGTCAGCCGCGAATCAAAGACGCGACTCCGGAAGCGACTCGAAACAGTCGTCGCCTTCGCGTCCGAGGTTCACGGCAACCGTTCCGCAACGGTCACGACCGCGACCCCGTTGACCGAGCAGCAACGCTCAGTCATCGCCGGTTCGATCCGTGCCTCGCACGGGGTCGATGTTGACCTTCATGAAATCGTCGATGCCTCTGTGCTCGGCGGTGTTCGAATTCTTCTCGGCAGCGAAGTGATCGACGGCAGCGTCGCAGCCCGCCTCGCCGGCCTCCGACGTGAGCTTGTTGGCGCCCACTAGGCGCGAACGACAAAAGACAGATAAGAGAGAACAGCAATGGCAGAACTCACCATTAACTCAGATGAGATCCGCAGTGCACTGCAGGACTTCGCGAAGTCGTACACTCCTTCCGGCTCGACCGCGACCGAGGTAGGCCACGTCGTCGACGCCGCTGACGGCATCGCACACGTCGACGGTCTCCCCGGCGTCATGGCGAACGAACTCGTTCGTTTCGCAGACGGCACCCTCGGCCTTGCGCAGAACCTCGACGAGGCACAGATCGGTGTCGTCGTTCTCGGTGAATTCGGCGCAATCGCAGAAGGTATGGAAGTCACCCGTACCGGCGAGGTTCTCTCGGTTCCAGTCGGTGACGGCTACCTCGGTCGCGTTGTCGACCCGCTGGGAAACCCGATCGACGGACTCGGCGACATCGCTTCCGAAGGCCGCCGCGCACTCGAACTGCAGGCACCTGGTGTTATGCAGCGCAAGAGCGTGCACGAGCCACTCGAAACCGGTATCAAGGCAATCGACGCCATGATCCCAGTCGGTCGTGGACAGCGTCAGCTCATCATCGGTGACCGCCAGACCGGCAAGACCGCGATCGCGATCGACACGATCATCAACCAGAAGGCGAACTGGGAATCCGGCGACGTCAACAAGCAGGTTCGCTGCATCTACGTTGCTGTCGGCCAGAAGGGCTCGACGATTGCTTCCGTGAAGGGCGCACTCGAAGACGCCGGTGCAATGGAGTACACGACCATCGTCGCGTCCCCGGCATCTGACCCCGCAGGATTCAAGTACCTCGCTCCGTACACCGGCTCGGCAATCGGCCAGCACTGGATGTACGGCGGCAAGCACGTCCTCATCATCTTCGATGACCTGTCGAAGCAGGCAGAGGCCTACCGTGCAGTCTCCCTGCTGCTCCGTCGCCCACCGGGACGCGAGGCATACCCGGGTGACGTCTTCTACCTCCACTCCCGTCTGCTCGAGCGCTGTGCAAAGCTCTCGGACGAACTGGGCGCAGGATCGATGACCGGTCTGCCGATCATCGAGACGAAGGCGAACGACGTCTCGGCATACATCCCGACGAACGTGATCTCGATCACCGACGGCCAGATCTTCCTCCAGTCCGACCTCTTCAACGCCAACCAGCGTCCAGCGGTCGACGTCGGTATCTCCGTCTCCCGTGTTGGTGGTGACGCGCAGGCCAAGAGCATCAAGAAGGTTTCCGGAACGCTCAAGCTCGAGCTCGCGCAGTACCGCTCGCTCGAAGCATTCGCGATGTTCGCATCAGACCTCGACCAGGCAAGCCGCCGCCAGCTCGCTCGTGGTGCTCGCCTGACCGAGCTCCTGAAGCAGCCGCAGTACTCGCCGTACCCCGTTGAGGAACAGGTCGTCTCGATCTGGGCCGGCACCAACGGCAAGATGGACGAAGTCGCCGTCGAAGACATCCTCCGTTTCGAAGGTGAACTCCTCGAGCACCTGCGTCACAACTCCGACCTGCTGACGACCATTCGCGAGAAGGGTGCGCTCTCGGACGAGATCCTCAGCGCGCTCGAGACTGAGGTCGACGACTTCCGCAAGGGATTCCTCGCGGGCAACGGACAGGGCATCGGCGCTCCGGGCACTGAAGCTGACGCAGGCAAGCACGACGCCGACTCGATCGACCAGGCGAAGATCGTCAAGGGTCGTCGCTGATCCATGGGTGCACAGCTCAGGGTCTACACGCAGAAGATTAAGTCTGCGCAGACGACCAAAAAGATCACGAAGGCGATGGAGCTCATCTCCGCGTCTCGTATTCAGAAGGCGCTCGCTCGTGTCGAGTCGTCGTCGCCGTACACCCGCGCGGTCACTCGCGCGGTCGGTGCGGTTGCGACGTTCTCGAACGAGGAGCACCCGCTGACGACGGAGCGCCCGGAGATCAAACGAGCTGCAATGGTCGTCGTCACGAGCGACCGCGGTCTTGCTGGTGCGTTCAACTCGCAGATTCTTCGCGAGGCGCAGCAGCTCACCGACGCCTTGACGGCCGAGGGCAAAGAGATCGACTACTACCTCGTCGGTCGGAAGGCAGTCGGGAACTTCCAGTTCCGTCGCCGTCCGTTCCTGCGTGACTGGGTCGGTCAGACCGATACCCCGACGCCAGCGATGGCTCAGGAGATCGCGGACATCGTCATCGAGCAGTACCTCAAGGGTGGCGAAGATGGCGGCGTCGACGAGATCCACGTCGTGTACAACCGCTTCGTCAGCATGATGACGCAGGAACCGCAGACCATGCGCCTCCTGCCACTCGAAGTTGTCGAAGAAGACGAGAGCGATGCTCCCACGAGTAACGAGGTCTTCCCGTTGTACTCCTTCGAGCCAGACCCAGCCGGTGTGCTCGACGCACTCCTGCCCGTATACATCGAGAGCCGTATTTTCAATGCGCTCTTGCAGTCGTCCGCTGCGAAGCAGGCGGCCACCCAGAAGGCAATGAAGTCGGCGTCCGATAACGCAGACAAGCTCATCACGGACTACACGCGTTTGAAGAACAATGCGCGTCAAGCCGAGATCACGCAGCAGATTTCCGAAATCGTGGGCGGCGCTGACGCCCTGAGCTCGGCGAAGTAGTCAGGAAAGGCACAGAATGACCATCACAGATCCGCAGGTGCAGACCGCAGTCGGTCGCATCGCCCGTGTTACGGGTCCTGTTGTCGACATCGAGTTCCCGCACGATGCGATTCCCGCTGTCTACAACGCACTGAAGACTGACGTCACCATCGAGGGCGAGACCGCAGAGATCACGCTCGAGGTTGCACAGCACCTCGGCGACGACCTCGTTCGCGCAATCGCACTGAAGCCGACCGACGGTCTGGTTCGTGGACAGGAAGTCCGCGACACCGGCGAGTCGATCACGGTGCCAGTCGGCGACGTCACCAAAGGCAAGGTCTTCAACGTCATCGGTGAAGTCCTCAACTCGGACGAGGCGATCGAGGTTTCCGAGCGTTGGTCGATCCACCGCAAGGCACCAGCATTCGACCAGCTCGAGTCGAAGACGCAGCTGTTCGAAACCGGCATCAAGGTCATCGACCTCCTCACCCCGTACGTGCAGGGTGGAAAGATCGGTCTCTTCGGTGGTGCAGGTGTCGGAAAGACCGTTCTGATCCAGGAAATGATCCAGCGCGTTGCGCAGGACCACGGTGGTGTTTCGGTGTTCGCCGGTGTTGGTGAGCGTACCCGTGAGGGCAACGACCTCATCCACGAAATGGAAGAAGCGGGCGTCTTCGACAAGACCGCACTCGTCTTCGGCCAGATGGACGAGCCACCGGGAACGCGTCTTCGCGTTGCACTGTCGGCACTCACGATGGCGGAGTACTTCCGCGACGTGCAGAAGCAGGACGTTCTCCTCTTCATCGACAACATCTTCCGCTTCACGCAGGCAGGTTCTGAGGTTTCCACGCTGCTCGGCCGTATGCCTTCTGCTGTGGGTTACCAGCCGAACCTCGCGGACGAGATGGGTCTCCTCCAGGAGCGCATCACCTCGACGCGTGGTCACTCGATCACCTCGCTGCAGGCAATTTACGTTCCTGCTGACGACTACACCGACCCGGCCCCGGCGACCACCTTCGCGCACCTCGATGCAACCACCGAGTTGTCTCGTGAAATCGCGTCGAAGGGTCTCTACCCAGCAGTGGACCCGCTGACCTCGACGAGCCGTATTCTCGACCCTCGCTACCTCGGTGAAGACCACTACCGTGTTGCAACGACGGTCAAGCAGATCCTGCAGAAGAACAAGGAACTCCAGGAGATCATCGCGATCCTCGGTGTTGACGAGCTCTCCGAAGAAGACAAGATCGTCGTCTCGCGTGCGCGTCGTATCCAGCAGTTCCTCTCGCAGAACACCTACATGGCGAAGAAGTTCACCGGTGTTGAGGGTTCGACCGTTCCGCTCAAGGAGACCATCGAATCCTTCGATGCAATCGCCAAGGGTGAGTTCGACCACGTTGCGGAGCAGGCCTTCTTCAACGTCGGTGGCATCACCGACGTCGAGGCGAAGTGGGCTCAGATCCAGAAGGAGAACGGCTAATGCCGCTTTCCGTCAGCATCGTGTCGGCCGACCAGGAAATCTGGTCGGGCGAGGCGAAGCAGGTTGTTGCTCGCACCACTGAGGGCGAGATCGGAATCCTGAGTGGCCACGAGCCTCTGCTCGCGGTCCTCGGCAATGGTGAGGTTCGAGTGACGTCGGAAGACGGCACCGTGCTGCACATCAACGCCGACGAGGGCTTCCTCTCGGTCAACCGTGACAACGTTGAAGTCGTTGCAAGGGACGCCGCACTGCAATCATGATCATTCTCCTGCCTCCCTCCGAGACGAAATCTCGAGGCGGAGCAGGAGCACCGCTCGACGCGGCCAGCTTGGGATTCCCGAGCCTGGCCGCGTCTCGCGTTGCAGCCCTCTCTGCTCTCGAACGGCTCGTCGCCGCAGGCCAAGACGAGTCGACGCCAGCCAAGCGTGCCGCTGCTGCGGACAACGCTGCGGTATCGACCTCGCCGACGGTGCCGGCGATCGAGCGATACACCGGTGTCCTGTACGACGCGCTCGATGCGCGAACGCTCGACAATGAGGCTCGGGCTTGGCTCGGACGCCATGTTGTTGTGCACTCGGCGTTGTTCGGCCTGGTTCGGGCGAACGATCTGATTCCCGCCTACAAGATCTCCAGCACTTCGAAGTTGCCAGGGACATCAATGGGCAAGCTCTGGAAGCCCGTGATTGCCGAGACGCTCGACCAACTGCCCGGTCCGCTGCTCGACCTGCGAAGCGGGACGTACCGCGCGCTCGGGCCGGGAGCTCAGGCGAAGTCGGTGCACGTCGTCGAGCGCGACGAAACTGGGGCGACTCGGGCCTTGAATCACTGGAACAAGCGCGGCAAGGGGCTGTTCGTCCGTGCGCTTGCGCAGGCGGCCGCTGAGATCTCCTCCATCGACGACCTCATTGAGGTGGCTCGGGAGGCAGGTCAGCGACTGTCTCTTGAGAACGAGGAACTGGTACTCGTGGCAAGCCGCTGAGTCGCACCCTGCGTGATGCGTCTTCGTTGCCTCGCGCGGGAGGCGGGGCGGTCGTAGGATCGAGACATGAGTGATGTCTCCCTACGGTCCCTTGGTTCCAGCGATCTTCTTGTCAGCACGGTCGGGCTCGGATGTAACAACTTCGGGCGCCGCGGCACGATCACGGAAGATCAGCGCGGCACAGACGCCGTAATCTTCGCTGCGATCGACGCGGGGATCACGCTCTTCGATACCGCCGACATGTACGGCGGCGCTCCTGCCGAGAGCGAGACGATGATGGGCAAGTCGCTTCGTGGCACTCGCGATCAGATCGTGCTCGCCACGAAGTTCGGACACGCAGACTTCCCGATGCCTGGTACGGAGGAGTACGGGGCGAAGGGCGGTGCGCAGTACATCCGCTTTGCGCTGGAAGCCTCGCTCCGACGCCTGCAAACAGACTGGATCGACCTGTACCAACTGCACACGCCCGATCCGCAGACGCCGATCGCCGAAACGCTCGAAGCGCTGGCGGAGCACGTGCAAGCCGGAAAGATCCGGTACATCGGGCACAGTAACTTCTCGGCCGAACAGATCGCCGAGGCAGCAGATGCTGCCCGTGACCTCGGGCTGCCGGCCTTCGTCAGCGCGCAGAGCGAGTACAGCTTGCTGCGGCGCGAGGTCGAACGTGAAGTGCTGCCCGCAGTCTCGCAGTACGGCCTGGGATTCCTGCCGTACTTCCCGCTGTTCAACGGGCTCCTCACCGGCAAGTACACGCGCGAGGGACGTCCGGCGGACGCGCGCCTGACGAAACTGAAACCCCAGATTCTCGAAGACGTGAACTGGAGCGTCCTGGAGGAGTATCAGCGCATCGCTGATCGATTCGGTGTCTCGATGCTCGAAGCGACGTTCGCTTGGCTCTTGGCGCAGCCGACGGTTTCCAGTGTGATCGCAGGAGCGACGAGTGCGGAGCAGATCCGCACGAATGCGGCGGCGGGTACGGTGGTGCTCCCGCTCGAAGCGGTCGAGGAGATCACAGCACTCTTCAAAGCCTGAACTTCCTGCGAAGCACAAAAAGAGGCCCCGTTTCCGGGGCCTCTTTCTTGTGGTGAATCAAATTACGGCATGAGTACCGAGTCGATCAGGTAGACCGTAGCGTTTGCAGTCTGAACTCCACCGCAGATGACGTTTGCGCCATCAACCATGAGCTCGTCGCCGCTACCGGTGACCTCAACGGTGGTTCCCTGAACCGTGGTGTGCTCTCCGGCGATTGCATCAGGTGCAACCTGGCCAGGAACCACGTGGTAGGTCAGGATGTCGGTCAGCATTGCCGAGTCGGTCTTCAGCGTCTCGATCGTTGCGTCGTCGATCATCGCGAATGCTTCGTCAACTGGTGCGAAGACGGTGAACTCCGAGCCGTTCAGCGTGTCAACGAGGTTGACATCTGGGTTCAGGCCACCGGAGACCGCTGCGGTGAGGGTGGTCAGGAGTGGGTTGTTCGAGGCTGCGACTGCGACTGGGTCAGCAGACATACCCTGAACTGAGCCGGCTCCGTCTGGCACTGCTTCTGCGTATGCTGCGCAGCCTGGGCCGACGAGGTTCGCAAATGCTGCGTCATCCATGTCCGACATTTCCTCTGAAGCCGAGGGCTCCATGGTTTCGGCTGGTGCGCTGCTGCTTGCCATTGGCTCTTCGCTCTCCATTGAGTCGCCACTTGCACAGCCTGCGAGCCCGAGTACGGCGATCGCAGAGAGTGAGAGTGCCGTGAGCGTGTTCCGTGAAGTTGTTCGCATGAGACTTTCTCCTTCGATATACGGCCGCTTTGGCCGGGTGCCCTGTTGGGCTGGTCATGAAGGGATTCGGAGCCCCGAGAGATTCGGATTGAAAAAAGTTTGAAAAAGTTTTTTCGGCCCATTCCCATCCGATCGGAGGTGCACACCGAACTACTCAATAGACCTTGCCAAGGAGGCAATCATGATTTCGTTAGCGCTGATCGGCTTTTTCGGGGGCCTGATCACGGGTATCTCCCCGTGCATCCTCCCCGTGCTCCCAGTGATCTTCTTTAGTGGAGGAGTCCAGGGCGCTCGAAAGACCAAAACAAAAGGAGCAGTTGACACGAAGTCAGCTGCTTCGAAGACCGCCTCGGGCGACGGCGCTGTCGCCGTCACCGTCAAGGATGATGTCGAGGAGAAGGTTGCAGAGCCATCGCGCTGGCGTCCATACCTGGTCATTCTCGGCCTCGTGGTGAGCTTCAGCCTCTTCACCCTTGTCGGTTCGCTCATTCTCGGACTCCTCGGACTCCCGGGCGATGTCCTTCGTTGGGCCGGACTGATCGTGCTGCTGCTGATCGGTATCGGACTGATCATCCCGAAGTTCGAAGCGATTCTCGAAAAGCCGTTCTCCTGGATCCCGCAGAAGAACGTCAACACTGAACGTGGTGGCTTCTTCCTCGGGATCGCGCTCGGTGCGGTGTATGTGCCGTGCGCCGGTCCAGTGCTCGCAGCGATCACCGTTGCCGGCTCGACCGGGCGAATCGGAGTGGAGACGGTCGTCCTGACGGTCACCTTCGCACTCGGTGCTGCGATCCCGCTGCTGTTCTTCGCCCTTGCGGGTCGCCGCGTTGCAGAGCGAGTGAAGTCGTTCCGCAAGCACCAGCGCAAGATCCGCGTGATCGGTGGCGTCACGATGATCGCGCTCGCGATCGGTCTCGTGTTCAACGTTCCACAGGCGATCCAGCGACTGCTGCCGGACTACACGGCTGCACTGCAGGACCAGTTCAACAATTCTGAAGAAGTCGCCGAAGCGCTGGGCTGGGGCGGCATCGTGAACGAGCAGAACAAGAACCTCGACAAGTGCGACAGCGGTGCGACGGAATTGCAGAGCTGCGGCACGGCGCCGGACATCCAAGGGATCACAGACTGGTTCAATACCCCGAACAACGAGGCGATTGATTTGAAGGATCTCGAAGGCCAGGTCGTTCTGATCGACTTCTGGGCATACTCCTGCATCAACTGCCAGCGTTCGATTCCGCACTCGGTTGCGTGGAACGAGGCATACGAGGACGCTGGATTGCAGGTCATCGGAATCCACTCACCGGAGTACGCCTTCGAGAAGGAACTCCGCAACGTGAAGGCCGGCGCCGAAGACTTCGGCATCACCTACCCGGTTGCGCTCGACAACTCGCTTTCGACCTGGACCAACTACCGCAACCGGTATTGGCCAGCGCACTACCTGATCGACGCGGAGGGCACTGTCCGTCACGTCAAGTTCGGTGAAGGCGGATACGAGACGACTGAGAAGTTGATCCGAGAACTCCTCCTTGAGGCGAACCCGGACGCTCAGCTTCCAGGCGAGACGGACACGGATGACGTGACTCCAGAGCTCGGTTCGACCACTCCCGAGACGTTCCTCGGATCGACGAAGGCAGTGAACTTCGGCGGCACGGAGGCATACACGGCGGGGGAGCGCGATTACACCTTCCCCGAGGATCAGTCGCCGAACACCTTCGCACTCGATGGGGCGTGGAAGCTCGAGACGCAATCGATCACGCCACAGGGTGAGGAAGCGACCATCGGTCTCGAATACGAGGCCTCGGAGGTCCGAGTTGTTCTCAGTGGAAGTGGCACGGTCGAAGTGAATGTCGACGGTGAGATGCAAACGATCGAAGTCGATGGCACGCCACGCTCGTACGAGCTCTATAAGGGGGATGCGCAAGATGGGCGGATCGAACTTACTGTCGGTGCTGGAGTCTCGGCCTTCTCCTTCACCTTCGGGTGATCGAGGAGCGTTCGGGAATGTTTCAAATGCAAATGAGAGAGGTGATCGATATGACATGCTTGACGACGTGGTGGATGACACGGAAGACAGAACTGCGCGGGGGAGTATCGATCTCCTCCTCAGGCGCTCCGGCTCCGGAGATCAGGCAGCGTTTGCTGAACTCTACGATGCAGTTTCGGCACGGGTCTTTGGCTTGGTCAAACGACTCCTTGTCGATCGCGCACAGGCTGAGGAGGTGACGCAAGAAGTGTTCCTCGAAATTTGGCAGTCAGCGGCGAAGTTCAACGAGCAAAAGGGCAACGCGGTCTCCTGGATGTTGACGATCGCCCACCGCCGCTCGGTCGACCGGATCCGTTCCTCGCAGGCAAGCCATGATCGCGATCTCGCGGTCGGTGTTCGAGACATCGAGGCTCCTCGAGACGGCGTCTCAGAGCTGGCAGAACTCAGGATCGAGCACGAGCGCGTCTTGCAGGCTCTCGCAACATTGAGCGCGACGCACAGGGAGGCGATCTCGCTCGCTTACTATGGTGGCCTTTCGCAGAGCGAAGTGGCCGAACGACTTTCTGTGCCGCTCGGCACAGTGAAAACCAGAGTCCGAGACGGACTCGCACGACTTCGAGAAGCATTGGGGGTGACATCATGAATGACAACAAACGTCCAGACGAGTACGACGATCGCGAACTGTTCGACACCGCATCGTTGCTCGGCGATATCTATGAAGAGGAGCCACCGGCTTCACTTCGCGCGAGCATCCTCGACCAGATCGCCGTGACCCCGCAGCTTCCTGCAGACGAAGTGCGCGACGAAAACGATGCCGATGACGATCGTGAGCCGGCGATGGCGGGCGGCTCCACGCCGCAGCCGGTCGGTCGTGCAGAAGCAGCGGCACAACGCCGGTGGTTCAGCAAGCCGATCTCGGTCACGCTCCTCGCGGCAGCTTCCGTTGCGGCAATTGTTGGTGTCGTCTTCGGTGCGAACTGGCCCGGTGCGAACGGCTGGGGTGCCCAGCAGGAGTTCAACACGATCCAGGCTGCAAGCGACGCCGTCGAGACGACGGTCGCAATGGAGTCCGGTGCTGAAGTCACCGTGCACTGGTCAGCGGAACTCGGCCAGGCAGCGATTTCGGTCGATGGCATGGAAGCGCCAGAACCTGGAAAGACCTACGAGCTCTGGTTCATCACCGAGGAGGGGGCAACCCCTGCTGGAACTTTCGTTCCCGGTGACGACGGAGCGACGTGGCGTGTCCTGGAGGGGGAATCCGGGCCTGTGACCACAGTCGGCATCACGGTCGAGCCGGAAGGGGGCTCTGAACAGCCCACGACCGATCCGATCCTGCTGGTCGAACTGTAGGCGCAGTTGAAGCCGCTGTTGGCGGGCGCGGGAGCATGAGCCCTATCTCGCCCGCCAGCAGCCTTCGACGTGGTCATCCACGAGCCCCGCGGATTGCATGAGGGCGTACATCGTGGTTGGCCCGACGAATTTGAACCCACGATGCTTCAGCGCCTTGCTGAGCGCGATTGATTCGGGTGTGACTGCCGCGATCTCCTCGAGCGCGCGTGGTCGCGGCTGGCTCGGCTCTGGAACGAAACTCCACACGAGCGCATCCAGCGCCCCGGGCTCCGATTCGACCATCGAGTGCACGACAGCAGCGTTGTGCACCGTGGCGAGGACCTTTGCTCGGTTGCGAATGATCGCCGGGTTCTGCATTGCCGCCTCGATCTCTGCGTCGCTGAAGCTTGCGACCCGGGCTGGTGCAAAGTCATGGAACACGGCCCGAAAGCCTGGCCGACGCTTCAGGATCGTGATCCAGGAGAGTCCAGACTGGAAGGCTTCGAGACTGATCTTCTCGAAGAGCGCGCGGTCGCCTCGGAGCGGAACACCCCACTCTTCGTCGTGGTAGCGCTCGTACTCCGCGTCCGCCCCGACCCAGGCGCAGCGAGGACGACCGTCTTCACCGACCACGAGTGAAGCTCGCGCGACCTCGGTCATCGAGTGCCCCAGTTGTAATGCTGCTTCACGAGCCTGAGATACATGAAGGTTTCGGTTGAGACGACCCCCTCTGTTTCGCGGATGCGATGGTTGAGGAGGTCGATAAGGCCGTCATCGTCTGCACAGACCACTTCGGCGAGGATGTCGAACGAGCCGGCCGTGAGCACCACGTAGTCGATCTCGGGCATGCTCGCGAGTTCGTCGGCAATGTTCGTCGCATTCCCGCGGGTGCGGATGCCGATCATCGCCTGCCGCTCGAACCCCAATTGCATCGGGTCAGTGACCGCGACGATTTGCATGACGCCCGATTCGGTGAGCCGCTGGACGCGCTGCCGCACCGCTGCCTCGCTCAGCCCCACCTCTCGCCCGATCTCCGCGTAGGAGCGGCGTCCGTCGACTTGGAGTCGCTCGATGATCGCCTTGGAGAGCTCATCGATCTGAGGTGAGCGAGGGCGCTCGTGAGCGGGGAGGTTTGGCATGCTTCGATTCTCTCGTTCGGTATGGCGTCGTTCAAGTGATTCCGTCGTGAGAGCGTGCCGAGAGCACAGAATCCGCAGGTTACATCTGGCAAGGCTGGGGGTTACGATAACTCCATGACTGCACTGCGGAACTTTATCAATGGCGAATATCGTGAAGCTCGCGGGGACGATTCGATCGATCTGATCGACCCCTCGACCGGAGAAGTGTACGGAACGAGTCCGGTGTCGAACGAAGCGGACATCGATGCGGCGTTCTCTGCTGCGAGCAAGGGCTTCGAGCAGTGGCGCAATACGACTCCCGGAGAACGCCAGTTGGCGCTCTTCCGAATCGCAGACGCGCTGGAGGCCCGCGCCGACGAATTCGCGAAACTCGAGAGTCAAGACACGGGCAAGCCGCTCGGCAGCCTCGTCGAAGACGAAATCCTCGTCTCGGTCGACCAGATTCGCTTCTTCGCAGGCGAAGCTCGACACCTCGAAGGCAAGTCCGCGGGCGAGTTCATGGAGAACCACACCTCATTCGTTCGTCGAGAGCCCATCGGGGTCGTCGGCCAGATCACCCCGTGGAACTACCCGCTCAACATGGCGGTCTGGAAGTTCGCCCCGGCGCTCGCGGCGGGGAATGCGACCGTCCTGAAACCGAGCGACACGACTCCGCAGAGCACGCTGCTCATGGCGGAGGTCGCAGCCGAGTTCCTGCCGGCGGGCGTGTTCAACGTCGTGGTCGGCGACCGCTCGAGCGGTGCCGCGATGATCGATCACAAGACGCCGCAGATGGTTTCGATCACCGGTTCGGTGCGCGCGGGCATGGCGGTGGCGAAAGCTGCCTCCGCGGATCTGAAGCGCACGCACCTCGAACTCGGTGGGAAGGCGCCCGTCATCGTGTTCGATGATGCCGATGTGCAGCTCGCCGTCGAGGGAATCGCGGCAGCCGGATACTTCAACGCCGGTCAGGACTGCACTGCTGCGACTCGGCTCATGGTGCAGGAGGGCATCCACGACGAGTTCCTTGCGGCACTGCGCGCATACATCGCGAGTGACATCAAAACAGGGATGCCGAACGACCCCGACTCGTTCTTCGGCCCGGTCAACAACATCAATCAGCTCGAACAGGTCTCAGGCTTCATCGACCGGCTCCCGGACCACGCCGTGATCGAGACCGGTGGAACCGCTCGCGAGGGCAACGGCTACTTCTATGAGCCGACACTCGTGTCCGGGTTGCAGCAGGACGACGAGGCGATCCAGACCGAAATCTTCGGCCCCGTCATCACGGCGCAGAAGTTCTCGACCGAGGAAGAGGCGCTGCGCAACGCGAACGGCGTGCTCTACGGCCTCGCATCGAGTGTGTGGACGAGCGATCACGGCCGCGCCATGCGGTTCGCCCGCGAGCTCGATTTCGGCTGCGTCTGGATTAACACCCACATCCCGCTCGTTGCAGAAATGCCGCACGGAGGCTTCAAACACTCTGGGTACGGGAAGGATCTCTCCGCGTACGGCTTCGAGGACTACACACGAATTAAGCACGTGATGTCCTTCATCGGCACCTCGGCGTGATTGACTGGGGTACGTGACCCATATCGGAACGCCGCTTGGCGAATATGCACAGGCGGCTCAAGGCACGCGCGGTTTCGAAGTCCGATGGGCTGGCGCAACCGACACGGGCCTTCGTCGTGCACACAACGAGGACAGCCTCGTGACCGTGCCTCCCGTCTTCGCGATCGCCGATGGCATGGGCGGTCACGCGCACGGCGATGTCGCGAGCAAAGCCGTTGTTGAGCGCCTCGCCGCGCTCGAGGGCAAGACACTCGTCGAGCCGATCGAGATCGTCGAAGCGCTGAGAAACGCGACCGCCGACATCACGAGCATTGGCGAAGAAGGCGACTCTGGAACCGGCACGACGGTCACGGGCGCTGCGTTCGCCGAGCACGAGGGTGAGCCGTACTTCGCGGTCTTCAATGTCGGCGACAGTCGTACCTACGCAATGCTCGGGGACCGGCTCACGCGAATCACGGTCGATCACTCGGTCGTGCAAGAACTCGTTGACGCAGGTCTGCTGTCGGAAGACGAAGCAGAGACGCACCCGGACAGCAACGTCGTGACGCGTGCGATCGGCTTCAACGTCGACCCGGTGCCTGACTACTTCCTGCTCCCGGTCATGCCGGAACTCCGCATCGTCATGTGCAGCGATGGCCTCACGAAGGAGGTTCGCGACTCCGACATCGAACGCCTGCTCATCGAGAACCCGGACACCGCGAAGGCTGCTGATGCGCTCGTCGATGCAGCGCTCGATGCTGGTGGTCGTGACAACGTGACGGTCGTCGTGCTGGATGTCGTCAAGGCGCCGGAGGTCGATGACGTCGATCGCACGGTCCCGCGGACGACGCTGCGCAACGAACCCTCGAACGAGGCATAGCCAACCCGAAGCCGACTGCTCTCGCCTCGCAAATCTGCCCGCGGTAGAATTTGATGATGCGCGCAGCATTCGCGCGGTCGCAGCACGAGCGCCGATGAGGCGCAAGCGCCGCGCATCGTTTGGTGAGGGGGAATCCAATGGCAAGAAGACTGCCGTCTTCCCCGCCCGTCCTGCCCGGATTCGCTCACTTGCACATCGTCGGCACCGGCGGTTTCGCCGACGTCTTCCTCTACGAACAGAACATGCCTCGGCGACCTGTCGCGGTGAAGGTCATGCTCGCTGACTTCGTCGATGATGCGGTGCGCACGATGTTCCAGTCCGAAGTGAATCTGATGGGTCAGCTCTCGGCGCATCCGAACATTCTCACCGTGTACGAAGCGAGCGTTTCCAGCGATGGTCGGCCGTACATCGTGATGGAGCTCTGCTCGGCGCAGGTCGGCTCGCGGTTCCGCGAAACCCCGTACTCGGTCGCGGAATCGCTCGACATGATGATCCGAATCGGGAGCGCACTCGAAACCGCTCACCAGGCCGGAACCCTGCACCGCGACGTGAAGCCAGCGAACATCATGACGACCGCCTATGGGCATCCGGTGCTCAGTGACTTCGGAATCGCCGGCAGCTCCCAAGCGGAGGTCGACGCGCAGATCGGCGTCTCGGTGCCGTGGTCGGCGCCTGAGGTCCTGCGAGAAGAAACCGCAGGGACCATCGCGACCGAGGTCTTCGCCTTCGGTGCGACGCTCTATTCGCTGCTCGCAGGCCGCAGTCCCGCGGAGATCCCCGACCGGCTCAATGGAACCGCGCAGCTCGTCGACCGAATCACCTCGAACCAGTTGCAGCCCCTGCACCGTGACGACGTTCCCGCCGAGCTCGAGCGGATCATCAAGTCGTCGCTCGCACCGCGCCCGGGAGATCGGCCACAGAGTATCTACCAGATGCTCGTCGAACTGCAGAACGTGCAGCGAGCACTCGACCTCCCGGTCACCTCCATCGAAGTCACGATGGACCCCTGGACGGTCGATGTCGTGCCCGAGGCCAGCGACAACACGGTGGCCGCTCCGATGATCGCGGAACGCCCGAAGCGCCCTCGACGGCGCGCGCACATCGAACGGATCGACCTCAGTACGCAGGCCGAAGTCCGCGAGACGAGCCTGCGCACCCGGCAGCACACGCATGAGGAACCCAGAAAGCAGCTCATTCTCGGAGCGGCGATCGGTGTCGGAACGGTGCTCGTGCTCGCGATCATCGGTGTTGCGGTGATCGCCTTCTCCACGCTCGCCGGCGGGATCCCGCGCGTCGAGGCGATCGACGCGCAGCAAACCTCCGGTGCGGTCGAGTTCACCTGGAAAGACCCGGGGATGCTCGACACCGATTCGTACCTCGTGCGCACCTCCAACAACGAGGCAATGATCCAGCGCACCAACGAGTTCACGATGACCGGCGTTCCGGGCGAGGAAGTCTGCGTCGAAGTCGCAGTGAACCGCGAGGGTTCGACAGGCGAGAGCATCACTCGCTGCGCCGAGGTGCTGCCGTGAGATTCGGTGGCAAAACGCTCGCGGCACTCACGATCGGTGGGCTGTTGGCGAGTGGTCTCGTCGTTGCCGCTGCGCTGAGCCCGGGCTACGAAGCGCTCCACCCTGAGCTCGACGATGGCTCGGTGTGGGTGGCGAACCAAGATCTCGATGCGGTCGGGCGGATCAACACTGGAATTTCCGGCATCGACTCCGTCATTGCGCTCGAAGGCCGTGCCTCGGAGATCGTCCAGACCGAAGACACGATCGTCGTCCTCGACCGACTCGCCTCGACACTTCGCGTGATCGACCCGGTGCTCGGGAACCTCAGTGACCCGGTGCCGATCCCCGCCGGCGCAGACGTCTTGCTGGAGGGCGACAACGCGGCGGTCCTCGATCATGCCACCGGCGACGTGTGGCTCATGCCGAGTAGCGAGATCGGTGCCTTTCAGACGGCGACACCGCCGACGAGTGCACTCGGCGAGGGTGCGGAGGCGGTGCTTTACGGCGACTACCTGTACGCCGCGTCACCCGGCCTCGGCAGCATCGTGACGATCGAGATCGCAACGGGCGAGACCATCAATTCCGATCCCGTTCCGATGTCACCGAACGACCCCCAACTGGTCGTGAGTGCCAATGCGGCAGGCTGGATCGTGTTCGATTCGGTCAGCGGCTCGCTCTCGACACCGATGTGGGAAATCTCGACCGACGATCCAACGCTCGCGATCCAGGTTCCCGCGCAGAACCGAGGCGTGGTCGCGGCGAGCAACGAGGGGCTCGTGCGTTTCTCGAGCTCGAGTGGCGAAGCAACCGTGCTCGCCGGTGGAACGAACTCGACGCCGGTTCGACCTCTCGTGATCTCCGGCTGCATCTTCGGGGTGTGGGCCGAGGGCGCCGGGATCCGCCAGTGCGGACTCGAACGAAACGTCCTGACGTTCGAAGGCTTCGAATATTCAGAATCGCTGGCGATCGCCAACCGGAAGAACTCGCTGCTGCTGACCTCGCCGGAAACGGGGAACTCCTGGACGCTCGGCGGAGAGGGTGTCCTCGTCAACGACTGGGGGATGTCGGACCCCCACCAGACGCTGACCTGATCGTCGACGACGAACTCCCGGTCGAGGACGCGCCGGAGAACATCGAGCAGGTCCCGCCGGTCGCGAACGATGATGAACTCGGTGCGCGGCCAGGGCGAACGACCCTGCTTCGCGTCATGGTGAACGACAGCGATGACAACGGCGATCCGATCATGATCACCGAAGTGGGCGAGACGCCCGCGCAGACCGCGATCAGTCAAGATGGCCAGGGGATCCTGCTGACGCTCGATTCGACGGCGAGCGGGCAACTCCAGGTCCCGTACACGATTTCCGATGGTCGTGGCGGAGAGGACTCCGCAGTGGCGACCGTCACGATTTCGGCCCCGGATCAGAATTCGCCGCCCGAACAAGCATTGCCCTCGACACTCAGAGTCGCTGCGAACGGCACCGTCTCGGCGAACGTCCTGAACGACTGGATCGACCCTGACGGCGACGAGCTGATCCTGGTCTCAGCCGCTGTTGCTGGCGGCGACGATATTCGCTATCGCCCGGACGGACGGATCGAGTTCACCGACGGGGGAGTCGGGGCACTGCGCGATATCGACCTCGTCGTCTCCGACGGCCGTGAGCAGTCCACAGGATCAGTGGTCGTCGCAGTATCGACCGATGGGGCGCCGCCGCTCGTTGCCGATTCCTTCGCAGTGTTCGCGCGCGCGGGTGAGTCGCTCGAGCTGGACCCCTTGCTCTCAGCGCACGGCGGTCAGGGTCCGATCGCGCTGCACAATGTTCCGCAACTCGAGGGAGCAACGGTCCGTGCGGATTTCGCCGCGAACCGAATCACCGTCATTCCCGAAGAGCCTGGCTCGCTGCTGCTCGAATACGTCGTCACCGACGGGCAATCAACGGCGACCGGGAACATCCGCATCGAGGTCGCGGCGGCGGTCGACGTCTCGACTCCACCGCAGACGAGCCCGCATGTCGTCGCGATCCCGCCGTTGGCGACGCGCGAGATCGATGTGACGACGAGCGATCTCGACCCCTCCGGAAGCGTGCTGCTCGTCACCGGTACGACGGTCGGCCCCGATACTCCGGTCGTGGCGACCGTCATCGAACAGCGAACCATTCGCCTGACCTTGACCGATGACATCACGGGGCCCGTCGACGTCAATTACACGATCTCGAACGGTGCCTCCTCCTCGACCGGCACGATCACGGTCATTCAGGTGGGAGCGACGGGAACACCGCAGGCGCCGATCGCTCGAGACGACGTGGTCCAGGTGCGACCCGGCAGCGCGACCGACATCGCGGTGCTCGCCAACGACGAGCAGCCCGAGGGTGAGCCCCTCTCGCTCGTCCCCGAACTCGTGACACCGCTCGGCCCCGGCGAAGGACTGCTCTTCGCTTCTCGGAACGTCCTGAGGTATGTCGCACCCGATGAGGTCGGGACCTACGAGGCGGTGTACGCCGTGACGACCGAGAGCGGCCTGCGCTCGCAGGCTCGGGTGACGATTCAGGTGGTCGCCCCAGACGACGTCACCAACTCGCCGCCGAACCCTCGTGACGTCAGCGCCCGCGTGGTCGCCGGCGAACTCGTCGTGATCCCGATCCCGATCTACGGCATCGACCCCAACGGCGACACGGTCACGCTCCTGGGCCAGTCTTCGCCGCCGTTGCTCGGCTCAGTCGTCTCGCGAGGCCCGGATTCGATCACCTACCGGGCGAGCGATTATGCGGTCGGAACCGACTCCTTCACCTACGAGGTCGTCGATGCGCTGGGTGCTCGGGCGACCGGCACGATCACGGTCGGTGTCGCACCGGCGGGCAGCGTCGATGCGAGCCCCCTCGCGCTCCCCGACGAGGTCTCGGTCCGACCCGGCACGACGATCGCCGTCCCCGTGCTCGAGAACGACCGGGACCCGTTCGGCCTTCCCCTGAAGATCGTCTCGGTCGAGTCAACCGCCGCGAGCTTCACCGACGAGGTGCTCCTCATCAGTGCGGGCGCAGAGGAGGGCGAGTTCGGTGTGCTCTATGCAATCGAGAACTCTCGTGGCTCCACCGCCTACGCGTGGTTGACCGTCACGGTCGATCGTGACGCCCCGCTCCCGGTTCCGGAAACCAACGACGTCACGGTCGGTCTCGGCGCGATCATCGATGAAGAGACCGTCGACGTTGATCTCTCCGACGTGATCTCCATTGCAGACGGAGACGCGGCACAACTCGAGATCGCGCTGCCTGTCTCGCAAACGGGCGTTGAGCAGGACGGTTTCATCGTCTCGATCGACATCGGTGAGCGCAGCCGGATCGTTCCGTTCACCGTGTTCCGGAGCGAGGATCCGGCAGTGCAGCAGACCGCACTGATCTTCGTGCCAGGTCACCAGGACTCGCTCCCGCAACTCGACCCTGCCGCCGA
The DNA here is from genome assembly GCF_045689595.1 of Humidisolicoccus flavus. Classification (GTDB taxonomy): domain Bacteria; phylum Actinomycetota; class Actinomycetes; order Actinomycetales; family Microbacteriaceae; genus Humidisolicoccus; species Humidisolicoccus flavus. Next base: position 1,069,340 of record NZ_CP142724.1, on the reverse strand, counting down.
GCCCGTGACGACGGTCGGGCAGACTCCCGTGACGATTCCGCTGGCAGAACAGATCCTGACGGTCAACGGAAACACCCCGCTCCTGACGGGAGAGCGGGTGGTTCCGCAGCACTCCGACGGCTCGAACATCGTGGTCGACTCCAGCACGATCCGGTTCACGGCTGCTCCAGGGTTCAGCGGTCAGGCTTCCGTTGCGATCGAAGTGACCGACGGTGACTCACCGCGCGACCCCGAAGGACGCGTCTCGACCGTTGTACTCCCGATCACGGTGCTCCCCGACGAGGACCAGCCGCCACGACTGCTCAGCACGTTTCTGCAAGTCGAGCCGGGCAGTGACCGCTCGCTCGACCTCACCCGCCTCACCACGGGTGTGAGCGAGGAGAGCGGGGACGTCACCTACACGCTCGAAGAAGGCACCCCGTCCGCGGTGACTGCGGCGATCTCGGGCAGCGATCTCCAACTCCAGACTGCATCGAATGCGACACCGGGCGCGAGAAGCGAACTCACGCTCCGTGTTACCGATGAGCGAGGCGAGAGCAGCGAAGGAATCATCACGATCGCGATCGTGAGTTCGACGAGACCCTTGGCATCTCCACAGCCCGACGCGATCGCGCTCGCACGAGGCTCGTCCACGAGCATCAATGTGCTCGAAAACGACGAAGCCACGAACCCGTTCCCGGACACCCCGTTGCGGCTCGTGGAGACCCGAGCTGTCGGCGGCGGGTATCCGCAGGGCATCACCATTCGCGCAAGCGAAAACGGCACGATCGAATTCGCCGCGAGTAGCACCGCCGAGGTTCGCGAATTCACGATGCAGTATCGAGTGCTCGATGCGACCGGCCTCGCCTCGCGCTCGGTGTGGGGCAGCGTGACGGTGCGTCTCGAGGATGTCCCTTCACAACCTGCCGCGCCGACTCGAGAGACGGCGGCCCATGTCGATGGCTCGATTGCACTGCGCATCACGCCACCCGAGGCCAATAACTCGGCGATCACGAGCTATCGCATCGTCGCCGACAACCAGAGTTTCGAGTGCGGACTGCAGCTCGTTTGCGTGCTCGACTCGCTCGATGCCGGCCGCGACTACCAATTCCGCGTCATCGCGAGAAACGCTGTTGGTGAGAGCGTGCCGAGTGCTCCCAGTGAGGTCATGCGGGTCGACTGGCTCCCCGAGGCGCCGACCTCGGTCTCCGCCCGTCCCACCACGGTCGCTGCGAACGGTGGCTCGCTGCAGGTGTCGTGGGCGACCGTCCCCGATCCGAGCCGAGGCACCCCGATCTCCGGATACATCGTGCGCGTCACCGGCAATGGCGTCGACGTGCAGCAGGAGGTCCCCAGCGACGCGGTGACGGCCGAGTTCCCGAACACCGACGGGCAATTGCAGACCGGCCGGGTGTACTCGGTCGCGGTCGCCGCGGTGAACGCCGCGAATGTTCCCGTCGACCGGTGGCAGTTCACATCGACCTCGGTCACCGCAATCGGGCCGCCCTCCTCGGTCGGCACGATCTTTGCGACGAGAAATGCTGACGATCCCGACACGATCGACGTCAACTGGGGCGCAGCGAACGCTGGTGGGGCCACGAACGTGCTCTACACGGTGCGACCGGTGCGCGTCGGCACCGATGTCCCCGAGTGCACCTCCAGCGGCGACGGACGGGCCTCTGGCTCGCGCGACCAAACCTTCGAGCACCGCCTGCCACGTGGTCAGCAGTTCGTGTACGTGATCGTCGCCGACAACGGCTGGTATTGCTCCACCTCGGTGTCCCGAGCGATCTCCGGTGTCCCGAACGCACCGACCGCGTCACTGCAGGTGACCGTGCGCGCCAACGGTGACGCAGCAGACCTCCGCGTCACGGGCGAGCAGCGGCTGCCCGGCGTCGACTACTTCCAGGTTCGAGTGAACACCAACGGTTCAGGATGGGATGCCTGGCGTGACTTCCCCGTCGATGGCGGGTTCGTCACTCGGGTGACCGCGCAAAACGCCGGGCTTTCGACCGCGGTCGAACTGCGAGCGTGCACGGGTTCGCAAGACTCCTCCGGCAAGAACTGCAGTACACCGCAGCGGCTCGGTTCTGCGAGCCCCTATCTGCTGGCCGCGATCATCAATACCTGTGTCATCGACCAGCAACTCAGTGTCAGCGCGCCACCGCTTGCCAACGGCGCGGTCGCCCCGGTCTCCTTCACGATCAAGACCCGGTTCCAGGTCGATGGATCGTGGACGGAATGGTCGAGTCCGGCTGATCCCGCGTTCGCCCCGAACGTTCCGGCCGACGCGACCCGAGTGCAGGTGACCGGTATCGTGACTGCGAATAGTCAGAACAAGCTACAGACCTGGGAAGACACCAACCCGAGTTCAATACAGTGCGGAGCGGAAGAATGAGCGCAATTTTGCCGGGCGAACGAGACAACGAACCGATTGCTCTCATCGCGCAGGCTGCGGCCGAGATCGTTGCGAACGTCGAGCGCGTGGTGATCGGGAAAGCGCACGTGATCCGGCTCGTTCTCACTTCGCTGCTGAGCGAGGGACATCTGCTCATCGAAGACAACCCCGGCACCGGGAAGACATCGCTCGCTCGGGCGCTCGCCGCGACCATCGACGGGAGCGCGTCACGCGTGCAATTCACTCCCGACCTCCTGCCCAGTGACATCACGGGTGTTGGAATTTGGGATCAGCACCGCGGTGATTTCGAGTTCAGGAAAGGGCCGGTGTTCGCGAACATCGTGCTTGCCGACGAGATCAACCGCGCGAGCCCGAAGACACAGTCCGCGCTTCTCGAAGTCATGGAGGAAGCGCGAGTCACTGTCGACGGCGTGAGCCACGACGCACCACGCCCGTTCATGGTCATTGCAACGCAGAACCCGATCGAGCAGTCGGGCACCTACCGCCTGCCCGAGGCGCAACTCGACCGCTTCGCCCTGAAAACCTCCATCGGATACCCAGACCACGCCTCGACGCTCCGCATTCTCGAAGGCGCGACGGGCGCTGTCGATCCGGCAGACCTGCAGCCGATCGTCACGACCGCGGCGTTGAGCGAACTGATCGCTGTGGTCCGAACCGTGCACGTTGACCCCTCGATTTCCGACTACATCGCACGACTCGTCGAAGCCACTCGGATCGCCGATGAGGTACGCCTCGGTGTCAGTGTTCGCGGTGCGCTCGCGTTCATGAAGACCGCGCGTGCCTACGCCGCGATCGATGGCCGTGCCTATGTGACTCCCGACGACGTGAAAGCGCTCGCGATCCCGGTGCTCGCGCACCGTATCGTGCTCGAACCGGAGGCCGAGTTCGACGGTGTGACAGCGGAGAGCATCGTGCAGCAGCTCGTGATTGAAACGCCTCCGCCTCGCGACAGGCTCTCTGCGTAATGCGTGCTGCGCAGGCACGGCGATTGCTCACCCCCTGGGGGTGGGCAATGCTTGTGCTTGCGCTCGTTTGCATCGTGCTCGCGCTGCTGTTCGGATGGCGCGAACTCGTCGTGATCTCCGCAGGCTCGATGACACTCATCCTGCTGGCGATGCCCTGGATCGCCGGAACCCGCTCCGTCGGTGCCCACATCACGCTCGAAGCCGAACGAGTCGCCGTCGGCGCCGCGGCGAGCGCCACGGTGACCGTGACTCGGGCGACCCGGCGCTTGTCTCCGTCGAGTATCAATCTCGCCGTCGACGACGACAGTTTGCGAATCGACCTCGAACCTCTGCCCGTTGGCGGCTCGTCCGATCACGTCATCGACCTCGATACTCGACTGCGTGGGCGGGTGCGCATCGGCCCGATGTCGCTCGTGCGCACCGACCCGTACGGCCTGATGCGTCGAACGCACAATCTGACGGGCGTCGCGGAGCTCGTCGTGCACCCGAGAACCGTGAGGATTCCGGGCATCGCGACCGGTCACGTCCGAGACCTCGAGGGGATCGCCGCAGCAGAGTTCGCGGCGGACGACATCTCGTTCCACAGCCTTCGCGAGTACACCCCGGGAGACCACCCGAGAATCGTGCACTGGCGCTCGAGCGCGAAGAGCGGATCCCTGCTCGTCCGACAGTTCGAACCGTCCAAGCGCAGTGACGTGCTCGTTGCCCTTTCGACGAACGGCACCGAACACACGGCAGCCGATTTCGAGCTGGCGGTCGGCGTCGCCGCGACACTCTGCCAGGACGCACTGCTCGACTCTCGCGGGCTCCGGCTCGTGACGAGCCCGACGCCGAAGGGCGACGTTCCAGAGCTCGATGTCCGCACGCGTGCTCGGATGCTCGACGGGCTCGCCGACGTCGCCGCGGAGAGCGAAGCAACGATCACCGAACTCGCACGACGCATTTCGCTGTCTTCGAGCGCGTCGATTGCGTGGTTGCTCGTCGGCTCCGGGGTGGGCGCCCGAGAGCTACGACTCGCGCTGCAGCAGTTGCCGCACTCCATGCACGCCGTTGTGGTCCGGTGCGATGCAGACGCGGTGCCGGCGGTCGTGCAGCTCGGCAGCAGCACGGTGGTGACGCTCGGGGTCCTCGACGACCTTGCCCGCGTTCTCGAGCAGGGCTCCCTGTCATGATCGGCCGCGCGCTCTTCGCTCTCACGCTGTTCACGTTCACGATCCTGGCGGCGTGCATTCCGATGTGGCCGATCTACGAATCTCCGCAGCTCCTCATCCTGATCGCAGGAACGGTCCTCGTCGGCAACTTGATCGCACTCCTCGGTGCGTGGCGAAAGCTCTCTGCGCTCACCATGATCGTGCTCGGGCTGCTCAGCTTCTGCATCCTCGCTCTTCCGCTTGCTGATCCCGCTCGACTGCAATCCTTGTCGCCTGCATCAGCGCAGTCCTTCGTTGCTGCGATCTGGGAGTCCTGGCGAAAGATTCTCACGATGTCGCTGCCGTTGGGCACGACCGACGGACTCCTCATCGCGCCGTTGATCCTGCTGCTCGTCACCTCGATCGCGGGCTACTCGATCGTCCTGCGCGCGCGGAAGCAGGAGTTCGCTGCGGTGTTCCCGGTGGTCGTCTTCCTCTGGGGAATCCTCTGGGGGCCGTTCGCAACGCCCTCTGCGATCCTCGGCGGGCTCGGCATCGTTGCGACCGTCACCGTCTTCGTCTCGTTCGTCCGGGTTTCTCGTAGCCGGCGGCAGATCCGACGCACGTTCAGCGCAATCGCGCGTCGAGGGGTGGCTGCAGTTGTCGCCGGCACCATCGCACTCACGATCGGCGGGCTCGCAGCGCAGTCGATTCCGCTCGGAGAACGGTTCGTGCTTCGAACAGAACCCGCGCTCCCTACCTTCGCGACCGAGCAGCAAAGTCCGCTCTCGCTCTATCGTTCCTGGTTGCAACCAGACGTCGCCGACGCCGTGCAGTTTCGAGTAAGCGGGCTCCCAGACGGCGCGCGTGTTCGTCTGGTCACGCTCGACTCCTATGACGGCGAGGTCTTCGGGGTCTCGTCCGCGCACGAGTTCGTCCGTGTGCCTCGGCAGTTCGGCTCGACGATGTCGCTCGGCGACGCGGTGCAGCTTGGCATTTCGATCAACGAATACTCGGGTTCCTGGGTGCCGAGTCTCGGCGACGGCACCGGTTTGAGTTTCGTCGGCAACAACCGGTTCGTCCTACAGGAATCGTTGTACGTGAATTCCTCCACCGGCAGCATCGCCGTCGCCCGGGGCCTGCAACAGGGTGACACCTACGAGTACACGGGCGTCCTGCCGACCCCGACTGAGACCCTCTCGGAGTTGACTCCCTACAACGCAGCACCCGACGACGTGTCGCTGCCGCAGGAGGCTGCCGCAAAACTCGCCGAGTGGGTCGCCGGGGCGGAGTCTCCCGGCGAGCGGCTTTCGGCGATCGTGCAAGGGTTCATGACCGAGGGCTACATCAGCCACGGCATCGAACTCGGGGGAGTCGAAAGCAGACCCGGTCATTCGCTCATGCGGATCGAAGAACTCTTCACGGGCACCATGATCGGCGACGCCGAGCAATATGCGACGGCGGCCGCACTGCTGTTCAACGAGGTCGGATTCAGTGCCAGAGTCGTCCTCGGCTTCGCCCCGAGCGTTGGCGAGAGTGACCTCGTCGATGTCACGGGCGCTGATATCTCAGCGTGGGTCGAAGTCCAGACCACGCAGGGGTGGCAGGCCATCAACGTCACTCCGGCGCCGAGACCGATCCCGGAAGAAGAGGACGATCCGACGCAGCCGGGGACCCAACTCGGCCCACCGAGCCAACCGAATCTGCCGGAGGGCGGCACCGAGGTCGAAATCGGCAACAACAATCCCTTGCCAGACGCACCGTTGTCGAGGGACACCGATCAGACGCTCGTCATCGTCCTGCGTTCGATCGGCTTCAGCCTGCTGGGTCTCGTGGTGCTTGCGAGTCCGATCCTCGCGATCGTGCTCTCGAAAGCCTTCCGGCGGCAGCGGCGATGGCGAGCGAACACTCGTGAGGATCGCGTGAGCGGAAGCTGGGACGAGTACCTCGATGCCGTGATCGACAGTGGAGGCCCACGTCAGGGCACCCAGACGCGGATCGAGTTCGCCGGAGACAACGCCGAGGCGGTGCAATTGGCGCGGATCGTCGACGGTGCGATCTTCGGGTCAGGGCAGCCGAGGTCGCGGGCGATTCAGGAGGCCTGGGTCCGCTCTGATCGCCTGGTCGCCGAGATCCGTGCCGGACAGCGCCGAATCGATCGCGTGCGTTCGAAACTTTCACTTCGCTCTTGGCAGCGGGATCGTGAAAGTATGAAACGGTGACAGCAATCGTCTTCAGCACCGGACAGCGGGTCGAACTCAGCGATCGGATGATCGTCGGTCGCTCGCCTGCGGTGCACCCCGGAGAAGAGTGCGTCGTGGTGAGTGTCATCGATCCGAGCCGTTCGGTGTCGAAGACCCACTTCGAGATCGGTCGTGACGAGAGCGGTGTGTGGATCATGGACTGCCATTCGATGAATGGCACGCTCCTGGTGGGCGCGGATTCACAACGGGCGCTCGATCCTCGTAGGCGCGTGCATTTCGACCCCTCGCAGCTGATCCGATTCGGTCGACTCTCCGCACAGCTCGAGAGCGGCCAGCACTCCACAGGACCGTACTCTTCTTCGCACCTCGACGAGACAAACTGATCAACTGCGGCAATGCCGCACACGAACGCTCTCGAACTCCCGCAGCCTCCCACAGACCCGGCACGCGGGAGTTTTCCATTGTTGGCGTCAGTTGCGCCCGTTTTTGGGGCCCTGGCGCTGTGGGCGATCACCTCCTCGCCAACGGTGCTGATTTTCGCAGCGCTCGGACCGGTCATCGCGATCGCTGGCCTCGGCGACGGCGCGATCTCAAGACGCCGCCACCGAGTCCACGAACAGCGACGTGTCGCCTCGCAGTTCACTTCTCTGGAGCAGGAGGTCACGCGACTGCACGCTCTCGAGCGCGAGCAGTTGCTGACTCGATACCCAGACGCGCGAGCGCTCCTGCATCGCCCAGACAACGATCCGAGTCGTTGGCAGAGCGAGGCACCAGGTACGGTGCCCGTTCGAGTCGGACTCGGCGTCGCGCGGAGCGCACTGCGAGTGCAGCCCTATGCGCACACGGTTGATCGAGTCACTCGCGATCTCGGCGATGCGCTCGTGCAGCAGGCAACGCGTCTGAGTGGCCAACCGGTCGTCCTTGACGCCGCGCAGGGCATCGGCATCGTTGCTCCCGTGCAGATCGGGGCGGCGATCCTGCGCGCGGTGCTGCTCTCGGTACTCGGAACGCTTTCGCCCGCATCGGTACGAGTCATCGTCGAGGGTCCGAGGGAATGGCGCTGGACCGAAGCGCTCCCGCATCACGTGGAGTTCCAAGAATCACCGACGACGCACGTGCGCGTGCTCGGCGACACGATCGGTTTCACGCTTGCGCTCGCATCCGATGCTGCGATGCTCCCGCGAGACTGCCGCGCGGTGATCGCGGGAGGGTTCACAGAAGTCGCGGTGCACGGTGCAGAAGTGGCCGAGGTCACCGAGGTGATCGCCGAGGCGCTCTCTCTGCGCGAATCCATCGACGGCGTGCAGCAGCTCCATGCTGCTGCTGTCGCCGCAGGGTTCTCACACGGAGCGCAGCGACTGCCGGGAGCCGTCGCGTTATCGGAGATCCGACAGGAACGCTCGGCAGGGCTCGGCGCGCGCTTCCTTGTCAGCACCGATGGGGCGGCAACGATCGATCTCGTGCACGACGGGCCGCACGCGGTCGTCGGTGGCACGACCGGATCGGGCAAGAGTGAACTCCTGATCTCTTGGATCGCTGCCCTTGCAGCCACGGCCACGCCAAAGGAACTCGCGATCCTGCTCGTCGACTTCAAGGGAGGGGCGAGCTTCGGTCCGCTGACAGGTCTGCAGCACTGCGTCGGCGTGATCACCGACCTCGACGCACACGCAGCACGGCGTGCCATCGAGAGCCTCCGGGCCGAGCTCAGAGCCCGGGAGCGTGCGCTCGCAGAACTGGGTGCACGGTCTCTCGAGGAATGCGGCGGCAAGCTACCGAGGCTTGTCATCGTCGTCGATGAATTCGCGGCGATGCTGCAGGAGTTTCCCGAACTCCATGAACTCTTCACCGACCTGGCCGCTCGAGGGCGCTCCCTCGGGATCCATCTGATCCTTTGCACGCAACGTCCAGCGGTCGCGCTCCGAGACGCAGTGCTGGCCAATACCGGGATCAGGATCTCCCTCCGGGTCACGGAGGCCGCCGATGCCGTTGCGCTCACGGGGGTTCCTGCGGCCGCGCACTTCACGCTCGAACACCGGGGCCGCTGTGTGGTCGCGATCGCAGGGCGTGATGTCTACGAGGCGCAGACCGCCTTGAGCGATCAGGCGCTCCTCGACGAGACCATGGCGCGCTCAAGGCTGCATGACGCTCCGCGGCGCCCCTGGAGACAGCCCCTGCCATCATCCATCGACGATGGCGCCGCAGAGCTCCTGTGCGCCACTTCGGCAGGCACGACGCCCCGTCGCGCACGTCAGAACTCGTCGAACCCGATCGTGGCGATCATCGACCGACCTGCTGATCAGGCGCTCGTCGCCTGGCGGTGGAATGAGATCCGCGACGGCAATCTCGCCGTCGTCGGTGCTCGGACGAGCGGGAAAACCTGGCTGACGCACCGACTCGCTGCTCTGCCGAATGCTGTGCTCGTCAACGAAACCGCTGCGCTCTGGGACGCCTTGGCAACACCGATTCAACCTGGAGTGCTGCTCATCGACGACTTCGACCTGCTCGTGCAGCAGGCGGGCGACGAATACGGCATGCATCTCGTGCAACGCCTTGCACATCGCATGCGCGCCGGTGGTCCACTCGGGCATTCGATCGTCATGACCGTTCGAAGGTCTTCGAACATCGTGGCTCCTGTTCTTGCACTCGCTGAGAACCTCGTGGTGCTGCGCTCCGCGAGCAAACACGAGCACGTGATGCTCGGCGTGCAATCCGCTGTGTTCGATCCTGCGGTGCCGGCCGGAGGGGGTTGGCTTCGCGATGAGCGCGTGCAACTCCTCGTGCCATCGAGGACCGCGCCGAGTGCTTCCCCTGCGAAAGCGCAGTTCGCCGAGGCTGGCGCCGTGGCACACGACTGCCTCGTCATTCACGGTGAGTTCTCGAGCGAACTGCACTCGAAGTATCTTCCGGAGCTGCGCTCAGCACACCTCAGTGAGGGAGGAGACCGCGAAGACATCATGGTGCGCGGCTCGGTGAGCGAATGGCTCGGACAGTGGGCGATGTTCACACGGTGGAGTGCAGCGCGTCCCTTGGTCTTTCTCGGCTGTACGCCAAAAGAGGTGCGTCAGCTCTTGCCGAGCGCTGCGCTCCCGCCACTCATGGTGGGGGAGGCAGCGTGGCTCTTCCGGCAGGGGCGTTTTGTTCGGCTCAGCCCTCACGCACCCGCAGCGAGCGCAGCCTCAACTGATTCAGCGGGGAGCGAATGAGCGTTCGCCACTCCTGCGTTCGTCACGACTCCGGCATGCACGTTCAATCCGTGTCCGAGCGCCTCGTTGCCGCGAAGTGCAGCACGCCATCCCTGGTTCGCGATGGCGGCGACATAGGGCAGGGTCGCGTTCGTCAGCGCGTAGGTCGAGGTTTGCGGCACTGCGCCGGGCATGTTCGCCACGCAGTACATCACGGCGTCATGAACTGGGAAGGTCGGGTTCTCGTGCGTGGTGGGCCGGGAGTCTTCGAAGCATCCCCCCTGGTCGACAGAGATATCGACGAGCACGGAACCGCGCCGCATGGCTGCGACCATGTCGTTGGTCACGAGCTTCGGTGCTCGCGCTCCAGGAATCAGCACTGCGCCGATTACGAGGTCGGCGTCCGCGACCGCCTGCTTGACGGTCAGAGCATTCGAGGCGAGTGTCGAAACTCGTCCTGCGTAGTGGTGATCGAGCTCGCGGAGCCGTTGCGCACTCGTGTCGAGCACAGTGACTCGTGCGCCGAGCCCGACAGCCATCTGCACGGCGTTCGTTCCGGCAACACCGCCTCCGAGGACCACGATGTTCGCCGCGTGCGTGCCCGGGACGCCAGAAGGCAGAATCCCAGCTCCACCCGATGGGCGCATGAGCGTTGCGGCGCCGACGATCACAGAGAGCCGTCCTGCGACTTCGCTCATCGGGGCGAGCAGCGGGAGCGAACGGTTCGCAAGCTGCACCGTTTCGTACGCGATTGCTGTCGTGCCGCTCGCGATCAGCGCATCGGTGAGCGGGCGGTCGGCCGCGAGGTGGAGATACGTAAAGAGCACGAGATCATCGCGGAAGAACTGGTACTCGCTCGCAACGGGTTCTTTGACCTTGAGGATCAGTGCAGACTGCTCCCATACGGAGCGCGCATCCGGAGCGATTTCGGCGCCGGCCTCGCGGTAGGCATCGTCGCTGATGCCGCTCCCGATTCCGGCGGAGGTTTCAACGACGACTCGGTGCCCGGCGAGGTGCAGATCGTGCACCCCGCTCGGGGTCAACGCGACTCGAAATTCGTTGTTCTTGATTTCTTTTGGAACGCCAATGTTCATACCCGCAAGTCTAGGCTCCGGGGGAGCCGACCGGGGCTTAGTAGCCGGCGTCGACGATTGCTTCTTCGAGCACTCCGATTGCTTCTTCGAGCTGCGCATCGGTAATTGCAACACTCGGCAGAAGCCGGATGACGTTGTAGTCGGTGCCAGCGGTGAGCGCGACGACGCCGCGCTGCAACGCAGCATCGCTCACAGCCTTCGCGATCGCGAGCGGCTCTTTGTTCTCGTCGAGGAATTCCATCGCGATCATTGCACCGCGACCACGGATCTCGGCGATCACAGGGTGGCGCTCCTGAATGCCTTCGAGCAGTGGCCTGATGACCTGCTCGATTGCAGCGGCACGGGCGACTGCGCCCTTCGACTCGAGCTCGCTGAAGACAGCGAGGGCCGCCGCGCAGGCGACCGGGTTGCCGCCGAAGGTTCCGCCGAGTCCACCGGCGTGGACCGCGTTCATGATTTCTGCACGACCCGTGACTGCTGCCAGCGGCATGCCGCCAGCGATGCCCTTTGCGCTCAGGACGAGGTCTGGGACCCAGTCGAAGTGCTCGGACGCGAAGACCTTGCCGGTACGGGCAACACCCGACTGCACTTCGTCGGCGATCATGACGACGCCGTGCTTCGTGCACCATTCCTGCATTGCTGCAAGGTAGCCGTCTGCGGGGACGATGAATCCGCCCTCACCCTGGATCGGCTCGACGACGAGGCACGCGAGGTCGTCGATGCCGACGTGACGCTCGAGGTACCAGATGCTGTGCTTCGCGGCCTCTGCACCGGTGCGTCCGTCGCGGAGCGGGTAGCTGCCCGGCACGTGGAAGATGTCGGAGGCGAGGGGCCCCATGCCGGTGGCGTACGGCGCCGGCTTGAAGTTCATGGTCATGGTGAGGTTCGTGCGACCGTGGTAGCCGTGCTCGAGGACCGCGACCGCGCGGCGACCGGTCGCGCGACGAGCGATCTTGACCCCGTTCTCCACGGCTTCGCTGCCGGAGTTCACCAGCAGCGTGCGCTTATCGTGATCGCCTGGCGTGAGCTGCTGCAGGTGTTCTGCGACCTGCACGTACACCTCATAGGGCGTGCACGCGAAGAGCGTGTGGGTCAGGAGCGCGACCTGCTCCTGCACTGCCGCAACGACCGCTTCGTTCGTGTGACCGATTGTCGTGACACCGATGCCACACCCAAGGTCGATGAAGCGGTTGCCGTCGACATCGGTGAGCAGCGCGTCGTGCGCGCTCTCGATGAAGATCGGGAACGTCAGTCCGACACCGTCGGAGACGGCGGCTTCTTTTCGTGCTCGAAGAGCCTCGCTCTTCGGACCCGGAATTGCAGTAACGATTGAGCGAGCCTGAGGCGTGAGAGTGTCAGTCATGATGCCCTTTATGTTACGCCGAACTTCTGCCCCGGATACCCTTATTTTGTGCACAACAATCATTCGTACGAGATTCAGGTTGTCTGGCAGGGGAATCGCGGTTCGGGAACCAGCGGCTACCGCGACTATTCACGCGCGCACGAAGTGAGTGCACCCGGTTTGCAGCCGATCGCGGGCAGCGCCGACAAAACCTTCCACGGTGATCGAGAGCGCTGGAACCCAGAGCAGCTCTTGCTCGCTGCACTCACGCAGTGCCACATGCTCTCGTATCTGCACCAGGCAGTCCAGCGCGGCGTCGTGGTCGTGGAGTACACCGACAATTCGCTCGGCACGATGGTCACGAGCGGCATGGGTGGTGCGTTCACGGAAGCGGTGTTGCGTCCACGCGTCGTGGTCGCTCACGAGGACATGCGCGAGGCCGCGCTGGAAGCACACGCTGAAGCCTCGAAGAACTGTTTCATCGCGCAGAGCGTCGCCTTCCCCGTTCGTCATGAGCCGGTGATCGAGGTCGCAGCGTGAAGCGTCGTGTGCTCCTGCTCGGATCAACCGGGTCAATCGGAACGCAAGCCCTCGATGTCATTGCGAAGAACCCCGACACCTTTGAGGTCGTCGGTCTCTCCGCGGGCCGAAATGCCGAGGCGCTCGCCCAACAGGCCGCGCAGTTCGGCGTGTCTGAGACCGCGCTCGGCACTGATGGCGCGGTTGCGCTCATCGAGTCGGTCGAGGCCGACGTCATCGTCAACGGGATCACAGGGTCTGCAGGCCTTCGTCCGACGTTGAGCGCACTCGCCACCGGTAGTTCCCTTGCGCTCGCCAATAAGGAGAGCCTGATCGTGGGCGGCACGCTCGTCACGAGTGCTGCGGCGCCCGGACAGATCGTCCCCGTCGATAGCGAACATTCGGCGATCGCGCAGTGCCTGCAGGGCGCTCGTGCCGATCAGGTCGCACGCCTCGTACTCACTGCGAGCGGTGGTCCGTTCTTCGGGAAGACCACCGCTGAATTGCACGGGGTCACACCAGCGGACGCGCTCGCGCATCCGACCTGGGACATGGGTCTCGTCGTCACGACGAACTCATCGACACTCGTCAACAAGGGTCTCGAAGTGATCGAGGCGCACCTCCTGTTCGATGTCCCCTTCGATGCGATCGACGTCACCGTCCACCGTCAGTCGATCGTGCACTCGATGGTCGAGTTCGTCGACGGTTCGACGCTCGCGCAGTGCTCACCGCCCGACATGCGCCTGCCGATCGCGCTCGGACTGCACTGGCCGGAGCGAACAGCGGGAGTCGGAGCACCACTGGATTGGACCAGCGCGAGCACCTGGACGTTCGAACCGCTCGACGAAGTCGCCTTCCCCGCGGTGCAATTGGCGAAGCACGTCGGATCGCTCGGGTCAACATTCCCCGCGGTGTTCAACGCCGCGAACGAGCAGGCGGTGTTTGCCTTCCACCGCGGTGAGATCGCCTGGACCGAGATCGTTCCGACGATCGAGCGGGTCGTGGCCGATCATGAAGCAGGCGAACTCAGCCTCGAGGCGGTCTTCGCGGCAGAAGCGTGGGCCCGCTCGCACGCAGACCAAATCCTCGGTTCGAAGCGCTAGCATTCAGCGGTGGAATTCGTCCTGCTGTACGCCCTCGGGGTGATCATTGTCTTCGTCGGGCTGCTCGTCTCGATCGCTCTGCACGAAGTCGGTCACCTCGTCCCTGCGAAGCTGTTCGGTGTCCGCGTCGGCCAGTACATGGTCGGCTTCGGAAAGACGCTCTTCTCTCGCACGGTCCGCGGCACCGAATACGGAGTAAAGGCGCTCCCGCTCGGCGGCTACATTTCGATGGCGGGCATGTTCCCGCCGGCAGCACCAGGGGCCAAGCCGCGCGCTTCGAGCACGGGATTCCTCCAGGTGCTCGCGCAAGACGCCCGCGAGCAGAGTGCGGAATCGATTCCCGTCGGTGAAGACAAAGCAGCCTTCTACCAGCTCGCGTTCTGGAAGCGCATCATCATCATGGCGGGCGGCCCCGCCATGAACCTGGTGCTCGCCTTCGTCTTGATGGCGGTCGTGCTGTGCGGCTTCGGCGTCGCGGTCAATACGAACACGGTGAGCGCTGTCTCCGAGTGTGTCATCGCGGTGTCCTCAGAGCGCCAGGAATGCACCGCCGACGATCCGCTGGCTCCGGCCGCAGAAGCCGGAATCCGCGCGGGTGACACGATCGTCGCGATCGACGGAGTCCAGATCGACTCCTGGAACGAGGTGCAGGCCGCCATTCAAGAACGCGCGGACCGGCCGACGGTCTTCGCGATCGAGCGAGACGGCACGGTGCAGGACGTCACCGTGACCCCCATGGCGACGGAACGCTACGCCACTGACGAAGCCAACGCCGTGATCCGCGGCGACGACGGCCTTCCGGTGACCGAAACGGTGGGCTTCATCGGAATTTCGCCCCTCGCGATCACCGAGCAGCAGCCGATCACCGCAGTCGGGCCGGCGGTCTGGGATGTCGTCGAACGAGTCGGAAACGTCATCCTGAATCTTCCGCAGCGCCTCGTCGACATCGCGGTCGCGGCGTTCGGGCCAGGGGAGCGCGACCCGGAGGGGCCGATGAGCGTCGTCGGTGTCGGGCGCCTTGCCGGTGAGATCGTCTCCCTCGACACGATGCCTGTCGCAGAGCGCGCCAGCACGCTGATGGGCATGCTCGCCTCGCTCAACGTGGCACTGTTCGTCTTCAACCTCATTCCGCTGATGCCGCTCGACGGCGGGCACATCCTCGGCGCAGTGCTCGACGCGATTCGCCGGGGCTTCGCAAAGATTCGCGGCAAAAAAGATCCGGGTCATCTCGATACCGCGAAATGGGTCCCCGTCACGCTCGTCGTGACCCTGCTGCTCGGCGCAATGAGCCTCCTGCTCATCTACGCGGACATCGTGAAACCCGTTTCGCTGCTCGGCGAGTAACGGTCGGAGATCAACGCGCCCTCATTGGCGCAATAGGCTTGGAGTCATGGCTGCAATTAATCTCGGGAAGCCCGAGCCGCTCACACTGGCACCGCGCAGGAAGAGCCGCCAAATCAACGTTGGCTCGGTCAAGGTCGGCGGTGACGCGCAGGTTTCTGTGCAGTCGATGACGACCACCCCCACGACGAACATCAATGGCACGCTCCAGCAGATCGCCGAGCTCACGGCAACGGGATGCGACATCGTTCGCGTCGCCTGCCCGAGCCAGGACGACGCAGACGTCTTGCACATCATTGCGAAGAAGAGCCAGATCCCCGTGATCGCGGATATTCACTTCCAGCCGAAGTATGTCTTCCAGGCGATCGACGCCGGATGCGCGGCAGTTCGAGTGAACCCGGGGAACATCCGGAAGTTCGACGACCAGGTCGGCGCGATCGCGAAGGCCGCGAAAGATGCGGGCGTCAGTCTTCGCATCGGCGTCAACGCTGGGAGCCTCGATCCTCGGCTCTTGCAGAAGTACGGGAAGGCGACGCCGGAAGCGCTCGTCGAGAGCGCGATCTGGGAGGCGAGCCTCTTCGAGGAGCACGACTTCCACGACTTCAAGATTTCGGTGAAGCACAACGACCCGGTCGTCATGGTGAAGACCTACCGCATGCTCGCTGAGCGCGGCGATTGGCCACTGCACCTCGGCGTCACCGAGGCCGGTCCGGCATTCCAGGGCACGATCAAGAGCGCGACCGCGTTCGGCATCCTGCTCTCAGAAGGCATCGGCGACACGATTCGCGTCTCGCTCTCGGCGCCTCCTGCCGAAGAGGTCAAGGTCGGATTGCAGATCCTGCAGTCGCTGAACCTTCGTGAGCGCAAGCTCGAGATCGTCTCCTGCCCATCGTGTGGTCGTGCACAGGTCGACGTGTACACGCTCGCCGAGGACGTCACCGAAGGATTGAAGGACGTCCAAGTGCCGCTTCGCGTTGCCGTCATGGGATGCGTCGTGAACGGCCCCGGAGAGGCTCGCGAAGCCGACCTCGGAGTCGCGAGCGGCAACGGGAAGGGGCAGATCTTCGTGAAGGGCGAGGTCATCAAGACCGTCCCCGAGTCGGAGATCGTTGCGACCCTCATCGAAGAAGCTCGCCGGATCGCGGCCGAGAACCCCGAGTTGCCAAGCGGCGAAGCAACGGTCGTCACCTCGAAGTAAGCGAGGAGGCCCGGTGCCCGTGCACTCGGGTGTTCCCCAGAGTGCACACAGACTCCGCTCAAGCGACACCTCTAGGCTCGAATTTCTCCGACGTTGCGCCGAGTGGCGCAACTCAACACTGTGAAGGATCCCCGTGACGCATCAGACGCCAGGCCGGCAAGCAATCGAGAGCAGCGAGATGACGGAGGCCGCTCGCGTCATCACCGAGATCCAGCAGGCGTTCTCCTCCCGAGTGGTCGGTCAGACCGATCTGCTGCGCTCGCTGCTGATCGCTTTGCTCACCGGCGGACACGTGCTCATGGAATCGGTGCCCGGCCTCGCGAAGACCACCGCGGCCCAGACACTCGCAGAGTCGGTGAGCGCGAGCTTCCACCGCATCCAGTGCACGCCAGACCTCCTGCCCTCTGACATCGTCGGAACTCAGATCTACGACGCTCGTGAGG
Organism: Humidisolicoccus flavus; assembly: GCF_045689595.1. GTDB lineage: Bacteria > Actinomycetota > Actinomycetes > Actinomycetales > Microbacteriaceae > Humidisolicoccus > Humidisolicoccus flavus. Next base: position 1,052,421 of record NZ_CP142724.1, on the reverse strand, counting down.
GCAACTTCCGAACGCAGCTCGGCCCGGTGCACGCGAACTTCGTCCTGCTCGACGAGATCAACCGTTCCAGTGCGAAGACGCAGTCGGCGATGCTCGAGGCGATGCAGGAGCGCCAGACCTCGATCGGCGGCGAGACCTTCGACCTTCCGAGCCCGTTCTTCGTCTTGGCAACGCAGAACCCCATCGAGCAGGAGGGCACGTACACGCTGCCCGAAGCCCAGCTCGACCGCTTCCTGTTGAAGGAGATCCTGCAGTACCCGAGCCCGACCGAAGAGGCCGAGATCGTCCGAAGGATCGAATCGGGCGTCTTCGAGCAGGACCCGCACGCGGTCGCGAGCCTCGACGAGATCCGAATGCTGCAGTCGCTGACGAAGCGGGTGTACGTGGATCAGGCGATCACGAACTACATCGTGCAATTGATGTACGTCACGCGGCACGCGAAGGACTACATCGGGGAGAACCTCGCGAGCTACATCCAGTACGGTGCGAGCCCGCGCGGCTCGATCAACTTCTCGAAGGCGGCTCGTGCGCTCGCGCTGATCAACGGCCGTGATTACGTGATTCCAGAGGACATCAAGGCGCTGCGGCACTCGATTCTCCGCCACCGCCTGATCCTCGGCTACGAGGCCGAGGCAGACGGCGTCACGTCCGAACAGATGGTTGACGCCATTTTCGGCGCAGTTCGAACCCCGTAGGGCTTTCCATGCGACGCAGGCTGCTCAAGGTCAAAACGAGGATGGCGATTCATGCCCATCGTCGGACCTTCGAGCTGCTCGACGGCCAGTACATGTCGATCCACCACGGGCGCAGTCACGACTTCGACGATCTGCGCGAGTATCAGGCCGGCGACGAGGTCAAGGACATCGACTGGAAGGCGACGGCGCGCAGCCCCGTGCCGCTCGTGAAGCGGTACATCGCATCGCGCAAGCACAACGTGGTCATCGTCGCCGACACCGGTCGCAACATGGCCGCGACCGCGCAGAGCGGCGAAGTGAAGGCGTACATCGCACAGATGGCGATCGGTGTGCTCTCGTACATCGCGGTCAAACACGGCGATCGCGTTGCAATGTACGCCGGGAATGCCGATCATCTCGGGTTCACGCCCGAGGGCGGCTCTGAGGCTCACCTCGAACGCATGCTCCGGATCCTCGACGATCAGACCTCGCTGGACGCACCGCTCAGTAACCTGCAGCACGTACTCGAGCAGGTGGCGAAGCGGGTGCGAGGCCGAGCCCTCGTCATCGTCGTGAGCGATGATCTCGCGTACTCGAAGGACCTCGACACGGTCATTGCACGGTTGCAGGCGCAGCACGAGGTGCTCTGGGTTTCGATCGGAGACGCGGACCTCATGGCACGCGATGCGAAGGCTCCCGAGGTGGTGGGCGTCGCCGATCTCGCGAGCCTCCCGGATTTCGTTCGCCGGAGTCGCTCGCTCATGAAGGCTTTCGACAACGGAACCGTGCAGCGCCGCGAACATCTCGAGCACGAGCTTCGCGGCCTCGGGATCGCTTCGATTCGTATCCCGGCGAGCGACGACGTGATTCCGAGTCTCTTCAAGCTCCTGGAGAGGCACCGTCGTGTTCGCCGTTGATGCTCCGGACGTCTACGGTCCCTATCAGTACGGACCGTGGTGGATGCTCGCGTTCGGCATCCTCGTTGCGCTCATCCTCATCTACTTCGCAGTGTGGTGGTTCACGCAACCGAAGGGCATCTTGACGCCGCCCCCGCCGCCGCCTCGGCAGGTGCACGTGCCGACCCTGAAGCAGAAATACCTCGACATGATCGGTGAAGTCGCTGCCGAATCCGAGCGCGGCGAACTTACGCCGCGTGAGCTCAGCCAGAAGCTCAGCCTCGTCCTTCGATTCTTCGCGCACGAGTCCACCGGTATCGTCGCCGAAGTCATGACGCTCGAAGATCTCAGCGAAGCCAACCTGCCGAGCGTGCACGGGGCAGTGGCCGAGTACTACCCCTCCTCGTTCCGACGCGCGGCGAAGACTGATCCGGAGTCAGCGGTGCAACTCGCTCGGAAGGTCGTGGCGACATGGATGTAAGCCTGTTCCTGCAGTGGTGGATGATCCCTGTGCTCGTGATCTTGGGCGCTGGAATCGTGGTTCTCGTGCTCAGGTCGCGCTCGAAGTCAGCGAAGGCTGTTCCTGTCGCGCACACTGAGCGCCTCACTCGGCTGCCCGAGTTCAAGCGCGCGATCTCGATGTTCCGCGGGCTCGCGATCGGGGTGACCGCGCTCGCTGTGGTTGCCGCCTTCGGAGCGGGCTATATCGCCGCTCGTCCGGCTGCAGTGAATTCCAACCAGAACGACGACTACAAGCGCGACATCCTGTTGTGCCTCGACATTTCAGGCTCGATGGTCGACATCGATGCGCAGATTCTCGACAAGTTCAAGGACATCGCACGCGGACTCGACGGTGAGCGAATCGGGATGCGGGTCTGGGACTCGTCCTCGGTCATGGTGTTCCCGCTCACGAGCGATTACGACTACATCATCGAACAGCTCGATCTCTACCAGCGTGCGTTCACCCGTGATCTGAGCGAAGAGGAATACTTCAGTTATAACGCCGGTGCGAACCTCGGCAACGGCGCCTCCCTGGTTGGCGACGGCCTCGCGTCGTGTGCGCTCGACTTCCAGGAGGAGAACGAGAACAACCGCCCACGTTCGATCATTCTCGCGACCGACAACTTCGTGAACGGTCAGCAGATCTTCTCGCTCGAACAGGCCGGCCAGCTCGCGGTCGATCGAGGGGTTCGTGTCTACGGGATCAATCCGTACGACTTCGGCGCCTTCGACCCTCCGAGCGCGCAGATGCGCGAAGTGGTGGAGAAGACCGGGGGCTTGTACTACCCGCTCGATTTCGGGGACAGCGTGAATTCGATCGTCGAGTCGATCCAGGCCACGGAGGCCGGGTACATCGAGACGCCGCCGCAGGCGCAGATCGTTGATCGTCCGGGTGGCTGGCTGGTCATGCTGTTCGTGCTCGTCGGCGGCATGGTGGTTCTGGCATGGAGGTTGCGACTGTGACCTTCCTGCCTGATCTCCCGATCGCCGTTATCGCGGGCGTCGGCCTCGCCTTGCTCGGCTTGTGCGCGTGGCAACTCATCGTCGCGCCGCGCCAAAGGATCGCTTGGATTCGTCGAACGCTGATGGTGCTCTTGGTTGCCGTGATGGTTGCCCGACCGGGAATTCCCGGGGGCGAAGTGCCAACGGGCTCGGTCAACGTGAACGTGTTCATCATGGTCGACACCACGCAGTCGGTTGCTGCTGAAGACTGGGGCGATGGCGAGCAGCGCTTGACCGGAATGCGCGACGACGTGATCGCGATCACGAACCAGTTCGCCGGTGCGAACATTGCGGTCATCACCTTCGATGCCTCAGCGTCGCTTCGCGTACCGCTCACCGATGACGGCAGTGCGGTCATCGAGATGATGCGCGCGCTGCGCCCGGAACTCAGCACCTACTCGCGCGGCTCGAGCATCTCGATCGCGAACCAGGAACTCCTCGAAGCGCTGCAAGCCGGTCGAGAAAAAGATGCCTCGACGCCGCAGATCGTGTTCTATCTCGGCGACGGGGAGCAGACCGCGAGTTCAGAGCCCGAATCCTTCGAAGAATCGGCCTCGCTCATCAGCGCCGGGTTCGTCTTCGGCTACGGCACGGAGGCTGGCGGCCGCATGATCGAGACCACCATCTCTGGCAATGGCGGGTACATCCAGGACCCTGCGACCGGAACAGATGCGCTCTCGAAGATCGACGTCGGCGCGCTCGAGACGATCGCGGATCAGCTCGGAATCTCCTTCCTGCAGCGTTCGGCGAACGTCGACGTCGAAGACACGCTCTCTGCGATGGCCTCTGGCACCGCGACCGCCAACCTGGATTCCTTCGAGGAAGCGCGGCTCGATCTCTACTGGGTGTTCGCAGCGCCGCTATTCCTGTTGATCGTGTGGGAGCTCGCTGCCGTGCTCCGCTCGCTTCGGAGCGTTCGAGGAGTCGGGGGAGGCCGCGATGACTGACGCAAAGCGCAGGACGCTTCGGAAGGTGCTGATGCTTTCGCTGATTCCCTTCGTGCTCGTCGGCTTGTTCTTCGCGGGCAAATTCCTCAGCGTCAACGTGCTCGTCAACAATGAGATGAGCGCATACGAACGAAGGAGCTGGGTCGAAGCCGAAACCCATGCCCGCGGTCTCGAGTTCTTCAATTTCTTCGAAACCTGGAAGGCGCCCTTCAATATCGCGGCGCCGCTTGCCATGCGCGGCGATCTCCCCGAAGCTCGCGAGCTCCTGGAACACGCCCTCACGCTGGTGCCCGAAGAGGAGATCAACAACGTCTGTGTCGTGCGAACCAACCTCGTGTACGTCATCGAGAAGCAGGGCGACGAAGCTCGCAAGAGCGACGACCGCGAGGGTGCGAATGCGTTCTATCTCGAAGCACTCGACGTGATCGATCTCTCGCCAGAAGGGTGCTTCCAGCCCCCGACGGCGCACGAGGCCGACACGAAGGCGCAGCTCGAAGCGTCGGTGTCCCGAATCGAAGAGAAGATTCAGCAGGACAGCAGCGAAAGCGAGGGCGAGGGCGAAGGCGAGAGCGGCGAGCAGGAGGAATCCGAGCAGCCGCAAACGCCGGAGGAGCAGCTGCAGGAGCAGAACCAGCAGGGCCAGACCGAGCAGCAGCAGCAGACCGAGTTCGAACAGGGCGAGGGTGAAGGCGAGGGCGGACCGTCCGTCGAACAGCCCTGGTAGCGATTCGGGGGCACCAGCGGCCCCAGTGGATTGACGACCGCGAGGGGCAATTCGCGAACACCCGCGAATCTCGACGGCCGCATGCAAACGGCATGGCGGTCAGCGTCGTAGGCTTACGGTGTGGCTGCCCGAATGAGTTCCCTGTTCCTGCGCACTTTGCGCGATGACCCCGCCGATGCTGAAGTTGCGAGCCATCGGCTCCTGATCCGCGCCGGCTACATTCGCCGGACTTCTCCGGGCGTTTTCTCTTGGCTCCCGCTCGGGCTCCGGGTTCGTCGCAAGATCGAGGCGATCGTTCGCGACGAGATGGCTCGTGCCGGCGCGCAGGAAGTCCTGCTGCCTGGTCTGCTTCCTCGTGAGCCCTTTGAGACGACCGGCCGCTGGGACGAATACGGCGACGCGCTCTTCCGTTTGAAGGATCGCAAGGGCTCCGACTACGCACTCGGCCCCACGCACGAGGAAATCTTCACGCTGCTCGTGAAGGATCTCTTCTCCTCCTACAAAGACCTCCCGATCACGCTGTTCCAGATCCAGGACAAATACCGCGATGAGGCTCGCCCGCGCGCTGGTCTCCTGCGCGGTCGTGAGTTCACGATGAAGGACGCGTACTCCTTCGACGTGACCGACGAAGGCCTCGACGCGAGCTATCGCGCGCAGCGTGACGCCTACGAACGGCTCTTCCAGCGGCTCGGCCTCGAGTACGTTATCGTCGCAGCCGATGCGGGCGCGATGGGCGGCTCGAAGAGCGAAGAATTCCTGCACCCCACCGCGATCGGTGAAGACACCTTTGTGCGATCGGCCGGCGGCTACGCGGCGAACGTCGAGGCGTTCCGCACCCTTGCCCCCGAGCCCGGAGAGACCGCGGGGCTGCCAGCAGCGATCGTTCGCAGCACCCCGGACACTCCGACCATTGCGACGCTCGTCGATCACGCCAACGAGCACGTCGCGCGTGAGGACGGGCGTCTCTGGGCTGCCGAAGACACCTTGAAGAACATCGTCCTGAAGCTCACGGCACTCGACGGCACGACAGAAATCGTCGTGATCGCGGTACCCGGTGATCGCGACGTCGATCTGAAGCGTGCCGAAGTCGCATTCGCCCCGAGCGAGGTCGAAGCGGCGGGCGAAGACGACTTCGCGAAGCTGCCCATGCTGGTTCGCGGATACATCGGCCCCTGGAGCGAGTCGGGCAGTGTGCTCGGCGAGGACTCCACGAGCGGTGTCCGGTACCTGCTCGACCCTCGCGTCGTCGACGGAACCTCCTGGATCACCGGATCGAACGCTGCCGGTCACCACGTGTTCGGCCTCGTTGCGGGGCGTGACTTCCACGGTGACGGCATCGTCGATGTTGCGACGGTTCGCGACGGAGATCCAGCCCCCGACGGCTCGGGGCCGGTAACGCTCGAGCGTGGCATGGAGATCGGCCACGTGTTCCAGCTCGGTCGTAAATACGCCGAGGCGCTCGGCCTGCAGGTGCTCGACGAGAACGGGAAGCGGCAGACCGTCACGATGGGCTCGTACGGGGTCGGGGTGACCCGCAATCTCGCGGCGATCGCTGAAGCGAACCACGACGACAAGGGCCTGATCTGGCCGCGCGAGGTGGCACCATTCGACGTGCACGTCGTCGCGACCGGCCGTGACGCAGCGGTCTTCGAGATCGCCGAGCAGGTCGTCGACTCCCTGGAGTCGAAGCGTTTCGACGTTCTGTACGACGACCGCGTCAAGGTCTCTCCGGGCGTCAAGTTCGGCGATGCCGAGCTGCTCGGAATCCCTGTCGTCGTCGTGGTGGGCCGCGGCGCAACCGAGGGCAAGGGCGAACTCTGGAACCGCCGCACTGGCGAGCGGACCGAGATCGAACTCTCGGAAGCGCTCAGTGCGGTCGAGGCGCTGCACGCAGCAGCGTAGGAGCCCTGCGCCGACACCCGGCGATAAATTCCCGATGTGCGAAGGTATGCGCACGTCGGGTAGTCTGATTGGTCGCGCAACGTGCGCACCAGTTCAATAAGGAGGATTTCATGGAGATCGATCTGAGAGTACTCAGGCTCATGGAACGCGAGCGAGAGATCCCCTTCGATGAACTGGTCAGCATCATCGAGCAGGCGATCCTGCAGGCGTACATCAAGCACGCCGAACTGCCGAACCAGAGCAGTGAACCATCCGCGCGCGTCCGCCTCGACAAGTCGACCGGCGTGGTCTCCGTCTTCGTGACCGAGCGCGACGAAGACGGCAACGTCATCGGCGAAGCTCCGGCGGACACCGAAGGCTTCGGCCGTATCGCTGCCTTTGCGGCGAAGCAGGTCATCAACCAGCGTCTGCGCGATATCCAGGACGAATCCGTCCTCGGTGAGTTCAAGGGTCGCGAGGGCGAGATCGCTGCTGGAGTCATTCAGCAATCGCACAACCCGCGCCTCGTGAAGGTGCAGATCGGTGAGATCGAAGCCACCATGCCGCCGGAAGAACAGGTGCCGGGCGAGGACTACTCGCATGGTCGCCGTCTCCGCGTGTTCATCACGAAGGTGGAACGTGGCCTTCGCGGACCGCAGATCACGGTTTCGCGCACGCACCCGGCGCTCGTTCGCAAGTTGTTCGCGATCGAAGTTCCAGAGATCGCAAGCGGTGCAGTCGAAATCGTCTCGATCGCCCGCGAAGCGGGTCACCGTTCGAAGATCGCAGTTCGTGCGGTCGAGCCGGGGATCAACGCAAAGGGTGCCGCCATCGGTGAGCTCGGTGCACGCGTTCGCGCCGTGACCTCAGAGCTCGGCGACGAGAAGGTCGACATCGTCGACTTTTCAGAGGACCTCGCGACCTTCGTCGCGAGTGCGCTGAGCCCGGCTCGCGTCACCGACGCCTTCGTGCTCGATGCGAACCTGCGAGCCGTGCGTGCGCTCGTCCCGGACTTCCAACTCTCGCTCGCGATTGGCAAGGAGGGGCAGAACGCCCGTCTTGCGGCCAAACTGACGGGTGCGAAGATCGACATCCAGCCAGATTCGGTGATGGAAGACTAAGGAGCCCGCACTTGCCTGACTCGACCTCAATCGACAGGGCGTGTAGACTTTGAGTATCCGAACGTGTCTCGGCTGCCGTCAGCGCAGCGATCCCCAGTCTCTGGTGCGAATTGTTGCAAACGACGGAGCAGCGGTCGTTGATCATTCTCAACACGCTGTTGGTCGAGGCTCGTGGGTGCACCCGCAGACGCAGTGCGTGGAACGCGGAATTCGCGCAGTTCCCCGTGCTCTGCGAGCGGGCACACTCGATTTGTCGCCAGTTTCGGAATGGGCGGCGACACTGGTTTCCGTTCCAGACGAAGACCCAAATGTTAAGGATTGATCGGCACATGGACCACTGATGAGCAGCTCGAAATGAGACCTCGCAGCATTTAGTCCGTTCCCTGCCTGGGAACGGACCCAGACAGGAGAAAAGTGGCAAACCCACGCGTACACGAGATCGCGAGCGAACTCGGGATCGAAAGTAAAATCGCCCTTGAGAAACTCAAGGAAATGGGCGAGTTCGTCAAAGGACCGTCCTCCAGCATCGCCCCACCGGTAGCGCGCAAGCTTCGCGCCGCGGTCGAGGCAGAAGGCCTGGCAAAGAAAGACGACGCACCGAAGCAGGCCGCTCCGAAGGCCGCGTCGAAGCAGACATCAAAGTCGAAGCCGCAGGCTCCACGCCCGGCTGCTCCTTCCGCACCGGCTCAAGAAGCTCCGGTCGCGCAGGAGTCGAAGACACAAGAAGCAGAGCCAGTCACCGAGACTCCAGCGCCTTCGCCTGAAAAGGCCGAGGCGCAGAGCCAAGCAGCAGACACTTCTGCAGCGAAGCCGGCCGCAGAGGGCGACGCGCCAGCGGCAACGCCGAACGCGATTCCTCGTCCGATGGCACGCCCAGGCGCTTCGCGTCCGGGGAACAACCCCTTCGCGAGCAAGCAGGGAATGGGTCGTCCACGTCCGGGCAACAACCCCTTTGCGAGCCAGCAGGGCATGAACCGTCCAGGTGCTCCGCGACCGGGCGCACCTCGTCCGGGTGCCCCTCGTCCAGGCGCGCCGCGTCCGGGTGCTCCGCGTCCAGGCTCCGCACGTCCAGCACAGGGTGCTGGTGGCGGCGCAGGCGGCGGTCGTTCCGGTGGTGGCGGCGGTCAGGGCGCTGGATTCCAGCGTCCAGGCGCAGGCACACCGCGTCCGGGAACTCCGGGTCGCGGCGGTCCAGCGTTTGCAGGCCGCGGTCGTGGCCGTGGTGGCGGAACCGCAGGTGCCTTCGGTAAGGGCGGCGGCAAGGCAAAGTCGCGCAAGTCGAAGCGTACGAAGCGTCTTGAATTCGAAATGCGCGAGGCGCCTTCGATCGGTGGCGTCAAGGTCCGTCGTGGCGACGGCGACACCATCGTGCGGATGCGCCGTGGTGCTTCCATCGCGGACTTCGCTGAGAAGATCGATGCGAGCCCCGGCGACCTCGTGACGGTGCTGTTCCACCTCGGTGAAATGGCAACCGCGACCGAGTCGCTCGACGAATCGACCTTCCAGGTCCTCGGTGAAGAACTCGGCTACAAGGTTCTGATCGTCAGCCCAGAAGACGAAGACAAAGAACTTCTCGAATCGTTCGACATCGACATCGAGCAGGAGCTCGAAGACGAAGACGACGATGTGCTCGAGTACCGTTCGCCGGTTGTCACCGTCATGGGTCACGTTGACCACGGTAAGACCCGACTGCTCGACGCGATCCGCAACGCCAACGTCATCGCTGGCGAAGCCGGTGGCATCACGCAGCACATCGGTGCGTACCAGGTGTGGAAGGAACACGAGGGCGAAGATCGCGCCATCACCTTCATTGACACCCCGGGTCACGAGGCCTTCACCGCAATGCGCGCCCGTGGTGCGCAGGTCACCGACATCGCGATCCTCGTGGTCGCAGCAGACGACGGCATCATGCCGCAGACCGTTGAAGCCCTCAACCACGCGCAAGCGGCGAATGTGCCGATCGTGGTCGCGGTCAACAAGGTCGATAAAGAAGGCGCGAACCCCGCAAAGGTTCGTCAGCAGCTGACCGAGTACGGCCTCGTCACCGAGGAATACGGTGGAGACACCATGTTCGTCGACGTCTCGGCGCTCTCGGGCGTCGGTGTCGAAGACCTGCTCGAAGCAGTGCTCCTGACCGCAGACGCTGGTCTCGACCTCCGCGCGAACCCGAACAAGTCGGCTCGCGGTATCGCAATCGAAGCGAAGCTCGACAAGGGCCGCGGTTCTGTTGCAACCGTGCTGATCCAGTCCGGAACGCTCCGTGTCGGAGACGCCATCGTTGCCGGTACGGCGTACGGTCGCGTTCGCGCAATGATCGACGACAACGGTGAAGCGCTGCAAGAGGCCGGCCCCTCGACTCCGGTCCAGGTGCAGGGTCTTTCGAGCGTGCCTCGCGCTGGTGACACCTTCCTGGTCACGACCGAAGACCGCACGGCTCGTCAGATCGCTGAGAAGCGTGAAGCGGTTGAGCGCAACGCGCAGCTCGCGAAGGCTCGGAAGCGCATCAGCCTCGAGGACTTCACGAAGGCCCTCGAAGACGGCAAGGTCGAATCGCTCAACCTCATCATCAAGGGTGACGTTTCGGGTGCTGTTGAAGCGCTCGAAGAGTCGCTGCTCAAGATCGACGTTGACGACTCGGTTGATCTGCGCATCATCCACCGTGGTGTTGGTGCGATCACCGAGAGCGACGTCAACCTCGCGACGATCGATAACGCGGTCATCGTTGGATTCAACGTCCGCCCCGACACGAAGGCACGTGAACGCGCCGCTCGTGAAGGTGTCGACGTTCGCTTCTACAACGTCATCTACGGCGCGCTCGAGGACATCGAGAACTCGCTCAAGGGCATGCTCAAGCCCGAGTACGAGGAAGTGCAGTCCGGTGTCGCAGAGATCCGCGAAGTCTTCCGCTCCTCGAAGTTCGGCAACATTGCCGGATGTATCGTCCGCAGCGGAACGATCACGCGAAACGCGAAGGCTCGCGTCATCCGCGATGGCATCGTGCTTGCAGACGGCCTCGCGATCGAATCGCTCCGCCGCTTCAAGGATGACGCCACCGAGGTTCGCACCGACTTCGAATGTGGAATCGGCCTCGGCCGCTTCAACGACATTCAGATCGGTGACGAGATCGAGACGACCGAGCTGGTTGAGAAGCCACGAAGCTAATTCAGTGTGTTGATTGAGACGGGGTGGCCGAAGGGCCGCCCCGTTCTCACTATCGAAGGAGAGCAAGATGGGTGAGAACCCTCGGGCACGGAAGATCGCCGACCGCATTCGCGAAATCGTCGCGACCACGATCGATCGTGGCATCAAGGATCCGCGTCTCGGATTCGTGACGGTCACCGACGTGCGAGTCACGGGCGATCTGCAGCACGCCTCGATTTTCTACACGGTGTACGGCGATGACGAAGCGAAGGCAGGCTCGACCGCGGCACTCGAATCAGCGAAGGGCGTGTTGCGTCGCGAGGTCGGGAAGGGCCTCGGGTTGCGGTTGACTCCGACGCTCGAGTTCATCGCTGATGCGGTTCCTGAGAACGCGAACGTCATCGAGGACCTGCTGCGGGAAGCGCGCGAGCGTGATGCGGCGATCCAGAATTCCGGTGTCGGCGCGAGCTACGCGGGCGAAGCGGATCCGTACCGGAAGCCTCGCGACGAGTTCGATGAGGTCGATGGCGAGGACGCGCCAGCGGAGGACCACGCGGAGAACGACTCCGCAAGTCCTATCGCGGACGACGAAGAGTCAGCGAAAGCGTAAGGACCGATTCGCAAAAGCCGGTGTTCCTCCAGGAGGAACACCGGCTTTTACCTTGGGTGCTGCGACCGCCCAAGTTACGACCGGAGCGCACTCTCCAACGCCGATGACAGCGTCGGATGCGTGAACGTGAACCCATCATCGAGCAGGCGCTGGCTGCTGACCCGCTGATCCGCGAGCAGGAGCTCATCGGCGGCAGTGCCGAGTCCGGCACGCAGCAAGAACCTCGGCAAAGTGAACAGATGCGGTCGATGCAGTTGGCGGGCGAGTTCGCGCGAGACTTCTTCCGCGGTGTTGTGGGCCGGTGCGCTGAGGTTCACCGGTCCGTTGAGCGCTGAGTTCACGCTGAGGTGCACGATCGCACGAGCCTCATCCTCGAGCGATATCCAGGGCCAGTATTGCTCGCCCGTGCCGATCGAGGAGCCGAGGAACGCTTTGGTCGCCAGCAGGAGCGGCGCGAGCGCACCTCCGGATTTGTCGAAGACGAGCCCGGTTCGCAGGAACACCGTCCGAGCGCTCTTCGCGCCTGACGCCGCCGCTTCCCAGTCGACGACTACGTCGGCCAGGAATCCTTCACCGCGTGCGGACTCCTCGGTGAGGGTCTCACCTGGGCGATTGCCGTAGAAGCCGACCGCCGAGCCATTGATGAGCGCGGGCGGTGTGCTCGACTGGTTGATCGCAGTCGTGATCGTCGTCGTGGCGCGGATCCGGCTCGCCAGGATCTCGGCCTTCCGAGAGGCGGTCCATGGCAGCTTCGAAATCGATGACCCGGAGAGATTGATGACTGCACCAACGCCCTCGAGCGCTTGCTCGGGGAAGTGCCCGGAGGCAGGTGCCCACTCGAACTCGTGGGCAGCGGCCGGCGAGCGCCGCACCAGCGTTGCGACCTCGTGGCCTTCTGCTCGAAGAATGTCTTGCACCCGGGTTCCGATGAGTCCAGATGCTCCGGCGATCAGCACGCGAGTCATGTACTGATCCTATGCACCCCGGGGGTACAAGTCACCGTCTTCTGCGGAATTTGCGTGGACCCTTCGCTGCGGGCGTTACTCCGTGTCGAAGCGGGTGCGCGACACCGCGGCGTTCTCGTCGGGAAGGGCGAGAGCTCCGTGGTCGCGCACAACGAGACCATCCTCCAAGAGCGTGGCGATCGCACGCTCGTGCTGGCCCGCCTCATGTGCGCCCTCGGCGAGCACATGGAGCGGAACCGGTATTTCGCTTGCGCGGAGCATTCTGAGGATTCTTCCGCGAGCAGCGCGGTCACTGCCTGCGAACTTCGACTGCCTGGGGGCGGCCTTTCCGAGGTACTCGGGGTACCCATTGCTTCTCCACGTGCAGAGGTCGCGCACGGGACACGCATCGCACCTCGGAGTCTTCGCAACACAGGTGATGGCGCCGAGTTCCATGAGCGCCTTGCTGACGGTGACCGCCGCTGCGTCGTCCTGGGGAAGCAAGGCTTCGACCTCTGCGAGCTCACTCCGCTTCGGTGGTCCAGCTTCGCCATCGCCGCGGACGAGCCTGGCAAGGACGCGTCGCACGTTCGTATCGACGACGGGATGCCGTTGTCCGAGTGCGAAGGTCAGGACCGCTCGCGCGGTGTAGTCACCAATGCCAGGGAGCGCGAGCAGCTGTTCGACCGTTTCGGGCACCTCGCCTGCGTACTGCTCACTGATTGCAGCGGCAGCGGCTTGGAGTGCGAGCGCGCGTCTCGGGTAACCGAGCGAATCCCATTCTCGAAGGACCTCGGAGGCGGGTGCCGCGGCGAGATCCGCTGGGGTCGGCCAGCGCTCCAGCCATCGGACAACTCGCGGAGCGACCCGGGACGCCTGTGTCTGCTGCAGCATCACCTCGCTGACGAGCGTCGCCCAGGGGGAGTAGCCCTGCTCCCGCCAAGGGAGCTCGCGAGCATGTTCAGCGAACCACGGAACCAATCGTTCACTGAGCAGTTCGGGATCCACACCCTCAAGCCTAAGCCTCGTACACTTGCGAACATGCTCATGGAATCAGCCTCCTGGACGCCAGCGCAGAAGGAGCTCTACACGGAACTCGTTCGGGCATTTCTTTCGCGGCACTCCCGAGGTCGCCGCATTCTCGCGATTGATGGCCCCGATGGTGCGGGCAAGACGAGATTCGGCGACAGCCTGCAGGTTGCGTTCGCGCGCGCAAACGTCGAGGCATTCCGTGCGAGCGTCGACGACTTCCACCACCCGCGGGAATTCCGGTATCGCCAGGGTCCCAACAGCCCCCGGGGTTACTACCAGGACGCCTTCGACTACCACCAGTTGCAGCGCGTCCTGCTCGAACCATTTCGGCTCGGTGGTTCCACGAGCTTCGTCACGAAGGCCTTCGACGTGCAGACGGACCAGCCGATTGCAATGAAATGGGAGTCGGCCGGCCCAGACGCGGTGCTGATCGTCGACGGTGTGTTCCTCCAGCGCCCCGTCCTGAAAAACGAGTGGAACGCAGTGTTGTGGCTCGAGGCGAGCGAGGCGGAACGAGGACGTCGGATGCAAGCCCGAGATGGTGCGCACCCGCTCCTCACGCACCCGAGCCACGGTCGCTATCAGGGAGCGCACGCGCACTACCGCGAAGCAGTGAAGCCTGAGGAGCACGCGACCTTCTTGGTGGACAACACCGACTGGAGAGCGCCGCGCCAGTACTTCCCGAAGTTCGAGTTCTAGTCGCGCTCTGACTTCGCGGTGCGCAACAGTTCTTCCGGACTCCAGTGACGTCCGCCCGTTTCCACGTCGTGCACCGCACGAACGAGGAGCGCGTTCACGGGGGCGGAAGTCCAGGTCTGCTTCGCTGATCGGACGACGTGCCCCGAGAGGTCATCGATCTCACTCGGAACACCACGGCGAATACTCTGCAAGGTCGAGCCGAGGTTCGGTGTTGCACCCATAGCAGCGCGCATTCGCAGCGGCACGATCTGGCTGAGCGTTTTCGGTCCGCGTTCGATGAGTCTCGAGAGCGCAGGGGTTAATCCGCTCACGGTTTCGAGGCGCACCCCGAGAGCATGCGCGGTGCGGACTGTTTCGCGCATTGCGTCCAGCAGCAGCCAGCGGAGGCCGCGGTGCGAGATGACGTCCTGCGCGCTGAGATTCGTGATCGCAGGAAACGGGTTGATCATATTGATGCTCAGCTTCGTCCATTGCGCTCCCGTGATGCTGTGCACGGTCGTGACTGGCAGCAGCGGGGAGAGCACGGGTGCGAATCGTGCGGCCGCATCGCCGCCGATCACGAGTGAGCCGGGTGCGGTCACGTGCACCACGCCTGGTTCGAGCGCGTTCGCCGCGAACACCGCGATGCCGCCGGCGACCTGCGTGCTTCCGAGCAGCGCGGCCGCACGGAGCTCGCTGCCGACGCCGTTCTGCACGACGAGCAGCGGAACCTCGCGCAAGGCCTCGGCGTTTGCGGTGAGCGCTGCGTCGGTACCCGTGGTCTTGGTGGCGAGAATCGCGAGATCTGGCGTGGCTTCGAGCGTTTCGACCGCCGTCGGGTGCGTGCTCGAGGTTCCGAATGCCCCGCGAAGGGAAAGGCCCTCGCGCCGCATTGCCTCGAGATGTGCGCCGCGAGCAGTGACGGTCACTTCGTGGCCCGCGTTCGACAGGAGCGCGGCGAGCGCGCCACCGATCGCACCGGCTCCGATCACTGCAATTCGCACGCTCAGAGCCTAACGGTCGCGATTCGAGCGCCGGTCGCTCAGGAGTGCGGGGTTCGGAATCGAGCAGGGGGTGATGGGGCGCGGTGGCGCTTGGTAGCCTAGGCGGTTGTGACCAAGCAAACTCAAGCCGCGCCTCGAGGGCTCCTGCTCGTGCAGAAGCCTGCCGGAATCACGAGCCACGGGGTCGTTGCTCGCGCGCGCAAGGCGCTCAATACTCGGAAGATCGGGCACGCCGGCACCCTCGACCCGATGGCGACCGGTTTGCTCGTGCTCGGGGTCGGCTCGGCAACTCGGCTTCTCACCTTCATCGTAGGTGCCGATAAGCAGTACACCGCGACCATCCGACTCGGCGCTGCCAGTTCCACCGACGACGCCGAGGGCGAACTCGGCACTCCCGTCGACGCCTCGATGGTCACGAGTGCGCAGCTCACCGCGGCTCGCGATGCACTGCTCGGTGACATCGAGCAGCGCCCGAGCGCGGTCAGCGCGATCAAAGTCGACGGCAAGCGGGCCTATGCACGCGTGCGCGAAGGCGAGACGGTCGAACTCAAGTCGCGCCCAGTCACGATCGCTCGATTCGATCTGGGTCCTCCGCGGTTGGTCGAGCACGACGCAGGCGCATTCCTCGACGTCGATGTCGTGATCGATTGCTCGAGCGGCACATACATCCGCGCTCTCGCACGCGACCTCGGGGAGGCGCTCGGTGTCGGCGGACACCTCACCGTGCTCGAGCGCACGCGCGTCGGTCAGTTCCTCCTGTCGGAGGCCGTCACTCTCGAGGACCTGTCTCGCGAATCACTGCACCCGGCCCGATCGATTGTCGAGCGGATCATGCCGGCCATCGAACTCGGCGCCGAGGACGCAGGGGCGCTCAGCCTCGGCAAGCGCCCGGAGAACGATGCGGCGCCAGGAAGGTACGCTGCTGTACATGGAGATCGTCTGCTCGGCATCGCCGATGCGGATGGCTCGAAGCTTCGGGTCGTGACGAACTTTCCGGAGGACGAATGATCGCGTGGCTCATGATCGCGCAAGCCGTCGCGGTGGCTGTCCTCGGAACCGTACTGCTGGTGGCCGGGTTCGCGAAGGCGAAGATGGCCGATTGGGTGCTCGTCATCGCGGCGCTCGTCGAGGTGACGCTCATTGTGCAGGTGATCGCCTCGATTATCGCGCCGATCGCCGGAAACGGCCCGACCGGCGACCTTTTCGAATACTGGATCTACCTGGTCTCTGCATTGCTGATTCCACCGGCAGCAGTCATCTGGGGGCTCATCGATCGGGGCCGCTGGTCGGTCGTCGTGATCGGCGTCGCCATGCTCTCGGTGGCAATCATGGTGTACCGCATGCATCAGATCTGGTTCATCCAGGTTGCATAAGGCGGAAGAGCGCGGCAAATGACGCTGATGCTCGCCGCACAACTCCTAAGATTGCTGTGATGTCTTCAACTCCTTCGAATCGCCTCGGCGCCGCGCGCGTCCTGATCGCGGTCTACGCGGTGCTCGCGCTCGCGGCCACCGGCCGTTCGGTGTACCAGATCATTTCGAAATTCGATGAGGCGCCCGTCGCGTATTCCTTGAGTGCGGTCGCCGCAGTCGTGTACATCGTGGCGACGCTCGCGCTTGCCCTTCGAGGCCGAGTGTGGCGAATCATCGCGTTCGCAACGATCCTGTTCGAACTCGTCGGCGTCATCGTCGTCGGAATCCTCTCGTTCACGCACCCGGAACTGTTCCAGCACCCATCGGTCTGGAGCGCCTTCGGCGCAGGCTATCTCTTCATTCCCGCGGTACTCCCCATCATCGGACTCGTCTATCTCACGCGCGCAACGCGGGCGAAGGACGCTCATCCCCAGGTGCAGCGGTGACTTGGATTCACGAGGCCGCAGCGCTGGTCGACAAGCCGAGCGCGGTGACCGTCGGAAAATTCGACGGCGTGCACACCGGCCACAGGAAGGTCCTGCGTGCCCTCAGTGAGCTCGCGCAGGCCCGCGGACTCCAGTCGCGCGTCATCACCTTCGATCGCAATCCGCTCGAGATTCTTCGCCCCGAGCGCGCGCCGAAGCCGCTCATGAGCACCGAGACCAAGGTTGCACTCATCCGTGAGGCAGGGATCGACGACGTCATCGTGGCGCCGTTCACCGAAGAGACCGCTGCGATGACGCCCGAGAGTTTCTGTGAAACTGTGCTGCTCGGAGCACTCAACACGCAGTTGCTGCTGATCGGGCACGACTTCCGTTTCGGAGCCCGCGGTGCTGGAGACCTCGGATTTCTCGAGACCTGGACCACCTCGCGTGGGATCGAGCTCGTGGTCATCGATGACGTGCTCGGTGCCGATGGCGCGCGGGCTTCTTCGACGCAGATTCGTGCGCTCCTGGACGAGGGCGATGTGCAGGGGGCGGCAACCTTGCTCGGGCGGTTCCCCACGGTGACGGGGCGCGTCGTCCACGGCGAGAAGCGTGGCCGAGAACTCGGCATGCCGACTGCCAACCTCAGCGCGGATTCCTCCGGGTTCGTGCCCGCGGATGGCGTCTACGCAGCGTGGGCGAGCGTAGGCGATCAGGTGTATCCGGCCGCAGTATCGATCGGGGTCAATCCGACATTCGATGATGTGCAGCGCAGAACGGTCGAGGCACACCTGCTCGACGTCGACCTCGATCTCTACGGCGCGGTGATGAGCGTCGAGTTCGTCGAGTTCGTCCGGCCGATGGTGAAATACGAGGGGCTCGATGCGCTCATTGCGCAGATGCAGGCGGACAAGCAGACCGTTGCGGAGATCCTGAGCCGCGTCAAGCGCTGATGTCGAGCGTCCGGCGTCCGTAGGCGGCGAGCACGATCTCTCGTGCGCTCGATTCGAACGTCGGCCCGGTGCCGACGCTCCAGTCTGCATCTGCAGCGACCAGGGTCCGTTCCTTGATGAGTGCCCGATAGTCGCCGCTGAGCAAGGGAGTCGACACTCGAACGCATTCCCACGTCGCCGATGGCGAGAATTCGAGCTGTCCGTCCGGAAAGGCATCGAAGCCGTGGACGACCGCTTCAACGAGATCGGCACGAAGGTCACGGCAGTCGCCCTGCACGAAGACGCGAGCGTGCGCGTCGAGGACTTCGATGAGCGCCGCAGGACTTCGCCGGCCTTCATCGTGTGCAATCGTGTCGATGACCTTCAGCCCCGCACGTGCGCCGGTGCCGATTGCGATTCCTGCCGAGCGGATCGTGTTCGGGTCGAGTCGCCACGCGAGATGCCCGGCCACGTCAGCGATGCTCCAGCCCTCGCAGAGACTCTCCGCCTGCCATTGCGCAGGCGAAAGCGAACGCAGTTGATCGATCACTCGGTGCAAGGACGACCCGGTGAGTGAACTCCACGATGAGCGCATTTGCAGTGTCATCTCCACAACTTAGCGCTCCACGCTGATGCTCGGAATCTGGGAGACTGAGGACAGAGATTTTCCCGCACCATCTCGGCTGCGGAACACAACAGAGGAGAACCCACGTGGGCGATATTGCAGCGCGAATTGATCACACACTCTTGAAGCCGAACGCCTCGGCCGCAGAGGTCGATGTTCTGGTTGATGAGGCGATCGAGCACGGGTTCGCATCCGTCTGTATCAACTCGGTCTGGGTGCCGCGTGCACGGGCGCGCTTCGATGAGGCAGGAATCTCCGGTGCGCCGCTTGTGTGCACGGTGGTCGGCTTCCCGCTCGGGGCTTCGACCTCGGAGACCAAGGCGTTCGAAGCGAAACTCGCCGTCGAACAGGGTGCGGGTGAAGTCGACATGGTGGTCGACATTGCGGCCGTTCAGGCTGGCGATGCGGATCGCGTCGAAGCTGACATCGCCGCGGTCGTCGCCCCGGTCCACGCCGGCGGTGCCCTCCTGAAAGTCATCATCGAGACCTGCCTGCTGACCGACGAGCAGAAGGTCCTCGCGTGCGAGGCAGCGGTCCGCGCTGGCGCCGACTTCGTGAAGACCTCAACCGGGTTCAACGGCCCGGGCGCCAACGTGCACGATGTCGCGCTCATGCGCGGCGTCGTCGGTGACAAGCTCGGTGTGAAAGCTTCTGGTGGGGTTCGCACGCTCGAGGACTACAACGCAATGGTCGAGGCGGGCGCGAGCCGCATCGGCGCGAGCGCTGGGATCGCAATCGTCGCGGGCTCCTCGAACGCCGGCGAGGGCTACTGAGTCGCACCGCTGAGCTGTCCCATCGCAGGGTGGCCCGATCGCTGAGGAGCGCCGTCGCCAGCGAGCGCATTCGCCGAGAATTTCCCCAGAATTCTCGACTCGCCGTGGCGTTCGGGCTTACATTGTTCGCACGCACGAGGCGTTCCCTCGCGTTTCGATTGGAGGTCCGACCATGGCCAAAGAAGACATCACCGGCAAAGTGAAGCAGTTTCTCAGTGACCCGAAAGTCACCGAGGCGCTCAAGAGCGAGAAGGCTGAGAACGTGAGCGACAACATCCTCGATGGTGTTGCGAACGCAGCAAAGAAGGTCAGCGGCGGCAAATTCGATCAGCAGATCGACTCGGCCCGTGACAGCGCGGACAAGCACATCGGAAACGAGTAGGTTCACCGATGAATTGCAGAGAGGGTGTTGGCATTGCGCCAACACCCTCTCTGTCGTTACGACGTTTCCGAAGCGTATTCGGCCTGCCTCCGACGATGTCAGCAGACGGTTTCGATGAGGTCGAGATAGGCACGGCAGCCTCGGCTATACGATGCGAGATCAATATGCTCGTCGCGGGCGTGGAGCGCTGCGCGCTCGGCAGCAGTGAACACGAACGGCGTGAACCGGTACACGTTGTCGCTGATCGCGCAGGCGAACCGCGAGTCCGTACCGCCGGTCATGACGTAGGGGACCGGAATCGCGTCCGGGTAGCTCCGTGCGATCGATTCGAGCAGCGCGTCCCATGACTCAGACGCGGTCGAACTGATCGGCGAAGGCTCATTCGCCACGAGCACTGCAAGCGAGACCTGCTCGTCCTTCACCATCGCTTCGAGTTGTCGCATTGTCTCTGCAACGCTCGATCCGACAGCGATCCGCACATTGAGCACTGCGCTCGCTTCCTCAGCGAGCGCATTTGCAGCCTTCGCTCCCTCCAACATCGTCACGACGGCGGTGGTCGAGAGCATCGCCCGCGTCTCATCGCTCTTTGCCAGCACCGTTGCAAGCAGGGGCTGGAGACGGCGGGCGTTCCTCAGCACGAAGCCCGTCATCCCCTCAGCGTGCGCGCCAAGGGTTTCGAACATCGCAAGGCTCGGTTCTGGGATCGCCTGCGGGAAACTCGACAGGTCAATGCGCCGAATCGCTCGTGCGAGTCTGCTCGTCGCGGCCATCCGCGGGGGAGTGCTTGCGTGCCCGCCCTGCTGCTGCACGGAGAGTCGGATGCTGTTCATGCCCTTTTCGGCAACTCCGATCGCGGCGATGGGTCGCTTGACTCCTTGTATTGGTGCTTCGACGATGGCACCGCCCTCATCGAGCACGAAGGCTGGCCGGATGCCTCGACGCGCAAGGGCGTCGACCGCAGCACTCGCGCCCGTGCCGAGGGTTTCCTCGTCGTGGCCGAACAGGAACCACACGTCGCGCGCCGGAACGTGTCCATCGGTGATGAGCGCTTCGGTGGCTTCGAGGAGGCCCGCGAGTGATGCCTTGTCGTCGATCGCTCCACGGCCCCACAGCGTGCCGTTGTCGATCACGCCTTCGAATGGCGGGTAACTCCAGCCGTCGCCGTCTGCAGCGACGACGTCTTGGTGCGCCATGAGCAGGCTCGGACCAACCGCGCTGCGCCCCTTCCAGAGCGCGAGGATGGTGTGTCCCTCGATGAGTTCGAGCTCGAGCGTGGCGAAGGTATTCGGGAACAGCGCAGCGAGTTGTTCTCGGAATGCATCGAAGGCGTGCCAATCGGTTTCCGCGGTGTCGTGCTTACTCTCCGTGGGAATGCGCAGGAGCGCGGCAAGACGTTCAGCTTCTCCGGTTCGAATATTCGCAGCCATGGATCGAATCTATCGAGCGGGCTGTCCCGAGCAACAGTCTGGGGCGGTACGCTCGATGCGAGACCGGCACAACCGGTGACCCCCGACAACGGCGACGGAGCTTCACGATGAGCGATACCCCTGCGTACAAACTCGATCCAGCACCCACTGGTGTGTACGAGACAGTTGGACCAACCCGAATCGAGCGAGATTCGCTCGGCGAACTCCCAGTGCCGATTGACGCGTATTGGGGAATCCACACTGAACGAGCGTTGACGAACTTCCCGATCACCGGTCGAAGCATCTCTGTCTACACCGACCTCGTGAACGCGCTCGCAGTCGTCAAGCAGGCTGCCGCTCGAGCGAACAACGAGATCGGCGTCCTGAGCAGCGAGAAAGCGCACCTCATCGACGAGGTCTGCACTCGAATCCGTGCCGGCGAACTCCACGACCAGTTCAAGGTCGGTGTGATTCAAGGCGGCGCGGGAACCTCGAGCAATATGAACACGAACGAGGTCATCGCAAACGCGTGCCTCGTGGCGCTCGGCCACGCGAAGGGCGATTACGAGCACTTCCACCCCATCGACGACGTCAATCGGAGTCAGTCGACCAACGACACCTACCCGACGTCGATCAAGATCGCGATGGCGTTCACCCTGCGACGACTGCTCGCCGAGATGGAACTCCTCATCGCATCCTTCCGAGCGAAGGGTCGAGAATTCTCCGAGGTTCTGAAAGTCGGGCGCACACAACTCCAAGACGCCGTTCCGATGACGCTCGGCCAGGAATTCAACGGTTTCGCGACCACCCTGCAGGAAGATTACGACCGGCTCGCTGAGACCATCGCGTTCCTGTCCGAGATCAACCTCGGTGCGACCGCGATCGGGACCGGCATCACCGCAGACCCGCGCTATGCAGAAGCAGCCTGCCGCCACCTGCAAGAACTCACGGGCCTCCCGATTGTGACCGCGAGCGACTTGATCGAGGCAACGAGCGATACCGGCGTCTTCATGACCGTTTCCGGAACCCTCAAGCGCAGCGCCGTGAAGCTCTCGAAGATCTGCAACGACCTCCGACTCCTCTCGAGCGGTCCTCAGGCCGGCTTTGGCGAGATCCTGCTCCCGCCGAAGCAAGCCGGTTCATCGATCATGCCCGGCAAGGTCAATCCAGTGATTCCAGAGGTCGTCAACCAGGTCGCCTTCGCAGTCATCGGCTCCGACGCGACGGTGACCGCGGCCTCCGAGGGCGGACAGTTGCAACTCAACGCTTTCGAGCCGGTCATCGCTCACAGCATTTTGCAAAGCCTGCACTGGATGACCCAGGCGTGCTTGACGCTTCGTATCAACTGCATCGACGGCATCGAGCCGAACCACGATCGTCTTGCGGCCATGGTCGGCTCCTCGGTCGGTGTTGTGACGGCGCTGACTCCGTACATCGGGTACACGGCGTCGGCGAAGCTGGCGCACGAGGCGCTCGTTTCGCACAAATCGATCGTCGAGCTCGTGGTCGAAGCCGGCCTCATGGATCGCGAGCGTGTCGAGTCGCTCCTCTCGCCTGCACGCTTGACCGGACTGCACCCGATCACCGATGTGATTCCGGTCGTTCCTCCGAAGTAGTTTCTACGAGCGCGGTCCTCGCTGCGTGAGGCTCAGGAATCTCTCGCCTCGCATTCAGGGAAGACCGCGCTCGCGGTGGTTACGCTGTGCATATGTCGAACCCGTACGAGTATCACCGACCGCACCCATCGCGTCCGGCACCGCAGCCGGTCGCGGTTGCTCCGGGGTACTCGAGCCCGCACGGTGCTCCGCAATCCGGGGTTGTGCATGGGCAGGCTCCTCAGCAGGTTCCGCAGCCGGGCATGCCGCCGCAGGCGGCGCAGCAGCAGCCCGTGCAGCAGCAGCTTGTGCAGCAGCCTCAGGCGCCGCGCCCCCAAAGCGGTCCGGGCGTGCAGTTCGGATCAGCGCCCCAGCCGATCGCGCACTCGCAGCAGCAGGGTCTGCCGCAGCAGGGCTTTCAGAATGCGCCCGCCCAGGTACCCCAGCCCGGCCGGCGTCCGCGCTCGCGGCGAGGCAAGGGGAACCCGACGATCGCTCTGCTGACCGGGCACCGCGGCCCGCTCAATGCGGCGTTCTATGCGGGCATCGCTTCGCTGGTCGTACTGGCGCTCGGTATCCCGTTCGTCATCAACTTCTTTGCGCAAACGACCGACGACACGATCGCGACCGTCATCTCGTTCTTCGTCGCACTGATCCCGCTCTCGGTGGTCCTCTTCGGCCTGTGGGCGATCGATCGTTGGGAGCCCGAGCCTCGATTGACGATCTGGTTCAGCCTGCTCTGGGGCGCCATCGGAGCGATCGTGCTCACCTTGCTCGTTGCAGATGCGCTTGTGCCCGTACTGGTGAGCTACGCGCAGAACAACAACTGGACTGAGCAGCAGTTCGGGGAGTGGTACAACGGTTTCTGGGGACCGGTCATTCAGGCACCCTTCGTTGAAGAGCTTTGGAAGGCCGTTCCGGTCATCATTCTCTTCGTGTTCTTCCGGCGACTCTTCGACGGCCCGATCGACGGCGTCGTGGTGGCAGGTCTCAGTGCCGCGGGATTCGCGTTCACCGAGAACATCAGTTACTTCTTGCGCACCCTCGCCGATGGTTCCGACGTCACCTCGACCTTCTTCGTGCGGGCGATCATGAGTCCGTTCACGCACACGCTGTTCACTGCGATCGGCATCGGTCTCGCGATGGGTCTCGCTGCGCGACTCAATAGTCGCTGGTGGGGACTGCTCGCCTTCATCCCCGGATACCTCGTCTCTGTTGGGCTCCACATGCTCTGGAACGGCTCGAACATCTTCCTTCCTGCCGCGCTCACGCAGAACTTCTTCCTGTACTACGTCGTGGTGCAGGTGCCGATCTTCCTCCTCGGTATCACCGTCGTCGTGCTGCTTCGCCATTTCGAGGTGCGATTGACTCGAACGCGGCTCATGGAGTACTCGGCCTCGGGGTGGTTCACGCCGAGCGAGGTCGATGCGCTCTCAACCGGCGATGGCCGTACCTTGTTGCGGCGTTGGGCGAAAGCCCGAGGGGTGCGTTCGGAAATGCAGGATTACATTGCGACCACCACAAAGCTCGCGAACGCCAGGCAGCGCGTCATCACCGGTCGTGATCGGATCGGGTCGATTGCCGACGAGAGCCAATTGCTCGACGAGATGCTCGAGATCCGAGAGGAACTCCTCGTGAAAACGCGAACCTCGGCCCCTGTTCCGCAGTACGCAGTGCCGCACGGTCGAGTTCCCGGGAACCCGCAGGCCATGATGCCGCAGCCCGGTCAATTGCGGTAACGCTCCTCGGCGTCGCTCTTGAACATGCTCGCCGTGTTGTCTGGCGAGCAGTATGCACAGAGGCGCGCTATTGCTGACGATCCCCGTCTGGTAGCATTGTGAGGTTGCCGTGTATCGGCCGCGGACAAAGAGCGCTCCAACACCACCGTTGTGGGCACCGCGCTGTGAGGGAAAGGGGTTCAATTGAGCTTGAACGCAGATATCAAGAAGTCCATCATCGAGGAGTACGCCACGCATGAGGGCGACACCGGGAGCCCCGAGGTTCAGGTTGCGATGCTTTCGCGCCGAATCCTTGACCTGACGGAGCACCTCAAAGAGCACAAGCACGACCACCACTCACGTCGTGGACTGCTGTTGCTCGTTGGCCAGCGTCGCCGCTTGCTCACCTACCTTTCGAACGTCGACATCGAGCGTTACCGCTCGTTGATCGAGCGTCTTGGACTTCGTCGATAGTCCGCCACAAGTATTCGAGGGCCGTCCCATTGGGGCGGCCCTCTTTGTGTTGTTGCGCGCCGTTCGTAGAGCGCGCTCAGCGCGTTGCTGGGGCCCGAATCACAGCAGTGCGACGAGCCCCAAAATGAGCGCCGTCGGGACACCGATGATCGCCGCGGCGATCAGGAGCTGGGCGCCGGTTCCCACGGTGCGAAGTCGTCGGCCGCCCGCAGAGACCACGCCGAGGCCCGAGTTCGGCGTATCGCGCGGACGGCGGGTCGGAAGCGGCAGTGCTCCGTTTCGCTCGTCGCGGTACCAGCGCGTTTGGCGACGCGTCTTTGCACCGAGCACCTGCTTCATCTTCCAGATCGCACCGTGCAGTTCTGGGTCGGTGAGATCCTTTGCACCCCGGGTGAAGAGGATCATCCAGTTGCCGATGATTTCGACGTCGTAGTTGCTCGCGTGCTCGATCAGCAGCTGCATGAGGTCGGGCGTGAAGATGTACAGCGCGTCCGGACCGAAACCGTCGGGAACGTAGAGCGTGAAATATCGATTGAAGTCGCCTTCGAGCTCGAGTTGCTGCGAGCGCTTGTACAGCGTCGGAAGCGAGCCGCCGAAGGGAGTGAGGTTGTTCCCCTTCGCGTCGAGCACGATGTGGGGGAGCGAGCGCTGCAGTCTGAACGCGATGTAGGTGTACGTATACCGCTGCGAATGCTTGCCCGCCTCGACGTCGAAGCTGTGGCGAGCGATTTCGGTGTCCTCATCTGGCATCAGAATGTTCTGCGTCGTCCCGCCGTACGAGAAGATCATGCCGGAAAGGGGGAGTTCGTTTCGTTCCGGCAAGAACTCCCAGTCGTTCTCTTTGGCAAGCAGGTAGAGGGCCATTTGTTGCTGCTCCGCGCTGCGACGTCGAAGCCACAGGATCGTCGCGATTGCGCCGACCGTGGCGACGATGAACGTGAGAATCGCCCAGCCGACGGCATTGCCGTCGGCGATCATGAGTATTCCGCCGAACCCGGTGAGCGCAAAGCCGATTCCGAGCATCACCGACAGCAGCGCGAAGGCGGGATGGCGCGGCAGTAGCCGCGGATACTGCCCTCGCCAGCGCCGAAAGTCTTCTCGTTCCGATTCGGTCGCTGGCTCTCGGAGTGCCCTGAAGTTCGGTTGTGCCGGGGTCATGGTGTTCCCAATGTAGAGACCGCGTGTTCAGAAAGGCTGCGTTCCGCCTGAGTCTCCCCGTAAATCCTGTGTATTTGAGGGCTGAACTGCTATTCTCGGAGACGAAGCCGCGATCGACGCGGTTGTTGTCGCGCCAATTTCTCACTCCGTCAAGAACATTCTTGCTTCGGAATGGCGAAGAACTTTTTCTCCGTGATCACACTCTGCAACGCTGAGTGCGCACGGTGAGCGGTGCGATGGTACGGCCGTCCGGATGGCGGCAGAAGAGAGGAGTGACCTCATGGAAGGTCCAGAAATCACCGCGGCGGAAGCCGTAATCGACAATGGCAAGTTCGGGAAGCGCACCGTGCGTTTCGAAACCGGTCGACTTGCCCAGCAAGCTCAAGGAAGCGCTGCCGCTTACCTCGACGACGAAACCATGCTGCTCAGCGCAACGAGCGTTGGCAAGCACCCGAAAGACGCATTCGACTTTTTCCCACTGACCGTTGACGTTGAAGAACGTATGTACGCAGCAGGGCGAATCCCGGGATCGTTCTTCCGCCGCGAAGGACGCCCATCCACCGAGGCCGTGCTCACGTGCCGTCTCATCGACCGCCCGCTGCGCCCGTCATTCGTCGACGGAGTCCGCAACGAGGTTCAGGTCGTCGTCACCGTGCTCTCGATCGAGCCAGACGAACTGTACGACGTGCTCGCCATCAACGCGGCATCGATGTCCACCCAGCTCGCTGGTCTGCCATTCTCCGGTCCGATCGGTGGCGTTCGCGTCGCATTGATCGAGGGCCAGTGGGTTGCATTCCCGAAGCACTCGCAGCTCGAGAACGCTGTGTTCAACATGGTCGTTGCCGGTCGTGTGATCACCGATGACGCTGGCGTCGAAGACGTCGCGATCATGATGGTTGAAGCTGAAGCAACCGAGAACTCCTGGGAGCTCGTTCGCGGCGGCGCCACGAAGCCGACCGAAGAGGTTGTTGCCGAGGGTCTCGAAGCAGCGAAGCCATTCATCAAGGTGCTCGTTGAAGCACAGCAGAAGGTTGCCGACGTCGCAGCGAAGCCCACGAAGGACTTCCCGCTGTTCCCGCCGTACACCGATGAGTCCTTCGAGGCAGTCAGCGCATTTGCGACGAGCGAACTCGAGCGCATCTACCAGATCGCAGACAAGATCGAGCGCCAGGACGCTGACGATGCGTTCAAGGAGCAGGTCAAGCTGCACATCAACGAGCGTTTCGAAAAGGGCGAGGTCTCAGGCCTCGTCCCCGCGCAGGTCTCTGCTGCATACAAGGCAGTCACGAAGAACGTCGTGCGCAAGCGCATCCTCGAAGAGCAGATCCGTATCGACGGTCGTGGCCTGGCAGACATCCGTGCGCTCGACGCAGAGGTTGCAGTCGTGCCACGCGTGCACGGTTCCGCAATCTTCCAGCGCGGAGAAACCCAGATTATGGGTATCACCACGCTCAACATGTTGAAGATGGAACAGCAGATCGACTCACTGAGCCCAGTGACCTCGAAGCGCTATATGCACAACTACAACTTCCCGCCATACTCGACCGGTGAAACCGGCCGTGTCGGTACCCCGAAGCGCCGCGAAATCGGCCACGGTGCATTGGCTGAGCGCGCGCTCGTTCCAGTGCTCCCGACCCGCGAAGAATTCCCGTACGCGATCCGCCAGGTCTCCGAGGCTCTCGGTTCCAACGGTTCGACCTCGATGGGTTCTGTCTGCGCTTCGACCCTCGCGCTCTACAACGCGGGTGTGCCACTGCGCGCACCGGTTGCCGGTATCGCAATGGGACTCGTCTCCGACACCGTTGACGGCCAGACTCGCTACGCAGCGCTCACCGACATCCTCGGTGCAGAAGACGCGCTCGGCGACATGGACTTCAAGGTTGCTGGAACGAGCGAGTACATCACCGCGATCCAGCTCGACACGAAGCTCAAGGGCATCCCGGCTTCCGTGCTCGCCGCTGCGCTCAGCCAGGCGAAGCAGGCTCGCACCCAGATCCTCGAGGTCCTCACCTCGGCGATCGACGGTCCTGACGAGATGGCTGCAACCGCTCCTCGAGTGATCAGCGTGCAGATCCCGGTTGACAAGATCGGTGAGCTCATTGGTCCGAAGGGCAAGACGATCAACCAGATCCAGGACGACACTGGCGCCCAGATCTCGATCGAAGAAGATGGCACCGTGTACATCGGCGCCACTGACGGCCCTTCTGCAGAGGCAGCTCGTACCGCGGTCAACGCGATCGCGAACCCGCTGACCCCAGAGCTCGGCGAACGCTACCTCGGTACCGTCGTCAAGATCATGCAGTTCGGTGCTTTCGTTTCGCTCATGCCTGGCCGCGACGGCCTGCTCCACGTGACCGCGATGCGCGGCCTCACTGGTGGCAAGCGCATCGAGAACATCGAGGATGTCGTGAGCGTCGGTCAGAAGCTCCAGGTCGTCATCACGAAGATCGACGACAAGGGCAAGCTCTCGCTCGAACTCGCTGAAGAGGACAAGGCAGAAGCTCCGGCCGAAGCTGCTCCAGCCGAGTAACGCTGTCACTGCAGCGTCAGTAGGGCGCTGCATCACGATGGCCCCGGGAAAACCCCGGGGCCATTCGTGTTCCCTGACGACGAATCCGTGGCGCAGGATCCGGTGTACCCCGAGCATTTCCAGCGTGCTCGATAGAATCCGGGTATGACTGCCTCCGTTCCCGTTGCCATCATCGGCAGCATCAATGCCGATGTCACCGCCTACGCACAGGTCAGCCCGAAACCGGGCGAAACGATTCTCGGCACGAGCTTTGCGCTCGGCCTCGGGGGCAAGGGCGCGAACCAGGCGGTCGCCGTCGCGCGCGCCGGTGGGCAGAGCGTCATGGTGGGGTGCATCGGTCAAGACGCCTTCGGTGAAGTCGTCGCTCGCGAACTCGAGGAGGCCGGTGTCGACACTCGTTTCACGACGCAGGTCGAGGACAGCACTGGAATCGCGCACATCCGCGTGGACGAGGCCGGTGAGAACTCGATCATCGTCGTGATGGGAGCGAACACCTCGCTCGCGCCCGATGCGATCGACACCGCCCTGGCTGAGTTGCCGGCGGGGATCGTGCTCACCCAACTCGAGATCACCGAAGAAGTCAGCACCCACAGCATCACTCGTGCGGCAGCCGCGGGCTGGAGGGTCGTGCTCGATCCGGCGCCGGCCCGAGCGATCCCAGAGCACCTCTGGGCCTCGATCGACATCGTGACACCGAACGAACACGAAGCGAGCATCTACTCCGGCATCGAAGTGCACGACACGGCGACCGCAATCCAAGCGGGTGCATGGTTTCTGCAGCGCGGTGTGCGCTCGGCGCTGATCACCCTGGCCGATGCGGGCGCGGTGCTCGTGGACTCAGAGGGCACGACAGAATTCGCCGCGCATGCCGTGCACGCCGTCGACACCACAGCCGCAGGCGATACCTTCGCCGGCTACCTCGGTGCGGCGCTCGCACGGGGCGCCTCGATTCGCGACGCCGTCACGATCGCCATGGCCGGAGGTGCGCTTGCGGTCACGAAGGCGGGGGCCTCCTCTTCGATCCCGTTCGCGGCCGACGTCGACGCCTTCCTCGCATCCGCTGGATCGCCGGTGCAGTAATGCGGTTCGCTGGACACTCGAGCACCTCGCCGAGACGAATGCGTCGGGTGCTCGGGGCCTCTGAGGTTTCCGTGTTCCCGCTTGCCCTTGGCGCTTCTGCATTCGGGTGGACAGCAGGCAACGGGCCCACGAACGAGACTCTCGATCGTTTCGCCGAGCTCGGCGGAAACTGCATCGTCACCAACGCCAGTGATTCCTCAGGGCGTAGCGAACTGATGGTGGGCAACTGGCTTCGGCACCACGAGCGTGCGCACTTCGTCATCGTCTCGACGATCGCTCCGCGTGCCGGGTCCGAGCGTGCACTGCCCTCTCAGATCGAACTCGCGGTGCAGCAGACGCTCGCACGCCTGCGCTCCGAATGGATCGACGTCCTGGTGCTCGATCTGGCCGCGGGCACACCGATGCAGCCCGTCCTCGAGACGATGCGCTCGCTGCTCGACGAAGGCAAGATCCGCGCATTCGGAGCGACCGACTTCACTACCTCGATGCACGCGGAGGCGGAGCTCATCGCCGCCACGAGCACGCTGCCGGCGTTGAGTGTCGGTCTGTACGACTGGAGCCTTGCGCACCGGGTGCGGGAGCCGCTGTTGCGCTCGCTCGCTTCGCAAGGCACTTCAGTGCTGCCGACCGCGCCGCTCGCGGGAGGGCTACTGGCAATTCCCGCACGATCGAGAGAGCTCGGTCGTGTAGCGAAGCGCGCCGGATTCGGGGGCCTGGCAACACGAAAGGGCCACCAGCTGTTGACGAGTATCGAGGAACTCTCGCAGGAATTCGGGGTCGCGCCGAGCGCGATCGCGCTTGCCTGGTTGCTCCATAAACCGCGGGTTGCCGCTCCCGTCGTCCATGCGGCAAGTCCGCACGGGCTCGCCGCAGCCTTCGAGGCGGTCACGGTGCCGTTCACCCGTCTCGCTCTGGCTCGCCTCGACCAGCAGAGCAATGGGATGGCTCGCAACAGCTGAGTCGTCGGTCGCGACTACGCTACTGGTATGTCCCTTGCTGTTCCCTCGGCCCAACAGGCCGCGATTCCCTTTGCCCTCGAACAACCCGAGCTGACGATCCAGTCATCGGCCGGTTCGATTGTCCGCCGGACCGTTCTCGAAAACGGTGTCCGAATCCTGAGCGAACAGATTCCGGCGGCGATGAGCGCAACGATCGGGTTCTGGGTTCCCGTCGGCTCCCGCGACGAGCAGCCGAGGACCTTTGGTTCCACGCACTTCCTCGAGCATCTGCTCTTCAAAGGAACGACGCAGTCGAGCGCCTTCGATATCGCGATCGCATTCGACTCGGTGGGCGGTGAACACAACGCGCTGACCGCGAAGGAACACACCTGCTACTACGCGAAGGTTCGCGATGCCGATGTTCCGATGGCGACGCGTGTCATCGCCGACATGGTGATCGACTCGGTGCTCGATGCAGAAGAATTCGAGATCGAACGGGGTGTGATCCTCGAAGAACTCGCAATGGCAGACGACGATCCCGGCGATGTCGCGGGCGAGCGCCTCGCTGAGCTCGTGTACGGGGCGCACCCGCTCGGTCGCCCGATCGGTGGCACGCCCGCCACGATCGCTGCTGTCGGTCGAGACGACGTCGCGAAGCATTATCAAGAGCATTACGTCCCGAGCAACCTCGTTGTCACGGTCGCGGGGGCTGTCGATCACGACGAACTGGTCGCCCTCGTGCGTGCTGCACTGGAGGCTCGCGGCTGGGGTCAGAGTGTCGGCGCGCCGAACCCACGTCGCTCGACGACGCAGCAGCCCATCAGCGGCGGCGGTACCACCGTGGTGCAGCGCCCGCTGGAGCAGATCAACCTCATGATCGGCATGCCGGGGCTTGTCGCAACAGATCCTCGCAGGCACGAGTTCGCGGTGCTGAACTCGATCCTCGGTGGCGGCATGTCCTCACGACTCTTCCAAGAGATTCGCGAGCGCCGTGGTCTCGCATACTCCGTGTACACCTTCGGTTCTGCGCACAGCGACGCCGGCATGTTCGGCATGTACGCCGGGTGTTCGCCGAAGAACGCGGTCAATGTCGCCGAACTGATGGTCGCGGAACTCGAGTCCGTTGCTCGCGCAGGAGTCACCAACGACGAGCTCGCCCGCGCGAAGGGCCAGCTCGGCGGCGCAAGTGCGCTCGCGCTCGAAGACTCCGATTCACGGATGTCACGGCTGGGTCGGGCGGAACTCACTCTCGGCGAATTCGTCGACCTGGAGACCATGCTCGGCCGACTCGATGCCGTCTCTGCCAACGCGGTGCAAGAACTCGCCGGTCAGTTGCTGGTCGCTGAGCGTTCCGTCGCGGCCGTCGGTACAGTAGAGCCGAACGCTTTCGATGGCCTGAGCGCGTCTTCGCGCTCCTGAAGTTAAGGAGCCCTGATGACGCATTTGCTGTACCTGGTTCGCCACGGTGAACAACAAGACGCCGAGTACGGTGTCGACGACGGTCCGCTCTCACCACGAGGTGTTCGGCAAGCCACTGCGATCGCAGAGCGGCTGAGCGGTGTCCCCTTCACCGCCGCGTATCACTCGCCGCTCCAACGTGCAGAAGAGACCGCAAGGCTGATGAAGGAGCGTCTCACGGGGGTCGACTTCGAACCCTCGTCGCTCCTGATGGATTGCGTCCCGAGTGGGCCCTGTGATGAGACCCCCTCATCGTTGCGACCATTCTTCACGGGCGTCACGGAGGCAGAACTCGAAGCGGGCTCGGCGCAGATGACAGACGCCATTGCCACCTGGATCCGCCCGAGCCACGAAGAAGCGCACGAGCTGCTCGTGACGCACAATTTCGTCATCAGCTGGTTCGTCCGCCACGTCATGGGCGCGCCCAACTGGCAATGGATGTCCTTGAATCAGGCGAACGCGGGTCTCACGATCATCCGATTGCGGTCTGATCGTCCGGCGCAGCTCGTAACGCACAACGACCTCGGCCACTTGCCGCCGGAGGCTCGCACCGGGCTGCCCGTGCCGCAGTCCTTCTGAAGACCTCCGCAGCTGCAAGTCGGTGACCATCGACGAGGAACGCCCCGCATGGAAGCATTCGCGTCGAGCAGCCGGTGCTTTGATCGAACACCCCTAGGCTTTTGACTATGACGGTATTGGTTGGAATTCTCGGTGCGAACGGCCGACTCGGAACGACCGCACTCGCCGCAGTCGACAACGCCCCGGATCTTGAGGCGATCGTCATCGATCCTCGCGGTGACCTCGCAGAGATCGAACGGGCCGACGTGCTCTTCGACGCGACGGTCTTCGCTGCGAGTGGGCGGATCGTCGAGGCTGCACTCGCGAGCAACACTCCCGCGGTCATCGGCACGAGTGGTTGGAGCGCGGCACGCATCGAGGCACTCGCGACCAGCAGCGAGTCACGGCTCCGCTTCGTTCCGAACTTCTCCCTCGGCAGCGTCCTGTTGACCCACTTTGCAGCGAAGCTTGCACCGCACTTCAACGCAGTCGAAATCGTGGAGGCGCACCACGCCGCAAAGGTCGATTCCCCCTCGGGCACGGCGGTTCGCACCGCTGAACAGGTTTCGGCCGCTGGCGCCTTTGATGCGCCGGGCGAGGGCGAGCCTGGCCGCGGAGTGTTCGTGCACGGCGTTCCGGTTCACGCGCTTCGACTGCCCGGGGTCCAGGCTCGTCAGGACGTGATCTTCGGCGGCGACGGTGAGACGCTCACGCTTCGCCACGACACCCTCTCGGGCGATTCCTACCGCGCTGGAATTCTGATGAGCGTGCGCAATGCGGGCAAGCAGGGCGTTTTCGTCGGCATCGACGACCTTTTGGGGCTCCAATGAAACGTTTCGGCGCGCTCTTCATGGCGCTCCTGCTGCTGCTGTACATCGTGCTCGTCGGCACGAGAGCCGTGCAGCTGCTTCTGAGTGGTGAGCCCGTTGGAATCGCGGTCGGCGTTGCGCTGATCGTTATCCCGCTCATCGGCGCCTGGGCGCTCATCACGGAGGTTCGCTTCGGCTTCCGGCTCGAACGCATGTGGAAGATCCTCGAGGCCGAGGGCGCGCTCCCTCCCGAACTCCCCGCGGTGCGGGAAGGTCGTGCCGATCAGGAGGCTGCGAGCGAGTCGTTCGCGGTCGCGAAGGCCGAGGTCGAAGCCGATCCTGAATCCTGGCGTGCGTGGTTCAAACTCTCGGCGGCATACGATGCTTCGAGAGACCGGAAGCGCGCGAGATCGAGCGCTCGACAGGCGATCCAGTTCTGGCTCGCGGATCGCTAGGCTACTGATCATGGCGCCCACGAATTCTGACAATCCTGCATCGCGTCCACCGTATGAGGCCTTGCTGGCCGATGTGCTCGAACACGGCGTTCATAAGGGCGACAGGACCGGAACCGGTGTCCGAAGCGTGTTCGGTCGCCAGATTCGCTTCAACCTGCAGGAGGGGTTCCCGCTCATCACGACGAAGCGAGTGCACTTCAAATCGATTGCCTACGAACTCCTCTGGTTCCTGCGCGGCGAATCCAACGTTTCGTGGTTGCAGGAGCGCGGCGTCTCGATCTGGGACGAGTGGGCCAGCGAGACCGGTGAACTCGGACCGGTGTACGGGGTGCAATGGCGCTCCTGGCCGAGCCCTGACGGCTCTCAGATCGATCAGATCACCGAGGTCATCGAGCAGATCAAGACGAATCCGGATTCTCGTCGACTCATCGTTTCGGCGTGGAACCCGGCTGACATCCCGAACATGGCGCTCGCGCCGTGTCACGCCATGTTCCAATTCTCGGTGACCGAGGGCAAACTCTCCTGCCAGCTATATCAACGAAGCGCTGACATGTTCCTCGGAGTGCCCTTCAACATCGCGAGCTATGCACTGCTGACCCACATGATCGCGGCGCAAACGGGGCTCGAGGTCGGTGACTTCGTGTGGACCGGCGGCGACTGCCACATCTACGACAACCACGTTGCCCAGGTCACGGAGCAGTTGAGTCGTGAGCCCTTCCCGCTCCCGAGCCTCGAGATCACGAAGCAGCGCGACTCGATCTTCGACTACGAGTTCGAAGATTTCGAGGTTCGCGACTACCAGCACCACCCGGCGATCCGCGGGGCGGTCGCAGTATGACCCGGCTCGGGCTGATCTGGGCGGAAGCCGGGGGAGTGATCGGGGCAGACGGTGGGATGCCGTGGCACATTCCCGAAGACCTTCGTCACTTCCGCGACATCACACAGGGTTTCAGCGTCATCATGGGGCGTCGCACGTGGGAATCGTTGCCGCAGCAGTTCCGACCGCTGAAGAACCGGCGCAACATCGTGATCACTCGCAGCCAGGACTTCGTTGCCGAGGGCGCCGAAATCGTCCCGAGTTTCGAAGCGGCGATGCAAGCGGTCGCGGAGGAGAGCGAAGCCTGGGTGATCGGGGGCGGCAAGGTGTATGCCGAAGCGATCAACGCGGCCAGTGTCCTCGAGGTCACGGAGATCAATCTCGAAGTGGACGGTGACACCCATGCGCCGCGCATCACGGACGACTGGAGCGAGCGCGACACCTCCGACTGGAAGACCTCGAGCACGGGATTCATGTACCGTTTTCGGAGCTTCGTCCGCCCGGACCCAGCACTCGATGGTGATGTGATCGCCGGCACACGGTAGCCTCTTGTCGTGACCAACAATCCTTTCGGGCAAGTTCTTGTTGCGCTCGTGACGCCACTGAGCGTCGACGGCGAAGTCGATTGGGACGCCGCAGAGCGCCTGATCGACGATGTAGTGACCAACGGTGCCGATGGTGTCGTCGTCTCGGGTACGACCGGTGAAACGTCAACACTCACCGACCCGGAGAAGCTCAAGCTCGTCGAGGTCGCGAAGTCCGTGGCCGGTGGACGGGCGAAGATCATTCAGGGCGGTGGCTCGAACGAGACCGCGCACGCCATCGATCTGTACAAGCGCAGCGAGGCTGCCGGTGCTGATGGCGTCATGATCGTGACCCCGTACTACAACAAGCCGACCCAGTCCGGTCTTCTCACGCACTTCCGCATGATCGCGGACGCGACCGATCTTCCTGTGATCCTCTACGACATCCCCGGTCGCACGGGCGTGCCCATCATGTACGAGACGATCCTGCGTGCCTCGAAGCACCCGAACATCCTTGCGGTCAAAGACGCAAAGGGCGATTTCAGCGAAGTCAGCCGCGTGCTGAACCAGACCGATCTGCTGTATTTCTCCGGCGACGACGCGAACGTGCTGCCGCACCTGTCGATCGGCGCCAGCGGACTCATCGGCGTGACCGCCAACATCGCGCCGCGCCCGTACCGCACGATCGTCGATGCGG
Source organism: Humidisolicoccus flavus (assembly GCF_045689595.1). GTDB lineage: Bacteria > Actinomycetota > Actinomycetes > Actinomycetales > Microbacteriaceae > Humidisolicoccus > Humidisolicoccus flavus. The sequence goes on along the minus strand of NZ_CP142724.1, from coordinate 1,016,500 downwards.
TGAACGCAGGCGACCTGAAGACCGCACAGCTGCAGCACGCAGCACTCGAACCGCTCGTGCGAGCAACGATGACGCACGTTCCCGGCACAGTTGCAGCGAAATACATTCTCCACGGGCTCGGCCGTATTTCGAGCCCACGAGTGCGCTTGCCGCTCGTTGGTCCAGAAGACCACGAGGCAGCGCTCATTGAAGACGAAATCGCGCTGGTGCGCGATGTGGACGGACTCGATCTTTCGAAGTTCCGCCCCGACCGGAATGCCGCCGCCGGCGGCGCTTTGCCAAAGGTGCACGGCACCACGAGATAAGTAAGGGAGGCCAATGCCTTCTCCAACTCCACCACCACCGCTCGCCCCGGGAACACTCCGAGTGATCCCGCTCGGCGGTCTTGGTGAAATCGGCCGCAACATGACGGTCTACGAGATTGACGGCAAGCTTCTCATCGTCGACTGCGGCGTGCTCTTCCCAGAAGAGCACCAGCCCGGTGTCGACCTGATTCTGCCCGACTTCTCACCCATCGCGGACCGTCTGAACGACGTGGTCGGCATCGTGCTCACGCACGGGCACGAAGACCACATCGGAGCGGTCCCGTACCTCCTTCGTCTCAAGGACGACCTCCCATTGATCGGCTCGAAGCTGACGCTCGCACTCATCGAGGCGAAGCTCAAAGAGCACAAGATCCGCCCGTACACGCTCGAGGTCGCAGAGGGCGGCATCGAGCAGCTCGGACCGTTCGAACTCGAGTTCGTTGCGGTCAACCACTCCATTCCTGACGCGCTCGCCGTTGCCATCCGCACGAAGGCCGGCCTCGTGCTGCACACTGGTGACTTCAAAATGGACCAGCTGCCGCTCGACGACCGCATCACCGACCTTCGCGCCTTCGCGCGTCTCGGCGAAGAGGGTGTCGATCTCTTCCTGCCGGACTCCACGAACGCGGATGTCCCAGGCTTCACTGCGCCAGAACGGGGCATCGGCGGGGTCATCGAGGGCATCATCGGCCAGACGCGCGGGAAGGTGGTTGTTGCGAGCTTCTCAAGCCACGTGCATCGCGTCCAGCAGGTGCTCGACGCGGCGAATGCGCACGGACGCAAGGTCGTCCTCGTGGGCCGCTCGATGGTGCGCAACATGGGCATCGCTTCGGATCTCGGTTTCCTGCGGGTGCCGGACGGCATCCTCATCGATCTGAAGAAGGCCGCGAACCTGCCGGACGACCGAGTGGTCTACATGTCGACCGGCTCCCAAGGCGAACCGATGGCTGTGCTCTCGCGCATCGTCGGTGGTGAGCACCAGATCACCGTTGGCGAGGACGACACCGTCATCCTGGCTTCGAGCTTGATTCCGGGCAACGAGAACGCGGTCTTCCGCATTATCAACGGCCTGATGAAGCTCGGGGCGAAGGTCGTGCACAAGAGCAACGCGAAGGTGCACGTCTCCGGACACGCATCTGCAGGCGAACTGCTCTACTGCTACAACATCCTCAAGCCGAAGAACGTGATCCCCGTGCACGGTGAGCACCGCCACCTCGTTGCGAACGCGGAACTCGCGATCGATACCGGAATCGACCGGGCGAACACCTTCCTCGGTGAAGACGGCACCGTCTGGGATATGACCGACGGCAACGTCTCCGTTGTCGGGCAGCTCGATCTCGGCTTTGTCTACGTCGACGGCTCGAGTGTTGGCGAAATCGATGAGGCGGATCTCAAGGACCGTCGAATCCTTGCTGAAGAAGGATTCATTTCAATCTTCGTCGCGCTTGAAGCCCAAACGGGAAAGATCATTGTCGGCCCAGAGATTCACGCTCGTGGCTTTGCTGAGAACGACCGGATCTTTGACACCATCAAGCCGAAGATCGTGCAGGCGCTCGCAGAAGCTGCGGCCTCGGGAACTCGAGACACGCACGCGTACACGCAGGTGGTTCGTCGCACGGTTGGCCGTTGGGTCGGCACTCGTATTCGACGTCGCCCGATGATTGTTCCTGTGGTTATCGAAGCGTAATTCCAAACAATTCGACGGTGCTCCGTCCGCCTTTCTTTCGGCGGTCGGGGCATTGTCGTTTTTAACGAATGAATTGCATTTGCCGCTTTCATCCATTCGGCTGATTTTTTGGCATATCTCCCCAAGTACGCTCCCAATGAAGGGGCTCGCGGCAGGCGCGAGCAACGCCATCAGGGAGTCCCAATGGAACACGAAGACCGCTCATTGTCGAGCAACCCCTCAGCGTCTGACCGCGACCACGAAGAAGCGGTCGCCCAGGCGAATGTGGGCGGAGCCGATCAGCACCAGGCGAGTGCCGCCACTGACGGTGCGTTCGCGCAAACTGGCACGAACGATTCCAATGGATCACCCGAGGCGCTTTCAGAAAGCGAAATCTCAGAGTCATCAGACGCAAGCACGGTCGTGGTCTCGGCAGGAGACTCTCCACGGCTGCGGCGCTCGATGCGCGCCTCGAATGAGGCGTCCGAAGCACGTGCGCAGAAGCGAGCAGCGAAAGAGGAACGTCGAGCTCGGAAGCGGAGCGGCCCGGGGATCTGGCGCACCTGGATCTTCCCGTTCTTGCGTCTCGCGGTTGTCGCGGCAATCGCTGTGGCACTCGTCAAAATCGCGTTCTTCACAGACGCCAGTGCGAACGAGGGCGTGGACTATCCACCGCCCACCGCGGAGATCGTCGACCCGATGGTGCAGGTGCAGATCGCAACGATCGTCAACACGGTTGATCTGAAGGGCACCGTCGTGCCAGATGCTGCCGTGGTTGTTCGCTCGACCCAGAGCGGCACCGTCTCGCGGGTGTTCGCGACCGATGGCCAACTCGTCGCTGCGGGCGATTCGCTCTACAACGTGCGCGTCACGACCGAGGCGACCACCCCGAACCCCGACGGCTCGATGCCCGCGCCGTCCGTTCGAGTGTTCACGATCACGGCACCCGCCGGCGGCGTGCTCACCAGCTTCTCGCTCCTGCTCAACCAGAGCGTCGAAATCGGCGCAGAAACCGGCAAAGTGGCGCTCCCCACCTTCCACCTCGAAGCGCCGCTGACCCCTGAGCAGCAGTACCGTCTCGTCGATCAGCCCACGGAAGCGACCGTGCAGATTCCTGGAGGGCCCGCGCCGTTCCAGTGCACTGGGTTCACCATCGAGCAGGGTGGCGGCGAAGAGGGATCGACCACGAGTGCGACCGCGAAGTGCGCAGTCCCCGCCGAGGTCCGCGTTTTCTCGGGCCTCTCCGCAGAGATCTCGATGCCGGCGGGTACGGCTGAAAACGTCATGACGCTCCCGACGACCGCGGTCCTCGGAAGCGTTGACAACGGAGTCGTCTTCCGCGTGGGTGCAGACGGAAGCCAGGAGGAAGTCCAGGTGCAGCTCGGCTTGAACGACGGGCAGTCCGTCGAGATCACCGGTGGCCTCGCAGAGGGCGACGAAGTGTTCGAGTTCGCGCCCGGTGCGCCGATGCCGAGCGATCCCTGCATGGATCCGATGGCAGACCCTGCGCTCTGCGGTGGATTCATCGAGGAGGAATTCGTCGAAGACGGCGCGCTCGGTTCGGTGTCGAGCGAAACCGCGTCGGTATGAGCCTCGTCGAGTTGCGCGAGGTCACTCGGCGCGTGCAACTCCCAACCGGTGAACTCGTCATCCTGAACGGTGTCGACTTCTCGGCCGAGGAAGGCGACCGGATCGCGATTGTCGGACGAAGCGGTTCTGGCAAGTCGACCCTGCTCAACATTCTCGGGCTGCTGGATCTGCCCTCGAGCGGCAGCATGCAGTTCGATGGGCGTCACGTGGTCGGCATCTCTGCGAGACAACGAGACAGGATTCGCGGCGAGAACGTCGGCTTTGTCTTCCAGCAGTTCAACCTCATCGAGGGTCTGACCGTGCTCGAGAACGTGCTCGTGCCCCTCATGAACGCCCGTGGGCGAATGTTCTGGAGGCGACGCAGCATCGCGATCGAGATGCTCGAGCGAGTCGGGTTGGGGGAGCGGCTCGATTCGCTGCCGACGAAACTCTCCGGTGGCGAGCAGCAGCGCGTTGCGATCGCGCGTGCACTCGTTCGCAGGCCGAGACTGATCCTCGCCGATGAACCGACGGGAGCACTCGACCTCGAAACCGGAGCGATCGTCATGGAACTGCTCGAAGACGTTGCGGCCGAGTCTGAATCGGCGCTCGTGACGATCACGCACGATGTCGCGGTCGCTGGGCGTTTTGAGCAGGTCTATCGTCTCGACGCCGGTCATCTGCGCCGAGACCACGTCGAGGTAGCGGCATGAGCGGCTTTCTCGCGGCGCTCTCAGACGCCTGGACCGAACTCCGCATCCACCGTGGCAGGGTGCTGCTGAGCCTCTTCGGCGTGGCGGTGGCGGTGGCAGCACTCACCGCTTCGGTTGCGTTCAGCGACCTGCTCCGAAAAGTCAACGAAGAAGCGATGGAGCGATCGAGCGGTCCTCCCGCGACGATCTCGCTGCAAATATGGTCCGAGACGGAGACCCAGCTCGACGGGGCGCTCGTGACCGAGGCGATCGAAGCAGCCGTGGAGCGGTACAACATCACGTACGCAGCACCGCAAACGAATGGGAACCTCTCGATCAATTCGAGCGTCGGGACCTTCGATGCGCAGATCAACGTCGTGGGCGTCGACACGATGGCCATTCACAGAATGACCCTCACGGAGGGCCGCTGGTTCGAAGAATCCGACAACGACCGTCTTGCTCCGACGATCGTCGTCAACAAGGCGTTCCTCGATGCAATCGGCCGCACCATGGCCGACCATCCGACGGTGACCCTTGCCAACGGGACGACTGCCGTCATCATCGGGATGACGACCGATCCACAGTGGGATTGGGGAGGTCAGCCGATCGCGTTCATGCTCTACGACGATTTCCTCGGCGCAAGTGCTCCCGAAGACGCCGAGTGGATTCTGCCGGGATACGAGATGTGGGTACCGCTGGAGCAGTCGGACGCCGTGGTGGCGGCGTTCCAACGGGATCTCGAACGCGAGTTTCCCGATGCGGCCGTCACGGTCGATCGAATCGACTGGCGTGCGTACCAGGGGGATTACGACCCCACCGAGTTCACGCGCATCATCCTGCTCGGAATCTCCGGCATCATCCTGTTGCTCGGTGCCTTGAGCCTGTTGAACATCACTTTGGTGACGGTCAGACAACGGGTCCGTGAGATCGGAATCCGGAGGGCATTCGGAGCCACCCGGGTGCGCATCTTCTTCTCGGTGCTCATGGAGAGCGTGGTGGCCACGGTGCTGGCTGGGTTCGCCGGAATTCTGCTTGCAGCCCTGATCTTCAAGATCCCGATGGTCGCTGAATGGATGACGATGGGGCTCACCGGTTCCCTCCCGCCGTTCCCGATCGAGGCAGCAATCGCTGGGCTCGTCGTGTCGGCTGTCGTCGGTTTGCTCGCAGGTCTCATTCCGGCGGTCGTCGCGGTTCGCGGAAAGGTGATCGACGCGATCCGGTTCTAGCCGTCGAAGGGCCTGAGTCCCGTGTCATAGCGCGGAAGCGCTGGCATCTGACGGTACCGTGAAGCGCATGGCACCCAGATCCAAAGACTCCGGGCGCGCTCCCACGCCGAAACGGCAGGCTGCGACGACCAAGACGAAGATTCTCGAACCCGAAATCGAGCGTCCGAACGGCTTCGTCCGCGGATGGATGGGTCTCGCGCACGCCACTGGCGGTGCAGCTCGAGTGTTCGGTCGAGAGTCTCTGGCGAAGGAAGAACGACGTGACGGCGTTCCGTTCTTCCTCACGCTCCTCGCAATCTTCGGCGCGGTCGTCGAATGGTTCCTGCCGACGAACACGGTGACACAGGCGCTCAGCAACTTCTCGCTCGGTGGCCTCTTCGGCCAGGTCGCGATCGCGCTTCCCGTGGTCTTTGTCCTGCTCGCGCTCTGGATGTTCCGGCACCCGGCCTCGGTGAGCGACAACGGCCGGGTCGGTGTCGGAATCGCGATGCTGCTCGTGACGATCTCTGGGCTCTGCCACGTCACGCTCGGTCAGCCCGCAGCCAGCGCCGGCATGCCCGAGCTGGCAACTGCCGGAGGTGTTCTCGGTTGGGTCGTCGGCGCTCCGCTCATCGCGCTCATCACCGAGATCGGCGCGGGAATCGTGCTCAGCATCTTGGCCGCGCTCTCGGTCCTCATCATCACCAAGACGCCGCCCACCCGCATTCCCGAGCGGCTCGGCGATCTGTACCACTACCTCTTCGGGCTCGAACGCGAGTCCCGCGAGGACCGTCAGGCTCGCAAGGAAATCGAATCCGCGGCAAAGCTCGCAGCGCGCGAGAACGAGCGGGACGACGAAGACGAGTCGCTGCCGTTCTGGCGACGAAACCCTTCAGGTCGCGAGATCGAACCCGCCTACGACACGCCGCTCGTCCAGGCGAAGGAACCAGAGACCCAGGTGTTCGCGCAGGAAGAGCCGACAACGGTGATCGATGACGACGTCGCAGGTATTGACGTCTTCCTCGATGAGCCGACTCCTTCCGAATACGAGACGCAAGTCATCGCACAACTCGAAGAGGCCGAGGAAGTCGTTCGTCGCATCACGGGGGAAGTCTCACCCGTCACCGCCGAGATCGAGCCCGCTTCGCACATTGCAGCCGCGCCCACCTCAGAGCGCCCGTATCGCTTGCCTTCGATGGTCTCGCTCGGGCAGGGAGATCCGCCAAAGGCTCGTTCTCAGGCGAACGACGACATGGTGAAGGCAATCACCGGTGTGCTCGAGAACTTCGGCGTTGACGCAGTGGTCACCGGCTTCAGCCGCGGTCCGACCGTCACCCGGTACGAGATCGAGCTGGGCAAAGGCGTGAAGGTCGAACGCGTCACCGCGCTCTCGAAGAACCTTTCCTATGCGGTCGCTTCCAATGAAGTTCGTATTCTGTCGCCGATCCCGGGCAAGAGCGCGATCGGTGTCGAGATCCCGAACCCAGACCGCGAGACCGTCAAGCTTGGCGATGTCTTGCGCTCGAACACCGCCGCAGCGTCGAAGCACCCGATGACGATCGGAATCGGAAAGGATGTCGAAGGAAAGTTCGTCGTCGCGAACCTCGCGAAGATGCCGCACCTGCTCGTCGCCGGTTCGACCGGAAGCGGAAAGTCGTCGTTCGTGAACTCGATGATCACGAGCTTGCTGATGCGCTCGACGCCCTCCGAGGTCCGCATGGTCCTCGTCGACCCGAAACGAGTCGAACTCACCGCGTACCAGGGCGTTCCGCACCTCATCACCCCCATCATCACGAACCCGAAGAAAGCGGCAGAAGCCCTGCAATGGGTCGTGAAAGAGATGGACATGCGTTACGACGACCTCGCGTCGTTCGGGTACAAGCACATCGACGATTTCAATGCGGCGATTCGCGCCGGCGAGATCGTGTTGCCAGCAGGGAGCGAACGTGTGCTGAAGCCGTATCCATACCTGCTCGTCGTCGTCGACGAGCTCGCCGACCTCATGATGGTGGCGCCGCGTGACGTGGAGGATTCGATCGTGCGAATCACCCAGCTCGCTCGCGCGGCCGGGATCCACCTCGTGCTGGCAACCCAGCGTCCGAGCGTCGATGTCGTCACGGGCCTGATCAAGGCCAACGTGCCGAGCCGTTTCGCCTTCGCGGTGTCGAGCTCAACGGACTCGCGAGTCATTCTCGATCAGCCGGGCGCCGACAAGCTCATCGGTCAGGGTGACGGCCTCTTCCTGCCGATGGGTGCGAACAAGGCAGTCCGCGTGCAGGGCGCGTGGGTCGACGAAGCGGAGATCCAACGGGTCGTGCAGCACGTCACGGGTCAGGCGCGGCCGGAGTACCGTGACGACGTTGCCGAAGTGCAGCAGAAGAAGGAAGTCGACGCCGACATCGGTGGCGATCTCGATGACCTGCTCGCTGCAACCGAGCTCGTTGTGACGACCCAGTTCGGGTCGACGTCGATGCTGCAGCGCAAACTGCGCGTCGGGTTCGCAAAGGCTGGTCGCCTCATGGACCTGTTGGAGAGCCGTGAGATCGTCGGACCCTCTGAGGGCTCGAAGGCTCGCGATGTGCTCGTAACGCCGGAGCAGTTGCCGGAAATTCTCGCGATGTTGCGCGGCGACACTGCCGCGCCAGCAACAGCACAATCCAGCGCTCAGAGCGCGGCTCCGGCTGCGGTCGCGGCTGCGGATCCGGTCGAAGCGCAATTCGACGGGCTCGAGGTCGTCGAGAGTGGTGACGGGGACGAAGACGCCTGGGGACTGACCGGGCGCGAATAGTCTGCGTTGAGGCGCCTGCGGTCGTTCAACGCTGCTGCATCGCGACCGGCAGGTTCGGGCGTTAGCCTTGCATCATGGCAATCCTCTCTCCGTGGCGTGGCCGAATCATCGCGAAGGGCGACTCCCCGGCGAGCGTCGCGAGTGTCCCGAACCTGATCTGTATTGCCCGCATCCTGCTCACCCCGGTGTTCGTCTGGCTGCTGCTGGCCGACAACGGTGAGCTCGGTGACCTGAGAGTCGCGGCGGCGATCTTCTTCATCGTGCTGCTTGTGACTGACAGCCTCGACGGTTGGATCGCTCGCAGTCGCAACCTCGTCACCGACTTCGGCAAGCTCATTGATCCGATCGCGGACAAGGCGATCACGGGCGCAGCGTTCGTCGGTCTCTCAATCCTCGGCGAACTCGACTGGTGGATCACCATCATCGTGCTCGTCCGAGAAGTTGCCATCACGGTGCATCGCTTGACCGTCGCTCAGGACGTCGTGATTCCTGCGTCGTGGGCTGGCAAGGCGAAGACGATCGCCCAAGCGGTGGCGCTCTCCCTCGCACTGCTTCCGCTCTCGCTCCTCGTGGGCGAGTGGATCGTGGTGGTCAACATCGCGGTCATGTCGATCGCCGTCGCGCTCACTGTCTTCTCTGGTTTGGAGTACGTATGGCAGATCCGCAAAGCCCGACGAGCGAAGTGATCGAGGCCTCGGCCCGCAAGGTGATCGCTGGCGCATTCGACGCGGAGCAGAGCCTCGCCGTCGCGGAGTCGCTCACCGGGGGAGCCGTGGCTTCCGCCTTGGTTGGCGTGCCGGGAGCGAGCTCGGTGTTCAGGCTGGGAGTGGTCTCGTACAGCACGGAACTCAAACATTCGGTGCTCGGGGTCTCACTCGAGCAACTGCGCGAAACCGGGCCCGTCGATGCTGAGGTTGCAATGCAGATGGCAGAGGGTGTTCGAGCGCGCGCGATCACTGACGCGGGCCCTTGTTCAGTAGCGGTGGCCACCACCGGCGTTGCAGGGCCCGGTGCCGCGGACGGTCATGAGCCGGGCGAGTTCTTCGTCGGACTCGCTTGGGACGGAGGGCGAAGCGCGCAGCATCACTGTGTGAGTGGCTCGCGAGACGAGGTGAGAGCCGCCGCGACGATCGCCGCGCTCGACACGCTTCGCAGGTTCATAGGAAATCTCCAGGCTGTTCAGGAATAGCTGACGGCAAAGTTGAGTTAGGTAGTGTCAAGAGCGGTGAGTTGTAGGATTGATTCACCGCGGACGTGAGGGGGACTCCATGGTTTTGATGAGACAAGAGATCGGCGACGTACTTCGCAACGTGCGACTGCGCCGTGGTCGCACGCTCCGCCAGGTTGCTTCGCGCGCAAGTGTTGCGCTCGGTTACCTGAGTGAAGTTGAACGTGGTCAGAAAGAAGCATCGAGCGAGATTCTCGCCGCTGTGGCAGAAGCGCTCGACACTCCTCTTTCGAGCATCATGCTTGAAGTTGGCGAGCGACTCGCAGTGCTCGAAGGGTTCGATTCGATCCCGGTGCTCTACGCAGACGCGGAGAGCACGATCGCAACACCACGCATTCCAGACACGCTTCCGGACGAACTGGTCGCACAGTTCGACGCCGTGTCGAACTAGTTCCACATCGCAGTATTGATTGCAAGCGCTCCGCGAGCTTCACTCGCGGCGTGAATTTGCAGTTGTCGCGAACATGCGGGAGCCTCAGGGCTTCCGCATTTTCGCGTCCTCAGGGCATTCTGTTCCTGAGGTTCAGTCATTCAGGAGGTCCCATGCGCCGCAGCGAGTTTGATCGTGCAGTCGAGCAGGAATTCGGCGCCTTCGGTCGGGTGCTCGTCGACGATCTCGCGCTCACACCCTTCGGTTCGGTCAGCGCTCGGGCTGCGCTCGCAGCTGGTGAAAGCCCGAGGGCGGTGTGGCTCGCTTTATGCGACGCCGCCGATGTCGCACCTGAACGTCGTCACGGGGTCGGTCTCCGGGAGCCCTGAGCTCACAACATTCGCGTTTCGACACGCCGCCTTCATTCGAACAAACATTCGAATCAGTCGTACAGTGGTGACGTGGCCTCCACAGGATCGAAGACTTCCCAGTCGTCACGCCGAACACCGAAGATGTCGGCGGCTCGACCTACAGTCAACGGTACGTGGAACCCGACAATTGCATTCGCAATTGAGCCTTGTCGCAAGCCGCGGCGCACTCAGCCAGAGGGCGTCACGAGCACGACAGTATGCAGGCGCACAAACCTCGAGACAGGAAGAGCACAATGCCATCACCAGCAGACCGCGAAAAAGCCCTAGAAACGGCTCTCGCACAAATTGATCGCCAGTTCGGTAAAGGGTCGGTCATGCGACTCGGCAGTGACGAGCGTGCACCTGTGGAGGTCATCCCGACCGGTTCGATCGCACTCGATGTCGCGCTCGGTATCGGGGGGCTCCCTCGTGGCCGCATCGTCGAAATCTACGGCCCGGAGTCGAGCGGTAAGACCACACTGACCTTGCACGCCATTGCCAACGCACAGCGTAACGGTGGCATCGCAGCGTTTATCGACGCCGAGCACGCGCTCGACCCTGAATACGCGAAGAAGCTCGGTGTCGACATCGACGCCCTCCTGGTCTCCCAGCCAGACACGGGTGAGCAGGCGCTGGAAATCGCAGACATGCTCATTCGCTCCGGCTCCATCGACCTGGTCGTGATCGACTCCGTGGCGGCTCTCGTTCCTCGCGCAGAGATCGAAGGAGACATGGGCGACAGTCACGTTGGTCTCCAGGCCCGACTCATGTCACAAGCACTTCGCAAGATCACCGGTGGGCTCAGCCAGACGCAGACCACGGCAATCTTCATCAACCAGCTCCGCGAGAAGATCGGTGTCTTCTTCGGAAGCCCAGAAACAACCTCGGGTGGTAAGGCGCTGAAGTTCTACGCCTCGGTTCGTCTCGACATCCGTCGCATCGAAACCCTTAAAGACGGCACCGACGCTGTCGGTAACCGCACGCGCGTCAAGGTGGTCAAGAACAAGATGGCTCCGCCGTTCAAGCAGGCCGAGTTCGACATTCTTTACGGCGTCGGCATCTCGCGCGAGGGAAGCCTCATCGACTTCGGTGTCGAGCACGGCATCGTCAAGAAGTCTGGTGCGTGGTACACCTACGACGGCGACCAACTCGGTCAAGGAAAAGAGAACGCCCGCAAGTTCTTGCTCGCTCACCCAGAGATGGCGAACGAGATCGAGACCAAGATCTTGTCGAAGCTTGGGGTGGGAGCGGCGGCAGCAGCGGAAGCCGCGGTCGAATCACTCGAAGCACGGCGCGCAGAGCGACAGGGAGCCTAGCTCTTGGTTCGTTCCAACGGAGGGCTCGGCGGTGAATCCGCCGAGCCCAATCCAGTTGTCGACCTTCGGCATCGTTTTGCTGAGCGTCAACAAGAGGCCGCGAGCGCTGAGGAGATCAGCAGCCTTCAGCCCGCAGCTGTCGTGGCGATCGCGCCGCACCAGGCCGGCAACGAATCAAGTGGGCGGTCAACGCAGAATGCAGCGGCCGTTCCATTCGAGACCAACGATGGTGAGCGAGACGCTGAAGCGGGGCCGTCTGCAGACGAGGTCCACGGCTGGGCACTTCGAGCGCTCGTGCGACGTGCGATGAGTCGCACGGAGCTGGAGCGGGCGCTCGTGCAAAAAGGAGCTTCGCCGGAGCAAGCAAGTGACGAGGCGGATCGGCAAGTCGCGGACGGCGTGCTCAACGACCGCGAGCTCGCGGCCAACGTGAGCGAAAAGATCCAACGCTCGAAACGCTACGGTGCCGGAAAGATCCGGCAGGAACTCAGGGCTCGGGGAGTGGACGCAGAGGATGCAGCGGCAGCACTCGCGGAGGTCGAGGTCGACGAGTCGGAACTCGCCTTGGAACTCGCGCGCAAACGTGCAGGCCAACTCGAGGGTCTCGAACGCTCGAAAGCGATGCAGCGTCTCAATGGATTCCTGCAACGCCGTGGGTTCTCCGGAGATGTCGTTCGCACCGCGACGGAAACGGTCGTGAACGAACTGGGATTGAGCAACCAGCCGAAGTACACGCCGCAATCCCGAGGCAAGTCGACCGTACGGTTCGAGTAGGGCATCGAGTCCGCGCGTGAACGTGCGTCATGCGATCCGACTGTGAATCGGAGACCGGTTTTCGCTAGGCTGGAACAATGTCCGGGTTCTCGAGCCGTCTTCAGCGTGGCGTTTTCAGCCTCGCTGCAGTGATCGTTCTCTCGGGGTGCGCATCCACGACGGCGGGAAGCGCGAGTGACATTTCGGTGGGCGATTCGACGCTCCGTAATGCAGATTCCGGAGTTCAGTTCTCCGCAAAGCAGTCTGTCGAGCACGCCGATTTCGTCGACACGATTTGGACCGGCGCTGACGCCGGGATCTCGATGAAGCTCCTGCTCAACGACGACGGCCACGTGACGTTCCTCAGCTGGAATGGTGAGCACTATGACAGCTCAGTCGATACCTGGAGTGTCGACGAAGGAGTATTCACGCTCTCAATCACCGGCGTGAGCGACATCGGCGGAATCACCTATGAAGGACCGGCAGATCTCGCCGCGATGACGCTTTCCGGTTGGGACAAGGTCGGTGGAACCAACTACAACCTCGAGCTTTCGCCCGTAAGCGAATAGCCGCGGTCACTCAACGTTCAGACAACCCTCAGACAACGTACGGCCTTCGCGCGTATTCTGACAGCATGAAAGCTTCACGAATCTTCGCACCGCTGCTTGTTGCAGGAGCTTCTCTTGCAATGCTGACCGGTTGCATTGCCCCACCTTCTCTCGATGTCGACACGACCGATCCCGAAGAGACGACGGTTGAATCCTCGTCGCCAGCAGAGTCCACTGAGCCTGAGACTTCCGAGTCCACGCCGCCGGAAGAAACCGATGACGGTGCGATCACTGAAGAAGCACTGATCGATACCCGATGGATCGGCGCCGACGACACCGTCGACTTCGACTTCATGTTCATGGCCGACGGCCAGTACAAGATCTATGACTGGCAGGGTAAAGAGTTCGACGTCACGTCGTCCGACTACTGGACCTTCGAAGAAGGCATCGTCGAGATCTACGTGAGTGGCGTTGCAGACGTCGGTGGCGTGACCTTCACCGGTCCTGCGGCCCTTGGCGAAATGAACATGAGCGTTGCCGCCGACGATGGCTCGGTTGACGACACCATCACCTTCACGCAGAAGTAGAGTTTTCGCGAAGCAGCCAGTTCGTCACAACGCCGAACCTCGAACGAGGTTCGGCGTTCGTGCGTTCGGCCACGTTCGAAGAAGCAGCGCCGAGTACGCGTGCGCGGGAGCGAAGACCGCGGCAAAGTCTCGATACCCTTGCAGTATGCAACGCACCTATGAAGTGCGCACGTTCGGGTGCCAGATGAACGTGCATGACTCAGAACGAATGGCAGGCAGCCTTGAGGCCGCAGGGCTGACGAAGAACACTGATGGTCAGCCGGACGTGATGGTGATCAACACCTGCGCGGTTCGCGAGAACGCGGACTCGAAGTTGTACGGACACCTCGGATACCTCGCAAAGACGAAGCGTAATCGTGCCGGGTTCCAGATCGCTGTCGGAGGCTGCCTCGCGCAGAAGGACCGAGAGACCATTCTCGAGCGCGCGCCCTGGGTCGATGTGGTGTTCGGGACGCACAACATGGGAGCGCTCCCGACGTTGCTCGAGCGAGCTCGACACAATGACGAGGCTCAACTCGAGATCCTCGAATCACTCGAAGTATTTCCTTCGACGCTGCCCACGAAACGCGAATCAGCGTCGAGTGGCTGGGTCTCGATCTCCGTCGGTTGCAATAACACCTGCACGTTCTGCATCGTGCCGGCCCTGCGTGGAAAAGAACGAGACCGGAGGCCCGGCGAGATCCTCGCGGAGATCGAGGCACTGGTCGCCGATGGTGCGATCGAAGTCACGCTGCTCGGCCAGAACGTCAACTCCTACGGGGTCGAGTTCGGCGACCGACTTGCCTTCGGCAAGTTGTTGCGCGCTGCAGGCGCGATCGAAGGACTCGAGCGCGTGCGGTTCACGAGTCCGCACCCAGCCGCTTTCACCGACGACGTCATCGAGGCGATGGCCGAGACCCCAAACGTCATGCCCCAGCTGCACATGCCGCTGCAATCCGGCAGTGACCGAATTCTGAAGGCGATGCGCCGCTCGTACCGGAGCACCAAGTTCCTCGGAATCCTCGATCGGGTGCGTGAGCGTATGCCCAACGCTGCGATCTCTACGGACATCATCGTCGGATTTCCCGGCGAGACCGAAGAGGACTTCCAGGAGACCCTGCGAGTCGTTGAAGCCTCACGCTTCGCGACCGCATTCACGTTCCAATACTCCATTCGCCCTGGAACGCAGGCCGCAACAATGCCGGACCAGATTCCCAAGGAGATCGTGCAGGAGCGCTTCGAGCGACTCGTCGCGCTGCAGGATCACATCTCGCGGGAGGAAAACCAGGCCCAGGTCGGCCGTCGAGTCGAGATCCTCGTCACACCCGATGAAGGGAAGCGTGACGCTGAACGGCACCGACTGAGCGGGCGCGCCGAGGATAACCGTCTCGTCCATTTCCAGGTTCCGGAGGGGACGCAGGCGCCTCGTCCTGGCGACGTCGTCAGTGCGCTCATTACCGATGCGGCGGGCTTCCACCTGATCGCCGACGACCCGGACCTCAGTGTGCGTTCCACTCGCTCCGGCGATGCCTGGGACCGAGCGCAACTCGAGACCTGTGGCGTTCCTGCTCCAGCAGGCTCCCCGACGATGCCCTCGACGGTCACGCTCGGAATCCCGAGCCTGCGAGTTCGGGACTCGAGCTCGGTGTGAACCACGTCGTTGCCGTCGTCGGCGCGACCGGAACAGGAAAATCGTCGCTCGCAATCGAGATCGCGCATGAGCTCGCGGCGCTCGGAATCCCGGCTGAGATCCTCGGCGCTGATGCGATGCAGCTCTACGCGGGCATGGATATCGGAACCGCGAAGCTCGACGCTTCGGAGCAGGGTGGAATCCCGCACCATCTCCTGTCGATCTGGCCGGTGACGCAAGAGGCGAGCGTCGCGGACTACCAGCGCCGAGCAAACGACCGGATTCGCGCGTTGCATGATGAGGGGCGCGTCCCGATCCTTTGCGGTGGCAGTGGACTCTATGTCTCGAGCGTGCTGTTCGGCTTCAGTTTTCCGGGGACCGACGAGGCGATTCGCGCATCACTCGAGGCGAGGCTTGCAGACGAAGGGCCTGCGGTCCTCGAGCGTGAGCTCCGCGCGATCGACCCGCTGGCCGCCGATGCGATCGGGCCGCACAACGGTCGGCGCATCGTTCGCGCGCTCGAAGTGAATCTGATGACGGGGGAGCCCTTCTCCGTTGGGTTACCCGAAGCCGAGAAGTTGGTCTTCCCGAGCACTATTGTCGAGCGCACAGCGCCTCGAGACGTACTCGTGCAACGCCTCGACGAACGCGTCCTCGCTATGTGGGAACGCGGCATGATCGATGAGGTTCGGTCCCTCGAAGCGCAGGGCCTTCGAGATGGCGTGACCGCTCGCCAGGCAATCGGCTACGCGCAGGCGCTCGCCCAGATCGATGGGGAACTCACCGAAAGCGAAGCCATCGAATCCACGCAGGCGCTCACGCGCCGGTACGCGCGACGTCAGGTTTCTTGGTTCAAGCGGTACCCGGGTGTGCACCTGGAGAATCCGGATGCGAGCTCGATCGCGAGCTCGGTGCGCTCTAGGCTTGCAGCGTGAACATTTCCTTCGTCAAAGGCCACGGCACCGGAAACGACTTCGTGCTCCTCCGCGATCCAGAGGCCGAGCACACGCCAGATGCTGACACTGTCCGAGCACTGTGCGATCGGCATTTCGGGATCGGGGCAGACGGGGTCATCGTCGCAGTTCGCGTCGCAGCTTCGCAGGATCCGCAGGCGCAGTCCGCCATTGGTTCCGGTGCAGAGTGGTTCATGGACTACCGAAACGCGGACGGTTCGATCGGCGAAATGTGCGGCAATGGGATCCGCGTCTTTGCACATTTCTTGATCTCCGAAGGGCTCATTGATCTTCCGATCGGCGAATCGGTGCCGATTGCGACTCGAGCGGGAGTCAAGGTGGTTCGCCGACTCGCTGAAGCCGAGTTTCGCGCCGATCTCGGGCCCTGGACGATTGCGCCGGAGGTACTCGTGAGCGCGACCGGCTTGAGCGTTCCTCGGCCGGGGCTCAGCATCGACCTCGGCAACCCGCACGTCGTCGTTGCGCTCGCTCACGAGAGCGAGCTGGCCGGGCTTGACCTCGGACGTGCCCCGGAACTGGATCCCGTGCAGCCTGCCGGAGCGAACGTCGAGTTCGTGGTGCCTGGGGAATCGACCGAGCCAGGTGTCGGACGGATCGCAATGCGAGTCCACGAACGGGGGAGCGGAGAGACGCTCTCGTGTGGAACGGGTGCAGCCGCAGCAGCCCTCGCCACACGACACTGGCTTGGATCAGGGGCGGCGAACGACTGGCTCGTCGACGTTCCTGGCGGCACGGTGGGTGTTGACGTCGCGAGTGTCGACGGCGAAGCGCACGTGTTCTTGCGTGGCCCGGCGCGACTGAGCTTCCGCGGGACGTTTCCTCTCGCCGCAGACTGAACTGCGCAATGCACTGATTCTCGGTGCTGTGCGGGGACGTACGTTCCTGTTCCCCACCGTTGAGGAGATGCTCGTTAGTCGCTCTCGCGGTGTGACGTCAGGATCCGGAAGGTCTTCTGCGAGTCACTCCTGAACGATTCGAGATCGTCGAACTCTCGCTGCATCCATTGCAGGAGGGAGTCAGCGCCGAGGTGCTTCTGCACGACCAAATGCGATTCCCCACCCGGGACGAGTCGACTGAGCCAGGTGCGCAGCATTTCGTGCAGCACTGGCTTCCCGACACGGATCGGGGGATTCGACCAGATCGCAGCAAAGCGCACGTCGTCTGGAACTTCCTCTGGCGTGACCGCCCTGATGTTCTGTAGTCTGAGATGCTGAGCATTTTTCCGCACGAGGTCGAGAGCGCGTTCGTTAACGTCAACCGCCCAGACCGTCGCCTCGGGTGAAGCAGTTGCAAGGGTCAATGCGATCGGACCCCAACCGCAGCCGAGATCGAGCAGATTTCCTGTCTTGGGAGGAAGCTCAGCGACACGAAGGAGCACCGCCGTTCCAGTGTCGAGACCGTCAGCGCTGAACACGCCAGGCGCGGTCACAAGATCATGGTCGGTGCCGAGAATCGGCACGCGAACCGTCCGAAGAGATTGCTCTTCGGCAGGAGAGTTGGTGAAGTAATGCGCCCCAGTCACGAACACGACAGTAGCGAAACATCCGAGTCAGCGCCTTCAGGCGCGACCGAAACAGAATCAGGAACGTTGACCGGCGCTGATGCCGCGACTGAGCGGATCCTGCGTTGGGCTCAGCCGAGCACCGAAGGCGTGCTCAATCGCGGCGCAGAGGCGCTGCAGTCCAGAGACGTCTATGGAGACGGTGATGGTGCACAGACCGAGCGCGAGGACCGCGCTGCGCTGCGTCGCGTTCAAGGGCTCTCGACAGAGCTCGAAGACGTCACGGAGGTCGAGTACCGACAACTCCGGCTCGAGAACGTCATTCTCGTCGGTGTCTACAACGGGAAGACCTCAGACGCGGAGAACTCGCTGCGTGAACTTGCCGCGCTCGCCGAAACCGCGGGCGCGAAGGTGCTCGACGGGCTCCTGCAGCGCCGACCGCACCCTGATGCCTCAACGTACCTCGGTCGAGGAAAGGCTGAGGAGCTTCGCACCGTGGTCGCCGAACTCGGTGCCGACACGGTGATCGCCGACACCGAACTCGCCCCGAGCCAGCGTCGCGCGCTCGAAGACCGAGTCAAGGTGAAGGTCATCGACCGCACCGCAGTGATCCTCGATATTTTCAGCCAGCACGCGAAGAGCCGAGAAGGAAAGGCTCAGGTCGAGCTCGCCCAACTCGAATACCTGCTCCCACGCCTTCGTGGATGGGGTGAATCGATGTCCCGCCAGGCCGGTGGTCAAGTTGGTGGACAGGGCGCCGGAATGGGAAGCCGAGGTCCGGGTGAGACGAAGATCGAACTCGACCGTCGTCGCATCCACACCCGGATGGCGAAGCTCCGCCGTCAGATC
Source organism: Humidisolicoccus flavus (assembly GCF_045689595.1). Taxonomy (GTDB): domain Bacteria; phylum Actinomycetota; class Actinomycetes; order Actinomycetales; family Microbacteriaceae; genus Humidisolicoccus; species Humidisolicoccus flavus. The sequence continues at coordinate 998,130 of NZ_CP142724.1, read as the reverse complement.
GCAGGCTTTGCTCCCTCCCGGGCGGCGAAGCGCGCGAACCGCGACCGGTACTCGGTGCCCTCGGTGGCGATCGCCGGTTACACGAACGCTGGAAAGTCCTCACTCCTCAACCGAGTGACTCAGGCCGGAGTGCTCGTGGAGAACGCGCTGTTCGCGACGCTCGATGCGACAGTCCGAAAAGCTGAGACACCGAGTGGACGCGCGTTCACGATGAGTGACACGGTCGGATTCGTCCGAAACCTCCCACACCAGTTGGTCGAGGCGTTCCGTTCGACGCTCGAAGAGGTGCAGAACAGCGACGTCATCGTGCATGTCGTCGACGCGAGCCACCCTGATCCAGCCGCGCAACTGCAGACGGTGCGCGAGGTCATCGGCGAGGTCGACGCACGTGAGCTCCCTGAGATCGTCGTGTTCAACAAAGCCGATCTCGTGAGCGACGACGACCGACTCGTGCTGCGTGGACTCGAGCCGCACGGAATCTTCGCCTCCGCCAGAACCGGTGAGGGCGTGCAAGAGCTCCTCGACCGAATCGACGAGGTGCTTCCTCGTCCGAGCGTGGTGCTCGATCTGCTCGTGCCCTTCGACCGCGGCGACGTCGTCGCTCGATTGCACGAGGAGTTCATCATTGACGCCGAGCGCTACGAGGAGGCGGGGACTCGCCTGACCGTTCGCGTTTCGGAGTCGGCCGCGAGCTCCTTCGAAGCATTCGAAGTCGCGCCCTCCGAGGCGGGTTTGGGCTCCGAGCACTGAGCCTGTGTGACGTAATGTTGCGGCCCCGCTCGATGGGGTGCTTCGGAGGCGGATAGCGTCATCTCCACGATGACTCGATGTTTGCCTTTCTCCTTTGAACTCTTTCCGCCAAGGAACGCCGCGGCCGAAAGTGCGCTCGCTGGTGTCGTCCGTGAACTGATCGATGCCGGTCCGGAGTTCGTTTCGGTGACGTACGGAGCGAACGGCTCGAGCCGCGACTCCTCGCTCGCGGTGCTCGACAGTCTGCTCGCGCTCGGTGTGAACCCGATGGCGCACCTCACCTGCGTCGGGCTCACCGTTGCAGAAGCCTCTCGACTCGTCCGCCAGTTCCTCGACGCAGGAATCACGAAATTCCTCGCGCTCCGGGGAGACCCGCCTGCGGGAAGCACCGAGGTCGTGCTCGGAGATCTGCGGACCGCGGGAGAGCTGGTGCAGTTGATCCACCGCGTCCAAGCCGAACGCGTTCCATATTCCGAATCCCCGCTGCCCGGTCTTCCACATGCCCGCAAGGTCGCGCTCGCGAAGCCCGTCGACGTGGCGGTTGCAGCCTTCCCGAACGGGCACCCGTCGAGTGACCCTTCTCGTCGCAAAGACATCGACGCGCTCTTTGCAAAGCAGGTCGCTGGAGCAACGCTCGCGATCACGCAACTGTTCTGGGACCCGCACGACTGGACCAGGTTCACCGAACTCGCGGCCTCGCGCGGCGTCACGATCCCGATCACCGCAGGCCTGGTCGTGCCGACCTCGCTGCGCAGGCTCGTGCGGAGTTGCGAACTCGCGGGGGAGCGGCCACCCGCCGGGCTTCTGCAGAAACTCGAGAACGCCTCGAGTCCTGAAGACGCCGAGAAGATCGGCATCGATTTCACGGTCGCAATGCTCGACCACCTCATTGACGCCGGAGTTCCTGGCGTTCACCTCTATACCTTCAACCAGCACCGCGCATCACTGGCCGTCCTCGACGGCATTGGCGCACTTCGACAAGGAGCAGTATGACCACGCCATCCTTCCCGAACGGGACGATTCTCGGGTACCCACGTATCGGTGCGAACCGTGAGCTCAAGCGCGCGCTCGAATCGCACTGGAAGGGTTCGATCCGTGACGAGGAGTTTGCAGAGGCAGCGAAGAGCGTTCGTCACGCCTCGCTCGCACGTCTGGTCGAGCTCGGGCTCCCGGCGGACGATGCATCTCTGCCGCTCGATGGCGCCCACTACGACCACGTGCTCGACGCGATCTTGACCTTCGGCGCGGTGCCACCGCGTCTGCGCAATGCGATCGAGCAGCGACCGGCAACGCTCGCCGACGAATGGTTGCTCGCCCGAGGAAAGGACGAAGTCGCGCCGCTCGAAATGACGAAGTGGCTCGACTCGAACTACCACTACCTCGTCCCGGAGCTCGATGCCGAGAGCACCTTCGCATTCGTCGACCACCGAATCGTCGATCGTTTCCGTGCGGCCCAGGAGGCCGGGTACGTGACCCGTCCGAGCGTGGTCGGCCCGCTGACCTTCCTGCTCCTGGCGAAAATCGATGGTGCGGATGCTCTCGCGTTGCTCCCTGCGCTGACCAAGGCCTACGCCGAGCTGCTCAAGGCGCTCGCAGCAGCCGGCGCGAAGTGGGTTCAGATCGACGAACCTGCGCTCGTCGCAAGCTCCTCGATTGACCGAAGTGAGCTGATCGCCGCGGTCGAGTCGACGTATCGTGAACTCGCCAAGCAGGGCATCAAGACCCTCGTGACACTGGGCTACGGTGAGGCGCCCGATGTGCTGCAGCCGTTGAAGAACGTTGGCGTCGATGCGCTCGGCCTCGACCTCGTTCGTGGTTCGCTCGCGGAAGTCCCAGCGGACATCGAAATTCTCGCGGGTGTCGTCAGTGGGCGAAACGTGTGGCGCACCGACCTCGACAACGCCTTGACCACGCTCCGCGCGCTCTCGGCCAACCCCGTGACGGTCGCAACCTCGACATCGCTGATCCACGTGCCGCACTCACTGGAGCGTGAATCGAAGATCGAAGCGCCACTGCGTGACTGGCTTGCGTTCGCAGACGAGAAGGTCGGCGAAGTCGCATTGCTGCAGGCCGCACTGGCCGAGGAATCGAGCGTCGCGGAGCAGCTCGCACAGCAGCGCGAGGTGCTCGTGCAGCGCGCCAACGCTGAGGGTGTTCGTGTGCCTGCGGTCCGTGCTCGTTTGGAGGGCCTCGACGAGGACGCCTACTCGCGCGAACCGTTCTCGGTACGAAGCAAGGCGCAGCAGGAAGCGCTGCAGCTTCCAACACTGCCGACGACGACGATCGGTTCGTTCCCGCAAACGGGCGAGATTCGTCGTTCCCGGGCTGCGCACGCGAAGGGCGTACTCAGTGACGCCGAGTACACCGAGGCCATGCAGGCCGAGATTCGGGACGTGATCGCCTTGCAGGAGCACCTCGGTCTCGACGTGCTCGTCCACGGTGAGCCGGAGCGGAACGACATGGTGCAGTACTTCGCCGAGCACCTCGAAGGATTCGCCGTCACCGAGTTCGGATGGGTGCAATCCTACGGGTCACGCTGCACGCGGCCCTCCTTGCTCTGGGGCGATGTCTGGCGCGCAGAGCCGATCACGGTGTCCTGGAGCGCGTATGCGCAATCGCTGACCTCCCAGCACGTCAAGGGAATGCTCACCGGGCCCGTGACGATCCTGGCCTGGTCGTTCGTCCGCGACGACCAGCCGCTCTCGGCGACGGCTTCGCAGGTTGCGCTCGCCCTTCGTGATGAAATCTCGGATCTCGAAGACGCTGGGATCGCGATCGTACAGGTCGATGAACCAGCGCTCCGTGAACTCCTGCCGCTGCAGGAGTCCGACCAGGCCTCGTATCTCGACTGGTCGGTGCGCTCGTTCCGTCTTGCCACCGCGGGAGCGAAGACCGCGACGCAGATCCACACGCACCTGTGCTATTCCGAGTTCGGTGAGGTCATTGACGCAATCGACGGTCTCGACGCGGACGTGACGAGCATCGAGGCTGCGCGTTCGAAGATGGACATCGTCGAGGACGTTGCAAAGCACGGTTTCGCTCGCGGCATCGGTCCGGGAGTGTACGACATCCACTCGCCACGGGTACCGAGTGAGGGTGAAGTGACCGAGCTGATCGGTGCCGCCACTGCCGCAATCGACGCATCGCGTCTGTGGATCAACCCTGACTGCGGCTTGAAGACGCGTGGATCGAGTGAGGTCGCTCGCTCGCTCGAGTCAGTCGTCGCCGCCGCGAAGGCAGCGCGCGCGCAACTCGTCTAAGGAATGAACGAAAGAACGGACGGGCCCTCGGGCCCGTCCGTTCTTTCGTGTGCAGCGGCACATGGCCTCGTGCAACAGAGTGAGAGTGGTCAGACGGAGCGCATCACGGCAACGACCTTGCCGAGGACGTTCGCTGCGTCACCGAGAATCGGCTCGAATGCGGAGTTTCGCGGGAGCAGCCAGGTGTGGCCGTCTCGCTGCCGGAACACCTTGACCGTCGCTTCCTCATCGAGCATTGCCGCAACGATGTCGCCGTTCTCTGCGGTCTGCTGTTGTCGAACGACAACCCAGTCGCCGTCACAGATGGCGGCGTCGATCATCGAGTCGCCAACGACCTTCAGCATGAAGAGGTCGCCATTGCCGACCAGCTGACGGGGGAGCGGCATGATCTCGTCGACCTGCTGTTCCGCGGTGATCGGAATACCGGCGGCGATACGACCGACGAGCGGCACGTAAGCGGTCTCTTCCGCGCGCACGATCGATTCCGGCTCCTGCACGGTCTCCACGAGCACTTCCAGAGCCCGAGGGCGGTTCGGGTCACGACGAATCGCGCCTGCCAACTCGAGCTGGCCCAACTGATGGGTCACGCTCGAGAGCGAAGAGAGGCCGACGGTATCGCCGATCTCTCGCATGCTCGGCGGGTATCCGCGCTGCGCCACGGAGTGCTGAATGCAGGCAAGAATCTGCTGCTGCTTCGCGCTTAATTCTCGCTTCATCGCTCCCGCTCTCGTCTGTGTCCGGTGCCGATGCTCGTCGCGACGATGCAATGTCGGTGGTTCACGCTTCAATACAACTATCGAAACTGTATCCGGCAATTCGTTCCCGGATCAAACGAATGTTCGAGTGTTGCGCAAATAAATGCGTTCTTTTCTCTGAAAAGGTCTTGACGTTCGCTCGCAGTCGAAGATATGTTCGAAACAGAGTTTCGAGTGGGGGCCTCCCGGCCGAGGTTCCCACTCGAAATGATTTGAAGAAAGTAGGCATCATGTCGCGAACAACTGGTTCAGTCGGTCACTTGAAGATCACCGCGCGCGGTCGTCGTGCGCTGGCATTGGTCATCGCGGTTCCCGTCCTTGCGGTCGGTGCTCTGCTCGGTGTACAAGCCCAGAGCGCAGTGGCAACCGAAGCCGGCGCTGATGTCGCTTACCAATCCATCACGGTGATGCAGGGCCAGTCGCTCTGGGACATCGCGAACGAGGTCGCACCGAGCGCAAATACTCGCGACGTCATCCTTGAGATCGCGCAGTTGAACGATGTCAGCGGCGCGCTGCAGCCTGGTCAATCACTCTTCATCCCACTCGAATACACAAAGTAGGTCGGCCGCTCGCGCAACCGGCACTGAACGCTCCCAAAACGAAGAGGGGCGCTCCACTCCCGTTGTTTTCTCAGCAGTCCTCCTTACGCTGAGTGCATGATGTTTTTTGCGAAAGATTCGAGTCGCGAGGTCGCGCAGCTTCAGCAGCGCGTCTCCTCCTTAGAACAGCAAGTTGCCGCGATGCAGGCGCTGCTCGACATCAACCCTGCCGATCTCCAGCAGCCGTGGGCGCATGAAGCCGCACAGCAGATCCAAAGCAGTAGTTCGGGGGCGAGCCCACAGATTCTCGATCTCGTTCGCCAGGGCAAGAAGATTGAAGCCATCAAGGCGTACCGAGAGCAGACTGGCGTCGGTCTCCGCGAAGCAAAGGAATTCGTCGACCGCCTGTAGCCGTTCTACGATGAGCAGGTGACCTCTCTTGATGATCTGCCAATCCGTGACGACCTTCGTGGCTTGAGCCCGTACGGCGCGCCCCAGGTGCATGTGCCCGTCGCCCTCAATGTCAACGAAAACAGCTTCGGAGTCCCCGAAGAGGTTGCGCGCACGATCGTCGAGGCACTCGCGCACGAGATTCCCAATCTGAACCGGTACCCCGATCGTGAGTTCGTTGCACTTCGCGGCGCGCTTGCCTCGTACCTCGGGCACGGAATCCAGCCGGAACAAGTCTGGGCGGGCAATGGAAGCAACGAGGTGCTCCAGCACGTCCTGCAGGCATTCGGCGGCACGGGCAGATCACTCCTGAGCTTTACCCCGAGCTATTCGATGTACCCGCTGCAGGCGAACGGCGTTGCAATGGAATGGATCGCGGAGCCCCGGGCTGAGGGCTTCGGCATCGAGCCGGACGAGGCCGCGAAGATCGTGCGTGACCACGATCCTGACGTCATCATTCTGTGCACGCCGAACAATCCGACCGGCACGCTGCTCCCCAACGCGGTGATTGAAGCGGTCTACGAGGCGAGTACAGGAATCGTGGTCGTCGATGAGGCGTATTTCGAGTTCGCGCCAGAAGGAACCCCGAGCGCGCTCACGCTCCTGCCTGGGCGTCCACGACTGCTGGTTTCGAGGACCATGAGCAAGGCGTTCGCCTTCGCAGGCGTCCGTCTCGGCTACCTTGCGGCAGATGCGGCGGTGATCGATGCGCTCCGGCTCGTCCGCCTTCCGTACCACTTGTCCGCCCTCACTCAGGCTGCGGCGCGAGCCGCCTTGCAGCACTCCGAGACCATGCTCTCAACGGTTCGCTCGTTGCGCGATCAACGCGACCGGTTGATCGTTGAACTTCGGGCGCTCGGATTCGAGCCACATGAATCGGCAGCGAACTTCGTACTGTTCGGGGGAGTGCGCGATCCTCACGCTACATTCGAGGCGCTTCTCGAGGCAGGCATCCTGGTTCGAGACGTCGGCATCCCGAACACCCTCCGAGTGAGTTCGGGCACCGAGTCGGAGATCACCCGTTTTCTCGACGCACTGCGTGCGCTGGGGCCCGGAGGCGCGCCTAGGATTGAAGTATGAGCCGTACCGCATCTCTCACTCGAGAAACCAGTGAGAGCAAGATTTCTCTGTCGCTCGACCTCGATGGAACGGGTGAGAGCACGATCAACACGACCGTGCCGTTTTTCGACCACATGCTGACTGCGTTGTCGAAGCACTCGCTGATCGATCTCACTGTTGACGCTTCCGGTGACACCGAGATCGATGTGCACCACACCGTCGAAGACACGGCGATCGCGTTCGGCATCGCGCTGCTCGAAGCGCTTGGCGACAAGTCCGGGATTCGACGATACGGCGATGCCAGCGTGCCGCTCGACGAGGCGCTTGCGACCGCGGTGGTCGATATTTCAGGTCGCCCGTTTCTCGTGCACGAGGGCGAGCCGGAGGGGTTCGAGTTCCACCGCATCGGCGGCCACTTCACGGGTTCGCTCGTCCGCCACGTCTTTGAAGCGATCGCACTCAACGCTCGGCTCACCCTGCACGTCGGCGTCGTCAGTGGTCGCGATCCGCACCACATCGCTGAGGCGGAGTTCAAGGCGTTCGCTCGCGCACTCCGCGTCGCAATCGAGCCAGACCCTCGTGTGAGCGGAATTCCTTCGACGAAGGGCTTGCTGTGAGCCTTGGCGCTCCCACGGTGACACTGCTCGATTACGGCAGTGGCAATGTGCACTCGGCTGCAAAGGCGCTCGAAGCGGCCGGTGCCAGCGTGACGCTCGCGAGCGATCGCACGAGCGTCATGGAGGCCGATGGTCTCGTGGTGCCGGGAGTCGGTGCAATCGCGAGCTGCATGCAAGCCTTGCGAGCGGTGAACGCTCCCGAGCTGATTGAGCGACGTTTGGCTGGTTCTCGGCCCGTTCTGGGAATCTGTGTCGGGATGCAGGTCATGTTCGATGACGGTGTCGAGGGCGGCGAACAGACGGAATGCCTCGCGCAGTGGCCTGGCACCGTCGAGAAGCTCAATGCTCCCGTCTTGCCGCACATGGGATGGAACACGATCCGTCCGGCCGAGGGATCAGTGCTCTTCGAGGGGCTCGAAGACGAACGGTTCTACTTCGTGCACTCCTACGCCGCCAAGACGTGGACGCTGAACCCGCACCCTCGGATCCGTCCGCCGATGGTCACGTGGTCCAACCACGGGGAAGATTTCGTTGCCGCGGTCGAAAACGGCCCGTTGAGCGCAACTCAGTTTCACCCGGAGAAATCCGGCGAGGCGGGGCTGCGTCTCCTCACGCGCTGGGTCGATTCCCTGCGCAGCTCCTGACAACTCGTTCGAGCGCGCAAGCGCACCGTTGCCAGCGGGAATTCGCTAGCATCAAGCGTTCACATCAAGAAAGAGGATCATGACTGACTTCTCGCAGTCTCCTGCACTCACGCTGCTCCCGGCGATCGACGTCGCCGACGGCAAGGCGGTTCGCCTCGTCCAGGGTCGCGCCGGAACCGAAACTTCGTTCGGAACTCCCGCGGACGCCGCGCACGACTGGGTGCGACAGGGTGCCGAATGGATTCACCTGGTCGACCTCGATGCGGCGTTCGGCCGCGGTGAGAACCGAAACATCATCCGCAAGGTCGTTCGTGCGGTCGGTAACGATGTGCAGATCGAACTCTCGGGCGGCATCCGCGACGACGAGTCCTTGGAAGATGCACTCTCGACTGGTGCGAAGCGCATCAACCTCGGTACCGCTGCTCTCGAGAACCCAGAGTGGACGAGTCACGTGATTGCGCAATACGGGGAGCAGGTTGCGGTCGGTCTCGACGTTCGCGGTCACACGCTCGCTGCTCGCGGATGGACGAAAGACGGCGGCGAGCTCTTCGATGTCATCGCGCGTCTCGAAGACGCTGGCTGCGCTCGCTATGTCGTCACCGATGTCACAAAGGACGGCACGATGCGCGGGCCGAACATCGAATTGCTGCAGCAGGTGCTCGAAGTCACCGACAAGCCAGTCATCGCATCCGGCGGAGTTTCGACGCTCGATGACATCGCGGCGCTGCGTGCGCTCGTTCCGTATGGACTCGAGGGTGCGATCGTCGGCAAGGCACTGTACGAGCAGGCATTCACTCTCGCTGCTGCTCTCGACGTCGCCGGAGACTAATCGTGGCTGGTGCCACTGACTCCGCCGGCGTGCCCTGGGAGGGGCGCTCCTTCCAGCACGACACCACCTTCGCCGGTGATGACGGCTCGGTTCCTCCGGCATTCGCCGCGGCGATGCGGCGGTTTGCCGAGGACGGTCGGCAAGAGGCGGTCGTCGACTCGCTTCGCGATGTTCGACTCCTCGTCCCGCTCATCGCAGAGGCGGGGGATCTCGGTGTGACGGCGACGGGAAAGACCGTCGACAAGACGCAGGAGCTCTCGATCGTGACGGTCGAAGCACCCGACGGCCGACCGATTCTTCCTGTCTTCTCGAGCGCGACCGCGATGCGTTCCTGGAATCCGGTCGCACGACCTGTGCCGATCGAGATCGCGCGGGTTGCCGCTGCCGGGCTCGAATCCGAGACGAAGCGCATCATCCTCGATCCGACGACCGACACCGAGTTCGTGTTGCGTCGTCCAGCGCTCGAGGCGCTGTTGGCCGGCACTCCCTGGATCTCCCCGATTCACGATGCGCAGTTGCATCGTGCGCTGGCGACGAGAATTCTCTCCACCCCGGGGGTGCTGCAGTGCGCGTTCTATGACGAGGACCCCAGTGCACGCATGGCTGGAAGCGAATTCGTGATCGAACTTGAATTGGAGCGGCCGAAGGTCGCGGCAACGCTCCAGAACGACCTCAACGCCCTGATTCTCGACCTCAGTGCAGATCCGCTCGTGCTGGCACGGCTCACGGAGATCGATGTGCGACGGCAGTGGCGCGGAGCTCGTGAGCAATCGACGTTTGCCGTACCGGATGGTTCCTTGCGCTTTGCGAACGAAGAACAGGCCCCGCGGCGCCGATTTGGGTTTCGGCGCTCTCGCGGAGCCTGAGTGCTCGAATCTCGGCGATCTCGGTCTCCGGCACTGAGGTGCCGGCGACAGGATCGCTCGCGAACTAGTTGACGGGTCCGGTGAACTTTTCGCCCGGGCCCTTTCCTGGCTCGTCCGGGTGTGAGGACGCTTCGCGGAACGCGAGCTGCACGGAGCGCAGTCCATCTCGCAGGGGAGCGGCGTGGTGCCCCCCGATTTCTGGGGCGGCAGCGGTGACGAGGCCTGCGAGAGCGGTGATGAGCTTTCTTGCTTCGTCGAGGTCGGTTTGCTGCTCGGGGTCGTCGGCGAGCCCGACCTTGACCGCCGCGGCGCTCAAGAGGTGTACCGAGACTGTGGTGATGAGCTCGGAGGCTGGGACCTCAGCAATATCACGAGCGTAGTTTTCGTCGTCCAGGTCTGTCGTGGCGTCAAAACGTACGGTGTTTTGCTCAGTATTGCTGGAATCCGTCATTCTCTTCTTCTCCTCGGGCTCTTGCTCTGATAGTCTTTTATGGACTTCGGGCTTTTGCCCGATTCGAAGTGGAGACTCTCCCACCCGCGACCGCATCTCAGGTTACCGGGTTGTTGGCGCCCCGCCAGTCAGAATGAGCAGCAACATCCGCTCAGTACGAGTAGCAATGCTGCTCGATACGAGCACGAATACTGCTCGGTGTGACTGGCAGCCAGGGCGTAGCGCGAGCTATCGTGCAAGTCCTCTCTTCGTACCCTGTGCTCTCACGAGCGTCGGGAGCCTTTACTACGTACGAATTGAATGGAGCACGCTATTAGCGATCCCCGCACGAATGAGCGCATCCGCGTCCCGGAAGTCCGCCTCGTTGGCCCAAGTGGCGAGCAGGTCGGTGTAGTCCGGATCGAGGATGCACTTCGCCTTGCCCAGGAAGCCGATCTCGATTTGGTCGAGGTGGCCCCGACGTCGAAGCCTCCCGTGGCGAAGATCATGGACTTCGGTAAGTTCAAGTACGAGCAGGCGCAGAAAGCGAAAGAAGCGCGACGCAACCAGGCCAACACGGTCCTGAAAGAGGTCCGCTTTCGCCTGAAGATCGACGACCACGACTACGAAACCAAGCGCAAGCGCGCTGAGGGCTTCCTGCAGGCCGGCGACAAGGTCAAGGCGATGATCCTCTTCCGCGGTCGCGAGCAGTCCCGCCCGGAGCAGGGTGTCCGTTTGCTGCAGCGCTTCGCAGAAGACGTCGCGGAATTCGGCAGTGTCGAGTCGAACCCGACGATCGACGGTCGCAACATGGTGATGATCGTCGGACCGATCCGCTCGAAGAGCGATGCAAAGGCCGAGCAGAATGCCGCTCGTGCCGAGCAGCGTGCTGCGAACCAGGAGCGTCGCCGCGGACAGGCTGAGAACCGTGCGCAGCGCCAGTCCGAGGCCGAAGAACTTCAGGCGGAACAGCCAAAGGTTCCTGCGGCAGCGAAGGCGCCTGCACAGGCCGCCGAGCCGGTGAAGGCACCCGCAGCGACGAAGGCTCCAGCAGAGTCGAAGCCGGTCAGCGAAGCAAAGGCTCCTGCAGCCTCGAAGGCGCCCGCAGCAGCGAAGAGCCAGGCTCCTCGCGCGACGAGCGCCGACAAGGACGCAGCAAAGTCGAGCACGACGCCGGTCAAGGCGCCAGCGCCGAAGACGCTGAAGCCAGCCGCATCGCAGGCTGGCGCAGCCAAGGTCGCTGCCGCAAAGCCAGCTGCTGCCAAGCCGGCCGCGACGCCAAAGCCTGCGGCAGCCGCCGCAACCCCAAAGCCAGCCGCGAAGCCCGCGGCGAAGTCGGCAGCCAAGCCTGCCGCGAAGCCCGCGGCCAAGCCGGCAGACTCTGCCGCCAAGCCCGCATCCGAATAAGGAGAACACCCAATGCCAAAGCAGAAAACGCACTCCGGTGCAAAAAAGCGGTTCAAGGTGACCGGTAGCGGCAAGATCCGCAAGCAGCAGGCAGGTATGCGCCACAACCTCGAGGTCAAGTCCTCGGTCCAGAAGCGCCGCCTCAACAGCGACAAGGTTGTGTCGCCTGCTGACGCCAAGGTCATCAAGAAGCTGCTCGCAAGCTAACCGCGGATATTTAAGAGAGATACGAAATCATGGCAAGAGTAAAGAGGGCGGTTAACGCCCACAAGAAGCGTCGGGTCATCCTTGAGCGCGCTGAGGGTTACCGCGGACAGCGTTCGCGCCTGTACCGCAAGGCAAAAGAGCAGGTCACGCACTCGCTCGTTTACGCATACCGCGACCGTCGTGCGAAGAAGGGCGAATTCCGTCGCCTGTGGATCCAGCGCATCAACGCTGCATCGCGTGCAAACGGCCTGACCTACAACCGTCTCATCCAGGGCCTGAACCTGGCTGGCGTTGAGGTTGACCGTCGTATCCTCGCTGACCTCGCAGTCAACAACCCAGAGACGTTCGCGGCACTGGTTGCAACTGCAAAGGCAGCACTGCCAGCGGACACCTCTGCAAAGGCAACGGCGTAACAACGCATGATCGAGAATCCACGCGCCGCAGTTGTGCGCGCGGCCTCGAAACTTCAGAAGAGAACAGCCCGGTCCTCGACCGGGCTGTTCCTTTTGGAGGGACCGCAGGCGCTTTCCGAAGCCGTCGCGTTCCGTCGAGACTGCATTGAAGACGTGTTCGTCACTGCCGATGCCGCTGAACGCGTGCACGGCATCGTTGCGTCCATTCGGGGTCAGATTCGAGTGCACGAAGTTTCTGATCGTGTCCTGGAATCCCTCGCCGATACGGTGTCGCCCCAGGGCGTCGTTGCAGTGTGCAAGCAGTTCCCGACCTCGCTCGATGCTGCCGTCACCGCGGAATCGAAGCTCGTCGCGATCCTCCACGAAATCCGCGACCCCGGAAACCTCGGCACGATCATCCGCGTCGCCGATGCAGCCGGCGCCGATGCGGTGATCGTCACCGCTTCGAGCGTCGACGTTTTCAATCCGAAGGTCGTTCGGGCGACCACCGGCTCCCTGTTTCATCTCCCGATCGTGATCGGTGTCTCGACACAGACCGCGATCGATGCCTGCCAAGCGCGAGGGCAGCAAATCCTCGCTGCGGACATCGCCGGCGACGATCTTTTGCAGGCCGTCAAGACGGGTTCGCTGGAGCCACGAAGTGCCTGGGTGTTCGGCAACGAGGCCCGGGGGCTTCCCGAGGAAGTGCTCGATGTCGTCGACGTGAGCATCGCCGTACCGAACTACGGCCACGCCGAATCGATGAACCTCGCAACGGCGGCGAGCGTGTGTCTGTATCAGAGCGCATTCGCACAGCGATCCCTGTAGCCACGTGAGCGGGGCTCACTCCAAGTAAAGTGTTCATTACGGTTTGGGTGTTTCCGCGCATTCGGGCCCCTCAGATGTGGTCTACTGCTATCCATGCAGCCTCTCGTCGAAATCGACCATGTCGAAAAGCACTACGGTGAGTTCCACGCTCTGAAAGACATCAACCTCACGGTTGATCGTGGTCAGGTCGTCGTGGTTATCGGACCGTCGGGTTCTGGCAAGTCGACTCTGTGTCGCACCATCAACCGCCTCGAGACGATCACCTCCGGGTCGATCCAGATCGACGGCAAAGAACTCCCGAAAGAAGGCAAGGCGCTCGCTGCGCTGCGTGCTGACGTCGGCATGGTGTTCCAGTCGTTCAACCTCTTCGCGCACAAGACGATCCTTGAGAACGTCACCCTCGGCCCGATCAAGGTCCGCAAGCTGAGCCGTGCACAGGCCGAGAAAGAAGCGAAGGAGCTGCTCGATCGCGTCGGTGTCGGACACCAGGCGAACAAGCTCCCAGCGCAGCTCTCCGGTGGTCAGCAGCAGCGTGTCGCCATTGCTCGGGCACTTGCGATGAAGCCGAAGGTCATGCTCTTTGACGAGCCGACCTCCGCGCTCGACCCCGAAATGATCAACGAGGTCCTCGATGTCATGGTCGGCCTCGCGAAAGACGGCATGACGATGATCGTCGTGACCCACGAAATGGGATTCGCCCGCAAGGCCGCAGACCGAGTGGTCTTCATGGCAGATGGCGAGATCCTCGAAGACCAGTCCCCAGAGGCGTTCTTCACGAACCCTCGCACGGAGCGTGCCCGCGACTTCCTCGCGAAGCTCATCACCAACTAAGACTTACCCTTCCCAACGCACAACACTGAGGAGACCACGCATATGCGTAAATCACGACTCTGGGGCGCACTTGCCCTGGGTACGGCAGCAGCACTCACTTTGAGCGCCTGTGCTGGCGACACCGAAGGCGGCGGCGGTGCCGGCGGCGGCGACGCGCCTTACGAAGTTGCTTCTGACTTCACCCTTGCTGACTCACCCACGTGGGAGTCAGCAGAATCCGATGGCAAGATCGTCATCGGTGTGAAGGAAGACCAGCCAAACCTCGGCTTCCTCGACGCAGCAACCGGTGAGCGCACCGGCTTCGATGTCGACATCGCTCGTTGGATGGCTGCATCGCTCGGCTTCGACGCCGACCAGATCGAATTCAAGGCGATCCCTTCGGCGAACCGCGAGCAGGCAATCGTGAACGGTGACATCGACTTCTACGTCGGCACCTACTCGATCACTGATGGCCGCAAGGACCAGATCGACTTCGCTGGACCGTACTTCGTCACCGGCCAGGGCCTCCTGGTTGCCTCGGACAACGAGGACATCATGAGCGAAGACGACCTTGCTGGCAAGAACGTCTGCTCGGCGACTGGTTCGACCCCGATCCAGAACATCAAGGAAAACTTCCCTGACACGACCCCGACCGAGTTCGACACCTACTCGCAGTGTGTTGAAGCACTGAAGACCGGTCAGGTCGACGCGGTCACGACTGACGCAGCAATCCTCATCGGATACGCAGCTCAGGACCCAGACAACCTCAAGGTTGTTGGCGAACCATTCACGGTTGAAAACTACGGAATCGGCCTCCCGAAGGGTGACGACGCACTGCGCACGCACTTCAACGAGACGCTGACCAATGGTGGCGACATCTGGACCGAAATCTTCGACATGAACCTCGGAGACTCCGGCACGACGGTCGAGCAGCCTGAAGTAGACAACTACTAAACCAACACCATTTGTGGCGGCGTTCCCTCGTGGGACGCCGCCACAATTCACTCTTTGAGGAAGGGGCGACGCCAATGGGCATCATCCTTGACAACGTCGACATCTGGTGGCCGGCGTTCATCGGAACACTGCAGTTGTTCTTCGGTGGCGGGCTCCTGGCACTCGTGCTCGGCTTCATTGTCGGTGCGATGCGAGTTTCTCCCGTTCCGATCGCTCGCGCAGTCGGAACCGCCTACGTCAACACCATTCGAAACACGCCCCTCACCCTCGTGTTTTTCGTTTTTGCTTTCGGTATCCCGGTCATCATCGACTTCAAGGGCTACGTCGTTCTCGCGATTCTCGCGCTCGGTATCTACACCGCAACTTACGTTGCCGAGACCATCCGCTCCGGCATCAACACCGTCCCTGTTGGGCAGGCGGAGGCCGCTCGAGCTATCGGCCTGTCGTTCGGGCAGGTCATGGGCTTCGTCGTGCTTCCACAGGCTGCACGCTCGGTGATCCCTCCGATGATGAGCGTCTTCATCGCTCTGCTGAAGAACACGACGGTTGCCGCAGGCTTCTCGGTCGTGAACCTCGGAAACATCCGAAACACCTTGAGCGAACGAGGGGAGAACGCGATGGGCGTTCTGCTCTGGGTCGCTCTCATTTTCGTCGTCCTGGTGCTCGTACTTTCGTTCCTGCAACAGCGGCTTGAGAAGAAGTGGAGGATCGCGCGATGACCTCTGTGCTCTACGACGTTCCCGGTCCAAAGGCGATCGCCCGGAACAAGATTCTCGGAGTTGCGACGATCATCGTCGTCGCAGCCATCATCGGCTTCATCGTCTACCGATTGTTCGTCACCGGACAGTTCTCGGCGGCGAAGTGGCAGATCTTCCAGTACCCGAAGGTGTGGCAAGACATCGGGTTGGCGCTCGGCCGCACGATGGTCGCATTTGCCGCCGCCGCGGTGGGCGCACTGATCCTGGGGTTCATCCTGGCGATCGCCCGCCTTTCGGACCACAAGTTCATTCGGGTTCCCGCGATCGGCATCATCGAGATCTTCCGTGCTATCCCAGTGCTGATCCTCATGATGCTCCTCTACTACGGCATGCCCACGATCGGTGTCTCGATGTCGCCGTACGTTGCGGTGGTGATCGCCCTCGTGATCTACAACGGTTCAGTGCTCTCGGAGGTCATTCGAGCTGGTGTCGAATCGCTGTCGAAGGGACAAGGAGAAGCCGGGTACGCGATCGGGCTTCGGAAGTCGGGCGTCATGTCGCTCGTCCTTCTGCCGCAGGCGATCCGATCGATGATGCCGGTCATCATCGCCCAGCTCGTCGTCACCCTGAAGGACACCGCGCTCGGCTTCATCATCACGTACAACGAATTGCTCTACCAGGCTCGCTTCTTGATGAGCCAGCAGGGCAACCCGATCATCCCGTCGATCATCGTCGTCGGAACGATCTACATCGTGCTGTGTATTTTGCTCTCCTGGCTCGCGACGGTCGTGCAAAAGCGCACCGAGCGCTCGCGTGCAGTCGTCAACGCTCCAGCACCGACCGCGGCTCTCCTGCACGAGACGACGAACACCGAGTTGTTCGCAGCGCAGAAGGTCGATCTCGATGCATCCGAGCGTGACGCGCTCAACGAGGAAGATCAGAAGCCGAAGCCCTAAGCGGTTTTTTCAATAACCCTCGACGCCCTCCGGGTTTTTGAGCAAGTAGACTCGTCTCTCGTGTCTGACTCGCTTGAAATTACCCCGGAGGGCGTTGCTGTTGCTGTCGCAGACGCGATCGATGCGATCCGCGCCGCTGACTCGACTGCCGCTTTGAAATCTGCCCGTAGTGCGCACGTCGGTGAGAAATCGGTGCTCGCCGCGTTGAACGGAACGCTCCGTCATGCGCCAGCCGAACGCAAGGCCGAACTCGGCAAGCTGATCGGCCAGGGCCGCGGTCAAGTCGCCGCAGCACTGCAGGAGCGCGAGGCTGAATTGGCCGAGGCCGAGGTGGCAGCGCGGCTCGAAGCCGAGCGCCTTGATGTCACCGCGATTGCGCGGAAGCAGCGCGATGGCGCCCGTCACCCGCTCTCGATGCTGATGGAGCAGATGAGCGACATCTTTGTCGGTATGGGTTGGGAAGTCGCCGAGGGGCCAGAACTCGAGCACGAGTGGTTCAACTTCGACGCGCTCAACACTGACGCGGACCACCCCGCGCGAAGCACGCAGGACACCTTCTTCGTCGAGCCGCTCGACCGCCATCTCGTAATGCGCACGCAGACCAGCCCGGTACAGATTCGATCGCTCCTGACTCGCGAGCTGCCCGTCTACGTCGTCTCACCGGGCAAGGTCTTCCGTAAAGACGAACTCGATGCAACACACACCCCTGTGTTCCACCAGCTCGAGGGCATTGCGATCGACAAGGGCCTCACCATGGCGAACCTGCGCGGCACGCTCGAGCACTTGGCGCGTCAGATGTTCGGTGCTGAAGCGAAGATCCGCTTGCGCCCCAACTTCTTCCCCTTCACGGAGCCGAGCGCTGAGATGGACGTGTGGAATCCGGGCGCGAAGGGCGGCCCGCAATGGATCGAATGGGGTGGTTGCGGAATGGTCAACCCGAACGTGCTCCGTGCCGCAGGCATTGATCCCGAGGAATACACGGGCTTCGCGTTCGGAATGGGTATCGAACGAACCCTGCAGTTCCGCTACGCCCTGAACGACATGCGCGACATGGTCGAAGGCGATGTTCGGTTCTCACAGCAGTTTGGAATGGTGGTCTGATGCGCGTCCCAATGGATTGGCTCGGCGAGTACGTCGAGTTGCCGAACGATGTGACCCCCGAGTCAGTGCATGAGGCGCTCGTTCGTGTTGGCCTAGAAGAAGAGGGCATCCACGGCGGTGAGCTGCAGGGCCCCATCGTGGTCGGTCGAGTGCTCGACTTCGTCGAGGAACCGCAGAAGAACGGCAAAGTGATCCGCTGGTGCCAGGTCGACACCGGTGACGCGGAGCCACGCGGCATCGTCTGTGGTGCGAGCAACTTCGAGCGCGACGATCTCGTCGTCGTGTCCTTGCCCGGCGCAGTGCTTCCCGGTGACTTCACCATCGCCGCACGCAAGACCTACGGCCACATCTCCGACGGAATGATGGCGTCCTCGCGCGAGCTCGGTCTCGGCGACGAACACGATGGCATTCTTCGTTTGCGCGAGCTCGGTCTCTCAGGAACCCCTGGGGAGGACGCGCTTTCCCTCCTCGGGCTCGACGCCGTCGCGGTCGAGATCAATGTGACGCCGGACCGAGGGTATGTGCTCTCGATGCGCGGGGTTGCACGCGAGTACGCGAACTCGACCGGCGCTGCCTTCACCGATCCCGCTGCACGCTTCGGCGTCGTTTCGCCTTCAGGTTTCCCGCTTTCGCTCGAAGACTCGGCACCTGTTCGCGGAGTGGTTGGCTGCGAGCGTTTCGTCGCTCGCGTCGTTCGCGGAATCGACCCGACTCGTGAGTCACCACGATGGATGCAGAACCGTCTCCGTCTTGCCGGCATCCGTTCGATTTCGGTGGCGGTCGACATCACGAACTACGTCATGCTCGAACTCGGTGCGCCGATTCACGGCTACGACCTGGCCAAGCTCAACGGAGGCATCACGGTACGTCGTGCGAATCCGGGGAGAAGCTCACGACGCTCGACGGCACCGAGCGCACCCTGCATCCTGAGGACCTCGTCATCGCAGACGACTCCGGAGCAATCGGTCTCGCTGGTGTGATGGGCGGTCTCCACACGGAGATCACCGAGGCCACGACGGACGTCCTCATTGAGGCCGCGGTGTTCGGCCCAGTGTCTGTCGCTCGCACTGCTCGGCGGCACAAGCTTCCGAGTGAGGCATCGAAGCGATTCGAACGTTCGGTCGACCCGCTCGTGATCGACGCAGCTGCAGCTCGAGTCGCTGAATTGCTCGTCGAGCACGCAGGGGGAACGCTCGACGAAACCTTTGGCGCTCGGGTCTTCGCCGAGTTCGAAGCTCGATCGATCGCGCTGCCTCATGGCTCCGTGCAGGCACTCACAGGCGGTGACTACACGGACGCGGAGATCGAGGCAGCCTTGGTCGCAATCGGCGCGACGATCGAGTCGAACCTCGAAGCTCTGGTTGCCACGGTGCCCTCGTGGCGCCCAGACCTGCACACGAAACAAGACCTGATCGAGGAAGCTGCTCGGATCGTCGGGTACGACCGCATTCCGAGCATCCTGCCGGTTGCTCCACCCGGTCGAGGATTCACGCCGGAGCAGAGCGCACGACGCCGACTCGCCAACACCTTGGCTGCCAATGGCCTCACCGAAGTGCTCGTGTACCCGTTCGTGACGGCGGCCCAGAGGGACCTCATTGGAAGCCCTGCCGTCAAGCTCGAGAATCCGCTCGATGGTGAACGCCCGTTCCTTCGCACGAGCATGGTGCCCGGACTCCTTGAGACGGCGCAGCGTAATCGTTCGCGAGGTCTCACCGACGTCGCGATCTTCGAGATTGGCAAGATTTATCTGCCCTTCGCGCTCCACGGCACCGAAGAAGTTCCTTCTGGCATCGTCCGTCCGAGCGCCGAGAAGCTGCGTGAACTCGAGAACGTTCCTGCTCAGCCCACGATGGTCGGGGCGCTCTTCGTCGGGAACCGTGTTTCGAAGCAGCCGGCGCAGCAGGCTGAGCCCTTCGCGCTTGGCGATGCGCTCGACGCGGTCGACCGGATCGCGCTCGCGCTCGGTGTCGATTTCACGGTCAAGCAGTCGTCGCAGGCATGGGCACACCCTGGTCGCTGCGCCGAGGTTTCACTCAACGGTGTCGCGGTCGGCTATGCCGCGGAACTGCTGCCGTCAGTCGCCGAGGCAGCGGATATTTCGCAGCGAGTGATTGTTGTCGAGATCGACCTCGATGCAGTGTTCGCGAACAGTTCTGGCACTCGAGAGACCGCACCGTTGACCGTGTTCCCGGCGGCGACGCAGGACCTCTCGGTCACAGTGAATCGAGACATCCCGGCGGGCGCTGTGTTGGAAGCCGTTCGCACGGGAGCGGGCGTTCTGCTCGAGCACATTTCGCTCGTCGATGACTACCGCGGCCAGGGTCTCGACGACTCCGAGAAGTCGCTGACGTTCGCGCTTCGGTTCCGGGCGCCTGATCGCACCCTGACAGCCGCGGAGGCGAGTGAGGCCAAGCTCTCTGGGCTCGCCGCAGCGACAGAGGCATTCGGGGCGAAGCTCAGGGCATAATTGCCGTCTCAGTCAGCACCGTGCGTTTCGCACGGTGCTGACTTAGTCTTGTGGCATGGTCAAGATCCTGGTGCGAGGTGCCGCTCAGCAGCGAATTGCGGCTGAGGTCGGAACGGTCAATGTCGAAATTCGGGCGGAAGCCGACGATCCTGCGGCCGCGATTGCGAGCGCCCAATCAAGCCATGCTGCAGTGTTGGCAGATGCGCGAGCATTCGAAGCATCAACGCAGGCGGACAAGACGATCGCGGGCACGGTGCGAGTCGCTCACGAAGATCAGTGGGTGGGTGATGGTCAGCCGACGAAGCGAATCTTCGTGGCGTCCTCGCGCATCGCTGTGTCGTTCCGCGACTTCGAAGCGCTCGGAGTATGGATCGCTCAATTGGGTTCGAACGAGACCGTGCGAGTGCCGAATATCGAGTGGACCTTGAGCGACGAAACGCGGGTCAAGGTAGGGCGAGAGGTCCGAGCGGCCGCGGTGCACGATGCGGTGACAGCAGCCAGCGACTTCGCCCATGCTGCTGGGCTCACGACACCGAAGCTGCACGTCGTTGCAGATGCGGGCCTGCACAGCGGCGACACTCCCGAGCCGAAGCTGCATCTGATGCGCAGCGCGATGGCAGACACCTCGGGCGGCTTCGAGTTCACCGGAGATGAGATCTCGGTCCGCCTCCAGATCGAAGCAGAGTTCCACGCTGAATAGGGCACTCGCCCGTGCACTGTTCGCTCAGGGTGGCCCAAACGAGTATGTCGAGCAGCGGTAGATTAGAGCCATGCCACTTTCAGTAGCAGTCGCCGGCGCGAGCGGATACGCCGGTGGCGAGCTTTTGCGCCTCCTCTCCGCTCATCCTGAGTTCGACGTCGTCACGGTGACTGCGAACGCGAACGCCGGGAAGCCGTTGCTCGACGTGCACCCCGGGCTTCGATCCCTGGCTCACCTGGCGCTCGTTGAGACCAGCGCAGAGCGGCTCGACGGCCACGATGTCGTGTTCTTGGCCTTGCCGCACGGGCACAGTGCCGCGCTCTCAGCGCAGCTTCCGGCCGAGACCCTCGTCATCGACTGCGGCGCCGATCACCGTCTCGAGAGCGCAGAAGACTGGGAAGCGTTCTACGGTGAGGGCTACGGTGGCAGCTGGCCTTACGGCATGCCCGAGCTCATCGTCGAGAACGGGACGCAACGGAGAGAACTCCGCGGCGCACGTCGTATCGCCGTACCCGGATGCAACGTCACCGCGGTCACGCTCGGCCTCGCGCCGGGGATCGCGGCCGACATCATCGATCCAACTGACATCGTCGCGACGCTCGCGGTCGGTCCGAGTGGCGC
Organism: Humidisolicoccus flavus; assembly: GCF_045689595.1. Classification (GTDB taxonomy): domain Bacteria; phylum Actinomycetota; class Actinomycetes; order Actinomycetales; family Microbacteriaceae; genus Humidisolicoccus; species Humidisolicoccus flavus. The sequence goes on along the minus strand of NZ_CP142724.1, from coordinate 976,790 downwards.
GGGCCGAGCGTTGAAGACCAACCTGCTCGCCAGTGAGCTGCTCGGCAGCGCTGAGGCCTACGCAGTCGGGGGAGTGCACCGTCACATCCCCGAGATCCACCAGAACCTGAAGAAGGCCGGAGCAGCGCAGGTCTCACTCTCCTTCACTCCGATCTTGATTCCGGCCGCGCGCGGAATCCTGGCGAGCATCACCGCACCTGTTCGTGAAGGCGTGACTGCAGAAGACTTGTACTCCGCATGGAGTCTGGCGTATGCGCACGAACCCTTTGTGCACGTGGTCGCGCCAGGAACCTTCCCACGCACCGCCGATGTTCTCGGTTCGAACGCAGCGTTGATCGGGGTCACGCTCGATGAGAAGGCGGGCCGTGCGGTGATCATCACCGCAATCGACAATCTCGGAAAAGGCACAGCTGGAGCTGCGGTGCAGTCGGCCAATATCGCGCTCGGATTTGAAGAGACCCTGGGGCTCAGCGTTGACGGAGTCGCTCCGTGAGCGTGACCGCGGCACAGGGCTTCCGTGCCGGCGCGGTTGCAGCTGGACTGAAGTCGAGCGGCGCGCTCGATCTCACCGTCGTCGTCAACGATGGCCCGAGCGACGCGGCCGCGAGCGTCTTCACGAGTAACCGTGCAAAGGCGCATCCGGTGCTGTGGAGCGAGCAGGTCATCGCTGACGGCCGCGCACGCGCGATCGTCTTGAACTCCGGTGGCGCGAACTGCTTCACGGGGCCGGAAGGCTTCCAAACCACGCATGCCAGTGCAGAAGCGGCGGCAGCGGCGCTTGACATCGGAGCTGGAGACGTACTGGTCTCCTCGACCGGTCTGATCGGCGCAATGCTTGACCGTGATCTCGTCCTGCGCGGCATCACGAGCGCGATCGAGTCGCTCGGTGATCATGGCCACGATTCTGCGCGCGCCATCATGACGACCGATTCCGTGCCGAAACTCGCAGTGCACAGCGAAAACGGCTGGACGCTCGGCGGAATGGCGAAGGGTGCGGGAATGCTCGCGCCGGGGCTTGCGACCATGCTCGTCGTGATTACGACTGATGCCGATCTCGACGCTGCTTCGCTCGACGATGCACTCCGAGTCGCATGCGCGACGACCTTCGACCGTCTCGACTCCGATGGCTGCATGTCGACGAACGACACGGTGACCCTGCTCGCGAGCGGTGCGAGCACGGTGCAGCCGAGCCTCGCCGACTTCACCGCAGCGCTCACCGATCTCTGTGCTGATCTCGCACGACAGTTGCAAGCCGATGCCGAGGGCGCATCGCACAACATCGCCATCGAGGTCACGGGCGCGAATTCCGAAACCGACGCAGTCGAAGTCGGGCGGAGCGTCGCTCGCAGCAACCTGTTCAAAGCAGCAATCTTCGGCAACGACCCGAACTGGGGTCGAGTGCTCGCTGCGATCGGAACAACGCACGCTGCCTTCGATCCCTACGCAGTATCGGTGAGCTTCAACGGCGTGCGGGTGTGTGCGAACGGAACTCCGGATCAGGCGATCGAAATGGTCGATCTGACGCCGCGTGACGTGCACATCTTGATCGAGCTCTTCGCGGGCGAGTCCACCGCAACCATCCTCACCAACGATCTCACGCACGATTACGTGCACGAGAACAGCGCCTACTCGAGCTGATGATGATGCACAACGCTGCCGAGAAAGCCCAAACCCTGATCGAATCCCTTCCGTGGCTCGAGCGATTCCGCGGCGCGACGATCGTTGTGAAGTACGGCGGCAACGCAATGATCTCGCCAGAACTCCAGCGTGCTTTCGCACAGGACATGGTGTATTTGCGGGCGGTCGGGATCAAGCCAGTCGTCGTGCACGGTGGAGGTCCCCAGATCTCAGCAGCACTTGAGGCTTTCGGTATTCACAGTGAGTTCCGTGGTGGCTATCGAGTGACGACCCCGGAAGCGATCGACGTCGTACGAATGGTACTGACCGGGCAGGTGTCTCGAACGCTCGTTTCGCTCCTGAACACTCATGGCCCCGTTGCCTCGAGCGTTTCTGGCGAGGACGCCGGACTTTTCGGAGGGAAGAAGCGCTCCGTGCTCATCGACGGCGAGCTCGTCGACCTCGGCCAGGTGGGCGATGTCGTGGATGTCGACCCGACGGTCGTGCACCGGATGCTCGACGCCGGTCTGATCCCGGTCGTGTCGTCGATCGCGCCCGACGTGGACGACCCCGGCAGCTCGCTCAACGTCAACGCGGACGCGGCGGCTGCAGCGCTCGCGGTTGCGCTCGAGGCAGACAAGCTTGTGATCCTGACCGATGTCCCCGGCCTGTACCGAAACTGGCCCGATACGTCCAGCCTGATCTCGCACATGAGCGCGAGCGAACTCACCGCGCTCCTGCCGCAGCTCGAGAGCGGCATGATTCCGAAGATGCAGGCCTGCCTCGATGCAGTGCTCGGGGGAGTCGATAAGGCAGCGGTGATCGATGGCCGCACAGAGCACTCGATCCTGCTCGAAATCTTTACTTCGACGGGCGTCGGCACCGAGATCGTCGCGGATTCCGTAGCTCCCGCTGCGGGCAACGCTGATTCTGCCGACGAAGCACACGCCGACTACAGTTGATCCATTCATCTCTTCGAGGAGCACTATGACGCGCCATTTTCTGCGGGACGACGACCTGACACCGAGCGAACAGCTGGAGATCCTGGATCGCGCGGCTCGCATGAAGGTCGAGCGATTCAGCGAGCGTCCGCTCGCTGGCCCACAGACCGTCGCAGTCATCTTCGACAAGTCCTCGACGCGCACGCGCGTTTCGTTCGCGGTTGGCATTGCTGACCTCGGTGGCGTTCCCCTCATCATTTCAACGGCGAACAGCCAGCTCGGCGGAAAAGAGACCGCTTCGGATACCGCGCGAGTGCTCGAACGTCAGGTAGCCGCGATCGTGTGGCGGACCTATGGCCAGGCGGGTCTCGAGGAAATGGCTGCAGGCACTCGGGTCCCTGTGGTCAATGCCCTCAGTGACGACTTCCACCCATGCCAGCTGCTTGCCGATCTCTTGACCATTCAGGAGCACAAAGGCCAGCTCAAGGGTCTCACCGTCGCCTTCCTTGGGGACGGCGCAGACAACATGGTGCACTCGTACCTGCTCGCGGGCGCGACTGCTGGAATGCACGTGCGCGTTGCCTTCCCGAGTGGCTATGCCCCACGCGCTGACATCGTTGCGGATGCAGAAGCAATCGCCTCGACCACTGGTGGCTCGATCACGCTCACGAGCGACCCGCACGCTGCCGTTGCCGGCGCCGACGTCGTCGTGACCGACACCTGGGTCTCGATGGGCAAGGAAGACGAGAAGGCGGTTCGCGTTGCCGCGCTCGGGGCCTATCAGGTCGACGCTGCGCTCATGGCGCACGCCGCCGAGGACGCGATCTTCCTCCACTGTCTCCCGGCCGATCGTGGATTCGAAGTCGCGAGTGACGTCATCGATGGTCCGCAGAGCGTGATCTGGGACGAAGCGGAGAACCGTTTGCACGCGCAGAAGGCGCTCTTGGCATGGTTGCTCGAGCGTTCGGAGACGGTCGTCGCGACACCTGGAGCGCAGAATGTCTGATTCGACAGCAAAGCACGGAACCAATGAGGGCTCGCTCTGGGGAGGTCGGTTCGCTTCCGGTCCGAGCCCAGAGCTGCAGGCGCTTTCGCGTTCGACGCACTTCGACTGGAAGCTCGCGGCCTACGACATCGCAGGTTCGAAGGCGCACGCCCTCGCACTCGAAGATGCCGGGCATCTGAGTCACGATGAGCGCATCGCAATGCACGAGGCGCTCGATACTCTCCTCGCTGACGTCGAGAGTGGCGCGTTCGTCGCTGCCGAGAGCGACGAGGATGTGCACGGAGCGCTCGAGCGCGGGCTCATCGAGATCGCTGGCGCAGACCTCGGCGGCCGTCTTCGCGCCGGTCGGAGTCGCAACGACCAGATCGCCACGCTCGTTCGTCTCTGGATGCTCGACCAGTCGACGATGATCGAGCACGAGGTCCGTCGCTTGATCGCGGCGCTCATCGGTCAAGCCAAACTGCACCCGAACGCACCGATGCCAGGCCGCACGCATTTGCAGCACGCGCAACCGGTCCTCCTCGCACACCACTTGCTCGCGCACGCCTGGGGCCTCACGCGAGACCTCGAACGCTTCCGCGACTGGCGGGTGCGCGCGAGCGAATCCCCGTACGGCGCCGGTGCGCTCGCCGGCTCTTCGCTCGGACTCGACCCCGCGCTCGTTGCAGGCTCGCTCGGTCTCCGTGAACCAATGCAGAATTCAATCGACGCGACAGCGAGCCGCGACACAACGGCAGAGTTCTCGTTCATCGCCGCGATGATCGGAATCGATGTTTCCCGCTTGGCCGAAGAGGTCATCCTGTGGTCGACAAAGGAGTTCGGCTTCGCCAAGCTCCACGACGGCTTCTCGACCGGGTCGTCGATCATGCCGCAGAAGAAGAATCCCGACATCGCCGAACTCGCGCGCGGGAAGGCCGGTCGCCTCATCGGTGACCTCACCGGGCTGCTCGCAACGTTGAAGGCGCTGCCGTTCGCGTACAACCGTGATCTCCAGGAAGACAAGGAGCCGGTGTTCGACCAGGCCGAGCAGTTGCTGCTGCTGTTGCCAGCATTCGCCGGCATGATTGGCACACTCGAGTTCAACACCGAGCGGATGGCATCGCTCGCCCCGCAAGGATTCTCGCTCGCAACCGATGTTGCCGAGTGGTTAGTGCGTCAGCGGGTCCCTTTCCGCGAAGCGCACGAGATTTCCGGTGAACTCGTGCAGTTCTGTGAGGAGCACGGTCTCGAACTTCACGAGCCGAGCGACGAGCAGTACGCAGCGATTTCTGCGCACCTGCGTCCAGAAGTTCGTTCGGTACTCACGGTCGAGGGTTCGATTTCGAGCCGCTCGGGCATCGGCGGAACCGCACCGAGCGCAGTCGCCGCGCAATTGGCGAACCTCGAAGCGCGGCTCAACGCGCTCGACGGTGAAGTTTCTGCAACGCACTGAGTGAAGGGAGTTCCCTTGCGGCAAATCCGGCCGCAAGGATTGGTACGGTAGCGGGTGTGACGGAAACTGCAACTCTCGCATCCACCCTGCAATCCCCGGCCCTCGATCCTGCGTTTCCGAACGTCTGGGACGAGATCGTCTGGCGTGGTTCGGTCCACGTGTCGACGGACGAGGCGGCGCTGAAGGCGGCGCTCGGTGGAGATCCGATCACCTACTACTGCGGGTTCGACCCGACCGCACCGAGCCTGCACCTCGGTAACCTTGCCCAGCTCATCTTCATGCGCCGCTTGCAGTTGGCAGGCCACCGACCGCTGGGCCTCGTCGGTGGTTCCACCGGTCTCATCGGTGACCCTCGGCCGACGTCAGAACGTCAGCTCAACACGAAGGAAACGGTGAGCGAGTGGGTCTCGTACCTGCAGGCTCAGGTTTCACGATTCTTGAGTGTCGAGGGAGACAACGCGCTGCGCCTGGTCAATAACCTCGACTGGACCGCACCGCTTTCCGCGATCGACTTCCTCCGGGACGTCGGCAAGTACTTCCGTGTCGGCACGATGATCAAAAAGGATGCCGTTGCCACGAGGCTTGCGTCTGAAGAGGGCATCTCCTACGCAGAATTCAGCTACCAAATCCTGCAGGGTCTCGACTACCTCGAGCTCTACCGCAGCTACAACTGCACCTTGCAGACCGGCGGTAGCGACCAGTGGGGAAACCTCACCAGTGGCACCGAACTGGTGCGGAAAGCCGAGGGGGCCGCGGTCCACGCGATCGGCACTCCGCTCATCACAACGCCCGACGGCAAAAAGTTCGGCAAGAGCGAGGGCAACGCGGTCTGGCTTGACGCTGCGATGACCACGCCATTCGCGATGTACCAGTTCTGGTTGAACCAGGAAGATTCGATCGTCGTCACCCTCTTGAAGAGCTTCACCTTCTTGCCGAGCGCAGTGATCGACGAGCTCGCTCAGTCCGTGATCGACGCACCGTTCCGCAGGGAGGCCCAACGAGTGCTGGCATTCCAGGTCACGGCGTTCGTGCATGGCGAGGCAACGACGAAGCAGGCGATCGCTGCCTCTCAGGCGCTTTTCGGTTCGGGAGATCTTGAAGCGATCGACGAGTCGACTCTTGCCGCAGCGATCTCGTCGCTCGAAGTGGCGACGGCCCTGCCCGACGCCCCAGTGCTGCAATTGCTCCAGGAAACCGGTCTCGTCGACAGCCTTTCGGCGGGGCGGCGTGCAATTGCCGATGGGGGAGTGAGCGTGAACAACGTGCGCATCACTGACGCAGATGCCACGCTCGAGGGCCGACTGCTCCATGGTCGCTACGCAGTCCTTCGCCGCGGCAAGAAGACGCTCGCGGGTGTGGACGCTGGCGAACCCTCCTAACGAACGCCCGCGTCCCACGGCGTGACACGCCCGGGATGTGGGTGATTTGGTGTGGTGGGGTGGTGGTGCGTAAAGTATTCATTCGTCACCCCATAGGAATGACGGAGCCTGGTGCTTCTCTTCCTCAAGTGGGACCATCCTTTGATTGTCTGTTCTTCACCTTGTGGTGTGGGGCGGGTGGTTGTATGGTGGAGCTTCGCTTCTTCCAACTGTTGCTGGTTTTCGGACTGGCAGCGTGTCGATTTGACAGGTTGTGTTGAGGTGGTAAGTTAGACAAGTTGCCTCCAATTGATCCCTTCTGGGTGATGTGGAGAGCGTCCGATCCTTGAGAACTCAACAGCGTGCACAATGTCAAATGCCAAAAAACTTCGTGGCTATTTATTTAGTGCGATTTTATATTGGACAACAGATTGTCAGTAGACAGTCTTTTTGTCAGCATCAAACTCGCTATCTTCCTGGTTTTTCCCGGGTTGGTAGCTATTTAGATTTCGGGGCCATGTATTTGGTTTCGAGTCACTCTTTTACGGAGAGTTTGATCCTGGCTCAGGACGAACGCTGGCGGCGTGCTTAACACATGCAAGTCGAACGATGAAAGAGGAGCTTGCTTCTCTGGATTAGTGGCGAACGGGTGAGTAACACGTGAGCAATCTGCCCCCGACTCTGGGATAAGCGCTGGAAACGGCGTCTAATACCGGATACGACAAACGAAGGCATCTTCTGTTTGTGGAAAGAATTTCGGTTGGGGATGAGCTCGCGGCCTATCAGCTAGTTGGTGAGGTAATGGCTCACCAAGGCGACGACGGGTAGCCGGCCTGAGAGGGTGACCGGCCACACTGGGACTGAGACACGGCCCAGACTCCTACGGGAGGCAGCAGTGGGGAATATTGCACAATGGGCGCAAGCCTGATGCAGCAACGCCGCGTGAGGGATGACGGCCTTCGGGTTGTAAACCTCTTTTAGCAGGGAAGAAGCGAAAGTGACGGTACCTGCAGAAAAAGCACCGGCTAACTACGTGCCAGCAGCCGCGGTAATACGTAGGGTGCAAGCGTTGTCCGGAATTATTGGGCGTAAAGAGCTCGTAGGCGGTTTGTCGCGTCTGCTGTGAAAACCCGAGGCTCAACCTCGGGCTTGCAGTGGGTACGGGCAGACTAGAGTGCGGTAGGGGAGATTGGAATTCCTGGTGTAGCGGTGGAATGCGCAGATATCAGGAGGAACACCGATGGCGAAGGCAGATCTCTGGGCCGTTACTGACGCTGAGGAGCGAAAGCGTGGGGAGCAAACAGGCTTAGATACCCTGGTAGTCCACGCCGTAAACGTTGGGAACTAGATGTGGGGACCATTCCACGGTCTCCGTGTCGTAGCTAACGCATTAAGTTCCCCGCCTGGGGAGTACGGCCGCAAGGCTAAAACTCAAAGGAATTGACGGGGGCCCGCACAAGCGGCGGAGCATGCGGATTAATTCGATGCAACGCGAAGAACCTTACCAAGGCTTGACATATACAGGAAACGGCGAGAGATCGTCGCCCCGCAAGGTCTGTATACAGGTGGTGCATGGTTGTCGTCAGCTCGTGTCGTGAGATGTTGGGTTAAGTCCCGCAACGAGCGCAACCCTCGTCCTATGTTGCCAGCACGTAATGGTGGGAACTCATGGGATACTGCCGGGGTCAACTCGGAGGAAGGTGGGGATGACGTCAAATCATCATGCCCCTTATGTCTTGGGCTTCACGCATGCTACAATGGCCGGTACAAAGGGCTGCAATACCGCAAGGTGGAGCGAATCCCAAAAAGCCGGTCTCAGTTCGGATTGAGGTCTGCAACTCGACCTCATGAAGTTGGAGTCGCTAGTAATCGCAGATCAGCAACGCTGCGGTGAATACGTTCCCGGGCCTTGTACACACCGCCCGTCAAGTCATGAAAGTCGGTAACACCCGAAGCCGGTGGCCCAACCTTTTGGAGGGAGCCGTCGAAGGTGGGATCGGTAATTAGGACTAAGTCGTAACAAGGTAGCCGTACCGGAAGGTGCGGCTGGATCACCTCCTTTCTAAGGAGCATCTAGTCCGGTTCGCCGGATTCAGAGCCACTTCGGTCACGAATGTTGATCGGTGGTTAGCTCAAGGGTGGAACATTGACATTGGCATCGAGGAAGCAATTCTGATGGAGTACCACCGCGAGGTGAGGAAACAGAGGGGGCGCGGAGTCGGTGCATGCACGCTGTTGGGTCCTGAGGGACCGGACACTCATTGCGGCTCACATTGGTGAGCGTGGTGGGAGAACGAACCTCTGGATCTGTTTGAGAACACGTTTTCGTGTTTGATGCAGATACCGCCCGTATTTTGAGAACTACACAGTGGACGCGAGCATCTTAGATTGAGACTTTTGTCTCAATCACAGATCTAAAATAGATCTGGTCGCACTCAATTAATTTTGAGTGCTTCCTTATACTCATGTGATCAAGATTCTAAGAGCTAACGGTGGATGCCTTGGCATCTGGAGCCGATGAAGGACGTAGTAACCTGCGATAAGCCTCGAGGAGCCGGTAAACAGGCTTTGATTCGAGGATTTCCGAATGGGGAAACCCCGCTGGGCCAGCGATGGACCTAGTGACTCCCGCCTGAATATATAGGGCGGGTAGAGGGAACGAGGGGAAGTGAAACATCTCAGTACCCTCAGGAAGAGAAAACAACATGTGATTCCGTAAGTAGTGGCGAGCGAACGCGGAAGAGGCCAAACCGATCGTGTGTGATAGCCGGCAGGCGTTGCACGATCGGGGTTGTGGGACTTTTCGTTCTGGTCTGCCGATCAGTAAACGTTACAGCGCAGTATAGACGAAGTGTTTGGAAAGACGCATCATAGAGGGTGATAATCCCGTAGTCGAAATGCTGTTATGGCGTGAGAAGTATCCCAAGTATCACGGGGCCCGAGAAATCCCGTGTGAATCTGTCAGGACCACCTGATAAGCCTAAATACTCCCAGATGACCGATAGCGGACAAGTACCGTGAGGGAAAGGTGAAAAGTACCCCGGGAGGGGAGTGAAATAGTACCTGAAACCGTTAGCTTACAAACCGTCGGAGCAGCCCTAGTAGCTGTGACGGCGTGCCTTTTGAAGAATGAGCCTGCGAGTTAGTGATATGTGGCGAGGTTAACCCGAGTGGGGAAGCCGTAGCGAAAGCGAGTCTGAATAGGGCGATTCAGTCGCATGTCCTAGACCCGAAGCGAAGTGATCTATCCATGGCCAGGTTGAAGCGACGGTAAGACGTCGTGGAGGACCGAACCCACTTAGGTTGAAAACTGAGGGGATGAGCTGTGGATAGGGGTGAAAGGCCAATCAAACTTCGTGATAGCTGGTTCTCTCCGAAATGCATTTAGGTGCAGCGTTGCGTGTTTCTTGCCGGAGGTAGAGCTACTGGATGGCCGATGGGCCTCAACAGGTTACTGACGTCAGCCAAACTCCGAATGCCGGTAAGTGAGAGCGCAGCAGTGAGACTGTGGGGGATAAGCTTCATAGTCGAGAGGGAAACAACCCAGACCACCAACTAAGGCCCCCAAGCGTATGCTAAGTGGGAAAGGATGTGGAGTTGCATAGACAACCAGGAGGTTGGCTTAGAAGCAGCCACCCTTGAAAGAGTGCGTAATAGCTCACTGGTCAAGTGATTCCGCGCCGACAATGTAACGGGGCTCAAGCATACCGCCGAAGTTGTGGGATTCATATAATAGCTCGGCAGTACTTTCGAGTGCTGTCCAGGCATATGGATCGGTAGGAGAGCGTCGTGCAGCGAGTGAAGCGGCGGTGGAAACCAGCCGTGGACGCTGCACGAGTGAGAATGCAGGCATGAGTAGCGAAAGACGGGTGAGAAACCCGTCCTCCGAATAACCAAGGGTTCCAGGGTCAAGCTAATCTTCCCTGGGTAAGCCGGGACCTAAGGCGAGGCCGACAGGCGTAGTCGATGGACAACAGGTTGATAATCCGTGCTGACGAAAAACCGCCCAAGCTAAACCAGTAATGCTAAGAGTCCGAATCCTTGGATTGATCCCTTCGGGGTGACGTCCTTGGCCTAGCACTCGACCCTATGCTGGGGCGGCTAGCGTATTAACAGGTGTGACGCAGGAAGGTAGATGAACCGGGCCGATGGTTGAGTCCGGGCAATTATGTAGGGAGAGCGATAGGCAAATCCGTCGCTCATATATCCTGAGATATGACGCCGAACCTTTAAGGGAAGTCATTGATCCTATGCTGCCAAGAAAAGCATCGACGCGAGGTTTTAGTCACCCGTACCCCAAACCGACACAGGTGGTTAGGTAGAGAATACCAAGGAGATCGAGAGAATCGTGGTTAAGGAACTCGGCAAAATGCCCCCGTAACTTCGGGAGAAGGGGGGCCTGATCGGTGACGGGATTTACTCCCCGAGCTGTTGATGGCCGCAGAGACCAGTGGGAAGCGACTGTTTACTAAAAACACAGGTCCGTGCTAAGTCGCAAGACGATGTATACGGACTGACGCCTGCCCGGTGCTGGAAGGTTAAGAGGAAGGGTTAGCGTAAGCGAAGCTCAGAATTTAAGCCCCAGTAAACGGCGGTGGTAACTATAACCATCCTAAGGTAGCGAAATTCCTTGTCGGGTAAGTTCCGACCTGCACGAATGGCGTAACGACTTCCCAGCTGTCTCAACCGCGAACTCGGCGAAATTGCAATACGAGTAAAGATGCTCGTTACGCGCAGCAGGACGGAAAGACCCCGTGACCTTTACTACAGTTTGGTATTGGTGTTCGGTGTGGCTTGTGTAGGATAGGTGGGAGACTTTGAAGCTTGGACGCTAGTTCAGGTGGAGTCATTGTTGAAATACCACTCTGGTCACTCTGGATATCTAACTTAGAACCGTAATCCGGTTCAGGGACAGTGCCTGATGGGTAGTTTAACTGGGGCGGTTGCCTCCCAAAAAGTAACGGAGGCGCCCAAAGGTTCCCTCAACCTGGTTGGCAATCAGGTGTCGAGTGTAAGTGCACAAGGGAGCTTGACTGTGACATTGGCGAATGGAGCAGGGACGAAAGTCGGGACTAGTGATCCGGCAGTGGCTTGTGGAAGCGCTGTCGCTCAACGGATAAAAGGTACCTCGGGGATAACAGGCTGATCTTGCCCAAGAGTCCATATCGACGGCATGGTTTGGCACCTCGATGTCGGCTCGTCGCATCCTGGGGCTGGAGTAGGTCCCAAGGGTTGGGCTGTTCGCCCATTAAAGCGGCACGCGAGCTGGGTTTAGAACGTCGTGAGACAGTTCGGTCCCTATCCGCTGCGCGCGTAGGAAGTTTGAGAGGATCTGACCCTAGTACGAGAGGACCGGGTTGGACGAACCTCTGGTGTGTCAGTTGTTCCGCCAGGAGCACCGCTGATTAGCTACGTTCGGGATGGATAACCGCTGAAAGCATCTAAGCGGGAAGCCGGCCTCAAGATGAGACTTCCATGCCTTCGGGCGAGAGACTCCCAGCCAGACGACTGGGTTGATAGGCAGGATGTGGAAGCGTGGTAACACGTGGAGCTGACCTGTACTAATAAGTCGATATCTTGATAACACATGTTCTATTGCTTGCGTCCACTTTGTGGTTCTCGATGTACGGTCGGGAATCGCTGCAAACTATACTTTGCGGCAGACTTGAAACATTGATAGATGTTTCGGCGGCCATAGCGAAGGGGAAACGCCCGGTCACATTCCGAACCCGGAAGCTAAGACCTTCAGCGCCGATGGTACTGCAGGGGGGACCCTGTGGGAGAGTAGGACACCGCCGGACTTAACTTAACAAGCGGACAACACCCGCACCACTGATGGTGACAGGTGAACATCCCAACATCAAAGCCCTAGCAGGCATCCTGCTAGGGCTTTTTTGCGCCCAAAAACACAACAACACCAACACCAACACCAACCAGCGAAAGACCCTGTTCACGTGCTTCAGGTGTTCGTCGGGAATGAGAGAGATCCCGGTTGCGTCGCGTCGTTTCGAAGACGGCATGTCCAGTTTGGGGCCGGCCTATTCTGCACGGCCGAGTGCTTAAGGAACGTCGCCCGCTCAGCGCAGCGCCTGCTGGTTCGACGCATCGAAAACTTCACGCGTCTTCGTAGTTCGGGACTCGGTCGATTTCTGCTGCTGATGGATCCAGCGACATGGTGGTCGACAGTCGCGCGAGTGGAACAGCTTCGGCTGGCGAAGTACAGACGTTCCCTCGTACCTGACCGGTCGTTGCCCCAGCAGAGGAGGCGTCACCAGGTTCGTTGGACATGTCGATCGTGCTGTTCGATCGAGCTCCTCGTTCTTGAGTCTTGAGTCTTGAGTCTTGAGTCTTGAGTCTGGAGTCTGGAGTCTGGAGTCTGGAGTCTGGAGTCTGGAGTCTGGAGTCTGGAGTCTGGAGTCTGGAGTCTGGAGCTAGGAGCTAGGAGCTAGGGGATTTGCGCCCCACGACCGAGAACCGCTGCGAACTGCGTTCTGCGAATCTTTGAGCTGAAATTCGACCCTGTATCCCGAGTCGAAGGTGGTCGATATACGTTCCTGGCTCGAGGTCAGCTGCGCGGGCACGAGCTCGGGTGGGTGCGCTCGAGGGGAGTGGGGTTATGAGGTTGTCGCCCTTTCCAGTGACTTCGGTTACGCCTGACATATCGCTTGTTATCGGCAACTCCGTGAGGAAGCCTGCGAACTACTTCGCTCTCCCTCGGCGGTCGACACGCCCGGCACTCCTTGTGCTTCGCACGCTGTAGAAAGAATTTCGAAATTTCCACGTCCGTTCTCGTCGGCGAACTCGCTTGTGTTCGCGACCTGCGCATCGAGAAGCGCAACCGCGGTGAGTGTGTTGAGCACGAATTCGTGGAAGCGTCGGACGTCGATCAGATCCCCTCTTCGGAGTGTCGCAGAAAAAACTGACAAATCTGGAGGGTCTCGACCGGGTCTGGCGACGAGTTCGGTTTGAGTTCGCTGCGGCCCCGTGCGCCTGCCCGGGACGTGCGATCCTTCGCGAAATCTACGCCGTCAAGAGCGGCGATTCCAGTGATTGGCTGGCAACAGGACCTCCCGGGCGCCGGACTGAGCGTCCCGTGACACGCCCGGGATGTGGGTGATTTGGTGTGGTGGGTTGGTGGTGCGTAAAGTATTCATTCGTCACCCCATAGGAATGACGGAGCCTGGTGCTTCTCTTCCTCAAGTGGGACCATCCTTTGATTGTCTGTTCTTCACCTTGTGGTGTGGGGCGGGTGGTTGTATGGTGGAGCTTCGCTTCTTCCAACTGTTGCTGGTTTTCGGACTGGCAGCGTGTCGATTTGACAGGTTGTGTTGAGGTGGTAAGTTAGACAAGTTGCCTCCAATTGATCCCTTCTGGGTGATGTGGAGAGCGTCCGATCCTTGAGAACTCAACAGCGTGCACAATGTCAAATGCCAAAAAACTTCGTGGCTATTTATTTAGTGCGATTTTATATTGGACAACAGATTGTCAGTAGACAGTCTTTTTGTCAGCATCAAACTCGCTATCTTCCTGGTTTTTCCCGGGTTGGTAGCTATTTAGATTTCGGGGCCATGTATTTGGTTTCGAGTCACTCTTTTACGGAGAGTTTGATCCTGGCTCAGGACGAACGCTGGCGGCGTGCTTAACACATGCAAGTCGAACGATGAAAGAGGAGCTTGCTTCTCTGGATTAGTGGCGAACGGGTGAGTAACACGTGAGCAATCTGCCCCCGACTCTGGGATAAGCGCTGGAAACGGCGTCTAATACCGGATACGACAAACGAAGGCATCTTCTGTTTGTGGAAAGAATTTCGGTTGGGGATGAGCTCGCGGCCTATCAGCTAGTTGGTGAGGTAATGGCTCACCAAGGCGACGACGGGTAGCCGGCCTGAGAGGGTGACCGGCCACACTGGGACTGAGACACGGCCCAGACTCCTACGGGAGGCAGCAGTGGGGAATATTGCACAATGGGCGCAAGCCTGATGCAGCAACGCCGCGTGAGGGATGACGGCCTTCGGGTTGTAAACCTCTTTTAGCAGGGAAGAAGCGAAAGTGACGGTACCTGCAGAAAAAGCACCGGCTAACTACGTGCCAGCAGCCGCGGTAATACGTAGGGTGCAAGCGTTGTCCGGAATTATTGGGCGTAAAGAGCTCGTAGGCGGTTTGTCGCGTCTGCTGTGAAAACCCGAGGCTCAACCTCGGGCTTGCAGTGGGTACGGGCAGACTAGAGTGCGGTAGGGGAGATTGGAATTCCTGGTGTAGCGGTGGAATGCGCAGATATCAGGAGGAACACCGATGGCGAAGGCAGATCTCTGGGCCGTTACTGACGCTGAGGAGCGAAAGCGTGGGGAGCAAACAGGCTTAGATACCCTGGTAGTCCACGCCGTAAACGTTGGGAACTAGATGTGGGGACCATTCCACGGTCTCCGTGTCGTAGCTAACGCATTAAGTTCCCCGCCTGGGGAGTACGGCCGCAAGGCTAAAACTCAAAGGAATTGACGGGGGCCCGCACAAGCGGCGGAGCATGCGGATTAATTCGATGCAACGCGAAGAACCTTACCAAGGCTTGACATATACAGGAAACGGCGAGAGATCGTCGCCCCGCAAGGTCTGTATACAGGTGGTGCATGGTTGTCGTCAGCTCGTGTCGTGAGATGTTGGGTTAAGTCCCGCAACGAGCGCAACCCTCGTCCTATGTTGCCAGCACGTAATGGTGGGAACTCATGGGATACTGCCGGGGTCAACTCGGAGGAAGGTGGGGATGACGTCAAATCATCATGCCCCTTATGTCTTGGGCTTCACGCATGCTACAATGGCCGGTACAAAGGGCTGCAATACCGCAAGGTGGAGCGAATCCCAAAAAGCCGGTCTCAGTTCGGATTGAGGTCTGCAACTCGACCTCATGAAGTTGGAGTCGCTAGTAATCGCAGATCAGCAACGCTGCGGTGAATACGTTCCCGGGCCTTGTACACACCGCCCGTCAAGTCATGAAAGTCGGTAACACCCGAAGCCGGTGGCCCAACCTTTTGGAGGGAGCCGTCGAAGGTGGGATCGGTAATTAGGACTAAGTCGTAACAAGGTAGCCGTACCGGAAGGTGCGGCTGGATCACCTCCTTTCTAAGGAGCATCTAGTCCGGTTCGCCGGATTCAGAGCCACTTCGGTCACGAATGTTGATCGGTGGTTAGCTCAAGGGTGGAACATTGACATTGGCATCGAGGAAGCAATTCTGATGGAGTACCACCGCGAGGTGAGGAAACAGAGGGGGCGCGGAGTCGGTGCATGCACGCTGTTGGGTCCTGAGGGACCGGACACTCATTGCGGCTCACATTGGTGAGCGTGGTGGGAGAACGAACCTCTGGATCTGTTTGAGAACACGTTTTCGTGTTTGATGCAGATACCGCCCGTATTTTGAGAACTACACAGTGGACGCGAGCATCTTAGATTGAGACTTTTGTCTCAATCACAGATCTAAAATAGATCTGGTCGCACTCAATTAATTTTGAGTGCTTCCTTATACTCATGTGATCAAGATTCTAAGAGCTAACGGTGGATGCCTTGGCATCTGGAGCCGATGAAGGACGTAGTAACCTGCGATAAGCCTCGAGGAGCCGGTAAACAGGCTTTGATTCGAGGATTTCCGAATGGGGAAACCCCGCTGGGCCAGCGATGGACCTAGTGACTCCCGCCTGAATATATAGGGCGGGTAGAGGGAACGAGGGGAAGTGAAACATCTCAGTACCCTCAGGAAGAGAAAACAACATGTGATTCCGTAAGTAGTGGCGAGCGAACGCGGAAGAGGCCAAACCGATCGTGTGTGATAGCCGGCAGGCGTTGCACGATCGGGGTTGTGGGACTTTTCGTTCTGGTCTGCCGATCAGTAAACGTTACAGCGCAGTATAGACGAAGTGTTTGGAAAGACGCATCATAGAGGGTGATAATCCCGTAGTCGAAATGCTGTTATGGCGTGAGAAGTATCCCAAGTATCACGGGGCCCGAGAAATCCCGTGTGAATCTGTCAGGACCACCTGATAAGCCTAAATACTCCCAGATGACCGATAGCGGACAAGTACCGTGAGGGAAAGGTGAAAAGTACCCCGGGAGGGGAGTGAAATAGTACCTGAAACCGTTAGCTTACAAACCGTCGGAGCAGCCCTAGTAGCTGTGACGGCGTGCCTTTTGAAGAATGAGCCTGCGAGTTAGTGATATGTGGCGAGGTTAACCCGAGTGGGGAAGCCGTAGCGAAAGCGAGTCTGAATAGGGCGATTCAGTCGCATGTCCTAGACCCGAAGCGAAGTGATCTATCCATGGCCAGGTTGAAGCGACGGTAAGACGTCGTGGAGGACCGAACCCACTTAGGTTGAAAACTGAGGGGATGAGCTGTGGATAGGGGTGAAAGGCCAATCAAACTTCGTGATAGCTGGTTCTCTCCGAAATGCATTTAGGTGCAGCGTTGCGTGTTTCTTGCCGGAGGTAGAGCTACTGGATGGCCGATGGGCCTCAACAGGTTACTGACGTCAGCCAAACTCCGAATGCCGGTAAGTGAGAGCGCAGCAGTGAGACTGTGGGGGATAAGCTTCATAGTCGAGAGGGAAACAACCCAGACCACCAACTAAGGCCCCCAAGCGTATGCTAAGTGGGAAAGGATGTGGAGTTGCATAGACAACCAGGAGGTTGGCTTAGAAGCAGCCACCCTTGAAAGAGTGCGTAATAGCTCACTGGTCAAGTGATTCCGCGCCGACAATGTAACGGGGCTCAAGCATACCGCCGAAGTTGTGGGATTCATATAATAGCTCGGCAGTACTTTCGAGTGCTGTCCAGGCATATGGATCGGTAGGAGAGCGTCGTGCAGCGAGTGAAGCGGCGGTGGAAACCAGCCGTGGACGCTGCACGAGTGAGAATGCAGGCATGAGTAGCGAAAGACGGGTGAGAAACCCGTCCTCCGAATAACCAAGGGTTCCAGGGTCAAGCTAATCTTCCCTGGGTAAGCCGGGACCTAAGGCGAGGCCGACAGGCGTAGTCGATGGACAACAGGTTGATAATCCGTGCTGACGAAAAACCGCCCAAGCTAAACCAGTAATGCTAAGAGTCCGAATCCTTGGATTGATCCCTTCGGGGTGACGTCCTTGGCCTAGCACTCGACCCTATGCTGGGGCGGCTAGCGTATTAACAGGTGTGACGCAGGAAGGTAGATGAACCGGGCCGATGGTTGAGTCCGGGCAATTATGTAGGGAGAGCGATAGGCAAATCCGTCGCTCATATATCCTGAGATATGACGCCGAACCTTTAAGGGAAGTCATTGATCCTATGCTGCCAAGAAAAGCATCGACGCGAGGTTTTAGTCACCCGTACCCCAAACCGACACAGGTGGTTAGGTAGAGAATACCAAGGAGATCGAGAGAATCGTGGTTAAGGAACTCGGCAAAATGCCCCCGTAACTTCGGGAGAAGGGGGGCCTGATCGGTGACGGGATTTACTCCCCGAGCTGTTGATGGCCGCAGAGACCAGTGGGAAGCGACTGTTTACTAAAAACACAGGTCCGTGCTAAGTCGCAAGACGATGTATACGGACTGACGCCTGCCCGGTGCTGGAAGGTTAAGAGGAAGGGTTAGCGTAAGCGAAGCTCAGAATTTAAGCCCCAGTAAACGGCGGTGGTAACTATAACCATCCTAAGGTAGCGAAATTCCTTGTCGGGTAAGTTCCGACCTGCACGAATGGCGTAACGACTTCCCAGCTGTCTCAACCGCGAACTCGGCGAAATTGCAATACGAGTAAAGATGCTCGTTACGCGCAGCAGGACGGAAAGACCCCGTGACCTTTACTACAGTTTGGTATTGGTGTTCGGTGTGGCTTGTGTAGGATAGGTGGGAGACTTTGAAGCTTGGACGCTAGTTCAGGTGGAGTCATTGTTGAAATACCACTCTGGTCACTCTGGATATCTAACTTAGAACCGTAATCCGGTTCAGGGACAGTGCCTGATGGGTAGTTTAACTGGGGCGGTTGCCTCCCAAAAAGTAACGGAGGCGCCCAAAGGTTCCCTCAACCTGGTTGGCAATCAGGTGTCGAGTGTAAGTGCACAAGGGAGCTTGACTGTGACATTGGCGAATGGAGCAGGGACGAAAGTCGGGACTAGTGATCCGGCAGTGGCTTGTGGAAGCGCTGTCGCTCAACGGATAAAAGGTACCTCGGGGATAACAGGCTGATCTTGCCCAAGAGTCCATATCGACGGCATGGTTTGGCACCTCGATGTCGGCTCGTCGCATCCTGGGGCTGGAGTAGGTCCCAAGGGTTGGGCTGTTCGCCCATTAAAGCGGCACGCGAGCTGGGTTTAGAACGTCGTGAGACAGTTCGGTCCCTATCCGCTGCGCGCGTAGGAAGTTTGAGAGGATCTGACCCTAGTACGAGAGGACCGGGTTGGACGAACCTCTGGTGTGTCAGTTGTTCCGCCAGGAGCACCGCTGATTAGCTACGTTCGGGATGGATAACCGCTGAAAGCATCTAAGCGGGAAGCCGGCCTCAAGATGAGACTTCCATGCCTTCGGGCGAGAGACTCCCAGCCAGACGACTGGGTTGATAGGCAGGATGTGGAAGCGTGGTAACACGTGGAGCTGACCTGTACTAATAAGTCGATATCTTGATAACACATGTTCTATTGCTTGCGTCCACTTTGTGGTTCTCGATGTACGGTCGGGAATCGCTGCAAACTATACTTTGCGGCAGACTTGAAACATTGATAGATGTTTCGGCGGCCATAGCGAAGGGGAAACGCCCGGTCACATTCCGAACCCGGAAGCTAAGACCTTCAGCGCCGATGGTACTGCAGGGGGGACCCTGTGGGAGAGTAGGACACCGCCGGACTTAACTTAACAAGCGGACAACACCCGCACCACTGATGGTGACAGGTGAACATCCCAACATCAAAGCCCTAGCAGGCATCCTGCTAGGGCTTTTTTGCGCCCAAAAACACACCAACACCAACACCAACACCAACCAGCGAAAGACCGCTCGTGAGTGGAACTCGGATCGTTTTGTGTTCGACGTGTGCTCGCATCGACGTGCTCGGATCGCGGTGGGGACGGGAAGGCAAGGGAAGCGTAGTGGGCACGGTAAGCACTGTGGGCGCGGTCGGCGCAGTGGGCGCAGCAGGCACGGCGGCCGCGGAACCCGCGGGAGAGCTTTGCACACTGAATGCGGCAATCCAGTCGACGCAGCTAGGTTGCTGCGTGGCGGTGGAGTTTGGCTGCGCACAGAGCAAAGGTCGCTGAATTAGGATTCGCTGGCACGGCTGTGTGCGGCTGGTGTGGCAAGACTGTGTGGAACAGGAGGAGGGCCTATGTGCTCCGCACGGCTTCTTGAAGAGTCCGTTGTCTCTGCGGGGCCAGCCGGGTGCGGTGAGACGACGTCTCGCGCACATACCGAGTGCTTGTATCGACGTGCTGAGAGAGAAGACTAGACGCGCGAGGACGCAGTACACAGAAGAAGGGCCCGTCTCAACGAGCGGGCCCTTCTTCTGTGATGAGGTTTGTTCACGATCGTGTGAACCCCTGCCGTGACGCTACTCGTACAGCGAGGAGGCAACCTTGAGGGAGTGGATGCTTCGACCACTCGACCAGATCGCCGCGCAACCAGCGCGCAGGGTATCGATTCCGGCGCCCTCTCGAAGCACATTGACGCTGTCTTCAGTGAGCTGCACGGCAGCGGTGCCAACTTCGAAGTAGCGGTGGCCAGTTGAACGCTCGAAGGTTTCGCGAGTCTCCGGGTACTCCTCGTGGAGCTCTCGGAGATCCTCGAGGATGAAGTCAGGGCGCATCGTCTTGTCTGCCGCAAGCAACTGCTTTGCCTGGTCGATACCGGTCAACACGATCGCACTGCGAATACCGGCGCGCTGCGCACCGAGAATGTCGGTGTCGAGGCGGTCGCCGATCATGAGCGGGTTCTGCGCTGAGAATCGTTCCTGAGCGACGGTGAAGATCGGTTGTTCAGGCTTTCCGCCGACCTCAGGGAAGCGTCCCACTGCGGTGTGCACAGCAGAGACGAGCGTGCCGTTCCCCGGGGCGATGCCGCCGGCCACGGGGATTGTCCAGTCGGTGTTCGTTGCAATCCATGGAATGCCCGTGTGCAGCGCGAACGAGGCTTCAGCGAGTTGTGTCCATCCCACGTCGGGAGCGAAACCCTGCACGACAGCTTTCGGCTGATCGGCTGCAGCACGAACGACTCTCCAACCAGCCTTCTCTACCTCGGACGTGAGACCTTCGCCTCCGACAACGAGCACCGGATCACCCGGCTCAAGGTGCGGCGCGAGCAGACGCATCGCTGCTTGCGGAGAAGTCACGACCTCGTGTGCTGCGACGTGCAATCCGAACGACGAGAGGTGTTCTGCAACTGAGTTCGCAGTGCGGCTCGCGTTGTTCGTGATGTACGCGAGCGGCACCTGCACCTTCGCGAGCGCATCAACAGCGTGGGGGATCGCAGCCGGACCTTGGTAGACGACGCCATCAAGATCGGCCATGACCAGATCAACGCCAGTCAGTGGCGTGGACGAACTCATCGATCGGACTCCGGCTCCGCTTCCTCGAAGTTCAAATCGAGCTGCGTGTGCTGGTCTGATTCGAGTCCAGGCAGTGTTGCTGCAGCCTCTGTCGTCGCGTCAACCGAAGGAGTGACGGGTTCCGCGAAGATCAGCGCTGCAAGTTCAGCCGGAGCTTCTTCCTCGTCTGCCGAAGAAGTCTCGGCTGCTGGTGCATCACCATCGGCGGGAGCATCCGAGGCAGGTACTGCAGGCTGCTCTTTCTTCGTGGTCGCAGCCTTCTTCGGAGCGCGCGTCTTTTTGACTGGAGCGACGTCCTCGGAAGCGTCAGTCGCTGCGGCTGCAGGAGCTGGCGCCTCGGTGACACTCGCTGCGTCGGTGTCGGCGTCGTTCGTGCCTTCGGCTTCGTCGCTCGGTGCTGCGGCCGCGGCCGTGTCGGCGGTCGCTGCAGGAGCAGAATCAGCGTCGTCACGTCGCATCGATTCCGAATCTGAGGCTTCGACCTCTGCTACAGCAGCAGCATCGGTCGGGTCGACCTCCGCCGAATCGCTCGACGCCGGGAGTTCGGCATCGGCATCAGTCGCCGAGTCGGCGGCAGGCGAAGAATCTGGCTCGACCGCCGAATCCGAGACGTTCTCGGCATCGTCGGTGTCGAGTTCTTCGTCATCAACGACGTCAGTGACGTCGTCGTAATCCTGCTCGAACTCGACGTATTCCTCGGTGATACTCATCGACTCGGACTCGGCATTGCTGTGCATTGCCTCGAGCGCATCGATGGCACGATCGGTGCGCTCGAACCACTCCGCCGCTTCCTTATCGCGACCGAGTTCTTCGAGCACGGTCGCGTATGACGCGAAGAGCGCCGGCGACCAGGTGAAGGCTTTGTCCGGGTTGAGCTCGGGGATCCGAAGCTCTTCGAGCGCCTCCGCGGTTTGACCGAGGTCGAGACGAGCACCCGACTTTGCGATTGCAAGCTCGACGCGCACATCAACTTCGAGTGTTGAAGGATCGACCCCGCGAGCGAGTTCGAGTGCACGGTCCGGTCGTCCAAGGCCACGCTCGGAGTCGACCATGAGCGGAAGCTGGTCGTCGCGTCCAGAGATGCGGCGGTACGTGCGAAGCTCGCGCAGCGCGAGCGAGAAATCGCCGGTCAAATAGGCGGTGATCGCGAGCGATTCACGCACCACGGCGATCCGGCCGGCACGAAGCGCAGCAGCGGTCGCGTGCTCATGTGCAAGCGCAGGATCGGTGTCGATGAGCTCCGACGCTGCAGCCAGGTGTCGCGCAACGACCTCCGCGTTGTCCTTCGCGAGCGTTTTCAGCTGCGCTCGCGCACCGAAATCGAGATCGGTCGCTTCGATCGACTCGGGAATCTCCGGGGGAGTGAAGTCATCGCGGACCTGCTTGAAGGCTTCGCCGGTGCCATCGCCACGACCGTGCTCGCGACGCTCGGTCGGGCTCTCGTCGCGGAAGTTCGTGCGGTTGTCCGAACGGTCCCAGCCGCGGTCCTCGCGTCGGTTCCCGCTGCGGTCGTCGCGTCGTGCGCCGCTGTCGCGGTTTTCCCAGGGTTTGCTGCCACCGCGGTCGTCGCGGCGATCTCCGTCGCGGCGTTCCCACGGCTTCGAGCCCTGATCACGGCTTGGTCGGCGGTCTCCGCTGTCGCGGCGTTCCCAGGGCTTGCTGCCACCGCGGTCATCGCGGCGGGGGCCGCTATCGCGGTTTTCCCAGGGCTTGCGTTCGCCGCGGTCGTTGGAGGGTCGGCGGTCTCCGCCGTCGCGGCGTTCCCAGGGCTTGCTGCCACCGCGGTCATCGCGTCGTGGGCCGCTGTCGCGGTTTTCCCAGGGTTTGCTGCCACCGCGGTCGTCGCGGCGATCTCCGTCGCGGCGTTCCCACGGCTTCGAGCCCTGATCACGGTTTGGTCGACGGTCTCCGCTGTCGCGGCGTTCCCATGGCTTGTCGCCGCGGTCGTTGGAGGGTCGGCGGTCTCCGCCGTCGCGGCGTTCCCAAGGCTTGCTGCCGCCGCGGTCGTCGCGGCGTGGGCCGCTGTCGCGGTTTTCCCAAGGTTTGCGTTCGCCGCGGTCGTCGCGGCGTGGGCCGCTGTCGCGGCGTTCCCAGGGCTTGCTGCCACCGCGGTCGTCGCGGCGATCTCCGTCGCGGCGTTCCCACGGCTTCGAGCCCTGATCACGGCTTGGTCGACGGTCTCCGCTGTCGCGGCGCTCCCAGGGCTTGTCGCCACGGTCATCGCGGCGTGGGCCGCTGTCGCGGTTTTCCCAGGGCTTGCGTTCGCCTCGGTCGTTGGAGGGACGGCGGTCTCCGCCGTCGCGGCGCTCCCAGGGCTTGCCACCGCGGTCGTCGCGGCGCGCGCCGCCATCGCGGTTCTCCCAGGGCTTTCCGCCCTGGTTGCCACGGGCAGGGGAGCTCGAGCGATCGTCGCGGCGATTGCCCCATGGCTTATCGCCAGTCGGCCGGCCGCGGTCGCCGTCGCCGCGATAGGGTCGGGAATCCCGGTCTCCTGAAGAACGGCGATCTCCGCCGTCGCGCCTGTCGTTGTTGTACCCACCCGAACGGCCTGAGGAACTTTCGCGGTTCCAGCCGCCCTCTCGACGATTGCTGTCACGGCCGGAGCCACCGCCACTGCGGTTCTCACGGCGTTCACGAGGTGCTTTGTTTTCTTCGGGGGAGTCGTTCACCTCCCTATTCTCCCACCTTTCGCAATCCCGTGAACACCCGAGATGCGGCCGGGCATGTCACCCGCTCGAGGAGAACTCATGGGCGCGACTGTCCATGACTCCACAAAGCGATGAGAGGAGTGCCCTCTGCAGGTATTGGGTGGATCGCGAGCCAGAAACCGAAGCTCCCGCGTACGCTAGAGCTGTGCAACACATCGGCGATGAATTTTCCAGCGACACCACGGCGGCCAGCACTGAATCGCAGCGGGCTGAACTGCACGAGCACGCATCGGAAGCACTGCACGACGCCCTGATTCGCCAACTCGATCTCATTGAGGCGCAGCCGCTCGAGGAGCGTGCCGCTGGTTTTGCGCAGTTGCACGACCAACTGCAGGCAAAGCTCGAGATGCGTTCATGACCCGACTCGACGCAGCGCTCGCAGCGCTCGGGCTCGCTCGAAGCCGCACGCACGCGCAGCAACTGATTCACGACGGGCTGGTCTCCGTCAACGGCAAACCCCAACACAAGTCCGCGATGCAGGTCGACGACGACGATGCAGTCGTTGTTGCCGCACACGAACGTTGGGTGAGCCGCGCGGCGCTCAAGCTCGTCAGTGCCTTCGAGTCGTTTCCCATCACACCGGTCGGTGCACTCGCCCTCGATCTCGGCGCCTCCACAGGGGGATTCACGCAAGTCCTGCTCGAACGCGGCGCGAAGCACGTCATTGCGCTCGATGTCGGGCACGGACAATTTGCGCTCGATGCGCAGTCGCTGCCGATCACCCTCATCGAAGGAAAGAACGTCCGCGAGCTTGGTCCTGAGGAATTCGCGCACATCGGCCGGCCAACTCTGGTCACTGCGGATCTATCGTTCATCTCGCTCGGGCTCGTCTTCGCGGCAGCCGATGCCGCGGTTGCACCCGATGCCGACTGGATCGTGCTGGTCAAGCCGCAGTTCGAAGTCGGGCGGCTCGGTGTCAAAGAAGGAATTGTCCACGATGCAGGGCTCCGAGCTGAAGCGATCGAGCAGGTGCTCTGGGCCGCTTGGGATCTCGGGCTCGGTACTCGTGGACTCATACCTTCGCCGATCACAGGCAGTCATGGAAACCGGGAGTACCTGCTCTGGCTCAATCGCGCACAGGGCTCGAATCCGTCAGAATGGCTGGATGAAGCTCGCCGAATCGCAGCAGAATGAGGGCTCATGAGTGACCGTCGCTTTCTGATCATCTTCCACTCGGGGCGCGAAAACGCGATTGCCGGTGCCTCGAAAGTGCTCGAGCAACTCTTCGATGCTGGTGTCACCCCGGTGGTGTTGCCCGAAGATCGTTCGGCGCTCGCAGAAGACGCGCCCGGACTCGAACTCTTCGACCCAGAGCGCCCTGTCGAGTTGATCCTGACTCTCGGCGGTGATGGCACGATCTTGCGGGCCGCAGAGTGGCAACGAGCAACGGGAGCTCCGATGCTCGGAATCAACATGGGCCATGTCGGATTCCTCGCCGAGGCCGAGATGGCGGACCTCGAAGAGGTCGTGCGGCGATCGGTCGCAGGCTCCTACGAAGTCGAGGAGCGTTTGACGCTTGCGGTCTCGGTGTTCCACGGACATCGCCTCGTTTACGAGACTTGGGCTGCGAACGAAGCCGCCATCGAGAAGAGCGGGAGCGGCCGCATGATCGAGGTCGTGATCGCTGTCGACAACCGTCCGATCTCGTCGTTCGGCACCGACGCGGTCTTGATGTCCTCGGCCTCCGGCTCGACCGCGTACTCGTTCTCTGCAGGTGGTCCGATTGTCTGGCCGACCCTTGAAGCAATGCTCATGGTCCCGCTCGGTGCGCATGCGCTGTTCACCCGTCCACTCGTCGTCGCGCCCGATTCGATGATGAGTGTCGATGTCATCGCCGACTCAACCGGGCCCGGCGTGCTCTGGTGTGACAGCCGACGGTCCTTCCCGCTGCCTCCCGGCTCACGGGTGGAAGCGCGTAAGGGAATTCCGTTGCGGTTCGCTCGGCTCTCCGAAGCGCCGTTCGCAGACCGCCTCGTCGCGAAATTCAACCTGCCGGTCGTTGGCTGGCGCGAACAGGCACGAATCGAGCAGCCCAAATGATTGATGAACTCTCGCTGCACAACCTGGGTGTGATCGAGGCTGCGTCGTTACGACCCTCCGCTGGATTCACTGCGCTCACCGGTGAGACAGGTGCGGGCAAGACGATGGTCCTGAGCGCACTTTCCCTGCTTCGTGGGCAACGAGCGGATTCCGGATTAGTCCGTGCGGGAACACAGGGTGCGCACGCCGAAGCGTTCTGGGTGACCAACGATCCAGCCGTGGTCGAACAGGTGGAAGCCAGCGGTGGGTTCATCGAAGACGAACAACTCATCGTGAGTCGCTCAGTCAATGCCGAAGGCCGGAGCCGAGCGAGTCTGGGCGGTCGAAGCGTGCCTGCTGGTGTGCTGCAGTCGCTCAGTGAACACCTTGTGACGGTCCATGGACAGTCGGATCAGTTGCGGCTCCGGAGCGAAGCCGCGCAGCGCGACGCATTGGATGCGGCCGGCGGTGCGGCACTTGCGGACGTCATGACGAAGTATCGGCAGCACTTGAAGAATCTCAGGGCAGCGGAATCAGAACTCACGACGATCATTGAAGAGCGAGACGCCCGGATCGCCGAAGCGGAACAGTTGCGCGGCGACCTCGAGGCGGTCGAACTGGTCGATCCGAAACCCGGCGAAGACGAGCAGTTGCAGTCGCTCGCGGGCCGCTTGGAGAACGCGGAGCATTTGCGAGCACTCGTCGCAGAGGCATCCATTGCGCTGACCAACGACGGTGGCACGGATGCGCAGACTCTCGTGGGTGGCGCTCGCCAACTCATCGAACGCGGTATCAGTGAGGACCCGGCGTTGCAGCCTGCGCACTCACTCCTCCTCGACGCGGAAGCGCTCGTCGCTGAAGCGGCAGGTGCTCTCGCGACCTACCGAGACGGGCTCGCAGAGGAACATGGTGACCTCAACGAGATCAACGAACGCCGAAGCGACCTGGCCGCGCTTGCACGGCGGTTCGGAGGAACCATCGAAGACGCCCTCGAAGCGGCGAAGAACGGCGCGGTTCGCCTCGTCGAACTCGAAGGCGATGGGGAGCGGACCGAACATCTGGAAGCGCAGATCGAGCAAGAGCGAGCCCTGGTCGCCGAGCTTGCGTCAGAGCTCTCGAGGCAGCGCGCCTCGGTTGCGGAACGCTTGTCGGAGGCGGTCTCTGCCGAACTCCGCGGTCTTGCGATGCCCGATGCCTCCTTCACGATTCAGGTGACGCCAGGGGAGACGTTCTCCGCCCATGGTGCCGATGAAGTGCAGTTCCTGCTCGCTCCACATCGCGGTGCGACGCCGCGACCAGTCACGAAGAGCGCCTCCGGCGGTGAACTCTCGCGAGTCATGCTCGCGCTCGAAGTCGCGCTCGCGAGCGACCGAGTGCCGACCTTGGTCTTCGACGAGATCGACGCGGGCGTGGGTGGCGAGGCTGCCATCGAAATCGGGCGCCGCTTGAAGCAGCTCTCCTCGAATGCGCAGGTCATTGTCATCACGCACTTGGCGCAGGTCGCAGCGTTCGCCGATCGGCAGATCGTGGTGCAGAAATCGAGCAACGGCAACGTGACCGCATCGAGCGTGCAGACCGTCGACGGCGTCGATCGAGAGCGAGAACTCGCCCGGATGCTCTCTGGCCGCGCCGACAGCGACACGGCACTCGCGCACGCTCGCGAACTTCTCGCGCAATCCTGAACCTGCGCACTCGATGCCGAATAATTGAGGCCTGGCCTCAAATCTCAGTGGATTCCGATGGTCGCAGCCGGCGCGAACTCATCGGAAGAACACACGCTGCTGGCATGGCGCTCGCGCTCGACCCTATTTCTGCCGTAATATGAAAGCCCGTGGCGAGAGACAACGGAACCGTAACCAAGCAAATTTTCGTGACCGGCGGAGTCGTCTCGTCACTCGGCAAAGGCCTCACGGCCGCCAGCCTCGGGAATCTCCTGACAGCGCGTGGCCTCCGGGTCGTGATGCAGAAGCTCGATCCGTACCTCAACGTTGATCCGGGCACGATGAACCCCTTCCAGCACGGTGAAGTGTTCGTCACCGATGATGGCGCGGAGACCGACCTCGACATTGGTCACTACGAGCGCTTCCTCGACATCAACCTCTCGCAAGCGGCGAACGTAACGACCGGGCAGATCTACTCCCGAGTCATCGAGCGTGAACGTCGTGGCGAATACCTCGGCGACACCGTCCAGGTCATTCCGCACATCTCCGACGAAATCAAGCGTCGCATGCGCCTGCAGTCTGAGGACGACCCGCAGCCTGACGTCATCATCACCGAAATCGGTGGCACCGTTGGTGACATCGAATCGCAGCCGTTCATTGAAGCGGCCCGACAGGTTCGTCACGAACTCGGTCGGAAGAACTGCTTCTTCGTGCACGTCTCCCTCGTGCCGTATCTCGGAGCCTCCGGCGAGCAGAAGACCAAGCCGACGCAGCACTCGGTCGCAACACTCCGCTCGATCGGTATTCAGCCGGACGCGCTGGTCCTTCGCAGCGATCGCCCCGTGAGCGACAGCAACCGCAAGAAGATCGCACTGATGTGTGACGTCGAAGAAGACGCCGTTGTCAATGCGACCGATGCGGCAAGCATCTACGACATTCCGACGATGCTCACGAACCAGGGGCTCGACGCGTACATCATCGAACAACTCGGCCTGAAGCAGGCCGGTGAAGTCGACTGGTCGCGCTGGCAGCCCGTGCTCGACGCCGTGCACAACCCGAAGCACGAAGTCACGATCGGGCTCGTCGGGAAGTACATCGACCTCCCAGACGCCTACCTTTCGGTGACGGAAGCGCTCAAGGCCGGTGGCTTCGCTAACCAGACACGCGTGAACCTGCAGTGGATTCAGTCGGACGCCTGCCAGACACCTGAGGGCGCAGCGAAGCACCTCGGTGGACTCGATGCGATCTGCGTTCCCGGAGGCTTCGGTATTCGTGGCATCGAAGGCAAACTCGGTGCACTGAAGTTCGCTCGGGAGAACAATCTCCCAACCCTCGGACTCTGCCTTGGCTTGCAGTGCATGGTGATCGAATACGCACGGAACGTCGCGGGAATCGAAGACGCCTCATCGAGCGAGTTCGATGAGAACGCAGCAAACCCGGTCATCGCGACGATGGCGGAACAGGAAGACATTCTTCGCGGCGGAAACCTCGGCGGAACGATGCGTCTCGGGCTCTACGAAGCGAAGCTCGCTCCGGGCTCGCTGGCCGCAGAGGTGTACGGCGCTGAGGTTTCGCACGAGCGACACCGTCACCGCTACGAGGTCAACAACAAGTACCGTGCGCAGA
The DNA here is from genome assembly GCF_045689595.1 of Humidisolicoccus flavus. GTDB lineage: Bacteria > Actinomycetota > Actinomycetes > Actinomycetales > Microbacteriaceae > Humidisolicoccus > Humidisolicoccus flavus. The sequence continues at coordinate 947,880 of NZ_CP142724.1, read as the reverse complement.
TCGCTGAGGCAGGCCTTTGGTTCTCTGGCACCTCACCCGACGATTCGCTCGTCGAATACGTCGAGCTGCCCGGGCACCCGTACTACATCGCGACGCAGGCACACCCTGAACTCCGGAGCCGCCCGAACCACGCGCACCCGCTCTTCCGGGGACTCGTTGCGGCCGCAATCGATCGTCAGCGTGCGACTCGTCTTTTCGACGATCCAGAGCCCGCCGAAAACGCGAGCGAGTGAGCATGAGCGCTGACGAGGCGACCAGGGCACTGCGTGACGAGTTCGCGCCGCAGCCACTGATCGATTCCTCCCGCGCGTTCAACGGTCACATCTGGAACATCGACGCAGAAACGTTCACGTTCGGCGAGTCCGAACTCCGCCGTGAAGTGATGACGCACCCGGGCGCGGTTGCAGTGCTCGTCGGGCGAGAGACTGAGCGCGGCACGGAGATCCTGCTCATCAACCAGTACCGGCAGCCTGTGCGGTCGCGGCTCTGGGAATTGCCCGCAGGACTGCTCGACATTGCGGAGGAGTCACCGCTGAGCGCAGCGCAGCGCGAACTCGCGGAAGAAGTCGACCTGCAGGCGCAATCGTGGTCGGTGCTGATCGACATCCTGACTTCTCCCGGCGGGAGCAGCGAGAGCATCCGAGTGTTCTATGCCACGCAGGCGAGCGAGATCGATGCGTTCGCCCGTGCAGAGGAAGAAGCCGAAATCGAGCGTCGCTGGGTGCTGCTCGACGATGCCGTGCAGGCGGTCCTTGCGCGAGAGATCCATAACTCGATCACCGTCACCGCGATCTTGAGTTTTGCCGCGGCGCAATCGCGCGGTGTTGCGCTCGCAGATGCGAACGTCGACTGGCCATTCGCACCGCAACGTTTGAACTGAGCGCGGCGCAGTGACTCCTGCAGAAGCGCTGCGACGCTACCTCCGGCACGTGACCGTTGAGCGTGGCCTTTCTGCACACACCCTTGCCGCCTATGAACGGGATCTCGGCGCATACCTTCTCGTTCTCGAGCGCGCGGGCGTGACCTCGGTCGCCGAAATCGAGTCACAGCACTGTCGAGCCTTTCGAGCCGCACTCGCCGATCGAGCGCTGAAACCGACGAGCATCGCTCGGCACATCAGCGCAATGCGCGGCTTTCACCGCTTCATGCTCGGGGAGGGGCTGACGGACGAGGATCCCTCGGTTGATGTCGCCGCTCCGAAACTTCCCTCACGGCTTCCGAAAGCGATCACCGTTGCGCAGATGACGACCCTGATCGATGCGGCGAGGGGTGAGGAACCGCTCGAGCTCCGGGATCACGCGCTGCTCGAAATGCTCTACGCCACGGGAGCTCGCGTGAGCGAGATCGTGCAGCTCGACGTTGACGACGTTATTGAGGGCGATACGGTGCGAGTCACCGGCAAGGGTAAGAAGCAACGATTGGTGCCGGTCGGCTCCTTCGCTCGCAAAGCACTCGATGCATACCTGGTCCGCGCTCGACCGATCCTGGCTGCGAAGACTGGTGGGCCGGCGCTGTTCCTCGGCGCTCGCGGTGCTCGTTTGTCGCGCCAGAGTGCGTGGCTCGTGATCCAGGCCATCGCTGATCGAGCGGAGCTTTCCGCGCACATTTCTCCGCACACCTTTCGCCATTCCTTTGCAACCCACCTGATCGAGGGCGGTGCCGACGTTCGCGTCGTGCAGGAATTACTCGGGCACTCCTCCGTTGCAACGACCCAGATTTATACGCTGCTCACCGCGGATTCCCTACGCGATATGTACCGGGAATCGCACCCGAGAGCGCAGCGCGCGACAGCGGACGCGACTCCTACGGAAGACTGACCCTCAACGCGAGGTTGAGATACACGCCGAATTCACCTCGCGGACCAATCGGGTTCACGACCATAGACTCTCGGTGTGAGTACTCATAGGGATCCAAACGCGGCGTCGCTGCCCGGCCTCGATGCTCCCGTTCTCGGCCCGACCGGCCGACCAGTGCACGAGTTCCCGGTCCCCGCGCCACTGAAACAACACGGCCCTGCGCGCATCATCACGATGTGCAACCAGAAGGGCGGCGTCGGCAAAACGACGACGAGCATCAACCTCGGTGCAGCCGTTGCCGAGTACGGCCGACGAGTGCTGGCAATCGACTTCGACCCGCAGGGTGCGCTCTCGGCGGGGCTCGGAATCAACAACCAGGACGCACCGACGATCTACGATCTATTGCTCACGCGCAACGCCGATGTGCACGCGACGATCCAGCACACGAGTGTTCCCGGGCTCGATGTGATCCCCGCGAACATCGATCTCTCCGCCGCAGAAGTTCACCTCGTGAACGAAGTGGCACGTGAGCAGATCCTCGCCCGTGTGCTTCGCCAGGTGAGTGACGAGTACGACCTGATCTTGATCGACTGCCAGCCATCGCTCGGCCTCCTGACCGTGAACGCGTTGACCGCAGCACACGGCGTTTTGATCCCCCTGGAGTGCGAGTACTTCGCGCTCCGCGGTGTTGCGCTCCTGAAAGAGACGATCGACAAGGTGCAGGATCGCCTGAACCCGGCACTCGTCCTCGACGGAATCCTCGCCACCATGTTCGACTCGCGCACACTGCACTCGCGTGAAGTGCTCGAGCGCGTAGTCGGGGCATTCGGCGATCAGGTGCTCGAGACCGTGATCCGTCGCACTGTGAAGTTCCCGGACGCCTCGGTTGCGGGGGTGCCGATCACGACCTACGCACCGGAACACGCTGCCAGTGAGGCATACCGTCAGCTCGCGCGGGAACTGATCTCCCGCGGCGCGATTGCCTGAGGCCCCCGAACGATGAGGCGCCTGTGACCTCGGAACACTCGGCGCTCGCCGAACCCGCTGAGCCAGGGGAAGCCATCGAAGGCGGAGACTCCGTCGAAGCCGGGGAATCGGAGCGCGGCTTTCGGCTCCATCTCGCGAACTTCGACGGCCCGTTCGATCTCCTGCTGACCCTCATCGGTAACCGAAGCCTCGACGTCACTGAGATCGCACTGTCGAAAGTCACCGACGATTTCATTGCGTACCTTCGGGAACTCGACGGCCCTGAGGAGCTCGACCAGGCGAGCGAGTTCATCGTGGTTGCCGCGACGCTGCTCGATTTGAAGATCGCGAGTCTGCTGCCGGCAGGTGAAGTCGTTGACAGCGAAGACATCGCCCTCCTCGAAGCGCGCGACCTGCTCTTTGCGCGCCTGCTCCAATACCGCGCCTTCAAGATGGCCTCGAACTGGTTCGCCGAACGAATGAGCACGGAGGCGGACCGGCACCCCCGAACCGTGCGGCTCGAAGATCGATTCCGTGAGCACACGCCAGAGTTGAAGTGGACGCTCTCGGCTGACGACTTTGCTGCACTCGCGCTCCTTGCCTTGACCCCGCGCGAAATTCCGACAGTCGGCCTCGAACACCTGCATGCTCCGCTCGTGAGCATTCGCGAGCAGGCCGCACACGTTGTCGCCTCGCTGCGATCAGGAGCGGCGAGCACCTTCCGCGAACTCATCGTGGGTGCCGCGAGCCGCGGCGTCGTGGTTGCGCGATTCCTTGCGGTGCTGGAGTTGTACCGCCACGCTGCAGTCGCATTCGAACAAATTGAACCGCTCGGTGAACTGCACGTTCGTTGGGTCGGAGAGCACTGGACCGACGAGAACCTCGCAAGCCTCGGAGCTGACTATGACCACTAACGCGCAGTCCACGAACGCAGAGGCTCCACCAGCCTTGGAATCGGCGAATCTCGAGTCGTCGTCCCTCGGCGAGCCCGATGCTACTGAAACCGAGCAGGATCCCCGCGATCTCGCGCGGCGTATCGAAGCGATCATGATGGTTGCCGATGAGCCGCAAGCGATCATCTCGCTCGCCACGGCGCTCGCCGTTCCCGTCGCGCACGTGAAAGCGGCGCTCGCTGAACTGGTCGCCGATTACGACGGCCACCGCGATGGCCCCGAGCGGGGATTCGAACTCCGTGAAGTCGGGGGAGGCTGGCGAATCTACGTGCGCTCCACCTACGACGCGGACGTCATGTCGCTCGTGCACTCGCAGAACCCCGCAAAGCTCTCGCAGGCTGCGCTCGAAACGCTCGCGGTGATCGCCTACAAGCAACCCATTACACGAGGAGCCGTCGCAGCGATCCGCGCGGTCAACGTGGACTCGGTAGTGCGTACACTGCTAGGTCGGGGACTCATCACCGAGGCCTTCACCGACAGCGAGACCGGCGCGATCAACTACGCCACCACGGATCTGCTGTTGACCCAACTGGGGATGAACTCGATTGACGAGCTCCCACCCATTTCTCCACTCCTCCCGGAAGGAACCGATGACTGAGCAAGGCGAACGCGTGCAGAAAGTGCTCGCGGCAGCAGGAGTCGCGAGCAGGCGAGTCGTGGAAGACATGATCGTCGAGGGACGAATCGTTGTGAACGGCGAGATCATGACCGAACTCGGTCGTCGCATCACGCTCGAGGATCGCGTCGAGGTCGATGGGTACGCAGTGCAGCTCGACGTCTCCAAGCGCTACATTCTGCTGAACAAGCCGGTGGGCGTCGTCTCGAGTCTTCGCGACGAGCAGGGGCGCCCGGATCTTCGCGAGTTCACCGAGCAGTACGAAGAGCGTCTCTACAACGTCGGTCGCCTCGACATCGAGACGAGCGGGCTGCTCGTGCTCACGAACGACGGTGACCTCGCACACACGCTCGCACACCCCTCCTTCGGCGTGGAAAAGACCTACATCGCTCGGGTCCGCGGATCGGTCGGAAAGACAGCGCTTCGCGAACTGCGTAAAGGATTCGAACTCGAAGACGGCTTCATCAAGGCCGACAAGGTGCGCACGCTCGACAATCCGAGCCAAGGGTTTCAAATGGTGGAGATCACGCTGCACTCGGGGCGAAACCGCATCGTGCGACGTATGTTCGATCACATCGACAATCCGGTCGTCGAACTCGTGCGACGACAGTTCGGGCCCCTGCATCTCGGAACGCTCCGCCAGGGCCACATGCGCGAAGTCAACCGCCGCGAGATGGGCGAACTGCTGACGCTCTCCCGTGGCGCGAGCGGCAAAGAGCGCCCGTTACCATAGAGGGTGCCCGCGGCACGGAATTCCTGCGCGGCACCGCGAAGGAGGAAACCGTGTCGCAATCGCGACTGAAGAGCGAAGTGCGAGTGGTCGGCACCGGCCTGCTTGGTTCGAGCATTGGGCTCGGGCTCACCGCCAAGGGCGTCACCGTCCAACTCGACGACATTTCACCGAGCAGCCTGCGACTTGCAATCGACTACGGCGCCGGTGTTGCGGCGACTCCGAACGACGACCCTGCGCTCATCGTCGTCTGTGTTCCACCCGACGTCACCGCGCGCGTCGTTGCAGAACAGCTCCGGATGTTCCCGAACGCGATTGTCACGGATGTCGCGAGCGTGAAAGCCGCACCCCTCCAAGAACTCCACGAGCTCGGCGCTGATGTATCCCGGTACCTCGGCACACACCCGATGGCCGGCCGTGAACGCAGCGGTGCGCTCGCCGGTCGAGGCGATCTCTTCATCGGTCGACCTTGGGTGATCGCAGGGCACGACGACATCACCTACAGCCAGGGCGGGCTCGTTGAAGATCTGATTCTCGACCTCGGCGCGATGCCGATCGAGATGAACGCGGCTGATCACGACCGTGCGGTCGCCGTCGCCTCGCACGTGCCACAGCTCGTCTCGAGCCTCATGGCCGCACGGCTCGAAACCGCCGACGACGAAGCGCTCCGACTCGCAGGGCAAGGGCTCCGCGATGTCACGCGCATCGCAGCGAGCGACACCAACCTCTGGGTGCAGATCCTCGGCGCGAACTCGGTCTCCGTCGCAGAAGAACTCACGAAGGTCCGCAGCGATCTCGATGCGCTCATCACGGCGCTCACCGACATCGATCGCGCGGGCGCACGCCGCGTCGTTGCCGATGCGCTGCATGCCGGAAATGCTGGCGTCGAGCGCCTGCCCGGCAAGCACGGCCAAAAGGTTCGCTTCGCTCGTATCTCGGTGCGGGTCGACGACAAGCCCGGTCAGCTCGCGCGCCTCATGACGACGATCGACGAGATCGGCATCAACATTGAAGACTTCCGGATCGAGCACGCAGAAGGCGCCGCGTTCGGTGTCGCCGAAGTGCTCGTGCAGCCCGAACGCGCCACCGACCTCGTCAACGCGCTCTCGGAACGTGAATGGACGGTACTGCTATGACAATCGTTGCTATTGACGGGCCGGCAGGCAGCGGAAAATCCAGTGTCTCTCGGGCCGCCGCAGAGAAGCTCGGTTTCCAGTTCCTCGACACCGGCGCCGCATATCGCGCGCTCGCCTGGAGCGTCTTAGAGGCGGGGGAGAGCACCGACGATGCTCGCGCGGTCATGCTGGCACTCCACGCCTTCGACTTCGAGATCGCGCTCGATCCGCAGGAGCGGTGGGTCCGGGTGGGCGAGCACGACGTCACCGAGGCCATTCGATCGGAGCGAGTGACGGCGGCGGTCAGCGGTGTTGCGAAGCTCGCGGATGTCCGGGTCGCACTCAATAACAAGTTCCGGGAGTTGCTTGCGGCGGCAAAGCCGGGCATTGTTGCGGAAGGACGTGACATCACCACAATCGTTGCGCCCGACGCAGATGTGCGAATTCTGCTCACCGCGGCACCAGAGGTGCGTGCGGCGAGACGCGCAGGCGAACTGCTGAATGCTGACGCTGACGCAGTGGCGAAACTGCTCGCCGCTCGAGACGCAAAGGACGCATCAGTTGTCGACTTCTTTACCGCCGCAGAGGGCGTGACCGTGGTCGACTCAACATTTTTGAATTTCGTCGAAACCGTGGATGCGGTCACGACACATGTAGCGGGGCTGGAGGCCACGAAATGACGAGCGAGGATCGCTTTGATGATGAATACCCGGCGTTGAGTGACGCCGAGCGCGAGCGCTTGGAATCACTCGACGAGGAGCTTGCCGACCAACGCGTCACCGCGTTGCGTGCAGGCCTTGATGAATACGAACTCGAAGAGGACGACGAGGACATCCTCGAACTCGCATCGGTCGACCCCGACGAGATCGTCTACATGCCGGCGCTTCCCGTGCTCGCAATCGTCGGTCGCCCGAACGTCGGCAAGTCCGCCCTCGTGAACCGAATCCTCGGTCGTCGCGAGGCAGTCGTTGAGGACACCCCTGGTGTGACGCGTGACCGCGTCTCATACAAGTCCGAGTGGAACACGCGCCGCTTCACGCTCGTCGACACGGGCGGCTGGGAACCGGACGCGAAGGGGATCGACCGCTCCGTCGCGCAGCAGGCCGAGATCGCTGTGGACCTGGCTGACGCGGTGCTCTTCATCGTCGACGTCAACGTCGGCCCGACATCGACCGACGAGCACGTCGTGAAAATGCTGCGCCAGTCGAACCGTCCCGTGATCCTGGTTGCGAACAAGGTTGACGACTCGCGGCAAGAAGCAGAAGCAGCGATGCTGTGGAGCCTCGGCCTTGGCGAGCCGCGCACCGTCTCGGCCCTGCACGGCCGTGGCGTCGCCGACCTCCTCGACGAGGTCATCAAGATCCTTCCCGAGGTTTCTGCAGTCGCGAAGCAGGAAGTCGGTGGACCGCGACGCATCGCGATCCTCGGACGCCCGAACGTCGGCAAGTCGAGCCTGCTCAACAAGGCTGCCGGTGAAGAGCGCGTCGTCGTCAACGAACTCGCTGGCACGACCCGCGACCCGGTCGACGAGCAGGTCGAGATCGGGGGCCGCGTCTGGACCTTCGTCGACACCGCCGGTATACGCCGCCGCGTGCACCTGCAGCAGGGTGCTGACTTCTACGCAACCCTCCGGACGCAGGCTGCGCTCGAGAAAGCCGAAGTCGGTGTCGTCATGATCGACGTCACACAGGTGATCAGCGAGCAGGACGTCCGGATCGTCGACCTCGTGCTCGAATCCGGCCGTGCGCTCGTGCTCGCGTTCAACAAGTGGGACGAACTGGACGACGAACGCCGTAAGTACCTTGAGCGTGAGATCGAGCAGGACCTCGCGCACGTCGCATGGGCGCCTCGCGTGAACATCTCCGCTCGGACGGGCCGTCACCTCGAAAAGCTCGTGCCCGCGCTCGAAGCTGCGCTCGAGGGGTGGGACACCCGTATTCCGACCGGCAAGTTCAACGCCTTCCTGGCAGACCTCACGGCGGAGCACCCTCACCCGGTTCGCGGTGGCAAGCAGCCACGCGTGCTCTTCGGCACGCAGGCCTCAACCCGCCCGCCGACCTTCGTGCTCTTCACGACCGGATTCCTCGACCCGCAGTACCGCCGCTTCATTCAGCGTCGTCTCCGCGAGGTGTACGGCTTCACGGGTACGCCGATCGTCACGAACATGCGCGTTCGTGAGAAGCGCACGCGTCGCACCTAAGCAGTGCTGCGGTGCGTGCACTCGCGTCTCGCAAGGCAGAAGGGCCGGTCACCTGTTGGTGAGCGGCCCTTTTGCCTTGGTGCGGGGAAGAGCACCGCGGATGGTCTGTGGCCCGAACCGACGGCGCCTAGATTGTGCTGCGTTCGGCTCGTGCGGCGTTTGGACTGTGCGGCGTTTGGACTGTGCGGCGTTCGGACTGTGCGGCGTTCGGCTCGTGCGACGTTCGGACCGTGCGGCGTTCGGACTGTGCGGCGTTTGGACTGCGCAGCGTTTGGACTGCGCAGCGTTCAGTCGTCGCTGAGCGACTGCACGGGAATCGACTGCGTCGTGATCGGCGTCTTGTCGAGGGAGATGGAGACGAGCGCGAGCACGAATCCGAGGCTCGCGAGGACGACACCCACCCAGCCGGGCGCGAGGTATCCGAAGCCCGCAGCGATGACGAGCCCACCGAGCCAAGCGCCGAGCGCGTTGCCGACGTTGAACGCTGCGTGGTTGAGCGCTGCGCCAAGGAGTTCCGCTTCGCCGGCGATCGCGATGAGTCGCGCCTGGAGCGAGGGGATGAGCATTGAGGAGGTGAGCCCGATGAGGAGCGCTGCGATGAAGAGCGTGACGGGTGCGGTCGCGAAGAGCGCGTAGCCGGCGAGCACCACGATGAGACTCGTGAACCCGATGATGACGGTGCGTGAGAGGTTCCTGTCGGCGAGGAATCCACCCAGGATGTTGCCGACCGTCATACCGACACCGAGCGTCGCGAGCACCCAGGGCACCGCGACTTCGGGGAGCCCGACCACGCGGGTCGTGACTTCTGCAATGTACGAGTAGAGCGCGAAGAACCCGCCGAAGCCGATCGATCCGACCGCGACCATCAACCAGAGCCGACCGCTACGGAACGCGCTGAGTTCGGCTGCCACGCCACGCTTCGGGTTTCCGGGCGTGCGAGGCAGAGTGAAGAATCCGAGCACGAGCGTCACCGCGAAGATCACGGCGACGGCCACGTATGCCCAGCGCCATCCGGCCTGCTGGCCGAGGAACGTCGCGAGCGGAACGCCGACCACGTTCGCGATCGTGAGACCACTGAGCGCGAGGGCGACCCCTTGGCCCTGCTTGCCCGGGCCCATGATGCGTGCTGCCAGCAGCGAGGCGACACCGAAGTAGGCGCCGTGCGGCAGTCCGGCAACGAAGCGGGCGATTGCGGTCGTTGCGAAGTCGGGCATGATCGCGGAGGCGAGCGAGGCGAGCGTGAACGCGATGAGCAAGAGGAATGCGAGCTTCGACTGCGACATCTTCGCGGCCAGCACTGCAAGCGTTGGAGCACCAACGACAACGCCGAGCGCATAGGCGGAGATCAGGAGTCCGGCCTGAGCGATGTTCTGCTCAGGAGCGGCGTCGAAGTTCGGCAGGAGGTCGCGGGCGATATCGGGCAGCAGACCCATCGTTGCGAACTCGGTCACGCCGATGCCGAAGCCACCGAGCGCGAGCGCGAAAAGGGCAAAGAACTTGCGTGGTTTTGAAAGGGCGATCATGGGACTCTCTAGCAATGGGGAGCGAGAGTCGGCGCGAGTCTCGTTCAGAAGTTGGTCTGCTCGCGACTGCGCGATCTTCTCATGCTAACGACCTGAGACCCCTCGTGTATTCCTGCCGGGAGAAGTTGTGCGCCGTCAGTTCAGTGGAAGTGCACGATGCGATCCGAGGAGCCTTCGGTTAGGCTTGCCTAAGTTGTCGTTCGCGCCCGTCGCACTCGGAGGATTTTCATGAGCACTGGACCAGCCCGCATCGCTGCGGTGGAGCCAAAGTTCATCGAACTCGAAGTGCTCGGCAACGAATCCTTGTCGCCGCACTTGCGTCGCGTCACCCTCGGTGGTGAGGAAGTCGCTGCAATGACTCCGCAGGGCTTTGATCAGTGGTTCCGTATGTTCATGCGGAAGCCGGGTCAGCAGCAACTGCACATCCCGACCTCGCCGACCCGCTGGTTCCCGCAGTACCTGACCATGAGCGGCGCGAATCGTCCGCTTGTTCGGAACTACACGGTCCGCTCGTTCCGCCCTGGCGTCAACGAGATCGACATCGACTTCGTCGTGCACGAAGACCCGGGCCCCGGCGCGGCTTGGGCGCTGGATGCCAAGCGTGGTGAACGTGCGGTCATCCTCGATGAGGGTCTGCTTTACAACGATTCGGATCTTCCGGGCGATGTGTTGATCGTCGGCGACACCTCTGCCTTGCCCGCGATCGCCGGGATCACCGAATCGATCGATCGCAATCGAGGCGGCGTCGCCCTCATCGAGGTCAACCACCCCGATGACCGTCAAGAGTTCAATGCTCCCGAGAACCTCGAGGTGCACTGGCTCGTCGGCAAAGCCACAGAGCAGGACGGTCAGCTCGCGCTTCGCACGCTGCCCGAACTGCAGCTCTCCGAGCACCTGGCGTACGCGTACGTCGCAGGGGAGTCCGGCTTAGCCGCAGGAACCCGTCGTCACCTCGTTCGTGAACGCGGACTCTCGAAGCAGCAAGTGACCTTCACCGGCTACTGGAAGCACGGCAAGGGGTACATGTAGCGCTCGGCAACGTTCCGACCGGCGCTCGCTGAAACGAAGCCGTCCGGGGAGCGGAAGGTGTTGCACCCGTCAACACTCGGCCGCGCAAGCACGTCACAATAGGTTCCACCGACTCAATGACGAATCGAAGGAGCTTGATCCCGTGACCTCAGCGTTCGAAACCAGCCACAACACTTGGCTGAGCCGAGTAGCCATCGCCGAAACCATGGTCCCGATCATTGGCCGCCTCTACCGTGAACGCGACGTCGTCACGAGTGTGTACGGCCGCAGCCTCGTCAACCAGTCGGCAATTGACATCTTGAAGGCTCACCGGTTCGCGCGCCGCCTCGCGGAGGCAGAACCCAATATCGAACACTCGCTCCGGATCCTGGAAATCGCTGACGCTGCCGCGACGACCGGCATCTCGCTCGACCTCGGCGCGCTCCTCGGTGAAGTCGACGGCACTGATCTTGATGCATCGCTTCGCGCCATCCTGGAGGCATTGCCTCGCCGGGCCGAAGTAGAACGGCCACGAGACGTCGTGCTCTACGGTTTCGGGCGCATCGGTCGCCTGCTCGCGCGCATCCTGATCGCGCACTCCGGCCGTGGACTCGGCCTTCGACTTCGAGCGATCGTGGTGCGCCGGGGCGGCGAGAACGATCTGCAGAAGCGGGCGAGTCTGCTCCGCCGCGACAGCGTGCACGGGCAGTTCGACGGCACGATCACGGTCGATGAAGAGACCAACACGATCCTCGCCAATGGCACGCTGATCCAGGTCATCTACTCGGACGATCCTGCGCGCGTGGACTACGCCTCCTATGGCATTCACGATGCGGTGATCGTCGACAACACGGGCCGGTGGCGTGACGAGCAGGGGCTCTCGCAGCACCTCGAAAGCCCGGGCGCCGGTCGAGTGCTGCTGACGGCTCCCGGCAAGGGCGCATTGAAGAACATCGTGTTCGGCATCAATCATCAGGAGATCGAGGCGAGTGACGCAATCGTCACGGCAGCCTCGTGCACGACGAACGCGATCACTCCCGTCTTGAAGGTCATGAGCGATGCCTACGGGATCGCCCACGGACACGTCGAGACCGTGCACTCCTTCACGAACGATCAGAACCTGATCGACAACTTCCACAAGGGCGACCGCCGAGGTCGCTCCGCGGCGCTCAACATGGTGATCACGGAAACCGGCGCTGCGAGTGCGGTCGCGAAGGCGCTGCCTCACCTGCAGGGCAAGCTCACGGGCAACGCGATCCGAGTACCGACGCCCGACGTTTCGATGGCGATCCTGCACCTGACGCTTGAACGCGGCACCGACCGCAACGAACTGAACGCGCGGTTGCGGGAAATGTCGCTCTCCGGCGAACTCCGGACGCAGATCGACTACATCGAGTCGCCCGAGGTGGTCTCGACCGATTTCGTCGGCTCGAATCGCGCGGGGATCGTCGATGGGCTGGCGACGATTGCCGACGGCGTGCACGTGGTGCTGTACGTCTGGTACGACAACGAGTTCGGGTATTCATCGCAGGTGATCCGAGTGCTTGAGGAGATGGCTGGGCAGCGGTAGCGGGGCTTTCCCTCGAAGGGCTGGGGTTGCGCGCACTCGCGTTTCGCTGAACGGAACGCACTGCTTGACGTCGCGAGGCTTGGTTAGGGTAGCCTTACCTAAATCGAGCGCGTGCCAGTGTTGCCATGCGCGCCAACCCACCAGAACCTCGGAGGTTTCCGCGTGTCCACCACTCGAACGAAGTTCGGCGCCATCGCACTGTTTGCGACCGCCTCAATGCTGCTTGCAGGCTGCTCAGCGCAGTCGCCGGATGCGAGCACCCCCTCGGGCAGCAGTGATGCCGGCACGAGCGACGTGATCACGATCGACACCACGAACGGCGCCGTCGAGGTTCCCGTCAACCCGGAGCGCGTCGTCGCGCTCGACAACACTTCATTCGAAACACTCCGCGACCTCGGCATCACGCCGGTCGCCGTGCCGAAGGGCCTCCTGCCAGACGTCGGCTACGAAGACTGGATCGCCGACGAGAGCATCCTTGATGTCGGAATGCATCGCGAACCGAACCTCGAAGCAGTGAGCGAAGCCGAGCCAGACCTGATCATCGGCGGCTACCGTTTCCAGGACTACCAGGATGACCTCGAATCGATCGCGCTGACCATCGACATCGCCGGCAACGACGAGTACGCGGACGGCTGGGTTGAATCGCTCAAGCACCAGACCGAAACGCTCGGCCAGATCTTCGAGAAGGAAGACGAAGCTGCCGCGATCATCGAAGAGCTCGAGGCCGCGGAATCTGAAGCTGCCGCTGCAACCAATGGTGAAACCGTATTCCTCTCGGTCGTCTCGGCAGGCAAGATCGACAATGGCGCTGGCCGGATCGGGCGCATCCTCGAACCGCTGAACCTCGTTGACGTCTTCGCTGGTGAAGAAGGCGACGTCCACGGTGACTCGGGGCTCGCGCCAGAGACCATCGCGCAGGCGAACCCGGACTGGGTGATCGTGCTCGACCGCGACGCTGCAGCCGGTGAAGGTGAAGTGCTCCCCGCCGAGCAGGTCTTCGCAGCGCAAGAGGCGTTCGCGAACACGACCTTCACGACCGAAGATCACATCATCTACCTCGACCCGTACTTCTACGTTCGCGAGGGAATTCAGGCGTACACGGAAGCGTACGAACAGATCGCAACGGCCTTCACGAAGTAGCAGCCGTTCGATGGTTTGGTCGCTGGTGGTGCAGCCAGCGACCAAACCGCATCCTGCTCTTGGGCGCGTTCATGGCCAACGTCGAACGCTCCTCTGCTCGCCGTCGACAGAAGTGACACCTCCCGAATGACCAACGTGCTCGCTGCAGACTCCGCAGCCCACGATGCTGCGACTGCCGCAACGCAACGACTTCGCCGCCGCCGACTCCTGCTCGGCGGCATTGCTGTGTCGTTCGTCCTGTTGTTCGTGGCCTCCCTGTCGATCGGCGGATACGACATCACGCTCGAAAAGCTCCTGCACGACCCCGAAGCACGAGCAATGTTCTTCATCTCCCGGATTCCGCGCACGCTCGCCCTGTGTTTTGCGGGCGTGGCCATGTGCGTTTCTGGCGTCATCATGCAGGTCGTCACGCAGAACAAGTTCGTCGAACCAACGACCGCCGGAACGACGCAGTGGGCTGGGCTCGGTATCTTGATCGGCCTGATCTTCTTCCCGGCGGCGACCCCACTGCTGAAAATGGTGATCGCAACCGGCTTCGCGTTCGTCGGCACCATGGTGTTCATCGGCGTGATCCGCGGGATCAAGCACAAGGGCTCAGTGCTCGTGCCGCTCGTCGGGATCATGCTCGGCGCGGTCGTCGGAGCGGCGACGCTGCTGCTTGCCAGCGAGAACGACCTCCTGCAATCGATGTCGACCTGGCGCTCCGGCGGTTTCAGCAGCGTCGTGCGCGGCTTCTACGAGCCGCTGTGGGCAGTTGCGATCATCGCGATCGGAGCCTGGTTCTTGGCCGACCGCCTCACGATCATCGGACTCGGCAAAGACTTCGCCACCAACGTCGGGGTGCACTACGAGCGTGTTGTCCTCCTAGGCGTCACGATGGTTGCGCTCGCCGCGGGTGTGACGAGCGTCGTCGTCGGATTCATCCCGTTTCTCGGACTGATCGTTCCGAACCTCATCTCAATGTCGCTCGGCGATGACGCCAGGCGCAACCTACCCTGGGTCGCGCTCACGGGCGCCTCACTGCTGATGGCGTGCGACATCGTCGGCCGCCTGGTGGTCGCGCCGATGGAGATTCCCGCCTCGGTGATCCTCGGAGTGATCGGGGCTGTCGTGTTCATCGGCATCATGCTGCGCCAGCGGAAGAATCATGGCTGAGCGCGGCGTCGGCGTTTCGGGCTCCGGCGAACAGGGCCGGCCGGAACGATCGCTACCGCAGCCGATGCAGCTGCCACCGATGCAGCGATTCGCCGCCAAAGTACGACGGACTGGCCGCGCAATCGCAGATCGGATGCCGAACGTCTCGTGGCAATGGCGGCTCGTCATCGCCTCGGTCATCGTCGTCATCGCGATCCTGTGTTTCTTGTTTCTCTTCATTCGCGGATCGTTCGATTTCGCGTTCCCGCGGCGGGCAACGATGCTCGGCGCGATGGTGGTCGCCGCCTTCACACAGGGCGTCGGCACGGTGCTCTTCCATACGATCACCGCGAACCGGATTCTGACGCCCTCGATCATCGGCTTCGATTCGATGTACGTGCTCATGCAGACGC
Source organism: Humidisolicoccus flavus (assembly GCF_045689595.1). Lineage (GTDB taxonomy): Bacteria > Actinomycetota > Actinomycetes > Actinomycetales > Microbacteriaceae > Humidisolicoccus > Humidisolicoccus flavus. The sequence continues at coordinate 932,716 of NZ_CP142724.1, read as the reverse complement.
TCATGGTGTTCGTCTTCGGTGGCACGGTAATCGCGAACACGGAAGGGATCCCGAAGCTGCTCGCGCAAACCGCGCTCATGGTGGCGTTTGCAACGATCCTCTACCGCTGGCTGTTCTCCGGACGGTTCGGCAGCCTCATGGTGCTGCTACTCGTGGGGGTCGTGCTCGGGCTCGCCTTCGACAGCCTCTCGGTGTTCCTGCAGCGGCTCCTCTCGCCAACCGAGTACGACATGCTCTCGGTACGACTCTTCGGGCGTTTGAGCGCAGTGAACAGTGACTATCTGCCGCTCGCCTTCGGGGTGTGCATCGTGATCGGCATCATCGTGTGGCGAAAGCGCGCGACCTACGATGTGCTGCTGCTCGGGCGCGAACACGCGGTCAACCTCGGGGTCTCCTACAAGCGCGAACTCACGCTCTCGCTCGTGCTCATCGCGATCATGATCGCCTTCTCCACCGCCCTCGTCGGACCGCTCACCTTCTTCGGTTTTGTGATCGCGACGCTCGCGTACCAAATCGCAGGCGACTTCCGGCACCGGGCGATCCTGCCGATGGCGTTCCTGCTCGGGCTCTTCACACTCGTGGGCGGGCAGTTCGTCATGCAGCACGTGTTCTACGCCAACGGCATGCTCACCGTCATCATCGAGTTCGTCGGAGGCATCGTCTTCCTCGCGCTCCTGCTCGCAAAGAAAGGCCGACTGTGATTTCGTTCACCGACGTTGGAAAGCGCTACGGCGATGAGACCGTGCTGGGGCCGGTCACGGGGTCGATCGAGCGCGGCGGAGTGACGGCGCTGATCGGCCCGAACGGGGCGGGGAAGTCGACGCTGCTCACGATCATCGGGCGATTGCTCGATCCGACCTCCGGGGTGGTTGAAGTCGCAGGACAGAACGTGCGCACTGTGAAGTCGCGGGATCTCGCGAAGCAGCTCTCGATCCTGCGACAAGAGAATCATCTGACGGCGAGGCTCACGGTGAAAGACCTCGTGGGGCTCGGGCGGTTTCCGCACTCGCAGGGGCGATTGACGGCCGAGGACCAGCGCCACGTCGATGAGGCGCTCGAGTTCCTGAACCTCACGGCGCTCCAGCACCGGTTTCTCGATCAGCTTTCGGGAGGCCAGCGGCAACGAGCGTTCGTCGCGATGGTGCTCGCGCAAGACACCGAGTACGTCTTGCTCGACGAGCCGCTCAACAACCTCGACATGAAGCACGCGGTGCTCATGATGCGTCAGCTGCGGCGTGCAGCGGACGAGCTCGGGAAGACAATCGTGCTCATCATCCACGACATCAACTTCGCCTCGGCCTACGCGGACCACATTGTTGCGCTGCGCGATGGTCAGATCGTCGTTGCGGGCACGGCGGAAGAGATCATGCAGGACGAGATCCTGACGGACGTCTTCGACACCGAGGTGCGCGTGCACGATCTCGGAGGGCGGCGCACTGCGGTGTACGTGTGATGCGCTGAAGGTTCGGAGCGAATGCTCTGAGCTGAGGGTTCGGAGCTGAGTCGTTTGGTGCCCTCGCGAAATCTCTGGGCGTGCCGAAATTATTCGGAGTGCTGCTCGTCTGGGAACGGCCACCAGCTCGGGAACAGCAATTGCAGGTCTCGGAGGAAATCGTCGATGTCCACCCGCGGGGCATTGTCCGCGCCGCTGTGATCGCCTGAATCTCTGGAATCAGTCGAGTCGCTGTGATCGCCTGCGCGACGGTGTGCTCCAGGGCCACTGTGCAACCACGCGTCGATCGCACCGACCGCGGCGTAGGCAACTGAGCGAGGGGCGAGTGTTGCCAGGCTTGCTGGACTCCCAGATGGCAGTTGCACTGCGCCCACCTCGATGAGGGTCGCGATCGAGCGCTCGAAATGGTCGGCGAGCATTGAGTGCAGGCTGGGGGAGGCCGTGTCTCGGTGGAGGGCGACCCGGTAGATCGCGTCGTGGGCGGCGACATGTTCGATGACCGCCCGCGCGACGTTCGAAACAGCATCCGAAACCTGGTCCGCCGAAGCCTTGCTGTCAATTGCGGCGAGATGCACCGCGCGGATTTCGTCGAGCTCGCGCGTCAAGGTTGCGGCGAGCAACTGCTCCGGGGAGCTCGCGTGCTCATAGAACGTCGAGCGGTTGACGCCGGCGAGCTTTGCGATATCGGTCGCGGTGACTCCCGCGAGCGACTGCTTCGCCGCGAGGGTCAAGACGGCGTCACTCAATAGCAATTGTGAGCGAAGTCTTCTCGGATCCATTCGGCAATCGTAGAATAGAAACTATCCAACATATGTTGGAAATAATTGGAAGAGGTGTTTGGAATGACCCGGTTCGAGGGCAAAGTAGCGCTCATCACTGGTGGAGCCAGCGGGATCGGCAGAGCGACGGCCACTCGCTTCGCTGCGGAAGGTGGCTTTGCGGTCATCGCCGATGTGCAAGAAGAGAAAGCGAACGCGGTCGTCGCAGAGATCGAAGCGGCTGGCGGCACGGCAAGCGCAGTTTTGCTCGACGTCACAAGCGAAGAGGCCTGGGAATCTGCGGTTGCAGCGGTCGTTGCCGAGCACGGAAAGATCGACGTGCTCGTGAACAATGCGGGCATCGGCGATGTCGCTCCAATCGAGGAGACCTCCTACGAGACCTACGCAAAGGTAGTCGCGGTCACGCAGACGAGCGTGTTCCTCGGTACGAAGGCAGCTGCCGCCGCGCTGAAGGCCTCGGGTAACGGCTCGGTCGTCAACGTGAGCTCGATGTTCGGGATCATCGGCGGCTTCGGTGGAGGCCCGGGCTACGCGGCTGCGAAGGGCGCGGTGCGCACGCTCACGAAGAACACGGCGCTCGGCTGGGCGACCTCCGGGATCCGCGTGAACTCCGTGCACCCCGGGTTCATCGATACGCCGATCCTCGGCGAAACCGACCGCGCCGGGCTGATCTCCACGACCCCGATGGATCGTCTCGGCAAGCCAGAAGAAGTCGCTTCGGTGATTCTGTTCCTCGCAAGCGACGACTCATCGTTCATGACCGGCTCTGAACTCGTCGTTGACGGTGGATACATCGCTCGATAACTGTTCGTACGAAGTGAAGGCGCCCTGCGTGTGGGGGCGCCTTCGTTGTCTCTGTTGTCGTCCGTGTACTACTGGGTTGACACGCCCGTCAGCGTCCGTGTATCAATGAAGTAATACACGGAAGGTGGTCGAGATGTCGTCACATATGGGTTTGCTCGCGATCGGAGCGCTCGCGCTATTCATCATTGTGTTCGTGGTGCTGCTCGTCTTGCTCGTGCAGCGGGGTTCGCGAGTCGCAGTCGCCGTCGAGACAGAGAACGATGTGATCGGCGCTCGCCGCATGGTGTCGCAGAGTCGCCTCCGTGCCCTCGTCGCCGTAACGTTCTCGTTCGTCGTGTTGGCCGCGCTGCTCTCGTTCGCCTCCTTCGTTCCGCAGTACCTGGGGCTGCCGGTCGTGGTCGCTCCGCTGCTCGCTGCGGCGGCGAGCCTGCTGCTCTACGCCGCGATTCCAGCGCCGAGGGTGCCTCGCTCGAAGCAGGTGGCGGCTTCGCTGGAGCCGCGCGGTCCCTGGTCGTTCGCACCGCGATGGCTCGTGTTCGCGTCTCTGGGTGCAGCCCTCGTCTTCGTGGCATTCCTGATCTGGTTCGGCGTCGTTGCCGAGGCTGATGGGCGCTCGATCACGATCGAGTGGGCACAAGGCTCCAGCACGCTCAGCCCGTTCCCCGGCTGGTTCTACGGTCTTCCCCTGATTGCCGCCACCGTTGTCCTCGCGGCGTCCATGCTCGCGGCGCTCGTGCGGATTGCGCGGATGCCAGCGCTCCCTGCCACCGCGCTCGCTTCGGTTGACCGCGAGTGGCGTGCTGCCTCGTCGCGGTTCGTCATTGCGTTTCCGACGGCGGTGTTGCTGGTCTTTGCGGGCGCGGTGATCGCGAGTGCGGGAGCGCAACTGCGCCAACTTGCGAACCTCGAAGTGCCGGGGATCGAACTGCAGGTGCCGCAGTTCGCGGTCGGGACCGCCTGGATTGTGGTGGGGCTGCTGCTCGTGGTGCTCGGAGTGGCGAGTTTTGTGTACGCCATTCGTGCCGCGGCGATGGTGCGGGCGAGCCGAGTACAGGTGTGGGGTGCGGGGGAGAGCGCCGGAGACTCGATTGGCTCGGGCGATGCGCCGCGGTCTGGTGCTGAGTCAGGAGCTGGCGCTGGCGCTGCTCCGGGTGCGGCCGGGGTCTCGGGCCGATGATCACGGTCGACGAGTCGAGCGCGGTGCCGCCGTTCGAGCAGATCCGCGGGCAGCTCACTGATCTCATTCGCTCGGGTGCGCTCGCGGGCGGGCAGCGACTGCCGTCGATTCGACAGCTCGCCGCCGACCTGCGGGTTGCTGCGGGAACGGTTGCTCGCGCGTACACGGAACTCGAAGGCGCGGGGCTCATCGAAAGCAGTCGCTCCGCCGGAACGCGGGTCCGTGCGGATCAGGCGGTCGACGATTCGATTCGGAGGGCGGCCGCCGACTTTGTTCGGGCGGCGCAGCGGCAGGACTTGAGCCTTGAGGATGCGATCAGCGTGATTCGTTCGCAGTGGAACGCATCATGACGCTGAGGTATTGGCGCTCATGCCCCACGTGTTGGTGTTTGGCGGAGGTGGCGGGTGCTGATGCTGGTGCTGGTGTGAACAGTGCCGGTGTCGCCGCTGCTGGGGTGCCGTTTGCTGGAGTTACCCCACCACGCCGAGCGTGAACGGCAGGACCGCGGGCGCTCCTGCTTCTCGAAGGAGCCTGGCGGCAATCGTGAGGGTCCAACGGCTATCTGCGAGATCGTCGATCAGCAGCACCGGGCCGTTGACCGACTGCAACTGAGCAGCAAGCTCGGGGCCGACCGTGAACGCCGGCCACACATCGGCAAGCCTGAAGGCGCTGTTGCCTCCTGGTCCACCCGTGAGCCCGGCTCCAGTTGGAGTGAGCTCGCCGAGAATCGGGAGCCGACCGATCTGGCTGAGCCCGGTCGCGAGCGAGCCGAGCAGCGCAGGTCGGCCACGTGAGGGAACGGTGACGATGCCGACGGGCCGTGAGGGCCAGTTCCATTCGGCAAGTACGCGCACGCTCGCATCGAGCACCGGCTTCGTGACGGGAGCATCGGCTGCGCCGCTCGCAAAGACTTCCCGGAGGGTGCCGCCCCAACCGAGGTCGGTGAGGCGTGCGAGCGCGCGGCCTTCTTCGGCGCGTTCTGCAGGCGCAATCTTGCCGCGCATCGGAACGCCGAGGGTGTTCGCGCCGGTCGGCCATTGCGCGCGCGGTTCGATCGCGACGCCCACCTTGTCGAGGGATTGCGCAGCGGCGTCGGCCGCGTTCGAAGCCACCTCGCTCGCATACCAAGCGCTCGTGCAGTTGTCGCAGACGCCGCAGGGCGCAGCGCTCGGGTCGTCGAGCTGTTGCTGCAGCAACTGCATACGGCATTCGGTTGTCCGCTCGTATTGCAGCATCGCGTTCTGTTCAGCGAGTCTCGCCTGATTGATGCGGTCGTATCGCTCTTTGTCGTACACCCAGGGCTTGCCAGTGCTGATCCATCCGCCCTGCACTTTTTGTACGGAGCCGTCAACGTCGAGCACTTTCAGGAGCAGCTCGAGCGGGCTGCGCTTCAGTGGCACCTGCGCTTCGAGGGCAGGCGTGGAGAGCGGCTTCTCGCCGAGCGCGCCGAGCACGGCCTGGGCTGCGCTCTCGCTCGGCATCGACGCCGTTGCGAAGAAGCGCCAGATCGCTTCGTCTTCTTCGCCCGGGAGCAGCAGCACGTCTGCGTTGATCGCGCCACGACCCGCACGACCGACCTGCTGGTAGTAGGCGACCGGCGAGGATGGTGCGCCGATGTGCACGACGAAACCGAGATCCGGTTTGTCGAAGCCCATGCCGAGCGCGCTTGTTGCGACCAGCGCCTTCAGCTCGTTGTTTTTTAACATGCGCTCGGACTCTTCGCGCTCGTCGGGGTCGGTGCGACCCGTGTAGGAGCGGACCGTGTGCCCGGCATCGCGCAGAAGGCGGGCGGTGTCTTTGGCGGCCGAAACCGTGAGCGTGTAAATGATGCCGCTGCCCGGCAGTTCGCTCAGGTGCGTGAGCAGCCAAGCCAAGCGGTCGCGTGAATTGGGAAGGCTGAGGACGCCAAGTCGCAGGGATTTGCGGGCAAGGGATCCGCGGATCGTCACAACTGCTGCGTCGTGTGTTGTTGCGCTCGCTGCGTCGGCCGGCGCTGCATCGGCGTGTGCCGCGTCGCGCGTGTTGCCGACGAGTTGCGCGCCGATCTGTTCTTCGACGTCGTGCACCACGCGCTCGTTGGCGGTTGCCGTGGTCGCAAGCACGGGGATGTCGGCGGGGAGTTCGTGGATGAGCGAGGCGATCCTTCGGTAATCGGGCCGGAAGTCGTGACCCCAGTCGGAGATGCAGTGCGCCTCGTCTACAACCAGCAGGCCCATGCGGCGAATGAGCTCTGGCATTTGCTCTTCACGAAAACGCGGGTTGTTCAGGCGCTCCGGGGAGACCAGGAGGACGTCGATCTCGTCGTTCGCGAGGCTCGCGCGCACTTCGTCCCACTCATGAGCATTCGCAGAGTTGATCGCGACGGCGCGGACCCCCGCTCGGGCTGCCGCTGCAACCTGATCCCGCATGAGTGCGAGCAGGGGTGAGACGAGCAGCGTTGGGCCGGCGCCACGGCGACGCAGTAGCAGGCTCGCGATGAAGTAGACCGCCGACTTGCCCCAACCGGTGCGCTGCACGACGAGCGCCCGGCGCTTGTCGTCAACGAGCGCGAGGATCGCCTCCTCCTGGCCGTCGTGAAAGGTCGCCGCGGGGTTCGCGGTGAGGGTTTTCAGGATTTCGAGGGCGTCTTCGGAGGTACGAGAAGGCATGTGGTGATTCTCGCAGCAGCCCGAGACATTGGGCGATTCGGGTCCGGTCTGCGATGAAGAAAGTGCGCGAGTGCAAGCCTGTTGGGCAGTGAAGTCAGGGCCCGTTCGCCGTTGCCTACTTAAGCAGGGTCGCCCAGTCGACGACCTTCTGCAGGGCCGTAGAGAACGCTGGGTCTTCTGGTCGGTTCAAGAAGGCGTGGCGGCTGTCGCACATGATGTGGTGCTCCACGATGATCCCGTCGGCGGCGAGTTCGCGCGCGAACTGTTCGCTCGATGCGCGAAGGGTGTCGTGATCCGCGTCGATCATGAGGGTCGGCGGGAAGCTGCGGAGCGAGTGTCCGCCCGGGAAGGCATCCGGGTAGTTCAGTGCTTCGGAGGATCCCGCGTAATGGCGGCACATGAGTTTGACGGCAGAGGGGGAGTGCACGTACTTGCGGAGTCCGCGAACGCGTTGCGCGATCTCGCGGGAGCGCGGCGGGAGCTCCGGGTGGAAGAGCCCATAGGCGAAGAATGCGCCACGGATCCTCGGATTTGTGCCAACGCGGTGCAGGGCAGCGGCTGCGAGGCAAGCTCCCGCACTTGCTCCACCGACGATGACTTCGCCGTCATTGCTGAGCACCTGCTCGATTACCGCGACGACATCGTTGACGGGAACGGGGTAGTGCACGAGCGCAGCGCGGCGCAGCATGGTCGGCACGAAGCGCGAAGCCATGGGGGAGGTGAGCGTGTAGTCGACCGTGATGACGCGGAATCCGGCGCGAGCGAGCGCCTCGCCAACGGCGTGCGATTCGAGTTGATCGAGCCCGCCCGAGACGAAGGCCCCTCCGTGCACCCAGACGAGCGTTGCCGGGATGCGAGGCTGGGAGGTGGCTGGCGTATACAAGCGCACGGGGATCGGCCCGCGAGATGCGGCGACGGTGCTGTTGATGACGCTGACCTCAGGGAGCGGGACTGGCGAATTCACTTCGACATCGTATGGCTGCGGAGGGGCAAAAATGCTGGACGCGCGAACACGCGCCGCCAAGATTTTACAAAATTGAATTAACTATGCGGCGTCAGTGTGCGGCGCCAGCGGCCGCCGATTCTGTGACCCGGTGCGAAGCACGCTAAGATCATTCAGTTGCCTCGGCAACGGCGGGCTGTAGCGCAGCTTGGTAGCGCACTTGACTGGGGGTCAAGGGGTCGCAGGTTCAAATCCTGTCAGCCCGACCGCAAAGTCCAGGTGAGATTAGGTTTCTCACCTGGGCGGTGTCGTGTTCGGGATCGATGTGACCGCTAGAGTGACCGCAAGGTTCAGAATGCGTCGTCGTCTGACGCTCGGTTTGGGCTGGCTCGAAGGTGAGGATGGAAGCGATGTCGCGGCTGAGCGACATACTCCCCCCGCTCGAACCGCAGTTCGCGAGGGATCTCCAAGCCAGATTGCGCCCCGTGCAGAAGGAACTCCGGATTGGCCCGAACTTCGAGTGCCATGCACCGTTGGCGGTCGAGTTGCCTCGCCGCAAGGTGAGCAAGGTTCAAGTGCCCCTTCCCGAGAAGGCACATAGAGCGGCGATCAGCCAATGCCGGTGGCGGGGAGGTGCCCTTGCCGATATGGTCAGGCGTGCATTACCGTGCGGACCCCGATGGAGTGGATTCGCGCGATCGCTACTAGCCTGAGGGGGCGCCATGAGTTACCGGAACAAGACCTACGTCGCATTTGCGAGCGAGGACATCAAGTCGTATCGGCTCATGGAGGCTTGGCGCGACAACAAGCACATCAATTTCAACTTTTACGACGCTCATGACCTCCACATTTCCAGGGACACGAGCCAGCCGGAGACCATCAGGCGAAACCTTCGTGAGCGGATAAAGAGCGCGAAGCAGGTCGTGCTGCTCGGCAGCACCTTAGCGAAAAGCAAAGGGTCGGATGGAACGTCGTTTCTCGCGCACGAGGTCAAGGTGGTTATGGAGTTCAATTTGCCCGTCGTCGTCGCGAATCTCGACGGCGATCGCGCAATCGACAAAAACTTCATTCCGGCGCCTCTGCTGTCTGTCGACTACTACACGCTCTCCGTGTCCTTCCAGCCCGCGATCATCAAGTTAGCGCTTGACAACTACGTGCCTGCGTTCGCAAAAAGCGACAACAGGGGTCCCCATTACTATAAGAGCAACATTTACCAAGAACTTGGCCTCTGATGGACTCGATCAAGCGTGACATCGGCACCCGCCGGTTCTGGAAGCTGCTGGCGATTAACGCGTTCGCCGCGTTTGGCGCGCTTGCCGTTGTCGGTGGAGTCATGGTGCTTTTCGCGCCCGACATCTTTGTCGGCATGGCCCCGCTTGGCTGGGTCGCTGCCGTCGCTGCAGCGGGCTACGGAGTGTTCCGTGCTTGGCCGAGGCCAGTCGCAGTCCGCTACCAAGCGCCAGCGACGACCATCCGGTTGGTGTGCGGCGACATCTTTGAGCAGCACGAATCGCATCTCGTCATCGGAGTAAGCGACACTTTCGACACCGCCTCACCGCACATCTCGTCGGAGAGCGTCCAGGGACAGTTTCTGAGCCGCGTGTACGATCACGACCTGAACAGGCTCGATGCTGACATCGATGAGCAGCTACGCAGCGTCGACGCCACCGGCCGAATTTTGGGGAAAGCGGGCAAGTCCGTCCAGTATCCACTCGGGACGACGCTCACGCTACGCGCAAATGCTCGCAGGTACTTCTTGGTGGCGTACACCACCATGGACACGAAGAGCATGGCGTCCTCGACCACCGATGGAGTGTGGAACAGTCTGAGCGCGTTGTGGCGAGTGATTCGCGCGGAGAGCAACGGCAAGCGAGTCTGCATACCCATGATTGGGGGTGGGCAGTCAAAGCTCTCACCGGTTCTTCCCGCGATGGATTCTGTGCGTTTCATCGCGCTATCCTTCATGCTCGCATCGCGTACCTCAAAGGTGTGCGACGAACTCGTCATCGTCGCGCCTCCGGCGTTGTATGACGGTTTGGACCACCTGGAAATCCAGGCGTTTCTGAAGTCGTTGCGGCCGTCATGAGCAAGACCTCGATCGACCTTCCCGATGAATACGAATGTGCGTTCTGTGCGTACATCCGAGGTGCTCGGCCTTATACTTTCGTCTGGCGAGAAGAGCGCGTCGCGGTGATGATCACCCGCGAGCAACGTGGGGTTGCCCATCTCCTTGTGGTTCCGATCGCGCATGTTCCGACACTCCTCGACCTCCCAGACGAGTCCGCTGCCGATGTGCTAATTGCAGTGCGAGATGCGGCCACGACGATCGACCGGGCATACGAGCGTCCGGGACTCGCCGTTTGGCAGAACAATGGCAGGTCAGCGCATCAGATGATTCCGCATCTGCACTTTCATGTTGCAGGCACACTGCCGGAAGGCGGCACGGACTTCGGTCCAGTCGAGGAAATCCCAGTGAGCGCGACCGACGAGATCGGTCGGCGCCTGGCTAGCCACGTACCAGCGCGTGCGGAGTCCAAACGGCGCGTAGAGCCGCGCTTGACTTGATTTGGCGGCACATTGCGTGGGAGCCGACAAGAGCGACTCGAGGCCCTCGTTCTGGTGCCGGACCCCAACCCTTCGGAGCGGTTTTGTAGATTCGACCCAGTGCGCGAGCCCCGCAAGCCGTCGTGCGGAGCGCTATTCTCTAGCCGAACGCGCGCGGAGGGTGGTAGCATCGCGCAGAGGTGCGGCGCTCGAGGGTCGCACCGTGGCACGAACTGACCCTTCGGCCATCGTGCCCAGACGCTTAGGCAGTTCTACCGAGTCGATGCCGGGCTCACTCGGCGTCCGGTCGCGGCTCCCATCCGTCGAAGGAATCGGCCCGTCCCATCGCGACATCTTTCGCGTACCCAACCAACATCGTGTCGGCCAGCTCCTTCGCCGCATTGGGGCTCTTCAACACTGTCTTGTAGTCGAAATCTTCAACTCGTGCGTGGTACTCGAGCTCAACGATTACCGTTGTCAGGACGCTCTCGCACTTTGCCATGAATGCCTCAACTTGGGTGCCCGTGAGCGCCGCGGGATCGGCCACGTATGGCTTTGATCCTTCGTTTTCGCGCAGGATCCGTGATAGCACGTAGAGCGCAAAGTATTTGGTCAGTGTGTATGACGCCATCGGGCGGTTCTTCATGGTCGCGACCAAAGCGGCAACTGCTTCCGTTAGCTGGTGCACGAAGACGATGCGATCTGCGGTGACCTCAAGCCGACCGAAAATGTCTGCGTACTTGTCGTCGAAGACCTTGTAGACCTGGTGCGATGACCAAGGTTCGAGCAGGTCAAACGCGAGCAAAGCGCGGCCCGTAATGTCATTACTAATTGGAGTGCGCCCCTCGGGCACCTTGGCGCCTCGCTTAATGTCGTAGAAGAACTCAGGCCGTCGCTGGTCCACGTCGGCTTGGAGGGTCACTTGGATTCGGTGATTGGATCGGCTGTCTCGCGGTCGGACGGCGTTCTGGTTATTGCTGTTCGCCGTGATCTTCTTCGCGAGTTTGTCGTCGTCAACAGCGATCGCTCTCACAAGGACCCGCAGGTCTTCTGTGAGCTTCGCCTTATTGCGGTGGAACTGCGTCAAACTCTGAGCACCATTGACGACTCGGTAACCATGCACAGTTAACGATCCGTCCACAGTGTCATCTATCGCGTCACACAGGATGATGATTCCGTTATGGAAGAGTGCGAAGTCTGCGTGCTCCTGCTTGTTCGCAACCGATTGCCCGATCTCCCGGTTGACCCCGCTATTGGGAAGGGCATAGCGCACGTTGTCCTCGAAGAGGCTGCCGTCCTCGATCCCATCCATATGTACTAGCTGGAGTGCTCGCGCTGGAAAGACGTACATGTTGTCAGTGGCGCTCCCTTTACCTGCCGTCATGGCAAGAGGAGGGACGTAGGTCGTATCAAACGTGAATGTGCTTTTCTTCGCCTTAGCAGTGTCGATGTCGATGATGCGTGCAGCGATGGCGTCGCGATCGTAAATCGTAAGCGATTCAGTAATCGCGGCTATTTGCTCAGAGTCGATGTTATGCAGAGCGTTTGAAACATAAACGGCCTTGAGCGCGTAACCTTTGTCCACCAGACCGGCGATTTTCTGCGCGATCAAGAGGTTCTTTAGGTCTTGGTTGGCATTACCCTCGAGCACGGAGTTGACTTTAGCTTCTGTGTCGAACTGCTGAATCGAACCGAGCAGGAGTTTGGGTTCGACGTCACCGATCTTGCCGTTAGCCTGCTGCCTTATCTTCGACTGCAGGAAGTGGATCTCTTCGTTGTTGGTGTCGACGTAGATACCGTCGATGCCTTTGTCGTTCTGGCTATCGCAGACGGCGTCCCGAGCGGCCGTTTCCTCGAGGTGATACACCTGCTCTAAGAACCAGACCAGGAACGCAGCGGACTCGCCTAGCCCCGTCTCCTTCTCGATCGATGCGATGCGCTGCTTGAGGCCGTGATACTCGAGGCCCGATGTCTTCATGTTGATCACAGTATCGAACTGTGCTCAACTTGCGCAGGCCGCGGGGCCGGTCACGGTTTGAGTGATCAAGTCCGGACACTTCACTTGATCTAGTTTTGTAACTCGCGAACCGATCGGGGCCAATCGAGGGCGTCGTTCCAATATCGGAGGCAAGGACGTCGGAGCTATGTCGGTTGACCTCCCGACTCACACGGCATGGACCCGTGGTGCGGAGCACCATCGCGGAGTTGTGTGCACGCCACGGCTTGACGGATAGCACCTGGGCGCGGTGCCAGAGGGTTGGGCTGAAGCGCCCGCTCACTGATGCGCGCTAAATGTGGTTCCTTGGGAGGTTTTGAGCGGGTGAGTTATTGAAGACCTCCGGGCAGGATGTGGGTTACCACACTCGCATTCTGAACACGGAGGCCTTCTTGACTCACGCTAACGCACCTTTGACGCCCCTTGGCCGGGCTCGTTTGGCTGCCCTGACCAACACTCAGAGATGGTCGGTCCGGCGAGCTGCAGAGCAGTTCCAGGTGTCGCCCGCAACGGCCTCGAAATGGGGGCAGCGAGCTCGCTCGGGGACTGCAATGACCGATCGCTCCTCCCGTCATCATCACAGTCCCGCACGCACCGCGCAGCGCTTCGAACGGCGAATCATCCAGGTGCGATTCACGAGACGATGGGACCCGCACCGGATCGGGTATCACTTGCGCGTGCCGCGCTCGACCCTCGAGCGGTTGTTACATCGTTAGCGGATGCCGATCCTGACGCACGTCGACCATGCCACCGGGCTACCGGTCAGGCGCCACAAGCCCGTTCGCTATGAGCGAGGACGGCCCGGGGATCTGGTCTATAGCGATATCAAGAGACAGGGCCATATCTCGGATGGTGGCGGTCATCGGATGCTGAGCCGCGTGTTCGGGAACCGGAACAACAAGAAGTCAGGTCGCGGTTAAGCGTTCCTGCGTCACAGCGTTGATGACCACTCCCTGCTTGCTTGCTCAGAGATCCTTGCCGACGAACGATAAGAGACCGCCTCAGCGTTCTGGGCCAGAGCCAACGCCTTCTTCGAAAGCTCTGGCATCACGGTCCGAGAAATCCTCACCGGCAACGGCTGCTGCTATCGCGCTGGTGCGTTTGCGACAGCGCTCGGCGCCGGCATCAAACACAGATTCACGAAGCCCTACCGTCCGCAAACAAACGGGAAAGTCGAACTCTTCAACCGCACCTCGCCCAGAAATGGGGATACGCCGCCACATACGCAAGCGACGAAGCCCGCACAGCGACCTGCCAAGACTGGATCCATCACTACCATCACCACATACCTCATACCTAAATCGGCTGCCAAACCCATCAGCCCGCGTTCGCAATCTCGCTGGGAACTACAACTAGATATTGATCAAGAACAAGTCCAAATGGTTTGAGGGGTGGCAGGGGTGAGTCGTCATTCGTCGAGCCGTTCTTCGTCTGAAGATGCGCATGAACTCAACATTCAGAAAATCAGAAGATTCCGTCGGGGACGGAGACCGGCTATTATCTGAACATGGTTGAGATCAGTGAACGGCCGCAGCCTCCTCAGACGGAGGTAGACATGGTCGCGGCCGGAATGGCCACACTCCGCGATCGCCTTCCCCCGGATTGGTTGCTCACCGAAGCTGCAGTAGACCGAGGAACCCCTCGCGCAGACACAACCTTTGTGATGCGTTCCCCAGACGGGGGAGAGTTGCAAGTGGTCGTAGAAGCAAAGCGGGTGCTGGAAGCAAGAGATGTGCCCCGGATTAGGGAGCAACTCGACAGAATCATCGACCGCCAACCTGCAACCATTGGGCTGGTCGCAGCCCGGTACTTGACAAAATCTACGCGCGAACGCCTTGCGGACGCTGGACTGTCATATGTAGACGCCACAGGGAATCTTCTGATGCGCGCACAATCGCCTGCAGTATTCATCTCCGACCGGGGGGCCGATAACGACCCCTGGCGTGGACCAGGTCGCCCTCGGGGAACTTTGAAAGGAGAGCCAGCCGCCAAGGTGGTACGTGCTCTGCTGGACCTCCGAGAACCTTGGAAAATTAGCGACCTAGTGAAGGCATCGGCATCCTCCACGGGGTCTGTCTACCGCGTCGTCGAGTTCCTGGAATCCGAAGCGCTGGCCAACAGAGAAGACGGTGGGTTGATCACGGTCCCTGATTGGCCCGCATTGCTGCGCCGGTGGAGCGACGACTATCAGTTCCTGCGTACGAACACCGTCACCCAGTGGATCGCCCCCCGTGGGATTGACTCGTTCCTCGAGCAGGTTCGGAAGTACGAAATGCGCGATTACGCGGTAACAGGATCAATCGCAGCCGCCACCTGGGCGCCCTACGCGCCGGTCAGATCGGCCATGATCTACAGCCCGAACCCTGAGCGCATTGCAGAAGCCTGGGGATTGCGCGCGACCGATACCGGGGCAAACGTCATCTTGGCCAGGCCGACATACGACGTCCTTGGTGAGCGCGCAATCGACAGACCGGACGGCCTTCGTATTGCAGCACCGACACAGGTTGCTGTCGACCTCATGAATGGCCCCGGGCGCGCACCATCGGAGGCCGAAGAACTAGTGGAATGGATGAAAAGCAATGAACAACTCTGGCGATGAGGCGGCGGACCTGCTGGTCCGAGCCCGCTCTGTTCTTCTCGACGCCCTCGACGCGTTACGCGAGCACATCGACGCAATCATCGTGATTGGCGCACAAGCAGTGTACCTCCGAACAGGCGGGATCGACGTCGCGCTCGCAGAAGCGACGAAGGACAGTGATGTCGCCGTTGACCCTCGTTTGCTCGCAGATGATCCACGGCTCGAAGCCGCGATGAGGGCCGCCGGGTTTTTGCCATCGGTGAATGGCCAGCCTGGGGCGTGGATAAGCCTGGACGGCATCCCCGTCGATCTAATGGTGCCCGAAAGTTTGGCCGGCGCTGGCACTCGCGGCGCGCGCATTCCTCCACACGACGCGAGAGCAACCCGACGTGCCAGAGGTTTGGAGGCATCGCTCGTTGACTTCGACGAGATGGAAGTAGAAGCACTCGACCCGGACGATCACCGAATCGTCAGGGTGAAGGTGTCAGGTGCAGCCGCACTCCTGGTCGCAAAACTCCACAAGATCGCGGAACGAGTTGATACTCCTCGTCGTCTCATTGACAAGGACGCCCACGACGCGTACCGCATCCTGCGAGCGATTGAAACGGACGCCCTCAGTTTCGCATTCACACGTCTTTTGACCGACGGGCTCAGCGAGGGCGCCACGCGAGAAGCTTTGGTTTACCTTGCAGAACTTTTCGCTGCTGGGCCCGAGGCGACCGGGGCCATGATGGCGGGCAGAGCGGAAGAAGCAGTCGGGGACCCTGCACAAGTCTCAGCTGCCGTCGCGATTCTCTCCGGCGACTTGCTCGACGCGCTCGGCGAAGGATAACTACACGTGGATCAGGACTTTGGTCACCCGCGTTTGCGGGGCGGAAGCTCATCTCAAACTGCGGCACGGCTTCTAATCCTTTTGGACGTGCTTGGAATGCCTGTTGGAGATCCGCCCCCTGTGCCTGGCGCAGTGCGAGCGATCTCATCCCTCACTCGGCTTGAGAAGCTTGATTTCTGGATGCGTAATCCTGACTACCTTGCGGATGAGCTTCTGACTGACCACCTCGAGGGACGGCTTCCACGCCAAACAATTGAGGTGCACGTCAGCCGAATGCTGAGCCTAGCTGCCACTGGCCACCACTATCCAATGATCCGCTTCAAGTACGGAGCGTATGAACAGGTAGACGATGCGCTTGCAAAGTTGAAATCGACCGGCCTCATCGAACACCGTCGCTCAGCTGACGCTGGCGACCGTGCCCGACGCGACTACTTCCTACTCGAAGAAGGTGAGCGTGTTGTCGCCCAAATGCGAACCACGCTGCCGCAGTTGCAGTGGTACGACGAACAAGCTGAAGCAATTGCGCTTCTTGCCGAAGCAGCGATGGGTTCTACTGCGCGGCAACGCCAATATGAGCAGCCTGAGTACCGGGGGGCGAGGATCGGCACTGAAATCCCCGCGATTTTCGAACGAGTGGCGGAACGCGCGCGTGAGCTTAGTTTCAGTATCGAGTCCGCGAGTGGCGAGGGGGAAGAAAAATGAACGCATCTGATAACTGGTACCAAGAAGTCGCGTCCTTCAGCGGCGAGAGTAGTGAGGTTGCTCGGGAAATCCTGGAGCAGGAGCGGATTCCGGCACAGCGCGTGCTCCCGGCCCGGCGTCGCCTCCGCGTCGAGGCAGTCCACTTCTCTGGCGTGAAAAACCTTGCCCACCCGGATGGAGAAGACGAGCGCGTACGGGAAGCTTTTAGCTTTACCCACGAGCTCACTCACACCTTTACGGCGTTCTTAACGCGGGCAAGGAACGACGCCGGGAAGTCCTCGGTCCTTGACGTGATTCTTTGGGCGGTGCGAGGAACGAGCGGACTTGCCGGTGACGTCCGTGCATGGATGCGTCAAGCTTCTGTCCAACTCAGCATCGATGGAACATCCTACGTTGTGTGGTGGCGCATGGACGAGAAAGTCCCAAGCGGTCAAATCGTCACTCTCCGGGGATCTCAGGACCTCGATTGGCGGCGAGTTAATGATGAAGCACTGCGCGAAGCAGAGGATGAGGTGTCCGCCGGTGAGATACCTGCCGAGCGGCCGATGACAAGAGTGATCGAAGAGGCAATCAATGCGGGCGCCTTCGTTGCCGGGGTGTTCTTCGACGATGAAAGCTTCAAACGGACAATCGCAAATCTCATGAGCTCAGCACTCGGGTTTGAGGAGACTGAGGCCTGGGCTAAGCACTCCAATGCTTCGGAAACATCGGATGGACATCTCGTCACTCACGGATGGCCATTATGGTCTCAAGCATTGGCTATCTCGGACAAGCCGATCAAGGTGACTATTGGCGATGAAGCGCAGGCGTCTCAACTCGTGCTACAGATGTACCTCGGTACAGCTTGGGGGCCAGCGGCTCTCGCGGCCAAAGCCCGCAGGTTAGCGATCGAAAGCCAGATTGCCTCGCTCAAGCGCCGTCAGTCGAACGACGAACGTGACCGCGACGAAACCGTGGCCGCTTTGCAGAGCGAATTAGCCGAGCTAGAAGCAGAGCAAGAAACGCTCTCATGGGTCGACGAACTGGACAAGCTCGAGGAGTTGGTCTCCGGTGCACGAGGAGCTGCGCAAGAGCTGGCGAACGCGGAGTCGCACTACTTGGTCGCAGCCCGGCTCTACGGGCAGTTGGAACGTGATTTGGCGGATGCTCAAGCTGACGAAGTAGCACTCGAAGAGGCTGCAGTAACTAAAAGGTTCTGGCATTCGCTGAAACCATCGTGCTGCCCTCGATGTGATGCAGTAGTTGATGAGAATCGGTGGAAGAAAGAGCGTGACGGGCAATGCTCTCTATGCGATTCCGATATTTCAGAGATTGCCGAGCCCTCGCCAGTCGAGTTTTCCAATGCGGAAGCCTACGCGGATGAATCAGATGATATGACTGATGATCGCTCGGCCATACGGGAGCGAATTGTCGCGGTGACCGAGGCGCGAGACACTGCCTCTGACGTGCTCGACGCAGCGACGGAAGAACGGAAGCGAGCAATTGGCGCCCACCGTGTTGCCACTGAAGCTATCGGGACTAGCGATATTGATGTGGCACGTCCGCGGCGTATCGAAATGGAAATTGCTACTCTTCGGGGGCGTATCGAGGAGCGTTCACGTGTTTCGGTTGCGCCCACGGAGTTGACTGAGAGGGAACAAGTTGTCTCGGTTTTGAAGGCCGCAGAGCAAATTGCGAAAGTGCGCAGCGACAAGGAACGTACTGAACTTCTAAATCTAGTCAGCACTGATATCACTGAGCTCGGACAGACTCTGGGATTCGCGCAGCTTGAATCCGCTAAGTTCCAAGCGAACTGCCATCTTCCCGTCGTTAAAGGTGGTGAGCCGGTCAACTTTGGTTCTCTGACTGAAGGCGAGAGGCTTCGCCTCAAGGTCGCGGTGATAATTGCATTGCTGCGTGTCGGAACGGCAGCAGGAGTTGGACGTCATCCGGGTCTCTTGGTCATCGACTCACTTGCTCGCGAGGAGCTTAACCCCGCGGACGCGAAGCAACTGATCGAAGAGCTCGAAAAGGTCGCTGACCTCGTGGGTCTTCAGATCATTACTGCTTCAGCACGCGGGGAGATGATCGCGGAGGCGCTTCCCCCTGACGCCGTTCGATTTGCGCGTAAATCAGACGATTACATGTGGTGATGGATCATGGCCTGAAGTGGCAATCGAGTAATGGAGAAGGAAGGACAAAAAGATGGGGCAGCCTCTTGATACCCTGCGCCGTTGGGAGGATTCCAATCTTCCAACCTTCGACCAGCTTGGAGGGGAAGCCGCGATCTTTGCTGAGCGCGACGAGATCCTTGCGTATGACGCCGCGAGAGTAGTTGGGGTCCTCTGTGCCAGCTGGGCACAGATCGGCTCGAAAACAGACGCAATTGAGTTCCTCATGCAGGCAGTGAAGACCGACGATGTCTACGATGCAGATGACGTTCTCGACGTCATCTTGACAAGTGAACTCGCCTTACCCGACCTTGCGGAACCGCTCACCAACTTCCTGCGGGAAGCATCCTGCCGTGAAGGAATTCTGGGGGATATCGCTAGCCAAGGTTGGACTCGGCTCGCACTTGGTGAATGGTGTAGCGGATTGGAACTCCGCGGTCATCTGGCGCATCGGGCCAAAAGTGCGAGCGTTGGTCGCGGGGAAACAACCATCTATTTTGTGCGCTCGGTCGGAGCTGCCCTCCACAGGTGGAACGACGACGAGCTCGCGGCAACGATGCGCGCGCTTGGCCTCCTAGACGGGTATGAGGCGGATGCCGCCTTCGAACTCGGAATGCACTACGTAGGTCGAGCACTTTCAGTAGAGACGCATATCCAAGCAATAGAACAGCTCCGCACTGCCGTCGAACATCTCAATACGGCCGAGTACCTTGATAACCGTAAGGATGCCAAAGCGTTTCTTGCAGCGATCAGGCCACTCCTGGGATACGCGGAGGGCAAGCCGGTCTCACAAGACGTTGTCGCTGAAGTTCGTGGAACCATCAACGACTACCTAATCGGGTATAGGGGTCTTGGGCGACACTGGCGGCAAGGACGTGCAGATACTAGTGACGGATGGGCCGAACTTGTTGCTCTGCTGGCAGACGCGTCTACCAGCCGCGACCCCGAGTGGTTCGACCCATCGGCCGTTATCGAAGCGGCAGCAAAGGTATACACCGCTCACGTCACAGTTGAATTGGTCGTCCGCGAGAACGCCGCTCCTGATAAGGCGAAAGGCCGCGGACTCGCAGCGCTGGTGCGGCCGGCCATCATTTCTGCTTTCATCGCTAAGCCCCCCAGCCTGCAGTTCATAGGGCATTGGCTGGACGCGGCTAAGGCGCGTGGGAACGGGGACGCTCAGCTGATTGCCGCTGTTGAACTGCTTCAGGCCGATGTCTTCACGAGTGGCAACTCCCACCCAAAAGCTAAAGGCGGGGACGGGCCGTCGTCTGTTTCTGCCATTCCTTCGCCCCTCGTGGAGAGCCTCGATCAGTTTCTTGAGCTCTACTCGAGCGTGAATGCCCCGCTCCCCTTGGCGTGGGACAACGTGGTTCGGCGAATCATCGATGAAATTGAAGAAATTAGGCCAGAAGAGGCCGCAGCGGTACGAAGCGAACTTGCCGCACTCGTGGTTCGCCTCGTTCGATTCGTCGCCCATCACATCAATCTTCGCCAATCGGGTGAGCGAAAGAAGCCTTGGCTCGGAGTAAGTGCAAACTTCCCGAAGGAGCACGCGCTTTCAGAGGCCCTACATGAATGGTTAGCTGCTTCCGGTGTCGATGCAACCATCGAGCGAGTGAACACGGCCGGAGGCGACGTCGACCTTGAGGTTAGATTTAGGTTTGGTAGTTTTTACATCGAGGTTAAGCGTGTTCTGCATAAGGCGACGGACGTAGTGCTTACGGATCGTTTCGGCAAGCAGGCAACTCAGTATGCTGCGACCGACATCCCAATTGTGTTCCTCGCGGTGCTTGACTACGCACCTCGACAGGTGAGGGTCGATTTGCCTGGCGTGTTCTGGACAATTCCATTCCGGCCAGAGCCCGCATCTCGCGAATATGCACTTACGTCTTTGCGGGTACAGGCAAATGTTGAGTCGCCCTCTGCGTCCAGTCGTTCACGACGGACAAGTGTTTGACAGTTGAATGCCCAAGGTCCATGGCAAAATATTCAAAGCCGGACGTGCCGTTTAGCACCGTCAGTCAACGAAAAGGGGACCAGGTTTATCCAAATCATGCAAGGCTTGACGTAATTTGAACTCTTCTGCGAACCCCTGCGCCCCGGAATATCAACGATCTGGGCTCTTAGGGCTACAGGGGTGGGGGGGCGCAGGTTCAAATCCCGTCATTCTGGTCGGTGAGTTCCTGCACTTCCTGCACTATTTAGGGCGTTCACGCGCTCATCGCAGATTCGCCTCGCACCACATGAACGTGCCAATAGTGCGCGTCATCTTCGAGCAGATGGAGGCGCTTCCCGAAGGCCCCTTCCTTCTCCCGAACCACAGCCTGTAGTTCCCGAATCACCTCGGCGACCTCGGGTCGCCGCAGTATGTCCGATTTGGACCCGAGCCAGTAGCTCAGCGAGATTGCGATGGTGTCTTGCATGACTCGGGCGAGTTCGCTGTGTCGTCGCGTCATGTACCGCGCGAGGAGCCCGATGCCGGCACCAGCGCGCGTGGCCTCAACGTGCACCGAAGTGTTGCTTGCCGAGATCGTCGGGATGCGCGAGAGGTCGAAGCTCGGGAGCATGTCGAGTGCATTGACCTGCACGATCGAGTCGGCGAAGTAGA
The DNA here is from genome assembly GCF_045689595.1 of Humidisolicoccus flavus. GTDB lineage: Bacteria > Actinomycetota > Actinomycetes > Actinomycetales > Microbacteriaceae > Humidisolicoccus > Humidisolicoccus flavus. The sequence continues at coordinate 911,502 of NZ_CP142724.1, read as the reverse complement.
TGATGCGGTGCTTGCACAATGATTCGAGGTCGGTGGGCGCGCCGTGCTCCTCGAGATATGACTGCGAGGCATAGAGCCCGTACGCGTAGTCGCAGAGCTTCATGGTTTCGGCACGTTTGACGTGCGGTTTTCCGACGACCACTTCGAGGTCGATGTCGGAGCGCTGCTGCAGCGATTGCCGTGTCGTTGCCACGATTTCGATCGGAATGCTGGGGTACCGTTCGCGAATTCGCGAATTCGTGCAGCCGCGGGGCGAAGATGTGGGACGCGAATCCTTACGAATTGAGCCAGGTGACCGCTGTCAGCGCGGCAAAGTCGATCCGCTCACCAACGTCGCCAAAGCCCGCTCAATCACCCCATGCTCACATCCGCGGTCGCCGCTCGTAATGCTTCGTCAACTCCTCGTACCCTTGCGCCGCGAGCAGCAATTCCACGTCGCGCCCTGGCGCAGCGACGAACTGAATTCCCACGGGAAGCCCATCCGCGGTAAACCCGGCGGGGACTGAAATCGCGGGGCACCCGGTGGCGGAGATGAGCGTGGAGGCCCGCATCCAGTCGAGGTAAGTGTCGAACGAGGTTCCGTCGATCTCCCGTGGGTAGTCCATTGTCGCGTCGAACGGTGCAGCCTGGCTGGTCGTCAACACCAGCAGGTCGTGGTGCTCGAAGTACGCTTCGACCGCTGCCAAGAGCCGCACGCGAGCGCGCTCCGCCGACACGATGTCGTCGGGCGTGAGCGACCATCCGAGCTCGGTGTTCCAGATCACGGTGTCTTTTACCCGTTCGCGGTCACTGCGCACGTAATCGCCGTAATCACTCACGAATTCGAGGGCACGGAACACGCTGAACACCTCGTCGGCGTCACGGAGATCCGGGACCACCGAGTCGACGTGTGCACCAGCGCCCGAGAGCACCGCGGACGCAGCCTCGACCACGTTGCGCACGGCCGGTTCGACGGGACACAGCCCGTCGAGATCGACCGAGAATCCGATGCGCAGGCCAGCGAGTGCGGACCCGGGTTCGTGTGCGCTCGGCTCCGCAAACTGCGCCCGGTCACGCCCAGCCTGTTCAAACCCACCCCGTTCGAACCCAGTCCGTTCAAGCCCTGCACGCTCAAACTCCGCCCGCCCGAACTCCGCCCGCCCAAACTCCGCCCGATCGAACACCGACCCGGGCTCTTGAATCGACAGCGGCGCACCCTTCGCGGGGCCGCTCGTCGCTGCCATGAGCAGCGCGATATCGCTGACGGTGCGCGCCATGAAGCCGGGTTGCGCGAGCCATTGCCAAGGGTTCGACGGCAGTGCGTGGGGGATTCGCCCGTTCGTTGCTCGGAAGCCGACGATGTTGTTGAACGAGCCGGGGGTGCGCAGCGAGCCGCCCATGTCGGATCCATCGCCAGAGCCCTGAATTCCGGCCGCAATCGCCGCCGCTGCGCCACCTGAGGAACCAGCGGCCGACTTGCTCGTGTCGTAGGGGTTCACGGTAGTGCCGAACAGGGGATTGAAGGTGTGCGATCCCGCCGTGAACTCCGGCACGTTCGACTTGCCGCTCATGACGACCCCGGCGTTGTGGAGTCGCTCGATGATGAGCGCGTTGCGGGTCGGCACGTTGTCGGCGAGAATCTGCGAACCACGCGTCGTGCGCCATCCTGCGGTGTCGGTCGACTCTTTGTGCGTCATCGGAACCCCGTGCAGTGGGCCGAACGATTCTCCGCGGGCGAGCGCTGCATCGGCGGCATCAGCGCGCGCGAAGGCTTGCTCGTCGTCGCGAGTGACGATCGCGTTCAGCGCCGGGTTGACCGCATCGATGCGAGCCAACTGGTCGCTCAACGCTTCACGAGCCGAGACCTGACCGCTCGCGATCCGCGCCGCCAACTCCCGTGTGCTCAGCCAGGTCAGTTCAGACTCGTACAGCGGGGCAGACTGCTCCTGAAATTCACGTTCGTACCGAGCCCCAAACCCGTGATCGGGCGCAGTTTCCGCTCCGCGCGCAGACTCTCGATTGTGCTCAAATTCATGCTGAGATTCCGGTGGCATTGGCTTCTCCTCGTTCCGTCGATCCTGTCGCACAGAGTGTTACAAGCTGATTACAGTTTTTAAAAAAAACTAAAAGTTAAGCAACCATAACTCAACAGCACATTCACCTACCGCTTGAGGAGGACTTCATGAGAAGTCTGTTGAAAGCCGCCCTTGCTTCAACCGTCGTTGTCGCGCTGGCACTGACGGGATGTAGTAACTCCGACCCCGACAGCGCGGGCGAGGAAGTCGACGAACTCGTCGTCGGCACGACCGAGCCCGTTCCCAACCTGACGCCCGGACGCCAGACCAACGCCTTCGGACTCACCCTCTCGATCTTCAGCCCGCTGACCTTCCTCGACGGCAACGGAGAACTGAGCTACCTGGCCGCCGAATCGGTCGAGAGCGACAACCAGATCGACTGGACGATCACCCTCCAAGATGACTGGACCTTCCACGACGGCACTCCCGTGACCGCGCAGGACTACGTCGACACCTGGAACACCGTCGCCTACGGCCCGAATGCCTTCGAAAACTCCGGCCAGCTCTCGATCATCGATGGCTACTCAGAACTCAACCCCGCAGAAGGCGAACCCACAACAGACACGCTCGCCGGGCTCACCGTCGTCGACGAGCACACCTTCACGGTGACGCTCGAACGCGCCGACAGCCAGTTCCCGATCGAGCTCTCGCAAGCACAGACCGCCTTCTATCCGATGCCGCAGAGCGCCTACGACGACCTCGAGGCCTACGGCAAGCAGCCGATCGGCAACGGCCCACTCGCGCTCACCGCACCATGGGTTGAAGGCCAGCCGATCGTCGCCGAAGCCTACGAGAACTACGCAGGCGAAGCCTCGACCGTCGACAAGATCACCTGGGTGCCCTATTCAGACCGCCTCACCGCGTACACCGATGCGCTCGCAGGCAACGTCGACATCACCTGGCTCCCCGCCACCCGCATGAACCAGGTCGCCGACGACTTCGAGGAAGACAACATCCACAGCTTCTCGGCTCCGGGAATCAGCTTCCTCGGCATTCCGTTCTGGGATGAGCGCTTCGAAGACATCCGCGTTCGCCAGGCAATCTCGATGGCGATCGACCGGAACGCGATCAACGAAGCGATCTTCGGCAACTTCTACGAGCCGGCCACCGCTTGGACGCCCTCGATCATGCCGGGAACGCCAGAAGGCATCTGCGGCGAGTACTGCGAATACGACCCTGAAGCCGCGGCCGCACTGCTCGAAGAAGCCGGTGGCTTCGAAGGACAGCTGACTCTGCACTTCCCGGGAGCGGCAGGACACGACGACCTCTACAACGCGCTCGCGAACTACCTGCGTCAGAACCTCGGTATCGACGCAATCGCAAAGCCGGCAGTCGGCTGGGCAGAGTTCATCCAGGACCGCAACACCGAGGTCATCGATGGCCCCTTCTTCACTCGCTGGGGTGCGCTGTACCCGAGCCAGCAGTCGACGCTTCGCGCGCTCTTCTCCTCGGCACCGAGCTGCACGAACTGTGGTGGAGCATTCAACCCGGACGTCGAGACGGCCCTGAACGAGGCTGACGAGTTCGGCAGCGAAGACGGCGCAGCATATGCAGCGGCGCAGGAACTCCTCGCCGCGGACTTCCCGATCATCCCGCTGTTCGAAGAGTCGTACAACTACGTCACTTCCGACCGAATCGCAGAGGTCACCGCCTCAGCGGTGGGGGAGCCGATCCTCACGCAGATCATCCTCGCGGACAAGTAAGCGACGCCAACCACACCCATGATTCGATTCATCACCCGTCGGCTCCTCGAGCTTGTCGTCGTCTTCTTCGGCGTCACGTTCGTCATCTATTGCGCCGTGTTCGTGCTCCCCGGAGACCCGATCGCAGCGCTCGGTGGAGATAGGCCGCTGCCAGAGTCCGTGCAACAGCAGCTTCGCTTGCAATACGGGCTGGATCTCCCGCTCTGGCAGCAATACCTGAACTATCTCGGAGGGCTCGCTCGCGGCGACCTCGGCACGACCTTCACCGGTCAGTCCGTGAGCGAGCAAATGGCCAGCCGGTGGCCCACGACGATCACCCTCGCACTGACCGCTTGGTCGCTGACAGTGCTGATCAGTGTCGTCCTGGGTCTCACGGCTGGCCTCCGACAGGGCTCGCTCGCAGACCGCTCCGTGCTCCTTGGAACGATCATCGCGGAGTCCGTCCCGATCTTCGTTCTCGGCATCACGGCGCAGTACGTCTTCGGAATCAAGCTGGGGTGGGCGCCCATCGCGGGCACCATGGCCGGGTGGCCGGCCGCGTTCATTCTGCCCGCACTCATCATCGCGGTTTACGGATTATCGGGAGTCTCACGGCTCATGCGAGGCAGTGTCGTTGACACGATGCAGTCGGATTTCGTTCGCACCCTGAAAGCCAAAGGCATGACCCGAAGGAACATCGTGGGCGTGCACGTCATGCGGAACGCGGCAGCGCCCGTGGTGAACGTGCTCGCGATCCAGCTCGGCGGACTCCTCGGCGGCACGGTCGTCATCGAGGGACTCTTCAATTTGAACGGCGTCGGGCAGTTGCTCTTCAAGGCGATTCAAGATCAGCAGGGAACCCTCGTGGTCGGTGTCGCCACCACGCTGGTGCTGATCTTCCTCGTCACCAACGTCCTGGTCGACATCCTGTCCTCCGTTCTCGACCCGAGGATCCGAAATGACTGAACCAACGACCGTCACGGCGCCCCGCGCCGTGGAACGGATCTCGACGCAGGGCCTGTGGGCAACGCTTCGTGGCCGCGTGCAATTCTGGCTGAGCGTCGTGATGCTCGCGTGCCTCGGAATCATCGCCGCGATCCCGGGCGTGATCGCGGGCTTCTTCGGGCCGAGCGACCCGAGAGCCTGCGACCTCCTGAGTTCGAACAAGCCACCCGGGCCAGGGCACCCCTTCGGCACCGATGTGCAGGGCTGCGATGTCATGGTGAACGTGCTCTTCGGCACGCGAACCTCGCTCTTCATCGGTCTTGCAACGACCGCGATCTGTCTCGTCGTCGCAATCGCTCTCGGCACCTTGGCCGGGTACGTCGGGCGATGGGTCGATGCGCTCATTGCTCGCTCCGCCGACGTCGTGCTCGGCTTCCCGTTCTTGCTCGGTGCGATCATCGTGCTGAACACCGCGCCGAACCGCACCCCGCTGTTGCTCGCTGCTGTGCTCGCCTTCTTCTCCTGGCCCACCTACGCGAGGCTCGTGCGCAGCTCCGTGAAGGAGGTCCGCGAGCGTGAGTTCGTACAGGCCGCGCACGCCATGGGCTTCTCGCACCTGCGGGTCGTGCTCAGCCACGTGCTGCCGAACTCTCTCGCCCCGACGCTCGCGATTGCCGCGACGATGGTCGGCGGCGTCATCGGTGCCGAAGCAACCCTCACGTTCCTCGGTGTCGGACTTGTGCCGCCGACGATCTCCTGGGGTGTGCAGCTCTCCACCGCGCAGTCGTATTTCCAACTCGCGCCCCACACAGTGATCTTCCCGAGCATCTTCCTGACGATCACGGTCATCAGCCTCATCATGCTCGGCGATGCCCTGCGTGACGCACTCGACCCACGGGGGCGTTCATGAGCGGTCCCGCAAAGACTCGACCCGACGATTTAGCCTGTGAAGACGGAGCGCGCGTTGCACCCAAAACGCACGCTTCGAATCCGATGACACGACTCACGAGGAGCACAGTTCCATGGACATGAATGAATTGAGCGATGAAATCCGCAGCTTCATTGATCGATTTACCGATGCCTGGGAGTTGATGCGAGGAAAGCGGATGAACGGCCGCGTCCTCGCGCTGTTGATCATCACCGACGAGCCGCATCTTTCTTCTGAAGATCTCGGCCGGTTGCTCGACACGAGCCCCGGGACGATTTCCACGGCCACGCGGGCGCTGCTCGGCTCCGGGTACATCACCAAGGTCTCGAAGTCGAACAGTCGTGCAACGTACTTCCGCGCTGAAGACGACGTCTGGGGTGCATTCCTCAGCCGCGAGAAGCTCGGACTCCAGCGCATGGAAGAGGTGTTGACCGCCGCGCGCTCGACGGAACCAGGCTCCGAGCCCGCGCCCGCGCGACGTCTGCGCAACGGCAGCCGGTATATGGCGTGGGTCGACCAGTACCACCGCAACGTGCTGGAGCAATGGAAGCAGTATCGCGACCAGGAAGAAGACACCCCGCCGCCGAAGGAACTCCCTGCTGAGATGCAGGCCAGCATCCGACGCGATGACCCGAGGGAGAGCTCATGAGCGCCCCGGTGCTTTCGGTCGATTCGCTGAGCGTCGAGTTCCTTTCTCGAAAGGGCGAGGCCGTGCAGGCGGTCGACGGGATCACCTTCGAACTCGGCGCGAGCGAGATCGTCGCGATCGTTGGTGAATCCGGGTCTGGCAAGTCGGTGACCGCGATGAGCGTGCTCGGTCTGCTCCCGAAGAACGCTCGCGCGAGCGGCAGCATCAAGCTCTGTGGCGAGGAACTCTTGAACGCCGAGCAGAAGACGCTCGAACAGATTCGCGGCAAACGCGTCGCGATGATCTTTCAGGATCCCTTCGGCGCCCTTGACCCGGTGTTCACGGTGGGATTCCAGATCCGTGAAGTCCTGCGCAAGCACTTTCCGAACATGAGCGCGAAGGACCGAAAGCGCCGAGTCATCGAACTGCTCACCGCGGTCGAACTGCGCGAACCCGAAAAGCGCGCCCGCTTCTATCCGCACCAGCTCTCAGGTGGGCAGGCGCAACGCGTCGTCATCGCCATGGCTCTCGCGTGCGGACCCGAGATTCTCATCGCCGACGAACCGACGACGGCGCTCGACGTGACGGTACAGCGCGAGATTCTCGATCTCCTCATGCGCGTTCGTGAAACCGAGCAGACCGCGGTGCTGATCATCACGCACGACATGGGCGTTGTTGCCGATGTCGCAGACCGGGTGGTCGTCATGCGAGACGGGAAGATCGAAGAGACGCAAACCGTCGAGCGCCTCTTTGCCGCGCCGTCCGCGCAGTACACGCAGCGACTCCTGGAATCGGTGCCGCGCCTCGACATCGCCGACCGCGCAGATGTGGTGCACGACGACCCCGTGCTGCTCCTCGATGACCTGACGGTCGAGTACAAGCAACGCTTCAGCACCGTGACCGCAGTGTCGGGAGCAAGCCTGACGGTCGCGAAAGGCGAAGTCGTCGCGCTCGTTGGAGAATCCGGATCAGGAAAGTCGACGATCGGCAAAGCACTCATCGGGCTCGCTCCCGTGAAGCAGGGCTCGATCATCATCGACGGTATCGACGTGATCAAGGCGAACCGCAAGCAGACGATCGAGCTGAAGAAGCGCATCGGCATTGTGTTTCAGAACCCGATGGGAGCCCTCGATCCGCGCTGGACCATGGGCGAATCGATCGGTGAGCCCCTTCGGGTGCACGAGCGGATGCGCGGCAATCAGCTGCAGCAGCGAACGGACGAACTCCTCGACGCGGTTGGCCTCGCGCGGTCGTGGGCGAACCGCTATGCACACGAGCTCTCGGGTGGACAGCGGCAACGAGTCGCGATCGCCCGGGCGCTCGCGCTCAACCCGGTGCTCTTGATTGCCGATGAGCCGACCTCGGCGCTCGACGTGTCCGTGCAAGCAACCGTGCTCGATCTCTTCCGATCGCTGCAGAAGGAACTGCAGTTCGCCTGCCTCTTCGTCAGTCACGACCTCGCCGTCGTCGACAGTCTGGCCGACAGGATCGTCGTCATGAGCAATTCGAAGATCATCGAGCAGGGGGACCGCCAACAGGTGCTGCGCAACCCCATCGATCCGTACACGCGGCGCCTGCTCGAAGCAGCCCCGGTGCCAGACCCAATCCAACAGCGCAAGCGAAGGGAAGAACGAGTACACGTATGAGCAACATCACAACGGTGCGCACGATCACCGACGACGAGATCGTCGAACGCGCCGCCGCACTGCCCGATTTCCAGGAATACCCGAAGGTTGACGAGCTGCTCGCACAGATGGACGAGCTCGCGGCCGCGTTTCCTGAGCTGCTCACCGTGCGACGCATCGGGACCTCACGGCTCGACGAGCCGATCCTCATGTACTCACTTTCGCTGACGAGTTCCAACGCATCGGACACCGAGGAGACCGCGGCGCAACGGTGCCTCGTGGTCGGTGGCGTGCATCCGAACGAACCGATCGGATCGCACACGATCATTCGAGTGCTCGGAGACCTGCTCAACGACGAGGCGCTCCGCCTGAGCCTCAACACCGTCTGGGATTTCATTCCGTGCATCGATCCCGATGGCATGCGGCTCAACGAGGGATGGTTCGACGATTCCTTCAATGACGAAACCTACTTCGAGCACTTCTACCGGCCGCCGGGTGATGAGCAGGTCGAGTGGACCTTTCCGATCAATTACAAGGCGAAGTACTTCGACGCGATGCTGCCCGAAACCCAGGCACTGCAGCGGGTCATCGTCGAGACCAAGCCCGACCTCTACGTGCCGCTGCACAACTCGGAGACCGGGGGAGCGTACTTCTACATTTCCGAGCCCGTCGGGGGTCTCGTCGATCTGCTGCAGCGCTTGCCCGCCGAATTCGGCATCCCGCTCCACCGAGGCGAGCCGGAGGCCGCGCACTTCAAGGAGATCGCACCCGCGGTCTTCGAATCCGGCACTTCACAGGACGTCTACGAATGGCGCGAGGCGAACGGCCTCGATCCGGTGCCTCAGGGAGCTGCCGGGCAGTCCTCGACGAGCTACGCGCGCCAGCACGGCGCGACCTCGCTGATCGCGGAACTGCCGATCTGGCGCACCTTTGGCGCCGACGACACGAGCCCTTCGGGATCGAACTACGCGGACCTCCTGCGCGACGCCGGCAATGCGCTCATCGACACAGGCACGAGCTTGACCGCTGTGCTGGCGCAGATCGAAGCGGATCTCACGGTGAACTCGCCCTTCCTGCGCAGCGCTCGTGTGTTCGTGCCCGGGATGACTTCAATGGGCGAGACGATGCTCGCGCGCGCCGCGGATGCGGTGAACGATCGAATCGCGAGCGTTGCAGAACGACCGATGTCGGTGGTGTGGATGTATCGCTTGCGGTTCGGCGGAGCGCTCCTTCGAGCGTTGAAGGCCGAAGTCGTCGCTGGCTCCGCGACGGTGCGTGTGCGTCGCGTCGCGCAGGAACTCGAGCGCGAGTGGAGCGCCTGGATGCAGCAGCGACTCGTCGAGGAAGAGACGCAGGGGATCCCGATCCGCGCGGTCGTGGGCGTGCAGTACGGCGCGGTGCTCGGACTCGTGGCGCACGCGATGGCAGAGCGTGCCTCCAGTGAGCAGGGCGAGCCCTCCTTCGGTCGTGCACCCTCGGACGACGACGCTGCTGCGCCGGTACTTGACGCTCGGTCGGGAAGGTGAGCGCCCAGATGTCTGCTCCGAACCCGGGCACCACGTCGAGCCAGAACGCCGCGACGATCCCGCAGGCCAGTTCGGTCCCGAAGCTCCGCTTCGAGTCGGCCGCTCCCGAATCGCTCACCGTCGACGTGCTTGTCATCGCGGTGCAGCAGGGGGAGGAGTCGATCGAATTCGGCCAGGCTGCTCTTGGCGACACGATCACCGAGGCGCTCGCCGAAACTGCCAGTGCCCTCGGGTTCACCGGGAAGACCGAATCCACCCTCCGTCTTCCCGCGCCCTCGGGCGTCGCCGCGCGCTCCGTGCTCCTCGTCGGCCTGGGCGCGATTTCCGAGCAGAAGCTCGGCCCGCTCGAACGCCGCAATCGCTTGCGCCGATGCGCTGGGGTCGCTCTGCGCACGCTCGACTCGGTCGGCACCGCCGCGCTCGCCTTCCCCGTCCAAGACGAGGCGGAGTCCGAAGCGGTCGCGATGGGCGCGCTACTCGGGGCATACCGCTTTACCTCGTACAAAACAGCCGCGCCGTCGAAGCAAGCGCTCGAACAAATCTCCGTGCACGTCGATGGCGGCTCCACGGCGTCCGCCGACCACGTGCACACGGTCGCAACCGCGGTGCTCGCAACACGAGACCTCGTGAATCAACCACCCTCAGATTTGTACCCGCAATCCTTTGCTGATCAGGTGATCCGCGAGGCGGAAGCAGATGATCTCGCGGGCAAGGTCACCGTCGAAGTCATCGATGAGGTCGAGTTGGCAGCACGAGGCTTCGGTGGCCTGATCGGAATCGGAAGCGGCTCGATTCGGCCGCCCCGACTCGTGAAAGTCAGTTACACGCCGAGCGTGGATGCACCGCTTATTGCGCTCGTCGGCAAGGGCATCACCTTCGACTCCGGCGGCATCTCGCTGAAGCCCGCCGCGAAGATGGAGAACATGAAGTCGGACATGGCCGGGGCCGCGGCCGCGGTTCACTCGCTCTTCGCGATCGCGCGCCTTGGGCTCCCGATTCGAGTGACAGCGTGGCTCGCGCTCGCGGAGAACATGCCCTCAGGCTCATCGGTTCGTCCCGCCGACGTGCTGCGCATCTATGGAGGCACCACGGTTGAGGTGACGAATACCGATGCCGAAGGTCGGCTCGTGCTCGCCGATGCACTCGTTGCGGCGGCGGAGGAATCGCCCGACTTCCTGGTCGACATCGCGACCCTCACGGGAGCACAGGTCGCCGCGCTCGGCCGACGAACCTCCGGGATCATGGGCAGTGAGGCTGCGCAAGCACGAATGTCTCGTGCCGCCGAGACCGCTGGTGAGCCGATGTGGGCGATGCCGATCCCCGAAGAGGTTCGTGCGTACTTCGACTCGAACACGGCAGACATGAAGAACGCGGGCGCGCCCGCCGCGGGCATGCTCGCTGCCGCAGCGTTCCTGCGCGACTTCGTTGACGAGCACATGGAGTGGGCGCACCTCGATATCGCTGGCCCCGCCTTCAACTCCGAGTCCGCCTACGGCTTCACCGGTCTTGGCGGCACGGGAGTCTCGGTGCGCACCCTCGTGGAGTTCGCTCGATCGGTCGTCGAATCGTGAGGCACGCGCCCGAATATTCGCAAAGCGACGAAGCCGCAATTCGAGCGCTCATTCGTGAGTACCCGTGGGGAACGATCGTGAGCTCAGTGCCGGGCAAAGGGCTCGTCGCCTCGCATTATCCGCTCCTCCTCGAAGAAGGCGACGAAGCCCTCACGCTCGTGAGCCACGTGGGCCGCCCGGACGAGCAACTGCACGAGCTCGGCCAGCACGAACTGATGGTCATCGTCTACGGTCCGCACGGCTACATTTCGCCGGGTTGGTACGAGACGGCCCCCGCGGTGCCGACGTGGAATTTCGCCGTCGCGCACCTCTACGGCACCCCCGAGCTGCTCTCCGACGAGGAGAACCTTCGAGTGCTCGATCGACTGGTTGCGCATTTCGAGTCGCCGCTCCCAGAGCCGTTCCTGCTGCACCAGACGCTTGAGAACACGAACTACGCGGAGCGGATCGTGCATGGCACCGTCGGGTTTCGTTTGCGGGTCGAGCGGTTCGAAGCAAAAGAGAAGATGAGCCAGGACAAGCCGGCCGAAGTCGTTGCGCGCGTGATTGCAGCGCTCAAGAGCCCTGGCCCGTACCAGAACACTGATTTGGCGGAGCGCATGACGCGCACGCATGGAAAGGAACGCAGCGCATGACCGTTTTCGTAGGAGTCCGAGACATGGTCGCCTGGATCTCACGCATGGGCACCGAGCGAATCATGGCGGAGTTGGCCGAGGTGATCGAATCGGATTTCCGGCGCTGGGAGTCGTTCGACAAGAGCGAGCGCGTCGCGAATCACACCCCGTTCGGCGTGATCGAACTGATGCCGATCAGCGATCCGGATCTGTACGCGTTCAAGTACGTCAACGGGCACCCCTTCAACCCGGTTCGCGGATACCAGACGGTCACCGCATTTGGAGTGCTCTCGGAGGTGCACAACGGGTACCCGGTTTTTCTGGCCGAGATGACCGTGCTGACCGCCTTGCGCACGGCGGCGACCTCGGCGATGGTCGCGCGCACACTCGCCCGGCCGGACTCAGAAGTCATGGCGATGATCGGTGCGGGGAGCCAAGCGGAGTTCCAGGCGCTGGCGTTCCGGGCGGTGCTCGGTATTCGGCGATTGCGAATCTTCGATGTCGACGCGGCCGCTTCGGAGAAGGTCCTCAACAACCTTGCGCCACTTGGCTTCGAAGTCGAGGTGTGCGCCTCTGCCTCGGAGGCCGCATCGGGTGCTGACATCGTCACGACCTGCACGGCCGACAAGGTTGTCGCTCAGGTGCTGCACGATGCCGACGTGGCCCCTGGCATGCACATCAATTCGATCGGCGGCGACTGCCCCGGAAAGACCGAACTCGACCCGAAGATTCTCGAGCGCGGGCCGGTCTTCGTGGAGTTCCCGCCGCAGACGCGGATCGAGGGCGAAATTCAGAACGTCGCCGACGACTTCCCGGTCGTCGAGTTCTGGAAGGTCCTGCTCGGCCGTGAGCCTGGTCGCACGAGTGCCGAACAGGTCACGATTTTCGATTCCGTCGGATTCGCCATCGAAGACTACTCAGCGCTGCGCTACCTTCGCGACAGCATTGCTGGCACCGACCTCGCCCGCGAAATCGACCTCGTCGCTGATCCCGAAAACCCGAAAGATCTCTTCGGATTCTCAACCTCGCCTGTGCCCGTCGTGTGAGCTGGAAATACCGGGTAATTGGAATTCTTGCGGCGGGGAGGCGCACCGCAGAACAACGTGAGGGGGCGGTGCTCAGGCTTTGCCCGAGGCGCGATTTGAGCGCTGATTGATGTGAACCGAGAATTTTGAGCGCTCAAGTCCACGAATTGATGCCTTCGAAGTACTCGATAATCCATTCGCGTTCCTCGGGCGATGTGGTGCCCTTGCTGAAGTCGACCACGATGCGATGCCACCGGTACACGTCGGTGAGTGATTCGGCATGCTTTTTCGCATTTGCGTTGCTCTCGAACCGAGTGATCTCAGCTTGATCGGAGATCCAGCCTTCGATGCATCCATCAAGTCCTGAACAAATCTCTTGCGTGTCTTGTGCTGCCCTCGTCATTGGGATCGAATCCAGTTCGACGAGTTCAGCGATCGTCCAGCTCGCGAAGTCCCATCCAGGTTCAGGGGCTGGGAGACAGCTCGTCGTCGTAAGGACCAGAGCAATTGAAAGCACCGCTCCAAGACTTCTTTTTCGTTGTTTCATGTTGTGCATCTATCGACCTCTTGCAGATTCCCAGTTGCATCGGTGCGATGGCAACCCAACTGACCAACCCCGCGTATGAAGGACGTGCTGCCCCTTTGCGAACGCCACCACAGGGCTCATTTTTGATGCTGACGCTCCGGTCCAGGTCAAGATTCTCGTTTCAGTCGGCTGAGCTTTTCGCACAGCCTTCGGCTATGTCGAAGAATGGATACCCTCAAAAATTTCAATCGCAACCGTTCTCTCTTCAGGGGTCGCTTCGCCCTTGCTGAAATCGAGCACAATTCGATGCCATCGATGAAAATCGGTGAGCTGCTCGGTGGATTCTTTTGCAAGTTTGTTGCTCTCGAATCGGGTGATCTGGGCTTGATCCGTGAACCACCCTTCCACGCACCCGTCCTTGCCGTCACAGATGCCGACTGTGTCTTCGTGCGCATTGGTCATCAGATCCGGGGTTTCCTGGATGATCTCCTCGATCGTAAAGTCTGCTTTGTCCCACCCTGGAACAGGCGCAGGCAAACAACTGGAGGTCGTGAATACGACAGCGGCTACTACCAGGCTTCCTATAATCCTTCTCGACGTGTCCATTGCTGTGCGCTACTTTCCACCTGCGGAATGCCAATTACAGACATGTCGTGCAACTGCAACGGACCAGTGCTTCGTACGATTCGGTCGCCATTTCTCAAGGTTCCAAACGCCTCCGCCGGCGACATCGAACACTCCGCCGAGCGCGTGGCATTCAAACTGCTGACGTTGGCTCGGCTTGTTCAACGCGACCGCCACTTTTGAGCTCCAGTGCACGGCTTCGGACCAACCCTGCGTATTCAGGACCTGCTGCCCCTTTGCGAACGCAACCACCGGGCTCATATTTGGTGTTGACGCTCCGGTCCAGACAACGCGTCCCCAGGTACTTGGGGTGAGGTTGACGCGTGCCTGCCGCGCTTCGGAAGTAACCGTGATTGTGTGAAACAGGTTGCCTCCTTGCCAAGGGTCGGCCACGATCGGATACGCGAAATTGCTCGATGTGTGGTCGACGACCTGGGTGAGGCTCGAGCCTCTGACCTCGAAGTGTGTTGGCACTTCGCGGCCGTTCGCGTCGAAGGCCCACGCTGGATCAATACCACCGAGATACGCGCCAACTCCGTCGAGAATTACGACAAAGCCTTCAGAAGTGAGTTCTAAGGACGCGCCTCCCTCGGCCGAATAGTCGAAGTCGAAGCGCGTCGGCGCATCGGTGTTTTCGAGGACCAAGTTGATCTGGAGGGAACCATCGGAGTGGGCGAGCGGGACGACGTTGTAGTCGCTGGCATCGGAATACACGATGTCGCCGCTGCTTGAATCAGCAGCGGTGCCAGGGAGTGCGCCCGATATCTCGAACGATCCGTGACGAGACGTCACTTCGATCTCGGGGTCTTCAGCGCCTGAGATCACAACGAGTTCGTCATCTTCGCCAGATGTGAGCGTGTCAGATTCGGCTGAGAACAGCGCTGCGTCCTGAGTCGCCTGGACTTCTGGCAGCGACGAGTTGGCCGCCAAATTGGCAATCGCCTCAACTGCTTCGTCCACATTCGAATCTGTGGTTTCTGTAGCGCTCGCAGGCAGTACGAGACTGGATGTGAGCGCGATCGATGCGAATGCAACGAGAACTCTCGGAATCACGCGCGCACGTGCAACGCGGATTGTCGAATGTTGCCGAAGGTGGTTGAAAGACATTGGGTCCTTTCGTTGTTTCTTGAGGTAGTCGCAGGATACGAACTCAACAGCTCGAATTGGGCTCCAATGTCGAGGCGCTTTGGCGATATACCAGTCCGCGCCTGGCACCGAAGATTTTCGTCCTGCGCGATGAGCCACCGGATTTCGCTTCGGTGCTCTCAGAATCGGCAGTGCTCTCCGCTTCGCTCGGATGATTCCTCGCGCAAAAACGAAGGGCGGTGTCGAAGACTTCGTCGCAGCGCGCCTCGTCGCGACCGCGTAATGCATGCGAATTATGGACACAAGCAACGCATCGAAAACGCAATGGTCAGAGTCGTGCAAATCGAGCTCGGCGGTCTCTGCGCTGCTGAGGAATCTCGCAGTGAGACGTTTAATCGGCATCGCGAGTATTGCGCTGTTCGCGCTGCTCGTGCGGGTATCTCAGCGACGACCTCATCGAGCGCATGCTCGAAGAGTTTCGCACCCACTGCGGCAGCGATCCTGGGGGTTGCGAACCACTCACGACCATGACGGCGGAGCTCCTTCAAGCATTCGGAATGAGCGCGGAAGTCACGATCGATGTCATCGAACAGGACGAACAGCGCGCCAAACTCTTCGTCACCGATGTCGATGGTGGAGACTGCGGCACGGTGGTGCTCGAACGAACCCTCACGCAGTGGATGATCACTGAAGACAGCGCAGGGTGCTCGACGTAAATCGGGAGGCGGCCAGCACAGTTCGCGCTCCGTTGCTCCGCGCAGCTTTGAGGGCCATCACTCGCGTGGAAGCGAGCGTGCCGCGCTTATCCGACGAGCGGACCACCGCGCTTCCAGTACCCGAGGAACGACACGCGCTCCTTCTCGATCCCGAGCTCGCTCGTGAGGTAGCGCCGAATCGTCGTCGTCACCCCGGCTTCTCCCGCGATCCAGGCATAGAAATCAGGAGCGCTCGTCATTGCAGGTCCGGTGCTCGCACCCCACTCGCGAACCGCTGCCTCGATTGCACGCGTATCGTCACTCGCTCGCTGCACGAGCCGAACCCGCGCGCTCGCGGGCGCGTCAGGCGTGACGATGTCGTCGTCGAGATCAGCGCACTCCAAGATGACGTCGATATCGGCCTCGTCGCCGAGTGATGTGAGAATGCCGCGCACGGCGGGGAACGCGGTTTCATCTGCGATGAGCAGGAACCGTCGCGCCGAGCCGGGTTGCCAATGCAGTCCGTAGCCGGTCCAGCCCATACGGGAGTCTGGTCCGTTCACGACGACGCGGTCGCCTGGCCGTGCGGATGCAGCCCACGCCGACGCGGGCCCGGCCGGCTCGTGGAGGAAGAAGTCGATGTCGATTTCTCGCTCTGCAGCCCGAATGGCAGAGGGCGTGTAGGTGCGCAGCACATTGCGCTCCGGCTCTGGGAGCGCCCGCCACCGCGTGTACCAGTCCGAAGGGTGCGGGGTCGGCTCATCGAGCAGACCGAAATCGGCGATGCGCCCGTCTGCGAGCGGGAGCACGACCTTGATGCGCTGATCGGTGCCCCAGTCGGCGAAATACTGAAGGCTGTCGCCTCCGAAGGTGAGGCGCACGAAATTCGGACTGAGCATCGTGCGCGCTCGTACCTCGACGGGAAACGCGCTGTAAGCCCAGGGGCGTTCCGCGGTCACGAGCGGCTCCGCTGTGGCGCTGATCCCCGCAACGGCACGACCAGTGGGCCGCCGGTCACCGGGTCGGGGATCACGACGTTCGCGAGCCCGAAGATCTCCTGCACCCGCTGGCTCGTGATGACCTGTTCCGGGGGTCCCTCGGCGACGATCGCTCCGTCTCGCATCGCGATGATGTGCGTCGCATAACGTGCGGCGTGATTGAGATCGTGCAGGACCGCCACGAGCGTACGTCGCTGCCCGTTCAGTTGCGCGAAGAGTTCCATGAGCTCCACCTGGTGCGCGACATCGAGGAACGTCGTTGGTTCATCGAGCAGCAGTAGGTCGGTCTCCTGCGCGAGCACCATCGCAACCCACACGCGCTGACGCTGCCCACCGGAGAGTGCATCGACGGGTCGGGCGGCAAGGTCGGCGGTGCCGGTCGCTTCGAGGGCTTCGTCCACTGCTCGCTCATCGGCCTCCGACCATTGGCGCATCAAGTTCTGGTGCGGGTAGCGTCCGCGGGCAACGAGATCAGCAACCGTGATGCCATCAGGGGCGATCGCGCTCTGCGGCAGAAGCCCGAGCCGCCGGGCGACCTCCTTCGCGGGGTACGAGTTGATGGTCTGGCCATCGAGTACGACGCGGCCGCTCGAGGGGGAGAGCAGCCGCGAGAGCCCGCGGAGCAACGTCGATTTTCCGCAGGCGTTCGGGCCGATGATCACGGTGAAGCCACCTGTCGGCACGGTCACGGAAAGGTCGTGAACGATCTCGCGCCGGTCGTACGAGAGGCTGATCGACTCCGCGGACAGACGAGTGGGTGCTGCGGGGTCGAGTGGGTTCGTGAACTCAGGCACGGCGACGGATCTCCAAAACGATCATGAGAACGAGGTAGGCGCCACCAACCGAGACGGTGACGACGCCGACGGGCAAGGGGGTTGGCAGCACGTGCTGCGCAATGAGGTCGGCACCGAGCAGCAGAACCCCGCCGATCAGCCCGGAGAGCATGAGCGACAAGTGCGGGGTGCGAGCGATGAGGCGCGAGATCTGTGGTGCCGCGAGTGAGACGAAGGCGATTGGTCCCGCCACGGTCGTCGCGGCGGCGACGAGCACGACGCCAGTGAGAAGCGCGAATGCTCTGACCGCTGAGGGGCGAGCGCCCGTCGCTGCCGCCATGTCGTCGCCGAGGCTCAGTTGCCGGAGTCGAGGCACGAGTGCGAACGCCAAAAGAACAAACGGCAGTGCGCACAGCAGTGCTCCAGCAAGCGGACCGGCGGTGACGCCGTTCAGCGATCCCGTGCCCCAGGCCGATGCGAACATCGCGGTTTCGAGTTCGATCTGGAGCAGCATCCAGGTGTTGATCGAGGCGAGGATCGCGGCGACGCCGATCCCGACCACGATAAGTCGGAACCCCTGGATGCCACCGCGCGCAGCGAGCGCCCAGATGAGGAGCGCGGTGGCGAAGCCGCCGAGGAGCGCCCCTGTGGTCAGGACCGGCCAACTCCCGGAAACCAGGATGAGCGCGAGCAGCATTCCCGTGAACGCACCGTTCGAGAGACCGAGAATGTCGGGGCTCGCGAGCGGATTCCGAGTCACCGTTTGGAACAATGCACCGGCGATCCCGAGGATGGCTCCGATGGTGATTGCTGCGGTGGCGCGGGGGAGGCGCCAGTCGATGACCACGGTGCGATCGATCTGGGCTCCACCGCCGAGCAGGGTGTTGACGACTTCGAGCGGCGTGAGCGGGTAGGTGCCGAGCCCGAGGGAAAGGACGCCGAGGATGCACAGTGCACCCAGCGCTGAGAGCCCGACGGCGATACTGCGCACCCGCAGCGGAATCCGAATTGGCCCGAGTGCGAGGACCTTGCGCCGATATCCGACATTGCTCGCGGCACTCCCGCGCAGCGACGTCACAGCGCGCTCGCGTTTCGCCGGCGTGCCAACAGGATCAGCACGGGTGCTCCGACCACTGCGGCGACGATTCCGACGGGGACTTCGGCCGGGGCGATGATGACGCGGCCGAGGACATCGGCCAGGAGCAGGATCACCGGCGCCAGGAGTGCAGCAAGGGGCAGAATTGCTCGCTGGTCAACCCCGAAGGTCCATCGGATGACGTGCGGCACCATAAGGCCGATGAACGAGATCGGTCCGGCGAGCGCGGTCGCAGAGCCCGCGAGCAGCGTGACCGCGACGATAACTCCGAGTCGAATTCCGAGCACGTTCGCGCCCTGCGACCGCGCGACGTCTTCGCCGAGTCCGACGGCGTTGAGGCCGGGGGCAAGGAAGAGGGCGATCAGGATGCCGACGACCACGAAGGGGAGGACCGGCAGGATCGCATCGAGCCCGCGCCCGAGCAGTGATCCAGCGTTCCAGCTCCGCATCGAATCGAAGGCGTCTGGGTTGCTCAGCGAAAGCCCCGTGGTGATTCCCGAGAGCACGGCACCGAGTGCAACCCCGGCGAGGGTGAGTCGCAGCGGGTCGGCTGAGCCACGCCCGGAGGAGCCGATCAGGTAGACCGCGATGGTCACGATGAGTGCTCCTGCGAACGCGAACCAGACGAACTGCGAAACATCGCGAAGCCCGAGCAACGTGATGCCGAGTGCAACGGCGAGGGCTGCGCCTGCGTTCACACCGAGGATGCCGGGGTCGGCGAGCGGGTTTCGAGTGAACGCTTGAATGAGCGCTCCCGCAATACCGAGTGCGGCGCCCGCTACGAGGCCCGTGATGGTGCGAGGAATCCGCAGGTCGAACACGATGTAGTTCGTTTCGGTATTCCCCTCACCCAGCAGCGTGTTCCAGACCGTTGAGACAGACAGCGGGTTCGCGCCGACCGCGAGTGAGAGCAGGACCGCGAGGACGAGCACGGCCAGAAGGACGAGCATCCCTCCGGCCGTGCGCGCACCGCGCCGACGACGCTGCGTGCGAGGAATCGCCGCATTGGCACCGACCGCAGCGAAGGGGCGAGCAGTTACGTTCGCGCGCTCGTCGGTGTCGAGGTGGAGCGTCACCGGGTCGTTTCGAGATACGTCTCAATATCGTCGAGGACTGCTTGCGCACCCTTCGGCCCGACGCCCGACACCCAGTAGCTGGTGTCGACCGGGGTGACCGCAGGGAAGGCGTCCGCGTTTTGAGTGATCGCAGCGGGAATCTCCGAAGGATCGTTGACGTCGGTCACGGTGACGAACACGTGATCGGCCTGTGCGGCAAGGATGTTCTCCGGTGAGAGGTCTGCCTGCAGCCCATCGGCCCAGTCTTGCTCCGGGATGGTGAATCCGACACATTCGAGCAGGCTGCCTGAGAACGAGACGGGCCCGTAGAGGCTCAGCGTGGTTTCGTCGCGCGGTCTGATGAGCTGCACTGTGTCGTCGTCGATCGCGAACTCTTCGGCGAGAGCCTCGCAGCGAGCATCGACGTCATCGAGGAGGTCTGCGACCTCGTCCTGACGGTTCAATGCCTCGCCGATCAGGAGCGCGTTGTCTCGCCACGGGTCGGCCTGTGTTTCGATGAACACTGTGGGCGCGATCGCATCGAGCTGTTCGTAGAGCGCTGAATGGCGTGATTCAGTGCCGAGAATGAGGTCGGGCTGCAGCGCTGCGATTGCTTCGAGGTCGGGCTCCGGCACAGTGCCGACCGGCTCGACGCCGTCGGCGCGGAGGTAGGCGGGTGCGCCGGCAACGTTGCTTGCAACCGCGGCCCCGACTGGCACGATGCCGATAGCGACCGCGGTGTCGAGTTCGAGTGGCTCGAGGGTCACGACTCGTTGTGGATCAAGAGGGACGACCGCGGTGCCGCGCGCGTGCTGTACCTCATGCGTTGCATCAGCAGTTGGTGATTCTTCCGCGGACGGTCCATTGGTGGCGCAGCCGGAGAGCAGTAGGACGACTGCGGCAGAGGCGGCGAAGAACACGCTTGAATTGCGGGGGCGTGAGGGCATGACTGATCTTCTTCCGTGCTTGGGTAGCGAGTTAGGGTAGCCTTAGTAAGGCTATCCTAACTTACGCACTGCGCACGGCGCCCCTCGCGATTCAGCCCTGGCGTGCTTTAAAGCGCGGGTTGAGTTTGTTGATCACGAACACGCGTCCTCGTCGTCGGACGACCTGCGAGCCCGGCATCTTCTTCATCGACTTCAGCGAGTTGCGAACCTTCATCATTCCTCCTTGTTTAATGAGAATCATTCTCATATAGAGTAGTTCACTATGACGGATGTCAACAAAACTCGCCGGACCCGAGGGCTCGCAGTCACGCTCGTGTGTGGTGCGAACGAGCGATCGAACCAAAGCGTCGGGGAAATTCTGAGCGGCGCCACCATGAGCGGCGGTCATGCTGAGGTCTATAGCCCTGGTGCCTCGGTGCTCCAGTTCGCGAGCGATCTCGCGGAGCATTTCCTATCGAGCTTTGAAGACGGGTTGCGGGGTCATTCCGTCACCTTGCTCGCACCCGAGACTGAAGTCGTTGAGACAGCGCTGGTCATCGAGCACTGTTTCATGCACCAGGCGCCGAACGCGCAGATCGGTATCCGTGAGATCGCGGTCGTCACCTCGCGCGCGGAAGTGCTCGAAACGCTGCTCGACCCGATTGAACGAGAGCGCTCGTCTCCCGGGTTCGAGGATTTTTCCGCGCCAGGGACGTTGGCCCGTCGGCTCGAGTTCGCGAGTTTGATCGTGCTGACGGATCCAATCAACAGCGTGACGCCCCGTGAGCGTGATCGCGTGGCGAGGTTCTTGCGCAACCTCTCACCGTATGCGCGCGTCCAGGACTTGTGGGAGATTTCGAAACCCTCTGGGAATCCTGGGTGGCCGCGAAGTCTTGCACGACGTCAATCTCACTGTCGCTGCGGGCGAATTCCTCGGACTCATCGGCCCCAATGGGGCGGGCAAGACCACGTTGCTGCGATCAATGCTCGGGCTGGTTCCGAGATCCGCGGGCTCGATCACGATCGTCGATACGCATCCGAAGAACGCTCGGCGTCAGATCGGGTACGTCCCCCAGCGGCTGGAGTTCGCGTGGGATTTCCCGATCAGCGTCGAAGAGGTCGTGCTCTCGGGAAGAACGACATCCATCGGTTGGTTGCGACGAGCCGGTCGTGCCGACTATCGCGCCGTGCGCGACGCGCTCGACCGCGTCAAGATGACGGCGTTGCGCCATCGCCCGATCGGCGAGCTCTCGGGTGGGCAGCGTCAGCGTGTTTTGGTGGCACGCGCCCTCGCGCTGCGGCCGAAGCTGCTCCTCCTCGACGAGCCGTTCACCGGGCTCGACATCCCAACGCAAGAGATGCTGACCGACCTCTTCAAATCACTCGCAGCAGAAGGCACTGCCATCATCATGACAACCCACGACCTCATTGGCGCAACCACTGACTGCTCCCGTTTGGCGCTGATTCAGAAGACCGTGATCGCAGATGGAGCTCCCTCTGCGCTCACCGACCCTGCGCTCTGGATCCAGACGTTCGGGTTCCGTGAAACCTCGCCGCTGCTCAACATTTTGGGAGCACGATCATGCTGAGCTTTCCTGAATTCATCCAAGACCTCTTCAACCCGCTGCTGTCGTTTCTGCCGAAGGCGCTCCTGATCGCAACGCTCTCGTCGATCGTGTGCGGCGTGATCGGCTCGCACGTGGTCCTGCGGGGGATGGCGTTCATCGGTGATGCGGTTGCGCACGCGGTCTTCCCTGGGCTCGCGATCGCCTTCGTCCTCCAGGGTTCACTCGTGCTCGGAGGAATGGTCGCGGGCGTCATCACCGCGATCCTCGTCGCGATCTTCTCTCAGAATCGGCGACTGAAAGAAGACAGCGTGATCGGAATCTTCTTCGTCGCGGCATTCGCGCTGGGGATCGTGATCATCTCCAGATCGCCCGGTTACTCCGGTTCGCTGCAGAGCTTCCTGTTCGGGTCGATCACAGGTATTCCTGATGAAGATGTCTTCGTCGTCGCTCTTGCCGGTTCGATACTCGTGGCGCTCGCGCTGCTGTTCCACAAGGAAATCGTCGCGACCAGCCTCGACCGGGAGATGGCTCGTTCGATCGGGCTCCCCGTGTTCTGGATCGACCTCGGCCTGTACGTGATGGTGACGGTTGCGGTCGTCATTTCAGTGCAGACCATCGGCAACGTCTTGGTGCTGGCGCTCCTGATCGTTCCGGCGGCGACCGCGAGACTCCTCACTGATCGACTCGGCGTCATGATGACGCTCGCACCCCTGCTCGGAGCGTTTTCCGCGCTGATCGGCGTCTACTTGTCGTGGTCGCTCGACCTCCCGACCGGAGGAACGATCGTGCTGACCGCAACGGTGCTGTTCTTGCTGACGTGGTTCTTCGCTCCACGGCATGGTCTGTTTCGCCGCCGTCGAGCTCGAGCATCTGCAAGCAGTTCGTCTGATATTTCCGGCGGCGTGACAGCCGAGCACGTGGGGAGCAACGCATGAGTGCAAACGAAATCCGAATCGTCGACATCGGCGAAGTCGACGAGCTCGTTGTTCTGTTCGTGCACGCTTCGCTCGAACGGATGGGAACGGCTCCGATGCTGAAGGAGGCATCGATCGGCGAGGCCGAATTCGCGGTCACCGCGTACCGCGCTCACGAGCCGGGCACAATCGCGCGAGCTGCGATCCAGGACGGCGAGATCGTCGGTCTGGTCTGCGCCAGGCTGATGGAGATCGGGGTCGATCATCCCGGGTACACGTATTTGCCCGAGTCGTTCGTGAACGTTGCTGTGAGCGGTTGGCATTTTCGAGATGCCGCAGCGCTCGACCACCTTCCTCGCCTGCTGGAGCCCGTGCGCTTTCGAGCGAGGGAGCTCGGTATCACTCGGCTTAGTGTCGATACGAGAGCGGGCGATTGGCTCGGGCAGTCCGCGTGGGCGGCGCTTGGGCTCCGGAAAGACAATGTGCTTGCTGGCCGAACCTCGAAGCTTTCACTCAGCGCACCCTTGAACGCGGTCGATGTTCGCGAAGCCCGAGCAGAGGACATCGAGGCAATTGTCGGTTTGACGTTCGAGCAGTACGCATTTCACGCGGACTTCACCCGAAGCGGCATGCGCGCAGACCAAGTCGCTGAGCCGACTCGCCGAATGGTGGAGGAACTGCTCGACCCGACGACATCGAGTGCCTGCTTTGTGGCACTTGTGCACGGGGAAGTTGTCGCTTGCATTTCGAGCTACGCGTTGAGCGTTTCGGATGGCCTGCCAGCGACTGCGTGGGTTCCTCGATCGCATGGGTACATCGGGCTCGCAAGTGTGAGTCCGCTGCATCGAAGCGCTGGCATCGGGAGATCGCTGGTGGTGCGGGTTATGCAGCAGCTCTCGGACTCGGGTCACGAATATGTCCTGCTGAATTACACCGACGATAACCACATGTCGCGAAGCTTTTGGCAAAGCCATGGTTTCACCACGATCACAGAGTCATTCACGGGGCACATTCTCTAGATTCGTTGGGAACTGCAGGGTCGCGGTGCTGAGTGATCGTCAACGACGAAGGGCGGGCCAGGTCTCAACGACCTGACCCGCCCTTCATCATCGAGAAACGATTACGGCATCGTGAGGACTGCCTTGACCGCTGCGCCACTCTGGGTGTCAGCGATTGCCTGGTCGATCTGGTCGAAGGAGTACTTCGAAACGAGGCGGTCGAAAGGGAACTCGCCTGCGGCAAACAGCGCGAGCAGCTCGGGGATGAACACTCGCGGCACCGAGTCACCCTCGATCGCGCCGACGAGTGTCTTGCCCGTGCCCGAAACGAGTCCGAGTGAGATCTGAGCGTCCGGCTTCGGAACCCCGACCACTGCGATCTGCGCGCCCATTCGCGTTCCGGCGACGAGGTTCGCGATCACGGGCGTGATTGCAGTCGTATCGACGGCGTATGAAGCACCGAGGCCGTCGGTGAACTCCATCAGCTTCGCAACGACGTCTTCTTCTTTGCCGTTGATCGTGTGGGTCGCGCCGAGCTCGCGAGCGAGTTCAAGCCGTTCCGGGATCACGTCGACCGCGATGATGGTCGTTGCGCCGGCAACCTTCGCGCCCATGATCGCGGAAAGGCCAACCGCTCCGGTACCGGCAACGACGATGCTCGACCCGGCGGGAACGTTCAAGGAGTTCATGACGGTTCCGGCACCGGTCTGGATGCCGCAGCCGAGCGGTCCGACGATGTCGAGCGGGACCGACTTGGGGACCTTGACTGCGTTGCGAGCCGAGACGATGGCGTGCGTTGCGAAGGAGGACTGTCCGAAGAAGCTGCCGTGTACGACGCCATCAGCGTTCGAGAGCGTTGGGGAGCCGTCTTCGCGCACGCCACCGAAGTTCAGCAGCATGAAGTTGAGGCAGTATGCGGCCCGGCCGGTGAGGCAGTGATCGCAGTGCCCACACGCGGCGAAGGAGAGTCCGACGTGGTCGCCGACGGCGAGGTCGGTGACGGCGGATCCTGTCTTTTCGACAACGCCAGCGCCCTCGTGGCCGAGCACGAAGGGGAACGCCGCGGGGATGTGACCGTGCTGCACTGCGAGGTCGGTGTGGCAGAGACCGGTTGCGACAATCTTGACGAGAATCTCGTCGGGCCGGATCTCGTCGAGCACAACAT
Source organism: Humidisolicoccus flavus (assembly GCF_045689595.1). GTDB lineage: Bacteria > Actinomycetota > Actinomycetes > Actinomycetales > Microbacteriaceae > Humidisolicoccus > Humidisolicoccus flavus. Next base: position 886,480 of record NZ_CP142724.1, on the reverse strand, counting down.
CTTCGAACGAGAACGAGGCGTCGACGCCGTGAAGGACCGCGGCGCGGGCTGTAGTGGACATGTGAATCCTTTCGAACTCGGTCCTGGCCGCGGGTGGCAGTCGAACCGACCTTGATTTGAGTGCATCAGCGTTGGTGCGCTCCAAGCCTACAACTGTGCAACAGGTGTCGCATAGTTGGGAAGGCGTGCCAGTCGACCGGCGGAAGCGAGGTCGCGATCGTCCGAATGGGTGCGGGTTTCGGAGCTCAGGCAGCGGCCTAGCATGGAGGAATGGACCCACGGTTTCTCCGCTCGCGTGACGCACTCCGCGAAGCGGTGCTCGGGCTTGCGGCCGAAACCCCGGGAACCGAACTCACCGCAGACGCAATCAGTCGCGCTGCAGGGGTGACTCGAGCGACCTTGTATCGCCACGCTGCATCTCCGGTCGCCCTGCTCGCGGATGCGCTCGCCGCCGACCTGCATGCGCTGATTCTGAGTCAGCAGGATGCAACCGGCGAGATCGTCACCCCCGACGGGCTCCGTGGGTCGGTGCGCTTACTCGTCGCGCACATCGCCGAGCTGGCAGACGTGTATCGAAACCTCATGGAGCCTTCGCTCTTGCCGCTCGTGCGCGCAAACCTCGAATGCGTCGTGAGTGGTGCCCTTGCGGAGCACCTTCTCCGCCACCCGGAGATTCTGCCGACGAGTATTGCGCCGGACGATGCGCTCGCCGTGCAGGTCATTGCCTCATTCTCGGCAGCGGGTGTCATCGGAGTGCTCGAACTCTGGCTTGCGCAGCCTGAACTCGACATCGACCGTGGCACGGCGCTCATGCTCGCGGCCGCGCCGCAGCTCTGGTTCGACGCCGACGGGTCTAGAACGTAGCTCGCGCGCTGAGTGCTTGCGCTCAGCTCTCACGGAGATCTTCACGCCCCGGTATGCCTGCCCCTGGCGCGAGTTACTGCAGCACGGCGTCGAGTGCGTTTGCCACCACGCCGAGTACCGTTGCCATGCCCATGATCAAGATGCCGATGCCGCTTTTGAGCGGCACGGGGTGCTGGCCCCGCCATTCACGCCGAATGAAGTACGTAGCAACCCCGCCGAGGAGCAATGCCAAGGTTGGCGGGAGGGCAACGAGGCTCAGCGTGACGGTGGTGAGCCCATGGTCGCTGGTCGCGGTGCGGAGCATCGTGATCAGGATCGTCAATGACGTCCCGATGGAGCAAAAGAACAACCACCGTTGCGTTGCGAGTGAGGGGTTCCCCGTCCGGTCCTTCAGCATCGAGCGGAAAAGTCCGACGAGTGTTCCCAAGAGCGCGATGATCGCAAGGCCAAGGGCGGTCGTCCATATCGCTCCCGGAATCATCGAAGGGCTCCTTGCTGCACCGAGGCAGGTGATGTGGTCGGCGCAAACTCCGTGCGGACGGTGAATCTCGCGTCCATCGTTGCACACATGAAAAATCTCGGACCGGGATGTTCGTGCTCGAGCCGCGCGTCCGAGCGCATCGAAAATCTTTTAGACGCGTGTCCATAAATTGTTATGCTGAGTGCGTGACTCGCGCTCCAGATCCACGTCCTGCACGGACCAGGGCGTCGATCCTTGCCGCAGTTGAGGCGCTCACCCAGCGCGAAGCCGAGGTGACGATCGCGAACATCGTCGCCGAGGCAGGGGTCGCGCGAGCAACCTTCTACACGCACTTCCGCGACCTTGATGACGTCGTGATGGCGGTCTTGACTCGAGCATTCGAAGCAATCGAAACGCTCGACCTCGAACTTCGGAAGACGCTTTCGCCGCTCGAAACCGCGCGCACCACCACGCGCATGCTGGTCGCAGAATTCGTGACGCGGCGAGAACTGTATGCGAGCTTGCTGCGGGGAACGTCGCGCGGCCAAGTATTGACTGCAATGCATCGTGCATTTGCATCGCAAGCGCTCGAAACGATGCAGGCCACGGTGCCGGAATCGCTCGACCCGCAGACCGCCGCAGACTACGTCGCGGGTGGCTCGATCGCCGTATTGAGCGCCTGGCTCTCCAGCGAGCGACCGATCACTCCCGACCATTTGCAGGTGCAGTTGCTCGCCCTGCTCCCAGCCTGGCTCCTCACCGATGAGGGGCACTACGAAAGGAACGCACAATGACTCGTACATACCTCGTGACCGGCTCCGCATCGGGCATCGGCAAGGCGACTGCGCAGAAGCTCCGTGACGACGGACACCGAGTCATCGGCGTCGATCTGCATGATGCAGACATCGAAGTTGACCTCACCACGAACGAAGGTCGCGCCGAGCTCGTCTCGAAGGCAACGGAGCTCAGCGGCGGAGTGCTCGACGGTGTGCTCGCAATCGCCGGTCTGGTTGTCCCCGCACCAGTGACGGTTGCGGTGAATCACTTCGGGGCCGTCGCGACGCTCGAAGGATTGCGGCCCCTGCTTGCAGCCTCCGACGCTCCACGAGCCGCGGTCGTTGCATCGCTCGCAGCTCTGGAATCGGTCGATGACGAGCTGCTGCGATTGCTCGAAGCCGGCGACGAAGCCGCCGCACTCGCGCATGCGGAATCACTGGGTGCCACCGCGAACGCGACCGGATCGAGTGTGCTCTACACAACCTCGAAGTTGTCGATCGCGCGCTGGATTCGCAAGCACGCTCCGACATCCGAGTGGGCGAAGGCAGGCATCGCGCTGAACGGTGTTGCCCCTGGCGTGATCCTGACGCCCATGACTGCTGCGGCGCTCGAAACCGAGGAGGGGCGTGCAGCGCTCGACGAGGGTGCGCCAGCTCCGTACGGCGGACCTGCAGCCGACCCGAAGGCAGTTGCAAACCTTCTCGCGTGGCTGACGAGTAGCGAGAACCTCTACGTCACCGGTCAGATCGTGTTCGTCGACGGTGGAGCCGAAAGCATCCGCCGCCCAGAGCTTGTCTAAGTTCTTCAACCGTTCTCGACCCTGAGGCAAACCAATACGAGCCCCGTTCTCTCGGGAGAGCGGGGCTTGTGCTGTGCGCAAGTTGGGCTTCGACGGCGTGGTGGGACACTTCGATGCTCATCCGAGGTTCTCTCGACGTGCACTCGATGATGAGCGGCCACTGCTCGCTTGGGACATCACGGTGTCGAGGAGTTGTGATTCCTCGTCGCGGGAGAGCCCGGAGCGGCGTGTTCGGTCGAGTCCTCGCTCTGATTCGTCCTGGAGCACACGGGCGAGCGTCTTGTCGACGGGCATCAGCGAGCCGCCGCTGCGAAGAAATTTCGCGTTGTCGCGCTGGGCGAAGCCGCCGTCGTCCAGAGGAAGCCAAAGCGGCAGCGATCGAGGCCCGGCCCAAAAATTCACGCCCTCGTTCATGAGAAACGCGTCTTCGGCTGTGACGAAGACACCCGAGAAGTCGGCGACGGTGGCCGCGATTTCGAAGAACTGCGCCATCGGGATTGGATTGCCGACGACATTGAAGATTCCCGTGCGATTCGATGATGCGGCCGTTGCGATCCAGCGTGCGAGATCGGTGACATCGACGACCTGCACAAACCGTCGATCAAACGACGGCACGAGCACTCGGCCACCGCGCTGCAGACGCATCGGCCAGTATCCGAAACGGTCGCTCGGGTCCCCGGGCCCGACGATGAGTCCAGGGCGCGCGACGAGCAGTCGATCTCCGAGCTGATCAATACTGGCAATCTCTGCAGCAGCCTTCGCGTCCGGATACTGATCGAGGTCGAGTGGCGCAACGAGTCTCGATTCCTCGTCCGCGTGCGGTGCATCATTGTCGGCATACACCGAGACACTCGAGACGAGCGTCCAATGTGCCGCTCGGTGTGCGAGGGCAGAGAGAGCGGAACGAACAAGATCCGGTTCGTAGGCCAGTTCGATGACCGCGTCGAAATCGCCGGTGATTCCGTCGTACGCATCGGGCTGCTGTCGATCGGCCTGCAGCAGCGTGGAGCCCTCAACAGTCGGCCCAGACTCGCCCCGAGCGAGGCAGGTGACGTCAGCGCCTCGAGCGAGGAGAGCGCGTACGATCTCGCGACCGAGCCAAGCGGTTCCTCCGAGCACAAGTGCTCGCATCGTCAGGATTGTTCCGTTCTTGCATCGGTCGCGCTCAGGTACTGTTCGAAGCGCATCGGGGGAGCGCCGGTGATTCGCTCGACGTCACCGCTCACCGTCGCCATGACGTTGCTCGCGACCGCCGTGTACGTGCTGACCCACGCCTCGACCTGCCAGTCGGGCACGCCATACGACGCTCGTGATTCGTAGGCTTCTTCAAGGCTCTCATCGTAGAACTGCACCTCGGTGCCACGGACGTCGCTGATCGTCGAGGCAACCTCAGCGAAAGACAATGCTTCGGGGCCGGTGAGATCGTAGGTCGTGTCGAGGTGTTCGTTCGGCTTCGACAGGATCACCGCAGCAGCACGGGCGACATCTGCGCGAGCGACCAGCGCCACCTTCCCGTTGCCGCCCGGTCCGCGGATCACGGAGTCCTCGCCGACGAAGGGTTCCATGACGTCCATGTAGAAGCTGTCGCGCAAGAACGTCCAGTGCATCCCCGAGGACTTGATGTGTGCCTCGGTGTGGAAATGGTCACGCGCGAGCGTGAAGGTTGCATCCGGTGCGGCCGCCGCGAACGAGGTGTAGACAACGTGGCGAACCCCGGCTGCGGCCGCCGCATCAACAAAGGTGCGGTGCTGTGCGAGCCGATCAGCGCTCTCCGCGCCGGAAACCATGAGGAGTGTTGCAACGCCCTCGAGCGCACGCTTCGACGCTTCGAAGTCGCCGTACCCGCATTCGTGCAATGACGATGCCGGGAGTTGCGGAGCCCGCGACGCATCGCGCACGAGGAGCCGAAGGTTCGCGCCCTGTTCGGAGAGCATTGCAGCGACGCGTCCGCCGATGAAGCCGGTGCTGCCGGTGATGCCAATTGGAGTGTCGTCCTGATTCATCGGGGTTCCTTTCGAGGTGCTGCCAGCATCCACGCTAGCCCCGACCGAGGCCTTTCGTCTTGTCTTCTCATGCCTTACCCTTGGAGCGTGCTTTTGTATTTCCTCTAACGGCCGAGCAGGCCCACCGCGCGTGAAGCAAGGCTTCTCGCAGGCGGCCGCTCCGTACTGACCCGTTCCGGGTCGCCGTTTTCGCGCACTCCATCGCAACGATCATCCTGTTCCGCAGGTCGAATCATCGTGCGATCAGTGCGCCTTCCAAAGGAATTCACGATGCAAACACCACACACTCATTCTGCGCGCCATCGTGCGCAACTGACCGCGACCTCGGTCAGTGTCACGAGAGGCTCCCTGCCCGTACTCACTCACGTCGCCCTCACTGTCACGCCCGGCGCTCGCATTGCGATTGTGGGCGAGAACGGAAGGGGCAAGTCAACGCTGCTCCACGTGCTGAGCGGGGCACTGATTCCAGACGCAGGCGAAGTGCAGCGTCTCGGGACGATCGGTGTTGCCGAGCAGGAGATGTCAGCAGACGGCGACCGCACGGTCGGTGCCGCGGTCGCTGAGGCGATCGCACCCGCAATTGCCGCGCTCGCCGAACTCGACCTCGCCGCCGAAGGTCTCGCGCTCCAAACAGGCAGCACCGCGGCGAGGTATGCGGAGGCTCTCGAACATGCGGAGGCGCTCGACGCCTGGAACGCCGAGCGTCGCGTGATGATCGCCCTCGAAGCACTCGATGCAGAGACGGACATGGCCAAGCCGCTCAGCGAACTCTCGGTCGGCCAGCGGTATCGCGTTCGGCTTGCTTGCCTCCTCGGCGCAGACGACGACTTTCTGCTCCTCGACGAACCGACCAATCATCTCGACCGCAGCGGACTCGAATTCTTGACCACTCGGATTCGTGAACGCCGCGGGGGAGTCGTGATCGTGACGCATGATCGCGCGCTCCTGACCGACGTGGCGAACACGATCGTCGATCTCGACCCCACCTTCGACCAGCTGCCTCGCGTCTACGGCGACGGCTATGCGGGGTATCAACAGGGGCGCCTGGCTGAGCGCGAGCGGTGGGAGCAAGCGTTCGAACGGCAGCAGGCGGAGCAGCTCAGGTTGCAAGACAATCTGAGCGCTGCACAAAACCGGCTTGTTTCCGGGTGGCGACCGGAGAAGGGCACGAACAAGCACGGTCGCGCCACGCGCGCCGGCGGACTCGTGCAGAGCGTGCACCGGCGCCAAGCACAACTCGACGCGCACGCGGTCACGGTGCCGGAGCCGCCCCAGGTATTTCGCTTTCCAGACATCGAAGTGAACACTGGTGTGACCCTGCTCGATGCGCACGAGCTGCACCTCGATGGTCGGATGAACGAGCCGGTGTCACTCTCGCTTGCTGCGGGAAATCGCCTCGTCGTGACCGGCCCAAACGGAGCAGGGAAGTCGACGTTGCTGCAGTTGCTCGCCGGCGACATGCCGCCGAGCAGCGGCGCGATCATTCGGCACTCGAGTGCCCGGATCGGATTCTTGCGACAGGAATCTTCGCTCCCAATCGACGAGCGAGCGAACGATGTCTTCGCGAAGCATCTCGAAACCCAGGTCTCGAACGGTGTGCTCAAGACCGGCACCTTGGTCGGACTCTCGCAGCTCGGACTGCTGCGTACGCGAGAGTCGGGAAAACGCCTCGGCGAACTGTCAATGGGGCAGCAGCGTCGGCTCGAACTGGCGATGGTGCTCGCCACTCGTCCGCAGGTGCTCCTTCTCGATGAGCCGACGAACCACCTCTCAATCGCGCTCGTCGATGAACTCACGGAGGCGCTCGGCGCCACGGATGCAGCGGTCGTGGTCTCGAGTCACGATCGCCAGCTGCTGCGTGACGTCGCCGAGTGGCCACATCTCCGGCTCGAGCCTCGTCAGGAATCGGGCACGGAGCACACCGAGGGCGACGAGCACGATCGGGAACTGCGCGGATAAGGTTGAAGGGTGTATGCGGCGGCGATGACGAATGAGTCGTCGTCGCGTCACCGTAGTGCAACGAAGAGTGCGGCCACCCGGCGCTCGCAGGCGAAACTCGCCGGTGTTGCCGCGGTCACCGCGACCTGCATCGCGCTGATCTCGCACCTGCTCGGTGGCGGAGCGATGCCAGGGCTTCTCGGGATCGTGATTCCGCTCATCCTTGCCATGCCGGTGTGCCTCCTGCTCGCCAAACTCCGAAACAGTGTCGCCAGGCTCGGGCTCTCGGTCACGGTCAGTCAGTTCCTGTTCCACACGCTCTTCGTCTTCGGGGCGCAGCGAGCCACGGCGCCGAGTGCGGCTCCAGCAGCGTCGTCTCACGATCACAGCGGGCACGCGGCGTTCTCCGCGGCAACATCGGACCTCGCTACGGGTGCATCGCACTCGGGCCACGATGGTCCGCTGATGTGGGTGATGCACGCGCTCGCAGCGGTGGTCACGACGCTGATCCTCGCGCACGGCGAAGCAATTCTTGTTGCCTTCGCCTCGGTGAAGCAGATCGCTGCGGCACTCTTCCTGCGGCGCACTCGACTCCACGAACCACTTCCCATTGCATCGGCGCCGAACACTGCACTGACGACACTCGACTGGGTGCCAGCTTTGCGCACGAGAAGCTCGGCGATCGTGCAACGTCGAGGTCCGCCTGTCGTTCTCTGAATGTTGATTGCCACTCCCGCTGCAGCGGACCTGTGGCGTACTCACCACTGATTCCCGTGCAGGGGCCGTTCGTTGTGCCCTCCGGACCCAACATTTGAGACAAGGAACCCAATGACGAATGCCGTCACTGGCGACATCAGCGTGCCCGCCGATGCGCCGCAACCATCACCGCCCACACGGCGAACCCCAAGAAATAGAGAGGGGTGGTTCGCCCAGCTCCTGATGCGACTCCATTTCTATGCGGGGATCTTCATCGGACCATTCATTCTGATCGCCGCAGCCAGTGGCGCCCTCTACGCATTCACGCCGCAACTCGAACGCCTGGTGTACGCCGACGTCCTGACCGCGCCGGTGACTGAGACCTCCCTCTCCTTGAGTGAGCAGGTCACGATCGCAAACGAGTTCGTCGGGTCAGACGCCGTGATTGCTGCGGTGCGCCCAGCACCCGAGCCTGGTGACACGACCCGTGTCATGTATGCAGACCCGGAACTCGGCGCGAGCGAGACCCGCGCGATCTTCATCGACCCGGGCACAGGCGAAGTGCACGGCGACTTCACCGTGTACGGCACCTCAGGGCAGCTGCCGCTTCGAACCTGGATCGATCAGCTCCACCGGAGCCTGCACCTCGGCGACGCCGGTCGCCTCTATAGCGAGCTTGCTGCGTCCTGGCTCGGAGTGATTGCGCTCGCAGGCATCGTGCTGTGGGTGATGCGGTATCGGAAGGCGCGAAGTGCGAAACAGAAGAAGAATCTCCTTCGACCCGATCTTCGAGCCAAAGGGTTCGCGAGGACACGGAGCTTGCATACCTCAGCCGGCGTTTGGGTGCTGCTCGTTGCCCTCTTTCTCTCGGCGACGGGCATCACCTGGTCGCAGTACGGGGGAGCGAATTTCAGTGCCCTGCGCAGTGCTGTCGGCTGGGAAACTCCCGCGCTCAACACTGCACTCGGTGCTGCGGCGAGTGAATCCGACGAGCATGCCGGACACGATGGTCACGACGCGCATGCCGGACACGATGGTCACGACGCGCATGCCGGACACGACGGTCACGACGGTCACGACCATGGCCACGCGGAAGGTGAGGCCGCTGGAGACCTCGATTCGAGTCTGTTCGACGAGGTGCTCGCGATTGCGCAGGACGTCAACGTCAACACGGGGCTCGTGGAGATCAGGCCGCCGGGCGACAGCGATACGGCGTGGGTCGTGCAAGAGATCCAGCGCAGCTTTCCGACCGAGGTCGACTCGGTTGCGATCGACCCCGGGACACTCGAAGTCGTGGATCGAGTCGACTTCGCCGAGTTCTCGTTCATTGCAAAGCTCAGTCGTTGGGGAATCGACTTGCATATGGGAACAATGTTCGGTCTTCCGAACCAGATTGTGCTGTTCGTCATGGCGACAGCAATCGCGGCGATGGTGGTGTGGGGCTACGTGATGTGGTGGCAGCGCCGACCGACCCGCGATCCCGCACGGAAGGTTGGTGCGCCGCCAACTCGCGGGGCGATCACTCGAGCGCCGTGGTGGGGGATCGCCGCGGTGCTTGCAGCCGCTGCCGCCATTGGCATCTTCTTGCCGCTCATGGGAATCTCGCTCGCTGCGTTCCTGCTGGTCGATGTGGTGGTCGGGATCATGCGACGGAGGTCGCAGCGCAGCTCGAGGAATTCGGCGCCGGAAGTCTCGAGCTAAATGCCCGCAGAGGGTCGCGCGTTCACCTGCGCGACCCTCTGCGGCGGGACAACGTGCGTATGCGTTGTTGTTCCTCGGCCCGTCTCAGCACGACCGCAGGTCGATCGCGTACGGTTTTGGCATGGCGTTTGCACTGATTCTTCCAAGTTCGCGAGATGCGATTCGCGCGTCCGGTGGCGATGCGGCAAAACCTGCTGAGGCCGACGCGGCAGCGAGTCAGTTGCGCCGCGACTATGAACGACTCACCCGGTGGTGGTTGGGATTCGCCGCATTCTTCATGGCAACGATCGGCGCGTTCGTCGCCATCGGCACGGCCAATGAGATGGTGCGATTGGGTGGCCCGGTCGCCACGGTCGATCTGCTCGTGGTGGTGCTCGCGGGCCTCATCAGTCTCGCTGGAATCGCCATTCTTGTGATGCTCTGGCGATCCGGCAGGGTGGTGCTGGACGCGGCGGTCTGGTGGCTCCGCCTCCCGTACCGACAAGGCTGGCGCCAACGCAATGCTGCAGGCTGGGTCGGCGCGCGGACCGTGCATTACGAACTGCGCGTGTTCGTCCGCATCACGACGGCAACGCTCGCGACACTCATCGGGATCGGCGGGGTTTCCTTGTTCGTCCGCGACCTCCTCAATGGTCTCGAGATCATGTCGTTCTCGGCATTGGCCATCGGCCTCATTGGTCTTGCGAGCGGGTTCGGACAATTCGGCGGAGTGTTCCGGCTGACCTCTGGCATGTCGGAAGCAGACCCACTGTGGGTGCGAATTCGTTCAGCCTTCGCATCATCCAAGTCGCCAGAAGCGTAAAAGCGTCGCGCTCACGACAGCGTTGCCGCGAGTTCGGCAATCGCATCGGCCACGGCTTTTGGGTTTTCCCACGCGGTGAAGTGGCCCCCAGATTTAAGGCGCTCGAACGAGCGAATATCCAGATAGCTCTTCTCGGCGAGACTCCGCGGGTAGCCGGCCTCGTGGGTCTGAATTCGAAGTGCCGCGGGCACTCCGACGACAGGGTGGGCATCGAAATCGCCTGGCTCACAATAGGTTCTGAAGCTCGTGCCGATGGAGTTCGTGTGCCAATAGAGCGAAACGAGCGTCAGGAGTTCCTCTGGATCGAATCGCTCGATGCCGGTGGCATGACCGCCATCACTCCACGCGGCGACTTTCTCGATAATCCACGCGAGCAATCCGAGCGGGGAGTCTCCGACTGCTGCTGCGAGTGTGTCGGGCCTGGTTGCCTGCTGCAGCGCGTAGCCCGACTCTTCGCGAAGCATCGTCGTCGCCAGGAACCTGCGTTCTTCTGGGGCGAGTTCGATTTCGGGTCTCGCTTGCGCCGAAAACGAAGGATGCGTCGCGATGATCCCTGCGACCGATTCCGGATACAGCCCTGCGATCCAATCGGCGATCGGTGCCCCCATGTCTTCGCCATAGACGAGGTAGCGCTCGTAGCCGAGGTCGGTCATGAGATCGTGCATGAGCTCGGCGACGCGACGCGCACTGAACTCGGTGTGCAGGGGAGGAGAAAACGCGAATCCGGGAAGTGACGGAGCCACCAGTGGTCGACTCCTGTTGAGGGCATCGGCAAGCGGGAGCATCTGCGCGAATGTGTAGGGCCATCCGTGCAGCGTGAGCACGGGTAGCGTGTCGGTCTCGTGCGCTGCCCGGTGAACGAAATGCAAGTTCGTTGCCTCGTGGTCGTACCGGTACTGGTGCTCGGTGTTCAGTCGCGTGGTGAGTGCGGGCCAATCGAACTGCTCCACCCACTGTGTTCTGAGCGAATCCAGCAGAGGAACGGGAATACCCCGTGACCACTCGGCACCCGGCGTCGCGATGGGGAGCCGCGCGCGCAGCAATCGATCGCGCAGATCCTGCACTTGCGCATCGGATGTCTGTATTGCGAACGGCGAAAACTTGCGACTGTGCGCTCTCATGGACGTCTCACTCCCTGTGCTTCGTGCGAACCGAGTTGCTCGAGGCTGTTGTGTTGGCTCGGTGTCGCCGAACTCGATCTCTCGTGGCGCACCGCACGCAACAGTATTCACGCGCGGTTTCCGCCGAGGCGGCAAGGAATGGCGTGATGCACGGTGCACTCGCGCACCGGCGAATGTCATGGCGGCGACCAGTGGCTACAGCCGTCATCAGGGGCGGAAGGAGTTCGGACCACACGAGACTGCGCGGGTCTGAACGGAGCGAGCGGAAGCCGATTGACTGGGCCGCAACGGTTGGAACTATCGCATGCTCGCTCACGAGTCGGTCGAGCTGCGCCGCGGCGTGTTCGTCGGTCTGATCGAGCAGGATCCCGGCGATCGCATCACGTATTTCGCGCGCGTCCGCCAGGCGGGTGATCCGCCGTGCAGCGGGGCTGAACTCGCCGATGATCGTGCCGAACGCCGTGAGATCGAGTTGCTCGGGCCAGACGCCCTCGGGTCGTGTCGCGCTGAGAGCGATCATTGCCGCGAGTGCATTCTTCTCCATGTGCCCAGCATAGATCACGTAACGGATCAACTGCTTTCATTGCGTTACACCCGAGTGCGAGCCGGAGCCCGAGCTCAAGCCCGAACCCGAGCTAGAGCCCGAGCCCGAGCCCGGGCCTGAACCCAAGCCCGAACCCAAGCCCGAGCCTGAATTGCGGTTCGCGTGCGTGACGACTTGACACGGAAGGTGACGATACTCATAATTGAGTTCAGTCAGTATTTCTACAACGAGTACGACGCGCGGACCCCTCGAGCCTCATTCGAGCGGGGCGCGAGATTCAGGGAGTCATCATCATGCAAGCGTTCGTTCTCACGAAATACGGCGATCCACTCCAACTTCGCGACATGCCCGAGCCGCAGCTCGGCTCCCGAGACGTCCTGGTGCGCATTGAAGCGGCGAGTGTGAATCAGATCGACGAGAAGATCCGTACAGGGGAGTTCAAGCAAATCCTTCCGTACGCACTTCCGCAGACGCTCGGTCATGATCTCGCGGGCGAAGTGATCCGAGTCGGCGGTTCGGTGACGAAGTTCGTGGCAGGCGACAAGGTGTATTCCTCGCCATCGCAGGCTCAACTCGGTAGCTTCACGTCGCTGATTGCAATTGATGAGGCAGATCTGGCGCATCGTCCAAGTAATGTCACCGCGGCTGAAGCCGGGTCGCTGCCGCTCGTCGCGTTGACTGCCTGGCAGGCGCTCGTCGAGCGGGGCCAGGTGAAGCCAGGGCAGAAGGTGCTCATTCATGCCGGAGCGGGTGGTGTCGGATCGATCGCCATCCAGCTGGCAAAACACCTTGGCGCCACGGTTGCAACGACCGCAAGTGCGTCGAATCTCGAGTTCGTCCGCGGGCTCGGCGCAGATGTCGCGATCGACTATCGCAACGAGGACTTCGAATCGATGCTCTCTGGCTACGACTTCGTGCTCGACAGTCTCGGCGGAGAAAACCTCGAAAAGTCGTTGCGGATCCTGCGGCCAGGAGGGAAGGTTGTCGGCATCTCAGGCCCACCAGACCCCGCGTTTGCTCGGACCGCAGGGCTTGGCTTGATCATGCGGCTCGCAATTGCAGGCTTGAGTCGCAAGATCCGGAAGCTCGCGTCGCGTCTCGGTGTGCAGTACGAGTTTTTGTTCATGCACCCGAGCGGGGAACAGCTCGCGCAGATCACAGCACTCGTTGAGAATGGCGCATTGCGGCCGGTGCTCGCATCGACCTTCCCCTTTGAGAAGACGCCCGAAGCGCTCGAGACCTTGCAGGCCGGCGGATTCCGCGGCAAGGTCGTCGTCCTCTCCGCGTGAAGCTGCGGGTCCTGACGCACCAAGGCCCGCAGCTATCGGTCTTGAATCGCTGGGTCCTGAAGCGCTGACCGATCACAACGCTGCCGATCTTCGGCCGCCGCTTTTCACTTTCGTGACGTCAAACTTTTGAAGGAATGAGCATCAGTATGGAAGCTTCAACATCATCGGCCTCGGCAGCACGGTACGCCGACGCGAAAACGCAGACCGTGGCTGTCGGGAATGTGCAGTACGCCTACCGCGAGCTCGGTCCGAAAGGCGGGGTGCCAGTCGTGTTCTTCGTGCACCTTGCGGCCACGCTCGATAATTGGGACCCGCGAATTCTCGATCCAATCGCGCAGCACCGACACGTCATCGCATTCGATCAGCGTGGGGTTGGGGCATCGACGGGAACGGTGCCGGACACGCTCGAAGAAGCCGCGGATCACGCGTTCGAGTTCATTCGTGCTCTCGGGTTTGAAGAGATCGATGTGTTCGGGTTCTCGATGGGAGCGATGATCGCCCAGGATCTCGCCGTCAAGCATCCGAAGTTGGTCCGACGGCTTGTGCTCACCGGCACGGGTCCGCGCGGCGGAAAAGACATCGACAAGGTTGCACGGACCACCTACTTTGACGTGCTCCGCGCGACGCTCACGCGCTCCGATCCGAAGGAGTTCCTCTTCTTCAATCGAGATGCCGTTGGCAAGCGCGCAGCGAAAGCGTTCATCAAGCGTTTGCAGGAGCGCACGGAAGATCGGGATGCGCCGATCAGCACGAAGGCGTTCCAGACGCAACTTCGAGCGATTCAGCGATACGGCAGGAGCGCTCCATCGGATCTTTCTGCGCTGACGCAGCCGACCCTGATCGCCAATGGTGATCACGACCGGATGGTGCCGAGTGTGCTCTCTGAAGACATGCATCGTCGAATCGCAGGATCACAGTTGAAGATTTATCCGAACTCCGGGCACGGAGGAATTTTTCAGCACTGGACGGACTTTGCTCCGCTCGCGTCTCGCTTCCTCGCCGATGGCGCTGCCAGGCCGAGAGAAGCTGCCGGGTCGCAGAGCGCGTAGGGCACTTTCTTCAGCAAAAGCCGAAAGTTTGGCGCGCTCCTAACGATCGCTTGTGGCCTCCTGCAAGGGGATGATGAGGCACGTGCTCGATGCGGTCGCGAGCACGCGGCCTTCTTGATCGCGAATCTCGGCCTCTGCGAAGCTTGCACTCCGGCCGCGCTTCGTGACCCAGCCGCGTGCTGTGACAATGCCGGTCTCAGCGGTGATCGCGCGCAGGAACGAGACTTTGAGTTCGAGCGAGGTGTACGCGACCCCAGCGGGAAGCGTCGTGTGGACGGCGCATCCGCAGGCGGAGTCGAGCAGGGTCGCGAAGAAGCCGCCGTGCACGGAGCCAACGGGGTTGTAGTGCGACTCGTCCGGCACTGCGGTCATGACGACCTCGCCATCCTCGACCGAGGAAAATTCCAGACCGATATGACTTCCGATGGGAGGCGGCGGGAACTCGCCGTTTGCAACCGCACGCAATTGCTCGATCCCGGGGCGGGCAAAGAGCGCTCGCTTGTCTTGCTCGGGGGTGAAGTAGTGCAGGGTCTTTGACTTGTCGGGGTGGCCAGGCTGGTTGGCTCGGGTCGACCCGGAGTTGGCTCTTGCGTGATCCTCGTCGTTCATGGCTTCACCCTAACGATCGCGGCGACGATCGTGGGCAGCGACTGATCCGGTCGGCCTCGGGATCGCGTGTGCGATTCCGCCGGGGGCGGCATCAGGAGATCAGAACCTCGCACTGCTGACGAATTTGTCCGACGACCTCGTGTTCGCTTGCGGCGGCATTGGGGCTCGCGGCCATACTCACGAACATGATTGCCGAAACGATCCGGGCGAGCGTCGTAGCCTGCTCCGTTTTCTCCATGCCGGTTCTGGTCAAAACCTCGACGATCGCCTCGTCGGTCTCAGCGACGATTCGGAGCGCCTCGGCATGGTGTGGTTCGGCAGGGTTCCCGAACACCATCTCGCGCAGGTAGGTGCGCCCATTGTCGACGTGCACGCGGTTGCAGGTCACGATTTCAGTGACGATCGCCATCACCGCGTCAAGTGGCGAATCGATGTTCGCAGCAGCAGCGCGACCCTGAGCGAGAGCCTGCGCGTAGTGCACGTTCTGCACGAGGAGAAGGAGTTCACCCTTCGTTTTTGCGTACAAGAACAGCGTGCCGGCTCCGATGTCGGCGTGCTCGGCGATCATCTGCGTCGTGACCTCGTCGACGCCGTGCTTCGAGAACAGCGCGCTCGCCGATTCGATGATCCGGTTCAGCTTGTCTTGCTTGTTGCGCTCTCGACGGCCGAGAGGGGCTTGCTGTGCTGCCGTCACGATTAATCCCTTCACGCCGTTTCGCTCAATCTTGAGTTTACTCATAATTAATGTTGGGATGCGGTGCGCTGAGCGAGCGCGCTGGGGTGCTTGTTCTCTTCGCGAGAGTCCAGGTTCTCTCGGTACCGTGGTTCCATGACGCCCGGCGAACAGCTCTCGAACGAGCACAGTGACACTTTTGACGGAGTGAAGATCGGCAGGCCGGCGACCGGCGCACTCATTGCTGCCGGGTTCGCCGAGCAGCGTGACCTACCCTCGGACCTGAATGAACTTCTCGCACTGCACGGTGTCGGCCCGGTCGCGGTGGAGCGACTGCGCGCAAGCAGAGAGCACTCGGCGTGAACGGCGTGTACGCGGCAATGGAACCGTTCGAGCGCGCGGCGATGCCGAAACTCTGGGCTCCGCGCATCTTTTCTGCGGGCCTCGCGCTCCTTGTTGTGGTGACAGCGATCGTTGGCGTCGTGCAGTTCTCGCGCCTTGCAGCTGGCGATACTTCCGGCCTGATGGCGTGGTTGTTGTACGGTGCCGCGCCTGCGTTCGTGCTCTTCGTTGTCATCCCCAGTGCCATTGCAGCGCGGAGGGACAAGCAGCGCACCATTGTCGAGCACCAGATCCGGATGGCGTTGCCGCAGCAGCCGCGGTGGCCCGGGACGGTTGTCAATCGCGATCCGCATGTCGACTCCGACAACGCTGTGGCACACGCCGCTCGAACCGTCGTGAATCAGGGGATGGATCCAATGCGGCGGCGACAGGTTGCGCTTGGCATCGCGCGTCACCTGCAGCGGCATTCCGCCGATCACTTTCCTACGCAACCAATCACGTACCAATTCACCCTCGAGAACGGCGCATCCCTCGCGGTCGGCGACTTGCAGATCGGAACGGGCAAGCGAGAGCTGTCGTTCAGTTCGGACCGTGTGGTGCGAGGGCATGGGCAACTCCTCGGAGCGCTGCTGCGGCCCTCGAACGTCATGGACGCAACCGCGTGGTTTTCCTACCCGATGACTCCGAGCGAGCAGTGGCGTGCCCTCCGCACGATCGAGAATTCGATCGAGATCGCGTTTCATAACCGCTCGATGACGGTATCGAAAGGTGTGATCCTGCTCGACCCGCTTGCAGAGCCGGAGCACGTTCCGTTCTCAATGATTGAGCGATCCTGGGTCGCAGCGGTTGCCGACGACCCGATGTATTGAAGCGCGGATCACCGAACCTCGCAGCCGCAACGAGAAAGAGCGCCACGATTGCTCGTGACGCTCTCTCCTGCAGCAGTTCGCTGCGAACACTGGCTTAGCTGCGAACGGTCCGCAACGCTCCAGCCCATGATTCGAGCTGATCGAACAGCACGGTCGCCTGTTCGGCGTACTGCGGTCCCGGCTTGAATTCGCTGAAGTTCTCGAAGTCGTCGAACAGTGAGAAGCTCACTTGCTGACGAACGTGCGCGATCTGCAGTTCTGCGGAAATCGCGCGGAGGTGCTCGATCGCTCGCGAACCGCCGAGGCTGCCGTACGAGACGAACCCGGCGGCCTTGTTGTTCCACTCTGCGTAGAGATAATCGATCGCGTTCTTCAGCACGCCGGAGGTCGAGTGGTTGTACTCGGGGCTGACGAAGATGAAGCCGTCGTACTGAGCGATTTTCGCCGCCCACTGCTTGGTGTGCTCGTTTTCGTACGCGCCGAACGATGGTGGTGTCGGCTCGTCCAAGAACGGAAGGTTGATGTCGGCGAGGTCGATCAGTTCGTAGCTGGCGTCACGGCCGGCTGCCTGTTCGAGTACCCAATCGGCAACGCTCTTGCCGTTGCGGCCCGGTCGGGTACTGCCGAGAATGACTGCAATTCGAAGGTCGGTCATGCGGAGTGCTCACTTTCCTCGATGAAAAACGGTGTGTTCAGCGTAGAAGAGCTTCCTATGGAGTTGGGAAGAATCGTCTTTGCGCGAACATCCCGGGTGATCGTCAGGAGCGTTCACCATTGGCCGTAAGGTCGCTCGACGTCGTGCGATCGTGAGTGCCATCGGCTTCGCTTGCGACGACTCGTGCGCGCAGCACGCGCCGGAGTCGAATGATGAACGGCACCGATCCGACGACTCCGATCACGGCGCACGCGAAGAGCACGCTGTACGAGTTCGCAGTCGCAATCAGGAGCGATCCCGCGATCGCCGGAGCCAAGACTTGGGGAAGCACGGTGGCGAGGCCGAGGAATCCGAGATCGCGACCGCTGTCTGCGCCCGAGGGAAGCAGGTCGAGCATGAGTGCGACATCCGCCGTCAAGAAGATTCCACGACCGAGCCCTGCAATCGCGGCGTAGATGGCGAGGCCGGCGAGCGTTGGTGAAACGAGTGGCACCAGGAGTCCGGCAGCGATGATTGCGGTGGCAATCAGGAGCCATCGAACTCGATACGGCATCACGAACCGGGAGCCCAGGAACGCTCCGATCACGATGCAGACGATATGTCCGCCGATGAGGGTGCTGACGGTTCGACCCGCATCGGCGACGTCGAGATTCGTGAAATCCATGACGATGTAGAGCAGGTAGGTCATCACGAGCTGATGGCCGAGTACGAGCACGAATCTGCCTGCGAAAAGGAGCGGCAGCCCAGAGCCTTTCCAGGCGATCTTCGGGCGGACGAACACGGTTGTTCGCGCGATGTTGCGCTCCGGATTCAACCAGACGAAGCCGAGCATCGTCAGCACGAGCACGATCGCGAGGCACTGGTACAGAAACTGCGGATCATCGAGCGCGAGTCCCGCGAACGCGGTGCCCGCCGCGAGTCCGATGGCCGCACCGGCGCCCGCGAACGCGCTGCCGCGAGCTCGCTCGTGTACTCGGAGTCGATCGGCGAGCACGGCATCCAATGGTGCTTCGATGGTGTTGAGGACGGGTTGCAAGATCAGCCAGCATCCCGCGATTGCGACCACTGAGGTTGCGAACCCACTTGCGATCATGAGGGCTGCTGCGACGAGGGCTCCGCCAAGGATCCACGGGGATCGGCGACCCCATCGGGTGCGAGTTCTATCGGAGGCGGCGCCTGCGAGCGGCCGAACGATGATGGTGATGATCGAGGATGCCGTCATCACCAAGGCGAGGGTCGGCTCTTTATTCGCCGGTTCCGCAAGTGCAATTTGTGCAGGCACGATCATTCCGGCGACCGCCGCGTACATCGCATTCAAAGCGATTCCGGCGAACAGGAGTGACCAGAACAGGCGAGATTGCATCAGTAGCTCTTTCTGAACACTGGGGGATATCTGGCGTTCGAGAGGTGTGTGCGCTGCGCGTGGACGACATGAACCGGTTCCGGATGACGCAAGGCATCGAGGGAATCTTTGCACATATCGATGCGGCAATCGATGCGCTCAGCGCACCTGCCGGTCCGCGATCGCGTGGGTGATCACATCAACCGCGAGGAGGTCTGGCAATGAGCCCCGCAAACACGGGGCCCCAGAACTGGGTGAAAAGCAGGGTGAAATTACTTCGGTTCCAGCGTCACCGAGGTCACCCCTCCTGATGATGAGAGGAGAGCCACGGGAGTTCCTGGTCTGGCTCACGCTCTTGCCCGAGAAGTTGAAGGACACCACCGTGCGCACTCGCTCGACACCACCGATCTGGGAGCCTCGGTTCGACGCAACTCGGTTGGGAACCCTCCGGTTTTGGGCGACTCGGCTTTTGGTAACTCGGTTTTCGGTGATTCGGTTTTCGGTGATTCGGTTTGTGGCGACTCAGCCGAGGTCGCAGCGAGTGCTCAGTGGTCTGACCGTGCTGGCTTTGGGGATCGTGCTGCTGTGCGTCGCTGCCTCGGCGCTGCTGCATTCACAATCAAACGAAACCGGGCAAATCGGCCTCATTGCGGCGATCGTCAGCTGCTTGACAGTGATCTTCGCGCTCGGGGTGCGACTGCGCGCACGAGAGCGGGCGAAGGAACCGCAGAAGGCCGGTATCTCGATCTGAGCGCTCGCGGAGCGGGTGCGCTCATGCTCGCAACCCGCCTCACTCTAGGAACGTGGCAGGTCCGTCGTTTCGCCGAGCAGCCCGAGTGACAGTGCACGAGCAAGCGCGTGTTCGCGCGTGTTGACCTGCAGTTTTCTGAACAGCGATCGCTTCTGCGACTTCACCGTGTTCGGCGATACCTGCAGCGTGCGAGCAATGGAGTCGAGGTTCGATTCCTTCAACAGCGCCTCGAGCACGACTTGCTCGCGCGAGGTCAGGGTGGGGGCAGATTCTGTTTGTTCGAGCGGTGTCGGGGCGTCCAGGAGGAGATCCGCGAAGAGTGCGCGCTCACTCGCAGGAATGAGCATCAGAGGTGAGCGAACGCCAAACGATTGCACGAGCGCGGTGACGGAGCGCAGAGTGATTTCCGCTTCCTCTTCTCGCCCGAGACGGTGCAACACGAGTGTTTGCAACGTCAAGCGGAGCAATTTCGACTCGGGGGAGACACCTTCGGTTTTCGAGAGCAATTCGAGCGCTTTCGCGTTCTGGTCCTGGAAGATCAGGTTCCGGATGACGCCGAGTTTCACCGTGGGGGAATCATGGTCGTCACTGGCAAGAGAGAACGCTTCCGACCGGTTCCCGACCGCGAGTGAGAGCAGCGAATCGGAGAGGTCCAGCACTCGACGTGCGATCCGATTGTTTCGAATTCCTCGTCCTCGCCGCTGACGAAGAGCACGGAACGATTCCTGGCCGGCATGCGCGCGGCCCTGCAGGACATCGAGGAGCGCTCGCACGCCCGCGATCACGGGCCAGTGCTCAATCGTTTCGAGGATGGGATCGAGCGACTGCAATGCCTCATCAGCGGCCTCGAAGTCGCCGCGCTCGATCGCGACCTTGGCTTGCGCGATGGTGAGGAAACTCCCCGGATACTCGTTCAGCATCTCCGACGGCCAATGCTGCTCGAACGTCGTCGCGATCCACGCTTCGGCTTCCACGACATTCCCTCGGAGCGCCTCGGTGAGGGCGATTCCACCGAGCGCGGCGAGTTCGGTGGCGCGCCGGTTCGCAGTGTTCGACGCTCGCTCGAACATCGCCCGGGCCGCTTCGAACCGACCGCCGTAGAACAAGCTGATCGCAACGTGCTGGTGCACGTCCCCGAGCACGCCCCGGAGTTCGAAGCGTTCCTCGTCATCGAGAGATTCCAGCAAGGTTTTCGCAGCGACTGCAGCGCGCAAGCCGCCGTCAAGATTATTCGTCACTCGAAGTGCAATGCTCTCGATCGCTTTCATCAAGGCGCGATCCGCCGGACTCCGAACCGCTGTCTTCGCCCCGATCAGTGCGACGCCGAAGAACTCGACCGCCTTCAACACGTGCTTTCTCCGGGCGTTGTACATCACGGCGACCGCGAAGGCGGTGATGGGGTGTCGTCGAAGTGCGCGCAAAGGAGTTCCTTCGAGCACGGTCAACAGCATCGGCCCTGTTGCATTGAGCAGTGTGAGGCCTGAGCGTTTGATTGCGGCATCCACGATCTCGAACTGTCCGCTCACCGCAGCTTCCGCGACCGCACCGAAGTACGCCTCGTCGTGGAGGAGTTGCTGTGCCGCAAGAAGATGAATTCGGCGACGAGCCTCGGGCGACAGAGGATTCTCGAGCTGCGTCGCCATCCGAACCGTCGGTGTGAAGTTGAACACCCGAACTCCGACGTCCAAAGTCCATCGACCGAGCCCGTCGCGCTCAGCCTCTGCGAGTACTTCGGCGTCGGCATTGAGCGTCTGCGAAAGACCGGCGGTCAGGGAATGCGGAACGCTCAATCGACTGTGATGCCGGGGGAGCGGTTCGGTCGCTGCGTGGCCGAGCGCAGCTCGCATGGATGGTTCGCTCGTCAGCCCGGGTTGAGCGATGATCGCGAGTGACTTCGGGTGGCCCATGGTGACCAGCTCGGCGATGCGCGCGCTGGCAGTCGATTGCCGCAGCGAGAGATACTCGCCGATTTCTTTCCGCGTGAAGTACAGGTCATCGCAGATTTCACCGCGAAGCTTCTCGGGCACGGCATTGATCGAGTGCGCCGCGATCCGTACTCTCAGTTGCGGATTTGCGGCGTAGGCGGCAACGACTTCTGACCACTGCTTCTCGGTGACCTGTTCTGCGTCGTCAATCAGGACGATGGTCGATCCGTCGAAGCCGGCCTGAGGGCTCGGGTACCAGATCGCTCGGGGCTCACGGGATGCAAATTGCTGCAGAACGGTTGTCTTTCCGGCTCCTCGCGGGCCGAGGAGCGAGACGCTTCGAGGGGCTGACGCGAGCTGCTCGAGCAGATGACCGCGTTCGAGTGCGGTGACGGTCGAACTCGAGGACATAGGTGCAACGTTAGTCCGGAATGCCGCTCTTGCCCTGAATTTCCGAGGTGCCGCTCCGTGACAATCGTGCGTCTGCGCGATCAGCTCAATGCCGCTTGACGACCCAGCGGCTCTGAAAACCGATCAGGCGCTCCTCGTACGCGAATGCGAAGAGAGACGCTGGCACGATGGTCATGAAAAGAATCGACGTCAACAGGGGTCCGCTCAGATCGACTTCGCTCATGAACGACAAATACGCGACGGTCCCCAAGGTCAATAGCACGACGACGAGACACACCACCCGCAGAAGGTGTCTCGGCAGGCGCAGAAGCCAATCTGACGAAACCAGTGGCATGTCAGCGAGTTCCTGCAGGCGCACGATCAAGCTTCGCGGAGCAATCGGTGCGGGAAGATCCTGCGGCGTCGGGACTTCACGCACCGGGCCGTCGAAAAACAGCCCGGACCAGAAGCGCGAGTGTTCGCTTTCGTCTGGCACTTCGTAGCTGCCCTGCCATTCCCATCCGGCGCCGTTCCAGCGGAAGATCTCGCTGAAGAAGAGTCCGCTCGAGTGCGTCACTCGTGACTTCAGCCATTGGCGACCGTTGTGCTCGAGCGCGAGCACTTCGGGCATCCGGCGGAGCGGGTTCGGCACTCCACTGGGGTGTGGCTCGCGATCACGAGCAGGTGCTTCCTGCGTGGGGTCAACGAGGTGTGCCATGCATTCCAGGGTTGCAGAGTCTCAGGAGGGAATCCGAAATCGTTATATTCACGCGGCTGCTCGGCATCGGGTTTGCTGCGCGGAATCTTCGACTTCGCGCTGAGAGGAACCGCTAGGTAACAGGGGTACGGGCGACTAGCGTTGTACCCCTCGACACCGAAGGAGATCTGAAGTGGCAAATTCCGTAGCAGCAGTGTGGGTTCCCGTCAGCGACATGGAGCGAGCGATTCGCTTCTACCGTGAGGTGCTCGGACTCGACATCGAACAGCAAGACACCAACTGGAGCGAAGCGACCATCAAGGGTGGGCTCACCATTGGCTTGAACGGGCACGAAACCGCGAAGCAGAACACCGACGGTGGCGGCGCAGTCATTACGTTCTATCCCGAGGGATCGATCGAAGACGAGCGCGATCGGCTCGTCTCGCAGGGCGTCGAAATCACCGACGAGATCGGCGACTACCCCTGGGGACGATTCCTGCCGTTCAAAGACTCAGAAGGCAACGACCTGCAATTGTTCGTTTCGAACAGCTAGCGAGTCATTTCGCCAACGCCCCGAGCAGCTACGAGCTCTCGGGGCGTTGTGCTGCCTGCTCGGTTGCGCTCTGCTCGGATTCCGCCGACCACGTCGCCAGCAGTGTGAGTCCATCCGCTGACGCTGAGCCTTCGGGTGCTGTGAACACATTGAGTTGTAAGCCCGGGTCACCCGGAAGGAGAAGCGCTTCGTAGTCGAGTTCGATTTTGCCGACGGCGGGATGGAAGAAGGTCTTCGTTCCAGAGCGGTGATATCGCACATCGTGCGTCGCCCAAAGGTGGCGAAATTCTTCGCTCCGGGTTGAAAGTTCACCAACGAGATCAGAGAGTGCCCGATCAAAAGGGTTACGCCCAGCGGCGGCTCGGAGAATCGCGACGGCGTCTTGACTGATCCGAGATGCTCGATCTCCCCAGAATGCTCGTGCTGCGTTCGGGTCGAGGAACTGGAATCGCGCCGTGTTCACTGTCGTCCACGCAAATCGGGTGGCTGATTCGAAGATCGGCGAATAGAGCGCTCGACCCATCTCATTTGCCCCGAGGATGTCGAGGTGGGCGTTGCGCACAAACGCCGGTGTGCCTTCCATGGCATCAAGGACCCGCTGCACCGCTGGTCGAAGCTGAAGTGCGGTGACTTCACGATTGCTCGCTCGAACCCGCCCGGATTCGTTCGCGGTGCGAGCGAGATCGAGCAGGTGGCCGCGCTCGGCCTCGTTCAGTTGGAGCGCTTCCGATAGCGAATGCAGCACCGATTGGGATACGCCTCTGAGATTTCCTCGTTCAAGGCGGGTGTAGTAGTCCACGCTCACGCCGGCAAGCATCGCGACTTCTTCGCGCCGCAGCCCAGGCACACGACGATTGCCACCGTACGCCGGAAGTCCCGCCTGCTCGGGCGTGATCCTTGCACGACGAGTCGTCAAGAACTCGCGAGTGTCATCCTTCAGATCCATTCCTCCACCGTAAGGCGAGCGACAGCAAAGTGGGAGGCCCTGTGGGGGCCTGACGAGCGGGGTTCCAAGAGAACCTGCCAGGGTTTTGTCATCGTTCGTAGCCTTGAGGCATGACAACGAATTCGATCCCATCACTTCGGCTCTATAACGGGGTAACGCTCCCGGCGCTCGGCTTCGGCGTGTTCCAAACCCCTCCGCACGAGACGAAAGCGGCGGTCGAGGCAGCACTGCGAGTCGGTTATCGACACATCGATACGGCTGCCGCGTATGGGAACGAGCGAGAAGTTGGTGAGGCGATCGCCGCATCCGGAGTTCCTCGGAACGAGATCATTGTCGAAACGAAGATCTGGATCAGCGATTACGGGTTCGAGAGCACCCTCAACTCGTTTGAGAAGAGTGCTCGCAAACTCGGTCTCGATCAGATCGACATCGTGCTCCTGCATCAACCGCTCCCGAGTGCGTTCGAGAGCACGATCGAGGCGTATCGTGCGTTGGAATCACTCCTGGTGGGCGGCAAAGTGCGAGCGATCGGGGTGAGTAACTTTATTCCCGACCACCTTCGGGCACTCCTCGCAGCAACGAGCATCGTTCCTAGTGTGAACCAAATCGAAGTGCACCCGTACTTCCAGCAGAAGGAGTTGCAGGCGCTCCACGCCGAGCATGGAATTCTGACGCAAGCATGGTCACCGATCGGTGGAATCACCTTCTACCCAGGGTATGGCGATGCTCGAAAGAGCACGCTCGAGGAACCAGTACTTGTTGAGATCGCGAACGCACACGGCAAGACGTCGGCGCAGATCATGTTGCGCTGGCACGTGCAAGAGGGGCGCTCGGCGATTCCGAAGTCGGTCACTCCGAGTCGGATCAGCGAAAACTTTGACGTTGCGGATTTCACCTTGTCCGCAGAGGAGATTGCAGCGATCGACGCACTTGATACAGGGGTTCGAGGTGGGCCTGCACCTGATTTCATCACGCTCGAAAGCCACGGTCGCGAGATCCCGAACGAGTGAACGGCTGAATGACTGAACGGCTGAATGACTGAATGACTGATGGGAGAAGTGTCGCGAATTGTCGTGACAGAACCTCACTACCGAAGCGCTTGGGCCCGCGAAAGGCTTGAGTTCGCTCGTTGCGCTTCTGCAGCGAGCTGACGCTGAGAGGTGGAGGGGCCGTTGCCAGAAATTTTCCCAGAGGTCCGATCGTTCATCGACTGGTTGCAGACCTCGGTGGATCCGCTCCCTGATGCCCTGCAGGTGCTCGCCGTATTCGCGATCGGGATGATCCCGTTTCTTGAGGGTGATGTTGGAGCCGGCATCGGAATTGCGGCTGGAGCGCCAACGGTCGCGACGATCATCGCTGCAACGCTCGGCACCATCGTGGTTTCACTGCTCGCGTTGCAGCTCGGCGGGACGGTCGGGGCGAAGCGATCGCGAAGCGCGCGAGAGCGTCGGGTGCTTCGACGGGTGGAAAAATGGGGGATCCCGATTGCGATGTTCATCGGTGGGTTCCTGGTGAGCGTGCCGCTCAATGTGCTCATCATGAGCGCAGCGGGTCTGAACCGGAGGATCATCGCGATTGCCGCGGTCGCCACAGCAATCTTCAACACGCTCTTTGTCGCGGTGATCGTCCTCGGAGTCTTGAACTTCTTGCTGTAGTTCGAGGATCATTCCTCGGGCCGCTATTCAAGCGGAGCAGTTGTGAAGACGTTGGCGGAGATTGCGTTGAGGTTCTCTGGTACCGCACCGTCGTCGTGAATGACTTCGAAAGTCGGTCCGCCTCCGGCGTTCATTGCCACGGATTCCCATCCGCAGCCTGCGAACCACGCACCATCTTCCGGGAATGCGAGCAGGCACACCGTCACCTCGCCGGTTCCTTCCATGAGCCACAGATCAATGCCTTTGAACTCTCCGACCCAGCGTGCAGAATCCCGGTCAGCTTCTTCGAGCGAGTCGGCCGGTAGTGCGCTCGGAAGAGGCTTGCTGTCGGTGGGGGCGATGTCGAGATCTGCGTACGTGACGTCGCTCTGCCGGATCTCCGCTGGTTCAGGAGTTTCCGACGCGGGCTCCTGCTGGCTCGATGCGCATCCCGCGGTACCGATGAGTGCGCCGAAAGCAAGGGCGGAGAGCAGGAACTTCTTCATCGAGGTCATGCTGTGAGTTTCCCATGCGAGCACAGAACAAGAAAGTGGCCGTGGCGAATCCTCGTCAATTCGTGATGATCCGCGAGGATTACACGCGTCTCGCGGCCTACTTGTCGGGAGTCGAAGCTGACTGACCGCGGCGAGAGCGGCGTTTCAGGATCGAGTGCAGCGCCATGGTGGTGAGCATGGCTACAGCCGCGGCTACGATCCATCGCAACACCATTGCGAGATCCGTGTACATGTCGAGCAACATGTTCGTTGCGAGAGCGGCCAACACGCTGACGATGACGGTTCCATAAAAACGCATGTAACTCAGGATGCCAGCGCGATCCTGGCAGAACCCTCAGTACGTGATTCATCCCGGCGGCCGACCCCGGTCGTCCGCCCGGTCGATGCGAGGGTGATGCGCAGCGATTTACCGTGCAGTATGCGCTCTCTTGCCTCTCGCGAACACCTCCCGATTCTTGTTCTCGCCGCCGCCTGTGTGCTCGTGCTCGTCGCATCGTTCCCCGGCAGCGCGAGTGTGCTTGCGACCGAGTGGGCGATCTCCGCGGGCGACTCGGTTCCGGGCGTCACTCGAATCGCTGATGCTGCACTGATCGTTCTGGCAATCGGTACTGCGGTCGCTGCCGCGTTCGCGTGGTTTCGGCATCCTGGGAATCGACCCCGTGTGTCGGGAGCTGCGATCGGGGTGGTGGCCGCCTACGGACTCAGTGAGCTTTTGAAGCTCGTGTTCGCGCAGCCGCGACCCTGCACGAGGTGGGCGGCGGTTGCTGAGTGTCCCGCGGCTGGCGACTGGTCGTTGCCCTCGAACCACGCGACCCTCGCCTTCGGAGCGGTGGTCGTTATCGCGTTCGCCCTGCGGAGCTGGTGGATCACGACGATGGCGCTCGCCATGGCGATCATCGTTGCTGCGGCCCGAGTGTTCGAGGGCGTGCACTATCTCCACGACGTCGCCATCGGAGCGCTTCTCGGGCTCGCTGTCACTGGCGCGCTCGGAGCGCTCGCTGCCGCGTTCGCTGAGCGACAGGCAGTGCGGCGGAGCCCGGCGAGGGTACGGAGCACGTATCGCGAACCCGAAGCGCTCTGAGCGAATTTATGGCAGTTTCTGCCAAAAGAGCGGTACGATTGACCCATGGAAGGCGCGGAACAGGCGGCTGGAAGTCGCCAACAGCAGTCTCGACTGCAGTGCGCGGAAGCGTGCAGCGCCCTCTACATAGAACGAGGGACCACCGATCTCACGATTGCTGAGATCGCCGCCAGCGTCGGTGTCTCCGAACGGACCTTCTACCGGTATTTCCCGATCAAGGCCGAGAGCGTCAGTCCGATTTTCGATTGGACCACAGCGGCCTTCAACGCTGCAGTCGCAGCAGCTCCACCAGAGGCCTCGGCGAGAGATGCATTGCTGGCCGCGTTTCGGGCCGGTATCAGCGGCGCCAAGTTAGCGCGCTCGCGAGCATTGTTCCCACTCGTATTCGCCGACGAGCAAATGTGGTCGGTCTTTCTACGGAAGGTGCACGACGGAGAACGCACGCTCGCGCCCGTGCTCGCTCCACGGCTCCATGAACCGGCAGATTCGATCGCATCCCGGATCGCCGCCGCCGCCGTTGCGAGCGCCACGCGAATTGCGCTCGAGAACATGGTGGTCGATGGGGATGACCCAGAAAGCCGCTTCATCGAGTTGCTCGACGGCTTCGGCGCAGGAGTATTTCCACCGCACCCCGCATAGGTTTTGCGCCCACAGGCCAAGGCCCTGCCGGTGGGAACGCGCACTGAAAGGGTCGATCAAGGAGAAGAACTCATGGCAGGACTACTCGAAGGCAAAGTCGCCGTCGTCACCGGTGGAACCAGCGGAATCGGCCTCGCAACCGTCGAACGGTTTGTGAACGAGGGTGCGAAGGTCGCGATCGCCGACATCCAAGACGAACTCGGCGCATCGATTGCAGAGCGACTCGGCGACAACGTCACCTACGTCCACACCGATGTCACCGATGAGGCCGCGATCAAGGCCCTCGTCGACGACACGGTCGCCGCGTTCGGCAAACTCGACATTTTCTTCAATAACGCGGGCGCACAGGGCGATCCATCACCCATCACCGAATTGTCATCGGACGGGTTCGACAAGACGCTCGCGCTCCTCACCCGATCGGTGGTGCTCGGCCACAAGTACGCCGCACTGCAGTTCCAAGCGCAGGGCACCGGCGGCTCGATCATCAGTACTGCAAGTGCAGCGGCAATCCAGGGTGGATGGTCGGCTGCCGGGTACACGATCGCGAAGCACGCGGTCGTCGGGGTCGTGCGTCAAGCGGTCGCAGAACTCGCCCCGCACGGGATTCGGTCCAACGCAATCGCACCCGGAATCATCATGACGCCGATCATGGCGCGCTCCTTCGGTGTGCCGTTGGAAGAAGCTGAAGAGTTTGCCTCCTTCCTCGCCGACCGACTGGGAAACACGCAGCCTTCTGGCCGAGTCGGGTTCGCAGACGACATCGCGAAGGTCGCGACCTTCTTGGGCAGCGACCTCTCCGAATACGTCATGGGAACGGTGATTCCGGTTGACGGTGGCGCGACCGCTGTGACTCAGGGCACCTTCGCGACCGATGTCGCAGCGGCTGCAAAGGAGTACACCGCTCGATAAGCCCGCTCGATACACCGAGCGACGAATCGAATCTGCCAACACCAAGCATGAAGCCCGGGTGGTCAGCGCTGTACGCGCTGGTCATCCGGGTTCTTCATTGCGATCGTGCGAAGCTCTTCACCCCGCGAATGTGAAGGCGAATACTTCGCCGAGATTCCAGTCAACTTCGCAGAATTCACTACGTGCTGAGCGGCGCAGCGCTCGGCGAGGTCGAGCGCGGACTTCGGGCCACGGTCACCGCGTCGTACAGTAACCCAATGGGATGGAAGACGCTGCAGAGCACAACGGTCTACGAAAACCGGTGGATGAAAGTCCGTGAGGACGACGTGATCGGACCCGCCGGCAAAGGAATCTACGGGGTCGTCGAGATGCAGCATCCCGCCGTCTTCGTCGTCGCACTCGACCACGAGGATCGCGTCTGCCTGGTCACACTGGAGCGGTACACGCTCGGGGCGCATTCCACGGAGGTTCCCGCCGGTGGCACCGATGGGGAGGATCCGCTCTTGGCGGCCCAGCGTGAACTCCGCGAGGAAGCCGGCATCGAAGCGCGCGAATGGACGGCGATCGGTTCGATGACCGCGCTGAACGGTCTCGCGAACGCTCCCGAGCACGTGTTCCTGGCGCGCGATCTCCATGAGGTGAACGATTCGGGAGTTGTCGCCGACACGCAACTCGAAGAGGGAATTTCAGCAGTGCAGTGGGTGCCGTTCGCCGAGACACTGCAGATGGTTGCTCGCGGTGAGATCACTGATGGCGAGAGTGTTGCCGCGCTCGCCTACGCGGGGATTCACCTCGGTCGTTTTCAGTAGTCGCGCAAAATTATCGAGTCGCCGCTGCAATTCCGTGCGCGGAAATCACGGTTGACGCAAGCGATCGTGCAGTGCGTGAAGTGTGCTTCGGGTTGCGAAGCCGCATTGCGAGATCGCCGGTCACAATGAGCGTGAGCTCCTCCGCCAGGGTGGCTACTGCTCGTTTCCCGAGCGCGGACGCGATCCGAGTGAATCGTGTGCGGAAGGCCGCGGTGTCGTTCTCGACTGCAGCCTGAATCTCCACCGGGGGATCCGCGAATTCCGATGCGGATTCGAGGAACGCGCACCAGCGCGCACGGTTCGTGCTCGGTCAGGCACTCGGAGCAGCACTCTTCGGCGCGCTCGCTTCGGGCCCGGCATTTGCGGTCGCGTTCCTCGTGAGTGCCGTGATCACAGCGGGTGCTGCGGTGATTCCGAGTTTCCAAAGCACTCCTGCGGAACTGACCCCGGGGCGAGCTGTGCGAACAGGAGGCTGAGTTCGAAACCGATCAGCTGGTGGCCTCGGGGTGCCGATGAATTTCGAGGTCGGTGCGGCCAGGAAGAATGTCAGCCCGCAGCGCTCTGGTTTCGCGGTATTCGCCGTCGCGCAGCGCACGGTATGGTCGCGGCGCTTCCTCGTTGATGGAGCGGAGTCGCGACTGCAAACGTGCGACCTCTCGCTCGACGTCCTCCTTGCTCAATGCATCCGCATCGTGGATGACGTGGAGGTCGAAGGTTTCGATGCCGAGGTACCAGAGAGTGCCGTGCGTGAGCGGGAACAGGAGCGCGTCGAGGTCGCCGCTGATGCCGCGCAGGCCGATCGAGCGTTCGTCTTCACCAACCGTCACGATGACGAGTGCCTTGCGCCCGTTCAGTCCGCCGTCGCCATAGCGCCGCGGCACGCCGAGTTCCGGATCGAGGTCACCGAAGGCGAAGCCCGCGGTCAGAACGCGGTCGAACCATCCCTTCAAGATCGCAGGCTGCCCGTACCACCAGAGCGGAAATTGCAGGACGAGCAGTTCCGCTTCGGCAAGTTTGGCTTGCTCTGCTTGCACATCCTCGGGAAGTTGACCCGCGAGATAGGCCTCGCCGTGGAGTTCGACGACGTTGCCTGGTTTGCCGAGAGGCTCGCCGAGATCGTGGTTGGAAAGCACTGGGTCAAAGCCCTGGGAGTAGAGATCAGACGTCGCGACGGTATGGCTCGATGCGAGTGTCTTGACGCCCTCGGTGAACAGGGTGCCGTTGAGCGAGTCGAGGCGTGGGTGCGCAAGCACCCAGAGTGCAGCATTCGGGGTCGGTGGGTGTTCGATTGTCACGGTGTTCGTGTCCTCAATTCGTGATTGCGATGGTGATCGCGGTGAGCGTTGCTCCCGCTCGTTGCATGCTGGTCCGCTCTGCGAGTACTTCGCGGGCGAGTGCATCGCCTGCTCCGATCACCGCTTGGAGTGCTGCGGCGTCGAGCCGCTTGGTGAATGGCGCGAGCGCTTCCTGCACCTTCTCGAGATATGCCTCCTCGGCTTCGCGGCGGAGCTGAGCGAGTTCCGGGGAGCCGGCAAGGGCTGCGACGACGTCGGCGAGTTCTCGACCCTCCGCAACGCAGCACGACAGGTATGCCTCGGCGACGAGTTGAGCGGTCGTCGAGAGATCGTTGGCCGACTGAGCGAGCGCCTCGTCGAGGACGGTCCGCTGGCGTTCCTCGAAGGTGCGGTACAGCTCGCTCAAGACCCCGGCACGATCTCCGAAGTGGTCGTAGACCAGCGGTTTCGTCACCCCGGCTCGAACTGCGATGTGCGCAAGTGTGAGCTCGTCAGTGCCGACTTCTTTAATGAGTGCTCGGGCGACATCGAGTAGTTGCTCGTGGCGAGCCTCTTTGGTGAGGCGCCGTTTCGGGCTGTCGGTGTGCATCTCGGATACCCCTCTCGCACGTACTTACGAAGAGTAACTTACTAAACGTAAGTCTTTGATGCAAGTCCGGCGAGCGGTGGCATACAACAGTGCGCCCTCATTTCGACAATGAGGGCGCACTGGGTGCTTGCGGAGGAGCGGCGTTACTGCATCTGGTGTCCGCGACGGCGAGCGGCGACTCCAACGCCGAGGAGCACGAGTCCGAGCGCCGCGAGCAGCGCACCGAACGAAGGGTCGCCTCCCGTTTGGGCGAGCGGCTTCGCGCTGCCACCGGCATTTCCAGCTGCAGGTGCACCAGGAGTTGTTCCCGCGCTCGATGCGGGTTGTGCAGAGGCGACCGGTGCTGCTGGAGTTTGCGACTGCTGCGGCGTTTCCGTCTCGATTGGCGTTTCCGTTGCGCCGGGAACCTCGGTCTCGACGGGAATTTCGGTCTCACCGGGAACCTCAGTCTCGACGGGTGCTTCAGTCTCGCCGGGAACCTCAGTCTCACCGGGAACCTCAGTCTCGACGGGTTCTTCAGATTCTCCCGGTCCTTCCGTCTCCTCTGGAATCGCCGCGACTTCGATCGTGATGGGTTCGCTCGACACGGGTGCGAGCACGTCGGTCCCGCGGAACACAGCAGTGATCACATGGGATCCCTCGGGAAGTCCTGTGATTGCGGTGCTCGCGTTCGCGGTGTTCGAGGCGAGTGCGGCAACCATCGCGAGATCGCCGAATGACCGAAGCGGTGAGGCAGTCGGGTCATTGAGCGACACCGACTTGTAGAGCTCCTCGTCGACGAAGAGATCGACAGTCCCGGAAATCGCGCTGACGAACTCGTTGTCCGTGCTGACTTCGATCCCGAACTCAAACATACCGTCCTCCGAGGAGAGCAGCGAGAATCCGATTGCCGTGGACGCCTTCTCGAACTGCAGTTCGAGCGGTGCAGCCGCTGAATTCGCGCCCTGTCGGACCGAGTCACCCGAGTATGTTGCGGTGAACGTCTGCTCGCCTGGCTTCGCTGGAGTGAACACCATGCTCGCTTGACCCGAAGCGTTGACCGCAACGGTCTCGAGCTCCTGTTCGCCCGACCAGAAGGTCACTGAACCTTCGATTGCGGAGTCGAGTGCCACGGCATCGGTCACCGTCGCTTCCAGCGTGACCGATTCGCCGTAGACCACGGATTCTGTGCTCGACGTCAGCGCGATGTCAGTGACCGCCTTCTCGATGACGAGCGTCGGTCCGTCGAGCCAGAACATTTGGAAGTTCTGGTCTCCCGGATACCAGGCATCGAGCTTGTATGACCCTGGGCTCAGGCTCAAACCTCGCAGTTCGCCATTCTCGTCGGTCTCGTACATGTTGTCGTTCACGTACACGTAGCGCGGACCGGTCGGCGAGACACTTCGTCCGGACCCTTCGACAGCAGTGGAGATCACGAGGGGTTCGCCGAAGGTTACGGTCAACGGTGACGTGATCGTGAGGCTGCTTCGTCCCGCCACCAGCATGACTCGGCGCACCGCAGAGCTCGCTGCGTCACTGTTCTCGTTTCCGTTGTAGCGCGCGTACACCGTGTGCGCGCCAGTGAAAGGGAGAATGAGGTCACCAGAGAGCGTGGTCTGGTCGCTCGCGAGCGCGTGCTCACTGAGCATCACGTCCACGCCCGGGTTCGGAGCATTCCCGCTCATCGAATAGAGCGTGACAGATTCGGCGAAGCCGCTCGTCGATTCGGTTCGAGCGACCTCCAGTTCGAAGTGGTATCGATCCTCTTCAACGGTGTCGACGTCGAACGTCACGAGCGAAATGGCAGCAGTGTTCTTCGTGACTTCAAGCTGTTTCGTCACGATGCGCTTCGGGTAGTCGCTGTCGCTTGGAGTGAACTCGAAACGAACATCGTGCGTTCCGGCCGGAATTCCGAATTCCGAGAGTTCGACCGCGAGGTCGCCCGGAACATTGAAGGAACCCAGGTCGCGTTCCGCGAGGAAAATCGAGACCTGGCCGTCGAGCGGTGCGCCGGTCTCCGTGGTCGCGACAATGTGCGCGTCCACGGGGTCACGGAACATTGCGCTCGTCGGCAGCGTCACATCGAGCTGGGTAAGACGATGTTCCACGCTCACGATCTGGGCAAACCCGTTTCCTTCGTGCGTGGAGCGAGCGAGCACTTCGACACCCGGTGCGACGAAGGACACTCCACCCTCGCCACTGGTTGCTGGTTCGATCACAAGGTGCGTCGAGGGATCAAGGATCATTGCTTTCCCGCCCGCGCCGCCGAGGTGTCCGCCTCCGCCTCCGCCTGCGGCTGACTCGCCGTGCGGAATATACAGGGTGTTGAGCATTCCAGTTTCGCCATGACCGCTCGCGAGGCCAAGACCACCGTGACGGGCATCTCCGGCGCGAGCCCGAGTCGTTCCAGGAGAATGGTCACTTCCCATTCCGCCGCCGCCGCCTGCAGCAACGACTTTTGTCTCGCCATTGAGAAGAATTGCCGCTGCGCCGCCGCCACTTGCGCCGTCAGTGTGCGGAAAAATCACGTTCCATGCTCCCGATCCGCCGTTCCGGTATCCGGCGCCGAAACCGAACTGGCTGCCCGAGTCGGCTCCGAATAGTTGCAACTCATCGCCAACCTGCACGTCGATCGAGACGCTGATGGAATCGCCGTAACCGCCGAGCGCCCCGAAGGGTGTCGAACCGCCAGAGCCACCGGCGAGCGACGCGACGACTTTGGTCACCCCCGCGGGAACAATCCACGTTGTCGAGGCCGCGCGGTCCACTCGTGGGAGTTCGAGCTCCGCGGCGTTGCTGAGAGTTGGACTCGCCAATACGAGCCCTGCGGTTGCTATCAGGCTTGCAAGCCCGAGGGCAGCCAGCCTTTTGAGATCGGATCGCCGCGAGGCAGTTCGAGTTTCGACATTCAGATTCACGAGTGAGAGATCACTTTCGCACAGGAGCGGGGAGACATAGAGCAGTCGGCTCAACTGCAGAATTTCGCAGAACATTCGAGTGACCGTGCCTCAGCGTATGAGGCTGCAGGCGAGTGCACATCTGTAAAAATTACGCAGTTGGCCTCCAGAGAAAACGCGCAGTCGTGATGCGGAACTCCTTGTGTGCATTTTCGGCATCGAACGTGGCCCAGAATGAAGACCGTGTCCGATGCTCAAGTGAT
This sequence comes from Humidisolicoccus flavus, assembly GCF_045689595.1. Lineage (GTDB taxonomy): Bacteria > Actinomycetota > Actinomycetes > Actinomycetales > Microbacteriaceae > Humidisolicoccus > Humidisolicoccus flavus. Next base: position 852,075 of record NZ_CP142724.1, on the reverse strand, counting down.
TGCCGATTGGCTCCCGATTTCGGTTTCCGCGCTCATCTTTTTGATCGCTGCGGCAGGCGTTGCCGGCTGGGTCGACGCGGTCGTCGGCGGTGGTGGACTAATCCAGTTGCCCGCGCTCGTCATCGGGGTGCCAAAAGATATCGCGACGCCGTTCATCCTCGGCACGAACAAGCTCTCGTCGTTTGCGGGCACGCTCGCGGCGAGCTGGGTATATTTGCGAAAAATACGAGTGCAACTGATCCTGCTCGTCCCGCTCGTCGCTTTTGCTGCGACCGGTTCGGCGATCGGTTCAGCGCTTTCTCGATATCTTCCTCGCGAAATCCTGACGCCGATCGTGCTCATCGCGGTCGTCGCGGTTGGGATCTACACGCTCGTGAAGCCCAAAATGGGCCTGCACCACGAACCGCGACATGCGGGGAAGTTCGCGATTGCCTGGCGCTCCGGACTCATCGGTCTCTCGATCGGGTTCTACGACGGGATCCTCGGACCAGGCACCGGTTCCTTCTTCGTCATCATGCTGGTCGCGTTCCTCGGGTTCGGGTTCCTGCAGGCGAGCGTCAACGCGAAGATCGCGAACCTCACGACCAACCTCGCAGCGATCGCGGTGTACGGCGTGCACGGCGAAATTTTGGTCGTGCTCGGGCTCGCGATGGGGCTCGCGAACCTGACCGGAGGGTTCATCGGGGCGCGAATGGCGACGAAGAACGGCAACGCCTTCGTGCGGATCGTCTTCCTCGTGGTCCTCGGAATCCTGATCGTGAAACTCGCTTGGGACACCGTGGTCCAGTTCTGGGGCTGAGCGCTGCAACCCCAGAGCGCCGTCGTACTGCTTACCCGCGCTTCCACACCTTGTATCCGCCCGCCCACGTGAAGCCCTGTGCCAGGTACGCCCTCAGCAGTCTCGGGTCACCGGCGGTCGCTGTCACGATCGTGCCGGGAGGAACCGTGCTGAGTGCGCGCCGAGCATGACGCAAGCCGGCGAGCGGCTCGGGTGAGATGGTCGTCAGCGTTTCGACGACAACGCGAGCGCCCTCGGGGATCGCGGTCTGGACGGCTGGCGTCACTCGTTCGAAATCGCTCGAACTGCCGCGGGGCAAGCCGATCATCAGCGCAGGAATGAGGAGGCCGACCAGGAGGCATTCGACAAGGATGATGCCGACGATGTTGAAGGCTACGAATGCAAGCGCGAGGACGGCAATCCCGAGAACGAGGAGCAGGCTCCCTCGGAGCAGTTGGCCTGCAGTGGCACCAGACTTCCGCACGCTGACGAAGCTCTGCCGATCTGGCGAGAGCACTCCGGTGTCGCGATAGATCCAGTTCGTGACGAGCAGGACCGGAAAGAGCGCGGCGCGGAACAGTGTTCTCGCCGTGGCGTCGTTGTATCGGCGTGCAAAGGCGGTCGAACTGATGACGGTCGCGCGATGCACATCGTTGAGGCTGAGCGGACTCGTAGTCACTATGACGGCTCAGGGCTTGGGGTCGACGACGGCCGCGACCGCCTCCACCTCAACGAGCTGATTGTCATAGCCGAGGACAGTGACGCCCATGAGCGTGCTCGGCACATCGTGTTCGCCGAAGGTGTCGCGGACGACCTCCCACGCTTTCACGAGGTCTGCCTGCTGTGTCGAGGCAACGAGCACGCGGGTGCTGATGACGTCGTCGAGCGAAGCGCCCGCGGCTGCGAGCGCCTCTGACATGGTCTCCATGCACTTGGCGGCTTGACCTGCATAATCGCCGATCGCGGCGGTCATTCCGTCGAGATTGAGCGGACAGGAGCCCGCGAGGAAGATCATTCGCGCTTCCTTTGGCGCGGTTGCAGCGTAGGCGTATCCGGCCGCGTCGGAGAGTGCGTGAGAACGAATGAACTCGATGGAACTCGGCATTCCCCCATGCTCTCAAATTTCGCAGCCCGCATTCGGAGTGTTCGCGGACCGCGATGGCCCACATCACACTGTCGCTCGAGGAATTCCTGTGAAATGCTCCCGTCATGACGAAGTATTTGATCTCTTTTCCAGGCAAGGCAATGCAGATCCCCGTCGCCGAGTTTCAGTCGGTCGTTGATGCTTCGCACGCTGTCGTGCAGGAGGCGAAAGATGCGGGCGTATGGGTGTTCGGCGGGGGAATCAACGAGGAAGTCGAGCCGGTCATGGTCTCGGGCGACGGCTCGGTCGAGCAGCGAACGTACCCGCAGACGAAGGAGCTCGACGGCGGGTTCACGGTGCTCGAAGTCGAAACACGTGCGGAAGCACTCGAATGGGCTCGGAAGATCGCGGTCGCATGTCGCTGCGCCCAAGAACTCCGCGAGTTTCAATACGATCCGGCCTCGTGAGTTCGCCTGCCCGCGCGCTTGAACGCGAGGGAACCAGCGAATAGCGTTGCTGTACCGCAGAGCGACGACGTGACGGAGGCCGACCATGCCAGATTCATCGATCAAAGATCCAGAACTGTACGAACGACTCCTCAGCGAGGGAAACTCGAAAGAGAAAGCCGCGCGTATCTCGAATGCGGCTGCTCGCGACGGTCGTTCAGCGGTGGGGAAGCGGGGCGGAAACGCCGACGACTACGAAGATCGCACGGTCGCCGAACTGAAGGCGCGTGCGAAAGAACTCGGCCTGAGTGGGTATTCGAAGCTTCGCAAGGCTGCGCTGATCGACCGTTTACGCAATCACTCCTAAGCGTCACCGCTCAGCGACCGTTGCTTGCGACCATACAGCGCGAGACTGTGATCATTTGATCTCTGGGTGACGGGTTTGAGTGTGTGCATCTCGTGAAGAGGCTGGTGCAGGCGGCACCAGCCTCGCCGCTACCGTCGTTCGAGCGACTTCTTCCAGGCGCCTTCGCGAAGAAAGACTCGATAGCCGAGCTGCTCGTTCACATGAATCATCGCAGCGTTCTCTTCAGCGTTGTAGGTGTACGCGCGTGGTGATTCCGGTGCAATGTGCCGCCACTGGACGAGGTTCTCGGCCTTGACGAGAAGCCCGAGTTTGTGCCCCCGGTGCTCTCGGAGGACGAGCGTGTCCTCCTGGTCGGTCGGTCCGGTGCCTTCGCGATTGCAGAAGAGTTCGTTGTACGCGACGAGCTCGCCGCTTGGAACATGTTGGATCGCCCCGACGAGCACACGACGTTCCGCCTCCAGCGCGGGCGCCTCGACCACGTCTCTGATCCGAGCGGCATCCCACTCCTGCGGCGCTTCTTCGAGTTCGCCCTGCGGAGCATCCGTGCTCATGCGCGCCTTGATCGCCGCGTACTTGTCGACGAACTCATCGGGCGTTGGGAAGTTCCAGGAGACATAGGCGTAGTCGTTCCCGGCGGCGGCACGTGCACGCTCGCGAATCTCGAGCAGGGTGGGGTCGTTCCTCGCGTCGAGTTCGAGCACATTGAAGCGCACCGCCTGGCCGAGCTCGTATCCACGCGAAACCAGCATGCGGGCAGCCACATCGTTCGCGGCGACACTGCCCGCTCCCGTTGGTGAATCGATCCTCGGGCCCTCGACATCGTGGTGGACGACCCAGGTGCGCATTTCGGTGCGCCCGGCAACTCGAGCAGCGTGTTCTGCGGCGGCGGAGGCAATCGCGCCGAAGCCTCTGCTTCGGAACTCCGGGTGCACCTCGAGCTGCACCATGGCGACGTGCGTGTCTTCTGTCAGCGGGAGATCGAGCACGAAGCGAGCGACGGCAACTCCACCCTGGCGAACGAGGAATGCGAGCCGACGGTCGTATTCGGAATGCTGGTAGCCGGGAAGCAGGGTGGCGGCATCGAGTTCGAATTCGTCGCGCCCATACAGATGCGTGACGACCGTATTGCGGAGCTCGACCATGTCGAGAAACGAGCGCGCATCGTCAGCGTCAACGGTTTCGGGAACGAGAACCTGCTCGATCGTGATCGACGATGCAGAAGAGGTTGGAGTGCTCATGATGGTGCTTTCAACAGGAGGGAAACTGCCAGTGGGCAGCCTTCCAGTATACGACGTGCACGAGCGAGCACGAGGTGGGAGGTAGCGCACGAATGCGCGAACTCAGCGCGCTCGCCTCACTCCGAAGTGCCGCAGTTGTTCGGCGAAGCTCCCTGCAGCACTGCGTCCGCCCAGTCGTAGAGATCGTCGATGAGTGGTGCACCCTCAGCGATAACGCCCATGTGGGTCCGGCCCGGGTACTCGTGGGCTTCGACAGTGCGCGATGCGCCGCACAACTGCGAGGTCAGATCGCGTTGCATCTGGATCGGGATGACCTCGTCATCGATACCTTGACCGAGGAAGAGCGGAACCGGCACGAGTCCGTCAGCAATGTTCTGCGCGAGGCGGTCGTGCGTCGGGCCGCTTGTGACGTCGATCGAGTACAGCGGAGCATCGAATGAGATCGCAAGGCCGACGAGCACCGAAATCAGGGTGAGCGCCTCAGCAACGCACCGACTTGCGAAGGTCTGCACGAGGCCGTGCCCGGCAGGATGCACGGAGTCAGCGAGGGAGACGTCGTCGTACTCCTCCGAGTATGGAACAAGGACGAGCGAGGTGACGACCGAGTCGAGCGCACTCGAAGTACCTGTCGTGATGCCCTCAGCGAGTGCGAGCGGATCGGAGGCGGCCGAGAGCGCAGCGACACCGAGGATCTCGAGCTCGGGGGCGTACTCGGATGCGATCTCACCCGCCCAGAGCGTGGCGTGACCTCCTTGCGAGTGTCCCCAGATCCAGGCTGAGGCCGAGGCGTTCGCGGCCTCGACCTGCTGCGCGGCACGGATCCCGTCGATCGTCGCGCGGCCCTCGCCCTCACCGATCAGGTACGGGTAGGGGCCGGAGGTTCCTTGGCCGGGGTAATCGGTCGCGACAACGGCCCAGTCGTTCGCAATCGCACGCCCGATGCCGGGAATCGCGTACTCGGTAAGCGCTTCCGGACCAACGCTCGGCCCGCACCAGGGCGCAACGCCCGTGGTGCCGTGCTGCCAGGCCAGAACGATTCGAGGTGCTGCGGAGGCAACAGTGGGATACGCGACAACGGCGCTCGCGAGCGCGGGTGATCCGTCTGAATAGCTCGTGCTGTAGAGCACGCGGACCGCGTCCGCACCGGCTGGGAGTTCACCCTCATATTCGCCAACCCGGAGCACTTGACCCGGAGTTTCGGGGATCGCTTCGGACCATGCGTAGAAGTCATCGACCTTCGCGATACCACTGCGCAGTTGCAGGGATCCGTACAGTCCGGATGCCGCGATCAGGAGCGAGAGCGCCGCAGCGACACCGCTCAGGAGGAGTCGCGGGCGGGCTCGCATGCGATCGGGCGCAGGGGGAGCGTCGGTATTTCGTGCGGCGTGGCGCGCCCGGCTGATTCCTCGGACACCGAGGATCGCGCCGCTGGCCGTGATGGCGAGGGCGCTCAGTGCCGCGATCACAATGCTCGCGACGTCGGGCCAGAGCCAAGCGAGGATCGCAAAGATCAGGTTCGAAACGGCGAACATGATTCGGAGGATCCGGTGGGCGAGTGGTTGGCGGGTCTGTGCATCGCGAGCGAACGCTCGCGCTCCCAGCCGACCCGCGTTTGCTGCGAGTGCCGCTGCGACAAGAAATGGGAGCACCTGGATCGCGCTCGGCGTCAGGAGCGCAATGAGCAGCCCGAGTGCAGCACCGAGAAGTGCGAGCGTCCAGCGCCAGAGAGAGCGTGGACGACGCGAGACGATCACGATCGCTCCGACGGCGAGGAACACTACGAATGCCCCGGCAAGGACGAGCAATGTCGTCAGAGGCCGGGAGAGAAGAAAAAGCCCGATGCAGATCAGTGCCAGACCCCCGACCACGCAGAGTGCAAGGCCCAAGACCCCGCTCGTGCGCGAGCGCTGCAACGATGCGGTTGATTCAGGATTCATCGGGTTTAGCGTAACCGCGCAGCGGCATTGCTGGGAACGGGATGACGCGACACCATACGGCAAGACTCAGGTCGAAGGCAGGGGCCAGTGCTTTTCGAGGTAGTCGAGCAGCGTTTCGGTGACTACCTCGGGCGAATCCTGCGTCACGAGATGCCCAGCACCAGGAACCACGTGCTCCGCGACACCCTCGGCGGCGGCCCACTGCGGCATTGCGGCCGCGATGTTGCCCGTGCGATCGAGTTCACCGCGAATCAGCAGGAGCGGCACCGGTGTGCGGTACGAAGGATTCGGCGCAACGAACTCGACGGTTGCACGCCACGCAGCGAGGAATTCCGCTTTCGTCAACTGACCAAAGGCGCGCTCCGCGTCGATTTTCGCGAACTCGGTGGTCGCGGAGGCACGGGCCATTATCCGGGGGAGTCGTCGTGCGGGAATGAGCGCGAGGCTCGGGCCGGCGAGCCGCAGGAGCAGCCGTTCAATCGCCGTTAAAGGGCCGGTGTTCCAGGTTGATCCCATGACGACGAGTCCTGAGAATCGTTCCGGATGCTGGCGGACGAGCGCTTGCCCGAGGTTGCCTCCGAGCGAGTGCCCCGCGAGCACCGGCTTGTCGAGTGTGAGGTTGGCGGTGAGGGCCAGGACGTCAGCGCAGAGCAGTGCGGCGTTGAGTGTGCTCCCCGAAGGTCGTGATCGACCGTGGCCTCGGAGATCCAGTGCGATCACGCGACGGCCGGTTGCCGCAATGGCGCTGATCTGATGATCGAACATGACGTGATCTGCGCCAGCGCCGTGGAGAAAAACGACGGCGGGTTCGTTGCCGGGGAGGTCGCGGTATCGAAGCATCGTGTCGTCGAGGGTGATCGAGTTGTCGAGTGCAGCCACCATTGCATCGTAGACAGCCTTTGTATCGCGTGTGTGAACCCGGTCGGACGGAGCGAGCACAGCAACGATTGGTCAGTGGTCGCTGTATAGTCGCAAGTATGACGATGACGGTGGATGCGCTCGACGTGATGCAGCGGCTCGGACGAGCAATGGCGGACGGAGCGCGCAGCAGAATCCTCCTGCAGCTGATCGTGGGGCCCGGGTATCCCGCTGAGCTCGCCCGGGATCTCGACCTCACCCGCACCAACGTTTCGAACCACCTCGCCTGCCTCCGTGGTTGCGGCCTCGTCACCGCCACGATCGAAGGCCGTCGCACACGGTACGACATTGCAGACCCGCATCTGGCTACCGCGATCACCCTGCTTCTCAACGCCGTCATCACGGTGGACGCGGGAAATCAATGCGATTCTGACGGCTGTGAGCTCGGATGCTGCGCGGTACCGGCGGTCAGTGACGGCCGACGGTGAGTGCCGAATGCTGCGGACCTGAACTTCCGACGGTGCGCAGCGAGGCAACGGTGCGCAGCGAGGCAACGCCGGAGCGCGCCGTGCAGCAGGATGAGCCGCCCTCAGGGCACTCGTGGTGGCATGATCGCACTCTCGTGGTCGCTCTCGGGTCTGGTGTGTTCCTGCTCCTCGCGCTACTGCTCGAGCAGCTTGGTCTCGAGATTCCGCAGCGCTTCGCGGCCGCAGTGGGCTTGCTCCTCGGCGCGGGCACCTTCGTACCCGGCGCACTGTTGGGGCTCGCGCGAAGCAGACTCGGTGTCGCTCTGCTCATGACCATCGCTGCGGTCGGTGCCGTACTCCTCGGGCACCTCAACGAAGCGGCAGCCCTTGCGTTTCTCTTCTCGCTGGCCGAAGCCCTCGAGGTTCGTGCGATGCGACGAGCAAAGCGGAGCCTGCGCTCGCTCCTGCAGTTGATTCCCGACCTCGCGAAGATCGAGCACCGTGATCGCACCGTCGAAGTCCCCGTGTCGTCACTGCAGATCGGTGATGTCCTGGTCGTCGCAGCGGGCGAACGGATCGCAACCGATGGCACGGTCATCGCGGGGACCTCGAGCCTTGACGCTTCCGCGGTCACCGGTGAATCGATTCCCGTGTCGGTTGCACCGGGCGACGACGTCGCGGCTGGATCAATGAACGGGCGCGGTGCGCTGCGGGTACGAGCGAGCGCCCACGGGCGGGATAACTCCCTGACCCGGATCGTTGAACTCGTTGCGCAGGCGCACGCGAAAAAAGGTGATCACGCACGGCTCGCCGACCGCATCGCGCGCCCGCTGGTCCCGGCGGTGCTCGTCGTCTCGACGCTCATCGCACTCTTCGGGCTCCTCACTGGAGAACCCGAACTCTGGATCGAGCGAGCACTCGTCGTTCTCGTGGCCGCATCGCCCTGCGCGCTCGCGATTGCGGTGCCAGTCACCGTCATCAGTTCGATTGGCGCTGCCTCGAAATTCGGAGTCGTCATCAAATCAGGCGCGGCGTTTGAACAGATGGGCGCGGTCCGGGCAGTAGCGCTCGATAAGACCGGAACTCTCACCGAGAACGCACCGCGGGTGGTCTCCGTTGCCACCGCCGCAGATGTGACCCCTGCCACTGTGCTCTCCTTTGCTGCCGCGCTCGAACATTCGAGCACGCATCCGCTCGCGAGCGCGATTGTCGCTGCGGCAGGCGAGGCACCGAACGCAGTTGACGTCACGGAGACGCCGGGCAGGGGAATCACCGGCATGGTCGGTGCGTCGCGTGTGCGCGTCGGCAACGTGCGATGGATCGAACCGGGCCCACTTGCACACGACGCGGATGTCTTCGCGAGCGAGGGCATGACGGTCGTGGTCGTTGCTGTTGACGGAGCACCGGCCGGCGTGATCGGCATTCGAGATGAATTGCGCCCGGAGGCCACAGCAGCAGTGCGCATGCTGCAGCAGCACGGCCTCGACGTCGCCATGCTCACCGGCGATGATCCGCGAACCGCAGAAGCCCTGGCTCGTCAGGCCGGAATCACTGCAGTGCACGCGCAACAGCTCCCCGCCGACAAGGCGCGGTTCGTTGCGTTGTCGAGTTCGCGTCGCGCAACGGTCATGGTGGGGGATGGCATCAATGATGCGCCCGCGCTCGCCTCCGCGACCGTCGGCATTGCCATGGGTGCGCGAGGTTCGGCCGCAGCGATCGAATCAGCCGACGTCGCGTTCACGGGCCACGACCTTCGTCTCATCCCGATCGCGCTCCAGCACGCGCGCCGGGGGCGGCGAATCATGATCGCGAACATCGTGCTCGCGCTCTTGATCATCGTCGCGCTGTTCCCGCTCGCCCTCTTCGGCGTCGTCGGGCTCGCAGGAGTGGTGCTGATCCACGAGATCGCTGAAGTCATCGTGATCTTGAACGGTGTTCGTGCGGCAAGACGTCCGAAACGTCTTGCAACGTTTGCTCACGATCCGGATCACGCAAACGCCTGGAAGAAATCGAGCCTCACCTCGTCGTACTGAGTGAGGCCCGATCAGAGAAGCACCGCTTCGCTGGCCGAATCGCCTCATTGCTCCGTTGAGGTTCGGAAGGCTGGTCACAGTGACAGCAAATGCGGTCGACGAGAGTCGCGAAGTGTTACGCAGGGCGATCCGTTCGCTTTCGGCAGCATCACGGTCGGTGCTCTCGCGGGCTCTGATCGTTGAACGCCGCTCGGCCTCGAAGGTTCGTGCGCTCGTTTCGTTCTGGGCCTTCCGATCGATCCGCGCTCGCCGGGCGACACGAGCGCTCGAACACACCGTGTGCCTGCAGCTCTTGATGCGCAATGCGCGACCCGCCTGCCAGCCGACTCTCGACGAACTCGCAAGGCGATCGAGGCTCCGAACGATCGATGCCGAACTGCACAGAGACGAGTGCAGAGCGTGTCGAGACGCTCTGGACTCCTTTGCACTGCTCCGCCCGCAGTTGCTCGAACTGGCAGCCGACGTGCTGGATCCCTCGTCGTCCGGGGCGCTCCAGATTTACGCTTGATCGCTGGGCATCACCCAGAGTTCCCCGATCGATGCTCGACGCGGTCGAGTGACCATGAAGGCGACGCCTTCTGCGACGTCCTCGGGGAGGAGCGTTTCGGTGGTGTCGTAGAACGAGTCGATGTCGGCTCGCATTGCGCCAGAGTTGTGTGAACCGAGTTCTGTCGAGACGCCACCGGGTTCGAGCACGCCGACACGGACGTGCCGCTTCGTGACCTCCTGGCGCAACGCCTCCGTGAAGCCGTTCACTCCGAACTTCGTCATGTTGTACACGCCGTAGTTTGCCCACGCAACGCGACCGGCGATCGATGAGATGTTGACGATATCCGCGACCCGTCGTTCGCTGTGCTCGGCCGCATCGAGCAGATGGGGGAGCGCCGCATTCGTCATGAACAGCAGACCCTTCTGGTTGATGTCGATCATGCGTTCCCACTGCGCAACGTCACCATCGCTCACGGGGCCGAGAATCATGAGCCCCGCGTTATTGATGAGCACGTCGATCCGGCCGAATGCTTCGACGACTCGCGCAACAGCGCGCTCGGCCTCCGATTGCACGGTGATGTCGGCGGGAACAACAAGGCTGCTGCCACCAGCGTTGGCAATTGCCGCCGCGTTCTCCTGCAGGCGATCTTCTCGACGGGCGACGAGTGCGACCGTCGCGCCGAGTGCAGCGAGCTGCCGAGCGGTTGCCGCTCCGATACCGCTGCTCGCACCGGTCACGATGGCGACGGTGTTGGTCAAGGGACGGTGATGTTCTTGCATGGTTGCTTCTTTCTCTGTGCGAGCGTGAGGAGGAAAGAACGCGGCTATACCTCGTAGGAGAGCGATTCCGAGAGCGAACGGTGCTTGGAGATCTGCTCGTTCACAACGCGAAGCTTGGTTTCTGCTCGGGCAACTGCGTCGGCTCCCGCGACAAAACGCCGAGGGAGCTCGGAGGCGTCAGAGAGCGTGACGAGTGCCTGAGCGAGCTTCCGCGGGTCGCCGCCCTGCTGGCCGTTCATGGCCTTCCAGGTAACGACGGTGTCTTGAGTGCGTTGTTCGTAGTCGTCGATTTTGAGTGCTGGCCAGATCGTGGAGGAGCCTTCGACGAGCAGCTCGGTTCGGAAGAACCCCGGTTCAACCAGCATCGTGTCGATACCGAACGGTTCGAGGTCGAAGCTGAGCGATTCCATCCAGCCCTCGAGCGCGAACTTCGAGGCGGCATAGGCAGCGCAGAATTCTTGACCGACCAGTCCTGAGGTCGAGGAGATCGTGATCACTTGTCCTGAACGTTGGCGACGCATCTGAGGGAGCACCGCGCGAGTGATGTTGAGCGGTCCGAAGAAGTTCGTCTCCATCTGGGCCCTGAACTGCTCGGGGCTGATGTTCTCGAAGTACCCGGCGTAGAAGTTTCCTGCGTTGTTGACGAGCACGTCGATTCGCCCGAATCGCTCGATTGCGGTCTCGACCGCCCGCTCTGCCGCAGAGGGCTCGGTGATGTCGAGAGCGACGGTCAAGAGGTTGTCGTGTGCGCCAACTGCGGCAAGCACCTTCGCCGCGTCACGACCGGTCGCAACAACCGAGTGGCCAGCGCTCAAGGCCGCTCGCGCGAGATCGACGCCGAGCCCTCGGCCTGCACCGGTGATGAACCAAACATTTGCATTCGTCATGCGAACTCCTTCGAGAGTAGATTCCATTGGCGAATTGCTGCGTGCGATCCGCTCGGTCTGAGATCAATCTCACGTCCTCGGCCCGATCTGCTGGGAGTCCCGATCTATAGGGGTATTGGCGGTACCTCTGTCATCGGGCTCGTCGTGGCGTAGCGTCGAAGCATGGACAATCGCAACGACATTCGCGAGTTCTTAACGACTCGTCGCGCGAGAATCACCCCTGAGCAAGCGGGATTGCCCGACTTCGGTGGGCGGCGTCGGGTCGCAGGGTTGCGCCGCGAAGAAGTTGCGTTGATGGCGGGAATGAGCGTCGAGTACTACGTCCGTCTTGAGCGTGGCAACGCAAAGGGAGTTTCCGACGCAGTGCTCAACGGCATCACCCGAGCCTTGCAACTCGATGATGCGGAACGTGACCATCTCTTTGATCTCGTTCGTGCGGCGAATCAGGGCTTGCGGACACCGCGTCCCTCTGGGCGCTCGAAAGCTGGGCGCGTGCGACGGGGGGTGCAGCAGCTCCTCGACGCAATGGACTCTGTACCCGCCTTCGTGCAGAACGGGCGCCTCGACATCGTTGCTGCCAATCGACTCGGGAAAGCGGTGTTCTCGCCACTGTTCGACGGGGACTCGAACGCGAATTTTGGACGGTTCCTCTTCCTCGACTCGCGAGCACTCGAGTACTACGCGGCCTGGGAAGACGCGGCGCAGCAAACTGTTGCGCTTCTTCGCGCGGATGCGGGGCGAAATCCATTCGACCGGGCGCTCAGCGACCTTGTCGGGGAACTCTCGACCAGAAGTGCAGCGTTCCGCACGCTCTGGGCGTCGCACGATGTTCGTGAGCATCGCACTGGCATCAAGCGGCTCAATCACCCGGTCGTCGGTGCGCTCGAACTGCACTTTGAAGCGATGAATCTCACGAACGACCGCGAGCTCTCCTTCATCGCGTACACCGCGGAACCCGGGAGCGCATCGAGTGAGGCGCTGACACTGCTGAACAGTTGGACCGGGGTCGACGACGCTGAGTCGGTCTCATCTCCTCGTGCAGCAACATCCACGGAGCGTTCACGGTCGCGCGACTGAAGCGCAATCATGCGTCGTGGGACCAGCCGTTCTGCGCTCGTAGAATTTCCACATGTTGACTGTTGGCGTGGATCTCGCCGCGGAGCCAAAGGGTACTGCGTTCGCAATGATCAATTGGGGCAGCGCAGAGGCTCGGCTCGAGCGACTCGAACTCGACGTCACTGATCAGACGATCGTGGCGGCGTCGTCAGCAGCAGAGAAAATCGGAATCGATTGCGCGTTCGGCTGGCCCGACGAGTTCGTCAAATTTCTGAGCACACACGCGAACAGGAGCGGCGACGTAGACTTCGAACCTGTCGATGGTGGTATGGAGTGGCGACGCCGTCTCGCATATCGCGAAACCGACCGCCGCGTTCGCGAAGCAACCGGACGTTGGCCGCTCAGCGTCGCAACGGATCGTCTCGGCCTGACCGCTCTGCGGTGTGCAGGGCTGCTGGATCGGCTGCAGCGAGGTGGGTTCGCGGTTGATCGCGCCGGCAGTGGAGCAGTGGTCGAGGTGTACCCGGGCGCGACCTTGCGGGGCTGGGGAATCGATACCCGTGGGTACAAGACCGAGGCGGCACCTCGAGCGACGCTGCTGCGAATCGTGCAGGAGTCTGCGCCATGGCTGCACCTCGGCGTCTTCGAGAGAACGATGGTGCACTCCGCTGATGCCTTCGACGCGGTGATCTCCGCGATTGCGGCACGAGCGGCGGCGCTCGGAATGTATGTGCACCCTGAACCAGAACTGCTCGATCAGGCGCAACGAGAAGGGTGGATCGCGCTCCCAAACGTTCCGCTGCACGAGCTCGATCCGTCTCCACCACCAACGGCTCGCACACCGAACGAGGAACCATCGTGATGTTCGACGAGAGCGCGCAGGGCGTGGAACACCCGCTTTCTGGCGGGAATGCGAGCGGTGCGGTCGTGCGGGTCGGAGACACCGTTCGGAAACCCTGGGCTCCTTCAACACCGAGCGTGCTCCATTACCTGGAGGCACTCGGAACAGCCGGTATTGATCTCCCGCGATCGCTCGGCCGTGATCGCAACGGTCGACAGGTCATCGAGTTCGTGCCCGGCACGCTCGCGATCGACATGCCGCCGCTGGATCGCGAGCAGCTGCATCGCATCGGCGGGCTCGTTCGAAGAATTCATGATGCAAGCGCCGGGTTTCTTGCGAAACCTGGCGCAGTTTGGGACTCGCCGATCGAGCCTCCCGCGCACGAGCTGGTCTGTCACAACGATCTGGCGCCCTGGAACCTCATCATCGGCGATCGCTTGGTGTTCATCGATTGGGATGCCGCAGCACCGAGCACGCGGCTCTGGGATCTCGCCTACGCTGCACAATCGTTCACACTGAACGACACTTCGAGAAGCCCGAGTGAGGCCGCGCTCGATCTTGCCGCTTTCGTGGACGGGTACAACGCGGATTCATCGCTTCGAGACGCGCTGCCACAGGCGATGTACGAACGAGCCCGCGCGATGTTCGAGCTGCTCGAACACTCGCACGAGGTCGGCCGTGAACCCTGGGGAACCATGTTCACTCGTGGCCACGGAGCGCACTGGCGATCCGCCGCTGCATTCGTACGCAATGCTCAAGCGCAGTGGATTCAGGCGCTTTCGAAGGAGCGTTGCAGGCCGCAGTAGACCGTTCGAGCCTCGTCGTCACGAGCGCCGCGGCCGTGACGAGCAGACTGCACGGGTCAGCGTCAGCGAGGCTCTGGCGGTGTGAAGTCGTTCATCGACTCCTGCTGGAACGCCTCCTGCACAAGTGCGAGCTGGTCCCAATCCACGAGGACGACCGATTGGCTTCCCATTCGGCCGGTTCCGGTCGTCGGCAAGGTGAACGTCTGCACGTTCGGCATTCCCGAGCCTGCGAACTGTCCGGCAAGCCCGATCAGGTTCCCGGTCGAGATACCGTCGGTCGCTGCGAGGTAGGGCGCCATCTCCTCGATGATGTCGGTCATCTTCAGGGGGTTCAGGAGCACGGATGGTTCGAGCATCGAGTCGAGGAGGCCGCGCATGAACGCCTGCTGGTTGCGAACCCGCTGATAGTCACCGTCACTGAAGGCGTAGCGTTCGCGAACAAAGGCGAGCGCCTCATCGCCACGGATCGTGATCTCGCCCTGGTCGTAGGTGTAGTGGCCTTGAATGCCGGTGGCCGAGAAGGGGACCTCATTGAAAACCGTGACACCACCGAGCACGTCGGTGAGCTCATTGAAGCCCTCGAAGTCGATCACCGCGACGTCGTCGATTCGTTGACCAATGAGTCCTTCGACGACCTGCACCATCAGGGGGACTGCACCATACGAGAGCGCGGCGTTGATCTTCGCTTCGCCGTGACCGGGAATGTCGACCCAGGAGTCGCGCATGATCGACATCACCTGCACGGACTGACGGTCTGAGGGGATGTGCACCACCAGGATCGTGTCGGCGCGGTCGCCGAGTCCGGTGAGGAGTTCGTCGCCGGAGCCTCGGGTGTCGCTCCCGAGCAGCAGGTAGTTGAGGGGGCCGTTGCCGGGGCCTTCATACTTTTCTGGACGGAGTGACTCTTCTGGGAACGCGTCCTCGACGGTTTCGATGTCGTCCGACGCATTCAACATTCGAACCACGACGAAGCCAACCGTCAGGATCAGTGCCGCAACGATTCCCATCGTGACCCAGGCGATGGCCTGGCGCTTGCGGGGGTTTCGCTTTTTGGCAGGCGTGGTTGGCTCGGTTGTCTCCGTCATGATGCTCAGTCTTCCATTGCCATTTGGCGAAATCTTCATCCGCGCGACGGAAAGCGACCAGACGGGGACGGAAACCTTCCGGTTGCCGAGCGCGTGATGATCAGGATCAACTCGTTCTGATCGAGCAAGGAAGCACCCGAGCAACTCGCCCTACCCGCTCAGCGCTTGCTCTCGAATTCGAGATGCACGGTCTGAGGGGCATCGTGAAAAATTTGCTTTTTGTCGGAGTAGGGGATTTGCGAGCGCGACTCACGGATTCAGATTTTTCGCTTTCGAGCAATTGACAACACGAGTCCAAGGCAGACGAGCAGCACTGCGATACCAATAATGCTCCCGATTATCCCGGGTGCTCCAGTAGCCGGGAGAGAAGAATTCGAATTCCCTGAATTCTCGGCACCAGGATTATTGGGCGCCGGCGCGGTGACCCCGGGGGTCGAAATCGTTGGCGTTGTTGCGCTTTCCTCTGGTGTTGCTCCAGGGGCAGACTCTTCCGGAACGCCTTCACCCGGTGTCGTCTCAGCAGGTGTCGTCTCAGCAGGTGTGGTTTCGCCTGGTGTGGTCTCAGCAGGTGTCGTCTCGCCTGGCGACGTTTCGCCCGGTGTCGTTTCAGCTGGTGTGGTCTCACCTGGGGTGGTCTCACCTGGTGTCGTTTCGCCTGGTGAGGTTTCGCCTGGTGTCGTCTCGCCCGGTGTGGTCTCGCTCGGCCCGCCCACTTCGGTGACGCAGTTTCCGGTGGTGAAGTTCGTATTGATCAGCGTGACCGAGCCGCCCAAGGCGAGCGCTCGACCGTTGATCGTCGTGCCAGAACCCGTTGAGATCGAGGCCCCCGCAAGGATCGTCCCTTGAAATGCCGTTGTCGTGCCAAGCGTTGCGGAGCTCCCAACCTGCCAGAACACGTTGCAGCCGTTTCCGCCATTCGTCATGGTGATGCTGCTGCTGGTTGCGGTCGTCAGTGCCGAGCCGACCTGAAAGAGGAAGATCGCGTCCTCGTCGCCTTGAGCGTCGAGAGTGATGTTGCCGGTGAGGAGCAGGCTGCTTGACGCGGTGTATACCCCGGGTGTGAGGGTTTCGCCGCCGATGCCTCCGCTGAGCGCGGCGTCCGAGTCCTGTCCGGCGGCGTTATTGAACGCCACGAGCAGATCTGCCTGAGCCTGCTGGGCTACCTCGTCGGTGATGTGTTCTTCGCCCTCAACATTTCCAGGCGGGAATCCGGTGACCTCCGTGCCGGGGAAGAGGCCGATGTCCTGGTCGAGCACGCTCGGACCGGTATTCGTGATCGAAGCGCTTGCAAGCACGGAGAACGAATCGGCGACGCCGAGATCGATCGTGCTCGCAATGGCTTGCGCGGGTTGGATGCTCAGGGCGATGACCGCGCCGGTGCAGAGGACGAGAATTCCGCCGAGTAATTGGCTTCGACGATGAGGAAAACGCGACGAAACGGGAGGTTGAATTGTTGAATTGAGGCTTCGCATGAAGCCCTCCAAAATCCTCGAAGCGTCGAGGCGTGATCCACACGATGTGAAGAATTATAATTATACCCACTATTCGCAAAATTACTGATCATTAATTCCGAATTACGCATTCTTCGGGAAATAAGCCCCGCTCGGTCGCAATGAATATATGCCGTGCGCGGGGGTGATTTTGCTCTGCGACGTGCAGCCGGGCCCGTGCGAGCGCTGAGATCTTCTGGACCATAAGCGACCTCGGTTTGTACCCCGGAGCGTGCGATGCGAGACCATGGTTTTACCACTCGTGATCATGCCTCACCGGAAAGAGGAAGAAGCCTATGTCACACCAATCGAAACGACTCATCTCACGATCATGGCTCTCGGTCATGGTCGGTGCAGGTCTGTTGCTCGCGATCATTCTGTTTGCCCTGCAAGCCCCGGGCATCGCCTATCTCTCCGTTGCGCTCCCTGCATTACTCATCGGACTCGGCCTGTACGCGAACGCTCGTCGATCCAGTCGCCACCGCCCGTAGCCGAGCCCCTCCGTATTCCTGAGCGCCGCGAGCGACAGGATCAACGCCCCGCGTCACGTTTTCTGCAGACGTCCGTCTAGCGATGTGAGGTTCAATCACTGCGGCACCAATTGTTGCTGCCTGCAGTGATCGTTCCGTTGATTTTCATCGGTAGATACACGTACAGGAGACAACTTTGGAACTGCATTTGCAGAGAGAAGATGCGCGGCAAAAGCCCTCGCTCTTCGGCAGGGCGATTGCGGCTGTGGTCGCACTCGGGCTTGTCCTCACCGGGTCACTCGGATTTGCCGCAGCGGCGAACGCCGCCTCGGGCACGATCAACAGCATCGAACTCACCACGGTCTATGACGGAGCGGTCGTTCCGAACGATCTCGACGATGGCGCGAACAACGGTGTCGTTGCAAGCAACGACGTCGTCGGGTTCCGCTGGGATCTCAACGCGACCGACCTGGTCGATGGCGTGTTCACGCAAACGCTTCCAGAGGGTTGGAAATGGGATGAAAGCTCGCTCGCGTCTCTCAACAGCTCCAGCAGCGCCTACCAGTCGAGCTACGTCATCAGTGATGACGGTCGCACCCTGACGGCAACCGTCAGCGTCGGCAATGGCTCGGGCAACCCGAGCGTGGTTGGATTCGGCACGCTGAAAGCGATTCCCTCGGGGGATGTTGCAAACGGCAGTGTCTACAACCCGGAGCTGAACGTCACCGTCGGTGAATCAGCGCAGAGCGTGACGACAGGACCCATCGAGGTTCGCAACGTCGCGATGGCGGAAATGACAAAGGTTCGCGGTGCGAACAACGGGCTTGGTCAGTTCGACTTCGGCAACGGTCCCGAACAGGGCCGCTTCGTTGACTTCACGGTCGCGATTCGTGACGCGCACGGCACCGTCGGTGCTCGGAACATCGAACTGCAGCAGCCGCTCGTCGTCAACGACTCGTACACAATCCAGGCGCCGGAGGGCTTTGAGGACGCGCAGTTCGTTGCGCAGCTCATCTCGACCTCGGAAGCCGGCGCGCAGGTTCAGGTTGCACAATCGGGTGCCGATCTCACGCTGACCTTCGACGGGTTCGCCTCGATCCCTGACGCATCCGCGGTGATCCGATTCTGGATTCCGAACAACGAGGTGCCGTCCGATTCGATTGGCGTCGTGAAGATCGTCAACACGGTCTCGCAGAACAACTGGGTTGACACCACGGGAGAGCCCGTCATCGAGAGCCCGAACGGCAACGTCGCAGAGGGCACAGTCTCGAAGGCCCCCTCATTCGGACCGTTCGCGCGCGACAAGAGCATCTTCCTGTTCAACGACCAGGCTGGTTCCTTCGATGTCACCGCTGACCCGGCAACGGGCGGCCAGCCGTTCACGAACGTCAGCGGTCGCGAGATCTCGATCGGCAGCACGATCGCATCGCGACTGATGGTGCGTGCAGCAGTCGATAACGAGACGAACACGACGACCGGTGCAACGAACCTCGTCGCATAC
Organism: Humidisolicoccus flavus; assembly: GCF_045689595.1. Classification (GTDB taxonomy): domain Bacteria; phylum Actinomycetota; class Actinomycetes; order Actinomycetales; family Microbacteriaceae; genus Humidisolicoccus; species Humidisolicoccus flavus. The sequence continues at coordinate 833,462 of NZ_CP142724.1, read as the reverse complement.
GACTTCTGGAACAACGCAGAGCAGACCATTGTCGATGGTGCTGACATCTACGTCGGTCAGAACAGTGCAACGACCCCACTCGACCCTTCGATGTACACGATCCAGTACACGACTGGCTCGGATGCGGACAACCCCCAGGCGAACACCTGGGTGAACTCGATCGCAGCAGCCGGTGGAGCCGCGAGCGTCCGCGGAATCCGAATCGCATACACCGCTGGCGTTTGGGCTGACGGCGGAAACCCCGCGACCTCCGCATTCGTCGTTGCTGCACCATTCACGATCGTCGCTCCGGCGGGAACGAGCGCGCAGGATCACGGTCGTTGGTCGTTCACCGATTTCCAGGGCGAACCTCGCACTGCGGCAATGACGCAGTTTGTAAACGTCGGCAACTTCCAGTTGCAACTCGACAAGCAGGTGAATCGCAGCTCGATCGTGAGCGGCTCGAACCTGGAGTACACGCTGGTTCCGGGCGTCGTCCGTGCGATCGGTGCAACCGAAGACATCGACGTTCGTGAAATTCAGATCGTCGACACCTTGCCGAAGGGACTCGTCGCGGTGAACACCGATGACGTTGCTTCCCCGTGGCAGGTCACTCGCAGTGGCACCGCCGAGTCGGGCCTCGTGCTGACCTTCACGTACGAAGGAATCGTGAAGACCGGTGAAGCGCTGCCGGAGATCACGTACGACGTGACGACATCGGTTCTCGCTCCAGTGGACAGCGTGCTCGTGAACACCGCGACGATCTCGGCGCTCGGAAGCACGCAGACGGTGCAAGCACGCACCGACACCACGACAACCTCGGTCTTCCAGGCCGAAGTGATCACCGAAGAGAAGGTCGTGCTCGGCGAAGAGCAGATCCAGGTGCAGGACCCCCAGGTTTCATGGGAGGGCCGCTGGTTCAACTTCCAGACCACCAGCCAGGGTCAGAGCTACTTCGTTGATGTCCTTCCATATAACGGCGACGCTCGCGGCACCGAGTTCGCGGGAACCGCGAAGCTGGCAACGGCAATCGTAACCAACGGCTCAGGGACGCCCGCGCCAGAGGGCTACGGAACCCTGCAGTACACGACGGCTCCTGCAGCCGAGGTGTACGCGGCCGCCGCGAACGATGATTCGATCGAGTGGATCGATGCAGACGGCGTCGACTTCTCGACGTTGACCGGTGTCACTGCGCTTCGAGTGATCGTGGCTGATTTCGCAAGTGGATCGGCAGGGATCGGCGGACTCCTCGTCACGATGGACGTCGAAGGTCAGGAAGCCGGCGATCGCTACGTCAACAACATCAACGGATGGCTCGGAGAAGCAGGCGAACTCGGACTCAGCAACCCAGCTGAGGTCACGGTCGTCGCATCATCGATCGCTGGTGTGGTGTGGAACGACCTGAACGAGGACGGTGTCCGCGACGCGGACGAGCCGCTGATCGCAGGCGCAACCGTCACGCTCGTCAACGCCGCGGGTGAAACGATCGCGACCACCATCACGGGAGACGACGGCGGCTACCTGTTCGACCAGCTGCCGGCCGGTGAATACCGCACGATCGTTGACACCTCGACGCTCGGGTTCCCGGAGAACTTCGTGGTGACGAACACCTACGATCTCGATGGCAACCTCGACAGTGACTCGGGCGTCATCACGCTCGGGAAGGCTGAAGACCGCACCGGCGTCGACTTCGGGTACGTGACTCGCGTGTCCGACATCGACCTGACGAAGAGTGGAACCCTCGCGGGTGATGCGCGCGTCGGCGAGTGGGTCGACTGGACCTTCACGATCACGAACACGGGCGAGAACCCGTTGACCGCAGTCGAACTCGTCGACCACCTCGAGGGAGTCGTCGACCTGACCGTGACCTGGCCGGGCGAGGCGGGGATCTTGGCTGCGGGCGCGACCGCGACCGCGACCGCTCACTCCCAGCTGGTTCAGGAAGATATCGATCGTGGATTCGTCGTGAACACGGCGACCGTTTCAGGGCTCGACCCGAACGAAACACCGGTCGACGACCCGGCGGAGGCGACTGTCGAGTTCGACCCGGCATCGTCGATCACTTTGATCAAGAAGACGAACGGCGTTGAATACCAGGACGCACCCGGCGCAGCACTCACCGTCGGCGACGAAGTGTTGTGGACCTACGAGATCACCAACACGGGTACGACGACACTGCGCGACGTCGTCCTCGTTGACGATCAAGAGGGCACGATCACGGCTCCTGACAGCTTCGACGGAGTCTTGAGCCCCGGCGAGTCGATCACGTTCAGCGCCGAGGGCGTCGCCACCGCGGGTCAATACCACAACGTGGCTGTCGTGACCGCGACGACCCCGGGCGGTGCGACCGTGAACGCGGAGGACGAGTCCTGGTACAACGCTGAGACGGTGGTCGTTCCGACGCCTCCGACTCCGTCGGACCCGGTCACGACGCCGCCGACGACTCCGCAGCCGAGTGGAACGCCTGGCGTGACTCCCGCTCCGGAGAAGCCAGCGGGACTCCCTGTCACGGGCGCCATGGTGAACCTCGGAATCGCGTTCGGTGCGCTCCTGCTGCTCGCAGCCGGTGGTGTGCTCCTGCTGATCCGACGCCGTCGGGCCTAACCCGAAGATGCTGAACGCCCCGGCATGTTGCAACATGCCGGGGCGTTCGGTCGTCACAAACCACACACGTTTTCCATACCTACCCGGAGAAAAGGGGAGAGCAGGGGGTGAAGATCGCCGACCATGATCCTGGCTGCGATGCAGCGCCGACCATCGACCATGCGCCCCTCGAACTGCAACGAACACGTCAAGCGCTGCGGATGAGTGCGCAAGGAAGTGCGGAAACGCTCGGTTGGTCGCTCGCGCATTTCCGAGATTTCGAGCGCGGGGCATTCGACCCCCGAGTCACAGAACTCCAACGGGTCGCTCGAGTACTGGGCATGGAGATTCGAATTCAGGTGGTCCCGGCGTTTGCTCCGCTCGCGTCCTGCGACTGCTTCACGCGTGCGGAGGAGGACGAATGGTCCAAGTTCGGGCTCGACGAAACTGGGCATCCGCTGGCGCCGAATCCGTATTGCGCGCTGCATTTTGGAGCGGCGCCACTTGTGCACGAAGGGGAGGAGTCCGACCCGGATGAGATTGCAGAGGGTGAACCTGAGGGTGAAGACTGCCAATAAATGGCAAAAAATTGTAGAAGATTTCTTCGCGTACTGGCGAAAATTGCGCCAATCGGCCCGAATGGGGGCTATGTGGGAACCGATTTCACGCTCTATACAGAGAGGAATCGCCAGAACGCGTCACGATTTGCGTCCTCGCTCGTCTTGCGACTGAACAGTTTTGCTCCCCGTTTCTTTTCGATGAAAGAGCTCCGCAATGGATGCATCCACCACGCCGGCCCGTCGGCAGCGAACACTCCGCGGGGCGCTCGCCCTGGTGCTCGCAACGCTCATGGCCGTGGCACTGTTACCACTCACCACCACACCGGCTTCAGCAGCCCCTGGCGATTACACCGTCGAGATCGTCGGTCCTGACTCGATCCCCATCTACGACCTCTTCACGTACACCGCGACCGTGTCGGTCGAGGCGAGCGCTGACCAGCCGGCGAACGGAATCGTTCTGACCAGTGTGCTCGCCGAGGGCGTGCAGTTCGAGTCGGTCCCGACCGGCGGGGGCTCGCCAGTGGCGTCCGCCTCATACGATGCCGCAACTCGGACCGTGACCTTCGTCATGAAAGAGCTCACCGAGCAGCTCTCCTCGTTCACCTTCGCGGTTCGTCAAGTCGACAACACGGTGAAAACCCAAGACACCGTCTATAACACTTCGCTCACGGGCACCGCGACTCCCTCTGGTGTCGTGCCATCCGACACCGCACTGACGCAGGTCACAGGAAACAACGACTACAACCCTTCGAAATCGTTCACGACGGTCCAGGGTTCCGGGAATCGACTGGTCACCTACTACTTCAACGTCAACACGACCGATGCATCGTCGGGCACCGAGGCGTTCACTTCCTGGTCGCAGCGACTCGTCGACACCTTGCCCGCTGGTGCGGTGGTCACGGGTACCTCGACCTGGAGCGGCGGTTGGGCACTCACGGGCAACCCTGACGGAACAACGACTGCAGTCTGGGAACGCGATGGCTCGTATGGCCCCTCGGGTGGCGGACTCGACGGTTCGCAGCGGATCTGGATCACCGTCGAGTACCCGGTCGAGTCGTTCCCCACGGGGACGCGGCCACCGGCGAACGTCGTCGAACTGACCTCGACCGATCACGCGGGCAACTCCTTCGGGCCATGGTCTGCGAGCGTGCAGGGCCCGGAACTGCAGGACGGCTCCGGCAAGGGAATCAGCATCTCGAAGTTTGCTTCGACGAACGAAGTGAACTCCGTGACCCTCGGCAGCGGCGCGTGGTTCCCAACACATCTCATTGCGGCCTCGTACCTCAACACCGTTGACTCCGAGAACCTCGAGAGCTTGACGGTCGAAGACTCGGCCGCGCAATCGCCAGAGAACGCAGCGTTCTTCGAGTACAACGACATCTACCGGCTCTCGGTGCGGTTCAATCCCACCCTGCAGAATGCCGCGCTCCCATACAACATCGAGTACACGACGAGCGGCTCGACCGCGTGGCAGAGCTACGACACCACGGGGTTGACGACCGCCGACACCCTCAACATCACGACCGCCACGGCCGGGTCGAACGGCATGGGAGAGGGCGTCTACATCGATGGCATCGTCGTTCCCGTCGGCGAACGACTGACCGGATGGCGAGTCGTTGTCTCTCCAGATGCAGCAACGAGTGTTGGAACCGGCGCAGAAGTTCGCGTCCTCGTCGGCCACATCCCGTCGTTCCGATCGCTCGCCGGCGGATCCGATGTGTCGGGTGAATTGACGAACACTGCGACCGCCTCGGGCGCTACCCCGACCGCCGAGACCTTCACCGTCGACGACGAGGCCTTCTTCACGATCGTCGACCGTGTGCCGATCATCACGTCAGTGTTCGCGCCGTCGACCTTGAGCGTCGGCTCTTCCGCGAACTTCGTTGCGACGATCACGAACCTCGACCCATCGGGGCTCAGCTACGAGAACTCGGTTATGAAGGTCGTGCTTCCGGTTGGTGTCGCCTACGATGCCTCAACGGGCGTGTCGCCGACCTGGGCAACGACCCCAGTGACCGGAATCCCGGTCCCGACCGAGGGCAACGGGGTCACCGTCACGACCGAAACGATCACCGACGAGGCGGGGGAGCACCAGGTCGTCGTCTTCACGTTCGACGAACTGCCATCGACTCGCACGGTCGGACAGCCGAAGACCATCGACCACAACGGTGGATTCCGGTACAACATTCCAACGACCGTGCTTCCGCAGGCGTTCGATTCCTCGAACACGAGCACGCTGATCGAGTCGTGGGCGTACACGAATGACGCGGAGTTCTCGAGCATTCCGATGGCTTGGTACGGACCGTATTACGCTCCGGACCGCTTCGATTTCAACCCGGCGCTCTCGAGCATCGCCCTGGCACAGGCTCGTCCGGTCGTGACGACCGCTGGCGGATTGCTCCTCGGCAAGCAGGTTCGAGTCGGCGACGGAGCCTGGTCGACCGACGCGATCGTGACGAGTCCCGGACAAGCGGACTGGCAGATTTACGTCGCGAACGTGCTGCCGCAGACCGTGACGGACATCGTGGTCTTCGACCTCCTGCCCGCCGTCGGAGATGCTCGCGGCAGCGAGTTCGCGGCGACGCTGAGCGGCGAGGTGACCGGCCTGCCCGAGGGCGCAGTCGTCGAATACTCGAACGATGCGACCTCGGCGACCACGGGTACCTGGACCAGTGAATTCGAGGGCGCGACGGCCTTCCGGGTCATCATCCCGGCGCTCGCGAACGGAGAGAACTTCACGCTCATCGCGCCGACCGCAATCGCTGCCGGGGCCCGAGTGAACCAGAACGCGGTCAACGATGTGACGGCGACCGGTTTCTACCAGGGCTCGACGCGCAACTTCGCGTCGAACGATGCCCGCATCACGCCTGCGCAGGCGCCGTCGCTCTCGATTGAGAAGTCGACGAACGGCGCGCAGTACGAGGCTGCGCCGGGGGCGATTGTCGCGACCGGCTCAGAGGTGACCTGGACCTACCTCGTGACGAACACGGGCAACACCACGCTCAATGAGGTTGCGGTTGCGGACGTCTTCACCGCCGGCGACGGATCGACCGGAAGCTTCAACGCCTCGAGCGATGAGTCTGGAGCTCTCGAGCCAGGAGAATCTCGCGTCTTCACCGCGACAGGAACCGCGGTTGCAGGGCAGTACGAGAACACCGCGACGGCGACCGCGGTCGCCGTCGATGACGAGAACGAGCCCCTTGCGGCACAGCCGGAACCGGTCTCGGACTCTTCGTGGTACCTCGCTGGCCTTGCCGGTGTTTCGGTAACGAAGCAGACGAACGGTCAGGACGTCGACGCTGCACCCGGGCTTCCGCTCGTGCCCGGCGCCGAAGTCGAGTGGACCTACGTCGTGACGAACACCGGTTCACTCGATTTGAGTGATGTGCTCGTCGTCGATGTGGACAGTAACGGAACCGAAGTCTTCCGCGACACCATTGCTGCACTGCCGGTCGGCGAGAGCGTCACGCTCAGCGCCGAAGGAATCGTGATCGAAGGCCAGTACGAGAACACCGTGACGGTGACGGCGGAGGACCCCTCCGGCGAGACCCCAGGGCTCACCGACGCCGATTCCTCCTGGTACTTCGGCGTGGTTTCCTCCATCGACATCGAGAAGGAAGTGTCGCCGAACGAGCGCGGTCCGTTCGCTGAAACAACTGAGGTCTCTCGTGGTTCCGCGGTCTGGTGGCAGTTCATCGTGACCAACACCGGGAACGCACCACTGACTGACGTTGCAATCAGCGACCCCTCTCTCGGATCTCCGATTTCGGTCGGGAACCTTGCGGCAGGTGCCTCGGTGACGATCGTGATCGAACAGTCGAACGTGACCGTCGCGTACACCAACACCGCGACAGCCTCGGGCAACGATCCGAACGGGACGGCGGTCAACGACTCGGACGACGCGAGTGTGACGATCACGGACGACACTCCGACCGAAACTCCGGAACCGAGCGACCCGGGTCCTTCGACTCCTGGATCATCAACGCCTCCGCCAACCGCTCCAACGCCAACGGCACCGGCACCAACGGCGCCGGCACCGTCTGCGACCGATGCCGGGACCGGTAGCCTGCCGGTGACGGGTTCGAACCCGAGTGTGCTCTTCATGCTCCTCGCGTTCGCACTGCTCGGCCTCGGAGCGTTCACGGCGCTGACCACTCACACCATTCGAAAGAGAGAACAACAGTAAGGATCGATCCGGTCTCGACTCGCTCGGCGCCCGAATGTCAGAACATCACTGACATTCGGGCGCTCTTGCGGTCGCTGACCAGTGCAGCGCTGCACAGCCGTTCGCGGTCGTGCAGGGCCGTATGAAAGCAAAACTATGACCTACAGCTCAGAAGAATCGTTACAACGTCTCTTGCAGTCCGCCCGTTCCGGGGATCGCGAGGCGTTCGGTGCACTCTTCAAGGAGCTGCGGCCCTACCTCTACTTCGTCGCGAACCGACACGCGAACGAGTCGATCGCTGCCGAAGATCTCGTGTCCGAGGTGATGTCGAAACTGCTCATCGCGATTGATCGCGGCGCCGGGCCGGAGACGAATGTTCGAGCATTTCTCGCAGCGTCGATTCGAAATCTCGCAACCGACCACCTGCGGGCCCGATCCCACGCGAACCTCAGCACCGAGATCGTGGGTGATCTTCCTGCTCGTGCGGAGGATTCACCCGCCGAGCGTTCATCGATCGAGTTGCACGAGGAACTCAGTCTGCTGAAGACGGCCTTCGTTCGCCTCCCGAAAAAGCAGCAGCGGGTGTTGCGCGATGTCGTGATTTTCGAGCGAAAGCCTCGGGCGCTCACGGAAGAGTACGGACAATCTGCGAACTCGATCAGTGCTTCGCTCGTGCGTGCGAAAGTAGCGCTCACACAGGAGATGCGACGGACCCTGCTGCGTAATTCGGTCGACAGCCAATGCCTCCCGTTCCGTGAGGAACTCGCGAAGAACGGTGAGCCGCAGACCGCGCGTGCGGCCGCGCACTTGGAAACCTGCGAGTTGTGTCGGGGCGCAATACGGAAGTTCTCAGCGATTCCGCTGTCCCTCGCGCTTCTTCCGATTGCTTCGATCGGACTGTTATCGGCAGAGTCCGGTGCGGGTGTCGCAGCTGCGGCGACTGCTTCGGCGGGACCGGCGGCCCCGACACCGCCAGCAGATTCGGCTCCGAAAACCCCGAAGACCCCGAAGAAGCCGAACAACACCGTCCTCGCAGCAATCGGTGGGGGCCTGATGCTCGCCCTCGCCGCGCTCCTGTTCTTCCTGTTCGGCCCGCCGAGCGGCGACGCAGATGCGGTTGACCCTGAAGCGAGCGAGAGCGCGGATCTTCCTCCGAGTGAGAGCCCCACCGACCCGGAGCCGAGCGAGTCGAGCAGTCCCGGCGGAACCTCCCTGCAGAATCCCTTGAACTTCGACGTTTCGATCGAGGAACGCAGCGGCGAAACGGCCGTCCTCATCGACGCCACGATCGACGATTCCGCGCAACGAATTGCGGTGACCCTGACATTGCCGGAAACCATGCGCATCGAGAGCGCTCCCGCGGCATGGAACTGCCCGACCACCGCGGGCGGCGGATTGTGCAGCTTCGATGCCGATGCGACGTCGAGCGGCGAGATCATCGTGGTCTCCGGTGATGGCACGCCGACATTCGGCCCATTCACCTTCGAGTACAGCGCCGTCGATGGCAACCTTCACGTTGCCGGAACAAGTGAAGGCACCATCGTCGTTCGCTGACCCGGTACGGCGTGTTACGAGCGCTGGTCGGCCCAGCTCCACACATCGTTGCCGCGAATCGTGACTTCAGCACCGCCATCGATGTAAATGGTCTGCCCGGCGATGTGCGTGTTCGCCTCACTGGTGAGCCAGATCAACAGCTCAGCGACCGATTCGGGGGATTGGTGGTAGTTCAGCGGCATCGGCACGGAAGCGTCGACGCTCGCTGCGCCCTCGGGCGTGGCGAGGAGATCTGCCGTCATCGGGGTGAGCACGATGCCGGGAGCGACGGCGTTCAAGGGGATCCCGGCTCCGGCCCATGCCTCGGTGATGGATTCTCGGCGAACCCACTGCGAGATCGCACGCTTCGAAGAGCTGTAGATCAGGTATCCGAGTTGATCGCCCTGCGCACTGAGGTCCTCGGCGACTCGCACCGCGTGTTCCTCATCGTCTGACAAGAGCGCTTCAACGAGTTCCTGCGAGTTCGGGTGGAGTGAGGCCATCGAGGAGATGACCGCCGCCCGCGGTGAGGAGGATCGGGTGAGCGCTGGCAGCAGAGCGGTCAGGAATTCGGTGACCCCGAAGTAGTTGACCTTCGCCGTGATCGGCTTGGTGGCGGAAAGGCCCGCGCAGGCGATGACCGCATCGATCGTGCCGTCGGCTCGCTCGCTCACTTCTTTGGCTGCACCGAGCCGACCCTCGCGCGTCGAGAGGTCTGCGGTGACTTCGACGTCGCGAAGGTCGACGCCGATCACGGTGTGACCTGATTCGGTGAGAAGTCGTGCGGTGGTGGCTCCGATGCCGGAGGCGGCGCCGGTCACTACGTAGGTTCGCGTCATTGCGGTTTCCTTTCCATTGGGTTCTCGTGCGCAGCGGTTGCTGCGAGGAGGTTGTCGACAAAGCGTGTGAGCATTCGTGCGAACTCGGCAGCATCGTGGTCGGGCCACGGCTCGAGCGCTGCACTGACGAGGTCGTGGCCGATGCCGACGAGTCGGCGGTATGCAGCATGGCCGCTCGTCGTCAGTGCGATCGTGCGGGAACGACCGTCGAGCACGGTGCTGCTGCGCGAGACGAGCTCTCGTGCGGCGAGTCGGGCGATCATCTTGCTCATCGTCGGCCGGCTGACTCGGAGCATGGCCGACAGCTCACTGGGACGAGCCTCGCCACCCACCTGACCCAGCGTGTGCACGAGGCGAACATCAGCAGGATCGACGGTGACGTGGGCAGCGGTCGCGAGACTGCTCTGTACCTCGACGGTCGACCAGGCCGTGACCAGCTGGACGAGTGCTTCGAGGGCAGCGTGAGCGGGGATCTCCGCACCGGTGGCCGGGTTCAGCGCACCTCGGTGCAACCGTGGCTGCAATGCCTGGGAGTCCATGCCTTCACGTTACGCCAACTAGTTGCCTGAAGCAATCAGTTTTCGGCTCGAAGGGCAGACGAATGGGCCGGTGCACGCAGTGCACCGGCCCCACGAATACTCCGTCCGACTACAGGTCCGAGTCGCGAGTGTTTCGACGACGAGCGGCGATCACTGATCCGAGCCCGAGCATGAGCAGCGCCAGGGCGGCAACGACGGTGCCGACCGGATCAACACCGGTCACGGGCAACGGTGCTGTGACCGATCCGGGTTCGGTGGCTCCCGGCGAGCCTGCGCTCGGCGCTCCACCAGCGTTCTCTCCCGGAGCGGTGGAGGGCTCGCTCGGATTCGGCAGCGCACTCTCGCCCGGGTTTTCTTCGCCGGGTGTTTCTTCGCCGGGTGTTTCTTCGCCCGGCGTTTCTTCGCCGGGTGTTTCTTCGCCGGGGTTTTCTTCGCCCGGCAGCGTTGCTCCGCGCTCGAGCACCGTGATCTCACTCGTTCCGGTCCCTGAATTCCCGATGACGGCGAGCGTGTATGCGCCGAGAGCAACGCTGTCTTCGACCGTCAGTGTGGTGGACACGGTGCCCTCGGCATTCGCAGCGCCATTGCCGAGCACGACTGAACCCTCAGCCGAACGCAGCTCGAACACGACCGCCTCGCCGGCGGCGAACCCCTGTGCGGAAACTGCAGTCGGAGTGCCGATGCGAAGCGCATTGCCAGCGACCTCGACCGTTTTCGGAGTGAACACTGCGCCGAAGTTCAGCGTGACCGCCTGCGACGGGAAGAGCTTGTGCTCGGGAGCGCTGAGGTCCTGTCCGGCAGTTCCATCGCCGTAGATGTCGACGGTTCCCGAGTCGAGCAGCAGCCGAACACTCGTTCCATCGGCAAGGCTCGTGACGCCGACGACGCCCTCGTACGATCCTGGCCAGTTCTCGAGGCCGAGCGTTCCCGCCGCCTGCACTGGAGCGTCATCGATGTTCCCAGTCCACCCGAACAGGGCGAAACGACCGGAATCATCGGCACTGCCTGCCACGATGAGATACTCGCCGGTCTCGGCCCTCGCCATCTCGCGAATGGCTCGTCCGCCGAGATCGAGCAGGATCGGGTCGCCGAGCGTCGCGGGTGCACCGGCGATGACCTCGGCGATGTTCTCGACGGGGACGATCAGTGCATTGGCGTCCTCGCCAACCTCGGGTGAGCGGAAGCCGAGCCAGAGCGTCGTGCCATCGGGCGCGATCGCCGCGCCCTCAATGTTCAGCGAGTCCGGGCCTTCCGCAGAGACACCCGGCTGGGTCGCGTTGAAGAACCCGAAGTGGTCCGCGCCGAGGCCGTGCTCGTCGTTCCGGTCCCAAGCCACGAGTGCTTCACGGAGGACCTTCTGGTATCCGACGAACTCAAGCGTCGCTGCTGCGCCGATGCCGGAGAGCTCCGTCTGCAGCACGATGTTGCGGTCGAGCCGGACATTGCCACTTCGAGTGTTTCCGGTCGAGCCAATCCAGTACACCTGGTTGCCGACCTGTGCGACTGCTTCGAAGTCGTGTGCTTCACCAGCGCGTTCGAACTCGATCTGGTCGCTGAAATCGAACTCTGCGAGTGCTTCTCCGCCCTCGGGGGAGAAGAGACGGAGTGCGTTCGAGTCGTCGTCCGCTGCAATGAAGAATCCTTCGCCGACGCTGATGGCAGCCGAGGCATCGGACATCCCGAAGTGCGGCACGACCGATGTATCAGCGAAGGCGGGAGCGACTCGATAGGCGAGTGACGCCGTGGTGGTCCGGCCGTCGTCTGCGACCACCGTGACCGTGATGATCGCGCTCCCGGTGCCGACGGGCTCGGCCGAGAGCGTGAACGTTCCGTCGGCGTGCAGACGGAAGTCGACACCGCTGTCGGGCACGACCGATTCGTTGCTCGAGGCGACGGTCACGGTGAAGGACTGTGCCGCGGGATCCTCGATCGTGCCGCGGGCGCTGGGGTTGTTCGCTGCGTCGAGCACAGCGCCGAGAGCGGCACCGGAGCCACCTGCAACTCGGCTGTCCCAGGCAACGATCGGCTTCGGGAGAATCGGATCAACGGCGTCCGTGCCGGACACGAAGCCCGGGGCGAAGGCGACGCCGCGGTAGGCGGTGCCAAGGGGTGCGGTCGAGAGCACATCGGTCTGCGCAACGAAGCTCGCGGTGTCTCCGGAGTCCACGATCCGAACGAGCTCGTTCGCTTGGCCCGCCCCACGGATCGCGTAGAGGACCGTGCCGTCGCCAGCGACTCGGGCTTCCAATCCCCAGAAATCACCCTGCAGGGTGTCGACATACAGCCACTGCCCGCCGGAGCGTTCGTACTTCGCGATTCCTCGCGCGCTGCCCTCGGTAAATCCGACGTACAGGCTGTCGTCTGCGAACGCGAAGTCGTGGGCGACGGTCGCGTTTGCGGGCGCCGGTGCGACGAGCGTGAGCGATGAGGCGGTCAACGGCGTTCCGGTGCCGACCATGTTGAGTCCTGAAAACCCGCTGCGGTCACTCGTTGCATAGAGCTGACCGTCGTGGATGTCGACGACGCGAGCGTTGTTGAGCGCAGAACTCCCGGCAACGATCGCGGTCGGAGTATTGTTCGGCCCGGCAGGGACCGTCAGTACGCCACCGGCGGGTGCAAGGCTGTCTCCGCCGTGGCCGCCGGTCCAGTAGTTCGAGCCATCGTCCGTGACGACGCCGCGGATGTGTCGGAGACTGTAGGCACCTCCCAGCGTCGTCGTGGTGTCGACTTCGCCGTTGGCATCGATTCGTGCCACCACGCGCGGCAGCGCCGGGGCGACCGTGTCGTTGAGCGAACCCGCACCCGGTTCTGCCGCGTAGCCACCGAGCGTGACGAAGCGAGCATCCGCGGATTGCTGGAGCGCGCCCTGCTGGTCGCGGTCAGCGCCGAGGGCGAAGGGGAGCTGTTCGCCAGAAGCGCTGGTCGGCAATGCGATGGTTGCACCGAGATCCCCGGCGCCATCGAGCAGGTGAATGCTCACTGGCACGGCGTTATTGCCGGTCGTGCTTCCGTCTCCGACGACGGAAATCGCGAGCTGATCGAGCGGTGCTGCCGCCTCGACCTGCGCTGCAGGGACGAACGAGAGACCGACGAGCGCGGCGAGGCTGAGGGCGAGCGCCCGCGGGATGGCCCGCGCTCGAGAGACGACCGGTGATCGGGAAGACGGCATGAAGCAACTCCTGCGTTGGACGTTCGGGCATCCTCTCTGGCCGAGGAACCTCTCTGGCGGAGGAACCTGTGCGGCTGAGCGAACCGGGCATTCGAACAACCCGCGTCATTGGGAAACCCGTGCAATGGGGACGTCGTCACTGAAGCAAAGATGTGTGAATGCGAAGGTCTCGCTGGGTGAATCAGGGGCCAACGCCATTCCACGGGCGGGTGAACAGCGCCGCGGTGCTCTATCGCGTGGTCGAGTCCCGGGGCTCTCGCGAGCGCTGCGTCATCTGCCGATGCAGGAGCACGATCGCCAGGGCGAGCACGGTGCCGACGATTGCACCGACTGCATTGGTCAGGAGATCCTGGAGGTCGCATGCCCGACCCAGGAATGGCAGGGCGCCCTGCGCGATTTCGATGCAGACGGAGAGCAGGATTGCGGCGATCCCCGCCAGGAGCGGCCGCCGAAACGCGAGGCCGCCGAACAGGGCGAGGGGAATGAACAGCGCAATGTTCGCGAGTGGTTCGATCCCGATTGCCGAGGGCACGATGACATCGAACGAACAGAATTTCGGATTGGCAGTGATGCGACCGCTCGGGATGAGCGTGAGCGCGAGGACACCGAGCAGACTCAGGCCGGTCAGCGCGAGCAAGCTCCTCCGATGGTTTCGCTTCGAGAACACTAATGCTGTGCCGAGCGCGAGGCAGAGCAGGAGCGCGAGGGCGAGCAGAAGCTTCGCGAGTTGCGGGTTGCTCGCAAGAAGAGTGCTGATCATTGCGCGTCGTTGACCGCAGGGTCATCGGACGAGTGATCGCGTGCCGGATCGGGCGAATGGTCCGGTGCTCCTCCCGTGGATCGCCACGAGCCGAGCGGTGCTTCGGCGACCTCTTCTTCCGAGGTTTCGACATTGGTGATCGTGAATCCACGAGCCTGGTAGTTCCCGAGTGCCGCCGGGCCATCGAGGGTGCAGGTGTGCACCCAGACGCGAGTGATCGGGGCGAGGTCGAAGCGTTCCGCCTGGCTCCAGGCCGCGTGAATCGTGTGTTCGAGGAGTGCGCCACCGAGCCCTCGACCGATCGCGTGCGCAGCGAGACCGAAGTAGCGGAGTTCGACCTGCGTCGATGCGTTCTGGTCCGCCGTGGCCTGCACGGGCTGCGCTTGCAGTTGTGCAAAGCCGAGCGGGCCGGCGGGCTCGGACAGGATGAGAAGTTCCGTGCCGGGGGCAGAGAGTTCTTCGAGCCACTGCGCTCTCGACCACGTCAACCGTTCGGTCCAGCGCCACGGACCGCCGACGAGTCCGTACAGGAAGCGCGCGTATTCGGGCGAGATCGTGCTGGTGCGGTCGAGTCGCACCGACTCGTCGATCTCGCGCGGCGGCGAAGCGGGTCGCCGAGTCATCTCGAGCGTCGTCGTGGTGACCTTCGTCGTGGTGACCGCAGGCGTGGTGACCGGTGTCATCGCAGCATTCCTTTCGAGCCCAGTTCGGCTCTTTCCCTCATGCTAATCCTGTGTTTCCGCCCGCGATTGCTTCGCCGCGTCGAGGTCGTTGTAGTGCGGATCCGCCATCGGGACTCCCGTGAGTGAGGTGGAGCGGGCGATCGCCATGCTCCCGATCGCGGAGGTCGCAAGCTGCAGCAGGATGATGAGGACGACCTTGACGAGGTTCGGGATGCTCGGTTGCAGAAGCAGCGCTCCAACAACGACGAAGGTGATGCCGAGCCCGCTCGCCGTGCCGACTGCGGAGACTCGCGTGTAGGCATCCGGGAAGCGAACGACTCCGAGTGCCGCGGTCGCAAAAACGAGGGCACCGATGACGATGAGGCCGTTGCCGGTGATCTCGACGATGTGCTCGAGGAACCAGTTCATCGTTGCCCCCGTGTCAATACGCGTGCCAGTGAGAGTGCGCTCAGAAATCCGACGAAGGACGCGACGAGGACGAGATCGAAGGTCGCGGCGTTCTCGATGCGCACTCCGAAGAGGGTCAGGAGGCCGACCATGCCGAACAGCAGCAGGTCGCCCGCGATCGCACGGTCCGCTTCCGTGGGCCCGACGAGCATGCGATACGTCGCGGCGATGCTTGCGAGTCCGATGATGATGATCCCGAGATCGAGTCCGAACGTGATCATGCGGTGAACCCTTCTCGTCGAATTCCGTGCAGCATCCTGGCCTCCATGTCTGCGAGCGCTTCGCGGAGTTCGTCTGCATCCGCCTGGTACATCCCGTGGACGTAGAGCACGCGTGCAGGATCGGGTTCGAGCTTGTCGTCTCGTGCTTCGATGCTGGTCCCGAGCGTCAGCGTGCTCGGCGTCAGCGTGATGAGCGAGGCGAGCAGTGTGAGTTCGTGGTCCGAGCGGCAGCGTGTCGAGTACGCGGCAATACCCGGAGTCGACTGCTGTCCGGGCGTGAGGTTGTCGCGAAGCACGGCAACGTTCGAGACGACGATTTCTTTCGCGAACCAGAGCCAGAAGCCGAGGGCACGCAGTGGCCAGGTCACCCAGGTCATGAGTGCATCACCGCCTCCGTGTACGCGCTCGTATCGAGGAGCCCCGCTGCAGCGATCTCGGTGAGCGTGAGCAGCCCTTCAGCGCCGATGCCGAGCGCGATCGTCACAACCGCGAGGATCACCGCGGGCGCGGTCAGCGCTGCGCCGACTCGAACACGGGAGCGAGTCCGTACCGCGACTCCTCCGTCGGCGTGACTTGGCGAGGGTGGTTCCTGGAGCCGCTCCGGCAATTCGCCCCAGAAGATTCCCGACCACAGCTTCAGCATCGACAACAGCGTGATGAGGCTGACGACGAGCATCGCGATGACGACCGCGATCTGCCCGGCCTCCAGTGAGGCCATCACGATCGTCAGTTTCGCCACGAACCCGGAGAACGGAGGGAGCCCCGCCATCGAGAACGCCGCGATCAGGAAGGCGCCCGCGAGCCAGGGTTCTCGCGCTGCCATTCCGCCGAGTCGCGCGAGCACGCCCGTGCCGTACCGGACCTCGATGGCCCCGGTGGAGAGGAACAGCGCCGCCTTGACGAACATGTGATGAATCAAATAGAAGATGCCCGCGGCAAGGCCTGCACCGGTGAACAGCGCGACTCCGATGAGGATGTATCCGATTTGGCTCACCATATGGAACGCCAGCACTGACCGTGCCGTTGATTCTCCAACGGCTGCGAAGACGCCAACGATCATCGTGATGGTGAAGACGACGATGCCGATGGTCAGGAAACGTTCGTCTCCTTCGAACAGTTGCGCGTAGATCCGGTAGATCGCATAGATCGCGACTTTCGTGTGGAGGCCGGAGAAAAGCGCGGTCACGGCGGGGGAGGTCGCCGGATACGTGCGCGCGAGCCAGCCATGGACGGGGACGACGGCGGCTTTGATGGAGAGTGCGAACAGGCAGATTCCCGCCGCGACTGCGACCTCCGGGGTTGAGCGGGCGATGCCTGCGAGTTCGCCGAGGTTGACGGTGCCAGCGGTGCCGTAGATGAACCCGACACCGGCCAGGAAGATCGTCGAGGTCAGGAGGTTCACGGTCACGTAGACACGCGCGCCTCGGACCTGCCGAAGGGCCCCTCGGCCTGGCCCTGCGAGCACGAGCAGTGCGTAGGCGGGGAGCAGCATGACCTCGATGAAGACGAAGAGGTTGAACAGGTCTGCCGTCAAGAGCGCGCCGTTCACCCCGCCCATCAGTACCAGCACGAGGGGCGCGAAGTAGCGGCCTTCCGCGGTGCGCGAGGCGAGCGCGAACATTGCACAGACCGTGGTGAGCAGCGCCGTCGCGGTCAGCAGGAGCGCGGTCAGCATGTCAGCGGCGAAGGGGATCGCGATCCCGACTGGCCAGAGGCCGACGCCGTGTGCAATCGGACCACCATCGAACACGGTCACGATCACGAGTGCACCGGCGATGAGCGCCGACACCGTGGTCGCAAGGAGCACGCTTGCCTGAAGTCGTGGCCGACGACCGAGCGCGAGCAGCACGCCGGCCAGCAGCAGTGGCCCTGCGACGAAGAGCGGAAGCATCGCGGCGATCATCCGGTGCCTTCTTCGCTCGGGACGTTGTCGACAGCGGTCGGCTGCCCCTTGTGGCGTGCTGCGACCGTGTCGTCGTCTGTTGCTCCGGTTGCAGCAAGCGCGAGCATGACGACCGTGATGGAGAAGGAGATGACGATGGCGGTCAACACGAATGCTTGCGGGAGCGGATCAGCGACCCCGCTCGTGTCCGTGAACGTTCCGAAGGGGGCGGTTCGGCCGGCGGTGCCGCCGGCCGCGATCAGGATCAGGTTCACCGCATGCCCGAGGAGTACGAAACCGAGGATGACGCGGAGCAGTTCTCGTCGTTGGAGCAGATAGACGGCCCCGGTTACGAGGAGTCCGGCTGAGATCGCGAGGGTCATGGTGCGATTCCTTCCTGCTGCAGGGCGGTACTTCGACGTTCGTCGTCGGCCTCAGCGTCGCTCGCGGATGATCGCTGCTTCCGAGCATCGAGGCCGAGGACGTTCAGCGCCGCCAGCACGATGCCGATCACTGCAAGGTAGACACCGATGTCGAACAGCAGCGCGCTCGTGAGGCTCATGCCGAGGATTTCGCCGTGGAGTGGGCGAAGGAACGAGCCCTCGATGTAGCCGAGGAGCCCGGTCGCGGTCGCCACCGCGACACCCAGTCCGATCAGCGTCAAGTACGGCCATTTGATGGGTGCGGCGCGCTCGGTGGGGGCTGCAAGGTAGAGCAGCGCGAATCCTGCGCCACCGACCAGAGCGGCAATGAATCCGCCGCCGGGCTCGTAATGTCCGCGGAACAGCAGAATGACGGAGATCACGACGGTGAGCGGCCCTGCCCAGCGGATCATCGTGCGAGTGAACACCGCGTTCTGGGCCGCGTGGGCGAGCGGTGAGGCGCTGTCGTACCGCTCGTCGTCGTCGAGCTTCGGGACGGGCACGACTCGGTGCGCGCTCAGGAGCGCCGCGATTGCAACGCCCGCGATACCGAGCACGGTGAGCTCACCCAGGGTGTCGAAGGCTCGGAAATCAACGAGGATCGTGTTGACGATATTGCTCCCTCCGGTTTCCGCCTCGGCGTTCCCGAGGAAGTACTCGGCTGCTGCAGAGAGTTCGCGTCGGCCGGTCAGAGCGAGCACAGCGAGCGTCGTGACCACTCCGGCCGCGACCGCGATTGCTCCCGACGACAGTCGACGCCTTCTCGAGTCTTTTTTGAATGTCCGGGGGAGTCGCCGGAGCACGAGCACCATGACGCACACGGTGAGGATCTCGACGAGGAGCTGGGTCAGTGCGACATCCGCGGCACCGAGCCAGAAGAACCAGATCGTCATTGCGAAGCCGACGACGCCGGTGACGACGATCGCCGAGACTCGCGTCCGCGCGACGATAGCAGCGACGGTGCCGACCAGCACGAAGGCGACGAGCACCCAGTCGAAGGGCTGGCTCGGATCGCCGACGACGGGAGGCAGGGTTCCGAGCAGTGGCGCGCACAGCGCGGCGATCACGACGACGCAGACGACCGGGATCATCATGTGGCGACGAGGGGTGCTGCGCCCGCTCCACCGGCTCACGTGACCGCCGAGCGCGATCGTCGCGGCACGAAGCCGATCGACGACCTCGGTGCCGGCGATCGGTGTGCGCAACGGTTGCAGCACGCGCTCGACCGAAGCGCGACGCCAGATCAGCAATGCGCCAATGGCGATGACGATCGCAGAGACACCGAGTGCCACGGTGAATCCGTGCCAGAGCGAGAGGTGCGTGATGACCGGTGTCCCGGTTGCCGTTGTCGCTGCAGCCGAGACCGCGACGTCGAGCAGGCCCGGCATGAACCCGAGTGCGACCGTGGTGCCGATGCAGAGCGCCGGAACCAGCCAGAACCAGAAGGCGCCTTCTCGGACGGTTCGTTCGCCCCCACCGAAGAGCGCAAGGACCAGCCGCCCGGAGTACGCGACCGTCATCACGGCAGTCACCGCTGCGGCCGCTGTTGCAAGAAGGGGGAGCCAGGCGAGGGAGTCCGCATGGAGGAGCGCTTCGAACATCCCTTCTTTGCTGACGAATCCGAGCAGTGGCGGGATGCCCGCCATCGAGAGGGCGGCGACGACGGCGACAGTCCGCGTCACCGGCATGCGGAGGTGAAGACTGCGCAGTTCGCGGAGGTCTCTCGTGCCCGCTTGGTGGTCGACGATGCCGATCACCATGAAGAGGGCTGCTTTGAACAGCGCATGCGCGATCGTGTGCACGATCGCGGCGGTAATGGCCGCTTCCGTGCCGACGCCGATCAGGAGCACCAGGAGCCCGAGCTGGCTCATGGTCGAGAACGCCAGCAGTGCTTTGAGATCGGTTTGACGCATTGCGCTGAACGCGCCCAGGAGTGCCGTCACGGCGCCGCTCGTGATCAGGAGCGTCATCCAGAGCGCCTCGTCGTGCAGCGGCGGCGAGAACCGCAGCAGCAGGTAGATTCCGGCTTTCACCATCGCGGCGGCGTGCAGGTAGGTGCTGACCGGCGTGATCGCGACCATCGAGTCCGGCAACCACGACTGGAACGGGAACTGCGCGGATTTCGTGAACGCAGCGAGGGCGAGCAGCACGATGATCCAGGTGGTCGCACCCGGCTGCTCGGTCCAGAACGGAGCGTCAAGGATCTCGCTCAAACGCGTCGTCCCGCTGACGACCACCAAAGTAATGACGGCTGCCAAGAGCGCGAGCCCGCCGAGGACGGTGACGAGGAGCGTCCGGATCGCCGGTTCGCGTGCCGTTGGTCCTGAGCGCGCGATCAGGAAGAACGAGCACAGTGTCGTCACTTCCCAGGCCACGAACAGCACGACGACATCGTCGGCGAGGACGAGTGCGAGCATGGCGAGTGCAAACGTCGTCATGAGCAGGAAGTACCGGGCATGCCGCTCGCGCTCCAGATACTTCGCGGAGTACACGAGCACTCCGGCACCGATCACGGTGACGAGCAAGCCGAAGACGAGACTCAACCCGTCAAGTCGAAGCGCAAGGTGCACGCCGAGGCTCGGGATCCACGGGTAGGTCTCGGCCGAAGGAGCGCCCTGCCAGGCGATCACGAGCGAGGCCGCGGCTGTCAGCAGCGGAAGCGCGAGCACGAAGCCAGCGGCACGGCCGAGGAGGCGCGCCAGCGGAACCGCTGCGACAACCGCGGCGAGAGTGAAGGAGAGAGCTCCAAGGAGCATGGGTCACCTCAAGATCGTTCGAACAGGTTCACCGTTTCCGAAGATCTCTTGCACTTGCACGACGCGCGAGGTGCATCCGGAACGGACGTTACCGAGCGAAGGGTCGAGGCGAGACGCCAGCGAGAATTGCACCCCACGTGGAGATGTAGCCGTTCGTGCCGGGGTGTGGGACGTCCCATTGCAGCGGCACGAAGCCGGCTGCTTTGGCGCTCACGAGTGGGGACACCCAATGACAGTAGCAAAGACAGTCGATGAACATCGAGGAAATCGCGGCTCCTCTGTGAGACGATTTTCGGAGCATTCGACCTTTGATTTCGCCCGGGAGCGACCCCATGACTGTTCAAACACAGGTGCTGTTCGTCTGCGTGCACAACGCTGGGCGTTCGCAAATGGCCGCCGGATTCCTCGAATCACTTGCTGCGGGCGAAGTCATTGTGCGTTCCGCAGGCTCCGCGCCGAAGGACTCGATCAATGAGGTCGCCGTCGAGGTGATGCGCGAGGTCGGTATCGACATCGCGAACAAGCAGCCGAAGGTGCTGAGCGTCGATGCGGTGCGAGAATCCGACGTCGTGATCACGATGGGCTGCGGTGACGCCTGCCCGATCTTCCCCGGCAAGCGCTACGAGGACTGGGAGCTCGACGACCCAGCAGGGCGCGGTATCGACGAAGTTCGCGTGATCCGCGATGACATCAAGGCCCGCGTCGAAGCGCTCCTGAAGGAACTCACCGCCTAGGACCGTTTCGCCCAAGAGTCGCGCGAGCGCCAGCTGAACGCTTATTGCGGTTCTGCATTTCGTCACAGCGATGCGCGCATGAAGAAAATGTTTCAGCTCTGTGACATCTCAAAGTTTCGCTTGCAATTCGTCTCACTAAACAGAATGATTACTGACAACAAACATTCTGCATTGTGGGAGGAATCGTTATGGTCAGTTCGGGCGACGACATCACGCTGGACGCCGAGAGGCCAGACGATGGGCAAGACGCGGAGCACGAGTCCGCGGCTCGCGACGATGCAGACCGAGATGTAGTCGGACAAAAAATCCGCGCATTTCGAAAAGCACGACGACTGACGGTGCGCGACCTCGCAACCCGAGCCGAAGTGAGTCCGGGATTCATCAGTCAGCTCGAGAACGGGCGCACGAACGCTGGAGTCGGAACGCTCCGTCGGATCGCCTCCGCGCTCGGGATCGCCTTCGTCGACCTGTTCAGCACGGACACCTCGACGAGTCGAGTGCTCCGTCGATCAGAACGACCCTTGCTGCCGACGCGCTCCGGAACCCGAAAATACGCGGTCACGCTGCCGCCGCTGCAGGGCGTCGAGATCTACATCTCAGAAATCGAGCCCGGTCAGATGATCGGCGACGCCACCTTCACCCACGGTGACTCACAGGAAATCATTTACGTCCTCAACGGCACGGTCGTCTTGACCGTGTCGGGCACGAAGTTCGAAGTCTCCACCGGCGACTCCATTGAATTCAGAAGCTCCGAACCGCACAGCCTCGAGAACTTCTCGAACTCGATGGGAGAAGTGATGTGGATCTCCTCGCCCCCAACAGTGCCCCAGTTCAACCTTCACGGAAACGAAAGAAGTTCATCATGACCTGGTCAAAGAAATTCGCAGCCGCCTCGATTGCGCTGCTCCTCACCGCGAGCGTCGCAGGATGCTCCGCGGGCGACCCCGAGAGCTCGGGCGGCGCCGACAACGCCGGAACAACGCAAGTGAAGTTCGGTCTGCCCACGAACATGGGCGCGAACAACGCGCCGCTGGCAGTCGCGCAGGGCCTCGGCTATTTCGAGGATGAAGGTCTCGACGTTGAGATCGTCAACACCGGTGGAAGCTCGGCGTCACTGCAGGCGGTCCTGTCCGGGCAACTCGACATCGGGAGCGCAACCCCAGAACCGATCCTGCAGTTCGTGGAATCAGGCGGCGGCTTCGGTGGCGTCACCATGTTCTACAACTACGTACGCCAACCAACCGGTTCGCTCGCCGTGCTCGCGAGCAGCGACGTGCAAAGTCTCGAAGACTTCGCGGGTCTCACCATCGGGAACAGCTCGCTCGGCTCCGGCAATCTGATTCTCGCCAATGGAATCCTCGACTCGGTCGGCCTCGAACCCGACGTCGATTTCTCGCACATCGCTGTCGGCACGGGCGCGGCAGCCCTGCAGGCGCTCGAGAGCGGCCAGGTCGGCGCACTCTCCCTGTGGGACACCGAGTACGCGGCAATGGAGGTCCAGGGTGTCGAACTGCGCACCTTCACGAGCCCCGAGGCGGCGGAGCTGTTCTCGACCACATACTTCTCGTCGCCGAAGTACATCGAAGACAACCCCGAGGTGATCGAGGCATTCGGCCGTGCAATGGCCCGCGCTACGCATTTCACGTCTCTCGACCCGACCGCGGCGCTGAAAGTCATGTACGAGACCTTCCCAGAGACTCGCACCGGTGGTCTCGACGAGGCTGCGCAGCTCGAAACCGATCTCGTCGCCTTGAACGCCAGGCTCGAACTGCTGCTCGCCGACGACCCGATCGCCAACGGCAACTGGGGCGAATACTCCCCGAGCGCGGTTGAATCGTGGACCAGCTACGCATTCACCTCCGAGATCGTGACGACCGAGCTCAACGCCGACGAGCTGTACACGAACGACTTCGTCGAGGCCTACAACGACTTCGATCCAGCAGAGATCGAAGCAGACGTCGCGGAGTTCCAGGAATGAGTATCACCGCAGGCGTTCCCGCGATCGATCACCACTCGCACGCCTCGGCGTACCAGTCGGGTGGGCGGTACCGTTCGGTGCAGGACCACGCGGACCACTTCAACACCGGTCACCTCGAGTCACGGATTCCCTCGGCGGTCTACCGGGAGTACGTCCAGGCCCGAAACGTTCACGACACCGCGGCGCTCGAAACCCTCGATCAGCAGTACGGCATTCAGGCCCTGCTCGACGAAGGTCGACAGTTCCGGAGCACCACCTTCTTCGCCACCGCACTTCGCAAGGGCTCGTCGCTGCTGTACAACAGCAGCGACGAGTCGAAGTTCGAAGAACTCGGCGAGCAGTTGCGGGACGGAGGCGTTGCAGCGCCCTACGACACAGCTGCCGAGGTCGCGAATACGCCGACACTCCTCGTCGATGTGAAGTCGATCGATGCGGCGAGCTGGGATCCGCGGCGGTATCGCCAGATCATCCGAATCGACCCGTACCTGTACCCGTTCGGTTTCGACCCTCGCGATGACCGCGGCACGGAAGCGGATCGCTTCTTGAACATCTTCGCGGGCGTCCGCGGTGATGAGATGCGGGCCTCCGGGCTCGATGACGTCCCCCGAACGCTCGATGGCTGGGAAGCGTTCGTGCTCGAATCGCTGGCCCGACGACGACAGGGCGGCGCGATCGGCTACAAGATCGTGTCGGCCTACGTCCGCACGCTCGCCTTCACGCGGGCAATCCGTTCCGATGCGAGCCGAGAGTTCGAGAAGCTCGCACGTGGCGAGGCGGGGGATCGCGGCGTGCTCGCCGACTACCTCGTCACGCGCATCGCAGTCGAAGCGGGCGAACACCGCGTTCCCATTCAGATTCACACCGGGATGGGCCACCCGGAGCCCGGGATGTACGTGAGGAACGCCGACCCGCTCAACCTCGAGAGCTGGCTCCTGCAGCCAGAGCTCAATCAGGTCTCGATTGTGCTCATCCACGGTGCCTACCCCTTCACGAGTCACGCGGCGGCACTCGCCCAGACCTACGGCAATGTCTACCTCGATTTCTCTTGGATGCCCTACCTCCACCACGAACATCTGCGACTCAAGCTGGTGGAGTGGATGGAGATCCTTCCGGCGAACAAATTGCTCTTCGGCTCCGACACCGGGCTCCCGGAGTTCCACGTCGCGGCCGCGCACTTCGCTCGCGAAGCGCTCGACGCGGCATTGCAGAGCGGAATGCAACGGAACGTCTGGACCGCGGGACAGGCCGACTTCCTTGCCGAACGGATCCTGTTCCAGAACGCGAGTGACCTGTACTCGCTGGGTTCGACGACGCCGCGCTCGACGCACTCCCTGTGACTCGCGGCTCAGGCCGCACCTATTGCTCAAGAAAGTAGGAAATCGTGGAAACGAAGACCTCCGCGCCGTTGACGAACGAACGTGCATCGGCGCCGCAAATCTCAATTCAAGATCTCGGCAAGATCTTCCACACCAAGTCCGGTTCCGTCGAGGCGCTGCAGCGAGTGAATCTCGATATTGCAGAGGGCGAATTCGTCTCGATCGTCGGCCCGAGCGGCTGCGGAAAGACGACGCTGCTGCGGATCCTTGCCGGTCTTGATCACGCGACCTCAGGTCTCGTCGAAATGAAATCGGCGGAGAAACAGCAGGTCGGCATGGTGTTCCAGCATTCCGTACTGCTGCCATGGCGCACCGTGCTGGCGAATGTGCTGCTCCCCATTGAACTCAATCATCGTCCGACCGCAAAGGAGCGGGAGAGCGCGATTGCCTTGCTCGGGAAAGTGGGGCTTGCCGACTTCACCGACAAGTATCCGAACGAACTCTCAGGCGGAATGCAGCAGCGAGTCGCGATCTGTCGTGCGCTCATCCACGATCCGAAGGTGTTGCTCATGGACGAGCCCTTCGGCGCACTCGATGCGATGACTCGAGACGCATTGAACCTGGAGACCAACCGAATCTGGCGTGAGACGCAGAAGACCGCGCTCCTCATTACGCACAGCATTCAGGAAGCAGTCTTCCTGTCCGAACGCGTCATCGTGATGGGGCCGCGGCCCGGTCGAATCCTCGACGTCATCGACATTCCCTTCGCAAAGGAGCGAACACTCGCTCTGCTCGGTGATCCGCAATTCGCGCAGATCAGCGCTCACATTCGTACATTCTTCGAACACTCAGAGGAGTCCTGATGACGACCACTGCAGCACGGACCGCGAGTGCGGCCGAAGTCGCAGCGCCACCCCGAATCAAGGCGGGAACCCTCCAGCGATGGCTCATGCCGCTCGGGTTCCTCGTCCTCGTGCTCGTCGCCTGGCAGGTGCTGCCGAACGCGCTCGATATCCCCTCGTATGTGCTCCCTGAGCTGAGTGCCGTGCTGAACGCGCTGCTCGACCCGGCCGCCCTCCCGCGCTACATCTACAACGCCGGCTACACCCTGCTCGAAGCGGGCCTCGGACTCCTCATCGGTGCGAGCGCCGGCATCATTCTCGGCATGCTGTTGGCGGAAGTGAAGGCGCTCTACCTCACGCTCTACCCGTACATCGTCGCTATTCAGTCGATTCCGAAGGTCGCACTCGCGCCGTTGTTCGTCATCTGGTTCGGATTCGGCATCGAGTCGAAGATCGTGGTGGTCGTGCTGCTCACCTTCTTCCCGGTGCTCGTGAACACCATTAACGGCATTAAGAGCGTCGCCCCCGAGCAAATCGACCTCTTCCGGGTGAATGGAGCAAGCGCGTGGCAAACGCGCCGCAAGCTCCTGCTGCCGGGTGCTCTGCCCTACATCTTCACCGGTCTTGAGATCGCGGTCGTCATGGCGATGCTCGGTGCGATTGTCGCCGAGTTCGTGGGCGCGCAGAATGGGCTCGGTGTGCTGGTCTTGCAGGCGCAAGCGCAGATGCAAACCGCTGCGGTGTTCGCGCTCCTCATCATCTTGTCGGTGATCGGCATCACCTTGAATCTCACGGTTCGATTGATCCGGGCCCGAGTCGTATTCTGGGTGCCGAAAAAGTGACCGCCACAGTCTCGGCCCAGACTCCTGAGCGCAGCGCCGATGCGTTCACGCCGATCGAGGTCCGGAATCCGGCGAACAATGAACTCATCGATCGAGTGCCGAACGCGAGTGTCGCCGATTGCCTCGGCGCGGTCGATCTGGCCGCGGCCTCGCTTCCCGAGTGGAGTGCGACTGCACCGCGAGTTCGTGCCGAGCTCTTGCGGAAGAGCTTCGAGGCGTTGACTGAACGCCGAGAAGAACTCGCCGAACTGATTGTTCGAGAGAACGGGAAAGCCTTTGCTGAGGCGCTCGCCGAGGCAGACTACGCTGCGGAGTTCTTCCGATGGTTCGCCGAGGAGGCCGTCCGGGTCACGGGTGACTATCGGCTCTCTCCGGCCGGTGACAAGCAGATTGTCGTCACCGATGAGCCGGTGGGTGTCGTGCTCCTTGTGACGCCGTGGAATTTCCCTGCGGCCATGGCGGCCCGCAAGCTCGCACCCGCGCTTGCTGCCGGATGCACTGCGGTTGTGAAACCCGCCGCGGAAACACCGCTCTCCACCTACTTCATCGTCGATGTGATGCGGGCGTGTGGTCTGCCCGAGGAGGTCGTAAAAGTTGTGCTCCCCGATCCGCCGGGGGAGGCGGTTTCGGCGATGCTGCGGCATCGTGCGATCCGAAAGCTCTCCTTCACCGGGTCGACCGAGGTCGGGAGAATCCTCATGCGGGAGGCGTCCGAGAACATCGTCGGAGCCGCCCTGGAACTCGGCGGAAATGCTCCGCTCATCGTGCTCGAAGGAGCTGACCTCGAAGAAGCGCTCGCTGGTGCCTTCGCGGCGAAAATGCGGAATGGGGGCTCTGCGTGCACGGCGGCGAATCGTTTGTACGTGCATCGTTCTCTCGCGCGGGAGTTCGCGGAGCGGTTCGCGGCGATGATGGAGCACGTGCAGACCGGCCCCGGCTCCGACCGTGCGAACGAACTCGGGGCGCTCGTCTCGCTGAAGGAACGCGACAAGGTTGCGGCGCTGGTCGGAACAGCGATCTCCGAGGGTGCGCGGCTGCTCACGGGCGGTTCATCGATCGAGCCCGGCGCGTTCTATCAGCCGACGGTGCTGACGGGGGTGGAGCACGGCAGCTCGATCACTCGCACCGAGATCTTCGGCCCCGTCGCAGCGATCATCGAATTCGACACGCTCGATGAGGTCGTTGCGATGGCCAATGACACCGACCATGGGCTCGTCGCCTACGTGTTCGGGGAGCTTGCGAGCGTGCTGCGAGTCGCCAAGCGACTGGAAACCGGCATGGTCGCAGTCAACCGAGGCACCATTGGCGACCCCGCTGCGCCCTTCGGCGGTGTGAAGCACAGCGGACTCGGGCGCGAGGGCGGCTTCGAGGGAATTCGCGAGTTCCTCGAGCCGAAGTTCCTGGCCATGCCCGCGTTCTCGTAGGAACCCTGGCCGAACACTTAGGCAACGCCTTCGCGAACAATCCAGTTCGCGAAGGGGTTTGCGTAGGATCAGGACGCACCCTCCGCAGTCTCCGTTCCCGGCCGCTTCGAAACGAGGATGCAGATGGAGTCTGAGATGTCCCGAGCACTGCCCGCGCACGCCGGAAGGTTCGTCCTCGCTGAGGGCCCGGTCTGCAACGCCGCAACCGGCCAACTCACCTGGGTGGATATCGAGGCCGGCCTCGTGCTGAACGCTACGGTCTCGGAATCGACCGATGCGCTCTCGCTCCGGGAGGAGCGCAGGATCGCCACGGGCGAGCAGATCGGATGCGCCCTGCCGTTCGGCGACGGCCACGTGCTGCTGGCGCTCAGGCGTTGCCTCGCCGTCGTCAGAAGCACCGGGATGATCGAACGCGGCTCGAACCTGCTCGACGAATCGAAGCGGTTCAACGACGGCAAGATCGATCCCCAGGGCCGGCTCCTCGTCGGGTCCCTGACCCTCGAAGGGGAGAACCTCGGCGACAACGTGCTGCTCCGGCTCGAACATGATGGCTCCGTGACCACGATCGATGACGATCTCGGGCTCTCCAACGGACTGGCATGGTCGCCCGACGGCGCGACGTTCTATTCGATCGACACCGAGCGCGGCCTGGTGTATCGGCGCTCCTACGGAGCAGACATCGTGGGCGAGCGGGAGATCTTGCTGCAGTTCGATGACGAGGCGCCCGATGGCATGAGCGTCGATGCCGAGGGCAATCTCTGGATCGCGTTCTGGGGAGGCGGAGGAGTTCGAGTGTTCACCGCAGCGGGGGAGGAGCGCGTTGATCTCGCCCTCTCGATTGAGGCCCCGCACTCGACGAGTATCGCCTTCTTCGGCTCGAATCTCGATCACGCGGTCGTCACGTCAGCGTCTCGCGACTTGGATACACAGGAGCAGCAGCGCTGGCCGGATGCTGGCGACCTGTTCATCGCACGAGTTCCCGTTCGCGGCATCCCGGTCACACCGTGGCGTGAGACCTCGCTGCCATAGCGGGTACCCGGCACGCCCTACGATGAACAGGGCGCGAAGGAGAACTATTTCATGAGCTTGGTCCGATTGAGCGACGTCTCTGTGCGGCTCGGGAACGCACAGATCCTCAGAGACACCTACTTCAAATTGGAACAGGGCGACCGCGTCGGACTCATCGGGCGAAACGGCTCCGGGAAGACGACACTCCTCAAACTCGTGCTCGACCAACTCCAGCCGGATTCAGGCACCGTCTCGATCAACGATGATCTCCGAATCGGATACTTCTCGCAGTTCTCCGAACTCGACGGCACCGCGACGATCGAAGAAGTACTCGACCGCCTGTTCGACGATGTGCATGCCGTCGAGGCTGAACTCGCGGCGATCGATGAGGCGATTGCGCGCGACGCTTCGCCCGGGCCAGCACTGGACCGACTCATCGAGCGTCAAGCTGAACTGTTCGGCGAGATGGAACGACTGGAGGGATGGGATTACCAGCGGAAGATCGACCAGGCCCTCACAACCCTCGCGTTCTCCCCGGAGCACCGAGTCAGCGCGATCGACGACCTCTCGGGTGGATGGCGGAACCGTGCTGCGCTTGCAAAGATCCTGCTCGAACGTCCCGACATTCTGCTGCTCGACGAACCCACGAACTTCCTCGACACCGCCGGCGTCGAATGGCTCGAAGCGTGGTTCCGGGATTTCAAGGGTGCAGCGATCGTGGTGTCGCACGACCGGACTTTTCTCGACGCGATCGCGACCAGGATCGTCGAGCTCGAGAACTACCACCTCCACGAGTACCCGGGAAACTTCGCGGAGTACATCGTGCAGAAGCAGTTCAAACTCAAGTCGCTCGAACAGCAGTTCGTGCATGAATCAGAACTGCTCGCGTTCGAGGCCGAAGGGATCGCCGACCGGCGAGAAGCCGCCAAGTCAGGGAGCAAAGACCTCGGGAAGAAACTCGCGACGATCAAGAAATCCCGACCGCCACGGCCTGTCGATGACATCATCACCGACATCTATTCGGGATTGCACATCAAGGACGTCCTTGCACGAGTCAATGGACTCAGTAAGTCGTTCGGTGGGCGTCTGCTCTTCGACGACGTCAGCTTCGAAATTCTCCGGCGGGATCGCCTCGTGGTGCTCGGTGCGAACGGCAGCGGGAAGAGCACCCTCTTGCGGGTGTTGGCTGGTCAGGAACCTGCGACTGCGGGCTCGGTCAACTGGTCGAGCGGTGCTCGGTTCATTGATTACAACGCAGTGCTCGATGCGCTCGACCCGGATGACACGGTGACGCACTCGGTCAACGCGATGCCGGACAGCCTCGCGTTGACGGCAACCAGGAAGTCGGTGGCCCGCTTCCTGACCATGTTCCAGTTCTCCGAGGCCGATACGAAGAAACGCATCCGAGAACTCTCCGGTGGGCAACGCGCTCGCGTCGCGATGGTGCAGTGCCTGCTCTCGGGGGCATCGGTGCTCCTGCTCGACGAACCGACGAACCACCTCGATCTCACGAGCACGCAGGTCATGGAACGGGCGCTCATGCACTTTCCCGGTGCCGTGGTCGTCGTCAGTCACGATCGCTTCTTCACCGACAAAGTTGCCAACCGCGCGCTCGTATTCGGCGCCGAGGGCACTACGGCAGGGGCCGTCGAGATCCAGGCCACGTAGAACCTTCCGATGACAGACGAATGGCCCGGTCGCATACCGGGCCATTCGTCTGTGCAGATCGCTGGTTACTGGACCGCGAAGGTTCCCCAGATCACTGCGCGTGCGAGCGTGTGCTCGACCATGTTGAACGCGAGGAACGTCGGCGTCGACGCTGCATCGACGTCGAGTTCGGCAACGTCGAGCGCATGCACCGCGATGTAGTACCGGTGAGGACCGTGACCTTTCGGGGAGCAGCGCCCAAGTACCGGGCAAGACTGCCGTCGTTGTGCAGCTGGATCGCACCGGCTGGAAGTGCGGTTCCGGATTCGTCACCTGCACCGCTTGGGAGCGAGGTCGTTTCGACCGGAATGTTCGCGACCGCCCAGTGCCAGAATCCGGCGGGCGTCGGCGCATCCGGGTCGAACACGGTGATCGCGAAACTCTTCGTCTCGCTCGGGAATCCGCTCCAGCTCAGCTGCGGACTGATGTCCTCGCCGCCCGCGCCGAAGATGCCGCTGACCTGCGGTGTCTGCAGGGTGCCGCCGTTGACGAGGTCATCGCTGTTCAATGAAAAGGAAGGGACGATGGCGATGGAATCGTACGGCGTGGCATCGGTTTGCGTTCCGTGATCGTGACTGTCATTCATGATTGCTCCTTCTTCGGCTGCTCAGACACTGACTGCTCAGGCTTCAGCTCCGTCAGGCAAACGCCCCGGCCGCTGGTGCGTTCGATGGATTTCTAGGGTTTCAGACGGAGTATGCGAATACCTAGCGTGTTCGCGAAGGGAGAGATCTTCGAAGCACGACCATGGGGCTGCGCGCACCTGAGACTCTGCAGCACCGAGTGCGATAGCCCCGTAACAAAACGCGAGAACGCTCGTCTATTGAATTGAGGCGCACAGTCGGTCGTCCTCGCGATGACACGTACTGAGAAGGCATCTCACCATGAACTCTGAACCCCAGGCGAACGACTTCTCTGGTGCAGTACGGTTCATCAACATCCAGGGTGAGCTTCGCGAATTTCGAACGAGCGCCAAGATCTCGGAGCAGTCCGTCGCCGAGAACCTGGGTTGGGACGTCCGCGCCCTCCGGCGATTCGAAGCGGGCGCTACCGATCCGCGCTTGACCGAGTTGTGGCGATACGCGCTCGCGGTCGGCGTCGACATTCGAATCCAGGTGCTTCCCGCCAGCTTCTGGGACGAGCGCTGCGAATGCTTCCCTCCAACCAGTGACCGGTACGCCTACGGGTTCGATGAGGCGGGGCGTGCCCTCGAACGCAACCCTTACTGCTCAGTGCATTTCGCTGCTGCGCCCGGTCTTGCGGAACACGCAGGTCTTGCGGAACACACGGGTCTTGCAGCTTGTGCGGGTCGAGCCGATGGCGAAGCTTGTGCGGATTGCGCGGGGCTTGCGGATTGCGCGGGTCCTGAGGACTGCACGGGGCTCGAGGACTGCTGTGCGGGTCTCGCGGATTGTGCGTAGCGGCTGACCCTGTGCCGTGACCTTTCGGACGAGGCGGTACGAGCCGGTTGCAGCCTTACGGTGCGCTGAGTGCTGCTGCGACCTCGGCAAGTGATCGCTCGGGAGGCGCCGCAGCGATCAATCCCCGGACCAGCGCTGTGATCGCGAGGTCAGTCAGGTCGAGGTCGGTGTCAGCGAGGTCGGTCACGTCGACGTCGGTGTCATCGAGGTCTGTGTCCCCGCGTGCTGTGTCCCCGCGTGCAATGCTCCCGCGGGCAGAGCTCGGCGATGCTTGAGCGCTGTGCCTCGGTTCGACATCGATGGTCTTGGCCGCTTCCTGGGTCTCGGGCGCGTTCTTCGCTTCTGTCGCGATGAGGCCGATCGTTGCCGTGAGGACGGTGCTGACGAGTGTTCGTGCCGTCTCCGTCGTATACCCACGCAACTCGAGCGCGTGTACTTCCGCGTCGAAGAGCGCGACGCTCGCTTCGCCGCGTGGGAAGAGTTCTTGCAGGTACTCCGCGAGGCCGGTCTGGGCAAGTGTGAACCGTCGGAGGCTGCGGGCGAAGGAGATGAGGTGATCGGCAGCGGACTGCTCAGGATCGTCGAGCATTTCGAACTCATCCACGATGTTCTCGCCGATGAGGCGTTCGAGCTCGCGACGGCCATTGACGTAGCGGTAGAGCGCCGCGGCGGTGACGCCGAGGTGCGAGGCAACGGCGTTGAGGCTCAGCCCCCGAAGTCCGAGTGTTCTGCCTGCTGTCAGAATCCCGTCAAGCGAGAGATGCGCAGATCGGCCTGGCCCACGCACGTGCGCTCCTTCGATTAGTCCATAGTGAATAGACCTGAACCGTACTCCTGTTTGCGACCTTTTCGGTCGTCAGAGCAATTGTGGTTGCGCGTGTTGAGTGAAATGGACTCGCTCTTGAGGGTGACTCATTGCATGTATTCGTTTTGCGATGCGCAAAACGACATCGCAGTTCGCTTCGCGACTACGCGGCGTCGTGCCGCACGAAGTCATACTCCTGGAATTCCGAGACCTCGCTCGCCCAGCGCGTCGCAACGAAACCCTGGTGATCGCTGTGCGCGTCGTACGCGTCGTAGGCGTCTTGATCGGCGAACACCATGGAGAACTGGAAGCGGAGATCGCTCTTCTGGCTTACCTGCCGAGACACCGTGAAATCCTGCACCCCCGGGATGTTCGGTAGCACCGCTCGGGCAGTCGCAAGGAAGTCCTGCTCGGCTGCGCTGTCGGCGGGATGAATGAGGGAGAACACGACGGTGTGCTGAATCATATGAATATCCTAAGCGAGAGGTGCGTTCGCGCCAGAGGTGACCTCCGAGATCGGATACGCGACGAAGGCGAATTCCGAGGAGTCGGGGGACCAACTGTTGACGTTGATCGTGCCCTGGCCGCCGAAGAGCGGAATTGTCGACACGCTGCTCGACCAGTCGTCAGCACGGACCGTGACGATCTCGACATCGAGGTCCTCCGGGTGGCTCTGCGTTCCAGCGGGATACCGCAAATAGCACGCGAGCGTGCCATCGGGGGAGAGGTGTGGGAACCAGTCGACCGATGCACTCGAGAGCAGGTGCTCGGTTTCGCCGCCAAGCCGTGGGACTCGAGCAATCTGCGCATGACCAGGTGCCTCGGTGAAGGACTCGGTGTTGCAGTAGATCCAGGCGCCATCGGGTGAGAACTCAGCGCCGTCGACGTGCCCGGAGGGAAGTTCGATTCGGGTCGATTCGCCGCCCGAGGACGGCATCGTGTAGATCGCGCCGACCGAAGGCCCCTTGCGATCGATTCCGATGTACGCGAGCGTCTTGCCATCGGGACTGACCCCGTGCAGGAAATGCAGCCGAGAGTCGTCGTGCGTGAGTTGGTGCGATACACCCGTCGAGAGCCGCACCCAGTAGAGATGTCCGTCGTTCCCCGACACGAACATCTCGTCGTCTCGCGGCGCGAGAACATGGTCGTTGTTGATGCCAGGGACGCCAGGCAGTTCGATGAGCGAAAGGCTCGCGGATTCCAGCTCGAGTTTCCAGAGTTCGCCATTGCCGTTCAAATAGAGCGAGCGACCGTCGAGCGACCAGTTCGGTGCTTCAAAGAGGATCGAGTCGAGTTCGAGAACCCGACGGCTCACACCGGTGCGGGCATTCGCCACCCAGATCTCGCTTCGTTGTCCGGGGCGGAGTGCACGGGCTTGCATCATCGACTGGCTCCTCATCGTTGAGTGGTTCGCACTGCACGAGCAATCCCGCGGGTGAGCGGAGCGATGCATGCGCACACCCAGCGTATCGATCATGATTTCGGGATCGCGATGACACAATGATGGAGCGCGAGTGTTTTCGCTGCGATGGTGAACGAAAGGCCTCTGCGTGACTGACGATTCCGGTGCGGTCCCTCCTGAGCACGAAGGGGGCATCCCGAAGTCGAAGGGTGTGCGTCAGAAGCCGACACGAGAAAATCGACTGGCGCGGATCGCGGTCTCTGCACTCTTTCTCACCAATGGCGCGATCTTCGCGAACCTGATTCCCCGCTTTCCGGAGATCAAATCTCAGCTCGCGCTCTCGAACGCGGAGTACGGGCTCGCAATTGCGAGCTTCCCGATCGGCGCCCTCCTTGCTGGGCTCTTCGCCGCGGTCCTCATTCGAAAATTCCGTTCCTCACGAGTCGCGGTTCTCGGCACCATCCTCACCTCGCTCGGCGTGCTCGCGGCAGGGCTCGCCCCATCGGGCCTCACCTTCGCCGCCGCACTGTTCTGCGCAGGGGCGCTTGACGCGATCACGGACGTCGCACAGAACCACCATGGTCTCCGCGTGCAGCGACGCTACGGGCGCTCGATCCTCAACTCGTTCCACGCGGTCTGGTCGATCGGTGCGCTCGCCGGAGGGCTCATGGCTGCGGGAGCGATCGCACTCGGTGTGCCGATCTCCCTGCACCTGCTGATTTCGGCGGTGCTGTTCGCGACGGTCTCGGTGATCGTGTACCGAGGACTCCTGCCGGGGCCCGAGCGAGATGTCGAACCCGATCCGCAGACAGCGATCGCTGACGTCACCGACACTGCGGCTTCCAGGCCGAAGGTGCGTGCACGTTCGCTCGTGCTCGCGGCGCTCGCGCTCGTCGCAATCGGCGGGACGATCGTCGAAGACGCGGGAAGCACCTGGGCGAGCGTCTACCTCGGGCGGGATCTCGGCGCTGCACCGGCAGTCGCCGCGTTCGGATTCATCGCGCTCGTCGGCGCGCAGTTCATTGGTCGGCTGCTCGGTGACGGTCTCGTCGACCGCTTCGGTCAGCGCCTCATCGCTCGGCTCGGCGGACTCCTCGTCTTCCTCGGCATGGGAACGGCGCTCGCCTTCCCGAGCGTTGGCGGAACGATCACCGGGTTCGCGCTGGCAGGCTTCGGTGTCGCAACACTCGTGCCGGCGGCAATGGACGCCGCGGATCGCCTCCCCGGACTTCGCCCGGGAACCGGGCTCACCTTGGTCTCGTGGCTCCTGCGGCTCGGCTTCCTCGTCTCGCCGCCGCTCGTGGGGCTGGTGGCGGACACGATCGGTCTGCGGTACGGACTCCTGATCGTCCCCTTTGCAGGAATCCTCGTCGTCGTCCTCGCCGGAGTCCTCAGTAAAGAACGATCCAGCGCTTCTTAAGCGCGGTTCTGGAGCGAATGCGGCTCCGAAGCGAACACGTTCATCCCGAGCGATTTCGAAAGGTAGTTCGCGACCTTATGCCCTCGGACGCTGTTGCCCGCCGAGTCGAGCGGCGGTGAGAAGGTCGCGACGCTGCCCTTCCCGGGCGCAACCGTGACGATTCCTCCCGAGACGCCGCTCTTTCCCGGCACGCCGACTTCGAAGAGCCAATCGCCCGATTTCTCGTAGAACCCGTTCGAGGCCATTACGGCGAGCGTGTCGCGGCACACGCTCTCGCTGACGACCTGTTCACCCGTCAAGGGGTTCTCGCCGCCGTCGGCGAGGGTTGCTCCCATGACAGCGAGGTCTTCGGCAGTGATCATGAGCGAGCACTGGCGCGTGTAGATGTCGGTCACCTGCAAGGGATCGCAATCGATCTTCCCGTAGCTTTCGAGCAGGCGAGCGATCGCCTGGTTTCGCTGATTGTGCTTGGCTTCCGAGGCGTAGAGCTTCTCATCGAGGTGGAGGTCACGACCGGCGAATCGTGACAATCCCTGCTGGATGAAGCTCCACCGTTCATCCTCGCTCGATCCGGGCACCATTGAGGTCGACACGAGCGCGCCCGCGTTCACCATCGGGTTCATCGGACTGCCCTCGTTGAGCTCGAGCGCCATCACTGAGCTGAACGAAAGTCCGGTGTTGTTCACTCCGATGCGTTCGCGAACCTCGTTGTCGTCGTGCGAAGCACAGGCCAGCGCGAACACGAAGGCCTTCGAGATCGATTGGATCGAGAATTCGTGCTGCGCATCACCGACCGTGTAGTTGCCGCCCTCGGTGCTGCGGACGCAGATTCCGAAGAGATCTGGGTCGACCTCGGCGAGCTCGGGAATGTGGTCTGCGACGTCGCCCTCGCGCAGCGACTTGAACTGCGCATGAGCTTCATCGACTCTGCGTTGCACATGTTCTGCGTCAGGGAGGGACCCGGTTGAGATCAAGCGATCTCCTGATTCACGTGCAGCGTCTTGTGCCATACCTGCAAGCCTAGGGGCGTCTTACCCCTCGGTGACCGTGCCCTCGGCGACGCGCCAGAAGCGATTGAGCCGTACCGACTCCAGCATTCGTCGGTCGTGCGTGACGAGCAGCACGGTGCCCTCGTACGATTCGAGCGCCTGTTCGAGCTGCTCGATAGCGACGAGATCGAGGTGGTTCGTGGGCTCATCGAGGACGAGCACGTTGACCCCTCGCGCTTGCAAGAGGGCGAGTCCCGCGCGGGTGCGCTCGCCGGGGGAGAGTTCTCCGGAGGGTCGCTCGACGTGGTCGGCCCGGAGCCCGAACTTTGCAAGGAGCGTTCGGATCTCAGCCGGCGGCATGTCCGGCATCTCCGCTTCCATGCGGTCCATGAGCGACTCGGCTCCGGCGAAGCGAGCACGGGCCTGATCGATTTCGCCGATCGCGACGCTCGCGCCAAGGCTGGCTTGCCCGGAGTCCGGTTCGCTGCGGCCGAGCAAAAGGCGCAGGAGCGTTGATTTCCCGGCGCCGT
Organism: Humidisolicoccus flavus; assembly: GCF_045689595.1. Lineage (GTDB taxonomy): Bacteria > Actinomycetota > Actinomycetes > Actinomycetales > Microbacteriaceae > Humidisolicoccus > Humidisolicoccus flavus. The sequence goes on along the minus strand of NZ_CP142724.1, from coordinate 796,506 downwards.
TCGGGCCGGTGATTCCGATCCGGTCACCCGCGTTGACCTGCAGCGAGACCGGCCCGAAGCTGAACGAGCCCAAGCGTTTCTCGACCTGGGAAAGCGTTGCAACGACTGCGCTGGAGCGCGGTGCCGCACCGATCGTGAACTGCAGCTGCCACTCTTTGCGCGGCTCCTCGACCTCCGTGAGTCGGGCGATCCGGCTCTCCATCTGCCGAACCTTCTGCGCTTGCTTTTCGCTCGACTCGACCGAAGCCTTTCGACGGATCTTGTCGTTGTCGGGCGCCTTCTTGATGGCGTTCCGAACTCCTTGGCTCGACCATTCGCGCTGCGTGCGCGCACGGCCGACGAGGTCGGCCTTCTTCTCGGCGAACTCTTCGTACTGTTCGCGAGCGTGGCGGCGAACGGTTTGACGTTCCTCGAGGAAGGCCTCGTAGCCGCCGCCGTACACGCGGTTCGTGCCCTGGGCGAGATCGAGTTCGACGACCTTGGTCACGCAGGAGGCAAGGAACTCGCGGTCGTGACTGACGAGCACCGCGCCACCGCGCAGACCGCGAACGAACTGCTCGAGGCGCTCGAGACCATCGAGGTCCAAGTCATTCGTCGGCTCGTCGAGCAGAACGATGTCGAACCGCGACAGGAGGAGCGCTGCGAGCCCGACTCGCGCGGCCTGGCCTCCGGAGAGCGCCGTCATCGGAGTTTCCGCGTCGACCGCGAGGCCGAGTTCTGCGAGCACGATGGGGAGGCGATCATCGAGGTCCGGGGCCCCGCTTGCCAACCAGCGATCGAGCGCGACGGAATAGATTTCGGCGGGGTCACCATCGGAGCTGGCGGTGCCTTCGGGGGCGCTGAAGGCCTCTGCTGCGGCATTCATCGCCGCGGTGGCCTGGGTCGTGCCGGTGCGGCGACCAACGTACTCGGTCACCGTTTCGCCTTCGACGCGTTCGTGTTCCTGCGGGAGCCAGCCGACGAAGGCATCCTTCGGAGCCAGCGAGACGCTGCCCTCGCTCGGACTGTCGATCCCGGCGAGGATCCGCAGCAGTGTCGATTTCCCGGCACCGTTCGCGCCGACGACACCGATCACGTCGCCGGGTGCGACGACGAGATCGAGATGGGAGAAGAGCGTGCGGTGGTCATGGCCTCCGGCCAGGTCCTTCGCAACGAGCGTTGCCGTCATGCTTCTATCTTCCCGCACTCCCTGGGTTCTGCTCGCGGGTGCGACGGTCGCGAAGGTGTGTTCGCGCCCAGCCGATCGCTCGGGTCGAGAACAGTGCCCACGCGATGAGCAAGGGCTGGAAGAGCAGGCGAATTCCGCGGGCGAGATCGCTGTTGAGACCAAAGGCGTCGGTGCGCGTCACGAACTGCGAGATGTTCCCGGCAACGACCACGAGGAAGAATGCGGCAACCACCCAGCCGTGCATCGCGAGCGCCCTGCCACGGAGCACGAGCAGGAGTATTCCCAGCGCGATCTCGACGACGCCCGAAGCAAGGACCACGAAATCCGCATCCAGGGGGAGCCAGGGCGGAACCTGTGCCGTGAACTCTTCGCGAAGCCAGGCGAGATGACTCGTGCCCGCAACGATCAAGAATGCGGCGAGCAGCACTCTGCTCACGTGGCGAATGATGCGCATCGTGTTCCTTCTCGTGTTCGTCATGGAGTGCTCATTGCAGCACCGGGTGTGCTCGTCTTCGTGGTGAGGCCCCGAACCCGCCCTCGATATCGATCAGCACGTGGTGATGAGTGTTCCTGTGTCTCGGTGCACGGTCGTTGGTGCTGGGCTGCGATGTAACGGCCGAAGCCATGGCGCTGCCCGCCGCGCCGACAGGAGGGTTGGATTGACCGCCAACCCACGGTGTGTGCTCGCCTCGATATCTACCGACTCACCACGTCCTTACTCCTGAAGGTCGGTTTCCCAGTTGCTGCGCTGAATGAGGACGTCGAGCTCACGGAGTTGCCGTGCCACCTCATCGCCCTGGGCGCGGATCGACTTGACGGGAAGCGCTGACATCTGTCGGAGTTCGCTTCGCATCTGGCGTTGAGACCAGGAACCGGCGGCTGCGTCGGCGGCCCGGATCAAGATGCTGTGCCAGGTGCGCAGGCTCTCGCGTGCGGCGAGCAGAGACGTCAGGGTGCGGCCATCGCTGGCTCGGGCGTTCGAGTTCGTCAGATTGATCGCGGTGACGAGCGTTTCGAGCGCCGCGAGCGTGCGTTCGCACTCCTGCAACAATTCGCCCGCGTCTTCAGCGGGCTCTTCGCCCTCCTGGAACGAGGCATTCGCGATGACGCGTGATTGCAGCGCTTCGAGTCGTTTCTGGAGGTCGGCGCGCTCCAGCAATGCTTCGGCAAGTTTCATGCTCGTATCGTCTCACGCGGGAATCGGGCGCGCCGAGCGTGGCGCGGTGAGGAGCACGAGCGAGAGTCCGATGATCCCGAGACCGAACCACCCGAGCGCGGAGAGCGTTTCGCCGACGACCGCGACGGCGAGCAGGGCCGCGACCGCCGGCTCAATGAGGGTGATCGTCGTCGCAGTGCTCGCGCGCACGGTTGCAAGTCCGACGCCGAAGATGACGTAGCCGAGAAACATCGGGATGATCGCGAGGTAGGCCGTGACGAGGAACGATTCCGAACTCGCGAGGATCGGTGCGCCCGTGAACAGCAGCACGGGCACGAGCGCGATGCCGCCGAGACCGAACACAGAGCCCATCGCAGCTGCGCGGGGAATGCCCCGGTGCATTAGACCACGAGCGGTCCACGAGTACAGGGCATACGTCACCCCGGCGATCAGTCCGCAGACCACCGCGAGTGCGGTCGCGCCAGCTGATGCCTCCGGATCGTTGGCTCGTGCGAGGCAGAGCAGCACGCTCCCGCCGATCGCGACGGTCACCGCGATCACCCATCGCCTGCTGAGCGGCGTGCCGTCGAGGATCCGCTCGAGCGCCGCGGAGGCGAGTGGCGCGGACGCAAGCGACACCACGGTGCCGACGGCAACTCCGCTCAAGTGCATTGAGGAGTAGAACGCGAGCGGATAGATCGCAACCGCTGCAGCCCCGGTGAGGACCCGCGCGCCATGGGTTCGTAAGGGGGCGGCGTGACGTCGGATTGATCGAAGCGCGATCGCTCCCTGCAGGATCCCCCCGACGCCCATCGCTGCAGCCCCGATTGCGAGCGGCCCGACCGCGGGGGCGAACGTTGCTGCGGTGCCGGTCGTTCCCCAGAGCACCGAGGTCACGATGATCGCGACGATGCCGAAAGCGCTCGATTTCACTGCGGCGTCGAGACGGTGTCGGTTGGTGCGCTCGACGACGCCGATGCGGCCTTGCTCGGCACGGCGGCCTTGCTCGGCACGGCGGCCTTGCTCGGCACGGCGGCCTGGTCGAGCAGTATTTCGGCGATTGCGCGGGCGTCGAGAAGTGCATTGTCGTTCGATTCGAGCCCTGCTCGAGTGATCGCACCTTCAAGGAGGAAACTCAGGTGGCGTGCGAGTGCGCTCGCGGTGTCTGAGCTGGGGGTGTCTGGGCTGAGGGTGTCTGAGTTCGCGGTGTCCGCGTTCGACATGGCAAGGAGATGACGCTGCAGTTCTTCCTCGACGAATTGCTTGTGCGTGCGGACCTGATCTCGGCCAGGGGCGTTCGCTGGGAGTTCGGCGGCCGCGTTCAAGAGTCCGCATCCCCGGAACCCGTGTTCGTAAGCATCGTTCGCGTGGTCTCTGTAGGCATCGAAGACGGCGAGCACTCGGGCCCTCGGGCTCGCCGAGTCGGACAGCCGAGCGGCGTAGAGCTGCATCCACTCTTCGTGCCGATACTCGAGGTACGCCGTGACGAGGGCGTCCTTGGAATCGAAGTTGTTGTACAGGCTCATCTTCGCGACCCCGGCTTCACGAATGATCGCCTCGATCCCGGTGGCGCTGATGCCCTCGGCATAGAACAGTCGTGCCGCGGCGTCGAGAAGCTTCGCGCGTGCAGGTCGCGACGGTGTGTGCTGCGTTGGCACGGTACCTCCCCTTGGTGCAAGGAGCAGGGCCAGATCAAAGGGCGACCTACTCTCGAGCATTGGACTAGACCGATCAGTCTATATTGAAAATCTGTGCGGTAGAAAAAGCTTGTGCCGGTGGGAACGTTTGTGCGGTTGAAAAAGTTTCTGCGGGGATTCCAATCCGACTCGCTGAGGACTCCGAAGAACTTGTAACGGCCCATAAACGGGGTTCAAAACATGCTCAGGAGGAGATCCCGATGAACATCACGACCTACGCCATTACCGCAGTTGCCGCTGTCGCCGCACCGATCGCTGCGTTGATCAACGGACCGTTGATCGAGGGACCACTGATCGACATCGGTGGCATCCTCAACTTCCTGCAAATCGGACAGTTCCAGTAATCGTCATCGCTCCCTCCTGAGGGAGCGCCCACGGATGCAGGTCCGTGGGGCAGGTCTTTGGACCTTCCGTATGCAGGGGACGAAAGCCCCGCTCTCGAGCGGGGCTTTCTCTATTGAGGAGCACGCACCGTGTCGAAGAATCCTACGAACCGCAAGAACGACGCCGCATCGACCCGAATCACGCTGACTGCCGCGCAGCAGGGGATCTGGTACGCGCAGCAGCTCGACCCGTCGAACGCGAGCTATCAGATCGGGCAATTCCTCGATCTCCGAGGCGAGCTCGATCCAACGCTCATGCGGATCGCGCTGACGAAGGTCGTTGCCGATATCGACTCCCTCAGCATGCGGTTCGACGCTGACGATGACGGCCCGTTCGCGACACTGGCGCGGCCCGAGCCCACCGATGATCTCCTCGAAATCGTCGACCTCCGTTATGAGGCGAACCAGGACGCCGCCTTCACACTCGCTCGTGAGCGGATGCACGCGGAGATGACCGCACCGCGGGATCTCACGGGCGACGCGCTCTTCGGCGCGATCCTGTTCCGCCTCGCCAATGGTCGCTCGTTGTTCTTCCAGCGGGTGCACCACATCATGCTCGACGGCTACTCGGCGGTCATCGCCCTCCACTACCTGGCTCGCGCCTACACCGAACTCGAAAAGCGTTCGCCTCGCGGTGTGCTCACGCGGATCTTCGCCGGACGAATCGCAAAAACCGCGGCAAAGACCTCCTCGCCGTTCCCGAGCCACGATGACCTGCTCGAAGCACTGCAGGAATACCGCGATTCGAATGACTTCGAAGCGGACCAGGAGTTCTGGAAGGCGCAGTTCGAGGAAGAAAGCGTCGTCGAGGGGCTCGAAGGCACCTCGAACGCGGTCGCCCGTTCGGTCGTCCGTGTCGATCGCGTGCTCAGTCGCGACGAGGCGGCGCCGCTGCAAGGGCTCGGTCGAGAACTCCCGAAGACCATGGTCGGCATCATCGCCGTGTACCTGTCGAAAATCACCGGACAGGAACGAGTTTCGCTCGGTCTTCCCGTCACGGCGCGACGAGGCAAGGTCGCGAAGGCGACGCCATCGATGCTCTCCAGCATCCTGCCGCTGCGCGTTGACGTTGCACCGACGGCGACCTTCGCTTCGACGATCGTGCACGCGGGTGATGTGCTGCGCGAAGTCGTGAAGCACCAGCGATTCCGCACTGAAGATCTCGCCAATGCTCCCGCGCAGGCGGGGCCTTCGGTGAACCTGCTGCCCGTGATCGACGCTCTGAAGTTCGGAGCGGCACGTGGTGAGGTGCGAATCCTCTCCACGGGACCGGTGCATGACCTGTCCATCGTGATCTCAGGACTTGAGAGCGACGCCGCGGCACCCACGATCCAGTTGGAAGGCGACGCGGAACTGCACACGCAGGAAACCCTCACCGAGCACGCGGATCGGCTCGTCGCCCTCATCCTCGATGCGATGCAGGAGCCGGAAGTTCGTGCGGTCTCGGACGCTCGCATCGTCACGGAGGAGGAAGCGGAAGCGCTCCTCGCGCAGGGCGAGGGCCCCGATGCCCCGCTCGAGCCGCAAACCGTGCTTGAAGCATTCGCCGCGGCGGTCGCGGTCCGCGGCGAGGACACCGCGGTGGTCGCGCCCGACGGCACGCGGACCTTCGCAGAACTCGACACCGAGTCGACCAAACTCGCGAACTTCCTCGTGAAGCAGGGCGCGCGCGCAGGAAGCTGCGTGGCGGTCCGAATCGAGCGCAGCGTGCACCTTCCTGTACTGGTGCTCGCGGTCTTGAAATCTGGCGGCGTGTACGTGCCCCTCGATCCTGAGTACCCGATCGACCGGGTCGAGAACATGATCGAGGATTCTTCACCGATCATGCTGCTCACGAGCGCGGCGCAGGCAAAGCGCGACATGGACGCGGGAGCGTCCTGGACGATTCCCATGGTCGCGATCGACACCGACACGGGTGCTGCCTGGCGACGAGCATCGAGCGATGCCTCGAGCCTTCCCGCATCTGAGGGGAGCGATCTCGCATATGTCGTGTTCACCTCGGGAAGCACCGGTCGTCCGAAGGGCGTCGGGGTGGAGCGCTTCGCGCTGCGAAACCTGTTCCAGCACCACCGCGCCGAGCTCTTCGATCCTGCCGCTGAACGACTCGGGCGTCCGCTGCGCGTTGCGCACACCGCCGGACTCTCCTTCGACGCTGCCTGGGACCCGCTGCTGTGGCTCTTCGCCGGACACGAACTCCACGTCGTCGACGATGACGTTCGCCGTGATCCGGAACGTCTCAGCGACTACTTCGCTTCGAACTCGATCGACTCGATCGAGACCACGCCTTCGTTCGCCGAAGCACTGCTCGCCGCCGGAGCGTTCGAGCGCACCCCACACCCGAGCGTTGTCGCGCTCGGCGGTGAAGAGGTTGGCGCGTCGCTCTGGGAGGCCCTCGGTGCGGTCCCGGACCTGTTCGCGGTGAACTTCTACGGCCCGACCGAGACCACGGTCGACAGCCTGACCGCTGCAATCACCTCGGGCGAGGCGCCGCATATCGGGACCTCGGTGCGAAACAGCCGTCACTACATCTTGGATGCGAGCCTGCAGCCGGTTCCCGAGCGAGCCGTCGGCGAGCTCTACCTCGCGGGTTCCAACGTGGCCCGCGGATATGTCGGCCAACCGGGTCTCAGCGCCGAGCGCTTCATCGCGGATCCCTTCGCGAGCGACGGTTCTCGCATGTACCGCACCGGCGACGTCGTGCGGCGCCGCAAGGACGGTTCGCTGCGCTTCCTCGGGCGTCTCGACGATCAGGTGAAGGTGCGCGGGTACCGCGTCGAGCTGAGCGAAATCGAAGCGGCACTGCGTCGGAATGAGCAGGTGGTCGCCGCTGCCGCGATCGTCGCGGGTGAAGCGCCAGCGACTCGGGTGGTCGCATACATCACGACGCAGGGCGAAGCGACGCGAGGCGAAGCATCGCAGGGGAGCCGCAGCGCTGACCTCCCGGCGAAGCTGCGCGATGCGCTCCGCGACGAACTGCCGGACTACATGGTGCCCAGCAGCATCATGGTGCTCGACGCGCTGCCGCTCACTGCAAACGGAAAGCTCGACCGACGCGCACTGCCGACCCCGGAATCTGGTGCGAACGACGCGGCACAGCAGCCGCGCAACGACACTGAGCGCGCCGTTGCGGCAGCGTTCGCGGAAGTGCTCGGCGTTGCATCGATCGGCATCGATGACGACTTTTTCGCAGCCGGTGGGCACTCGCTGCTCGCCACGAGGCTCGCGAGTGCGCTGACGACGGCACTCGAGCGCACCGTGACCGTCCGCGACGTGTTCGAACGTCCGACGGTTGCAGGTCTCGCTGCGCAGCTCGGTGACGAGGAAACTGCGACGGCGCCCCACGCGGTGCTTGCGCCGCAGGAGCGTCCGGAACGCATCCCCGTTTCGCTCGCGCAGCGTCGCCTCTGGTTCCTGAATCGCCTGGAACCGGCTTCGGCGGCGTACAACATTCCGATCGTCCTCGAACTCGACGGCACGGTCGACGTGCCGGCACTGCGCGCGGCCTTTACCGACGTCGTCGCGCGCCACGAGACCCTTCGGACGATCTTCCCGTTCACGCAGGACGAGCCGGAACAGCGCGTGCTGGGCGTCGACGAGGTGCACGTGCCGTTCCTCGCGGTTCAGGTTCCTGCCGACGACCTGCAGTCGATCGTTCGTGAGGAGTCGCTGCGCCCCTTCGACATCACCCGCGAGATTCCACTCCGCGCAGTGCTGCTGCAGACCGCACCCGAGACTTCGGTGCTGGTCGCAACGATGCACCACATCGCCTCCGATGGCTGGTCGCTCGCGCCGTTCGCCAAGGATCTTTCGCTCGCCTACGCGGCGCGGACGAACGGAACGTCCCCAGAGTTCGCGCCGCTGCCCGTCGACTACGTCGATTTCACGCTGTGGCAACGCGCACGCCTCGGCGAGGCGAACGATTCCGAAAGCGTGCTGGCGGAACAGATCGAATTCTGGCGTCGGGAGCTCGCAGGCGCTCCCGAGGAACTCGATCTCCCGCGCGATCGTGCGCGAGGCACCGCGAATGCTGCACAGTCCGATTCGCACGGTGTCGGAGAACTCGAACTCCTGCTCGATCCGGAACGTCACGCGGCAATTCGTGCACTCGCGGCGCAACACCGCACGAGTGTGTTCATCGTCTTGCATGCCGCGCTCGCGATCGCACTGCAGCAGCAGGGCGCAGGCGACGACATCGTGCTCGGGACGCCGGTCGCCGGTCGCACCGATCCACAGCTCGATGCGCTCGTCGGGTTCTTCGTGAACACGGTGGTGCTCCGCACCTCACTCGCGCAGAATCCGACCCTCGCCGAAGTCCTCGAGCGAGTGCGTACGAACAACACGGATGCATACGCACACCAGGACACGCCGTTCGACGCGCTCGTCGACGCACTGCGACCCGCACGCGTTGCAGACCGCCACCCGCTCTTCCAGGTGCTCCTGACACTGCAGAGCAACGAGCCAGCGGAACTGCAGCTCGAGGGACTGCAGATCCGTGTTCCCGGCGCAGTGACCAGCGCCGGCGTGAAAACCGATCTGCTGGTCGACTTCGCAACGCCCGAGGGTGAAGGCGGGCCACTTCGCGGTGCGCTCGGTTTCGACCGCTCACTGTTCGACGAAGCAACGATCGCCCGACTCCGCGACGGTCTCGACCGCGTGCTGCAGGCGTTCGTCGCAGCACCGGAGCAGCGGCTCTCCGACCTGCCACTGCATGACGAGCAGAGTGCGGCGGAGCTTGCAGCACTCAGCGCCGGGGCCTCGAGAGAGGTGACGACGACGGTGCTGGAGCGCTTCGCGGCGACCGTGCGCGAGCACGGTGATGCAACCGCCGTGCGCGATGATTCCGCAGCCCTCACCTTCACTGCCCTGCACGAACGTGTGGAGCACGCTGCGGGTGCGCTGCTCGCGCAGGGAATCACAGCGGGCGACCGGGTCGCCATCGCGCTTCCACGCTCGAATGACGCGATCGTTCTCCTGCTCGCAGCGCTCCGTGCCGGAGCGGTCGCCGTCCCGATCGACGTCGCGTACCCCGAGGCGCGAATCGCGCAGATGCTGCGTGACAGCGCGGCGCGACTCCTCGTGGTCAAGAGTGCCGAAGACGTGTCGATCGACCCTGCGGAGGCGGAGATCTCGGCCACCGTCGTGACGGTCGAGACCCTGTTGCAGGCGACGGCGGGAGAGCTCCCTTCGTTGCCGAAGGCTGCGGACGTCGCGTACCTCGTCTACACCTCTGGGACCACGGGCACTCCCAAGGGCGTGCAGGTTTCGCACGCGGCCCTTGCCAACGTGCTCGCGCACCACGAAACCGAGTTGATCGCTCCCGTTCAGGAATCCGTCTCGCCCGCGCTGCCGAACATGCTGCACCTCTCCGGGCTCGGATTCGACGCCGCGTGGGACCCGATGCTGTGGCTCGTCACGGGTACGACACTCGTCATGGCGGGGGAGGAACTGCAGAAGAACGCGGAAGCCGTGGTCGCAGCCATCGCCGAATACGACATCGACGTCATCGAGACGACTCCGTCGTACGTCCAACAACTGATCGCGTTCGGACTCGTGCGCGACCGCGCACGTGCCCTGACGGTCCTGGTCGGTGGTGAAGCCGTGTCGCAGCAGCTCTGGGATGAGCTGGCAGATGCCGCGCACGTGCACGCTTGGAATCTCTATGGTCCGAGCGAGTTCACCGTCGACTCGGTGCTCACTCCGATCACGCCGGGCGCCGTCAACATCGGGCACGCGATTCCGAACGTCACCGCCCGCGTCCTCGACAGCGCGCTTCGACAGGTCCCGCTCGGAGTCACGGGAGAGCTCTATCTCTCCGGTGCATCTGCTGCCGACGGCTACTTCGGCCGCCCGGCAGAGACCGCTGACCGATTCGTGGCCGACCCGTTCGCAGAGGGCACGCGCATGTACCGCACGGGCGACCTCGTGCGCCGACGTGCGAGTGGCGAACTCGAATTTTTGAGTCGGAACGACGAGCAGGTCAAGATTCGCGGCTACCGCATCGAACCGAGCGACGTCGCACGAGCGATCGAACGCGTCGACGGTGTCGAGCGTGCCGTGGTCCGGGTCGTCACGCCCGGAGGGCCGGAGACCGCGCGTCTGCTCGCCTGGTTCGTCGGCTCGACCGAGACCGACGCGATTCGTCAGCAACTCGCACGAGAACTCCCGAAGTTCATGGTGCCGAGCACCTTGACCGAGATCAACGAGATTCCCTTGACTCCCAACGGGAAGATCGACGTCGACGCGCTGCCGGAAGCAACGCTCGGCCACGGTACCGACACTGCAGGAACCCCGGACGAACAGCGCATGGCCGCGATTTTCGCGGAGGTCCTGCATTCGAAGGAGGTCGGCCGCGACGGCGACTTCTTTGCGCTCGGTGGACACTCCCTGCTGGCCGTCACGCTCATGGGACGGATCCGCGACGAATTCAGTGCAACCCTGCCCCTGCGAGCGATCTTCGACGCCCCGACTCCGGCCGGACTCGTTGCGGCACTCGGCAGCTCGGGGAGCACGCAGCTGCGCTGAGCGCTCGCGAACAGGAACCGAGCCTGCGGGCCTGGACGAGCGAGCATCCGCGCGAGGAGGACGAGCGGCTTCCGCTGACCTCTGGTCAATCGCGGCTCTGGTTCCTGAATCAGCTCGACCCGAGCTCCTCCGAATACAACGTGGTGCTGCAGGTTGCGCTCGAGGGAGCGCTCGATATCGACGCGCTCTCCGGCGCCCTCGATGACCTCGTCGAACGTCACGAGATCCTGCGGACCACGTACCCGGCGCACTCAGACTCGGACGCCACGACCGAGCAGCCCGGTACCGAGCAGCCCGGTACAGAGCAGCCGATCCAGTGCATCCACGAAACTCCGCATGGCCTCCTCGGTCGCGAGGCGATCGACATCTCGATCGGGTTCGATCTCCGACGCGACCTGCCGATCCGTGCTGCCGTCCACTCGACCGGCGTTGATTCCTGGCAGCTCGACCTCGTGATCCACCACATCGCGACCGACGGCGCCTCGCTCGCACCGCTGGTGCGCGACCTCGCTGCGGCATACACCGCACGAATTGGCGAGACCGCCCAACTGCAGCGGCCGCTCGCTGCGCAGTTCGCGGACTACGCGCGCCAGCAGTTCGCGGCAGCGGAGCATTCCGAAGCTGAGCAAGCGGACCTCGATCGCTGGGTCGAAGCGCTCCAAGGTATCCCGGCAGAACTCGAGCTCCCGATCGACGGCGAGCGTGCGAAGAGCGCTGCGCAGCCGGCTGCGCAGTTGCGCTTCGAAATCCCCGCAGACATCGCAGCGAGAATCGGCGCTACCGCCTCGCGAGAATCCGCGAGCGGATTCCACGGATGGCTCGCGGGCCTTGCAGCATTCCTGCACCGCATCGATGCCGGCGATGACATCGTGATCGGTTCACCGTCGGCCGGTCGAACTGATCCTGACGTTGCAGAACTCGTCGGATTCTTCGTCAACACCCTGCCTCTGCGCGTGCGCTTCGACGGTGACGCCGCAAGTTTCGCCTCCACGATCAGCGATGCGCGCGACACCGCGCTCACCGCGATCGATCGTGAGCACGTCGCGTTCGAGCGGATCGTGGAGCGCACGCAGCCTGAGCGTCGACTCGGCCGACACCCGCTGTTCCAGACAATGCTCTCGGTCGAAGAACCAAGCGGCATCCAGCTTGAGCTTCCTGGTGTGACCGCGACGCCGCTCAACCCAGCGACGACAGGAAGCGCGAAGGTGGATCTCTCCTTCACGCTCCGACCTCGCGGTGCCGGCGACCAGGCGGTCGATGGCGTGCTCGAGTACAACGCTGCGCTCTTCAGCACGCAGGCCGCCGAGCAGCTCGTCGAGAACTGGCTGGCGTTCCTGCGGGCTGCAGGCGACAACGCGGAGGCGCCGCTCGCACGAATCCTCATCCAGAACGACGAGGCGCCAGCGCTCAGCGCTTGGGAGAGCCCGGCGACCGCAGCGAGCCTTCGCCCGATCCTCGAGGTATTCACGGAGTCCGCGCAACGGTTCGCTCGCGCGACAGCGATCCGTTCGAATACGGAGACGCTCGACTTCGCAGGACTCGACGAGCGCATCACATTGCTCGCCAGCGGGCTCCAGAACGCGGGAGTCGAGCGCGGTGACGTCGTTGCGCTGTTCCTGCCGCGCTCGATCGACACGGTCGCTGCGCTGCTCGCCGTCTGGCGCGCCGGTGCTGTGGTCATGCCTGTCGACACGGAACTGCCTCGCGACCGTGTGCAGACAATGCTGCAGAAGTCGAAGGCGACCGCGATCGTGCACGACGGCGACGAGCCGGCGATCGAAGGGCTCGAAACACCCTCCATCGTGGTCTCGACCGCGCAGTTGCTCGACGAGGCGAAGAAGAGGCAGCGCGAAGCAGTCGAGGCGAGCGTGCTCGATCTCGATGCTGCCGCGTACCTGATCTTCACCTCGGGAACGACGGGCGAGCCGAAGGGCGTGCAGGTTCCGCACCGGGCGCTCGCGGCGCTCCTCGACTCGCACGCGAGCACCCTCATGCCCGACGCGAACGAGCGCAGAGTCACGATGGCTCACACCACCGGCGTCGGTTTTGACGCGGCAATGGACCCGATCGTGTGGCTTGCAGCCGGACACGAACTCTTCATCGTGAGCGATGAGGACCGTAGGAACCCCGAGGCGCTGCTCGCAGTGTTCGCTGATCGGGAGATCGACGCGTGGGAGACCACACCGAGTTACGTCGCGGCGATCGCCGAGCAAACTCCGCTCGCGCAGCGCTTCGATGAGGTCGACCCGGCGACGCCATTCATCATGCTGCTGGGCGGCGAAGCGATCGACGCCGAACTCTGGACCTGGCTGCGCGACCGCCGTGCCGTCAAGGCCTGGAACCTCTACGGCCCGACGGAAGTCGGCGTTGACGCCATGGTCGCCTCGCTCGATGATGCCGAAACGCCGATTCTCGGAAAAACGACGACTCGATCGCTCGGCTACGTCCTCGACGCCGCACTGCAACCCGCATTGCCCGGAGCAGTCGGTGAACTCTGGCTCGCCGGAGCGCAGCTCGCACACGGATACGCAGGCCAGGCGGCGGCAACCGCCGAGCGGTTCGTTGCCGACCCGTTCGCGAACGACGGATCTCGCATGTACCGAACCGGCGACCTCGTGGTCGCACAGGCTCCCGAGACCGAAGGCGCCGCACGACGAATTCGCTCGCTCGGTCGCAGCGACAACCAGGTGAAGATTCGCGGGTACCGCGTCGAGCCCGGAGAGATCGCAGCGATCATCCGATCGCTCGATGAAGTTTCGGGCGCAACCGTGCACGCAATCGATTCGCAGCGGGGAACGAGCCTCGGCGCCTGGGTCATCGCAGCATCCGAGCTCAATGCGGAATCCCCAGAGCGCGAGCGTGAAGCCTTCACGAACACCGTGCTCACAGCGCTGCGCGAACGCGTCCCCGGGTACATGGTGCCGAACGCGATCGCGGTGATCGATGAGATCCCACTGACGCCGAACGGCAAGGTCGACGAGCGAGCGCTCCCAGCACTGCACGCGGCCGCCACGGATGGACGAGCACCAGCGAACGACGCGGAACGCGCAGTCGCGGCCGCGTTCGAGCAGACCCTCGGTCTCGCATCGCTCAGTGCCGAGGACTCCTTCTTCGAACTCGGTGGGCACTCGTTCATCGCCCAGCCGACGATCGCGGCCATCAATGCCACGCTCGGCACGACACTTCCCGTGCAAGCGCTCTTCCAAGCACCGACCGTGGAAGGACTCGCAGCGCTCGCGGCAAGTGGCGAAGCAGACGTTGCAGCGAGCCTGCAGCCGATCCTGCCACTGCGTCCCCACGGCGAGGGCAAGCCGCTCTTCGCCGTGCATCCCGCCAGCGGGGTCAGCTGGAAGTACTCAGTGCTCCTGAATGCACTCGAGACGGAGCGACCGATTCTCGGTCTGCAAATGCCCGGTATCGCACCCGACGAGGCCGAACCGGAAACCGCGGAGACGATCGATGATCTGCTCGACGAATACGTCGAGGCGATGCAGGCAGTGCAGCCGGAAGGCCCGTATTCGATCATCGGATGGTCGTTCGGTGGTCGCCTCGCACAGCACATCGCCGTTCGGCTGCGTGCCCTCGGCCACGAGGTTTCGCTCCTCGGCGTGCTCGACGCCTATCCCTCCGAAGCCCCGGCGCTCGCAGGCGTCGCGGACGGGGATGCAATGTGGCGAGCATTCCTCGACGCCAACGGGATCGTTGGGCCGACAGATCGTGCGCTCGACGTGCACCTCGTGCTCGACCTCCTCGCCGAGGCGGGGAGCCCGCTCGCAGACATTCCGGTGTCGTCCATCGAGCGGATGGTGCGCCGCTTCCTGCGCCTCGGAGAGCTCTTCGACGCCACTCCAGTGCGCGAGTTCGATGGGGACCTCCATGTCTTCGAGGCGACGGAACAGGTTCCTTCGAACCGCCCGGCGCCGCAGTCCTGGGCCCGGTACGTCTCCGGTGAGGTCACCTCGAGCACGGTCGGCGTGCGTCACGCCGACATGCTGACCGAGGAGGCGATTCGCGAGATCGCGCCGGTACTCGATCAACTTCTGAAGGGATCTCATTCATAAGCAAACCGATCGCGGAGTGGCTCCGAAGACTCAGTAGACCGAAAAAGCAGCGACGAAAGAGGAACAGTCATGACGAATCCATTCGATGACAGCGACGCAAATTTTCGAGTGCTCGTGAACGAGGCGACACAGCATTCGCTGTGGCCGGAGTTCGCAGACATCCCACAGGGATGGGTCTCGGTGTTCGGACCGGCGATCAAGGAGGACTGCCTTGAGTACGTCAACGCGCACTGGCAAGACATCTCGCCCGTCTACGATCGCGACCTTGTTGCATCGTGATCTCGATTCAAGGACTCACGAAACGATTCGGTGACTTCCAAGCGCTCGACGGAGTCAACCTCGAGATCGCAGAAGGCACGGTGCAGGGTCTCCTCGGCCCGAACGGTGCTGGGAAGACCACCACCGTCCGGGTGCTGACGACCCTGCTCGACCCGGACGATGGTGAGATCCTCGTGGCCGGACATTCGGTCCGTTCCGCCGGACATCTCGTCCGGACGAAGCTCGGGGTCTCCGGGCAGTACGCCGCGGTCGATGACAAGCTGAGTGGCTTCGAGAACCTGACGATGGTCGGCGAACTCTACGGAATGCGCCGCGCAGATGCGAAAGCTCGTGCACGCGAACTCCTCCGTGAATTTCGTCTCGACGAAGTCTCCGACAAGCAGCGCGCAGGCACGTACTCGGGTGGGATGAAGCGCCGACTCGATCTCGCGGGCGCAATCGTCGCCCGGCCGCCGGTCGTGATCCTCGACGAACCAACCACGGGACTCGACCCGCGTGGTCGCCGCGACACTTGGGACGCGATCGATGCGCTCGCGACCGCAGGCACCACGGTGCTCTTGACGACCCAGTACCTCGAGGAAGCAGATCAGCTCGCCGACTCCATTGCCGTGATCGATTCCGGCAAGATCATCGCCGAAGGAACCGCCAACGAATTGAAGAGCGAAGCCGGCGGCTCCTGGATCGACATCGTGCTCGCGAAAGAGAGCGACCCGGACGCTGCGCTCGCGATCGTGCAAGCGATCGCCAAGGAAGCGACCCTCGACGAGCGATCGGCGCGCATTACCGCCCGGGCCGGTGGGGGCAGCGAGGATCTGTCCGCAGTACTCGGCGCGCTCGGTCTGGAACAGATAAATGTCATCGAGGCAGCGCTCCGACAGCCGAGCCTCGACGAAGTTTTCCTTCGACTCACGGGAAGCCCCGCTTCTGAAGAGTCCGAAGACGAAGCAAGCCAGGCTCGGGAGGGTTCGTCCGACCGGAACGATTCCTCCCGGGCCGAAGTCGAAACCGTGGAGGTGGTGTCGAAATGAGCGTGATCACCGCATTCCGCGACAGCGGCGTCATCGCCCGGCGAAATATCACGAACGTTTGGAGGACCCCCGGCGCGCTCGTCACGGGAGTCGCGCAGCCGATCATCTTCGTGCTGATTCTCGCGTTCGTGTTCGGGGGAGCGCTCGGCGGCGACTCCTACCGGGAATTCCTGATCGGTGGAATCCTCGCGCAAACGCTGACGTTCAACTCTTCCTTTACCGCCGTCTACCTCGCCAAAGACCTGCAGCTCGGGATCATTGATCGATTCCGGGCGCTCCCGATGTCGCGCCTCGGTGTGATCTTGGGCCGGACCTCGTCCGATCTCATCACGAGCATGATCTCGATCGTCGTCATCGTGGTCTGCGGCCTCGCCATCGGTTGGCGAGTGCACTCGGACATCGGCATGGTTGCGCTGTCGTTCGTCTTGCTGCTGCTGTTCGCGTTCGCAACCTCGTGGATCGGAGCGGCGATTGCGCTCACGGCGCGCAGCGTTGAAGTCGCGCAGAGCCTTGGGCTGCTCTGGCTGTTCCCGGTCTGCTTCATCTCTGGAGCATTCGTCTCGGCGGACATGTTGCCCGGTCCACTGCGTGTGATCGCAGAATGGAACCCGGTCACCGCGGTCGCGACAGCGGTTCGCCAGGGCTTCGGGAACACCCCACCGATTGGATTTGAGACCGCGAGCGGCTGGGCTGCCCAGAACGCGTTCCTGTACGCCTTCCTCTGCTGCATTGCGATCATTGCGATCTTCGCGCCGATCGCTGTGGGGCAGTACCGACGAATCAGCCGACGATGATCGACGTGCTCGACGCGAGTGTCGACGAGATCTTGGCCGCGTGCGATGCGATCACCGGACAAGAACACGGACGAGGCGTCATGGTGCTGGTGAGTCGTGATGACCGCGAGGCAGCACACAAGAAGTTGAACTCCAAGGATCGTCGGCGCAAACTCGCGAGTCGGGTCGCGCTTCGCCTGCTTGCCGCCTCGCGGCTCGGAATTCCGGCCGAGAACGCAGCTTCGATCGTGATCGACCGTCGCTGCGAGCGGTGCGGTGCGCAGCACGGTCGCCCGCAGATCGCGGGGCTCTCGGCTTCGAGCTCGAGTTCGGGCGATCGGATCCTCGTCGCTGTCGCCCCGAGCGGGGCGAGAATCGGCATCGATATCGAGCGGATCCCCGAGCGCTTGTTTGCCGGTTTCGACGCCTTCGCGCTGCATCCGAGGGAGCGCGGGTTCTCTGATCGCTCCGCATCGAAGACAAGCGTTCGGCTCAGTCGCTGGGTCGAGAAGGAGGCGGCCGTCAAGTCCGCCGGCATCGGCCTCGACTCGCCCTTCGATGCGCTTCGCATCGTGCGAATCGGTGACGTCGGTCGCTACCCGCACTGGGCCGCCGAGGTCGATGAGGTAGCCGAGACGGGATGGAGTTTTGTCGCGGAAGCGGCAACCCCCGAGCTTCTCGATATCGCGGTTCGCGGACTTCCATCGCACGAGGGGTATCGAAGCGCAATCGCTGCTCGCACCCCGCACCTGGTCAAGATGCAGACACTGCCGAGCGCGATCCGTGCAGAGCACGTCGCCGTGTCGGCGCGGTAACCGGTCCGAGGTGCTCAGCGGTTCGTCGAGCTCAGCGGTTCGTCGTGCTCAGCGGTTCGTAGCGCCCATCGAGTCGTTTCGCTCACCGGGTCGTTGAGCTCAGCGCTTCGTCGAGCTCGGCGCGAGCCGCCGAGTACACGCCGATCAGTCGTCGCCGCAACTCGTTGCCACGCGCGGCGAACGATCGCTGATGAGCGACGTACTCGGCTTTTCCTTCGCTCGTCTCAACCGTGATCGCCGGAGTATCCCAATCCGCGACGTCATACGGTGAGGCTCGCATATCGACGATTCGGATCTCTCGTGCGAGTTCGAAGCAATCGAGCAGGAGCTCGCCGGGTATGAGCGGGCCGAGTTTCAATGCCCACTTGTAGAGGTCCATATTCGCGTGGAGACAGCCGGGCTGCTCTCTGCCGGCCTGCGATTCTCGGGTCAATTGCTCAGTGTTCTTCGGGGTCGCCGCTGGCGTGAAGAAACGGAACGCATCGAAGTGCGAGCACTGGAGTTTGTGGGAATCGACGACCTCGTCGGTGCCTCGCTGCCCGAGTCGCAGCGGCACGGTGTGACGATGCTCGGCATCGCGGTAGACCATCGCCCATTCGTGCATACCGAAGCACGAGAATTGACCGGCCCGGCCGAGCGTTCGTTCGATCAGATCGATGATGCGAGCGAGTTCTTCATCCTTCTTCGCTAGGAACCCACGCGCGTCGACTCGCAACGATCCGGGGAGGAGCCCGGAACATGCCAGGCAAAGTCGCCACGTGCGGTTTCGGCCGCCTCGAGCAGCTCGACGCCCGCGCCCGGATTCCAGCGTTTCAAGCGACGCAACGGGTACGAGTAGTAGGTGAACAGGAAGTCCTCGATCGGATGCGCGACGCCCGCATCTCGCGCTTCAACCCAGGAGGCGGTCAGCGAATCAACCCGTGTTCGATGAAGCGTTTCGCGGTGCTGCCATTCCACACGGGTGAGCACCGTCTGCGTGTTCATCGCGGCCGTCGTCTCCATCATCCAAGGCTATCGACTCGAGTCTTCGTGGTGGTCGCGGGGCAAGGTCTGCCAGTGTTGTCGCTATGAACTCGAATGACAGTCAGATCGAGGACGATGAGGCCCTGTTCGCCTCATCAATCGAGCTGCAGGATTTCGCCCGAGCGTGCGCAAACGATCTTCCTCACGCGACCCTCGATCATCCCTTCGGAGCAGAGTCCGACGTGTTCAGGATCATTTCGAAGATCTTCATGATCGTCAGCGATGCGAAGGGCGAACCGGTCATTACGGTGAAGGCTGAACCAACCCACGTTTCAGCGCTGATCCAGCAGTTTTCGAGCATTGCTCCCGGCTACCACATGAGCAAATCGCACTGGGTTTCAGTGCAGGCCGGCGAGGGGATCACCCGAGGTCTCGTCGCCGAACTCGTCACCAACGCATATCTCGTGGTCATCGAGGGGCTTCCGAGGGCAAAACGCCCCGTGCTCCCAGATCACCTCAATTCGTACCTGCGGTGAATCGTGGAGTGGCGTTGCGAGGAGGAGCTTCAGTGCACCGTGTCTGCTGCGAGTTCTCGATTCGGCGGCGCGACCGAATCGCGCAGGATGAGCGTCGCCTCGAAGCTCGGAGCGGGCTCCGGCTCTTCTGACCGCAGCCGAGCGAAGAGCGTCCGAGCAGCAGTCGCACCGAGCTCGTAAATCGGCTGAGCGACCACGGTGATGGGCGGGGTGACGAGTCGGGCCCACGCGAAGTCGTCGAACATGATGAACGAGAGATCATCTGGCATTGCAAGGTCGAGCGCGTGAATCTCTTCGAGCGCCTCCTGTGCGATCACGCTGTCGGAGGCAATCAACGCCGTCGCGCGATTCGGGCCGGTGAGGAGCGCTCGAACCGACTCGCCGACGGAGCCGTTCTCTCTTGCGTTGAGCGTGATCAGCGCGTTGTCGAAGGGGACGTTCTCGCGCACGAATGCTCGACGAATGCCTGCCAGGCGTTGTGCGACCGGCGTGAGCCCGAGATCAGTTTCCGTCCCTGATTCGCTCGGACGGGAGCGAATGGTCGAGACGAACGCGATCCTCGTGTGCCCTGCTTGCAGGAGCAGGGTGGTCGCCTCGAACGCAGCCTGCTCGACTTCGGCCCGGACCAGATCGACGTCGAGCCCTTCAACGCCACGGTCGAGCAGCACGATCGGTCGTCCGGAATCGACAAAATCGTTGAGGTGCTGAATATCAGGGGAGAGCGATGCCGCGAGAATGAGCCCGTCGACCCGCTGGTCGAGCAGGACGCTGACCGCTTCGACCTCGGTCGCGTGGCTCTCGCTCGAGTTGAGCAGCACGACGTTGTAGCCGGCGATGCGAGCCTCATCGGCAATGCCACGCATCGCGAGTCCGAAGAACGGATTCTCGATGTCGCCGACGACGACGCCGATCGATTGCGAGCGGCCGGTGTTCATCGTACGGGCGACCATATTCGGTCGATATCCGAGCTGTTCGGCCGCGCGAGTGACCCGAGAGTGCACGTCGTCACTGACCGCACCGTAGCCTCCGAGTGCCCGAGCCGCTTGTGCTTTCGAGACTTTCGCCTCGCGTGCAACATCGGCGACAGTCGCGGCCTTCTGCGCCTTGGTCGTCTTAGCCAACCGGTACCCCTCTTCGAAGAATCTGCTTGACGGTCGCTGAGCGAACCAAGTATGTTCGTCGCTAACCCGGTAATGAGTCCGGTCTCACACTACCGAATGAGACCGGACTCAACAACAGGGAGTAATCCACCGATGGATTCAAAGTCTTGTGCAGCCCGTACGAGTGTCCGGCCATCGGTCCACTTCACACGGAGGCCCTTGTCCAATGTCGATCAGCACTCGCACCCGAACAAGCCTGACAGTTTCTGCTGTCATGGCGACCGCACTCGTCCTCACCGGATGTTCCAATTCAGCCGAACCAAGCTCTGATTCCGCAGACGGCGGCACCATCACGATTCTGCACAAGTGGCCCGAGGGGGATCACGCAGCATTCTTCGAAAAGATCGTCGCAGAGTACGAAGCAGCGAACCCCGGCGTCAACATCGAGATGACAGCCGTGCAGGACGACCCATATAAAGAACGAATCCGAGTGCTCACCGCCTCGAACGACCTTCCCGACATCTACTTCGCGTGGCCGGGGATCTACGGCGAGCAGTTCTTTGAAGCAGGATTCGCCGCCGACCTCACGCAAGAGCTCGAGGGTGAATGGGGCGACTCCTTCATTCCCGCCGCAATCGACGCGTACACCGTCGACGGTTCGACGTACGCCGTGCCCATCAGCATGTCGGGCAAGTACATGATCTACAACGAGGCGATGTTCGCCGAGCAGGGGCTCTCCGTTCCGACCACGTTCGACGAGCTCCTCACCACGTGCGACGCGTTCAGCGCAACGGGGCTCACTCCGATTGCGATGGGCAACAACGCAATGTGGCCGGGAGTGCACTACCTCACGACGTTGATCGCAAAGCATGTCCCTGCCGACGTGATCGCAGCCGACTTCAACCCGGAAACCGCAACCTTCACCGACCCCGGCTACATCGCGGCATTCGATGACCTTGCCGAGCTCGCAGATCGCTGCTTCACCGAGGGTGCCAACGGAATCTCGAACGATTCCTCGAAAGCCGAGATCCAGACCGGCGTCGTGCCGATGTACTACGGCGAGAGCAACATCTTCTCGATCTTCCGCGAGGAAAATGGCGCAACCCCCGATGTCGCAGCGAACTGGAACTTCTTCGCCTTCCCGGAGATCACCGATGGCAATGGCGACCAGGAATCTCTCACCGGCGCGCCCGACGGCTTCATCGTCAACGAGAACAGCAAGCAGAAAGAGCTCGCCATCGACTTCCTTCGGTACTTCACGAGCATCGACAATGCAGCCATGCTGCTCGAGATGCGCGACCGCCCCTCGGCAGTGATCGGTGCTGAAGCCTCAGTGGACAACGTCCTCCCGCAGTTGACCGAAGCCTTGACCCAGCTCTCCGAGCAGGAACAGTTCAACATTTGGCTCGACACTGCAACCGAGCCGCAGGTCGGTGCAGCGTTCCTCGCTGCGGGTCAGGCCGCGATCGGCGGCACCGAAACCTCCGAACAGATCCTCGAATCGATTCGGGCAGCCTCGGACTCGCTCAAGTAACGACTGCTCGGTTCACCCCACACAAAGGAGTCGGTCTCCATGACCAAACGCTCTCGAATGATCGCTGCGCTCTGGGTAGCGCCTGCGATCCTGGCGATCCTCGTCCTGCTGTACTACCCGCTCGTGCAGAATCTCCGTCTGAGCTTCTTCGAGTGGAGTGTGTTCGCCCCGGAAGAGAAGTTCGTCGGGTTCTCGCACTATTCGAAAGCGTTTGACGATCCCGTGTTCTGGACGGCGTTGGGCAACAACCTCGCATATGCGATTGTGTCCCTCGTCGTCCAGGTCGGGCTCGGACTCGTTCTTGCCGCGCTGCTCGATCGATTCGTCAAGGGCAAGTTGCAGGCCCTGTTCCGCAGCGTGTACTTCTTGCCCGCCACGATCTCGATCACGGTCACGGGTGTTCTCTTTTCGTTCATCTACCACCCGCAGGTCGGATTCTTGAACAGTGCGCTCGAGTTGCTCGGATTGCAGGATCTCCAGCGAGTGTGGCTCGGCGACCCGTCAACTGCGATCTGGGCAGTCATCGCCATGAGCCAGTGGCAATGGACCGGGTATACAGCAGCGCTCCTGCTCGTCGCGATCCAGCGCATTCCGGGCGAGTTCTACGAGGCTGCTGCGCTCGATGGCGCGGGGCCGATCAGACAGTTCATGAACGTCACCGTGCCGCTGACGCGAGACATGGTCGCGATCATGTCGATCGTCACGATCAGCAACGCGTTCCTCGTCTTCAACGAGATCGTCGCGATGACCGGCGGCGGGCCGAACAATTCCACGCAGGTGCTCGGCACAATCATCTATCAAAACGCATTCCGCAACGACAACATGGGCTACGCCTCGGCGATTGCCACGATCGTTCTCGTGATCACCGTGATCATCGGTGTCCTGCAGATGTTGTACACGAACAAGAAGCGAGTGAGTCTCTAATGGCACCCACCTCCCTCGACACTCGGCAGATCACCGCACCGGGCGCGCCACCATCACGCCCAGTTCGACGATCGCGAATCGGCGGCCGCATTGCGCGGATCGCAGTCGCAATCGTGCTCGTCATCATGGCGATCGGCGTGCTGTACCCCTTGTTCTGGATGTTCTCCTCGGCATTCAAGACCAGCGTGGAAATCTTCGCCTCACCGTGGGCGCTTCCACAGCACCTCAATTTCGACAGTTGGGTCACCGCCTGGGAGAAAGGGGTCATCGCCTATTTCGCGAACAGCGTGTTCGTCACGGTGATCTCGCTCGGGCTCGTGCTCATTCTGGGCGCCGCGGCGGCCTTTGCGCTCACGAAACTCTCGATCCCGTTCGCGAAGACGATCACGTTCCTGGTGCTCGGCGGACTCATGGTCTCGCCGACCATGATTCTCGTTCCCTTGTTCCAGCTCCTGCAGTTGCTGAACCTCTACGACACGCACGCGGGGCTCATCGTCATCTACGTCGCGTATTGGCTGCCGTTCACGATCTTCCTCATCAGGGCCTACATGTTGACGATCCCCAACGACATGACCGAAGCGGCGCGAATCGACGGGGCGAGCACACTGCAACTGTTCACGAAGATCATCCTTCCGCTGTGCAAACCCGTACTCGTGAGCGCGGGACTCGTGTACGTGCTGTTCGCTTGGAACGAGTTCCCCTTCGCGCTCGTCCTCATCAATGACCCAGAGCTGAAGACCCTGCCTGTCGGCCTGCTCGACTTCAAGAGTGCATTGCAAACGGATTGGCCGGTCTTGTTCGCCGGGCTCGCGATCGCCGCGATCCCGATGATGCTCGCCTTCGCAATCGGCCAACGGCACTTCGTTCGCGGGCTCGCGGAGGGAATGGGGAAGTAAGCGCGCGTGCACACCCTCGTCCATTCACCATCTGATCTCCTCCACCTGATCTTTCAAGGAAACTCATGTCTGCTCCCTCTGTAATTCGCACCGCCGTGCTCGGCTTCGGTGTCTCGGGGCGAATCTTCCACGCTCCCTTCATCGCTGCGAATTCCGAGTTCCGACTCGACTTCATCACGACCAGCAACGCAGAGCGCATCGCGATTGCTGCGGAACGATACCCGGGTGCCCGAATCCTCGAAGCATCGAACGATGTGTTCGACCACGCCGACGCACTCGATCTGGTGGTGATCGGCACCCCTCCGGCAACGCACTTCGAGCTCGCAAAACAGGCGATTGCAGCAGGATTGCATGTCGTCGTCGATAAGCCGTTCGTACCCTCGAGCGCGCAGGCCAAAGAGCTGATCGACCGCGCAGAGCAGGCCGGTGTCACGCTCACGGTGTTCCAGAATCGTCGATGGGATGCCGACTTCCTGACCCTGCGATCCGTGATCGAGAGCGGCAGGCTCGGCGTCATCAGAACATTCGAGTCGCGATTCGAATGGTGGAAACCGCAAGGCTTCCGCGACTGGAAAGCGACGGCGACCCTCGCTGAGGGTGGCGGCATCCTCTACGACCTCGGCTCCCACCTGATCGATCAGGCGCTGCAGTTGTTCGGCCCCGTGGAGACCCTCACCGC
The DNA here is from genome assembly GCF_045689595.1 of Humidisolicoccus flavus. Taxonomy (GTDB): domain Bacteria; phylum Actinomycetota; class Actinomycetes; order Actinomycetales; family Microbacteriaceae; genus Humidisolicoccus; species Humidisolicoccus flavus. Next base: position 771,992 of record NZ_CP142724.1, on the reverse strand, counting down.
TGAACTTCGTCGACCCGCAGATTCGTCAAGCGATGCCGACAACGATGCCTTCCTTGCACTTCGACACTCCAGCGGGACGATTTCGCACCTGCACATGAGCGGCCTCGCTGCGCTCCGGGCGCCGCGGTTTCACGTGCTCGGAACGAAGGCTGCCTACACGAAGTGGGGACTCGACACCCAAGAGCCCCGGCTCATCGCTGGAGCGCAACCGAGCGATGCCGACTTCGGTGTCGAACCGCGAGAGCACTGGGGCGTGCTCGGAGTGAACGACGACACGGAACTCGTCGAACCCGAGCGCGGCGATTACGGCACGTTCTACCGAAGGCTGGCGGACACACTGCTTCGCAAGGCACCGCTGGCCGTTGATCCGCGTCAGTCCCTTGAGGTCCTAAACCTCATTGAACGCGCGCACTCCTCCTCATCCCTCTGAGCCGAAATTCAAAGAAAGAACACACATGTCACACTTCAACACTCCTCGCTCACACATTGCGGTGCTCGGTGGTGGAATCCTCGGTGTCTCCACCGCGGTGCACGCACTTCGAGAGGGTGCTTCCGTCGTGCTCGTCACCGCTGAGGGTCTCGCGAGCGGAGCATCGGGCAGGTCGCTCTCATGGTTGAACTCCGCAGGAGTGCGCTCCGATGCCTACCATGCGCTTCGAGTCACCGGGATCGACCGATACCGGACCTTGTTCGCCCGAGACCCCGAGTCCGACTGGCTGCGATTCGACGGCGGCGTGTACTGGATGCGGAATGAGGCTGCCGAACGACTGCAGCAGCGTCACGAGTACGAGCACGGACACGCGTACGAATCGCACCTCGTGCAGGCAGCGGACCTGCCGAGCGAGGTTGGTACGGTCCGCAAAGATGCCGTGTCCGGCGCGGCGATCGTCAACCCGGGGGAGGGCTGGGTGTCGCTGCCGCACCTCATCGATTTCCTCATGGAGGAGTTCGATCGTCTCGGCGGCACACTCGTGACGAACGCGGGAATCTCGACCGTGCAGATCGAGGCCGGTCGAGCGACCGGAATCATCACCGCAGATGGCACGGTTCACCCTGCCGAGGCAGTCCTCGTGGCGTGCGGTGCCTGGACTCCGCAGGTGATGGAGCGCCTGGGAATCACGATCCCGGATGGCTCGCCACTGTCGATGCTGGTGGTCACCGAACCCGCAGAGCATGGCCTGAAGTCGGTACTGAACACACCGCGAGCTGCCGTTCGACCGAACCCGGAGAGCACCCTCGCGATCGACCACGACTGGTACGAGGAGCAGATCGTCGAAGACGAACACGGCAACGCCACGATCGATGAGTCGGCGGTGCACGAACTCGTGCAGGAAGCAGCGCGACTCATCGATGGCACGCCAGAGCTGGTTCCTGCCTCGTGGAAGCTCGGGCGAAAGCCGATTCCAGGCGACGGCGAGCCAGTGCTCGGCGAAGTCGCGAAGCTGCCGGGGTGCTACGTCGCCTTCTCGCATTCCGGAGCGACGGTCGGTCTCATCGCAGGGGAGCTCCTCGCGAGCGAACTGGTCTCGGGGAAGCCGCACCCGATGCTCGCGGCATTCACGCCGGACCGGTTCTCCTCCGACGATGCGACGCCTGAGGCATCGCCATCAGCGATGGTTGCACCGCTGTAGGAACGTCGTCCTTCACGAACAGAACCCCGGGGCCTTCTGGCTCCGGGGTTCTGTGCATGTGCGGCGAGGTTAGGCGCCGGTGTTCGTGCGAACGACCATCTTGCCGATGTTTCCACCGCGCATGAGATCGAGGAACGCCTCGACCATGTGATCGATGCCGTCGACGACCGTTTCGTCGTACACGACCTGGTCTTCGCTCAACCAGGTGCGCATGAGCTCTTGGAACTTCGGCCCGTGCTGGAGGTAATTGCCGATGGTGAAGCCTTCGAGCGAGAGCCCGCGCGTAATGATGTTCGCCATGTTGGCCGGTCCCGGCGTCTGCTCGGTCGAGTTGTACCCTGCGATCGCTCCGCACAGTGCGGCGCGGCCGCCATCGTTGAATGCACCGAGCGCAGCCTCGAGGTGGTCGCCGCCGACATTGTCGAAGTACACATCGATGCCATCGGGTGCGGCGAGCTGGAGTTGCTCGGCCACCGGGCCGTCCTTGTAATTGAAGGCTGCGTCATAGCCGTAGCGCTCTGTGAGCAGCGCGACCTTCTCCGCGCTGCCGGCTGAGCCGACGACGCGGCCGGCACCCAGGAGCTTCGCGATCTGGCCCGCAGCGGTGCCGACTGCGCCTGCAGCACCGGATATGAAGACGGTGTCGCCCGCTTTCATGTCAGCGATCGCGGTGAGACCGACGTACGCCGTGAGTCCTGTCATGCCGAGCAGCCCGAGGTAGATCGAGAGCGGAGCGTCGTCCAGCTCGGGAACGACACGGAAGCCGCTTGCGTCTTCCTGCACGATGTCGCGCCATCCGAACTGGTGCAACACGATGGAGCCGACAGGGATCTCCTCGCTCGTCGACTCGACGACGCGACCGATTGCGCCACCGGTCATGGTCTCGCCGATCGCGTATGGCGGCGTGTAGCTCTTCACGTCGTTCATTCGGCCGCGCATGTACGGGTCGACCGAGACGAACTCGTTCTGCACGCGAACCTGGTTCGGTTCGAGATCACCGTAGGTGACCGTCGTGGTGGTGAAGTTCTCGTCCGTCGGCCATCCTTCTGGCCGGGACGCGAGCTGGATCTGTGTGCTCGTTGCTGTACTCATGGGCATCCTCCTCTTGCTGTTCATGCCCGCGAATTGCCGAGGTGTTGCCTCTGCAGAGAATCCGCTGTGGTGTGCCGCTCGTGGGGCACGTTGGCAACGGTACTCCGGACTCCCGGAGGAAACGGCGTGGTTCGTGTTGCTGAAAGCGAACGTCGCCGAGGATGGGAGCCGTCGATCAGAAGCCGGTCTTTCGCCGTTCGGGCTCATCGACGATGGCCACGTAGTGACTTCCGATCCCTTCGACTTCGCTGCGGATCATTCCCGGCATCGCGGCGGGGACGGCGCTCGCCGGGTGATCGAAGCAGGAGAGCCAGGTGTAGTCCGGCCACCACTTCTTCGGTCGAGTGGATTCGGTCTTGCCACAGACGTCGCATTTGAGTGTGACCCAGACGGGCCGCTTCCCGGTTCTATTGGCCCAGGATTGCGCCAACCAGGCGGGTGGGTCCTGTTGTAGCTTTGCGAGTTCATCCGACTCGATCTGCGAGGGGATCCCGTGCTTGTGCGCCATCTCCAGCGAGATGTCGAGTTGCATGGCGGCGTCGCGGCGACTGATTTTCACGGTTCGAGCCTAACGGGCGTGCTGCAGGTGGCGGGCGTGCCCTCAGCGCACCGGAACGCGCGATCGCACGGCCCGGAAGTTCTCGATGAGGTGCGAGGGCTTGCCGGATTCGATCTCGCGGACCCATTCGTCGAACGCGACTCGCAGCGTCGCCCCCGCGAACTCGGTCGCAATGGAGATCTCCAGTGGCGTGGTCGCGGCACCGAAGCTCGCGGTGATGCGCTGTGTGAGATCCCAGGCGCGTTCGACGTCGCGAGCAAGCGCGGCCGTGCGCATGCTCGCATCGTTTTGCATGAGCCTGCGCACCCGGAGCACCTGGTCGGTCACCTCTTGTGTCGCTTCGACCTGCGAGACGATCGACTCGTACACATCGAGGAGCTGGTCGAGGAGCGGCGCTTCGCGATCCGGGGCGTCGAGCCATTCGGTGATCGCTTCGTTCATCGCTTCTGCCGCGGTGAGCACGAGCTCGATCTTGTTCGAGAAATACCGGAAGCACGTCCGTGACGAGACACCGGCAGCATGGGCGATGTCTTCAATCGTGGTGCCGTCGTAGCCCTGGGCTTCGAACAGGGTGAGCGCAGCATCGCTGATCTCCGAGCGCGTCGCCATGCGGCGGCGTTCGCGAAGGTCAGGGGCTGCGGTGTCGGTCATGGGTTCCTTCCGAGGACGCTCCGGAGTCAAGGGCTGCTCAAAGTGTACATCCAACGCCAAGATGGCATACACTGACATCTTGGCGAGTGATGACGGATCACCAACGCCATATCCCCAAAGAAGGAGCTCCTTTGAGCATGGACACTCGCGCGCCCGACGCGAACCCGAAGTCAGCCTCTCCAGACGAGGCCGCAGTACCGTCGACCCCCCGCACCGGACTCGTGATCGGTCTGCTCGTCGTCTCCGCCTTTGTGGTCATCCTGAACGAAACGATCATGAGCGTTGCGCTGCCGCGGCTCATGGTCGACCTGTCCATCACGGCGAGCACTGCCCAGTGGCTGACCACCGGCTTCATTCTGACGATGGCCGTCGTGATCCCGGCGACCGGATTCATCCTGCAGCGCTTCAACATGCGCCCGGTGTTCATGACCGCGATGATCTCCTTCAGCCTCGGAACCCTGCTCGCAGCGCTCGCGCCCGGATTCGGCTTCCTGCTGGTCGGTCGCGTCTTGCAGGCCATCGGTACCGCGATCATGATGCCGCTGCTCATGACGACCGTCCTCAACACGGTCGCGCCGGAGAAGCGCGGACGGATGATGGGCACGATCTCGATCGTGATCGCTGTCGCGCCCGCAATCGGGCCGACCGTCTCGGGACTCATCCTGAGCGTGCTCGACTGGCGCTGGATGTTCTGGATCGTGCTGCCCATCGGTCTGCTCGCGCTCACGCTCGGCAGCATCTGGATCAGCAACCTCACCGTGCCGCGCAAGACCCGCTTCGACGTGCTCTCGATCATTCTCTCGACGTTCGCCTTCGGTGGACTGATCTTCGGGCTCAGCAGCATGGGCGAGGCCGCTGAGGGCAACGCGATCCTGCCGCCTTGGATGCCGATCACGGTTGGTGCCCTCGCGCTCGTCGCGTTCATCTCGCGCCAGCTCATGCTGCAGCGCAACGATCGCGCGCTCCTCGACCTTCGAACCTTCACGAGTCGGCAGTTCACGGTCGCGATCGTCGTCGTCATCATCATGATGATCGGTCTCTTCGGAAGCCTCGTGCTCCTGCCGATCTACATGCAGAACGTGCTCGGCTTCGGCACGCTCGAAACCGGCCTGACCTTGCTGCCGGGTGGAATCCTGATGGGTGTGCTCTCGCCGATCGTCGGACGAGTGTTCGACAAGGTCGGGCCTCGCCCGCTCGTCGTTCCCGGCACCATCATCGTGAGCACGGCGCTGTGGTCGATGACTACCTTCGACGCTGCAACGTCGAGTGTCACGATCATTGCGATTCACTGCCTCTTGAACACCGGCCTCGGATTCACGTTCACGCCGCTCCTGACCTCTGCGCTCGGTTCACTGCCGCAGCGCTTGTACTCGCACGGAAGCGCGATCATGAGCACGCTGCAGCAGGTCGCCGGTGCAGCCGGAACGGCCCTGTTCGTCACGCTCATGACGATCGGCACCGCCTCCGGAATCGCAGCGGGGGCCTCGGAAACGTCGGCGCTCGCCGGGGGAGTGCAGAGCGCCTTCTTCGTCGGCGCGTGCATTTCTGTGCTCGCCGTGGTCGGTTCGTTCTTCGTGCGGCGCCCGCCGGTGCAGGCGGCGCTGCGTGAAGACGGCATCGATGCGCAGGAGCCGGAGCTGAGCGCATCGCGGTCGAGCGACGGACCGGTTCGCGAACTCTAAGCGGCTTCGTCGGTTCCTGCCGATCTCATGAGGGTGGCCCCGCAAGCACATGCTTGTGGGGCCACACTCGTGTGCGTGCGATGCTCGCTGCGCGGATCTCGCCGCGCGGTGCTCGCTTCGCGGATCTCGCCTCAGCGTGGAGTGTCGATCTCCACGGCTTCGAGCCGGGCGATCTTGGGCTCGCGGTTGTCACCGGATGATCGTCCGGTCAAGCGGCGACCTATCCAGGGCAGGACGTACTCGCGCCAGTAGGCCGCCGTTCGCGGCCGCGCAATTTCGTCCGAGTCATCCATAAAGTCGGGGACCGCGACGCCGAGACCCGCGAGCACATTCGAGGCGACCCGCTGGTGACCCTTCGGGGCGAGGTGCAGTCGGTCGCGGGACCAGTACTCGAGTTTCGTGAGTTCCTGGTCCGCCCAGTTGTCGACCACCGTCACACCCTGCTTCGGGACGCGAGCATGCACTGCTGCCGCTAATTCGTCGCCTCGCGCACCGATGCGTTTTCCCATCGGGAGATGCAGCGAGGGGTTCGCGCCGCTCAGAATGAGGACGTGGATGTCCTCTGCGATCGCTCGTTCCGCCGAAGCAACGAGTTGGTCGGCCACCGAGGCGATCGAGACCTTCGGGCGGATGATGTTGTTGCCGCCGCCGTTGATGCTGATGAGTTCCGGCCGCAGTGCGATCGCGGCATCCATCTGCTCGCCCGCAATGGGGGCGAGCAGTCGCCCGCGAATCGCGAGGTTGGCGTAGAGCACGGGTTCAGGCGAGGCGAGCGCGAGGCCGAGCGCGACCAGGTCTGCCCACCCTCGGACTCGACCGTCAGGGAGTTCGTCGCCGACACCTTCAGTGAAACTGTCGCCGATTGCGACAAAGCTTGCGTATGACACGTCCTCAGTTGACCACACTCCCGCGCCGAAGCTGTACTCACCGCTTCGATGTCACGTGGTTCCTTCGGCGCTCGACGACAACGGCCCCAGGATGGGTCCCAGGGATCCCTTGATCGCTGGAATGCATGGTCGTACGCTCGGCTCATGAGCGTTCTCGACTGGCTCCTGGACTCTGATCCGAGCATCCGCTGGCAAGTGCTTCGTGATCTCACCGAGGCAGATGCGGCGGCGGTGATGACCGAGCGCACGCGAATCGCGAACGAAGGCTTCGGTCGTCGATTGCTCGACCTTCGCGACAGCGACGGCCAGTGGGCCGGAGGTGCGTTCTTCCCGGCAGGATACAAAGGCGAGGGCGAGGGGCAACCCTGGACCGCGACGAACTTCGCCTTGCAACAGCTTCGCGATTTCGAGATCGAACCGCAGATTCCTGAGATGCAGGAAACCATCGCCCTCATCGCGGTGCACAGTACATGGGAGCATGCTGGCCAAGCCTTTTTCGATGGTGAAGTCGAGCCGTGCATCAACGGAGTCGCCCTTGCAAACGGCGCGTATTTCGGGGCGAACGTGCATCGCATCGCCGAGCGGCTCGTGAGCGAGCAGCTCGCTGACGGTGGCTGGAACTGCGAGGCCGAGCGTGGCTCCGTCCGGAGCTCCTTTGACACCACGATCTGCGTGCTCGAGGGTTTGCTGGAATACGAGCGATCACCGAGCGCCCGCCGAGTCGAAGCGATCGCCCAGGCGCGCACGCGGGCGGAGGAATATCTTCTGGATCGCCACCTCATGCGGCGTCTGTCAACCGGCGTCGTGCCCGATGAGGGGTGGCTGCTGCTGACGTATCCGCCTCGGTGGCATTACGACATTCTTCGTGGCCTCGACTACCTGCGTGACTCGGGCCGAGTCATCGACGAGCGTATGCAGGAGGCCTTGGCTCTGCTGCGCGCGAAGCGCCTGGAAGACGGCTCTTGGCCGCTCGAACATCGACTCGCCGGGGATGTGCATTTCGAGGTCGATAGTGCGGTCGGTGCGCCGAGCCGTTGGAACACACTGCGCGCGCTTCGGGTACTCCGGTGGGCGGGAGAGTGACTCGAAAAGTCTGTCCAGGCACCACGCCGTAATTTGAATAACTCAAAATACGGCCCTAGACTCGGGGCATGCACAGCGCACTCGAACCACTGATCCGGGAAGCGGGCCTCAAGGCAACCGCAGGCCGCGTCGCCGTGCTCGAAGCGCTCGAACATCACCCGCACTCCGATGCCGAGACGCTCTACCGGGCGATCAAGACGACCGTTCCGAGTACGTCAATCCAGTCGGTGCACAACATCATCGGCGACCTCACCGCGGCGCGGCTCGTTCGACGAATCGAACCCGCGCACTCGGCAGCGCTCTACGAGCGTCGCGTCGACGATAACCATCACCATCTCGTTTGCACCGGCTGCGGTGCAGTCGCCGACGTCGATTGCGTCGTCGGGGCAGCGCCCTGCCTGACGCCGTCGCACACGAGCGGGTTCACGATCACTGCTGCAGAAGTGACCTTCTGGGGTGTGTGTCGTGACTGCCAAGCGTCGGCGTCCAGCCCGACCGCTGCATAAGTTTATTTGCCGATCACGGACCACCGCACTGGTGATCCAAACGAAAGGAAATCATGACCGATCCGACAACCTCTCAAACAGGAACCCCCGTCCCGAGCGACGAGCACTCCCTTTCCGTAGGCCAGGACGGAGCGGTCGCACTGCACGACCGCTATCTGGTCGAGAAGCTCGCGCAGTTCAACCGTGAGCGCATCCCGGAGCGCATCGTGCACGCAAAGGGTGGCGGCGCATTCGGTGAATTCGTCGTGACCGAAGACGTCAGCGCCTACACGCGAGCCGCAGTCTTCCAGCCAGGCGCGACCACGGAGACGCTGCAGCGTTTCTCCAGCGTCGCCGGCGAGCAGGGATCACCCGACACCTGGCGTGACGTCCGCGGATTCTCGGTCAAGTTCTACACGACCGAGGGCAACTACGACATCGTCGGCAACAACACACCGGTGTTCTTCATCCGCGACGGCATCAAGTTCCCGGACTTCATCCACTCGCAGAAGCGTCTGCCAGGCTCTGGCCTGCGCGACCCCGACATGCAGTGGGATTTCTGGACCCTCTCACCAGAGTCGGCCCACCAGGTGACGTACCTCATGGGCGACCGCGGTCTTCCGAAGAGCTGGCGCGAAATGCCGGGCTTCGGCTCGCACACCTACCAGTGGATCAACGCTGCGGGTGAACGCTTCTGGGTGAAGTACCACTTCAAGTCGCTTCAGGGCAACGTGGAGATCACCGGTGATGAAGCGGAAGCAATCGCAGGTGCCGACGCGGACCACTACCGACGCGACCTCTACGAAGCGATCGAGCGGAACGACTTCCCGGCCTGGGATCTGTACGTGCAGATCATGCCGTATGAAGACGCGAAGGACTACCGGTTCAACCCCTTCGACCTCACGAAGGTCTGGCCACAGGCGGACTACCCGCTGATCAAGGTCGGAACGCACACCTTGAACCGCAATCCGGAGAACTTCTTCGCCGAGATCGAGCAGGCTGCATTCTCCCCGGCGAACACCGTGCCCGGGATCGATATCAGCCCCGACAAGATGCTGTTGGCACGTGTGTTCTCCTACCCAGACGCACAGCGCTACCGCGTTGGTACGAACTACAACCAGATCCCGGTGAACGCACCGCACGCAGCACCTGTGCACAACTATTCGCAGGATGGCGCACAGCGCCACGGCTTCAAAGCTGCGAGTGAGCCCGTGTACGCGCCGAACTCCTACGGCGGTCCGCAGGCAGATGCCAATGCGGCAGGTGCTGGCTCCTGGGAGTCCGACGGTGCGCTCGTCCGTGCGGCGGCAACACTGCACTCCGAGGACGACGACTTCGGTCAGGCAGGCACCCTCTACCGCGAGGTCTTCGACGACGCGGCGAAGGAACGGTTCCTCGAGACGATCACGGGAGCGGTCGGTGGCGTGCAACGCGACGACATCCGTGAGCGCGCGATCCAGTACTGGACGAACGTCGATGCCGACCTCGGTGCGAAGTTGCGTGCAAACCTGAAGCCGAGCGCGGGCACCTCGAACATCGAAGACGCTGAGCCCGTCGGGCTCGGAGATTCGGTCGAGCCGGACGCAGCCACCGAAGCCGGAAGCTAAGCAGCCGAAACGCGCCAAGGCGTTCGAGCGATCGCGTCGGGCGCAATACTCAGGCGGTACGAACGACAAAGCCCCTGCCGAGCAATCGGCAGGGGCTTTGTCGTGATTCGACGTCGATCTCGAGCATCACGACTGCACGTCGCGCGATCGCGCCATCGTTAGGTGTTTTCGGGGTTGCTCGCCTCGGCGTCGAGTCGCTCGGGCACGATCTCTTCAGGCTCGGCCGTGCGCTCATGATCGAGATCGAGCGCGGCGTCGGTCTCGGTCGCAACAGCCTCGTTCACGACGTCTTCCTGCCACTGCTCCTCGTCATCGGTCGGAGCCTCATCGAGGTTCGGCAGGTCGAGATCCGAAAGGTCGGTCTCGGGAACATCGCTCGCACCGGCAGCGCCGTCGAGATTCGCATCGCTGGAAAAACTCATGGTGTCTTCCTTTCCTCAGATGTGCTCACGCTACGGCCATTCAGGGCGCCCGAACAGTGCAGCGCGCGAAGTTCCGTTGCTGGCGAACAACGCAAAACCGCAACACCGCCGACCGCGCGGTTCCGACGGCGGTATCCCGAGAGCGGAGATCGCGGTTCGCTAGGCTTGCAGGAACAAGTGACACGGGGTGCCCGACTGGGCTGAGAACACACCCGTTGAACCTGATCTAGTTCGAACTAGCGAAGGGATGTCGCGCATGTCGCGTACGCCAAAAGACCTGACCACCCACACCAGCACTGCGCTGCACGAGCTCCGAAGTCGTGAGCCGCTCGTGCACAGCATCACCAACAGCGTTGTCGTGAACTTCACCGCCAATGCACTCCTCGCGCTCGGCGCGGCGCCAGCAATGGTTGATATCCCAGAAGAAGCAGGCCCGTTCGCGGCTGTTGCCTCTGGACTGCTCATCAACCTCGGAACTCCGACGCTCGAACAGCGCACGGCAATGATCGAAGCGGTCGAAGCCGCGAATGCCAAGGACACTCCGTGGGTGCTCGACCCGGTCGCGATCGGGATGTTGCCAGTGCGCACGCCGCTTGCACACCACCTTCGCACCCTCCAACCCACGGTGATCCGCGGGAATGCTTCCGAGATCCTTGCGCTCGCGGGCGCAGGCACCGGAGGCCGAGGGGTTGATGCTGCCGACGGTGTCGATGCAGCCGCCGAAGCCGCACGTCGGCTCGCGCTGGAGACCGGCGCCGTCGTCGCGGTTTCCGGACCTGTCGACCTCGTGACGGATGGCGCATTCAGCGTGCGGGTCGACAATGGCAGTCCGCTGCTCACGAAAGTGACGGGCGGGGGTTGCGCGCTCGGCGCAGTCATGGCTGCATTCCTGTCGGGGAGTGGTTCACCGTTCGATGCCACGGTCGCAGCCGTCGGGGTCTACACAGTCGCCGCCGAGATCGCGGCCTCCTCGGCACAGGGCCCTGGTTCCTTTGCGGTCGCGATGCTCGACGCGCTCGCGGCAATCGACGAGTCCGAGATCGCCGCTCGCCTGGTGCTCCGATGAGCCGCCCGCTTGCCCTCGATCTCCGCGTGTACCTCGTGACCGATCAAGGGATTGCGAGCGCTGCCGGACATACGCTCCCCACCCTCGTCCAGGCAGCCGTGGCCGGGGGAGTCACCACGGTTCAGGTGCGAGAGAAGGACGCCACCGCTGCAGCATTTCTGACGACCGTGATCGAGATCGCCGCGGCGGTGCCGGAGGGGGTTCCCGTGCTCGTCAACGACCGAGTGGACGTGTACTTGGCGGCTCGCGCCGCCGGCGCTCCGGTCGCCGGTGTGCATCTGGGTCAGTCGGATCTCCCCGCGACCCTCGTGCGCACACTGATCGGCGAGGACGCGATCCTCGGAGTGAGTGCAGCCACGCCGGAACAACTCGAGGAAGCAGCGGCGAGCCTTGCTCGGATCGACTACGTGGGGATCGGTGCACTGCACACGACGACGACCAAACGTGACGCGCCTCCCGCGCTCGGTGCCGATGGCCTCGCTCGTCTCCTCGCGCTCAGTGCTCTCCCAGCAGTCGCGATCGGCGGAGTCACCGCATCGGATTTCCCGGGGATTCGTCGCAGTGGAGCCGCTGGCGGTGCCGTCGTCTCAGCAATCTGCGGTGCGCCCGACCCCCGGGCCGCCGCACGCGAACTTCGCGATGCGTGGGAGGCTGGCGCATGACGCACGATCGTGAAGGCTCCTCGAACCTCCGCGTGCCGCGCGTGCTCAGCATCGCTGGAACCGACCCGAGCGGAGGCGCTGGAATTCAAGCGGATCTGAAGAGCATTGCTGCCAACGGCGGCTACGGCATGGCGGTCGTCACAGCTCTTGTCGCACAGAACACGCAAGGGGTTCGCTCGATCCATTTCCCTCCGACGAGCTTCTTGCAGGAGCAGCTGGAGTCGGTCAGCGACGACATCGCAATCGATGCGGTCAAAATCGGGATGCTCGGGACGAGCGACATCATCGACACCGTGCGTGCCTGGCTCGCAAAAGTCGGGCCAGGGGTTGTCGTGCTCGACCCTGTCATGGTCGCGACGAGTGGGGATCGCCTTCTCGATGCTGCGGCGGAGGCGTCCCTGCAAGCGCTGCTCCCGCTCGTGAGCATCGTGACGCCCAACATCCCTGAACTCGCGGTCCTGCTCGGCGAATCCGCGGCCGAGGACTGGGAGACAGTCATCGATCAGGCCACGAGGCTTTCCAAACGGCACGGTGTGCTCGTCCTGGCAAAGGGAGGACACCTGGCCGGAACGACTGCACCCGATGCGCTCGTTGACGGCCCGGGAGGCACCGTCGAAGTCGTGCATGCGAGGAGAGTTGCAACCAAGAACACCCACGGCACCGGATGTTCGCTCTCCGCTGCCCTGGCCTCCACGATGGCGCGCACCGGGAGTTGGCCCGAGGCGCTCCGCCGCGCAAAACGTTGGCTCTCCGAGAGCCTCGCGGCGGCGGACACGCTCGACGTCGGCCACGGCAACGGGCCCATCCATCACTTTGCAGGGCTGTGGGAGCGAGGGGGCATCGAGACGCCCCCGGTTCCCACCGAACTCGCCGCGAACTGGTGGTCGGCGATCGAACCGCTTCGGCGCTCGATCGACGAGTGCTCCTTCGTCGTCAGTCTCGGAAACGGCTCCCTGCCGACGACGCCCTTTCTCTGGTACCTCGCGCAAGACGCCCTGTACCTCGTCGAATACGCTCGCGTCCTGGCGATGGCAAGCGCGCTCGCGCCCACGACGCACGAACAGGCGTTCTGGGCTCGCGGTGCGGCCGGCGCGATCGAGGGTGAACTGCAACTCCACGAAGGCTGGCTCACCGAGGATGCCGTGCGGGAAGCACGGGTGCACCCGAGCGAGACAACCACCGCGTATCTCAACCATCTCCGCGCTGCGGGCTCACAAGGATACGAAATCCTGATCGCTGCACTCCTGCCGTGCTACTGGCTGTACTCCGATATCGGTGCACGGCTCGTTGAGCAGTCCCACGAGGGGCACCCCTATGCGTCCTGGCTCGAAACCTACGCGGACGAGGCCTTCGCCGATGCCACCGAGACGGCCGTCGAGATCGTCACGACCGTTGCTGCTGCTGCGGATTTGCCCACGAAGACTGCAATGTTCGAAGCGTTCAGACGGTCCGCGCAGCATGAACTGGCATTCTTTGCGGCGCCACTGGCGACAGGACAACGCGACGAAGCCTCGAACGTAATGGGCGGACTCCTCGCTTAGGGAGTCGAACTCGCACCATTTCGTGGGAGAAACCATGCAAGGAGCGCCGTCCCGACCAGGGCGACAACGCCCATCGAGGCAGCCGCGATCGAGATCGAAGCGATCGCGGTGATCCCAGAGAGCAGTAACGGTGCCGTCGAGCCACCAATGTTCGTTGTCAGTCGCCATGCGCCGAGGAACGGTGCCGGGTTCTTTTGATCCGCGAGGTCAGCGCCGAGCGTCATGAGGATTCCGCTGCTGACCCCGTTCGAGAACGCGAGGAGCATTGCTGCGAACACGAACCAGGCGGTTGCCGCGGTGAGATCATGCGTGAGTGCGAGGACGACGTGCCCGGCACCGAGACCGAGCATCGCAGGCAGAGCCGTCGAAAGGCGACCGAAGCGATCCATGAGTGCGCCCCCGAGATAGAAGAGCGCAAAATCCACACCACCCGCGATCCCGATGACGAGCGCGGTCGTACTGTCTGCGACCCCGATACTGAGTGCCCAGAGCGGCAAGATGACCTGGCGACTCGAACGCAGCGCAGAAAGACCTGCGGCCCCGAGTCCGACCGTCAAGAGCACCCGACGTCGATCCCGGATGGTCCTGAACACACCGATCTGCGGAGTCTGTTGCTGCGCGGCAGTCGCTCGCTGCGCGGTCCGGGATCCAGAGACCACCCCGAAGGTGCTCGCCGGGTCGGGAAGGAACAGCAGCACGAGGATCGCAGCAACACACCCTGCCGCTGCAATCCAGAAGGCGTTCTCCGCAAGGCCCGTCAGCGCAATGACTGCGGCGGTGACGAAGGGACCGATCATGAAACCGAGCCTGAAGGTGCCGCCGAGTGTCGAGAGCGCGCGCGCCCGATGTGAATGCGGCACGAAGCTGGTGAGGAACGCGTGACGAGCCAGTGCGAAGGCGGAGGCCGCAACACCGAGGAGCAGGATCCCAAGACCCAGCACGAAGGGGTGGGTGCTCACCGAGCACAGGAGCACCGAGAGCAGGCCGAGCACGCCCGCGCCAATCATCGTGCGACGTTCACCGATCTTCGCGATCAGCCACCCGCTCGGGAGATTCCCGACGAGTTCCCCGAGCGTGAGGGCCGCGGCGATCAATCCCGCCAGCGCGAGCCCCGCGCCCTGATTCGCTGCGACGGTCGCAATCACCGGGATGACTGCGCCCTCACCGATTGCGAAGAGCAAGGAGGGCAGCAGCACCGGAAGCGCAATTGAACGCCAGCGGAACGTGGGGGAGTCAGACATCATTGCGATCGTACTCTCGTCGATCGTTCGCCCACCTCGCAGTGCTGCACCCGGCGCTGCAGGACGTGCGCTCTGTGACGCAAAATCTCGACCGAGATGCCAAAGCGATCGAGTCAGTGGAAGACTTGCCCTGTGTGCGCCCACGTCGAAAGCCCTGAACACGGTTCACCGCGTCGTCCAGCAGGACCGAGGGACCCCGGAGATGCCTGGGTGATCGGCGATTCGGGTGAACGGTACTGGGGCCGATACGGCGCTGCCGGCCTGCTCGCAGTCGACCCCGACCGTGGGGTTCTGCTGCAACACCGTGTCGAATGGAGTCATTTCGGCGGCACCTGGGGAATTCCGGGTGGCGCGCTCCAGCAGGGGGAGAACGCCTCCGACGCCGCGCTTCGCGAAGCACAGGAAGAAGCAGGAGTGCCCTCGGGGGTTTTGCAGCCCCGGTTCACCAGCGTGCACGATGTGCAGATCTGGTCGTATACGACGCTCGTCGCAGCGGTGATCCGCACCTTCGAACCGGTGATCTCAGACCCGGAGAGCAATGAGCTCCGTTGGGTCCCTATCGACGAGGTCGCGACGCTCCCACTCCACCCCGGCTTTGAAGCGTCCTGGGAGCGCCTGCGCCCGATGCTCACGTCGCGCGCGGTTCTGATCCTGGAAGGTCAAGCAGCGGACGTACTCGACCATTCGCGGTTCGCGGGCCGCTTCGACGGACAGCCGACGATCGCTATTCCCGCTGCAGAGTTCGGGCTCCCTGAAGCGCTCTGGTTTCCGGAGATCATTCGCACGGAAGATCAAGCCGCAAGCAACGAAGTCATCGACGCGCTGGCACGACACGAGCCTGCGCACTCGGTCGCAACACTCACAGTCACCGAACGCGCCCTCAACACGAGTGGGCACGGAAACGATGGCGCTCGCAGCGCCGCGTGGCTCACAGCGTCTCGATAGTCAGCGCGGCACCGCCACCGCAGCACTGCACAGCCGCATCACTGCACCCCAGCGTCACTGCACCCCAGCGATACAGGGCCGGATGTTTCGGCGCTCACTCGCTGTTGCGTCCGAGCAGCTTCTCAATCGCACGGCGGTCTCGTTTCGTCGGTCGTCCCGCGCCGCGATCTCGAACGCCTGCCGCGGCGGTGAATTCGCGCGGTGGTGGCGGAGGGGAGTGATCGACCCACGCTTCGGCAGCAAGCGCCGCGCCGACTCGCTTCTTGATTGGGAGTACGACCGTGAGGAGCCGGTCGAAACCGCTGATCCTCACTCGGAGTTCGTCTCCCGGCTTCACGTGCCTCGCGGGCTTCACCCGTTCGCCGTCGATGACGACGTGTCCGGCTTTGCAGGCGGTGGAGGCGGCGGAGCGAGTTTTGTACACGCGGACAGCCCACAGCCAAGCATCGACGCGAACGGTTCCCTCAGCCATGGTTCGAGTCTTGCACGAGCGGAGCGACCGGGTGTTCCTCGCAACTGCGGCAACGCGGACTGCTACGTTCGACAGCATCACGAACCGCTCGTCGTTCCCGAGTCAGGGAACACGCGTCTCGTGCGAGAGAGCGGAAGAATCATGGCATTTCGTCCACGTGGGCACACCACACTCATCACGGGTGCGAGTTCCGGACTCGGCGCCGAGTTCGCCCGCGTCTTTGCGGCACGGGGATCGAATCTGGTTCTCGTCGCGCGTCGTTTGGGACGCCTCGACGAACTTGCTGCAGAGATTCGCGCAGAGCATGACGTCACGGTGCTGGTGATCGCGATGGATCTCGCCCGCCCGGAGGCAGGCGACGCACTCAAGGCACGTCTCGATGCAGAGTCGGTCACGATCGACACGCTCATCAACAACGCTGGTTTCGGAACGATCGACCGGTTCGTCAATGAGGACCGCAAGCGTTTGGCAGAAGAACTGCAGCTCAACGTTGCGACGCTGGTCGACCTCACGCACATTTTCCTGCCGGAGATCGTCCGAGCAGGGCGGGGTGCGGTCGTCAATCTCGCGAGCACCGCGGCCTACCAGCCGAACCCGACCATGGCGGTCTACGGGGCGTCGAAGAGTTTCGTCTTGAACTTCACCATTGCACTGGCACTTGAAATGCAGCAGAGCTCGGTCAAGATCCTGGCGCTGAGCCCCGGGCCCACGCAGACCGAGTTCTTTGCAGTCGCCAAGACGAATCTTGCGGTGTCACAGCAAACTCCGCAGCAGGTCATCGCGGTCGCCATGCGGGCGCTCGATGCTCGAAACACGCCGAGTCATGTCGTTGCAGGTCGCAGCAACTCGTTCAGCGCCGCGGTTGTCGGGCTGCTCCCGAAGCCGTTCGCCGCGAGAATCGCAGGCAACATGCTCACTGGCCGTCGCGTGTAGAGCAGCGTTACACGGCCCCGCCGCCACCGCTTCCGCCCTGATCCCAGATGTTCGGCGGTTCTGGCTTCCGGAGCCGGTCCTGCGGCCCGAAGACGTCGGTGAAGAGCCGGATGAGATAGATGACGATCGCGGTGACCAGGATCAGGCCGAAGGAGCCGAACAGCAGAATCATCCACCAATGTGACGCGGCGTTCTGGAAAAATCCACCCATAGTTCGAGCATAGGAATGAACGCCCGAGCTGTCACGGGTTCTCAGCGATCGTTACAAAGCAGTGCCTGGACGATCGGGGAGGCCGCAAGGATCGGCTCGAACAACTGCGCTGCGTGCTTCACCCGCCGAGTGCACCCTGGATTGCGGTTGCCGCGTCGTTGATCGCTCGGGGCGGGTGCATCCCGTCGAAGAAGAACAGCGGGATGTTCAAGCGATTCGCGAACTCCAACGCTGCGTCGTCGAACCCAGTGCGCGAGAACGCCGCGACGCTCAGTTCTTGCGCGTGACCCTGTGTATGAAACGCCTTCAGCAGCGATTCCGAGATGCGCTCATCGCTGTCGTAGGCACGCACGAGCCAATCTCCCGCGCTGACTTCCGAATAGTGCTCGCGGTAGTTCTGGGTCGCGGCAGTGATCGCGTGCGCGTTGCCAGCGAACAACTGCCCGGCCCACTGCATCGCCTGTGCTCCGTAGGCGCCTGCCTGTACAGAGTCGGGTGCTTGGTATGGGCTCTGAGCCGGCGGGACGCTTCCGGTGGGGAAGGGGTGCTGGGGCATCGGGGATCGACCTGCATTCGATGCGGCCGAGTTGCGCCGCAGCAGGAAAATCATGAGCACGACGAAACCGCCGGCCATGAGCAGCACGAGGAGCGATCCGCCGAGGAGGAGAAGAATCGCGAGGATCGAGAAGGAACCGCTCATCGCTCCAACTTACGTCTCGTCCGAGAGCAAAGTCCAGCAGGCCTCACACTGTGCTCGGTGCGGCGTCTGGTGTCGTCGAGATCGTCGCGGAGGCGCCGAGTGGTTCAGCGTTCGGCGCCGATTGCGCGGTGGCCACCGGAGTACGCGTTTCGTCGATGCTGCTCGCCCGGACCTGCACTCGAACGTGCACTTCCGGGTGCATCGTGCGAACCGTCGCTGTGATGGTGTCGGCAACCCGACGCAGTGTCGCCGGGAGCGGGTTCGTCGCGCGGCCCCCGAGCGAAACGGTGACGAGGAGCCCCATCGCTGCCGCGTCGAATTTCACCTGCACTCGTGGTTCCGGGATCGAGGCCGCGGTGCCGATCCTCGCCCGTTCAGCGATGCGCGCCGCAACCGAGTGATGAACGGGCAGATACAGTTCGGAGACTGCGGGATCTTCAGCGATGCGCTCTGCGAGGAGTTCGGCAATCACCTGTTCGTTGATCATTTCGCGGCACCCTTCGTCTGTGCAGCAACGTGGATATCGGTAATTCGCACGTCGACCGCCGCAATCGCGAGCTCAGCATGGGTCATGAGTGCTGTTGTGATCGCGGTGCGCAAGGCCTCTGCGAGTTGTGGGAGTGCAGTGTTTGCGAACGCGGTGACGGAGACCGTGACCGTGATCGGCGCGCCGAGCGTCGTGAGGTCCCCCTCGAACTCTGTTTTCTCGATGATCGCGCCCTCGACCGAATCGCCGGCGGCACGGATGAGGCCACGCACAGTGCCTTCCATCACGCTGAGTTCGACCTCGGGGTCTTCGTGGGCGATCGGGATCGCACGGCCTGCACGCACCTCACGTGAAATGCCCTGCAGGATGCCGTCGAACCAGGATTCGGGAGCAGGGTTCTCGTCGCGATCCGCTGCCATCAGCTGATCGGACAGTTCGTGCAGTCGCTCGAGCCGAACGAGCGCACGGCGGCACTCGGCGCTGTGCTCGATCTCCTCGTTGTAGGGGGTGCGACCGTTGTCGAGGTATTCCGACAACTCCTCGAGGCTGAAGCCGTCGATCAGCTGGTCGTCGTTCGACGCGGCGATCTCCTCGGTCACCTCGCTGGCGGGGGCATCGTCGGGCAACGGGGTTGCCGTCTTCGGCGCCATCGGATCGTGTTCGTTTGGAGGCTCAAAGGTCATGACCACTCCTCCATTCCTGATAGCAAGGCTTGTCGTGCTCGGGCGAGGGCGCCGCGCACCGTGGCGGCTGGGACATCGAGTTCATCGGCGATCTCTTGATAGGAGTACCCACCGACCTCTTTCAGTATCCAGCATTGTCGCTGGACCTCGGGGAGGTGCGTGAGGACTTCTGCGACTGCACTCAGTTGCGAACGCACGACCGCCTGGTGCTCGGGATCAGCGCGCGAGCCGGCGGGAGCGTCCCAGTCGGAGATGTCGCTCTCCTGACGTCGGGCGCGAATCCGGTCGATCGATTTGCGGCTGACGATTCGCATCAGCCATGCCTTGGCGGCAGCGGGGTCCTGAATGTTGTCGAGGCTGTTCCACGCGGTGATGAACGCATCCTGAACGACGTCATCAGCGTCGGCACCGGAACCGGTCAGTCGCCGCGCATAGGCGCGCATGAGATTCGCATGCCGGCGAAGGAGGATTTCGAAGGCGCGGATGTCACCGTCTGATGCTCGACCGACCAGCAGCGCATCGGTGGCATCGACCAGTTCGCGACCAGCCATTTGGTTCCTCCGAACTACCGGATTTCAACCTCTTTGAAAAAAAGTCGAAAAAAGTTCGAGAACTTTGTGACGATTTGCTCGCTCACTCCGTCTCATTAGTAACAGTAGATCACCTCGACAAGCGCAACGGTCAACCCGACCAGCGAATCGCAGTCGAAAACGAAGAGAAAGAGACAAGAGCAATGGCTTCTCCACAAAGTGCAGCAACCCCACGAGTCAACGCAGCCGCGCAGCAGAACACTGCTGGTGTCGTCAATGGCAAGACCGTCATTGAAGACGCGGTTGTTGCAAAGGTCGCCGGAATCGCAGTTCGTGAAATCCCAGGAGTATTCGCCCTCGGTGGCGGCGTCGCTCGGATGATCGGCTCGGTTCGCGACGCAGTGGGCAACACCGACCTCACGCAGGGTGTTGCAGTTGAGGTCGGCGAGACCCAGGTCGCAGCAGACATCTCCGTCGTGGCAGAGTACCCGGTCGCACTCCAGGACCTCAGCAACAAGATCCGCACCGCAGTCGCCCGTGCGATCACCGAACTCGTCGGCATGGAGATCTCAGAGGTGAACGTCACCATCAGCGACGTCCACGTTGCTTCTGAAGAGGACAACCGCCCTGAAGCAGAGGCACGAGTCCAGTGAGCCACACACGCGTCGGAATGTTTGTCGGTGCAACCCTCGCGTTGACCTGGATCATCTTCGGATTCTGGGCATTCGTGTTCGTTGCGGTCGCAATGGCACTCGGAGCGGGAGTCGCTCGAATCATCGACGGCAAACTCGATCTCCGGGCTCTCGGTGACGCCCTTCGTGGGCGCCGATCATCGTGACCTCCACCGTTCGTGACGATTCAGTCGCTCCGGCGCAGCGGACGGACCTGGCCGAGCACGGCCAGGTCCCGGGCCGCACCCGAATCGCACGAAAGGCTCTTGAGCACGTCGCACTGGCGGCATCGGCACATGCGCTCGGGGCTCCCTCCGGCAAAGTCTCGGTCTCTATCGACGATGTCGGCGGACTCCTCGGCATTGCCGTCGCGGCACCGTTGACGCTCGCGAGCACCCGCCCTGGAACCGGATCCTCGATCCTTGATCGTTCTGAGGCAGCCAGGGTGAAGATCTCGGAGGACGTCGCCTCGCTCACCGGCTATGAGGTCGGCAAGGTGCTCCTCGAGATCACCTCGATCTCCGTTCGACCAGAAAGGAAAGTGCAATGAGCTCGCCGACCGTGACGAAGCGATTCATTCGCCGAGAACTGCACTCGAGCCGCTCGGCAGCGGTCAGCGTGCTGCTCGGTCTCACTGCGGTCGTGCTGCTCTGGATCGGCCTGGAGATCGTCCTCCGACTCATGAACTTCGACCCGCTCCTCATCGCTCCTGCAGCGCTCCTGGCCTTCATCACGGCTCCTGCAGTCGCGTGGGCGCCGCTGATCGGGTTCGGGCTCATCGTGCTTGGCATCATCGCCATCGTGCTCGGGTTCGCGCCGGGGCGAAAAGGCAAGCATCTTCGTGCCTCCGACACCGGAACGATGCTCGTCGACGATCGATTGATCGCGGCGGCCATCAGTGAACGCGTCGCGAACGAGGTGGGAACCAGCCGTGAACACGTCCGCACGAGCGTCGGTCGCCGGAGCGCCGAGATCATCGTCACTCCGGTGTCGGGAATCCGGGTCGACCGGGAGCACCTGCAGCGCGCCGTCGATCAAGAGATCTCGAGTTATCAATTGGAGCCGTCGCTTTCCGCACGGATCCGTCTGTCACAGAAGGGAACGGTCGGAGCATGAGAAACACACCGCGTTTGCTCAACCGATTGAGCCTGATCGTCCTCGGACTCGTGCTCCTTGCCTTCGGCCTCGTCATTGCGGTCGTGCCGCTCCTCGTTGCGGCCTCCATACCGCTGTTCGCGGCGGTCCCGGGGTTCATCGAGCAGGTCACGGCTTCGACGGGCGAGGTGCTGCAAGCGACGCAGGTCGCAGACACTGGTCACTCGTGGATCACCATGGCAGTACTCGGCCTCATCATCCTCGCTGTCATCTTCATCATCGTGCTGCTGAGTCGCCAGGGCGGCGGTTCGACGCGCAGGATCGCCGAACTCGCTGCTCCCTCGCAGAACGTTGTCTCCGGTGCGGTTCGCGTCCAGAACGGCGTCGCCGAGGATCTGCTCGAGCACATGCTGCGAGAGCGGGAACGCTCGTTCGTCTCGGTCAGCGTGCATGCCTACGAGCGTCGCTCAGACACCGTGCTCAAGATCACGACCACCGCTCGGAAGGGAGCCTCACCAGCCCGCGTCGCAAGCGCGGTCGACGAGGCAGTGCAGGATTTCCAATCCCTGCTCGGCACGGAGCTCCCCGCCGTGATCGAGATCACGAGCAGCTTCCGTCGTGAGACCTCGAAGGTCGCGTAGTACTTCGCCTACAAGGTCGCCCGTTCACAAGTTCACCCGTTCATCCACAACATCATCACTGAAAGAGAGGCTCATCATGAGTGCATCAGACAAGATCCAGAACGCAGCAAACGACATCGTCGGAAAGGCGAAAGAGGCCTTTGGATCAGCAACAGACAATGAGGAAGTTCGACGAGAAGGACAGCAAGATCAAGCAAAAGCAAATCTCGGAAAAGCAGCTGAGAACGTCAAGGACGTTTTCAAGTAGGAACGCTTCCGCGCCGCACCTCGGTGTGAACCGTCAGCTGACGGGTCTCGCGCATACGGGCAGTTGATTCCAGATGTCATTCGCAGTGTTTATTCTCGTCGGACTACTCCTCGGGGTCATTGCAAAGCTGATGATCCCGGGTCGACGTCGCGGCGGTTGGATCGCCCCGATCCTGCTCGGCATCGTGGGGGCGCTGCTGGGAGGTTGGTTCGGGAGCGCTGTCTTCGCGGTCGACCTGGAGCAGCTCTTCGCGATCGAGACCTGGACCTTCGCGATCGGTGGCGCGGTGATCGCGCTGCTGATCTGGGTCGGAATCTTCGGAAGAACCAAATCTTCTTAGGCCTCGGGCTCCGTCATTGACGCGGCAGAAGCAAGCACCGGCGAGAGGTTTTCTCTCGCCGGTGCTTTTTCGTCGCGATATTGGCCGAAATGTACCCCGACCGTGCCGTAGGTTTTGATCAATGGCAAAGTGAGGAGGCTCCCAGTTGGGGTGACAAACTCCTTTGCCAGATCATGTCGCAGTACTGAAGTGGAACACCGTGATCACAAATTCCCCCCGTCGTGGAACTGCAATGCCCGTTTCGGCGCAAGTTCGAGTTCGGCTCGCACTCCTCGTCGCGCTCCTTGCGTTGCTCGGAACGGCGCTCATCGTTGCGGTGCAGTGGGTCGTCGTTCGGATCTGGACCTCCGACCCCAATAGTGATCGTTGGACCGATGGTGCGACAGTGACCGTGATCTCGACTGCGCCCGACTATCTCTTGAACTTCGAGGTGCTGAGCATTCTTCCGACGGAGATGATGCAAACCCTCGTGCTCGCCTCGGTCGCGACCGGTATCGTCTATGCCGCGGTCGCAACCCTCGTGGTGTTGAAGGTTGCACGATCAACCCTGGGCCAGGTGGATCGCATCGTGACCGTCCTCGACGAGGGCTCGCTCCTCCAGCTGGAGGCTCGGGTCCAGCCAAAACACTCGCGCACGCCGGTTGCGAGAATCGGCGCCAGTGTCGACGCGTTCCACGATCGTCTCGACGACTCGCTGTCGACGATGCAGCACGTCGCCGCCACGATCGCAGACGAAATGCTCGTCGGGCTCGACCAGGTTGCAGAGAGTCTCGACACCGCGCCCTACGAGGTCGAATCGGGCGAATCCCCGAAAATCGGGGTCCTCCTGGAAGCACAGGTGAAGAACGCGAAGCTGATCGCCCGCTCGCGCGCCCTGATGTCGTTGATGACGCTCCGACCGGAGTCCGCCGACACCCCGGTGCCAGATGTGGAGACCATCGACCTCGTTCCCAAGTTGCGGCGTGCACAGGCCGCACAGCATCGCACGACCGCGGGCTCTGGGGTCAAGGTGTACATCGGTGGCGCGTCGGTTGCTGAAGCCTCCGTCAACCGGGTTCTTGCAGACCTTGCGCTGCGAGTCATGATGCGTCACGGGGTTCGATGCAGCGACCCCGAGGGGGACCTCTGGTTCCAAGTTCGGCGAGAGTACGAGTCGGTAGAAATCTCGCTGACCCACAGCGAAGCACGGGCACCCTACGGAAAGTCGGAGGACCCGTTCCGAGTAACGCCGGATCTCGCGTTGATCCGCATGATCGCTCAGCGAAGCGGGGGGAGTTTCGCCTTGAAATCGCAGAAGGCCAACAGTGCCATGCTCGTGTTGAGCCTTCCCGCGACACCCGTTGGTACGGCGGTTCCTGCCGTTCACGGAGCCGAGGAATCGAAGCCCATCGAGTAGGTGCGTGCGAGCAAGCGAGCTGCGCCGCCACGAAGCGCAGTGCGGATCAGGGTGTGTTTCAGGCGCGCACTCACCTCCCCGGTTGGTCGACCGAGCTTCGTATTGACGTCAGCGATCCGCGCAGCCGTGTGCGCAGAGCGAAGGCGACTTCGTTCCCAGCGCTGCAGTTCTGAACGTTCCTCCGGACGCGCGATCCACCGAGCGAGCACAGGCGCGAGCGAGGCGGCGTCGAGGAGCCCGAGGTTCATTCCCTGCCCACCGATCGGGCTCACCTCGTGCGCGGTGTCTCCGATCAGCACCACGCTGCCGCGTTGCAGCCATGGGGCGATCCCTTTTCGAATTCCGAACCCTGAGGCTTGCTCCGGGGTCACGGAGGCATGTGCGCTGCCACCACGTTCGCGAACGATCGAGGTCAACCGCTCTCGCGCCGCCTCGGAATCATGGGCAGCCTTCGGGCGGCGCTCTGCGTGATCCCAGGCCACGAGTCGCCGTCCGCTCGGAAGCGGAAAGGATTCGAGGATTCCCGACTGGTCAAGGTAGAGCACGGCGCAGTCGCTCCAGTCTGGGGCGTCGACGCTCGTCATATCGCCGCCGAGCTGCTTATGCGGAACATCCGCCATGAGGTATCGGTCCGGATACGAGGTCGTGTGCAGTGTGCGTCGGAACAGCAGATCGCGCGCTCGCGTTCCACCCGCCACGACGACCAGCTGCGCATTGAGCTCGTGTTCACCATGCTCGGCTGCGATCATGACGCGGCACCGAGGCGGTCCGTGCCGAAGTGGAGCTCGCGCACCGGTGTCGATCACCCGCACCGCTCGGTGTCCATAGAGCACGGGACCGGCGAGCGTTCGCAGCGCCGCTTCGGTGCGGTGCTGGGGGAGCGCCGCGACGAAGGGAAATCGAAGTTCCGGTCGAGCGAAGTCGATCGACCCGAGCACTGTGTCACCGACACGTGCCTCGCCTCGGCGAATGCGCACGGCGTCACCGAGAATGCGTTCGGTGACACCGAATCGTTCGAGCGCTTCCAGCGATGGAGGGTGAATACCGATCGCCTTCGAGCCCGCTCCGGGAGTCTCCTCGGATTCGAGCACGACACAGTCGACTCCGAGCCCCGTGAGTGCGGTGCTGAGCGTCAGTCCGACTGGGCCCGCTCCGATGATGATGACGTCAGTGTCCATGCCCGTATTTCGCCAGAAGCCGGAACGGAGCCGGTCGGTGCGTCGTCCAGCCCGCCGGGAGCGTGGCGTGCAACTCGCCCGCGGTGTAGCTCCGGCGGATGGAGCGAAGTCCGTCGACACGGATGAACGTTCCTGCTGCAAGGGGGAGGCTACCGAGCGAGAAGCCCGCGTACGCGATCGGTCCGCGTTCGATATCGGCGTGCAGTGCGACGCCGCGGGTCAGCGCAGCAGAATCACGGAGGAGCAGCTGCAGTTCCTCGTTCGACAAGTGGTGCAGGAGATGATTCGAGACCACGACATCGAAGTGTTCGCCGCGCGCGACCAGTTCGCTGGAGTGCGTTCGTTCGAAAGTCACCTCAGCGACCGAAGGATGTGCCCTGGCGACTTCGATCGCGGTCGGTTCTGGATCGATGCCGAGCCCCGAAACATCGAAGCCGTCTCGGCGCGCCCGGGCGATCAGTGTTCGCAGGACATCGCCGCCGCCGCAGCCGATATCGAGAATCCGTGCCGGTCCGCTCCTCGCTTCGAGGACCGGCCTGAGGTGCCGGCGATACACGGTGCCCCAGGCGGAGACTGCGGCGTTGACGATCCCGAACCGTTCGAGCGTTCTTCGAAGTCTGAGGGGGTCGGCATCGGGAGCATCCATGAGCTCCCGAAGGGCGACATCGCGTTGTCGGAGGTTCACGCGGCAGACACTGTGGCGGCGTCGGAGTTCGCGCTCGCGCCGTGCTCCGCGGAGTCGTGCATCCCCTCTTCGATCGGGACGACGAGATCGGAAATCGCCACGGCCCCCACCTTCGTGAACCGAGCCTGCTCGACCGTGAGTCCAGGGCCGAACGCGAGACCAGCGATTCGGCTGCCGTCGACAAGGGATTCATCCACGAGGAGGCGGCGCAGGATGAACATGATCGTCGCGCTCGACATGTTGCCGTAATCACGCAGCACTGCACGCGAGTCGTCGAGCGCAGATTCGTCGAGATCGAGACCGGCCTCGACCCGGTCGAGAATGCTCTTCCCGCCGGGGTGTACTGCCCAGGCGTCGATGTTCGCGGGATCGAGGAATCCTTCGATCGCTCCGATGATCTCACGGCCGATGATCCGGGGAACCTCTGCCGTGAGCGTCATCTCGAAGCCCTCGTCACCGATGATCCAGCGCATGTCGTGTTCGCCCTGCTCGGTGATCGCGGTTGCGAAGGCGTTGAGCTCGAGTGCCGGTCGTCCTCCACGGGGTGCGGAGTCGCTGACGACTGCCGCGGAGGCGCCGTCCGCGAAGACCGCGGCGGCAACGATCTGCTCGGGATCTTCGGAGGATCGCACGTGCAGAGAGCACAGCTCGCCACAGACGACGAGAACGTGTGAACCAGGCTGAGCCGCGACGATTCGCTCCGCCGCTCGAAGCGCGGGGAACGCGGCGGCGCACCCCAGGAATCCGATGTGATAGCGCTCGACGCGAGTGCTGAGTCCGAGATCGCGCACCAGCCGGTAGTCGGGTCCGGGCGCATAGAAGCCGGTGCAGGAGGCGGTGACGACGTGCGTGATCTCGTCTGCTCGAACGCCCGACTCTTCCAGGGCGTTCCGCGCGGCCGCAGCGAACAACGGAGGAGCCTCCGCAATGTAGACGTCGTTGCGTTGCTTCGTCGTCGGATGCTGCAGCACGAAGTCCGGGCCGGTGACGAAGGTCGCGTTCTCGTTGCGATCTGCAGTGTTCGCGAGATCGGGGATCGCAGTGTGGCGGCGCTCGATCGCGGAGGCATCGAAGGCGCTGCGCACGAGTCGCTGCGCGAGGCGGCCGAGGTTTGGCTGCGCGGCGAACAAATCACGGATTGTCGATTGGTGCAGGACGTTCGTCGGGACGGCTGTACCGACCGAGAGAATCTTCGCTGTCATTGCTCTACGCAATCAGGTTTTCCAGCGAACCGCGAGTTTTTGCGGCGATTTCCTGCAAGTTCCACGCAATGTTCGCGTTCAGCGCTGCAACGCAAAAAACTGGCCCGTGCAGCGTGCACGAGCCAGTTTTTCGTCACAGTCATTCGAGATCATGCCGAATGACGCAAAGGTTCTCCGTGTCAGTGACGCGGCTTGCGGCTGGTTCCTCGGTCGGAACGGCCATCGCGGTCATTGCGTTCGAATCGTTCGCGACGGTCGTCGTTGCCGCCGCGAGCGGGGCCACGGTCGAGGCGGAGTTCGATGAGCTTGCCTGAGATCCGGGTGCCCGCGAGCTTCCGGAACACCTCGTTCGAGAGGTCAGCCGGCAACTCGACGAGCGAGAAATCAGGGCGAATCTGGATGGCGCCGAAGTCGCCTCGGTTGAGACCGCCCTCGTTGGCGAGAGCGCCGACGATCTGACGCGGCTCGACCTTGTGACGACGGCCAACCGCGAGACGGTAGGTCACGAGTGACCCTGATCCCGATCGGCTACGGCGTTCTCCACGGTCTCCACGATCTCCGCGATCTCCTCGGTCGTTCCGGTCGAAACGCTCGCGCTCTTCACGGACCGGGCGTTCGTCGCGCGGGTCGAGGAGCAGCGGGGTTTCGCCCTGCGAGACGACCGCGAGTGCTGCGGCGACATCGACCTCGGGCACGTCGTGGTTCTTGACGTAGTGGCCGATGATGTCGCGGAACTTCTCGATGCGATCCTGCTGCTGCAAGGCGCTGGTGATCGCCTCGTCGAAGCGGTTCAAACGGGTCGTGTTCACATCGTCGACGCTCGGCAGCTGCATTTGCGTGAGCGGCTGGCGCGTCGCCTTCTCGATCTGGCGGAGCAGGTGGCGCTCACGAGGGGTGACGAAGCTGATCGCGTCGCCGCTGCGGCCTGCGCGACCCGTGCGACCGATGCGGTGGACGTACGACTCGGTGTCCGTCGGGATGTCGAAGTTCACGACGTGGCTGATGCGCTCGACGTCGAGTCCACGGGCCGCAACATCGGTCGCGACGAGGATGTCGAGCTTGCCCGCCTTCAACTGGTTCACGGTCCGCTCACGCTGTGCCTGTGCAACGTCTCCGCTGATCGCGGCGGCCGCGTACCCACGAGCGCGCAGCTTCTCGGCGAGCGTCTCGGTCTCGTTCTTCGTGCGAACGAAGATGATCATCCCTTCGAAGTTCTCGACTTCGAGGATGCGAGTGAGCGCGTCGACCTTCTGCGGGTACGAGACGAGCAGGTAGCGCTGCGTCGTGTTCGCCGAGGTCGTGGTCTTGTTCTTGACCGTGATCTCTTCGGGGCTGTTGAGGTACTTCTGCGAGATACGGCGGATCTGTGCCGGCATGGTTGCGGAGAACAATGCAACCTGCTTGTCGTCCGGGGTGTCGGCGAGGATCGTCTCGACGTCTTCGGCGAAGCCCATCTTGAGCATTTCGTCGGCCTCGTCGAGCACGAGGTACTTCAACTCGGACAGGTCGAGCGTTCGCTTCTCGAGGTGGTCCATGATGCGACCGGGCGTACCGACGACGATGTGGACACCACGGCGGAGTGCAGAGAGCTGCACACCATAACCCTGGCCACCGTAGACGGGAAGCACGTGTACGCCGCGCATCCGTGCGGAGTACTTTTCGAATGCTTCGCACACCTGCAGTGCGAGCTCACGGGTCGGTGCGAGCACGAGCGCTTGCGGGCTCTTCTGTGCGACATCGAGGCGGGAAAGGATGGGGAGGGCGAAGGCGGCGGTCTTTCCGGTTCCGGTTTGTGCGAGTCCAACGACGTCGCGTCCTTCGAGCAGCACTGGAATCGTTGCTGCCTGGATGGCTGAGGGGGTTTCATATCCGACGTCGCTGAGGGCCTTGAGCACGAGCTCATCCAGACCCAGATCTGCGAACGTTGGTGACGCGGACGTCTCTGAAGAGGTGTCTGACGCGTCGGTACTTTGAGAATTCACTCCTCTACGCTACCGGGGGCTACGGTCTGACGCGGCGAAACGCTGGTGAAGTGCCTCGTTTTGCCCTCGAATTACTCGCTTTCGAGGGAAACCGATCCGCTTCCGGCGACTCGGACGGGATCAATTCGCAGACTTCTTCCCTTGCGTTCGAGACAATAGAGGTATGGCTGAAGATTCTGCAGACGCTCGCAGTGCGTCCCACGCGAGTCGTGCTGCAGATTCTTGGCTCACGATTCCGAACTGCATCACGGTGCTTCGACTGTTCCTCGTCGTGCCGATCGCGTTCATTCTGATCAGCGGCACGCAGCCGATTCTCGGCGCAGTGCTCGTCGCCATCTTCGGTGCAACGGACTGGGTCGATGGCTTCATCGCTCGCCGCACGGGCACTGTTTCGCGCGTCGGAGAGATCCTCGATCCCATCGCCGACCGTGTCGGCCTGATCGTCATCGTCCTCGTTCTCGTGCTGGTGCAAGCGGTGCCGCTCTGGATCGTCGTGACGGTCGTCGTGGTCGACATCGTCGTGGTCGTGCTGTCGGCGGTTCGTGATGGTCGCTCGAAACTCAGCGTCACCATGATCGGAAAGATCCGAACCGCTGTGCTCATGACGGGAATCGCTGCAACCGTGCTCGGGCTGATCCCTGGAATCGCGTGGGCGTTGACCCTCGGCAATATCCTCCTGACGATCGGAGCCGTGCTCCACGTCCTTGCTGCACTGAGCTACCTGCGGCAGCTGAGGTAGCGAGTTCATGGAACCGAGAACGAACGCTGGTCCTTTTCCGTGGATCGCCGATGTGCAGCAGGGGGAGTGGCTGCGCGTCCTCGAGCGAGAGCCGTTCGGCAGTTTGCTCTCGATCGTCCCGAGGGGTTACGAAGCCTACGCACGCGTCTTTCATCCACTCTCGCGGGATCGCCCCCGTGGTGTGGGTTCGTGGCACGGCGTCGACCGCGACGCCCTGTTCGCTGGAGTACAGGACATCGACTCGGTCATTGAGACCGAATCCGCCACCTGGGCCGATGCGGCGAAGTCCTTCGGTACGACGTTGCACGCCCACGCACAGTTGACTCGACTCTTCAAGCTGCACGGACCAGAGGACTGGTACGCCTCGGGAGCGGTCGCAGCGGACGGCTGGCAGTACGAACCTGCTGAGGTGGGCAGTCTGGAATCGCAATCGTTCACGCGGCTCGCCTCGGTGCTCGCACGTCACACCCGAACTCCCGACCATGGTGTTGCGGCGGTATGGGAGGGCTGGGGTGGCCTGATGAGTGCGGCTGGGTACGCCGAGATCACGCTGTTCGAGGACGGCACCACGAGCACTTCGGGAGGATGGTCCGGTGAAGGCGAGGAGCCGCCGCCGGGATCGGGGTTGCTCTCGCAAGAGATCGCGAGTGGTCCGACGCTCGCTGTGCACGGGGGCACGGGCCGCAATTACGTGCTGTTCGCTGCTGGGGCCAGCGATTTCGCCGAGGCATCCTGGCCGGAACGAGCGCCGTGGGTGCGGCGAGCGACCTCGGGGCAGTCGCCGAGCATCCTGTGGCCTGAGGACCGTTCCTGGGTGCTTGCCACTGAAATCGACTACGACTCGACGCTCATCGCCGGATCGCTCCTGCTTGTTCGCGAACTCGTCGCAGCGAGTGGAGTCGAAGTTCTGCCGATTCGTCCCGATCAGAATTTGCATGCCGATGGTGATGATGTCAATCGCCCCTCGGACGAGTTCTGATGCGGCCGCGAGTACCGCACAACCACTTATATCTCCTCAACTATTAGGTATATGCTTTAGTCATGACACGTCATGATGTAGCGGTGATCGTCGATATCGTCCGTTCGCGAGACGCGAGTGATCGGGCTGCGGCGCAGCGCGCGGTGCACGAGGCGTTCGATGCCGCGGCAGAGACAATCCCGACCGTTCGCCCGCTCTGGTCGACGGCGGGTGACGAATTCCAGGTGGTCCTTCCCTCTGTTGCAGCAGCGACCCTCACGACGACGCTCGTGCAATTTCTCCTGCCGGCGGGTGTGCGATGCCGCTTTGGAGTCGGTCTCGGCGAGATTCATTACGTCGAGTCGAATGCGGCTCGAGTGGTGCAAGACGGATCTGCCTGGTGGAGTGCGCGCGCAGCGATTGAAGAAGCCCACCATCGAGAATCGAAAGCGCAGCCGTTCCTCCGGACTTGGCTCGTCGCCGCGAATGAAGAATTCGACAGCGGGATGTCTGCGGCGGATGTCACGATGGCGAATGCTTTCTTTCTGCTGCGTGACCACATGATCGCCAAGATGGGCGAGCGAGAACGCCGCATCACGGGTCGTGCAATGCAATCAGTGCCGCAGGTCGAGATTGCCGCGCACGAACAGATCTCGCAGTCCGCGGTCTCGCAAAGTCTTCGGCGCTCGGGTGGCTCCGCGCTCATCGCAGCGCAACACGCACTCCTGGAGTCGCTGTGATCACCGCTGGAATTCTCCTCACGATCGGGATCATCGACCTCGTGCGGGCGATCGATCAACAGGCCTTGCGTCGAATCGTGCTCGTGCTTGCGCTTTTGGGCGTGCCGCTGATGCTCGCACTCGGTCTCGGGCAGCAATGGTGGAGTGCGGGCCTGGCCGCGGTCCTTGCTGCGCTGTGGTGTCTTGCGATGCCGAATAGCGAGGTCTTCGCTCGGCGTCGCGTCTGGCCTGTGGTTACCCTCGGGATCATCGTGATCGTGACGACGCTGCTCGACGCGAGCAGCGTCCCGGCGAACGGTCCTCTCGGTGTCGTCCTCACGGATGCGCTGCAGGCTGCGCAGATGCGTTTTTCAGCTGAAGTCGTCGTCGCTGTCGTCGCGAGCGCAGTGTTCTTGACGCGCTCGAGCAATCTCATCGCGAAGGCCGCGCTCGGAAGAGCCGGTCGTCACGAGCGCACCCGTACTCCCGACCGTGACGCGTCGCGGCTGCGTCTCTTCGGTCGAACCGTCGGCTCGGTCGAACCCGTCGAGCACGCGCCATCGCTTGAGGCCCCGTTGCGTGGCGGGCGTGCGATCGGCGCGCTCGAGCGCATCTTGATCGTCGGACTCGCCCTTGCCGGGCAGCCTGCATTGATCGCCGGCTTGCTCGCGGCGAAGGGGATCGTGCGGTATCCGGAGATCTCGGCAGATCGTGGTCTCGGCGCGAAGGCGGAGGAGTTCTTGATCGGGAGCCTGACGAGTTGGTCGCTCGCCGGCGCCGTCGTGGTCTACCTGTTTGCGCTGCAACTGGCGTGATTTGGACCCCCGCATGAATGCTTCTAAATCCATAAATATAAGCAATAGAGTTTATTTGTGATCTGATCGTTATGAAATGTCCCCCTTGATGGGGGATTCTCATGCGATTCCTATGGCTTTGACTGCTGTGGAAAGGGCCCGCCAGCAGGGTCCGGCAACGCCAAAGGAACCCGCATCATGTCTGACTCAACTCTGCACACCCCGACCGACTCCGCAGCCCACACTTCGAGTCAGAAAAAACGGATGAAGGGCATCCTTGCGCTCGGCGTGGGAACCGTCCTCCTCATCGGTGGCGGCAGCACCTACGCCTACTGGTCTACGGAGCAAGCGCTCACCGCGGGCACCGTCGAATCCGGTGACTTGAACCTCGAACTCGGGACAGGAACCTGGACCCTGGAAGGTGTGCTTGACACCACGCCAACCGCTGTCACGGACATCTCGAGTGTGCAGATCGTGCCCGGTGATCAGCTGGTCCTGACCCAGGCACTCGATGTCACGCTCGTCGGTGACACGATCGAGGCGATCCTCTCCGTCGATCTGACCGACTTCTTCCCAGCCGGGGCGACGGACTACCTCACCGCAGACTTCTCCATCGGGAGCGTCGGCGAAAGCGCCGGGACGAACGCATATCGTCTCGACCCCACCGATGTCGCAGCGCCGATCACTGCAACCGTCACAATCAACTTCAGTGGAACCACACCGAACCGCGAGCTCGTCAACTCCTCGTTCGACCTGACCGACGTCGCATTCACGCTCGAACAGGCTTCGAGCTAGCACAACCCCGATTCGCCCCGGATCGCGAATGCACACCACGCAGTGCTGTGCAGGGAGGGGGACTCATGCGAATTCGATTCGGTATCGCGCTCGCACTCGTATTCGTGCTCGCGCTCGGTGTCTCGAGCGCGGGCGCGAATGCCTGGTGGAACGTCACGAAGAACGTTTCGAGCGGCGCAGTCGCGACCGGTGATCTCCGAGTGACCTCGACCTGGGCCTCCGGGTCAGGGTCGACGTGGGGCAATCTGGCGCCCGGCGGCACTTCTGGCGACCGGACGCTGCAGGTCGTGGTCTCCGGTGCAGGGAGCACCCTGCATTGGAAGATCCGAGTCATCGGCACAGTGAACCCGAGCTTCAACGCCTACATGACATTTCACGCGTGGGAGGGCGCCTGCGGAACCGGAACACCGATCCCGAACGCGAACACACCGGCGCCGGGCGACATGTATCCCGTGTCGGGCAATGGCCACAAGGGAAACCGAACGATGAACATCTGCGTGCGATTCACGCTGCTCTCAAGTGCCCCGCCGTCGCTCGCGGGTCTCGCCGTGCAACCGAACGTGACGGTCGCAGTGGAGCAGCAACGATGAGTGCAGGACAGGAACGCGGCGGCCGAGCGCGAGCCTCCCAGCGACGCTGGAAGCTGTCGTTGGCGCTCATGCTCTCGATCGTCTTCATCTGGCTGACGCCCAACGTCGCATCGTCATGGTGGGCGAACAGCGTGAACTCGCCCAGTGTCACCCTCACTGCAACACGACCAGCGGCGCCGCAATCGCTCACCTGCACGACTGTCGTAGCCGGCGCGCTCGGGCTCTCACGTGCCGCCCAATTGAATTGGGCGGCGGTGCCGAATGCGACCTCGTATCGAATTTATGTGCGCAATACCGCGGTCGTCGGTCCGAGCACGGTCAGCGCGCTCGTCACCACCGTGAACCCGGCGACCGTGGGCGCCGCCCCGCCGACCACGGTGGCGATCCAAGCAGCATTGCTCAACGGCGTGCTCGGGAGTCTCGTCGACCTGCTCCTCGGGGGAGGCGTCGTGTATTTGACCGTCGAGGCGACATTCTCGAACGGCTGGACCTCCTCGATGAGTGCTCCCGTCACCGTTGGCCGGTACGGCGCGCTGGTCGGTGCTCTTCTCGGTGGAGTTGAATGCCGTGTCTGAGCCTGTTGCCGCTGCTGCCGTGCGGGAACCTCCAGCGCACGCTCGTCGCTCCATTGGCCAGAGGGTGCTCTCCGCGCTGGTGCTGCTCACCCTCGGAGCCGTGTCGCTCCTTGCTCTGTTGACCGTCGTGCTGCCCTTCGTGCTCGGTGCGCAGACCTTCACCGTGCTGACCGGAAGCATGCGGCCCTCGATCGAGCCCGGGCACATGGTCGGAGTGAGATCGGTGCCGATCGAGGACATCCGGGTGGGTGACATCATGACCTATCAACTCGAGTCCGGCGCGCCAACGGTCGTCACGCACCGAGTTGTCGGCATCCGAACCGACGGAAATGGCGAGCGCAGGTTCATCACGCAAGGCGATGCGAACAATGTGACGGATGCGGCGCCGGTGCTCCCGGTGCAGGTACGCGGGATCGTCGTGTACTCGGTCCCGTATCTCGGGCACCTGGGTGTGCTTGCTGGCACCGGCGAGGGCAAATCGCTGGTCGTTGTTCTCGTGGGAGGGGCGACGATCCTGTACGGAGCATCGCTGCTGTTCGGCGGCCTCTTCAAGCGTCAACAGCCCGGGATCAGACGCACGACGTCGCACATCGTGGCGAGTTTCGTCATTGTCGGCGGCATGCTCGGCGGAGTCGTGTCGAGCGCGCCACCGGCGAGTGCGTCGCCACTGCCCGTCGACGAGATGCTGCAAATGAGCGTCGACGGCGAGCATTGGACGAGCGAAGGCGGCCTCGAACTCGTCCCCGATGATCGCGTCATGGTGCCGGGCGACACGATCGGCATGAACATGTGGGTGAGAAACGCTGCGCCGACATCTGCTCAGGTGTCGCTCGCAGTGAGTCTGTCCAGAGATGACGCGCAGAGCGAGAGTGACGCCGCCTTCGTCGACAATGTGGCGCTGACGATCTCCGGTGACCTCGTCGCAGCGGGGGCGCTCTGGAATGGTCCTCGACTCGGCCCCGGAGCACAGACCCTCATCCGCATCGAAGTGTCGCTGCTCGACGACGTCTCGGGTGAAGCGCGAAACGGCATGCTCTGGATCTCGCCCTTGGTTCGACTCGCAGAATCCCTCCCGGGCGATGGTGAGACCGAGCCGACGCCCTCGTCTCCGCCGAGCGGCCCGAGCGGCCCAAGCGGCCCAAGCGGCCCAAGCGGCCCAAGCGGCCCGAGCACCCCAGGGACCCCGAGCACGCCGAGCGAACCAGGCGGCTCAGGCGGCTCAGAGGTATCGAGTGACGCTTCGTCTTCGAGCGGTGCGGGTCATGCTCATGAGGGGTCACCGAGTGGCGAGCCCGGGGATCAGACCGCCCCCGGGGCACTCCCTTCAACGGGCGCAGAACTCCCTGCCATGCTCACGCTCCTTGCCGCGTTGCTCGTGATCGCCGGGGGAGCGACGCGCCTTCACCGTTCGCGTTCGAGCGTTCCTTCGTTGCCGCGCCAGTCGTAGTCCATCTGACGGGCCGTCGCGAGCGCACGTTCACGACTGATCAATTGCTCGACGAGATGCAGGCTGAGGTCGATTCCAGCCGAGATGCCGGCAGAGGTGAACACGCCACCCTGGCGAACCCAGCGCACGTCGGTGACCACCGTGAGCGCGGGGAATCGTCGCGCGAGTTCTTCCGCGTCTTCCCAATGCGTGGTCACCGTGCCATCTGCTACGACACCGGCGTTGGCGAGAATGAACGCTCCTGTGCACACCGATGCGAGCAGCGGGGTCGAGCCGGTCGAGCGGTTGATCCGCTCGTCGAGCCAGCGCAGCAGCTGCGGGTTGTGCTCGACCTGATCGGTCACTCCGCCGGTCACAAGGATCAGGTCGAATTCGGGCGCATTGAGGATCGAGCAGGAGGCACGAAATTGGAGCCCGCCGCGAGCGGTCACGAACGCTGCATCAGGGTCGACCTGCACGAGGGTGACCGTGAACGCTTCCGGTGACTCAGGGTTGGCAATTCTGCTCGCGACTGAGAACACCTCGAACGGTCCGAAGGCGTCGAGCACTTCGACCTCGTCGAACACGACGATTCCGATGCGAAGGGTTCGGTGGGCGGGCGGTGAGTGTTCAGCCATGGGTGTGTGTTCTCTCAGACGGCGACAACAGATGTGACTCGCGTTCGACGGCGGAGCGCCACGCTATTGCAATGTACCGTTTCGGAGCGCACGCAGAACCGCATTCGTGCGATCACTCGCGCCGATTTTTTGCAGGATGACGGAGACGTGATTCTTGACCGTGCCCTCGGCGAGAAAGAGCGCCGCGGCGATCTGGCGGTTGGAGTATCCCTCCGCCATGAGACGAAGCACCTCGTGTTCGCGCTCGGTCAGGGTGGCAGGCTGGCTCGCCTGCTCGCGATCTGGGCGCGATCGAATCGCGCGGAGCAGCTGGTCGGTGATCGATGGCTGTACGAGGCTCTGCCCGGCGGCGAGCGTGTGGATCGCGTCCGCGAGTTGTGTGACGCTGACGTCCTTCAAGAGGTAGCCCTTCGCGCCGGCCTGCAGGGCTCGAAGGACGAACTCGTCGTCGTCGAAGGTCGTCAGCACGAGCACGGGAATCGCAATGCCCTGGTCTCGCAGCGATTCGAGCGCCCAAATCCCGTCGAAGCGTGGCATCCGCAGGTCGAGCAAGATCACGTCGGGACGAGTGTGCTTCGCGATTTCGAGGGCCTCGGCACCGTCGCTCGCTTCACCGACCACCTCGAAACCCGTTGCGATTTCGAGCAGACTCCGGATGCCCTGACGCACGAGCGTCTGGTCATCCACCAGCAGTACGCGGATCATTGCGGCACCGTCGCTGTGATGGTGAAGCCGTCGCTCCCGTCAATGGCGAGTGTTCCGCCGAGTGCTTCAATGCGTTCGCGCATGCCGTTGAGGCCGTTTCCCGGCTGTGCGGTCGTCGAGCCGCCCCCGTCATCGGAGAGCGTCAGGCTGACGCTACCTCGATCCGGCATGGAGAAGTGCGCTCTGAGGTGCTCCGCATCACTATGGCGGATGGAGTTCGTGATCGCTTCCTGCATGACGCGCACGAACACCGTGACCTTCGATTCGTCGGTGAGGAGCGCGTCGTCGAAATCATCAGCGAATTCGAGTGCGATGTGCGGTCGTGGAACTGCTCGCGCGAGCTCCTCGGCTGCGTGGCGGAGATCCGGCGCGGCCCTTCGGAGCTCTCCGACCGTCGTGCGGACATCCTGCAGGAGTTCCTTCGCAACACGATGCGCCCGTTCGGTGTGCTCCCGCGCCGCCGCGCCCTCTCGGTGATTCGCGGCTTCGAGTTCGAGTGCGAGGACGGTCAGCTGGTGCCCGAGGAGGTCGTGGAGTTCTCTCGAGATCCGCACCCGTTCGTCACTGCGCGATTGCGATTCGAGCAGAATGCCGGTCGCCTGCAATTGCAGGTGGGCTTCGCTGAGTTCCGTTCGCATGCTCTGCTCACGCTGCAGAGTGCTCGTGAACAGGCTGCTCGCAACTTGGAGCGCGAGGTAGATCGCCGCCTGGAACGCGACTTCGAACAATCCAGCATCGGTGAGCGCCGTGGCCCAGGAGAGAACGCTCGTGTTGCACAGGATGATGAGCGCGGTCGCACCAGGGGGCACGACGTACACGCTGAGCGAGGCAACGAAGACGAGCACGATCGGAATCCAGCCCGCGCCGGGCGCTGTGAACACGATCGTGCACGACAAGAGCACGAGCGCAACGAGGGAGATCCGGGCAAGCGGGCCAGGATTCTCGGAAAGACTGACCGCCACCATCGCTGCCAGGAACGCGAGGTAGAGCACGAGCCAGACGGGAAATGCGACGAGCAGTGCGTCTCGACCCTGCGGCGAAATGATGATCGGCACGGCCAGTCCGATGCAGAGCGACAAGGAAATCAGCCCCGTCCAGAGGTCGTTCGAAATCCGCTGCATGGAATCCAATCTACGACGCGTCGAAGCGCAGTGGGGGTGCCAGAAGTCATGCCATCGATGCATGACCGTCATCACTGTGCTCGGACAGTGCCCTCTCCCTAGCGTGATGGGAGAACAGCGAACACGGCGAGAACCAGAAGATGAGGAGTGAAGAGATGGATGTGCACGAGGCGATCATCACGGTTGAGGGTCTCGGTCATCGCTACCGCACGGTGCGGGCGTTGCGCGAGGTGAGTTTTTCCGTCGGGCCGGGCGAGATCTTTGGAATCCTCGGTCGGAACGGGGCCGGGAAATCCACCGTGATCCGCGTCATCGCTGGTCTGCTCAGCGCGAGCGAAGGCTCGATCGCAGTCGCGGGATTGCACCCACGAAAGAACCGCGCTGCGCTTCGTCAGGTCCTCGGGGTGCAACTGCAGGATGCAGAACTGCACGCGGCGCTGACGGTCGGGGAGATCGTGGCGCTCTACCGTTCGTTCTACCGTCGAGGAAAAAGCGCCTCGGAGGTGATTCGCGCCGTCGGACTCGAAGACTCCACGAGCACGCGGTTCGAGAACCTCTCCGGCGGTCAACAGCAACGATTGTCGATCGCTCTTGCGATGCTCGGCGATCCGCGCATCCTGCTGCTCGACGAACTCACAACCGGGCTCGATCCCGATGGTCGTCGAGCGATTTGGGCGCTCGTCGAGAGTGTGCGAGATGAGGGCGTCACAGTCGTGCTCGTGAGCCACCATATGGACGAAGTCGAACGGCTCTGCGACCGAGTGCTCGTGCTCCATGAGGGCACTGTGCTCGCGGAGGGCTCACCCGCCGATTTTGTGCGCCAACTCGGCGACTTCGTGCGGCTGAGCTTCGCTTCCGATGACCTCGCCTCGCTCGAAGATCTGCGGAGCATCGACGGGGTCCGAGACGTTGCGGTTCGACACGATCGATTCGAGCTCGAAGTCGCAGCCGATTCTCTCCAGAGTGTCGAGCGTGCGCTGGAGTCCCTGGAGATCGCGATACATCAGCGACGCGTGGTCTACCCGAATCTCGAAGACGCGTTTCTCGCGTTGCTCGCAGCCGCGGCGCCTGAGAGTGCCGCGCATCAGGAACAGGAGTCAGCAGCATGACGATCTCGAACACAAGCCGCGGTGCAGCTCGACCAGGACTTCGTGCCTGGAGATTGTTGATTGTCGCCGAGCTCAAAATGGTGCTGCGCGACACGGCGGGGCTCCTGCTCCCGCTCGGCCTTCCTCTGCTCATTCTCGTGATGAACGGGCTCGGCGACGGTGTGCAGACGGTCGTTGAGGGGACCGGTGGTCGAACGATCTTCGATCTGTACGTAATGCCGTTGACGTTCGCGATCATTATCGCTTCGATCGGCGTCATCAATATGCCGAGCTTCCTGACCTACTATCGTCGAGCCGGAATCCTGCAACGACTCGCTGTCACTCCTGCCTCACCGAGCATGGTGCTCATTGCGCAGGTTGCCGTGAGCGTATTGCAGGCCCTGGTCGGAATCGGGCTCGCTTTGGGGGTTGCGATCCTTGCGTTCGGAATTCGTCCGCCAGTGCAACTCTGGGCCGCAATCGGCGCAGTTGCCCTGGCGGCAGCCGCGATGTATTCGATTGGCATGCTCATCGCGGCCCTCGCTCCGACCCCGAATTCGGCGATCGCAATCGGTCTCGTTCTGTTCTTCGGCATGGGCGCGACGGGCGGCATGTTCGGACCGGCCACGATGCTTCCCGAACTTCTCGCTACGGTCGGAGAATTCATGCCGTTCGGAGCCGCCATTGCTGCGATCAGTGGTCCTTGGGGTGGGGGAGCATTCGAACTGCAGCCGGTGCTCGTGCTGACTGCTTGGATCCTGGTGTGCAATCTCGTTGCAGCGCGCTGGTTCCGCTGGACCTAGGGTCCGCGGAACTTAGGGTTTGCCGGGCCTGGGTTTTGCTGGACCTAGGGTTCGCGGGACCTAGGATTCGCCGGGCGCGAGGCTCGATCAGGCGTTCGTCGAGCCAGAATCAGTGCCGTGCACTGCCAGCGCTTTCTTCGTCGCCGCATCGAGCGCGATCCAAGCGAGCATGGCGCACTTGACCCGCATGATGTACTTCGAGACCCCGTGGAACGCGATCCCGTCGCCGAGGACCGCCTCGTCTGGAGTTCCGGCACCGCGGGATTGCAGCATCGCTCGGAATGCATCGAGCTGTCTCGTGAATTCCTCGAGCGATTCCTCTGCCGCTAGTTCTGAGAGCACCGATGCCGAGGCCATCGAGATGCTGCACCCGGCACCCTGCCACGCCAGTGCCGCGATGCGACCGTCGTGGAGCCGAACTTCGACGGTGATCTCGTCTCCGCAGCTCGGGTTCAGCTCGTGGTGCGAGGCATCCGCGTGGTCGAGCGATCCTTCGCCCACCCGGCGTTTCGAGTGTTCGAGGATGAGCTGCTGATACAGCGAATCCAGCGCGCCGCTCATGCCGAGACTCCGAAGTAGCGTTGCGTTTCCTGCAGGCCCGCGACGAATCGGTCGATGTCGTCGTTCGAGGTGTAGAGATGCACGCTCGCCCGCACCGACGCGGAAATACCGAGTGCTCGGTGAAGCGGCTGTGCACAGTGGTGGCCGACGCGCACGAGGACTCCGTGCTCATCGAGAATCTGCCCGACATCGTGTGCGTGCACACCCTCGACATCGACGCTCACGAGCGCAACTCTCGCTGCTCGCTCACTCGGTCCGAGTACTCGGACGCCCGAAATGCCAGCGATGCCGTCGAGCAATCTCCCGAGCAGCTCGTGTTCGCGGACTGCAATGCGCTCCATACCGTGCTGTTCGAGGTAGCGCACTGCTTCGGCGAGCGCGACGGTCTGCGAGACCGCCTGCGTTCCTGCCTCGAATCGCTGCGGCGCGGGCAGGAATTCGGCGCGTTTCATGGTCACCGTGGTGATGGTGGAACCACCGGTTCGTGCGGGCGGCAGCGCAGCCAGGAGCTCTGGGCGTCCGTAGAGCACACCGAGGCCGTTCGGTCCGAGCATCTTGTGCGCGGAGAAGGCGGCGAAATCGACACCGAGTGCTGCGAAGTCGACCGGAAGGTGCGGCACGGATTGGCAAGCATCGAGCACGACGAGCGCACCGTGCTCATGTGCGAGCGCGGTGAGTTCCTCGACCGGTGCGAGGAGACCCGTCACGTTCGACACGTGCGCGAAGGCGACGACCTTCGTCGAGGCGGAGATCGCAGCACGCGCGTCGTCGATCGTCCAGGTTCCGTCGGAACGAACCGGGATCCAGCGCAATTGCGCGCCGGTACGCTGCGCGAGTCGTTGCCAGGGGATGAGGTTCGCGTGGTGTTCGGCTTCGGTCACGAGGATTTCGTCACCGGGCCCGAGTCGGAAGATGTCAGCAGCAGGGTCGCCGAGGCCAGCGTTCGCATCTGCCATCCCGAGCGCGACCATGTTGAGGGCGTCGGTTGCGTTCGCCGTCCAAATGATGGAGCTCGGCTCGGCACCCACGAATCGCGCAACGGTTTCGCGCGCGTCTTCGAAGGCGAGCGTTGCGGCACCGACTGCGCTGCTCGCTCCACGGTGAACCGCGGCATTGTGCAGTTCGCTGAAGGAGCGCTCGGCATCCAGCACCGCTGCGGGCCGTTGGGCCGTCGCAGCGGAGTCGAGATAGGCGAGCGCTCGACCGTCGACGTGCTGTTGCAGATAGGCGAAGTCGCGAGCAACTGCTCGAGCATCATCGTCGGAGAAAGGCGCGCTCGAATGGAGTTCCATCCGACCATTCTCTCTCGGATTCAGATGGCGGATTGCTTTATTTCACTGAACCGGCGGTGAGCCCGCCGACAATGTACTTCTGCAGGAACAGGAAGAGCGCGACGACGGGGGCCGCGGCCATGATCGCTCCGGCGGCAAAGGCGCTCCAGTCGGCGTAGTTCGGATTCGACACCATTTGGTAGAGCCCGACGGCAAGCGTCTGCTTTTCGGGCGCGACCAGAATGACGCTCGCGATCACGAAGTCGTTCATCGTTGCAATGAACGAGAGCAGTCCGACGACGGCGAGAATCGGAGCGACGAGTCGGAGAATGATCGTGAAGAAGATTCGGGCGTGCCCTGCGCCGTCGAGTTTTGCCGCCTCGTCGATCGAGGAGGGCACGGTGTTGAAGAATCCGTACATGAGGTACGTGTTCACACCGAGGGCGCCGCCGAGATAGACGGCGATGAGCGCAGCGTGGCTGTTGACGCCGAGCCAAGGAACGATGTCGCCCAGCCGTGTCACGAGCAGGAAGACCGCGACGACCGCGAGGAGCTGCGGGAACATCTGTACGACGATGAGGCTCATGAGTCCAACCCGACGACCGCGGAAGCGCATCCGGGAGAACGAGTATGCCGCGAGTGCACCGAGGAACACCGTGCCCGCTGCCGTCACGAGTCCGACGATCAGCGAATTCGCGAACCAGGTGGCGAAGGGGAAGGTCTCGCTCGAGAGAATTCGTGCGTAACTGTCGAACCCGATTGCGCTGAACAGAGCGTTGCTGCCGGTCAGCGTTCCGTTCGGGTTGAGGGAGGCGGAGAAGATGTAGAGCAGCGGAAGGATCGCATACACCGAGGCGATGACGCCGATGACGTGTCGCCAGCCGGTGTCGAAGAACCATCGCTTGAAATTGAAAGCTCGCTTGGTCGGAATGAATTCGCCGGCTCGGCCCGTGCCTTGGCTCTGCGTGGTGGTTGTCATGCGTTCAGCTCCTCGAGAGCGCGCGTCCGTCGGAAGCTGATGATTGAGATGGTGGCGACCAGCACGAAGATGATGATCGAGAAGGCGCTTGCGAGTCCGTAGTCACGGTCCTGGCCGGTGAAGGCGACCTTGTAGACCATGGAGATCAGGATGTCGGTCTCACCGACAGGGATGCTCGCGTCGAAGTCTCGCGGCCCACCACCGGTCAGCATGTAGATCAGGTTGAAGTTGTTGAAGTTGAACGCGAACGATGAGATCAGGAGCGGCGCCACGGACACCAGCAGCAGCGGGAACTTGATGAGTCGGAACACTTGCCACGGTCGTGCGCCATCGGAGGTGGCGGCCTCGGTCAGTTCGTCGGGGATCGACTGCAGTGCTCCCATGCACACGAGGAACATGTACGGGAAGCCGAGCCAGAGGTTCAACAGCAGGACCGCGATCTTCGCAAGGAGAGGGTCGGTGAGCCAGGGGATCGCTGCACCACCGAGGAGCACCTGGTTGAAGAAGCCGAAGCTGGTGGAGTACATCCCGGCCCAGACGAGTGCCGCAAGGAACGCGGGGAACGCGTAGGGCAGGATCATGATCGTGCGATAGATCTTCCGACCGCGCATCTTGGGGCTGTTGAAGACGATCGCGAGGAACAGGCCGAGCGCGAACGTCGTCGCGACCGACAGGAATGCGAATGCGAAGGTCCAGATCGTGACCTTGATCAGGGGATCGCGGATGCCCTCTTCGGTGAACGCGGTGATGAAGTTCTCCGCCCCGATGTTGATGCGCCAACCCGGCAGGATCTGCTCGCCGTCCGCAGTTTCGAAGGCGCCGTTGCCCGCGTCGGTGTAGACGGCTCCGGTTTCCGCGTTCGTCACAGTTCCGGCGGTTTCGTCGTAGGTGAGGGTGGAGAGATACAGGTAGGCGGTGCTGCCGTCGAGGGTTCTGAGGCTGCCGTCGTTCGGGTCATCCGAGACCGGAACGGTGAGCGCGAAGATTTCCGACTGCCGCTGCAGGACGTCGGAGAAGTTCAGGGTCGTCCACCCGGGGACACCGAGCAGGGTGTCGCCGTCGAAGTCGGCGTCGACGGGCTCGAGCGGGCTGGTGGTGGTGCCGAGCAGTGCATCCCCGTCTTCATCGAGGACGAGGAAGCCGAGTCCGCCGAGCTGTTCCACGACCACGAGCGGGTACGCGGAGGAGTTCTCGACTCGCTGCTGGTTCTGGCTGAGGAGCGCCTGCACGGCGTCGTCCTTCGTGAGGATGTGGCCCGAGGAGTAGTTCGTCGTCGCGATGTAGCCGGTGTACCCGATCGTGAAGACCTGGAAGATCAACAGGAACACGATGCCGGGCGTGAGGTACTTCGCAGGGAGGAGGCCCTTCACGAGGTACACGACGTTGATCAGGATCGCCGCGATCAGC
Source organism: Humidisolicoccus flavus (assembly GCF_045689595.1). Classification (GTDB taxonomy): domain Bacteria; phylum Actinomycetota; class Actinomycetes; order Actinomycetales; family Microbacteriaceae; genus Humidisolicoccus; species Humidisolicoccus flavus. The sequence continues at coordinate 727,816 of NZ_CP142724.1, read as the reverse complement.
ACCACGACGAACAGTGCAATGTCGCCCTGCGAGAGCAGAATCATGAGCAGCATGACCGCGAGCGCGTCGAAGATCGCGAGCAGGATGATCTTGAAGACGAACGGGCCGATGCGCGTTTCGGGCATGAGCGCTTTCGAGGTACGCATGCCTCGTGGGGGCGATGTGGTCATTGCTGAGCTTCCGAGTCGACCGAGTGTGTGAGCGATGCAGCGGTGGGCGCCCTCAATGCGAGGGCACCCACCGCGAGTGCAGGATTACTGAATCGCGCCTTGCACGTCAGCAACGAGCTTCTGCCAGGAGGTCGCCGGGTCGCTTCCGCCGAGGATCGCAGCCTCGGTGACTCCCCAGAACTCCCAGACCGAACCCATCTCAGGGATCGCTGGCATTGGTACGGCCTGCTCGCCAGCTGCCAGGAATCCGGCGACGATCGGGTCGGACGCTGCGGCTTCAGCCGAGGCGGTGAGCGCTGGAACGACGGAACTCGACTCGTAGAGCGCGGTCTGTACTTCTTCGGTACCGACGAAGTTGACCAGGAAGTCGTTCGCGGCGACCTTGTTGTCGCTGTACTCGTTGACGACGAAGCCCTTGACGCCGGCGAATGGCGATGCTGGCATGTCGCTCGGGGACGCGATCGGATCGACCGCGAGGTTGATGCCCGCCTCCGTTGCGACGCTGACGTTCCAAGGGCCCGTCAGCCAGAACGCTGCATCGCCTGCGAGGAACTTCTCGCTCGCGATGTCGCCGGTGATCTCGGTCGAGATGGTTCCGTTCGCGCCCTGCTCACCCAGCCACGTGGCGAAGCCTTCACCTTCAGCGAGTTGCAGGTCCTCGGAGTTGTAGTTGCCTTCAGCGTCGAGGCCGAATACCGGTGCATTGAATGCTGTCTGGAAGGGGTAGAGGTGGTACGGGTCGCCTTCGGCGCCCTGCTGAACGATGAACGGGTACTCCGCGCCGGCGGCTTCACCCTTCGCGATCATGTCGTCGAAGTTGGCGGCAGCTTCGGGAACGAGGTCGGCGTTGCGAAGCAGGGCGAGGTTCTCGACTGAGAACGGCAGGAGGTAGGTCGCGCCTTCGTAGCTCGCGGCCTGGACGGCGACGTCGAGGTAGTTGGAGGAGGAGTCTCCGAGTTCGATCGGTGCGACGACCCCGTTCGTCACGAGTTCGCCCAACCAGTCGTGTGCGCCCATGACGATGTCTGGGCCGGTCTCGGTCGATGCCTGCTGGCTGAAGTCGTCCTTCATCTTCGCGGCGTCTTTCGAGACGATGTTGATGTCGATGCCCTTTTCTTCTTCATAGGCAGCGACAACACCCTCGAGTGCTGCGACGCGTTCTGCGTCGACCCACACGGTGAGGCTCTGCTCGTTGGAGCCGCCTCCGGTGTTCTCGTTGTTGCCACCGTCGCCCTGGCTTGCGCAGCCAGTGAGGATCAGTGCGGAGGCGGCAAGGACCGCTCCAGTTGTCGTGATTCGCGTGTTCACCCTCATTGGTGACCCCTTCATGCTGTGGACCGGAGTGATCTCTCCGGCGGACAGCCATGAGAAGAGATCATCCTCTTCGGACGCTTACATTCTGTAAGCGCTTACAGTATGAAACACCATATGGACATTGACAAGTGCGTTGGCGTGTCCCAACAACATCGTTACCAATGACAGCGTTTGCGTTGGAGTGGCTCTGCAATCTACGGTGAGTCCATGAATGAGCGCGAACGAGTGCTGGGCATCGATGACGTTGCACAGGCTGCCGGAGTTTCCACGGCGAGCGTCTCGCGCGCCCTCAGCGGCAAAACCAATGTCTCTGCCGCCATGCGCGACAAAGTGCTCTCGATCGCAAATGAACTCGGGTACGCCGTTTCTGCAAGCGCTTCTGGCCTCGCCTCGGGAAAGATGCACAGCATCGGCGTGATCACGCCTTCGCTCGGTCGCTGGTACTTCAGTACGGTGCTGAGCGGAGTCGCCGAGGAACTCGCCCGACGCGGCTACTCGCTCACGCTCTACTCAGTACCAAACGACATCGAAGACAGGGGAGCGCTCTTCGCTTCCCTCGCTCGACGACGCGCGGTCGATGCGCTCGTGGTCGTTGCAGTAGAGATCGACCACGAGCTCGACACCCTGCAACGATTTGGAATCCCGATCATCCTCGTTGGCGGTGCGCTCGGTGCGCTCCCGTCACTTCGCGGCGACGGAGAGGGTATGGCTCGGCTCGCGACCCAGCACCTGATCGGGCTCGGTCACACACGGATCGCGCACATCGGTGGCGCTCCCGAGTTCGACGCCGACTTTCACGTTCCGGCCGAGCGATTGCGCGGCTACAGAAACGCACTCGAACACGCCGGGATCGTGAGCGATCCCTCGCTCACGCAGCCCGCGAACTTCACGGTTCGAGGCGGTCGCGCTGCCGCGCTCCAGCTGCTCGGGCTCGAGCATCCGCCGACCGCGATTTTCGCAGCGAGCGATGAGATGGCGATCGGCGCAATCCTGGCAGCGCAGCAACTCCGTTTTCGTCTTCCGGAGGAGGTCTCGATCGTTGGAGTCGACGGCCACCCGCTCGGAGAGGTCTATGGCTTGACGACGGTCGACCAGAACGTCAAGATGCAGGGCGTTTGGGCCGCGCAGCACGTCGTCGACCAGGTCGAAGGCGCAGCCGCGGCTCCCGCTCGCGAGGAACTGCCGTTTTCGCTCGTCGTTCGAGACTCGACAGCGCGGCATACGACGCACGCCAACTGAGCGCGTTCGACGCTTCAGCAGCGTCGCACGGTGGTGGTGTGGCTACTCGTTGACCTCGGAGGCCGTGCTCGGCAGATTCGCTTCGATCGCTGCAATGATCTTCGGGTCGTCAGGCAGCGTCGTCGGGCGGAATCGCATGATCTCGCCACTGGGCATCACCAAGAACTTCTCGAAGTTCCATTTGACCTTGCCAGCCTTGCCCTGATCGTCCTCTGCCTTGACGAGCTCTGCGTACAGCGGGTGCTGGTTCCGACCGTTCACGGCGACCTTCTCGGTCATCGGAAAGCTCACGCCCCAGGTCGTTGAGCAATACTCGGCGATCTTCTCGCTTGAGCCGAGCTCTTGGAGGAACTGGTTGCTCGGAACTCCCAGCACGGTGAAGCCGGACCCGGAGTACTGCTGCTGCAGCGCCTCGAGGGTTTCGTACTGGGGCGCAAGACCGCAGCGACTTGCGACATTGACGACGAGTGTGACCTTGTCGGACCACTCGCCGAAGGTCGTCGCCCGGCCATCGAGCATCGTGACACTGATGTCGTTGAGAGTTGTCATGGAGCACCTGATCTTTCGCCTACGTCGAGACCTCGCGAGCGAGGCTCAAGAAACTTGGGTTCTTCCTCTTCATCCTGGCATTCCGCCGAGGCAAGGGGGCCATGAGACCGACGTGTTCTCTGTGAGCGTGCGTTGCTCTCGCGCGAGGTCACTCGGAGCGCCCGGAACACCGCGAGCGTTCCCGGCGCCGACGATCGGAATCACTTATTCGAGCGTGAACGTCTCGGTCGAGGGGTTGTCTCCCGTGAATTCGATCGTCACATCGAGCGGTGCTTCGCCAGCGCCATCGGGGGTGCGGATCACGTGGGTGGCGGGTGCGAAGTCGGCGGTGCAGACTTCTGCTGTAGCGGGTTCAACGGTGAGGTTGATCGCACCGAGTTCGGGGCTCCAGGCCTCCGTGATCACCGGGACGCAACTTGACGAGCCCCAGGTCACGACCGCGAAGGTCGTCGGTTGGTCGACCCAGGTGACGATCGTGCCGCCGTCCATCATCGCATCGGGATCGAGGCCTTCGAGTGAGTCGGGAAGACCACTGAAGGTCTCTTCGGCGATGCTCTCACCAGCGTCCGTCTGAGGAACGTCGTCGTCCTCGGGCGCAATCGTCGCAGAGGTGGAGGGCTGCGGGGTAACGGTGTTCTCGGGAGCGCTCGGACCCGTCGCGCAGGCGGTTAACCCGAGTGCGAGCACTGCGCCGAGCGCGAGCGCGCGAGGAACACGGAGAGTGGATACGTGAGATGGTGTCAGCTTCGGCTCCATACTTCGACCGTACACGAGGCGTGGTTCGCCACGCGCTTGCGCATCGTCAGGAGTCGAGCGCTACGCTTTTGAAGGATGCGCGGTCACCGGTGATCGCCGAAAGGAACACTCATGAGCGACAGCAGCGTACTTGCACCCTCCGGTCTCGGCTGGGGAATTCTCGGCCCTGGCGGAATTGCCAAGTCGTTCGTCACCGACCTCATTGAAGGAGGTCGTTCTGTCGCTGCCGTCGGCTCGCGCTCTCAGGATTCCGCTGATGCATTCGCGGCGCAATTCTCGATCGAGCGGGCGCATTCCGGATACGAGCAACTCGTCGCCGACCCGAGTGTCGACATTGTCTATATCGCTACTCCGAACCCCTTCCATCACGAGCAGGCCCTCCTTGCGATCGCCGCGGGAAAACACGTCCTCATCGAAAAGCCGGTGGCGTTGAACGCGAGTCAGGCTCGCGAGATTTTCGAGGCGGCAGCTGCAGCGGGCGTCGTCGCGATGGAGGCGATGTGGACGAGATTCCTACCCCACATGAGCGAGATCCGTCAGCGAATTTCGGACGGCGTGCTCGGCGAGCTCTCTACCGTCCACGCTGATCTCTCGATGAAGCTTTCGGCTGATCCGAAGCACCGGATCAACAACCCTGATCTCGGTGGCGGCGCGCTCCTCGATCTGGGGGTGTACCCGATCTCGCTTGCCCTGCATTTCCTCGGAGCCCCCAGTCGCGTCCTCGCATCGGGAATCCTTGGAGCAACGGGTGTTGACGAGCGTGTCTCGCTCATTCTTGAACATGCGGCCGGCACACAGTCGGTCGTGACGGCTGCTTCACAGGTAAAAGGCGCATCCCGAGCGATGATCGCCGGCACCGACGCCAGGATCGAACTCGGAAACCGCTGGCATGGTCCGACCTCGTTCAGCGTGATCGACGCGGACGACAATCTGATCGAAGAGGTTGCCGTGCCGCACCGTGGTCGAGGCATGCTCTACCAGGCGCTCGAAGTCGAACGACTCGTGCGGACAGGCGGGGGTCAGAGCGAGATCATGTCGAACGCTGATTCGATCGACGTCATGGAGACTCTCGACGCTGCTCGGGCACAGTTCGGTCTGCGTTTCCCGGGCGAGTAAGGAGGGATCCGTTCGATTCGCTCTGGGCTCCCGAGAGTCCCTCGCCGATTCGCCGGGATGCACGCCGCTCGAACACCCGCTCGATCACCGCACCCAGAATGTCGAAGACGAGGTGCAGCACTATCAGAATGATCGCGACGATCGGCGACTCGGGAAAGAGCGAGAGCAGGAATGCGCTGAGAATCACGGTGAAGTGCAGGGGGAACAACCGAAGGTAGGGCAGGAGCATCCAGGCTCCCGCACTGACGTTCGACTGCTGCTGGTTCGTCAGGGCGAACACAACCTGCACGATCGAGCCCACGATCCACGCAGACAAGAGCAGCACCCAGGGCAGAGGCTCGAAGGCGCTCAGACCGAATGGAGTTCCAGCGGCTAGACCGAGGGGGTCGCTCGAGAACACGCCGAGGACCAACAGGGTCACGAAAACGCCGTGCACGAAGGTGAAGATTCCGAAGTGCAGGAGGAAGAAGCCGGTCAGCACACCCGTGCCGATCGATCGGACCTCGCGGCCGTTCACTCGCATTCGAACGCCTCGGCCAGCCCGGAGACCGATCGGCGCGCGGTGCATTTTGATCGATGCGACGACCGCCGTCGAAATATTCTCCAGCCAGTAGAGCACCAGGATCTGACGCCAATCCCATCCAAACCACAACAGTCCGATCAGGGGGACCGCGAGGTACAACAGCCCCTGTGCGATCCGCCCGATCATGCCATGCCCCGTGAGTTCATGCTCTGATCGTAGAGAAGCGCAGCCAAATTTCGCTGAACGCAGTCGGATGGAGCGGAAATCTCAGCGGCCACTCACCCCTGCAGGGTCGTGAGGTGATGCTGGATATCGCTCGTGCGCTCGTGCAGTGCGCGGTACTGCTCGTAGAGCGAGTCGTAGAACTCCGCGCGCTCGGGATCCGGCTCGACACTGCCCTGGATCGGGTTCCAGAGCGAGATGTCGACCTCGGTGACGAGCGAGGCTGCCAGGAACGCCGCTCCGAGTGAAGCGCCGATCGAATGGGTCGGCATCTCCTGGACGAGACCGGTGACGTCGGAGACGATCTGAGGCCACAGGGCACTGCTCGTTCCACCGCCGACCGCGACGATGCGATCGATCGTGGCTCCCGCGGCGCGCATCGCCTCAACGTTGTGACGGACACCGAACGCCGTTGCTTCGAGTGCTGCTCGGTACAGATCACCGCGCGTGTGATGCAGGGTGAGCCCGGCGATGACACCACGGGCTGCGGGATCATTGATCGGAGTTCGCTCGCCCGCGAAGTAGGGCAGCATCAGGAGGCCGTTACTTCCAGCCGGCGACTGGCTTGCTTCAGCGATCAGTGCCGGGAAGCCGGGCTTGCCGAACAGGCCGTCGAGCCAGTTGGTGATTGCGCCACTCGTGGCCATTCCCGCCGCGAAGTTGAAGGTGTTCGGAAAGGCGCCGACGGTGCCCCAGAGCGCCGGGTGAATGCTGCGCTCGGCCGAGGTGTTGATCATGAACAGCGTCGTGCCGTACATCAGCATGAGGTCGCCGACTTCGTGGGCACCGATGCTGACCGCCTCGGTCCACGCATCGATTGTGCCGACGATGACGGGGATGCCTCCGGGAAGTCCCGTTGCTTCGGCTGCTGCCTCGGCGACACGACCGGCCTGATCGCCGGCCCAAGCCAGCGGTGGCAAGCTGATTGCTCCGCGGAGCTCATCAGCCCAGGGCGCGAACCAGTCGAGCGAGGTGCTGTCATAGAGCGGATTCATCTGGCTCGCCGACTGGTGGTCGAGCACGTACTCGCCGGTGAGGTTCCAGGCGAGCCACGAGGCCGGCATGAACAGCCGCCTCGCTCGCGCCCACACCTCGGGCTCGTTGTCCGCGACCCACTGCAGTTTTGGGCCGATCGCCTGGCTGGAAAGTTCCGAACCGGTGCGCTGCAGAATCGCATCAGCGCCATATCGAGCGTTGATGGCTTCGATCTGCGCCGCGGAGCGCGTATCGACGCCATACAGGATTGCCGGGCGCAGCGGCGTTCCCGCCTCATCGGTGAGCAATGCGCACGGACCCATGCCGCTGACGCCGACGCTCTCGATCGGTGCTCCGTGTGATGCAGCGCTTGCGCTGAGTTCCCGGGCGATCGAGCAGAACTCGCTCCACCAGAGTTCGCCGTCCATTTCGACGTGACCCGGCTTGGGTCGCGAGGGTTCGTGGGAGCGGCTGACCTGAGCCACGACGGTGCCTGCCGTATCGACCAGCACTCCCTTGGTGCTCGAAGTGCCGATGTCGACGCCGAGGATGAGTCCGTTGTCCATGCGAGTGTCCTTTGACCGTTGCAGATTGAGGGAAGCGGGTGTCGTGCGAACAGCGGTCGGGAACCACCACCTCGCACCTGATGCAACAGTGCGTTCCAGACGGAGACCGCCTGGAACGCACTGAAACGTGTTGCGAACCGTTCGAATTACAGGCTGACGTCGCCAGCGAGGTGCACGGTGACACCGAGACGCTGGAAGAACGCGGCCTTTGCAGCGAGCGCCTTGTCTGCCGTTGCAGCGTCGGGGGCGTACGCGACCTGCAGGTGGTTCGCCTTGTGACGAGCCATGAACTGGTCGCGTGAGACTCCGTGCAGCACCGCGTGCATGATCGGCCATTCAGGGTTCGTGGCCTGCAAGCGACGCTCGGTTTCCTCGGCGGGGAGGTCGATCGCCGAGGCGCGCCCCATGTCGAGGTGGAGTGCGTTCTCTGCGATGTACAGGCGCGACCAGACGATCTCGCCCGACTTCGAGACACCGGAGAGCGTCGCTCCGCCCTTCGGGAAGAAGACGTTGCCCTGGCGCTTGCCAACGGCACCCTTGTATCCCTCGGCGAAGTGGGAGGCGGGAACGGAGCCCGAGATCTCGAAGACCCAGACGAAGTCGCCCTCGTAGTCCTCACCCCAACGGATGTCGTGCAGGGTGTTTGCCGGGTCGAGGCCCATTGCGTTCCAGACGCGAGTCGTCACGAGTGTGTCGACGGCGACGCCCTCGTCGACCTCGTTGAAGTGGGGGAGCGACTGGCCCTCCCACAGCACGCGGCTGCCGTCGCGACTCGTCACCGGGGGGCGCTGAACGTTGTTCAGGAGGCCCTCGACGAGGTCGCTCGCGGGCACGAGGTCTTTCAGACCCTGCTGGTACTGGATACCAACTGCGTCCACGCCGAAGTCGTCGCTGATCCGCAAGGCTGCGACGTACATCTTCGCCTGCCAAACGAGCTGCTCTTCCGTGAGTTCAGTCGCGTCATCGGTGCCGATTTCGAAGGTCATGCCTTCATCGCGCAGCCACTGCAGCACTCCGTTGGCTTCTTCTGCCGAAACGGTCAGCATCTCTGCGTAGAGCGCCGACTGGCTCAGGCGCTCCTTGTAGATGCCGAGCGGGTTGAGCATTTCGTCATCGATGATCGCGTTGTACATGCCCATGCAGCCCTCATCGAAGACTCCGATGATTGCCTGCTCATTGAGCAGCTGCTCTGCGAGCGCGGTTCCGAGCTCGCGCTCCGGGCTGTCGGCGAGTGTGCCGAGCGTGCGGACGTGACTCGAGTCGTGCTGAATTGTGCCGGTTTCGGTCCAGCTCTTCAGGCCGTTCTTGAACCATTCGTCCTGGTAGTCAACACTCCAGGTGGTCGCGTATGGGATGTTCGCCTTGGTCATTCCGGCGTTGAGTCCGAGGAGTCCGACGAGTCCCGGCCAGTCGCCCTGGAAGTTCGCGACCGTGAGGATTGGGCCCTCGTGCTTGCGGAGTCCGGCAAGGACGTGGTGGCTGTACTGCCAAACGGCTTCCGCCACGATGACGGGTGCGTTCTTCGGGATGGTCTTGAACACCTCGATGCCGTGGCGCTGGCTCTTGATGAACCCGTGGCCTTCGGTCTCATCGACGCCGTGGGCACGGATGACCTTCCAGCCGAGTTCTGCGAGGGCTGCCGTCACTCCGGCTTCGAGTTCCTGCTGCGTTGGCCATCCGCCTTGGTTTGCGGCGAGGCGAAGATCGCCACTTGCGACCAGGTACGCGGTGTTCTCCGGCGCTGCGCCTGCATCTTTGACTTGCGGCAGCGCGTACGGGCTTGACTGGTTCACGAATCCTCCTTGAATCGGGTCGGGCGCTCCGATTGAAGGCGCTCCAGAACGTCTAAGCGAAAGTATGCCTGAAAACGATTTCTCAAACAAGCGTGTGCGTGCAGTGTCCGATTTCTATGAGCTCGGGCTACGATGCTTCCTGTGTGCGGGACTGCAGCCCGGCACAAGATCTGCCAATGAGGAGTCACGTGGCACCCCGAATAAAACTCAGCGATGTCGCCGAAGCGGCTGGGGTGTCTCTCGCGACCGCATCGCGCGTTTTGAACAACAACGGCAAGGTCGATCCCGAACTGGCGAGCCGTGTGCTCGCTGAAACGGAGCGGCTCGGATACCGGCAGAACAGTTTGGCGCGAGGGCTGCGTCGCCGAGCGAACACGGTGGTCGGCGCCGTGATCCCCGACATTACGAACCCGTTCTTCACCGATCTGGTGCGAGGGGTCGAGGACGTCGTTCGCGAGCACGGGTATCTGCTGGTGCTCGGCAACAGCGATGAGACACCCGAGAAAGAAGAGCGGTATCTCCGCGTTCTGCTCGATCAACAGATCGCCGGACTCGTCATTGCTCCGGTGCAAGAGCGCTCTGGAGCCCGTCTCGCACAGATTCTCGGAGACACTCCCGTGGTCGCGGTCGACCGGAAGGTCGCCGGGGCTGGTTTCGACACGGTCAGTCTCGACAATGTGGCTGGCGCGGCGGCCCTCACCACGCACCTCTTGCAGCGATCTCGAGATATCGCCACGATCGCCGGTCCGAGCGAGAGCACGACGGGGCGAGAGCGGCTCGCCGGGTTCAGGGACGCGCTCGCGCAGTCCGGCGCGAAAGAGCGCACCGAGTGGATCATGGTCTCGGACTATTCAGAGCAGGGTGGCTATGCCGCGGCGCACGAACTCTTCGCCGGGACCTGGCGACCGGGAGCGCTCTTCGCGGCGAACAACGCGATGGCGCTCGGCGCACTCCGTGCGATGGGTGAGCTCGGGATCACCCACCGCGATGTTGCGATGGCCTCGTTCGACCCGCTGAGTTGGTCTGCCGACCCCGGGCATCAGGTGGCGACGCTCGCGGTGCCGAGCTACGAGATGGGCCGTGAGGCAGCGAGGCTCCTCATGCTTCGAGTCTCCGGAAAGAACGTCGGCGACGCGCGAACGATCACCTTGAGCGCGGGCGCAGTCCGGGCCTGACCGGTCCTTTCGTGCATCGATATGCGCAAGCGAGTGTCACGCAATTTCTGGTCCAGGTAACGTTTTGGCTCACGTGTTTGACAACGGTTCGGCTTCCTGCTTACTATCTGAGAAATCGTTTCCTCGGATTCTCGAATCTTTAGAAAACGTTTTCTCATCACTGGCTCGAAGGCCAAGCGATGGCCAACAACAAAGGAGTTGACCCACATGACTGTGAAGAAAACGCTCGGCCTTCTTGCCGCCGGCGCAGTCGCAATGACAGCCCTCGCTGGTTGCACCCCCGCAACGACCGAAGGTGAAGATACCTTCCCGAACGGCGATATCCGTCTCATCATCCAGGCGAACCCCGGCGGAGGCTCCGACCTTTCCAGCCGCGCACTCGCCACGGAGCTCGAAAAGATCCTCGGTGTCACCGTGATCGCCGAGAACATGCCCGGTGCTTCTGGAGCGCTCGCAATGGAATACGTTGCAGATCAAGAGCCAGACGGGTACACCATCGGCTTCGGTCCGACCGAGATCGCGATGCTGAACGCAACGCAGGGCGCAGACGTCCTTCCTGAGAACTACGACTTCCTCGGGCAGATCATGCTCGCGCCAGGCGTTATCTCGGTCGGCGTGAACAGCCCCTACGAGACGCTCGAAGACCTCGTCGCCGCCGCCCAGGACACCTCGGTCACGGTCGCGAACTCCGGCGCAGGATCGATCTGGGAGATCGCAACCACCGGCCTCTCCGCAGACACCGGTGCACAGTTCACCCCGGTTCCGTATGACGGCGGCGCGACCGCAATCGCCGCTGCAGCCTCCGGTGAAGCCGGTGCAGCAGTCTCCGGTGCAGGCGAGGCAATCGCTCAGGGCGACGCGGTCCGTATCCTCGGCATCCTGCACGACGAGCGCCACCCAGATCTGCCCGACGTTCCGACCGTCGAAGAAGCGCTCGGTGACGACATCCAGTTCGGTGGTTGGGGCGGCATCTACGCACCCGCGGGTCTGCCCGACAACGTCAAGACCACGCTCGAAGATGCAATCGCGGAAGCAGTGCAGACCGACAGCTACAACGAATTCCAGGAGAATGCTGGAAACTTGGTCATCTACCGCACAGGAGATGAGTTCAAGACGTTCGTTGAGGAGCAGTTCGACCTCTTCACGGAGCTCGCTGGCTCCTAGGGTCGAATGACCAACCGGGCGGTCGGATGCGACGGCCGCCCGGAACTCATCGCAAAGGAGGTGTGAGCCACGATGCACGACGCTCACACCTCCTTTGGCAGGTTTTTCCCACATACCGCAGAACGAAAGTACCTCTCATGAGTACCGAACAGCCCGTCGTTGTAGACGAGGCGATCGTGGAAGTCGAAGGAGACGAGGCACCCGCTGCCTCGCGCCGGCTCGAAATCATCGTCGCTCTCTCAAGTCTGGTTTTTATGAGTGCGATGCTCGCGCTCTCCTTCGCAATCGAACTCCGTCGAGAGCCGGCGCCCGGCCAAATGGACGCGCGCTTCTGGCCGACGATGCTCGCGGCCGTCGGCGTTTTCGTCAGCGTGTGGCGGGTCATCGTGGCGTTCGTCGGCACCCCCGATGAGCGCGACGATCTCGAACGCATTCAGCCTGGTGGCCCCCGTCGCCTCGCGCTCACCCTCCTCGTCACCGCAGGCTACGTTGCACTGTGGAATGTGCAGTCGGTCGTCCTCTTCGGTTACCGCATTCAGCTCTTCCTCTTCATCACCGCGCTCTTCCTCGCGATTCTGATGTTCATCTACGGATGGAAGAGCTGGAAGGACAGCTGGAAGGGCCTCGTCATCTATCCGATCCTGACGAGCATCGGAATCTACTACTTGTTCGGCACTCTCTTGAGGATCCCACTGTGAACGCTCTGCTCGAAGGCTTGCAATCCCTTCTCTCTCTCGAAGTAGCCGGTTGCATCGGTCTTGGCCTCGTACTCGGTCTGCTCGTCGGTGCGTTCCCCGGAATCACCGCGACCATGGCGGTTGCTCTCGCTGCAGGATTCACCCTCGCCCTCGACCCCGTGCCCGGGCTCGCAGTGCTCCTGACCATCTACGTGGCAGCGAACTTCGGTGACCGGATCCCTTCGATCCTGGTCAACACCCCCGGTACACCGGCATCGATCGCAACGACGCTCGACGGCTATCCGATGGCGAAGCAGGGTCGTGCCGGCCTCGCGCTCACGATCTCCGCGTTCGGGTCCGCGCTCGGCATCATCGCGAGCCTCGTGCTCTTCGCGGCAGCAGCGATCCCGATCGCAACGATCGCTCGTGACTACTTCAAGTCACCCGAGCTCTTCGCACTCGTGCTCTTCGGCTTGACCGTCATGATCGGTATCTCGTCGAAATCTGTCCTCAAGGGGCTCATCGCGGGTGTCTTCGGTCTCCTGCTGGGCACCGTCGGTACCTACTCGGCGACCGCTGATCAGCGATTCACGTTCGGAAATCTGAACCTCCTCGAAGGCCTCGACTTCATTGCGATCATCATCGGTCTCTTCGGTATCGCCGAACTCTTCGACCAGCTGCTGACCTACCACAAGAACAAGGTGAAGCCGATCTCGAGCCTCGGTCGCTGGTGGCCGAACAAGAGCGAGTACAAAGAGATGGGCAAGCCGCTCGCCGTCGGTGGCGGCGTTGGCCTCTTCGTCGGTTTGATCCCCGCTGCTGGTGGCGACATCGCAGGCCTCATCGGTTGGGACCGTGCACGCGCGGCCTCGAAAACTCCCGAGAAGTTCGGAAAGGGCTCGATCGAGGGCATTACCGCGAGCGACACTGCCTCCAGCGCGACCCTCGGTGGATCACTGACGACCACGATGGCGCTGGGTATCCCCGGCGACTCGGTCATGGCCGTCATGATCGGCTCCATGATGATCTGGGGCCTGCAGCCTGGTCCGAACCTGTTCACGACTCGCCCCGACCTCGTGGTGAGCATCACGGGCATCATGCTGATCGCGACGATCCTGTCGCTCGTCATTGCGCTCGTGCGCAGCAAGTTCATGGTGAAGCTCCTCGACTTGCCGAACCACTACCTCTGGACGATCATCCTCGTGTTCTGCATGGTCGGAACCTACGCAACCTCGAACAGCATCTTCGTGGTCATCACGATGCTCGTCTTCGGCGTCATCGGTGTCGTCATGAAGCGGGTCGGGATTCCGGCTGGCCCCGTCGTGCTCGGCCTCCTGCTCGGCCCCTTGGCTGAAGCGAACCTTTCGCGTTCCCTCGTGCTCCTGCAGGGCAAGCCGTTCTTCGAGGTCGTCAGCCCGATCGCAATGGTGCTCGTCGCGCTCTCGATCCTGTCGTTGCTCTTCCCGCTCCTCACGAAGCTCTTCGGGCGTCGGAAGAAGGGTGAGAGCCTTGAAGACCCCATCGCTGCCCGCGTGACCGCGGAAAGCGCCTCGTCCACCGATGCCGCCGAGCAGTCCGCTGCAGTGGCCGCTGATGCAAATGCAGCAGCGCCGTCCTCCGAAAGGAAATCCGAGAATGACTAAAAGAGATGTACTGACCGCGGTGCCCGTCGCCTTCCACGAAGATGGCGCGCTCGACATCGATGGCTCTCGCGAGATCCTGCAGTTCGTCGCGAAATCGGGCAACGAGGGTGCATTCGTGCTCGGAACGACGGGCGAGTTTGTTTCCCTGAGCTTCGACGAGCGTGCCTCGCTGACGAAACTGAGTGTCGATGAGCTGGGCGAGCACATGCGGGTCGTCGTGCATGTCGGTGCCGCGAGCCTCTTTGAAACCTTGCGACTGCTCGACGTTGCGCGCGATGCCGGAGCGAAGGAAGTCGCCGTCATCACGCCGTACTTCCTGCCAGCCACCGACCAGGCGCTTCGCGACTATTACACCGCGATCTCCGCGGCCGCGGATGGTCTCGGCGTCTTCATCTATGTGTACAAGCAGCGGAGTGGAAACTTCGTCTCGACCGCGCTGCTCGCAGAGCTCTCGAAGCTTCCGAACATCATCGGTGCGAAGGTGAGCGAGCAGCCTATGTCGCAGATTGCGGATTACCGCAGCGTCGTCGCGGACGACTTCCTGCTCTACACCGGTGCGGACCGTGAACTCGGAATCGCTGCAGACAACGGCGCGCAGGGCGTGATCTCCGGGATCTCATCGGTACTCCCGAAGCCCTTCCGTGCGCTCGTTGCGGCACTCGACTCGGGCGACTCCGCCGCGGTCGATGCCGCACAGGGTGACGTTGATCTCGCGGTCGACACGATTCAGGGCAACATGGGGCGCATGAAGGCGGCGTACCGCGTGCTCGGAGTCAACGGGGGAACGACCCGCATGGCGATCGAAGCACCCGACGAAGCGGCCGTCTCCGAAATCGAACGCGTCGTTCGTCAGCTCTCCTGAGCGACACGAACGAGAAGGAGCCCTCTTGCCATTCGCAAGAGGGCTCTTTCGTTCTCGGTGCTCGCGGAATGAACTCGCCAGGAGCGCGTTGCACCGAGTGGAATCATCAGACATGACTCGGATCGCGCGTGCGAGCATGCGATTCCAAGGGAGTTCCCCGCACCACATTTCTCGATTTCTGAACGCAGAACGGACGACGCGAGCATGGCAATGCAGTTTGGTCTCAACACCTTCGGTGACATCACGCAGAATGCTGACGGCACACTCCTGCCCGAGCACGAGGTGATCCGGAACGTTGTCGCCGAGGGAGTGCTTGCCGACGAGGTCGGAATCGACGCATTCGGGATCGGCGAACACCACCGTGACGACTACGCGATTTCCGCGCCCGAGCCCGTACTGGCGGCGATTGCCGCGAAGACCAGCACCATTACGCTCGGAACCGCCGTCACTGTGCTCTCGAGCGATGACCCGGTGCGGCTCTACCAGCGTTTTGCAACGCTCGACGCGATTGCGAACGGTCGGAGCGAGCTCATTCTCGGACGAGGATCATTCACCGAGTCCTTCCCCTCTTCGGCTACAGCCTCGAGGACTACAACACCCTGTTCGAGCAGAAGCTTGAGCTGTTCGCCGAGCTCCAGCGCGAACGTCCGATTCGCGCAAGCGACCCCAGCCGTCCGGAACTCACGGGTCGCACGCTGTACCCGCGCACGCAGCGAGGAACGATTCCCGCCTGGATCGGGGTCGGTGGAACTCCGCAGTCCGTGATTCGTGCCGCGAGCTACGGGATGCCGCTCATGCTCGCCATCATCGGGGGAGCAGCGGAACGATTTGCGCCATTCGCCGACCTCTATCGGCGCGCGCTGACAGAACTCGGCCGAGAGCCGCTGCCGATCGGCGTGCACTCGCCCGGCCATGTGGCACCGAGCGATGAAGAAGCTCGCGATGAGCTCTGGCCGCACTACGAGCGATACGTCCGTCGTATCGGCGCCGAGCGTGGGTGGCCACCACCTCGTCGAGACGAGTTCGAAGCATCCGCGGGCTCAGCGGGAGCGCTGCTCGTCGGCTCGCCGGACACGGTCGCAGCGAAGATCGCGAAGACCGTGCAGGTGCTGGGACTCGAACGAATCGATATGAAGTACAGTCACGGCCGGCTCCCGCACGAGGCGATGATGCGCAGTATTTCGCTCTACGGTACCGAGGTGATCCCTCGGGTTCGTCGCCTGCTCGAAGCGCAAGACTCCTAGACCACACCGCCCGAACGCGCAGGTTCCGAGCGCTCCAGCGCAGACGTGGACGTCGGCGCAGACGTGGACGTCGCATTACGACGATGGGACGTCGATTGTTCGAGGGTCCACAGGCCATACTGGGTGCATGAGCCTCAGCCGTCCTCAACGTCAAAAAGTCATCGCTGGTGTGTGCGCTGGAATCGCGAACCGTTTTGGTTGGAGTCACACCGTGACTCGTGTCCTGACGGTCGCCTCACTGCTGCTGCCGGGTCCGCAGGTCATCCTGTACATCGTGTTGTGGATTCTGATTCCAAAGTCGCGATAGGTCGAAGAAAGCTCCCATGCTTCGCACTCTCGTGGCGTGGGGGTCCGAACGTGGATGAACTTCAGCGTGATTTTCGTTTGCGCTGAATGTTCTTCGGCGCGTTTCGCGTCTGCCGCGGGTAGAACGGGCGGTTGCGTTCCTTCGGTCGCTGGCTCTGCTTCTGCTTCTGCGGCTTCGCAGAGACTTCCGGTTCGTCCTTCAGCGACCCGCGACTCGAATTCGCGGTCCGACCACGGACGATTCCGACGAACTCTTGGCGAGCGTCGTCATTCTCGTCGCGAAGGTCTTTGTCCCAAATCAGTCCGACGGGCGCGAGCGGTTCGTCGGGCATCGGTCGCGAGACGACGTCGTTGCGTGCAAAAACTCGAGCAACCGACGCTGGAACGATCGCCATCGCCTCGCCGGTGGCGACTCGCTCGAATGTTTCTTTCGAATGGTCAGTGAGGATGTTCTCGCGGGCGAGCACTGCACGGTCGACCGCTTTCGAGTCTTCGAGTGGATGATCCTTGGTGAAGACGACCACGATCTGCTCTTCGTAGAGCATGATCTGATGAAAGTTCTCGTCCACGGGCAGTCGCGTGAGCGCCATGTCCGCGTCGAGCGCCTGGAGCGAGGGCACGATTTCAGGTTCCGGCAGAGGTGTCAGCACCAAACGATTGTCAGGAAAACGCTCGTTCCAGATGCGCCCCCATTTTCCTGGCATGACACCGGGAACGAACGCAACTCGAAGCATGGTCCCAAGCCTAACGAATGCCTGCGGTGACAGGTGCCGCGCACAGCGGATACCCTTGCAGAGTGAGCCAAGACCTGAAACCTGCGACCGCTGCCAAGAAACTCGGAATTCTGCTGCAGGCGACCCCTCCCGAGTTCCAAGAGGGGACGATCACTCGAGACGAGCTGCACATCCTGCAGACCGAGCCGCCTCAGTGGTTGATCGAGCTCCGCGAAAACGGACCGCACCCGAAAGACATCGTGGCGCACAAGCTCGGTATCTCGATCTCGGGGCTCGCCCGCCACGGCCAAGTCGAGCCGCTGACGACCGCGGAGATCCAGGAAATGCTCGAGAACAAGCCGAAGTGGCTCCATGAGGAGCGCGCTCGACACGCCTTCGTCATGGACGACCAGGCGCGCATCAAGGATCAGCGCAAAGCGAAGATCGCCAAGCGCAACGAAAGCGCATAGCTCCAGCCGATCCTCCTCATTCTTCGGGATGAGCGTTTTCCGCACTGCGGGGGAGTAGTCGCGCTCTGCCGCGCTGTTACGCTTTCGAATCGTGTCGTCTTACGTGTATCCCGGTGTCGTGGCGACCTTTGTCGGCTTCGCGGTCGCAATCATGTTGCTCGTTCCCCTGATTGCGATGAGTTATCGAAAACGAGGCGGAGTATCTCCGGCCCGTGCGCTCGGCTGGTTCGCTCTCGCGGTCTCCGCCTGCGCAATCTGGACGTACACGCTCTTGCCGATCCCAGACGGACCGTTCGAGTGTCGTGTGCCGAACCTCGACATGGTGCAGCCGCTCCGAGACGTTCGCGCTGAGGGGTATGGCTCGCTCGGTCAGGTCGTCCGAAACAGCGCACTCTGGCAGCTCGGGCTCAACGTCTTGCTCTTCATGCCGATCGGGTTCCTCATTCGCGCGCTGTTCGCGCGCGGCATCTTCGTTGCGACCTTCGTCGGGTTCGTGGTTTCCCTTGTGGTCGAGACGACGCAGCTCACGGGGATCTGGGGTGCCTACGACTGCGCGTACCGGCTCTTCGACGTCGCTGACCTCGCAACCAATACTTTCGGCGCGCTGCTTGGTTCCATCGTGGCTGCAATGTTCGTTTCCGGGCGACGCCGAGCCACTCGTGTGCCCTTGAGCGCTCCCGTCACGATCAGTCGCAGGCTCCTCGGGATGTTCTGCGATCTGCTCGCGTTCGGAACCCTCGGCTTCTTGGCGACCTTCGCCATGCCCTTCGTCTTCGCGGCGATTGATCGTCCGGCGCCGACGAACGAGGTCTTCCTCGGGCTCCTCCTGTCGGTGTCTCTGATTCCGCAACTCATCATGGTGCTGTCGCGTGGCGTCTCGATCGGCGAATGGGCGGTGCTCCTGCGACCACTTCGGGGAAGCTTCCGGTGCTCGTTTCGCGCGTCATCCGATTCCTTGTCGGCATTGGAGGATTCGGGATTCTGCTGTCATTCCCGATTCCGGGCGGCTCGTGGTTCGCGTTCGCACTTGCCGTGGCCTCGCTGATTTCGGTGTTCGTGACCTCTGGCCATCGTGGGCTCGCTGCAACGCTCGCGGGTACGCCGATCGTTGACGCCCGCCTGCGACAGGTGCAACCGGGAGTTCGCACATCTGTCGGAGGTCGGACGTAGAGTTCAGACGTGGATGTCTTGTTGTGGATCGAGCATGCGCACGTGCACCTCGCTCCGCTCGAGCCACCAGTGATCGAATCTTCCGGCGAAGCAGCGCCCAACGAGGCAGCACCCGGCACGGCCTCAGCACCGGTTCTCGAGTCTGCCCTTGCCTGCCCGCTCGCCGACCTCGCCTCGCTGATTTCCGAGGCACCGTGGTCGAGCGCGCGCTTCGTGCTCGAGGATGTTCGCACGAGCTACGTTCCGCTCATCGGTGCGGGTGTTCGTCTCCGTCGAGCCCTCGACCTGCGCTTATGCCGCGCGATTGTTGATCACACTCCGCTGGCAAGCGAGGAACCAGAAGCATCCTCTGGTGATCACCCCGGAATCCTCTCGGGAGGTGCAGCACAAGCCGACCATGACGCCCAACTCTCGTTCTCACTCTTCGACGATGCCACTCCGGAATTCGACACTGCTGCGTTGCACTCCTCGTACCTCCACGTGATGCAGCGCTTGCGGCGCGTCCCAGCACCAGAGCGGCTCGCCTTGCTCCTGGAAGCGGAATCCGTCGGTGCGCTGATCGCGACCGAGCTCAGCGCAACCGGATTGCCGTGGAGCACAGCGACGCACCTGCGGTATCTCGAGCGAGAACTCGGTCCGAAACCCGTGCACGGCGGTCGCCCCGCGAAGCTCGAAGCGATTGTGCAGGAGATCCGAGAGATCCTCGGAGATTCGAAGCTGAATCCGGAATCTGCGGCGTCGCTGCTGAAGGCGCTCCGCAAGGCCGGGCTCCAGGTGCAATCGACCTCGAAATGGGAGCTCCGTCGGGTCGAGCATCCCGTCATCGCGCCGCTCCAGGAGTTCAAGCGATTGCACCGCTTGATGACCGCGAACGGTTGGACCTGGATGCAACAGTGGGTCCGGGGTGATCGACTGCACACCGATTACGTGCCAGCGGGCGTCGTCACCGGCAGGTGGGCGACGCGAGGCGGCGGGGGCATGCAACTGCCGCGGTCCCTGCGCAGTGCGGCGGTCGCGGATCCCGGTTGGAAGTTCGTGATCGCCGATGCCGCACAGCTCGAGCCCCGTGTTCTCGCCGGGATGTCGCGAGACCTCGCGCTTGCTGCCGCCGGCCGCGGCTCCGACCTCTATCAGGGGCTCGTCGATGCCGGCGCTGTGCCAACGCGACAGGACGCAAAATTCGCCATGCTCGGCGCGCTCTACGGCGCAACGAGCGGAGCGGCTGGGCGCTTGCTGCCGCGACTGCGCTCGAACTTTCCACTCGCAATCGGCATGGTGGACGCTGCGGCGCTTGCGGGTGAACGCGGAGAGTACGTCGAGACCTGGCTCGGTCGGCGTTCGCCCGACCCGAGCGCACGGTGGCTCGCACTGCAGTCTGCGGCGAGCGCGGATGATGCGAATCCGGCTGCGGTTCGGGCTGCGAGTGCTGCTGCTCGCGAACGGGGTCGGTTCACCCGGAACTTCGTGGTGCAGGGGAGCGCAGCCGAATGGTCGGCATTCTGGATGGCGGGAATTCGAAAGCGGCTTTCCGCGCTCGACGACTCGGCCGGGAGTGCGGAACTCGTTTTCTTCCTGCACGACGAGATCATCGTGCACGCGCCCGAGCATCTCGCTGAAGCGTGCCTCGCGATCGTGCACGAGGCGGCTGCTGCCGCGGGCCGCGCGCTCTTCGGTTCGTTCCCGATCGAATTCAGGCTCAGCGCGTCGATCGCGAACGATTACGGCGCCGGAAAGGCGCTCACTGCTTCCCCGGAGGAGCGCATCGACGCCGCGATCGATGAAGAGGGCGAAATTCTAGAGTCGTGATGCATCGGCGATGCAGCAGCGATCATGCAGGAGTGCAGCAAGAGGAGCGGAGCAGATCGGCGAGTTTCGAATCACGACTGTCGATCTTTGGGGTCAAGATCCTTGCTCGTCGCCCCTGTGCGTCCACGACGTTTCGTCCGAGTGATCTCGTTGAGCACCTGCACGATCGCGAGGAGTTCTTCCGGTTCGGGATTCGCAACGCCTGATTCTCCGAGTGATGTCGTCGAGCGATAGTAGAGACCGTCCCCGACCAGTTGCACGAGCAGTGCGTGCGTGGAGTTTTGGAGCGTCCGCGTGAGGACCTCGTGCCACTTGCGTAGTGCCGAATCGATTGCGGCTCCGGCACGCGGATGATCGCCCGACTGGAAGAGTCTGAGGGCTGCGTCGAGCATGACGTCGAGATCCGAACCGAGATCGGCGCTCGTCGTGATGTACGCGTGCACCGGTCCTTCGGGAGAGTGTTCGATCGCCGCGCAGTCTGCGTCGACGAGCTCCTCGAGGCGAGCGATGACCCCGTCGACGAGCGCCGATTTCGAGCCGAAGTGGTAGAGCAGTCCGCCCTTTGAGACCCCCGCGGCGCGCGCGGTCGCTTCCAGGGTCGCGGCGCGCTCTCCGGTCACCGTTACGAGCAGAGAAAACTCTCGCAAGATCGTGTCTCGTACATCTGAGGCCGTCATTGTGCCAGAATAGCAGGCGGAAAACCGTCCAGACGGTACAGTAGAGGAATCATGCGTTTTACATCTCGTTCTAGTTCACCCTCGATCCAGCGTTGGCTGGCGCTCGTCGTGCTGATGCTGCCGGTCTTGCTCGTTGCGATCGACAACACAGTGCTGACCTTTGCGATGCCCGAAATCGCCCGTGACCTCGCCCCGAGCGCGACCACGCAACTGTGGATTATTGACGTGTACCCGCTCGTGCTCTCGACGCTTCTGATCGCATCGGGG
This sequence comes from Humidisolicoccus flavus, assembly GCF_045689595.1. Taxonomy (GTDB): domain Bacteria; phylum Actinomycetota; class Actinomycetes; order Actinomycetales; family Microbacteriaceae; genus Humidisolicoccus; species Humidisolicoccus flavus. The sequence goes on along the minus strand of NZ_CP142724.1, from coordinate 706,419 downwards.
AGTCTCGGTGACCGGTTCGGGCGGCGACTCCTCCTGATCATCGGATCGACCGGGTTCGTCGTGCTCTCGATCGCGGCGGCCTTCGCACCCAGCGCGGAGTGGCTGGTCGTCTTCCGTGCACTCATGGGTGTTTTCGGCGCAGCGATCATGCCGGCGACGCTCTCGCTCCTGCGCACTATCTTCTCGGATCGAAATGAACGCCGACTCGCTATTGCCATCTGGGCCTCCGGGTTCTCTGCAGGCTCAGCGATCGGACCGCTCGTCGGTGGATTGCTTCTCGAACACTTCTGGTGGGGCAGCGTCTTCCTCATCGCCGTACCGGTGCTGCTGCCGCTTCTGATTTTCGCGCCGAAGCTGCTGCCGGAATCCCGCGATGACAACCCGGGACCGATCGATGCGGTCGCGATCGGCTTGTCGATGGCGACCTTCGGCCTCCTTGTCTTCGGCATCAAGCACCTCGGCTCGTACGGATTCGATCTCGTGGTTGCGGCATCCTTCATCGGGAGTGTGATTGCCGGATTTGCCGTGGTGCGCCGGTTGCTCGGTCAGTCGAACCCGATGCTCGATGTCCGGCTGTTCCGCAATGGTGCCTTCTCCGGAAGCGTGATCGTCAACCTCGTGAGCGTGCTCGCGCTCGTTGGTTTCTTGTTCTTCGCGGCGCAGCACCTGCAGCTCATCGAAGGGCTCAGCCCGTTCGTTGCGGCGCTCGTTCTCGTTCCAGGAATCGGTGCAGTCGTGTTCTCGGGGCTCTTTGTGGTCCGGCTCGTGCGACGCTTCTCGCCGAAATCACTCATGATCCTCGGGCTCTCGCTTTCGGGGAGTGCGTACGTCACCATGGCACTCTTCGGTGAGCACTCCACCCCAATGAGCATCATGGGCTCGTTCGTCCTCCTCGGCCTCGGCGTTGGTATGGCCGAGACGCTGGCCAACGACTACGTGGTCTCGAGTGTGCCCGCAGGAAAAGCCGGAGCGGCATCGGCCGTTTCTGAAACGGCGTACGAACTCGGCGCGGTGCTCGGAACCTCGATCCTCGGCAGCATCTTGAGCGCGAGTTACCGTTCCGCGCTGGTGCTCCCGAGCGGCCTCACCGCGCAGCAGGCACGCGACGCGGGCGAAACCCTCGGTGGTGCGGTCGGTGTTGCCGACGATCTCCCGAGCCCGCTCTCCGAGCAACTCGCGGAAGCCGCCGGTGTCGCCTTCGACTCGGGCTTCGTGACGACCTCGTGGATCGGGTTCGCGCTCATGGCCGTCGCGATCGTGGTGGTCGCGATCGCACTGCGCCACAGGGGAGCGGCTACCGGGCAGATTTCGGTGCAAGCACCTGCAGCGCATTCTCCCGAACCGAAATAACCGCTGGGAGTAGGCCCAGATCCTCACCGTCGCCATACACGCGAGTTGGGCGGTCCGCCTCGATCACGAATGAGTTCCCGTCGTGGAACTCGACGTCGGATCGCCCTGCGTGGGCTCCGGTCTTGGCCTGACGGAGAAACGCGACGATTGCGGTGAGGGGCGCGCGCACCAACATCGCGCGCGCCTTGCCTCCGCGAAGCGATGCTCCGGGAATCATGTGCAGACCGTTACCGTACATTCCTGATTTTCCGACCGCGACGAGATGTGAGCGGAGCGAAGTCCGAGCACCGTCGATTTCCACAGTGAAGTTCCTCGCGCGCCATTGCAGCACGCTCAAGAACGGTGCAACGCGGTACGCGACGACGCCGGGAAGCCAGCGCATCGAGTTGATGATCCGGTTCGCAACCGCATCGATGCCGCAGTACGCGTTCCCGACGACGAGCGTTCCGTTGACCAGGAGCGCGTCGATCATCTGCGGTTCCGCGCTCAGCAGGAGCTCGCTCAGCTCGTTCGTCGTTTTGGGGAGCCGCAAGGCAGCAGCAAAGTCATTGCCGCGTCCGGCCGGAACGACCGCGAGTATTCCCTGGTGGATTGCCACCCCAGCGGCGACGTCGCGCACGAGACCGTCGCCACCGACAGCGACGACGATGCGACCGCGGGCGGCGGCGTCGGCTGCGGTCGCTTCAGCATGAACCCGGCTCTCCGTGGTCACGGTTTCGACATTGAACCCAAGGTCTTGGAGCGAACCACCGACTGCTTCCCAGACCAACGCGGCCTCGCCGGATCCGGAGATCGGGTTCACGCAGGCGGTAAAGGCACGCCTCATGTCGCGTGGATCGCTTTCATGGTCAACATTGTTGCACTCTCGCGCTCCTTGGCCTCCAGCGAGGTGTGCGGCAGGATGGAGGTCTGCGACTGTTGCCCACGAGGCCCTCGCAGTGGAATGCAAAGGAGCACACAATGAGCACTGTCATCGTCGGCTACCGCCGGACCCCATTCGTGAAATTCTGTGGCGTTTTCGCGCAAGTTTCCTCCGTCACTCTCGGCGCCCATGCTGCGAAAGCCGCGCTTGCTTCGGCAGGGGTCAGTCCTGATTCCGTCGACCAGGTGGTCGTCGGGCAGGTCCTGCAGGCAGGGGTCGGACAAAACCCGCCACGCCAAACCGCAGTCGCTGCTGGCGTTCCAATGCGTGTGCCGGCCATCGGTATCAATGCCGTGTGTCTTTCCGGGGCAGAAGCTGTCGTCGCAGCGCACCGCCTGATCGCAATGGGTGAGGCCGATGTCGTGCTGGTCGTCGGTCAAGAATCGATGTCGCTCGCTCCGCACGCTTGGAATGCTCGTGCCGGCCACAAATTCGGTCCCGTGGCGACGCTCGACACGATGGAGTTCGACGGCTTGACGGACGCGTTCCAACGGCAGTCGATGGGTGCATCGACGGAGTCCTTCAACGAGAAGTTCGACGTAACCCGCGACGTGCAGGACGCCTTCGCAGCGTCCTCCCACGAACGAGTCGTCGCTGCACAAGCGGCCGGAGTCTTCGAGCAGGAGATTTCGCCGATCGAGGTCGCGCAGGGAAGAACAACGGTCATGGTTTCCAGCGACGACGGTGTTCGCGCCGAGACGACTGCGGAATCGCTCGGTACGCTCCGAGGAGCGTTCGCAAAGGACGGCACGATCACAGCGGGGAACGCGAGCCAGTTGAGCGACGGCGCAGCGGCTCTCGTGCTCACGTCCTCGGAGTACGCGGCGCGCCACGGTCTCTCGCCGCTCGCTGAGGTCCTGTCAACGCGAACCGTCGCCGGTGATGATGTTTCGCTGCACACGCAACCCTCGGATGCGATTGAACGGGCACTCTCGAACGCGGGATTGCAGACGAACGATCTCCGAGCGGTCGAGATCAATGAGGCATTCGCAGCCGTGGGAGTCGTCTCGACTGCGGCGCTCGGTGTCGACCCTGCAATCGTCAATGCGAACGGCGGAGCGATTGCCCTCGGTCACCCGATCGGCGCCTCGGGCGCACGAATCGCGGGTCACCTGGCGATGCGACTCCGAGCGCTCGGTGACGGAGCGGTCGGCGCGCTCGGAATTTGCGGTGGTGGTGGCCAAGGCACAGCGATCGTCCTCAGAGCAGTCGCCTCGTAATCTGCGTTGCTTGGTCGTTCGCAGGAATGCGCTCTCCCTCGGGTGCGTTGTCCTCTGCTGTGAGTGACCAGATCGATTTTCCATTTCCCGTCAGCGTCCTTGATCTTGCGATCAACGATCAAGGAACCTCGTTCCGCGACACCTTCGCCGCGAGCGTGGAACTTGCGCGGGCGGCAGAGCGATCCGGATTCACGAGGCTTTGGTACGCCGAGCATCACAACATGAAGGACATCGCTTCGAGCGCGACGAGCGTGCTCATCGAGCACGTCGCGAGTAAGACCGAGAGCATCAGGATCGGCGCGGGCGGCATCATGCTGCCGAACCATTCGCCGCTCGTGATCGCGGAGCAGTTCGGGACGCTCGCGACCCTGCATCCTGGTCGTATCGACCTCGGGCTCGGGCGTGCGCCGGGTGGTGACCAGGTGATGCTGCAGGCTCTTGGTCGTTCCTACGAGGATGCGGAGGCATTTCCTCGTGATGTACAGCGCCTGCAGGCGTATCTCGCGGGCCGCTCGATCGTGCCCAATGTGCAGTCGTATCCGATTCCGGAGCAGCCGGTCGAGTTCTTCATCCTCGGCTCGAGCCTGTTCGGGGCGAGCCTGGCAGCACAGCTGGGTTTGCCGTTTGCCTTCGCATCGCACTTCGCCCCGCAGCAGTTGCACAATGCCAGCCGTTTGTACCGGAGCGAGTTCACGCCGAACGAGCAGGGCTCGAAGCCACACCTGATCGTCGCGGCGAACGTCTTCGCGGCCGAGTCTGAGGACCTTGCGAAGCAGCGCTACCAGGCGGTTCTTCGCTCACGGACGAAGCGTTTCTTGCGCCCGGGCACGAACTACTCGGATGATGAGCTCGATGCGCTTCTCGAGACGCCGGGCGCGGCATCCATCAAGGAAATGATGCGATACAGCGCAGTTGGCGACGAGTCGATCGTTCGAGCCTGGCTCGACGAACTCGTGCGCGAGACGAGCGCGGACGAATTGATGCTCGGGTTCCAAGGTCGCTCCACAAACGAGCGACTCGAATCACTCGAACGCACGGCAGTTGCATTGCGCTCGGTGACGCCAGAGTTGGGTTAAGGATCATCCGAGAGAGGGTTCTTTGCTCAGTGCGAATCCCGTAGGCTAGAAGTTGAGCAAGAGGTTGAACGATTGGAGGTCGGGATGAGCAATACGCCTGACGCTGGAGAGAACGAGAACCGCGCTGACGACAGCAAACGGAATCTCGACACCACGCAGTCCTTTAACGAGGAATACAGTCGTCAACTCGCATCGATGCTCGTCGACGCTGCTCCCGACGACAAAGAGGCGATCGCGGCCTTGCCATCTGGTTCTGCGCTGCTGATTGTCCGTCGCGGTCCCAACGTTGGTTCCCGTTTTCTGCTCGACCAGGACTCCACGATCGCAGGTCGGCACCCGAACGCCGACATCTTTCTCGATGACGTCACGGTCTCGCGCAAGCACGCCGAATTCATCCGCACTGGCAACGCCTTCGAAGTTCGCGACCTGGGTTCCTTGAACGGAACGTACTTCGAGGGCTCGCGAGTCGACCGAGCACCCCTCACCGATGGCACAGTCGTCCAGGTCGGAAAGTTCCGCCTCACGTTCTACGCCTCGCGTCAGGATCTGCTCGGCGGGGCAATCTAGCGATGGCTGTAGCCGGCGCCAAGAAGAGTGCGGGCCTGCTGAGCATCGGTCAGGTGCTCGCACGGCTCACCCCAGATTTCCCGGATCTCACTCCGTCGAAACTGCGCTTCCTCGAAGAACAGGGATTGATCGAGCCAGACCGTACTCCGAGCGGATATCGGAAGTTCTCGGGCTCTGATGTCGAACGTCTTCGCTTCATCCTCACGATGCAGCGCGACCACTATCTCCCGCTCAAGGTCATTCTCGGACACCTCGAAGAACTCGACGCCGGTCGCACCCCCGCGATCCCCGGACCGAACATCTCTGTCGTAGCGCCGAGCATTCTCAGCGCGAAGCGACGCCTCGACCGCGACGAGCTCTCGGCGGCGACGGGAGCGAGCAAGCAGTTGCTGACCGAAGCAATGAGTGCGCAGTTGATCCCGAGCGGCGAGTATTTTGACGACGATGCCGTCACGATTGTGTCCGCGCTCGTCGAACTCGAGCGCTACGGAATTGAGCCACGGCACCTTCGCGGAATGCGCGCAGCCGCTGACCGCGAAGCCTCCTTGATCGAGCTCGCCGTCCGGCCCGTGCATGCGAAGCCTGGATCAGCCAATGCGGTCCGTGCTCGGGAAGCCACGCGCGAGCTCGCGGACAACTTGGCGACCATTCGAGAGAAGATCGGCGCCCAAGCAATTCGGGCGCTCTCGCGCTAAACTCAAATCGACCGAGCAACTCGCCGACACGCGCGGTGTATCCGGGTTTCGGTCTGAACGATCACTACAGTCATGAGTGAAGGTTCAACCGCAACTTGAATGTTGCGACGATGAGAGGCAGTCCATGGACGAGGGAACACCGAAGACACCGAGCTTCGGCCAGGAGGTCCTCTTTACGGACGGTCTGCCAGACTTCGGCGACGATGAAGGCTTCCGTGGAGCGATTGCCGCTGATGCCGCTGGGATTACCTACCGTCAGCTCGACTACTGGGCTCGCACGGCACTCGTGGTTCCAACCGTTCGAGGCGCCGCAGGCTCAGGTTCGCAGCGCTTGTACTCGTTCCGCGACATCCTCGTACTGAAACTCGTCAAGCGCCTGCTCGACACCGGCATCTCGCTGCAGCAGATTCGTGTCGCGGTCGAGCAATTGCGAGAAGCAGGCGTGAACGACCTTGCTCAGACCACCCTCATGAGCGATGGCGCGAGTGTCTACCTGTGTACTTCGAACGACGAGGTCATCGACCTGCTTGGCCGAGGCCAGGGTGTCTTTGGCATCGCGGTCGGCAAGGTTCTGCGCGAGGTCGAGTCGCAGTTGATCGAACTGGATTTGAGCCCGATCGCGCAGCCCGAAAACGATGAGCTCGCAGCGCGTCGTGCTCGTCGAAGCCGCGCCTCCTAAACTTCGCACACCTGATGCGTGTGTAGAAAAGAGCCCCTGTGATCTCGGATCGCAGGGGCTCTTTCTTTTCGAACTGCTGAAGAATGCAGCGAGTTGCGCTACTTGGATTTCTTGTCGTCGTCCTCGTCGAGCACGTTGTACGCCTGCGTGTTCTCGAGCGCATCGTCCGAGTCGTTCTCGGGCGCCGAGACCGCTGAAGCCTCGTCGTCCTCGGGGGCGCTCACTGCGCTCTCGATAGACAAACTGCTGAGGTCGATCGCATCGCTGTCACTGTCCCGCGCGCTCTGGCTGGCAGCGACGTCGGCGTCCCGGGCTGCTGTAGGCGCAGGAATCGGTGAGGCAGCGTGATCTTCTTCGAGACCAGCGGCTCCGAGCACACGCAGCAGCAGGTCGTCGAAGAGTGCCGCGATCTCCTGCGCGCCCTCGCCTGGCCAGACGTGCAGCGGACGGGCGGCGCCCTGTGCCTGCTGCATTGATGTGCGCTCGGGGAGGACGGGGTCGAGCACGAGCGGGCCGAACATGTCCTTGAGTTCCTGAATGCGGAACTGGTGTTCGAGTGACTGTGGGCGAGCGCGGTTGATCACGATTCCGAGCGGCTGCAGGCGCGAAGAGAGGCCGCGACGGATCTCCTCGATCGCACGAAGTGCACGGTCGGCTGCAGCGACGGAGAACAGCCCTGGCTCGGTTACGACCATGACCCGGTCGCTCGCGGTCCAGCCGGTGCGCGTCAGAGCGTTGAGCGATGGTGCACAGTCGATCAATACAAGGTCGTAGTCGTTCTCGACGGTCGCCAGCGCGGTTTCGAGCTTCCAGATGTCTTTGATCGTCGGATGCGGTCCGTCGAAGTTGATCGCTGAGGGGCTGCCGATGAGCACGTCGACCGTGCCGGTGTGACCGCTTGCCCAGCCCGAAGGTGCGATTGCCTGCTTCACAATCTTGTCTTTTGGATTCGCGAGCACGTCGGCGATATTGAGCTTGCCCGCGATCTGGATATCCATGCCGGTCGAGGCGTCCGACTGCGGATCAAGGTCTACGACGAGCGTCCGGAGTCCTTTCGCGAAGGCCGCAGAGGCGAGTCCGAGCGTGACCGTCGTCTTACCGACGCCGCCCTTGAGTGAAGAAATCGAGAGTACGTGCACAGCATAGAACTCTACCTTGACTAGTCTTGAACCACTCGATGACGCGTCCTGCTCAGCTTTTTCCAACGGGGAGAATCCATGTTTCGCAAGATTTTGGTAGCTAATCGCGGTGAAATCGCGATCCGTGCGTTTCGCGCTGCAAACGAACTCGGTATCCGCACCGTGGCTGTCTACGCCTGGGAAGACCGTAACTCTTTGCACCGCCAGAAGGCCGATGAGGCCTACCAGATTGGCGAGGAGGGGCATCCGGTTCGGGCATATCTGAGCGTCGACGAAATTATTCGTGTCGCGACCGAATCGGGCGCGGACGCGATCTACCCGGGGTACGGCTTTTTGAGCGAGAACCCGCAGCTCGCCACCGCGGCTGAAGCCGCAGGAATCACGTTTGTTGGCCCGGGCGCGTCGGTGCTCGGTATGGCAGGAAACAAGGTCACGGCGAAAGAGCACGCGATCGCCGCGGGTGTTCCCGTGCTCGCCTCGACTCCTGCGACGACTGACCTCGATGCGCTGCTCGCAGGCGCAGACGAGATCGGCTTCCCGGTGTTTGCAAAGGCGGTCGCCGGTGGCGGTGGACGCGGAATGCGTCTCGTGCAGTCGCGTGAAGAGCTGCGACCTGCCCTCGAAGAGGCGATGCGCGAGGCCGAGAGCGCCTTCGGCGACGGCACCATGTTCATCGAGCAGGCAGTGGTTCGCCCCCGGCACATCGAAGTGCAGATCCTTGCTGACGCGCAGGGCAACACCGTGCACTTGTTCGAACGCGACTGCTCGGTCCAGCGTCGCCACCAGAAGGTCGTCGAGATCGCGCCGGCGCCGAATCTCGATGAGAAAACGCGTCAAGCGATGTACGCAGACGCGATCGCCTTCGCAAAGTCCATCGGTTACGTCAACGCCGGTACGGTCGAGTTCCTGCTCGACACTGCCGGTGAGCGCGCCGGTGAGCACGTCTTCATCGAGATGAACCCGCGCATTCAGGTCGAGCACACCGTCACTGAGGAGATCACCGATGTCGATCTCGTGCAGTCGCAGATGCGAATTGCAGCGGGGGAGAGCCTCGAAGACCTCGGGCTTACTCAGGACCAGATCACGATGCACGGTGCTGCGCTCCAGTGCCGAGTGACGACCGAGAACCCGGCGAACGGTTTCCGACCTGACACCGGCCGCATCACGGCGTACCGCTCACCGGGTGGCGCAGGCGTACGCCTCGACGGTGGAACGATCAACCCGGGCAGCGAGATCAGCCCGCACTTCGACTCGATGCTCGCGAAGGTCACGTGCCGCGGCCGCGACCTGCCGAGCGCGATCAAGCGTGCGCACCGAGCGGTCAGCGAATTCCGTATTCGTGGTGTCGCCTCGAACATCCCGTTCCTGCTCAACCTGCTCGAAGACGAGCAGTTCCTCGCCGGAGACCTCTCGACGCACTTCATCGAGGAACACCCGGAGCTCACGCGCATCAAGCCGCCGCGCGACCGTGCGAGCAAGGTACTGGCATGGCTTGCTGACGTCACGGTCAACAAGCCGAACGGGACCGCCGACGGCGTCATCAACCCTTCGCTGAAGCTGCCGACGATCGACCTCGAAACGCCAGCCCCGGCCGGGTCGCGTCAGCGTTTGCTCGAACTCGGTCCGAAGGGATTCGCCTCGGCCCTGCGCGAGCAGAAGGCACTCGCGATCACCGACACCACCTTCCGTGACGCACACCAGTCGCTCTTGGCGACTCGCGTTCGCACGAAGGACCTCGCGCAGATCGCGCCCTACGTGGCGCGAATGACTCCGGAACTCCTCTCGGTTGAAGCCTGGGGTGGCGCGACCTACGACGTCGCACTCCGATTCCTCGGCGAAGACCCATGGGAACGTCTCGGCGCGCTTCGCGAAGCAATGCCCAACCTCGCGATTCAGATGCTGTTGCGCGGCCGGAACACGGTTGGCTACACCCCGTACCCGACTCGCGTCACCACAGCGTTCGTCGATGAGGCAGCGGCGACCGGTGTCGACATCTTCCGGATCTTCGACGCACTCAATGACGTCAACCAGATGCGTCCCGCCATCGACGCGGTGCTCGAGAACGGTGCGAGTGTCGCTGAAGTGGCGCTGTGCTACTCGGGCGACATGCTGAACCCAGGTGAAGACCTCTACACGCTCGACTACTACCTCGGGCTCGCGGAGAAGATCGTCTCGAGTGGGGCGCACATCCTTGCGATCAAGGACATGGCAGGGCTTCTGCGCGCCGGTGCGGCGACAAAGCTCGTCACTGCGCTCCGCGAGAACTTCGATGTTCCCGTCCACGTGCACACGCACGACACCGCGGGTGGCCAGCTCGCGACGCTCATCGCAGCCGCGAACGCTGGTGCGGACGCGGTCGATGTCGCGAACGCGGCAATGGCAGGCACCACAAGCCAGCCGAGCATGTCCGCGTTGATTGCGGCACTGTCGAACACGGATCGTGACACCGGCATTTCGCTTGCCGCCGCGAGCGATTTGGAACCCTACTGGGAGGCCGTCCGTCGTCTCTACAAGCCGTTCGAGTCCGGACTTCCGGGCCCGACCGGTCGCGTCTACAATCACGAGATTCCAGGCGGGCAGCTCTCGAACCTGCGCCAGCAGGCGATCGCACTCGGATTGGCTGACAACTTCGAGCTGATCGAAGACTGGTATGCCGCTGCGAACCGTATTCTCGGTCGCCCGACGAAGGTGACCCCATCATCGAAGGTGGTCGGTGACCTCGCGCTGCAGATGGCCGCGACGAACGTCGACCCCGACGACTTCGAGAAGAACCCGAACAAGTACGACATCCCGGACTCCGTGATCGGCTTTATGGCGGGCGAACTCGGTGACCTTCCCGGTGGGTGGCCAGAGCCATTCCGGACGAAGGTGCTCGAGGGCCGCACGATCAAGCACGGCATCACCGAGCTCACGGAAGCACAGGAAGCTGAACTCGCGGAGCCGGGTCGTGCACGGCAGGACTCGCTCAACGCGCTGTTGTTCCCTGGGCCGACGAAGGATTACCTCGCGACCAAGGAAGAGTACGGCGACCTCTCCGTTATCGACACGATCGACTACCTCTACGGCATTCAGGACGAGGGCGAGCACACGGTCAGCATCGGTAAGGGTGTCGTTCTCACGGTGGGTCTCGAGGCGATCGGCAAGCCCGGCGACGACGGCATCGTGACCGTCATGACCGTGCTCGGCGGACAGCTCCGTCCCGTGTACGTCCGCGACCGCAGCGTCAAGGTCGACAAAGCGGCGACCGAGAAGGCAGACAGCTCGAATGAAGGCCACGTTGCTGCGCCGTTCGCGGGTGCCGTCACCATCCAGGTTGCCGTTGGCGACACGGTCGCTCCCGGTCAGCCGGTCGCCACGATCGAGGCGATGAAGATGGAGGCGGCGATCACCTCCCAGATCGCGGGCACGATCGAACGGCTTGCGATTTCCGGCACCAGCCCGGTTGAATCGGGAGACCTGCTCGTCGTCGTGAAGCCAAGCTAAGGGAGGGCCCCATGGCCGACTCAAGAGCGCTCGAAGAGTTCGATCTCATCGTGATCGGCTCGGGGAGTGGCAACACGATCCTCGGTCGAGAATGGGCCGACAAGCAGGTTGCACTCGTCGACGATTCGATCGAGTTCGGCGGTACGTGTCTGAACCGCGGCTGCATTCCCACGAAGATGTTCGTGCATGTCGCCGATGTGGCGCAGAACGCCCTCGATGCGAAGCGACTCGGCATCGAGTTCGAAGCGCCTCATGTCGACTGGAATGCCATTCGCGACCGTGTTTTCGGTCGCGTGGATGATGCGAGTGCGAGCAGCCTCGAATTCCGAGAGAACCAGGCGCCAGCGCTCACCCTCGTCCGCGAGACCTGCGGCTTTGCTGGCGATCACGTCATCGAGACCGCCTCCGGTCGGCGACTCACTGCTCCGAAGATCGTGATCGCCACGGGCTCGCGGCCACGGGCGCTCAGTGCCGCGTATGCGCCTGACGGTCGGATCCATACGAGCGATTCGATCATGCGGATCGCTGCGCTGCCAGAGCGGCTCCTGATTGTTGGCGGCGGAAGTATCGCGGTGGAGTTCGCCCACATCTTCGCCTCACTCGGGGTCTCCATCACTCTTGCAATTCGCTCGGATGAGGTGCTCAGTAGCACCGACTCGCTCGTTCGTGAACGGATGACCTCCATTCTCGGGAAGCGCGTCGCGTTGAAGACGAGGACGCAGGTCGAGCAGATCGATACGGATTCTTGCGACGAATTTGTGGTGACGTTCGATGACGGTGCGACCGAACCGTTCGATGCAGTTTTGGTCGCCTCAGGGCGCGAGCCGAACACCGACACCTTGAACGCGGCCGCGTTCTTCGATCTCGACAGCTCGAAGAAGATCGCGACGAACGAATTCCTTCAGGTGTTGCGAGACGGAGAGCCGGTCGAGGGCATCTTTGCGCTCGGTGATGTCTGCGCGAAGCACGAGTTGAAGCACGTAGCGAACCACCAGGCTCGCGTCGTTCGTCATAACCTGAGCGCTGACTCCGCAGACTTCCAGGCTGACACGCTGAGCCCGGTTCCTCATGCGATCTTCTCCTGGCCGCAGATTGCGAGCTTCGGTGTTCGTGCCGACGAAGCCGAGGACACGCACATCGTGGTCACTCGCGAGTACAGCACGACCGCCTATGGTTGGGCGCTCGAGGACACGACGTCCTTCGTGCGGCTCGTCGTGGACGGGCGCGGTGTGCTCCACGGCGCGCACATCCTCGGCGAACAAGCGAGTATCCTGATCCAGCCGCTCGTCATGATCGCGCAGCAGCAGACCCCGATCACCGACGACTACGTTCGCGGAATGTATTGGCCACATCCTGCACTGAGTGAAGTGCTCGAGAACGCGCTGCTCGATGCGGCGAAGGCAATCCGACGTCAACAGAGAGAGCATGCGTGACCGTTCGAGATATCCGAGTGTTCGGCGACCCGGTCCTTCGGACGGTGTGCGACCCGGTCGTGCCTGGCGATCCGAAAACGCTCGCGCTCGTGCGTGATCTGATCGACACCGTGCAGTTGCCGGGCCGTGCGGGAGTGGCAGCGAATCAGATCGGCGTCGGGCTCCGCGCCTTCAGCTACAACGTCGACGGTCGCATCGGGGCGATCTGCAACCCCGAACTCGTCGCCACCGATGGCGAACTCGAGATGATGAGCGAGGGCTGTCTCTCGGTTCCCGGGCTCTCCTTCGATACGCCCCGATACCCGTGGGCCAAAGTGCGCGGCATCACCGCCGAGGGTGAGGAGATCGAACTCGAGGGCGAGGATCTCTTTGCCGAAATGCTGCAGCACGAATGCCAGCACCTCGATGGAATTCTGTACATCATGACGCTCGAGAAGGAAACACGTCGTCGAGCAATGCATGCGGTTCGTGAGTCGGATTGGTATTAGCTCCGAGCGAGCGTGCAGCACCGTGACGTCGAGCACGGTGCACAGAAGAAGGGTGCGAGTCCACTGGACTCGCACCCTTCTTGCTGCAATCGAACGACTGCGCGCTAATCGACCGAATGCCCGAGTGGGTTCTCGCTCCGGTAGATCCCTGCAATCTGCTCTTCGTACGCCACGTGAACGTTGTGTCGCTTGATGCTCATCTTCGGAGTGAGGAGTCCGTTGCTCTCGGTGAACTCGTCAGGCAGGATCAGGAACTTCTTCACGGATTCTGCACGCGAGACAGTGCTGTTTCCGGCAGCGACAGCGCGGCGGACTTCAGCGATAACAGCCTCGTTCTTCACGGCCTCTTCGAGCGTCATTGACTCGTTGAGACCCTGATTCTTCGCCCACACTGGCAGCATTTCTGCATCGAGGGTGACAAGAGCTGCGATGAACGGCTTCTGATCGCCGACCGCGACGACCTGACCGACGATCAGGTTCGCGCGAATCGGGTCTTCGAGCGCAGTCGGTGCGACGTTCTTCCCACCAGCGGTGACGAGGAGTTCTTTCTTGCGACCGGTGATCGTCAAGTAGCCGTCGGAGTCGAGTGTTCCGATGTCACCCGTGTGGAACCATTCGCCGTCGAATACTTCAGCGGTCGCCTCGGGGTTGTTCCAGTACTCCTTGAACACGTTCTGACCGGCCACAAGGACTTCGCCGTCGTCGTCGATCTTGATACCGACACCCGGGAGCACCGGTCCGACCGTGCCGATCTTGAACTTGTCGGGGAGGTTCACGGAGGCAGGAGCGGTCGTCTCCGTGAGTCCGTAGCCTTCGAGGATTCGAATGCCGAGGCTGCGGTAGAAGTGTCCGAGATAGGTCGAGAGGGGAGCCGAACCAGAAACGGCGTAGCGCACACGACCACCGAGTGCAGTTTTCAGCTTCTTGTAGACCAAAGCGTCGAAGAGCTTGAACTGCAGGGCGAGGCCGAAAGGCACCTTGCCGGCGTCGGTCGCCTTCGAGTGAGCAACTGCCACGTCGGCGGCGCGGCGGAAGATCTTTCCCTTCCCGCCTGCTTCTGCCTTCTGCTCGCTGACGTTGAACACCTTTTCGAAGACTCGTGGAACCGCCAGAAGGAACGTGGGCTTGAAGGTTCCCATCGAGACGACGAGCTTCGAGGTGTCGGGCTGATGTCCGACCTTCACGCCTGAGGTCACGGCGAGCACCGAAATGAAGCGCGCGAACACGTGTGCGGTGGTGATGAACAGCAGCGTCGACGCGCCGGGCGCAACGACTTCGTTGAGCGCGAGTGCTGAGTTGCGCGACAGTTCGACGAAGTTCGAGTGCGTCAGCACAACGCCCTTCGGCTTTCCTGTTGAGCCGGACGTGTAGATGAGTGTCGCGAGGTCGGAGCCCTGCGCGAGGTTGCTTCTGCGCTCGATCTCTTCGTCCGAGACATCGGTGCCGCTCTTCGCGAGCTTGTCGAGATCACCGAGGTCGATACGCCAGGTCTGCTGCACGTTCGGCACGTCCGCCGCGATCTCGTCGAAACGGTTGAACATGTCCGCGGTCTCGAGAATGATCCGGGTCGCGCCAGAGTCGCTGACGATCCACTGCACCTGGCTCGGGGCACTGGTCTCGTACACCGGAACGAGCGTTGCGCCCGCGAACCAGGTCGCGAAGTCGATCAGGGTCCACTCGTAACGAACCTTTGACATGAGAGCGATCTTGTCGCCGGGCTCGACGCCCGCAGCGACGAGACCCTTTGCGAGGGCGATGACCTGCGCGTGGAACTCACGAGTCGTGATGTCGTTCCAGGAGTCTTCTCCTGAAGGAGTTGCAAAGAGTGGAGCATCGGGTGAAAGCGCAAGACGATCCTTCAGCAGCGCCGTTGCATTCGCTGAAGGGTCTGGTTCGATCACGGGCTTTCGGATGTGGGTGGCAGCGTTTGATGTGCTCTCAGTCACGGTAACTCCTTCGGCACCGGGTCAAGGGGTGACATCAAGCATATCGAGCGCGCTGGCGCCGAGCGCGAGGATGCGCGGATCTTTGTCAAACTGTTGCTGCACAATGCACGGTGCAGCGTGATATTCCTGCGCCCCGAATTGCGGGCACTAGAGTGATTCGCTGGAGGAGGTCGGAATGTTCTATTGGATTATGAAGAACCTCATCGTCGGACCGTACGTGAAAACGGTGTTCCGACCATGGGTGATCGGTGCCGAGAACATCCCTGCCCGCGGCGGTGTCATCATCGCCGGAAACCACCTGTCTTTCATCGATTCCGTGCTCGTTCCACTCATCATGGAGCGTCGGATCTACTTCCTCGCGAAAGCGGACTATTTCACCGGTAAGGGGATCAAGGGCCGTTTCGTGCGCTGGTTCTTCGAATCCGCCGGCCAGCTACCGATCGACCGTTCCGGTGGCAAGGCGAGCGAAGCGAGCTTGCGCGCCGGGCTTTCCGTGCTCAACAAGGGCAACGTCCTCGGCATTTACCCCGAGGGCACTCGAAGCCCTGACGGAAAGCTCTACCGAGGTCGCACCGGTGTTGCCCGGATGATTCTCGAGGCGAAGGTGCCGGTCGTGCCGCACGTCATGATCGACAGCGAGAAGATCATGCCAACTGGTCGCCGCATTCCGAAGGTCGGCCGTGTCGGCATCATTTTCGGCGAGCCGATGGACTTCAGCCGATATTACGGTCTCGCGAGCGACCGCTTCGTGCTCCGAGCAATCACCGACGAGATCATGTATGAGCTCAAGCGACTCGGTAACCAGGAGTACGTCGACGTCTATGCGACGACCGCGAAAGCCAATCTCGCTTCGAGCGAGACGAAGGCTCCAACGGCACGATAGCCCGCCGTTTCGCGGTACCATCAGCGGAAACCTGTGCCGCGCAACCGGTGCGCGGTACTCAACAAGAAAGACCAATCGTGACTGATTCTGCAGCCCGTATTGAACCATCCGTCGACGCCGTCTCCGGCCTCGATGCGTGGCGCTCGCTTCCAATCAAGCAGCAGCCATCATGGCCAAATCAAGACGCGGTCGATGCAATGTATAAGAACCTGTCGCTGCAGCCGCCACTCGTATTCGCCGGTGAAGTCGATCGTCTTCGCGACCGACTCGCCTCCGCCGCGCAGGGGCAGGCGTTCTTGTTGCAGGGTGGCGATTGCGCTGAAACCTTCGCGGGAGCAACTGCAGACAAGATTCGCAACCGAGTTCGTACGATCCTGCAGATGGCTGTGGTCCTGACGTACGGCGCTGCCATGCCAGTGATCAAGATGGGCCGAATGGCAGGGCAGTTCGCGAAGCCACGCTCGAGCGACACCGAGACTCGCGAAGGCGTGACCCTTCCGGCGTACCGCGGCGACATCGTCAACGGCTTCGACTTCACCGAAGAGTCGCGCACCGCGAACCCTGACCGCATTTTGCAGGGGTACCACATGGCTGCTTCGACCTTGAACCTGGTTCGAGGATTCACGCAGGGTGGTTTTGCCGACCTTCGCGAGGTCCACTCCTGGAACCAGGGGTTCGCAAGAAACCCTGCCAACCAGCGTTACGAGGCTCTGGCAACGGAGATCGACCGTGCGATCCGTTTCATGGAGGCCGCGGGGGCGAACTTCGATGAGCTTCGTGGCGTCGAGTTCTACACGGGGCACGAGGGTCTGCTCATGGACTACGAACGTCCGATGACTCGCTTTGATTCACGCACGGGCCAGCCGTACAACACCTCGAGCCACTTCCAGTGGATCGGGGAGCGCACGCGCGAACTCGACGGTGCGCACGTCGACTTCTTCTCTCGCGTGCGGAACCCGATCGGAGTGAAGCTCGGGCCCTCCACGACGCCAGAGACCATGCGCCAACTCGTCGACAAGCTCGACCCAGAGCGCGAGCCGGGCCGCTTGACCTTCATCACCCGGATGGGAGCTGGCACGATTCGTGATGCGCTGCCGCCGTTGCTCGAGGCTTCCAAGGAACTCGAGTCGACACCGCTATGGGTGACGGACCCCATGCACGGCAACGGGATCACAACGCCGAACGGCTACAAGACTCGGCGATTCGATGACGTGGTCGATGAGGTTCGTGGCTTCTTCGAAGCACACCGCCAGGTTGGAACATTCCCAGGCGGTATCCATGTCGAGCTGACTGGTGACGACGTCACCGAATGCCTCGGCGGCAGCGAGATGATCGACGAGGAAACCCTCGCAACGAAGTACGAGTCGCTGTGCGACCCGCGTCTCAACCACAAGCAGTCACTCGAACTCGCCTTCCTCGTCGCCGAAGAGCTCCGCGCCTTCTAGATCGAGACGAGCGACGACAGCAACGGCCCCGCGCAGTCTGCGCGGGGCCGTTTCCGTATGCGGCAGAGTAGCGACGCGGCTCGCTGCGAGCGGCAGCGGAGCATGCCTATAGGTTCGAGCTCACCGTCACGGTAGAGCCTTCCGGGAGCATCGTGCCGCTTTCCGGATCAACGCCCGTCACCGGAGCAACGTTCCAGAGGAACTGCACGACATTCGTATCGACCTCGACGATGAATCCTTCGTCCTTCAACTTCGCGATCGCCTCGTTCAGCATGAGGTTGTCGACGTTCGGTACGGCAACCATGACCGGCCCGAGTGAGACCGTCACGGTGACTCCAGAACCGCCGGGCTGGATTCCTTCCGGAAGGGATGC
The DNA here is from genome assembly GCF_045689595.1 of Humidisolicoccus flavus. GTDB lineage: Bacteria > Actinomycetota > Actinomycetes > Actinomycetales > Microbacteriaceae > Humidisolicoccus > Humidisolicoccus flavus. Next base: position 688,720 of record NZ_CP142724.1, on the reverse strand, counting down.
AGCGATGACTTGGCCCTCGGGGATTTCCGCGTGGTTCGCGGTCTCGATCGTGTACCCGAGTTCTGCGGCCTTGAGTTTCTCCTCGGCCTCGGCTTGAGTGTCGCCCTCGACTTGAGGGAGCGGACCGGCTGAGACGAACAGGACGATCGGCGTTTGTTTGCGAATCGTCTCAAGCGTTGTGACGTCGGTTCCGTCTGCCAGTGTCGCCTGCAACGCGGTTCCGCGATCTTGATCGTTGAACACTTTGATCGCGCCAGAGTACGAGAACCCTGCCTCGGTGATTTCCTTGCTCGCTTCTTCCTCGGATTTGCCGGCGACGGCGGGTGGTTCGACGAGCGGTAGGCCCGTTGAGACGACGAGGGTGATCGTCTCGCCGGCCTGCAGCATGGTGCCCTGCGGAGGCTCGCTTCGAACGACGAGTCCTTCGTTGATCGACTCGCTCGCCTCCGATTTCGTTTCACCGGCGACGACGAATCGTTGCTCTTCGAGATCGATCCGAGCGTCTTCAACGCTCTCGCCCTCGACCGCTGGAATCGCGGTCGCGCCGCCGGGGCCCGTGTTGAGCCACCATCCTGCGCTTGCCGATGCTGCTGCGAGAAGCATCACGAGAATGAGCCACACCCAGCCGGTCTTCCTTCGAAACGAGGTTCTCCTGGTCAGCGTCGCCGTGGCGACCCGTGGACGCTCGTGATTCGGCACTACCGACGTTGCTTGACGACGTGTCGTTGACGTCGCCCCTGCCGCAGGTGGGCTCGGAGGTGTGCGGTACGGGCGTTGCTCGGGGAGATCATCGAACGCGAGCACGGTGGTTTCCCGCTCGGACTCGGGTCGTTCCAGCGGCTTCGTCTCATGAACGGGCGAGTCGAGTCCGAGTTCTTGCACTTCGAGGACATGGTCGAGCATTTCGCCCGCATCGACGGGGCGAAGGTTCGGGTTTCGGTGCGTCGCCCACTGCACGAGGGCGTCGAGAGAACGAGGCACCGTGCTGACGAGGTCGCTCGGAAGGGGAACCGAATTATTCGCGTGCTGATACGCGATCTGCATCGGTTGCTCGCCGGTGAACGGTTGCTTTCCGGTGAGCATTTCATAGAGGACGATGCCGACCGCGTAGATGTCGCTGCGAGCGTCAGCGGTGCCACGGGTCAAGAGCTCGGGGGAGAGGTACGCGATCGTTCCGAGCAGCGCCTTGCCTGTTGCCGTGTTCGCTGTTGCAGCGCGCGCGAGCCCGAAATCCGCGATCTTGATCCGGCCATCGTGCGCGAGCAGGATGTTCTCGGGCTTCAGATCTCGGTGCACGATCGATGCCTTGTGCGCGGCGGAGAGTCCAGAGAGCACTGCAACGAGAACATCGAGGGCTTGCTCGGCGGTGATCGCCCCGCGTTCGATGAGCAGGTCGCGCAGTGTGATCGAAGGGAGATTCTCCATCACGAGGTAGGCGATCTCGCCGTCCTCGCCCTGGTCGAAAACGCCGACGACGTTTGGGTGTGCGAGTCGAGCGGCAGCCTTCGCCTCGCCGATGAATCGTTCTCGAAACTGCTCATCGTCGGAGAGATGCGCGTGCATGATCTTGATGGCGACTGAGCGATCGAGACGGAGGTCGTCGGCTTCGTACACGGTTGCCATACCGCCGCGGGCAATCCGGGAACGCACGGAGTATCGGCGGTCGATGAGCCGCCCGATGAGCGGATCGTTCGCGGAGGCGTGCACGAACTGAGTTTACGAAAGTCACGCAAGTGCGCGGACACACCACGCCCAGAACGGTGCAAGGATCAGCCTCGACCTGTCAGGATGGAACCGTGGAAGAAACAACAGCCGGCACCGCTTCGGCATCATCTGAATCCCAGTGGCTGACGATTCCGGATCTCGTCGAGATCCTTGGCGTTCCTCAGACTCGCGTTCGTCGTTTGATCGAGGAGCGGTCTCTGCTCGCGAGTCGTCGAAACGGCCCGCTCCAGGTTCCCTCGCTGTTCGTCCGTGACGGAGCGGTGATCTCGGAGGTCAAGGGCACGGTGATCGTGTTGCTGGACAAGGGCTTCACAGAAGATGAAGCGATCGATTGGATGCTGGCTCCTGAGGATTCCCTCCGGACTTCACCGATTGAGGCGCTTCGTCAGAATCGGAAAGCCGAAACTCGCCGGATCGCTCAAGCGCTCGCCTGAGACTTCGCCTCAGGCACCGAAAGCTTCGAGGTGCGCGGTGGTTCAAGGCGTGCGCAATGCTCGGCCTCGGTGCTCCGCACGAACTCGAATCGTTCGGTTCAGGACTCGCGCTGGGTCGCGCTGACGGCAAGACGTTCGAACTGCAACACTGCTGATCGTGAGAGCTCTGCGTCGCGGAGTGATTCGAGCGCTGCACCAACCGCACGGTCGATGATGCGCTCGATGTGTTCCGGTGCACCCGACCGGACGATCGCATCCTGCAGGAGCGAGATCTGAGTTTCGTTCAGATCAGGATCGCCCAAGAGCTCGTCGAGCATTGCCACGACGTTCGATGCCAGTTTTTGACGCGCGATCTCGATGAGGACGGTCCGCTTGCCTTCACGGAGATCATCACCGCTGGGTTTGCCGGTCACGGCCGGATCGCCGAAGACGCCGAGCATGTCGTCGCGGAGCTGGAATGCCGTACCGACGGGAAGCCCGAACCCTGCGAGAGCGTCGAGCTGTTGTTGTGATGCGCCAGCGATGGTTGCTCCGAGGAGGATCGGGGCTTCGACCGAGTACTTGGCCGACTTGTAGATCGCGACCCGGTGAGCCCGGGGAGGAGATCCTTCGGATCTTGGCGAATCCAGGCGGCTTCTTCGAGCAGATCGAGGTACTGGCCGAGCGTTACCTGTTCGCGCATCTCTGAATACACCTTGCGTGCGGCGTTGCCACGCTCCGGGTCGAGGAGTGCGAGTGCATCGCCCATGATGTCGTCGGCCCAGTTCAACAGCAGATCGCCGACGAGAATTGCCGCGCCTTTGCCCCATGTCTCGGCATTCCCCGCCCATTCGCTCTGCTCGTGGAGCTTCGCGAGTGCGACGTGGACGCTCGGCGCACCTCGACGCGTTTCGGAATTGTCGATGATGTCGTCGTGAGCGAGCGCCGCTGCATGAAACACCTCGAGTGCCGCGGCGGCCTGAACGAGTGCCGGCCAGGTCGCATCGCTTGCCGAACCTGCGCCGAGTGGAGCGTCGCCAGCAGCGCGAATCGAGTTCCAGCCCCAATGGCAGAAGAGCGCTCGCATGCGCTTTCCGCCCTGTAGGAGAGTCCGTGCGATTGCGAGCATCGGCTCCGCATCGGGGGAGATTGCGCCGAGAGATTCGAGCTTTGGTTGCAGGGAATCAGCGATCGATTGATCAATCGCACGAGTAAATCCGATATTCACAGACACAACGCATAGCCTAGTAAGCCAAATGCCGCGTAGGATTGAAGTCCGCACCGCGTGTAGACCGCATGAAGGGGGCCATCATGGCGCTATCCGAACAGGAGCAGCGACTTCTTGAAGAGATGGAGCGCAATCTCTACAAAAACGAGGCTGACATCGTGCAGACCTCAGTCGGGCCCCGCTGCACCGACTACACGAAGGTTGCGATCGGATTGCTGCTCCTCGTTGCCGGTCTTGGAGCGATCGTCGCCGCGGTCGCGACGCGTATCCCTCTGATCGGCGTCGCCGGATTCGCTCTCGCCCTCGCCGGAGTGCTCGTGGCAATCGCCGCCAACAAGCCGGTTGAGATCGACCCGCAGGCCGAGCCGAGTGCCTCGCAGCGCGAATCCGACGTCAGGAAGAAGTCAACGTCGTCGTCGAAGAGCTTCTTCGACCGTCTCGGAGAAGAGTGGGACAAGCGCCAGGGCTAGTCCCTCCCTCTTCCTCCACAAATCAGGATCGACCTTCGGGTCGGTCCTTTTTTGTGCCTTTTCTGGCCCACAGCACCCACTCGAGCAGGTCCACATCGCTGAAGTCGGATCTGAATGCTCGCTGACTCCACTCTGGAACATTTTTGTGCACCATTTTGCGTATTTCCCTCCACCCGAATCAGCCCGTAAAATCAGAGAACTTCCTGAGAAAAGTTCGCAATGTCGCGCATTTGTGGATGAATGTGGAGTAAAGTGGAGTAACGCAGAAAACTGCGGGATCGCTGGCCGGAGCGTGAGGAGGGTGCACCGTGTTTCTTGGCACGCATACCCCACGCCTCGACGAAAAAGGCCGCGTCATTCTTCCTGCGAAGTTTCGCGACGAGCTCGGCGCCGGCATGGTGCTCACTCGCGGGCAGGAGCGATGCCTCTACGTGTTCAGCACTCGTGAGTTCGAACAGGTACATGAGCGCATTCGCCAAGCCCCGCTGACATCGCGAGCCGCCCGTGACTTCATGCGTTTGTTCCTGTCCGGGGCTTCAAACGAAGTTGCAGACAAGCAACACCGCATCACCATCCCTCAAGCGCTGCGCGAGTACGCAGGGCTCGAGCGTGACCTGGTCGTCATTGGCGCTGGCGATCGTGCCGAGATCTGGTCGGCGACCGCATGGGACGAGTACTACGCCGCAAACGAAGCAGCATTCTCCGAGACCGAAGAGGAGGTGATTCCGGGCATCTTCTAGCCCTGACCGTGACTCCCAACTATCCGTCCTGACACACTTCCCCGGTGGCAGGCCGAATGGATGGGGATCAGGGTTCGGGACCGCCTGGTTCGCATGGACGCAGCATCACTCCACACCCCGGTTCTTCTCGAACGCACCCTCGAACTCCTCGCTCCGGCACTGGAACGCGACGGCGCCGTCGTGCTCGATGGAACGCTCGGCATGGGCGGGCATAGCGAAGCAATGCTGCAACGGTTCCCGAACTTGCGTTTGATCGGGATCGATCGCGATCCCGACGCGATCGCCCTGGCTGGGAAGCGTCTCGAGCCGTTCGCTGATCGCATCACGCTCGTCGAGACCACGTATGACAACGTGGCGGGCGCAATGGGCGCGCTCGGGGTCGCTGCAATCGATGCGGCTCTGTACGACCTCGGCGTTTCGAGCTTGCAGATCGACTCCGCAGAGCGCGGTTTCGCCTACTCGAAAGATGCCCCGCTCGACATGCGCATGGACCAGCAGGGAGATCTGACCGCGGCTGAGATTGTCGCGACCTGGGCTGAGCGTGATCTCTCGCAGATCTTCCACCGGTACGGCGATGAGAAACTTGCAGGCCGTTACGCGCGAGCGATCGTCAACGCACGCGAAAGCGAGCCGATCGTCACGAGTGGTCGACTTGTCGAAATCCTGATCGCCGCGACACCGATGGCCGTGCAGAAGAAGAGCGGGCACCCGGCGAAGAAGGTCTTCCAGGCGCTCCGCGTGGTCGTAAACAACGAGCTCGAAGTGCTCGAAACTGCGATGCCGGCGGCGCTCGACGCGCTCAGCCTCGGGGGACGCATGGTCGTCCTCTCGTACCAGTCCCTTGAGGACCGCATCGTCAAGCGGGCGATTGCCGAGCGCACGGTGACGAGTGCTCCAGCGGGACTGCCCCAGGAACTTCCAGAACATGCACCAAGCCACCGCGCCCTCGTTCGTGGCGCCGAGCTCGCCTCCGAAGCAGAGCGCGAACTGAACACCCGTTCAATTCCCGTCCGTCTCCGGGCGGTGGAGCGTATTTCGATGAACGTTCGAGGAGCGCGCGCGGCGACGCCCTCTCGACAGCGAGGAGCACGTCGATGAGCCCAGCAGTACGTCCAACGCTGCTTGCAGCGCGGCCGGCCTCGAACCTCGAGGTCGCTCCGGAGTTCACACCCGCGCCGATCGAGCAGGAAAGCCCGCATATTCGCGCGGTTCCATCGGTCGCTCCGAAGACTCGTCCTGGTCTCGTGCACGGGATCCTGGCGCTGGTCGGACTCGCGGTCATCGTGCTCTGCCAGATGGGTCTCAGCATTGCGCTGTCGAACGGCGCGTACGAAGTGCGCGAACTGCAAGCAGCATCGGCACAGCTCGGTCGTCAGGAGCAGAACCTCCAGGAGCAACTGAACGTCCTGAACTCTCCGCAGAACCTCGCCACGGCAGCGACCAACCTCGGGATGGTGGGCGGTCAAGAAGCGCAGTTCATCCAATTGTCGAGCGGTGTCGTGCTCGGTGGTCCGGACGCGCTGCACGCAGCGGGCGAAATCGCCGGACACGGCGGGCTGCTCGTGCCGAACGCACTGCTCGCTCCTGAGACTGCAGCGACCACGACCCCCGTCGTTCCCGAGACCGAGAAAGACCCGGAGCCGTACCCGGGCATGCTTCTTCCTGCTGAGGGCGTGGCGAACGAGCAAGGCTGAGTCCCGCCGGTAGCCTCAGTTTGCAGCGTGCGAGAGGAGTTTCATGGCGCGTCAATCGACCCCGAGTCATCATGATGGCTCGAAGCCTGTTGTTTCACCTCGGACCGTGAATGCTCGCGCGATTCTCGCGATCGTCATCGTTCTCGCACTCGTTGGAGTCTTCGTCGTCCGGCTCGCAGATATTCAGATCGTCCAGGCTGAGGCGCTGAACGCTGAGGCTGATAGCCGTCGCACGAGTTCTGCGGCGATCAACGGCGCTCGTGGCGACATCGTGGACATGAACGGCACGGTGCTCGCAGGCTCGGTTGATCGCTGGAACATCACGATCTCTCCGCAATACGCGCTCGACGAGTACAAGCTCGTGAAGGGGGAGCGAACGCTCGTCCGTACCGTTGGTGAGGCGCTCGTCGCCCTTGGTGAAATCACTGGCGACGATCCCTACGCGCTGCAAGAGAAGCTCAACACTGCGCTCGAAGCCGACGAGAACAGCGATTACCTCATGCTGATCCAGCAAGTGGACGCTGAACAATACGACCAGATTCGCGCGCTCGGAATTCCCTGGGTGTACCCGCGGCTGCAGCCCGCGCGCATCTATCCCAACGGCAACGTGGCGGGCAACCTAGTCGGATTCATGGGAACCGACGACCCGCTGGCCGGGCTCGAACTCTCCCAGAACGAATGCCTTTCGCCGACCGCGGGGAGCCAGTCGTGGAGTCGCGGTCGTGACGGCACGGTGATCCCGGGTTCTGTGGTCGTCGACGAGCCCGCGCACGACGGCGGCACGCTCGAACTCACTCTCGATGCCGACCTGCAGTATCAAGTGCAGCAGTACATCGCGGAGGCCGCGCAGAATCTTGGCGCGCCGAGCGCGACTGCGATCATTGCGAAGACGAGCGGAGAACTCCTTGCCGTCGCCGACTACCCGAGTGTTGACTCGAACCGACCGACCTCGACGGCCTCGGAGTATCGGGGCGCGAACTCCTTCATGATGACGTTCGAGCCGGGATCCATCTTCAAGACGGTCTCGATGGCGGTCATGCTCGATATGGGGATCATCACTCCAACGTCCGAAGTCGTGGCTCCCGGTCGAATCACCCTGCCAAACGGAGTGAGCCTCGGCGATGCGCACTGGCACCCCGATATGCAATGGACTGCGACCGGTGTGCTGGTGCAATCCTCGAACACCGGCATCACCCAGCTCGGATACGACATGGATCGCACCGAGTACATGGACTACCTCGCCAAATTCGGCTTCGGCGAACAGACGAACGTCGGCTTCAACGGCGAGTCCGCTGCCAGACTGCGCGACGCGGGCAGCCTCGATCTGCAAACCCAGTCGAACATGCTGTTCGGCCAGGGAATCGCGGTGACCCCGATGCAGATGGTCAGCGCGTATCAGGCGCTCGGCAACGGCGGGGTGCACGAGCCGCTCAAACTCGTGTCAGGATGCGCACTCGATGACGGGACCGTCATCGAGCCCGAAGCTCCCGACGGGCACCGCGTGATTTCCGAGCAGTCCGCTGAAGAGATCGTCAACATGATGGAGTACGTCGTCACCGACTACGGCTATCAGACCTTCCCGGTGCCGGGATACCGTGTCGCTGCGAAGACGGGAACCGCACAGGTCGCCTACCTGGACGGGTCCGGCTACGATCCCGAAAGCATGATCATCACGACAGCCGGAGTCTTCCCTGCGGAAGATCCCGAATACGTCGTCTACGTGCAGATCAACAAGCCGCAGACCGTGCGAACGAGCGCCGGTGCGATTCCGGTGTTCCATGATCTTGTTAGTCTTTTGATTCGGCAGTACGACATCCCACCGTCAACGGAAGCGCGACCTGACATTCCGCTCGAGTGGCCGAGTGAGTAAGAACGATGCCAGCTGCTGGCAAACACGAGAGAGAGGTTGACGTGGAGGGTGTTACTCCCGCGATTCTGCGACCGGAGCATCCGACACCGAGGCCGCTGAGTGCGTTGGCCAACGAGTTCGGTATCGAAGATTTCGATGCCGGCGATGCCGAAGTGACCGGCATCACGAACAACTCACGAGATGTACGACCCGGCGACATATTTGCGGCCCTTCCAGGAGCAGCGACACACGGTGCAGCGTTCTCCGCGGGCGCTGTTGACGCCGGTGCCGTCGCGATCGTCACTGATTCCGCTGGTGCGCTCCTGCAAGGCGAATTGGAAGTGCCCGTGCTCGTCGTCGAGAACGTTCGCGAAGCGCTCGGAGAGATCAGCGCCTGGGTTTATCGCACGCTCGAGAATCCTCCTCGGATGTTCGGTATCACGGGCACGAATGGGAAGACCTCCACCTCGTTCATTCTCGAAGGACTCCTGAAGAACCTCGGGTTCGTCACTGGCCTCTCGACCACGGCCGAGCGCCATGTCGGTGACCTGGTGATGACCAGCAAACTCACCACCCCGGAAGCAAGCGAACTGCACGCCCTCCTCGCTCGTATGTCCGAAGAAGGCGTCCGGGCAGCTGTCCTCGAAGTCAGCGCTCAGGCGATCGAGCGTCATCGAATCGCTGGAATCCGTTTCGATGTCGTTGCCTTCACGAACCTCAGCCACGATCACCTCGATGACTACGGCTCGATGGAGGCCTACTTCGAAGTGAAGCGAGAGCTCTTCTCGCCGGACCGCGCTGAGCGCGGCGTGGTCTGCGTCGACACCGAGTGGGGCGCTCGGGTTGCGGAAGACACTCGAATCCCCGTCACGACGGTCTCCTCCAACGGCGCTGAAGCCGACTGGCAGGTCTCGATCACTGCAGAGACGGTCGCGGGCACGAAGTTCTCCTTGACCGGTCCGGAGTCCCGATCGATCGATGTCGATCTTCCGTTCATCGGTCGCCATATGGCATCGAACGCAGCCGTGGCGATCCTCATGCTCGTCGAAAGTGGTTTCGACCTCGACGCGATCATCGAATCCATTGCGCACGGTGTACGCCCGGAGCTTCCTGGGCGCATGGAGCGCGTCGATTCGGGCAACGGACCGGTTGTGTTCGTCGACTACGGGCACAGCCCGGATGCCTTCATCCAGACTTTGCAAGCCCTGCGCTCGGTGACTCCCGGCAAGTTGATCATGATGTTCGGCGCAGACGGTGACCGTGACGCCTTGAAGCGCGCCGATATGGGGCGGATCGCGGCAGAGTTGGCGGACGTCGTCATCGTGACCGACTTCAACCCTCGCACCGAGGACGCCGCGAGCATCCGCGCGCAGGTGCTCGCCGGAGCGCGGGCAGTGAGGGACGACGAATCGATCGAGGAAGTCTTCCCAGAGGAATCGGCGATCCGTCGAGCGATCGAACACGCAGAGCAGGGCGACACCATCATTTGGGCGGGCCCTGGCGACGCCGACTACCGCGACGTTCGCGGTGTTCGTGAACCCTTCGTTGCGGTCACGGAAACGAAACGTGCCCTCGAAGAGGCAGGGTGGCACGCATGATCGCTATGACGCTGCAGGAGATCGCAGACGCGGTCGGTGGCACGATTCTCTCGCCGACTCTTGATTCGAACACCGTGTTTTCGGGCTCTGCCGAAACCGATTCTCGACTCGTCACGCAGGGCTCGATCTTCTTTGCGATGCCTGGCGAAGAAACCGACGGTCACCGGTTCATCGACGCCGCGATCGCCAATGGAGCAGCACTCCTCATCTGCGAGGAGCACGTCAGTACATCGACTCCGGCTATTCGTGTGGACTCCGGTGCCGAAGCACTCGCACAGCTTGCGAAGACCGTGGTTGCCCGTGTCCGGGCCGCGGGTGAACTCGCTGTGGTCGGCATCACCGGCTCGAACGGGAAGACCACGACGAAGTCGATGCTCCAAGCGATCCTCGAGCACCACGGCGAAACCGTGAGCCCGGTGAAATCGTTCAACAACCACATCGGCGCTCCTATGACCATGCTGCGGGTCACCGAGCAAACGAAATACCTCGTGCTCGAACTCGGGGCGAGCGGCAAGGGCGAGATCGCCAAACTCGTTGCGCTCGTGAAGCCAGATGTCGGCGTCGTCTTGAAAGTAGGGCTCGCCCACGCAGGAGAATTCGGTGGCGTCGAAGCCACACAGGCTGCAAAACGCGAACTCGTGACACCGCTCACCGCCGAAGACGTTGCCATTCTGAACCGCGACGATGCTCGCGTTTTCGCCATGAAGGACGACACAGCGGCGGCAGTGCGAACCTTCGGGCTCGATGCGCAGTCGACACTCTGGGCAAGCGAGATCGAATCCTCGATCGACGGCACCTCCTTCGAACTGCACGGCCAGTGGGCTTCGAAGCCGCTCGAATCTCGTGTGGTGCGGCTCCAGATTCTCGGAGATCACCACGTCATGAACGCACTTGCCGCCCTCAGCGCCGCTGACGCGCTCGGAATCGACCTGGATTCAGCGATTGCCTCCTTGGAGGCTCTGCCACTCGCAGAGCGCGGCCGTATGGAGCTCATGCACGCGAGCCGCTGGACGGTCATCAACGACGCCTATAACGCGAGCCCGGACTCGATGGCCGCCGCGCTGAAATCGCTCGCGCACATTGCTCGGGGAGCGGGGCGCCGCAGCGTTGCAGTGCTCGGCGAAATGAGCGAACTCGGAGAGTACTCCTTCGAAGAGCACGACCGCATCGGATTATTGGCGGTTCGGCTGAATATCGACAAGTTGGTCGTCGTCGGTGTTGCTGCACGTCAGATTCACAACGCCGCCGAACGCGAAGGTTCCTACGATGCCGAAAGCGTGTTCGTCGAAGATGCCGAAGCCGCTCGCAGATTTCTGGACACGGCACTCCGTGACAACGACCTCATTCTGGTGAAGTCGTCGAATAGCGCCGGGCTGCAGTCGCTCGGCGATGAGATTGGAGCACTGTGAACAATCTGCTGTTGAGCGCAGCAATTGCCTTGTGCTTTTCGCTGCTCGCGACGCCGCTCTTCATCCGTGCCTTCAACAAGATCGGCTGGGGACAGTTCATTCGTGATGACGGCCCGCAGAGTCACCACACGAAGCGTGGAACTCCGACGATGGGTGGCGTCATCTTCATCCTGGCGACCTTGCTCGGATATTTCCTCGGCAAACTGATCACCTGGGATCTTCCGAGTTATCCGGCGATTCTCGTCCTGTTCCTGATGACCGGACTCGGAGTGGTCGGGTTCATCGACGACTTCATGAAGGTTCGGAACCAGCGCAGCCTCGGGCTCACCGGTTGGGCGAAAGTTGCGGGCCAAGTCATCGTCGGCGCAGTGTTCGCAGTGCTCGCCCTGAACTTCCCGGACGAGCGCGGGCAGACCCCTGCATCCTTCATGATCAGCGGCGCGCGCGATATCGAGTGGCTCGACTTAGCCGCACTCGGACTGATCGTCGGTGGTCTGCTCATCGTCTTGTGGATCGTTTTCATCGTCGTTGCAACCTCGAACGCAGTGAACGTCACCGACGGCCTCGATGGCCTCGCGACGGGCGCTTCGATCCTGGCCGTCTCTGCGTACGTGCTCATCGGCTTCTGGCAGTTCAACCAGTCATGCTTCTCCGGCAGCATCGACCCCGACAATCTCTATCGCTGCTATCCGACGAGCGAACCGCTCGACCTCGCCGTCGTCGCGGCGAGCCTCGTCGGTGCTCTCATCGGATTCCTCTGGTGGAACACGAGTCCCGCGCAGGTCTTCATGGGCGACGTCGGCTCCCTCGGGATCGGTGGCGCAATCGCAGGGCTCGCAGTGCTCACCCACACCGAACTCCTGCTGCTGCTCATCGCGGGATTGCCGATCATCGTGACGGGCTCCGTCATCGTGCAACGCATCTACTTCAAACTCACCAAGGGGAAGCGCATCTTCTTGATGAGTCCTCTGCACCATCACTTCGAGTTGAAGGGCTGGGCGGAAATCACGGTGGTGGTCCGGTTCTGGATCATCGCGGGACTGTTCGTCGCTGGCGGTGTCGGACTCTTCTACCTCGAATGGCAGAGGTTCCCGTTTGAGTGAGCAATCGCCGCGAGTGCTCGCCTTGCAGAGTTGGCACGATGACTGGTCGGGGATCCGGGCGGTCGTGCTCGGACTCGGTGTGTCAGGCTTCGCTGCCGCGGACACGCTCGCTGAACTCGGCGCACACGTCTCCGTGGTCACTGCGCGCGCAAGCGACGAGCACAAACGGATCCTGCAGGTTCTCGGGATCCCACTTCGTGAAACCGCGGATGACCAGTCAACGCCACCGGAGATCGAAGGCGCTGACCTGATCATCATCTCTCCGGGGTTTGCGCCTCACCATCCTTGGTCGATTGCGAGCGCCCAGTCGAACGCAGTGGTCTGGGGAGATATCGAGCTCGCCTGGCGGGTTCGCGACAAGGTCCGGGCTGCGGAGTGGCTGCTCGTCACCGGCACGAACGGGAAGACAACGACGACGCAGCTCGCGGCGCACATGATTGCCCGTGGGGGAGCGCGCGTCGCTCCGGTCGGGAACATCGGGACACCCGTGCTCGACGCAGTTCGTGATCCGGAGGGCTTCGATGCGCTCGTCGTCGAGCTTTCGAGCTTCCAGTTGCACACGCTCGGCACGATCGAGCCACTCGCTGCAGCGCTGCTGAACATCGACGTCGATCACGTGGACTGGCACGGATCCTTCGAGCAGTATCTTGCCGCGAAGGGCAAAGTGTTCGAGAACACGAAGACCGCGATCATCTACAACACCGCGGATTCGCGCACGCTCGAGCTCGCGGAGAACGCAGAGGTCGTCGACGGCTGCCGCGCAATTGGCTTTGGCCTCGGTACCCCAGGCCCGAGCAACTTCGGAATGGTCGAGGACATCCTGGTTGACCGAGCGTTTCTCGATGCGAGAGCTGGCCAAGCGCTCGAACTCGCAACGCTCGAGGATCTCGCGCTCTCCGGGCTCGCCTCAGCACACATGACACAGAACGTGCTCGCTGCAGCCGCGCTTGCTCGCGCCTTCGGTACTGAGCCCGCTGCAATCCGCGCAGCAGTTCGAGACTTCACCCTTGATAAGCACCGCACCGAATCGCTCGGCATGGTTCGCGAGGTGCATTTCGTCGATGATTCGAAGGCGACGAACGCGCACGCGGCAAACGGTTCGCTCGGCGCTTTCCCGTCGATCATCTGGATCGTCGGCGGTCTCCTGAAGGGCGGCACGATCGACGATCTCCTGCTTCGGCACGCACACCGCCTTCGCGCTGCAGTCGTGATCGGTACCGAGCGCGACGCGATCCGTGAATCTTTCACGCGACACGCGCCCGCGCTCCGTGTGCTCGAGGTCGACGAGGTTCACACTGGTGACGTAATGGAGTCGGCGGTCGCTCTCGCGATTTCCGAAGCTGCCGCGGGAGACACTGTGCTCCTCGCACCGGCGGCGGCCTCATTCGATCAGTTCACGGGATACGCACAACGCGGAGAGCACTTCGCAGCGGCGGTCCGTCGGAGGCAGGAGAGGGCGAAGCATGACCCAAGCGCCCCCAACGCCGAACCGGGACCGGATCTCGGTCTCGAGCAAGGACAGTAGCGCCGGCGGCAAAGCTCGCGCGGCCTACGTTCGGGTCCGGCGGCTCGTTCCAGCGAACTCACTCACTTCTGCGCTGATCCTCGGATCAACGCTGCTACTCGTGATCGTCGGGCTCGTGATCGTGCTCTCGGCGTCGTCCGTGGAGGACTTCGCAGCCGTCGATCCCGACTCGCGAACGACAGAGGACTTCTTCCGCACCTTCGGTCGCCAAGCGATTTTCGCGGCGGTCGGCGTACCGTTGATGTTCATCGCGGCGAACATGCCGGTCAAGTTCTGGCGTCGGATTGCGTGGCTCGCGATCATGTTCGGAATCCTGTTGCAAGCGCTTGTCTTCACGCCGCTCGGATTCGAGTCCGGCGGAAACCGAAACTGGTTGCGCTTCGGCTCGTTCTCACTGCAACCGAGTGAGTTCGTGAAACTCGCGCTGTGCGTCTGGCTTGCCTTCATCATGAGCATCAAGAAGCACTCGATGACCAAGTTCTGGCACGTGTGGATTCCGGTTGCGCCGGTTGCAGGTCTTGCACTCGGACTCGTGATGCTCGGGCACGACTTCGGAACCGTCGTGATCATGGCGATGCTGTGTTTCGGGGCTCTGTACTTCGCCGGGGTTCGGCTCTGGCACCTGCTCCTGCCGATCGTCGTGGTGTGTGTCGCGGCTGTCCCCATCATTCAGACTTCGCAGTCTCGAATCGATCGAATTCAGCTCTTCTTCAACGGCTGCCAGCCTGAGGACTACTTCGTGTCGTGCTGGCAGCAGTTCCATGGGCTGTGGGCGATGTCGGGCGGCGGAATCTTCGGAGTCGGGCTCGGGAACTCGACCGCGAAGTGGCTCTGGCTCGCGGAGGCGAACAACGACTACATTTTCGCGATCATCGGCGAAGAACTCGGACTCGTCGGCGCGACCGCAATCATCCTGATCTTCGTGACGCTCGGCCTGGCGCTGCTGCGCGTGATCCGTTCGACGACAGACGTGTTCATGCGTGCGGCGACCGGCGGGATTCTCGTATGGGTCGTTGGCCAGGCCCTCGTCAACATTGCAGTTGTGCTCGGGTTGTTGCCAGTGCTCGGAGTGCCGTTGCCGTTGATCTCTGCGGGTGGTTCACAGACGATTGCGGTGCTCATCGCAATCGGGGTGGTGCTGTCGTTCTGTAAAGAGATCGACGCCAAGAAGGCCGAGGGAATCAGCCACAAACCCGTGAAGATGAAGTCTGTGCCAAGACGCGAGAGAATGACTGAATGACCGTGTACCTGTTTGCTGGAGGCGGGACCGCCGGGCATGTGAATCCTCTGCTCGCGGTGGCTGATCGTCTCCGTGAGCGCGAGCCAGATTCGGAAGTGCTGGTGCTCGGCACCAAAGAGGGCCTCGAACGAGAACTCGTTCCCACCCGCGGCTACGAACTCCTGACGATCGCGAAACTACCGTTTCCGCGTCACCCAAACCTCGACGCGCTTCGATTCCTTCCACGTTTTGCTCGCGCGGTCCGCCAGGTGCGGGCGATTATTCGCGATCGAGGGGTGACAGCGGTCGTCGGATTCGGCGGGTACGCCTCAGCGCCTGCGTATGTCGCTGCCAAGCGAGAGAACGTGCCGCTCATCATCCATGAAGCGAACGCGATGCCCGGTATGGCGAACAAGCTCGGCGCGCGTTCGACGCCGTGGCTCGGCTCCGCCTATGCGAACGCGAAATTTGCGGGTGCCCGACACGTCGGCATGCCACTGCGGACCGAAATCACGAGCCTCGACCGAAGCGCGCTCCGTGGGAGCGCGCGTGCGAAATTCGGGCTCGACCCCGATCGGCAGTGTCTGCTCGTTACCGGAGGCTCACAAGGTGCCCGCGCCATCAACCGCGCGATCGTCACAGCCGCGCCCCAGATCGTTGCTGCGGGCTGGCAGATTCTGCACCTCTCGGGCGGGAGGCAAACGGATTTCGAGCCGGCAACCGTTGAGCACTACACGGCAGTGACTTATGTCGAGCACATGCACTTCGCGCTTGCGGCTGCGGATTTCGTCGTCTGCCGCGCAGGCAGTCTGACCGTGAGTGAGCTCATGGCAGTCGGGCTCCCTGCGGTCTATGTTCCCCTGCCCTTCGGCAACGGGGAGCAGGGCTTGAACGCAGCTGACCAGATCGATGCCGGCGGCGCGCTCCTCGTCGACAACAGCGCATTCACCCCGGAGTGGATCCAAACGCAGCTCATCCCGCTCTTGAGAGATTCGGAGCGAGTAAAGGCCATGGCCCGGGCGAGCCAGCGCAGTGCCGTGCTCGACGGCAGTGAGCGAATGTACGAACTGATCTCGGAGGCCGTCGCGGACGGCGCACACAGGAGTAGCGCACGATGATTACGCCAGACCTCTCTACCCCTATTCCTGCGCGCATCGAGAGCGTGCATTTCATCGGAATCGGCGGGAGCGGCATGAGCGGCATCGCCGTCATGATGATCGACGCGGGAATCCGGGTTTCTGGTTCCGATCGAAGTGACAGCGCGACGACGCAGATGCTCCGCGAGCATGGTGCTCAGGTTGCGATCGGGCACGATGCGGTGAACCTCGGGCAGGTCGACGCGGTGGTCGTCACGAGCGCGCTGTGGCCGGAGAACCCGGAGCTGCTCGAAGCGCAAAAGCGCGGCATCACGGTGCTGCATCGATCACAGGCGCTTGCATATCTTGCGCAGGATCGACGGGTGCTCGCGGTCGCGGGGGCTCACGGAAAGACGACCTCAACGGGAATGCTCGTCGTTGCGCTCCGGGCGCTCGGTGCTGACCCAAGTTTCGTCAACGGCGGAGTCGTGCACGGCATCGGCGCTTCGAGCGGACACGGCTCCGGAGAGCTGTTCGTCCTCGAGGCAGACGAATCCGACGGCTCATTCGCACTGTATGACACGAAGATCGCGCTGATCCTGAACATCGACACGGATCACCTCGATCATTACGGAAGCCACGAGAATTTCGACCGCGCATTCATCGACTTCGCAAACTCCGCCGACGACCTCGTCGTGATTTCAGCAGACGACGAAGGCGCGAAGCGCGTGCACGCGCAACTCGAGCATCCGAATGTGCTGACCTTCGGCGAATCCTCCGATGCCGACGTTCGCATTTCGAATATCACGGTCGGCACCTCGGTCAGTTTCGATCTCGACTACCAAGGTGGGCGCTATTCGAGCAGCGTGCAGACCGTGGGACGCCACAACGCCTTGAACGCGGCGGCGGTGTTCACGGTCCTCGTCGGTGCAGGGTTTGAGCCTGGCGAGGTCGCGGCATCACTGACGGGGTTCTCCGGCACCGGTCGACGTTTCGAACCCCATGGTGCTCGCCGCGGCGTTCGCGTCTATGACGACTACGCGCACCATCCGGCAGAGGTGGTCGCTGCGTTGACCGCTGCGCGCACGGTCCTCGGTGAGGGGCGTTTGATCGCTGTGCACCAACCGCACCTGTACTCGCGAACGCGCGACATGGCAGCCGAATTCGCTGCCGCGTACGAGTCGCTGGCGGATCACACGGTGATTCTCGATGTCTACGGAGCGAGAGAAGACCCGATTCCGGGCGTGACCGGTGAGCTCGTGTACAAGGAGTTCAGCGATCGCTCGAAAGCCGATTTCCTGGCCGACTGGCAGGAGGCTGCTGATCGGGTCGGGGAGATCGCAAAAGACGGCGATCTCGTGATGACGCTGTCCTGCGGCGATGTCTACCGCATCATCCCGCAGTTGCTGACTTCGCTCGAGGGCACAACGGACGCCTCGTGAAACGACCGGAAGGGTTCTCGCACGGAGCACCGAAACCGGAGCAGCCCGGGTCCCCGCCGAAACAGCACTCGAATGAGAGCGCGCCCGTTGATGCAGCGAACGACGGCGCGAGCCCGAACGATTCTGGATCGTTTTCCATTGATCGTGCGTTCGCCTCGAGACGGGGATCGAAGCATCACGAGCCGGTTTCGATCAACGGCGAGTCGCGCGCGGAGTCCACGGAGAATCCGATCAGTGCGACAAACGACATCGTCTCGTCGCAGGAAGTGAACTTCACGGATTCGCTCGCAGGACTCAACACGACGGACGACCTCCCCTTCGAAACAAGCGCCAAGCCGAATGAGCGCTCCGGTTCGTACGCGCAACAGACCCTCCGTGAGTACGAGGAACTCGAACGGAGGGCGCAGCGCCGAGAAAAGGCCGAGCGCCAAGCGCTTCGCGCCGCAGCGAAAATGGACGCACGCGCGCAGAAGAAGAGCGCTTCGGCTGAGGTTCGTCGGTTCACCGCCGAGACCAGACGCAAGCGGAACCGGGTGTTCATCATCGTGGGTTCGGTGGCGGCCGTGTTCGGACTGCTCGTCGCACTCGTGTATTCACCGCTGATGGCAGTTCGATCAGTCGAAGTCGAGGGCACGCAAAGGATGGACCCGGCTGAGGTTGTTACAGCGCTCGAGCCGATGTCCGGCACGCCACTTGCCGCAGTGACCGATGCGAATGTGCAGAGCGTGCTCGCGCAATTCCCGCTGATCCAGTCGTTCAGCGTCGAGGCGGCGCCGCCCTCGACCCTGGTGATCCATATCGTCGAACGTCAGCCGATCGTCGGTGTGTTCAGTGAATACGGCGTCGCGCTCGTCGATCCCGCGGGGATCGCGGTCGAGTTCGTTGCCGAGGCGCCGCAGGGAATTCCGTATCTCGAGAACCTCCAGCCTGGCAGCGATGGCTTCGCGGCGGTCGTGGCGGTCGTGCGAACGCTCCCCGAGGAAGTTCGACTGCAGATTGCGACTGCGAAAGCAACGAGCGTCGATGACGTCGAATTCGTGCTCTCGACCGGGCAGACGGTCGTGTGGGGTGGGCCTGAGGAGTCGCGGTTGAAGGGTGATGTCCTCGCGGCGCTGCTTGCCGCGCACGATCCTTCCACGCCAGCGATCTTTGACGTCTCGGCGCCAGACCACCCTGTGATTCGCTGATACGACAGTGCTGCTCGTGGGGAAGCTTGGAATGCTTCCGAGAATTTCTGAGAACTCGTTCCGACACTCCGGCGTGTTGAGCGGCGACAATCCGGGATCGCCGTAGCGTCGAAACCAACAAAGATTATTGAGGATATCTCTAAACTTCTACCTGAGGTTGAGAGTTCTACGGAGGCCGGACTGTGACTGCAAACTCTAACTACCTCGCCGTCATCAAGGTGGTCGGTGTCGGCGGTGGCGGCGTCAACGCTGTCAACCGCATGATCGATCTCGGGCTCCGCGGAGTCGAGTTCATCGCGATCAACACCGACGCGCAGGCGTTGCTGTTGAGCGACGCCGACGTCAAGCTCGATGTCGGCCGCGAACTGACCAAGGGTCTTGGCGCTGGAGCCGACCCCGAAGTCGGTCGTCGCGCTGCAGAGGACCACGCTGAAGAGATCGAAGAAGCTCTCGCGGGCGCGGACATGGTCTTCGTGACCGCGGGTGAGGGTGGTGGCACAGGAACTGGTGGTGCACCGGTCGTCGCTCGCATCGCGAAGAGCCTCGGCGCACTGACCGTCGGTGTCGTCACGAAACCGTTCAGCTTCGAAGGCAAGCGTCGTCAGAATCAGGCCGAGAATGGCGTTGACGCACTGCGCAACGAGGTCGACACGCTCATCGTCGTTCCCAACGACCGTCTTCTCGAAATCAGCGACGTCGGAATGAGCATGGTCGAGGCGTTCGAAACCGCCGACCAGGTTCTGCTCGCCGGTGTGCAGGGGATCACGGACCTGATCACGACCCCGGGTCTCATCAACGTTGACTTCGCCGATGTGAAGAGCGTGATGCAGGGTGCGGGAAGTGCGCTCATGGGTATCGGTTCCTCACGCGGAGCGGATCGCGCGATCAAGGCGGCTGAGCTGGCGGTCGCGAGCCCGCTGCTCGAAGCGAAGATCGACGGCGCGCATGGCGTGCTGCTCTCGATCCAGGCGGGAAGCAACCTCGGTATTCACGAAACCTACGACGCTGCGAAGCTCGTCCAAGAGGCTGTGCACCCCGAAGCGAACATCATCTTCGGTACGGTCATCGATGACACCCTCGGCGACGAGGTCCGCGTCACGGTGATCGCGGCAGGCTTCGACGGCGGCACGCCACTGGCCCGCACCGATGAAGCGTCGATCGCGGATCCACGCCCGGCTTCGATCGCGCAGCCGTCGCACACCGAGCAGTCCGAAGAGACTGAGCGGCGGGCGGTGCCGGTTCCACCAGCGACGGTTCCAGAGAACCTCACGGGCCCGGTTGCGCCCTTGGTCGACGCGAACGAGGACGAAGACGAGTTCTTGCCTGATTTCCTCCGCAACTGATTCGCACAGGAGTCGTCCCAGTGACTGCATCTGAACGTTTGGCGGTGTTCCTCGAAGAGTTCGAGGGACACCGCCTTCGTGTGTCCCAGGAGGTCACGCTCGTCGTGATCACGAAGTTCCATCCCGCGTCGCTCGTCCGAGAGCTCTTCGGAGCCGGCTGTCGCGACTTCGGCGAGAATCGACACCAGGAAGCTCGCGAGAAGGTCGCCGAGCTGCAGGACCTCGATGCTCAGTGGCACTTCGTTGGGCAGATCCAGAGCAAAAAAGCACGCCAGATCGCCGAGTACGCAACCGTGCTGCACTCGGTCGACAGTGAGAGCGTCGTGCAGGCGCTCGAGCGTCGGGAGGCGCCGGCGATCGACGGGTTCGTGCAGGTGAACCTCACCGAGGATCCTGCCCGCGGGGGAGTGTCGCCAGATCGACTCCTCCCGTTCATTGAGCAGGTGGAGGCCTCGCCCGGGGTCAACCTGCTGGGGCTGATGGCGGTCGCTCCGCTTGATGAAGAGCCATCGCGAGCATTCGCTCGTCTTGCCGAGTATTCCGAGCAGGTTCGTACGATCGCTCCTGGGGCAACGTCCCTGAGTGCCGGAATGAGTAACGACTGGAAAGAAGCGCTGCAAGTTGGCGCGACACACCTACGAATCGGCTCCGCAATCACCGGAAACCGCCCCGATCCCGGTTACCGTTGACGCAAGCGTCGAAGGAGAAAACCACATGACCAGTGCACTGAAAAAAGCAGCGATCTACCTTGGCTTTGCCGAGGAAGAAGATCAGCTGACGAAAGATGTCACGCCGGTTGAACAGCCTGCTCAGACCGTCAAGAAGGATCGCGAGCCCAAGGCCACGGTTACTCCGCTGCACCGCGCACCAGCCCCGCAGATTGTGAATGAAATGAACGAGATTCTTACGGTTCACCCACGCCAGTACCGCGACGCCAAGAGCATCGCCGAGGCATTCCGCGATGGCACCCCGGTCATCATCAACCTTTCGCAGATGACGGACGGCGATGCACGCCGCCTGATCGACTTCTCCGCTGGTCTCACCCAGGGTCTCAACGGCCGCATCGAGCGCGTCACGACCAAGGTGTACCTCCTGACTCCAGAGAACATCACCGCTTCCGGTGGGCGTCCGAGCGAAGATCTCGACACTGCCGACTCGGCCGTTTTCGCACACTAGAATGGGGGTGAGTCGCCGAGCACTCGGTGACTCGCGCCCGTTCCCATGGGTGCCGAGAGATCGGCAACCCACTTCACCTGCAGTGTGGTTGCACACTGCGTGAAGGCTGACCTGAATCGGAGTTGACCGCCGGTGGCGTTCGTTGGATTGATCATCGCGACGGTTGCATTTCTTTTCCTGTTCGTCGTCTGGGCTCGGTTCTTTATCGAGATTGCGCGGAGTTTGCGCCCGGACTGGAAGCCAAAAGGGCTTGTTCTCACGATCTTCGTCGCTGTTCTCGTGATGACAGACCCTTTCTTGAAGCCACTGCGACGGTGGATCAAGCCGGTTCGAATCGGAGCCGTGCAACTCGATCTTTCGCTGCTCATTCTTCTGATCCTCACGCAGGTTGTGATCTGGATCGGAAACACGTTGATGGCGATCGGATAGCACGTACCCCACTCGGTCACTGCCATTTTTTCGCGCGTCGATGATGGTCATGAGGCCGCAACACACTACGATCATTGAGTACCGCACGCGAGATTCGCTCCTCCGCGGTGAACGCGGTCAAGGTTTTGAACGAAAGGCAAGCTATGGATCTCACTCCAGATGGCTCGAAGACAAAGATCACGCCAGAAGACATCGTCAGCAAGACGTTCTCTCCCGCGCGTTTCAGCGAGGGGTACCTCCAGAGCGAAGTCGAGGACTACCTCGACGAGATCCTGACCGACCTTGTGCACCCGCTCATCGGCGAGCGCGACGCACTCGCAGCCGAGAACGCGGAGCTCAAGGCGAAGATCGCCGAGCTCGAGAGCAATGCTGCATCGTCGGCTCCTGCGACCGTCGCGGTCGACACGGTCGTCGTTGACGAGGCGCCAGCTGCTGAAGAAGCGGCAGCACAGGCCGCTCCTGCTGCTCCAGAAGCAAACCAGGACGACGCCGGTGCGAGCAGCCTGCTCGCGCTCGCCCGTCGTCTGCACGACGAGCACGTCCAAGAGGGCGTTGACCGTCGCGATGAGCTCATCAACGAGGCAGAGTCGAAGGCTCACGAGATCACCGTGACCGCCGAGGCGCGTCACAAAGAACAGCTCGAGAACTTCGAAAAGCAGAAGGCAGAACTTGAGGCGCGTATCGACGAACTCAAGACCTTCGAGCGCGATTACCGTCTCAAGCTCCGTGGCTACATCGAAAGCCAGTTGCGTGACCTCGACCGTTCCTCGTCGCTTGCCTTTGGCGGCTCGAGCAACCAGAACTAGGTGACTGCACCAGAGAAGCGCTCCGCGCCGCGTGTTCCCCACGCGCGCTCGGAGCGCTTTTTCTTACCGCTGCGGTGTTTTGGACCGCGGATTTCCTCTCGAAAGAGTGGGTCATCGCGAACCTCCCACCTGGGCAGTCCGTACCGATCCTTGGCGAGGTGCTGCAGTTCACGTTCGTGCGCAATCCCGGCGCTGCCTTCTCGATTGCGAGCGGGCTGACCTGGATCCTCACGATTCTCGCGCTCATTGTCGTGGTCGTCATCGTGAGCCAAGCGCACAAGATTCACTATTGGGCGTGGGCGCTCGGTTTCGGTCTGCTGCTCGGTGGCGTTCTCGGCAACCTGTACGACCGCATCTTCCGTGAGCCGGGTGCGTTCGAAGGGCACGTGATCGACTTCATCCACGTTGGTGGATTCCCGGCGATTTTCAACATTGCAGACAGCGCGATCTGTGTTGCGATGGGCATCATCGTGCTGCTCGTTTTCCGTGGAATCGGGCTCGACGGTACTCGAAACACCGACGAAGACGATGAGCAGACGGACGCTCCTGGATCGGTCGACACCGAGAGCGACGCAAATGCAGGATCGCACGCTGAGCCTGCTCAGGACGTCGCTGAAGCAGGCTCTGTCGCTGAGCATGGCGATGACGAGCCGGGTACACCGCGGAGCGCCACGTAATGGAACATCGCGCGCTTCCAGTCCCGGACGGGCTTGACGGCCAACGAGCCGACGCTGGTCTTTCTCGCATGCTCGGTCTCTCTCGGACCGCGGTGCAGGACGCGATTGTCGCGGGTGGTCTGCTTCAGGACGGAACCCAGCTCGCAAAGTCCGATCGACTCCGTTCCGGCGCATGGCTTGAGTTCTCCTGGTCACCCCCTCGCGAGCCGGTCGTCGAACCCGTCGAGTTGCCATCGATGAAGATCGTGCACGACGATGACGACATCATCGTCATCGACAAGCCCATTGGCGTCGCGGCCCACCCGAGTCTGGGTTGGACGGGGCCGACGGTGCTCGGCGCTCTCGCGGGCGCCGGCTACCAGGTGTCCACGATGGGTCCTGCTGAGCGCAATGGCATTGTGCACCGTCTCGACGCCGGGACCAGCGGCCTCATGGTGGTGGCGAAGAGCGACCGCGCCTACCAGTCGCTGAAGGCGGCGTTTCACGACCGCGAGGTCACGAAGATCTATCACGCGGCGGTGCAGGGGCATCCAGATCCGCTGCGAGGAACGATCGACGCACCGATCGGCCGTCACCCTGGGCACGAATGGCGATTCGCGGTCACCGCGAACGGCAAACACGCCGTCACGCATTACGAGGCAATCGAAGCGTTTCGCTCCGCGAGCCTGCTCGAGATCGAACTCGAAACAGGTCGCACGCACCAGATTCGAGTGCACATGTCGGCCCAGCGACACCCATGTCTTGGCGACACGATGTATGGCGCGGATCCGGTGCTCGCCGAGCGTCTCGGGCTTTCTCGGCAGTGGCTGCACGCCATGCGACTCGGCTTCGCGCACCCCGCGACTGGTGCCTATGTGGAGTTCGCTTCGGAGTACCCGGACGACCTGAACAACGCACTGAAGATCCTCACCGAAGGAACGCACGTCTCTGGTTCGCCGTAGAATAGTCGGTGACCCCGGGAGCACTGATTGGCTGATTCATTCGCGCATTTGCACGTCCACTCTGAGTACTCAATGCTCGACGGAGCAGCACGAGTCGGGCCGCTGATCGAAGCGGCTGTCGCGCAGGAGATGCCCGCAATCGCTGTCACTGACCACGGCAATATGTTCGGTGCCTTCGATTTCTGGCGCACCGCGACGAGCGCGGGAATCAAGCCGATCATCGGCGTCGAGGCTTACGTGACCCCTGGCACTCACCGCAGTGATCGCACTCGAGTGAAGTGGAGCGACGGTGGCGACGATGACGTCTCCGGATCCGGCGCCTATACGCACATGACATTGCTCTCGGAAACGACCGAGGGCATGCACAATCTGTTCCGTCTGTCCTCACTCGCCTCGACCGAGGGCTATTACTTCAAGCCACGCATGGACCGTGAGATTCTCGCGAAGTACTCGAAGGGTGTCATTGCAACGACCGGCTGCCCCTCGGGAGAAGTGCAGACGCGGTTGCGACTCGGCCAGTACGACAAAGCTCGAGCGGCCGCTGCGGAATTCCGTGACCTGTTCGGAAAAGAGAACTACTTCGTCGAGCTCATGGACCACGGCCTCGGAATCGAGCGTCGCGTCATGGGCGACCTCATCAAGATCTCAAAGGAACTCGGAATTCCTCTGGTCGCGACGAACGATCTGCACTACACGCACTCGCATGACGCGAAGAGCCACGCCGCACTGTTGTGCGTGCAGTCCGGGTCGACGCTGAACGACCCGAAGCGTTTCAAGTTCGATGCCGACGAGTTCTATCTCAAGACCGCGGCAGAAATGCGCCATGTCTTCCGGGATCACCCGGAAGCCTGCGATTCCACCCTCCTCATTGCGGAGCGCTGCGATGTGCAGTTCGACACCGCCGCCAACTACATGCCCCGCTTCCCGGTCCCGGAGGGCGAGACCGAGTCGAGCTGGTTCAAAAAGGAGGTCCAGGCGGGCCTCGAGATCCGGTACCCGGGCGGCATTCCAGATGCGGTGCAGGCTCAGGCGGACTTCGAAACCGGTGTGATCTTGTCGATGGGATTCCCCGGCTACTTCCTCGTCGTCGCCGACTTCATCACCTGGGCCAAGGACAACGGCATTCGCGTCGGTCCCGGTCGTGGTTCCGGTGCGGGTTCGATGGCGGCCTACGCGATGCGAATCACCGACCTCGACCCGCTGCAGCACGGGCTGATCTTCGAGCGGTTCTTGAACCCTGACCGTGTTTCGATGCCCGACTTCGACGTCGACTTCGACGAGCGTCGCCGCGGCGAGGTCATTCGCTACGTCACAGAAAAGTACGGCGACGAGCGAGTCGCGCAGATCGTCACCTACGGAACGATCAAGGCAAAGCAAGCCTTGAAGGACTCGAGCCGAGTGCTCGGTTTCGCGTACGGAATGGGCGAGAAGCTCACCAAGGCGATGCCGCCACCTGTCATGGGTAAGGACATCCCCCTCAGCGGCATTTTCGATAAGGACCACCCTCGGTATAAAGAGGCCGGTGACATCCGCGCCGTCATCGAGACCGACCCCGAGGCTCGAACGGTGTTCGAGACCGCGGAGGGACTCGAGAACCTGAAGCGGCAGTGGGGCGTGCACGCTGCCGGTGTGATCATGTCGAGCGAACCGCTCATCGACATCATCCCGATCATGAAGCGCGAGCAAGACGGCCAGATCGTCACGCAGTTCGATTACCCGGCGTGTGAGTCGCTCGGTCTGATCAAGATGGACTTCCTCGGGCTTCGAAACCTCACGATCATCGATGATGCGCTCGACAATATCGAGTCCAACCGTGGTGTTCGTCCAGTGCTCGAAGAGCTCGCGTACGACGATGAGCAGGCATACCAGTTGCTCTCACGAGGCGATTCCCTCGGCGTGTTCCAGCTCGACGGCGGGCCGATGCGCAGCCTGCTCCGGCTCATGAAGCCCGACAACTTCGAAGACATCTCCGCGTTGATCGCGCTGTACCGTCCGGGCCCCATGGGTGCGAACTCGCATATCAACTACGCACTGCGGAAGAACAATCAGCAGCCGATCACGCCGATTCATCCAGAGCTCGCTGAAGTGCTCGACGAGATTCTGTCGACCTCCTACGGCCTGATCATCTACCAAGAGCAGGTCATGGCGATCGCGCAGAAGGTTGCGGGGTTCTCGCTCGGCGAAGCAGACATTCTGCGGCGTGCCATGGGCAAGAAGAAGAAATCCGAGCTCGACAAGCAGTTCGCGGGCTTCGAAGCCGGAATGCACAAGAACGGGTTCTCTGACGCCGCGGTGAAAACCCTGTGGGACATCCTGCTGCCGTTCTCGGATTACGCGTTCAACAAGGCGCACTCTGCTGCCTACGGTGTGATCTCGTACTGGACCGCCTACTTGAAGGCGCATTACCCCGCGGAGTACATGGCGGCGCTGCTCACGAGCGTCGGCGACTCGAAGGACAAGATGGCGATCTACCTCGCCGAGTGCCGGCGCATGGGGATCGTGGTGCTCCCACCCGATGTCAACGAGTCGATCGGCTTCTTCGCGGCAGTCGGTGACGACATCCGATTCGGCATGGGGGCCGTTCGTAACGTCGGAATGAATGTCGTCGATCACATCGTGAAGACTCGCGAGAAGACCGGGGCCTTCTCCTCGTTCCACGACTACCTCAAGCAGGTTCCGATCGCAGCAACGAACAAGCGGACGATCGAATCGCTCATCAAGGCCGGCGCCTTCGATTCGATGGGCGCAACTCGCCGAGCGATGCTCGAAATCCACGAAGACGCGATCGATGCCGCGGTGTCGATCAAGCGCAATGAGGCCCACGGGCAGGTCGACTTGTTCGGTGACCTTTTCGCTGACGAAGACGATGCCGACCAGGTTCCCGTGCGCCCGGAGTGGAACAAACGCGACAAGCTGGCGTTCGAACGAGAGATGCTCGGCCTCTATGTCTCGGACCACCCGCTCGCCGGGCTCGAGTCCGGACTCGCACGATATGCGAGCACTTCGATCGCGGATCTGCTCGGCAACGAGGACATGAAGGACGGCGAGACCGTCACGATTGCCGGACTCGTGACGAGCGTGCAGCATCGAGTCGCCAGAAACAGTGGAAACCCGTACGGCCTGTTCACTGTCGAAGACTTCGGTGGTGAGATCACGGTCATGCTGCTCGGGCGCTCGTATACCGAGTTCGGTGCGCTCGTCACGAACGACGCAATCGTGTCGGTCCGCGGCCGTGTCAGCATGCGCGACGACGGCATGAACCTGCACGCGAACTCGATCGACCTGCCTGACATTGCACCGATCGACGAATCGAAGCCACTTGAGATCACCCTGCACGAGCGAGCGGCGACCGTGGAGCGAGTGCAATTGCTCGCTGGTCTTCTGGAGCGGCACAGCGGCACGACCGAGGTGCGCATTCGCTTGCAACGGCCAGGCAGCGTCCGAGTATTCCGGGTTCCTCAGACGGTGAGTGTTTCCTCGGCGTTCTTCGGTGAATTGAAGAGCACGCTCGGGCACTCGGCGCTCGGGTAGCGCGAACCTCGCGGAGCCACCCACAGCGTACGATTGGAACATCATGATCCAGCGAATTGACCTGCGTGCGCAGGACATCCAGGGCTTTACCCTTCCTCGAGCATCCGTTGAAGTCGCGGACGCACTCGACGCCGCCACCGCCCTCATTTCGGCGGTCCGCGAGCACGGTGGAGATGCGCTGTATTCGCAGGCCGAACAGTTCGACGGAATCCGCCCGCCCTCGCTGCGAGTGAGCGCGGAAGAACTCTCCGCCGCCCTCGCTGCGCTCGCACCCGAGGTCCGCGCCGCGCTCGAAGTCGCGATTGCTCGTGTGCGCACGGCGAGTGCTGCCGCAGTCCCTCCGCCGATCACGACAGAGATCGCCCCAGGCGCGACGGTCGAGCAGCGCTGGCAGCCAGTAGAGCGAGTCGGCCTGTACGTTCCCGGCGGCAAGGCCGTGTATCCATCGAGCGTGGTCATGAACGTCGTCGCGGCACAAGCAGCCGGAGTCCAGAGCATCGTCGTCGCGACGCCTGCGCAATCACACGAGCATGGCCGTCCCAACAGTACGGTGCTCGCGGCATGTGCGCTGCTCGGAGTCACCGAAGTGCTCGTCGCTGGGGGAGCAGGGGCGATCGGCGCGCTCGCGTACGGTGTTCCAGGTCTTGTCGCACCCGTTGATGCAGTCACCGGTCCCGGCAACGTTTTCGTTGCTGCTGCAAAGCGTGCAGTGGCCGGAAAAGTGGGAATCGACGCCGAGGCTGGTCCGACAGAAATCCTGATCATCGCCGATGCATCGGCCAACCCCACCACCGTGGCAGCAGACCTCGTCAGTCAAGCAGAGCACGACGAGCTCGCGAGCGCGATCCTCGTCACCGATAGCGGAGCGCTCATCGAATCCGTTGCGCGCGAACTCGAAGAGCTCTCCGCGAGAACACACCATGCAGAGCGAGTCGGAATTTCGCTCGCTGGTGAGCAGTCGGCGCTCGTGCTCGTCGATTCACTTGAAGATGCGGCGGTCATCAGCAATCGGTACGCACCCGAACACCTCGAGATCATTACGCAGGACCCCGAGGCGATCCTGCGGCGCATTACGAGCGCGGGTGCGATCTTCCTCGGCGAGAATTCTCCTGTGAGTCTCGGTGACTATGCCGCGGGATCCAACCACGTGCTCCCAACCGGTGGCGTTGCGCGTTTCGGCTCAGGACTCTCGGCGGCCACATTCCTCCGTCCGCAGCAGGTGGTTCGTTACTCGAACGCGGCGCTCCGCGAGGTGCAAGCGACCATTCGCACGCTGTCGAACGCAGAAAACCTTCCAGCGCACGGCGACGCCGTCGATGCGCGTTTCACAAAGGATGAGAACTAGTGTTTTGCCCCTTCTGTCGCCATCCTGACTCGCGAGTCGTCGATTCGCGAACGAGCGATGACGGACTCTCGATCCGACGTCGTCGACAGTGTCCAGAATGTGGTCGTCGTTTCACGACGACGGAAACAGCGAGTCTCGCCGTCGTGAAACGCAACGGAGTGCTCGAACCGTTCAGTCGTGAGAAAGTCATCGCCGGTGTGCGAAAAGCCTGTCAAGGCAGGCCTGTGACCGACGCCGATCTCGCGCTCGTTGCACAACAGGTCGAAGAGACCGTGCGTCAGTCCGGGCAGAGTCAGATCGATGCGAATGACATCGGGCTCGCAGTGCTGCCCCCGCTTCAGGAGCTCGACGAAGTCGCGTACCTGCGATTTGCGAGCGTCTATCAAGCGTTCGAGTCGCTCGAAGACTTCGAAGCTTCGATTCGAGTGCTTCGCGAGAACGCACGGGCGAACGCTTCCAGCCGTCACGATCGGAGTGGCGAATGAGCCGCGCTTACGAAGCACTGTTTTCGAACGTGCTCCGTCGACTCGATCCTGAATCAGCGCACGCACTCGCGATGGTGGCCGTCGATGCGATCGGTCGTGTTCGCCCGGGTGTCCGGACCGATCCGATCCTGAAGACTCGTGCGCTCGGTCGCGAGTTCCCGACACCGTTCGGCCTGGCCGCGGGATTCGATAAGAACGCTGCACACGTCACAGGACTCGGTGCGCTCGGCTTCGGTCACGTCGAAATCGGAACGGTGACTGCTCGCCCGCAACCGGGCAATGATCGACCACGTCTTTTCCGTCTCGTCGAAGACCGTGCGCTGATCAACCGGATGGGCTTCAACAACGCAGGCGCCGAAGCGGCAGCCCGCCAACTCCAGATGCTTCGCCGCCAGCGCTCACGCCCGGTGATCGGGGTCAACATCGGGAAGAGCAGGGTCGTTGAAGTCGATGACGCGGTGAGCGACTACGTGGAGAGCGCGACGCTCCTCGCTCCGCTTGCCGATTACCTCGCGATCAACGTCTCGAGCCCGAACACCCCGGGTCTGCGTGGCCTGCAAGAACTCGAAAGCCTTGCGCCATTGCTCCAGGCGGTGCAGGAACGCGCTGGAAACACTCCCGTGCTCGTCAAGATCGCGCCCGATCTCGAGCTCGAACACATCGAGGCGATCGCTGGTCTCGCAGTGGATTCCGGGCTTTCCGGCATCATCGCGACGAATACAACGATTGCACGAGACGGGCTTCGGAGCCTTCCGGAAGAGATCGCGGCTGCGGGCGCCGGAGGGCTTTCGGGCGAACCGCTGCGTGCTCGCTCGCTCGCGATCTTGCAGCACGTGCGAAAAGTCGTACCGAGTGAATTCGCCGTGATCGCTGTCGGCGGGGTCGCGACTGGCGATGACGTTCTCGTGCGGCTCGACGAGGGCGCTGACCTCGTGCAGGGTTACACCGCATTCGTGTACGAGGGCCCGCAATGGGCACGAACGGTGAACGCGCGCGTCGCATCGGTGCTCCGAGCACGCAAGCGAGCTGCGAACTAGCTTTTCTACGTCGAAGCGCCCTCTCGTTCGTCAGAGAGGGCGCTTCGATGAAGAACTTCGGTTATTCGGGGAACTGGAACCGCTTGTTCGTCGGCTTCGGGATCCGCATGAAACGCATCTGTGCGGACCGCATCGTTGCGTAGAGCTGGACGCCCTTCGTCTTTCCTTCGCCGAAGCGAGCGTTGATACGACGCTTCAACACGACACGCATGTAGAAACTGTCGATGATCGTGAGCCCGAGGAATCCGAAGAGGAGTCCGGTCGCTGCGACGTTGGCGGCGGGGGAGTTCAGCATCTGGATCAGGATGACGACGACCATGACCGGAATCATGATCTCACCGGGAGAGATTCGAGCATCAACGTAGTCACGGACGTATTTGCGAACGGGACCGCGATCACGCATCGGGAGGTACTTCTCGACGCCTGCTTCCATGCCGGCGCGCTGTTCAGCGCGAAGCTGCGACATCTGCGAGCGAGCGTCCTTCTGGGCTTGCTTGCGGTCAGCGGGAACCAGGGGCTGGCGAAGTTTCGCAACCTGTTCGCTGCGCTTTGGCGTTGGCGTCGACTTCTTGCCGACGACCTGCACTTCAGGCGTCGTCGCCTGCGTGTCGGTGGCTTGCTTTGAGCGGTTGAAGAGGGGCACGAGTGTCCTTGCCTTTCGAAGTATGACTCCAGGATACCGGCTCGTACGATTCTGTGTCGCGCGAGAAACCTTAGACTCGCAGCATGACCAACGCAGACGACACCCTCACGCAAACCCTCCGAGCCGCCGTTGCCGATCGCTTCGCACAATCGGTGGCAGAGCTTTCGGAACTCGTGAAGATTCCCAGTGTTTCTTGGCCGGCCTTCGACCCGAAGCACGTCGAGGCAAGCGCTGCGGCGGTCGCTGAGCACGTCCGGTCCTTGGGTATTTTCGAGAACGTGCGTGTCGAGCGCGTCGCCATCGATGACGAGACGACCGGTGCCCCGGCGATCCTCGCAAAGCGTCCAGCACGGAACGGGAAGCCAACCGTACTGCTCTACGCGCACCACGATGTGCAGCCGTGGGGCGACGAGGCCCTCTGGAATTCACCTCCGTTCGAACCGACGCTGCGCGACGGGCGGCTGTACGGCCGAGGCGCCTCGGATGACAAAGCCGGCGTCATGACGCACATCGCCGCGATCCGAGCGCTGCTCGCAGTCGATGCCGACCCAGATCTGGGTATCGCGCTCTTCATCGAGGGAGAAGAAGAGTTCGGCTCCCGCTCGTTCTCGAACTTCCTCGAACGGCACGCCGCTGAGCTCGAGGCCGACGTCATCGTCGTTGCCGACAGTGACAACTGGAGCACGGAGATCCCCTCGTTGACCGTTGCCCTCCGGGGTAACGTCACGTTCAAACTCACGGTGCGCACGCTTGAACACGCAAGCCACTCAGGGATGTACGGTGGCGCGGTTCCGGACGCGATGCTCGCAACCGTCAAGTTGCTCTCGACGCTGTGGAACGAAGACGGCAGTGCTGCGGTGCCCGGCTTGACGACGCATGATGCGCGCACCCCTGAGGGCGATGAAACGGCGCTCCGGGAAGAGGCCGGTCTGCTGGAGGGCGTGTCGCTCGTTGGTGAGGGCCCCGTGCTCGAGCGTTTGTGGTTCCGTCCCGCAATCACCGTGACAGGAATCGACGCGCCGAGTGTGGCGAAAGCCTCGAACACGATCCTGCCTGAGGTCTCCGTGCGGATCAGCACGAGAATCGCACCCGGACAGTCTTCGGCAGCAGCGTTCGCGGCAATTGAGCAGCACCTTCATGCCAACGCGGCGTTCGGTTCGCACCTGAGCATTACGGATGTCGACCAGGGCGACCCCTTCCTGGTTGACACGAGTGCGTGGGCGGTTGACGAAGCAAAACGCGCAATGACGGACGCGTGGGGGAACGAAGCAGTCGAGGCCGGGATCGGCGGATCGATTCCGTTCATCTCGGAACTGGTTGAAAAGTTCCCGAAGGCGCAGATTCTCGTGACCGGAGTTGAAGACCCCGGAACGATGGCCCACAGCCCGAATGAATCCCAGCACCTTGGTGTTTTCGAGAAAGCGATTCTCAGTGAGGCGCTTCTGCTCGCTCGGCTCAATGAGCGCGAGTCGGCCGAATAGTCGACGCCCGAACGATCAGGGAATACGCTGGGAACGATCGCTGTTTCCCTAAAGAGCGAGGAGAGAGAAGAAGCTATGACAGACACAACGACGGCTCCCGGTATCGCCGAGACCACGAACACCAGTGTTGCCACTGCTGAGCACGGAGTGCTGTTGACCGATGCTGCGGCCGACAAGGTTCGTCGCCTGCTCGATCAGGAGGGGCGAGACGACCTGCGCCTCCGAGTCGCAGTGCAGCCGGGCGGATGCTCGGGCCTCATCTATCAGCTGTACTTCGACGAGCGAGTTCTCGACGGAGACGCCACGCGCGACTTCGGCGGCGTCGAGGTCATTATCGACAAGATGAGCATTCCGTATCTCGACGGCGCGACCGTCGACTTCCAGGACACCATCCAGTCGCAGGGCTTCACGCTCGACAACCCGAATGCTGGCGGTTCCTGCGCATGCGGTGACAGCTTTAGTTAAACGATTTGATGTCGACTTTCACGGGGATTCCCGCTGAATTCGACATGGGAGAGGCCGATTGCCCCGGAAAGCCGGGGGAGTCGGCCTCTTTGCATATCGTCTGCCGAGCGGAATAGGCAACGGCGATGCGGCACTCAGTTCGCCCACAGCGATGTAGGATTGAGGCTGCACCTTCAGTCCGAATTCAAAGGAATGACCCTTGCGCACTCGACGATCCCGTTGGATAGCGATCCCCCTCATCGGAGTTCTCGCTCTGACGCTCGCTGGCTGTAGTCAGCAGCAACTTCAGGGCTGGATGCCCAGCGAGCCCGGCCTCACGAACCATGTTGATCGCATCATGGGCTTGTGGGTGACTTCGTGGATCGTGCTTCTCATTGTTGGACTCATTACCTGGTCTCTGATGATCTGGGCAGGCATCGCCTACCGTCGTCGGAAGGGCCAGACCGGGTTCCCAACGCAGCTCCGCTACAACCTCCCGATCGAGATCTTCTTCACGATCGTGCCGCTGATTCTCGTGTTCGGCTTCTTCGCCTTCACCGCGCGTGACCAGGCTGCGATCGAAGCTCCGATCGAGAACCCCGACGCAGAAATCACTGTCTACGGCAAGCGCTGGGCGTGGGACTTCGTCTACGAGCGCGACGGCCAGGAGCCCGTGTACTTCCAGAGCATCCAGGCTCAGGGAATCAACACGGAAACCAATGGTGAGTACGACTCCGAGCAGATTCCGAAGCTGTACCTGCCTTCGAACTCATCCATCCAGATCAACCTCGAGTCGCGCGACGTTGCGCACTCATTCTGGATCGTCGAGTTCCTCTATAAGAAGGACATGCTTCCTGGCGTGCACAACGTCATGTACTTCGAAACGGGCGACATCGAAGGAACCTTCACCGGAAAGTGCGCTGAGTACTGCGGTGAGTACCACTCGATGATGCTGTTCGAAGTAGAAGTGGTTTCCCCTGAGGAGTACGACGCGTACTTGCTCTCGCTCGAAGACGACGGCAATGTCGGCGACATCGGCGAGCAGTACAACCCGGTTCCGAAGACGGACCCGACCCCAGCGCCGATCACTGAAGAAAGCGGAGAATGATGTCGAAAAAGGGCAACGTCCTCGTCAGCTGGATCACCTCGACTGACCACAAAACGATCGGATACATGTATCTGATCAGCTCGTTCATCTACTTCTGCCTCGGTGGAGTGATGGCCCTGCTCATTCGCGCACAGTTGTTCGCCCCGGGTCTCGAACTGATTCCGACGAAAGAGCAGTACAACCAGCTCTTCACCATGCACGGCACGATCATGCTGCTCATGTTCGCGACCCCATTGTTCGCTGGATTCGCGAACGCACTGCTGCCGCTGCACATCGGTGCTCCGGACGTCGCGTTCCCGCGGTTGAACGCGTTCGCCTACTGGCTGTACTCCTTCGGTTCGCTGATCGCTGTCGCCGGATTCCTGACCCCACAGGGTGCTGCCTCGTTCGGATGGTTCGCGTACGCGCCGCTGTCGGATACGGCGTTCTCACCCGGGGTGGGGGGCAACCTCTGGGTCCTCGGCCTCGGAATCTCCGGGTTCGGAACGATCCTCGGTGCGGTGAACTTCATTACGACGATCATCACCATGCGCGCTCCAGGTATGACGATGTGGCGCATGTCGATCTTCTCCTGGAACATTCTGGTCACCTCGATCCTGGTGCTCATGGCGTTCCCGGTGCTTGCAGCTGCGCTCTTCGGCCTCGCGGCGGACCGTCTCTATGACGCGCACATCTTCGATCCTGCCAATGGCGGAGTGATTCTCTGGCAACACCTGTTCTGGTTCTTCGGTCACCCCGAGGTCTACATCATTGCGTTGCCGTTCTTCGGAATCATCTCTGAGATCCTCCCGGTCTTCAGCCGAAAGCCGATCTTCGGCTACAAGACTCTGGTCGGCGCGACCATTGCGATTGCCGCATTGTCGGTGACGGTGTGGGCGCACCACATGTACGTCACGGGCACGGTGCTCCTTCCATGGTTCGCGTTGATGACGATGCTCATCGCGGTGCCGACGGGCGTGAAGATCTTCAACTGGATCGGAACGATGTGGCGAGGATCAATTACCTGGGAATCGCCCATGCTCTGGTCGCTCGGGTTCTTGATCACCTTCGTCTTCGGTGGTCTGACCGGTGTGATCCTGGCATCGCCTCCGCTCGACTTCCACATCTCTGACACGTACTTCGTGGTTGCGCACTTCCACTACGTCGTGTTCGGAACCGTGGTCTTCGCGATGTTCGCAGGCTTCTACTTCTGGTGGCCGAAGTGGACCGGCAAGATGCTCAACGACCGTCTCGGTCACGTGCACTTCTGGTTCCTGTTCATCGGGTTCCACCTCACCTTCCTCGTTCAGCACTGGATCGGTGTCGTCGGTATGCCGCGTCGGTACTACACCTACGTGCCATCAGATGGCGTGACCTGGATGAACCAGTTGTCGACGATCGGAGCGTTCGTACTCGCCTTCTCGATGGTGCCGTTCCTCTGGAACGTCTACATCACGGCACGTACTGCGCCAAAGGTCGAGGTCGACGACCCATGGGGCACTGGCCGTTCGCTCGAGTGGGCGACAAGCTGCCCGCCACCGCGCCACAACTTCGTTTCGATCCCTCGAATCCGGAGCGAGTCGCCAGCGTTCGACCTGCACCACCCTGAGGTCGGCATTCCGACTGGAATCGGTCCGTTCAAGGACGCGCCGGACAGCCCCGTGCTCGACATCGCAGAAGGCAAGGTGAAGTGACATGAAGTCCAATATTGCGATTTTCTGGATCCTCGCGATCTTCTGTGTTCTCGCAGCGGCCGCGTACACGATCTGGAACCTCATTGAGTACGGTGAGGTCGAATGGGTCGGTTCGCTCGCGATCGGTCTCTCGGGAATTCTGAGCGTCTTCATTGGTATCTACCTGCAGTCGGTCACCAAAGAGATGGAAGGTGTGCTTCCTGAGGACATGGACGCCGACATCGACGACGCCGACCCAGAGATCGGGCACTTCAGCCCGTGGAGCTGGTGGCCAATCGTTCTCGCGGCTGGAGCAAGTCTTCTGGTCATGGGACTGGCGATTTCGATCTTCATCGCTCCAATTGGTATTGCGGTGACGTTGATCGCTCTCGTTGGTTGGACGTACGAGTACTACCGCGGAAACTTCGGACGCTAACGTCCGCACGCAGAACGGCCCCAGGGAAACCCCTGGGGCCGTTCTTCGTGTTTTATGGCAGTTCCTTCAGTTGACGTGAACTACGAGGGCCCTGACCCGGACCGTCGCACGCTGCGCCGACGCAGACCGAGCCGGAGTACGCGCAGCGCGATCCCTACGGCAAATACGCCGAAGCCGAGCAGGATCGAGGAGGGCGGTAGCGTCGCGATGAGTGCGAGACAGCAGAGCAGTCCCGCTGCTTGGACAATTCTCGGGTAACGACGTGCACTTCCGGACTGCGTAAAGGCCGCGACGTTCGTGATCGCGTAGTAGATCAGGACTCCGAACGAGGAGAAACCGATCGCATCTGTGAAGTCACCGACGGTGAGCACACCGCAGGTGATGACGGTGATCACGAGGAGGGCGAGGGATGGCGTTGACGTACTGGCTTGAATGCGCGCGAGGGGAGCCGGGAGGTCGCGCTCGCGTGCCATCGCGAGTGTTGTTCGGGATATTCCAGCGAGTAGACCGAGTAATGCTCCAAGTGAAGCGACTGCGGCGCCGATCCGAGGCACCATGGTCATCCAGTCCGGAGCTTCGCCAAATTGGATTGCGGTAACGAGCGGTGCAGGGCACTGCGCGATACCCAGCGAGCCGAGGGTAGTCAGCAGGGTGAAGGCGACGACTGCAGCCAGCAGAAGTGCAAGGGAGAGCGCGCCGAGGATCGCACGTGGAATCGTCCGCTCCGGGTTTTTGACTTCTTCGCCGAGGGTCGCGATTCGTGCGTACCCGGCAAACGCGAAGAACAGCAGACCGGATGCTTGCAGGATCCCGTACCAGCCTTTGGCGAGGGGATCGAATTGCGCCAGCCTGGCGAACGGTTCAAACGGCGTCCCGCCCCAACTGGCGAGGACGCTCAGCATGAGTGAGAGGACGACGAGTACCACCAGGATTCGCGTCAATTGCGCTGTTCGTGTGATTCCACGCCAGTTGGCGAACGCGAGCGTGATGACGGTGATGATTGCGACAGGTCGTTCCCAACCGTCTGGAGCGACGGCCCAGGCGAACGTCAGCGCGATCGCGCTCGCACTTGCGGTCTTGCCGACGACGAAACCCCAGCCGGCTATGTAGCCCCACCATGGACCGAGTTGTTGACGTCCATAGAGATAGGTGCCACCGGAGGAGGGGTACTGCGCGGCGAGTTGCGCTGTAGACGTCGCGTTGCAGAGGGCGACGCACGCCGCGATCAATAGGGCGATCAGAATTCCGTCGCCGGCAGCCTGAGCTGCAGGCGTGAAGGCTGCGAACACGCCGGCACCGAGCATTGAGCCGAGTCCGATGAGCGTCGCGTCGAAGGTCCCGATTCTTCTTTGCAGGGTTGCGGGGGAGCCGGGGCCGGATGCCCCTGCATCAGTAGGCTGACGATCTTGCGGGAACCGTCGGAAGTTTCGGGGCATCCGATGATCGTAGCGAGTTCAGGTAACGCGTTGGCGAGCGAAGAAGAAGGCCCGGTGAAAAATTCACCGGGCCTTCTTGTCAGAGCGATTTAGTGCTCGTCGTGCTTTGCAGCTTCGATCTCCTTGTTGGTGACCGGGGCGATCCGGTCATCGAAGAACCAACGAGTAACTGCCGCGCGCAGGCGGGTTCCCGCCGTGATCTTGCCTTGCGCGTTCGGACGAACCTTGACGGGTTCGTACGACTCGAAGCTCGCGATGCGGAAGGCTTCATACTCGTCGAGAGGCTGGTGGACCTCGATGAACTCGCCACCTGGCTTCCGAACGATTCGACCGGACTCGAAGCCGTGCAGCAGGATCTCACGATCCTTCTTCTGCAGGCCGATTGCGATGCGCTTGGTCAGGATGTACGCAACGATCGGGCCGAAGACCCACATCGCCTGCAAAGCGTGCGTGACCTGGTTCAGGCTCAGCTCGAAGTGCGTCGCGATGAGGTCGGAGCTCGCAGCAGCCCACATGACTGCGTAGAACGTCACACCGGCAGCACCGATTGCGGTACGCGTTGGAGCGTTTCGCGGACGGTCGAGGATGTGGTGCTCGCGCTTGTCGCCCGTGACCCACGCTTCGATGAACGGATAGATCGCCACCAGCAGGATGAACACCAGGAGGATCGCCATCGGAATGATGATGTACCAGGTGAACGTCATGCCCCAGAGCTCGGTTTCGAGATGCGGAGGTATCAATCGCAAGGCACCGTCGGCGAAGCCGATATACCAGTCGGGTTGTGTACCTGCCGAAACAGGGGATGGGTCGTACGGACCGTAGTTCCAGATCGGGTTCACGGTGAAGGTCGAGGCGATCAACGCGATCACGCCGAAGACGAGGAAGAAGAATCCACCAGCCTTCGCTGCGAACACCGGCATGATCGGTGCGCCGACGACGTTGTCGTTGGTGCGGCCCGGGCCAGCGAACTGCGTGTGCTTGTTGATGAGCAGCAAGACGAGGTGCAAGCCGAGCATCGCGATCAGGATCGCAGGCAGCAGCATGATGTGCAGGACGAAGAGTCGCGGCACGATCTCGAGGCCGGGGAAAGCTCCTCCGAAGAGCAGGAAGCCGATCCAGGTGCCGATAACAGGGATGCCCTTGACCATGCCGTTGATGATCGCGAGACCGTTTCCGGAGAGCAGGTCGTCGGGCAGTGAGTAGCCGGTGAAGCCTTCAGCCATAGCGAGGATGAAGAGAACAAAACCGATGACCCAGTTGATCTCACGTGGCTTGCGGAATGCGCCGGTGAAGAACACGCGGAGCATATGCAGACCGATCGCTGCGACGAACAGCAAGGCTGCCCAGTGGTGGATCTGACGCATCAGGAGTCCACCGCGGATATCGAAGGAGATGTCGAGGCTCGAGGCATAGGCCGCCGACATGTGAATGCCCTTCAGCGGGGCGTACGAGCCCTCGTAAGAAACTTCCACCATCGACGGTTCGAAGAAGAACGTCAGGAAGGTACCGGAGAGAAGAATCGCGATAAAGCTATAGAGCGCGACTTCACCGAGCATGAACGACCAGTGGTCGGGGAAGATCTTTCGACCGAGAAACGAGACCGCACCCGAAATGCTGGTGCGCTCATCAATATAGTTTGCCGCTTTTCCGGTGAACCCTGCCGGTTTGCTCGGCCGTGCTGCAGTTGCAGTGCTCATGCGCGGCCTCCGTCAGTGTTGCCCTTGGAAAGTGGAATGTGGTCTTCGTCAACGCGACCGAGTCGCTCCCAGAAGCTCGGGCCGATTGGCTCGGTGAATCCGCTCGTCGCAATGAGGTAACCCTCGTCGTCGACGCCGATCGGCAGCTGTGGGAGCGGGCGCTTCGCCGGTCCGAAGATCACTTCGCAGTGACGCGAGACGTCGAAGGTCGACTGGTGGCACGGGCACAGCAGGTGGTGCGTGTGGTCTTCATAGAGAGCAACCGGGCAGCCGACGTGCGTGCAGATCTTCGAGTAGGCAACGATTCCCTTATACGACCAGCCGGCACGTTCAGGCATTTCGTGCAGTTCGTCCTCACGGAGACGAACGAGCATGACAACACTCAACGCCTTGGCATCGAGAAAATGACTCTCGTCGTAGAGTCCTTCTGGGATTACGTGGTAAGCCTCGTTGACCGTGACGTCCTCAGCCTTGATCGGAATTCCGGAAGGGTCGAGGCACAGGCGAACATTCGCGCGCCAGAGGGTATCGCTCAGCAGGTCGACCGGATCGACATCTGCCGGAGCGAGGTCGCGGAACAGGACGACCGCAGGCAGTGGGAAGAGCGCGAGTGCACCGATCAGCGTTCCGCGAAGCACGGAGCGACGGCTGAAGCCTGACTCCTCGTTTCCGAGGCGGAAAACCTCAACGGCCTTCGCGCGAGTTTCTTCGCTCCCGCGGGTGAGGTGACGCGACTCGACGAGCTCTTTATCGCTCATGAGCTGCTTCGCCCAGTGCACTGCACCGATACCGATACCGAGCAGTCCGAGTGAAATACCAAGACCGAGGGTCAGGTTGTTCAGTCGCGTCGATGCCAGGTTGCCAGGTTCGATCGGCCAGACGAAGTAGGCGACGATCGCGAAGATCGAGCCAATCGCAGACAGGACGAACCAGATCGACACAACGCGCTCGGCGCGCTTGTCAGCCTTTTCGTCGAGATCGGTCTGACGTGTGCGGTGCGGCGGGAAACCCGGGTTGACCGGTGCGTCGGACTGCACGATCGCGGCACCGCGATCGGTCAAGGAGACGGCGGCTTCGTCGTGTGACGACGAATGCGTGACAGCGTCGGTGCGCTCTTCGGCAGCCATGCCCGTCCTTTCTGTGCTCAGGGGTGTTGAAAAATTAGTCGGGCTTCGCGGTCAGCCACACCGTGATCGCCACGATGCCGCCGAGTCCGAAGATCCAGATGAAGAGACCTTCAGAGACCGGGCCGAGAGAGCCGAGGTTGAATCCACCCACACTCGGGTTTTCATCAATGAAGTTCAGGTACGCGATCACGTTCTGCTTCTGTTCCGGCGAAATGTTCGCATCGCTGAACTTCGGCATGTTCTGAGGTCCGATCAGCATCGCCTCGTACACGTGCGTCGGGTCGATGTTGTGCAGCTCTGGTGCGAACTTTCCTTCAGTGAGTGAACCACCGGCACCTGCAACGTTGTGGCACATTGCGCAGTTAATGCGGAAGATCTCGCCACCGAGTGCAGGGTCGCCCTCAGCGGGGTCGAGGTATTCCTCTGCTGGCTTCTCCGGGCCGCCACCGAGATTCTGGATGTACACACCCATTGCGTCGGACTGTGCCTGCGTGAACATGATCTCGCGAGCCTGGGCCTGTGGGCCCTGGAAGGCCATCGGCATGCGGCCGGTCATGACCTGGAAGTTGACGGACGCAGCGCCCGTGCCGAGGAGGCTCGGTCCGTCTGGCGTGCCTTCGGCGTTGAGACCGTGGCAGGTTGCGCAGTTCGCGTTGAACAGGATCTTTCCGTCATCGAGCTGCTGCGCGGATTCGACCGTCGTGGTCGAAGAGCTCTGCGCGTTGGCGACTGCGCCAACTGCTGCGTAGGCTCCACCGGCGACGAACAAGCCGATGATGAGCAACGCGACGTTCGCGAGCGGGTGACGACGGCCGACCTTACGGATTGCCGCTGCTGAATTCTGAGGTGCCAAGGATCAACCGCCTTATCGGAGCCAGTAGATAACGAGGTACAGGCCGATCCACACCACGTCAACAAAGTGCCAGTAGTAGGAAACGACCATCGCGCTGGTTGCTTCTTTGTGTCCGAAGTTCTTCACCGCGTAGGAGCGGCCGATGACGAGGAGGAAGGCGATGAGGCCACCTGCAACGTGCAGTCCGTGGAATCCGGTGGTGATGTAGAAGGCAGAACCGTATGCGTTCGAGGAGAGCGTGACGCCTTCAGCGACGAGCACTGCGTATTCGAAGATCTGCAACACGATGAAGATGGCGCCCATGATGTACGTGACGTAGAACCACTCCACCATTCCCCAGTTCATGATGCCCTTGCCGACGCGTCGAGGACGCAGGTTCTCGGCGTGGTGGGTTCCGATCTGACAGGTCACACTCGAGAGCACCAGGATGATCGTGTTGATCGTCGCAAAGAGCACGTTGAGTTTGCCGGTTTCTTCGGCCCAAACGTCGGCAGAGGTTGACCGGAGCGTGAAATAGATCGCGAAGAGACCAGCGAAGAACATGACTTCACTGCTCAGCCAGACGATTGTTCCGACGGCAACGGTGTTCGGCCGTTTGATCGATGGCGCTACGCGCGCTTGAGAAAGTGCTGAACTGGACACGAGGTCAATACTACTGACTTTCTGTGAGTTCGAAGCGCACCTGAGGGTGTGGCAGACAAAGCTATCTTTGATGTATGCAGCCTTTACAAACGTGGCCCGAAGTGCTCAAAACTCTGCTTTCTCGCACCGATTTGACGATCGACCAGGCGGCGTGGGCGATGGGCGAAGTCATGGAAGGCCGGGCGAGTCACGCGCAACTCGCCGGATTCCTCGTGGCTTTGCAGGCGAAGCAGGTCAGTGTCGGCGAACTCGTCGGATTTCGCGATGCAATTCTTGATGCAGCGGTTCCGCTGAATGCAAACTCCCTCGCGTTGGACATCGTCGGGACCGGGGAGACTCGTTTCGGACGGTTAACATTTCGACAACGGCCGCGATCGTGTGCGCTGCGGCCGGCGTGCCCGTCCTGAAACATGGCAATCGCGCCGCTTCCAGTGCCTCGGGTGCTTCCGATGTGCTCGGTCAGCTCGGGGTGATCCCGGACGACGAATCCCCGGCGCAGGTTTCCCGCGTGCTCGAAGACGCGGGTATCTCATTCGTGTGGGCTGCCCGGTTCCACCCCGGGTTCCGTCACGCCGCCGAGGTCCGTCGGGAACTCGCGATTCCAACGGTCTTCAATTTCCTCGGACCGCTGTGTAATCCCGCCCGGCCTGAGGTCAGCGCGGTCGGTGTTGCCGATCGGGTCATGGTCGAACAGATCTCGGGCGTCTTCGCCACACGGGGTGCGACCGCATTCGTATTCCGCGGCGAGGACGGGCTCGACGAACTCACGACCACGACACACAGCACGCTCTGGGAGATCTCACGTGGAGACATCGTCGAGCACGATGTCGACCCTCGCGAGCTCGGCCTTGCCAAAGCGACGATCGCTGATCTCGAGGGAGGATCTCCTGCTGAGAATGCAGCAACGCTTCGCCGCACGCTCGAGGGTGAAACGGGGCCGGTGCGTGACATCGTGCTGCTCAACGCGGCCGCAGGACTCGCGGCGTGGGAGCTGCACCGCGAACCTCGACAGGGTGACCTGACGATGAAGGAACGGTTGCGCACGCAGATGGATCGTGCGGCAGCGGTCATCGACTCGGGCGCAGCGAGCGCGAAACTCTCGCAATGGCAGAAGGCGGCAAACGCTCGCGTCGAATAGCGACTCGGCGCACGGCTTCTTCCACGCGGAACGAAGCCGTTGTTCAGGAAACGAAGAGGGGCCCGGCGATCGCCGGGCCCCTCCCTGTTCTCCACTCGCTGCGAACTCTTGATTCGCTGCTCGCTGGCTCAGGCGTCGGTGTCGTCGTCGACCCAGTCGAGGGTCTTCTGCACGGCCTTCTTCCAGTTGCGGTAGGTCCGGTCACGGTCCGCTTGATCCATCTGCGGAGTCCAGCGGCTGTCTTCCTGCCAGTTTTCACGCAACTCGTCGAGGTTGCCCCAGAATCCGACCGCGAGACCTGCTGCGTAGGCAGCACCGAGTGCTGTCGTCTCTGCGACGACCGGGCGGACCACGGGAACCTGGAGAAGGTCGGCCTGGAACTGCATGAGCAGATCGTTCGCGATCATTCCGCCGTCGACCTTGAGCTCGGTGAGGTCCACTCCTGAGTCTGCGTTCACGGCGTCGACGACCTCGGCGGTCTGGAA
Organism: Humidisolicoccus flavus; assembly: GCF_045689595.1. Classification (GTDB taxonomy): domain Bacteria; phylum Actinomycetota; class Actinomycetes; order Actinomycetales; family Microbacteriaceae; genus Humidisolicoccus; species Humidisolicoccus flavus. The sequence goes on along the minus strand of NZ_CP142724.1, from coordinate 645,130 downwards.
TGCCGTTGCCTCGAGGGCAGCTCGCGCGATGTGACCCTTGTTGACGAAGCGGGTCATTCCCACGAGCGCGCCGCGAGCGTCTGGACGCCAGTACGGTGCAAAGAGGCCCGAGAACGCAGGAACGAAGTAGGTGCCACCGTTATCGTCGACGGTCTTGGCGAGCTCTTCGACCTCGGGGGCGTTCTTAATGATGCCGAGGTTGTCGCGCAGCCATTGAATCAGCGAGCCGGTCACTGCAATCGAGCCTTCGAGTGCGTAGTGCGTCGGCTCGTCGCCGATCTTGTAGCCGACCGTGGTGAGCAAGCCATTCTCAGAGTGGACGATTTCTTCACCCGTGTTGAAGATCAGGAAGTTTCCGGTTCCGTAGGTGTTCTTCGCTTCGCCCTTGTCGAATGCAGCCTGACCGAAGGTTGCGGCCTGCTGATCGCCGAGAATTCCGGCAATCGGAGTTTCGCGGAGGAGGCTCTCGCCGCTTGCGTGGCCGTACACCTCGGAGGAGGAACGAATCTCAGGGAGCATCGAGGCCGGAACGCCGAAGTCCTTCAGGATCTCCTCGTCCCAGGTGAGCGTTTCCAGGTCCATGAACAGGGTGCGTGAAGCGTTGGTCACGTCGGTTGCGTGCACACCGCCGTTGACTCCGCCGGTCAGGTTCCACAGCACCCAGGTGTCGGTCGTTCCGAACAGCAGGTCGCCGGCTTCGGCCTTCTCGCGAGCGCCATCGACGTTCTCAAGGATCCACACGATCTTGGTGCCCGAGAAGTATGTTGCCAGCGGGAGTCCGACCTTCTTCTTGTAGCGGTCGGTGTCGCCGTCTGCGAGACGGTCGACGATCTTCTGTGTACGAGTGTCTTGCCACACGATTGCGTTGTAGACGGGCTCGCCGGTGTTCTTGTCCCACACGACCGCGGTCTCGCGCTGGTTCGTGATGCCGACTGCCTTGATGTCGTGGCGAGTGATGTTGGCCTTCGACAATGCTTGGCCAATGACCTCGCGAGTGTTGTTCCAGATTTCCTTCGGGTCGTGCTCGACCCATCCGGCCTTCGGGAAGATCTGTTCGTGTTCGAGTTGACCGACTGAGACGACGCTGCCTGCGTGATCGAACACGATGGCTCGTGACGAAGTCGTTCCCTGGTCAATAGCGATGATGTATTCGCTCACCGGTACTCCTTTGTTGTGGTGATGGATGGTGCTCTATTACTAGTGTGGCGGGCCGCTTTCGCGACCCGCCACAGAATTTAGGCTGCTACGCCAGCAGCGATCAGGAATGGTGCCGTGAGGCCGGCGACCGCTCCACCGAAGAGTGGGCCGAAAACGGGAACCCATGCGTAACCCCAGTCGCTGTCGCCCTTGCCCTTGATAGGGAGGATCGCGTGCGCCAGACGTGGCATGAGGTCACGAGTCGGGTTGATCGCGTAGCCGGTCGGGCCACCGAGTGAAGCACCGATTCCGAGCACGAGCAGTGCGACCGGCAGTGCGCCGAGAGCTGCAAGGCCAGAAGCATCGCCATTGAAGCCGAAGCCGATGACCACGAAGACGAGCACGAAGGTTGCGATCGCCTCAGTGATGAAGTTCATGCCCTTATTGCGGATTCCAGGACCGGTCGAGAAGACGCCGAGCTTCGTTGCTGCGTCTTCTTCTGCGTCGAAGTGATCCTTGTATGCCAACCAGGCGCCGACGGCACCGAGGAACGCACCGACGATCTGACCGAGCACGGAAACTGCATACATCGCGAAATCGATGTCGGTTCCTGAGACCGCGTCACGCATGATGAGACCGATTGTGACTGCGGGGTTGAGCTGCGCACCGGAGTATCCGGAGACGATGACACCCGCGAAGACCGCGAGGCCCCAACCAAAGTTGACGAGGAGGAATCCGCCGCCGTTCCCCTTCGTGCCCTTCAGTGCAACGTTGGCGACAACGCCGGCACCAAGGAGCAGGAGGAAGAAGCTACCAACAGTCTCCGAGAGGAAGACGAGAAACAGATTCTGTTCCATATTGACCTGCTTTCACTGTGTTCAGGCGCTGCCTGGTCGCCATCGTCGGCGACAACGCCACACTAACCCGATTCCTGTGAATTTTGTGGGTATGTCTGTACTGATTTCGTAATTTGTTGATGAACTCTCAAAACCTTGGCTCGGTCTTCCTGGAAATTGTGAATTCGGCGTAGGTTGAACACGAGCACTCCTTCCGGGAGTGAGCACTCCGCGTTGCAGAAAAGGGGAATGATTCGTGATGAAAAAGCTCGTGAACGATCCACAGGCGGTTGTCGACGAAGCGGTCGACGGTTTCGCAGCAGCACACTCAGATTTGGTCAGCCTCATTGTTGATCCTGCCTACGTGATGCATCGAAACGATGCCCCGGTGCAGGGCAAGGTCGGCCTGGTCTCCGGGGGAGGCAGCGGACACGAGCCACTGCACGCAGGGTTTGTCGGTTTCGGCATGCTCGACGCCGCGGTTCCGGGGCAGATGTTCACATCGCCGACGCCAGACCCGATTCTCGAAGCCACGAAAACGGTGCACTCGGGCGCAGGCGTTCTCCACATCGTGAAGAACTACACCGGTGACGTGCTGAACTTCGAAACCGCAGCGGACCTCGCACTGGCAGAGGACATCGAGGTACAGACGGTGATCGTCAACGATGATGTCGCGGTGAAGGATTCGCTCTACACCGCAGGACGCCGAGGCGTCGCTGGCACGGTCGTCGTCGAGAAAATCGCCGGAGCCGCTGCGCAGCGCGGCGACACCCTCGATGAAGTTGCCGAACTCGCTCGATTCACGAACGACAACACCCGCACCATGGGCCTCGCTCTGACCCCGTGCACCGTGCCGCACGCGGGGGAGCCGAGCTTCACGCTCGAGGACGACGAGGTCGAGATCGGCATCGGAATTCATGGCGAGCCCGGCCGGGAGCGCATCACGCTGGAGAGCGCAGACGCGTTGACAGACCGCCTCCTGGCACCAATTCTCGAAGACCTGCCCTTCGTGAAGGGCGACCGCGTCCTCCTGCTCGTCAACGGCATGGGAGGAACCCCTGCTGTTGAGCTGTACATCGTGTACCGACGCGCAGCCGAGGTGCTCGCGGAGCACGGCATCGAGGTGGCGCGCAGCCTGGTCGGCAACTACGTCACGAGCCTCGACATGCAGGGCGTCTCGGTGACGCTCACGAAACTGAATGAAGATCTGATCGCGCTGTGGGACGCACCGGTGCAAACCGCTGCGCTTCGCTGGGGCCGATAACCCCTTGCCGCGAATTCACTCATCACACTTTGGAGGAAGCAATGACGCTTGACGGCGCATGGGCAAAACGATGGATCGAGCAGTCCGCGAGCGTGATCGCAACCGAGAAGGTGGCGTTGACCGCGCTCGATCGAGCGATCGGCGACGGTGATCACGGAGAGAACCTCAATCGTGGCTACCAGGCGATCGTTGCCAAATTGGACACGCTCGATGACAGTGCTTCGCCCGGCGCAGTGTTGAAACTGCTCGCGACCACCTTGATCTCGACCGTTGGCGGAGCGAGCGGACCATTGCTCGGGACCGCGTTCCTGAAAGGTGCGATGGCCGCGGGCGACGCGAGCGAACTCGACGCCCCTACACTCGTCGCAGTGCTGACCGCTGCGCGTGATGGTGTCGTTGCGCGCGGCAAGGCGGAATCCGGGGACAAGACGATGATTGACGCCTGGACCCCCGCGGTCGATGCGGCCGCCGCAGCTGGAGAAGACGTGACTGTAGTGCTTCGAGCTGCGGCCGCCGCTGCAGCGACTGGCGCGGCGAGCACTGAGCCGCTCGTTGCAAGAAAGGGACGTGCGAGCTACCTCGGCGAGCGTGCGATCGGACATCGTGATCCGGGCGCCCAATCCTCCTCCTTGATTCTGCAGGCGGCGGTCGACGCGCTATGAGTGTCGGACTCGTGATCGTTTCGCACAGCAGCAAGATCGCGGAGGGAGTCGTCGAGCTCGCCGCGCAAATGGCTCCGGGCGTCACGATGATCGCCGCCGGTGGCACCGAAGACGGTGGTATCGGCACGAATTTCGATGCGGTGTTCGCAGCGTTGAGCACCGCGCAGAGTGGGAGCGGGGTCGTCGTGCTGTGCGATCTCGGTTCAGCGATCATGACTGCGGAAACGGCGCTCGAGTTTCTCGGCGAGGACCTCGAAGCGCCGGTTCGAATCGTGGATGCGCCACTGGTTGAAGGCGCCGTGGCGGCCGCGATCGAAGCGGAGAACGACGGTTCGCTCGATGAGGTCGTGGCAGCGGCAGCGACTGCGCGCGGGTTCGATGGCGTGCCAGAGGGCGATGCACCGAGTATTACTGCGGCCGACCCGAGCGCAGCGAATGACGACAGCCACGGTTCGCGATCCGAGGAAGCCGGAGAATCAGTCACATTGACGCTGGTGAATGCCACGGGGCTGCATGCTCGTCCGGCGTCGGTTCTGGTGAAGGCGGTGAACGGCTTCGATGCAAAGGTCACCGTGAACGGGGTCGACGCTGCAAGTGTGTTGCGAGTGATGGGTCTCGGGCTCGCTCAGGGCGAATCAGTGCAGTTTCGTGCGAGCGGTCCAGAAGCCGCCGCTGCCTTGGACGCAGTGACGAAACTCGTCAACGACGGTTTCGGTGAGTAACGCGCAACGCCAAAGCCACTTGAGAAGCGGGGCGCGTATGGAGTTCGATGATCAGTCCACCGCAGCCTCCGCGATTGACGCGGTCTGGGCCCGGCTGGCGGAGCCTCGTCATCCAGCTCGGTGGTTCCGCGGGCTTAATTCGATCGATCCGATCTCCGGAGACCCAGGGGCACCTGGTGCGCAGCAGCGAATTCACGCCAGCCGGGGGAGTGTGGCGGTCGAGCTGATCGAGACCGTGCTTGCTCACTCGCCCTATGTCTACGACGTGGAGTACAAGAGCGACATGTTCGTACAACGGACGCGGGTAACACTCGCGGAGGTCGACGCGCACACGACACTCGTGCACCTGCGGTCGAGCGCGCTGCTCACGAATCCGAGCCACATTCCACTGTTCTCGGTGGTCGTCGAGCGCGCGGTCGAATCAGCCGTTGAAGAGAACCTCGCGAGATTCAAGCAGTATCTGCTCGGAACTCCGTAGCTTCCGTGTTCAGCGGTACTCGGGATTCGTGTCGAAGCCGAATCGCTCACCCTCGTTCCAGGCTTCTGGGACGTTGCCGTAGGCGGGGATCCCGCCGCGGTCCTTCAGCATCCGTGCCATGTGCAGGAGATTCCATGTCATGAACGTGGTGTTGCGATTCGTGAAGTCGTTCTCCGGCCCGCCGGAATCTTCGTCGAGGTAGCTCGGGCCCGGACCGATTTCACCGATCCACCCGGAGTCAGCTGCGGGCGGCACGGTGTAACCGATGTGCTGCAAGCTGTAGAGCAACGACATCGCAGAGTGCTTCACTCCATCTTCGTTGCCGGTGAGGATCGCTCCACCGGTTTTGCCGTAGTAGACGTACTGCCCGTTCTCGCCCCGCTCGCCGCTCATGGCATAGAGGCGCTCGATGAGCTTGCGAGTGATGGACGAGTTGTCGCCGAGCCAGATCGGACCACCGATGACGAGAATGTCCGCTTTTTGAATCAAGGGCCAGATCTCCTCGGGCCACGCGTCTGATTCCCAACCGTATTCGCGCATGTCGGGGTACACGCCCGTCGCGACATCGTGGTCAATGAAACGGAGCGTTTCGACCGAAACCCCCTGCGAGCGCATGAGGGCGATACTTCGATCGAGGAGCCCCTGCGTGTTGCTGACTTCTGGGCTCTTCTTCAACGTCGTGTTGATGAACACAGCGCTGAGGTCGTCGTAGGTTGCTGGGGGTTTCGCCGATGCAGTCATTGCGAAATTCTACGCTTCGCTGCGCGAAATGACATTGGAAAACCGGCGGGGATACGGCGAAATTCGTTCGCCCTGAGAGTACAGTTACGGAGCCGGTGCACTCGGACTCTCAGTGCTCACGAACGACGCCGACATCTCGATTGGTCGCGCGGTTCTCCGCGCGCAAGTAGAAGGAGCTGTCCCGTGGGGCGCGAATCAGTACAGCGAGCGGTCCCTGATCGGTTTCGGGTGTCGTCGGTACTCACGAGTCCCAGGCTTTTGACCAGAGAGGTGCTCGCGGGCCTCGTGGTTGCACTTGCGCTGATCCCTGAGGCAATCGCCTTCTCGATCATCGCCGGGGTAGATCCGCGCTATGGACTGTTTTCCTCATTCATCATGGCGACGTCGATCGCGATCCTCGGCGGCCGACGAGCAATGATCACGGGAGCAACCGGAGCGGTGGCCTTCGTCGTCGCGCCAGTTGCGAGGGAATGGGGCGTTGAGTACCTTCTCGCCACGATTATTCTTTCGGGCGTTTTCCAGGTGGTGCTCGCACTGCTCGGAGTGGCGAAACTGCAGCGGTTCATTCCGCGAAGCGTCATGGTCGGCGTCGTCAACTCGCTCGCGATTCTCGTGTTCATCGCGCAGATTCCCCACCTGTTCGGTGTGCCGTGGCTCGTCTATCCGCTCGTCGCAATCGGCGTCGTCATCATGGTGCTGCTTCCGCGACTCACGACGATCATCCCAGCACCGTTGATCGCGATCATCGTCGTGACGACCCTTGTGCTCGTTCTTCGGGTTCAGGTGCCGACGGTCGGTGACGAGGGGGAGTTGCCAGAGAGCCTTCCGATGTTCCTGCTCCCGAACGTTCCTCTGACCTTCGAAACCCTCGCCATCATTGCCCCCTTCGCCGCAGCGATCGCGGTCGTCGGACTCATCGAATCGTTGATGACCGCGAAGCTCGTCGACGACATCACCGATACCCGCTCGAACAAGACTCGGGAGTCGTGGGGGCTGGGCGTGGCGAACATCCTTTCCGGATTGTTCGGCGGAATGGGCGGCTGCGCGGTGATCGGGCAGACGATGATGAATGTGAAGACCGCGGGAGCGCGATCCCGGATCTCCACGTTCCTTGCCGGGGTGTTTCTGTTGCTCCTCGTCGTCGCCTTCGGAGATTTCGTTGCGGTGATCCCCATGGCTGCGCTCGTCGCAGTGATGCTGATGGTCTCGGTTGCGACCTTCAACTGGCACAGCATTCGTCCGGGAACGCTCCGTCGCATGCCTCTCAGCGAGACGATCGTGATGCTTGTGACCGTCATTGCCGTAGTCGTGACGCACAACCTGGCGATCGGAGTCCTCCTCGGCGTGGTCGCGGCGATGGTCGGGTTCGCCAGACGAGTCGCGCGCTTTACGACAGTCACGAGAGTGCTCACCGAGGGAGCGTCACCGATCGCTCGGTACGAGGTGCGCGGGGAGTTGTTCTTTGCCTCGAGCAACGATCTAACGACGCAATTTGCGTACGCGGAGGATCCTGGCCACGTCGTGATCGACCTGCACGAATCTCACATTTGGGATGCGTCGACCGTCGCCTCGCTCGATGCGATCTTGACAAAATATCGAAAGCTCGGAACTCGAGTCGAAGTGCTCGGCGTCAATGAGGCGAGCGCTCAGATCCGTTCGCGTTTGAGCGGCAACTTGGGTGAAGGGGAGTAGCGCACCCGGTCTCGGCCCTGCTTGAGCCGCACGAGTGCGTCTGCAAGTGTGTCGCGAAGAGAGGTGTGTTCGAAGGTGAACCCGCTCTCGAGAAGACGTGCGGGCTCTGCCCACCGACTCTTCAGAATCAGCTCCGGTTCGGTGCGAAGCAGCCACATCGCGGGTTCGAGCATCCAGCGAAACGCACCGAATCCGAATTTTGCGCCCACCACGCTCCGCACCGTGCGCATCAGGCGACGATTCGTTGTCGAATGGGGTGTCGCGAGATTCACGGGGCCCTCGAGATCGGACCTGATCAGGATCCACAAGATCGCGCGGGTGACATCGCGGATATCGATCCAACTGACACGCTGCAGTCCACGACTGCGCGTGTTGTGCGCTTTCGGCTCGCTCGCTTGTGGGCCGATGCCGCGATAACGGCGGTGCGAAAACCAAGGGCCATCAAACTGTGCGCCACCGAGCCCCAACTTCGCGAGCGTCAACAGGGGAGTGGTGGCACCTCCGTCGCCCAGCACGATTGCCATTCGGAGAGCGACTTTTCGTGTGGAAGGGGTATCGGCTGCGAACAGCTCGTTCTCCCATGCCTTTGCAACGTCGACGGAGAATCCTTGACCGAACTCACCCGTGTGCTCATTCATCGGGAGATCCATCGCGTAGCGATAGATCGTCGCGGTGCTCGCGTTCAACCACACGGTCGGTGGGGCTGTCGCCGATGCGATCGCCTCGCCAAGAATGCGGGTCGTCTCGACCCGCGAACGGAAGATTTCCTCGCGGTTGTGCGTCGTGTAGCGACAGTTCACGCTCTTTCCAGCGAGGTTGATGACCGCCTCAGCGCCGTCGATCGCTTCTCGAACGCCCGAGGGGTCGTTCCACGAGATCGGCTCGGCGCGACCAATGCGCACGACCGTGTAGCCGGCGAGCTCGAGCGCCTCTGAGACATGCCTGCCAACAAAGCCTGAAGCGCCGGCAAGAACCACGCGTTGTTGCAGTGTCATGTCCTGAGTGTATGTGCCCTAATGAGGGGTACCAGACCACCGGGGTACATGAATGACGGCCGTAGTGGCAGTAAGTGACGTCGCAACGCTCAAAATGTGCGATGCAGGACTGGAAGCGTCTGAATGACCGTTGTGCGTCGCGCTTGACGGGCAATGCATGAAGCAGGAGAAAAGCCGCGGGAGAGCGTCGTGCGGCAGTGCAACGCTCGGGCGTTGCAGCACCAGGTTGTCCGTGAGTTCGACGATCATCAGAAGAGGAGCGCGGCTGCTCAATTCAAACTGACATAATGTGCATTATCGGCGAATTAGTCAGGGCTGGAAGCCCGGCTTGCTCATCAGGGAATCAATGCCATGGCGGATTCACGCTCACGCGATGACGGTGTCGCTGCCAGTGTTCACGCGCGAGTGCAGCCCTGAGCTTCATGCTGACCGAGCGTGCTCTGGCATAACTACTGCAGCGTCGCGATGCAAAACGTTCGTGTGCGATGCTGCGCCTGCGACGTCACGCGCAGGCGTCGTGCCTGGAGCGCTCTGTGTGCCCAGTCGGGCTCCGTGATGCGTCACGATCCGTCTGAGATGCATCGCCGTTGAGCCGCTTGGTGTTCACGCTGTTCTTGCCCGCACCTTCGCTGCTGAAGCTTCAGGCGGTGTGCGCAGCGATCTCAGCGTTTGTACACAACGGCTGTCGTTGCGCTACTCGCCCGCAACCCGCTCAGAGGCCATGTCATTGCTGACATAACTTTGCAGCCATTCGCTGAAGTCTGGACCGAGGTCGTGCCGAGAAACCGCCAGTTGCACGATTGCTTTCAAGTATTCGAGACGATCACCCGTGTCATACCGTCGACCCCGGAACACGACTCCGTGAACACCCTCATTCGGGTCCAGCGCGAGCTGGTGCAACGCGTCCGTGAGTTGGATCTCTCCCCCACGACCCGGCTCCGTTTTCTCCAGGAGTGCAAACACGCTCGGCTGCAATACGTAACGGCCGATAATCGCGAGGTTCGACGGTGCTTCGCCCGGTGCCGGCTTCTCGACCATGCCCGTGACTCGAACGACATCACTCGTGGGGTCGCCCTCGATCGTCGCAATACCGTAGAGGTGCGTCTGCGAGGCTGGAACTTCTTTGAGCGCCACGACACTCGTGCCGAGTTCCTCAGTGACATCGAGCATCTTCGTCAGCAGCGAATCGCGGGCATCGATGATGTCGTCGCCCAGCAAGACAGCGAAGGCGTGATGTCCGACGTGCGCCTGTGCTCGAAGGATCGCATGCCCGAGCCCGAGCGGATCGCCCTGCCTCGTGTAGTGCATATTCGCGAGATTCGTGGAATGGTTCACCTCGGCAAGGCGTGACTGGTCACCCTTTTGTCCGAGCAACAGTTCGACCTCGGTCGCGCGATCGAAATGGTTTTCGAGTGCATTCTTATTGCGACCCGTGACCATCAGCACATTCTTGAGGCCGGCGTTCACCGCTTCTTCGACGACATACTGAATCGCAGGCTTGTCGACGACAGGCAGCATCTCTTTCGGCATCGCTTTTGTCGCTGGCAGGAACCGAGTTCCAAGCCCCGCGGCAGGAATAACGGCCTTTGTTACTCGGGTCATAGTTTCAGGATACCGATCACTCAGAACGTGCCTCACCGGGAGAGGTCACTCGAGCAAGTATGTCGCGGACATTCTCCGGATCAAAGTTGTCGCTGCTGGAATCGATCGCCTCGAGGGACCACCAGCGAGCGTCGAGAATGTCTTCGAGCTCGCTCGGCTCCCATGACGCATTCGATGGTCTGAAAGTGGCCGTTCGCGCAAGGAAATACGTCGAATCCACTCGATCGAAGGAATGACCGCTTGGGAGGTCGCGGACCTCCTGCCAAATCGGAGTACCGAGTGATGCTTCTGGCACCCGCAAGCCGGTTTCTTCGAAGAGTTCCCGAGCCGCGCCCTCTCGGGCTGACTCCCCCGGCTCGATCCCTCCTCCGACCGTGAGCCAGCGAGGAGGGGCAATGCGGTTGTCCCAATGCGTGAAGAACAGCAGCACACGGTCTTCGGGGTCGAGGAGCACCACTCGAGCGGTCCGACGAACTCGAAGACCGTGCGGCTGCGAATCGGTCATGCGAGCGAGTTCTTCTCCGTCGGCAGGTACCGAGCCCACCATTCGAGCACGGCTGCGAATCGTTCGACGCGGTGGCGCGGCTGACCGCTCCGCGTCAGTTCGTGGTCTTCACCTGGGAACACCAACAACTCAGTTTCGGTGCCCTGCCGCTTGAGCGCCGCCCAGTAGCGCTGCGCCTGCTCGAGTGGGCAACGGAAGTCGAGCTCAGAATGCAGAACGAGCGTCGGCGTCTGTACTTGGCCAACGACAGCAAGAGGACTCTGCTTCGCGATCGACTCGGCGTCGGTGCCAACATATTCGTCACCGAAGAACCACCCGATGTCGCTCGTTCCGACGAAACTCGCTGGATCCAGGAAGCCACGCTCGACGATTGCGCCGGCAAACCGGTGATCGTGCGCGATCGTCCAGGCGGTGAGATAGCCACCGTACGAACCGCCCATGATGCCGAGCCGAGCTCCATCGAAGTTCGGGAACGCCGCGACCGCTGCATCGAGGAAGTCGAGCACGTCACTCGCATCGACAGTCCCCATCGCTCCTCGGATGCTCCGTCCGTGCGCCTCGCCATAGCCGGCACTCCCCCGGGGGTTGCACATCACCACGGCGTAGCCGGCGGCGACCGCGGTTTGCGCCTCGTCGTACACGTGCACACCGTATTGCGCGAATGGTCCACCGTGGATCATGAGCAGCACTGGATGCGGGCCTTCACCCTCGGGTTGGAAGACCCAGCCGTGGATGGACGATCCGTCGCGGGCAGAGGCGACGAAGTCTTGCCCTTCGACCAGACCGCTCGCCTGGAGTGGCGCGCCGAAATCGGTCACGATCTGCAAGCCGTCATTGACCACTGCGAATTCACCGTAGGAGGTGGGCGTTGCGACGCTCGCGACAATGGTTTCGCCAATTGCGTCGTGGCCGATGACTTCGACCGCGTCGTCGGCGATGACGGTGTATTCGCCCGCACGATTAACTCGTGCCAGCTCGACACGACCGCGGGTGCGATTCTGCACGATCACGGAACTCGCTTGAGAACTCAGGTGGCTTCCCACCTCACCGAGATCGATCGTTTCTGCGTCGGTCAGCCGCGAGACGGTGCCGTTCGTTTCGAGCAGGAACAGGCCGGTGTTCTTCGCGACGAAGTCGATGCCGCGCTCTCCGACCTCCTGCGCGAGGAAAGCAAGCGCGCCGTCGTCGAATCGGACGATGCTCGAAGGATTGGTGATGCTCAGGTTCCGGGTCGAGCTGAGGACGAGCGTCGGTTCACCCGGAGTGTGGGCGTCGAACTCGAACAGTTCCGAGCGGAGGTCCTCGAAACGGCTGTCGTGGCGGGCAGAGCTCGTCAGGATCTTCGTGCCGTCATCCGAGAACAGGATTCCGGAGTGCTGGAAGTCTCCGTTGGAGAGCTGGGTTGCCGCGGCGATCGAGTGCGACGCTGCACGATCGTTCGCGCTACCGTCCGAATCGTTGTCGACCGTGACCGCCTGCTCGTAATTCGGCTCCGCGAACACGTCGGGAACCGAAGCGACGAACAAGTGGCTGTGACGCCCCGTCACCCACCCCGCGCCGTTCGCCGTGGTCTTCCAGGTGGTGATCCGGCGAGCAGGCTCCTGCGTCGAGGCGATGCCCTGCACTGATCCGTACCGACCATGTTCGATCACGGTTGCGGTCAGGCCGAACCGTTGCCCGTCAGGAGAGAACGTGAAGCCGTTCACTCCCCCGGAAATGTTCGTCGCCTGGACTGGTTCTCCACCGCCGGAAGGGATGCAGAAGATTTGCTGCGCACCTTCGACGCTTCGAAGAAAAGCGATCACCGCACCGTCCGGAGAGAACTGAGGGGCGCGATCTGCAATGCCACGAGTGAGTCGGCGGCGCGCACCGTTCAACTCCACGCGCCACAGCTGGCCGACGTTCTTGTTCGCCCCGATGCTCGGTCGGTTGCTCTCGAGCACGGCCCAGGTGCCGCTCGGGTGGAGGCGCGGGCGGCCAAGGCCGACAAGGTGTTCAATATCGTTCGAGTACATCGTTCCCTCTCAGACGACGTGCACCGGTGCACGTCGTCATGCGTTGCAATGGAAGTGCGAAAGCGGGTCTAGTTGCCGAAGCCGCTCGTGTCGCCAACGAGGCGCGTGTTGTCGGCTGGAACTTCTTCCACAGCTGCCCGCGCAATCTCCGCTGCGAATTCGGCGACGTTATAGAGCTTGCCGGCGTCTTCGCGCCGCGCTTCGAGTGCGCCGGGATTTGCTCGTTCGAGCAGGGTGGCGGTGATGGTGCCTTCGATCATGTCGCCTGAGACAACCACGAAGCCGATACCGCGCTCCGCCAAGGAAGGAATCATCTCGCGCAGGGCGTCCTCGCCAGCCCGCTTCGAGAGCGCAACGGGCAAGTACTCCGGCATGGTCGGCGTCGAGTGGATGAAGTGGGCCTGGTGACTCGTCACGAAGACGACACGAGCGTCGTCGGCGAGAAACTTCGAGGCCGTCTCCAACAGGGCAACCTGAGCGTCACGGTTCAGGCGAAGCGCGTAGTCCTCGCCCATTCCGGCTTCCATGCCTCCCGAGGCGTTCATCACGAGAATGTCGATCGTGCCGAACGCGTCCTTCGCGGCCTCGAACATTGCGAGCACGCTCTCCTCATTCGTGAGATCCGCAGCGACCGCGATCGCACTGACGTTGTGCGCTATGGCCTTCTCGACGACCTGCTCAGCACGACGTGCCTTGTTGCGGTAGTTCACCACCACGTTGGCTCCAGCCTCGGCGAAGTATCCGATCGTGTCCGCGCCGATACCGCGTGATGACCCGGTCACGAGAGCTGTCTTGCCGGAAAGTGATCCGGGGGCGAGAGGGTTGGACACAGAGACTCCTTCAATCAACAAGCAGAGATGCAATGAGCATTGTTTCCGGCGCAGCCATGGGATGCTCTCGAAAACGTCTGACTCCGAGCCTATCCGGCACTGCCGTCGTGCACCGATGCCTCGCCTCCGGAGCGCTGCGACCTCAGTCCACTCGGAGGGCCTAGCCCCGCGCGATTCAGTAGGATTACCAGCAACAGAGGAGTGGAATATGGATCTCTTGCAGTACGCGTGGGTGGGCTGGCTCGTCATCGCGCTCATTTTGTTCATCATCGAGATGGTCACGCTCGAATTCACGTTCCTCATGCTGGGCACCGGATCACTGATCGGGCTCGGTTCTTCGCTGACCGGTCTGCCGCTCTGGGCTCAAATTCTGATTGCCAGCCTTTCGGCGCTCGCACTCCTCTTTCTCGTCCGCCCCTCCCTGCTTCGACGACTGCAGCGCAATAGCGATCCGGCGAAGTCGAATGTCGACGCACTCATCGGTTTAGTCGGCGAAGTCACCTTGCCGTTCCAACGCGGTTCCGGCCAGGTCACGCTGACCAACGGCGACATCTGGACCGCACGCTTCGCTCCATCGGTTCGAGTGCGAGACCTCGACGTGGGCGAGCGAATCCTGGTGACCTCCATCGAGGGCGCGACAGCGATCATCGTTCCCGCAGAGCGCTGAGCCCGCGATGAATCTGCCACTCAGGAGCAGATCCTGGAAATTGCGGGTGAATACTCGTCCCCGCCGAGTCATCCGGTGATTGTGACCGGTAGTCTCAAAGGAACTCGAAGAATTTCTCGGTTCGCCGTGAGATTCTCTTGACCATTTTGTCCACCACCAAATTCGTGGCTGAACCTTGGCCATTTCGTGTCAGGCGCTTTCGCGCATTGCAATAGAAGAAAGGAGCTCTCGTGCCCGTATCAGAGATCAACATTTTCGTGATCTTCCTCATGGTGCTCGTCGGAGTTATCTTCTTGTTCGTGGTCGTCTCGATCTTCCGATCGATTCGAATTGTGCAGCAAGGATTCACCGGTGTTGTAGAACGTCTCGGACGGTTTCACCGCGTCCTCCAGCCGGGTCTGAACTTCCTGGTTCCGTTTATCGACCGGATGCGCTACCAGGTCGACATGCGTGAACAAGTTCGCTCGTTCCCACCACAGCCAGTGATCACGGAAGACAACCTCGTTGTCTCCATCGACACCGTCGTCTACTTCCAGGTCACCGATTCACGTGCAGCAACGTACGAAATCGCCGACTACCTCGGCGCTGTTGAGCAGCTCACCACCACCACGCTTCGTAACGTCGTCGGTGGAATGAACCTCGAAGAGGCGCTCACGAGCCGTGACACGATCAACGGACAGCTGCGCGCTGTGCTCGACCAGGCAACCGGCAAGTGGGGCCTTCGCGTCGGCCGAGTCGAGCTGAAGGCGATTGACCCGCCCCACTCGATCCAGGACTCGATGGAGAAGCAGATGCGCGCTGAGCGCGACCGTCGTGCCGCCATCTTGACCGCAGAGGGTTCAAAGCAGTCCCAGATTCTCGAGGCCGAGGGTCTGCGTCAGTCGGAGATCCTCCGCGCTGAAGGTCAGGCGAAGGCACAGGTGCTTCGCGCTAAGGGTGACGCTGAAGCTCAGGTGCTGCTCGCAAAGGGTGAGTCCGAAGCGATCGAGCGCGTGTTCGAGGCAATCCACGCTGGAGATGCCGACAACAAGCTGCTCGCCTACCAGTACCTGCAGACCCTGCCGAAGCTTGCTGAGGGTGACGCGAACAAGCTCTGGATCATTCCAAGCGAGCTCACGGACGCACTGCAGACGATCGGGAAGGGATTCTTCGAAGGCAAAGCGGAAGTTCCCTTCGAGAAGGTTGCTCGTGCAGCAGAAGACAAGGGACCGTCGCTGCTCGACGAGACGTACACGCCCGACACCGTCTCGGACGTTGACGTGCCTTCGATCGCAGAAACCCTGCAGCAGAGTGGCATCAACCCAGATGGCGCAGGCCAGGCTCGGACGATCTCGAACGAAACCGACCTCGCTGCGGAAACGCCGACGACGAGCATCGACGATGCACTTCGTTCAGCGCAGCACGCGACCGACGAGGCCGCTCGTGCACCGAAGCAGTCGCAGACCGGCGACGTTCCACCAGCGCCACCTTCAGCTCCACAGCAGTAAGTGACGCAGTACCTCAACGGCAAGGCCCCGCGTGTGTTCGCACACCGGGGCCTTGCTCTGTTGTATCCGGAGAACACCACGGCAGCGTTCGAGGCTGCCATCGCGGCTGGAGTCGAGTACATCGAGACGGATGTGCGTGCGAGCGCTGACGGCGTTGCGTATTTTCTTCACGATGCAACCATGGAGCGCCTGACCGGCCAGCCGATCGCGGTTGCATCGCTGAGCAGTGGCGAACTCGATCAGATCGATCTCGGACACGGTGAATCACCGTTGCGAGTGAGTGCCGCATTCGAGCGCTTCCCGACGGTGAAGTTCAACATCGACATCAAATCGCTCGATGCAATCGAGCCGCTCGTTCGCGAGATCATCGCGGCCGAGGCGCACGGTCGCACGCTGATCACCTCCTTCGACGAACAGCGCCGACGCGCAACGGTCGAGCTCCTGCCGGGCGTCGCGAGCAGCGCCTCCGCGTCGACGATGAAGCGCGCCATGCTCGGCGCAAAATTAGGTCTGCAGCGCCTCGTTCGGCATGCACTGCACGGGTGCGTCGCCGTGCAGATTCCAACGAAGGCTTACGGTCTCCAACTTGTGACGCCGCGCACTCTTGCTGCGTTTCATCGCGCCGGCGTCGAAGTGCACGTGTGGACGATCAACGATCCTCGCGAGATGCGGCGACTGCTCGACCTCGGCGTTGATGGAATCGTCAGCGACCGCTGTGACCTTGCGATCGACCTTCTCAACGATCGAGCACTGGGCGAAGAGGATCCGCGGTAGCCGGCGGGCGCTTCGTATTCACGTGCATTCCTCGGGGAGCGAGGACTCAGGAGCGAGGACTCAGGAGCGAGGACTCAGGAGCGAGGACTCAGGAGCGAGGGAACTCGCCCGTGTCCGAGTGCCGACGAGAGATCCTCGGGACTGCCCTGACTCCGGTCACGCCCCAGGTGGTGACCATCCCGAGCGCCTCGGTGAATTGCTTCGTCACCATCTTGGACGCGCCGAGTGCACGTTCGGTGAAGGCAGCAGGAATTTCGACGATGTGACCAGCTGCCTGCGCGATGCGCACGGTCATTTCGATGTTGAAGGCGTAGCCCTCGCTCTTGACCTGACTCAGACCGATCTTCGCAAGGATCGCAGTGCGGTAGACGCGGAAGCCAGCGGTGAGATCGCGGACTTCGCTCTTCAAGAGTGTGCGCGCGTAGCGGTTGCCGAGGTTCGAGAGCAATCGGCGGCGCACCGCCCAGTTCTTCACGTCACTGCCGGAGATCCACCTCGAGCCGATGACCAGATCGGCGCCCTCAGCCGCGGCCGCGATGAGGGCGGGCAGTTCGTCGCTGTCGTGGGATCCGTCCGCGTCGATCACCGCAACAAATCGATAACCCTCGACGATCGCTCTGCGCATTCCTTCACGAGCGGCCGAACCGAATCCTGATTTCGAGGACCGGTGGAGCACCGAGACGGCAGCGTCTTCTGCGGCGAGTGAGGCCGCGAGCTTTCCGGTGCCATCTGGACTCGCATCATCGATGATGAGCACGTCCGCGTGCGGGACTGCCTGTCGGAGGCGTCCGATTGTGCGTTCGAGGTTCTCAAATTCGTTGTAGGTCGGAACGAGAACGAGGGTCTCAGCCACGGGTAGTCCTTCTCTGCAGCATGAACGAGCGAATTCCAAGCGCCCCCAGCAGCAGGATTGCGCCGAGACAGAGCACGAGCTCGATCCACGCTCCAAATGCAACCGCTGGAGTCACCGTTGACGACAGCGGTAAATCAGCAAGCATGACTCCTGCTTCATATTGCGTCAGTCGTTCGACCATTGTTCCATCCGGCAGCACCATCGCGCTCGTACCGACGGTAGAAATATTCACGAGCGCTCGGCCGGTTTCCATCGCGCGCAACTGTGCGATCGCGAGCTGCTGTACGTTTTCGGCACTCCCCTCGCCGAAATCGGCATTATTTGTAGGAGCGAAGAGAATTTCCGCGCCATGATCGAGAATCATCTCGCGAGTGAGGGCGTCGTCCACGATGTCGAAACAGATCGCGAGTCCAGCGACGAAATCGTCGATTCGGAACGCATTCGCGCTCGACGGGTCGACGGAGTAATCCCTCGGAATCAGATCGAAGAGATCGGGTGCGAGTGGGTAGAAGAAGTCTCGAGCAGGCAGATACTCGGCGAACGGGACCGGGTGCCGTTTGTGATAGGTCTCGGTCGCCGGTGCGCCCGGCTCCCAGAGCTGCAGGGAGTTGAAGACCTGCTCGTCTTCCTCGCCGATGTTCTCAGCGGTGATCGCTCCGAGAACGAGCGGGACGTCGAACTGATCAACGATTTCCTCGATCATCTCGGTGCTCCCGCGACGCTCGTGGGGCATCCACTCCCCCGCGTTCTCCGGCCACACGAGCACGTCCATCGTTTCGCCGGCAAGCAGCTGACTCGCATCCGCGTGTTCCGCAATGATCTGGCCGGGCACGTACTCGGCAAACAACCCTGCCTGACTATTGCCCTGCACCGCCCCGACTCGAATCGTCCCGGTCGTCTGCGTGGGGAACACAGGGATCGCGACGAGCGCGACGGCGACGGCTGCCGCGGTGACGAACCGTCGTCGGGCCATCGTTCCTCGGATGAGGAGGAGCTGCAGGAAGATCGCGGAGACGAAGACGAGCAGGAAGCTGAGACCGCTCATCCCCACCCAGGAGATCGCGTCACCGATCGGGCTCGAAGCTTGCGAGTGCGCCACCCTTCCCCAGGCGAATCCTCCGAAGGGGAATGTCGAGGCAACAGCCTCGCGAGCAGTCCAGAGTCCTGCGAGCAGTGCTGGGAGCGCGAAGGTGCGGCTCGCCTGGGTCCTGAAGAATCGTTCGCCCCACTGCCAAGCGAGCGCGAGCAGCATTGCGCCGAGAACTCCCCACACCACCATCACCATGACGAGACCGATGAGCGGCGGAGCACCCAGGTACACCGTGATCCACCAGATGTGTGGGACGTAGAAGGCGGCCGAGTGCGCTGCGCCGATGACCGCTGCTCCGCGAAGACTCCGGCCCCGAACTGACCAGAGCATCGCCGCCACGGCGGGGAAGACCAGCGGCCACCAATCCAGCGGTTGGAACGCGAGCGCGAGGACGAGTCCAGACCCGAGGCTCAGCGCGAGCGCAGGCCAGAAGCGCAATGGCGCACGAGAGCGAGTCGGACGTTTCCGAGGCGTGAGCGCGCTCATTGTGCAGCCCCGGCATCAGCGATGATCCCTCGCCGCACCTTTTCCAGGGCAGCGTAGGCGGTCTTTGCGAGTTCACCGGGGGCGACCATCGTGAGCTGTTCGAGGACGTCAATCGTCTGCCGGGCCCACCGTACGAAGTCACCGGCAGAAAGCTCGCTGTCGCGCAAAACCAACTCGAGATCTGCGCCTCGCGCCCAACGATGCATCGCGAGGGTCAGTCCGGTAGCCAGCGGCTCTGATCCAGGAAGGCGATGGGATTGCTCGAGGTCGTCGAGCTCCGCCCACAAACGTTGCGATGCATTGAGGGCGTCGAGGAACGCGCCCTTCGGCAGGTACCGCTCTGCCAGCATTCCGTCGTCTCTGCGTCCCTCGTACACGAGAGCACACGCCATGGCAGCGAGCGCTGGCGCATCGAGTTTCTTCCAGAGTTCCCGGTGCAGGGCTTCGGCAATGAGCAGGTCGCGCTCTCCGTAGATTCGGCGAAGCATGCTGCCGCGCTCTGTGACTCGGGTGCCCTCCTCGGCCGCTTCGAGATACCCGAGTTCGATCAAGATTTCAGTGATGCGATCGAACGTGACCGCGATCGTGCCGGTGCGACGTGCGATTTGTCGCTCGGTCTTTTCGACTTCTCGGCGTAAGCGCCAATAGCGCTCTCCCCAGCGTGCGTGCGTTTCTCGATCTGGACACGCGTGGCATGGGTGCGACTTCATGCGGCCGCGAGTCTTTTTCAGTGCCCGTTGTGCTCGCTCCTTCGCCGCAGCCGACAGGCCGGGCGCGGCGGCAGCGCGTTCCCCTTCGCTGAGTTCACGACGCAATTGCGCGTACTCAGGGAAGTCGCCGAGATGGCACTGCAGGGATTCCGCATACCCCGCCAGAGATGCGCGCTTCTCCTGCACGCCGCGCGCGAGCGACACGACGGCGCGGTCTGCTTGGAACTGCGCGAAGGACGTTTCGAGGATCGAGCGGGTCTCGTCACGGCCGTACCGCTCGATCAAGTTGACTGCCATGTTGTACGTCGGACGGAACACAGAAACGAGCGGGTACGAGTGGCGTGATGCGAGTTGTGCAACTGCGCCGGGCTCGAGTGAACCAGACCACACGATCAGTGAGTGGCCCTCAGTGTCGATGCCCCGTCGTCCGGCGCGACCAGTCAGTTGCGTGTACTCGCCCGAGGTGATCGGGACTCGTGCTTCACCGTTGAACTTCTCGAGCTTTTCGAGGACGACCGTTCGCGCAGGCATGTTGATGCCGAGTGCGAGCGTCTCGGTCGCGTAGACGACCTTGACGAGGCGAAGACGGAAAAGTTCCTCCACCACTTCCTTGAACGCTGGAATGAGCCCGGCATGATGCGCAGCGACGCCGTGTTCGAGCGCATCGAGCCACTCCCAATAGCCGAGCACGCCGAGATCTTCGTCACGGAGCAGCCGGGTGCGCTCGTCGACGATGGAGCGGATCACCGCACGCTCTTCCGCGGTCGTGAGCCTGACCCCACTCGCGACCGTTTGCTGTACCGCGCCCTCGCAGCCTTTGCGCGAGAAGATGAACACAATGGCGGGCAGCATGTTCGCGTCTTCGAGCTGCTCGACGACCGAAGCACGATTGACTCGCTGGGATTCCTGTCGCTGCGCGTGCCACGAACCACCACCGCCTCGCTGTTGCTGGCGTCGACCGCGGTGGCGATTGTTGCCGCCTCGATCGCGAAATGCTCGCGATGCGCTGCCTTCGCCGCCTCCTCGGGAAAGTTCCACAAGTTCCGGATTCGGCCGGTTCATCCTCTCGCCGACTTTCGAATCGAACAGTGGAACGAAGCGTCCTCGGATCATGACGTGCTGGTCGAGGGGCACCGGGCGAATCTCACTGACGATGACGCTCGTCGCCCCGCGAACGGCCTCGAGCCAATCTCCGAATTCACGCGCATTCGAGACGGTTGCCGAGAGCGACACCAGACGAACATGCTGCGGGAGGTGAATGATCACTTCCTCCCAAACCGGCCCACGGAACCGGTCAGCGAGGTAGTGGACCTCGTCGAGCACGACGTATGCGAGATCGTCGAGGCGGCCGGGTTCCGCGTACAGCATGTTGCGGAGCACTTCGGTCGTCATGACGACGATGCGCGCGCCGCCATTGATCGAGGTGTCTCCCGTCAGGAGCCCGACCTCGGATTCGCCGTACACGCTCTGTAATTCGCGGAACTTCTGATTGCTGAGCGCCTTCATCGGGGTCGTATAAAACACCCGCCCGATCGGTTCGCGCATCGCGAGGTGGATCGCGAACTCCGCAACGATGGTTTTGCCAGCACCCGTCGGCGCTGCGACGAGGACGCTCTTGCCCGCTTCGAGCTGTTCGCACGCATCTTTTTGAAACGGGTCGAGTCCGAAGGGCAGGCTCGCTCCGAAGAATTCGGTAACACTCACAGTGCGGGTTCAGCCTCTCGCTTGCGTTCTCGACGAGCCCGAAGCCAATCATTGAAAAGCGCGATGCCTGCTGCTGCGAAAAAGATCAGCCACATCGGAATCGCGATGACGAACATCGACATGATGTCTCCCGCAGGAGTGACGAACGCCGTGAACAGCGTGACACCGATGATTGCCCAGCGCCAGCCCTTCATGATCGTCTTTCCGCTCATCGCTCCCGCGAAGTTCAAGATGACAACGAAAACCGGAAGTACGAAGGCGACGCCAATAGCGAGGACGAGCTTCGAGGAGAAGTCGAAGTAGCTCGAAGCCGAGAGAAATGCAGCGAGATCGACCTCACCGAAGCCGACGAAAATACTGGTGATGCGAGGCAAGAGCATCCAGCCGAGATAACAACCGCCGAGAAACAGCGGAACAGCGGCTCCGAGGAAACCGAAGACGTAGGCGCGTTCGCGATGCTTGAGACCGGGTACGAAGAAGCGAAGGATTTGGTACAGCCAGACGGGGCTTGCCGCGACGATGCCGAGGAGGAAGCCGATCCGCATGCGGATGTCGAAGGATTCGGTCACGACCTGGTAGTTCAGGTTGACGGGCCGACCGTCTTGCGCCAACTGTTCGAGCGGCGCACGGAGTTCGTGAATGACGAACGGGGCGGCGAAGAATCCCGCGATCGAAGTTGCTGCGATCGCGAGAAGGCAAATGACGAATCGTTTTCGAGCTTCGCGGAGATGCACCCCCAGGGGCATCTTCTTCTCAGCGTTTTCGGCACGCTCTGCGCGAGCCACAGGCATTACTTTTGGTCAGGCGCAGAGGTCGGCTGGACGACGCTCGGGGTCGCAGGTTCTGGTGCGACGGTCGGCTGCGGTGCAGCGGCAGGCGACGAGGCAGCAGTTGATTGACTTGAGCCAGTGACGTCGGTCGAAGCCGCCGGAGTCGTCGAGGACTTCGCGGAATCGTCCGACTTCATCTCCTTCTTGAAGATGTTGATCGCTTGGCCTGCGCCCTTTGCGAGCTGCGGCAACTTCGTGGCGCCAAAAACGAGCAGCACAATAATGAGGATGATCCACCAGTGTGATGCCGCGTTTCCAAAAAAACCGCCCATGACGTAACTACGCTCCCCTGTCAACAACTTCGAGGT
Organism: Humidisolicoccus flavus; assembly: GCF_045689595.1. Taxonomy (GTDB): domain Bacteria; phylum Actinomycetota; class Actinomycetes; order Actinomycetales; family Microbacteriaceae; genus Humidisolicoccus; species Humidisolicoccus flavus. The sequence goes on along the minus strand of NZ_CP142724.1, from coordinate 622,742 downwards.
CAGTAACGACCTTCCCTTGTAGTCTAGCGGGTCGACTTCGCAGGATTACAGGCCCTCATCCTCATATGGGCGCTTCGCACGGCGGAGCCAGGCGAGCATCGTCTCTCGAACCGAGCTCGGTGCGACGATGTGCGCCTCGCCAGCAAGGCCCGCAACCGCTCTGATCAGTGAATCGGGGTTCGCAACTTTCACGAACAGACGGACTTTGCCATCTTCCCGCCTGATGGAATCGTGGGCGTAGTCGGCGAGCATCGCCGCAGCCGCGGGTGAGGCTTCGACCTCGATGATCGTCTCAGCGCCATCGTCAGAGAACATGCGCGCGCCAGGGTGGAGCTCGCGCGCCTCCTCCGGAAACGCAGTCGCGGTCGCGCGCGTCGCAACACAACGGTCGAGCCGGAAGGAGCGTTCCGCACCGCGATCGAGGTCCCAGGCGCGAATAAAGGCTTCGCCATCGGTGATCTCGAGGAGCACCGGTGCGATCGTGCGTTCTTCGGTCGCGCTTCCGGGTTTGCGGTAATCGAGCGAAACCACGACGTGTCGTTCGATCGCGTCGCGGATCGAGGCGGCAATCGCGTCGTTGCGACTCGGGCCAACGACCACTCGCTCCTGCTCGCTCCCGGCAACGACACGCAATTTGTCTTGGAGACCGCGAAGGGTCGCGAGGTCGCCGCTGTGCACGGTTGCGAGCAGTTCGAGTCCGGCGATGAGCGCTGCGGCTTCTCGAGGGGCGAGCCGAGGATTCGACTCGAGCCCGACGCTGTTCGTGAGCTGCAGAGAGTCGTTCAGCTCGAGATCGTCGTAGTCGATGCCGAACATGTCATAGGGCATCACGAAGCCCTGCGCATCGGGGATTCCCGCAAGACCGATGAGATTGACAGCGGTCCGCATCCGCGCTGGCGTCACGCCGAAGTGTGCGGCGGCTTCCTCGACACTGACCCGGCCGACCTCATTGAGGTATGGCACGAGCGCAATGAGCAGTGCGACGGTGTGCTCTGCGCCGCGTTCCGACTTGGTGCTCACGAATGCTCCTCCTCGGTCGAGCTCGGTTCCGAGTGCAGGGCGATCAGCCGGTCGAGCCGATCGGCAACCAGGTTGCGAATGCGCTCGGGGGCCTGAACGACAACGTCGGGCCCGAAGCTCACGAGCTCTTCCGCGACGACGTGACCGTCGGAATGGTGAATCGTGATGGTCTCGCCGTCGACGAACGAGTCTGCGCGTTTGGCAAGCCGGATCTCGGCGTCGCTTCCCGGAGCAACACAGATCGTCACGGTCGCCGCTTCCCAAATCTCGGTGAGCTTTTGCAGTGCCTGCGCTGCCGCCCCAGGGGGCACCTCGAACGCTGCCTTCTTCGTGCTGACATCGCTCACGACGCGGCGGAGCAGGAAGGTTCGCGGGGCGTCCGCTTCGACGTCGCGACCGTGCAGCATCCAGCGATTGTTGAACAGCAGCAGTGCCCACGGCTCCACCGTGCGCAAGCGGGAAGCGCTCTCGCCCGGCTTCAAGTACGAGAACTGCACGCGCTGACCGCGGTGGAGTGCGCGCTTCACCGCGTCGAAGGCGCTCTCGGTCGCCCGTTGCCGAGGCAGGACGCCCATGAACTCGTCAGCCCGGAAATCGGGATCCGCGCGGAGCTTCAGTGTTGCGAGTTGCGATTCCTCGCTCAGCCCGCCATCACGCCAGACGAGACCCGCAACTGCAAGGAGTCGCTTTTCCTCGTCGGAGAAGCTGACCTCACGAGGGTGCGCGAGTTTCGCATCGGAGATCCGGTACCGACTCTCCTGGTTGTTCTCAGGCTCGAGAGGCGAATCAATGACTTCGAGCGGAATGCCTGCCGCTCGCAGGTCGTCCTTGTCGCGCTCGAACTGTCGCTCGACTGCGGCATTGTCGCCGTGCGGTGTGTACTTCTCGGCGTATCCCGGAACGCGAGAAAGGATCTCGTGCTTCGTGATCCCGCTCCGCGTATTCGCGAGGGCGAGCACGAGCGCAAATTGTCGTTCCTCCGCGCTCGGTCCGGCCAAGTTCTACTCGATTCCGAGAACGTCGATCACGAATACGAGATTGGCGCCGGCTGGAATCGCGCCGGGACGAGTCGCAGGATCGCTGTAGCCGTATTCCTCAGGGATCGAGACGAGGATCTGGCTGCCGACCTCTGCGCCGACGACCGCCTGGTAGAAGCCATCGATCAGAGAGCCCTCAACGAGCGGGAACGTTGCAGGCTGGCCTGACTCCCATGAGGAATCAAACACCGTCTGGGTCTCCCAGATGACTCCCGTGTACTGCAGCACGACGTTGTCGCCCGCTGCAACGGTCTCGCCGTCACCCTTGAGGATCGTTGCGATCGTGAGGTCTTCCGGAGCAGCGCTGCTCGGGAACGTCAATCCGGGCTGACCGTTCTCTGCACGCGCGACGGAGGGCATGCCGTCAACCTGCGGCTGCGGACGACCGGTCGCGGAGCCGGGCCAAACCTTCGTGACGTCGAGTACGAGGACTGCGGAGTCCTGCGGCTTCGTGTCTGGGCGCTGAGCGGTGAACCCTTCGCCGAAGACGTCGCCGATGGTCGTCGTGTACACGATTCGCGCACCGGGGCCCGAGCATTCGAGCACCTCGCCGACCGGGCCGTCTCCACCGACCTGCAGTCGAATCTGCTGCGCTTCTCCGCCGACGGTCTCGTTCTGGTGGCTCGACTGCACAAGTTCACCGGTCTTGCCGAGGTACACGGTCAAGTAGGCATCGACATAGTCGTACTCGTTCGCAGGTTCGCTCGGACCTTCCAGGAAGGTGACCTGCGGGTCGGAGGACACGAGCGGTGCCTCGAACTCCGCGGTGACGGCCTCGCCGAACTCGGTTTCAACGGAAACAGAATTCGAGGCGTCGCCTGGCGCGATCGAAGGGGTGCAACCGTCGAACGATTGCACCGTGGTGCTTGGTGAACAAGCGCTCAGTGCAAGTACGGTACCGGCAGCAAGCAGAATGGCAATAGGAGCGCGCAAGTGAAGCCTCTTTTATTCCTCGTGGTCGCCGATCATTCTATCGGCCTGCAGCTTTGCATCTCGCGCCGCGCGGCGGAGTCGCTTATCGCTCGAGGAACGCTCCCCGAGTGAACCCGGTGTCCACAGCTCGACATCCTCATCGCCATACTCCGATTTCGAAGTTCGACGACGCGGTGCCGGGAGCACTGCGCCGTCTGCGAGGCGACGCGCGGTCATCAGGAATCCGGTGTGCGCAACCATGCGGTGGTCCGGACGGACTGCGAGGCCCTCGACGTGCCACCCGCGCACGAGCGTTTCGCTCGAGAGCGGTGCGGTGAATTTTCCTGATGCGCGGAACGCTTCGACGGTACGCGAGAGCTGCGTGACCGTCGCGATGTAGCAGAGCACGAGTCCGCCAGGAGTCAGCGCCTCGGCGGTCTCTTCGACGCACTCCCAGGGAGCGAGCATGTCGAGCAAGACTCGGTCGACTGAGCCGGGCTCGGTGACGCGCGGGAGTTCGTCTTGCAGGTCGCCGAGTGTCAGCGTCCAGTTCTCCGGGTTTTCCCCGAGGAATCCTCGAACGTTTGCCGCGGCGACTTCACCGAACTCTTCTCGCCGCTCGAACGAGAACAGTTCACCACTGCCGGCGAGAGCACGGAGGAGCCACAGCGAAAGCGCGCCGCTTCCCACACCTGCCTCGACAACGCGAAGTCCGGGCTGGATGTCCGCGAACGCCAAAATGTGTGAGGCGTCCTTCGGGTAGATGATCGCTGCGCCGCGTGGCATCGACATCACGTAATCACGAAGGTGCGGACGAAGCGCAAGGAACTGCTCGGATCCGGCGGCGAGCACCGAGCCCTCGTCGAGACCGACGATCGCCTCGTGCGCGAGAGTTCCGCGATGAGTGTGGAACACGCCACCCTCTCGGAGGATGATCGTGTGGAGCTTGTTCTTCTGGCTGGTGAGCTGCACTGCATCACCGAGGGTGAAGGGGCCGCGCCGAGCGTTCATCGGCTGACCACCTCGAGGCCGCGGAGGTCCTCTGCGGTCTTGCCCGCGAGGGTGTCCCAGGGAATGATTCCTGGCTCTACAGAAACGTCGACGTGGTGCGGGATGCCGATCGTGCGCATTCCTGCCGCCTTCGCACTCCGCGCACCGGGGAACGAGTCCTCGACGGCGATGCAGTCGCCAGGGGTCACACCGAGCATCGAAGCAGCAAGCAAGTAGGGTGCGGGGTCCGGCTTGCCGGCCTCGACCATGTCGCCGGTCACGCGAACTTCGAAGGGGCTGCTGCCGAGCAATTTTGTGAGCGATTCTTCGATGACGTCAGCAATCGGTCCTGTCGACATGGTGACGAGCCCCATCGGAATTCCGGCGTCTCGAACAGATTGCAGCATTTCGAGCGCTCCAGGGCGGAACGGCAACTCTTCGCGCAGGCGTGAGATCACCTCTCCCGTGAGCCGCTCGACGATCTGGTCGGCGGTCATATCGTGCACACCGCGCTCAATGAAGTATCGACCCGAGAACCAGAGGTCGACTCCGACGAGCTTCGTGAAGTCTTCTTCGGTCCACTCGATGCCGTACTCGGCTGCAAGCGCAAACTCAGAGATGTGCCAGTAGGGTTCACTGTCGATAAGGGTGCCGTCGAGATCCCAAAATACGGCCGCAGGCATAGTCACCCTTCAATCGTACGGGGAACTCCGGGCGTGAAGGTCCAGGGGCGTAGGCTAGTCAGATGCCAAAGGATGAACAGCGATGACCGCGGGGAGCCTCGACGGACGGGTCATGGTGATCGCTTTCGAGGGATGGACCGACGCCGGCGAGGCCGCGAGTCAGACCGCAAAACGTTTGGTGCAGGCCTTCGATCTCGAAGCCTTCGACGCCATCGAGCCCGATGACTTCATCGATTTCTCTGTCTCTCGACCAATAATTTCAACGGGTGAGGACGGCAAACGTGCGCTCGCCTGGCCCAGTGCGCTCGCGTATGCCCCGACTCGCCCGAGCATACGAACGCAGATCGCGAGCGATGCCGGGATCCCCGTTTCAACCGGGGCCGAGGGTGAACTCTTCGTACTCACCGGCCCGGAGCCGAATCGCAATTGGCCCCTGTTCGTCGAAAACGTGATCGAAATCGCCCAGACGTGCGAGGTCGATACGATCGTGCTCCTCGGCGCGATGCTCGCCGACGTTCCGCACACTCGGCCGATCGCAACGAGCGTGACGAGCGAAAACGAAGAGCTTCGCACGAAGTTGGAAGTGAGTCGGAGTACCTACACGGGTCCGGTCGGAATCTTGACCGTCATCGGTTTGGCCGCTGAAGAAGTCGGGATCTCGACGGTCAACGTTTGGGCCAGCGTGCCGCTGTACGTGCATGCCGGTCATGTGCCCAAGGCGACCGTCGCGCTCATCGATGCGCTCAGTGAAGTCAGTGACCTCGTCGTACCGCTCGAAGAACTTCCCGAACTTGCGAGCGAATGGGAGCGGAACGTCAACGAATTGGCGGATCGAGACGATGACATGCGGGCCTACATCGGTCACCTCGAACAGCAGCGTGATGCCGTGGACTCCCCCGCGGCAAGCGGTGAGGCGCTCGCACACGAGTTCGAGAAGTTCTTGTTCGAAGCGAGTGAGCCTGAAGAGAAGCCTGCTGCGACCGACGAATCGGCGAGTGAAGCCGACTCCGAAACAAAAGCTGCGGACGCGCCTTCTGTAGACGAGCCCTCCGCAGATGAGCAGTTGTCGGACGAGCAGCCGTCGGACGAACTTTCGGACGCCGAGCCTACGGACGCCGAGTCTTCGGACACCGAGCCTGCGGACAGCGAGCCATCAGACGAGGATCAGCCCGGCACGCATTCGGCGTAACAGACCAGCAACAACGAAGGCGGGACGCTCACTCGGTGAACGCCCCGCCTTCGTTCGTGCTCACGACACTACGAGTCTGACTGGAAGGGTTCCAGACGAACTCCCAGTAAGGCGTCGATCGCCGAGAGCGAGACCTCATCGACGGGGACGCGAGCGATGTGACGATCCACGGCCTGCAGGGCAGCCGGAGTGTTCAAGTCGTCTTGCAGAACGAGTCGAAGCCAGTCGAGCACGGTGTCTGAGCGAGAGGGGTCCTCGATCTCGAGCTTTGCCCACTCGCTCCAGCGGTCGAGCCGTTCGTTCGCGGTTCGCAGCACTTCGTCCGTCCACTCCCAGTCTTCCCGGTAGTGGTGAGCAAGGATCGCAAGCCTGATCGCTGCGGGGCGTACGCCAGCCTGGAGCAACTCACTGACGCGAACGAGGTTGCCCTTCGACTTCGACATCTTCTCGCCCTCGAAGCCAACCATGCCGCTGTTGGACCGAATGCGAGCGAACTGACTCCCGGTGAGCGCTTCGGCGTGCTGTGCCGTGAACTCATGGTGCGGGAACACGAGGTCACTGCCTCCCCCGCTCACGGTGATTGGAGCGTCCAGCGCACCGAGTGCGATCACTGCACATTCGATGTGCCAGCCCGGACGGCCATCGCCGAGCACGGTGGTCCACTGCGGTTCGCCATCGCGAGCAGCTCGCCAAAGGAGCGGGTCGAGCGGATCGCGCTTTCCAGACCGTTGCGGATCGCCACCGCGTTCTGCGCTGAACTCTTCCATCTCCGATTCGCTCGTACGGCTCTGCACCCCAAGGGTCCAGCCGGGGACGGCCCGGGCGTCAGCGTAAATGTCGTCGAATGAAGAATCGTCAGTCGTGACCGAGTACGCGAGCCCCTTGTCGAGCAGCGTCTTCACGGCGTCAGCGGCCTCTGTGATCCGTTCGGTCACGGCGATCCACGAGTCTGGCGCACGAACACGCAGTGCCTGCATGTCGTCACGGAACAGCGCGTGCTGACTCGCCGCGAGTTCCTGCCAGTCAATATCGTCGCGAGCAGCGCGTTCGAGCAGCGGGTCATCGACGTCGGTCGAATTCTGAGCCGTCGAGACCTGCAGATTCGCATCAAGCCACACTCGAGTGAGCGTGTCGTACGCGAGGTAGGTATTCGCGTGGCCGATGTGGGTCGCGTCATAGGGCGTGATGCCACAGACATACAGGCGAGCGCTGTCCCCATCGGCGGCGGCGCGGAGCTCGCCCGAACTCTGGTCGAACAGTTGCGGAATTGGTCCCGTGCCCGGTAGCTCCGGAATTTCCGGCGAATCCCAAGCGATCACGGCTGGATCCATCCGAACGACAGAGCGATGAGCAAAATACCTCCGAGAGCGATGCGGTAAACGACGAACGGCATGAACGAGTGGGTCTGGATCCAGCGCATCAAGAACCGGACCACTGCGAGTCCGACGACGAACGCGAGCACGGTCGCGACGAGTGTCTCGGGGAAGCCGTAGCCGCCAGCCCCTGGCTCACGAATCGCGTGGACGAGTTCGTACAGCCCGCTTCCGAATACCGCCGGAATCGCAAGCAGAAAGCCGTATTTCGCGGCGGCCGGACGCGTGTAACCGAGTGCGAGGCCCATGCTCGTTGTCGCGCCGGATCGTGACACGCCTGGCACGAGGGCGAGTGCCTGCGCGACACCGATCAGGAGCCCGTCGCGGTAGCCGAGCTGTCGCAGCTCATGCACTCGCTTCCCGAGTCGGTCGCACAGACCGAGGATGACACCGAAGACGACCAGGACGATTGCGACGATCCATAGGCTCCGGAACTCGGATCGAATGATGTCCTGCAACAAGAATCCTGCGACGGCGATCGGAATCGAGCCGAGGATCACGAGCCAGCCCATTCGGACATCGGCGTCGTAGTCGAGTGCGAGTTCAGAGCCGCGCGGCCGACGACGCGACCACTGCGAGAACCATCGACCGATGATCCGGGTGATGTCTCCCCAGAAGTAGACGATGACCGCGAGCTCCGTGCCTATTTGGGTGATCGCGGTGAAGGTTGCGCCCGGGTCGTCTGCTCCGGGAAGGAACAGCGCGGTGATCCGCAGGTGCGCGCTCGACGAAATCGGAAGGAACTCGGTGAGTCCCTGGATGATGCCGAGGAACGCGGCTTCGAGGAAGTCCATCAGTACAAAAGCCTCAATACTGCTTCAAGAGATCCGTGAGGACCTCTGTGCCGAATTCGAGCGATTCCAGCGGAACGCGCTCATCAACACCATGGAACATCGCAGCAAAATCGAGCTCGGGTGGGAGCTGAAGCGGAGCAAATCCGTAGCCCTTGATGCCGAGTTCAGACAGCGCCTTGTTGTCAGTGCCGCCCGAAAGCATATACGGCAGAACCGGAGCGCCCGGGTCGTGTTGCTGGAGCGCCGAAATCATCGCCTCGACGAGTTCTCCTTCGAACGGCTGCTCGAGGCCGACATCCTGAGTGACGATCTCGATCTCGATCTCGTCCCCGACGATCTCCTGGATCGTTGCGAGTGTCTCCGACTCACGGCCCGGCAGCGGCCGCACATCGATGCGGGCCTCGGCGACATCGGGGATCACATTGTGCTTGTATCCCGCATCGAGCTGTGTCGGATTCGCGGTCGTGCGGAGTGTCGCGCGAATGAACCGTGATGCGCTGCCGATCGAAGTCGCGACGTCGTCTGCGCTCACTGAAGCGTCGGCACCGGTGATGGCACGGATCTCTTCGATCAGGCGCTCGGTGGTATCGGTCAAGACCACAGGGAACTCGTGTTCGCCGAGCGCGACCACTGCTCTGGCGAGCTTGGTGAGCGCGTTGTCGCGCATGACCTGCGAGCCGTGTGCTGCGGTGCCGCGCGCGCGGAGCTTCATCCAGATAAGGGCCTTCTCCGCAGTCTGCAGGAGGTAGCTCCGTTGGCCGGCGAACGTCACGGAGTAGCCTCCGACCTCGCTGATGGCCTCCGTGGCACCCGCGAACACTTCTGGATGCTTTGTGACAAGGAAGTGCGAACCGTACTTTCCACCGTTTTCTTCATCTGCAAAGAAGACGACGATGAGTCCTCGTCGAGGACGGACGCCCTCGGCGTGCATCCGCTGGAGAGCGACGAGCATCATCGCGCACATGTTCTTCATATCCACTGCACCGCGGCCCCAGAGCATCCCGTCTCGGACCTCACCGCCAAATGGGTCGACACTCCAGTTCGCTGCGTCAGCGGGAACCACATCGAGATGCCCATGTACGACGAGCTTCGGAAGAGTTTCGTCGGAACCCGGAACATCGACGACGACCGTGACACGCCCGGGAGCTGATTCGAAGGTGCGTGGAACGAGGTCGAGATCGCGAAGAATATTGACGACATACTCGGCTGCGTCTGCTTCACCGTTTGACTTGCCTTCGCCCCAGTTGGTCGTGTCGAAGCGAATGAGATCCCGCGCAATTCGAGCGGTTGGACCGAGTTCGAGTGGCTGTTGCGTCATGGCTCTACGCTAGCGGTGCAAAGCGGCCCCCGAATGTCGTGCTAGAGTCATTCCTCGGCCGGACAGTTCGTTTTTCAACTGCAACTGATCGTCCAAACATCCAGTCCGGATGGCGGAATTGGTAGACGCGCTAGCTTGAGGTGCTAGTGACCGTATTAGGTCGTGGGGGTTCAAGTCCCCCTTCGGACACAAGTAGGCCCGGGGCAACCCGGGCCTTTTTTGTTGCCTGCGAGGCTCCGGAGTTGGCTGCCTTCGCTGCCGACAATCGTGGTGATCCCGATTCGTGAAAAAAACCATGGCGCTGCTCGTGAACGGCGATCACAATGGACACAACGAAGTCCCGCGGTCGCATCGCCTCGATCAGAAGCGCAGCCCGCCCATAGTGAGCCCGATGTAAAGCGAAGTCGTATGCAAGTCCCAAAGGCGCTCAGCCCATTGCTGTCGCACGATTACCGAATACTCGCCGCTGCAATGGTCGCGTCGCTGTTCGGCGCAGGCATGTGGGCGGTCGGCATTGTGTACCAGGTCATGGAACTTGGAGGCACCGAGGTCGATCTGTCGTTCGTTGCGACGGCGACGGCGCTCGGACTCGTCGTCTTCGCGCTCGTCGGAGGGGTCGCAGCCGACCGAATCCCGAAGCGCTGGATTCTGATCGCGGTCGAAGCCGCGAACACGCTCGCCGTCGGATTCACGGTGACGATGCACGCCGTGAACCTGCTGCAGATCTGGCACCTGGCGCTCACCGGTTTCATTCTCGGTGCCTCGGCGGCGTTCTTCTTTCCTGCGTACTCGGCAATCCTTCCGCGAATTTTGCCCCGGAGCGGCTGCTTGCAGCGAATGGTCTCGAGGGGATGCTTCGGCCGGTGCTGCAGCAGGCAACGGGTCCTGCCGTCGCGGGGCTGTTGATCGGTGCATTTTTTCCTGCGGTTGTGCTGCAGGGCATCGTCGCCTGCCATCTCATCGCGTTCTTCACCATGCTGCGATTGTCGAAGCAGATCGATGCGGCTGATCCGGCGCTCGAGCCACCGTTGCCAAGCAGCGTCTGGGCAGACCTTGCCGAGGGTGTCCGGTTCACGATCAAGACCCCGTGGCTGTTTGCAACCCTGCTCTGGGCTGTCTGCATCGTGTTTCTGTTCGTCGGTCCCTTTGAAGTCCTGACCCCGTTCATCATGCGAGACGAGCTCGGACTCGGCGCAGAGTCGTTCGGACTGCTCCTTGCGATCTTCGGCGCAGGGAGTGCCATCGGCTCACTCTTCATGGCGTCCGTTTCGCTCCCGCGGCGCTATCTCTCCGTCATGGTTGCGGCCTGGGGCTTCACCATGGCTCCGCTGGCATGGTTTGGGTTCGCGAGTCACTTTTGGGAACTCGCGGTGATCGGCTTCATCGTTGGTGCCGGGGGCGGAATCGGTCAGGTGATCTGGGGAACGTTGTTGCAGCGACGCGTGCCTCTCCGAATGCTCGGACGAATATCGAGTCTCGACTTCTTCGTCTCCCTCGCGCTGATGCCGATCTCCATGGCGCTTGCCGGGCCGCTCTCAACCGTGGTCGACAACAACGTGATCTTCTTGGTCATTGGGATCGCAACGCCCGTGATCTCGGTCATCGCGTGGCTCGCGGCGCGGATGTGGGAGGACGAGATCGCGCACCCGCTCGACACGGCCGTCGCTTAATCACCCAGATCTGGTCGCTTTCTTTCAAGGCGGAGCTGTGAGGCTGGCTTGACTGCCCCACTCCCGAAGCGCTCGTGGACCTGGTCCATGATGCGCTCTGTCGATTCCCACTCCTCGTCTCCGCCCCAGAGGAGGAGCGCATCGCTGCGTTCTTGCACGTTGGAGGCCTGCACCCCCAGCAGGCGAACCGGTGGAATCTCACCGAGCTGTTCGAGCAGACCAACGGCCGCCTCCGCGATCGTACGCGTCACGGAGGTCGAATCACTCAGGGTGCGAGAGCGCGTGATCGTTCGGAAATCCTGGAAGCGCACCCGCAGAGTGATCGTGCGCGCCGTCACTCCGTGCGCACGAAGCCGACGCCCCACTCCCCCGGCAAGTCGCATGATCTCGCTGACGAGCGAGGCGTGATCGGTGATGTCGCGACCGAAGGTGTGATCATGGCCGTAGCTTTTCTCTGCGGCGCGCGGTGCCACTTCGCGAAAGTCACGGCCCCAGGCAAGCGCGTGCAGCTTTGGCCCGCCGACGGGACCAAGCCAGGAGGTCAGGGTGGACAGCGGAGTGTTCGCGAGATCGCCGACCGTGTGGAGGCCGTACGATCGAAGTTTCTCTTCGGTCTTTCCGCCAACTCCCCAGAGGGCGGTGATCGCCTGCGGGTGGAGAAACTCGAGCACGGTCTCGGCAGGGACGACGAGCAGGCCGTTCGGCTTTGCGCGGCCCGAAGCGAGCTTCGCGATGAACTTGGTCGAGGAGGCACCAATCGAGGCTCTGAGGCCCGTTTCCGCTTCGATGCGGGCACGAAGTTTCGGTCCGAGCGTGTTCGCGCCTCCGAAGATCCGGCGAACAGACGCGATGTCGAGGAAGGCCTCGTCGATCCCGAGACGTTCGACGTCGGGAGTGAAGTCGTCGATGATCGACATCACCTGCGCGGAGAGGCGCTGATACAACGCGAAGTCGGGTTCCACGATGATCGCGTGCGGGCAAAGCTGCTTCGCTCGCGCCATCGGCATCGCGGAGTTCACGCCGAATTTTCGAGCTTCGTAGGTGGCTGCGGTGACGACGGATCGAGAGGAGTCGTGCCCGATGACGACCGGACGGCCGTGTAACTCAGGTCGTGTGAGTAATGAGGCGGAGGCGAAAAAGGCGTCGAGGTCGATATGCAGAATGCTCGCGGTCGAGTCATCGACGTCCGGCCCGGAGACGAGTCGATTTGAACCGTCCTGTTTACTCACGACACCATCGTGACACGAACCGCCGACACCCGTGCCGTGCCGAAATCCCCTTTCGGTGCGATGATTACCCCATGCAACACCCGTGGACCCGTTATGTCGCTATTGGAGATTCGTTCACCGAGGGTGTCGGTGATCCAGAGCCATCGCTTCCGAACGGATGGCGAGGGTGGCCCGATCGAGTTGCAGAAGAACTTGCCAAGTCGTCCCCTGGGTTTGCGTACGCGAATCTCGCGATCCGTGGGCGGTTACTCGGACAGATCATGGACGAGCAGATTGATGCCGCGCTCGAATTCGAACCCGACCTCGTGTCGATTTCGGGTGGTGGGAACGATCTGCTGCGACCCGGCGGTGACCCTGACCGAGTGGCAGAGCAATTCGAGACCGCGATCGAACGGCTCTCGAGTCGAGGCGCCACCGTCGTGATGTTCAATGGTCCGGACATTGATGGCACACCCGTCCTGCGCCGGATCAGAGGTCGAGTCGGAATCTACAACAGCAACCTCAACTCCCTCGCGCACCGTCACGACGCCGTGGTCGTCGACATGTGGGGCGCGAAGGAACTCCAAGCGAAACCGATGTGGTCCAACGACCGTCTGCACTTCTCGGCGCTCGGCCATCACACGATCGCGCGGCTTGTCCTGGACGCGCTCGGCGTCGAGCACTCGCTGCGCCCGATGAAACCCGAGCCCCTGCCTGCGCAATCCTGGACGAACGCGCGCACCGACGACATCGTCTGGGCTCGTGAGCACCTCGTGCCCTGGGTGGTCCGGCGGATCCGCGGTCGCTCTTCGGGCGACACTGTCAGCCCCAGAATTCCTGCGCCGGCTCCATACCCGACGGTGATCTCCGGAACCGATATGCCACCGGAGGAAGAGGCGCAACCGAACACTCCGGGCGAGCGAGCTGATCGTGGCGATGCTTCGGGCTCCTGAGCAGCACTGAACGCTGACGGAGTTACTGGCGCTGCCAGGACTCGAAGAGTTCGACCGGGTGGGTGAACTTCCACCAGTAGTCGGGGCCGATAAACATGCCGTTCCATTCCAATTGCACGGTGTGCTCGAGGGATCCGGTTCGCACGAGCGCCTCACCCGCGTTCGTGCCCGTCCGGGTCTTCGTCACTGCCGGAAGGTCCACTTCGACGCTCGTCTCGACGGACCCCCAGAAATCGGCCGACACCGCATTCGCGGTCACGACGCTCGCAGAGCGGCCCCAAGGAGCCTCGACATTTGCAACCGCAGTCCCGCGCGGCAGGATCTCCTCGGTGCGGATGTTCGGTCCGATACTCGCAAGGAGGGTTCTCGTCGCCTCGTTACGAGCATCGACACTGACGTGTCCGAGCACGACGACGATGATCCGGTAGGTCGTCCCGTTGTGCTGGTAGTTCGCACTCGCGAGGAGGTTTCGACCGGAGATGAACAGGTTCCCGGTCTTGATTCCGGTGATGCCGTCGACGCCGAGCAAACTGTTCGAATTCCCGACCCAGCCGATACCGGGAACGTCGATCCTAGTGAGCGCGACGGTTTTCCGAATCTCAGCATTGTCCATCGCGAGCTCGCCAATTCGAGCGAGTTCAGAGGCCGTGGCGATGTTGTCGGCGCTGAGGCCGTTCGCATCCGCCAGCACGATCGATTCGAACCCGTGGTCACTGAGCCACTGTTTGCTTGCGTCGAGGAATTGATCGATGGAACCGAATGCCCAGATCGCGAGGGAGTCGGCGGCGTTTCCTGCTGAATGCACCAGGGCCCACTCCAGCAGATCCCGCTGCGAAACCGTGCGCCCAACCGCGGCCGAGAAATAGTTGCTCTGCTGCTGCAGCATCGTGCTCATCGAGGCGACATCGGCCTCGCCGAGTACGATGCGTTCTCCATCGCTGTCTGCCGACAGCGGTTTCGCGTCGAGGACGACGAGCGCCGTGATGACCTTGGTGATGCTCGCGATCGGAACCGGATCGCTCGCACCGCTTGCCCCGACAGCCCCATCGAGCCCGACGACTCGGAACGCGGCGGCCGATCCCGTCGTGGGCCAGGCGATCGTGGGTTCTTCACCCGAAACGACCTGCACAGGTTCCGGCGCCACTGCCGTCGCTGGCATCTCCCACAGCGCGACGAGGGCGGCGTACAGAATTGGAATGATCAGCAAGACCGCGAGCAGGATACGACCGAGAACGACCCACCAAGGCGCTTTGCGCTGACTGTTCGCAGTGACTGCTCGACCGCCGACGGTCGATGCCGAGTGCGTCACTGTGCACCTCCTGAACTCGTGGTCGGCGCGCGCAACGCCCACAGTGCCACTGCACTCGCGGCTGCGACATTGAGGGAATCGACGCCGTGCATCATCGGGATCTCGACCGTGATGTCCGAGGCTCGCAACGCGGCCGCAGAGAGCCCGTGGCCTTCGCTGCCCAGGACGATCGCGAGTTTGGCTGGGGCGTTGGCGGCAAGCTCGTCCAGTGTGATCGACTCCTGACCGAGCGCGAGCGCGGCAATCGAGAACCCCTGCTCATGGAGGGTCGGTGCGAACTCGCGCAGTGAACGGATCTTGGTCCATGGCACCTGCAGCACGGTTCCCATGCTCACGCGCACGCTCCGACGGTAGAGCGGGTCGGCAGTCGAGTCGGTGACGAGCACGAGGTCGGCGCCGAGCCCCGCGACACTCCGAAACACCGCCCCGACGTTCGTGTGGTCGACGAGGCCGTCGAGAATCACGATCCGACGAGCCTCGTCGAGGAGGGTTGCCGGATCTGCCAGCACGGGCCGGTGCATTGCAGCGAGTGCACCTCGGTGCAGATGAAAGCCGGTCAGGGATTCAAGGGTTGATTCATCACCGAGAAATACAGGTACGTCATAGTCGCGCAGGAGCGGCTCGATCTGCGGGAGCCATTTCTCGGTCAACAGCACGCTTCGTGGCTGATGACCGCGCTGGAGCGCCCGTTCGAGGACGGTGGAGGACTCTGCGATGTACAGCCCCTCTGCTGGCTCCTGCACGCGTCGGAGCGCGACATCGGTCAACGCGACGTAATCCCGAAGCCTCGGATCGTCGAGTCGGGTGATGGGCTCAATATGCATGGTTGACCTTTCGCGACCGCGCCCGCGGCGTGCGCACCTCAAGGGTGCCAGCGAATCTAGACTGAACAGGTGCGAGACACGGATCTATCGATACTTCGGAACCGCAAGATAGCGGTACTCAGTGGCGCGGGTATCAGCACCGATTCCGGGATTCCCGATTATCGAGGTGCCGGAGCGCCCCCGAGAAATCCGATGCTCTTCGACCAGTTCGTTTCGAGCGAGGCAGCTCGACGTCGGTACTGGGCTGGAAGCCATCTCGGGTGGAAGCGGTTCACGAGTGTGCGGCCCAACGACGGTCATCGTGCAGTTGCTGCGCTCGAACGCGCTGGCTTCGTCCGAGGCGTGGTCACTCAAAATGTCGACGATCTCCACGAGCAGGCCGGGAGTAAGCGCGTCGTGCACGTGCACGGTTCAATGGCGAGCGTTTCGTGCCTCCAGTGCAAGACCAAATTCCCGCGAACGATCATTGCCACGAAGATCGCCGCGCTCAACCCGTGGATCGAGGTCCCGGAGGAAGTGCATCTGCAGCCCGACGGCGACGTCGACATTGCAGAGCACGGAGACTTCGCCATTCCCGAATGCCCCGTCTGCGGCGGAATGCTGAAGCCAGACGTCGTCTTTTTCGGTGAGTTCGTGCCCGAGGACGTGTTCGCTGCCGGTCGCGTTCTGATGGAAGAAGCCGAGGTCGTCCTGGTCGCCGGTTCCTCGCTTGTCGTGAACAGCGGAACGCGCCTGCTCGAAGTCGCACGACGACGCGCGATCCCGATCGTCATCATCAACCGAGGTGTGACGAAATGGGACGCTCGTGCTGCCCTCAAGATCGATGCCGGTACCAGCGAGACCCTGCAGGCTATTGCCTCGGGTCTCGGTGTCGACGGTGCCGTTCGATGACAGATTCGTACACGCCGATGATGCGCTCGGTTCGGGTGCTCTGAAGAAATTTTCCGGCGGCGCCCGCTGACGCGCTCTGGCGTCGCCCGGGCGCTTGGGCCTCGGCATCTCGTAAGACGGCTGCAAGTGCTTCTACTGAATCGTCGCGCACCGCCCAGAATGTTCCCTCCGGGAGCTCTCCAGCGATCGCAGGGTCGCAAACGATCACCTTGGTTCCGAGACAGATTGCCTCGGAGACGGTCATGCCTTGCGTTTCGAACCCGATCGATGTCTGTACGAGCACGTCGGAACGGGCGATGTTCCGAAGATTCTCTTCGTACGCAACAATGCCGAGAAATGAAACGTTCGTAAGACCGTGACGTTCGACGAAGTCCTCAGCCTGTTTCCGTTCGGCACCCGTGCCAACGAGGTCGATCCGAGCTGAGACACCGGATTCGCGCACGGCCTGCAAGAACGGCAGCAACCGCTTTTCTGCGCTCATTCGTCCGATCCAGATCATTCTGGTCGGCGCAGAGGGATCACGGTTCTGAAGCGGGATGTCGCGGATGCTGTCGTCGTCGACGCCCGTGCCGATGACATGGAGCTCTGATCGAACGTCATGGTCGCGAAGCGTCGCGGCGAAATGGTTCGTCGGGGCGATGACGGTGTCTGCGGCATGTGCGAGCCCGCGGAGATAGTCCCAGGCGGTCGTTCCGCCGAACCCCTTGCCGAGCATTGCGCGCTGCCACACCCCCAGGGCACGCGCGACGAGTTTTGGCGCCGGCATCGTGGCGGCGATGCCGACATCGAGACGGTTGTGCAAGGTGGTGACCAAGGGAAGGCCTCGACTTCGCGCGAATTTCGTGCCGAGCAGACCTGCCCAGAAATCACCCTGCACGTGCACAATATCGACGGGCTCCCGTGTTGCGAGTTCGCGATCGAGTGCCTCACGGGCTGCTCGACCAGGCCAGAACATCGAATACTCGCCATCCTTGGAAACCCGGATCGAAGCGAGATCGATCGTGTCGGCGTCCGCCTCATGCTCGCGGTGACGACGCGGCGAAACAATCGTCACACGGTGTCCTGCCCGCTCGAGGAACTTGCGTTGCAGGCGCAGCGAAACCTGTGCTCCGCCGAGCGAAAGCGGATGTTGATCCGAAAAGAAGAGCACGTGCACGGACTGACTACCCCTTCAACCAGGCGCGGATGGTCGCTGCGGCCTCGCGCGGGCGTTCGTAGTGAATCAGATGCCCCACATCATGGACGACGCTCAGTGCTGCGTCGGGGAAGAGCGTCTCGAGGACTCGTTGCTTCTTCAAGGGAGTGATGTCGTCGTTCTCCGCGGCGATCAGGAGCGTGCGTTGTGCAATCGCCGGGGCGAACTGCGCGACTGTGTTCCGAATTGACGTGTCGAATGCTCCAAGAACGCTCTCACGACTGGCGAACTTCGAGAAATACTCATCGTGCTGGGCATGGATCCAACGCCGAGTCGATCGATCCTTCGTATGCGCCATCACAATGCTCATCGCTCGTACGATCGGCGGCGCCGACAGCACTGCTCCCCCAGCCCGATCAGGAAGGCTCGCTGCAAGTTTGTAGTAGCCGAGCGCGATTTTCGAGAGCACCGCCTTTGGGCCCTCAAGTGCTGGCGCTCCGATTGGATTCACCAGAACCAGCTGTTCGCTGGCAAGGCCAGCAGATGCTGCTGCGGCCACCACGATGGATCCGAAGGAGTGACCCAGCACGATCGCGCCTGGGGCGACCTCGTTCACGAATTCCACGAGCCACGACCCGTAGCTCGATGCGCTCAGGTCATTGAGCGGTTGCGATTCCCCGAAACCAGGCAGGTCGGGCACGATGATCCGGTATTCGGGCAACTGCGCGACGATCGGCAGGAGACCGTGGTGATCACCTCGGAAGCCATGAACGAACACAAACGCTCGGCCTTCGGGGTCTCCGAACTCCCACCAGTGAGTCTGCGCCCCAGCGATAGTGCGCTGTGCAGCGACGTGGTGCTGCAGCGCATCGAGCTCTGGATAGGGAGATTGCGAGGGCATTCGATCAGCCTAAACCGTGAGACTGTGCACGAACGATGCGGCTCGCGTGCGGCATGAACACTGTCGGTGTTCGTGGATAGGCTGAAGACATGACTGCGGCTTGGACTTCTCGAATTGCTGTGTTTGATCTCGAAACGACGGGCGTTGATCCACACGAGGCGAGGATTGTCACTGCCTTTATCGGAATCCTGAACGGCGCCGGTGAAGTCATCGAGCAGTGGTCCTGGCTTGCGAATCCCGGCGTTGAAATTCCTGCGGCTGCGAGTGCGATCCACGGGGTCACCACCGAACGCGCAATTGCAGAAGGGGTGCCGGCTGCAGGCGTCGTCACAGCGATCGTGTCGACGCTTCGTGATCTCCTGCAACAGGGCATCCCGGTGTGCGCCTACAACGCCGCATACGATTTTTCGGTGCTCTCAAGGGAGAGCGCCCGACACTCGATCGAAAAGCTTGATCCGGCCGTGCCGGTGATCGATCCGCTCGTGATCGACAAAGCGCTCGATCGGTACCGCCGTGGCAAGCGAACGCTCGAGGTGTCCTGCGCAACCTACGGCGTGACGCTCGAGGGCGCACACGATGCGGCTGCCGACGCTATTGCAGCGGGGAGATTGGCGCAGGCGATCGCTGCGAAGTTCTCCAAGGAACTCGACATTTCACTTGCAGAGCTGCACGCGCAGCAAGAGCGCTGGGCGACCCAGCAGGCAGAGAGCTTCGCCGATTGGATGCGCACGACGAAGGACCACACCTTCCAGCCTGAACTCGGGTGGCCTGTGCGCGAGATCCATCAGTAGGCATCGCGCGGCGCGGCGTTCGACCTCGCGATCACCGACTCCACGGCTGCTCATGTCGCGCAACAAAAAAGGACGACCCGAGAGGGTCGTCCTTTTTCTTTTGGCCTGAATTATCCGCCGAAGCCCTTGTAGCGGTTCTTGAACTTCTCGACGCGACCGGCCGAGTCCATGATGCGCTGCTTTCCCGTGTAGAACGGGTGCGATGCGCTGGAGATTTCAACGTCGAGAACCGGGTAGGTGGTTCCATCGAGTTCGATGGTCTTTTCGCTCTTGAGCGTCGAACGAGTCAGGAAGGTCTCGCCGGACGCGAGATCGCGGAACACGATGTCCTTGTACTCGGGGTGGAGGTCGGTCTTCATGGGAGTCCTTCTTCAGGCCAGAATGTACGGAAGTCATTGCTCAGCGACAAACGCCGCGAGCCAAACATCAATGCTAGCACGGGATCACTCGTGATCCGCAATAGCGTTCGACCGCGTGTCTACGGCGCCGAGACGCCCCGAGCGGAGAACCGGCCGTCTCGTTCTTCAATAGCGAGTGGCCGTCCGAACGCTGCACTGAGATTTTCGCTCGTCAAGGTTGCATGGAGCGGTCCAGCAGCAGAGATGCCACCGTCGGAGAGCAGCAGCACGTGCGTGAACCCCGGCGGAATTTCTTCGACGTGGTGGGTCACCATGACGATCGAGGGCGCGTCGGGATCAGCAGCGAGCGCTGAAAGCGACTCGAGCAGTGCCTCGCGGGCTCCGAGGTCGAGACTTCCTGCGGGCTCGTCGAAGAGCAGAAGTTCAGGATCTGTCATCACCGCGCGAGCGATCTGCACCCGCTTCTGCTCACCGTCGCTGAGCGTTCCGAAGGTTCGGTCGGCAAGCGTCTGGAGGTTCCACTGCTCGATCACGGAGTCCGCGCGCAGTTCATCGATGTTGTCGTAGCGCTCACGCCAACGTCCAGTGACCGCGTATGCGGCGGTCAAGATCACGTTGCGAACGGTTTCGTTCGACGGGATTCGGCGCCCCAGCGCGGTCGATGCGACTCCGATTCGAGGACGGAGCTCGAAGATGTCGGTCGTGCCGAGCCGTTCGCCAAGGATCGTGACTGCGCCACGTGTGGGATGCGCTGCTGCACCCGCGAGGTTCAGGAGCGTCGACTTTCCTGCACCATTTGGCCCAAGGATGACCCATCGCTCGCTCTCGTCAACCGAGAGTGAAACTCCACGAAGAATGCTTTTACCGGAACGGTCGACGTCGACCCCGTCGAACTCGAGAACTTTGGCCATTCCTTCAGCGTACCGATCCTGCTTGGTCCTCGCGTGCAGACACGAGCGACTCGTAGACACTGAGGGTCTCTCGGGCAATGCTCTCCCATGAGAATTTCGTCCTCGCACGTTCTCGGCCGGCCTCCCCCATTACCCGGGCGCGCGCAGGGTCGGCAAGCAGGGAGATCATCGCGTTTGCCAGATCTGCCACAAACGTTTCTGGGTCGTTCGGCACTCCGGTCCCGTCGTCTGCCTGATCGATCGGCACGAGGATCCCGGTCACCCCGTCGTCGATGACTTCGGGAATACCTCCGGTTGCCGTCCCGACGACCGGGGCACCGCAGGCCATCGCTTCGAGGTTCACGATTCCGAGCGGTTCGTAGATGCTCGGGCAGACGAAGAGCGTCGCGTGACTGAGCAGTACCGCGAGGTCCTCCTGCGGGAGCACCGTGTCGATCCAGATGACGCCGTCTCGTTCTGCCTGCAATTGCGCGACGAGTTCTTGCACTTCGGAGAGCAACTCGATCGTGTCCGGAGCACCCGCGCAGAGCACGAGCTGGACTTCAGGCGGCAACAGTCGAGCCGCGCGCAGGAGATACGGCAGCCCTTTCTGGCGGGTGATCCTTCCGAGGAAGACCACCGCGGGACGCTCGGGATCGAGGCCGAAACTGCGCGCACGCTCGGGGTTCTCGGTTCGATTCCAACGATCGAGATCAATGCCGTTGTAGATCGTGTGCACCTTCGCAGGATCGAGCGCGGGATAGCAGCGGAGAATGTCCGCGCGCATGCCATCACTGACCGCGATGACCGCGTCTGCGCTCTCGTACGCGCGCCGTTCGATGTCGGACGACACGGCATAGCCGCCGCCGAGCTGCTCGGCCTTCCATGGGCGCAAGGGCTCGAGGCTGTGAGCGGTGACGACGTGGGGAATTCCGTGCAACTGCTGCGCGAGCATGCCGGCGGCGTTGGCGTAC
Organism: Humidisolicoccus flavus; assembly: GCF_045689595.1. Classification (GTDB taxonomy): domain Bacteria; phylum Actinomycetota; class Actinomycetes; order Actinomycetales; family Microbacteriaceae; genus Humidisolicoccus; species Humidisolicoccus flavus. Next base: position 601,521 of record NZ_CP142724.1, on the reverse strand, counting down.
CAGGTGTGGGAGTGGACGAGCGAGGCGCCAGACACGTCGTTCGCGATCTGCAGATCGATCGCGAGCGTCTGCAGCGCAGCGTTGGCGTTGGCGAGTTCGGCGGGCACATCGTAGGCATTCACACCGTCTTCTGCTCGCTCTTCACCGAAGCATCGGACTCGCACGTCGACGAGCTCACGGAGCGAACGTACGAGCTCCGTCGCGTGCACACCCGCTCCACCGTAAATCGCTGGCGGATATTCTTTCGTCACTAAATCGATTCGCACACTGCTGAGCGTAGTGCAGCCCTGTTTTCCCAGGAAGGGAGGGCTTAGGCTTACGACCATGGCTCAGAAAGTATTTGGCATTGTTCTCGCGGGTGGCGAAGGAAAGCGCCTCATGCCCTTGACCGCGGACCGCGCAAAGCCGGCAGTGCCCTTCGGCGGGGTCTATCGGCTCATCGACTTCGCCCTGTCGAACCTGGTGAACTCGGGACTCCGACAGATGGTCGTTCTGACTCAGTACAAGTCGCACAGTCTCGACCGCCATGTCTCGCAGGTGTGGCGCCTCGACACCATGCTCAATCAGTACATCGCCTCGGTGCCGGCGCAGCAGCGGCTCGGGAAGCACTGGTTCCAGGGCTCCGGCGATGCGATCCTGCAGAGCTTGAACCTCATTACCGACGAGCGCCCAGACATTGTCGTCGTGGTCGGCGCAGACCACGTCTACCGCATGGACTTCAGCGACATGATCGAGGCGCACATCAAGTCGGGTGCACGCGCCACGATCGCAGGCATTCGTCAGCCGATCGAACTCGCTGACCAGTTCGGCGTGATCCAGACCGAGAGCGGCACGACGCGGATCACCGAGTTCCTCGAGAAACCGGCGAACCCGACCGCGCTCCCGGACTCGCCGAACGAGATTCTCGCTTCGATGGGCAACTACGTGTTCAACACTGACGCGCTGATCGAAGCCGTCGTCGCCGACGGCGACCTCGGAACCTCGAACCACGACATGGGCGGCGACATCGTTCCATGGTTCGTAGAGCGCGGCGAAGCGCATTACTACGATCTGCAGTCGAACTCGGTACCCGGGGCTACTGACCGCGATAAGTATTACTGGCGTGATGTCGGAACGATCGACTCCTTCTTCGACGCGCATCAAGATCTCATTTCTGCGCTCCCGATCTTCAACCTCTACAACCGTCAGTGGCCGCTGTACACGCAGCAGCTGAACTCGCCGCCCGCGAAATTCACCCGAAGCGCGAACGGGGCGACCGCGAACGTCGTTGACTCGATCGTCTCTCCTGGCTGTGTCGTGCAGGGAGCGACCGTGCACCGCAGTGTCATCGGCCCGTGGACGAACATCGACTCGGGGGCGAGCGTCACTGACTCGGTGGTGTTCGACAACGGTCGGATCCACGAGGGTGCCGTCGTGCAGCGTGCGATTCTCGACAAGAACTGCGTCATCGGAGCCGGCGTCAGCATCGGCGTCGATCCGAACCATGATCGGGCTCGCGGGCTGACCGTGACCGATTCGGGCATTACCGTTCTGGCGAAAGACGAGCAGGTTCTCTCCTAGTGAGCATGCTCGTTCTGCTCGATGTCGATTCGACTCTCATCGAAAACGAGGTCATTGAGCTGCTCGCTGAGGCTGCCGGACCAGAAGCACTCGCGCACGTCGCGGAGGTCACGGAGCGAGCGATGCGCGGCGAACTCGATTTTGCTGAGTCACTTGCCGAGCGGCTTCGTTCGCTCAAGGGACTTCCCGAATCGACGATCGCTGCAGCGGCAGACGAGGTTCGGGTCACAGATGGCGTCGCCGAACTCATCGAAGCCGTGCATGCCCAGGGCGGAACGATTGCGGCGGTCAGCGGTGGCTTTCACGAGATCCTCGACGGACTCGGCGAACGCCTCGGTCTTGACCGGTGGAGTGCGAACAGGCTCGAGATCCACGAGGGAACGTTGACGGGGCGCTCGCGTGGGCCGATCATCGACAGCGTTGCAAAAGCCGAGTACCTCGAAGCTCTGGCGCTCGAGCTCGGGCTCCCCCGCCATCGTACGATCGCGATCGGCGACGGCGCGAACGACATCGCGATGATGCGCGCGGCCGGTCTCTCCGTCTCGTTTTGCGGAAAACCGGCGGCCCGCGCAGCCGCGAACATCTGTGTTGATGTTCCTTCGATGCGCGAGCTCCTGCCGATCCTTCGCTTAGTGGCCCATTCCTAAACCACCGTCGACGGGAATGACCGCGCCGGAAATATAGCCGGCGTCGTTGCCTGCGAGCCACAGCACGGTCTTGGCGACCTCGGCGGGGAGCGCGAATCGTCCCGCCGGGATGCTCTTCTTGTACTCCGCTTGGGTTTCCTCTGCGAGTGCAGCGGTCATGTCGGTCTCGATGAAGCCGGGTGCCACCACGTTCGCGGTGATCCCGCGGGAGCCGATTTCTCGTGTGATCGACCGGGCGATTCCAACCAGACCCGCCTTCGAGGCTGCGTAATTCACTTGACCGGGTCCGCCGAACAAGCCGATCACACTCGAGATCAGGATCAGGCGACCGAAGCGCGCTTTGATCATGCCCTTACTCGCGCGCTGCACGACGCGGAAGGTTCCCGTCAGATTGGTGTCGACGACCTCGGAGAAGTCCGTTTCGCTCATTCGCATGAGGAGCGTGTCTCGGGTGATGCCGGCATTGGCAACCACGACCTCGATCGGCCCGAGCGCTGCCTCGACCTCAGAGAAGGCCGCATCGATGCTTGCCGCATCGGTGACATCGGCGCGCACGGTGAGCGTTCCGGCGGGACCTTCGCCGCTTCGCGCAGTCACCGCGACCCGGTGCCCGGCCTCGACGAAGGCCTCAGCGATGGAGCGTCCGATCCCCCGGTTTCCTCCGGTGATCAAAACGGTGCGTACGGTTGGTGCAGACATACATCTCCTTTGAAAGTTCGTGCTCAATCGTAGCCGCGGCGGCGTAGTATCAAAGGTGAGCGAATATGGAACCCACGAATTCAATCACCGACCTCCCCCATCCCCCGCCGAGAGCAGTAACCGGCGTCTGAAGATTTACTTCTGGCTCATGGGGATCAGGCTCGTGTGCATCCTGAGTTGCTTCGTTCTTCCGGGCTGGTGGATGCTCCTTGGAGCCCTTGGCGCCGTGTTCATTCCATACTTCGCGGTCATCATCGCAAATGCGACATCACCGCTCGGCATGCGGTCTGAACGGCAAGCGCCGCTCACGCTTCCGGCTGGCAGAAGCGAGGACTAATGTTTGGTTTTGGCGAAGTCCCCCGGGTCGCGCAGTGCTCGAAAGCAGAATGCAAGGCCGAGGCCACATGGAACGTGAACTGGCGAAACCCGAAGATTCACGACGAGTCACGGGTCAAAGTTTGGGCGGCATGCGAGGAGCACCGCGACTTTCTCTATGACTACCTGTCGAGCCGAGGCTTCCCGGTTGCGATCACGCCATTCGGTATTCAGTTGGAAAGCATCGAAGGCTAGTCGTGCTCGCTCTGCTCCGCTCGAGTCGATGGCTCGGGTATCTCGCTCTCACGACGCTCTTTGCGATCGTGTGCTGTGCGTTCGGCGCTTGGCAGTGGAATCGGCGCGAGGAGGCAGTTGCGGCAATCGATCGTCTCGAGCGCAACTACGAACTCGACCCGAGCCCGCTCTCGAGCGTGCTGCCCGAAATCGACTCCTATGACGAGGACGACCAGTGGGTGCCGGTACTCGTCGAGGGTGAGTACCTCGTAGACGAAGCGCTGTACATCCGTGGGCGCGTTCGTGGTTCGCAGATCGGTTTCAACGTACTCGTGCCGTTCCAAACCACCGTGGGGACTATTTTCTATATTGATCGGGGTTTCATCGTCGAGGGAACGACCGTCGGCCTTCCCGAGTCCGAGCCCGTGATTCCTGAAGACGAGGTCACGGTGGTCGCACGTCTCCGCCAAAATGAAGGTGACATCGTCGGTCGCGGCGCCCCCGAGGGGCAAGTGGTCAGCGTGAACCTGCCAACGCTCGCACAAACGCAGTCGCTCCCGACCTACACCGGTGCGTATGGACTTCTCGTGAGCGAAAACGGCGCCTTCCCGGCCGATGTCGCTCCGGCGGTCCGCCCGGTGCTCGATGAGGGCCCGCACCTCTCGTACACCTTCCAGTGGTTCGTCTTCGCGCTCATGGGCTTCATCGGCTTCTTCTGGGCGCTCCGGCAGGAACAGCGTCGATTGAGTGAAGACGAATCCGAGAGCGCCGCAGCGATCGCGGAGAACCGTCCGAAGATCGTGCGAACCAAACGACGAGATTACGGCATCGATGCAGACGTCGAGGATGAGATTCTCGACGAAGAAGCAGAAGTGCTCCACGGCGGTCCGGCGAGCCGCTAGGGCGCCGCGGGGGTCTCCCCGGGCAACGTCAAGCAGCTGAGTCGGTCAGACGAGGAGTGCTGCCGCGACCGAGCGCTTCGAGGTTATCGCTGGTTCCGGCTCTGCTCTGCAACGACCTGGATGAGGGTCGTCTTCGGGTGCGGCATCCGCCAGTCGAAGGCCTCGGAGAGCAGGCGCACGACGACGACGAGCACCGCAACGGGCGCAAGGGCGAGCGGAGTTCCGAAGCCGAGCTCGACCAGCAGTGCGGTGAGACCGGCCCCGACGAGCGCAGGCACCAGGTATAGGCGTGATTCGCGGCGGAAGACGGCGGGGATGTCATTCGCGAGCACGTCGCGGAGAATCCCTCCTCCGATGCCGGTGATCGTGCCGATGAGCACTGCACCCCAGGCATTGAAGCCGTACTCCATGGCCTTGATGGTCGCCTGCACACAGAAGATTCCGAGCCCGACCGCATCGAAGACGAGCACGGGCTTCTCGAGCTTTTGCATGACGCGATTGAGGAACAGCACCGCGACTGCGCCGAGCATCGCCATACCGATCATCCAGACGTCGACGAACGCAACGGGTGGGGCCCCGATGAGGAGATCGCGAATCACTCCGCCGCCGACGGCAGTGATCGCGGCAAGCCCGAGCATGCCGACGACATCCATACGCTTTTCGACGGCGAGGAGCGCGCCGGAAATCGAGAAGGTGAACACGCCGATCGCAACGAAGATCGTGTTCGCGAGACCGAACCAGGGCCAATCCATCGGGCTACGCCAAACCGATGAGGTCGAGGTACCCGGGGTTCCAGTGATCCTCGGTGCCGTCGGGCATGATGAGCACGCGCTCTGGGTTGAGCGCTTCGACCGCACCCTCGTCGTGGCTGACGAGGACGACCGCACCCTCGTACCCGGCAAGCGCCGACAGGATTTCTTCGCGGCTGGCCGGGTCCAGGTTGTTCGTCGGCTCATCGAGCAGCAGAACGTTGGCGGCGCTTACGACGAGCATTGCGAGGCTGAGGCGGGTCTTCTCGCCTCCGGAGAGCACTCCCGCGGGCTTGTGTCCGTCGTCGCCGGTGAACAGGAAGGAACCGAGTACTCGGCGGGCTTCCATCTCCGTGAGTTCCGGCGATGCGGTGAGCATGTTCTGCAGCACCGATCGCTTCACGTCGAGTGTTTCGTGCTCCTGGGCGTAGTACCCGATTCGGAGGCCGTGGCCCGGCACGATTTCGCCGGTGTCTGGCTCGCTCACACCCGCGAGCATACGAAGGAGCGTCGTCTTCCCGGCGCCGTTCAATCCGAGCACGACCACTTTTGAACCTCGGTCGATCGCGAGGTCGACGGCCGTGAAGATCTCCAGTGAACCGTAGGACTTCGAGAGGTCGCTCGCTTGCAGCGGTGTGCGCCCACATGCCGCAGGCTTCGGGAAGCGGAGCTTCGCAACGCGTTCGGTTGCGCGCACCTCGTCGAGTCCAGCGAGCATTTGTTCGGCGCGACGAGCCATCTGCTTGGACGCGACGGCCTTTGACGCTTTCGCGCCCATCTTTGCGGCCTGCATCTGGAGCACACCCGCTTGCTTCTCGACGTTCGCACGCTCGCGCTTTCGGCGTTGTTCGTCGGACTCTCGCTGCTTCTGGTAGTTGCGCCACGTCATGTTGTAAATGTCGATGACCTGCCGGTTCGCATCGAGATAGAACACTCGGTTGACCGTCTCCTCGACCAGCTGCACATCGTGACTGATGATGACGAGTCCGCCCTGATATCCCTTCAGGAATTCTCGCAGCCACACGACGCTGTCGGCGTCGAGGTGGTTCGTCGGTTCGTCGAGCAGCATGGTGTCGGCGCCGGAGAACAAGATACGCGCCAGCTCGATTCGCCGTCGCTGACCACCCGAGAGAGTGTTGAGAGGCTGATCGAGAATTCGCTCGGGAAGCTGCAGGTTCGAGGCGATCGCGGCACCTTCGGCTTCGGCGGCGTACCCGCCGAGTGCGAGAAAGCGGTCCTCAAGCTTGCTGTAGGTCGACATTGCAGCGGCAGAGACCGAAGGATCAGAGCTTGCCATTTCGTCTGTCGCCTTCCGGAGACCGAGGACGAGGGAACCAAGACCACGTGCATCGAGGATTCTGGTTCGCGCTGTCTGTTCGGGATCGCCCGTGCGCGGATCCTGTGGCAGGTAGCCGATCTCTCCGGAGCGTTCGATCGTCCCGGTGAAGGAATGGCCGTCGCGGTCGTCGGTGACTCCGGCGAGCACCTTCGTCATCGTGGTCTTGCCGGCGCCGTTTCGACCGACGAGGCCTATCTTGTCGCCCTTTTCAACGCGGAACGAGACATCGCTCATGAGCATGCGTGCACCCACGTTCAGTTCAAAATCACTGACGGAAATCATGGCGAAGAGCTCAATTCGTTGGAGGGAAATTTTGATGCGATTGTGTCTTGAAACGGCGGTTGCCTCACGGATGGCATCTACAGCCTCTTAGTATATCTAGAGAACACCTATCCACCGTCTGATGGATCGCCCTGAAAGGGAATCACATGACTTCACTTGCTCTTGGCGGCACAACGCTCGCTGATCGAGTTCTGCCCGTTCGCGGACCAGCAGTCCGCAGCCAGGCCGCATATGCAGCCGGCAACGTTGCCCTCATCGCAGGCGGCGCACTGTTCACCGCGCTCATGGCGCAGGTCTTCATTCCGCTGTACCCGGTCCCGATCACCGGCCAGACCCTCGCGGTCCTCGTCGTCGGTTCCGCGCTCGGTGCTTGGCGCGGTGCAGCCTCCTTGACGCTGTACGCCATCATCGGTCTGCTCGGCGCTCCCGTCTTCCAGAGCGGTGCATCAGGGATCGCGGCGTTCATGAGCCCCTCCGGTGGGTTCATCATCGGGTTCATCTTCGCTGCATTCATCACCGGATGGCTCGCGCAGCGTCGTTGGGACCGTAACTTCAAATGGGCGACCCTCGCATACTTCGCGGGAAGTGCAGTTCCCTTCATCATCGGACTCCCCTGGCTCGCAGCGACCCTCGGCCTCGACGCGTCGCAGACGCTCATGGTCGGACTCGTGCCGTTCATTCCCGGTGGCATCATCAAGGCGCTCATCGCAGCCGCGCTGATCCCGCTCCTCTGGAAAACAGTCCGCGACTTCGACGCTCGACGCGACGCAAAGGAATAGCCACGAACCCCGGATCTTCCACTACACCGAGGCCGGTCGAACACGAAAGTGTCGACCGGCCTTGGCGTGCGATGTGGGCACTCGTCATCGGCTTCTTCATGATCCTCGTCGATTCGACGATCGTCTCGGTTGCCACACCGGCGCTGCTCCAGGCGTTCGACGCCGAGATCACGCAGGTGATGTGGGTGACGAGCGCGTACCTGCTCGCCTACGTTGTTCCACTCCTCATCACCGGACGTCTCGGCGATCGCTTCGGGCCCCGCCGCCTGTATCTGATCGGCCTGCTCGGATTCACCGCGGCGTCGCTGTGGTGCGGACTCGCTGGCGACATCACGAGTTTGATCCTTGCTCGGGTTGCGCAGGGGCTGGCGGCCGCACTCATGACTCCGCAGACCATGACGGTGATCACGCGAATGTTCCCTCCGCATCGTCGCGGGACGGCAATGGGGCTCTGGGGCGGCATCGCAGGACTGGCAACGTTGGTTGGTCCAATCCTCGGCGGTCTCCTCGTGACTGGCCCGGGTTGGGAATGGATCTTCATCATCAACGTGCCGATCGGCGTGATCGGCTTCGTGCTCGCCGTGATGTGGGTGCCGCGCCTGTCGAGCCGCGCACATCGCTTTGATTGGTTCGGAGTGCTCCTGAGCGCGGTTGCGCTCTTCTCGATCGTGTTCGGGATTCAGGAGGGTGAAACGTTCAACTGGTCGCTTCCGGTTCTCGGCCTCATCGCATTCGGTGTGCTGGTTCTGATGGCGTTCATCTGGTGGCAGCAGAAGTCCTCCGCACCCTTGACCCCGCCTGTTCTCTTTCGGGATCGAAACTTCTCGCTCGCGAACGTCTGCATCGTCACGGTCGGCTTCGTGATTACCGCCATGCCGATTCCGCTCGTGCTCTACTTCCAGAGCGGCCGCGGCTTAACCGCTGCAGAATCCGCGCTCATGTTCGCCCCCTCCGCGGTGCTCTCGGGCGTGCTTGCGCCGTTCGTCGGACGGTACGTGCAGTCGCGGAACCCGAAGGGCGTCGCGATCTTCGGACTCAGCATGCTTGCGATCGCTCTGTTGATGTACGCGGCCATGTTCGTCTCGAACTCGCCATTGCTGTGGATGCTGCTGCCCTCGGTCCTCCTCGGGTTCGCGAACGCATGCATGTGGGGCCCGATCTCACTCACCGCCACCCGAAACCTCCCACCTGAACGGGCCGGAGCGGGATCTGGCGTGTACAACACGACGCGCCAAGTTGGTGCGGTGCTGGGCTCTGCTGTGGTCACTGCGGTTCTCGCGGCGCAACTGGTGCGAACGCTCGGGCCGAGCGGTGAGGGTCTGCTGCACGCCACGACCCCGATTCCACCCGCAGACCTTGCTCCCTTTGCAGAGTCGATGGCGATTGCGATTCTCGTGCCCGCTGCGGTGGCGCTCGTCGGAATGTCGGTCGCGTTCTTCTGGAAGGCTCCGACGCTCGAGCAGTTGGGTCGAGCGCCTCGTACGACGGAGACTGAAGCGCAGTCGGTCACAACGTAACGAGCGCTGCGCTGCGCACGAGAAAGCGCCTGTGCTTCCGTTGTAGGAAGCACAGGCGCTTTCTATTGTGCTGCGTGCCGAGAACTAGATCGTGAACCCGAGAGCGCGCATCATTTCACGGCCGTCTTCGGTGATCCGTTCCGGACCCCACGGTGGCATCCAGACCCAGTTGATCCGGAAGCGTTCGACGATCCCGTCGAGCTTCTCAGCGATCTCCGCCTCGATGACGTCCGTCAGTGGGCATCCGGCGCTCGTGAGCGTCATGGAGAGCACGAGCGCGTCGTGCTCGGTGTCCCACGCGAGGTCGTAGATGAGGCCGAGGTCGACGATGTTGACGTCGAGCTCAGGGTCGACGACGTTCTTGAGGCCTTCTGTGACCTCGTCAAACTTGTCTGCGGAAAGTTCTGCGACTGTCATTGATCACACCTTCGTTTGCGTGAAACGATCGTAGCCCTCTTCTTCAAGACGGTCAGCAAGTTCGGCGCCGCCGCGCTCCGCAACCTTGCCGTCGACGAAGACGTGCACGAAGTCTGGCTTGATGTATCGGAGGATGCGCGTGTAGTGCGTGATCAAGAGCACACCGAGTCCGGTGTTCTCCTTGACTCGGTTCACGCCTTCGCTCACGATGCGGAGGGCGTCAACGTCGAGACCCGAGTCGGTCTCATCGAGCACGGCGAACTTCGGCTTGAGCAGTTCGAGCTGCAAGATCTCGTGGCGCTTCTTTTCTCCACCGGAGAAGCCCTCGTTCACGTTGCGCTCCGAGAAGGTCGAGTCCATACGCAGTGCTTCCATCGCGCCACGGACCTCGCCGATCCATTCCCGGATCTTCGGCGCTTCGCCGCTCACCGCGGTCTTCGCGGTACGCAGGAAGTTCGACACCGTGACACCGGGGATTTCGACCGGGTACTGCATCGCGAGGAAGAGACCTGCGCGGGCACGCTCGTCGACGCTCATCTCGAGCACGTCTTCACCGTCGAGGGTGATGGAACCGCTGTCGACCTTGTAGCGAGGGTGGCCAGCAATCGTGTACGCAAGCGTTGACTTGCCTGAGCCGTTCGGCCCCATGATCGCGTGGATTTCACCTTCCTTGATGGTGACGTCGACACCCTTCAGGATCTGCTTGACACCCTGATCGGTTTCGATTGAAACGTGCAGGTCTTTGACTTCGAGAACGCTCATGCTGTTCCTCCCTCTGCCGACGCAGCGTCGGGCACGATTGGATTCTGGACGTCGACGAAGACTTCATCGCCGACAATGTTGACTGGGAAAACGGGAACCGGCTCATACGCCGGCAAGTTCAATGGGTGTCCGGTACGAAGCGAGAATCGCGAGCCATGCGCCCAACATTCAAGCGTGTCGTCCTCGACGAACCCTTCGGAGAGAGAGATCTCTCCGTGCGTGCATGTGTCGCCGAGCGCGTGAATGACCCCGGCGGAGTCTTTCACGAGCGCGACGGCAACACCCGAGACCTCCACACGCTTGGGCTCGGTGAGTTGAATTTCGTCGACCGCTGCGACGCGAACTCCTTGGCTCATGCACCAGCCTTCGATGCGAGCGGCAACCCTGCACCGCGAGCCAACTCGTGGTCGATGCTCTTCGCGAGCCGCTCTTCGAGGGCTGCAACGCCGAGCTTCTGCACGATCTCCATCAGGAAGCCGAGCACGACGAGGCGTCGTGCCTGCTCTTCGGGAACTCCGCGTGACTCGAGATAGAACAGCTGTTCGTCATCGAAACGACCGGTTGCAGAGGCGTGACCGGCACCCTGGATGTCGCCCGTTTCGATCTCGAGGTTCGGGATGCTGTCAGCGCGGGCGCCATCAGTGAGCACCAGGTTGCGGTTCGCTTCGTAGGAATCGGTTCCGACAGCGTCTGGGCCGATGAGCACATCGCCAATCCACACGGTGCGCGCGTTCGTTCCCTGCAGGGCGCCCTTGTAGAGCACGTCGCCGCGGGTGTGCGGGCCATCGTGGTGCAAGTACACCTGGCTTTCGAGGTGCTGACCAGCGTCGGCGAACGCGAGACCGTACATTTCGCCCTCGGCTCCGCTGCCGCTCAGGTGCAGGCTCGGGTTCAACCGAACCGCGCCGCCACCGAACGTGACGACGATGTGGCGAAGGAACGCAGCTGCACCGACGGTCGCGGTGTGCGCTGAGGCGTGGACCGCTTCGTCGTCCCACTCCTGCACCGAGATCACGGTGAGACGAGCGGTGTCGTGCACGAGGATTTCGACGTTCTGCGTGAGCAGCGCGCTGCCTCGGTGCTCGAGCACGATCGTCGCCTCTGAGCCAGGCAGCGCTTCGAGCACGAAGTGCTGGTTGCTCCGGCGGGTCGAGCCTGCACCCGTCAACTGCACGGTGATCGGTTCTGCGAACTGTGTGTTCTTCGGAACGCGAAGATGCGTTGCCGACGCAGTGTGCGCTGAAGCGATCGCCGACGGCAGATCCTCTGGGATCAGCACCGTGCCGCGTGGCGCTTCACCCTGCGCGAGTCCTGGTGCGAGCACCTCGGCTGGAACCTGTGAGAGATCGACCGCTACTGCAGGGTCGCCCTCACGGTCATCGCTCGGAGCCGCCTCGAAAAGAGGCGCGAGCCGAGCGAGGTCCGAAAGCTTCCAGTTGGCCTCACGGATCGTTGGCTTCGAGAAGAACTCGGGATCGAATGAGGCAGGGCGCTCCGAACGCGTCTGGATCGGAACAAATGGTGTTGGAGTGACTGTGGTCGCGGTCATTTAGCCGACGGATCCTTCCATGCTCATTTCGATGAGCTTGTTGAGCTCAAGTGCGTATTCCATAGGCAGTTCTCGAGCAATCGGCTCGATGAAGCCGCGGACGATGGTCGCCATTGCCTCGTCTTCTTCGAGGCCGCGGCTCATGAGGTAGAAGAGCTGCTCTTCACTGACCTTCGAAACCGTTGCCTCGTGACCCAACTGCACGTCGTCCACCCGGATGTCGATCGCAGGGTAGGTGTCGGACCTGGAGATCGTGTCGACCAGGAGGGCGTCGCAACGAACCGTGTTCGCAGAATGGTGCGCACCAGCATCGACGCGGACTTCGCCGCGGTACCCGGCGCGTCCTCCCCCACGAGCAATCGACTTCGAAACGATCGAAGATGTCGTGTACGGCGCCATGTGGATCATCTTCGCGCCGGCGTCCTGGTGCTGACCTGGACCTGCGAACGCGACGGACAGCGTCTCGCCCTTTGCGCGTTCGCCGGCGAGGAAGATCGACGGGTACTTCATCGTGACCTTCGAGCCGATGTTGCCATCGATCCATTCCATGGTCGCGCCTTCGTGCGCGATCGCACGCTTCGTGACGAGGTTGTACACGTTGTTCGACCAGTTCTGGATCGTCGTGTATCGAACGCGAGCGTTCTTCTTCACGATGATCTCGACGACGGCGGAGTGCAGGGAGTCACTCGAGTAGATCGGAGCCGTGCAGCCCTCGATGTAGTGCACGTACGAGCCCTCGTCCGCAATGATGAGCGTGCGCTCGAACTGACCCATGTTCTCCGTGTTGATGCGGAAGTAGGCCTGCAATGGGATTTCGACGTGAACACCCGGTGGCACATAGACGAAGGAACCGCCCGACCAGACAGCGGCGTTCAACGCTGCGAACTTGTTGTCGCCCTCTGGGATCACACTGCCGAAGTACTCCGTGAAGAACTCCGGGTGCTCGCGAAGTGCAGTGTCGGTGTCCATGAAGATGACACCTTGACGTTCGAGGTCTTCGTGGATCTGGTGGTAGACGACCTCAGACTCGTACTGCGCTGCCACGCCGGCGACGAGTCGCTGACGCTCCGCCTCGGGGATTCCAAGACGGTCGTAGGTGTTGCGAATGTCTTCTGGAAGGTCTTCCCAGGTTTGCGCCTGCTTTTCGGTCGAGCGCACAAAGTACTTGATGTTGTCGAAGTCGATGCCCGAGAGGTCTGCACCCCAGGTCGGCATTGGCTTCCGTTCGAACAGAGCGAGCGCCTTCAAGCGCTTCTTCTTCATCCATTCGGGCTCAGACTTGAGAGCGCTAATGTTCTCGACGACGGCAGTGCTGAGCCCGCGCTTCGCGGTGTCTCCAGCAGCGTCGGAGTCGTGCCAACCAAACTCGTACTGGCCAAGGCCTTCGAGCTCGGGACGATCAATGAGCACATCGGACATGCTTCTCCCCCTCTGTATACATTCACTGAATCCAACGTCTCAAAGCTGCACAACATTCCGTCATGCGGCAAGAGGCGATATCTCACGGTCGACTCGCGTCATACTTGGAAGCGACGCTGACGCACAACGATGCGCGCAAAGCGTGAGAGAACCGGATTCGGATACTTCGTAGTCTACCTGCCGAATCCGAGAAACACACGTGACCAAGAGGTCAATGGAAGGAAACCGTGGGCAAGAGGTACCGGATCGCAAGCATTGCGGTCCTAGTCACCCAGATCGTCATCGTTGTCACGGGAGGCGCTGTGCGCCTCACCGGCTCAGGACTTGGTTGCGATACATGGCCGTATTGCACGGAAGGCTCATTCGCGCCCACTCCTGAACTCGGAATCCACGGGATCATCGAGTTCGCCAACCGCGTGATGGGAGGCGTTGTCCTGGCGACCGCCCTCGTCATGTTCGTGTTCGCACTGCTTGCCCGACGTTCGCGCTCGGATGTGTTCATCGCTTCGCTGTTGGTCGTGCTCCTCACCATCGTGCAGGCGCTCATCGGTGCGGTCGTCGTGTGGATGCACTTGCGTCCCGACACGGTCGGCATTCACTTCGTGCTCTCGATCGTGCTGGTTGCGATCTCGACGCTCCTGGTGTGGCGGGTCTGGTTCGGACGAAAAGGTGCAACGAAGCTGGGCTCCCCGATTCAGCGAATCCTGACCCACGCCGCAAGCGGACTGTTCGCGATCACGGTGTTCGTCGGAATCCTCACGACGGGCTCCGGTCCCCACGCCGGTGATGGCGGCGTTGCGAGGAACGGACTCGACTCAGTCTTGCTCCAGCACTTCCACTCGTGGCCCGCGTATGCGCTCTTCGCGGTCGTGCTGGTGCAGATGATTCTCGCGTTCCGAGACGGACCACGCCGTCACAAGTGGGCTTCGCTCGGCTTCGTCATCGTGCTCGTCGCGCAAATCGCTGTCGGCTTGATCCAGGCGAACACGGGTCTGCCGGTCCTGCTGGTCGGCATTCATATGTTCCTTTCCTGCATCGCTACGGTTGCCTGCGCCTCCACGGTGTTGAGTCTGCGGGGTTCGAGCGAGAACAGGGATTCCGTGATTCGCACCGCTCATCCAGTGGACACTCAGACACCACTCAGGTCGGGCGCGTAGCCGAGGCGTACATTAGGTGCGTCCTCAACGAGAGAAAGAGCAGAAATGCGTCGAAGCACCATCCTGTCCGCAGCCGTTCTTGCGGCCTCCGCACTTGTCCTGACCGGTTGTTCCGCCGGTGAACCAGATGTCGCAGCGGTCGACCTCGGAGCAGCCGGTGAAATCACTGAGCCTGGCACCACGCTCGCGTTTGAAGCACCGGCATGGGTTGACGCCGACGGCGCAACCGTTGGAGTGACCGTCCTCGACATCATCGAAAAGGACGAGTCCTTCTGGAACGAAGCTGACGCTGAGACCTTCGCTGGTCAGACCCCCTACTTGATCGTGACGCAGTTCCAGTACCCAGAGGGTACGAACGAGGACGAACGTCCGCAGATCGCGCTCTACCCGATTTACGAAGACGGAACCGACGCACAATATGTCGTCACCGAAGGCATCGCCTCGATCAGCGAAGAGGTCTCGAACGCCTGTGAGCTCAACCTCGCCGGATACGACGCAGACACCGCTTCGGAAGTCACCTGCTTCATCGGTTCAGCAGATGCTGGGAAGCCGATCACCGGCGTGATTTACCCGAACCACGGCTACAACGAGCAGTTCATCGATCCAGAGAACCTCTACTTCGACTCACCAGTGACCTGGCAGTAATTGCCTCGTTCATGATGAGAGCCCCGCTCGGTCGAGCGGGGCTTTTATTGTGTCGTGTTGCGAACGGCACTGAGAGGTCACGCGGTTTCGCCAATCCTTCCGTTGGGTAGGAAGGAGCGAAATCGAATGCAGATTCGGCGCTGAGATTCGTGTTTCAAGACCGTGCAACAGTGTCGTCGAGAATGCGCAACCGAGTCGTCGAAACCTTGGGCTATTGAACCGGGGACGTCCTGAAGTCGTCGGACGGTGGTCGGGTGCGCCGCTGCAGCAAGCGACGCCGCACAATGCTCTTAGAGCGAGAAGCGAAGCAGCGGATCGATACCGACTGCCAAGAACACGAGCGTGAGGTAGGTGTTCGATGCATGGAAGACTCGCATCGCTCGAACGTCTCGCTCTCCACGGAGTGCGCGCGCGTAGAGTCCGTGCGCCTCAGTTACGAACCAGATGCCACCGGCCAGGGCGATGACCGAGTAGACGATGCCCATCGAGGCGACAGGGATCAGCAGCAGTGTGCACGCGGCCGACGCCCACGCGTACAAAATGACCTGCAGGCCAACGGTGCTGCGGCCCCGGACGACCGCGAGCATTGGCACGTCGGCCGCCTCGTAGTCGTCGCGGTACTTCATCGACAGCGGCCAGTAGTGCGCTGGAGTCCACAGGAACACCAGAACGAACAGGATGATCGGTGCCCAGGAGAGCGTCCCGGTCACGGCCGTCCAGCCGATGAGCACAGGGAAGCAGCCGGCGATCCCGCCCCAAACGATGTTCTGTTCGGTGCGGCGCTTCAGCAGCAGGGTGTAGATGAAGATGTAGAAGGCGATGGCTGCGACGCTGAAGACCACGGCGAGCCAGGTCGTGAACGCGAGCAGTACGACCGTGCTCACGAGAGCGAGAGCCCACGCGAACACTTTGGCCTCGCGCACCGAGAGCACGCCAGTGACCAAGGGCCGGTTCTTGGTTCGCTCCATCACCGCGTCGATATCGCGATCGATCACCATGTTGAACGCGTTCGCGCTTCCTGCGCTCAGGAACCCGCCGACGAGGGTCGCCGCGATCGTGAGCAGGTTGGGGACTCCCCCGGCCGCCAAGAACATGACGGGAACCGCGGTGATGAGCAGGAGCTCAACGACTCGGGGTTTCGTGAGCGCGACAAAAGCGCGCACCTTCTGCGAGGGCGTTACGGGAGAGCGAGTGGTGTGTTGGGTGGCAGTCATCTGTTCTCGAAAATGATCGGATGATTCAAGCAGTCTATCAAGGTCGAGCAAGCTTGCACGCATGGTGACCGCGCTATGATTGAAGGAGGTCGCAATGACGGAAAAACAGGCGCGCGGGCAGTGAGCTCGCGAACAACGGAAGGCACCCACGTGGCAGCATTCGAATGGACCGAACTCGACAAAAAGGCAGTAGACACGGCGAGGGTTCTCGCCGCCGATGCCGTTGAAAAAGTCGGAAACGGTCACCCGGGAACGGCAATGAGTTTGGCCCCTGCCGCCTACCTCCTCTACCAAAAGGTCATGAACCGTGACCCCAATGATCACCAGTGGACAGGCCGCGATCGCTTCATTCTCTCTGCTGGCCACTCCTCGCTCACGCAATACGTGCAGTTGTTCCTCGCAGGCGACGGACTTGAGCTCGACGACCTGAAGGCTCTTCGCACTTGGGGTTCGCTGACCCCTGGCCACCCCGAATACGGGCACACGAACGGCGTTGAGATGACGACCGGTCCGCTCGGCCAGGGCCTCGCCTCGGCAGTCGGTTTCGCCTACGCACAGCGTTTTGAACGTGCGCTCTTCGACCCTGAAACCCCAGAGGGCGAAAGCGCCTTCGACCACTTCACCTACGTCATCGCCGGTGATGGAGACCTGCAGGAGGGCGTGACCAGCGAGGCAGGTTCGCTCGCGGGCCACCAGAAACTGGGCCGCCTGATCGCAATTTACGACTCGAACCAGATCTCGATCGAGGACGACACCACGATCGCCTTCTCCGAGGACGTCGCGGCACGCTATGAGGCCTATGGCTGGCAGGTGCAAACGGTCGACTGGAAGAAGACCGGCGACTACGTCGAAGATCTCGCAGCGCTGAACGCAGCGATCGAAGCGGCTCAGGCCGAAACCGAGCGACCAAGCCTCATCGTGCTGAAGACCATCATCGGATGGCCGGCCCCGAAGAAGCAGAACACGGGCAAGATCCACGGCTCGAAGCTCGGTGGCGAAGAACTCGCGGCAGTCAAGGAAGTGCTCGGGTTCAACCCCGAGGCGACCTTCGAGGTCCCGGAAGGCGTGCTCGAGCACAGCCGGAAGAATGCCGCCGATCGCGGAGTCGAAGCTCGCAAGGCCTGGCAGGAAAAGTTCGACGCCTGGGCCGCTGCGAACCCAGAACAGCACGCGCTGTTCGAACGCGTTGCAAGTGGCGAACTACCTGAGGGCATCGAAGAGGCACTGCCCGTTTTCGAAGCCGGTACAGAGATCGCAACACGCGCAGCAAGCGGCAAGGTCATCAACGCTCTCGCTGGCGTCGTGCCTGAACTCTGGGGTGGCTCCGCTGACCTCGCAGAATCGAACAACACCACGATCGAGGGCGGCGGATCATTCGTGCCGACCGAGTACCTGACCAACGAATGGTCAAAGGGTGGTGCCAATGGACGCATCCTGCACTTCGGTATTCGTGAGCACGCGATGGCTGCGATCTTGAGTGGAATCACCTTGCACGGCAACACCCGCGTGTTCGGTGGAACCTTCCTGATCTTCAGCGACTACCAGCGTCCGTCGCTTCGTCTTGCCGCTCTCATGAAGACCCACCCGATCTTCGTCTGGACCCATGACTCGGTGGCGCTCGGAGAAGACGGACCGACGCACCAGCCGATCGAGCAGTTGACCACGATTCGTGCGATTCCTGATTTCGATCTGGTTCGCCCGTCCGATGCGAACGAGACCGCTTGGGCATGGAAGACGATCCTCGAGCGGAAGTACAAGCCGGTCGGCATCGCCCTCACTCGTCAGCCCCTTCCCGTGCTTGCACGTGGCGAAGGAGACGCGACCGGTGAAGAGTTCGCCGCAGCGAAGAACGTCGCGAAGGGCGCCTACGTGCTCGTCGACGCGAAGAACGGCGCTCCGGAACTGATCCTGATCGCAACGGGCAGTGAAGTGCAGATGGCGGTCGAAGCGCGAGAGGTGCTCGAAGGCAAGGGCATCGCGACTCGAGTCGTTGCAGCGCCCTCACTCTCCTGGTTCAAGGAGCAGAGTGACGACTACCGCGAGAGCGTGTTGCCGAGCTCGATTAAGGCACGCGTCTCGGTTGAGGCTGGCTCGACCTACGGATGGCGCGACTACGTCGGCGATGCTGGTCGATCGGTCGGCATCGATCACTTCGGCGCAAGCGCCGATTACCAAACTTTGTTCGAGAAGTTCGACATGACGACTGAACACGTCGTGTCCGCAGCACTCGAATCACTTGAAGCCGCAAAGGCGTGAAGGGAACCGTCATCATGACGAAGAACACCGCAGAACTCTCCAACGCAGGCGTGAGCATTTGGCTCGACGACCTGTCACGTGAACTCCTGAACTCCGGCGATCTGCAGACGCTGATCAAGGAACGAGACGTCGTCGGCGTCACCACAAACCCAACGATCTTTGCTTCGGCATTGGCCAAGGGCGACGCTTACGCGGACGACGTCCGCAAGCTCGCGAGCGAAAACGCTTCGGTTCCAGAGGCGATCACGCACCTCACGACGACAGATGTCGCCGCAGCCTGCGACATCTTCTCCGACATCTACCGCGAGTCGAAGGGATTCGACGGGCGCGTTTCGATTGAGGTCTCACCCGGACTCGCGAACGACACCGCAGAGACCATCGTGCAGGCACAGGAGCTGTTCGACCGCGTCGACCGTGAAAACGTGCTCATCAAAATTCCTGCAACGCTCGCAGGTCTCGAGGCCATCACGCAGACCATTGCGAAGGGCATCAGCGTCAACGTCACGCTCATCTTCTCGCTCCCTCGCTACCGCGAGGTCATGAACGCGTACCTTCGCGGACTCGAACTCGCTCGCGAGGCCGGGCACGACCTGACGAAGATCCACTCGGTCGCGTCGTTCTTCGTCTCGCGTGTCGACGCAGAAGTGAACAAGCGTCTCGATGCAATCGGTTCAGAGGCCGCACTCGCTGCGAAGAGCAAGGCGGGTCTCGCAAACGCCCGTCTGGCTTACCAGGTGTGGGAGGAAACCTTCCAGACCGAGCGCGCACAGGAACTGCTCGCTGCTGGTGCAAACACGCAGCGTCCGCTCTGGGCATCGACGGGCGTCAAGGACGAATCACTCCCGGACACTCTGTATGTAACCGGTCTGGTCGCGAACGACGTCGTCAACACCATGCCTGCGAAGACGCTCGAGGCGACCGCAGACCACGGCGAAGTGACTGGCGACACGATCCGCCCGAACCTTGCTGCCGCGCAGCAGGACCTCGACACGCTCCACGAACTCGGGGTTTCCTACGAAGAGGTCACCAACCTGCTCGAGATCGAAGCAGTTGAAAAGTTCATGGTCTCCTGGCAGGAGCTCGTTGACACGGTGTCGGGTCAGCTCGGTGCTGCGAAGTCTGAGGTGTGAGCATGATCATCGGAGTCTCCGGCGCGGCTGCTGAAGCGGTCGATCGCATTGTCCCGCAGCTTGTCAGCGACGGCGTTGCAGGGCGCATCATGTCGAAAGACGCGACCCTCTGGGGCGCCGCGGCCGAAGAAGAGTCCGCGAAGCGCCTTGGGTGGGTCGAAGCTCCAGCGATCTCGCAGGGCCTTGTCGACGACATCGAAGCGTTGCGCCTGCACCTGAACGAGCGCGGTGTCACGAAGATCGCCCTCGCAGGCATGGGCGGATCATCGCTCGCGCCCGAGGTCATCACGGCCACCTATGGGGTCCCGCTGACGGTCCTCGACTCGACGGAGCCTGGGCAGGTGCTTCACGCTTTGCGCGATGACCTCGCATCGACCGCGCTCGTCGTTTCGTCGAAGTCGGGTTCGACCCTTGAAACCGACAGTCAGCGTCGAATTTTTGAGCAGTGGTTCACCGAGGCGGGAATCGACCCGCTCGAGCGAATCATCGTCGTCACCGACCCGGGTTCGCCGCTCGATCAGTCTGCTCGCGAAGCAGGCTACCGAGTCTTCAACGCTGATCCCGACGTCGGCGGCCGTTTCTCAGCGCTCACCGCGTTCGGTCTCGTGCCCTCAGGTCTGGCCGGTGTGCCGTTGCAGGAATTGCTCGATGCTGCGGCTGGCGAGTTGCCAGCGATCACGGAAGATTCTGCAGACAATCCCGGGCTCATTCTGGCTGCGGCGATTGCCGGCACGCGTCCTCTGAAGGACAAGCTCGGCATCGTTGCTGATGGGACCCACATCGTCGGCTTCGCCGACTGGGCGGAACAGCTCATCGCGGAATCGACCGGAAAAGAAGGCGTCGGTATCCTGCCGATCGTGCTCGACCCCGAATCCCCCGAAGCGATCAACACTCCGGACGACGTACAGATCGTCCGGCTCGTTGCTGACCGCGCAGAGACCAAGTCGCTTGCACCTGGCGAGGTCGAGGTGGCGGGAACCCTGGGCGGGCAACTGCTCGTTTGGGAGTTTGCAACGGCGGTTGCGGGGCGAATTCTGGGAATCAACCCCTTTGACCAACCGGATGTCGAATCAGCCAAGGTTGCAGCTCGGGGTCTGCTCGACGCACTCGAGCCGCCAGCAGCTCCTGCGTTCGTCGACGGCAACGTCGAAGTTCGTGGAACGAGTGATGTCGTCTCGGGCGCGAGTTCGACCGCCGAAGCAGTCGCAGCGTTGCTCGCGCACGTCGGTGACGAGAACTACCTCGCGGTGCAGGCATACGTTGATCGCACTGCCGCACCCGCCTTCCAGGGTCTTCGCGAACTCTTCGCGAAGAAGCTGGGACGTCCGGTGACGTTCGGCTGGGGTCCACGATTCCTGCACTCGACCGGCCAGTACCACAAGGGTGGGACGCCAATCGGAGTCTTCCTGCAGATTCTCGCGACACCGAGTGAAGATCTCGCAATCCCGGAGCGGTCGTTCAGCTTTGGGCAGCTCATCCAGGCGCAGGCCTACGGTGATGCGAACGTGCTCGCAGAGCATGGCCGTCCGGTGCTGACCCTGACGCTCGCAGACCTCCATGAAGGCCTTGCGGAGCTCGAACGATTCGCCTCGTGACTGCCAAGCTCGGCCGCGGAGTGAATCCGCTCCGTTCGCCCGACGATCAACGGCTGAATCGGATCCCTGGTCCGAACTCGCTCGTGATCTTCGGTGTGACCGGTGACCTCGCTCGAAAGAAGCTGCTCCCGGCCGTGTACGACTTGGCGAACCGGGGCCTGCTGCCAGCAGGGTTCGCGCTCGTCGGCTTTGCACGACGCGAGTGGGACAACGACGAGTTTCGCGACGTCGTCAAAGAATCGGTTGAGAAGCACGCCCGCACGCCGTTCCGAGAATCAGTCTGGGAACAACTCCGCGACGGGATCCGCTTCGTTTCCGGCGAATTCGACGACGACGCAGCGTTCGACCGTCTGAAGACCTTGCTCGATGAACTCGAGGCGGAACGAGGAACGAGAGGCAACCACACCTTCTATCTTTCGATCCCGCCGGGGGCTTTCCCTGTCGTGACACAACAGCTGGAACGCTCTGGCCTTGCTGCTGCTGCCGAAGACAAATGGCGCCGCGTCGTGATCGAGAAGCCGTTCGGGCACAACCTCGAGTCGGCTCGTGAACTGAACAAGGTCGTCGAATCCGTGTTCCCCCTGATTCGGTGTTCCGGATCGACCACTATCTCGGAAAAGAGACGGTGCAGAACATCCTCGCGATGCGATTCGCGAACGCCCTCTGGGAACCGATCTGGAATTCCAACTACATCGACCACGTGCAGATCACTATGGCCGAAGACATCGGAGTCGGTGGACGTGCGGGCTACTACGACGGGATCGGCGCCGCTCGAGATGTGATCCAGAATCACTTGCTGCAGCTCTTCGCGCTCACCGCCATGGAAGAACCCGTCTCCTTCGACGCCGACGATCTCCGCGCGGAAAAAGAAAAAGTGCTCTCGGCGGTGCAACTGCCCGAGGATCTCTCAACGGCTGCAGCCCGTGGACAGTACGCGAGCGGCTGGCAGGGTGGATCTGAGGTCACGGGCTTCCTCGCCGAAGAGGGCATGAACCCCGAGTCGACCACCGAAACCTACGCAGCGCTTCGCCTCGAAGTGAACACGCGTCGTTGGGCCGGAGTTCCGTTCTATCTTCGAGCCGGAAAACGTCTGGGTCGACGCGTTACCGAGATCGCAATCGTGTTCAAACGCGCAACGCAGTTCTTGTTCGATCAGTCGTCGACAAGTGCAATGGGCGAAAATGCGATCGTGATCCGGGTACAGCCCGATGAGGGTATTTCGATGCGCTTCGGTTCGAAGGTTCCTGGACCGGGCATGCACGTTCGCGATGTCACCATGGACTTTGGGTACGGGCACGCTTTTACCGAAGAGAGCCCTGAAGCATACGAACGCCTGATTCTCGATGTTCTGCTCGGCGAACCTCCCCTGTTTCCCCGCCACAACGAGGTCGAACTCTCTTGGAAGATCCTCGATCCCATCGAGGAGTACTGGGATTCGCTCGACGAGACGCCGGAACAGTACAGCCCCGGAAGTTGGGGTCCGCAGAGCGCGCACGACCTGCTCGCTCGTGACGGCAGACATTGGAGACGACCATGATTGTCGATCTTGAACGCACCACGACGAGCGCGATCTCGAAGCAGCTCGTCGACCTTCGCGACGAGGGCGGTGTCATTGCCCTCGGCCGGGTACTGACCCTCATCATCCACGCGCAAATGGGCGAGGAAGAAGACGCGATCGCGGCAGCAAACGACGCGAGCCGAGAGCACCCGATGCGAGTGCTCGTGGTATCTCGGAACACCGACGCCATCGCGGACGAAGAACAGCCAAGGCTCGACGCTCAGATTCGAGTCGGCGGTGACGCCGGCGCTAGCGAAGTGATCGTTCTGAAGTGTTGGGGCGAAGTCGGTCAGCACGTGCTCGGCGTCGTGCAGGGTCTGCTCCTCTCGGACGCACCCGTCGTCGCCTGGTGGCCGACCTTCATGCCGGAAACCCCGAGCCGGTCGCAACTCGGCAAAATTGCGCAGCGTCGGATCACCGACATGGCGCGTCAGCCGAACCCCCGGGAGACCCTGCTCGCGCTTGCAGCGTGCTACTCCCCTGGCGATAGCGACCTCGCTTGGACGAGATTGACGGGATGGCGTGCCCAGCTCGCCGCTGTGCTCGACCTCCCGCCGTTCGAACCCGTCGAATCTGCAACGGTGCACGGAGAATATGAAAACCCGAGTGTGCACCTGCTGAAAGCGTGGCTGCAGCAGCAGCTCGAGATCGACGTCGCTATTCAAGACGTTGGAGACAAACCGTGCGGAACCAGTGGGATCGACAAGGTCGAACTCAATCGTGAGGGTGGCGTGACGCTGCTCGAACGAGACACCGAAAGCGTTGCGGTGCTTCGGCAGCCCGGGCAGCCCGAGCATCGAATCGCGATCACGAAGCGTGGTCTTCGCGAACAACTCGCCGAAGAACTGCGTCGCCTTGATCCTGACGAAATGTATCACCGTGTCTTGCGAACACTCGCGAGCACCGTCGAACCTGCGGGTTCTACAAACTCCAAGGAGCAGTGAAGGATTCAATGACCAACGAGAATCGAGTACTCCTCCACACCGACCGTGACGCACTGTGCGCATCGGTCGCGGCGCGCTTCATCACGAAGGTGATCGACCTGCTCGATGAACAGGAACGGGTCGACCTGTGTCTCGCTGGGGGCACAGTGGGAATTCAAACGCTCGGCGCCATCGCGGCGAACCCGGCATCACGAGGAATCGCGTGGGACCGAGTGCACTGCTGGTGGGGCGACGAACGGTGGCTCCCAGAAGGCGATCCGGAACGCAACGTAACGCAAGCGCGGGACGCGATTCTCGATGGCCTCGAGATTCCGACGGAGAACATTCATGCTTTCGCCGCCTCCGACGAAGGATTGTCGCTCGATGAAGCGGCGTCGCGGTACGCGGAAGACGTTGCAGAACTCGACGAGGCGCGAAGTTTCGATATCGCCTTCCTCGGCGTTGGTCCTGACGGTCACATCGCGTCGCTGTTTCCCGGACACTCGAGTGTCGCTGCAACGGAGCTGGTGATCGCAGAACGCGATTCACCAAAGCCACCGTCTGAACGACTCAGTTTGACACTGCCCGTGATCAACCGAGCAGACCGCATCTGGGTCGTGCTTTCGGGCGGGGACAAAGCTCCTGCCCTCGGTCTCGCGCTTGCCGGCGCACCCGCCGACGAAGTTCCGCTCTCAGGGGTGCGTGGCCAGAAGCGTACGGTCTTCTTCGTCGACCAGAGTGCAGCCGCGGAGGTTCCGGCGAACTTGATCGCAACCGGTTACGACCAGCCGTAACACTACGGAGCTTCCAGCTACAGGCAGCGAGAAGCCCCGCACGAGTATCTCGTGCGGGGCTTTTCGCGATCGTTCCGAATGAACGATGAGTCCCTACGCTTGACCGCGCTTCGCGCGAAGCTTCTGCAGTGCCTCTTCGAGGAGCTGCTCCGCTTCTTCTGCCGTGCGTCGTTCCTTCACGTATGCAAGGTGAGTCTTGTACGGTTCTGCCTTTGCGACCAGAGGAGGATTCTCCTTGTCGCGACCAGCGGGAAGCCCACTGCTCGGCGAATCGATCGTCTCTGGGATCTCCTCTTCGGGGAGGTCAGCAACGAAGTAACGGACCGTCTCGTTGCCGAGAGCGTCCCAGTACGAAATGGCGATGCGATCGGCGTGAAAGCCCCGATCCTGCTCGCCCATTGGGCCTGCGCCAACGCGCGACCCGCGGATTGCACTACCACCGGATGCCATTTATGCCCCCTGAAATTTTGTAATCAGACCGAGCGCGATGATCGCTCCGACCCAAACGAGTCCGAGAATCACGGTGTAGGCGTTCAAGTTTCGCTCAGCGACGCCCGACGAACCCATGCTCGAATTGATACCGCCGCCGAACATGTCGGAAAGACCGCCTCCGCGGCCCTTGTGCAGCAAGATCAGCAGGGTCAGCAGCACGCTGGTGATTCCGAGAATCACTTGAAAGATAACCTGGAGAATCTCCATGAGTGTGTAACGCCTTTCCTCGGCCTGATTGGGCCAGCGAACAGTCTAACAGCGAGGTCGAGTTTTAGGCAGTACCGACGTGGTCACGGAAGCGAGCGATCGCCGCGAACTCCTTGACGTCGAGGCTTGCGCCACCGACGAGCGCTCCGTCAACGTCGACCTGCTGCATGAAGCCAGCGATGTTTGCAGCTTTCACACTGCCGCCGTAGAGAATTCGGGTTCCTGCTGCTGCCTCTTCACCGCGAACCTTCGCAAGCGCGCTGCGCAGAGCGGCACAGACTTGCTGCGCCTGTTCGGCGGTCGCAGCCTTCCCAGAGCCGATCGCCCACACTGGTTCGTAGGCGACAACGATTTCGCCCGTCGCAGGCAACTGCGCGAGAATCGTCTCGAGCTGAGCGACGGGAACAGCGCTCGGACCGTGCTCTTCGAGATCCGCTGCGGTTTCACCGACGCAGATCACTGGAGTCACGCCTGCAGCCACCGCAGCCGCTGCCTTCTGGCCGATCAATTCGTCTGACTCGTGGTGGTACTCACGACGCTCCGAATGGCCGACAATCACATAGGAGCAGTCGAGCTTCGCGAGGAATGACGCTGCGATCTCTCCGGTGTAGGCACCGTTCTCCTGAGCCGAGACGTCCTGCGCGCCATAACGCACGGGAAGCTTCTCACCGTCGACGAGCGTCTGGACACTCCGAAGGTCAGTGAAGGGAGGGAAGACTGCAACGTCAACCTGAGAAAAGTCGTGATTTGCGTCTTGCAGCGTCCATGCGAGCTTCTGCACCAGCGCAATCGCCTGCAGGTGATCGAGGTTCAGTTTCCAGTTGCCTGCGATCAGTGGGATACGCGTTAGTTCCATCCGAGGACCTCCAGTCCGGGAAGTGCGGCGCCCTCAAGGAACTCGAGGCTCGCGCCACCACCTGTAGAAATGTGACCAAACTGACGGTCTTCGAAGCCGAGCGCACGAACAGCCGCGGCCGAATCGCCACCGCCGACGACACTCAGACCCTGGATCTTCGTGAGAGCCTCTGCGACGGCTTTCGTGCCATTGGCGAATGCCGGAAACTCGAAGACACCCATCGGACCGTTCCAGAACACGGTCGTGGATTCTTCAATGTGCGCGGCGAAAGTCTCAGCCGAGGTTGGTCCGATGTCGAGCCCGAGGCCTTTGTCGCCGAAGGATGAGGACTCGATATCGTTGGCCGGCACCACTTCGTTCGCAGCATCGGCGCCGAAGGATTCAGCGACCACGATGTCGGTCGGCAGAAGAATCTTCACTCCGCGCTCTTCAGCGTCGGCGAGGTACTTCTTGACCGTGTCGATCTGGTCTTCTTCGAGCAGGCTCGCACCAACCTTGAAGCCCTGGGCGGCAAGGAACGTGAACAACATTCCGCCACCGATGACGATCGAGTTCACTCGGGGAAGCAGATGTGCGATGACTCCGAGCTTGTCGCTCACCTTGGAGCCTCCGAGCACGACCGTATAGGGCGGCTTCGGAGAGTCGGTCAGTGCGCTGAGCACGTTGAGTTCTGACTCAACGAGCAGACCTGCGGCGGACGGAAGGATCTTCGCGATTTCGTAGACGCTCGCCTGCTTCCGGTGCACGACACCGAAGCCATCGGAGATGAACGCGTCCGCGCCCTCTGCGAGTTCTGCTGCGAATTCTGCTCGTTCGTCTTCGTTCTCGCTGGTCTCGCGTGCGTCGAAACGCAGGTTCTCCAAGACGAGTACCTCGCCGTCGGAGAGCTGCGCGCGAGCTTCGCGCGCAGCATCTCCGACAGTCGAAGGCACGAATTGCACTTCGCTCTCGAGGAGCTGCCCAAGTCGCTGTGCGACCGGAGCAAGAGAGTACTTCTCGTCGGGCGAACCATCGGGTCGTCCGAGGTGCGAGATCACAACGGTTCGTGCACCGGCTTCGATGAGACGCCGCAACGTCGGAAGCGATGCAGCGATACGACCTTCGTCGCCGATGACGCCCTCGTTGAGAGGGACATTCAGATCGCAGCGGATCACGACGGTCTTGCCGCTCAGGTCTCCGAGCTCCTCGAGAGTTTTCAGCATTAGAGCTTCGAACCCACGTACTCGGCGAGGTCGACGAGGCGGTTCGAGTAGCCCGCTTCGTTGTCGTACCAGGACGACAGCTTGACCTCGTTGCCGATGACCTTCGTGAGACCCGAGTCGAAGATCGACGAGTGCGGGTCACCGACGATGTCGGTCGAGACGAGTGGCTCATCGCTGTAGCGCAGGTAGCCCTTCAGCGGTCCGCTCTCGGCTGCGGTCTTGTACGCAGCGTTGATCTCTTCGACGGTCAGTCCATCGCGGGTCACGACCGTGAGGTCCGTGATCGATCCGGTTGGCACTGGCACGCGAAGCGCGAATCCGTCGAGACGACCCTTGAGCTCTGGGACGACGAGGCCGATGGCCTTTGCCGCACCAGTTGAGGTCGGGATGATGTTCAGTGCTGCTGCACGAGCACGGCGAAGGTCGGAGTGCGGACCGTCCTGCAGTACCTGGTCGGCGGTGTACGCGTGGATCGTGGTCATGAGGCCGCGCTCGATACCGAAGGTGTCGTTGAAGACCTTCACGAGTGGTGCAAGGCAGTTCGTGGTGCACGAAGCGTTCGAGATGACGTGGTCGTTCTCAGCGTCGTACTCTTCGTGGTTGATACCCATGACGAACGTGGGTGCCGGACCAGAAGCCGGTGCCGAGATGATGACCTTCTTCGCTCCGGCGTCGAGGTGCTTGCCAGCAGCCTCCGTGCTCGTGAAGCGACCAGTCGACTCGATCACGATGTCTGCGCCGAGCTCGCCCCACGGCAGAGCCGCCGGGTCGCGCTCGGAGAGTCCACGGAACGTGTTCCCACCGATGGTGATTGAGTCGTCGTCACTCGAAACGTCCACGCCGAGACGACCGGAAACCGAGTCGTACTTCAACAGGTGCGCAAGAGTTGCGTTGTCGGTGAGGTCGTTGACGCCAACGATCTCAATGTCTGCTTTTTGCTCGAGCATGGCGCGTACGAAGCCGCGTCCAATTCGGCCGAATCCGTTGATTCCAACCTTGATAGTCACAGATTTCTCCTCGTGATCTTTCTGAAAGGTGACGCGAAGACACGCGTCGATTGGGGGTTTAGCCGCGTGCTGCGTCGAGACGCGCCTGCGCGTCTTGCCAGTTCACGAGGTTCCAGAATGCCTTGACGTAGTCGGCTTTGACGTTGAGGTAATCAAGGTAGAAAGCGTGCTCCCACATGTCGAGCATGAGGATCGGCGTGGTGCCCACCGGCACGTTCGCCTGCTGGTCGAAGAGCTGGAAGATGTTCAAGCGCTGACCGAGGGAATCCCAACCGAGAACCGACCAGCCGGAACCCTGGATCGAGTTGGCAGTCGCCGCAAAGTGACCCTGGAACCCTGAGAAGGAACCGAAGTATTCGTCAATTGCTGCACGGAGTTCGCCCTCTGGCTCGCCGCCACCGTCGCCGGAAAGGTTGTTCCAGAAAATCGTGTGGTTCGTGTGACCACCGAGGTGGAACGCGAGGTCCTTTTCAAGCTTTGGAATGTTGGTGAAGTCGCCGGTTTCGCGGGATTCAGCGAGCTTGTCGAGAGCGGTGTTCGCTCCATCGACGTACGCCTTGTGGTGCTTCGAGTGGTGCAGTTCCATGATCTTCGCACTGATGTGCGGTTCAAGTGCTGCGTAGTCGTAGGGAAGTTCTGGGAGGCTGTAAACGGCCATGGTTCTATGCTCCTTCTACCTGCTATTTCGACATTCAATCTGCCGTGGACAATTCTAGTCCTCGACGTCGCCAAAACACCCGAGAGGATGTTCGCAAGGGGCGAAGTCGAAGTGTGTTCGGTCTTAATCCCTGCGAAGGTGCTCAGGAAGGTCTGCTTCGGTGCCAGGAATACCCTGATCCTTCGCAGCTTTGTCTGCCATTGCGAGCAGTCGGCGAATTCGGCCAGCGACCGCGTCTTTCGTGAGAGGCGGATCAGCGAAATGCCCGAGTTCGTCGAGACTTGCTTCGCGGTGTTGGAGCCGGAGCGATCCAGCATATGACAGGTGCTCGGGAACGTCATCGCCCAGGATTTGCAGCGCGCGCTCGACGCGAGCGCAAGCGGCCACTGCGGCCTGAGCACTGCGGCGGAGGTTCGCATCGTCGAAATTGACCAGGCGGTTTGCCGTTGCACGGACCTCACGTCGCTGACGGAGCGCCTGCCATTCCTTCACGGTCTTCGTTGCGCCCATGGTCTGCAGGAGCGCCGCGATCGGTTCGCCATCGCGAACGACGACGCGGTGCACTCCCCTGACCTCGCGAGTCTTCGCTTGGATTCCGAGCCTGCTCGCCGCACCAACCAGTGCCATTGCGGCCTCCGGGCCGGGGCAGACGACGTCGAGGGACGCACTTCGACCCGGGTCACCGAGCGAGCCGCCGGCGAGAAACGCTCCACGCCATACGGCGGCGAGATCTTCGACCGATCCGGTGGTCAGACGGTTCGGAAGACCGCGGACCGGCCGGCCACGAGCGTCCATGAGGCCGGTCTGCCGGGCAAGGGTCTCGCCCTGCTGGACAACACGGACGATGTACGTGTCCGACTTGCGGTTCGTGCCGGCTGAGATCACTGCCACTTCGGCCTTGACGCCATACAGGTCCTGCAGTTCACGACCGATTCTCCGCGCCACGAGCGCGGAATCGAGTTCGCTCTCGACTGCCACGCGATTAGAAATCACGTGCAGTCCTCCGCTGAACCTCAGGAGCGACGCAACTTCTGCGGCTCGGGACTGAGGTCGGGTGACACGAACCCTCGCGAGTTCGTCCTTTACATCTCCGGTCAGCGACACTTCGCTTGGCCTCCTGTGATCGTTACTCGCGACCGAGGTCGCGGTGTTTCAAGTTAACGACGACGCCGGGCAGCTCTGAAAACTGCTCTGCAAGTTTTGTTGCAATCGCAACGCTGCGGTGTTTTCCACCGGTGCATCCGATTGCGAACACGGCGTGGTGTTTGTTTTCTCGTTGGTAGCCCTCAAGAACTGGCGTGAGGGCGCGATGGTAGTGCTCGATAAAAGATTCGGCGCCTTCTTGCGCAAACACGTAGTCTGACACAGCTTTGTCTTGACCGGTGAGCTGGCGGAGCTCTGGCTGCCAAAACGGATTCGGCAGAAAGCGCATGTCTGCGACGTGATCGGCGTCGACGGGAAGGCCGTATTTGAAGCCGAAGCTCATGACGGTCAAGGTCACACCCGGGTGCCCGCCATGGCTGAACTGTTCGGCAACACGGGTTGAAAGCTGGTGGATGTTCAGATCGCTCGTGTCGATCAGCAGGTCCGCGAGGCCACGGATCCCTTGCAGGCGAGCGCGCTCGGTTGTGATGCCGTCGATGAGCGTCCCCGTGTCTTGCAGAGGGTGTGGCCGACGAACCTGCTCGAAGCGACGAACCAGGGTCTGATCGGTTGCCTCGAGGAACACCACCTGGACGGGAAAACCATCGCGCAGTTCTTGGATCAGTGCCATTGCGTCGTCGAAGAGCACGCCTCCGCGAACGTCGACAACGATTGCGAGCTTCGGAAACTCGTCTGCAGAAGAACGCACGAGCTCGACAAGAGCGCGAAGCATTGTTGGTGGCAGGTTGTCAACGACGTAGAACCCGAGGTCTTCAAGCGCGTTCGCGACGGTCGAGCGACCTGCACCTGACATGCCGGTAATGATGAGCACTTCGCGCGTTGGTGTCACAACTGCTCCTCATCTGTTGGCGGGACTGCTCCTTCAACTGTACCGGGGCTCAACCGAGCCGCGATCGTCTCGGCCAACTTCGGGCCGATACCTTCGACCTCCGCGAGGGCCTCAACGCTGGCAGCACGAACTCGCTTCGCCGAACCGAAATGGCGCAAAAGCGCCTTGACTCGCGACTCCCCGAGCCCGGCGATCGTCGAGAGCTCACTGGCGATCGCGCTCGAGCGCTTCTGCCGCTGGAACGAGATCGCGAACCGGTGGGCTTCATCTCGCAGTCGCTGAATGAGGAACAGAGACTCGCTCGAGCGCGGAAGGATCACCGGGTAGTCGGAATCCGGTAACCAGAGTTCTTCAAGCCGCTTTGCAATGCCGACGAGCGCAATTCCGGTTACTCCGGCAGCATCGAGGGCGCGTTTGGCCGCCTGCACCTGCGGTTTGCCGCCGTCAACAATGAGCAGCTGCGGGGCATAAGCGAACCGTGGGCGCTGTTCGCCTTCGATCTCGGGTGGTGCATGGAGGTATTTTGCGCGTCGAGTGATGACCTGGGCAATTGAATCGGTGTCGTCGGTCGATTCCGCAATCGCGAACTTTCGATACTGGTCTTTTCGAGGAAGACCATCTTCAAAGACGACCATCGAAGCGACGATATTTGTTCCGCCGAGGTGCGACACATCGAAACACTCGATTCGCAAAGGAGCTTCCGGCATTCCCAGTGCATCTTGAATGTCTTGGAGTGCCTGGGTTCGAGTGACGTAGTCGCTCGTTCGTCGAGTTTTTGCGACCTGCAGCGCGTGGGCCGCGTTCACGTTCGCGGAATCGGCAATTGCCTTCTTTTCACCACGCTGCGGAACACGAAGTGCAGTGCGCGAGTTCAGACCGGCAGCACCGCGTCGCGACTGCAACCAGAGTTCGAGCTCTTCAGAGTCGTTCGGAAG
This sequence comes from Humidisolicoccus flavus, assembly GCF_045689595.1. Lineage (GTDB taxonomy): Bacteria > Actinomycetota > Actinomycetes > Actinomycetales > Microbacteriaceae > Humidisolicoccus > Humidisolicoccus flavus. Next base: position 569,729 of record NZ_CP142724.1, on the reverse strand, counting down.
CAGCGGAACAAGCACTTCTCTGGCAGGTGCGTCGCTCCCCTCATACGCGATTCGGAGCATTTGCGACACGATTTCGGCCGGGCTGACGTCGAGTTCAGTATCGACGACCCAGGATTTCGTTCCTCGAATTCTTCCGCCGCGCACCATGAACAAGTGCACCGCAGCCGCGAGTTCGTCGTGCACGAGCCCGAACACGTCGGCATCGACGCCATCCCGGAGGACGACGGTGCTGCGATTCATGACGGTCTCGAGTGCGGCGAGTTGATCGCGAAGTGTCGCCGCGCGCTCGAACTCGAGACGACCACTCGCCTGCATCATTCGCTCCCGAAGTTCGGCCACGATCCCTTGATCGGCGCCAGCCATAAAGGCACTCAATTCACGAGCGCGACCGCGGTGATCCTCGACGGAGATCCTGCCGACGCAGGGCGCGCTGCATTTGCCGATATCGCCGAGGAGGCAGGGGCGATTCGTCTTGACCGCACGTTGAAAGATAGTCGAGCTACACGAGCGCATTGGGAATGCTTTGAGGAGGAGATCAAGTGTTTCTCGAATCGCCCAAACTTTCGTGTACGGACCGAAATAGCGCGCTCCCTTGATGTCGCGGTTCCTCGTCACGAGCACTCGCGGGACTTCATCTCCAAAGGTGATCGCGAGGTATGGATACGACTTGTCATCACGGAACTGCACATTGAACGGTGGATCGAACTCTTTAATCCAGGTGAATTCGAGCTGCAAAGCCTCGTATTCACTCCCGACGATCGTCCATTCCACATTCGTGGCGGTGAGGACCATTCTTCGGGTGCGTTCGTGCAAGCTCCGGAGCGGCTGGAAGTAATTCGACAGTCGGGAACGAAGGTTCTTCGCTTTTCCGACATACAGGATCCGGCCCTGCTCGTCACGGAACCGGTACACCCCAGGAGCGGTTGGGATCTCCCCAACCGCAGGCTTGTACGGGACCGTTTCTGACACTACTTCGCGAAAATCTCTTGAAGGAATCCGCCCGTGTGGCTCTCCTTCACCATTGCAAGTTCTTCGGGTGTGCCGGTTGCGATCAGTGTTCCACCGCCAGATCCACCCTCGGGCCCGAGATCGATGAGCCAATCACAGCTCTTGATCACGTCGAGATTGTGCTCGATCGTGAGGACCGTGTTGCCCTTTTCCACGAGCCCGTTCAGCACGAGGAGCAGTTTTCTCACGTCTTCGAAGTGCAGACCAGTGGTTGGCTCATCGAGCACGTAGATGCTCCGACCCGTCGAGCGCTTCTGAAGCTCGGTGGCGAGCTTGACTCGCTGCGCCTCGCCGCCAGAGAGCGTCGTCGCGCTCTGGCCGAGACGAACGTACCCGAGACCGACCTCGACGAGCGTCTTCAAGAAGCGATGGATCGAGGTGATCGGTTCGAAGAAGTCCGCAGCCTCGTCGATCGGCATTTCGAGTACTTCCGCGATGTTCTTTCCTTTGTAGTGCACCGAGAGCGTGTCGCGGTTGTACCGAGCACCCAGGCAGACCTCGCACGCCACGTAGACATCAGGAAGGAAGTTCATCTCGATCTTGATGGTGCCGTCGCCCGAACAGTTCTCGCAACGGCCGCCCTTGACGTTGAAGCTGAATCGGCCAGGGAGATAGCCGCGAGCCTTCGCCTCCGAGGTCTCAGAGAACAGTGTGCGGATCTTGTCGAATACACCGGTGTACGTCGCCGGATTCGATCGAGGGGTGCGGCCGATCGGCGCCTGATCGACATGGACGACCTTGTCGAGCTGTTCGAGGCCTGTGACCAGTTTGTGGCGGGCGGGAACTTGGCGAGCACCGTTCAAACCGTTGGCGAGCACCTTGTACAAAATGTCATTGATCAGCGACGATTTTCCGGATCCACTGACGCCGGTGACGCCGACGAAGAGCCCGAGGGGAATATCGACATCGATGTTCTGCAGGTTGTTGGCCTTCGCGCCAAGAATCTGCAGTTTCCGGTCTGGGTCTACGGGGCGGCGTTGCGAGGGCACAGGAATGCTCTTGCGTCCCGAGAGGTAGTCGCCGGTCAAGGAATTCGTGTTCGCGAGGAGGCCCTCGTAAGAACCCGAATGTACGATCTCGCCACCGTGCTCTCCGGCACGCGGGCCAACGTCGATAATCCAGTCAGCGGTTCGGATCGTGTCTTCGTCGTGTTCGACGACGATGAGTGTGTTTCCGAGCTCTTTCAAGGCGATCAGCGTCGAGATCAACCGGCGGTTGTCCCGCTGGTGCAAACCGATCGAGGGTTCGTCGAGCACGTACAGCACTCCGGTGAGTCCGGAACCGATCTGCGTGGCGAGTCGGATTCGTTGCGCCTCGCCACCAGACAGACTCCCGGCAGCACGAGCGAGCGTGAGGTAGCCGAGGCCGACCTGAATCAGGAACTCGAGTCGCGAGCGGATCTCGCGAAGCACCGCTGCAGCGATCTTGACCTCACGCTCGGACAGCTCGAAGCCGTCGACGAGGGCGAACGCTTCGAGCAGGCTGAGGTTCGCGAACTCCGCAATTGAGCGGTCTGCCACATGCACGGCAAGGACTTCTGGGCGCAATCGCGCTCCGTTGCAACTCGGGCATGGGATCTCGCGCAGGAATTCACCGTGGCGCTGTCGGGACCAGTCCGAGTCGGCCTCCATGAACTTGCGGTGAATGTAGGGCATCAGACCCTCGTACCCGCTGGCGTATTTGATCTCGCGGCCGAAGCGGTTCCGCCATGCGATCATCACGTTTCCGTCGGTTCCATCGAGGATGATCCGTCGGACGTCCTCATCGAGGTCTTCCCACGGCGTATCGAGCGAGAAGCCGACGTCCTTGGCAAGACCTTTCATGAGGCGCGCGAAGTAGGTGTAGAGCCCCTTTCCGGTCTGCGTCCATGGAAGGAGCACGCCGGCGTTCACCGACAGCGATGGGTCGCCGAGAACGAGTTCCTCGTCGACGGCCATCTTCGTTCCGAGACCGGTGCAATCCGGGCAGGAGCCAAACGGGGCGTTGAACGAGAATGTTCGCGGTTCGATCTCAGTCAGGACAACGGGGTGACGATTCGGGCAAGCGAGTCGCTCACTGAAGATCCGCTCCCCTGCCTTCGAATCGTCGTCGACGAAATCGATCTTGACGAGACCGTCGGCCAATCGAAGCGCGGTCTCAAGTGAGTCGGTGAGTCGAGTGAGCATCCCGGAGTCAGCAACCATGCGGTCGACGACAACGGAGATGTTGTGCTTCACCTGCTTTTTCAGGACGGGTGCCTCTGAGAGTTGCACGAGCTCGCCGTCGATCACTGCGCGTGAGTACCCGGTCGCGGTCAGGTTACGGATGAGGTCGACGAACTCACCCTTTTTCTGCTGAACGACAGGCGCAAGGATTTGAAATCGCGTGCGTTCGGGAAGTTCCATCAGCTCGTCGGCGATCTGCTGCACCGTCTGACGTTGAATCTTCTCGCCACACACCGCACAGTGAGGAACTCCGATGCGCGCCCACAGGAGGCGCATGTAGTCGTAGATCTCGGTGATCGTGCCAACGGTTGAGCGAGGGTTCCGGTTGGTCGACTTCTGGTCGATCGCGACGGCCGGACTCAGGCCCTCGATGAAATCGACGTCTGGCCGATCCACTTGCCCGAGGAACTGACGAGCGTACGCAGAAAGAGATTCGACGTAACGACGCTGCCCCTCGGCGAAGATCGTGTCAAAGGCGAGCGACGACTTGCCTGAGCCGGACAGGCCCGTGAACACGACCAAGGAATCTCTCGGTATTTCGAGGTCGACGTTTTTGAGGTTGTGGACGCGTGCTCCGCGGACTTTCAGCTCTGGGGACAGTGCAGTAGTCGGGCGGGCAGGTTGGGTTGCAGACTCGCGAGGGCTCACCAATACAGTCTACGGACCACCACCGACATGGAAGCCGTGCCAGGAGTCTTGTGGTTGCGGACACAGCAAGAGGGTGGCGTCCAAATGGACACCACCCTCTTCATCGCTCGCCGGTGTTACGCGCTCTTTGCTGCGCTAAGCGGGGTCGCTTGGCGGACTGTGCCGACGTGTCCCGCAGCGTCTTCAAGATGTGCGCGAAGGAACCACTGGAACTGCTCGAGTTCACGGGTCTGTGCGATGAGCAGGTCTTCGCTGATCGGGTCGACATCGCCCACAGCAGCAATCGCGTCGCGGTGTGCGGCGACAACTGACTGATAGACCACGTCGAGCCCTGCGATGTGCTCCTGCGTGCCGGCACGGTGGATCTCGTAGTCTCCACCGGTGCGATCAGCGACGAGCGCCCCTGGCAAGCCATTCGGTGAGACACCGAGGGTTGCCATGCGCTCAGCGAGTTCGTCGACAAAGCCACGAACCAGGTCGACCTGAGGATCGAGCATCTCGTGCACTGCGATAAAACCGGGCCCGATGACATTCCAGTGCGCGTGCTTCAAAGTCAGGTGCAGGCTGTTCAGAGCGTGCAACTGCTTCTGCAGGGTGAGCGCGACCGTGTGGCCCGCGTCGACAGTCAGGCCTGGAACCGTGAACCCAGCCTTCGAGTTCGAGGTTGTGTTGACGTTTGAGTTCTTCGACATTCCTTGTCCTTCCTTCCGGATGTCCATCGTGGAGTTCTTCAACTGTGGCACGGAAACAATTCGTGCGCTAGCAAGGGAAGGCAGTCCTTCCTAGCCCTGTCCTTCGCGAATCTGGCGGAGATCTCGCTTGAGATCATGGAGCTCGTCGCGGAGCCTTGCCGCGAGTTCGAACTTGAGTTCGCTCGCAGCTTCGGTCATTTGATCGGTCATGTCTTTGATGAGTTGTTCGAGCTGACCCGGACCGGTCGCGAGGTTCTTCTTCAAGCGCGGTGTCGGAGCGCCACGCTTCTGGTCGTTCAGGAGTTCTTCGGTGTCGGCTTGTTCGCGTGCCAGCACGTCGGTGATGTCCGCGATGCGCTTTCGCAGCGGAGTCGGATCGATCCCGTGCTCGAGGTTGTACGCAATTTGGATGTCGCGACGGCGCGTCGTCTCGTCGATTGCGAGACGCATTGAATCCGTGATGCGGTCGGCGTACATGTGGACTTCACCGCTCACGTTTCGAGCGGCACGACCGATCGTCTGAATGAGGGAAGTCGAGGAGCGCAGGAAGCCCTCTTTATCGGCATCAAGAATCGCGACGAGCGAAACTTCTGGGAGATCGAGACCCTCGCGAAGGAGGTTGATGCCGACCAGCACGTCAAACACTCCCTGTCGGAGCTGGGTGAGGAGTTCGACGCGGCGGAGCGTGTCGACGTCCGAGTGGAGATAGCGCACTCGAACCCCGGACTCTGTGAAGTACTCGGTGAGTTCCTCCGCCATCTTCTTCGTCAGCGTTGTGACGAGGATGCGCTCATTGCGATCAGTACGGACGCGGATCTCTTCGAGCAGGTCATCGATCTGGCCCTTGATCGGCTTCACGATGAGTTGCGGGTCAACCAGTCCGGTTGGACGGATGATCTGTTCGACCACCGTGTCTGCGAGCCCCATCTCGTACTTGCCGGGCGTCGCCGAAAGGTAGACCTTCTGCGGCACTCGGTCGAGAAACTCAGGGAACTTGAGTGGTCGGTTGTCGAGAGCGCTCGGCAAGCGGAAGCCGTGATCGACGAGAGTGCGCTTTCGACTCGCATCGCCCTCATACATTGCACCGATTTGCGGGACTGTCACGTGTGATTCATCAATGACGACGAGGAAATCGTCGGGAAAATAGTCGAGCAGGCAATCGGGTGCTTCGCCCGGGTTTCGCCCGTCAATGTGGCGAGAGTAGTTTTCGATGCCGGAGCAGAAGCCGATTTGCTCCATCATCTCGAGGTCGAAGCTCGTTCGCATTTTGAGACGCTGGGCCTCAAGGAGCTTACTTTCGCGCTCGAAGACCTTGAGTTGGCTGTCGAGTTCGTCGCGAATGGTGTTCATCGCCCGGTTCATTCGATCGGTCGATGCGACATAGTGACTCCCCGGGAAAACAGACACGGCATCGAGTTTTTCGACGACATCGCCGGTGAGCGGGTGCAGGTGATACAGGCCTTCGATTTCGTCACCGAAGAGTTCGATGCGGATCGCCAGCTCTTCGTACATCGGGATGATCTCAATGGTGTCGCCACGCACGCGGAACGTGCCGCGGGTGAATGCGACGTCGTTTCGCTGATACTGCATTTGCACGAAGCGACGAATGAGTTCTTGACGGTCGAACCGTGCGCCGACCTGCAACGCGACCATCGCTTCGAGATATTCACTCGGAGCGCCGAGACCGTAGATGCACGACACGGTCGAAACCACGATCACGTCACGGCGACTCAGGAGTGAATTGGTGGTGGAGTGCCGGAGTCGCTCGACTTCCGCGTTGAGCGAGGAGTCTTTTTCGATAAAGGTGTCGGTTTGCGGGACGTAGGCCTCTGGCTGGTAGTAGTCGTAATACGAGACGAAGTATTCGACGGCGTTGCCAGGAAAGAGCTCCCGGAATTCGTTCGCAAGCTGCGCAGCGAGTGTCTTGTTGTGGGCCAGCACGAGCGTTGGTCGTTGCACCTGCTCGACCAGCCACGCGGTGGTCGCGCTCTTGCCTGTACCGGTTGCGCCGAGCAGGACGACATCGGTTTCGCCTCGGTTGACCGCTGCCGTCAGCTCGGCGATGGCCTTCGGTTGGTCACCGGAGGGCGTGTACTCGCTGACGACTTTGAAGGGCCGTACTGAGCGCGTTGGTTCCATCAGATCAGACTACGAGGAACCACTGACATCATGGTCGGCGTTCGCTGACAACGTGAGGAGCTCCGCCCAGAGCGCTTCCGTTTGCGCGTGAGTCTGGTCGAGCGAACCGCCGGTGTCGATGACGTAATCTGCGACCGCAAGGCGCTCCCCATCGCTGGCCTGCGATGCGATCCGTGCCTCCGCTTCCTCTCGGGTCATCCCGCGGCGAGTGATGAGCCGCTCGATGCGGGTTTCGACGGGCGCATGAGCCACGACGACCGAGTCGAAGGTGGACTGAGCACCCGTCTCGACGAGGAGCGGAATGTCGTACACGATGACGGAGCCAGGGTGCTCGGCTCGAATCGCCCGAACTCGCTCCTGCACGCGTGCCCGAATTGCGGGATGAGTGATCTGCTCGAGATCCCGCCGTGCTGTCGCGTCGTCGAAGATGACTCGACCGAGTGCTTGGCGATCAAGTGACCCGTCAGCGCGAAGCACCTCCTGGCCGAAACGATCCACGATCAGCGCGAACGCCGGCTCGCCCGGCTCGACGACTTCACGCGCCACCGCATCCGCATCGAACACGATCGCTCCGAGCGACTGCAGCGTGCGAGCAATCGTTGATTTGCCAGCAGCGATGCCTCCTGTGAGACCGAGAAACGTCATAGCACTATCGAAACATAGAACACCGAGTTCTGGACGCCAGTCGATCAGGAACACCCGGGTCCCCATTGGTGAGGACGAGTAGCATTCGAGCAAGAAACCTCCGAGGAGATGCCATGTTTGAATTTCTCACCGGTAGCGGGCTTGCCGCAGCCGCCGGATTGAACGCCTACGTCCCGCTGCTCGCGGTTGGCGTTGCAAACCGGTTTTTCCCCGAAGCGCTGAATCTGCCAGAAGGCTGGTCTTGGCTGAGCAACGGATGGGTGCTCGTCATTCTGGTCGTGCTGCTCATCGTCGAGTTCGTCGCGGACAAGATTCCTGCAGTGGACTCGATCAACGACATCATTCAGACGATCGTCAGACCAACCTCCGGTGGACTCGTCTTCGGCTCATCGTCCGGTGCGACGAGCCTTGCGGTGACCGACCCGGCCGCGTTCTTCCAGAGCAACCAGTGGGTTCCGATCGTTGTGGGCGTCGTGATCGCGCTTGCGGTGCATGGGACGAAGGCTGCGGCGCGCCCCGCCGCGAACCTTGCGACACTCGGTGTCGCCGCTCCCCTCGTATCGACCGCCGAAGATGCAGCGAGCATTGGACTGACATTGGCTGCGATTCTCGCTCCCCTGCTGGTCATCATCGGGTTGATCGCTTTGGTCTGGGTTGGAATCTACTTGATCCGCAAGCGCCGTGCCCGTGCTCGGTTCTCTGAGCGATTCGACTCGGTCTAACCCAGCTGCGGGCGTCTATCCGCGTTGCGATCAACCGCACGAGGGACAAAAAGTGGCCGGGCGAGTTGCCCGGCCACTTTTTGTGAACTCGTCGAACGCTATTCAGCGCTTCCCGTCAGCTTCTCACGGAGCGCTGCAAGCGCCTCGTCGTCTGCCAGGGTGCCAGCGCCCGCTTCGGTCGAGGAGAAGGTCGAGCCACCAAGGGCTGCCTCTTCTGCCTCGTCCGCGCGTGCAGCGACGACCTGAGCCTTGTGTGCTTCCCAACGCGCCTGGGCTGCCGCGTACTCGGCTTCCCACTGCTCGCGCTGCTCGTCGAAGCCGTCTTTCCACTCGTTCGTCTCGGAGTCGAAGCCCTCAGGGAACTTGTAGTTGCCCTGGTCGTCGTACTCAGCGAGCATGCCGTAGAGCGCTGGGTCGAACTCAGTGCTCTCTGGGTCGACACCCTCGTTCGCCTGCTTGAGCGAGAGAGAGATGCGGCGACGCTCGAGGTCGATGTCGATGATCTTCACGAAGACCTCGTCACCAACCGAAACGACCTGCTCTGCGGTCTCAACGTGCTTGCCCGAGAGCTCCGAGATGTGCACGAGGCCTTCGATGCCGTCGGCGACGCGAACGAACGCGCCGAACGTGACGAGCTTGGTGACCTTTCCAGGTGCAACCTGACCGATCGCGTGCGTGCGTGCGAAGACCTGCCATGGGTCTTCCTGCGTTGCCTTGAGCGAGAGCGAAACACGCTCGCGGTCGAGCTCGACCGTGAGGATCTCGACGGTGACTTCCTGACCGACCTCGACCACTTCACTTGCGTGCTCGATGTGCTTCCAGGAGAGTTCAGAAACGTGGACGAGACCGTCAACGCCGCCGAGGTCAACGAACGCACCGAAGTTGACGATCGAGGAGACCACACCCTTACGGACCTGGCCCTTCTGGAGGCTGTTGAGGAACTGGCCGCGGCTCTCGGACTGCGTCTGCTCGAGCAGCGCACGACGTGAGAGCACGACGTTGTTGCGGTTCTTGTCGAGTTCGAGGATCTTCGCTTCGATCTCCTGGCCAAGGTATGGCGTGAGGTCGCGAACGCGACGGAGCTCGATGAGCGAAGCAGGAAGGAATCCACGCAGACCGATGTCTACGATGAGTCCACCCTTGACGACCTCGATGACCGAACCGGTCACGACGCCATCTTCGTCCTTGATCTTCTCAACGTCGCCCCATGCGCGCTCGTACTGTGCGCGCTTCTTGGAGAGGATGAGGCGGCCTTCTTTGTCTTCTTTCTGAAGAACAAGCGCCTCGACGCTGTCGCCGACCTCGACGACCTCAGTGGGGTCGACGTCGTGCTTAATGGAAAGTTCGCGGGAGGGAATAACACCTTCGGTCTTGTAACCGACGTCGAGAAGGACCTCATCGCGGTCAATCTTGACGACAGTGCCCTCAATGAGGTCGCCATCGTTGAAGAACTTCAGAGTCTTCTCGACGGCGGCCATGAAGTCTTCGGCCGAGCCGATGTCGTTCACAGCGACCTGCTTCGGAGCTTTGGTCGTTGCAGTGGTCATAGAGTTTGTACTTTCACGGACATAATCGGGCCTTGGTGAACGAAGTTCTGGAGTGCGCACCAAAGCGAGCGGAAATTTCTGATTGCCACAGTTGTGACCAAATAAGCCTACTCGCCTTTCTCTCACTGCTCAACACCGATTCCGCGCGTTGCGTCAGGTTTTTGGACGAGGCGGACATTGGACACGCGCTGAGCCAAGCACAATGGTGGTGACCCGATCATTGATCGGGCCACCAACATTGGATGCGATCGCTATCGAGTGACCGCTCCGCGAAGGGTGTCGAGACCGACACCTCCGATGTTCAGCACTCGCATGTGGAACTGCTTGAGATCGAAGTCGCTCCCGGCCTTCGCCGCGGCCTCATCGCGAATCTGTTCGAAAATTCGCTGCCCGACCTTGTACGAGGGTGCCTGTGCGGGCCAGCCGAAGTACCGGTTGACCTCGAAGCGCACGAAAGGCTCGTTCATGTTGACGTTCTGCTTCATGAATTCGAAGGCGTACTCGAAGTCCCAGGTGCCGGTGCCGTCGAGTCGGGGCTTGCCGAGGTGCACACCGATGTCGAGCACGACGCGCGCGGCACGCATTCGCTGGCCGTCGAGCATGCCGAGGCGATCTGCCGGGTCATCGAGGTATCCGAGGCTTTCCATAAGGCGTTCCGCGTAGAGCGCCCAGCCCTCAGCGTGCCCCGAGGTGCCCGCGATACGGCGCCAGGCGTTCAGCTCGTCCTTGTTGTACACCGCTTGCGCGAGCTGGAGGTGGTGTCCTGGAACGCCCTCGTGGTAGACGGTCGTCAGCTCGCGCCAGGTGTCGAACTCGGTCACTCCCTCTGGCACCGACCACCACATACGACCGGCGCGCGAAAAGTCATCGGTCGGCGGCGTGTAGTAGATACCACCAGTCTGCGTCGGGGCGATCATGCACTCGAGGTTCTTCAGCGGCTCCGCAATATCGAAGTGCGTCTTCCCGAGCTCTTCGATCGCGGCGTCGCTCGTACGCTGCATCCATTCCTGCAACGCTTTCGTCCCGTGCAGCTTTCGATTCGGATCCTGTTCCAGGAACTCGATCGCTTCTTGCACGGTCGCACCTGGCTTGATCTCGTTCGCAATCGCTTCTTGTTCGACACGCATGCGTTCGAGTTCAGCGATCCCCCACTCGTAGGTCTCATCGAGATCGATCGTTGCGCCGAGGAAACTCCTCGAGAGCAGTGAGTAATACTCGCGTCCCACCGGGTCGTTGGGGTTCGCTGCAGGAGCGAGCTCGTCGCGAAGGAACGCCGCGAGGCTTGCGTGCGCCTGGGTCGCTGCTTCTGCGCCCGAGACGAGATCGGCCTGCAGCGCATCGCCGAGGTTCGCGTTGCTCGCGCTCTCCCCCGCGATGAAGTCCTTGAAGAATCCGCGACCAGCTTCGAACTCTTTGAGTTGGTCGATCACTGCCGGGATCTGGCGAGCAGCCGGAGTGTTCTCGTGCTCGATTCCCGCCCGGAGCGTCTCGATATACCCTTCGATCGCGCCCGGCACATTGTGCATACGGCGCGCGATGTCATCCCAGTGCTCAGCGGTCGCCGTCGGCATGAGGTCGAAGATGTCGCGAATCGTCTGAGCATTGCTCGCAAGATTGTTCAGGTCGCGTTCTGCCCAGCCTGATTCGGCGATCTCGAGATCGAGGCGGGTTTCACGAAGCAGATCCTCCTTGGTGACCCAGTCGATATCGTCCTGCGGAGCTTCCGCTTCGAGGGCTGCGATGGTTGCTTTCGCGAGCTCGATCCGAGCGGGCATCCCTGCGGGTGACAGATCGCCGTACTGGCTCTTGTCGCCCGGTGCGCCAAGGTAGACCCGGCCCGTCGGAGAGAGTTCGAGGCTCTTGGTGAGAGCATCTTCGGCAATCCGGTCGATCGGCGTTTGTGTGCGCTTCTTTGCGTTCTCAGTCATAGTTCGACTGTAGCAACGCACAAGCGGTCTCAGCGCAGTGGCGAAGCCTCGCGCACGAGGGGCATCACTGCGGACTCGAAGGCGTCGATGCCGTCGTGGGTGTAGGCGACGTCAGGCATGTAGGCGATGAAGATCGAAGCGCCGGCGTCCCGCAGTGGGAGTAATTGCGCCGCGACTTGCTCGGGCGTGCCGATGATCGCACTCGCGCTGGAAAACGCTGCGTTCTGCGATGCACCGGGCAGCACGGCGTTTGTGCGCTCGAGCACCCGCTCATACTCGGCCTTCGCCTCGGATTCGGTCTCGCGAACGATGACATTCACATTCGTCGAATGGCGCAGCGTCGCCGGATCCCGACCGACTCGTTCGCAGTGTTCGAGCAGAATCTCACGCTTTCTTGTGAAGTGTTCTGCGCTCCCGCCGAAATTCGTGACGTCAGCCCAACGAGCCGCGTACTTCAGTGTGCGCTGTTCGCCCGCGCCGGCGATCCAGGTCGGGATATGTGGCAAGTCGTCGCGCCCTCGCTGCAACGGCTGCGGGACGCAGAGCGCGCCCTCGACGCTGAAGTGCTTCCCTTCGAGCGTCGCGCTCCCCTCCGACCACATCCGCTGGATGATTTGAACGCCTTCGGCGAGAGCCGCAAGACGATCGCCTGTTCCAGGGAATCCGTAGCCGTAGGCTCGCCACTCATGCTCGTACCAGCCGGCGCCGATTCCGAAATCGAGGCGCCCGTTGCTGATGAGGTCGACAGTCGCCGCGATTTTTGCAAGGAACGCGGGATTCCGGTAGCCAATGCTCGTGCACATCTGTCCGAGCCGAATTCGGCTTGTCGAACTCGCAAGTGCGGCCATGACCGACCAGGCTTCAAAGGTTGATTCTTTGACCGGGGCGGGCACCGTGTGCATGTGGTCGTACACCCAGAGTGAATCCCATGCACCGTCGTCGAGTCTCTTCGCGACGCCAGAGAGCGCATTCCATTGCGCTGCCGGGTCGATACCGACGAGGTCGAGGCGCCACCCCTGTGGGACGAACGCTCCGAACTCAATGACCGAGGTCAATGAGCTGCCTCGTCCCAGTTCGCGCCGATACCGATCGCGATTTCGAGAGGAACGCTGAGTTCCGCGGCGCCCTGCATGCCGTCTTTGACGATCTCTTGCAAGGCTTCGAGTTCACCGGCAGCGACCTCGAAAACGAGTTCGTCGTGGACCTGGAGCAACATTTTGGATCGCAGCTTCGCATCGGCCATGCCTTGCGCAACACGAAGCATCGCGATCTTCATGATGTCTGCCGCCGAACCCTGGATCGGAGAGTTCAAGGCTGCACGTTCCGCGTTCTCGCGCGCCACTCGGTTGGTTGAAGAAAGATCAGGGAACGGACGACGACGACCGAAAATCGTCTGGGTGTAGGAGTCGTCCTTCGCTTGTGCGACCACTCCGCGAAGGTAATCGCGAACAGCACCGAACCTGGTGAAGTAATCGACCATCAACTGTTTCGCTTCTGCGTTGGTGATGCGCAATTGCTTTGCGAGTCCGAAGGCGCTGAGCCCATATGCAAGGCCATAGCTCATTGCCTTGACCTTCGAGCGCATTTCGTTCGTCACGTCTTCCGGCTCAACGGAGAAGATCCGTGCGCCCACGAACCGGTGCAGGTCTTCGCCAGATCGGAAGGCCTCGATCAGCCCCTCATCACCAGAGAGATGCGCCATGATTCGCATTTCGATCTGCGAATAGTCAGCGGTGAGCAAGGTCTCGAACTCTGATCCGTGCACGAACGCGGCGCGGATCTCTCTTCCGACCGCTGCCCGAACCGGGATGTTCTGCAGGTTAGGGTCGTTCGATGAGATTCGACCGGTCGCGGTGCCCACTTGGTCGTAGGAAGTGTGGATGCGGCCGTCGTCCTGCAGCGAGCGTTGCAGAGTCTCGATCATTTGCGCGAGTTTGGTTGCGTCGCGGTGCTGGAGCAGGAGATCGAGGAATGGGTGCGGATTGCTCTGCTGAAGATCGGCCAGTGCAGCCGCATCGGTCGAGTACCCGGTTTTCGTCGCACGGGTCTTTGGCATCTCGAGCTCTTCGAACAGCACCGTCTGCAGTTGCTTCGGGCTACCGAGGTTGACCTCATGTCCGATCGCTTCGAAAGCGGCCGCTTGGTGTTCGGACGCCAGCGTGCGAAGTCGTTGCTGCAATTGGTCGAGCACTGCAGCGTCGACCGTGATGCCCTGCTGCTCCATGGCGATCAGAACGGGCACCGCGGGCAATTCGATTTCTTCGAGCACCTTGAGCGAGCCAGCGTCGAGCTTCGCGCGTTGCGCCTCGGCGACTCTCGCGACGAACCACGCGCGAGTTGCGATCTCACCTGCAGCGGTGTCTGGCACGAGCTGGTCTGGATCGGGGGTCGGGATCGTTTCGAGGAGTTCGCGGTCGACGATGTTCTCGAGCGTGAAATTCTTCGGTGGTGCACCAGGAGTCAACAGTGATGCAGCGATCCGGGTGTCGAAGACGACACCGCGCACTGTGAATCCCGCGTTCGTGAGCACCGGGAGCTGATGCTTCGCGTCGTGCAAGACCTTTGGGGCGTCCGATTCGAGCCACGAGGAAAGACCCTCGTAATCACCCGTGCCGGCCGCGAATGGAACATGCACGCTCGATGACGCGGTCGCGAGCCCAAACCCAAGAAGCTCTTCGCCAGCGGTCTCTGCAAGAACAACGACTTCTTCGTCGAGACGCTCGAGCCAGGTGGTCAGCTCCTCGTCGACCATCTTGTGCACCGCCGGCGCAGTCACCGTGGAGACCGGCGCTGCCGGAGCATCGGCGCCCGCGAGCTTGAGCACGCGCTCGAGCAGCGTTCGGAACTTTAGACGATGGAAAACCTCAGTGACCGCTTCTGGGTCGATCGTGCCACGAAGCAGTTCTTCGGGCTTGACGCCCAGGTCGACATCGGTCAGCAGGCGATTGAGGCGACGGTTTCGAAGCGCGCGGTCTGACTGCTCACGCAGGTTGTTTCCAACAACGCCCTTAATGTCGTCAGCGTGCTTCAGAATCTCGTCGACGGATCCGTACTGCTGGACCCACTTGACCGCTGTCTTTTCGCCGACTTTGTCGATACCGACAAGGTTGTCGCTCGTTTCACCGACCAGCGCAGCGATTTCCGGATACTGCTCCGGCTCGATGCCGTACCGCTCGCGGACAGCCTCCGGGGTGTAGCGCTTGAGTTCTGAAACGCCGCGAGCCGCCGGATACAAGAGCGTGACGTCTTCATTGACGAGCTGGATGGTGTCGCGGTCGCCCGAGACCACGAGCACTTTGAAGCCAGCTTTTCGGCCTTCGACGCTCAGTGTGGCAAGGATGTCGTCGGCTTCGAAGTCTTCTTTACTGAGGGTGCGGATCCCCATTGCGTGAAGGGACTCTTCAAGGAGCGGGATCTGGCCTTTGAACTCGGCCGGCGTCTCTGCTCGAGTGCCCTTGTACTCGGGGTACTCGCGCGTGCGGAATGAAAACCGAGATATATCGAAGGCCACCGCGAGATGGGTCGGTTGCTCCTTGTTCAGGAGTGAGAGCAACATCGAGATGAAGCCGTGAATCGCGTTGGTGTGCTGCCCCTTGTCGTTAACAAAACTGTCGACAGGGAGCGCAAAAAAAGCGCGAAAGGCAAGAGAGTGGCCATCAATGACCATGAGGGTAGGCTGTTCGTCCGACACCCTCTCAGCCTAGCGAGAGCGCCCGACAAAGGAGAGCAAATGATCGATCCAACCGTGGGAACGACCGACGCCGCCAAGCATTTTCTCGCGCAACGCGGGGCTGGCGAACTCGCTGAACGCATGGAGATCGAATTTCTTGAACTGAGCGCAGAGCGGAGTGTCGCGACGATGCCCGCTGAGGGCAACCGGCAGCCGGTCGGCATCATTCACGGTGGCGCCTACTGCGTCATTGCAGAGAGCCTCGGATCGATCAGCGCCAACATCCACGCAGGCGAATCCCGCTTCGCAGTCGGCGTCGATATCAACGCAACGCACACGCGCAGCGTGACGAGTGGGACAGTAACCGCCGTGTGCACCGCGCTGCACCTCGGTCGGTCAACGACCGTGCACGAAATCGTGGTGAGCGATGAAGAGGGCCGTCGCGTCTCCACCGCTCGCATCACGAATTTCCTTCGCGACCGCTGATCTTTGGCGTCTCCGAGCGCTAGTGTTTGTCCTTTTTCTCACCGAGCTGCTCGATGACGGCAGCGGCGACTTCAGCCATGGTGAGTCGACGATCCATTGAGGCCTTCTGAATCCAACGGAAGGCTTCTGGTTCGCTCAGGCCCATGCGCTGGTTCAACAGGCCCTTCGCCCGGTCGACGATCTTCCGTGTCTCGAAGCGTTCTGCAAAGTCTGCGACTTCACTTTCGAGCTGCGTGATCTGGTCGTGGCGAGCGAGCGCGATCTCGATCGCGGGCAGCAGGTCGTTCGGTGTGAACGGCTTGACCACATAGGCGAGCGCTCCAGCCTCTCCAGCGCGTTCGACGAGTTCTTTCTGGCTGAACGCGGTCAACAGCACGACCGGAGCGATCCGGCCCGCAGTGAGTTTCTCAGCAGCCGTAATGCCGTCCATCTTCGGCATCTTGACGTCCATGACCACGAGGTCGGGACGTAATTCGGTCGCCAACTGCACGGCTGATTCACCATCTCCGGCCTCGCCGACAACGTCGAAACCGTTGTCGCGCAAGGTCTCGATGATGTCCATGCGAATCAGAGACTCGTCTTCAGCGACGAGCACGCGGCGTCGAACCTCACCGGAGTCTGCAATGATGGGTTCGGCGAATTCTGGATCTGTCATGGGTATAGCCTAAAGTATTGCGAGCGGGGTTTTCCCTCAGCCGGCTTGGCGGAATGGTAGACGCGACGCACTCAAAATGCGTTACTCGAAAGGGTGTGAGAGTTCGAGTCTCTCAGCCGGCACAAAAAAGGTTTGGGCCCGGGGTTTTCTCCCCGGGCCCAAACCTTTTTCCTTTGAACTACACCTCGATGCGACGCTTGCCGTGGTACGCCTCCACGGGGTCTTCGTGGGTCGCGCCCACGATGTGCACACGCACGTCGTTCGTGGTTCCGGCGTTTCCGGGAGGGCTCCCGCTGATGACAACGACCTTCGAGCCGACAGGTACGAGCCCATCTCCGATGAGCACGTCATCGACCTGACGGAACAGATCATCGGTGTGGAAGACACGGTCGACGAGTCGAGTGTGGATTCCCCAGATCAACTGCATGCGGCATTCGATTTCCGGATCTGGCGTGAGCCCGATCATGGGAATCTTCGAGCGAAGTCGAGACATGCGTCGCGCTGAGTCACCGGACTCGGTGAAGACGACGATCGCCTCCGCATCGACGAATGTGGCGATGTCCAGCGCCGCGAGCGTCATTGCGCCACCCTGCGTGCGTGGCTTCGTGCCGAGCGGTGGGATCCGCTTGATGCCCTTTTCTTCCGTTGCCGCGATGATGCGCGACATCGTCTCGATCGTCTCGATCGGGTAAGCACCGACACTCGTCTCACCCGAGAGCATGACGGCGTCTGCGCCATCGAGAATTGCGTTCGCGCAGTCGCTCGCTTCCGCGCGTGTCGGGCGAGGGTTCTCGATCATCGATTCGAGGACCTGGGTGGCAACGATCACTGGCTTCGCCCAGCGGCGTGCGAGCTCGACAGCACGCTTCTGCACAATCGGGACCTGCTCGAGCGGGAGCTCGACACCGAGGTCTCCGCGGGCGACCATGATGCTGTCGAATGCATCAACGATCGCAGCAAGGTTCTCGACGGCCTGCGGCTTCTCGATCTTGGCGACCACAGGAACCTTGCGACCCTCTTCGGCCATGATCTCGTGCACGCGGTTGATGTCATCCGCATCACGGACGAACGAAAGTGCGATGAGGTCGGCACCGATCGCCAATGCCCAGCGGAGGTCGGCTTCGTCCTTCTCGCTCAGCGCGGGAACGTTCACTGCAACGCCGGGCAGGTTGATGCCCTTGTTGTTCGAGACCATGCCGCCGACGACGCACTCGGTGACCACCTGGACGCCGTCGCTCTCGAGCGCGACGAGCGAGATCTTGCCGTCGTCGATCAACAGCGGATCGCCGGGGCTCACATCTTTGGACAACCCCTTGAACGTCGTTGAGACGAGCCCGGGTTCACCGGGGACGTCTTCTGTGGTGATGATGAGCTTGTCGCCCGGAGCGATCATGAACGGACCGGTCGCGATCTTGCCGAGACGGATCTTCGGTCCCTGCAGGTCGACGAGCACTGCGACGGGCTTGCCGAGTTCATCGCTCGCACTGCGAATGTTCTTGTACACGGATTCGTGCACCGAGTAATCACCGTGACTGAGGTTCAGGCGGGCGACATTCAGCCCGGCCTCAATAGCCTCTTTGGTTTTCTCATAGCTCGCGAGCGATGGACCAAAGGTCGCAACGATCTTTGCGCGTTTCATTTTAGAGATTCTCCCTCACTTGACGGGCGGAGGATCCGCTCATCTTCGTATCTTGGTCTACTGTGGCGCGGGCGTTTAGCTCGCGAGCACGGGGTTGTTCACCGAGATCGGCTGATCCGATGCCTTTACCGGTGAAGGAAGGCTCGTCTGCCCCTCCAGGTAGGTGTCGACCGCAGCGGCTGCGGCCCTTCCTTCGGCAATCGCCCAGACGATCAGTGACGCTCCACGACCCGCATCGCCGGCGACGAAGACACCATCCTGGGCCGTCGCGTAGTCATCACCGCGAGCTACGCGGCCGCGGGAGAACTCAACATCGATCTGCTCGTTCAGCGTGTCTTCTTCGGCTCCGGTGAAGCCGAGGGCAAGCAGCACGAGGTCTGCTGGGATCTCCCGCTCCGTGCCCGGCTTCGCTTGGCGACGACCGTCCTTGATTTCCGTCTCCGCCACCTTGAGCGCACGGACTTCGCCGACCTCGTTGGAGACGAACTCAACCGTGGAAACGAGGTACTCGCGTTCGCCGCCCTCCTCGTGTGAGGTCTGCACCTCGAACACCGTTGGTTGCATCGGCCATGGCTGGTGATCTGGGCGCTGCTCCGGCGGCTTGATGCCGATTGCGAGGTTGGTCACGCTGAGCGCGCCCTGGCGGTGCGCGGTACCGATGCAGTCTGCACCGGTGTCGCCGCCACCGAGAACGACGACGTGCTTTCCCTCAGCGCTGATCTGATCGGGAACCTTCGAACCTGCGTTCACACGGTTCTGAGCAACGAGGTACTCCATAGCGAAATGCACGCCATCGAGTTGACGGCCTGGAATCTCCAGATCCCGGGGAACCATCGCGCCCGTTGCTACGACAACCGCATCGAACCGTTCACGCAGATCACTCCACGAAATGTCGGTTCCGATGTTCACTCCAGCGCGGAACCGCGTTCCTTCGGACTGCATCTGAGCGAGCCGCAGCTCGATGTGCTTCTTTTCGAGCTTGAAGTCCGGGATGCCGTAGCGGAGCAGTCCACCGATGCGATCGTCGCGTTCGTAGACGGCGACCGTGTGGCCCGCACGCGTGAGTTGCTGTGCAGCAGCGAGACCCGCTGGGCCGGAACCAACGACGGCAACCGTGCGACCGGTCAGGCGTGCGGGCGGGTGGGGTTCAACCCAGCCGTTGCCGAACGCCTCGTCCGCGATCGAGACTTCGATCTGCTTGATCGTGACTGCGGGCTGGTTGATGCCGAGCACGCACGAGGATTCACAGGGCGCAGGGCACAGACGACCGGTCATCTCCGGGAAGTTGTTCGTCGCGTGCAGTCGTTCTGCCGCGAGTCGAGTTTCTCCCCGACGCATGAGGTCGTTCCACTCCGGGATCAGGTTGCCGAGAGGGCATCCGGAATGGCAGAAGGGAACACCGCAGTCCATGCAACGGCTTGCCTGACGGCGAAGCACAGCAGAATCGCCGAGCTCGCCGATCTCTTTCCAGTCCATGATTCGAACTGCGACCGGACGCTTCTTCGGAAGTTCACGTTCGGTAATTTTTAGGAATCCGCGCGGGTCAGCCACCGGTCACCTCCAGAATTTCGGTCCAAACAGCATCCCCGTCGGGGTCGATGCCAGATTCTTGTGCTCGTGAACGGATCGCGCGGACTGCAGCCCAGTCACGCGGGACCACCTTCGTGAACGTCGAGAAGTCCTCGGACGCGAGCAGTTTCGATGCAAGCGCCGATTCCGTGAGTTCAACGTGGCGCTCGAGCAAGGCCCGGAGTTCGATGATGTCCTCCTCGCGCAGGTGCTCCAAGGTGATTTCACCACTGGAGAGTGCGTCGAGGTTGACCCGCTTCTTCTCGAGATTGCGAATGTACGCAACACCACCGGACATTCCGGCGCCAAGGTTCCGACCAGTGTCACCGAGAATGACGGCGATTCCGCCCGTCATGTACTCGAGAGCGTGGTCACCGACTCCTTCGACCACAGCGGTCGCGCCCGAGTTGCGAACGAGGAATCGCTCCCCCACGATGCCACGGATATGCAGCGAACCACTGGTTGCGCCATAGCCGATGACGTTCCCGGCGATCACGTTCTCTTCTGCCACCAGGGTCGCATCGCGATGCGGGCGCACCGTGACGAGACCGCCGGAGAGGCCCTTGCCGACGTAATCGTTCGCGTCGCCCTCAAGACGGAGGGTGATTCCGCGCGGAATGAATGCGCCGAACGACTGGCCGGCGCTCCCGACGAGCGTCAGATCGATGCTGCCGGGATTGCAGCCGGCGACTCCGTGACGCTTGGTCACATGATTGCCGAGCATTGCGCCGACTGCACGATCCGTGTTCGCGATCGTCATGGTGCGGTGGAACTGCTCGCCGCGCTCGTGCGCAGCTGCTACCTCGTGGAGGATCTTCGCATCGAGTTGATCTTCGAGCTCGTGGTCCTGCACCGAAACGTTTCGGCGCTCACCCTTCGCTGCGCCTGGGATCTTCAGCACTGGAGCCAGATCGAGGTTCTGGGTCTTCCAGTGTCGGACCGCGTCGTCGACTTCGAGCAGTTCGCTCTGACCGATTGCTTCTTCAATCGACCGGAAACCGAGCTGAGCCAGTTGCTCGCGAACTTCCTGCGCGATGAACTCGAAGAAGTTGACAACGAACTCAGGCTTCCCGGTGAACCGTTCGCGGAGCACAGGGTTCTGCGTCGCCACACCGACTGGGCAGGTGTCGAGGTGACACACGCGCATCATGATGCAGCCAGAGACGACGAGCGGAGCCGTTGCGAAGCCGAACTCCTCGGCGCCGAGCAGTGCGCTGACGATGACATCGCGACCGGTCTTCAACTGGCCGTCGACCTGCACGACGACTCGTTCGCGCAGTCCGTTGACCATGAGCGTGTGCTGCGCTTCTGCAAGCCCGATCTCCCAGGGCGTTCCGGCGTGCTTCAAGGAGTTCACCGGACTCGCGCCCGTGCCGCCATCGTGACCAGAGATCAACACGACGTCGGCTTTCGCCTTCGCGACGCCCGCGGCGACCGCACCGATCCCTGCTTGAGAGACGAGCTTCACGTGAATTCGAGCCTCAGCGTTTGCGCGCTTCAAATCGAAAATCAACTGCTTCAAGTCTTCGATCGAGTAGATGTCGTGGTGCGGAGGCGGCGAAATGAGCCCGACGCCAGGGGTCGCATTGCGCGTTCGCGCAACCCACGGGTACACCTTCGTTGGAGGAAGCTGCCCGCCTTCACCTGGCTTCGCACCCTGCGCCATCTTGATCTGAATGTCGTCGGCGTGCGTCAAGTACATGCTCGTGACCCCGAAACGACCCGAGGCGACCTGCTTGATCGCGCTGCGACGCTCCGGATCGAGCAGGCGTTCGACGTCCTCGCCGCCTTCCCCCGTGTTGCTCTTCGCGCCGAGGCGATTCATCGCAATCGCAAGCGTCTCGTGCGCTTCTTGCGAGATCGAGCCATACGACATCGCACCAGTCGAGAAGCGCTTCACGATCTCGGAGATCGGTTCGACCTCTTCGATCGGCACCGGCGTACGCTCTGCGAACCGGAACATGCCGCGCAGAGTTTTCAGTTCCTTCGCCTGCTCGTCGACCGCGTGCGTGTACTCGCGGAAGATGTCCATGCGACGGTGCTTCGTCGCGTGCTGCAGTTTGAAGACGGTTTCAGGATTGAAAAGGTGTGGTGCACCGTCGCGTCGCCACTGGTACTCGCCGCCGGTCTCGAGCTGTTCGTGCGCCAAAACGGCTCGTTCAGCCGGGTAGGCAGTGAGGTGACGCTGGCGATTCTCCTCGGCGATCGTGTCGATTCCGACACCTCCGAGGCGCGTGGTCGTACCGACGAAATAGCGGTCGACGAACTCCTGGCTGAGCCCGACAGCTTCGAACGCCTGCGCGGCAGCGTAGGAGCCGACCGTCGAGATGCCCATCTTCGACATGATCTTCAGGACGCCCTTGCCGAGCGCCTTGATGAGGTTGTGGACTGCGTCATCGGGGTCGACACCGGGCAACCGGCCCGCCCGCGAGAGCTGCTCTGCCGTCTCCATTGCGAGATAGGGGTTGATCGCGCTCGCGCCATAGCCGACCAGCAAGGCCACGTGGTGCACCTCACGAACGTCACCGGCTTCGACCACGATGCCAACCCGCATGCGGGTCTGGTTTCGGATGAGGTGATGGTGGATCGCGCTCATCGCGAGCAGGCTCGGGATCGGTGCGAGCGAATCCGTGGAATCGCGATCAGACAGGATCAGATACTGCGTTCCGCGATCGATCGCCGCATCGACTTCCTCGCACATCTGCACGAGACGCTCTTCCATCGCACTCGGGCCATCGTTCACTTTGTAGAGCGACTGCACGGTGACCGTTCGAGTCGAGCCCGGAGTGCGGTCGATGTGGCGAATCTTCGTGAGTTCATCGTTGTCGATGACTGGGAAGTCGAGAATGATCTGGCTCGCGTGGGCTGCGGTCGCCTCGAGCAGATTGCGGACAGGACCGCAACCGAGCTTCATTGAAGTGACAACCTGCTCTCGAATCGAGTCGAGCGGCGGGTTCGTGACCTGCGCGAAGGCCTGCGCGAAGTAGTCGAAGAGCAGACGTGGGCGTTCCGACAGCGCCGCGATCGGCGTGTCCGATCCCATTGCCGCGAGCGGTTCAGCGCCGTTCATTGCCATCGGGGTGATGAGAACGCGGACTTCTTCCTCCGTGTACCCGAAGGTCCGTTGCCGACGAGCAACGGAAGCAGCCGTGTGCACGATGTGTTCGCGCTCTGGCAGGTCGGTGAGAGAAATACGACTCGATTCGAGCCAGGTGCCCCACGGCTGTTGTGCCGCGAGCTCGCCCTTGATCTCGGAGTCCTCGATGATCGCACCGGCTTCGGTGTCGACGAGGAACATGCGGCCCGGCTTCAAGCGACCACGACGGACGACGCGCGCGGGATCGATCGGCAGCACACCGGTTTCACTTGCGACGACGACGAGACCGTCATCGGTCATGAGCCATCGGCCAGGACGCAGACCGTTGCGGTCGAGCGTCGCACCGATGAGCGAACCATCGGTGAACGAAATCGCCGCAGGACCATCCCACGGCTCGAGGAGCAGTGAGTGGTACTCGTAGAAATCACGAAGCTCACGCGGCATATCGGGCTGGTTCTCCCAGGCCTCGGGCACCATCATGAGCATCGCGTGCGGCAGGCTCCGACCCGAGAGGGTCAAGAGCTCGAGCACTTCGTCAAACGAACCGGAGTCAGAGATTCCCGGAGTCAGAATCGGCGTCAGGGGCTCGAGGTCGCCCAGCAGTTCGGAGGAGAGCTGCGATTCGCGGGCTCGCATCCAGTTGCGGTTGCCCTCCACGGTGTTGATCTCACCGTTGTGGGCGATCATGCGCAGTGGCTGTGCGAGAGGCCATGACGGGAAGGTGTTCGTGGAGTAGCGCGAGTGCACGATCGCGAGTTTCGTCGCAAAGCGTTCGTCCTGGAGATCCGGGTAGAACGGCTCGAGCTGCAGCGTCGTGACCATGCCCTTGTACGTGATGGTTCGACTGGAGAGCGAAGGCAAGTAGTCCCCGACGGAACGCTCGACGCGCTTTCTGAAGCGGAACGTCAACCGATCGAGTGCGATCCCGGCGACACCGGGTTCGACTGCTCGCACGAAGAGCTGCTGAATCGATGGAAGCGATTCGCGAGCGAGTGTTCCGAGTGAATCCGGCTCAATCGGAACCGAACGCCATCCGAGGACCGTGAGGCGCTCTTTCGCCGCAAGGACCTCGATCTCGGCGACCGCGCGAGCACGAGCGTCATCGTCTTCGGGAAGGAAGACCAGGCCCGCGGCGTAATGGCCGAGCTCGGGCAACTCGAAATCGGTGACTGCGCGAAAAAACTCGTCAGGAATCTGCGTCAGAATTCCGGCGCCATCACCGGTTCCTGCGTCAGAGCCGACGGCTCCACGGTGCTCAAGGTTTCGCAACGCATCGAGCGCGGCGTCCACGATGTCGTGGCCAGCCGTTCCTCGAAGCGTGGCAACCATGGCAAGACCACACGCATCTTTGTCGAAGCGTGGGTCGTACATGCCATCGGCACCTGGAGCCGTTGTAAATCTCCCAAAGGAAGTCTCGTTCATTTTGTCCTCTCGAATGGAGGGCACGGGACTTCGTCGGCCCGCTGTGATGGGGAAGGTGCAGTTGTCTACGGTGTGACGCTCTGCGTGCTCGAAACCGGGTCATCGGATTCTTCGCGTTCGGTGTAACGTTCTTCGGATTCTACCCCAGCGTCGGGGCCCCCTTCGTGACCGGGCAACCACGGGCTCGGTTCGAGCCCGGCGTGGCGTGCGCGCTGCACGAGGATGATCAGAACACCGAGAATGATGGCGAAAATTGCCATCCAGACGTTGGTCCGGATCCCGAAGAAGCTTTCACTCGGGTCGAGACGAATCGTCTCCCAGACCGCTCGGCCGGCGCCGTACCAAATCAGGTAGCCGCCGATGAGCTTGCCCCATTGTTGCGGGGACTTCTTGTCGATCATAATCAGCACGATCGCGCCGAGAATGTTCCACACAAATTCATACAGGAAAGTCGGGTGGAAGAGAATCCCCTCAGGAAGCCCGACCGGGTATGCAGCGTTCGTTGCGTCAATCTCGAGACCCCATGGGAGCGTTGTCGGCGTTCCGTAGAGTTCCTGGTTGAACCAGTTCCCGAGACGGCCGAAGGCCTGAGCAACGAGGAGTCCGGGGGCGAGCGCGTCTGCGAAGGCACTGAAGCGGAGCCCGATCATGCGCGAGGCAATGTAGATTCCGATCGCACCGGCGATGATCGCTCCGAAGATCGCAATGCCACCGTCCCAGATGCGAACGATCGCCCAAGGGTCGCGCCCTTCACCGAAGTAATCGCCAGGGTGTGTGACGACGTGGAACACGCGGGCGCCGACGATTCCCAAGAGCACTGCCCACACGGAGATATCGACGACGTAACCGCTCTCGACACCGCGACGATTCAGACGGCGCGCTGTGATCACTCCAGCGAGCAGGATGCCGAGCATGATGCACAGCGCGTAAGTGTGAATGGTCAGTGCTTCGGGGATCCAGGTGAGCCCGACAGAGTGCAGCCAGTTCCAGAAGGGAAACGGAATCGAGAAAGAAGCCAACTCCACGGGAGGGCTAGGAATGCTCGTGTGCACGTTACTGTGCCTCTCTGCTTGAATCGCTGCTGAGCGACGAAGAATCTTGGCTCATCGTTCCCGCTGCCAGTGCTGAAGCCGTGGCTTCAAGTTGCGAGATGCCACCATCACGAAGCGCGGTGACGAATGCCGAACCAACAATAGCCCCGTCAGCGTATTCGAGCACATCGCTGACCTGTTTTGCCGTTGAAATACCGAGTCCGACGCAGCACATCTCTGCATCGAGATCGCGAAGTCGCGCGGTGAGGGTCTTGGCTGCGGTATCGACATCCTGGCGAACACCTGTCGTGCCCATCGTCGAGACCGTGTAGACGAACCCTCGACTCGAATCGATGACGGTCCGAAGTCGAGACTCGCTCGAGGACGGTGCGGCGAGGAACACACGGTCGAGATCGTGACGATCGCTCGCTTCGATCCACTCGGCGGCATTCTCAGGGACGAGATCGGGCGTGATGAGCCCTGCTCCCCCGGCGCGTGCGAGTTCCGCCGCGAATCGATCCACGCCGAAGGCGAGCACCGGGTTCCAGTAGGTCATGACGAGCAGAGGAACGTCGGTCTTCTCCCGAATCGCTTCGATCGCGGTGAAGGTGTCACGGAGCCGGAACCCGCGTGCGAGTGATTCGGTGGTCGCGGCTTGAATGACTGGGCCGTCGAGCGCCGGATCGGTGTACGGGATACCGAGTTCGAGCACGGTCGCGCCTGACTCTGCAAGCGTGACCGCGGCTGCAACGCTCTGTTCGAGGTCTGGGTAGCCGAGTGGCAAATAACCGACCAGGGCGCGATTGTTCTTTGCCGAGATCGCGGCTGCGGTGCGTGACTCGCTCATGATTGCGTCGCGTCCTTATCGATGACATCGAACCAAGAACCCGCCGTTGCGACGTCCTTATCGCCTCGCCCTGAGAGCGACACCAACAAGGTCGCCTCGGGGCCGAGTTCCTTGCCGAGTCGGAGCGCGCCCGCAATGGCGTGCGCGGACTCGATCGCGGGAATGATTCCCTCGGAGCGCGTCAGTGCCAGGAAGGCGTCCATCGCTTCAGCATCGCTAACGCCCTGGTACTCCGCACGGTCGATACTGTGCAACCAGGCGTGCTCTGGTCCGACTCCCGGGTAGTCGAGCCCGGCCGAAATCGAATGGGAGTCGAGCGTCTGTCCGTCCTCGTTCTGCAGCATGTACGAACGCGCGCCATGCAAGACGCCGGGGCGGCCCTTACCGAGCGTGAGCGCGTGCCGATCAGTGTCAGCCCCGTCGCCTGCAGCTTCGAACCCGATGAGCCGAACGTCGGAATCGTCGAGGAAGGCGTGGAAGATGCCCATTGCGTTCGAACCGCCACCAACGCACGCGAGCACTGCCGTCGGAAGCGCACCGGTTGCGGCGAGCATTTGCTCACGAGCTTCCTCACCAATTTGCTTCTGGAAGTCGCGCACCATCACCGGGAATGGGTGTGGTCCTGCGACCGTGCCCATGAGGTAGTGCGTTGAATCGACGTTGCGAACCCAGTCGCGCAGGCCCTCGTTGATCGCATCTTTGAGCGTGCGAGCACCGGTCGTCACCGGAATCACTTCGGCACCGAGCAATCGCATTCGCGCTACATTCAGCGCTTGACGCTGCGTGTCGACTTCGCCCATGTAGATCACGCATTCCATACCGAAATATGCGGCCGCGGTCGCGGTGGCGACGCCGTGTTGTCCGGCGCCGGTCTCTGCAATGAGTCGGGTCTTCCCGAGTCGACGTGCCACGAGCGCCTGACCGAGCACGTTGTTGATCTTGTGGCTGCCTGTGTGGTTGAGATCTTCACGCTTCAAGAAGATTCGTGCACCACCGGCGAGCTCACTGAGTCGCTGTGCTTCGGTGAGGAGCGACGGGCGTCCCGTGTAGTCCTTCGCGAGGGCGGCAAGTTCTGCGTGGAACGTGGGGTCTGCGACGGCTGCTTCGTAGCACGCAGCGAGCTCGTCGAGCGCGGCCATGAGCGACTCCGGCATGTGAATGCCGCCGAACTCACCGAAATTTGGACCGCGTTGTTCGCGAAGACTCATCATGCACTCCTGAATTGGGTGACTCGGTCGGCCGGTGTGCCGTCTTTGACGAGCGCTTCACCGACGAGCACGGCGTGCGCGCCAGCAGCTTTATAGCGCTCGACGTCTCTCACGTCGCTGACGCCCGACTCGGCAACCGCAACGGCATTCGAGGGGATTTGCGAATGCAACGTTGCGAACAACGAGGTGTCGACCTCGAAGGTCGAGAGGTTGCGTGCGTTCACGCCAATGATCTGTGCCTCGAGCGCGATTGCTGCGTGGAGTTCGGATTCAGAGTGCACCTCGACGAGCACCTGAAGGTCGAGCGAACGTGCGAACTCGTAGAGGGACCGCAGCTGCGCGTTCGAAAGTCCTGCAACGATCAAGAGAATGAGGTCGGCTCCCGCAGCGCGAGCCTCGAGGATCTGATACTCGGTCGAGATGAAATCCTTCCGGAGCACAGGAATCGAAACAGCTGCGCGCACGGCTTCGAGATCACTGAGTGAACCGAGAAAGCGTCGTTCCTCGGTGAGCACGCTGATGATGCTCGCTCCGCCCTGCTCGTACGATCGAGCGAGTGCCGCAGGCTCCGGAATGTCGGCGAGCGGGCCTTTCGAGGGACTCGCGCGCTTCACTTCGGCAATCACATGCACGATCTCTCGGGATTGCAAAGCCGCGAGAGCATCGATCGGTGCAGGGAGCGAAGCAACACGTGCCTCGAGTTCCGCCCGAGAGCGCGATGTAGCTCGCCGCTCAGCGTCTTCGCGGGCGCCCAACATCAAGGTGTCGAGCACGAAATCAGTGTCCCTTGCTGGTGAGCTTCGAGCCGTTGACCCCATAGCCGGCACGCTTCAACACGCCACCGAGGATCAGGCCAATCAGGACGACACCAGCGCTTGCCCAGACAAAAATCGGCATGTCGAGGAAGAAGAAGACGGTGCCGGCCGCGATGGCAACCAACATCACAATGACCGCAGTCCATGCAGCTGGGGAATTGCCGTGTCCAGATTCAGTGTTTTCTTCGCTCACGATGCTCCAAGGTAGCGGGCAGGATTCAACCTCTATCTTACGATGCTCGGGCGCTCCCGCTGCGCACGACTGCCACTCACACGAAGTTACGAACGAGTTGGATCGATACCGTCGTCGAGTTCGTCCCAGTCGAGCGCGCTGTGACGTTCGAATCGGGACGCGGAGCGCGTCGTCGAACGACCAACCCAAGTCGAAACGCTGAGCAAGGCAACCACAGCGAGTACCGCGATCAGTACTCCGAGCAGAACGACGGCCGAAGGCCAGAACGAAGCAGTGAGTTGCTCAATGAGCGCAGCCTGCCCGCTCCCTGAGACTCCCGTCGCCTCAGCAATGACAGATTCGAGCGCCGCGCCAGGATCGGTGAATCCCAACCAGGCAGCCAGGCTCGTGCACGCACCGAGGATGATCGCGAGCACCAGCAGAATTCGAGCGGAGACGGGTCCGGCGATGGTGAGCGTTGCAGCAAGCGCGAGTGTCGCAAGCGCAAGAGGCGCGCTCGCTCCGGAAACAACGAGACCCGAAACCTCGATCGCCTCGACGCCCGTGATCGTAACCGTGAACCATGTCTGACTTGCAGCAATCACGACGACGATGCTGAGCAGAGCGAGACCGAGGACTGCCATTCTCCGTTGCACCGCGAAACGACGAGTCGAAACCGCAGCATTGGCGAATTCGTCAGCACTGGCCACCACAGCCTCGTGGTCCGCAGGCTGCTTGGAGACCTCGTCCGCACGCTGCTTCGAGAGGTCGTCCTCCGTCACCGGGTGATCCTTCGGAGCGTGTTTGCGATCGCGACCGCGCGCAAAGGAGCCGCGGCTTTGTTGTGCGCCTCCTGCAGTTCGGTCGACGGCACACTGTCTGCCACCAGGCCAGCACCTGCCTGCACGTGTGCATAACCGTCTCGGAGTGTCACCGTGCGGATTGCGATTGCAACATCGGCGTCTCCGGCGAAATCGAAGTAGCCGACGACACCGCCGTACACGCCCCGCTGCGCGGGCTCGAGGTCGTCGATGATCTCGAGGGCGCGCGGCTTCGGCGCACCCGAGAGAGTCCCCGCCGGGAAGGTCGCGCGGAACGCATCAATCGCGTTCATCGGGGTGCTCAACTCACCTTCGACGGTCGAGACGATATGCATGATGTGACTGAAACGCTCGATCGCCATGAACTCTGTGACCTGCACCGTGCCGGGCTGACAAACTTTTTGCAGGTCGTTGCGAGCAAGATCGACCAGCATCACGTGCTCGCTGACTTCCTTCGGATCGTTCAGGAGATCGTCGCCGAGCAGCGCGTCGCTCGCGGCGTCGTGACCTCTCGGACGGCTGCCGGCGATCGGATGCATCGTTGCAGTTCCCTCGTGCACCGTCACCAGGGCTTCAGGGCTCGATCCAACGATCGAGTACGGCTCGCGATCCTGGTCCTCCAGAGCGAGCAGATACATGTACGGGCTTGGATTGAGCACGCGCAGCGCACGGTAGACATCGATTGGTGGTGCCGAGGAAGCAACATCGAAACGGGTCGAGAGCACGACCTGGAAGACATCGCCGTCGATGATGTGCTGCTGGGCGCGCTGGACAGCCGCCTCGAAGGCGTTCGCCTCGACCCTCGCAGACGCCTTTGGCTCGGCCGTCATGTCGATCGTGGCGAGCCAGGAATCGCTCGGTTCAGCGAGGCGAGCCTGCATATCGCCGAGTTGGCGCTGCGCGCCGTCCCAAAGCTGGTCGAGGGTTTCGGTGCCGTCATTGAGCGCGGTCGCGATCAGCGTGATCGTGCCGGCTCTGTGGTCGAAGGCGATGACCTCCGACGCGAAGGAGAACCCGAGATCGGGCACATTGATTTCGCGCGGTTTCTGGTTTGGCAGATGCTCGAGCTCGCGAACCGCTTCCCATCCCACATGGCCAACGAGTCCTCCCGTGAAACGAGGCAGGCCCGGGATCCGAGGGGTGCTCCAGCGCGACTGCAAGTGTGCGAGCGCCTCGAGTGGAGTGCGTTCAACGTCGTCGCCGAATGCGCGAGCGCGGCTGAGACCGAAATCGAGCCAGTCCGTCGCGCCGTCCCGCGCGGTGAGCAGCCCGAATGAGGAAATTCCGACGAACGAGAATCTCGACCACACACCCTGCTCAGCGGATTCGAGCAGGAACGAGCCGGGACGGTCGAAGGCGAGCTTTCGATAGACGCCCATTGGCGTCTCCGCATCGGCGAACAACGTTCGAGTGACGGGAATTACGGCGTGGTCGAGCGCGAGGGCGTCGAACTCGTCACGAGTAAGAGTCACGATGCCTCCAGAGCGATCGGGGTGAAGAAACAGTTCCGTGCACCGGTGTGGCATGCCGGACCCGTTTGGTGGACGCGAATCAACAGCGCATCCGCATCACAATCGAGTGCGATACTCACCGGCACCTGAACATTTCCGGAGGTGTCGCCCTTGCGCCAGTACTCGTTTCGTGACCGGGACCAAAATGTCACTCGGCCCTCGCTCGCAGTGCGGCGTAACGCTTCCGCGTCCATGTAGCCGAGCATGAGCACTTCCTCGGTGTCATCGCTCTGAATGATCGCCGCGATGAGGCCCTGCGAGTCGAGCTTCAGGTCTGGAAGTGTCACCGTCATCGGACCAATACTCCTTCGGACGCCATTGAGGCCTTCACCTCGCCGATCGTGAACATTCCCTGATGGAACACGCTCGCCGCGAGCACCGCGTCAGCGCCAGCGGTCACTGCCGGTGCAAAGTGGTCGAGCGCTCCAGCTCCGCCGCTTGCGATGACCGGGAGCGTGGTTGCTGCGCGGACTGCTGCGATCAGTGGGGCGTCAAAGCCAGCCTTCGTGCCGTCTGCATCGATCGAGTTGACGAGGAGTTCGCCCGTTCCGCGCGATTCTGCTTCCTGCAACCAACCGATGGCATCGAGACCGGTGCGTTTCGATCCACCGTGCGTCGTGACTTCAAAGCCGGAGGGTGTGGCGCCGCGGGTCACATCGAGAGAGAGCACGAGCACCTGCGCGCCGAATCGTGCTGCGATGCGGTCGATGAGAGTCGGATCGGCGATCGCCGCCGAGTTGATCGATACCTTGTCCGCGCCCGAGCCGAGAAGCCTGGCGACATCTTCGGGGCTGCGGACCCCACCACCGACGGTGAGCGGAATGAAGACCTGCTCCGCACATTGTTCGACGACTGCGTAGAGAGTGTCAGCGTTCTCGACCGTCGCTTTGACATCGAGGAACGTGAGCTCGTCCGCACCCTGCTCCGCGTACCGGCGAGCGAATTCGACCGGATCGCCCTGGTCTTGGAGTCCTTGGAACTTCACGCCTTTGACGACGCGCCCCGCTGCGACGTCGAGGCACGGGATGACTCTCGTCGCAAGCATTTACAGCCTCGCAGCGTGAATCTGGGTCACGAGAATTGCACGCGCGCCGACCTCGTGGAGACGATCCATGACGAGATTCGTGCTGCTGCGCTCGACCATGACTCGAACAGCAACCCAGTCTTCGTCGCGAAGCGGTGCGATTGTCGGCGATTCGACACCTGGGCTGACCGCAATCGCAGCCTCCAGATCGCTCTTCTTGACGTCGTAATCAACCAACACGAAGGTTCGAGCAACGATGACGCCGTGCAGCCTGCGTTGCAGACGGGCCAGACCCGGGTGCTCGCGACCGGAGTGGATCAGGACCGCCTCGGACTTCAAGATCGTGTCGCCAAAGGCCTCGAGCCCTTGCTTTCGGAGCGTTGCACCGGTTTCGACGACATCTGCAACCGCATCAGCCACGCCAAGGCGAATCGCGCTCTCGACCGCTCCGTCGAGTCGGACGAGCGTCGCGGTTACGCCCTGCTCTCGCAGGAAGCCTTCGACCAGCCCCGTGTAACTCGATGCGATTCGAAGACCCTGGAGGTCGGCAACCTGAGAGTAGGCGCCGACCGGTCCCGCGAATCGGAACGTCGAGCGGGCAAAACCGAGCTGCGAGATTTCCGCGGCGGGTGATCCGGAGTCGATCAGGAGGTCGCGGCCGGTGATTCCTACATCGAGCGCACCCGAGCCCACATACGTTGCAATGTCACGTGGGCGAAGGTAGAAGAACTCGACATCGTTCGGAATATCGAGTGTGGACAGTTCTTTGCTCTCGCGGCGGCCCTGATAGCCGGCCTCCTGCAGCATTTCAGCGGCGGTTTCGGCGAGAGATCCCTTGTTGGGAACAGCAATTTTCAGCATGATTTCGATTCAGATTCAGTCAGAGTTTGAGGATGTGGGCTGAGTGAATCAGAGATGTCGGTAGATGTCCGCCGGGGTGAGCCCCTTCGCGATCATCATGACCTGCAGGTGGTAGAGCAGCTGCGAGATTTCGAGTGCGGTCTGCTCATCGCCCTCGTACTCGGCTGCCATCCACACTTCTGCGGCTTCTTCGACAACCTTTTTTCCGATCGAGTGCACGCCCCGTTCGACGGCTGCAACCGTTCCCGAACCCGGGGTTCCGGCTTCGACGGTTTTTTGCAGCTCGAGAAAGAGCGAATCAAAGGTTTTCACTCTGACAGCGTACCGGTAGTGGCGGAATCGATGATGCCACCAGCGGCAGTGGATGCGTGTCCACAGGCGGCGATGCCGGCCTCACGAAGCGTCGCGATATTGCGCTCACGCTCATCATCTTGGAAAACGCTCGAGCCAGCCACGAACGTGTCCGCCCCGGCCTCGACGGCGGTCCCGATCGTGTCGACGGTAATTCCGCCGTCGACCTGGAGACGCAGGTCGACGCCCTGATCGTTCGCCGCAGCTCGGAGTGCCACGAGTTTGGGCATCATGTCCGGCATGAAAGCCTGACCGCCGAAGCCCGGTTCAACCGTCATGACAAGCACCTGATCGAACTCGTGGAGTCGATCGAGAATCGAATCAACCGTCGTCGCAGGCTTCAGCGCAATTGACGCCCGAGCGCCGCGCGCGCGAAGCTCACGAGCAAGCGACACTGGATCCTGTGTCGCTTCTGCATGGAATGTCACGCTCTGCGCACCAGCATCCGCGTACTGCGGAGCCCACTCGTCAACGTCGGTGATCATGAGGTGGACATCGAGATCGAGCGGCGATACTTCAGCGAGCCGCTTCACCACGGGCAGCCCGAGCGTGAGGTTTGGGACGAAGTGGCCGTCCATGACATCGACATGGACGGCATCTGCGGAGGCGATCGACGTGAGCTCTCGCTCCAGGTTTGCGAAGTCCGCAGACAGGATGCTGGGGTGGATGCGAATCATTGTCACGCTGTTTTCTCGGCTTCCTTGGATTTCGTCACCAATTGGATAAACATTGCGTCGGTCTCGTTCCTATGCGGCCACAACTGCACACTCGTGCCCGGAGACGGAGCCGCATCCGGCACAATCGTTCGAAGCACCTCACCGGTGTCGAGCAATTGCATTCGAGGACTCCGGCCGTGAACTCGCTGCACCACGGCTCGGGTTTCGGCAAGGTGCGGAGAGCACGTGACGTAGGCCAGTACTCCCCCGGGCTTCAGCGCTGTGAACGCAGCTTCGAAGAGTTCTTCCTGCAGCGCCGCCAGCTCGGCGACATCGCTCGGTGATTTTCGCCACCGGGCTTCTGGTCGTCGGCGGAGCGCGCCGAGACCTGTACAGGGCGCATTGAGCAGGATCCGATCGAACTGCGCGGCGCGGTCGCCGTACCGGCGGCCGTCACCAGTCACGACCCGAGGGGTCGGAGTGATTCCGGCCAGGGCACGTCGGACCAATTGGGTGCGAGCAGCGCCGATCTCGTTTGCTTCGAGACGATCTCCTCTGCGCGCTGCGATGGCGGCGAGCAGCGCCGCCTTGCCACCTGGCCCGGCGCACATGTCGAGCCAGTACTCAGCAGCATCCGCACCGTCTTCGGGAGTGTAGGGCGCGCTCGCGACCAGGAGTGCCGCCAATTGTGATCCGGAATCCTGCACGCGAGCACGATTCTCACGAACCGCTGGAATGAGCCCCGGATCGCCGCTGAGTAACACCCGACCGAGTGGTGACAGCGTCGTTGCGTCACCGAGCTCTTCTGGTTCTGCGAGTCCCGGGAGCGCGACGAGGTGAACGCTCGGGTGATCGGTGTCTGCAGCGAGCAAGGCCTCGAGTTCTTCTCCTGCATGCTCTGCTTCGAGAGCCCGCCGGAATGCCCGGATAATCCACGTCGGATGCGAGTACTGGATACTCAACCGTTCGTCACCGGAGCGTTCTGCAAGGATCGCCGCAAGCGCTTCTTCCGCACCTTCTCGGCCGAGATTTCGAAGCACGGCATTTGCAAAGCCGCGCGGCCCCTTCGCCTTCGGACTGAGGGCGTCGATGGATTCGAATACCGCAGCATGCTCCGGAACCCGGGTGCGAAGAATCTGGTGGATCGCCATCCGGAGGACGCTCAGCACAGCGAGTTGAACGTCGGCAATCGCACGGCCGGAAGCACGTTCAATCAGTGCATCGTATTGTCCGCGCCACCGAAGCGTGCCATAGGTCAATTCGGTCGCGAGGGCGGCGTCTTCGCGCGAGAGCCGCGCCTCAGCGATTTTGCTCGGCAGGAGCAGGTTCGCGTATGCGTCGTCTCGCTCGACGGCGAGCAACACCGAAAGCGCGACACTCCGAGCGTTACTGTTCGACAACGTTGCCTCCTGGGTCGATCTGGACGGAACCGCCACGTCCGCGAAGCCAGTCGGCGGCGTTCATCCGAGGCTTCCCTGCGGGCTGCACCGTGACGAGTTCGAGGATACCGTCGCTCGCACCGAGCAACACCTTGCCGTCGTGCAATGTGATCGTGCCGGTCTCGATTCGCGGAGCGTCGGCTGCAGCAGGCGTCATCGCGTGCACCTTCAACTTTGCGCCGTCGATCGTCACAAATGCGCCGGGTTCGGGAGTCACACCCCGGAACCTGGCGTAGGTTGCTCTCGCACCGAGGGCGACGTCGAGGAGCGCGTCCTGCAGGTGCAACTTCGGCGCAAAGGTGGGATCGCCGTTTTGCTCGACGGCAGATGCGGTGCCCTGCGCGATCTCCTTGACGGTGCGCGCGAGTTGATGTGCGCCAGAGTCTGCAAGTCGGCGCAGGAGTTCTCCTGCGGTTTCATTGCTTTTGATCTCCTGATGCTCGGTCGAGAACAACGCTCCAGCGTCGAGTTCTGGAACGAGCTGGAAGACCGATGTCGCGGTCGAAGTCTGACCGTCGATCAGCGCCCGCTGCACGGGAGCGGCACCACGATAGAGCGGCAAGTCCGAGAAGTGCAGGTTGATCCAACCAAGCTTCGGGAGCGAGAGAAGGGGCTCTTTCACGAGCGCACCGAACGCGACAATGACTCCGAGCTCAGCGTTCAGCGGTTCCAATTCCAAAACGGTCTGCTCGGTCAGAGTGTTGCGTTCGATCACTGTGATCCCCTCGGACGCCGCCCATTCCGCGACCGGGGTACGGGTGAGGACTCGCTTGCGTCCCTGCGGGCTCGGAGCGCGCGTGAGCACGGCAGCAATTTCGTGGTCGAGCGCGAGCTGTTGCAAACTCGGGAGTGCCGCAGCGGGACTCCCGGCAAAAATGATTCGCATCAAACTCCTCGGAATGGATCGGGGTCGTCGAGTCGGACTCGAATACCTCGGGATTGAGGACCGGCTCCGCGTTGGCCTGAGGCGGCGCGCACGAGTTCTGCACGAAGATGCGTGGCGACCATTGGCCCTTGACTGTAGTCAAAGCGAAGGATCGAACGGACTCGCTGCTCAGGAATCTCGACCGGTCCGAGCACGTCAATGTGGTCGTTCTCTCCCATTCTTGCAAGAACCGCGCTCACTTCGCTCGCTTTGCCCGTTACGGTCGCGACTCGCACAGCCGGTGGGAAGCGCAAGGCTCGACGTTCCTCGAGTTCGCGGCGTGCGAAGGATGCCGTTGAATCACTCGTCATGTCGGCCGCGAGATACCCGCCGACGCCGACGAGCACGACAGTCGCATCACGGGCGGCCAGGCTTCTTGCTCGGGACCACCAGCGCACGCAATCCTCGGCGACTCTCAGCGCCTCGCGGGCAAGCATGCGGCGCGCATCGAGGAGCAGCACGGCTCGATAGCCGTCTTCGGCGACGGGCTCGGCACCGCGGGTCGCAATGATGAGCGCAGGCTCGTCATCGACGGTTTGCACTGGTCTCGAACCGTCGGAGACGATGACTTTGACCCCGGGGAAGGCCTTCCCAAGTTCGTGTGCGGTGCGCTCACTGCCGATCACCGTACTCTTGAGCGAAGTTCCGTGGCACACCGTGCATTCCCATACCGGAGCGGACGCTCCACACACGGTGCAGGTCGGTATTCCGCCGGGTCGATCGCGCTGGAGGACTCCGCCGCAGACCGCGCAATGTGCTCGCTCCTCGCACCGTGAGCATCGGAGCATCGGGCTGAAACCCGGAGTTGCAACCTGCACGAGGACGGGGCCTTCGCGGAGCGCATCGGCTGCGGTACGCCATGCGAAGGTTGGAATTCGCGCGGCTCTCTGCTCCTCAGCGGCGAGTGCCGTCGGGACGAGCTTTGCGGGGCGTTCCCTCCGGAGGATCTCTTGGCAATACCCGATCTCGATGAGTCGTTGGGATTCGAGGCTCCGCGCGTGCGCAGCAAAAATGAGCTCGCACCGAGTCTGTTGTGCGCGGATCAGTGCTGCATCGCGGGCATGCACGCCAGGTGCGAGTGGTTCACTGTGCAGCGGGTCGCCGTCGTCCCAGACGATGAGCAGACCGAGTTCGGTGGCCGGAGCGTACACCGCGCTTCTCGCGCCGAGAATGACGAGCGGTCCGCCCTCGATCGCCCGCAGGAATCCCGCATAGCGGTCGGGGTTGCCCTGTTCGGCATCGACCCGTGCGATGAGTTCGGTCGGCACGACGGCCGAGAGGGCGATCTCGAGTTGAGCAATTTCGCGCGCATCCGGAGCCGCGATAATCACTTGCTCGCCGGAATCGACCACGGCTTTCGCCCGTGCAGCAAGTTGCACCGCCCAGCGACCGATCGGAGCGCCTTTGACCGTTGCTACTCCCGCCTCGACGTCGAGCACGCTTCGCACTCCGTGCTGAAGCGCGGGTCGAGTGAACGGGCCATGCATTGTCACGGAGTGAGCGCACCCCGAAACTGGATCGTGCGTTTGGAGCCATCGCTTCTCGACTCGTGCCTGACGTCCAGGGATTGCAACCCGAACGATGTCTGCAAGATTGCCCGCAGAACGTTCAGCTGCTCCACGAAGCAGTTCGAGCACCTCTCGGCGAAGCACAGCGACAGGTGAAACAACCTGGTGGACGTCGTCGAGATCGCCTTCGAAGGAACTCTGGGCGACCACCTCGATCACGTACCCGTTGACCGACCTGCCTCCACGAAACGGCACGCGAACCCGGACCCCTGGGTGCGTGTGTTCTCGAAGACTCGCGGGAATCCGGTAGTCGAAAAGTCGATCAAGTTGCGGCAGCCGCGAGTCGATGAGAACTCGGGCAACCTCGGACATTAGATGCCCGCTGCTGCCCGCAGCTCGTCGACTCGGTCGAGACGTTCCCAGGTGAACTCTGGGAGGTTGCGGCCAAAGTGTCCGTATGACGCGGTCTTGCGATAGATCGGTCGGAGGAGATCGAGCGACTCGATGATCGCGGTCGGGCGCAGATCGAATGTCGATTCGACAGCCCGCTGGATGACCTCGTCTGGGACCGTCCCTGTGCCGAAGGTTTCGACGTACAGCCCGACAGGTTCTGCCTTCCCGATTGCATAGGCGATTTGCACCTCAAGACGCTTTGCGAGTCCTGCTGCAACGACATTCTTCGCGACCCAACGCATTGCGTATGCACCCGAGCGATCGACCTTCGAGGGGTCCTTGCCACTGAACGCACCGCCGCCGTGGCGAGCAACGCCGCCGTAGGTGTCGATGATGATCTTTCGACCGGTGAGACCTGCGTCGGCCTTCGGGCCGCCGTCGACGAAGGGGCCGGCAGGATTGATCAGAATGCGAGTGTTCGATGCATCGAGCTCGAGTTCGGCAAGCGCGGGTGCGATGACGTGAGTGAAGACATCGTGTTCGAGTTCGGCAGGATCGATTCCACTCTGGTGTTGGGTGGAAACGACAACCGTGTCGAACACGCGAGGCGTTGTGCCCTCGTACCCGATCGTGACCTGGGTCTTGCCGTCCGGGCCGAGGTAGGCGATGGTGCCGTCGCGACGAGCGGCAGCCAGCCCTTCTGCGATCCGGTGCGCCGTTTTCGTCGAGGCGGGCATGTACTCGGGCGTCTCATCGCACGCGAAGCCGAACATGATGCCCTGATCGCCCGCACCCTGTTGCAGATGCGGGTCTTCTGCGCCGGCGCGGGCCTCAAGTGATTTCGTGACTCCTGCTGAGATTTCCGGGGACTGCTGACCGATCGAAACCGTGACCCCGCAGGAATTGCCGTCGAACCCATGCGCGGATGAGTCGTAGCCGATGTTCCGAATCGTTTCGCGGACGATCGCGGGGATCTCAACGTAGCCCTGAGTCGAGACCTCGCCTGCAACGTGGACGAGTCCGGTGGTCGCAAGCGTTTCGACTGCAACCCGACTGTTGGGGTCCTCGGTCAGGAGCGCGTCAAGAATCGCGTCCGAAATTTGGTCGCAAACCTTGTCCGGGTGCCCTTCTGTGACTGATTCAGAGGTGAAGAGTCGAAGGGTCATACGGAGTCCTCGCGATCGGTGTGCATTGAATAGTGAAAATCGTGTGCCGCTGAGACAATCGCATCTGCCACCGACATCTTCGTGCCCTCGGCGCGGTCGACGGTCGATCCGCGCGCGTCGATGATCTCGATGCGAGTTGGCTGTTCACCGAATCCGAGTTGCTCGCCAACCTGATTCACAACGAGCAGGTCGCAACCCTTCCGTTGGATTTTGGCGACGGCCAGGGAGCGCAGCGCCGCAGGGTCGGTCTCCGTCTCAGCGGCAAATCCGACCACTACGTTGGATCGCTCAGCGTGCGCGAGCTCGCGAAGAATGTCGGGGTTCTGGACGAGATGCAACTGAACCTCGTCTCCCCAGGTCTCTTTTTTCAGTTTGCCGGAACTGCGCTCGGCCGGGCGATAATCGGCGACTGCTGCGGCCATGATGATGACATCGGCGTCACCTTGTTGCAGCATGACTTCGCGCAATTCAGCCGTCGTGCCCACCGGAACGAACGCAACACCTGAGGGCGCATCGGTCTGCATGTTCGCGCCAACGAGCGTCACGGTGGCGCCGCGCTCGGCGGCACGCTGTGCGATTGCTGCACCCATTGTTCCGCTCGATCGGTTCCCGAGGAATCGAACGGGGTCGATGGGCTCTCGGGTGCCGCCTGCGCTGACGACGACGCGAACTCCCAGCAGGTCTTGACGGGAGCGGAGCAACTGCAGCGCAGACTCGACGATCGCGTGCGGCTCCGCCATTCGGCCGACACCGGAATCCGACCCGGTCAATTGACCTGAGTCTGGACCGACGATTGTGACGCCTCGCTTGCGAAGGGTTGCGATGTTCTGAGTCGTGGCGGGGTGTTCCCACATCTCGGTGTGCATCGCCGGAGCAATGACGAGTGGCGCTCGACTGGCGAGGAGCGTCGTCCCCAAGAGATCATCGGCGAGCCCGCTCGCAATCTTCGCGATGCTGTTCGCGGTTGCCGGAGCGACGATGCAGAGATCAGCCGACTGGCCGAGTGCAACGTGACGGACCATGGCGACATCGTCGAACACTTCGTCGCTGACCGGATTCCGGCTGATCGCTTCAAAGGTGGGTCGCCCGACGAACTTCAATGCGCTTGCCGTCGGGACGACGTGAACATCAGCCCCGGCGAGAACGAGCTCCCGCACGACGTGCACCGCTTTATATGCAGCGATGCCGCCGGTGATCCCGACGACGATGCGCATTGGATTACTCGGGGTTGCGCTCTACGGAGAGCTTGCCCTCGTGGATTTCGTGCAGTGCAATCGACAAAGGCTTGTCGTCGAGGGTCGAGTCGACCAGGGGGCCGACGTTGTCGAACATGCTGCCCTCGTGGAGGTCCGTGTAGTAGTCATTGATCTGACGAGCGCGCTTCGAAGCGAAAATGACGAGCGCGTACTTCGAGTCGACCTTCGACAGCAGTTCGTCGATTGGTGGGTGAATAATGCCCTGCTTGGCCATGTGTCTCTCCAGGTGGTCGTAGGTGTGCTCGCGAGCGGTGCTCAGCGTCGGCGCACTAAAGGAACAGTCTACGCGGTTTTCAGTGGTTCCGCGTGCGTTCAGAGCGAGTCGCCCGAAGACTCGACGAGTGCGACGACTTCTCGAGCCGCCGTAGCGACGTCATGGTTGATGACGACCGCGTCGAATTCGTCCTTCGCAGCGAGTTCTACTTTCGCAGTCTCGAGCCGACGCTGTTGTTCCGCGGGCGCTTCCGTCCCACGCCCGATCAACCTGCGAACGAGTTCGTTCCAACTCGGCGGTGCAAGGAAGATGAGGAGCGCTCCGGGCATGCGTTCCTTAATCTGGCGCGCCCCCTGCAGGTCGATCTCGAGCAGCACGCTGTGCCCATCTTGCAGGGTGCGCTCGACGCTCGTTCGCGGTGTTCCGTATCGGTAGGCGTTGTGCACGGTTGCCCACTCGAGAAATTCTTCCGCTTCCACCATCGCGTCGAACTGCGCATCGGTGACGAACTGGTAGTGCACGCCGTCGATCTCTCCGTGACGGCGAGCACGAGTGGTGGCGCTCACAGAGTGCCGGACCTCCGGATAGTGCTCCCGCACGTATTGCGCCACGGTCCCCTTGCCGACCGCAGTCGGCCCTGCGAGCACAATCAATCGACGTGGTCGCGGCTTGCCGCGCATGTGTTCAAGCCATTCTTGCAATCGCGGACGTTGACGAACTCCCAGTCCGCCGAGCCGTTTCGATGGCGAGATGTCGAGTGAGCGAAGGGCTCGTTCGATTCGCGCGGGGCCGAGTGTCGGAATTGCTCCGAGCAGGTCCTTCACGCGCATCCGAGCCTCAGGACTGTTCGGGTCCCGCCACGCAACTTCTGCGACGTCGATCGCATTGCGTTGACGTTCCGTCACGCTCCGTTTGATCTCGGCGCGGGCCCTGCGGGCAGCGACTGCAGCCGCCGAGCCGGTCGAGGCATCAGGTACTGCACGCTCACTTGTGTTCTCATCCGCAGTTTTCACTCTTCGAGGATACGCGTTCTACGCGCCGCTCGTGACGTTGATTCGGTGCGATTCGATCGCCGCGCCAAGACCGTCGCGACCAGCACCGAGAATGCTGCGGCTCGCGCTTGCAAGGACGGTGGCGCCGTTCTTCGCCAGAGCACCATATGACCCGTGCTTCGCCCCCTGGAATCCGAAGCCAGGAGCAAGGATCGGCGTCCCAGAAGCCAGTGACAAGCCGAACGCGCTCGGGTCGATCGTCGCTCCAACGACGAGCCCGATGCTGCCGTGCTGGTGACCCGAATTGAACGAAGCGACATCGTGCTCGATCCGTTGGGAAACGTTCCCGCCAGTCGCTATGGACGCTTGTTGCAACTCGATCCCCTCCGGATTCGACGTCGCACACAGGACGAAGACGCCCTTGCCATGCTCGAGTCCGAATCGAAGGGAGTCACCGATCGAGCCGACGCCTTGAAACGGATTCATCGTCAGTGCGTCTGCCTCAAGCGGAGCCCCCGGACGAAGCCAGGCCTCTGCGTAGCCGAGCGAGGTCGATCCGACATCACCACGCTTCGCGTCCGCGATGATGAGCAGGTTCGCCTCTCGAGCTCGTCCGAGCACATCCTCGAGCACTGCAAGTCCAGCGCTGCCATGGCGCTCGAAGAACGCAACCTGGGGCTTTACGATCGCAACGTTTCCGATCGAAGCGTCCAAGACGGCATCGGCGAACTCGCGCACTCCCCCGGCGGTGTCGGGAAGGCCCCAGGCATCGAGCAGATGCGCATGAGGATCGATCCCGACACAGAGGGGCCCGAAGCGCTCGACTGCCGCATGCAGCTTCGCGCCGAAGGTCATGAGGCGTTCCGGCGTTCGTTGTACTCCTGCAGACTCGTCACTTCGAAGCCCTTGCCCGCTGCCTCGATCGATGCGACAGCCGCGCCGAGCTGCGACATGGTCGTGAAGATGGCCTTGTCCGCCGCAACCGTCGCGGCCCGGATCTCATATCCATCCGCACGCGCGGTGCCTCCCGACGGGGTGTTCACGACGATGTCGATATCGCCGCGGTCGATCAGATCGATGATCGACTCCTCATCACCACTGTCGCTGTGCTTCCGCACCGTCGTCGTCTCGATGCCGTTTCGGCGCAGGATCTGCGCTGTTCCCTCAGTCGCGACGATTGTGAACCCAAGCTGCTGGAGACGGTGCACGGGCAGCACGACCTGACGCTTATCGCGGTCGGAGACTGACACGAACACAGTGCCCTGCTGTGGGAGTCCGCCGTATGCTGCGGCCTGGCTCTTTGCGAACGCGCGTGGGAAGTCACGATCAATACCCATGACCTCGCCCGTCGAGCGCATCTCCGGACCGAGCAGGCTGTCGACGAGCTTGCCGTCCGTTGTACGGAACCGACGGAAAGGAAGCACGGCCTCCTTCACCGCAATTGGTGCGTTGTCCGGCATCTCGGTGCCATCGCGCTCCGGGATGAGGCCGCTTTCGATGATCGAAGCAATGCTCTGCCCGACCATCACGAGGGCGGCCGCCTTCGCAATCGGCGTTCCGAGTGCCTTCGACACGAATGGCACCGTACGACTTGCACGAGGATTCGCCTCGATGACGTGGAGGACACCGGCGCCGTAAGCGAACTGGACATTCATGAGGCCACGAACCTCCAGGCGCTCGGCAAGCGCGAGAGTCGCCCGACGAATTTCCTGCAACTGACCCGAGCCGAGACCGACTGGGGGCAGCGTGCACGACGAGTCGCCAGAGTGAATACCCGCCTCCTCGATGTGCTCGAGGATTCCACCGATGTAGAGCTGTTCCCCGTCGTAGAGTGCGTCCACGTCGATCTCGATCGCATCGTCGAGGAAGTGATCAACGAGGAGCGGGTGCTTCGGTCCGATGAGTCCGTACTGGAGAATACGTTCGAAGTACGAGTGCAGTCCCGCAGCGTCGTACACGATCTCCATGCCGCGACCGCCAAGCACGAAGCTCGGGCGAACGAGGACGGGATACCCGATCGTATTGGCGATCTCGAGTGCTTCTGCCTCATTCGTGGCGATACCGTTCTTCGGCGCAATGAGACCTGCTGCGTCGAGAATCGCCTGGAACTGTCCACGTTCCTCCGCAGCATCGATCGAGTCGGGGCTCGTTCCGAGAATCGGAACTCCCGCTGCCTCGAGGCCGCGAGCGAGACCGAGCGGAGTCTGGCCGCCGAGTTGCACGACAACACCGACGAGTTCACCTGCGCCCGATTCGGCATGGATGATCTCAAGGACGTCCTCGAGCGTCAGCGGCTCGAAGTAGAGACGATCGGAGGTGTCGTAATCGGTCGAGACGGTTTCTGGGTTGCAGTTGATCATGATGGTCTCGTAGCCGGCGTCCGCCAACGCGAAACTCGCGTGGACACACGAGTAATCGAACTCGATCCCCTGGCCGATACGGTTTGGGCCCGAGCCCAGAATGATGACCTTCTTGCGATCACTCGGGACGACTTCGGTTTCGAAGTCGTAACTGGAGTAGTGGTACGGCGTGAGCGCTGGGAACTCGCCACCACAGGTGTCGACCGTCTTGAAGACCGGGCGGATGTTGAACCCGTGACGAATCGAGCGTGCCTCTGATTCTTCGATTCCGCGGATTTCGGCGATCTGCGCGTCGCTGAAGCCATGCTCCTTCGCGAGAGCAATCGTTTCGGCATCGAGCTCTGATGCCGCGGAGACGGTCGCTGCGACCTCGTTGATGAGGACGATCTGATCGATGAACCACGGGTCGATCGCGGTGACGTCGAAGACTTCCTCTGCCGTGGCTCCGGCGCGGAGCGCTTGCTGAACGGCCACGATTCGACCGTCGGTCGGAAATTCGCTCTCGACGAGGAGTGCTGCCTTGTCGCCGGGTTCCCCGCGCCAGTGGAAGCTCGCGCCCTTCTTCTCGAGACTCCGGAGGGCCTTCTGCAGAGCCTGCATGTACGTGCGCCCCATCGCCATCGCCTCGCCGACGCTCTTCATCGTGGTGGTGAGGCGAGCGTCAGCGGCCGGGAACTTCTCGAAGTTGAAGCGAGGAACCTTCACGACGACGTAGTCAAGGGTCGGCTCGAATGATGCCGGGGTGACCTTCGTGATGTCGTTCGGGATCTCGTCGAGTCGGTAGCCGATCGCGAGCTTCGCAGCGATCTTCGCAATCGGAAAGCCAGTAGCCTTCGAAGCGAGTGCGCTCGAACGCGAGACGCGCGGGTTCATCTCAATGACGATGACCCGGCCGGTTGCTGGGTCGATGGCGAACTGGATGTTGCAACCACCGGTATCGACACCCACGTCGCGGATGATGCGGATTCCGATGTTGCGGAGGTTCTGATATTCACGGTCGGTGAGGGTCAGCGCAGGAGCGACCGTGATCGAATCGCCGGTGTGTACGCCGACGGGGTCGACGTTCTCGATGGAGCACACCACCACCGTGTTGTCGGCCGTGTCGCGCATGAGCTCGAGCTCATACTCCTTCCAGCCGAGAATCGACTCTTCGAGCAGGACCTCGGTGGTC
The DNA here is from genome assembly GCF_045689595.1 of Humidisolicoccus flavus. Lineage (GTDB taxonomy): Bacteria > Actinomycetota > Actinomycetes > Actinomycetales > Microbacteriaceae > Humidisolicoccus > Humidisolicoccus flavus. Next base: position 524,937 of record NZ_CP142724.1, on the reverse strand, counting down.
GGAGAGGCGTGCAAGCCTTCACCGACCATGCGGCGGAGTTCCTTCTCGTCGTGCGCGAATCCGGAGCCGAGCCCGCCCATCGTGAACGACGGGCGAACAACGACCGGATATCCGTATTCGGCCGCGAATGCGAGGGAGTCATCGATCGTGTGCGCGATCGCGGAGCGGGCGACGTCGGCGCCGGCATCGAGCACCAATTGCTTGAAGAGCTGGCGATCCTCACCCTTCTGGATCGCTTCGACCTTCGCACCAATCAATTCCACGCCGTGGCGGGCAAGGATGCCCTGCTCGTCGAGCGCGATCGCCGCGTTCAGTGCTGTTTGGCCACCGAGGGTTGGCAGGATCGCGTCTGGACGCTCCTTGATGATGATCGCTTCGATGACCTCTGGGGTGATCGGTTCGACATAGGTCGCGTCAGCGAAGTCAGGGTCGGTCATGATCGTGGCCGGGTTCGAGTTCACGAGGATGACTCGGATGCCTTCTTCTCGAAGCACTCGACAAGCCTGCGTGCCCGAATAGTCAAACTCAGCAGCTTGGCCGATCACAATCGGTCCGGAGCCGATCACGAGGATCGAGGAAATGTCCTCCCGCTTTGGCATTACAGGCCTTTCTTGGATGCGACGAGGTCGCGGAATCGAGCAAACAAGTGGGTGGAGTCGTTCGGACCGGCGGCCGCCTCAGGGTGGTATTGCACGCTGAAGGCGGGGACGTCGAGTGCTCGAAGGCCCTCAACCACGTTGTCATTGAGTGAGTAGTGACTGACCTGCACACGGCCGAATCCGGCCGGGCTGTCGACGATCTCGCCGATGGGAGCGTCGACCGCGAAACCGTGGTTCTGCGCGGTGATCTCAACGCGTCCGGTTTCGACATCGAGGACCGGCTGGTTGATTCCACGGTGTCCGAACGGCAGCTTGTAGGTCGAGAAGCCGAGTGCACGGCCGAGCAACTGATTGCCGAAACAGATCCCGAAGAACGGAGTTTCGTCGCGAAGCAGCGCCTGCAGGAGCGCGATCTGAGAATCGCTCGCCGCGGGGTCGCCGGGTCCGTTCGAGTAGAACGCCGCATCGATGTCCGCGGCGCGAAGCTGCTCGATCGTCGCATCCTGAGGGAAGACGACGATGTCGAATCCGTGCTCTTGCAGGTAGCGAAGAGTTGAGGTCTTCACCCCGAGGTCGAGGACGGCGAGTTTCGCAAGGCGATCGCCGATTGCGGGCAGTTCGTATGGTTCAGTCACCGAGACGACACCGGCCAGGTTCTGCCCGGTCATCTCAGCGGCGGCACGCACCTGCGCGAGCATGTCTGCTTCCTCGGTGATGGCGTCTCCGCTGAAGACTCCTGCGCGCATCGCACCCGCGTCGCGAATTCGACGAGTGATCGCTCGCGTATCAACACCGGCAATCGAAACGATGCCGTCGCGCTCGAGTCGTGCCTCGAGGCTCTCCGTCGCGCGCCAGTTCGAGACGACTCGGCTGGCCTGCCGAACGACGAAGCCGGCGACCCAGATTCGATGCGACTCGGTGTCCTCATCGTTGACCCCGGTGTTCCCGATCTGGGGCGCTGTCTGTACGACGATCTGACGTGCGTAGGAGGGATCGGTCAGGGTCTCCTGGTATCCGGTCATTCCGGTGGAGAAGACGAGTTCTCCGAGTACCGAGCCACGCTTCCCGTAGGCCTTGCCCTTGTACACGGTTCCGTCTTCAAGGATCAGAATTGCTTGATCAGTCATGCGGTCGCTTCGCTCTCTCCCGTAAGGGACTGCAAATAGGAAATCAAATGTGCTTGGTCGCTTCGGACCCGCACGTAGGTATCAAGAGTGGTCTCGCCGAGATCCCAGGTCAGACACACCATGCCACCTGGTTCGACAACTCGATCGATCGTCCAGGTTGCGGGTCCCGCGGCAAGCATCGCGGATCGTGCGATGAACACATTGCGCTTCGGCAATTCGATGACTGCGCCGGTGTTGCCGACTTGAATCACGCACGGTGCCCGGAAGCCGAACTCGTAGCGAGTGATTCGTTCGTACGGCTGCTCGTGCACCGTCGATGCAACGTAGAGCGCTTCGACCGAGAAGTCGGCGACGAAATCAGCAGTCGGTTCGCTCGGCTCGACGAGCCCCGGGTGACGCTTCGACCGAGACTGCCATCCGAAGAAAGCGAGTGCTGCGAACAGCACGACGAAGACAGCACTGAGAATCGCGAAAAGTCCGGGGGTCATGACTGGCCACCGAACACGATCTCGCCAGCCTGCACGGTCGTGTGCACCCGGCCAGGCAACTCCCGATCGAGATACGGCGTGTTCACACTCTTGCCGTGCAAGCGTTCCGGTGTGACGATCGTCGGGGTATTGGGGTCGTACAGCACGAAGGAGGCGATCTCGCCGGGAACGAAGCGGCTCGGAGCGGTGGTTCGGCCAATCTGCGCTGGTGCAGAGGAGAGCACGCGCGCGACGTCGTCCCACGAGAGTTGGCCAGAACGCACAACGGACTCGTGCACGACTGAGAGAGCGGTCTCGAGACCAACCATGCCGAAGGAGGCTTCAGCCCAAGCGCACTCTTTCGTGTCAGAGGTATGCGGGGCGTGATCGGTCGCGACGATGTCGATCGTGCCATCGGCAAGCGCTTCACGGAGTGCAAGGACGTCTTCATCGCGACGCAGCGGAGGGTTGACCTTGAATCGTGCGTCGTACCCACGAATCAGTTCCTCGGTCAGCAACAGGTGATGCGGCGTGACCTCGGCCGTCACGGCGATCCCACGTGCTTTTGCCCATCGCACGACTTCGACGCTGCCGGCTGTCGAGAGATGACAGATATGCAGACGCGCACCCGTGTCTTTTGCCAGGAGCACATCACGCGCGATGATCGTTTCCTCTGCGACCGATGGCCATCCGGTGAGCCCGAGCTCGCCAGAGAGCGCCGATTCGTTCATCTGCGCTCCCTCGGTGAGACGAGGCTCCTGCGAATGCTGCGCGATCACGCCGTCGAACGAGGCGACGATCTCAAGCGCGCGACGCATCAACAAGGGGTCGGAGACACATTTGCCATCGTCGCTGAACACCCGAACGCGAGCACGGCTTGCGGCCATGGCCGCAATGTTGCTCAGCTGTTCGCCTGCCAAACCGACGGTGACTGCTCCGATCGGTTGCACTGTTGCGCCGCCAGCGGCGACACCGAGGTCGAGGACCTGTTCGACGATGGCCGGGGTGTCGGAGACGGGATTCGTATTCGCCATCGCGAAGACCGTCGTGAAGCCTCCGGCGGCGGCGGCCCGTACGCCACTCACAACCGTCTCAGATTGCTCTCCCCCTGGCTGACGCAGGTGCGTGTGCAGATCGACCAGGCCGGGCAGTGCGATCAGGCCTGCGGCGTCGATCCTGCGAGTTCCGACCGGAAGTTCCTTCGGGTCGACGTATCGTCCGTCCTGCACACCGATGTCGGCAGCGGTCGCTCCCAAGAGCGATGCGCCTGTGATGATCATCGTCATACGGAGATCCTTTCGCCTGAAAGCACTGCGAAGAGCACTGCCATTCGCACCGCGACGCCGCTCGTCACCTGTTCGATCACAGTGGACTGCGGCGAATCAGCGGCGCGAGAGGAGATTTCGAGTCCCCGGTTCATCGGTCCGGGGTGCAAAATCATCGTACTCTCTGGAAGTCGTGCGAAGCGTTCCTCGGTGAGCCCCCAAGCGCTCGCGTAGGCGCCCTCCGAGGCGAAGAACGCACCGGACATCCGTTCGCGCTGGACACGCAGCATCATGACCGCATCGGGTTTCGAATCGACGACGGCGTCGAGGTCGTGCGAAACCTTGATGCCCCACGATTCGACACCTCGAGGGAGCAAGTTCCGCGGTGCGACCAGCGTGACTTCGGCACCGAGCGTCTGTAGCAGCCACACATTCGACCGAGCAACGCGCGAATGCAGAATATCGCCGACGATGGCGATCTGCACTCCAGACAGGTCGCGGCCTCGCGAAGCATCCCCGTGGAGTCGACGTCGCATCGTAAAGGCATCGAGGAGCGCCTGTGTCGGATGCTCATGTGTTCCATCGCCCGCGTTGACAACACTCGCCGAGATCCACCCTCGAGAGGCGAGCACGTCGGCGGCGCCCGACGCCGAGTGGCGGATGACGACCGCGTCGGCACCGATCGCCTCGAGGGTCTGCGCAGTGTCTTTCAGCCCTTCTCCCTTTGAGACGCTCGAACCCTTCGTACTGAAGGTGATGACGTCAGCGGAGAGGCGTTTTGCGGCCGCCTCGAAGCTCAGGCGGGTTCTCGTCGAATCTTCGAAGAACAGGTTCGCGACCGTCTTGCCGCGCAGTGCAGGGAGTTTCTTGATGTCTCGGGTATTGACGATGGCCATGTCCTCCGCGATATCCAACAGGTGAACTGCTGAATCACGAGAGAACTGCGTCGTCGAGAGGAGATGTTTCATGCGCGCTCCTCGACCGGCTCGAGTGTGACCGCGTCGATGCCGTCGATCTCCTTCAGGAGGATCGAGACGCGTTCTTGACGGGAGGTCGGAAGATTCTTGCCGACAAAGTCTGCTCTGATCGGGAACTCCCGGTGCCCGCGATCGACGAGAACAGCAAGGCGCACCGCGCGCGGACGTCCGAGATCTGCAAGCGCATCGAGTGCTGCACGGATCGAACGTCCCGAATAGAGCACATCATCGACGAGCACGACGATCGCATCGTCGATCCCTCGATCCGGGATGTTGGTGGGGCTCGGCGTGCGAGCGGTGTTTCGCGCCAAGTCGTCCCGATGCATCGTGATGTCGAGAGTTCCGACCGCACCCGCGAACTCGACGTCCTCGATGTGCGCAATTCGTTCTGCCAGCCGCTCGGCGAGATTCACGCCGCGGGTGGGGATGCCAAGGAGCACCAAGTTGGAGGCACCCTGATTCGCCTCAACGATTTCGTGGGCGATACGCGTCAAAGCGCGCGAAATATCTGCTTCGTGCAGCACCGTACGTGCACTCATACAGACTCCCTTCTCCGCCTCTCCGGACGGTTTTAAAGGTTGTCAATGATCGTGAAACTAGCCTACTTGGTTGCGGAGGTTCGTGTCGTCGCCTTTTGTGGCCTGCACACGGCTCAGCACACCCGCAATGAACTTCGCTGATTCCTCCGTCGAGAGTTCGTCAGCGAGTTGCATCGCCTCTGAAATCGCGACTGCGTCGGGAACGTCCTTGTTGAACAGGATCTCCCAGCTCGCCACGCGAAGGATCGCGAGATCGATTCGCGGCATCCGTTGCACACTCCAGTTCTTACTGGAAGCGTCGATCGTTTCATCGAGCTCTTCGACCGTGTCACTGACGCCGTATGCGATCTCTCTTGCATACCCGAACCAAGGATTGTTCGAGAGCTTCGCACCGTGAATGTTGTCGTCGAACTGCGCCGCGATACTACTTTCGCGGACGAGTCCGCCGTAGACAGCATCGACGGCGTGCTTTCGAGATTTCGAACGTGAGCTCACTCGTTGACTCGACCGAGGTAGTCGCCGGTGCGCGTGTCGACCTTGACCTTCGTGCCGGTCTCGAGGAACAACGGCACCTGGATCTCGTAACCGGTCTCGATCGTGGCCGGCTTGGTGCCGGCAGAAGAACGGTCACCCTGGAGTCCTGGCTCGGTATACGTCACGAGCAGCACGACCGAGGCGGGGAGCTCAACCGAAAGCGCTTCGCCTTCGTGCATCGCAATGGTTGCCTGACCGTTTTCAAGCAGGAAGTTCTTCGCGAATCCGACGGCCTCTTCGGTGATCGGGAACTGCTCGTAGGTGTCCTGATCCATGAAGACGTAGTCGGTGCCATCGTGGTAGAGGTACTGGTAGTCGCGACGGTCGACGGTCGCAAAGTCGACCTTCGTGCCAGCGTTGAACGTCTTGTCGACGACCTTGCCGCTTCGCACATTGCGCATCTTTGTACGGACGAACGCGCCACCCTTGCCTGGCTTGACGTGCTGGAACTCAATGATGCTCCACAGCTGGCCCTCCAGGTTGAGGACTGCGCCATTCTTGATGTCGTTCGTCGTTGCCATCGCATCGCTCTTTCGTATATTCGTCAATGTGTGGCCGCGTAGGCAGCCAGCGTGCAAGTCTACGGTACCGCGTCGTGGTCCTTCGCTCCCCCGTGGTGTTTCGGGAACTCGTCAGATTGGGTTATTCGGTTCCCGGCTCTTCGACGCCCTGCTGCAATTCGTGGAATGCGGCGAAGAGGAGCGACTCATCCGGCCCCTCCATAACGCGAGGCTTTGCGATGTCGTCGAGCACGATGAAACGCATGTGCGCCCCGCGCGCCTTCTTATCGCGGCGCATGCTGGCGAGCAGTTGTTGCCACTTCCGCGCCGGATAGGTGGTCGGCAGTTGCAGCGAATCGAGAATCGTCCGGTGTCGTTCGACCGAGGCATCATCGAGGCGACCACCGAGTCGCGACAGTTCAGCGGCGAACACCATGCCGATGCTCACCGCAGCGCCGTGTCGCCACTGATACCGCTCAGCGAGTTCGATGGCGTGCCCGAGCGTGTGTCCGTAATTCAAGAACTCGCGCGCGCCGTGATCGTGGAAGTCTTCTGCGACAACGAGTGCCTTGACTCGAATCGCGCGCTCGAGGCATTCCAGGAACTCGGGGCTTCCCACCTGTGTCGCCGCTGCAACATCTGACTCGATGATCTCGAGGATTCGCTCATCGGCGATGAAGCCGCACTTGACGATCTCCGCAAATCCCGTGAGCAGCTCGTTGCGAGGAAGTGTCTCGAGCAGCGCAACGTCAGCGATCACGGTGAACGGATGGTAGAACGAACCGACGAGGTTTTTTCCCTCGGCCGTGTTGATTCCAGTCTTGCCGCCGACAGCCGCATCAACGATGCCGAGTACGCTCGTCGGAATCTGAATCAGGCGAACGCCGCGCAGCCAGGTCGCGGCGACGAAGCCGGCAAGATCGGTGACGGCTCCTCCGCCCAAGCCGATCACTGCGTCGCTCCGCGTGAAGTCGGACTTCCCCATGACACCCCAGCAGAATGCGGCGACTTCGACCCGCTTCGCGCTCTCCGCGTCAGGGACTTCGGCCAACAAGACTTCAACGCTCTCGCTGAGTGCCTGGCGCAACTGCTCGGCCACACGACCGAGGGTTCCCGTGTGGACGATCAGGACCTTCGCGACGCCGTCGAGCGAGCCGAGCACCCGCTCGTGGAGGTCGCCATTCGTGAGCACAACGTCGTAGGGGTCGCTCGTTGCGACGGGAATGATCGTCATTCGGAAAACTCCTTGATTGCGGTGGAGAGGTCGTCGACGAGCGCGCGGAACGGACGTCGAGAAGTGTCGATGGTGATGTCGGCGAGAGATTCGTAAATCGGCTTGCGCTCGGCAAAGATGCGAGTCCAGTCAGCGATGCCCCCGGGCAGGAGCGGTCGACTCGAGCCGACGATACGTCGTTCTGCACTCTCAGCATCGACGTGCAGGTAGACCACGATGCTGTCGGCGAGTGCTGCGCGAGTGCCAGGATCGAGGACAGCGCCTCCCCCGAGAGAAACCACTGCGTCAGATCGCAAGTGCTCCTGCGTCAGTCGAGCCTCGTGCTGCCGGAACGCTGGCTCGCCATGCTGTGCAAAGTACTCAGCGATCGAGCCGTATTCGGCGACGAATGCTTTATCGACATCTATGAATTCGCGCCCGCTCGTCTTCGCGTATTTTTTGCCGAGGCTCGATTTACCGGCGGCCATCGGACCAATCAGCGCGATCGAACGGGTCACAACGCAGATGCCTGAAGGTTTGATTTCACGAGTTCCGGGATCGCAGCGAGGTAGGACTCGAGGTTTCGTTTCGTCTCGGCGACCGAGTCGCCACCGAACTTCTCGAGCATCGCGTCTGCAAGCACGAGAGCCACCATGGCCTCGGCAACGACGCCTGAGGCCGGAACGGCACAGACGTCAGAGCGTTGGTGATGTGCTTTGGCTTCCTCACCGCTCGTCGTGTCGATCGTGCGGAGCGCGCGAGGAACAGTGGAAATCGGCTTCATGCCGGCTCGGACACGAAGGACGCTTCCGTTGGACATGCCGCCCTCGATACCACCGGCACGATCCGTCACTCGTTCGATACCGTCGGCGCCAGGGACGAGTTCATCGTGCGCCTCCGAGCCACGGCGACGCGTGGTCTCGAATCCGTCACCGACCTCGACGCCCTTGATCGCTTGAATTCCCATGAGCGCTGCTGCGAGCTTCGAGTCGAGTCGGCGATCCCAGTGCGTGTACGAACCGAGCCCCGGCGGCACACCGTAGGCGCACACTTCGACAATCCCACCGAGGGTGTCGCCGTCGCGTTTTGCGGCATCGATCTCTGCAAGCATTCTCGCGCTCGTCTCGGGATCGGTCGCCCGGACCTCATCGGCGTCGAGACGGTTGACATCACTTGGACGTGGCAAGGGGAAATCAGCGGGAAGCGCCGCCGTGCCGATCGCGACCGTGTGGCTGACGAGTCCGATTCCGAGCTCCGAGAGGAAGCTGCGCGCGATCGCTCCGAGCGCGACCCGAGCGGCAGTCTCACGGGCGCTCGCTCGTTCGAGCACTGGGCGAGCCTCGTCGAACCCGTACTTCTGCATTCCGGTCAAGTCGGCGTGACCCGGGCGGGGCCGGGTGAGCTTTGCTGCTCGTGCTCCACTGAGCGGTTCCGTAAGGGGTGCGGCGCTCATGACCTCGGTCCATTTCGGCCACTCGGTGTTGCCAACGCGGAGTGCGATGGGCGAACCCATGGTCAATCCATGACGGACGCCCGCCGAGATCGTGAGCTCATCTTGCTCGAACTTCATCCGCGCTCCGCGACCGGCGCCGAGTTTGCGGCGTTGCAGGTCAGCCTGGATCGCCTCAGCGAGGACAGGGACGCCCGCAGGCAATCCTTCGAGCATTGCAATGAGTTCTGGGCCGTGAGATTCCCCAGCAGTGAGCCATCGGAGCATTCTGCAATCATCCCATGAAACGCATGTGCGGCTGTGCCGCGCGAAGCGATTCGCGATCAGCGTGGGCGAATCGAGACGATCGAACGAAGAATCGTCCGAGTGATTCAGAACAGGCCGGAAGCCGCTCGCATGTTCTCAAAAACGAGGTGTTCCTGCTTGAGCGCGATGCTCGGTTCCCCGTTGACGAAGATTCGAACCTGGTGCAGGGCTTGGTGCAGCAGCATCAGCGCACCAGACACGAGCACCGTGTCGTTCGCCAAGGCCTCGAAGCGAGGGTTCGTCCGTGCGTAGTCGACGTCGAGCAGCGCCCGGGGTGGCTCGAGAAAGGTGGGCACGAGATCGGCGGCGGCCGGAAGCGTACTCACGACGAGATCGGTGCTCGGCAGCGCACTCCCCTCCCGTAGCGGCACGACCTCGCAGTGCACTCCAACTGCCGCAGACAACTCGGTCGCCCACGACGCCTGTTCCGGGCGGCGAGCAGCGATCATAATCCGGTTCGCGCCCATTCGCGCGAGTGCGAGAGCGGCGCTCCTTGCAGTCCCGCCCGCACCGAGCACGATGCCCGAATCAGCGTGGGCGACATCGTGTTCAGCAAAGGCATTGATGATTCCTGCAACGTCGGTGTTCCAGCCCGAACGCGTTTCAAACGCGACCGTGTTGCACGAGCCCGTGAGCGACACCGTTGCGTCGGTACGATCGACCCACTGCGCCACACGTTCCTTCAGAGGAGCGGTGACCGAGACGCCTCGCCAGGACTTGTCTCTCGACTCCAGAAACGTCGTGACGGTGTCGACGGACTGCTCGATGGCGTCGTACGTCCAGTCGAGCCCGAGCGATGCATAAGCAGCCCCATGGATTCTCGGCGACCGCGAATGCGCGATCGGGCTCCCGAGAACCGCGAGATTCGTCATTCAGTGTATTCGGGGTTCTGCGCGAGCCATTCCTGGAAGCGCTTCACCGCGACGAGGTGTTCGGCATAGGTCTCGCTGAACACGGTTTCGCCCGTGTTCGCATCAACCGTGACGAAATATAGCCAGTTGCCCGCTTCTGGGTTCAAGGCAGCCTGGATCGCAGCATCACCAGCGGCACCGATCGGACCGATCGGCAATCCCGGGTGAACGTACGTGTTGTACGGGTTCGTTTCATCTGCGCGCTCGTCAGCGGTGGTCGTGATCACGTGCAGGCTTCCCGTGCCGTATGCGACGGTCGCGTCGGATTGGAGCAGCATTCCGATGTCGAGACGGTTTGCAAAAACCCGGGACACTTTGCCGAAGTTCGAAACCGGTCCGGCTTCGCGCTCGATCAACGAAGCCATGGTCAAGACGTCGTAGCGCTCCTGCTCGGCAACGCCAGCCTGGTCGAGCGCCTGGAACGTCCGGTTCACCATGATCTGGATGATCTCGTTCGCAGATGCCGAAGGATCGAAAATGTACGTTGCTGGGAACAGATATCCCTCGAGCGAGACCGCTTCGAGCGGCAATCCGTAACTCTGCGGGTCGATCGAGGCCTTGACGAAATCACCCTCTGGAATTCCCGTCCCTTCGGCGAGTCGAGCCCACACCTGGTTCAGCGTAAATCCTTCTGGCACGACCACTCGCGCTTCGACTTTATTTGCAGGGTCGAGCAATGCGTCGAGTGCGGCTGAGGCGCTCATCTGTTCGGCAAGCTGAAATGTTCCAGGCTGCAACGCCACATCATTGCGTTCCAGCAGCAGCTCGTAAAACGCGCCACTGCTCTTGACGACGTCTGCCTCGAAGAGGATCCCGGCAACCTGCGAGCCTGTCGCGCCCTGCGGGATTCGGACGACGACCTCGCCAGAACCCGAACCCTCGTAGTCTTCTGGTCCGCTCAGTTCGGCGACGATGCGCGGTCCGAGGACGGCTGCACCGATGCCACCCACGACGGCCACCGCCGCAACGATCGCGACAGGAAGAATCCAACGGCGTTTCTTTGCTGTTCGTTGACGGCTCATCATCTCAGTCCTCTTCGGTTTCGAGCAGCACACCCGGAGCAGTACCGCGACTTCGTTCGCTTTCAATTGCATGCTGCAGGATTACCACCGCAGCAGCCTGGTCAATCACGGAGCGCCCGGATTTGCTGGACCTCCCAGAAGCTCGAAGCGCCGAGGTTGCGCTCACCGTGCTCAAACGCTCGTCGACCAATCGAGTCGGAACGTGATTCGCGATCAGCTCGGCAACGTTCCGTGCATCAAGCGTACTGGCCGTGTCGGTTCCGCGCATCGAGATCGGGAGGCCGACGACGCACTCGATCGCGTCGTACTCTTCGACGAGCGCTAGAACGCGCGCAACGACTGCGGCATCTCCGATCGACCTCTGGATCGTTTCGACCGGCGTTGCGAGCAATCCGCTCGGATCGCACTTCGCAACTCCAACTCGAACCGTTCCGACATCGAGCCCAAGACGAGCGCCATGCCGCATCAGCGCAGTTCACCCCGGAGCGCGACCAATGCGTCGGGCAGTGCCGCGGCGTTGCTGCCGCCACCCTGCGCCATGTCTGGTCGTCCGCCGCCGCCGCCGCCGAGCACCGAGGCTGCGGTTTTTGCCAGTGCCCCTGCAGCCGCTCCAGCGTCACGAGCAGACTGGTTGGTGGCGACGACCACCACTGGTCGGCCGTCGACGACGGCGCCGAGTGCAACGACCGATGCTTCTGCCCCGAGACGGTCTCGGACCTTGGTCACGAGCGCGCGAACGGCGTCGACCGCAGCAACGTCACCGAGCGCGTCGATCACGACTCGATACGAGCCAAGCGATTCGGCCTTTGCGACGAGATTCGGAACCTGGAGTGCGAGTTGCTCGGCCTCGAACTTCGCGAGCTTCTTCTCCGTGCTCTTGAGCGTTGCAACGAGATCCGCGATCTTGGTCGGGAGTTCTGCCGACGGAGTCTTCAACTGCTGTGAGAGCAGGTTCACAATCGATCGTTCGGCTGCGAAGGAACGGAACGCGTCGATTCCGACGAGTGCTTCAACGCGGCGGTTCGCGGAACCGACACTCGACTCGCTCGTGATGTCGATCACGCCGATTTCGCTCGAGGTTCGCACGTGCGTTCCAGCACAAAGCTCACGCGACCAGGGGCCACCGATGTCGACCATTCGGACCGTATCGCCGTACTTCTCGCCGAAGAGCGCCATGGCACCGAGTGCTTTCGCCTCGTCGATGGGCAGCACTCGAGTTTCGACCTCGAGGCCATCGCGGATCGCCGTGTTCGCGACCTCCTCGAGCTCCGATCGAGTCTCCGGAGACAAGGCTTGAGACCACGAGAAGTCGAGTCGCATGTAGCCGGCTTTGTTGTACGAGCCCGTCTGGTGCGCGTCCGAACCGAGAATCTGTCGAAGTGAGGCATGCACCAGGTGCGTCGCGGAGTGCGCTTGTGTCGCTCCTCGACGCCAATGCGCGTCCACCTCGGTGTGCGCCAGTGCGTCGATCGCGACGGTGCCGCTCAGCACTCGAACCGTGTGGCTCACGAGTCCGGGAACGGGGCGCTGCACATCGAGCACGTCGAGTTCGAAACCGTTGCCGACGATTCGGCCCTGGTCGGCCTCCTGCCCGCCGGACTCCGCGTAAAGCGCAGTTGCGTCCATGATGATCTCGACCTGCTCGTCGACATCTGCGTGGTCGACGCTCACACCGTCGCGAAGGATGCCGAGAATCTTTCCTTCCGCGGTGAGGTGCTCGTACCCGAAGAACTGCGTCTCGCCGAGTGCGCGGAACGCACTGTAGACAGAGAGATCTGCGACGGTGCTGCGTTTCGCCTTGGCGTCGGCCTTGGCACGAGCGCGCTGTTCACCCATCAGGCGATCGAACGCGGCGCGGTCGACCGAGAGGCCGTGCTCTTCAGCAATTTCGAGCGTCAGGTCAATTGGGAAACCGTAGGTGTCGTGGAGTTGGAAGGCGGTGTCGCCGCGCAACTGCTGGACGCCTTCGCCTTTCGTGCGTTCCACAGCGGTGTCGAGAACGACGCTCCCTGCGGTCAGCGTTTTCAGGAATGTCTCTTCTTCGGCCAGGGCAAGGCGACGAATCCGCGGAAAATCAGTTTCGAGTTCTGGATACGCAGAGACCATCGCCTGCTTCGACGCCGTGAACAGTGCATCGAAAGATGGACCGTCGACACCCAGCAGTCGCATCGCACGAATCGAGCGGCGCATGAGGCGACGCAAGATGTAGCCGCGACCCTCGTTTCCGGGGGTGACACCGTCGTTCATCAGCATGAGTGATGAACGAACGTGGTCGGCGATGACCCGCATGCGAACATCGTCCTCGTGGTTCTGCCCATACGTGCGGCCCGAGAGTTCACTCGCCAGGTCGAGAACCGGGCGAACCTGGTCGGTTTCGTACATGTTCTCAACGCCCTGCTTCAAGAACGCGATTCGCTCAAGGCCAGCGCCGGTGTCAATGTTCTTCTTCGGAAGTTCACCCAGGATCGTGAACTCGGTCTTCGAGCGGACATCTCCGATGAGGTCCTGCATGAAGACCAGGTTCCAGATCTCGACATAGCGATCGTGATCGGTCGCGGGACCACCGTCAGGACCATAGTCGGGTCCCATGTCGAAGAAGATCTCAGAACACGGTCCCGCGGGCCCCGGTTGCCCGGTGTGCCAGTAATTCGTGTCGATACCGAGGCGCTGGATTCGCTCGACCGGAAGTCCGGCCACCTCTTGCCACAGGGCGACAGCTTCGTCATCGGTTTCATACACCGTGACCCAAAGGTCGTCCGGTGAGAACCCGAAGCCACCATCGGCTTCGGGCTTCGTCAGCAGTTCCCAGGCCATCTCAATCGCACCGCGCTTGAAATAGTCGCCGAACGACCAGTTGCCGAGCATCTGGAAAAAGGTTCCATGTCGCGGCGTACGACCGACCTCTTCGATGTCGTTCGTTCTGATGCACTTCTGGACGTCAGCGATTCGGGGATGCGGCGCTGGCACCTGACCGCTCAAATACGGAATGAATGGGACCATTCCAGCGATCGTGAACATGATCGTCGGGTCATCACTGACCAAGGAGGCGGAGGGCACAATGGTGTGTCCCCGCTCTTCGAAGTGACGAAGAAAGCGCTTGTGAATTTCTGCGGTGAGCATGCCTTGCGAATCTTTCAGCCCGGGAAGGGCAGGTAGTGGCGAAGAAAAACGGGGACTATTCGCCCTTCAGCTCACGTTCGCGTGAGGTGTATCCGTCTTTGATGGCATTGGTGAACTCGCGCGAACGCTCGTCGAGCGTCTCAAAGAATTCGCGACCCTGCTCGGTCTTCTGGAACTGACGCGCGGCAAGAACGCCCACGGTCACACCAACGGCGAGCAAAATGATCTTCTTCATGGGATTCCCCTTCGTATACGGTCGGTTCAGTCTACGTCGAATGGCGATTCCAAGACTGCGACAGCGCTGAGTTCAACGGAAAAACACAAAAGGCGGGCCACCCCGAAGGGTGACCCGCCAAAAGTGAATGCTAGCGAGCTGCGTAATACTCGACGACCAACTGCACGTCGCAAGTGACTGGCACTTCTGCGCGCTTCGGGCGACGAACCAAACGAGCCTGCAGCTTGTCGAGTTCGACCTCAACGTACGGCGGCACTGGAGGAAGAACCTGTGCGTGACCACCTGCGGCTGCAACCTGGAACGGTTCCATGCCTTCACTGCGCTCGTGCACGTGGATGAGCTGGCCTTCCTTCACGCGGAACGAAGGGCGGTCAACACGGTGTCCGTCGACCATGATGTGACGGTGCACGATCAACTGGCGTGCCTGCGACGTGGTGCGAGCGAATCCTGCGCGCACGATGAGCGCGTCGAGGCGCATTTCGAGGAGCTCGACCAGGTTTTCACCGGTGAGGCCCTGCGTGCGGCGTGCTTCGTTGAAGACGATGCGGAGCTGCTTCTCGCGGATGCCGTACTGGGCGCGCAGACGCTGCTTCTCACGAAGACGAACGGCGTAGTCGCTGTCAGCCTTGCGCTTGGTGCGGCCGTGCTCGCCTGGAGCGTACGGGCGCTTTTCGAGGTACTTTGCAGCCTTCGGCGTGAGGGGGATTCCCAATGCACGCGAGAGGCGTGTTTTACTGCGGGTCCGTGACTTAGTAGACACTCAGTTCCTGTTCGTTCGTAAACTCGTATGATCGCAAAGCGATCTTCCTGACACGGGTGTGCTCGGAAAAATCGAGGGATGTGCCTGGAGCTGCCCGGCTACAGGGCGTTCTCCACGGAACTTTGAGGTGCGCAGCCGCACGCACTTCAAGCCGTCGGCCAGCGAATACTGTAGCACGAACCAGCTGTTTATTCGGGAGTTCCGCGCAGAATCGCCCTGATTCTGGCAAGTCGTTCCGAGATCGCCCGTTCACTGCCGTTCGTGGTCGGCTCATAGTAGGTACGAGTGGCAAGTTCGTCGGGCAAATACTGCTGTGTTGCGATGCCGTGGGGTGAGTCGTGGGCGTACTGATACCCCTTGCCATGACCGAGCGCGGCGGCTCCCTTGTAATGCGCATCCCGGAGGTGTTTCGGGACTCGCCCGATGCCTCCCTTGCGAACGTCCGCGATCGCGGCGTTGATCGCGGCGTACGAAGCATTCGACTTCGGAGCGGTCGCCAGGTAGACGACGGCTTCTGCGAGCGGAATTCGCCCCTCGGGCATTCCGATCATCTGCACGGCTTGCGCTGCCGCCGTTGCCACGACGAGTCCGTTCGGGTCCGCCATACCAATGTCTTCTGCAGCAAGAATGATGATCCGTCGCGCGATGAACCGCGGGTCCTCACCTGCCTCGATCATGCGGGCGAGCCAGTGCAGCGAGGCATCGACGTCGCTCCCCCGCACCGACTTGATGAACGCGCTCGTGACGTCGTAGTGTTCATCGCCTTGTCGGTCGTAACGCAGGAGTGCGCGGTCGACCGCCTCTGCGACGACCTCGCTCGTGATGATCCCGTGGGCCTCGCCTTCGAGAGCGAGCGCGCTCGCCGCGGCGGCTTCGAGGGAGGTCAAGGCGCGGCGTGCATCGCCGTTCGCGAGTCGAACCAGGTGGGAGACAGCCTCGTCTCGAAGTTCGACGGCACCATTCAAGCCTCGCGAATCGGAGAGGGCACGAGCGAGGACCTCGCGGATGTCGTCGTCGCCGAGAGTTTCGAGGGTCAAGACGAGGGACCGGGACAGCAGCGGCGAAACCACGCTGAATGAGGGATTCTCGGTCGTGGCAGCGACGAGCGTCACCCAACCGTTCTCGACGCCCGGCAAGAGTGCGTCCTGCTGTGCCTTTGTAAAGCGGTGGATCTCGTCGAGAAACAGTACGGTCTGAATCGAGAAGAGGTCACGTTGCGAAAGAGCCTCTTCGATGACGCTCCGCACGTCCTTGACTCCAGCGGTTACGGCACTCAGCTCAACGAAGCGGCGGCCGGCGGAGTGGGCGATGGCGCCAGCCAGCGTGGTTTTGCCCGTGCCCGGAGGGCCCCACAGGATCACGCTTGATGATGCGGTCTCCGCGTCTGCATTCGCAAGCGTCACCAACGGGGATCCTGGTCCCAGAAGGTGCTTCTGCCCGACGACTTCCGCGAGAGATTTCGGGCGCATTCGAACCGCAAGTGGAGCGGTCGTTGATCCGAGACCCTGTTGCATGAGTGGCGTGTTCCTGGATTGAGGTGATGACGAGCCCGACAAGAGAAATCGCGTGTCCGGCAAGCGAGCGAGTGCGCACCGGTGACGCAGTATTCACACTAGCCAACCCCAACGACACGAGCCGCTACAGTATTTCTTGGTCGATGAGCGCGAGCCTCGTCTACAACGTTGCAGAAGAAAGAGGCCCCGAAGTGCCAACGCAAAAGGAGCAGCGCCGTCGCGCGCAGGACTACACCGCACGGAAGACCGTGCATGAAGGCCAGTTGAAGCGCCGCCGTCGCGACAACGTTCTCGCCATTATCGGTGTCGTCGTGGTTTGCGTCGTCGCAACCTTCGGTCAGATTTGGTACGTGCAGTCCAACGAGGTTCGCGTCCCAGATCCTTCGCTCGCAGATGGTGCGACATGGACCGGTGAGATCGTCTTGAACGACATCCCACTCGAAATCGAACTCGACGGAGCTGCTGCGCCCCAGGGCGTCTCGTCATTCGTGTACGACACCGAGCGGGGCTACTACGCCGACAAGACCTGTCACCGTCTGACCACGGGTGAGGGATTCTCTGTGCTGCAGTGTGGCTCCGTCGACGGTACTGGAGCTGGTGACCCAAACTTCATGTACGGCCCGATCGAGAACGCGCCCGCGGACGATATCTACGTCGCTGGCACCATCGCCATTGCGCGCGCTGGCAACGATGCGCAGAGCAACGGTCACCAGTTCTTCATCGTTTACGAAGACACGATGATCCCGAGCGACGAGGCCGGCGGCTACACCGTGATCGGCAAAGTGACATCGGGTCTCGAAACACTGAATGAGGAGATCACGAGCAAGGGCGTCGATCTCGCTGCGCAAACACCGACCGACGGCCAACCTCTCGTTCCTGTGACGATTACCTCGGCAGAAGTCTCGAAGCAGAGCGATCAATAGCAGGCGTGGTTTAGGCTTGATGCCGCAGCCACTAAAGGAGTAGAAATCCATGCAAAGCACTGATTGGGGTCGGGTCGACGAATCCGGCACCGTGTTCGTCCGCGAGGGCGAAACCTGGAGAGAAGTTGGGCAGTACCCCGGCGCCTCAAGTGAAGAGGCACTCGCGTACTTCACCCGCAAGTTCCAGGACCTTGCAGGTCAAGTGGTCTTGCTTGAGCAGCGTTCGAAGGCGGGTGCGAACCCAAGCGACATCGACAAGGCGGCAAAGAAGCTGCTCGAAGCGGTCAATGGTGCCAACGCGGTCGGCGACCTCGCTGCACTGACCGCTCGTCTCGACGTCCTGCACTCGAAGCTCGGTGAACTCAGCCAGCAGCAGCAGGCTGAAGTTGAGGCTGCTCGATCCGAAGCCATCGCGGAACGGACCGCACTGGTCGAACAGGTCGAGGCGCTTGCTGCGCAGGACCCGAAGCGAACGCAGTGGAAAGCGACGAGTCAGCAGCTCGACGCGCACTTCGCAACGTGGCAAGAGCACCAGAAAAATGGTCCTCGTCTGCCAAAGGCAACTGCGGATGCGCTCTGGGCTCGTTTCCGTACCGCTCGACAGACGATCGAGTCGAACCGTCGCGCACACTTCTCGGAACTCGATGCTCAGGGGAAGCAGGTGCGCGAGCGGAAGCAGGCGATCATCGAGCGTGCTCAAGCGCTCGCGCCCAAGGGCGCCGACGGCATTCCTGCCTACCGCTCCTTGCTTGACGAATGGAAGGCCGCAGGTCGTGCCGGCCGAAAGGCGGACGACGCACTCTGGGCGTCGTTCAAGGCTGCTGGTGACGTGCTGTACGACGCGAAATCGCAGATCGTTGAAGCCGAGAACGAGGAGTACACGGAAAACCTCACGGCCAAGCAGGCGATCCTCGCCGATGCGGCTCCGATTCTGAAGGAATCAGACCGTGTCAAGGCTCGTGAAGCGCTCACTGCAATTCAGCGACGCTGGGATGCAGTCGGCAAGGTTCCGCGCGATTCAGTGCGATCGGTCGAAGACCAGCTCCGCAAGATCGAAACGCATGTCAAGCAGCTCGAAGATTCGCACTGGGCCAACAGCAACCCGGAACGGAAAGCTCGCTCCGCTGGCCTCGCAGGTCAGCTGGAAGATGCGATCGCGCAGCTCGAGGAAGAACTCAACGGAGCCTCCGCGGCTCGCGCGAAAGAGATCGAGGCAGAACTGGCAACGAAGCGTCAGTGGCTCGAGATCGCGCAGGCTGCAGGGTAACCACCGCAGTCAAGGCGTTGAAAGAGAGGGGCAGTTTCCACAACTGCCCCTCTTTTTCATGCGGTTGCCTGCTTCGTGGCATGGTGCGCGAATGCAAACGATGACTGTCTCCGACACCGAACGAATGGCAATGGCGCTTGACGGTGAATATGTTCGCCACGGCAATGCGTGGCATCACATCGACAGAATCCCGAATGCCACGCTCCGTGCCGAGACGTTTCGAGCCGAGATCGCGCCCGCTCATATCGTTGCGAAACTCAGCGCAGCCTGGGTCCACGGCGCTGCAGCTTTTCCTCGGCGACTTGATCTCTATTGCGACCGAGACCGCCGAGCAGATGTGCGCGATCGATCTACGCAACGTCTCACAACCACCGCGGTCCCAGCAGACGACACCGACGACCTCGGGGGTGTCGTCGTCACCTCGAGATTGCGCACCGCGCTCGACCTATTGACGGGTGAAGAGTGGCACGCAGAACTTGTTGCATCAACGCGGCTGCTCCTCGAACCGGAAGGAGATCGGAGAGAGTCAGTGAGCCGTGGCGTCTCCGAAAGGCTAACTGCGTACTCGGCAAAAAAGCGTCAGGGTGCAGTCAGAAGGTTGAACGAGGTCTATTCGCTGACCCGGTACACGTCGTAAACCGCTTCGATCCGTCGAACAGCATTCAGCACGCGGTCAAGGTGGGTCACGTCGCCCATTTCGAACACGAAGCGGCTGATTGCGAGCCGGTCCGAGCCGGTTTGCACTGACGCCGACAAAATATTGACATGGTGCTCGCTGAGTACGCGGGTGACATCGGAGAGCAGACCAGCACGGTCGAGCGCTTCCACCTGAATGTGCACAAGGAACACGCTCTTTGATGTCGGGGCCCATTCGACCTCGATGACGCGCTCGGACTCCCCGAGCAGGCTCTTCACGTTGTTGCAGTTGGTCTGGTGCACACTGACACCCTGGCCACGAGTGACGAAGCCGACGATCTGGTCACCAGGTACTGGAGTGCAGCACTTGGCAAGCTTCACGAGAATGTCGGATGCTCCCCTGACGAGCACGCCGGAGTCGCTGGTCCGCGTGCGTGTCCCGCGTGTCGGCAGGGCATCTGCGATCGCCTGGTCGTCTTCGTCTTCAACATGGAGTTGAGAAACGACCTTCTCGAGAACCGACTGTGTCGAAACGTGACCCTCGCCGACGGCTGCATACAGGGCATCGACATCCGCGTACCGCATGAGCACGGCGACTTCTGCAAAGGCGTCACGGTTCATGAGCTTTTGCAGCGGCATGTTGTGCTTCCGCATTGCCTTCGCGATCGCCTCGCGGCCGAGTTCGACCGCCTCATCTCGACGTTCGCGAGTGAACCACTGGCGGATCTTGTTTCGAGCGCGGGCGCTCTTGACGAAAGCGAGCCAGTCCTGGCTCGGACCGGCATCGGGATTCTTTGAAGTGAAGACTTCGACGACATCGCCCGTGTGAAGCTCCGTTTCGAGGGGCATCAGGCGGCCGTTGATTTTCGCACCCATGGTGCGGTGTCCGACCTCAGTGTGCACCGCGTAGGAGAAGTCGACCGAGGTCGCGCCCTTCGGAAGCCCGATGACCTTCCCCTTCGGCGTGAATACGTACACTTCTTTTGCGCCGATTTCGAAGCGCAAGGTGTCAAGAAACTCGCTCGGGTCACTGGTTTCTGCTTGCCAGTCGTTGATGTGCGCAAGCCAAGCCATCTCTTGGCCGTCGGTGATCGCCTTGCCCTGAACGCGAGCTTTGTACTTCCAGTGTGCAGCCACACCGTACTCGGCGCGCGCGTGCATTTCTTCGGTTCGGATCTGGATCTCAACGTGTCGGCCGTCTGGGCCGATCACGGTCGTGTGGAGCGACTGATACAGGTTGAACTTCGGGGTGGCGATGTAGTCCTTCATCCGCCCTGGCATCGGCTGCCAACGAGCGTGGATGGCTCCAAGAATCGCGTAGCAGTCGCGGACACTCGGGACGATGACACGGACGCCGATCAGGTCGTAAATGTCTTTGAACTCGTGACCACGAATGATCATCTTTTGATAGATCGAGTAGTACTGCTTCGGACGTCCCGCGATCCGCCCCTTGATGCGTTGCAAGCGCATGTCTTCATTGAGCGCTTGGACAACCGCCTCGAGGTATTCGTCACGCTGGGGCGTTTGCGACTCGACGAGGTTCTTGATCTCCACGTAGATCTTCGGGTGCAACACCGCGAAGGAGAGATCTTCGAGCTCGACCTTGATGGTTTGGATACCGAGTCGATGCGCAAGTGGCGCGTAGATCTCGAGTGTCTCTTTTGCTTTTCGCTGCGCACTTTCGCCGGGCACGAAGCCCCAAGTCCGAGCATTGTGAAGTCGGTCCGCGAGCTTGATGACGAGCACCCGGATGTCTTTCGACATCGCGACGACCATCTTGCGCACGGTCTCAGCCTGCGCGCTCTCGCCGTACTTGAGTTTGTCGAGCTTGGTTACGCCATCGACGAGCATCGCGATCTCATCGCCGAAGTCGACTCGACACTCATCGAGGGTGTATTCGGTGTCTTCGACCGTGTCGTGCAGCAGCGCGGCCGCGATGGTGACTGCACCGATCCCGAGGTTCGCGAGGATCTGAGCAACAGCGACCGGGTGCGTAATGTACGGCTCGCCGGATTTCCGGAACTGGCCTTCGTGAGCACGCTCAGCGACGATGTACGCGCGCTGCACCAGGCTCGTCTCCGCCTTCGGATGGTGCGTTTTGACCGTCTTCAGGAGCTCGTCAATGGCTCCAGCGCGATGGCTCCGCGAGAACAAGAAGGGCAAGAGCGTTCGGAACGCACCAGTTGACTGAGTATCAGACACGAGCGAACCTCCCTCAAGTGATCAGGCGACGTGACGAGTGCCACGCCTCACAGCGATCGTCAGACGACCGCGCCCCGTTCCTGCTTCCGCTTCTTCTCGTCAACAGCGAGAATGCGATCTTTCTTCCGAAGCTCCGCGTAGATCGGCGCTGCGATGAAGATGGTCGAGTACGTACCAACGAGAATTCCGATGAAGAGCGCGAGCGCGATATCGCGAAGCGTTCCAGCACCGAGCACCCAAGCGCCGATGACGAGGATCGAAGCGACCGGCAGCAATGCCACGACGGAGGTGTTAATGCTTCGTACCAGGGTCTGGTTGGTTGCGAGGTTGACGTTGTCGAGGAATGTTCCAGGCTCGCCAGGCGCGGTGTTCTCTCGGATCTTGTCGAACACGACCACGGTGTCATAGAGGGAGTATCCGAGGATCGTCAGGAATCCGATCACCGCCGCTGGGGTGACTTCGAAGCCGAAGAGCCCGTAAACGCCGGCCGTCACGATGAGGTCATGCACGAGCGCGATCAAAGCCGCGAAGGACATCTTCCAGGTGCGGAAGTACAACGCCATGAAGAGCGCTGCGATTGCGACGAACACCAGGAGGGCACGAATGGCCTGACCGGTAATGTCGGCACCCCAACTCGGCCCGATGAACGAACTCGTGACATCACCGGGTTCAACCTCGTAGGTCGTCGCGAGTGAGGCGATGATCTCGTCGGTGATCTCGTCGTCCACGACATCGGTCTGCACGCGAATCGCGCCGCCACCGACGGTCGAGACACGGGGGTTCGAACCGGGAGTGATGTCAGAGA
Source organism: Humidisolicoccus flavus (assembly GCF_045689595.1). Taxonomy (GTDB): domain Bacteria; phylum Actinomycetota; class Actinomycetes; order Actinomycetales; family Microbacteriaceae; genus Humidisolicoccus; species Humidisolicoccus flavus. Next base: position 502,565 of record NZ_CP142724.1, on the reverse strand, counting down.
CCGCATCGATTGCAAGTTGCTGGTCTGTGTTTGCGACGTTTGAAACGGTGAACTCGCTGCCGCCAGTGAACTCGATACCGAACACGTAGCCACCACGGACCCAGGGTCCGACGAGCGCGATCACGATCATGACCGCAGCGATCGACAGCCAGATCTTGCGCTTTGCAACGAACGGGAAGGACTTCTCGCCCGTGTAGAGCTTGTTTCCGAATTCTGTGAGCGATGCCATTAGTCCTCAACACTCACTTTCTCACCGTGCGAAGCGGCTTTTCGTTCGGCGATCGACTGACGACGAGCGGCTTCGCCTCGTGCGCCCTTCTTCTTTGGGTCGAGCGTCGGCTGGCGGAATTGAGCCCGTCCACGGTAGACCGCTCCAAGCGCGTCAGGGTTCAAGCCAGAGGCGGGGTGTCCCGAAGCAAAGAAGTTGGTCCGAGCCAGCAGCTTGAGCATCGGGTGCGTGAACAGCGAAACCACGATCAGGTCGATCACAGTTGTGAGACCGAGCGTCAGCGCGAATCCCTGAACGTTTCCGACGGCGAGGATGAAGAGAATGATCGCTGCAAGGAAGTTGATCGTGTCACTCGCGATGATGGTGCGAAGTGCACGCTTCCAGCCGGCTTCGACTGCGGCAGAGAGCACGCGGCCGTCTCGGAGCTCATCTCTGACACGTTCGAAGTACACGATGAAGGAGTCGGCAGTGATACCGATCGCAACAATGAGACCGGCCACACCAGCGAGCGAGAGACGATACCCCTCAGTCGCTGAGAGCAGGTTGATCACGAGATAGGTCATGAGCGCTGCGACGAGCAGCGATGCGATCGTCACCAGTGCGAGCGCTCGGTATTGGAAGAACGAATAGACGACGACAAGGATGAGGCCGATGAGTCCGGCGATCATTCCAGCCTGAAGCTGCGTCGACCCGAGCGTTGCAGAGATCTGCTCGTTCGACTGCACGATGAAGCCGATTGGAAGCGCACCGAACTTCAGCTGATCAGCGAGCGACTGAGCTTGCTCCTGCGTGAAGCCGCCCGTGATCTGCGCGCGACCGTCGCTGATGATCGCGTTCGAGGAAGGAGCGATGATGACCGTGCCATCGAGAACGACGGCAAATCGGTTGCGGGGCTCTTCGAGGCTCGTGATGCGCTGCGTGACCTTGTAGAACTCGTCAGTGCCCTGGTTGTTGAACTGCAGGTTCACTGCCCAGCCACCAGTGGAGATTCCCTGTGCGCTGGTCGCCGGACCTGCAGTCGCGTCGGTGATCTGAGCGCCCTCTACCTCGACTGGGCCAAGGATGTACCGCTCCGTGCCGTTGTTCGAGCAGGTGACGAGAACCTCGTCCTCTGGGGCGATCACGGTGTTGTCGATGTCGGCACACACGAGCGTGTCGAACTTCTCTTGAATCTCAGGGGTCACCTGAGAGAGATCGCTCGCATCCGTGGGCTCTGGTGCCGTCGCTTCTTCGCCCTCGGCTTCAGCGCCGTCTGACGAAGGAACAGGTGCGCCTGAGCCGGTTCCAACTACGAGGACTGGACGGAATTCCATCTTCGCGCTGGCCTGGATGCGCTGCATGGTCTCGGCGTCCGGCGTACCAGGGAGCGAAACGACGATGTTGCGGTTTCCCTGCGTCGTGATCTCGGCTTCAGAGACACCCGAGGCGTTGACACGCTGACGGATGATCGAAACTGCTTGCGAGAGCTGCTCATTGGTGACGCTTTCGCCCTCTTCGAGTTGTGGCGCCAGAATGATCTGGCGACCACCCTCCAGGTCGAGTGCGAGGTTCGGCGTCAGTTCGCCATCGCCCCAAATGATTGCCGCCGCGTTGCCACCAAGCAGCACGGTGATGAGAACGAGCAGCCAGGCGAGCGGACGCGCTCCCTGTTGCCGACGCTTGCTAGCCAATGAATCCCCTTGGGCGAAGTAATAAAGGGCCCGAGGGCCGAGTGAATGCTAGCGGTTTTCGCCAGGCTCGGTGGTGTCACCATCGAGCGTGTCATGCTCGGGCTGCTCGACGGTCTCTGGCTCGACAACACGAGCGAGAACCTGACGGTGCACACGGATCGTGGTTCCGGGCGAGACCTCGATGAGTGCTTCGTTGGTGTCGTCATCGATAGCAACGAGTGTTCCGTACAGACCGAAGTTGGTCATGACCTCAACGCCAGGAACCATCTGGGTCTCGAGCTGCGACATCTGCTCGCGACGCTTCTTGTTGTTCCGGAACATCATGAAGATCAGCAGTCCGAGGAGCGCGAGCATACCGATGAGCAGCGGGTCGAAGCCGAAGCCGCCTCCCCCTGCTGCTGCGGTGGTTGACTGTGCGATAAGCGCGTGCATTCTCGTAAAAGCCTCTCAGTGGGTTTTCCGTCGAACCGACGGAAATTCGATCATACCGGATCATCCAATGTGGGATGCCCGGAGGAAAAACCAAGGTGCGCCGCTCCTCGAGCAGTGATGACGCGACCGCGGGGCGTGCGAGTGATGAGCGCCTCGCGCACCAGAAACGGTTCGACGACGGATTCGATCGTGTCGGTTTCCTCGCCAATCGATGCCGCGAGCGTTGCGAGTCCAACCGGTCCGCCGCCGAACCGCGTTTGAATCGCTTCAAGCACTGCTCGGTCCAGACGATCGAGACCGCGCGCGTCGACGTCATACAGTCGAAGCGCACTCTCCACTGCATCGAGTGCGGTCGCTTCGGGGTGCACGAGCATCCAGTCTCGGACTCGGCGTAGCAGGCGGTTCGTGATGCGCGGTGTTCCTCGACTGCGATGTGCGAGCAGGTCGAGCACCTCATTGTCGATATTCAGACCGAGCAAGGATGCGGAACGTTCGAGCACCTGAGTGAGTTCTTCCGCGTCATAGAACTCGAGGTGCGCAGTGAAGCCGAAGCGGTCTCGCAACGGGTTCGGGAGCAATCCGGATCGAGTGGTCGCGGCGACAAGCGTGAACGGGGCAAGTTCGAGTGGGATGGAAGTCGCTCCGGCGCCCTTTCCGACCATGATGTCGATTCGGTAGTCCTCCATGGCGAGGTAGAGCATTTCTTCTGCGCCCCGTGACATTCTGTGGATCTCATCGATGAAGAGGACCTCACCGGGAACGAGAGCGCTGAGCACCGCGGCAAGATCACCGGCGTGCTGGATCGCGGGTCCTGAGGACAATCGGACCGGCTGACCCAACTCGTGGCCAACGATCATCGCGAGTGTTGTCTTCCCGAGACCCGGAGGACCGGCAAGAAGGATGTGGTCCGGAGTGCGCGACTCGAGCATCGCTGCTTTCAACAACAAGCCGAGTTGCTGACGAACCCGCTTTTGGCCGACGAACTCGTCGAGTGAAGTCGGACGGAGCGCCCCCTCGAAAGAAACGTCTTCGCTTTGTGGTTCTGGGCTAGTCAGGCTCATCGTTTGGGCCCGAGCTCTGCCAATGCAGCGCGAAGCAGAGTGCCCTCAGAATTCGCCTGCGTTCCCTCGCTCGATACTCGGTCGAGCGCTTCTTCAGCGGTGCGCTCGTTCCACCCGAGGCCGATGAGCGCCTGGAGCACTGATTCGCGAACGGGGCTCTTCTTCGGCAGCTCGGGAGTCTTTGCCGGTGCGAGCATCTTGCCGGTCAACTGCAGGATGATGAGTTTTGCTGTTTTCGGCCCGATTCCGCTGACCTTTCTGAAGACCGCATCGTCTTCATTGGCGACCGCGAGGGCGATCTGGTCAGGGCTGAGCGCCGAAAGAACACCGAGCGCGGACTTCGGGCCGACTCCCGAAACGCCCCGGAGCAGGTCGAAGACCTGCAACTCGGATTCCGTACCGAAGCCGACGAGCGAGAGATCGTCTTCGCGCACGATCAAAGTCGTGTGCAAGGTGATTTCCGCTCCATGACTTGCCTGCAGCGCCTGCGTCGGCGTCACGCTCACCGAGAATCCAACGCCGCCGACGTCGATGACGAGCGCGCTCGCACGCACAGCAACCACGGGACCACGAAGGAGGGAAATCACACAGTGAGACTAATTGCCACGACCGACACTCCCCCCGCGCCGCGCCGCCCCCGCGCCGTTTGCGGCTCGTTGCTCGGCCGCGCGCCACAGCGCTTGCGCGGGTGTGGGCGCGTGCGTCGGCTTCGGGTGTGGGACTCGGCTCGCGTGCGTATTACTCGGCACGACGAGGTGTGCAGCCCAACCGTCACAGATCGCGATTGCGAGTGCGTCCGCGGCATCCGCCGGTTTCGGCATGGCATCGAGGCCGAGGATTTTTTGCACCATGATCTGCACTTGCTTCTTTTCAGCGCTACCGTAGCCGGTTACCGCCGACTTCACCTGGTTCGGAGTATGCAAGGTGACGGGAATCTGACGCTTCGCGGCGGCAAGGAGGACGATGCCTGAGATTTGGGCAACGCCCATGACAGAGCGCACATTCGCTTGTGCAAACACCCGCTCGAGCGCAATCCGATCGGGCTGGAACGTATCGATCGCGGTATCGACACCAGTCGAGATTTCGAGGAGCCGCGACTCGATCGCGTCCGTGTGAGCCGAGCGGAGGACATCGACGTGCACGAGGCTCGGAGTTCGCCGCACCATATCGATGACGCCGACTCCACAACGAGTAAGCCCGGGGTCAATTCCGAGCACTCGCATGAGCTAGTCCTCGTCTGCGTCGAGGATTGCCTGCGTTTCGTCGCTGATCTCGAAGTTCGCGTAGATGTTCTGCACGTCTTCACTGTCTTCGAGGGTGTCGATGAGCTTGAAGACCTTCCGAGCGGTTTCCGCGTCGATCTCCACCTTCAGGTTCGGCACGAACTCGACGTCGGCGGAGTCGTAATCGATCCCGGCCTCCTGCAGCGCTGAACGCACGGCAACCATGTCGGTCGCTTCGGAGATGATTTCAAATCCGCCGCCCTGGTCGGTCACTTCCTCGGCGCCCGCGTCGAGGACAGCGAGCAGGATCGAATCTTCGTCGACGCCTTCCGCCTTCGTCACCGAGACGACACCCTTGCGAGAGAAGTTGTACGCAACGCTTCCGGGATCAGCCATTGTTCCGCCACCGCGGGTCATCGCCGTACGAACTTCAGCGGCAGCACGGTTCTTGTTGTCGGTCAGACATTCGACCATCAGCGCGACGCCATTTTGTGCGTAGCCTTCGTACATGATCGTCGTGTAGTCAATGGACTCGCCGGTGAGTCCGGCGCCACGCTTGACCGCGCGATCGATGTTGTCGTTGGGGACGCTCGTCTTCTTCGCCTTCTGAATGGCGTCCTGCAGGGTTGGATTTCCTGCGAGATCAGCGCCACCGATTTTCGCAGCGACTTCGATGTTCTTGATGAGCTTCGCGAACGACTTTGCGCGTCGAGCGTCGATGACGGCCTTCTTGTGCTTCGTCGTGGCCCATTTGGAGTGTCCGGACATGCCTTACTCTTCCTTGCGTTGATGAACAATTCATTCTACGGAACTCTGTGCGATCGGTGCGCGCACGCCGCGCGACCGCAGTTCGAGCGCAGCAAGCTCGCGTTCCGTTGCTGCATCGCCAGCTCTCCACCGCTCATGCACATCGTCACCGAGCGCGAGGATGTCGGCCAGCGGCGCGGAGACAATCGCTCGGCTTGCAAGCACCGAAGCACCCAGCGGTGTCGTGGCGATGCTCGAGAGCTCTCGCGCAGTTCGGACAAAACGAACTCGCGGTAGAACCCAGACCATGATCAGCAGAAGGACGACGACGAGTGGCAAAACCAGCTCAATCGTCAGTGCGAGCCGGTCGATCGATGCTTGCTGTGCCTGCGCTTCTCGGACCAGAGAACGTGCGGCGTCACTCATCCCTCGGAACGGTGCCGCGATTGCTTCGCCGACGAGCGGGACACCAGCGAGCTGCTCCCCCGCATCTGCAATAGAACCCGAGAAGTCGGTTCCGAACGCCGCGACCTGTGCGCTCCACGCGCTCAAACCGCGAATCATTTGACCGATCGCGATTGCAGCAGCAACCGTCACGATGAGGGTGAACGCCGCGACGAGGTCCGCGGTGATCTGCCAGGTTCTCCGCCACGCTCCGACTGCATAGAACTGCACCGTGTCCTCCATCGACGAGAGCCCAGATCGCGCGGCACCGGAGGTGCCAGCGAATGCTGCTCAGGCTATCGCGTCGACCTTCGACAGGAACCGCTCATGGAAGCGGTACTCCCCAGAGACCTCCGGGTGGAAGGACGTGCCGAGCAGATTTCCCTGCTCCACCGCGACAATTTGGCCGGCTTCGGTGCGCGCAAGGACCTGCACCGCATCTCCCGCAGACTCAACGATTGGAGCACGAATGAACACGGCTCGCACCGGACGCTCCCCGAATTCCGCGACGTTCAGTTCTGTTTCAAAGGAGTCAACCTGTGAGCCGAATGCATTCCGTCGCACCGAGACATCGAGCCCACCAAAGGTCTCTTGGCGCGGACTTTTATCCAGCACCTCGTTCGCGAGCAGGATCAGTCCAGCGCAGGTGCCGTACACCGGCATCCCGGCAGCAATTCTCGATCGAATCGGGACAGCGAGACCGAACAGCCTGCTGAGCTTGTCGATGACCGAGGACTCCCCGCCTGGAATGACCAGACCTTGAACTGCCTCGAGGTGCGCTGGAGAGCGCACCTCGAGAACTTCAGCACCTAAAGAACTGAGCGCTTGAACGTGCTCTCGCACATCGCCCTGGAGTGCAAGAACTCCGACGCGTTTACCAGCCACGCTCAGCGAGGCGGTGTGGTGCAGCGAGATCGGCAACGTTAATGCCAACCATTGCTTCGCCGAGACCGCGCGATGCGTCTGCAATCGCCTTCGGGTCGTTGAACGCTGCGGTCGCCTTTACGATTGCGGCGGCGCGCTCCGCGGGGTTTCCGGACTTGAAGATTCCGGAACCAACGAACACGCCGTCAGCACCAAGCTGCATCATGAGCGCTGCGTCTGCCGGAGTCGCGACACCACCGGCGGTGAAAAGCACGACGGGCAGCACGCCAGTCTCTGCGATCTCGACCACGAGGTCGTACGGCGCCTGCAGTTCTTTTGCAGCAACGTACAGCTCGTCCTTGGTCTTCGAGCGCAGGGCGTTGATCTCGCCCTTGATCGTGCGGATGTGCTTCGTCGCTTCGGACACGTCACCGGTGCCTGCTTCGCCCTTAGAGCGAATCATTGCGGCGCCCTCGGTGATCCGGCGGAGCGCCTCACCGAGGTTGGTCGCACCACAGACGAATGGAACCTGGAAGTTCCACTTGTCGATGTGGTTGACGTAATCGGCCGGGCTGAGTACTTCGGACTCGTCGATGTAGTCCACTTCAAGTGCTTCGAGCACCTGTGCCTCGACGAAGTGACCGATCCGAGCCTTCGCCATGACCGGGATCGAAACGGCAGCCTTGATTCCGTCGATCAGATCTGGGTCGCTCATCCGGGCGACGCCGCCCTGGGCACGAATGTCCGCAGGAACGCGTTCGAGAGCCATGACCGCGACAGCACCGGCGTCTTCAGCGATACGAGCCTGTTCGGCGTTGACGACATCCATGATGACGCCGCCCTTGAGCATTTCAGCGAGACCTCGCTTGACGCGATTTGTGGCGTAGGAGGATGCAGTTGATTCAGTCATGATGGGTCCATTCTACGGCTCTCGCCGCACTCCACTATTTGTTATGACGTTGTGTGCGCAGCAGATGATTCTGGCCACGCGGATTGCAGTTGTTCTCGGACTTCTTCAAGGAGCCGTGGAATTGCTTTCGTCTTGGCGATGATCGGGAAGAAATTCGAATCGAGCGCCCACCTCGGCACAATGTGCTGGTGCAGGTGCTCTGCGATTCCCGCGCCGGCGACGCGGCCCTGATTCATTCCGATATTGAAGCCGTCGCAACGGCTGACGTCCTTTGCGACGCGCATCGCAATTTGCGTCAGCGCACCGATCTCTGCGATCTCCTCGGGCGTCGCGAGATCGTAGGTTGCCACATGGCGGTACGGGCAGACCATCATGTGACCGGTGTTGTACGGGTACAGGTTCAGCAGGACGTAGGCGTACTTGCCTCGGTGGACGATCAGGCCTTCACTGTCGGTGAGTTCGGGTGCGCGGCAAAATGGGCAGTCGTCCTTGAACGGCTGGTCGCCCTGCTGGATGTAGGCCATCCGGTACGGCGTCCAGAGACGCTGGAACTCGTCCGGAACCCCGGGCAGTTCCGACGACATGTACGTCGGAACTCCCCACGGGCGATCTGGATCGGTGCTGCCATCAGTTCTTTGAACGGCGCCTTGATCGTTGTCGAGACCAGAGGAATCGTGGGCTGGAGTATCGGTCACACCGAAACCTTGGTTGCGATCGCCTCGAGGATGCGCTCGATGGCCTGCTCCACTGGGATTCCGTTCTCCTGCGTGCCATCGCGGAACCGGAAGCTCACGCTGCCGGCATCGCGGTCCGCGGCGCCAGCGATCAACTGGAACGGCACCTTCTGCATCGTGTGGTGACGAATCTTCTTCTGCATCCGGTCGTCGCTGTGATCGACATCGATTCGCACGCCCTTTGCACGCAACTGCTCAGCGATGTCGTCAAGATACACAGCGAACTCGTCAGCGACGGGAATCCCGACGACCTGCACCGGAGCGAGCCAAACCGGGAAGGCGCCAGCGTAGTGTTCGAGCAGGATCGCAAAGAAGCGTTCGATCGAACCGAAAAGCGCGCGGTGGATCATGATCGGACGCTGCTTCGTCCCGTCGTTCGCGGTGTACTCGAGTTCGAAACGCTCAGGCAGGTTGAAGTCGAGCTGCACGGTCGAGAGCTGCCAAGTGCGACCGATCGCGTCGGTCGTCTTCAGGTCGATCTTCGGCCCATAGAACGCGGCTTCGCCCGGCTGTTCTTTCAAACTCAGCCCACTCGCGACTGCAACCCGACGAAGTGCATCGGTCGCGCTTTCCCAGGTGTCTTCATCGCCGATCCACTTCGACTTCTCGTCGTCGCGCATCGAGAGCTCGAGGGTGAAATCATCGAGTCCGAAATCGCGAAGCAGCGACAGCACGAACTCGAGCACCTTGGTCACTTCGTGTTCGAGTTGCTCAGGGGTGACGAACAGGTGCGCGTCGTCTTGCGTGAATCCACGAACTCGCGTCAGGCCGTGCAGGGCACCGGAGAGCTCGTTCCGATACACAGTGCCGTTCTCGGCAAGTCGCATCGGCAGGTCCCGGTAACTGCGAGCACGGTTCTTGAAAATCAGGATGTGCATCGGGCAGTTCATGGGCTTCAGGTAGTAGTCGGCACCCTGCTTGGTGACGTTGCCCTCGGCGTCGCGCTCTTCATCCATGCGAATCGGAGGCCAGATTCCCTCGGCGTAGGTCGCCAGGTGACCGGAGGTCGAGAAGAGGTCCGACTTCGAAATGTGCGGCGTGTAGACGTACGAGTACCCGGCCGCCAGGTGGCGGGCACGAGCGTGCTGCTCCATTTCGCTGCGGACGATGCCGCCCTTCGGGTGCCAAACGGAAAGCCCTGAACCGACCTCCTGCGGGAACGAGAACAGATCGAGTTCGGCGCCGAGCTTGCGGTGATCACGCTTTGCTGCTTCTTCGAGTCGTTCCTTGTACGCACGGAGCTCGTCTTTCGACGGCCACGCGGTGCCGTAAATGCGCTGCAGTTGCGGGTTCTTCTCGCTCCCCCGCCAGTATGCAGCCGCGACGCGCATCAACGAGTTGCCGTTGCCGATCATGCGAGTGCTCGGAAGGTGGGGTCCACGGCACAAATCTCGCCACTGGACTTCGCCGGTCTTCGGGTCAACGTTGTCGTAGATGGTGAGTTCCGCGCCGCCGACTTCAACGCTGGCTTCTTCGTTCGGACCCTTCATGCCGATGAGTTCGAGCTTGTACGGCTCGTTGGCAAGCTCGACGCGTGCCTCTTCCTCAGTGACGACGCGTCGAACGAACCGTTGCCCGGCACGAATGATGCGGTCCATCTCCTTCGAGATGCCTTTGAGATCCTCCGGGGTGAACGGCTCCGCGACATCGAAGTCGTAGTAGTAGCCATCGGTGACCGGGGGGCCGATCCCGAGCTTTGCCTCCGGGTTAATTCGCTGGACGGCCTGGGCAAGCACATGGGCTGCGGAGTGACGCAGGATCTGCAATCCGTCTGGGCTCTCGATGGTCACCGGCTCGACAACATCGTCCGTCGTCGTCTCGGTTGCAAGGTCTTTCAACTCGCCGTTCACGCGCATCGCGATTACGGACCGGTCACTGAACAGTGCAAAACCGTCGGCCACAACAACTCCTCGTACAGAAAATGGATACCCGTTTACTGTAGTCGCGTTGCAGACGAAGCCCGGCGCATTGGCGGGCGCGAGCACCCCGGAAACGAAAGAGCCCCGGTCCGAAGACCGGGGCTCTTTCTGACTCGGGTCATTGCTTCCACCGGAGCACCTGTCACCGCGCGAATTCGCGAGTGCCCAGCACTGACGGATGAAGCTATGGCGCGCCCGGCAGCATCTCACAAGGAATTCGATCCTTGTTGTTGTCGAGGCGAGCGATGTCCCCGTAATACGGATAATGCAGGTCAAACCAGGCCTTGGCGTGCGCGTAGTTCCGGAAGTGTCCACAATTCTTCGAGTCGCCGGGGTTCGGCGGAGGCACTTTTGCACCAACGCCCCCAGCGGGAACCGCAAAGTTCGTTCCTTCGAAACGCCACACATGAGCGAGAGTCCTGATGACGCGATCGCGCTCCGTCACGCTGGCGGTGTAGAAGTGTCGCCGACTCTCGATGTTCCAGAATCGGGACATCTCGATCGATCCAGAGACACGAGCGTTCGGGTACACATGAAATGCCACACCCTCGTAGCGCCATGTCGCGGAAAGCGTGTTTCGCACGCGATCTCTCTCAGAGATACTTGCGGTGAAAAAGTGCGCTTTTTGGGACGATGAGTAAAAGCGGTACAGCGGAACAGTGCCTGGCGCAGGACTGGTGAACGCAGAATATGCCTGGCCTTCGTACTGCCACACGTCGGGCGATTCGGAGATCAGTCGATCGCGTTCCGAATTGCTCGCAGTATAAAAGTGTCCGCCATAGCTTGGCGAATAGAACCGCCAGATCGGCGAAGCGGACCCGGAAGCCTTAGCTGCTGGAGCAGTCGGCCCTGCAAGTACGGATGCCGCGACAGAGGCAGGTGGTCCGAGTGAGGCGTTCGCCGCAGGGGCGAACAGAGTGAAGAGAAGTGAAACACTGGCTATCATCGCCAATCGCACGCGGAGTTTCACAGGCTTTCCTTTATTAAAATTTGAAATCTATGCGCCAACCATACTGATTCAATGACCTGGGATCGAGCGATCCATGCCCCCTCTTTTGGGCAGTTTTGCGATTTCCCGATCGAGATCTACACAGACTGATCGAGATCTGCAAAGACAAAACAAGTGGGCGACCTTGCATGCACGAAAAAGCCCCGGTCCGAAGACCGGGGCTTGATGGTGGGCGATACTGGGATCGAACCAGTGACCTCTTCCGTGTCAGGGAAGCGCGCTACCGCTGCGCCAATCGCCCAGTTTGACTGTTGAAAACCAGTTCAACCAGGTTTGAAACTCCCAGGAGGAGCATTCCGAGGTGGAGACGGGATTTGAACCCGCGTAGACGGCTTTGCAGGCCGCTGCCTAACCACTCGGCCACCCCACCGTGGTGGCACCACTGCAGGTTTCCCTGTCGAAGTGTCCTTTGAGATTACTCTCGAGCGGATGACGAGATTCGAACTCGCGACCCTCACCTTGGCAAGGTGATGCGCTACCACTGCGCCACATCCGCATAACTCGTCTCCGAGGTACTGGATTACCTTAGCCTCATTCTCGCGGGAATCCAAAATCGAGTGAAATGCCGGGTGTGGCGCGAGCCAGAATCGGCAGTTTGGTCATCCGCACTGCCCCGTATATGGCAGTATTGGGAGGTCCTTTGGGCGATTGGCGCAGTTGGTAGCGCGCTTCCTTCACACGGAAGAGGTCGTGGGTTCGAGTCCCGCATCGCCCACCATTTATTCCTGTGCATCGCGCCGCCTCCGGGTCATTCAGCGCGTCTCAGTGCGGACAATCTGTGTCTCGAATCTCACCCGAAAATTCTGCTGTTGCGCGATCCGAAAATGCGCTACCTTCGCGGATGGAACGGCGCAGGCCGCTCTGACGCCGACCGGGTTGAGCCAACTTCTGCGACTCCCCGGGATCGGTGATGAGTGAAGGGCCAATTGGTCATGGAAGAGTTCATCAGCACAACCACCTCAGCGACTGCACACCAACCTCATTCGCGGTCACCCCGGTCAAACGCTCCGGGCTCCCCGCCGACTCGTCCACTCACCAATTGGCATGGCGAGCAAAGGGCGTCCCTCACCATGGGCCAACGTGCCGCCGATCGTCTTCGAAATCTGATGGGCTCCTGGGCGTTCATCGCCGGATTCATCCTCTTCATGGTGTTGTGGGCGATTGCGAATGCCACGGCGGTCGCTTGGGATCCGTATCCGTTCATCCTGCTCAACCTGTTTCTGAGCATGCTCGCCGGCTTGCAGGGGGCGATTTTGTTGATCGCGGCGAAGCGTCAAGACGCGATCGCCTCGGCGCTCTCTCAGCACGACTATGAGACGAACCTCGCCGCGAAACGAGAAATCGAGACGTTGATGGCGCTCAATCGTGAGCAGCTCGAGATGTTGCGTGCCATGCACGACCAAGCGACTCGACCTCACAGTGCCTGAATTCACTGCTCACAACACCGCACAAATCTTGGATGACGCTGCCTCGACCAGGAACTCCCGTGACGACAGTCAAACGCGTTCCAAACGCGCTCGAGTGCGAAATTGGCTTCTTCATGGCCTGGTCGATCACAAGGGCGCGCATCAGGGACCGCACGCTGCAAGAGTCGAACAAACCCATTCGTGGTGGCGGGTCATGTGCCTCAGTGGTGTCGACTACTTCTCGACGCTCGGGTACCAGCCGGCGATTGCAGCACTCGCTGCGGGTTTTCTTTCGCCACTGGCAACGGTCGTTCTCGTACTCCTGACGTTGCTCGGAGCACTCCCGGTCTACCGACGAGTCGCCCGTGAAAGCTATCGGGGCTCTGGCTCGATCGCGATGCTCGAACACATCCTGCCCTGGTGGTCCGGCAAAATCTTCGTCCTCGTGCTCCTTGGCTTCGCAGCGACCGACTTCATGCTCACGATTACACTCTCCGCCGCCGACGCATCTGCACACGCCATCGAGAACCCATTCGCGCCCGAATGGTTCGAAGGTTCGCACGTGCCGATGACCATTGCGCTCATCGTCCTGCTCGCCATCGTGTTCCTTCGGGGATTCCGGGAAGCAATCGGGATCGCGGTCGTCGTGGTCGCGGTGTACCTCGCGCTCAACCTGATCGTCATTTTCGTCTCAACTGCTCATGTCATCACCAACCCGGTCGTGATCAGCGACTGGTGGAGCATGCTGACGGCGCAGCACTCGAACCCGATCATGATGGTCGCTGTCGCACTGCTCGTCTTTCCGAAACTGGCGCTCGGACTCTCCGGATTCGAAACGGGAGTCGCGGTGATGCCCCAGATTCGAAACGCGCCGCAGCACGGCGCCGCTGAGCCCGAAGTGGCCTGCAAAAGCATGAGCGACGCTCGACAGAGCATCCGCCCGAACGGTCGTATTCACGGTGCAACGCGCCTGCTCACGACCGCTGCACTCATCATGAGCGGCTTCCTGATCGCCTCGAGCTTCTTAACGACGCTGCTCATCCCTCAGGAAGAATTTCAGGAGGGCGGTCAGGCAAACGGTCGAGCACTCGCCTACCTCGCCCACGAGTACCTCGGTGAGGGCTTCGGCACGATGTACGACGTCAGCACCATCTGCATTCTCTGGTTCGCGGGCGCATCAGCCATGGCCGGGCTGCTCAACCTCGTCCCGCGATACCTGCCCCGATACGGCATGGCACCGCATTGGGCACGCGCGGTGCGTCCGCTCGTGCTCGTGTTCACAGTGATCGCGATCATCATCACGATCGTGTTCGATGCAGACGTCGACGCACAGGGTGGCGCCTATGCGACAGGAGTGCTCGTGCTCATTACCTCCGCCTCCGTTGCCGTCACGCTGTCTGCGCGTGCAAAGCAACAGCGCAAACGCACATTCGGATTCGGCGCCATCACCCTCGTCTTTCTGTACACGACGGTCGCGAACATCTTCGAGCGGCCCGACGGTATTCGGATCGCCATGTTCTTCATTCTCGGGATCCTGCTGACCTCGGCATTCTCACGGGTCGCGCGTTCGTTTCAGATCAGGGCGACTTCGGTTCGCTTCGACGATCTGGCGCTGCAGTTTCTTCAGACTGACGCCGAACGGGGAGAAATCCAGATCGTTCCTCACGAGCCGGGCGATCGAAACAAGAGCGAATATCGAGCGAAGAACGCCGACGAACGCCGATACGGACACATTCCTCGCAAATCCAAAGTGATCTTCCTTGAAGTACATCAGCGAGATTCCTCCGATTTTGAGGAAGACCTCGTCGTCGAAGGCGAGGAGCGGTTCGGCTTCCGGGTCCTGACGGTCAAGAGCGCGAACATCCCAGCGACGATCGCCACGGTGCTCCTCGAGATCCGAGACACGACTGGCGTTGTCCCGCACGCCTACTTCGAATGGACTGAAGGAGGACCGGTATCGAACATGCTCAAGTACCTCCTGTTCGGAACCGGCGAGGTCGCTCCTGTGGCGCGTGAGGTGTTGCGAGAAGCGGAGAAGGACGAGAAGCGTCGTCCGCTCATCCACGTGAGTTGATCGAGGTCGGAGAGCACCGCGTCCGGATGGCGGTCTGCCCCTGCGCGACAATTGCACCATGGACTTACTGACAATTGCGGCTTCTGGAGCAGGTGCACTGGCAGGCGCGACTGCAATCGTGTACTTCGCATTCGCAGGCCAAATCCTTCCGCGGCTCGATCGCGCGCAGCCAAGCGCAGCGATTCGTGAAATGCAGAAGCTCAATCGAGAGGTGGAACGGGCGCCATTCTTCATCGCCTTCTTCGGGGCCGCGGTCTGCAGCATCGCCACGATCATCCTCGGGGTGCAAACGACTCCCCTGTTGCATCTCGTGCTCGCTGTCGTTGGCGGTGTGAGTTATCTCGTCGGAGTTTCGATCACCATCGCATGGAACGTGCCTCGAAACCGTGCGCTTGCACGGCTCAATCCGACTGCACCCGGCTCTGCACTGGCATGGCGCGCGTATTCGCGTGAGTGGGGCGCAGCGAACTGGACTCGAGCGATCTGCTCAACGATCACGACCGTGACACTCTTTGCGCTCGCGATCCTTGCAGTGTCGTAAGCAGCCCGATTCCTTCCCGACATACGGAAAAGCGGTGCGGACCATCTGGCCCGCACCGCTTCTCCTTGTGCTGTGCTGTGTTGTGTTGGTGAGCCTTAGTTCTCGACGAGCGCGTACCCGGTTTCGCCGTGGATGCTCGTGTCGATGCCGGCGACTTCGTCTTCGTTCTTGATACGGAAGCCGATCGTCTTTTCGATGATGGTTCCAATGACCCAAGCGACGACGAAGGAGTAAATCGCGACCGCAACCGCCGGGAGCAACTGCAGGACCAGCTGACGGAAGTCACCGCCGGTGAAGAGGCCGGTGCCCGTTGCGAAGAAGCCGAGGAAGAGGCATCCGATGAATCCGGCCACGAGGTGGAGACCGACGACGTCGAGTGAGTCGTCGAAGCCGAGCCGGAACTTCAGATCGATTGCGAAGGCGCACACCGCTCCAGCGAGGAGACCGAGGACGATCGCCCAACCCGGCGTCAATGCTGCACACGCTGGCGTGATCGCGACGAGACCGGCGACCGCACCGCTTGCGGCGCCAACGCTCGTGGCCTTGCCCTCTTTGAAACGTTCGACGGCGATGAAGCCGAGAACACCTGCGGCCGGGGTGACGACCGTGTTGAGGAAGATGAGCCCTGCCGTGTTGTCATCGGTTGCAGCACCAGTGTTGAACCCAAACCATCCGAACCAGAGGATCGCGGCGCCCAGCATGACCAGTGGAACGTTGTGCGGTTTCGAGGAGCCCTTTTCGAAGACCACGCGCTTTCCGAGCACCAAGGCGAGTGCAAGTGCTGCAGCACCAGCGTTGATGTGGACCGCGGTACCACCGGCCCAGTCAAGAACTTCGAGCTCGGAGCCCGGGAAGAGCGCTTCGCCGAGCGTTCCGATCCATCCCGACATGTTGCCGTCTGCGTCTACTGCCCAAACCCAACCAGCGATTGGGAAGTAGGAGATGGTCGCCCAGATACCGGCGAAGATCATCCAGGAGCCGAACTTCGCGCGGTCAGCGATCGCGCCGGAGATCAACGCGACGGTGATGATCGCGAAGGTCGAGCCGAACGCGGCGCCCGCCATCGTCGTGCCGTCAGCGTTCGCGAGAGCGAAGTCCGAGAATGGGTTACCGAAGACGCCCGGGATCCAGTCAGCCGAGGTGTTCGTGATGGAGTTGATGTTGAACCCGTAGAGCACCCAGAGCACTCCGATGAGGGCGAGAGCGCCGAAGCTGAGCATCATCATGCTCACGACACTCTTTACTTTGACAAGTCCTCCATAGAAGAACGCGAGTCCTGGGGTCATGAAGAGCACGAGGGCCGCGCACAACAGGAGCCAGACGATATCTGCTGACATGAGATGAACCTTCCAAATCGGTGCAAGAGTGCACCCACCGATCCGCAACTGTGCTTGGGGGTCACTTGGGTACCTGCTCAGTGTGCTCGCGCAAGGTTTCGGGCGGCACGGCGCAACTGTTTCGGAGGAGTTACGAAGACGCGGCTTTTGTAACGCTGAGGTTTCGAGCACCCCGGAAGAGGCACAGAAACATCAGCCCAGTCGAATCTCGGGGCTGGAACGTGCGCGAAGTGCGAGCAGCGACAGCGCGGTTCGAGAGTTCAGCGGTCGGAAGTCAGCGCGGCGTTTCGCTCGTCAGCGCAATCATGCGCGAGACAGAACGGAGGTATTTCTTGCGGTATCCACCGTTCAACATGTCTTGGGAGAACACCTGATCCAGACTGATCCCGCTCTGCACGATCGGAAGGCCGGCGTCATAGAGACGGTCGATGAAGGCGACGAGACGGAGCGCATCGTGCTGACCCTGCAATTGCACGACGTCCTTCAACACCACGGTGTCGATGCCCTCGATGACACGAACGAACTTGGACGGGTGCACTCGCTGCAGATGTTCGATGACATCCGAGAATTCGTCGACCGAGACCACACCGTGCAACTGCGAGATCCGTGCGTCGATCTCCTCGGCCGGAACAGTGATCGCGTTGCCGGAGATGTCGCGTTGCCGATAGTCGTTGCCGTCGATCCGCAGAATATTGAAGCGATCAGCGATCGCCGTGATCTCCCGCAAGAAATCCTGTGCCGCGAATCTGCCTTCGCCCAGCGCATTCGGAGGGGTATTGCTCGTCGCAGCGATTCGAGTTCCGCCCGCGACGAGTTCGCCGAGGAGTCTGGTCATCACCATGGTGTCGCCCGGATCGTCGAGTTCGAACTCATCGATGCACAAGAGGTGGGCGCCCTTCAGCGCAGCAACCGCTTCTTTGTAGCCGAGTGCGCCGACAAGCGCGGTGTACTCAATGAACGTTCCGAAGTATTTCGGACCTGGCGCTGCGGCGAACAGCGAAGCGAGCAGGTGCGTCTTTCCCACGCCGAAACCGCCATCGAGGTAGATCCCCGGCTTCTGCGATTGCTTCTTGCTGAAGAGTTTGAACCCCGTCGGTTTCCAGGATGATGCGAAGTTTCGCATCGATTCGAGCGCCGCGGCCTGCGACGGAAACGCCTCGTCAGGAATGTAGGTGTCGAAGCTCGCGTTATCGAACTGCGGAGGGGGAACCAGGTGATCAACCATTTGCCGAGCACTCAGCGATGGCTCACGACCAACGATGTGAGTGATCGTCTGATCCGTCGCACCCTGTGCAGTGTTCGTCATAGCGCCCCGGTGGCCTTTCGCATTGATTCATCGTTCGAACTTTCAGCACGCACCCGTCATGCTTGAATCGAACTTGCCCCAACAGAGCCTAGCCCTCGAAAACCCATGGAAGGACTCGCATGTCACTCGAGAACAATGACTTCGAGCAGTACGCCCACCCCGACCGACTGGTTTCGACGGAATGGCTTGCTGCCAATCTCAACCAGGAAGGTCTCGTAATCCTGGAAAGCGACGAAGACGTCCTGCTCTACGAGACCGGTCACATTCCCGGAGCAGTCAAGATCGACTGGCACACCGAACTCACCGATCCCGTCACACGTGACTTCGTCGACGGCGAGGGGTTCGCCGCGCTGATGTCTCGAAAGGGCATCGAGCGCGATACTGAGGTCGTTATCTACGGGGACAAGTCGAACTGGTGGGCTGCCTACGCCCTGTGGGTGTTCGAGCTGTTCGGGCACACGAGCGTCCGGCTCCTCGACGGCGGCCGCGCGAAGTGGTTCGCAGAGGATCGAGCGGTCGAAATGGGAGCGCCCGCGGTCGCCGAGACCGAGTACCCCGTGATCGAGCGTGACGACACGACGGCGCGAGCCTTTCGTGACGATGTCATGGCCCACTTCGGGAATCCACTGATCGATGTACGAAGCCCGGAGGAGTACTCCGGTGAGCGCACGACGGCTCCGGCGTACCCGGACGAGGGTGCGTTGCGCGCGGGGCACATTCCGAGCGCAGCGAGCGTCCCGTGGGGGAAAGCTGCGAATGAGAACGGCACCTTCAAATCACGTTCCGAGCTCGAAGCCCTGTACTTCGACGAGGCAGGCCTGCAGCCTGACGATGCGGTCATCGCCTACTGCCGAATCGGCGAACGCTCGAGCCACTCGTGGTTCGTCATGAAGTACTTGCTCGGCCTTGAGAACGTTCGCAACTACGACGGCTCGTGGACGGAATGGGGCTCGCTCGTGCGAGTTCCGATCGTCACCGGCGAGGCTCGCGGAGAGGCACCCCGTTGAGCTTGTCCCCAGCACTGGCGCAGATCGCAGAAGAGTTTCAAGCGCTGCCCGAGCCAGAGCGACTGCAGCTCCTCCTCGAATTCTCGAACAACCTCCCGGAGCTCCCAGAACGCTACGTCGGACACCCAGAACTGCTCGAACGTGTCGCCGAGTGCCAATCTCCCGTCTGGATCATCGTGGAAGTGAACGAAGGTTCGGTGGAAGTCTTCGCGCAGGCGCCTGCTGAAGCACCGACAACTCGTGGGTTCGCGTCGATTCTGATCGAAGGACTCCACGGGTTGAGCGTGCAAGAGGTCCTCGATGTCCCCGCTGACTATCCGAGCGAGCTTGGTCTCAGCAGGGCGATCTCGCCGCTCCGCCTTCGCGGCATGACCGGAATGCTCGGCAGAATTCAACGGCAAACCGCGCTGAAAGCAGGCGTTTTGCCCGAGTAAACGCGCCGGTCCTTCTTGCTTATTGCTCGGCGACGAGCGGGCTTGTTTCGTACCGACTGCTCGGTCGTGAGAACCCGAAGCGTGCCCGCAGCGAACCGGCGTCATCAGTGCCCCCTGCGTCGCCGCTCGTGAAGTTTCGAAGCACGTCATCAAGGGCACCCTCGACCTGCACGAACTCGATGCCGACGACGGCGGGGTGTGCGTTCGCGATCTCGACGAACGCTTCAATTCGATCCTCCGCGGTTCGAGAGGCGTCGATCCGCATGATGATGTTGCGGATCTCACTCGGTAACGCAGTGGCATCGCTCAGATCGATCTGCTCAGCATCGAGGAATACCAAATCGGCGCCTGACCGCGCGGCTGCGCCGTGTGCGAGCTGCGAGGCTCCCGATCGAACCGCGACGAGCGGATTACCCTGCGGAGGCCGCGGAGTGATCAGCGGGCCCTTCACGGTGAAGTACGCTCCAGCGTGATCGATGTGATGGATCTTCGAACTGTCTACATACCGAGCACTCGCAGTGTCGCGGATTTCCGCATCGTCTTCCCACGAATCCCAGAGTTCACGAAGCACTTCGATGAATTCTGCCGCCTCAGCGGCCAGTTCTTCATTAGAGAGATGGGCCGCGTGCGGGAAACGCTGACTCGCGACCTGGGATGACGAAGCATCGACGATCAATCCAGCGCGACCGCGACTCGCAAAATCAATCGTGGCAACAGCCTTTGCAGTGTGGAACGGCTCCGTGTAGTGCGAACCTGCCGCAACAAAGAGACCAATCCGTTTCGTCGTTCTCGCAAGAGCAGCGAGCGTTTCGGACGAGGAAAGCGCACTCACATTGGGCTGGTCGAGCGGGTCTGCAAGCGTGACGAAATCAAACCCGGCCTGTTCCGCTTCGATTGCTCGCGCTTCGATCTCACGAAAGGCCGCTCTTGGGTCGCCGGGACTCTGGGCGAGTGCAAGCCCGAAGCGAAGCGCGTTCATCGTGATGCTCCAATGCTGTATTCGTCAGCCGGAGTGGATGTGCTCCCCCAGCGTGCTGTGTGCAAGGTCCGAAGCCATGCATCGATCTCCGGGCCGCCGGCGTGGCCATGGATCCCCGCGGTGAAGAGCTGTTCCGGGCTCGCACCCACCGAGTAGGCCAGTTCGTGCTCGCGCCCCAGGTCCGTACCGAACATCGCGGGATCGTCCGTGTTGACCGTCATTCGCACGCCTGCTTCGAGCAGGCGTGCGTACGGGTGCTCTTTCCAGTCGTCGACGACTCTGGTCCGAAGGTTCGAGGTCGGGCACACATCGAGCACGATGTCTCGTTCGATGATTTCCTGGAGCAAATCTGGATCCTCGATTGCTCGGAAGCCGTGTCGGATGCGATGAGCGCCGAGCAGTTCAATCGATTCTTGGACCGATTTCGCCCCGTCGTCCTCGCCCGCATGTGGAACCGCTGCGAATCCGTTGTCCCGCGCGTGCTGGAAGAGTTCTTGGAAATGGACCGTCGGATTCGCTCGCTCGCGTCCGCCGAGGCCGATCCCGATGATCCCCCGGTCGAGAAATGGAATTGCATCGTCGATGATTTGACGGCTCAGCTCGAGCGGACGATTGCGATCGATGTCGGGGGTCAAACGAACGACCACTCCCGTTTCATCGAGTGCCTGCGCCACGCCCTCAGTGAAGCCTGAATACAGGGCGTCACCCGAAATGCCCCGAACGTAGTACTGACCCGGCGAAACGATCGCTTCGAGATAGACAGCACCGAACCCGGCCGCTTCGCGCGCGTATTCGACCACGATCCTTCGGAAATCGTCGGCGTCCGTGACCACATCGGTCGTGACGTTCCACACATCAATGAAGTGATGGAAATCCGTGAACTCGTAGAACCGCTCAAGCTCTTCGAGCGAATTGACGGGGAGCTCGAATTTGTTCTTCCGCGCGAGCGCGAACAGGGTGTCGGGACGAATGGCACCCTCGAGGTGAACGTGCAGTTCGATCTTGGGGTCCGCTGGGTCGTTTGCGAACTCGCTCGAGAGGGCTGAACCTGCGGTAATACTCATGCGACGAACTCCTGTCGGTCGGATTGATTGTCCAAGCCTCTGCGTGCGTCGTCCGATTGTCGCTCGCGCGGCAAATAGGACTTGGAACCCAGAATCTGCGCAACGAACTGCGCGGTCCGTGCTTCCTGTGGCGCATCGAGAATCTGCGCGGGAGGTCCTTGCTCGACGATCTCGCCGTCGTGCATGTAAATGATCCTGTCGGCGACTTCGCGTGCGAATGACATTTCGTGGGTCGCCAGGATCAGGGTCTGCCCGAGCGACTTCAAATCACCGATCAAGGAAAGCACTTCCCCGACCGTCTCGGGATCGAGCGCTGAGGTGACTTCGTCGAGCAGGAGCACCTGTGGTCTCGTCGCAAGCGACCGAATGATCGCTACTCGTTGCTGCTGGCCACCAGAGAGACGGTCCGGGAACTCATTGGCTTTGTCGGACATTCCGAATCGTTCGAGGAGTTCCATAGCCTGATGCTCGGCGGCTTTTCGCGGGATCCTTGCCACTTGTCGAGGCGCGAGCGTGATGTTCTGCAGGACGGTGAGGTGCGGGAACAGGTTGAACTGTTGGAAGACCAGCCCGACGTTCTGACGAACCTGGTTCCGATCGACGCCCTTGCCGGTGATCTCTCGGCCATCGAGCGAGATCGAGCCGGCAAGAACGTCTTCGAGCAGGTTGATCGTCCGAAGGAGCGTCGACTTCCCGCAACCGCTCTGACCGATGACCGCGACGACTTCGTGCGCACGGATATCCAGGTCGACGTTCCGCAGCACGACCCGTTCGCCATATGCCTGATACACCCCGCGCAGTGAGACCGCGGGCTGAGCATTTGCAATCGAGAAGTCGGTCATACGGCACCTCCGATTGCTCGTCTCATTTGGCTTCGCTTGAGCAGGTGATCCGTGAGCCGCGTCAGCGGGATCGTGATCGCCACGAAGAGGAGGGCGGCGACCAAGTAACTCGTGAAATTGAACACGGTGCCGGAATAGGCCTGTGCTGCACGTGACGCCTCCATCGGTCCGATGACCGAGATCAGCGCGGTCTCTTTCTGGAGCGCGATGAAGCCGGAGAGCAGCGGTGGAATCACTCGACGAACCGCTTGGGGCAGCACCACGAACCGCATCGTGGCGGCATGACCGAGTCCGAGCGAACGAGCGGCTGCGCGTTGGCCCGGGTGAATCGACTCGATACCAGCGCGATAGTTCTCTGCGGTGTAGGCGGCCGAAGTCAGAACGCACGCGACTGCTCCCCAAAACAGCGGCGAAGAACTGAGCCCCTCGATGCGAAGCGCCGGCATTCCCATACCGAGCATGAGGATGACGAGGATCGCTGGGAGACCACGGAACAAGTCGATATACGCGATCGCGAAGAATCTGAACGGGAACAAGATCGGGGACTGGAAATTGCGCATGAGGGCGAGGCCCATTCCCACGATCAGCACAATCGGTTCCAGGATCAGGAAGAGGGTGACGTTCAGCAGGAAGCCTTCAGCGACCTTCGGGAATGACAGACGGAAATGCTCTGGACTCAAGAATGCAGTTTGAAATGCGGTCCAGCCCTGTGAGGCCGTGAGGACGAGTGCCAGGACGGTGATGACCGCTCCGGTGCTGAGCGTCGCGATGATTGTCGAAACCACGAGTTCACGCTTTTGCCACCACGACTTCGGTGCCAGCAGCTGTTGCAGATCTGCGTCGGCAATGGGCGTGCTTCTCGAGGAGTTCGAGTGATGTTGAGGTGACCCTTGCGGGCGTCCGGTGATCGTCAAGACGTCTCCTCGGCGAAGGTCTCCTGCAAATGCCCTTGCAAGGTGCTGCCCGAATATTCGGTCCGGTAAACACCGCGCTCCTGCAATTCTGGAATCACTTGGTCGACGAACTCGTCGATTCCGCTCGGCACCACGGAGGGATTGACGACGAAGCCATCGGCTGCTCGCGACTGCACCCAGTGGTTGATGTCCTCCGCGACCGAGGCAGGCGTGCCGACGAAATCACGTCGAGCGAGGACTGTGCTGAACAGCTCACGCACTGACAAATTGTCACGCTCAGCGATCGCTCGCCATCCGGCGATCAGCTTCTGCCCGTCGCGTTCGCCGCCGACCTTCCCTTTCGCATACCGGTCAGCATGTTCAGGGCTCGGGTCGTTCGCCGGGATCGGACCGTCAACGTCGTAGTCCTCGTACCCTTCACCCCAAGCCTCTGTCAGGAGGAACTGCGCAACTCTCGGTGTCATCTCGAGTTCACGCCAATGCTTCTGTCGTTCGAGCGCATCCTCGGTCGAAGTGCCGAGTACGAATGCGGTGCTGGGCATGATGACGAGCTCTCCGCGACCATGCGCGGCGGCTCGCTCTGACATCTCGGTGACGAAGCGGCGTGAGTTCTCGATCGTCTGCCGTCCGGCAAAAATGACGTTCGCATTCCGGGCTGCAAGTTCTTTCCCCTCGACAGAGCCTCCGGCCTGAATAATCGAGGGGTTCGTGAAGCCGCCCGCCCCACGCGTCGCTTCACTCCAGTAGGCGAAGACTTCATCGAGAAAGGCTTGCGCGACCACGTACCGCTCGTGGTGCTCGACGAGTCGACCCGGTCGGAAGTTCGTGGAGGCACCGACCCCGAATCCAGTGTGGGATGTGACGACGTTCCACCCCGCCCGGTCGCCCGAGATCGCTTGCAGCGTGGCAAGGCCTCGGGCGACGTGGAACGGATCTGAGAAGGTCGTGCCGATGGTTGCAGCCAGCCCGATCGAGTTGGTTTCTGCAGCCAACGCCGCCAGGGTCGTCAGCGAATCCGGCTTATCGAGAATCGCGTGCTCGATGACCGAGCCCTTGTCTTCCTGTAGCCAGTTCGCTTCCGCCAGGAAGACGAAGTCGAACAAGCCACGCTCAGCACTCTGTGCAAAGTGTCGAAACGCTTCGAACTCGATTTGGCTTCCCTTCGGCGAGAGCGACCAAAGCGTGTGATGGTGATCGTTTGGGTAGAACGCGCCGAAATGAACGCGTCTGAGCGGTGGCTTCGTCATGAGTTATTCGGTGTACTCCTCGATATCGGCAGGAAGCGGAAGCCAGGTTTCGACCAGTTCGTCGATCGTGCCTTCTTCTTCGAGCTCCTGCAGTGCGGCGTTCACGTAGGGCGCGAGCGGGCTGTTGAGATCAAAGACGAAGCCCATGCCCTCGCTCAAGCCATTGTCCTTCAGGAGTCCTGCGATCTGCAGGTCGTCGTACTGGTTCAGCACCACGTTCTGAGCGATCTGCAGGTCTGCCACGATTGCGTCGACCTGTCCGTTCTCGAGTGCCTGCGTGCTCAAGGCCACGGTGTCAAAGGTCAGCACGTTGTCGGGGTTGATCGTTTCAGAGATGTAGGTGTCTTGCGTCGTAGCGACGACGGTGCCGAACGTGAATTGCGAGAGCTCCTCGATGCTCGTTGCTGCAGAAGCCTCGGAACCCTCCTTCGTGATCACGACACTTCGCGACACGTAGTAGGGGTCGCTGAACGTCACTGCGGCCTTGCGGTCTTCAGTGATGGAGACCTCTTGGACGTAGAAGTCGAACGGCTTCGGCCCAGGTGAGTAGGAAGCGCTGAACGCGGTGTAGCCCCAGGTGACGTCGCCTTCTGCGAACCCGAGCTTTTCCGCGACCGCGTAGGTGAGTGCGCTTTCGAAGCCTTCGCCATTCGAGGGGTCGTTGTCGATGAACCACGGGCTCCAGACCGGGTCGTCGACGTGGACGGTGAGGACGCCGTCTTCGATGAGTTCGAGCGCTGAGGGATCGCCGAGCACAACTTCCGCGGCGGCGCTTGGTTCTGAGGAATTCGACGCTTCTGGTGCTGCAGAGGTCGAGCAGGCGGTCAAAGCGAACAGGGCTGCAACCGCAGCGGTGAACAAAACCGGTTTTGGACGAACGAAGGTGGACATCGGGTGCCTTCCAAAAGGAAACAGGGAATCAAGGGAGATCTACTGTGGGCTGAGACGAGATTGCCTCTCGCACAATCTTCATCATGCTCATGTGTCCGACATGATGCGCGACCGTTGAGAATTGTTACATCGGGGCAATGCGACCTCGATTGCACACGACAGGATAGGACCATGGCATCTCCCACCTCCGCCGAGAGCGAGCACGTTCAGGCTCCGACGAGTACTCGGCTCTCGATCCTTGATCTCGTGTTGATCTCCGAGGGCGATACTCCGGCGGACACATTTCAGAACACCTTCGCGCTCGCAGAGAGCGCCGAGCAGTTCGGCTACGAACGGTACTGGCTTGCTGAACACCACCTCTACCCGGGTGGTGCCGGATCTACCTCATATTTGCTGATCCCAGAGCTCGCCCGTCGAACATCCACCTTGAAGCTCGGGACCGCCGTCCTCGTCATCGATAACTACTCCCCCGTGCAGGTCACGGAGATCGGCGGCACTCTGGCCACGCTCACGGGCAGGCCGATTGATCTCGGTCTCGGTCGAGGCGGCCCAAGCGTTGAACAGCGAGAGAAGGCGAAGGAGACGAACGCGAAGATCGCCTCCGGTGAGCTTGAGGTCGGACCGAAAGGCGCGCCGCGAGTCGTAGAGGGCGTGACGCTTCCCGCTTTCTCTGTCTTGCCGATGCGCGCTGATCGCGCCGAATTGAACGACCAACTGCTCTCAAGGACCCCTGGAAACCCTGCGGACTTTCCAACGCAGATCAACGATGTGCTCTCGTATCTTGAGGGCACCGCGACCAGTGCGACCGGAGAAGCAGTCACCGTCAATCCGGCCGAGGGATCTGACGTCACGGTCTGGGTGCATGGCAGCTCGCCGGGCGCGAGCGCAGCGCTTGCTGGAGAGCTCGGTCTGCACTTTGGTGCGAATTACCACTCGTTCCCACAACTGACGCTCGAAACGGTCCAGGCGTACCGGGATGCGTTCAAACCCTCCAAGTATTTGAAAGAACCGTATGTCGTCGTTTCGGCCGATGTCCTCGTTGCAGCGACTGCCGCTGAAGCAGAGCGAATCGCATCGCCGTTCGGTCCATGGCTGTATCGAGTTCGTACTGAGTACGCAGGGCAGCCGTATTTGTCGCCGGAGGACGCCGCAGCATTCCCTTGGGATGACGAGCGGGAGCGGATCGTGGCGGACCGAACGGCAAGCCGGATTGTCGGTGACCCCGAGACCGTCGTTGACCGACTTGCTGCACTGGCGCGAGCGACGGGAGCGAACGAGCTCGTCATCACAACGACCGCGCATACGCACGCAGATCGTGTCAATTCCTACCGATTGCTCGCTGAGGCATGGGAGCGGCGGAACGAGTCGGAGCGCCTCGCTGCGGAGTGATGGTTTTCGAACCATGTCGGTGGTGCCCGGCAAGATGGGAGTGAGGACAGAACATTGCTCTCGCAATGCTGCGCTATTTCCGGATAGCGTGATTTGACGGCGAGGAAGCCGCCGCCCTCTCGATAAACGCAAAGGAAGTCATTCTGAATGTCGTACACCCCCGCTGAAGATCGATATAACTCCCTGCCGTACCGCCGCACTGGCCGTTCCGGACTCAAACTCCCCGAACTCTCCCTCGGGCTCTGGCACAATTTCGGCGAAGAAGGAGATTACGAGTCGCAACGCGCGATCGTGCGGCGCGCTTTCGACCACGGCATCACTCACTTCGACCTCGCGAACAACTACGGTCCTCCGCCAGGATCCTCTGAGCGTCGATTCGGTCAGATGCTCCGCGAGGACTTCAGTGACCACCGGGACGAGCTCGTCATCTCCTCCAAGGCAGGCTGGGACATGTGGCCAGGACCGTACGGCAGTGGCGGCGGCGGAAGGAAGTACCTGCTCGCAAGCCTCGACCAGTCGCTCGAACGTCTCGGGCTCGACTATGTCGATATCTTCTACTCGCACCGCCCAGACCCGGACACTCCTCTGGAAGAGACCATGGGCGCGCTCGACACCGCGGTTCGATCAGGCAAGGCTCTCTACGTCGGCATCTCCTCCTACAGTGCCGAAGATTCACGTCGGGCCGCTGAGATCCTCCGCGATCTCGGTACCCCGCTCCTGATCCACCAGCCCTCGTACTCGATGCTCAACCGGTGGATCGAAACTCAGGGCCTGCTCGACACCGCAGAAGAACTCGGTTTCGGCGTCATCGGGTTTAGCGCTCTTGCGCAGGGCATGTTGTCGAGTCGCTACCTCAACGGGATTCCCGAGGGATCGCGAGCCTCGCGAAATGCCTCGCTCAAGCCCGATTGGTTGAACGAAACGAACCTCACGCTGTTGCGCGCGCTGAACGACATCGCTCGTGAACGCGGCCAATCGCTCTCACAGCTCGCCTTGCAGTGGGCATTGCGTGACGAGCGAATGACCTCACTCGTCATCGGTGCGAGCAGCGTTGCACAGCTCGACGAAAACGTTGGTGCGGTCTCTGGCCCACCCCTCACGCAAGACGTCCTCGATCGCATCGATTCCCTCGCGACCGATGCCGGAATCGACCTCTGGGCAGGGGCGCGAGACGGCGGCTCGATCAACAACTAGTCCGTTGCACGAGAGAAGGCTGGACCACTGTGGTCCAGCCTTCTCTTGCGTACGAAGCAGTGCTCAACGGAAAACGGCTTCAGCGGTCCTTGTTCGCAATGTTCGCGTCGATCCATGCACCGATCGAGCGCTCAAATGCTGCAGGGTTGATGTTCCAAAGCTTTGTGTGCCGTGCGTTTCGGTATTCCACATACGTCACGATGTCTGGGCGAGCCCTCGCGAGTTCTCGTGAGGCGGTCGCGGGAACGAAGCCGTCGTCGATGCTGTGCAACAGCAGAATCGGCGCACGAAGTTGATCGGCCCTCGCAACGACGTTGAGCACTCGAAGATCGAGTCGGTCGCTCCCGGTCAGCACGGAAGCGAGTCGAGACCGTAACAGCGCTCCGGCTGTCACGGCAAAGAGTTTCGGCAGGTGCAACGCTCGCAACTGGTGGTGCAGTGTCGGATCCCAGGCGACCACTGGCGATTCGAGGACAACACCCTGAATCATTCGACGAAATCTGCTCCGAAGCGCGGTCTGCAGTGCGATTTGCCCACCCATCGACCAGCCGACGAGCACGACATTGTCGGCGCCGTGGTCTCGAGCGAACGCAATCGCCGCTTCGACGTCGCGCCATTCACGCTCTCCCAGGCGATACCGAGCTCGGTCATCGAAGGGGGCTTCGCCGTCGTTCCGGTAGGAAATCAGGAGATTGGAGATGCCCCGCTCGAGGAACGGCCCAACCCCTCGCACGGTTTCTCCTCGTTGTACCGCCCGTCCATGGATGTGAATCGCCCAGGTTTCGTTCGTTTCGGCGCCCATCCGCCATGCCGGGGCAACACCGAGAGCTGTGTCAATCGGCACCTCGTCCCAATCGTTCGTGATGTCGCTCGGGTGAGAGAGGTACCAGCCGGAAAAGAACGCGCGTCGCGTCGCTCCGAGTCTCGCTCGAGCATCGCTCGAGAATTCTCGACGAACGGTGCTCGCCCCATGCTCGAGCACCTCACCGAGTGGCACGACGTCGTGAGCAAGTCGCAAGGCGTATCTTCCTGGAAGCACGGTGTCGGCGTTCGTTGCGAGCTCGATGCTCGACTCATCGACTTCGCGAATCGCAACGTCGGGTCGACGATTCTTCGGAATCGAGATCAGAGTTCGAGCGAGAATGGTCGTCGCGGCCGTAACGCCGATCGCAGCAGCCGCGAAGCCAGTGCCGATGAGCAGAGTGAGGGGGCGCGGAAGCACGGCGCGCCTCGCAGGAGCAAACACACGACGAGCCTAGTCTTATCGGCGTGTCGAATACCCCTCCAGAACATTCCGAGCCCGGCGAGTCGACCTATCCCCCGGCCTTTCGCGCAGCGCTCGAGCAATTGCGAGCGGCACCATTTCGCGATGAGTTGAGCGTTCGAGAAATTCCGGCGCCAGGCTCGATCGCACCCTGGTCAGTGGCTCTTTCTGCGGATATCGGAGCCCCTGAGCACGGACGCGACAGCGAACTCGGCACTGGGCGATTCATTCTGATGCACGATCCCGAAGAACCCGAAGCCTGGGGTGGCTCGTTCCGAGTTGTGAGCTTCATGCAGGCATCCCACGACACGGAGATCGCTGCGGATCAGTTTGTCGCAGCCGTCGCGTGGTCGTGGCTCGAGGAAGCACTCGAACAGCGCGAGGCGCAGTACCACTCACCATCCGGGACCGTGACAAAAATCCTTTCGAGCGGATTCGGATCGCTCGAGGCTCAGGGCGATGGCGCTCAGTTGGAAATGCGCGCATCGTGGACCCCCGATGATGCGAACTTCGGCGCGCATATCGCCGCGTGGTGCGACATTCTCTGCGCACTCGCCGGCCACTCCGTTCGTCCTGGGGCGGTCGGTCTTGACGCGGCACGTGGAAAGTTGGGGCGATGAGCGCAGAGGCAGAACGACCCGTGAACAACACTGACCCAAGCGACGCAGGCACGAGCGAGGCTCCAGCGGCGTCGCTGCCGGAGGCGACTCCACTGACCGTGCCTGTGGTCGTGACCACCGAAACCGCGCTCGCCGAGGCGATTGCAGGACTGCAAGCCGGTCACGGACCTGTCTTCGTCGATGCCGAGCGTGCCAACGGTTATCGGTACAGCTCCCGTGCCTACCTCGTGCAGTTGTACCGCGAAGGCAGCGATGCAGTGCTCATCGACCCGATCGCGATTACCGACTTCACACCACTGCAAGAAGCCTTGGCCGATTTGGTCTGGGTATTCCACGCCGCGAGTCAGGATCTCCCGTGTCTGCGCGAACTCGGTCTCGAACCTCCGAAGATTTTCGACACTGAGCTCGGCGGACGTCTCGCAGGATTTGAACGCGTCGGTCTTGCTGTGATGGTCGAGAAGCTACTCGGCCTTCACCTCCCCAAAGCACATTCGGCGGCGGATTGGTCGACTCGTCCCCTCCCGCAGGCGTGGCTCGACTATGCGGCGCTCGATGTGGAACTTCTCCCAGAGATCTACCACAAGCTCACTGTGATTCTGGATGAGCAAGGCAAGACGGCAATCGCCCAGCAGGAGTTCGATGCGGTGTTGAACCGCGATCCGAAGCCGCCCGCAGCCGAACCTTGGCGCCGACTGAGCGGAATTCACACGATCTCCGACCGCAAGGTGCTCGCTGTTGCTCGCGAGCTCTGGCACGCTCGAGATGAGTATGCGCGATCAATCGATTCGGCACCGGGTCGACTGATCGCCGATGGTGCGCTCGT
This sequence comes from Humidisolicoccus flavus, assembly GCF_045689595.1. Classification (GTDB taxonomy): domain Bacteria; phylum Actinomycetota; class Actinomycetes; order Actinomycetales; family Microbacteriaceae; genus Humidisolicoccus; species Humidisolicoccus flavus. The sequence goes on along the minus strand of NZ_CP142724.1, from coordinate 471,991 downwards.
CGTCGCTGCACAATCGAAGGCTCGGACCGCTCCGATGCTCCTCGGCGAGAAGGGGTTCCACGGTCGCACGGCCAAGAGCGAACTGCATCGGTGGTGGGCGGCGATCGAGCGCGGTCGCGCGAGCACTGATCTGCCCGCGACACGAGTGAAGAGCGACGGACCACCGCCGCCGAGGTTCTGGTCGTCGAAGCGCCCGCTTGCCGCTGCAATGCTCCAGGCTTCGAAGTCCACTGTCGGTGAAGTCGCCGAGGAACTCGGAATGCCGGTCGAGAATCTGCTCACTCCTGACACGCTTCGCCGCCTGTGCTGGAGCGAAGTCGCCGCGACGACTGACGCCGTCGCAGAAGGATTGCGCGAGCTCGGAGCGCGACCGTGGCAGGTTGAAGCAACTGCACAGCGAATTGCAACTTCGTTTGTTGATGCTCTCCAAAAGGTTTCCGCCTCTCCAGCGTCCGAATCATAGGAAGCGCCAAACGAGTTCGCGGCGTCGGCTCCTGTTCGTAGACTGGGCGAAATCCAGACACAGGAGGCATTGTGGCCAGTGACGGCGTCGTGTTCATTGACGGAGTGCGTACACCCTTCGGGCGTGCGGGCGAAAAGGGAATGTATTGGCGAACGAGAGCAGACGATCTCGTCGTCAAGGCAATGCAAGGACTCTTGGAGCGCAATCCGAACCTCGATCCAGCCCGAGTTGACGAGGTCGCGGTTGCCGCGACGACTCAGCAGGGTGATCAGGGCCTCACGCTCGGTCGGACCGCAGCGATCCTGGCCGGCCTCCCTTTGAGCGTTCCAGGATTCGCAATCGACCGCATGTGCGCTGGAGCCATGACCGCCGTGACGAGCGTTGCCGGTGGAATCTCCTTCGGTGCGTACGACTTCGCGATTGCCGGCGGCGTTGAGCACATGGGTCGCCATCCGATGGGCTTAGACGCTGATCCGAACCCGCGATTCCTCGCGGAGCGTCTTGTTTCGGGCAACGCGCTCAACATGGGGAAGACCGCAGAGCGTATTCACGATCGTTTCCCCGCGCTCACGAAAGAGCGTTCCGATCGCTTCGCGCTCGGAAGTCAGCAGAAGATTGCGGCAGCATACGACAAGGGCTTCATTCAGCCCGATCTCGTTCCAGTTGCCATCCAGACCGAGTCCGGCTGGGGCTTGGCGACTCGCGACGAAGCGCTTCGCCCGGAAACAACCCTGGAAGGTCTCGCGGGCCTCCGCACCCCCTTCCGTGATCACGGTCGCGTGACGGCCGGGAACTCTTCAGGGCTCAACGACGGCGCGACCGTCTCGCTCCTGGCAAGCGAGAAGGCCGCGAAGGCAGCCGGCCTCGCACCGAAGATGAAGATGGTGTCGTTCGCGTTCGCGGGTGTCGAGCCAGAGATCATGGGCATCGGCCCCATTCCGAGCACGGAAAGGGCACTCGCGAAAGCGGGTCTCTCGATTGACGACATCGGCTTGTTCGAACTCAACGAAGCCTTTGCGGTCCAGGTGCTCTCATTCATGGACCACTTCGGCATCGCAGACGATGACCCACGGGTCAACCCATGGGGCGGCGCGATCGCGATCGGTCACCCCTTGGCATCGAGCGGCGTGCGTCTCATGATTCAACTCGCTCGTCAGTTCGAGGAACACCCGGAAGTGAAATACGGAGTGACGGCGATGTGCGTCGGCCTCGGTCAGGGTGGGACCGTCATTTGGGAGAACACGAACTACACCGGAAAGAGGAAGAAGTGAGCGACTACGCAAAGCTGCGCGCTATCGATTCGAGCGATGAGGTCGTCACCAAGTCGTTCGTCCAGGACATCACCCTTGGCAGTGGCAAGACGCTCGCACTGGTCACCCTCGACAACGGCCGAGACCACACTCGCCCGAGCACGCTCGGACCGGCCACCCTCTTCGAGCTCCGCGATGTGCTGTCGCAGCAGAAAGAGCGCGCGTCACGAGGTGAGATTCATGCTCTCGCGGTCACCGGCAAGCCGTACTTCCTTGCCGCGGGTGCCGATTTGAGCCGGGTGAGTGACATTCCGGACCGTGAAACCGCGTTGCAGCTCGCGCAGCTCGGTCACGAGACGCTCGGACTCCTCCATGAATTCGGCGTACCGACATTCGTGTTCGTCAACGGGCTCGCGCTCGGTGGGGGCCTCGAGGTCGCCTTGAACGCCGACTACCGGACGATCAATGAGGCCGCACCGGCCGTTGCGCTCCCCGAGGTCTTCCTTGGACTTGTTCCTGGATGGGGAGGTGCCTGGCTGCTTCCGAACCTGATCGGGATCGAGAATGCGCTCAAAGTCGTGATCGAGAATCCGCTGAAACAGAATCGCGTGCTGAAACCGAAGGACGCGCTCGAGCTCGGCATCGTCGACGAAATGTTCGGAGCAGCTCGATTCCTGGAGCAGTCGCTTCAGTGGGCCGATGAAGTCGTATCGGGCTCCCGCAAGGTGAAACGCGAGCACGTCCCAGGTTTGATCGAACGGAAGATCAAATGGGACGTCGCGATTGGTATTGCTCGGAAGAGCCTCGAGTCGAAAATCGGAACCGTGGCACAGTCTCCGTACCGTGCTCTCGATCTGCTCGCCGCTGCGAAGAAGAGTGATCGCGCAACGGGCTTCGCCGCGGAAGACGAAGCCCTCGCCGATCTCATCGCCGGCGACCAGTTCCACGCATCGATCTACGCATTCAACCTCGTGCAGAAACGCGCCAAACGACCTGCGGGTGCACCAGACAAGGATCTCGCACGCAAGGTGACGAAGGTCGGAATTCTCGGTGCAGGCCTCATGGCGAGCCAGTTCGCGCTCCTCTTCGTGCGTCGCCTGCAGGTTCCCGTCGTCATCACCGACCTCGACCAAGCCCGTGTCGATGCGGCGGTGGAACGAATTCGTGGCGAAATCGACACGCTGGCGTCCAAGGGACGGATCGGCACCGACGAGCAGAATCGATTGAAGGCGCTGATCACAGGAACGGTCGACAAGTCCGACTTCGCTGATTGCGACTGGGTCATCGAGGCCGTCTTTGAAGAGCTCGGCGTCAAGCAGGAGGTGCTTCGAGAGATCGAGCAGCACATCGCTCCGGAGGCAGTGCTCGCGACCAACACCTCGGGCCTCTCGATCGACGACATGGCCTCTGTGCTCGAACACCCCGAGCGTCTGGTTGGGTTCCACTTCTTCAATCCCGTGGCCGTGATGCCGCTGATCGAGGTCGTCAATGCTGCCGCAACCGATGAGCCGACGCTCGCAACTGCGATGGCGACCGCGAAAGCCTTGAAGAAGACCGCAATCATCACGACGGCGACGCCGGGCTTCGTGGTCAACCGAATCCTTGCCAAGCTGCTCGGCGAAGCGATGCACGCGGTCGAGCAGGGCACGCCGTTCTCAGTGGTCGTCGAGGCACAAAAGCCTTTTGGTTTCCCGATGGATCCCTTCGTGCTGCTCGATCTGGTCGGACTGAAGGTCGGCGCACATGTGCTCGATACCCATCACTCCGCCTTCCCTGACCGGTTCTTCGAGTCGAAGGCGCTGCACGAGCTTGCCGAAGCAAATGTGCTCCTTGAGAAGGACGAGAAGGGCAACGCAAAGGGAATCGACAAGCGTGCCGTAAAGATCGTGCAGAAGCACACAGCAAAGGACGCGAAGCCTTACTCAGCTGAGGACCTGCGGACCCGAATCGAAGATGGGCTCGCCGACGAAATCCACCGCATGCTCGAAAGCGATGTGGTGACCGCAGCAGAGGACATCGATCTCGCGATGATCCTGGGGGCCGGGTGGCCTTTCCAGATGGGTGGAGTCACGCCATACCTCGATCGGGTTGGCGCAAGTGAGCGGGTGTTCGGCTCGACCTTCCATTCGCCGAGGATCGCTGGACCGTCAGCGTAAGTTCCTCAGTACACAGCAATGCTCCGTCCCTCGGGACGGAGCATTGCTGTCTACGCGGTCAAACCCGTCGATCCGAATGATCTGCGAGCTGACTGTTCAGACCGAGGGGCCGCCTGCCTGACGCTGGGCTGCCGATGGCTCGATCCCGATACCGGCCCACCGCGCTGGAATCGAGGTCAATGACTCGACGCCGCAGTCACGAGCGAGTGGGAGCTTCCCGGTGCCGAGCACCTGCTCAGTGATATCGCGCGCGATCTGCGCAGCGGTCAAGCCCTGGTCGGCAAGAATCTGATCCCGCTCCGCATGGTCGAGGAAGTCTGCATCGAGCCCGAGCTCGTCAACGGGAGTATCGACTTCGGCGGCACGCAACCGTTGGCGGATGCTCGTTCCGATGCCACCGACTCGGATCCCATCTTCCATGGTGACAACGATTCGATGCCGGGATGCGAGCGAAACGATCGAGGGCGCCACTGGAATAGGCCAACGTGGGTCCACGACGGTGACGCCAATCCCCTCTGCCCCGAGGCGTTCCGCGACATCAAGGGCCATTGGAGCAAAGGAACCGATTGCGACGATGAGCACGTCGGGGGCACCGTTTTCGGCGAGAACGTCCACCCCGTCGCCGAGACGACGGAGCGCGGGAATCTCTTCGACCGCTTTCCCCTTCGGAAACCGCACGACCGTCGGCGCATCGTGGATCGCAAGCGCCTCGCCGAGTTCCTCCCGGAGACGCACTGCATCTCGTGGCGCCGCGATTCTGATGCCCGGCACGATGTGCAGCAGCGCCAGGTCCCACATGCCGTGGTGACTCGGACCATCCGGACCGGTCACACCGGCTCGATCGAGCACGAACGTCACACCGGCCTTATGGAGCCCGACGTCCATGAGCACCTGGTCGAACGCGCGGTTCATAAAGGTCGAGTACAGGGCAACAACCGGGTGCAAACCACCGAAGGCGAGGCCTGCGGCGCTCGTCACCGCGTGCTGCTCGGCGATTCCGACATCGAGGACTCGCTCAGGCGCCCACTGCTGCAATTTGTCGAGACCTGTGGGTCGGAGCATCGCTGCAGTGATCCCGATCACTCTGGGATCCTTACGCGCTTCATCGACGAGCGCGTCCGCGAACACGCTCGTCCACGACGCAGAGTCGGAGGTCGCGAGCGGCTCGCCGGTGATCGGGTCGATCTTCCCGACCGCGTGGAACTGATCAGCCTCATCGAGCAATGCAGGTGAAAATCCCTGCCCCTTGTTCGTGATCGCATGCACGATGACGGGAGCTCCGTATTCACGCGCCTGCGTGAGCGCCTGTTCCATCGCCGCTTGATCGTGGCCGTCGATCGGCCCGAGGTACTTGATATCGAGGTTCGAGTAGAGCGCGCGGTTGTTCGTGAACCGGGAGAGGAATCCGTGGGTACCACCACGAACACCGCGGAAGACCGCGCGACCGGGAGCACCGAACTTGCTGAAGAGCTGTTCGCTCGTGCGGTGCAGGTTCCGATAGGTACGCGCTGTGCGGACTTCGTTCAAGAACCGCGCCATGCCTCCGATAGTCGGCGCGTAGGAGCGACCGTTGTCGTTGACCACGATGATCAATCGGCGCGCATTGTCGTGCGAGATGTTGTTGAGCGCCTCCCAGGTCATGCCGCCGGTGAGTGCGCCGTCTCCGACAACTGCGATGACATTCCTGTCGGTCTGTCCGCTGAGGTGGAATGCCCGGCTGATGCCATCGGCCCAGGAAAGCGACGAAGAGGCATGACTGGACTCGACGATGTCATGGACGCTCTCGCTTCGTTGCGGATAGCCGGCAAGACCACCGCGTTGTCGGAGCCCGGAAAAATCTTGACGGCCAGTCAGGAGCTTGTGCACGTACGACTGGTGGCCGGTGTCGAAGATGATCGCATCGCGAGGTGAATCGAACACCCGGTGAATCGCCATCGTCAGCTCGACGACACCGAGATTCGGCCCGAGGTGTCCCCCGGTCACAGAAACGTTCTCAACCAGGAACGACCGGATCTCCGTGGCAAGCGTTTCAAGATCGGCGGCGCTCAGCCGCTGCAGGTCCGAGGGTCGACGAATGGAGGCGAGCAAAGACATACTGTAACCCTACGCACGAAAGCGGCCGGTTGCTCACACAACCGGCCGCTTTCATAGGTATTTCGTTAGACGAGTGAACGAAGTACGTACTGCAGAATTCCACCATTGCGGTAGTAGTCGGCTTCACCCGGTGTGTCGATACGGACGATCGCGTCGAACTCGACCGTTTCCTTGCCAGCAGCGCTGTGCTCGCTCGGGCGTGCAGTCACACGAACGGTCTTCGGGGTACGACCCTCGTTGAGTTCTTCGATACCGGCGATCGAAACGATCTCTGTGCCGTCGAGGCCGAGCGAGTCCCAGCTTTCACCAGCCGGGAACTGCAGCGGAACAACACCCATGCCGATCAGGTTCGAGCGGTGAATGCGCTCGAAGCTCTCGACGATGACCGCCTTGACACCGAGGAGGCTCGTGCCCTTCGCAGCCCAGTCGCGACTCGAGCCCGAACCGTACTCCTTGCCACCGAAGATGACGAGCGGTGTGCCCTGCGACTGGTAGTGCTCTGAGGCGTCGTAGATGAACGACTGCGCTCCATCGCTCGTTGTGAAGTCGCGGGTGTAGCCACCTTCGACGCCGTCGAGCAGCTGGTTCTTCAAACGGATGTTCGCGAAGGTTCCGCGGATCATCACTTCGTGGTTTCCGCGGCGCGAACCGTAGGAGTTGAAGTCCTTGCGGTCGACGTTGTTTTCCGCGAGGTAGTGGCCGGCTGGAGAATCAGCCTTGATCGAGCCTGCTGGGCTGATGTGGTCCGTCGTGACCGAGTCGCCGAGCAGTGCAAGCACTCGAGCATCGCTGATGTCGGTGACCGGAGTCGTCTCCATCTTCAGACCATCGAAGTACGGTGGCTTGCGAACGTACGTGCTCGTCTCGTCCCATTCGAACGTCGCACCTGTTGGCGTTTCGAGTGAACGCCAGCGCTCATCGCCCTCGAAGACGGACGAGTACTGCTTGTCGAACATGCCGGTGTCGATCGACGAGTCGATCGTCGCCTGGACCTCTTCGGCGCTTGGCCAGATGTCCTTCAGGTAGACGTCGTTGCCGTCGTGGTCGGTGCCGAGCGGCTGCGAATCGAAGTCGAAGTCCATCGTTCCCGCAAGTGCGTACGCGATGACCAGCGGCGGAGACGCCAGGTAGTTCATCTTGACGTCGGGGTTGATGCGACCTTCGAAGTTCCGGTTTCCTGAAAGCACTGCGGTGACCGCAAGGTCGTTGTCAGTGATGCCCGCCGAGATCTCGTCTTTCAGTGGACCGGAGTTTCCGATGCAGGTCGTGCAGCCATACCCGACGAGGTAGAAGCCGAGCGACTCGAGGCTGTCCCAAAGACCGGCTTTTTCGTAGTAGTCGGTGACGACCTTCGAACCCGGCGCCATCGTCGTCTTCACCCATGGCTTCGACGTCAGGCCTTTTTGCGCTGCGTTGCGCGCAATGAGTCCTGCAGCGAGCATGACCGAAGGGTTCGAGGTGTTCGTGCACGAGGTGATTGCGGCGATCGCAACGTGACCGTGGTCGAGCGTGAACTCTTCGCCGTCGACCGCGACGGTGACAGGCGACGAGTACGGCCCAGTCGTGCTGACCTCGGTCTGTGACACATCGGTCTCGCTCGAGTCGGGAGTGATCGCACCCGGGTCGGATGCTGGGAAGCTGCCTTCGTTTGCAACGTCAACCGTGTCAGACACCGATGGAGTGGCGTAGTTGGCGAGGTCCGCTTCGAACTGACGCTTTGCAGCAGTGAGTTCGATGCGATCCTGCGGGCGCTTCGGCCCAGCGATCGAGGGAACCACCTGCGACAGGTCGAGTTCGAGGTACTCGGAGAAGTCGGGCTCGTGGTTCGGGTCGTGCCAGAGGCCCTGGAGCTTCGAGTACTGCTCGACGAGTTCGAGCTGTTCTTCTGAGCGACCCGTGAGACGAAGGTAATCAACCGTCACGGAGTCGATCGGGAACATCGCAGCGGTCGAACCGAACTCGGGGCTCATGTTTCCGATGGTTGCGCGGTTCGCGAGTGGGACCTCAGAAACACCGGATCCGTAGAACTCCACGAACTTGCCGACGACGCCGTGCTTCCGCAGCATTTCGGTGATCGTCAGGACCACGTCGGTTGCCGTCACACCCGTCGGGATCTGACCGGTGAGCTTGAAGCCGACGACCCGCGGAATGAGCATGGAGACAGGCTGACCGAGCATTGCCGCCTCGGCTTCGATTCCGCCGACGCCCCAACCGAGCACACCGAGGCCATTGACCATCGTGGTGTGCGAGTCGGTTCCCACGCAGGTGTCCGGGTATGCGAGCAACTCGCCGCCGACCTCGCGGGTCATCGTGACGCGAGCAAGGTATTCGATGTTCACCTGGTGGACGATGCCCGTTCCTGGTGGGACGACCTTGAAGTCTTCGAACGCCGTCTGACCCCAACGCAGGAACTGGTAGCGCTCCCCGTTGCGCTCGTATTCGAGTTCGACGTTTCGTTCGAGCGCGTCTTCGCGGCCGAAGAGGTCTGCAATGACCGAGTGGTCAATCACGAGCTCGGCTGGCGCGAGCGGGTTGATCTTCGTCGGGTCGCCACCGAGTTCTGCAACTGCCTCGCGCATCGTTGCGAGGTCGACGATGCAGGGAACACCAGTGAAGTCCTGCATGATCACGCGACCGGGGGTGAACTGGATCTCCGTGTTCGGCTCGGCGGCCGAGTCCCAGGATCCGAGTGCCTCGATCTGCGCCTTCGTGACGTTCTTGCCGTCTTCCGTGCGAAGCAAGTTCTCGAGCAGAACCTTGAGGCTGAACGGGAGCCTCTCGCTTCCTGCAACGGTGTTGATTCGGAAAACGGTGTGGTCTTTCCCACCGACCGTGAGCGTGTCTTTCGCTCCGAAACTGTTGACTGTGGTCACGATTTCTCCCTGCCTTTGTCGGGCGCTAACGAAAAACATTCTACGCCGCCCGGGCTCGGACCTCTGCTGAAGCCCTGCGCACAATTATCTTGACGTCAAGATATCTTACGCTCTTTTGAGCCAGGTTGCGACTCGCCTGCAGGCAGCGGATCCATCACGGATCGAACGAGCAGCCACGTCACCCAGAGCGCTGCCGCATAGAGCGGAACGCCCATGATCAGGCGAGTCGCTGCAAGCGCCTCGGTCGCCTCGGCGAAGTACAACGGCACCTGCACGAGCAGCCGAGCCGCGATCACCGCGAGCCACATGAGCGTTGCGATCCAAGCGATTCGTTTCTTGTTCGCATCGATGCGCCAGGCCTTGGGCTTTCCGACCACGGAACCGACAATGAGCCCGATCAGCGGTCGACGGGCGAGCAACGAAATCAGGAGCACAGCGAGCACGGCTCCGTTAACGACGAAGCCCCAAACAAAATTGTTCTCGGGCCGATTCGTGAGGATAGCGAGAAGCGCAGAGAGGCCGACGCCGAACAGTCCGGCGAACGCCAGCATCGAGTGGCCCTTGCCAATGACACGAATCGTGACGAAGATCACCGAGAGGGCAAGCGGTGCGAGCACCGAGAGCCACAGGTCTTGCGTGAAGGTGTACAGGATCAAGAACGCCATGCCTGGCACGAGCGATTCGAACAGTCCTCGCACTCCGCCGATTGCCTCAAGAATTGCACGAGGAGAAGCCTGGTCCTGTGCCATCAGAGAGCCGAGCGACGTCGCCTTCAGCTTTTCGCTGATGACGTCCGAAGTGCTTGCCGAGTCGGGCTCTTGTCCTTGGTGCGGGTTCCTCGCAGGGAGTTTGTTCGATTCCGCGTCACCTGGGACTGCTGAAGATTCGCTCACGATGTGGTCGGCGGGTGCAGAGGGATGAGCTGCTTCGGCGGCATCGGTGTTGCTCCACGAACAACGACAACACTGCGGAACAGGTCGACGATCTCGGCCAGTGCGGTGTCGTCAGTGAGGGCTTTGCCGCCGATCACGCCCTGCAGCATCCACCTCGGGCCGTCAACGCCGACGATCCGGAGCGCGCGCACATTGCCGTCGGCGCCCGCAGGGAGGACAGCGCGAAGCTCTGGTCCGAGCAGTCCTTCTACCGTTTCAACCCGTGCCTTCTGGCGCTCGAGCTGCAAAGCGAGGTTCTGTCGAACGGGCTCCCAGATCCCTTCGCTCCGAGGTGCGGCGAACGGCTGCAACTGCACGGTGGACCCTTGGATCTCGAGCGTCGCCGCAACGACGCGCTTTGTCTTCTCTTCGACTTCGAGGCGCATCTGCAGTCCCATTCGAGGCAGGATCCGGATGCCGCCCAGGTCGATGTACGGACGCACGGGGGCCTCGTTGTCGTCGAGCGGGCCGAATTCTGCTCGGTCGCTCGGCGCGCTCTTCGGGATCGGCGCGTACTCCTCTTCGACGACTTCCTCGCCCTCGTTCGAGGTTTCCTGCTCGTTCACGTCGCTCACTGCGCGTTCCCTTCGATCGTTGCCGAGAAGCCGCTCGAACCAAATCCTCGAGCTCCCCGTTCAGTCTCATTCAGTGTGTCCACGGAAACAAATTCCACGCGTTCGACTCGCTGCACAACCAACTGCGCAATGCGGTCGCCCTCGGCGATCTCGTATGGCTCCTGGCTCGTGTTGAGCAAGATGACCTTGATCTCGCCCCGATACCCAGAGTCGATTGTCCCGGGCGCGTTCACGATCGTGATTCCGTGCTTCGCCGCGAGACCGCTTCTGGGGACCACAAAGCCGACATGCCCCTCTGGCAGCGCGATCGACACCCCAGTGCCGACGAGAACTCTCGCACCTGGTGACATGAGGACAGTTTCATTGGAACGCAGGTCGGCGCCAGCATCACCGGGGTGCGCATAGGTCGGTGGGTGCTCTGCCACGGTCGGAATTTGTACGTCGTTCACGCACGACAGGCTAACCGAGTTTCCGCTCTGCTTCAGAAAGTGATCGAATGGAGATGTGACCTACTCAGCTTCCGACGTCTATTCCGAACGCGTACTTCCCCCGTGGTGGTTCTTCGCGATCATCGCGCTGGTCATCCCCGCGACGTTCCTGATCTTCTTCCCGATCAACCAGCTCGTCGGGATCATCGTCGCCGTGGTGCTCTACCTCGGAATTTGCGCATGGCTTATTCTGAGTGCACCGAGAATTGCCGTCAGCGCAACGCATTTCTCCGCAGGCCGGGCCCGGGTGCAGCTCGAATCTCTTGGCACGCCGATCGCGCAAAATCCAGATGCCACTCGCCAGTCCATGCACGCGAAGTGGGACCGAGCGGCCTACTACTGCACCGTTCCCTGGATCAAGACGACCGTGCTCGTTCCCGTTATCGACGACGATCCTGCACCATTTTGGGTTGTCTCGACTCGCAACCCGGAAAAAATCGCTCAGTTGCTCGGCGCGAGTTCCAAACAGTAGAAGACTTGGAAGAACACGAAAAAGACCTGGTCGATCGACCAGGTCTTTTTCTATGCTGCGATCGCTGCGCGATCCAGGGAATTGGAGAACCTTAGGCGGAGCACTCCATGCAGATCGGGCCGAGTTTCTCTTCGTGGTCGAACTGGGACCGGTGCTTCACAAGGAAGCAGCTCACGCAGGTGAACTCGTCTTCCTGGGGCGGCAGCACGACGACGTCGAGTTCAACGTCGGAAAGATCAGCGGCTGAAAGGTCAAAGCTGCCGGGGTTGTCGGCATCGTCGTTGTCTCCGCTGCCCGGCTTTGCGGGAACACGCTCCTTGAGCGCCTCGATGGAATCGGTTCCCTCATCATCCGTCTTGCGGGGGGCGTCATAATCGGTAGCCATCTTGGGCAGTGTCCTTTACTCGTGGGGGAAGAATTTGGTCGCTGGCGCGCACAGTCTTCACTATCCAAAAGGATTTCGCAAACTGCGTCGCTCGCTCTGTATGAGATTGAACTCACGGCGCGCCCGGAGCATTCCCGAGCCTTTGCCGGAGACCGTGACAAAGTGAACCTCACAGCGCACGAAACGGGGCACAACCATGCAGAACTTGACTGTCGTCGGCGTCGATCACGACGTGCTCGTCCTTGAATCACCCTCGGGCGAACGATTCACGGTTTCGATCGGTGAGTTGCCGCACAACGCGCCTCGCCAGAGCTCGCCAACGCCATCGGCGACGACGAGCGATGCACCGGAGCGTGTTCTGCGCCCGCGCGAAATCCAGGCCTTCATCCGCGGTGGGCTCACGGCGGAAGAAGTTGCAGCCCAAACTGGCGAAGAACTCGCCTACATCGAACGATTCGAAGGCGCCGTCCTCGCTGAGCGTGAACACACGCTCAGTCGCGCACTCGCGGTTCCCGTGCACTCCAGTGACATTGACCCGCTTGCCGGCGCGACCTTCGGGGCAACGATTCGCGAGCGACTCGCAGACCTCCGTGCCGTCGATCAGGAGTGGAGTTCTTGGAAGGATCGTGAGGACGGCTGGATCGTTCGTTTGCGATTCACGACAGAGCAGGTGCTCCACGAAGCTGAGTGGGCATTCGATCTCAAGAAGTCCGCCCTGGCCGCTCGCAACAAGGAAGCCATTGCGCTCAGCCAGCAGGCGGATGCGCAAAGCGTCCTTCTCCCCCGTCTTCGCGCCGTCGACAAGGCGATTAAAGACGAAGAGCCGCAGCAACCGTCTCGTTTCGACTCGGGCGTGTTCTCGGTCGAGCGTGGCAGTGAGCCGGAATCGAGCGGACAGCCGGCAGAGGTGCAGGCAGCCGCGATTGCTCGCGCCCCACGAGCTGCGACCGAACCGAATCACACCGCAGACCTCCTGGAAGCGCTCCGTCGCCGTCGGGGCGAACGCGAGGCTGCGCTCGCACATGCAGAGGACGATGCAGACGCGAAAGCCGACGCACTCTTCGATGTTGAACCCACCGATACAGATGATGAGCAGAACGCCTCTCTCGTGCATCACACGAGTCCGCTCAGTCGCTCTCGCGCTGGGAAGGGCCGCAAAGAAATGCCGAGCTGGGACGAGATCGTCTTCGGTTCACGAACCGACGAGTCCTGAGCCGTTCGCTCTCCAACGCGCCGCGTTCACGCTTTCAGCGTTGCGTCGCGAATGCCCCGAACAGCAGCAACGGCACTCGTAACTCGGCCTCAGTCAATGAACCGTGCTGACCAACCATGCCTCGTGACTTCGCCGTCTCGCTGAAGTAATACGCGATCGGTTCTCGAGCGGCAACCCAAAGATCGCCGAGTCGTTGCTCGACCGTCTCATGAACCTCGCCGAGCCATCCGCTCTCGATGAGTTCCTCTCGATCGAACACCCACGCTCGATGTGACTCGGACTCGAGCCAGGCGGTCTTCGTCCTCGACCATTCCTCGTCGCTCGCCTCACTCGAGCGGTGAATCTGCAAGCACCGGGGCTCGCCTGCGACGACGTCGACATGGTGAAGGAGCGGCGAATCGCTTGGAACGATGACGTGCGCGCTTTCGTCAATGTCGATCATGCCGTGATCCGCGGTGACGACGACCCCGGTGCCGCTCGGCAGCTCCGAAAACAGCTCACCGAGGAGTGCATCCAGACGTTCAAGCTCACTGATCCAATGGTCACTCGCGACCCCATGTTCATGACCGAGACGATCGAGTTCTGGAAAGTAGAGATAGACCAATTGCGTATCACTCGAACGCACCGCCTCCAGAGCGAGCGCGCATCGTTCTTCGGCGTTGATCCCGCCGACGTACTTCGCTCCCCGATACGAAGCCTGCGTGAATCCAGACTGTGAGAATTTGGTCTCGGCGATCACGACGGTTGCATCAGGGTGACGCTCGAACACTGTTGCACTGCGCTGCCACAGGGCTGGGTCCATCGGACCCCGCCAGTCTCGAAGCTGATTCTGAACGACCCCGGACTCTGGGATACGAACGTCATATCCGACGATCCCATGCGCACCGGGGAGCGTGCCCGTCGTCAGACTCGTGAGGGCCGATGCCGTCGTCGTCGGGAAGCCAGAGGGAATGGACCGTTTGGCCGCACTCGCAAGAGTTCGAGCGTGACCTGCGAACCGCTGCAAGACCTTTGCTCCGAGCCCGTCGATCACGATCACGAGCGCGGTCCGCGCCTTCGAGAAACCGAGTGCGTTCGGTTTACCGGTCGTCGCGGCCAGACACGATTCAAGAACCTCGGCCAGGTTCCCTGCATTTGGGTTTCTCGCCGGTAACATAAATCGATCCTATGGCTGCAGCAGACCTCGAACCCTCCGGCGAACGCATCGACGATGTCGATGTTGCCGACGAAATGCAGGGTTCCTTCCTCGAATACGCGTACTCCGTCATCTATTCGCGCGCGCTCCCTGATGCGCGCGACGGACTCAAGCCCGTTCAACGGCGAATCCTCTTTCAAATGGCCGAGATGGGTCTGCGACCCGACCGCGGGCATGTCAAGAGCGCTCGCGTCGTCGGTGAGGTCATGGGAAAGCTGCACCCGCACGGCGACTCCCCCATTTACGAAGCCCTCGTTCGTCTCGCGCAGGATTTCACACTGCGCCTTCCGCTCGTTGACGGGCACGGCAACTTCGGCTCCCTCGATGATGGGCCTGCAGCCGCCCGCTACACCGAAGCAAGACTCGATGCAGCCGCGCTCTCACTGACAGACGGACTCGACGAAGACGTCGTCGACTTCGTTCCGAACTACGACAACCAGATCATGCAGCCTTCAGTGCTGCCCGCCGCCTACCCGAACCTGCTCGTGAACGGCGGAAGCGGCATCGCGGTCGGCATGGCGACCAACATGGCACCGCACAACCTCGTCGAGGTCGTCGGCGCCGCTCGTCACCTTCTTGCGAACCCGAAAGCGACCCTCGAAGAGCTCATGGCCTTCGTCCCCGCTCCCGATCTGCCCAACGGGGCGATCATCGCGGGCCTCGATGGAGTTCGAGAGGCGTACGCAACCGGACGGGGTTCGTTCCGAGTTCGCGCCAAGGCATCCATCGAACGCTCCGGCCGCACTACCTCGATCGTGATCACGGAACTCCCCTTCCTGGTCGGTCCCGAACGCGTGATCGAGAAGATCCGCGACGCGGTGAACGCGAAGAAACTGCTGGGTTTGGCCGACGTGCACGACCTGACGGACCGCAAGAATGGTCTCCGTCTCGTCATCAAACTGAAGAGCGGGTTCCAGCCAGAGGCGGTGCTCGAGCACCTGTACCGCTTCACACCGCTCGAAGAAGGATTCTCGATCAACAACGTCGCGCTCGTCGGCGGCGTTCCCAAGACACTCGGTCTCGTCGAGCTTCTTCGCGTCTACCTGGATCACCGAATTGCCGTCGTCCGACGTCGCACCGAGTATCGCTTGCGCCGGAAGCAGGAACGCCTCCACCTCGTCGAGGGTTTGCTCATTGCGATCGTCGACATCGACGAGGTCATTCAGGTCATCCGTAGCAGCGACGATTCGGAAGAAGCGCGAACGCGACTCCGAGAAATCTTCGACCTCTCCGAAGTGCAGGCCGAGTACATTCTTGAGCTACGGCTCCGTCGTCTCACGAAGTTCAGCCGGATCGAGCTCGAATCCGAGAAAGACGACTTGCTCTCGGCGATCGCCGAGCTCTCGGAGATCCTTGCAAGCAAGTCGAGACTGTACGCCCTGATTTCCGAGGAACTCGCCGAAGTCGCAGAGAAATTCGGAACTCCGCGTCGAACGCTGCTGACCGAAGCTGCGCCGAAAACCTCCGCGAAGGCGGGCGCTGCGCAACTGCAAGTTCCAGACGCACCGTGTGTCGTGCTCGCGAGCACGACCGGTCGAGTGGCCCGCGTCGATGTCGCCGAGATGAGCGAGATCCCAGTCCCGGCTCGCCGGAGTCGGCATGACGCGCTCCTCGGTCACCTGCGTGCGACAACACGTGGAGAGTTCGGCGTTGTCACTTCGCTCGCACGACTCATCCGCCTGTCACCGGTCGAACTGCCGTCGCTCCCGGCGACCTCCGTCGGCCTGTCTGCCGGGGCAAAGTTCACGGAGCTCGTCGGCCCGCTCGAGCGCAATGAGCGGGTTATCGGAATCATCTCGCTTGATGACGAGCGGCCCGCGCTGCTCGCAACCGCGGCAGGCGTCGTGAAGCGAGTGCGCCCGGGAGAATGGCCGCCGAAGCCTTCATTCCCCATCATGACCCTCAAACCCGGTGATCGACTCGTTTCAGTCGCGCATGCCTCCGATGAGAGCTCCGTCGTCATCATGACTTCGAATGCGCAACTGCTTCGTTTTGATTCGAGCGACATCCGACCGCAGGGACCAAGCGGTGGCGGAATCGCCGGCATCAAGTTGGCGCCCAAAGCTGAGGTGCTGTTTGCGACAGCAACGAGCGATGATGCTCAGGTCGTCACGGTCTCCACCGCTGAAGACACGATTCCCGGCGCCGAGTTCACTCGCGCGAAGGTCTCTGATCTCGCTGAGTTCCCGAAGAAGGGACGCGGCACCGGCGGTGTTCGCGCGCACGCGTTCCTCAAAGGCGAGAGCCACCTTGCACTGGCTTGGGCCGGCATCAGTCCGCTTGCGGTCGCGAAAGACGGCGCGCAACGTGTCTTGCCAGCTGGCAAGTCGAAGCGTGATGGCTCCGGAACCCCGCTCGAACAGATGCTGGGTTCAGTTGGAGCTCAACTCGGCTCAGTCATTTCGCAAAATGCTGAGGGCGACGACCTCGAAAACGACGAAACGGGCTCCGCAGAAGCGTAGTGCAGGGTCATTTCGCCCCTTGAAGGCGTGAACTCGGCTCGACGCAGCGAGCTGTCTAGCTCACGCCTCAGGAGACTCGCTGCTCGCGTGCATGGATGAACGCCGCCAAGACCGCTGGCACGTCGTGAAGACTATCGAGACGCTCCGCAGCGAGGGTCTCACCTGCGCCAATCTTGACGCCGAGGTCGTGTTCGCCAAGCACCTCGAACCCGTGTTCGTCGGTCACATCGTCTCCGAAGAACACAACAGAGTCTGCGCTGAAGTGCGCGCGCAGTGCCGACAAGGCTTCGCCCTTGTTCGTCTTCCGCACCGCGAACTCGACGACATCTTTTCCTTGCGTCATGTACACGTCTGGGGTCGACAACCGAGCAATCGCCGCGGCCACGAACTCGGAGCGCCTCTCGACCGGCGCTCGACGAACGTGGAACGCAGCGCCGAAGGGCTTCGGTTCGAAGAACAAGTCATCGCACTCTGCGATGAGAGATTGCAGCACTGCAAAGATGTGCTCGCGGCGTGCGGTTTCCTCCGCGTTCAAATGTGCATCATCTGCTGCGAGTCCCTCCGCCCCGTGCGATCCGATGAGCACCGCGTTCTCCGGCGCTGCAGACACCGCAGCCAGACTCGCCCGTGCTCGCCCCGAAACGAGCGCGAGTGTCACTCCCGGAAGCGCGTCGAGCGCTGGCAATAGCGCCGCCGACTCGGGGATCGCTGCCGAGCGCGCCGGATCATCGCCGAGGGGCGCGAGTGTCCCGTCGAAATCCAGCGCGAACACAACGCGCGGAGATTCAGCGATACGCGCGAGCGCGGTTGCCACAGACTCCACGGACATCTACCGACCTGCTTTCAATTCGAGGGCACGAAGAAAGTTCTGTGCCCAGAGATGCACATCGTGTTCCATCACTTGCTCGTGCAAGGCGGTCATCCGCTCAGCCTGCTCCGATGCCGGCATTGTGATGGCACGAAGAATTTCTTCCGCAAGGTGTTCCGAGTCGTGCGGATTGACGATCACCGCGTCTTCGAACTCGTCTGCAGCGCCGGCGAATTCGCTGAGCACCAGAACGCCAGAGTCCTCGTGCGCAGTCACGTATTCCTTCGCGACCAGGTTCATGCCGTCGCGAAGTGGAGTCACCAGCATGACGTCCGCGGCTTTGAGGAGTGCCAGCGTTGCGATTCGCGGGTACGACGATCGAAGATACGTCACCGGAGTCACACCGATGTCTCCGTGTGCGCCATTGATCGTTCCCACAAGACGCGCGATCTCGTCACTCAATTCTGCGTACGCAGCAACACCTTCGCGGCTGGGGCTTGCCAGTTGGACGAGCCGTACGTCGCGAGCAGAGATGGAGCCCGACGCGAGGAGGGAGCCGTAGGCCTCGAGACGATTCGGGATGCCTTTGGTGTAATCCAGCCGGTCGAGCCCGAGCAGGATCGTCGAGGGGTTTCCGAGTTGCTCGCGAAACCGTTCGGCTTGCTCTGCGACGGCGGGATTCTGCACTTCTTCGAAGAACTGCGCAGAGTCGAGCGAGATCGGGAACGCTTCTGCGACCACTGAGCGCTCGTCGACCTTGAGCGAGCCATCGGCCTCATCGGCATCGATCTCGAGAAAATCAAGGACCGCTTCTCGGAAATGCTGCACATCAGAGGTGCGCTGAAACCCGAGCACATCGGCGCCGAGCAGACCGCGCAGGATTTCTTCGCGCCACGGAAGCTGCGCGAAGAGCGAAGCAGGCGGAAACGGAATGTGGTCGAAGAAGCCGATCACCAGATCTGGCCGCGATTCTCGCAGCATCATTGGCACGAGCTGGAGCTGATAATCGTGGACCCAGACCTGCGCTCCCTGCGAGGCCAACTCCGCAGCCCGATCTGCGAAGCGGCGATTCACACGGACATACGCCTCCCACCATGTCGACTCGTAGCGAGGCTGGACGATGAGGTCGTGATACAGCGGCCACAGCGCATCGTTCGAGAAGCCCTCGTAGAACTCTTCGAACTCTGCGCTGGAGATCTGCACGGGCACGATCTCCATGCGATCCATCGAGAACTGTGAAATCTCCTCGTCGAGCACACCGGCCCATCCGATCCAGGCACCGGCCTGTTCCTGCATCACGGGCTTCATTGCCGTGACGAGCCCTCCAGGAAGCGAGCGCCAGGCAACATCGTCGCCGGATCCTTGTCGCTCAACCGGCAGACGGTTCGAGAGCGCGAGAAAGTTGTACGTCGTGAGGGTCACGTTGACTCCGATTCTGTTATCTCCAGGCTAACGAAATCGCGAAAGCGCCGAG
Source organism: Humidisolicoccus flavus (assembly GCF_045689595.1). GTDB lineage: Bacteria > Actinomycetota > Actinomycetes > Actinomycetales > Microbacteriaceae > Humidisolicoccus > Humidisolicoccus flavus. Next base: position 453,151 of record NZ_CP142724.1, on the reverse strand, counting down.
CCGCAAAGGACCCGGCGCTCACGGTGTTTAGACGTCGATGCGTTCCCGGTCGAGACCCTGGCCCTGCACGATGAACTCCTTGCGCGGAGCAACTTCAGAGCCCATGAGCAGTTCGAACAGTGATGCAGCGGCTTCGGCGTCTCGAACGTTGACTCGTCGAAGCGTCCGCTTCGAGCGATCCATCGTTGTCTCTGCAAGCTGGTCCACGTCCATTTCGCCGAGACCCTTGTACCGCTGCGGCGGCTCCTGCCAGCGCTTGTTCTGACGCTTCAGTTTCGTGAGCAGTTCATGCAACTCTGCGTCGCTATAGGTGTAGATCACGTCATTCGGTTTCGATCCCGGGTTCATGACGACGACGCGGTGCAATGGCGGCACTGCAGCGTAGACACGACCGGCTTCGAGCAGTGGACGCATGTAGCGATGGAAGAGTGTCAAAAGGAGTGTACGGATGTGCGCACCGTCGACATCGGCGTCCGACAGGATGATGACTTTCCCGTATCGAGCCGCATCGAGGTCGAACGAGCGGCCGCTGCCAGCGCCGATGACCTGGAGAATCGCGGCACATTCGGCGTTCTGCAACATGTCGGCGAGCGACGCCTTCTGCACGTTCAGGATCTTGCCGCGAATCGGGAGGATCGCCTGGTATTCGCTATCACGAGCAGGCTTCGCCGTACCGAGCGCCGAGTCTCCCTCGACGATGAACAGTTCGGTGTTGTTCGGATCATTCGATCGGCAGTCTGCGAGCTTTGTGGGGAGCGATGAGCTCTCCAGTGCGGACTTCCTGCGCTGCGTCTCCTTCAAGCTCCGAGCCGAGAGTCGCGCCTTCATCTCGCTGACGACTTTCTCCAGCACGACGCCGCTTTGCGCTTTGTCTTCCCGCTTCGACGAGGCGAAGCGCAACGCGAGTTCCTTTTGCACAACATTGGCAACGATTTGACGCGCCGCAGGAGTGCCAAGCACTTCCTTGGTCTGCCCCTCAAACTGCGGCTCTGGAATGCGCACGGTCACCACCGCGGTCAGTCCCGCCAGCACGTCGTCCTTCTCGACTTTGTCGGTTCCCGCTTTCAACCGACGCGCATTCGCGGCGACCTGCTCACGAATGACCTTCAGGAGCGCGGATTCGAAACCAGTGGTGTGGGTACCGCCCTTCGGCGTCGCGATGATGTTCACAAACGACTGAGCGATGGTGTCGTACCCCGTGCCCCAGCGCAGCGCAACGTCAACCTGACAGGTTCTCGCGAGCTCCTTCGAGACCATGTGGCCGCTGTCATCGAGGACAGGCACGGTTTCGGTGTACTTGCCTTCGCCTTGGAGACGCCACACATCGGTAACTGATGGGTCGGGCGCCAGGAATTCGACGAACTCTCCGATCCCGCCTTCATATCGAAGGATTTCGCTCGTGGTCTCTTCACCCCGTTCATCGATGATCTCAATTCCGAGACCAGGAACGAGAAACGCAGTTTGGCGCGCGCGCTTGACGAGCTCCTCGAACTGGAAGTCAGCGTCCTTCGTGAAGATCTGCGGGTCGGCCCAGTACCGAACACGAGTGCCGGTGACACCCTTTTTCACTCGCCCGAGCTTCTTCAACGCGGATGATTTTTCAAACGGCGTGAACGGCGCGTCCGCACTCGGTTCGCTGACGTCGTCGAAGTTGCCCGGCTCCCCTCTTCGGAAGCTCATTGCCCACGTTGCGCCGTCTCGATCGACTTCGACGTCGAGTCGAGCGGAGAGCGCATTGACCACCGAGGCGCCGACACCGTGCAGGCCGCCCGCCGAGCCGTAGGCGCTCCCACCGAATTTTCCGCCAGCGTGCAGTTTCGTGTAGACCACCTCGACACCCGTGAGGCCAGACTTTGGCTCGATGTCGATCGGCACGCCGCGCGCCAAGTCACGAACTTCGACACTGCCGTCGTCATGGAGCACCACCGTGATCGTGTCGCCGTGACCTGCCAGTGCCTCGTCCACCGAGTTGTCGATAATCTCCCAGAGGCAATGCATCAGGCCACGAGAATCGTTCGAGCCGATGTACATTCCAGGGCGTTTCCGTACCGCTTCGAGCCCTTCTAGAACAGAGAGGTGTCTTGCGGAATAGTCGGACGCCGCCACGGGTTTCCCTTCATGTAGACAATGCTCCGCTAAGCCTAAGCAACGGGCGCATGAGAATCACGATGACACTCTGAGGCCTACGCCTCGGGCGAACGATTCCGGGCGTAACCTGCAATCCAAGGCAGAGCATGCAACGATAGATCTATCAAGAGCAGAAGGAGGCCGTGATGACCGAGACACAAACCCTTGAGCACGACGCAACGAGGGCACTCAGCGGACTTGACCGTTGCGACAGCTGCGGCGCACAGGCGTATGTACGAGTCACGATGTCGAGTGGCGAACTACTCTTCTGCGCACACCACGCTGCGAAGCACAAGCCGGGCCTTGAGGCACTGGCTGACGTGTGGCACGACGAGTCAGAGAAGCTCAACGAGCGTTAAGGCTTTCGGTTGAATCCACTGGACGAAACGTTCAGCGATTCAACGAAAAGCGGGCGATCACCTTTCGGTGATCGCCCGCTTTTTCGTGTTTGACGATTTATTCGAGGTAGTCGCGAAGTGCCTGCGACCGTGAAGGGTGGCGAAGCTTCGCCATCGTCTTCGATTCGATCTGACGGATCCGTTCGCGAGTTACGCCGAAGGTGTCGCCGATCTGGTCGAGCGTCTTCGGCATGCCGTCGCCAAGGCCGAAGCGCATCTTGATCACACCAGCCTCACGCTCTGAGAGCGAGTCGAGCAGTGACTCAAGCTGACGCTGCAACATTGTGAAGCCAACTGCGTCCGCAGGAACAACTGCTTCGGTGTCTTCGATGAGGTCACCGAATTCGCTGTCGCCGTCCTCGCCCAATGGGGTGTGGAGCGAAATCGGCTCACGCCCATACTTCTGCACCTCGACGACCTTCTCAGGCGTCATATCAAGCTCGCGGGCAAGCTCTTCCGGCGTCGGTTCACGACCGAGATCCTGCAGCATTTGCCGCTGCACACGAGCGAGCTTGTTGATGACCTCGACCATGTGCACAGGAATACGAATCGTGCGCGCCTGGTCCGCCATCGCACGAGTGATTGCCTGGCGGATCCACCAGGTCGCGTACGTAGAGAACTTGAAGCCCTTCGTGTAGTCGAACTTCTCGACTGCGCGAATGAGACCGAGGTTTCCTTCTTGAATGAGGTCGAGGAACTGCATTCCTCGGCCCGTGTAGCGCTTCGCGAGGCTCACGACCAGACGCAGGTTGGCGCCCAGGAGGTGGCTCTTCGCACGCTGACCGTCACGTGCGATGGCCCGCAGTTCGCGCAACAACTTCTTCGGAAGGTCATCACTGTTCGCAAGTTTGTCCTCGGCGAACAGGCCTGCCTCGATACGCATAGCAAGTTCGACCTCTTCTGCTGCATTCAGAAGAGCGACTTTACCGATCTGCTTCAGATAGTCCTTGACCGGGTCTGCGGTCGCACCCGTGATCGTCGTCGAGTACACCGGAACTTCATCGTCATCAGTGCTCGAGAGCACGAGAGCGCCAGAAGGAAGCTTCTGCACTTCTTCGCTCGGCTCTTCCGGCTCAGCGGTTTCTTCCTCGACGACCTCGGTGTCAGCTTCGAGCACCTCGGGCGCCGCCTTTGCACGCCCACGACGCTTTGGAGCTGCAGCAGGAGTGGTTGCGGCGACCGAAGTGGTGGCCTCCTCTGCTGCGAGAGCCTTCGCGGCTGCTGCCTTCGTGGCAGGAGCCTTCTTCGTAGCAGCCTTCTTGGCAGGTGCCTTCGCTGCTGGAGTTGCAGCAGTCGTCTTTTTCGCCGCCGGCGCTTTCGCGGCGGGAGTTGCCTTCGTAATCTTTGCCTTCGTTTCTTTCGTCGCCGCCGCAGTTGCTGCTGCGGGCTTCTCGGCCTTCGCTGCAAGAGCTTTTTCGCTCGCTGTCTTCGTTGCGCGTGTCGCCATGATGCCTCCCCAGGGCCCGCAGGTGATTGCGGGCAGTATGACGACCCATGTCAAGTCCTGCAAAGGATCGACCGGGTCGTCCTTCCATTATAGAATGGATCTCCCAATTTCTATGAATCGAGGGCACGCTCTCGGATTCATATGCAGGGAATTCGAAGATTTGCATTCCTGAAGAGAGCAAACCGCGAAGCGGCACCGTTTGTTCCTCTGCATCGACGAATACGCCGTTCGGCTGTCGTTAGCTCGGGCACGCCCGCCGCGGCCCGACCTCATCTTCTTCGTTCCTATTCGTCGCTGTTCCGTCGTAACCTTCTCGACAGCGCTATCCACAGGGGCGCCACCGTAATACCGTCGTCCAGACGCATGCGCGTTCTCGTGCGTCGCCGGGTCACGATGAGCATGATCGTTCCGAACAGCAGGATCACGAGTTCGAATGCGAACGCGAACCGGAACCCTGTCATCGAGTAGAGCCCAGCGTCAATGCCCCGTTCAAGGTTCATCCGGTGGACGGCATCGAGCATCACGCCAATGACCCCCATCATCACGAAACTCGCGAGGAATCCTCCACTGTTCACGAACCCGTTCGCACTTCCGAGGGAACGGACTGGGTTGAAGGTCCGCGCGAAATCAAACCCGATCAACGACCCCGGTCCTCCGATCCCGATGGCGACCAGCATGATCACAACGATCGCCGTCGGGGGCTGACCGGGCCAGAGCACAACGGCAAGGATCGCAGCAAACATCACGGCGACGATGGCAATCACGATGTTGGAACGGCGAAGCGGGTATCTCGCAGTCGCGAGCCCGAGGAGCGGTCCGGAGACGATCCCCGTGACAACGACTGTGGATATCAGTGCTCCTGCGAACGGAGAGGACCACCCGAGTGCGCCAGTGAGGAAGGGATAACCCCACAACAACGTGAAGACAGTCCCAGGCGACTGCGTCACGAAATGAGACCAGAACCCGAGTTGCGTCCCGGGTTGGCGAAGACTCTCTCGCAGTTTCACCCACCAGGACGCCGGGAGCATGATCGTGTCGGTTCTCGTGCTCACAACGCCTCGCGGCGCATCCGCGAGGAAGAACAGGCACACGATGAAAACGCCAACGCTCGCGATCGCAATCGTGCTGAAGGCCCACGTCCATCCGACTTGCGCAAGCAGCGCAGCGAACGGCACGAAGGAGAGGAGCTGACCCATCTGGCCGATGTTGCCGGTCCACTGTGAAATCTGCGGCAGGATCGGCCCGCGGAACCAGGCACTGAGCAAACGGATGACCGAGATGAACGTGCAGGCATCCCCTGCTCCGACCAGCATCCGAGCACCGACGGCCTGCCAGAGTTCCGGCGAGAACGCGAGAATCGTCTGGCCAATTCCCAGAAGAAGCGATCCGGCGACGATGAGCGCCTTCGGACCAAATCGATCCAGCAGCACTCCAACGGGAATCTGCAATGCCGCATAGACAATCAGTTGCGCAACGGCGAGCGACGAGAGTGCCGTCGCACTGATATCGAACCGTGCGGAAGCCTCCGGGCCAGCAACGGAGAGGGACGAACGGTGCAGCACCGCGACGATATACGCAAGGCACGCCAATGCCCATACCAGCCACGAACGCTTGCTATTCACTGGAAGACGCCGATCGCCCTTCGTTGCGTTGCCGGGACAGCGATGTCATCGCTCGCCGCGATCTCCTCGATCACGGCGCAAGAAACGCTCGAGTTCTGCCGCGAGTTCATCTGCACTCGGAATCCCGCCGTCCTCGTCGACGAGCGGCGACCGCACTTTCGAATCGGCCATGTACGCGTCATAGCGCGACTCGAGATTGTCGAGGAGAGTGCGGAGTTCCTCGTTCGTGTCGAGCTGCTCTGCAACGAGCTGTTGGAATTCGCGCTGTTGCTCCCGCAGCTCTTCGGTCGGAAAGACGAGACCGGTTGCATTCGTCAAATTCTCGAGCGCGGCGATTGTCGGTGCTGCTCCACCCGAATCGCCCAGGTAGTGCGGGACGAGCACGATGAATGTCGCGACCGAGGCCCCGCTTCGAATGAGTCCGTCTTCGAGAAAATGCAGTGCGGCAGCAGGAACTGTCGATGTGGGTTTCCACACCGAATAAGCCTCCACCAGATCCTTCCGGGTGCCCGAAACGGTCACGCCGACCGGACGCGTGTGCGGAACCGGCATCGGAATCGCGTCGAAAATGATCGTCTGGCCCACTTGGAACCGCTCGGCGACTTCGACGACCGCGGCGGTGAATCGGTCCCATTGATAATCAGGCTCCGGACCCGCGAGCAGCAGAAACGGGCGGCCGAGATCATCGACGCGACGTTCGACGTTCAGTTCATGGCGCTGGATCGACTCGACGTGGTCCTCGACGAACAGCACCGTCGGCCGACGCGAGCGCATATCGATCAACTCGTCGGTATCGAAACGAGCCACGACATCGGATGAATCATTGGCACGCAGCGAATCACCGAAGCTCTGCGTCACCCCGGCAGCATCGGCGAACCCGTGCAAGGCGATTACCAGCGGCAACCCCTTTTCGGGGTTCGCATCGTACTGAATGCTCACAAGTTCGAGTGGGTCTCGCATAGCTGCAAGCGTATCGAGGTTCGTGATGGTGTCGGACGCCCTGCGGCACCTGGAGCGGGCGGGTATCGTGGTGTCCCGTGACTATTCCGACTCTGAATCTCAGTTCCAACCTCGCCGATTCGAAGGCAGACATCACTGTCTACGCCGTGACCAAGACCAAAGACGGTCCGGTTGCCGCGGGCTTTCCCGTTGAGAAGTTGCTCGCCCTCGGCGTAACCGGCGCCGCGGACCAGGTCGTTCGGGCCGAGCACGAAGGCAACGCGATTGCACTGCTCGGACTTGGCTCCTCGGTCACGCCTGCAGCACTCCGCACGGCAGCGGGCACAGCCGTGCGCACGCTTTCCGGACTCGGACACATCGCATTCGATCTCCTTGGCGACGGCGTGCACGACGCCGAGTCGTTGAGCGCGATCCTGGTTGGCGCGGGACTCGGTTCGTACTCCTTCAGTGCCTACAAGCAGGAGTCGCCGGAATCGCGTTTGGCAGGCACGATCACCGTTCGGGGCGCGCATGATGACGAGCTGATCTCGTCGGCTAATGCGCACATTGCCGCGGTCTTCCTGACCCGTGACCTTGCGAACACACCCCCGAACGACCTCTCCCCCGAACGCTTTGCCGAGATCGCGGTCGAGCAGGGCGAAGCAGCAGGGTTGTCGGTCACAGTCCTCGACATCGCCGGTTTGAAGGCAGAACAGATGGGCGGGCACCTTGCCGTCGGCCAGGGCTCGTCGCGCGGACCCCGGCACGTCATCGTCGAATGGGCACCCGAAGGAGCGTCACGACACGTCGCGCTCGTCGGAAAGGGGATCACCTTCGATACGGGTGGACTCTCCTTGAAGCCTGCAGCTTCGATGCAGCACATGAAGTTCGACATGACAGGAGCGGCCTCAGTGCTCGCTGTCACGATCGCTGCGGCATCGCTGAACCTTCCGGTCAAGGTCAGTGCTCACCTCTGTCTGGCCGAGAACATGCCCTCCGGGACGGCAACTCGTCCCGATGACGTCATCACCATCCGCGGAGGAAAAACCGTCGAGGTGACGAACACCGACGCTGAGGGGCGCCTCGTTCTCGCCGACGGTCTCGTGCTCGCAGCCGAGGCGAAGCCCGACGCGATCATCGACGTCGCAACCCTGACCGGCGCCCAGCGCGTCGCTCTCGGCGACCGCTACTCAGGAGTCATGGGCAACAACGAGCAGCTGATCCAACGGGTTCTGACCGACGGCCGTGCGGTTGGCGAATCACTCTGGCCGATGCCGACGCCCGACGAGCTCCGACCATTGCTCGATTCACCAGTTGCGGACATCGCGAACGCGAAGATCGGGAACACGGCAGCAGGAATGTTGCTCGCCTCGGTCTTCCTGCGCGAGTTCATCGGAAACGACGCCAACGGCCAGCCACTCCCCTGGGCACACATCGACATCGCGGGACCCTCCACCAACAATGGCTCAGCATGGGGTTTCACTCCTCGAGGAGGCACGGGCGTCGTCGTTCGGGGCCTGATCGAGACAATCCGTTCGTTCTCGGAGGAACCGCAAGCATCTGAATCTGAAGGGCGTTAGGATTATCTTGCGGAATATCCCCGCCATGCCCGGCTGCGTCGCCAAGTGCAGCAGCCGATTCCGACTACAAGGAGCATCTGCGTGACAGACCAGAACTTCGACCTCGTCGTCCTTGGTGGCGGCAGCGGTGGCTACGCAGCCGCCCTGCGCGCGACCCAGCTCGGACAGAGCGTCGCTCTCATCGAGAAAGACAAGCTCGGCGGCACCTGCCTCCACCGAGGCTGCATCCCGACTAAGGCAATGCTGCACTCAGCAGAGGTTGCTGACGTGACGCGCGAAGCAGCGAAGTACGGAGTGCACGCAGACCTGCACGGCGTCGACATCGAAGCGGTCAACGAATTCCGCTCGAAGCTCGTCGATGGCAAGTACAAGGGCCTCCAGGGCCTCGTGAAGTCGAAGGGCATCACCGTCATCGCCGGCGAAGGAAAACTGACTTCGCCGACGACCGTTCAGGTGGGCGACGACACCATCACCGGAAAGAACATCGTGCTCGCGACCGGTTCGTACTCGCGCACGCTTCCAGGTCTGACGATCGAGGGCCGTGTCATCACGAGCGAGCAGGCCCTGCAACTCGACTGGATTCCACGTCGTGTCGCAGTGCTCGGTGGCGGTGTCATCGGAGTTGAGTTCGCAAGCGTTTGGAAGTCTTTCGGCGCCGAGGTCACGATCATCGAGGGCCTACCGCACCTGGTTCCGAACGAAGAAGAGAGCGTCTCGAAGCAGCTTGAGCGCGCATACAAGAAGCGCGGCATCGAGTTCAAGCTCGGCGTCCGTTTCCAGGGCGTGACGCAGAGCGACGAAGGTGTACAGGTCACCCTCGAAGGTGGAGAAACCATTGACGCCGATCTGCTGCTCGTTGCAGTCGGCCGCGGCCCCTCGACCGCAGACCTCGGTTTCGAGGACGCCGGTATCGAGATGGACCGTGGATTCGTGCTCGTCAACGAGCGCCTCCACACGAACGTTCCAGGCGTGTACGCGATCGGCGACATCACTCCAGGGCTCCAGCTCGCCCACCGCAGCTTCCAGCACGGCATCTTTATCGCTGAGGAGATCGCAGGCCTCGAGCCCCAGGTCATCCCGGACATCAACATCCCGAAGATCACCTACTGCGACCCAGAGGTCGCGTCGGTTGGTTACAGCGAACTGAAGGCCAAAGAGCACTTCGGTGAGGATCAGATCGAGGCGTTCGAGTACAACCTCGCTGGAAACGGCAAATCGAGCATCCTCGGTACCGCTGGTTCGGTCAAGGCAGTTCGAGTCAAGGACGGCCCCGTTGTCGGTGTCCACATGATCGGTGCTCGCGTTGGCGAACTGATCGGTGAAGCACAGCTCATCGTCGGGTGGGAAGCACACCCTGACGACATCGCGCCCCTGGTCCACGCGCACCCAACTCAAAACGAAGCACTTGGTGAGGCGTTCCTGAAGCTCGCCGGCAAGCCGCTCCACACCCCTTAGAGATCGTTAGGAACGACACATGAGTGAAATCACACTCCCGGCGCTGGGTGAAAGCGTCACGGAAGGTACCGTCACACGCTGGCTGAAGCAGGTTGGTGACACGGTCGCGGTCGACGAACCAATCGTCGAAGTCTCGACCGACAAGGTCGACACAGAAGTTCCCTCGCCATTTGAGGGTGTCCTCGAAGAGATTCTCGTTCAGGAAGACGAGACCATCGAGGTTGGGACAGTGCTTGCGCGCGTCGGAGATGGCAGCGGTGCAAGCGGTGGCGACAGCGATGCAGACGAGAGCGAAGAAGCAGCTCCGGCTGCCGAATCGCAGGAGACCGAGGCGCCGAGCGACGACGCACCAGCTGCCGACGCTCCCGTTCAGGAGGAGCCATCCCCGGAACAGGAAGAGCCCGCAAAGGACGCACCTGCCGCTGACGAAACCGCAGAGGCGAAGGACGAAGAGGCCGCACCAGCTGCTGCTCCTGCTCCGGCTCCGGCAGCCTCAGCACCGAAGGCACCCTCGGCACCCGCTGCCCCGTCTGCTCCGCGCTCGTCGGACGGCCCGGTCTACGTGACGCCAATCGTTCGCAAGCTCGCGAACGAGCGCGGCGTTGATCTCGCCTCGATCTCGGGCACCGGTGTCGGTGGGCGTATCCGTAAGGAAGACGTACTCGCAGCTGCAGAATCCGCTCCGAAGTCGAGTGCGGGTTCGACGGCAGCATCGAAGCCGACCGTCGAGGTTTCGGAACTTCGCGGAACGACCGAGCCACTCTCGCGTCTCCGCAAGGTGATCGCGAAGCGCGCAGTCGAGTCGATGCAGGCAACTGCACAGCTCACGACCGTGGTTGAGGTCGATGTCACGAAGATCGCTGAACTGCGCACCCGCGTCAAGGACGAGTTCCTCGAAAAGACCGGCCAGAAGCTCAGCTTCCTGCCGTTCTTCGCGCTTGCCGCCGTCGAGGCGCTGAAGACGTACCCACGTCTGAATGCGACCGTCGAGGACGACAAGATCACGTACCCAGAAACCGAGAACCTCTCGATCGCCGTTGACGCTCCGCGTGGCCTCCTGACTCCAGTGGTCAAGGGCGCAGGCGAACTGGACATCCGTGGATACGCAGAGCAGATCGCAGATCTCGCGAACCGTGCACGCGACAACAAGCTCGGCCCCGACGAGCTTTCCGGTGGAACGTTCACCCTGACGAACACGGGTTCGCGTGGTGCACTCTTCGACACCCCGATCGTCTTCCTTCCGCAGCTCGCGATCCTTGGTGTTGGTGTCGTGCAGAAGAAGCCCGTAGTGGTCTCGGCCGGTGGCGTTGACGCGATCGCTGTTCGTTCCATGGTCTACCTCGCTCTGAGCTACGACCACCGGATCATCGACGGTGCGGACGCTGCTCGCTACCTCGGCCAGGTCAAGGAGCGCCTCGAAGGCGGCGCGTTCGAAGGCGACCTCGGTCTGTAGCAAACTCTCGTTGAAAAAGGGTCCCGGTTTTTGGCCGGGGCCCTTTTTCTGTTGATCGCGAAAGCTTCACGAGATCGCGGGAAGGACAACCGCAACGCACGCGGCGCTCACAGCAGCGCTTGCGGCGAGCAGCCAGACCGGTCGGCGCACTCGGCGTAATTCGAAGAGCAAGGCACTCGCCACCTCTTTTGCTGGCGGGAATGATGGAACCGGTCGTAGCCAGCCAAACGACCTCCTCGCGACTTCATGTCGGGACTCCTCAGCCGCGATGCTTGAGATTCGTCGGCTTCTGCGAGTGTTGGGAATCTTTGGTGTTGCCGGAGTAGGCGCACTCGACAGGGGCAGCGCGTCGCCGAGTTCGAGCAGGAACGACTCAAAACGGTCGATGGGGACAGAATCATCGACGACATTCGCAAAGAATCGAGCCTTCGCCTCAGCGGTGTCCGCGCTGAGCGTGCATTCAAACAGTTGCTCCGCGAGAGCGAGCATCGCTCGACGATCGGCATGCACCCAGGTATTGCTCGCTCGCCAGGCGGGTGTACTTCGCTCGGTACGTTGCCGAGCACCTCGAAAACTGAGCATTGGCGCTCCCTCAGCATCGATCGTGATGTCGCCGATTGTCAGCGCAATTCCCGCGATCCCCACATTGTGCGCTCTCGAAAGGGTCGCGGTAATTGGCGCGAGAATCGTGATGAGTTCGCCGAGCCGGAGCGAATGATGCGGTGTGAGCCACTCGCTCAACGCCGTACCGCCGCGAACAACGACGACGACGCCAGCGTGCACCCGAGCACAATCGATGACCGCTCGAACGTGGCGAGTGGTGAGCATGGACATGGAATGAAGGCGGTGATCGAGTTCGAGCAGGTCGTCTTCGGGCAGTGTGAGGCCGAGATCGCGATCCTGCCCATCGTTCCCTGCTCCCGCACTCGGCGCTTGACCCTCGCTGAAACTTCGAGCGGTATAGAGCTGTAGTTCTGCAGGTTCACCGTTCACCTCGACCACCGCGGTCGAAGTCGATCGCCACCGTAGAATCCGATACCCCGCGATCCGTTCTTCTGCACGAACCGGATCGCGCCGCGCCACGAGTGTTCGAGGGAATGTTTGCTGCGTCATGGCCGAAGCATCCGATGATCCTCGAACACAACGACCGAGGACACGCGTCCTGTGGAGCCTCCCTAGGGTGTGGAGTCGCCGACCGATCCGACCAAACCGGGTTCCCGGAACCGGTACGATATTGACCATGGCGCGGAAAGAGAAGAAGAATAAAGGTCCCGGTCGTTTGAAGACGACTTGGCAGGTCTTCCAGATGACTCGGAAGGAAGACCCGGCAGCACTCTGGTTGATGATTGGCGGCTTCCTGCTGCCCATCGTGATCGCGGTTTTGCTCGCGATTTTCGTCTCGGGCGCCGATATTCTCTTCACGATTCTCTGGGTGATCTCCGGCGTGCTCGTCGGTCTCATGGTCGCTCTCTCGATCCTGACCCGACGCGCTGAAAAGGTCGCTTACCGTCAAATCGAAGGTCGTCAGGGGGCCGTCGGAGCGATCCTGAAAGACGGACTTCGCGGCTCATGGCAGACCAGCGAAATGCCGGTCGCGGTCAGCGGAAAGACCCGCGATGCGGTTTACCGTGCAGTCGGTCGTGCGGGCGTCATCTTGATCGGTGAAGGCCCGAAGTCGCGCGTGACGAAGCTCGTCACCGACGAACAGCGCAAGGTAAAGCGAATCGTTCCGAACGTTCCGATTCACATCATCTGGGTAGGACCGGACGAAGAAGCCATCCGCCTCGCGAACCTCACGAAGTCGATGAAGAAGTTCAAGAAGACGTTGACACGCCCAGAGGTTGCAGCGGTTTCCAACCGCCTCACCTCGCTCGGAGGAATGGCCGTGCCAATTCCAAAGGGAGTCGATCCCACGAAACTTCGCGCAGGCAAGCCGCGCTGAGCACCAGATTTCCTTGAATTCGTCTCTCGTGTAACGCCAACGAAACATTCGAGACACTCCAGAGCAATAGCCATCTCCTAGGCTTGAGGGAGGGCCACGGCCCCATTCCCCCAAGAATCCCCCAACCCCAGGAGCAAAATGTTCAAGGATTCCAGCGAGGTTCTCGCGTTCATTAAAGACACCGAGGTCGCCTTCCTCGACATCCGTTTCACGGATCTCCCCGGAGTGCAGCAGCACTTCAACATTCCAGCGTCGACAGTCGATGAAGAATTCTTCACCGTTGGTCAACTCTTTGACGGCTCCTCGATTCGCGGGTTTGCAACGATCAACGAATCAGACCTGCAGCTGATTCCAGACGTCACCACGGCGTACATCGACCCGTTCCGTACGGCGCGGACGCTCATCATGGTGTTCGACATTTACAACCCGCGCACGGGTGAGATCTACCACCGTGACCCCCGTCAGGTTGCGAAGAAGGCCGAGCAGTTCCTCGCCTCGACTGGAATCGCCGACACTGCGTTCTTCGCACCCGAAGCAGAGTTCTACCTCTTCGACGAGGTTCGTTACGACGTGAAGCAGAACACGAGCTTCTATTCTGTCGACTCGCTCGAGGGCTCCTGGAACACGGGCCGCGACGAAGAAGGCGGAAACCTCGGAAACAAGACGCCGTACAAGGGTGGCTACTTCCCTGTCTCCCCGGTCGACAAGCAGGCTGACCTCCGCGACGAAATCTGCCTGAAGCTCAGCGACGCCGGCCTCATCCTCGAACGCTCGCACCACGAAGTCGGCACCGGCGGCCAGGCTGAGATCAACTACCGTTTCAACACGATGGTGAACGCGGCCGACGACATCTTGAAGTTCAAGTACATCGTCAAGAACACCGCCGACGAATGGGGCATGACCGCAACCTTCATGCCGAAGCCGCTCTTCGGTGACAATGGTTCGGGTATGCACACGCACCAGTCGCTCTGGAACGACGGCGAACCGCTCTTCTATGACGAGAACGGCTACGGCGGACTGAGCGATGTCGCTCGTTGGTACATCGGTGGACTCCTCAAGCACGCTCCAGCGGTGCTCGCGTTCACCAACCCGACGATCAACTCCTACCGCCGCCTCGTCAAGGGCTTCGAGGCTCCCGTCAACCTGGTGTACTCGGCTGGAAACCGCTCTGCGGCGATCCGTATCCCGATCACTGGCACGAACCCGAAGGCCAAGCGCGTCGAGTTCCGTGCGCCAGACGCTTCTGGAAACCCGTACCTCGCATTCGCTGCACAGCTCATGGCTGGACTCGACGGCATCAAGAACCGTATCGAGCCGCACGAGCCGGTTGACAAGGACCTTTACGAGCTGCCACCAGAGGAAGCAAAGGGCATCCCACAGGTTCCTGGTTCGCTCGACGGCGCGCTCGACGCTCTCGAAGCCGATCACGAGTTCCTGCTCGAGGGTGGCGTCTTCACGCCGGACCTCATCTCGAACTGGATCGCCTACAAGCGTGAAAACGAGATCCTGCCAATGGCACAGCGCCCACACCCGTTCGAGTTCGAGCTTTACTACGGCGTCTAAGCCGAATCACGAACTCGGATCAACGACTGGGGCCGCATCTCTTGGGGGATGCGGCCCCTTCTTCTTGCCCGCTGGGTCGAAGAAATTGCACCGTGCAACGCCTGATCGGTTCTCAGTAGCATGAGGGTGCGGCAGTGTGGCCGCCCCGAATGGAAGGCAACGAGCGATGGCGCAAGCGAACCGGATACCACACCACATCGGCGGAAAACGAGTACAGGAAGCGGCTGCGACGAGCCCCGTCTTCGACCCGAGCCTCGGCACTGTGCAGGCAGAAGTCGCCCTCGCCGATGCCGTGCAGATCGCCTCCGCGGTGCAGATCGCCTCGAACGCACAACGCGACTGGGCTCGAACCGGACTCGCCAAGCGCTCGGCCGTGTTCTTCCACCTGCGCGAAATTCTCACGAGCCGCGCGACCGAGCTGGCGACCGTGATCTCGCGCGAACACGGGAAGACCATCGACGACGCGCTCGGTGAGGTCACGCGCGGAATCGAGAACGTGGAATTCTGCGCTGGACTGATGCATCACTTGAAAGGTGACTTCGCGAGCCAGGTGTCGACCGGGATCGACGTGCACCAGCTCCGGCAAGCGCTCGGCGTCGTCGCGTGCGTCACGCCGTTCAATTTCCCGGCGATGGTGCCGCTCTGGATGGTCACCACGGCGCTCGCTGCCGGCAACGCAGTCATTCTGAAACCCTCAGAGCGCGACCCCTCGGCGGCGCTGTGGCTGGTCGACGCCTTCGAGGAGGCTGGACTGCCCGCTGGTGTTTTGAACGTCGTTCATGGCGATAAAACCGCTGTCGACGCGCTGATCGAGCATCCGGATGTCGCTGCGATCTCATTCGTCGGATCGACCCCGGTTGCGAAGTCCATCTATGCGAACGCAGCGGCACACGGCAAGCGGGTTCAAGCGCTCGGCGGCGCCAAGAACCACATGATCGTGATGCCTGATGCTGATCTGGGTATGGCGGCCGATGCAGCGGTGTCTGCAGCGTTCGGCTCGGCCGGAGAGCGCTGTATGGCGATTTCCGTGCTCGTCGTCGTCGGCGGCATCGGCGAGCAGCTCATCCCGCTCGTCGCCGAACGAGCACGTTCCCTCCGTATCGGCAAGGGCAGTGACACCGAAAGCGACATGGGCCCATTGATCTCGGCGGACGCGCTCCGGCGTGTGCAGGGGTTCCTCGATTCCGCTGAAGAAGTCGGAGCCGAGCTCGTTGTTGATGGCCGGTCCGCGAAGTTGCCCGAGGCCGGGTATTTCATCGGACCGTCGCTCGTTGATCACGTCCAACCCGGCATGCGAGTGTACGACGAAGAAATCTTCGGCCCTGTGCTCTCAATCGTGCATGTGCCTGATTATGCGAGCGCGGTTGCCCTCATCAATGCGAACCCCTTCGCCAATGGGACCGCCCTGTTCACACGAGACGGCAAAACAGCGCGAAGCTTCAGCAATGACATCGAGGTCGGCATGGTCGGAATCAACGTGCCGATCCCTGTGCCGGTCGGAGCGTTTTCCTTCGGCGGTTGGAAGAATTCGCTCTTCGGCGACACACACATGTACGGGCCCGAGAGCTTCAATTTCTACACCCGACGAAAGATCGTGAGTACTCGCTGGCCAGAACCGAGTGAAAGTCAGATCACCATGGGCTTTCCGACGAACAGCGCCTGAGCGTTACTCGGATTCTGTCACTGCAGCGGAGTCGTAGAAGTGCTTTTCGAAGACGCGTCGAGCAAGCCGCGTCGCCTGCAGATACTCCTCCTCGAGTTCGGTCGCGAGCCCGGGGCCTCGGCCGAGCAAACGTGAAACGAGTTCGAGCGGTTCTCTCACCGTCGGAAGCACATCACTGGTCCGCGCCCCCACGAGCGTGAGCGCGTTGCGGATTCGTGAGGAAAGCACCCACGACCGCTCGAGTGTTTCGCATTCGTCCGGCTCGAGTAGACCCACATTGACGAGCTCATGCAAGGCATCGACCGTGCCGGTGGTCTGCAATGCGGGATAGCGGGCTGCGTAGACGAGTTGGAACAGCTGTACCAGCCATTCGACATCGCTGAGCGAGCCGACACCGAGCTTGACGTGACGTGTGCGGTCAGTGCCCTGCGGGAGACGTTCCGCCTCGACACGCGCCTTGATCCGACGGACTTCACGGATGCCGTCCTGAGGGAACTCTGCCTGGTATCTCGAGCGATCAATCAATTCGACGAAGTCATCGAGCAGAGCCTGATCCCCGACGTACGGGCGGGCTCGAAGCAGGGCCTGAGATTCCCACGTCAGCGACCAACGTTCGTAATAGGCCGCATAGCTCTGCAAGGTTCGAACCATCGGCCCGTTCTTGCCTTCGGGGCGAAGCCCGGCATCGACGACAAACGGCAAACGGGGGTCGGCCGTCAACTCGTTGATTCGAGCGATGAGCGACAGCGCCTTTTGGGTCGCATTGCTCTCGCCATCGAGCGGTCGACAGACATACATGACGTCGACATCGCTGCCGAACCCGATTTCAGACCCGCCGGTTCGCCCCATCGTGATGATCGCGAACTCGAATCCATCACGAGCAGATGAGTGTTCGAATCGGACTGCGGCTCGGAGCGTTGCGCGGGCGATCTGTGTGAGCGATGCGCCGGTTTCGAACACGTTCTCGATCATGAGCACGCTAGCGAGCGACGCTCGGAGGATTTCTCTGCGCCGAAACGCTCGAAGACCCTTGACGAAGGCTTTCGAGTCGCCAGCCGAGCGAGCAACGAGCGCATCGACCTCGCCGTCGAGTGCGGAGGCGCTGCGACCACGCATGGCATCCTCGTCGTCCAGCCAACGCACTGATTCCGGGACCACTTCGAGTAAATTCGACGCGTACTTCGACGAGGAGAGCACGGTCATGAGGCGCTCTCCGGCCAGGGCCGAATCTCGCAGCATCCTCAGGTACCAGGGAGTGCCGCCGAGCGTCGCGCTCAATCGCCGGAACGCGAGCAGCCCCGTGTCAGGATCGGGACCCTCCGCGAGCCATTCGAGGAGCACCGGGAGGAGCAGCCGCTGAATCTGCGCGCGACGGCTCACTCCGGCGGTGAGATCCGCGATGTGTGCGAGGGCACCCTTCGCATCGACGAATCCGGAAGCGCTCAATCGCGCCGCCGCTTGTTCGCTCGTGAGCTGCGTGCCGCCTTCCGGCAGAGAGGCAACGGTCGCAAGCAATGGGCGATAGAAGAGACGCTCGTGCAGCGTGCGAACGCGCCGCTTCACCTTGGTCCAGGTGTCGCGGAGCTCGTTGCTCGTACTCGCGAGTCGGCTGGAACGAGCGAGCGCGCGGAGCGCCTCATCGTCGACCGGCATCAGATGCGTTCGTTGCATTCGCACGAGTTGTACACGGTGCTCGAGCACTCGGAGCACTTTGTAGTCGGCGGCGAAGTCGCTCGCCTCAGCGCGCCCGACGTATCCGCGATCAGCGAGTGCCGGTAACGCTTCGAGGGTTGCGCGCTGCTGGACCTCCGCATCGGCGGCACCGTGCACGAGCTGCAGGAGCTGAATCGTGAACTCAATATCGCGAAGTCCACCCGGACCGAGCTTGAGTTGGCGCTCGACCGACTCTCTCGCAATGTTCTCTGTGACGCGCTCTCGCATGCGCTGCACGGACTCCACAAAACCGTCACGGCTCGACGACTTCCAGACGAGTGATCGAACGGATTCCTCGTACCTCTTGCCAAGCGAGGCGTCTCCAGCTGCGGCTCGTGCTTTCAGCAGTGCCTGGAACTCCCACGACTTTGCCCACCGGTCGTAATAGGCCAAGTGCGAAGGGAGGGTGCGCGTGAGGGCGCCGTCTTTGCCCTCCGGTCGAAGATTCGCGTCGACCTCCCACAGTGCAGGTTCACGAGAGATCTCCATGCATCCGAGCGACGTCTCCTTTGCGAGTAGCGTCGCGATCTGTCCCGCGCGGTTGTCTTCGAT
Source organism: Humidisolicoccus flavus (assembly GCF_045689595.1). GTDB lineage: Bacteria > Actinomycetota > Actinomycetes > Actinomycetales > Microbacteriaceae > Humidisolicoccus > Humidisolicoccus flavus. The sequence goes on along the minus strand of NZ_CP142724.1, from coordinate 434,697 downwards.
CTCGTCGGCCTCGTGCACCCAGATCACGTCGACGTCGCTGATGTAGTTCAGCTCTTGAGCGCCGAGTTTTCCCATCGCGATGATCGCAAATTTCGTGCGGCTGACTTCCTCACGAGGAAACCGCTCGGCCGCTGTTGAGCGAGCAATCGCGAGTGACGCTTCGAGCGCCGCGTCGGCGAGGTCCGAGAGCGCCTGAGCAACGCGAGGAAGAATTTCCCACGGTTCATCATCGTGCAAATCAATGGTGGCAACTCGAATCAGGAGCCGTCGATACTCCGCCCGGAATCGTTGAATGGCAAGCGGCCGATCCACGGTTGCAAAGCCGTCTGTAGCGCCCACGGCTTTGAGCAAGGCAGCCGTGATCTCCGAACCGCTCGGGAGGGTTTTGGCGTCTTCAACTTCCGACAGAAACTCGGGATGCTGCAACAGCACCTCGCCGAGTCCCCGCGACGCGCCGAGCACTCGAACGAGCGCTCTGCACGATTCCGGTCGTCGAAAGATCGCAGGGACTTCATCACGGGATCGGAGCATCCGCGCGACCAGCGCGAGTGCACTGTCCGGATCAGCCGCGACCCGGAAGACTTCGAGCGATTCCGGGCCGAGGATCTCCGCCACCTCTTGCGCGATGGCCTCCGATTCGCTCGGCGAGAAGAACCCGAGCCTGACTAACTTCGACCGTGCGGACTCGATCCGAGCCATGTCACAGAAGCCTGAGGTTTGCCTCGAGCTCGTACTGGGTGACCTGCGCGCGGTAGCGTCGCCAATCCTCGCGCTTGTTTCGGAGCACGAAACTGAAGACCTGTTCGCCGAGCGTCTCCGCGACGAGTTCCGATTCTTCCATCACGCTCAATGCTCGATCGAGGCTTGCTGGCAATGGCGTGTATCCGAGTGCCTTGCGCTCGTGATCGGTGAGCGACCACACCTCATCTTCAGCCTCTGCTGGGAGCTCGTATTCTTCTTCGATGCCCTTCAGCCCGGCCGTCAACATGAGCGCATACGCGAGGTATGGATTTGCTGCGCTGTCGATACCGCGATATTCGACGCGAGCGCTCTGCCCCTTGCCCGGCTTATAGAACGGAACCCGCACGAGGGCGGATCGGTTGTTGTGACCCCAGCAGATCCAGCTCGGTGCCTCGTCGCCGCCCCAGAGACGCTTGTAGGAATTCACGAACTGGTTCGTGATGGCGGTGAATTCCGGTGCGTGCCGGAGCAGTCCTGCCACGAACTGGCGGCCGATCTTCGAGAGCTGATACTTCGCACCCGCTTCGAAGAAGGCATTCTGGTCGCCCTGGAAGAGCGACATGTGCGTGTGCATTCCGCTTCCCGGGTGCTTCGCGAACGGCTTCGGCATGAAGGTGGCGTACACGCCCTCCTCAATCGCGACCTCTTTGACCACGGTGCGGAAGGTCATGATGTTGTCCGCTGTCGTCAATGCGTCTGCGTAGCGGAGATCGATCTCGTTCTGCCCCGGGCCGGATTCATGATGGCTGAACTCGACGGAGATCCCGAGGTCCTCGAGCATGCGCACACTTGAGCGGCGGAAGTCATGTGCCGTACCCCCGGCACGTTGTCGAAGTAGCCGGCGGTATCGACCGGTTCCGGCGAACCGTTCGCGACACTCTCCGGCTTCAGCAGGTAGAACTCGATCTCCGGATGCGTGTAGAAGGAGAATCCGAGGTCGGCGGCCTTCGCAAGCGCTCGCTTCAGAACGTTGCGGGGATCGGCAGCTGCCGGTTGTCCGTCCGGGGTCGAAATGTCGCAGAACATGCGAGCCGTCGGGTCGACGTCTCCTCGCCAGGGCAGGATCTGGAATGTCGAGGGGTCGGCCTTCGCGAGCACATCCGCCTCGAACGAACGTGACAAGCCCTCAACCGCGGAACCGTCGATTCCAAGGCCCTCGGTGAACGCCCCCTCGACTTCCGCTGGCGCGATCGCAACCGACTTCAGCGTTCCGAGCACATCGGTGAACCAGAGGCGAACAAACTTCACGCCTCGCTCTTCAATAGTCCGAAGTACGAAGTCACGCTGCTTGTCCATTGCCACCTCTTTGCTCAAACGCCGGTCAGGCAAACTCTCTGCCTGTGTTCGCCTCTAGGCTATCGGCATGGCGTCCATTCGACTCGCTCTTGGCCAGACAAATCCAACCGTTGGTGACCTCCGCGGGAACAGCGCACAGACTCTTGCTGCTGCGCGTAAAGCGTTCGCCGCGGGAGCCGACCTCTTCGCGGTCGGCGAGATGGCGTTGAGCGGGTATCCCATCGAAGATCTCGCCGCTCGACCAAACTTTCTTGCCGCGAGCCGAGCGGAGCTCGTCGCACTTGCGAAGACCCTCGATGAGGAGGGAATGGGCGAAATGCCGATCGTCGTCGGACACCCGGACGGCCCCTTCGAGCCTCGCCTGCTCGGCACCTCGAATGCGCCGACCGCAATCGCGACCAACAGTGCGAGTGTCCTGCACCGGGGAGCAATCCTCGGCACCTACACGAAGCACCACCTGCCGAACTATTCGGTGTTCGATGAGTACAGGATCTTCATTCCCGGCGACGAGCTCCTGGTAGTCCGACTCAATGGAGTCGATATCGCGCTCGTGATTTGCGAGGATCTGTGGCGTGAGGGAGGCCCAGTGTCGCGGGTACTCGATGCTGGCGCGGAAGTACTGCTCACGATCAACGCTTCGCCCTTCGAACGTGACAAGGACGATGTGCGGCTCCCGCTCGTCGCGCGACGCGCTCGAGAAACCAAGAGCTACGTCGCCTATGTCAACATCGTTGGCGGCCAAGACGACCTCGTCTTCGATGGCGACAGCGTCGTGGTTGATCCAGACGGAACCGTCCTAGCGCGAGCTCCGCAATTCTCAGAATCGCTGCTCATCACAGACCTCGCCATTACACCGGGCCCGCTGGAAGAGATCCAGGATTCGGTCTCGGTGATCACCATCGATACCGAACCGCGCGAGAGGCACGACCTCGACGTGCTCACCGGGGTGGCTACTCCCCCGGACGATCTCGAGCAAATCTGGAACGCGCTCGTGCTCGGGCTCCGCGACTACGTGCAGAAGAACGGTTTCAAGACCGTCGCGCTCGGTCTTTCCGGCGGAATCGACTCGGCCGTGTGCGCGATCATCGCGGCCGATGCGATCGGTGCCGAGCACGTGTACGGAGTCTCGATGCCGAGCCAGTGGTCCTCTGATCATTCGCGCTCAGACGCTGAGGATCTGGCTGAGCGAATCGGCCTGCACTATGAGACGCAGGCGATCGCAGACTTGGTTGCACCAATCGAATCGCAGCTTGAACTCTCCGGGCTCGCAGCGGAGAACGTCCAGGCAAGAGTCCGAGGCGTCATCTTGATGGGCCTTTCCAATATGCACGGTCATCTCATTCTGAGTACGGGCAACAAGACCGAGGTCGCGGTCGGATACTCCACGATCTACGGCGACACCGTTGGCGGATACGCCTGCATCAAGGACGTTCCGAAGACGCTCGTCTGGGAACTCGCGGAATGGCGAAACGCGCACGCGGAACGTCACGGACAGGTCCCTCCGATTCCTGAGAACTCCATTGCAAAACCACCGAGCGCCGAACTCAGGCCCGGGCAGGTCGATCAGGATTCACTCCCGCCGTATCCAGTGCTCGACGGAATTCTCGAACGGATCATCTCGCAGCGAGAAGGTCGGGACGAGATCATCGCCGCCGGATACTCCGACGCCGATGTGGATCACATCATCTCGCTCGTGGATCGCTCCGAATGGAAACGACGCCAGGGCGCGATCGGCCCGAAGATCTCCGGCATGGCCTTCGGTCGTGATCGCCGTCTCCCAATCACCTATCGACCATCGCACATTCGCGGCGAAGAATAGAGTTTCCTCATGGCTGAAGAAATGGCACCGTACAGCTCGGGTTCCTCGTCCGCGAGCGAGCCACCCAGAAGACGAGTTCGTGTCCGGCACTTCGCAAATGCGAAAGCCGAAGGGGTCAAGATCACTGGGCTCACCTCGTACGACGTCCTGACCGCAGGAATCTTCGATCGAGCTGGAATCGACTTCTTACTGGTCGGCGACTCTGCGGGCAACACGGTGTTCGGCTACGACACGACGCTTCCGGTTACGGTCGATGAACTCATTCCACTGACACGTGCGGTCGTTCACGGTGCCACTCGCGCGCTCGTCGTCGCCGATATGCCGTTCGGCTCCTATGAAGTCGACGACAAAGAAGCCCTGCACACCGCGCTGCGCTTCATGAAGGAGTCCGGTGCGCACGCTGTGAAACTCGAAGGAGGGGAACGCAGCGCGAGCCGAATTCAAGCGATCGTTGACGCGGGAATTCCAGTGATGGCGCACATCGGCTACACCCCGCAATCGGAGCACGGCCTGGGCGGACACGTCATTCAGGGTCGTGGCGAGTCCGGTGAGGAGCAGCTGATGAGAGACGCCCGTGCGGTTCAAGCAGCCGGGGCGTTTGCAGTCGTCATTGAGATGGTGCCCTCGGGGATCGCACAGCGCGTCACCGCCGAACTCGACATTCCGACGCTCTCGGTCGGGGCCGGCCCGCACTGCGACGGCCAACTCCTGGTCTGGACCGACTGGGCCGGGCTCACAGGCGGTAGAGTGCCGAAATTCGTCAAACAGTACGCACAACTCGCACAGACGCTCGAGAGTGCAGCACGAGAATTCGGTGAAGAGGTTCGATCAGGCGCCTACCCGGCCGCCGAACACGAGTATCAATAATTCGGTTCCGCTGAGCTTCAGTCGTTCTCGGCTTCTTCTTCAGCCCACGCCGCGCGACGCTGTTCGATGACCTCTGGTGCGCGAGCAGCCTCCTCAGCGGTCGCGAATGGCCCAACGCGTTCGGTCGCGGGCGAGACTTTGCCCTCTTCGACCGCTCCGCTCGTGCTGTTGTAATAGAACTCGGCCATCGCAATGCTCCTCACACAGTCCAACTAGGATTCTCACTATGCCACGTGACACCGACGGCCACCTCACCCCGGGCCCCCTTTCGAAGCCACGCCAAGTTCCAACATCGATCAAGCGACCCGAATACGTTGGAAAACCTGCGCCAAAACCGCACACCGGTGGTGATGTGTACGACGCTGAGACGATTGCACGCATCCGCCGAGCCTCACAGTTGGCAGCCGACGCTCTCCAGACCGTCGGAGCAGCGATCAAACCTGGCGTGACGACAGACAGCCTCGACGCGATTGGTCACGAGTACGTGGTTTCCCACGGCGCATACCCCTCGACGCTCGGCTATCGCGGCTACCCCAAATCCTTGTGCTCGAGCGTCAACGAAGTGATCTGTCACGGGATTCCGGACACGACCATCCTCGAAGACGGCGACATCCTCAATATCGATATCACGGCATTCCTCGACGGAGTCCATGGCGACACGAACGCCACATTCGTTGTCGGCGATGCCAGCGAAGAGGTCGCGCTGCTGGTCGAGCGCACCAAGACCGCGCTCATGCGGGGCATCAAGGCGGTCATGCCGGGCCGTGAAGTGAACGTGATCGGGAGAACGATCGAGGCGTACGCGGGACGCTTTGGATACGGTGTGGTGCGTTCATTCACTGGGCACGGCGTCGGCGAATCATTCCACTCGGGGCTCATCATCCCCCATTACGACACCGACGAGTTCACCGATGTCATGCAGCCGGGCATGGTCTTCACGATCGAACCGATGCTGACACTCGGCACGCACGAGTGGGAGATGTGGAGCGACAAGTGGACAGCGGTCACAAGCGATCGAAGCTGGACCGCACAGTTCGAGCACACACTCGTCGTGACGGAGCAGGGTTCCGAGATCTTGACTCTGCCCAGCAACGCGTAACGTTCAGCACCTCATAGAATTCCGTGTGAGCGAAGCGCTCGAACACGGAACCACCGACCACTCACAGCAGAGGAAAACCAATGAGCAGAGCAGCCATCGGAGTCGACATCGGCGGAACCGGGATCAAAGCGGCAATCGTCGACGTTGACGCAGGTGAACTCCTAAGTGATCGCATCAAGCGTCCGACTCCCGAGGGCGGCGAGCCAGAAGCCATCGCGGACGTCGTCGTCGAACTGGTTCAAGCGCTCGATGCCCCCGCAGACACCCCCATCGGCATCACTTTTCCTGCGATCGTGCGCAATGGCGTGACACTCAGCGCAGCAAACGTCTCGAAGTCTTGGATCGGCCTGCACGCAGAGGAACTCTTCTCGAAGCGCCTCGGATCGGCGATTCATTTTGTGAACGACGCGGACGCCGCTGGGTTCGCAGAAGATCACTACGGCGCCGCCAAGGACGCAGAGGGCCTTGTGATCCTGACGACGCTCGGCACCGGCATCGGCGGAGCACTGATCTACAACGGTGTCCTCATCCCGAACGCCGAGCTCGGGCATCTCGAACTCGACGGACACGACGCCGAGACTCGTGCATCGAATCGGGTTCGCGAACGAGAAGAACTCTCCTGGGAGGACTGGGCAGCGCGCCTGCAGCGCTACTACTCGCACCTCGAGTTCATCTTCAGCCCAGATCTGTTCGTGGTCGGAGGCGGAGTCTCGAAGTCGTCAGAGCACTTCCTGCCACTGCTCGACCTCAAGACGCCAATCGTGCCGGCAACCCTGCGAAACAATGCAGGAATCATGGGGGCTGCCGCGCTCGCTGTCGGCGTCTAGCACCTGTGACGCAGAACGCCCCTCTCCGAACGGTGAGGGGCGGGGCGAACTGGCCAGCCGATACGCCGGGTTCTGTCGTGGGCGACCATCTCTCTCGAGAGTACGTTGCCGCACTCCTCTAGCGATCTACCCGAAGACGAGACGAGCAGCCTCATGGTCTTCTGTCTGATCTTGCTCCGGGCGAGGTTTACCTAGCCGAACCGCTCACACGGTCCGCTGGTGGTCTCTTACACCACCGTTTCACCCTGACCGACTTTGCAGTCGGCGGTCTACTTTCTGTTGCACTTGCTCGCGGGTTACCCCGGGTGGGTGTTACCCACCACCCTGCTCTGCGGAGCCCGGACGTTCCTCGGCACCTGTTCCCAGGTGACGCGGTCGCCTAGCCGACCAGTTCGCGTGACAATTCTATCCGCCTTGACGGAAGAAGGATTCTCGCGAGTCCATCACTTCGTTCGCCACCGCATCCGCCCGAGCGTTCTGCGCGCGAGGGATCCACGTGAACGAAACCGAGACGCCCGTGAGCAGCTCCCTGGCTTCCGCAGCGAGGTCAGCCATCGAGGGGTGTTTGATCTTCCAGCGCCCGCTCATCTGTTCGACAACCAGCTTCGAATCCATGCGGACGTCGATTTCGGCATCAGCGTCGATCGCCAGCGCCGCGCGAACGCCCTCGATCATGCCGCGGTACTCGGCGAGGTTGTTGGTCGCAGTGCCGATGAACGTTCCAATTTCGGCGAGCAGTTCGCCGGTCTTTCCGTCGATGACGATCGAACCGGAGCCTGCGAGCCCTGGATTTCCTCGGGACCCGCCGTCAGCCTCGACGATCAGCCGGCGACTCACAGCCCAGACTCTTCGGTGCGAACCAGGATTGCGGAGGAACCCGGGCAAAGGATGACGCTTTCGGCCGGAGTCCGCGCGATTTCCGCGAGTTCCGCCGCGGTCAGCTCCACTCCAGATGCCTCGGAAGTGCGCCGACGGAGCAAGCTCGCGCCGAATCCGTAGCGTTCGCGCTGACGATCGTAGAGCTTCAGCAAATCTTCAGGAATGGTGGTCGCGATCGTCTCACGTTCACGAGCAACCTCAGCGAGATCGGCCTTGAGTACTTCGAGCTCTGCGTCTCGAGCCGCAGCAAGCGTTTCTCGTTGCGCGCGTGCAGTTGCGGCCTCTGCTCGAACAGCTTCCAGCGCCTCGGTGGCTGCTTCAGCCCGCTCCATCACGGTCAGCTGGATGTCTTCGAGGTCGCCGCGTCGTTTCTGCAAGGAAACGATCTCGTGCTCGAGCGCCTGCGCGTCCTTTGCACTCGCCCCTGAAGTCAGCCGTGACTGGTCCCGAACAATGCGAGCCTCAACGGTGGCGACATCGGATTCGATTCGTCGGATTTCCGCGTCAAGATCATCCTTTGCCCCCAAACGCTCCAGCACGGTGCGGTCGAGAATCGCAAGCGAGGCGTCGAGTGTCGCGATCTCTGCGGACTGCGGCATGTTCTTGGCACGGTGCTCGAACCGAGTGCGCTCCGTGTCGAGCTTTTGCAGATCCAGCAGGCGTCGCTGGTCGGCTGGTGAGGCGGTGATTGCCATGGTGCTCCTACTGTTGGACGAGAAAATCCCAAGGGTCGGTACGAAGGTCACTGACCTGCACGGAGACTCCTGGAAGTTGGGCGGCGAGTTCTTCGGCGGCGCTCGAAAGCCACAACCATTCGCTTGCCCAGTGTGAAATGTCGATGAGTGCTGGACCCTCGCCAGCCAAGTGCGCTTCTCGGGCGTCCGAAGCTGGGTGATGGCGCAGATCGCTGGTGATGTAGACATCTGCTTCGCGAACTGCATTGGCGTTGAGCAGGGAATCCCCGGCTCCACCGCACAATGCGACGCGTTGCACCATCGTCTGGTAGTCGCCGGCGACGCGAATTCCGGTCGCGGTTGCCGGTGCGAGTGCAGCAAGGGCGCGAGCCAATGCACCGAGCGTGATCGCGTTCGGCAAGGAGCCGACTCGACCAAGACCGAGCGCTTTGCCGTCGCGAGTGAATGTCTCCTCGATCGGCAGGACGTTTTCGAGGCCGAGCGAGCGCGCAATACCGCCGCTGGTACCGCTGTCGACGATGTCAGCGTTCGTGTGCGCGGTGAGCAGTGCGCACTCGTTCCTCGCGAGCGAGACGAGCATCCGACCTCTCGGGGTCGTCTCGGCGATACTCGATACCCCCCGAAGCAGCAGCGGGTGGTGCGCGATGATCAAATCGACCTGTTGCGCTACCGCCTCTGCAACGACGGCGGATGTCACGTCGACGGTCAGCAGGATCTTGGCGATCTGCTGCGAAGGGTTGCCGACGACGAGACCGACCTCGTCCCAATCTTCCGCGCTTGCGGCGGGCCACAGCTCTTCGACGGCAGCGTGCACCTGAGCGAGAGTTGTCATACCGCCCATTCTACGGGGGCAATCCGCAGAGAAGGTCTGCCACGATACTGCTATGCCATCGGAAACTTCGCGCCTGCAATCGAGCCAAAACGCTGGTTCTTCACTCAAAGAGCAAGGGCCTCAGGAAGCACCCTTCGAGCGCCTCTCGCTGCGAGCGAAGACACGCCGGTTCGTCGAGCATCGGATGTTTCAAGGATCGATCATTGCTCTCATCCTCATCAACGCGGTCATTCTTGGTGTCGAAACGACCCCGAACCTCGATCCAGAGCTCGTCAGTTTCCTCGCGATGTGCAACGTCGTCATCGTCGCCATCTTCACCGTAGAGATCGTGCTGCGATTGTTCGCACATGGTCGCGAGTTCTTCAAAGACGGCTGGAGCTGGTTCGACCTCATCATCGTGATCATCTCGCTGATCCCGGCGTCTCAGGGCACCGGAATCCTGCGCGTCCTGCGCGTCTTGCGCGTACTCCGGCTCATGTCGAGCGTTCCAGCGATGAGGAACGTCGTTGGCGCCCTCGTCCGGGCAGTGCCCGGCATCGGCGCAATCGGCGGGCTTCTGGTCATGATCATGTACGTGTTCGCGGTAGCGTGCACGATGCTGTTCGGCCCAGTGCTCCCGGCACACTTCGGTGATCTCGGTGCGACGTCTATCTCGCTCTTCAGGCTGCTCAATGGCGATGGATGGGGCGAGTTGGTCGCACCGCTTCAAGAGCAGGTACCGTACGCCTGGCCGTTCATGATGCTGTACGGCGTGATTTCGACGTTCGTGATTCTCAATCTCTTCATCGCGGTGACTTGCGAAGCGCTCGATCGGCAGAAGGACGAGCACCGTGATCCAACCCCGGTGGAACAGCAGATGATGCGGGAGATCGCAAGCCTGCGCGAGACGATCGAATCCTTTGCGCAACAGCAAGAACCAGCACGTCACGAAGCGTCACACATCTTGGCGGAAGAAAATCCGAAGCAATAGCGTTGCACCCGTCACGCGCAATCCGCGTGACGTTGACTTCGCACAGCAAGGACCTCCTGAACATGGCAAAACCACGTATCCTGACGATCGCCGCAACGGCTGCTCTCGCAGCACTGACGTTGAGCGCATGCAGCACCGGCGGCGGAACCGAGCCCGCCGAATCGGGCGCGCAGGGTGAGGGTGTCACCCTCGAACAGGTTCAGGCAGACGGAAAACTCGTGGTCGGCACCGAGGGAACGTACGCGCCATTCTCGTTCCATGAAGGCGGAACAGGCGATCTGACCGGATACGACGTCGAGATCATCACCGCGGTCGCCGAAAAGCTCGGTGTCGAGGTGGAATTCCAGGAGACGCAGTGGGATGCAATTTTCGCTGGTCTCGACTCCGGACGCTTCGATGTCATCGCGAACCAGGTCTCGATCAATCCAGACCGCGCAGAGTCGTACGACTTCAGCACCCCGTACACCTACTCCCCCGGCGTTCTGATCGTGACCGAAGATTCGCCGATCACCTCGCTCGAGGAACTCGAGGGTGTTTCCAGTGCCCAGTCACTGACCAGCAACTGGGCCGACGTCGCTCGTGAATTCGGCGCGCAGGTCGAAGCGGTCGAAGGATGGGCGCAGGCCGTTGAACTCCTCCGACAGGGCCGTGTCGACGCGACGATCAACGATGCACTGACCTTCTACGACTACGAAGTCAATGAGGGCGGCGACACCGGCCTGAAGATCGTTGACGAAACCGCAGAGGTCTCGGAAAACGCCTTCACCTTCGTGAAGGGCAGCGACTCGCTCGTCGAGGCCGTGAACGAAGCACTCGAAGAGCTCACCGCAGATGGCACCCTCAAGGAAATCTCTGAGCGATACTTCGACGCAGATGTGAGCGTCGCACCGTAGGCTCGGCTGTACCGACGAAGGACGGCGCCCGCTGGATCGCGCGGCGCCGTCCTTCATTCTTGATCGACCTGAAAAGGGAATATCGCCGTGTTTGTCATCACGCTCCCGCCGGAGTACGCAGACCTCGAGCTCGCGTTGAACTCCGTGTGGCCCATGACGCTGGAAGCACTCCGAGGCACGATCCCGCTCGCGCTCGCATCATTCGCCATCGGACTCGTCATCGCGCTGCTCATCGCGCTCGCCCGCATCTCGAAGAATCGCCTGCTGCAGGGATTCGCACGCGGGTACATCTCGATTATTCGAGGTACACCGCTGCTCGTGCAGCTCTTCGTGATCTTCTACGGACTGCCCTCACTCGGATTGCTCATCGATCCGTGGCCCAGTGCAATCGTCGCGTTCTCCCTCAATGTGGGTGGTTATGCCGCCGAGGTCATTCGTGCCGCGATCTTGTCGGTACCGAAAGGGCAATGGGAGGCTGCTCACATGATCGGAATGAGCCGATCATTGACGCTTCGTCGCGTGATTCTGCCGCAAGCTGCTCGCGTCTCGGTGCCGCCGCTTTCGAACACCTTCATCAGCCTTGTCAAAGACACCTCGCTCGCATCGTTGATTCTTGTTACGGAACTCTTTCGAAAGGCGCAGGAGATCGCAGCGCCGAGCCGAAAGTTCATGGTGTTGTATTTGACGGCCGCAGTGATCTACTGGGTGATCTGTCTCGTATTGTCATGGGGTCAGAACCGCGTCGAGAAGAGGCTGGAACGTAATGTCGCAAAGTAACTTCTTCTCCAACAATGCCGAACCGCTGCTCCAAGTGCGCGGTCTCAGAAAATCGTTCGGCGACAACGAGGTGCTTCGAGGGATCGACTTCGACCTCACCCCTGGTCGAGTCGTTGCTCTCATCGGCCCGTCCGGCTCAGGCAAGACGACGGTCCTGCGATCGCTGAACGGCCTCGAGACGCCCGACGCAGGTGTGATCGCTGCACCCTCGGTAGGTCTCGAACTCGATTTCGCCAAGAATCCGAAACAGAGCGAACGGGCAAAGCTGCGTGATCTTTCGGCAATGGTGTTCCAGCAGCACAACCTTTTCCCACACTTCACCGCGCTGGAAAATATCATCGAAGGTCCGATCAAAGTGCAGGGTCGCCCCCGAGGAACGGTCATCGCCGAGGCGGAGGCTCTGCTCGATCGTGTGGGTCTCGCCGACAAACGAGACGAGTACCCGCACGCGCTCTCAGGCGGGCAGCAACAGCGTCTCGGGATCGTCAGAGCGCTCGCGCTCCAGCCCAAGATGCTCCTCTTCGACGAGCCGACGAGCGCTCTCGATCCGGAGTTGGTTGGTGAGGTCCTTCGCGTGATGCAACAACTCGCTGACGAGGGATGGACGATGGTCGTCGTCACCCACGAGCTCGCCTTCGCCCAGGAAGTCGCCGATCACGTTCTGTTCCTTGACGGCGGCGTGGTCGTCGAAGAAGGCGATCCGCGCGATGTGTTCACGGCGCCGCGAGAAGCACGAACCGCTCGCTTTCTTCACCGACTCTTGAACCCCTTTGTCCGTGACGACCCCCGCGACGACAACGACCTGAATCGATGACCCCCGCTCGGAAACCGCTTCTCGTGCTGCTCCACGGCGGTGGTGTCGGTCCGTGGATGTGGGCTGCGCAACGTGCGCACTTCGCTGACCGCTTCGAGGTCGTCACTCCAACGCTCCCCGGGCACGATCCGGCGAGAACCTCGGACTTCACGACGACAGCGGCCGCAGCGCGTGCGGTCGCGGAAGAGATCGGGTTGGAACAACGAGGCGAACCGGTGACGGTGCTCGGATTCTCCCTCGGTGGGCAAGTCGCGGTGCACCTCGCAGCGCTCTTCCCTCGGCAGGTTGATCGTTTGATCGTCGTGAGTTCAGTGCTCACCCCTGTCCCTGCGATCCGGATGATGGCGCCGCTCGCGATGCTCAGCTTTCCGCTGTCAAAGCAGGAGAACTTCGCTCGAAAGCAGGCGGCAGCGATGTTTCTCTCGCAGGAGATGCTGAGCGACTATCTCAAAATCTCCCGCGCACTCAGCCGAGCAAGCTTTCTTGCGATCATGCGAGAGAACTTCTCATGCGACGCAGCACGAATACTCGGCTCCATTGAGGCCATCGATGCAAATCGTGTACTGCTGATCTCGGGTGAGAAAGAACCGAAGGTGTTGCAGCAGGCGATGTCGAAGGTTGCTGCACAGTTTCCCGCCGCAACCCGAGTTTCGCTCCCAGACACTTCGCACGGCAGTTGGTTGCAGAGTTCCTCGACATTGCACGAGGAACTCGATGTGTGGCTCGAACGAACCGGGCCGCCTGCGCCGTGAACCTGACCTGCCAGAATCTGCAGGATTTTCGACCAAAAAACCCCGAGTTCAGGTGAACTCGGGGTTTTGCGGTGGGCCCTACCGGGATCGAACCGATGACATCCACGGTGTAAACGTGGCGCTCTACCAGCTGAGCTAAAGGCCCGCGAAGAAGATCGTAGCGCTATTTCCTCAAACTACGTAATGCCGATTCGTAGCTCGCAAAATCCCGAGCCTGGCCCGGTGCTGTTTCGAACTTCGCGTGGATCGTCCGGTCTTGATCGATGACGAAGGTCGCTCGTCCTGCCGTTCCCCGATCCTGCAAAAACACACCGTAGGCATCCGCGACTGCTCCGTGCGGCCAAAAGTCGCTCAAGAACATGAAGTCATAGCCTTCCGACTCGGCAAAGGCTCGAAGGGCACCTTTCGAATCGACTGAAATCGCGACGAGCTCGACATCAGCGTGAGCGAATAGCTCGAGGTTGTCGCGCAATTCGCAGAGTTCACCGGTGCAGATCCCGGTGAAAGCGAGTGGAAAGAAGACGAGGACCACCGGCTTTTTGTCAAGGAGTTCACTCAGCGAGACGGTTTCGCCGTATTGATTCGGGAGCGAAAAGTCTGGAGCGATCGCTCCAATGGAATGGGTCATCTCTTGATTCCTCGTCACGTTGCGGACCTCATGAAAGCAACTCGAGCCATTCTAGAACGGACGTGCCGCAAGCCCACTCCCAGGCGCACTAGAGTGGAGCGGAGGAACCGGTGCGAGGCACAACCTCGGCACCCGCAATTAGAGCTCTAGGAGTGTCAGCGGTGACCGTGAACGACCAAGATCCCTACTCGGCGCACAACCAGGATGCCGACCCCGAGGAAACAGCTGAGTGGCAAGAGTCACTGAGCGCCCTCGTCGCAACCCACGGTGCGGAACGTGGACGGGAAATCATGCTGAGCCTGTTGAAACGATCGAAAGATCTCCAGCTCGGCGTTCCGATGATTCCAACGACGGATTACATCAACACGATCGCCCCCGGCGATGAACCAGAATTCCCTGGTGACGAAGCCCTCGAGCGCACCTACCGCAAGTGGATGCGCTGGAACGCGGCAATGCTCGTGCACCGTGCCCAGCGTCCAGGCGTTGGCGTCGGAGGACACATCTCGACCTATGCTTCGAGCGCGACCCTGTACGAAATCGGGCTCAACCACTTCTTCCGCGGGAAGGACCACCCGGGCGGTGGCGACCAGATCTTCTTCCAGGGTCACGCCTCCCCCGGCATGTACGCCCGCGCGTTCCTCGAAGGACGCCTCTCGGAGAACCAGCTGAACGGGTTCCGCCAAGAGAAGTCACACGCGGGCGGTGGACTCTCGTCCTACCCGCACCCGCGTCTCATGAACGAGTTCTGGGAATTCCCGACCGTGTCGATGGGTCTCGGACCGATCAATGCGATCTACCAGGCGCAACTCAACAAGTACGTGACCAACCGCGGCATCGCCGACCGGAGCGATTCGCGCGTCTGGGCTTTCCTCGGTGACGGCGAGCTCGACGAGGTCGAAAGCCGCGGCGCATTGCAGCTCGCTGCCAACGACAACCTCGACAACCTGACCTTCGTCGTCAACTGCAACCTCCAGCGCCTCGATGGTCCAGTACGCGGAAACGGAAAGATCGTTCAGGAGCTCGAGAGCTTCTTCCGTGGCGCCGGCTGGAATGTCATCAAGGTCGTTTGGGGACGCGAATGGGACTCGCTGCTCGAACGCGACAGCGACGGTTCGCTCGTCAACCTCATGAACCAGACCCCGGACGGCGACTACCAGACCTACAAGTCGGAAGATGGCGCCTTCGTCCGCGAGCACTTCTTCGGCCGCGATGAGCGCACGCTCAAGCTCGTCTCCGAGATGAGCGACGACGACATCTGGAAGATGAAGCGCGGTGGCCACGACTACCGCAAGGTCTACGCCGCGTACAAGGCTGCCACGGAGTCCAACGGCAAGCCGACCGTGATCCTCGCGAAGACGGTGAAGGGTTACGGCCTCGGCAAGACCTTCGAGGCTCGCAACGCAACGCACCAGATGAAGAAGATGTCGCTCGAAGACCTCAAGGCCTTCCGCGATCACCTCGGCATTCCGATCGAGGACAGCCAGCTCGAGGCTGACCCGTACAACGCGCCGTACTACCACCCGGGCCAGGACGACCCAGCGATCAAGTACATGCAGGAGCGCCGTCGTGAACTCGGCGGCTACCTCCCCGAGCGCCGCACGAAGTCGACGGTCATCCCGCTCCCCGACGACAAGGCCTACGCCCTGCCGAAGAAAGGCAGCGGCAAGCAGGAGATCGCGACGACCATGGCGTTCGTTCGTCTGCTCAAGGACCTGCTCCGCGTTGACGGGTTCGGCAATCGCATCGTGCCGATCATCCCCGACGAGGCTCGCACCTTCGGTATCGACGCCTTCTTCCCGTCGAACAAGATCTACAACCCGCACGGCCAGAACTACATCTCGGTCGACCGCGACCTGCTGCTGAAATACCGTGAAGCCCCAGACGGTCAGATCCTGCACGTCGGCATCAATGAGGCGGGCGCCATGGCGGCGTTCACGGCTGTCGGAACCTCGTACGCCACACACGGCGAACCACTGATCCCGATCTACGTGTTCTACTCGATGTTCGGATTCCAGCGAACCGGCGACGCAATGTGGGCGGCCGCCGACCAGATGGCCCGCGGGTTCATCATCGGTGCGACTGCGGGCCGGACCACCCTCACCGGTGAAGGCTTGCAGCACGCGGATGGACACTCGCCGCTGCTCGCGAGCACGAACCCGGCGATGGTCGCCTACGATCCCGCATACGGTTACGAGATCGCACACATTATGCGTGACGGAATCCGACGCATGTACGGCGAAGATGCAGAGAACGTCATGTACTACCTGACGGTCTACAACGAGCCATACGTGCAGCCCGCGGAGCCCGAGAACGTTGACGTCGAGGGAATCCTGAAGGGAATCCACCGTGTCAGCGAGAGCGAGCACGACGGTATGCGAGTCCAGCTGCTCGCTTCGGGTGTCGGTCTGCCGTGGGCAATCCACGCGCAAGAGTTGCTGCTCGAGGACTGGGGCATTGCCGCAGATGTCTGGAGCGTGACCTCCTGGTCTGAATTGCGTCGTGATGCACTCGCTGCTGATCAGCACAACTTCATGAACCCGCACGCTGAGAGCAAGGTGCCCTACATCACGCACAAGCTCGGCGACGCTGAAGGTCCGTTCATTGCAACGAGCGACTACATGCACGCAGTTGCTGACCAGATCCGCGAATGGGTTCCCGGCGACTACTTGACGCTCGGTGCTGACGACTTCGGGTTCTCCGACACTCGGGCGGCTGCACGTCGCTACTTCACGATCGACAGCCACTCGATGGTCGTGCGCGCACTCGAAGCACTCGCGCGCCAGGGCCGAGTTCCACTCGGCACTGTGCAGCAGGCTATCGAGCGCTACTCGCTCCACGATGTGAACGCGGGCATCTCCGGCAACGCTGGTGGAGAGTCGTAGAACGAATGGCTCGCTCGAAAGCGCAGCAGCTTGCTTGGCTGCGGCGAATCTGGGGGAACTTTCCACGACGGTTCTCAAGCAGCTTGACGACACGCTGCCCTGGTATCGAGACATGCCTCCTTCGCGGAGGAGCTCGGTCGGGCTCGTGGCACAAGCCGGAATCTCGTCGTTCGTGCAGTGGTACGACGACCCCAGCACAACCGCATGGATTGCATCGGATGTGTTCGGGGTCGCGCCACGCGAATTGCTCCGCTCGATCAGCCTGCAGCAGACACTGCAGCTCATTCGTGTGGTCGTTGAAGTCGTTGAACGACGCGTCCGCGCGGAAGACGAGTCAATGCGCGAGGCGATTCTGCTGTACTCGCGCGACATTGCCTTCACCGCGGCAGATGTGTACGCTCGCGCCGCCGAGTCCCGCGGCCTCTGGGACGCGCGTCTTGAAGCACTCGTCGTCGACTCAATTCTGACGGGCGAGTATGACGAAGAGATGCCGTCCCGTAGCGCCGCTCTCGGCTGGCACGGACACGGCGAGGTCGCGGTCGTCGTTGGAGCCTCGCCACGACAACTCGACGTCGACATTCTGCGTCGAATCGCGCGGAAGAACGACGCCGACGTCTTGGTCGGTGTACAGGGCGCCAGGCTCGTCGTTGTCATAGGACGAGTGCCCCGTGAGGATTCCGCCGAACGCACGCAGACGTTCAGCGAACTGGTGCAGAAGCTCGACGACTGCTTCGGACCGGGACACGTCGTACTCGGACCAACGGTCCCGAGTATCGTCGAAGCATCGCACAGCGCGAAAGCTGCGCTCTCTGGATTCGCAGTCGCGCGTGCATGGCGAGGAGCACCCCGACCGGTGCAGGCCGACGCGCTCCTGCCCGAACGTGCTCTCGCCGGTGACCCGAACGCTCGAGCGGCCCTTGTGTCACGGGTATGGATTCCGCTCGGAGAGCACTCGGCGGACCTCCTCACCACACTCTGGGCGTACCTCGACAGCGGCCGCTCCCTCGAGGCCACAGCGCGCGAACTCTTCGTACACCCGAACACTGTGCGCTATCGCTTGAAGCGCGTGAGCGAAATCATCGGCCTCGATGCAACGGGCGCACGCGAATCACTTGCCTTGCACGCGGCCCTCATCATCGGATCCATGAGCGGACACGATCGTCCGAACTCGAGCGCATTCACTCACTGATATTCACAAACTGACAGGATTAATGCTGTGATCATCATTGCCGCCCCTGGCCAAGGTTCTCAAACACCAGGATTTCTCGAACCCTGGATCGCAGAGCCAAGCGCACGCGATCGACTCGTCGAGTTGTCGGACCATGCGGGCATCGACCTCCTCGCCCACGGTACGACGAGCGACGCCGACACGATCCGGGACACTCGGGTCGCGCAGCCGCTGATCGTTGCGGCCGGCATTCTGACGCTCGAGGCGCTCGGCAGCACTTTCGACCGTGCCGTCGGTTTTGCCGGCCACTCGGTTGGCGAACTCACCGCTGCAGTCGGTGCCGGCGTGCTCTCAGCGAACGAGGCGATGCAGCTCGTTGCGGTCCGGTCCGAAGCGATGGCTACCGCAGCGGCCGAGACACCGACGGGAATGGCCGCTGTCCTCGGTGGTGACGAGTCAGTGCTCCTTCCCTTGTTTGCCGAGCACAATGTCGCCCCGGCCAACTACAACGGTGGCGGACAGATCGTCGTAGCCGGTCCAGTCGCTGGGATCGAATCGCTCATCGAAGCCGCACCTAAGGGTGTCCGGGTCATCCGTTTGCAGACCGCCGGCGCATTCCACACCTCGTTCATGTCGGCAGCGGTCGCGCCTCTTCGTGCCGCCGTCTCGACCGTCTCGCCGAGCGACCCGAAGGCGCCGCTCTGGACCAACAATGACGGCACACTCATCCGCTCTGGAAGCGAGTACCTCGACCTCATCGTCGGCCAAGTTGAGAGTCCCGTTCGTTGGGACCTGTGCATGGAGGCGTTCGCGGATGCGAACGTCACCGGCATCATCGAGCTTGCGCCTGCAGGTGCGCTCGTCGGACTCGCCAAGCGCGGACTCCGAGGGGTGCCGAGCGTTGCAATTAAGACCCCCGAAGATTTGTCTTCAGCCCTCGAACTCCTCCAGGAAGCAGCATGAGCCCAACACTGAATACTCCACTCAGCACCGGATACTCCCGGATCCTGAGTGTTGGAGCAGCACGCGGCGACCTCGTCGTTCCCAACGATGACCTCGTCGGTCCGATCGACTCCTCAGACGAGTGGATTCGCCAGCGCACAGGGATCATCACTCGGAAACGCGCCTCGAAAGACATTCACGCCGTCGACCTGGCCGAGACCGCGGCCCGTGAAGCGATCGAGCGAGCCGGTATCGAGCCCTCTCAAATTGGTGCCGTAATCGTTTCGACGATCAGCAACTCCGTTCCGACTCCTTCGATGGCGGCGCTCCTCACCGATCGTCTCGGTGCGACGCCAGCCCCCGCTTTCGATATCAGCGCTGCGTGCGCAGGATATTCCTACGGTGTCGCGCAGGGTGACGCACTCGTTCGTGCGGGCGTTGCCGAATACGTGCTCGTTGTCGGCGCTGAAAAGCTCAGTGAAATCGTCGATCCGACCGACCGCTCCATCTCCTTCCTGCTTGGCGACGGCGCAGGTGCCGTCGTCATCGGCCGAAGCGAGACGCCAGGCATCAGCGCGCCGGTGTGGGGTTCGGATGGCAGCAAGTGGGACACCATCAACATGACATCGCCGACCGCAGCAATGCGCGACAGCGGTGCCGCATGGCCGACATTGCGCCAGGATGGCCCCACCGTGTTCCGATGGGCAGTGTGGGAGATGGCGAAGGTCGCACGACGCGCTCTCGAAACCGCTGGGATCACGGTCGATGATCTGGCCGCGTTCATTCCGCACCAGGCGAACATGCGAATCATCGACGAGTTCGCAAAACAGTTGAAACTTCCCGAGCAGGTCGCAATTGCGAGGGACATCGAGACAACCGGGAACACGAGTGCGGCATCCATTCCGCTCGCGATGCACCAGTTGCTCATCGACCAGCCAGAACTTTCTGGAGGTCTTGCACTACAAATCGGCTTCGGCGCTGGGCTTGTCTACGGCGCTCAAGTCGTTGTCCTGCCGTAGGCTTAACACGCTTCAAACAGAGAAGGAGAACATCCATGGCACTGACCCAGGACGAGGTCCTCGCCGGACTCGCTGAGATCGTCAACGACGAGACGGGTATCGCAGTCGACAACGTGCAGCTCGACAAGTCGTTCAGCGACGACCTCGACATCGACTCGATTTCGATGATGACCATCATCGTGAACGCCGAAGAGAAGTTTGAGGTGACGATCCCCGATGAGGAGACGAAGAACCTCAAGACGGTTCAGGATGCAGTCACCTACATCGTGAACGCTCAGGCATAACGTTTGACATTCCACCGGCGCGACTGCTGAGCAGTCGCGCCGGTGCTGAAGTTTTGAGAGATGGATATGGCTACGAAGATTGTTGTTACCGGCATCGGCGCAACCTCACCCATCGGCGGCACCGCCCCGGAATCATGGGAGAACCTGCTCGCTGGAGAGTCGGGTGCCCGTGCGCTTCCGCAGGAATGGGCCGCAGATCTCCCCGTACGATTCGCCGCAACGGCGCGCGTTCCGAGCGCAGATGTGCTGGAACGCGTCGAGACAAAGCGACTCGACCCTTCCAGTCAGTTCGCACTGACGGCCGCGCGAGAAGCATGGGCTGACGCCGGCGCACCAGAGATCGAACCCGAACGATTCGGCGTCGACTGGGCGACTGGTATCGGTGGGGTGTGGACACTCCTCGACGCGTGGGACACCCTCCGTGAAAAAGGCGCTCGTCGCGTGCTCCCCATGACGGTCCCGATGCTGATGCCGAACGGACCGGCTGCGGCAATCGGAATGAGCCTCGGCGCTCGTGCCGGTATTCGCACTGTTGTCTCCGCGTGCGCATCGAGCACCGAATCAATCGCGAACGCGGTCGAGAACATCCGTCGCGGGTACGCGGACGTCGTTATCGCCGGTGGTTCGGAAGCGGCGATTCACCCACTTCCCATCGCGTCCTTTGCGGCGATGCAGGCGCTCTCGAAGCGCAACGACGACCCCGCTACGGCCTCTCGTCCCTACGACATCTCTCGCGATGGCTTCGTTCTCGGCGAGGGCGCGGCAGCGCTCGTGCTCGAAACTGAAGAGCACGCGAAGGCTCGCGGCGCGAAGATCTACGCCGAAGTACTCGGCGGTGCAGTGACTTCCGACGCGTACCACATCACTGCACCAGACCCCGAGGGTTCAGGAGCAGCACGCGCAATGATCACGGCGCTCTCGGAGGCCGGACATGCCCTCAGCGACGTGTCGCACATCAACGCGCACGCGACGAGCACCCCGGTTGGCGACATCGCCGAGTACACGGCCCTCCGCCGCACCTTCGGTGACGATCTCGATTCGATCGTCGTCTCCGCAACGAAAGCTTCGACCGGTCACCTGCTTGGTGGCGCCGGAGCACTCGAAGCATTGTTCACGGTGCTCGCGTTGCACCACCGTGTCGCTCCCCCGACAATCAACCTGTCCTCGCAGGATCCAGAGATTCCGCTCGACGTTCCGACCACGCCGCGCGAGCTGCCAGCGGAGACCGTTGCGATCAGCAATTCCTTCGGATTTGGCGGGCACAACGCGGTCGCGGCGTTCAAGTCTGCAAGCTAACTCCTCGGGCCGACACCGCGAGAGCGATGATTCGGCACGAAACGTTTCAAGGGCCCAGCTGTGTTCAGCTGGGCCCTCGGTTCTTATATCCGGTCTCGCGAGGCGAGGCTTCTACTCAGCCCGTCTTGTGCAGCCAAACCACTGCAGCATTGTCGCTCGCGTGACGGAAAGTCTCGAGTTCTTCGTCCCAGGCGCTTCCGAGAGCAACCGCGAGTTCACGGCGGAGTTCTCCGAGGTCGTCGCCGGCGATCTCGATCGCGTAGCGAACGCGATCCTCAGGGATCACCATATTTCCGATCGTGTCGGTCTGCGCGTAGAACGTTCCCAGCGATGGAGTGTGCATCCAGCGACCGCCGTCTCGGCCGAGGCCGGGGTCTTCAGTGACTTCGAAGCGGACATCGTCCCAACCTCGGAGGGCGCTCGCAATGTGCGCACCGGAACCGGGCTTTGCCTCCCAGTACAGCTCCGCACGTTGGGTGCCTGGAAGCGCCTCCTGCGGCTGCCACGTGACGGCACTGGCTGTTCCGAGGGCGCGACCAATAGCCCACTCCAAGTGTGGGCACACTGCCTGTTTTGCGGAGTGAATGTAGATCACGCCACGAGCAACTGTCGCCATGCGAGTCTCCTTCTGTTCGGTACGACTTCCCCATCGTTCGAACAAAGACTCGACTTCAGTATGCGTGAGAATCTCAGAAACAACAACCGTGTGATTCATATGACTGCGCAAGCGTCGAAGAAACCACCGGTAGGATTCTGGAGGCGTTCGCGCCACGGGGCGGTAGCTCAGCTGGTTAGAGCAGCGAACTCATAATTCGTCGGTCACGGGTTCAAGTCCCGTCCGCCCTACCGGGACGCCTGGCAAAGCAGCGTCGATTAGCAGCGCCGATTAGTGGGTCGAACCCTCGGTTTCTCCACTGTCTGCGAACGTGACCTCCGTGCTCGGATCCTCGACGTCTTCGCCGCGGTAGATCGCCTCGAACGTCGAGAGTGTCGTCGCGATGTCGTGCGGAGAAACCAAGGCAAGACTCCTGCGCTGCATCCGCTCGTACTCCGCGTCGCTCGATTCGAGTACTCGCTGCAGTTTGGTCGCGAGGTCGTCCACATCGCCCGGCGTGAACAGATATCCGTTTTCGTTGTCGTAGACCAGGTGCGGGAGCGCCATCGCATCTGCAGCAACAACGGGCAATCCAGAGGCCATCGCCTCCATGGTTGCGATGCTCTGCAGTTCGGCGGTCGATGGCATACCGAACACCTCGGAGCGCGTCAGGATCGCACGGAGCTCTTCATTGGTGACGTAGCCGGTCAGGTTGACGCGATCGCCGATACCGAGTTCCACTGCGAGCTTGCCGAGGGACTCGATAAGGTCGCCGGTCCCTACGATCTCGAGGCGTTTCGCCAGATCTTTCGGAAGCTTCGCAAACGCTCGAACGAGCACGTCGATGTTCTTCTCGCTCGTGACACGACCCACGAAGGTCACCGTTCCACGTTGCCGAGCATCACTGACTGTGTAATCGTCAGCGTTGATGCCGCAGGAGACGGCGTGCACGCGTTGAATACCGGTGCGCTGCTCGAGGAACCGGGCACTCCGCTTCGTCGGCGTCGTCACGACATCGCAGCGCTCGAAAATTCGGCCCGCGTCCCTCCAGAGCTGCGTCACCGTTCCCGATTGCAGGGGCGCAGGAATCAGCGAGTGGTCCATCAGGTTCTCGAACATGATGTGGTTGGTGCCGACCAGGCGAATACCGCGCTTGGCTGCTTCAAAAGAGAACGCGCGCCCGAGAATGATGTGCGATTGGAAGTGCACGACATCGGGTTGCAAGGCGTCGAGCAGGCTCGCAGCGTTATTGCGAGCGCGCCATGGCTCGGCGAAGCGCAGCCAATCGTGACCCGGGTAGCGGATCGATCGAAGACGGTGGACGGTAAACCGCGCCCCCTCGTGCTCCTCAACGTGCGTGCCTTGTTTTCCACGTCCGAGGGCGCTTGCAACGACGTGCACCTCATGACCGCGTTTCGTGAGACCAGCGGCGAGCGAAGTCGAGAACTTGGCACTCCCGTTGACATCGGGCGCAAAGGTGTCACATGCAATCAGAATTCGCATTGGGCGCGCTAGCGACTCATTCACGCGTCGTTCTCCTTCAGATCGTGATGCTCCGACAATTGTCGAAGCAGGTTCTACGCTTTCAGTTGTGGGTGGTGTTTCGCGATTTGGAACACTCCGAAGATCGCAAGAGCACCGGCGCCTGCGAACACGATGAGCGCCCAAGGCGGGGTCTGCGCTGCCTCGCCGAGCACGGTGACACCGATCAACACTGCAACAAGTGGATCGATGACGGTCAGGCCAGCAATCACCAGGTCAGGGGGACCCGAGGCGTAGGCCAGTTGCACGAAGTAACCACCGAGAAGCGCCGTCGCAATAAGAGCCACGATACACAGCACGGTCAACCACTCGAAATTCCCCGACGTTATGCGGTTCAGGACCACCTTCGCGAGCGTCACCACGAATCCATACAAACCGCCGGCTGCAGCCACGTAGAACACCGCATTCGCCCGAGTTCGGAAGAAGAACCATGCCACGGCGAGTCCAACGCCAGCCACGACCAACAGTGCGAGCACGGTCCCGAGCTGGTTATCGCGAATCGGTCGCTCGACGGCGTACATCGCGGCGACCGTGACGAAGACTCCGATACCGAACAGGCAGTACGCGATCGACTTCACGCTCGCCGAATCGAGTTTGATCTTTGCGACACGAGAGTTCACAACTGCGGTGATGACGAGCGCAACCGCACCAAGCGGCTGCACCACGATGAGCGGAGCGAAACTGAGCGAGGTGAGTTGGAACACCACCGCGAGGCCGAGCATGATCGTGCCGATCACCCAGGAGGGTCGGCGAAGCAGTTGCAAGAGATTTTTCAGGCCGAGGCTCGCGCCCGTCTTGACCGCGCTCCCCTGCACGCCATCGACCCCACGATGCTGGAACTGGGCTCCAAGAGAGAGAAACACTGCTCCGACAAGTGCGATCGGGATACCGAGCGCCTGGAGTGGAGTCAGCGAAATTTCGCTGATGTCTGGAAACCCTGCAAGAAGCACCTGATGAGCCTAACCCCGAGACTTGAGATTACCCTTGAGACATGACCGTTCTCCCCATCCTGATTTCTGGTGAACCTGTTCTCCACACCCCTGCGAAGCCAGTCGAACGATTCGATAGCGAGCTCCGCACGCTGGTCGCCGACATGATCGAGACCATGCATAAGGCACCGGGCGTCGGTCTCGCCGGACCTCAGGTCGGGAAGGATCTTCGACTGTTCGTCTACGAGTGGGATGACGAGCACGGAGTGAAGCACCAGGGTGTCGCAGTGAACCCGACGCTGTGGATTCAACCGACGACCATCGACGAGCTCGATGAAGATGAAGAAACCGAGGGGTGCCTTTCTCTGCCGGGACTCTCCGCGCCTTTGCGTCGCTCGACGCACGCGCGCCTGGAAGCGTTCGACGAGCACGGCAATGAGTTCACGGTCGAAGCTCAAGGTTGGCTGGCACGAATTTTCCAACACGAATACGACCACCTCGGAGGAATTCTCTACCGAGATCGCCTCATCGAAGCCGAGCGGAAAACCATCGACAAGGCGAGCAAGAAGGAGCGATGGGGTGTTCCTGGACTGTCTTGGCTTCCCGGTGACGACGAGTACGTCGCAGAATAGAAATGCCCGCCTCGACTGAGGCGGGCATTTTCGTGTTTTGATTCGCTTTGCGACACTTCAACCATCGTGAGATTCGGCGAGGGGCGAGGATGGCGCTCCGACCAAACCGCCGAAAGACTCCGGGCGCACAAAAAAGCCCGGCCTCCGTAGAGACCGGGCACTTGCTCCTCGAGATGGACTCGAACCATCAACCTGCCGATTAACAGTCGGCTGCTCTGCCAATTGAGCTATCGAGGATCGTCAATCTGGCAGCGTTCAGACTAGCACCGACTTTTGCTCCATCCAAAATCGGGCGCGAATCCCGCGCGATTCGTGTTGAGATCGGCGAGTCGTCCGCTCCGGCCAACCGCCGTTCGCCCGGCTCAGTTCTTCCCGGACACTCAGGGAACGCTCGGCTGCCGTCGATATTGTGCAAAGAGAACAAGGGAGAATGTATGTCGAACACGGGAAACGGCGAATATCCACCTTCGAACCAGAACGGTGGCCAGAACGATTACGGAGAGAATCCGCAATCGTGGCAGAACACTCCGCCAGTCCAGCCTGGTAACCAGACCCCGTCGGCTCAATACCCACCGGCTCAGCCACCGCACGATGGGAACCACCAGCCGACAGCGCAAACCCCGTACTCGCAGCAACCCTCACCTGATCAGCAGCCAACGGTCGCATTCAACCAGCCGGGCCAGCAGGGTGGCGCAAACCCCTACGGCGCCACGAGTCAATATGGTGCGCAGCACCCGGGCGGGCCGCAAGCACCCGGCGGAAATCAGAACCCGTATGGCGCCCCCGGACAGTTCAACGGCGCTCCCCCATACGGGAACGGCCCCGGACAGGGGTTCGGTCCCGATGCAGGCGGACCGAAGAAGCGACTCTCGACCGGCGCACTCATTGGAATCATCGCCGCAGGGCTCGTCGTGGTCCTCGCCCTCGTCTTCGGCGGAATTGCGATCGTCAACGGCCTGAGCGGCGGAAACGAGACCGTCGTCGCCGAAACCGAAACCCCTGCACCGAGCACTCCAGCGCCGAGCGAATCCGAAACGACTTCGCCAGAGCCTTCCGAGGACGTCGAATCGACACCTTCGGCATCGGCGGAACCCTCGAACTCCCCGAGCGCGGATGGCGACACCGCGACCACCCCGGGCGCATTCGTCGATTTCAACGTCTCTCTCGGTGGCACCCAGCCTGGGTTCTCGAGCGAAGCGCACACCGGTTCCGACTTCGAACTCGGCCCGGACAACGACTTCCCCGTCGGTCCAGAGATTCACCTGATCGATCCGAACAGCACCTGCTACATCCGCGGATACCAGGGTGTCGACCCGACGCTCAACAAGGGCGATGATCTCGAGAGTTCCGTCGAACTGATGAAGGTTCTCTCGGGCGTGACCTCGGGTGAATTCACCACGACCGAAGAAACGCTCGCCAGCGGTTCCGGTGGCGAGGTCGCATTCCTGCTCGCCGAATTCACTTCGGGTGACGCGACGTACACGGCCTACACGCGCTACTTCACCGAGGGCGAGTACTGGATGTATCTCTCCGCCGAATGCCCGGATGCTGACAATGACGCTACGGTCAAGCTCGCCGAGTGGAAAGACTTGTTCAGCGTGCACTTCCTGAACGTCTAGAACGCATCAGAAACGCGAAGAGCGCCGGAACACACCACACGGTGAGTTCCGGCGCTCTTTACATGCTCCTGCGGGAGGCCAACGCAGTGACGAGGCGAGGAGTCGGCTCAGGCGGAGTTCGTGTCGCCGTACAGCGTCGACTCTGCCTCGTTGAGCGCACGCATTGCGGGAGATGAACGATCGCCCGCGATCTCGTCCGGTGTCCCCGCAGCGATCACTTGTCCACGATCAAGGACGAGGAGTTTGCTCGTCACGATTCTGGCCTCTGCAATTGACCCGACGCCGAGAATTCCTCCGACTCGACCGTCTGCGGTGAGCGCTGCCAGACTTCGGAGCAAGCTTGCCCGCACGGAACTATCGATCCCCGCACCTGGCTTGTCGGCGATCACGAACTGCGGCTCGACGACGAGCGCTTTCGCAAGCGCGACGCGCTGGCGCTGACCGCTCGAGAGACGGAACACCCGCTGTTCGAGCAAGCCGATCGGAAGATGCACGAGATCGAGCAGGAGCGCTGCGTGCTGCTGCGCCTGCGCAAGGTCGAAATTCTTGTCAATAGCGAAGAGTTCTTCGGTGATCACTGCGAACACCGTTTCAGAGGCCGGGAGCGCTGCAGCATCACCCTCGAGAAGTGCCCCGATCTGCACACCGAGTTTCCGCTTCTTCCTGAGCGAGGCTTTTCGAAGCGAGACACCGAGCAGTCGAGCGTCACCCCCAGTGATCTTCGCAGCGGTCTGATGGCCAAAGGTGCCGTCAGCGAGGATTGAGAGCAGCGTGGATGTTCCAGAACCAGCGGTTCCGAGCACTGCAATGAACTCCCCCGGCTCCACTCGAAACGTGACCCCCTGCACGATCGCACGACGGCTCACCGAGACGGTGAGATCGTCGACGACGAGGAGTGGTTCGGTGGGTTCGACTGCAGTCATTCGGGCCGCAACTTTCTTCTTTGCATTTCGAGGTCGATGAGCTGTTCGTTGATTGCACGTGATCTGGCTGGGTCGCTGAGTCCGAGTCGCTGCAGAGAACCGAGCAAGGCCGCTCGCTCCCGCAGAATGTCTCGCTCGATAATCGCGTGCACGATGCCGCGCGCATATCGCGTGACCACTGCTTCTGTATCGCCCGGGATCGGCATCATCGTCAGTTCTCGAACGACCGGAGCGAACGGCTGCGGGACGGCCTCAGCGACAGTCTCGGAGAAGTCCTGGCTTTCGGCATGCTCCGCGCTACTGAGAACAGCGTCGCGAATGGTTTCGAGCATCGCGTTGGTGAAGTGCGCCCGAGCGCCGCGCTCGATCAGGGATCGGCCGAGCGGCTTCGAGAACTGGAGCATTGCTGCGAGAGCATCTCGTTCGAGTTTCGTCGTCGGGTCGCCAGGGAGCGTGCGGAGCGAGGCTTTCGGTTCCGGAGCATCGTTCTGCTCGGGCTGGTCGTTACCGAAGTCGCGGCGAGCCGACTGGTCAGCCTGCGGACGCGTCGCGCCCCGCACCATCGATCGAACCTCTGTCGGCTCCATCCCGAGCCAACCGGCAAGATTCCTGACGTAACCATCAGCAAGCGCCCGGTCGCGAATTCCAGCAAGGATTGGCGCTGTTGCCCGTGCTGCGCCCACACGTCCCTCGACGGTTTCGAGGTCGAAGTTGCCGAGCACACGGTGGATCATGAACTCGAACAGCGGTCGACGGCTCTGGATCAGCCGTTGGAGAGCGGCGTCCCCCCGAGCCACTCGGAGGTCGCACGGATCGAGTCCCTGCTCCGGAACTGCGACGAAGGTTTGCGCGGCGAAACGCTGCTCTTCGGCAAAAGCACGACTGGCGGCCTTTTGGCCCGCCTCGTCAGGGTCGAAGGTGAAGATGACCTCGCCGAGCTGGCGAGTATCGGTCGTCGAGACGTCGCCGAGCACGCGACGCAGCACCTTGATGTGATCGACACCGAAGGCAGTTCCGCACGTCGCGACCGCGGTCGTGATCCCCGCGAGATGGCACGCCATGACGTCCGTGTAACCCTCGACGATGACGGCCTGGCGGCCCTTCGAGATGTCGCGCTTCGCTAAATCGAGCCCATAGAGCACCTGCGACTTGTGGAAGACGGGGGTCTCCGGCGTATTGAGGTACTTCGGGCCCTGGTCGTCATCGAAGAGCTTGCGAGCTCCGAACCCGACAACCTGCCCGGTGACATCGCGAATCGGCCACATGAGTCGACCGCGGAAACGGTCGTATGGCCCACGGTTTCCCTCGCTCAGCAGCCCAGCGGACAGCGCGAGTTCGTCGGAGACTCCACGACTCCGCAGATGCTTATGCAGTGCGTCGAAGGATTTCGGCGCGAAGCCGACACCGAAACGCTCCGCCGCTGCGGGGTCGAAGCCACGTTCCCCGAGAAAGCGCCGGCCCGGTTCTGCTTCAGGTTGCCCCAGTTGCTCACGGAAGAACGCAGCAGCCATCGCATTTGCTTCGAGGATCCTCAGGCGGCTCGAGGAGTCCTTCGCCGGCTGACCGTCTTCGTATTGCAGCGGGTAGCCGATACCGGCGGCAAGCCGCTCGACGGATTCCTGGAACGTCGTGTGGTCCATCGCCATGACGAAGGCGAACACGTCGCCGTCTTCGCCACATCCGAAGCAGTGGTAGCGACCGACCGCTGGTCGTACGTGGAACGAGGGACTGCGTTCATCGTGGAACGGGCAGAGCCCCTTGAGGCTACCGACGCCGGCGGTCTTCAACGTCACGTAATCGCCGACCACGTCAGCGATGTTGATGCGGGATCGCACCTCGTCGATGTCGGTGCGGCGAATGAGTGCCATTGCTACCCCACGAGCTCTCGGTGCTTGTTGAGCGCGCTCAAGTCGGTAAGGCTTGCGAGCTGATCGACGACCACACGGCGCCGTGCAGCATCGGTAGTCGCCACGCGCCAGTCCTCTTGGAACGCGACGTCGAGCTGAGTCTCGCCATGTTCGAGCAGGGCGTCGGCCAAGCTGATCAGCACGAGCCGTTGCTCGGCGTAGAGCGGCTGGCGCTGCTCCATCTCCATAACGTACGCGGCGACGATGCCCTTCAACGCGGCAATCTCGCAACGAACGCTCGATGGCACTTCCACGGTCGCAGCGAACCGAGCGAGCGACCCTGGGCCGTGCACCTCGCGCGTCAAGCGAGCACTCGCCACGGCGAAACGTCCGATGAGCTTCGAGGTGAGGTTTTTCAGGCGCGCCTGGTCGTGTCGTTCGCCCGTCCAGGAACTCGGCCAATCGGAGAGCGCAGCAAGACGTTCGCAGGCCGCTGCGAGTTCGTCACGCGTATATTCGCCGCCCACCCAGGACTGCATGCGATCGAGTAGGGAATCCTCGCCGATTTGCTGCGTCATCTCCTGGGGATCGATGAACCCACCGACGATCGCGTCTTCGAAGTCGTGCACCGAGTAGGCGATATCGTCCGCCAGGTCCATGACTTCCGCCTCGATGCATCGTCGCAAAGGCGGAGCATCCTGGCGGATCCACTCGAATGCATCGACGTCTTCGGCGTAGAAGCCGAACTTCACGCGGCCGCTCGGATCGAGTACCTCGCGGGTGTCCGGCCACGGGTACTTGCATGCTGCATCGAGGCTCGCTCGCGTCAAGTTCAGCCCGTAGGAACGCTCGACCATGATTTTGGGTTCAAGCCGCGTCAACACTCGGAGTGTCTGCGCGTTCCCTTCGAAACCACCGATCCCGGCAGCCCAAATATTGAGCGCGGTTTCACCGTTGTGCCCGAAGGGCGGGTGCCCGATGTCGTGAGCGAGGCAGGCGGTGTCGACAATGTCCGGTTCGAGTCCGAGCGAGAACGCGAGCTCGCGCCCGACCTGTGCCACTTCGAGCGAGTGCGTCAATCGGTTCCGCGCGAAGTCGAGGCCTGCGGTCGGAGAGAGCACCTGCGTCTTCTGCGCGAGTCGCCGCAGCGAACTGGAGTGCAAGAGGCGGGCACGATCCCGCGCGAACGCGCCGCGGCTCGTGGTGTGCTGCTCGCCCTCGAACCATCTCGCACTCGCGTGTGCACCGTACGCCGACTCAACCACCACTGGTGTCCAGTTCTGCCTCCTGCAAGGAGCGACGGTGTTCTGGCGAGAGTTCCTGTGAATCGAGCCAGCCGTCGGGCAAGGCCGGCTTTTTCGGACTCCCGGCGCGCCCGCGCGGACCTTCGACATCGGCGCCAGGATACGGCGCGTCGAGATCGAGCGCCGAAATCAGATCTTCGAGGTGCGCGATGGACTCGACCGCAGCCAATTCGCGACGAGCCTCGCCCCCGACCGGGTACCCCTTGAAGTACCAAGCGACGTGCTTTCGAATATCGCGACATCCGCGCAGTTCGTCGTCGAAGAACTCGACGAGCAACTCTGCATGACGGTGAAAAGCGGTCGCAACCTCGCGAAGCCCCGGACGGTGACGAACGTCGCTTCCGGTGAACGCGGCCGCAAGGTCGCCGAACAACCACGGCCGCCCGAGGCAGCCACGACCCACGACGACGCCATCGCAGTTGGTTTCTTGCATCATGCGGAGCGCGTCCTCCGCGCTCCAGATATCGCCGTTGCCGAGCACCGGAATGTCAGTGATGGTCTGCTTCAGCTGCGCAATCGCTTCCCAGCGCGCTTCGCCCGAGTAGTGCTGACTCGCGGTACGTGCATGCAGTGCCACCGCCGCCACACCGGCATCCTCTGCTGCTCTTCCTGCGTCGAGGTAGGTGATGTGGTCGTCGTCGATGCCCATTCGCATCTTGACGGTGACGGGCAGCGCTCCGGCCGATGCGACCGCGCTCTCCACGATCCGGGAGAACAGCGAATGCTTCCAGGGCAACGCGGCTCCACCGCCCTTTTTCGTCACCTTTGGAACCGGGCAACC
This sequence comes from Humidisolicoccus flavus, assembly GCF_045689595.1. Taxonomy (GTDB): domain Bacteria; phylum Actinomycetota; class Actinomycetes; order Actinomycetales; family Microbacteriaceae; genus Humidisolicoccus; species Humidisolicoccus flavus. Next base: position 403,045 of record NZ_CP142724.1, on the reverse strand, counting down.
GAAATTCAAGTCGATGTGATCGGCCAGTCCCTCGCCTGCGACGATCGCGGCTGCTTCTCCAACGGTCTTCGGATCCACACCGTAGAGCTGCACGGAACGAGGCGTCTCGCTCTCGTGGTGCGAAATGAGCCGCTTCGTCGCCTCGTTTCCTTCGACCAGAGCGCGAGAGGTGATCATTTCGCACACGTAGAGACCTGCGCCGTATTCGCGACAGAGACGACGGAAGGCGGTGTTCGTGATTCCTGCCATCGGTGCGAGCACCACGGGCACGTCGAGGCGCAACGGGCCGATCGAGAGCCCCGGTGACGAGAGCGAAGCGGTTGCACTCATAGGTTCTCTATTCTCTCAAGAAATACTGCACAACTCACGGTGCGGCGCTCTGGTGAGTGCACACCAGAACGCCGCACGTGAAAACTCAGGCCTCGAACGCTCACGCACCCGCGAGCGGGACCGCCAGGTGAGCGACGAGCTCGGCGATCGGAACTCGGGTCTGCTCCATCGAGTCCCGCTCACGAACCGTGACCGCATTGTCCTCGAGGGAATCGAAATCGACCGTGACACAGAACGGTGTTCCGACCTCGTCTTGACGACGGTACCGGCGACCGATCGCGCCGGCGTCGTCGAAGTCGACGTCCCAGATCGAACGAAGCGACTGCGCGACCTCTTTCGCCAGGGGCGACAACTGCTCGTTGCGCGACAGCGGCAAGACAGCCACCTTCACCGGTGCAAGGCGCGCGTCGAGACGCAAGACCGTGCGAGTGTCCGTGCCACCCTTCGAGTTCGGAACTTCTTCCTCGTCGAACGCTTCGAGCAGGAACGCCATGAGTGATCGGGTGAGACCGAACGAGGGCTCGATGACGTATGGCGTGTAGCGCTCGTTGTTGGGCTGATCGAAGTATGAGAGTTCTTTCCCAGATGACTTCGAGTGCGTCGCGAGGTCGTAGTCGGTGCGGTTCGCGACACCCATGAGCTCGCCCCACTCGCTGCCCTGGAATCCGAAACGGTATTCGAGGTCGATGGTGCGATCGCTGTAGTGCGCGCGATCACCATCTGGAACATCGAACTGTCGAATGTTGTCAGCACTGAGGCCGAGATCGACAAACCAGCTCAAGCATGCCTCGACCCAGCGATCGAACCACTCTGGAGCGGTTGACGGAGGAACGAAGAACTCGATCTCCATCTGCTCGAACTCGCGCGTGCGGAAGATGAAGTTTCCCGGCGTGATCTCGTTGCGGAACGACTTTCCAATTTGAGCGATTCCGAACGGCGGCTTCTTCCGCGCGACCGTCACGACATTGTTGAAGTTCGTAAAAATACCCTGCGCGGTTTCCGGGCGAAGGTAGTGGAGTCCCTCTTTGTCATCGACCGGGCCGAGGTAGGTCTTCATGAGTCCCGAGAACTGACGGGGTTCGGTCCACGAACCTTCTTGACCGGTCTCAGGGTCGCGGATGTCTGCGAGCCCATTTGCAGGCGGGTGCCCGTGCTTTGCCTCGTACGCTTCGATCAGGTGGTCGGCGCGGTACCGCTTGTGCGTGTGCAGCGACTCGACGAGCGGGTCGCTGAACGTCTCGACGTGACCCGAAGCCTCCCAGACCTGACGCGGCAGGATAATTGCGGAATCGAGTCCCACCATGTCTTCTCGACCCTGGACGAACGTTTTCCACCACTGACGCTTGATGTTCTCCTTCAGCGCGACACCGAGGGGGCCGTAGTCCCAAGCAGATCGCGACCCTCCATAGATCTCACCGGATTGGAAGACAAAACCGCGTCGCTTCGCCAGGTTGATGACGGCGTCGAGTCGAGTAGAGGGTGCCACGTGTGCTCCTTAGGGTTCCTGAGCCGAACTGGGTGTTCGGGAGGTGCAGAATCAAGGATCAACACTACCGCTCCCGCCGAATTCATACGCCCCGTCCGCGGACACGCGCGTCGCCGGAGCACCAGCGAACAGATAGACTGCACACACTTCTATGTGTCCCGTTGTTTGAGGGAGTGGTATGCCATCACAGGCCCAGCTCGCTGAGTTGTATGGCGCTTGGGCGCCTCGCTGGCCAAGCGACGCCGCCGATCTTCTCGACGGATGGTCTGGGCGATGGTGGGTTGCCGGTGGGTTCGCGCTCGATGCAGCTGCTGGAATCACGCGGCCGCATTCCGATCTCGACATCGTGATCCCTCGAACAGAACTGAGCCTCTTGCGCGGCTGGCTTGGGCGTCAGTACCAGGTGTGGTGTGCGTTCCAAGGCGCGATCAAACCGCTTCGACCGCAAGATCAAGACATCCTGCCGATTGGCACGAACCAGGTTTGGCTTCGTAAGAGCGCGTACGGCCTCTGGGAATACGACGTGCAGCTCGACCCGAGCGATCACGAGACGTGGCGATACCGGAAAGATCCAGCGAACAGCCGGCCGCTCGCCGATGCGCTGTTCGAGAAGAACGGGATTCGCTACTTGAAGCCGGAGATCGTCCTCGCCTACTCTTCAGCGCGTCCTCGCCTCACCAAGCCCCTCGAGGTCGGACTCCCCTTGCTCGACGACGAGGCAAAGGCGTGGCTCGTCGAAACGCTCCCTGCCGATCACGCGTGGCAGGAAAGAATCGCCAAGCAGTGAGTGTGCAGTCCAAAGTTGTTCGCACTTCCGAAGGCCTCGTGCGCGGAGTAGCGAGCAAGACAGGACTCGTATGGCGCGGAATTCCCTTCGCGAAAGCACCCGTCGGCGAACTCCGTTTTCGAGCACCGCAGCGCCCTGACTCCTGGCAGGGTGTTCGCGCCAGCACACGATTTGGTTCGGTGAGTGTGCAGCGTCCATCGATCACCCTCGGTGGCGTCCCTCGCAGTTCTGTCCAGTCGGAAGACTGCCTCAGTATGAATATCTGGACCCCACCGGAAGCAGAACAGCTCCCGGTGATGGTGTGGATTCACGGTGGCGCGTACACGCAAGGCGCTGGTTCGCTCCCGGAGTACGACGGTGAACTCCTCGCGGCAGAGGGCGTCGTGCTCGTCACCTTCAATTACCGACTCGGAGCGCTCGGCAACTTCGACTTCTCTACGCTCACCAACGAACACCACACCTTCGAGAGCAATCTCGCGCTTCGCGACCAGATCGCAGCACTCGAATGGGTCCAGGAGAACATCGCCGGATTCGGTGGCGACCCCGACAATGTGACCGTCTTCGGCGAGTCCGCAGGAGGAAACTCCGTGACGACCCTGCTGGCAATACCGCGTTCACAGGGACTGTTCCACGCTGCAATCGCCCAGAGTTCCCATGCGGCAAGTGCCCACGGCGCGCAGCAGCGAGCGACGATGATCAACAAATTCGCTCGCGCGGTCAAGCTGCACCGCGATGATCTTCCCGCCTGGCTGATGTCAGCGCCCGCCACCGCAATCATTGAAGCCGGTCTCGAGGTGCAAGGCAGCGTCGTGCGAGCGTCCCCCGGTGTCCTCGCGATGTGCCCGACGATCGACGGCGACCTCATCACGGAACCACCGCTCACGACCCTCACGGAGGGACGCGGCCATGCCGTGCCGATCATCATCGGATCGACGCGGGATGAGGCCAACCTTTTCTTTGCGCTCCGAGAGCCGATCATGCCGGCGACTCACGATTCACTCCTCCAAATGCTCGAGGACATCAAGCAACGCGGTATCGACGAAATCATGGAGCACTATCTGCAGTACGGGGGCTTCGCCTGGGCTCGACTCGCAACCGACGCGGTGTTTCGCATGCCGTCGCTGGCCATCGCCGAGGGGCATGCACAGCACGGCGCATGGGTGTATCGGTTCTCTGCCGCATCCCCGTTGCTCTCAGCCTCGAAGATCGGTGCGACTCATGGCGCCGACGTGCCGTTCGTCTTCGGCACCCTCGACTCCCCCGGCGGCCGCCTGGCGACGACGAGTATGCTGAGGTCGGTTCGTGAAGGCGTCTCTGCCACGATGCGGAAGCTCTGGACCACGTTCGCAAGAGAACACTCGGTCGTCGATGCAGGGTGGCCCGAGTTCTCAGCGGATCACCGTCTGACGCTCGACATTACGGAGACCCTTGAGGTGCATGACGACCCAGATCGCTCCGACCGAGAAATCTGGGACGGCCTCGGCGTCTTTGATTAGCGCTGCGGCACTCCAGCCTCGTCATCGAGATCATCCGAGGATGTCTCGTTCGGGGTATCGATTGCCGCGCCGAAGCGTCGTGAACGTCGAGTGAACACGTTGATGGCTTCCCACAGATTCCTTCGAGAAAAATCAGGCCAGAGTGTGTCTTGAAACACCATCTCCGCGTAGGCGCCCTGCCAGGTCAAGAAGTTCGAGATCCGCTGCTCACCACTCGAACGAATGTAGAGATCGACATCTGGAACATCGGGCAAATACATTCGGGACGAAATCAAACGCTCGGTGATTCCCGAGGGCTTGATACGGCCTGCCTCGACATCGTTCGCGATGCTGCGCACTGCATCGACGATCTCTAACCGACCACCGTAATTGATGCACATGGTCAAGGTGAGCGCGTCGTTCTTCGCGGTGAGTTCCTCGGCGAACTGGAGCTCGGAGATCACCGATCGCCACAGTCTCGGTGTCCGTCCCGCCCACCGAATCCGGACCCCCCAATCGTTGAGTTGATCCCGTCTGCGATGCAAGACCTTTCGGTTGTACCCCATCAGAAAACGCACCTCTTCCGGAGACCGCTTCCAGTTCTCGGTCGAGAACGCGTACACGGAGAGGTGCTTCACACCAGCTTGCAAGGCACCTGCGACGACATCGAGAAGGACTTCCTCGCCGGCTTTGTGCCCCTCGATCCGGTTGAGACCGCGGGCATTCGCCCAGCGTCCGTTGCCGTCCATGATGATCGCAACATGTTCGGGCACGGCGCCCGCCGGATATTCGGGAGGGTACTCGTTCGTCCAGTCGACATCGCGGAAATCGATCGCGTCCGGGTGCGTTTTCTTCACCCCACGGCTCTTGATGAATCTCACTCGCGGTTTCCTTCCTGACGATCCTGATGCGCGAGGCTCTGCAGCCCTCGTTCAAGATGCCACTGCGTGTATGAAGCGATGACGCCGCTCGCTCGTGCCTTCGTGGTGGGGTCCGAGGCGTCAGCGTGCGCCCAATCTCCGCTCAAGAGCGCGCCGAGGAGCGCGATGGTCATCGTGTCGAGGCGCATCGCACCCTGCGGGGCGACTTCATCTGCGACAACGCCGCCGAGCTGTGGGACGAACGCCGCGTGTGGGCCCGGCGCGCCAGTCACCGCGCAGTCCTCGAAGCTTGGAGCCCATCCAGCAATCGAGAGCGCTCGAAGGAGGTAGGAGTCAAGCGTCAAGGAGGCGGAATGTTCTGCCCTCGACAGTGATCGCAGCCCGCCGACGAGTAAGAGGTATTGCTGCAATTGCGGTTCGGAGTCGGTGAGCCGGTCCGCCGTCTCTACCATCGCGGCCGCGGCGGCGTACCGGGAGTAGTCGCTCACGATCTGCGCTCCGTAGGTCGCGAGACTGACCGCTTGGGTGACGATATCGAGCGAACGACCAACCGCGAGCTGTAAATCCGCAACCATGAACGGCTCAAGGCGTGCGCCGAACCGGCTGGAGGTTCGACGCACGCCTTTCGCGACCGCTCTGACTTTGCCGTGCTCGCGCGTCAACAAGGTCAGAATCCGATCGGCTTCTCCGAGCGACTGAGTTCGAAGCACAACTGCTTCATCGCGATACACCGGCATGGGCGGTTAGCTTCCTTGAGCGACAGCCTCAACCGGGGTGTACTTCCGCAGGGCGCGGTTTGCAGCCGAAACGATGGCCTTCAGCGATGAGGAAAGGACATCTTGATCGATGCCGACACCCCATACCTTCTCGCCATCGACATCGAGGAGTACGTAGCTCGCTGCGCTCGCATCACTCGTTCGACCCATCGTGTGCTCGACATAGTCGACGATGCTCGCTTTCACGCCCTCGCACTCCAGCAGGTGCAGCATTGCATCGAGCGGCCCCGTGCCATTGGCTTCGACGCTGCGTACCTCGCTCTTGTCACGCAACTCGACCGTCAGCGAGGACTCGCCACCCGGCGTCGACGCGGTCGCGATCTGCATGAGCTCGAAGCGGCCCCAACGCTCCTCTGTGAAGGGCGTTCCAACCGGCAGATACTCGTCGTTGAAGATGTTCCAGATCTCGGAGCTCGTGATCTCCCCGCCCTCGGCATCGGTACGCGCCTGGACGGTGTTGGAGAGTTCAACCTGCAGTGCGCGAGGCAGATCGATTCCGTGGTCCGCCTTCAAGAGGTAGGCCACACCGCCCTTACCCGACTGCGAGTTCACACGAATCACTGCTTCGTAGTCGCGCCCGACGTCGCGCGGATCAATCGGCAGGTACGGGACGGCCCAGGTCATCTCGTCGACCGTCTTCCCCGCGGCTTCGGCATCGTTTGCCATCCGCTCGAAGCCCTTCTTGATCGCGTCCTGGTGGGATCCGCTGAATGCTGTGTAGACGAGGTCGCCGGCCCAAGGGCTACGTGCGTGCACAGGCATCTGGTTGCAGTGTTCGGCGGTCTTTCGAATACCGTCGATGTCGGAGAAATCGATCTCGGGATCGATTCCCTGCGTGAACAGGTTCAGTCCGAGCGCAACGAGGTCGACGTTGCCGGTGCGCTCACCATTGCCGAACAGGCAGCCTTCGATGCGATCTGCTCCCGCGAGGTAACCGAGCTCGGCAGCCGCGATTCCCGTCCCCCGATCGTTGTGCGGGTGCAGCGAGATCAACACGCTCTCGCGACGCGCAATGTGACGCGACATCCACTCGATGGAGTCGGCGTAGACGTTCGGTGTCGCCATCTCGACCGTCGCCGGCAGGTTGATGATCATCTGGTGCTCAGGGGTCGGGTCGAACGCCTCGATCACGGCATTGCAGACTTCCAGCGCGTACTCGAGTTCGGTTCCCGTGTAGGACTCGGGCGAGTACTCCCAGTACACGTCGGTGTCGGGAATCGTCGCGCGCTGTTCGAGACACCAACGCACTCCGTCGAGCGCGATCTGCTTGATCCCGTCGCGGTCCTGACGGAACACGACGTCGCGCTGCAAGGCGCTCGTCGAGTTGTAGAGGTGCACGATCGCCTGCTTCGCGCCGCGGAGCGATTCGAAGGTGCGCGCGATGAGGTGCTCACGTGCTTGCGTGAGCACCTGGATCGAGACGTCCTCAGGGATCCGGTCTTCCTCGATCAGCTGGCGAACGAAATCGAAGTCTGTCTGGCTTGCCGAGGGGAAGCCGACCTCGATCTCCTTGTACCCCATCTTGACGAGCAGCTCGAACATGATGAGCTTGCGATCGGGTGTCATCGGGTCGACCAGCGCTTGGTTGCCGTCGCGGAGATCCACCGCGCACCAGCGCGGTGCCTTCTCAATACGCTTGGACGGCCACGTGCGGTCAGGCAGATCAACCTTGATCTGCTCGTGGAATGGGATGTAGCGATGCGCTGGCATCGAAGAGGGTTGCTGCGTGCGTTTCATTGGGTACTCCTTCGTCGGGTCGTTGCCTCGGGCACGATCGACTCCGCGGCGAGGAAGCCCGGTTTAGGCCTCGCCGCGGCAACGAAGAAGCTGCGCACGCATGTGGTCAGAGTAGCAGGAATCAGTTCACTCCCTTGCGACGCGTTCAACGGATCAACCCATGTTCGTATGCGTAGACGACCAATTGCACCCGATCGCGGAGACCGAGCTTCTGCAGAATCCGAGAAATATGCGTCTTCACGGTTGCTTCGCTCACGAACTCCCCCGTGGCGATTTCGGTGTTGCTGAGACCTTTTGCCGCGAGCATGAAGATCTCACGCTCGCGCGTCGTCAATTCCTCGAAGGCTTCGCTCGGGCGTTGTTGCACCCGCGAAGTGAACGATTGGAACAGCGCACGCGTGGCACTCGCCGCAATGACCTCGTTGCCCGAATGCACGGTCCGGATGGCTGCGAGCACGAATTCGGGCTCGGCGTCCTTGAGGACGAATCCGCTTGCGCCGGCAGAAATTGCTCGCGCGGCGGCCTCGTCGAGATCGAACGTCGTGAGCACGATGACCCGAGTCTGGGGAACGCGTTGCACGATTTCCGCAGTCGCACTGATGCCATCGCGGACCGGCATGCGAACGTCCATCAACACGACATTGGGGTGTTCGCGAACGACCAAATCGACAGCTTCGCTGCCGTTCGAGGCTTCGCCGACGAAGCTGAGGTCGGCTTGCGATTCGACGAGCATTCTGATTCCGCTGCGAAACAGCGCTTGGTCATCGACGATTGCGACCGAGATTGTCACTGGTTCTCCTTTGTCAATGCGTTCCGAAATTCCTCTGGAGCACGGAAGCTGGCGACGATGCGGAATTTGTCTCCGTCTTGACCGCTCTGGATCCATCCTCCGGCAAGCGCAGCACGCTCTCGCATTCCAATGAGCCCGTGCCCCACCGGACCCGGCGCCCCTCGAAGCCTATTCGTCACTTCGAGCACGAGATCTGGATTCGCCGAAACGCGAACCCAGACCACGTCATTCGCACCGTGACGAAGCGCATTGGTCAGCGCTTCCTGCAGAATGCGATACGCCGCGATGCTCTGTTGCCGGTGGAGCCATACCGGCGCGGGATTGAACTCGAGTTCAATGGGAAGGCCGGTCGCTCGCATTCGGGCCACGAGTTCTGGGACGTCATCGAACGATGTCGTCGCTTCGTGCGCCTGCGAATGACGCAGCTGTGCGAGGAGGCCTCGAACATCGACGAGCGCAGATTTCGCAGTCTGCGCGATTGCACCCAGCGACTCGTCTTTGACCGTGAGATCAGGGGTGTAACGGGCGCCATTGGCTTGCGCGATTACCACGGCGAGTGAATGCGCGACCACATCGTGCATGTCCCGGGCGATGCTCGTCCGCTCCTCCTCGACCATTGCGCGTTCGGCAGCGACCTCGGCAGCGAGTCGGGCATTCGCCGACTCCTGCGACGCGAGCCGACTGGCAATGAGCGACTGCACCAGGAGCCCGAACAACATTGAGGAGACGAACAGCAGCAGCGCCGGAATCGCGCCGACGAGGAACGATTGCCAGTTCGCGAAGATGTCGCTCCAGGTCGTTCCCTGCGACAAAGTGTCCGCAAACCACGCACCGGCGAGGATCGCGCCGAGCGCCGAGACGACGATCGAGAGCCACCGGCCCGCATTGCTTGCGAATCTGCCAACCGAGTAGAGCACGACGACCACGGAGAAGAACATCGGCGCGATGAACTCTTGTCGGGTCAGGACGAATACCGTTGCTGCGCCGAAGAACACCAGCAACGTCAGTGTCGGCATGATCCGGCGGAGCAACAAGGCCGCGGCAAGGACGATCGTGACCACGATCATGAATGCCGCGTCGAACCCGAACGCCCCCATCGCGATCGCGCTCAGGGTGATCGGGAGCGAGAGCAACAACAAGATGAGCGCGATGATCGCGTCGAAGACGAACTCCGCGCGTTCGGGCTTCTTTGCGAATCGAGCCCACCACGGGGAAGCCGCCGGCGCGGACTCAATCTCGATCGGCGTGGTCATTTAGAAACCAAACTTGCCGAGCTGCTTTGCGTCGCCCTGCCATTCCTTTGCGACCTTGACACGAAGGTCGAGGAAGACCCGCTGATCGAGCAACGCCTCAATTTGTTCACGAGCATCGGTGCCTACTTCACGGAGGCGGCTTCCTCGCGTGCCGATGACGATCGACTTCTGGCTGTCCCGCTCGACCCAGAGGTTGGCGTACACGGCGACCAGACCGTTCTTCCGCTCCTCCATCGCGTCGAGGGTCACCACGATTGAGTGCGGCAACTCGTCTCGAACACCTTCGAGGGCAGCTTCGCGAATGAGCTCCGCGATCCGCGCTTCCACGCTCTCGTCGGTACGTGCCTCCTGCGGGTAGAGCGGCTCTGACTCTGGCATGAGCGTCAGCAGCTCGCTCGTGAGCACATCGAGTTGTTCGCCCGATACTGCGGAGAGCGGGATGATCGCGTCCCACTCGCCGAGCTCGCTGACGGCAAGCAGTTGCTCCGTGATCTCGGGTTTGCTCGCGATGTCGCACTTCGTGACGAGCACCACCTTTTTGGCATGTGGGAAGTGCTCGAGTTGAGCATTGATGAAGCGGTCCCCCGGACCGAGCTTCTCGTTTGCAGGGATGCAGAGGCAGATCACATCAACGTCACCGAGCGTGGTTTGCACGACAGCGTTCAGGCGCTTTCCGAGCAGTGTCTTCGGTTTGTGCATTCCAGGAGTGTCGACAATGACGAGTTGCCCGTCGTCACGGTGCACGATTCCACGGATCGCGCGCCGAGTCGTCTGAGGCTTCGACGATGTGATCGCGACCTTCTCACCGACCAGAGCGTTCATCAGTGTTGATTTTCCGGCATTCGGTCGACCGACGAAGGTCACGAATCCGCTGCGAAAGGTCACTTAGCTCTCCATCGTTTCGGTGAGGGGATGTTCGGTCACGCTTGAAAGGCGGGCCTTCACGAGACCAATGTTCCGACGGTTCTTGCCCTGGCCGTCGGTGCGCACGACTTCGAGGTGCAGCTTGCCGAGATCAACGAGGTCACCAACGCTCGGCAAACGACCGAGGTGCTTGGCGACGAGGCCGCCGACAGTGTCGACGTCGTCGTCATCGAGTGGAATGTCAAAGAGATCGCCGAGTTCGTCGATCGGCAATCGCGCGCTGACGAGCATTGAACCGTCGGCCTGCGGTTCACCGATGTCGCTGTCGCGATCGTGCTCGTCGACGATCTCTCCGACGAGTTCCTCGATGAGGTCTTCAAGGGTGACGAGCCCTGCGATCCCGCCGTACTCGTCGACAACCATCGCGACGTGCACCTTTTCGGCCTGCAGTTGCGCGAGCGTGTCGTCCGCCTTCTTCGACTCGGGCACGAACAGCGCGGCACGAGCGATGTCCTCCGCCCGCTCGTTCTCGTCCGGGCGCCAGGTGCGGCTCTTCACGACGTCGCGCAGGTACAGGATGCCCCGAATGTCGTCGAGTGATTCGCCGAAGACAGGCATCCGCGAAAAACCATTGTTCAAGAAGACTTTCAGAGCATCTTCGGCGATCATGTCCGCATCGACCGATTCCATGTCGGTGCGAGGGACCATGACTTCACGAACGACCGTCTCGTTGAACTCGAAGATCGAGTGGATGAGCTCACGGTCGTCTTCCTCGAGCACCGCATGCGCAGTCGCTTCGTCGATCATCGAGAGCAACTGGTCTTCGTTCGTGAAGGCGGTTTCTCGTTGGCGGCCCGGAGTCACTCGGTCACCGAGCGCAAGGAGCAGCGAGGCGAGCGGACCGATCAGCAAACGGGTGGCGCGGATCAGCGGCGCAGAGACCTTGATGAGGCCACGCGCATGCGAGCGACCGACCGCTCGCGGACTCGACCCCACCAGGATGAACGAAACCAGCACCATGATGGCCGCCGAGAGCAACAGGGCGAGCCACCACTGGTCGAGCAGCCGCGTGAAGGCGAGCGTGATCAGCACCGCGGCAGTGGTCTCACTCACGATTCGCAGAAAAACGACCGCCATGATGTGCTGACCGATCGATCCGGCGATCGACTGCAACTGCTTCGGCCGACGCGATTCGTTCGCCAGGTCAGAAAGGTCGTTCCGGCTCACCACGTGAAGCGCAGCATCACAGGCGGCGAGCCATCCGCCGAGCAGCGTCAAGACGATTGCTACGGCGAAAAACGCGATCTCAAGCACTTGGCGCTGCTTTGAAGAGACGGAGCAACTCGTCCTGGAGCGAGAACATCTCGTCCCGCTCGTGCGGCTCAGCGTGGTCGAATCCGAGCAGATGCAGAAGGCCGTGAGTGGTCAGCAGGAGCAACTCGTCCATGAGCGAGTGCCCGGCTTCCGCCGCCTGTCGCTCTGCGACCGCAGGGCACAGCACGATGTCGCCGAGAATGCCGGCCGGTGTCATGCGATCTTCGGTTCCGGGTCGTAACTCGTCCATCGGAAAGCTGAGCACGTCGGTGGGACCGGGCTCGTCCATCCACTGCACGTGCAGTTGCTCCATTGCCGGCACATCGACCAGCACGATCGAGACCTCTGCCTCAGGATGCACATGCAGACGTTCGAGACAAAAACGCACGTTCTTCACGAGATTCGACTCGTCGAGTTCAACCGACGACTCGTTGAGGAGATCGATGCTCATCGGCGTTGTCCTCGCTGTTGAAGTCCCGAGCGACGCTCGGCACGATTGCCATTGAAGGAGGTGTTCGCCACCATCTCCTTCGCTTCGTGCGAGGTGTAGGCGTCGACGATGCGGCCGACGAGCGTGTGGCGAACCACATCGGCGCTCGTCAGATTTGCGAAATGAATGTCATCCATGTTCTGCAGCACGGTCTGAGCGGTCTTCAGTCCGCTCGACCCGGCCGGCAGGTCGACCTGGGTGATGTCTCCAGTGACGACCATTCGTGAGCCGAAGCCGAGGCGGGTCAGGAACATCTTCATCTGTTCCGGGGTCGTGTTCTGCGCCTCGTCGAGCACCACGAAGGAATCGTTGAGGGTTCGCCCGCGCATATACGCGAGCGGCGCGACCTCGACCACACCGGTCGCCAAGAGCTTCGGCACGAGTTCTGGATCCATCATTTCGTTGAGCGCGTCATAGAGCGGGCGCAGGTATGGATCGATCTTGTCGGTCAGCGTGCCGGGCAAGAAACCAAGCCGCTCCCCTGCTTCGACCGCGGGACGCGTCAAGATGATGCGTTGGACCTCTTTGCGTTGCAGCGCCTGCACCGCTTTTGCCATCGCCAGATATGTCTTGCCGGTACCCGCCGGCCCAATCCCGAAGACGATCGTCGAATGCTCGATCGCATCGACGTACGCCTTCTGCCCAGCGGTCTTCGGTCGAACGGTCTTGCCCCGAGAGGTCAGGATCGATTCGCCGATCGTGTCGACGAGTGTCTTCGGTCCGCCCTCACGAATGAGGCGGGCTCCCTCGCCGACTTCGCCTTCTTCGAACTGCGCACCGGTCTTCACCAGCGCTACGAGCTCGGCAACCAGCGAGGCCGCGTGGTTCGTTTGTTCCTCATCGCCACTCAAGTGGACGATGTTTCCGCGCACGGTCACCGTGACGAGCGGAAATTCCTTCTCGAGTCGGGTGAGCAGGCGATCCTGCGGTCCGAGCAATCGGACCATCGCAATGCCATCGACTTCGAGTGTCTGTTCGTGGTCAGCCAAGTGTTTCCTCTGTGAATCCTCCGGTCAGCACGTGCGCATGCACGTGCGGAACGGTCTGTCCGGCGTTCTCGCCGGTGTTAAAAACCAAACGGTATGAGCCGTCTGCGTGCTCCTGCGCGAGCGCAGCAGCAACCCGGACGAGCTCAGCGAGCCCAGCGGGATCGGCAGCAGCGAGCTGAGTGACATCTCGGTACTCGGCAGTCTTCGGAACAACCAGCAGGTGCACCGGAGCCTTCGGAGCAATGTCTTTGAAGGCGATCACGCTGTCGTTTTCGAAGACGATGTCAGCAGGGATCTCTCGTTCGATGATCTTCGTGAAAATGCTGGAATTCGACATACGTCGATTCTACGCGCCCTCACTCGGAACGTCAGGGGTGATTGCCCACCTGCCCAGACGAGCACTCAAGACCGCGATCGCGACCGGACCCGCCGTTGAGGTTCGCACGACGGTCGGACCGAGGCGGACTCGCTCAGCACCATCGGCCTCGAGCCGATCGAACTCCGCGTCCGAGATCCCGCCCTCCGGCCCGACGACGAGCAGGACGTCACGGTCGTCGAGCTCGATGTCAGCGAGTGATCGTTCACCGAGCGGATCGAGCACGAGCGTTCTCCACGAGGAGAATTCGCCGAGACCCTTGACCGTTGCTGGCGCCACGACCTCCGGCACTCGTGCCCGGAGCGACTGTTTGCCTGCCTCGCGCGCGATCGTTCGCCACCGCTCGACACCCTTCGCCTGCTTTTCCGCGTTCCAGCGAGAAATCGAGCGCTCTGCTTGGAAGGGCACGATCAGATCGACACCGAGTTCGGTCGACGCCTGTACGGCAAGCTCGTCTCGGTCACCCTTGGCGAGCGCCTGAGCGAGCCCGAGTTTTGGGGAGTGCGTTTCGTCGTCGAGCACTCGGAGCACGACCGCCGATACCTCCGCACGGTCGGCCACGGTGACACGCGTTTCGCAGAGCAGCCCTGCCGCGTTGCCGATGAGGACAGTCTCACCGACCCGCAGGCGAGTCACGGCAACCGCATGCTTCGCCTCCGCGCCCGAAAGCGAGACCGTGTCGCCCGGGGTCGCGGAGGCGAAGTGCTCAGCGTAGAAACAGTGCGCCACGACTACCCGCGGAAGAAGCGGTCGCGAAGCTTGCCGAAGAGACCTTGCTGGTAGTGGGCGAGTTTCGGCGGCGCCGGCCGCATTCGCTCGCGGAGCTGCTCGATCAGCTGCTCGGATTTGCGATCGAGCTTCGTCGGCGTGACGACGTGCACACCAATTTTGAGATCGCCTCGGCCGGAGCCACGCAAGTGGGTCACGCCGCGGTCGCGAATTACGAGGACATCCGCGCTCTGCACTCCAGGACGGATCTCCAATGACACCGGACCATCGAGTCCATCGACGGTGACCTCGGTGCCGACGATCGCATCGACCATCGAGACCTCGACGGTGCCGAGCAGGTCGTCGCCGTCTCGGCTGAAGACGTCGTGATGACGCACGTTCACCTCGACGTACAGGGTTCCGTTAGGCCCACCGGCCTCGCCGACTTCACCGAAGCCTGGCATTTGGAGGCGAAGTCCGGTGTCTACACCGGCCGGCACCTTGATCGCAATATTCTGGTTGCCACGGACTCGGCCGTGGCCGCCGCACGTCGCGCACGGGTACGGGATGACCGTGCCGTGCCCCTGGCAGCTTCCGCACGGCTGGTTCGTGACCACGTTGCCGAGGAGCGAGCGGACCGTGCGCTGAACGTGACCGCTGCCTCGGCAGATGTCGCAGGTTTCTTCTTTCGTACCGGGAGCGCAGCACGATCCTTGGCAGGCTTCACACAAAAGCGCCGTCGTGACGTCGACATGCTTCTCGACACCGAAGATGACGTCTTCGAGGTCGAGATCGAGTCGAAGCAGGGAATCCTGCCCCGGTTGGCGACGCGGACGCGGCCCAGCGCCACGGCCACCTCCGCCACCGAAGAACTGCTCGAAGATGTCGCCGAAGCCGAAGCCGCCGGCCCCGCCTCCCCCGAAGGGATTCTGGCCACCCCGGTCATAATCGGCGCGGCTCTGCGGGTCCTTCAGCACGTCGTAGGCGTGCGTCACCTGCTTGAAGCGTTCCGCAGCCTCGGCACTCGGGTTCATGTCCGGGTGCAGGGTACGGGCAAGCTTCAGATACGCCTTTTTGATCTCTTCTTGGCTTGCTTCTTTGGCAACGCCAAGAGCTTCGTAGTGGTCTGTCACTGATCCTCACTCAGGAGCCGCGTCAAGTACCGTGCGACGACGCGCACCGCGGCCATATTCGTTGGGTAGTCCATTCGTGTTGGTCCAAGCACTCCAACGCGCGCGAGCTCACGATTGTTCCGACCGTAGGAACTCGCGATGATCGAAGCCTCAGTGAGGCCTCCGACGTTTTCGCGCCCGATGCTTGTGGCCAGGCCCAGAGAATCCGCTTGCAGATCTCCGACGAGGCGCAACAACGTTACTTGTTCTTCGATCGCTTCGAGTACCGGCGTGATCGTGCCGTGGAAGTCTTCGCCTGTTCTGACGAGGTTCGAGGTGCCCGCAAGCGCGAGTCGTTCGTTGCGTTCAGGCTGCAGTTGCTCTGAGAGTTGATCCGCGATCTTGTTCATCACGATCGAGATCTCACGCGGCGCGTTGGTTCGCAGCCGTTCGAGTTCTTCTTGACAGTCGCCGAGCGTCTTTCCTGCAAGCGCCTGGTTGAACGCGAGCCCGAGCGCGGCAGCGGTCTCTGCGGAGATTCGCTGACCCGCGTCGATGATGCGCTGTTCGACTCGCCCTGAATCGGTGATCAGAACCTGCATCACTGTCTGTTCGGTGAGGGCGATGATTTCGATTCGTCGCACGCTCGAACGCGCAAGCGAGGGGTACTGCACGATCGCGAGTTGCCCCGTCAATTGCGACAGCAGCCGAACCGTTCTGATGAGCGTGTCGTCCAGGTCAACCGCTTCATCGAGGAAGCGCCGGATCGCCTGACGTTGCGCGACGGAGATGGGCTGCATCTCCGTGAGCTGATCAACGAAGACGCGGTAGCCCTTGTCGGTCGGGATTCGGCCGGAGGACGTGTGGGGGGCAGCAATCAGCTCTTCGTCTTCGAGCAGCGCCATATCGTTCCGAATCGTCGCGGCGCTCACACCAAAGGAATGACGATCGACGACCGATTTCGAGCCGACCGGCTCACGAGTTGCAACGTAATCTTGGACGATCACTCGGAGGACCTCGAGTCCGCGGGGTGAAACCATCACTTCCTCCTCTCCTGGCGTCGAGAATCGTTCGGCACAACAAAAATTGGCACTCGCACGATCCGAGTGCCAATCATAGCGCGCCCCTGTTCGTTGATGCCCGATTTGCGAGAGAATGGGAGGGTTCAACTGTGCAGCGCGTTCCCCCTGAGCGCATCGAGTGCAACCGCGCACAGATGAAGTGAATTCGCAGAGCAGTCCCAGTGAAAGGTCAACACGATGTCGGACCAACCGAACTCTCAGCCGAACGAGAACGCGCCGCACGGCGAGTCCCACGGTGAGGGTCAGCAGTTCTCAGCCAGCGCCCCTCAGCCCGGCGCTCCCCAGCACAGCGCTCCACAGCCAGCCCCCTCCCCGTTCAGCGCTCCGCAATTTGGCGCTCCGCAGCCTGAGTTCCCTGGTGCACAGCAACCAGGAACGCAGCACGACGGGCCTCAATACGGTGGCGCTCAGCACGGAGATTCTCAGTACGGCGGTCCCCAAAATGGAGCACCCCAGTACGGCAATTCCCAGAACGGCGCTCCCCAGTTTGGAGCGCCCCAGTACGGCGCACCGCAGAATGGTGCTCCAGGGTACGGCGCACCGCAGTACGGCGCTCCCCAGGGCGCTTTCCCCGGTCAGCCACAGCCCGGGTACTACGGCGCTCCCCAGCAACCGCACTACGGCGGACCAATGCCAGCGGGCGCTCCCCTGCAGCCGCAGGAAGAAAAGACTGCCGCAATGTGGGCTCACCTCAGCGGAATCGCCTGGGTTGCCGGCCTCGGCTTCGTCGGCCCGCTGATCGTGTTCTTCATGTACAAGGACCGCAGCCCGTTCGTCCGCCAGGAATCTCGTGAAGCAGTGAACTTCCAGCTGACGATGCTCATTGCAACCGCAGCGATTTTCATCATCGGCACGATCACCTCGATCATCGGCATCGGACTCGTCATCCTGTTGTTCTGGTGGGTCGCTCCGCTCCTCGGCATCATCTTCGCGATCATCGGCGGTGTTCGCGTCAACGGTGGCGGCACCTACCGCTACCCGATGTCGATTCGCATGGTGAAGTAGGCGACCACGAGCGATTCGCGCTCAGCTCGGATCCTGGTGCGTGCGGAGGCTGCCACGGCAACCTCCACACGCACCTTATGGCAAGAGTTTTCGAACGACTGAGTCGGCCAAGAGCCGCCCTCGAAGTGTTGGGACAACCCGACCGCCGAGGGCGGCTTTTGCGTCGATAAGCCCATCCGCGATCAGCCCCGCAACTGCCGTGCGTCCGGCGGTATCGAGGATGCCGATGTCGAGCCCGTCGCGCACTCGGCTCTCGAGGAGCACACGCTCAACGCGGCGCGTTTCGTCGTCGAGCACTTCGCGCGCGTACGCCGGAGAGACATTCTGGCGAACCCGCTGCGCATACGCGGCAGGGTGCTTCACGTTCCACCAGCGGACGCCACCGATGTGACTGTGCGCACCCGGACCGAAGCCCCACCAGTCTTCTCCTGTCCAATAGGAGAGATTGTGACGGCTTCGCTTGCCGTTCTTCGCCCAGTTGCTGACCTCGTACCAGTCGTACCCGGCCTCAGCCAGCAGCGCGTCAGCGAGTTCATACGCGTCAGCGGCTGCATCGTCGCTCGGGGCGGGCAGCTCGCCGCGACGAATCCGTCGTGCAAGCGCAGTCCCGTCTTCAATAATGAGTGCGTACGCCGAGATATGGTCAGGTTCTTGAGCGAGGGCGAAGTCGAGTGATCGACGCCAATCGTCGATCGACTCGCCGGGGGTGCTGTAGATCAGGTCGAGACTGGTTTCGAGCCCGGCATCTTTAGCCCACTGCACGACGAGCGGCACCCGCTCCGGGTCGTGCGTGCGATCGAGCGTTTGCAGCACGTGCGGAACCGCTGACTGCATCCCGAAACTCACGCGCGTGAACCCAGCGTCAGCCAGTGCTCGGAGCGCGGTCGCATCGACCGAGTCAGGGTTCGCCTCGATGCTGACCTCGGCCCCTGGCGCGAGGCCGAACGCTTTGACGCCATCGAGCATTCGACGGAGGTCGTCGGTGGGCAGCAGAGTCGGAGTGCCGCCTCCGAAGAACACCGTGGAAATATCGCGCAGTGTCCCGCTCTCCCGCATGACGGTTGCGGCCAGGCGCATTTCTGCGAGGGCATCGTCCGCGTAATCGCTCTGCTTCGCACCGCGAAGTTCGCTCGCTGTGTACGTATTGAAATCGCAATAACCGCAACGAACACGGCAGAACGGCACATGCACGTACGCGCCGAGCGCTCGATGTTCTACACCGATCGAGACCGACTCCGGCAAAGAGCCGCTCTCTGGGACAGCTTCACCGTCGGGAAGGCGACCGGCCATCAGGAGGTCGGCACTTGACGAAGCGCGTCAAGGAATCGCTGGTGCAACTGCTTCTGCTTCCGACGCATGAACGGCGCCCCGAGCCGGGACCACCATTTTGCCGGTTTTGAGAACGCGGAGAACGAGAACCAGACGGATTCGTCGGCGCGGATTTCGATCAGCATGCGCTCTTCGCCTGCAACCGGGTGACCGCGCAGGGCACCGAAGATCACCGCGTGCATGTCCGGCTCGTCTTCAACGGCGATCACTCGGACAGGCGCGTGCACTTGGCCGAGCATGAACTTGATCCGCTGATTCGCACTCGTCCCAGGCTGGAGGAACTCTTCGCCGTCGGGATCGAACACGGGCTCGACATCGAACGCAGCCGAACGCGTCGGGTCGTTGCCTTCGAAACCTACGGGACGGTACACCGCCGGGTCAGCGGAATGCACAACGTCGACTTCGATTCCGCTCAGGCGCTGCACCTTCCAGGTGCGAAGGCCCGCGACCGCGGCTACGTACCGCGCACGGCCGTGGCCGATACGGGCAGTCATCGTCTCGACGCGATATCCGCCGGGAGGAAAGCGCGTGAAGTCACGATGAGCTGTCGCACCAATCGCCGCATAGTTGATCGGGCGAGTGCTCAGATCTTTCACGAGCGTTCCTTTTTCCCCTCGCCTGACTGCAGCGCAGCAATGAATGCTTCCTGCGGGACCTCGACGCGACCGACCATCTTCATGCGCTTCTTGCCCTCTTTTTGCTTTTCGAGGAGCTTGCGCTTCCGAGTGATGTCACCGCCATAGCACTTGGCGAGCACGTCTTTTCGAATGGCGCGGATGTTCTCACGCGCAATGATTCGAGCACCGATCGCGGCCTGGATCGGCACCTCGAACTGCTGCCGAGGGATGAGGTCTTTCAGCTTGCCTGCCATCAGGACGCCGTAGGCGTAGGCCTTGTCCCGGTGCACGATCGCGCTGAAGGCGTCGACCTGTTCGCCCTGCAGCAGAATGTCGACCTTCACGAGGTCGGCGGTCTGGCTCCCCTGCAGTTCGTAGTCGAGCGACGCATAGCCCTGTGTCTTCGACTTCAGCTGATCGAAGAAGTCGAACACGATCTCACCGAGCGGCAACTCGTACCGGAGCTCGACGCGGTCTTCGCTGAGGTACTCCATGCCGAGGAGCGTTCCACGCCGTGACTGGCACAACTCCATGATCGCGCCCACGTAGTCCTTCGGCGCGAGGATCGTTGCCCGAACCACCGGCTCGGTCACCGATTCGATGCGGCCAGAAGGGAATTCGCTCGGGTTCGTGACTGTCACGATGCTCTTGTCTTCGGCTTCGACTTCGTAGACGACGCTCGGAGCGGTTGCGATGAGATCGAGTCCGAACTCGCGCTCGAGTCGTTCCGTCACGATCTCCAGGTGCAACAGACCGAGGAAGCCACACCGAAATCCGAAGCCAAGGGCCACGGAGGTCTCTGGCTCGTAGACCAGCGCAGCGTCCGAGAGTTTGAGCTTGTCGAGCGCTTCGCGAAGGTCTGGGTAGTCGCCACCATCGATCGGGTACACGCCACTGAAGACCATCGGCTTCGGGTCTGCGTAGCCCTGCAGTGGCTCGATCGCGGGCGAACGGTGGGTTGTGACCGTGTCGCCGACCTTCGACTGACGAACATCTTTCACACCGGTGATGAGATAGCCGACCTCGCCGACGGAGAGCCCCTTCGACGGGACGGGTTCCGGTGAACTCACGCCGATTTCGAGCAGTTCGTGGGTCGCGCCGGTCGACATCATCTGCAGGCGCTCTCGCGGAACGAGCGTGCCGTCGATCATGCGGACGTAGGTAATAACGCCACGGTACGAGTCGTAGACGGAGTCGAAGATCATTGCACGGGCAGGTGCGTCTTTGTCACCCTGCGGCGCTGGAATCTTCGCGACAACGAGATCGAGCAGCTCTTCGACGCCGACACCGGTCTTCCCGGAGACGCGCAACACGTCTTCTGGGTTTCCGCCGATAAGTCCCGCGATTTCTTTCGCGTACTTCTCCGGGTCGGCGGCCGGCAGGTCGATCTTGTTGAGCACGGGAATGATCGTCAGATCGTTTTCCATCGCGAGGTACAAGTTCGCGAGCGTCTGCGCTTCGATGCCCTGTGCGGCGTCCACCAGCAGGATTGCGCCTTCGCACGCTGCCAAAGAACGGGAGACCTCGTAGGTGAAGTCGACGTGACCTGGAGTGTCGATCATGTTGAGCGCGTAAGTTTCGCCGTCGACGCCCCAGGGCATACGAACGGCCTGACTCTTGATCGTGATGCCGCGCTCACGCTCGATGTCCATGCGGTCGAGGTACTGCGCGCGCATCGATCGATCGTCGACAACACCGGTGATCTGCAGCATGCGGTCTGCGAGCGTGGACTTCCCGTGGTCAATGTGCGCGATGATGCAAAAATTGCGGATCACCGAAGCGGGAGTTGCGGCAGGCGCGAGGGCATTCGAAACGCGAGTCACAAGGTCCTTTTCTGCGGTACTTTCGAGGTGGTGCGCCGACGGCGCGGTACAGCGATCTTCCTATTCTCCCATACCTGCTGCTGTACTGCTCGTGAACACGGTTTGCTGTGCTGCGCGTCATGATTGTGACAACGGCCGCAATCCTGGTAGTGTTGCTAGTCGGCTTCGGCGTCGTTCGAGAAGTTCGTGGAAACACGTTCACAGAGCGCCGTCCGGTGCGGGGCACGCATAGGGTTTCCGCGAAGGCTCGCACCAATTTCGAATTTTCTCCGCGGACATCAAGGAATGGATTTAACACGTGGCAAACATCAAGTCGCAGATCAAGCGGATCACGACGAACCTGAAGGCTCAGGAACGTAACCGTGCCGTCAAGAGCGAACTGAAGACGGCTGTCCGTCAGGCTCGCGAAGCAGCTGCAACCGGCGACCGTGCCGTTGCAGAAGCAAAGCTCAAGATTGCTGGTCGCAAGCTCGACAAGGCAGTGAGCAAGGGCGTTATCCACCGCAACCAGGCAGCGAACCGCAAGTCAGCGCTCGCCAAGAAGGTTGCTTCGCTCTAATCGAAGCGTTTTTGAGGCTTGACCTCGAAAAAGCCCAGGTCATGTGACCTGGGCTTTTTGCTTGCCTACGTTTTTGATGCGAGCTACGAACGTCCGCGGAGGAGCGAGAGCTGCAGCACCATACGGTGCACCGCCGCATCAGCGTCGCGCTCCCCTCCTTTGATCGCTTCGTCGGTCGCGGCGATCAGTTCGATTGCCTGCACGAGACCGGATTCGCTCCACGCTCGAAGCGCGGCTCTCGCCTCGCTGTGGCCTCGCGGGTGCACACCGAGCTGCGCCGCGGAGGAACCGGTCGACACCTTCGCGAGGGTTCGGAAGTGATAGGCGAACGCGGCGACAAGGGGAACGAGTGCCACCCCGGAATCGATCGCGTGGCGAAGTCCGAGGAGCGCATTCGCACCATCGCCCGCAGCTGCCGTCCGAGCAACGTCGAAGGCGTCGACTTCGATGTGCCCGCGGTAATACTTCTGCACAACCTCATCGGTGATCTCACCCTGCGTGTCTGCGATGAGCTGCTGGCAGGCGGTCGCGAGTTCGCCAACGTCGGTGCCGAAAGAGTTCAGGAGTAGCGCGATTGCTGAGCTGGTGGCCTGACGACCTTCAGCACGGAACTCTGCGTGCGCGAAGTCGCTCCACCACCGGTCTTCCTTCTTTGGCGTGGCACACGGAACCTCGATGGCTGCGTTGCTCGCGCGGACCGCATCGAGCAGGCGTTTCCCGCGGTTTCCCCCAGCGTGGCGAAGGACCAGCGTCGTGCCGTCTGCGGGTGCTGCCGCGTACGCGGTTGCCTCGGTGAGGAAGGCGTCGTTCGTCTTCTCGACCCGATCCACTCGAATGAGTCGCGCTTCGCCAAAGAGCGAGGGGCTCGCAAGCGACTGCAGGAGACCCGGCGTGTATTCATCGGCGTGCACATCAGTGATCTCGAGATCTGGGTCTTCAAGGAGGAGCAGCTGACGCAGCCGAGCGATTGCGCGCGTCGCCAAATAGTCTTCGTTGCCGCTGACCAGCACGATCGGTGCGGGCGAGATGCGATCCCACGTGAGCGTGGTGATTTTCTTGGCTGCCAAGGCGAGTCCTCCTGCCTGAAAGCCTAACGCGAGCCACGGTCATGAAACGCTCAAAAGCGGTCGTCGCAATCTGATGCTCGAAGCCCAAAGAAGCGGGCTCCGATGCATCGGAACTCTCCTGCCAGAGGACGCTCGGATCGTCAACCGTTGCCCCGGGCCCGACCGCGATCGCCCCATTGATGTCGGTGCGTGCAACAAGCATTCCAGCAGCTCGGACGGTCTGCAGGATCTCGCGTCGTGGATGCCCGTAGGTGTTCTCGCCAACGGGCACGACCGCAAGCGCTGCGCCGAGCTCACTGTAGAGCGGCGAAAACTGGTCCGCCGAGCCGTGATGCGCGACCACAACGATGTCGGCGTGCGGGTGGTCGCGAGCGATGACTTGCTGTTGTTGCGCCCCGGTATCGCCGAGCACGAGTACCTCACCAATCGGCAGCGTGAAACTCGTCACCACACTCGCAGCATTGCCGTCTTCGAACGTTCGACCGCTCGGCGGCCACAGCACCCGCCAAGGCGCAGAACCAAGCACCCCTGCTCCCTCGGTCGAAACCTCATGATGACGCGCACCCGACTGTACGAATTGCTGGATGAGGTTCTCGTCCTCTGCCGCCAGGAGCGGACCATGCACCACCGTGCCAACGCTTCCGAGCACGGCGTCAGCACCACCAACATGATCGAGATCGAAATGCGTCACAACGAACAGATCGATGTTGTCCACACCGAACATGGTCAAACACGCTTGCAGGGGTTTTGGATCCGGGCCCGCATCGATGAGCGCGACCCTGCCTCCGGAGCGGATCAGCGACGCGCTCCCCTGCCCGACATCGCACTGTGCGAACTGCCAGTCCGGGATCGATGTTTGGCGCATGAAGCCCGTGACGCTGGTGCTCGCGATCAGTGCGACCAGCCCGAGCGCGACAACCGTCGCGACCGCAACCCGCCTTCTACTCAGCTGGAGCACCAACATGATGAGCGGAAGCGAGACAGCGCATGCAAGACCGAGTAGCCCGATCGGCCAGGTGATCACTGGAGCGCTCGCCCCTGCGGCCCATGTCGCAACCGCAGCGATCCAGGCAGAAGGCAACCACGCGATCCAGAGCAGTGCCATTCCGAGCCCTGGCGCGATGACGCCGAAGACCGCACCGAGCAAACCGAGCACCGTTGCCGGCGCGGCCGCCGGTCCGGCGAGCAAATTGGCGACAATACTGATCGGCTTCACCTGGGAATCCAGGACGACCAGCACGGGCAGACACCACAACTGCGCGACCGTCGGAACGGCGATCATCACGGCGAGCGGAAGCGGCATCGCGCCGCTCAGCCACCGAGCGAATGGCATCGCGTGGACGATGAGTCCCGTGGTGGCAAGGACCGACAGCCCGAAGCCCACAGAAACTGCGAGCGAGGGGTCGACGCTCAGCAGGATGACGACCGTCACTGCGAGCAGCGAAACCCCACCGCCAGCTCGTCCGAACACCAGACCGGCGAGAGCAAGAAACGCCATGGTCGCGGCCCGAATCACGCTCGGCTCGGGCGTCACGATGATGACGAATGCGAACAGCCCCGCGCCAGCCAGAATCACCCGCAACATTCGGGGCGCGCCAAAAGCAGCGGCAACCGCATACACGCCGAGCACAACAACCGCGCAGTTCGCACCGGAAACCGCAGTGAGATGGCTGAGTCCCGAGGCGAGCATCGCGGTCTCGAGCGCATCGCTCACGCGTGCGGTATCACCGATCGCGAGCCCGGGTACGAGCCCACCACCGGGGAGCGGCAACTGCTCACTAAGTTCGAGGAACGCGACTCGGAGCTCACCGCTCCAGGAAAGATCAAAACCGCCTCTGATTTGTACCGGCGCGCTCGTGAGCTCGGCAAAGACAGCGAGTGAACCCGGCTGCGACCAGAGCCGAGCCGTGCTGAGCCAGTGCGAAGTGACTGCGGCATCTGCACTGACCGCGGACGATTGTTCGAGCACTACGAGCGGCAGATGCACACTGCGTTCGAAGCCATCGCAGGTGGCGCTCATGAGCATTCCCCGGAGTGGAGTGTCAGAGGCCCGGCCGGTGAGTTCAAACACGATTTCCGTGCATTCATCCAGCGGGAGCGCATTGATCGTTCCCGTGAGGATGTGCAAACGTGCGAGGAAAAGGGCCGTCAGTGCGGACGCAACGAGGGTGATTGTCATGAGGTGGATGCCATGCGCACGCCAGAGGCCCATAAGAGTCGCATGAAACCTCAGGATCGGGTTCAGTCCGTTCCGCGGGTCAGCGAGAGACGACACGTGATGGTCGCTCCTTGATGATCGCCCTTGCACCCACAGCAACACTGCGACGAGCACACCACTCAGACTGAGCGGGGCGAGCCACCAGTGTTCGAGTCCTGGCACCTTGACCGCCAGCAGGAGCGCCAGCCACGCAAGCACCACCGGAAGCGCAAACCGGACATCCTTCACAGCGTCACGAGCTCGGCGACCTTCGACAGAATCGACGGTCCGATCCCTGGCACATCGTCGAGCGCTTCGACCGACGCGAACGGTCCGTGTTCATCGCGATGCTGGACGATGGCCGCAGCGAGTGCCGGTCCGATCCCTGGGAGTGTTTCGAATTGCACCGCGTCGGCTCGATTGATGCTCACCTTGCCTGAGCCGGACACTCCGGCGCCAGCGCCACCCGTTCCAATCGACCCCGTCGCTTCGCCGACGACAGGAATCAGGATCTGCTCACCATCGACGAGCACCCGGGCAAGGTTTTCGGCACCAGAGACCGCGTCGTCACGGAGCCCGCCCGCAGCCTCGATCGCATCAAGCACGCGATCGCCCGACGCCAAAACATAAACACCCGGAGTGTTCACGGCTCCTTGCACATCGACCACGAGTGCACTCGCTGTTGTTGGAGACGGCTCCAGGACCACCTCGCTCACGCTCGGCTGCGGAGCCATTCCAGAGAGCACTGCTCCGACCGAGGCACCGACAGCCAGCACGATTGCAGCACCGATACCGAGTCGCCAACGAGGTTTCAACGCAATCGCCATGCCGCGAAAATACGGAGGGACTGAGCAGCTGGCGGAGGCACGAAGGATGATGTGCAGCTTGCACGACTGTCGCGTCATGTGGAGCGAACCGAGGCCGGCCTTAGCAAGCCGAGAGCCGAGACCGAGACCGAGACCGAGACCGAGACCAGCAACCGTCCACCGAAGACTCAGACTCCCGCTCTACACTTCGAAACGTGCTGCGAACCCATGTGGCGCACGAACTCGCACCAGGAAACGAACGATGCAACCGAACCGCTTCACTCGCCCGCTGAGCGCTCGTGGACTTCGCAAGCTCTCAATCGTGGTGGCATTCGTGACCGCGTTCTTCCTGTACGCCGCTGTCGCGGTGTTCGTCGTCGGCCTGCAGCGAGGGTTCGACGCGGAAGTTTGGGTTCCGATGCGAGGCAATGCCGCATCGCAGGCAGGATTCGCGACTGCGATCTACGCCGCGCTGGCCATCGTCGGGATGATCGGCGTGTATCAACTTCGCAGCCTCGCGAAACAGACTGACGAGCGCACCAAGTCGGCTGACTCGACACCCACTTCGTGATCGCTAAGTTGTGACCGCCAGTGCGAGATCACGGCTCCATGGCGGTGAATCCGTGAGAATCGTACAGTTCGGCCGCCCGACTCCCTGGCGCGGGATCATCGTGAGCTGCCTCATCGGTGGCGGCGCGACACTCCTTGGAACGGTGTTCGGCCTGTTGAGCCCTCATCCCGAGCACACACCACTGATGCTGATGTTCCTGCTGATCCCGCTCACGGTGGCACCGCTCTTGATTGTTCTGAATCGGTATGCAGAGTTCGACGTGCAGACAGGACTGATCCGAATCAACGGCGCTCCCCCGGTTCCGCTGACGCACATCACTCACGCAAAGACCATGGTGTTCCGAGGGGTGAGCTCGCTCGATCTCGGCACCGGACCGAAGCGGAACGACCGGTTCATCGTCGCGAATGGTTTGTTCGGGAGCCCCAAAATCGAACGCGAGTGGATTCGACGGCTACTGCCTCACATGGGGCTTCCGCGGCAGGGGTTTTGGCCAGATCACTGGTGGCAGACAAGGCAAGTGTCGGCCGCATCGAGCGAAGAAGCGATTACCTTCGCACACGAATGGCTGAAATAGCTGCATAATCCTCGGCGTTGAAGCGCGAAACGTCACCGACATGCGCTGCAACGCAATCGGTGCACGCGAACCTCGAGTATCGAGGATTCGCGTGCACCGACTGGGTGAAACACGGACACTGCTGATTCTTGCCAGCATGCTCCGTGAGCGCTACTTCGCGAGCGAGAAACTCACGACCTTCGGGGCACGGACCACCACGTTCGCAATGGCCTGGTCACCGATCGCGCGAATGACCGGAGCCTGCTCGCGGGCGAGCTTCTCGAGGTCTTCGGCAGAGATCGAGGCGTCAACGGTCATGGTCGCGCGAACCTTGCCGCCAACCTGCACGATCGCCGTGACCGTCTGCTCGACGAGCAGCGAGGGCTCAGCCTTCGGCCATGATGCGTTCGCAATCGATGGCTCGTGACCGAGCTTCTCCCACATGTCTTCCGCAGTGAACGGCGCGAAGAGGCTGAGGCCGAGCGCGATCGTCTCGACAGCTTCTCGAACCGCAGGATCGGCAGCGCCAGGACCCGAGTCGATCGCCTTGCGAGTCACGTTCGTCAGTTCCATGAGCTTCGCCACGACGACGTTGAACTTCAGCGCCTCAACGAGGGTTGAGACCTCGTCGAGGAACCGGTGCGTCTGACGACGCAGGTCAGAATCGCCATCGCGGAACGAAACTCCTGGAGCACTCGTCACATCGCCGGAGAGACGCCACGCTCGTGCCAGGAACTTTGCAGAACCGCCCGGCGAGACATCGAGCCAGTCGATGTCGTCCTCCGGTGGACCGGCGAAGCACATCGTCAGGCGAACCGCATCGACGCCGAACTTGTCGAGCTCTTCGCTCAAGGTGACGACGTTGCCCTTGCTCTTCGACATCTTCGCGCCATCAAGGATCACCATGCCCTGATTCAGCAGGCTCTCGAATGGTTCGGTGAATGACACGTGGCCGAGATCGAACAGCACCTTCGTGATGAAGCGCGAGTACAGCAGGTGCAGAATCGCGTGCTCGACACCGCCGACATAGCGGTCAACAGGCGCCCACTTCGACACCTCGGCAGGATCGAATGCCTGTGTGTCGTCGTTCGGGCTCAAGAACCGCAAGTAGTACCAGGACGAATCGACGAAGGTGTCCATCGTGTCTGGGTCGCGGCGCGCTGGGGTTCCGTCGATCGGGCTCGGAACGTTCACCCAGTCCTCTGCCGCGCCAAGCGGGCTCTGCCCCTTGGGCGTGAGGTTGAGCGTGTCCGACGCAGGCAGGGTCACTGGGAGCTGCTCTGCCGGAACGGGCACCTCTTGACCATCAGCAGTGTGGATGATCGGAATCGGGGTACCCCAGTAGCGCTGGCGTGAGATCAGCCAGTCGCGCAGTCGGTACTGCTTCGAGGCACGACCGAGGCCGCGCTCTTCGAGCATCTGAATGACGCGCGAAATCGCGTGCTTCTTCGACATGCCGTTGAGCTCGCCGGAGTTCATGAGGCGGCCGTCACCCGTAAGGGCTTCTCCGGTGACTGCGGGATCGACCTCGGGCAGGTCGTCGGGCAGGATCGCGTTGCCCTCGTCGTCGAGCGGAATCACCGGCAACACTCCGGTTGCCGCGGCGTTCACGTCGACGACGACTCGGACCGGCAACTCGTGTGCACGAGCGAAGTCGAGGTCACGCTGGTCGTGCGCGGGCACCGCCATGACTGCACCGTGCCCATAATCCGCGAGCACGTAGTCAGCTGCCCAGACCGGAATGCGTTCACCGTTCACTGGGTTGATCGCGGTCCGACCGAGCGAGACGCCCGTCTTTGGACGTTCCGTGTTCTGGCGATCGATCTCGCTCATCTTCTGCGTTTCGAGCAGGTACTCGTTGAATCGAGCCTGCGTCGCCTCGTCGCTGCCGGCAGCGAGTTCGGCAGCGAGATCGCTGTCGGGCGCGACCACGAAGAACGTGGCGCCGTACAACGTGTCGGGACGAGTCGTGAAGACAGGAACCCGCGCTTCGCGACCCTCGATCTCGAACTCGACCTCGGCACCGATGCTGCGACCGATCCAGTTGCGCTGCATCGTCAGCACCTTCTGCGGCCAACGACCCTCGAGCTGGTTGAGGTCATCGAGCAGGCGGTCTGCATAGTCGGTGATCTTGAAGTACCACTGCGTCAGCTTCTTCTTGACGACCTCCGCGCCGCACCGTTCGCAACGGCCATCGACGACCTGCTCGTTCGCGAGGACGGTTTGGTCGTTCGGGCACCAGTTCACGTTCGAAGGCTTGCGATACGCGAGCCCCTTCTTATAGAGCTCGAGGAAGAGCCACTGGTTCCACTTGTAGTACTTGGGGTCAGAGGTGTGCAGCACTCGGTCCCAGTCGAACGCTGTTGCGTAGCGACGCATGCTGACCTTGTGCTGCTCGATGTTCGATTCGGTCCAGGCCGCCGGGTCGATCCCCCGCTTGATCGCCGCGTTCTCCGCAGGAAGACCGAAGGAGTCCCAGCCGATCGGGTGCAGCACGTTGAAACCCTGCAGCCGCCAGTAGCGCGCGAGCACATCGCCGTAAGCGTACGCCTCGGCGTGACCCATGTGCAGGTCTCCCGAGGGATACGGGAACATGTCGAGCACGTATTTCCGTGGCCGAGCGTCGTCTTTTTGGTCCGTGGCAAACGGTCGAAGCGTGTCCCATCGGGGCAGCCACTTCTCTTGCAGTGACTCGAAGTCGTAACCGGGCTCGTCTGACACGTATACTCCTGAACGGTTTTATGGGGATTCCCAACTTCCAGTCTACGACTTGTGGAGACCGACTTTCTTGCTCATCGGGTGTACCGTCGAAGTGAAGCAACTGTTCGATCTGAGATTTGGAGGAGCCTTGGCCCAGGCCTTTGCAAACCCTCCGACAACTATCGACACCCACTCAGCGCGAGTGACACGCGTGTTCTCCCTTGAAGCACCGATCGATGTTGTATGGCGGGCGCTCACAGAACCAGAACATCAAGCCAGATGGCTCGGCGATATCGCGGCATTCCCTGACGGAGTATCCGTCGGTGCGCAGGGCCGCTTTGCTTGGAGCGGCGAGGTCGTGCTTGCTGCCCGGATCCTGGCCTATGAAGAGCAGCGCGCGTTCGCCTTCGAATGGGCCGAGGGCTTCATGAGCGAGAAGGCGACGCGAGTCTCCTTCCGGCTCCGCCCAGACCACGGCGGCGTCCTGCTGCACTTCGAAGAATCCGGTTTTGCGATCGACGGCGACGAGTCAGCGGTGCGAAACGCGCTTCGAGCGCTCGCTCAAGGCTGGACTGTCGAGCTCGACGAGTTCAACGCCTACGTGCACAAACTCGTGAGCCACCAAAAACAAGCCGCCAGCTGACCCTCACGGCAGCACCCACGTATCGTTCGGCAGCGCTCTGCAACGCTGCGTACGTCTCAGACCGTCTCGAGCCGAACCGCAGTAGCCAAGGGCACCGTTGCTGCAAGAATCGCAGCGGCTTTGTGATGCATCTCGGCAAGTTCTTCTTCGACATTGCTGAGCGCGGTGATCCCGCCTCCAACTCCGATGCTGCTCGCGTTCGCATCGCCTGTGACACTCCGGATGGTCATCCGTAACTCGACATCGCGCCCCGCGATGACGCCGAAACACCCCGAGTACAGGCCGCGCGGGACACCCTCGATTTCGCCGAGGAGTTCGACAGTGCGCTGTTTTGGTGCGCCCGTCATCGACCCTGCGGGAAACATCGAATGCAGCACCTCCGTGAGCCTCGTCTCGGCTCGCATCACGCCGGTGACAGTCGAGACGAGCTGATGGACTGCCGCGTACGATTCGATCGCAAAGAGGCTCGGCACAGAGACTGACCCGGGTTCGGACACGTGCTGAAGGTCGTTCCGACAGAGATCGACGATCATGAGGTTCTCGGCGCGCTCTTTCTCGCTCGCGAGGAGCTCCTCGGCGAGCCGGCGGTCCTCCGCTCCAAGGCCTCGCGGCCGAGTGCCCTTGATCGGTTGCGTCATCAGTTCATTGCCACGGGTCCGTAAGAACAATTCAGGGCTTGCACTGACAATGACAACCCCGTCGATCCGCAAAAAACTCGCCTCGCTCAGCCCAGCTGAAGCGCGAAGTCGCAGGAAGGTCGCGGCGTAGTCGAGCGCAGGACCCTCGAACGCGCTCGTGAGACACATGAGATACGAATCGCCATCACGGATGTGCGCGGTACATGACGCAATTGCAGCGCGATACTCCTCGTCGCCCTCGCGCACCGAGAACGACGCCGCCGCGTTCGCATTGCATCGAGCCGCGTCGGAGCTGTGCATGCCGCCCTCGAGCATCGACGCATCGACGAGCTCGGCCCACGCAGGAAACGCTGCATGCTGTGCTCCGATCTCGACGCTCACGGGCGAGGACGATGCAACGGTCGAGCGCGAATCGGAAGCTGAATGCGAATCGAGCGCCAAAGCTTTGAAGCGGATCCAACGATCGAGTTCAATCCAGGCGGCAGCCGGGGCGTGATCGGCAAACCGACCGCCCTCACTCAAGGCTTCAGGGCGACGGTTCGATTCCGGGCTCGTATGCAGCAGCGCAGTCGTCCCGGCCTCGTAGCTCAGCCATCCAACGATCGGGCCCACGGCTGCGTCGGCGAAGGTTTCGGTCGCGTCGAACGCGTGTGCGCGACCGCTCTTGAGCCGTTTTCTCCCGGTGCCGAGTACGACTTCTCCATCACCGATCGGCACCCAGACCAAATCGTCGACGAGTTCAGAAAGCGCCGAAAATACTCGAAGTGGGTCGAGTGTTCGCTCCTCGCGATGAAAGATTTCGCCCTGGAGCGAATACGCCAAGGAGGATGCCATACGCTCGATAATATGAGTGAAATCGAGCTCCGATGGCATTGGCGCGATGATGGGCTCGTTGATTCGTGGCCAGCTGAGACTGGTGAGATTCTCGTCGCCGAATCGTGGCTCGCGATTGATTCGAAGGTCCTCGCATTCGAACTGCACGTCGACCGTTTTCTCGATTCGGTTGCACGAACCGGAGAAGCTCCATTCCGCGAAACCGCGGAACAAGCGATCCGTGCCCTCGCCGAAATCACTCCCGAGCGCGGCGAGTGGTGGAACCGGATCGATCTCACCTCTGCAGGCTTCCTGTTGCAGACGCGTCCGGCCCCTGAGCGTTTCGCGACGACGGTGCTCGCGACCGCGCCACAAGACCCGCGGACTAGTCCAACCATCAAAGGACCGGATCTGCAGCGTCTCGGCGCCTTGCAGCGACAAGTGCACCCCAACGGTGGCGGTGAGGTTTGCATTCTCGACGACGGCTTCATCGCGGAAGGCGCCTACAGCGGATTGATGTGGTGGCGCGGCGACACACTGTGCGTGCCCTCGGTGCAGATTCCGCACCTGCCCTCAACGACCAGCACCGCGATCCTCGCTCTTGCCGAAATCGCTGGTATTCGAATCGAACGCGAGCGTTCGAAGCCGAGCGACCTCGAGGGCTGCGAGGTCTGGGCGGTGAACGCGCTGCACGGAATTCGCGGGGTCACCCACTGGATCGATGGTCCAGAGCTCGCTCCCCTCACCCGACTCGTCCCGTGGCAAGACCGCCTCGACAAACTGCGAAAGCTTCCCGTATGAACGAAATCATCGACTGGCTCCTCGACGCGGTGCAGTCCGTCGATCCTGTGCTGCGCACCATCATCGCCGGCATCGCGATCGCACTCGAAACCAGTGTGCTCCTCGGCATGATCGTGCCGGGCGACACCGTGGTCATCGTGGCCGCAACCGGTATCGAGGACGTCGGACAATGGGCTTGGCTCGTCGCCACGATCATCGTCGGATCCCTGCTCGGCGAAACGTTCGGATTCTGGATCGGCAGGTTACTCGGGCCGCGAGCGAAGCCTTGGCTCGACAGGCGATTCCCGAAGACTGCGCAGCAATGGGATCGGGCCCAAGCATTCTTGAACCGTCGAGGCGGTATCGCGATCTTCCTTTCGAGGTTCTTGCCGGTCTTGCATTCGCTCGTGCCCATGATCGTTGGAACCACAAAAATCACCTACCGCAGGTTCTTGACCTGGACGATTCCGGCATGCATCATCTGGTCGCTCGCCTACGCGAGCGCAGGCTGGGCAGCTGCAGGCAGCTATCGAGAACTCTCCGAGCGTCTCCACAGCGCGGGCTACTTCTTCGTCGCGGCGATCGCCCTGTTCCTGTTGCTGGTCTGGCTCGTGAAGCGCTGGCTGCACAAGCGCGAAATCGGCCGATTCGGCGACGACCATGAGAGTCCGGCCGGAGCCTCGACCGAGCCGTCTTCGAACTGAGCGACGCTCAGAGCGCGGGTTGAGCTGCCACGACCTCAACACGATCCGCAGTACCGAGCGCATCGAATGATGAGTGCGTGATCGCGACCACCGTGCGGTTCGCACCACGCGCTGCCGCGATGAGATCCCGAAGCAAGGCGTCCGCGTGCTCCGGGTCGACATTCGCCGCCGGCTCATCGAGCACCAGGATCGGGGTCTCGCGAAGCAGTGCGCGCGCGAGCGCGATCCGCCCAGCCTGACCACCGGAAACGAGATCGCCCCGCTCGCCGAGCGGAGTGTCGAGTCCGCGTGCTCGTGCCCAAGCGCCCAGACCGACTCGATCGAGCACTGCGAAGAGTGCCTCGTCGTCGGCGGTGTCACGTGCGAACAAGAGGTTCTGGCGCAATGACTCATTGAAAAGATGCGGTCGCTGTTCGACGAGCGTGACAACCTCACGAAGCGTGTCGGGGTGCACCTCGCGAATTTCCGTGCCGCCAATTGTGATGCTGCCCGCATAGTCCAAGAATCCGACGAGTGCCGCGGCGAGCGTCGATTTTCCGGAGCCACTCGCTCCCGTGATGACCAGAGTTTCGCCAGGACGCGCAGTCGCGTCCACGGGCGCTTGCACCGCAGTTCCGCCCGGCCACGCAACAGTCGCCCCCTGCACTCGAAGGTCGCCTTCAGGACGGACTCTCGAACCCACTTCCTTCGGGATCCCGCTCACTCCTTCTGGGACGAGGTCGGCAAGCCGCGCGTCACTCGTGCGAACCCGCCGGTACGCGAGTGCCGCGTTCGGAATCGCCGCCCACACTTCGAAGATTGCAAGCGGTACCAGTGCGCACAGCGCGAGGAACGAACCGTCGACGAGACCGGCCACGAGCGGAGCCTGGCCGAATGCGAGCACCGCGACCACTGCAACGCCTGCAAGCAGCGTGGCGATTCCACCGACGAGACCAGCCAAACTCGCACGACGCGTCTGCACCGTGCGCAACTGCGCGTCGAGCGCATCGATGTTCCGCTGTGAATTCTCGACCGCTCCGTAAGCGGTCAGAAGCTTCAAACCGCGCATGTGATCGATCAGCGCAGACTGCAGTTGCGCCGCGAGCGGGCCCGCCGCGCGCTCGTTCCTGTCAGCGATCCAGACAGAGACCACCGTTCCCAATACGAAGGCAATCGCGAGTGCGATCACCAATACCGTGCCCGCGACCGGGAGGATCCAGAACACCACCGCGACCGAGATGAGGGCGCTCACGCTCGACACCACGAGCGGCTGCACCACTCGAAGCGGCCAGTCCTGCAGACGATCGACGTCGTCGACAAATCGAGAGAGCAGTTCAGTTGACCGTCGACCGAGGCCGGCGGGTGCGACTGGGCGCAGGCGTTCGAAGAGCGCAAGCCGAACCGTGCCGAGCATCCGGAATGCCGCGCTGTGCGAGGTCAGACGTTCGAGGTACCGGCCCGAAGCTCGTGCGAGGGCAAAGAAACGAACACCCACGATGACCATTTGCAGGTGCAGAATCGGCGGCTGCTTCCACGCTTCTGCGAGCAGCCACGATGCCGCTGCGAGCAGCGCAATGGCACTGAGGGCGGCACCGGTTCCAGCCGCCAGGGCACCGAGCAGGCGCCGCCGCTCAGAGCGGAGCATTGTCGCGAGAAATCCTGACTTCGAGGACCTGCCTGGGCGATCGTGCACGATGTGCGTGCCGTCACTCATCGGCGCACCTCCCGAACCACTTCGACATGAATATCCGCGGCAGCCACAACCGAGTCGCGGTGGCTGACGAGCACCACGATCACTCCTGTGTCGGCAAGTTCCCGCAGACCCTGCAGCAGCACTCCTTCTGTTGCCGCATCGAGCGCCGAGCTCGGTTCATCGGCGATCAAGACCGGTGCACCCGACAAAGCTCTTCTGATCGCTCGGGCAACGACCAAACGCTGCACCTGGCCTCCGGAGAGCGTCAGCCCTCCGCCCTGGGCCGATGCAATGTGCTGATCGAGTGAAACTCCAGTTAACGCCGAGAGAGCAATCGCGCGCGCATCGAGTTCCTCTGCAGGGAGCATCCCCAGACCGAGGTTGTCGCGAACCGATCCCGCGACGATTGCTTCACCCGCGTGCTGCGGTGCCCAAGCGAGGTCTCGAAGCTCGACAGGCTTGTCATTGAGAAGCGCTTGGCCCTGCGACTGTGCAAAGCCGAGCAGTGCGTCGATCAGACTCGACTTGCCGATTCCGCTCTCTCCGGAGATCACCACGATCTCGCCAGCGCGCGCACGAAACGAAACTGTTGGAAGCTGCTCGCCAGAGCGAACTCCCCCGAAATCTCGGAGTTCGAGCGTCGAGGTTCGAGCCGAGAGTGGATCGCCCTGTGGCGCCACTCGGTGCGAACGGCCTGCTCGATCTTCGCCGTGTTCGATGATCGCGAGCACTCGGTCCGCAGCCTCGAGGCCTTCGGTGGATGAGTGGAAGGCCGCACCCACCATACGAATCGGGAGAAACGCCTCGGGCGTGAGGATCAAGACGATGAACGCGATGCCGAGAGGAATCGTGCCGTCGATGAGACGAACGCCGATCGAGACTGCAACGAGTGCGACAGACAATGATGCGGCGAGTTCGAGCACGAGGCTCGAGAGGAATGAGATTCGCAGCACCTGCATGGTGCGCGAACCCTGTTCATTGCTCGACGCGAGAATTCGCGACCCCGCCCGACGATCCCGTCCATAGAGTTTGAGCGTCGGGAGACCCTCCAGGATGTCGAGGAAGCTCCCCTGCAGACGTTCGAGCGCATCCCACTGACGCTTTTGCGCTTCACGAGTCACGAGTCCGATGAGCACCATGAACACTGGGATCAGAGGCAGGCAGATCGCAACCACGAGCCCGGTGAAGAAGTCGAGTTTGAAAAGGACGACAAGGAGCACCGGGGTTGCGATCGCGGTCTGAATGAGCTGTGGCACATAGGTGCCGAAGTACCCGTCGAGTGCATCCAGGCCACGACCGAGCACCGTGGCTGTCGTGACGCTGCTGCTCGACGCGCCCTCTTCTGGATGATCGGCAGGATCGAGACGTTCCAACGCTGCCCGACGAAGCTGCGATTTCACGACGGCAGCGGCCCGTGCGCTGAGCGATTGCAGGACCCACGAACTCAGCGAACGAACCACCACGCACAACAGCAGAAACGAGAGCTCACTGGCGAAATCGACTGGCTCGCCCGCGATCAGGAATCCGAGCAGACGACCCGTGAACACCGCGAAGCCGATGATCGCAGCGGTGTGGACGACGGTGACGAACGCGCCACTGATCAAGAACCAGAGGCTGCTCCGTGCCCAACGAAGGAGCCGCGGGTCAAAGGGCTTCACGACTCTCCTTCGCAGCGGACACTTAGTGCGCGACCTTCTCGAAACTCGATGTCAGCACGCGCTTTCTGAACACCCAGTATGTCCAGCCCTGGTAGGCGAGCACGAGCGGCAGGCAGAAGAGCGCGGCCCATGACATGACCTGCAGCGTGTACGCGCTACTCGATGCGTTGGCGACGGTAAGTCCGATCATGTCGCCGCTCGGGTTCGATGCCGGCATGACGAACGGGCCACCGTCTCGAACGAACAGCGTCATGTAGAGCGCGAGCACGGCGAATGCGATCGTCGCGGCAGTCAGAGCGAACGACCACCCTTCCCGACCTCGAACGTTCATCACCCAAGCACCGATGAGCGTGACCGCAGCAACAGCAGCGAGGGCGAAGATCAGCGGGTGCGGCACCATGAGGCACGTCCAGACGAGGAAGGATGCGCCGAGAACGATCGCGACGACACCGCTCTTGATTGCGAGTGCACGAGCATCACGCTGCAGTTCACCGTCGGTCTTCAACGCGATGAAGACGACACCGTGCACGAAGAACAAGGTGAGGGTCGTGAGACCGCCGAGCAAGGCGTAGGGGTTGAGGAGGTCGAAGAACGTTCCCGTGTAGGTGAATCCCCCGGCCGGGTTGACCGCAAGTGCGACACCCTGTGCGATGTTCGCGAACGCGACACCCCAGAGGAATGCGGGCAAGATACTCCCGACGATGATCATGCGATCGAAGGTTTTCTTCCACGTGCTCTCGGGTCGTTGGTGCCGCCATTCGAAGGAGACCGCTCGCACAATCAAGCCGAGGAGCAGCAGCAAGAGCGCGAGATAAAACCCGCTGAACATCGTCGCGTACCACTCGGGGAACGCTGCGAAGAGCGAAGCCCCGGCAACGATGACCCAGGTTTCATTCAGGTCCCAGACCGGACCGATCGAGTTGATCATCTGACGACGTTTCGCGTCGGTCTTCCCGAGGAATGGCAGTGCCATTCCGACACCGAAATCGAATCCGTCGAGCACGAAGTAGATGACGAACATCACGCCGACGATGAAGAACCACAGGGTTGCGAGATCCATGAGTATTGCTCCTAGTAGACCGTGACGGGAGCCGCAGGCTTGCCGGACTCATCGAGCTCGGGGGCGGGAGCAGGACCAGCCTGCGCCGCCTTCTTCATGATGAAGAACTCGACGACACCGAGCGCTCCGTAGATCAGCGTGAAAGCGATGAGCGAGATCAGTACATCGACGCCACTCACCCCGGGGCTGACACCAGAAGCCGTGGGCAGCAGAGAGAACACCAGCCAGGGCTGACGACCCATCTCGGTGAAGATCCAACCGATCGCAGCACCGAGCAGGGGCAGCGGGAACATCCAGATCGCAACGTTCCAGACCCATTTCTGCTTCGGCATCCGGTTCTTCCGAGTCAGGAAGAGCCCGACCGCCGCGATCATGAACGCGGCAACACCGAGGCCAATCATCCAGCGGAACGACCAGTAGGTGATCCAGATCGTCGGCGTGTAGTCGCCAGGGCCGAACATGTCGACGTACTGTGCCTGGAGATCGTTGATTCCCTCGACGGTTCCGAGCGGATCATGCGTGGAAAGCAGGGCGAGCAGGTACGGAATTCGTACGGAGAAGATCTCCTCGGTGCCGTCCGGAGTTCCGAGGCTAAAGAGCGAGAAGCTCGCCTCCGCGCCACTCGAGGTGTAATAGTGTGCCTCCGCCGCAGCCATCTTCATCGGTTGCGCCTCGACCATCGCGAGACTCACCGCGTCGCCGGAGATGAAGGTGAGCAGCCCACCGACGATCACAGCCCAGAGCCCGAACCGAAGCGCCTTCTGCATTTCGCCGACGAACTGCACTCGCTTGAGGTGCCACGCGGCGACCGTGACGAGCAGCGCGCCCGAGATCATGAGGGCAGAGAACATGGTGTGCGGGAACGAGGCGAGCGCGACCGGATTGGTGAGCACGGCGCCGATGTCAACGAGCTGCGCTCGTTGCAGTTCTTCATTCATTTCGAATCCGACCGGATTCTGCATAAATGCGTTTGCAGCGAGAATAAAGTATGCACTTGCCATTGTGCCAATTGCGGTCATATAGATAGTGCCAAGGTGCAACCGTGGCGAAAGCTTATCCCAGCCGAAAATCCAGAGTCCGATAAATGTCGCCTCAAAGAAGAATGCAATCAAACCTTCAAAAGCGAGCGGTGCACCGAAGATATCTCCGACAAACCTTGAGTAGTCAGACCAGTTCATTCCGAACTGAAACTCCTGCACGATTCCTGTCGCCACACCGAGCGCAAAGTTGATCAGGAAGAGCTTGCCGAAAAAGTGCGTCAGGCGCAGCCACTCAGGGTTTCCAGTCTTCAGCCAGAGCGTCTGAAAAACCGCGACAATCCAGACTGTTCCGAGCGTGATTGGAACAAGAAGAAAGTGATAAACCGTAGTAAGACCAAACTGCCAACGCGAAAGGGTAAGTGGGTCAAGCAGATCTTCAACTGGGAGGTTTGCAATCATCTTTGCCTCTTCTTTTCAGTGACATGTCTATTGTCCGTCCGCCAGCGGCGAACGGGAAGAAGTGAGGGTTGTACCTGCCATCTGGTGGAATACGATTGGAGCATGCCTGCAATTGACCCCGAAATCCTGGTTCGTATCCGCGAGCGAGCGGCCGAGTACGACGCGGAGAATCGGTTTTTCACTGAGGATCTCGAAGAACTTCGTGCCCACGGATACTTGCACAGTGACTCGCTCCTCAACCTGGTGCGTTCGCAACGCGAACTTGCCTCGCATGCACCGGCAACCGCGCTCGGCCTGTCGATGCATCACGTCATCGTCGGCATGGCTCGCGGGCTCGCGAACCGGGGCGACCACTCCCTCGAATGGATCATCGATGATGCCGCACGCGGCGAACTCTTCGCGTTCGGCAACAGTGAAGCCGGCAACGATGCGGTCATGTTCGACTCGGCGACCGTGGCGCAACGCGTCGAGGCAGGCTGGACCTTCACCGGCACGAAGATTTTCACGTCGCTCTCCCCTGCTTGGACCAGGCTCGGTGTCTTCGGAAAAGACGCGTCTGATCCTGACAATCCGCAACTGGTGCACGGCTTCCTACTTCGCGAGACTGCCGGCCATTCGCGCATTGGTGAGTGGCAGCCACTCGGAATGCGTGCGACACAGAGCTTCACGACCAAACTCGATGAGGCGCTCGTGTTCGATCGGCACATCAGCCGAAGGTTGCCAGTGGGACCCACCGCCGACCCCTATATTCACGCGCTCTTTGCAAACTTTTTGCTCCTGATCGCTAGCGTCTCTGCAGGTATCGCAGATCGCGCCCTCGAATTGGGTGTGCACGCTGCACATGCCCGAACCTCTCGTGCTCGTGACGGCGCTGCACTCCAGAGCGACCCGAACGTGCGCTGGACACTCGCCCATGCCGCAATCGAACTCGATTCCCTGAAACCTCAGATCGAACAGCTTGCGAGCGACTTCGATGCGCAGCGGGATCGCGACGATTGGTCTCGTCAGCTCGCAGGTGTGAAAACCCGTGCGGTGGAGATCGCCCGTTCAACGGTCGATGCAGCTCTGCGGGTCTCTGGAGGGGCAAGCTACCTGGGCGATTCAGAACTCTCACGCCTGTATCGCGACAGTCTTGCCGGTCTTTTCCAGCCGAGCGATCCGGAGTCAGCGCATGCTTCGGTTGCCAATGCGCTGCTCGGTCCGATTCCCACGTCGTAGGCGACACCTCGACGTTGCATTCGCATTATTGAAAATCGCGGGAACGACTCTCGACGCTCAGTGAAAGCGTCTCGATTCCATCAGCAAGAATATTGACCACGCCCTCTGGACTGCGCTCTAACATTCCTCGCACCACAACCGCTGGGGACTCTCGCGCAATTTTTCGATAACGCTTCCAGAATCCGACGGTGCAGATCACGTTCACCAAGCCGGTCTCGTCTTCGAGATTCACGAAGGTAATGCCGCTGGCGGTCGCCGGCCTCTGGCGGTGCACCACGACCCCGGCCACTTCGACTCTCCGCTCGTTTTCAGCGGTGGCAAGGGCCCGCACGCTGAGGACGCCGCGTTGCTGCAGCCTCGGCCGAACATGGCGCATCGGGTGATCACCAGGCGAGACGCCGGTCGACCACACGTCAGCGATGAGCGTGTCGAGCTCTCCCATTTCCGAAAACAAGGGCTGCGGGATCGAGACATGCGTTCCGGCAAGTTGGTCGGAACGCTCTCTTGAAGCGGAGGCGGCGCTCCAGAGTGACTGCCGCCGGCTCTCCCCAAAGCTTTCGAATGCTCCGGCCGCCGCAAGGGCCTCCAGTTGCGGCGTGGAAAGGATTACTCGACGCGCGAGATCGGTCATATCGAGATACGGCCCGTTCGCGGTTCGTTCCGCAACGATCTCCTCGGCCTTCTTCGAGCCGATTTTTGCCACCTGCGCGAGCCCGAGACGCACAAGGAACGCACCGTCCCGTCGATGCGCAGCTGTGTCGTCGGGTGCTGAACGATCGAAGGGCGGCATCGGCGGCTGCTCCTCGAGGATGCAATCGGCATGCCCCGTTGGCGCAGAGAATTGTTGCCGCCAATCCTCCGAATGCTCCAAGGTCGCGTCTGACTGCGACCGCTCGATATGGGGGCCGAGCACCGTAACACCATGGCGACGCGCATCTTCGATCAACGTTTGCGGCGAGTAGAACCCCATGGGTTGCGCCCGAAGAATCGATGCCAAGAATGCTGCTGGGTAGTGCAATCGCAACCAGGCACTCGCGTAGACCAGGAACGCAAAGCTGATCGAATGGCTTTCTGCAAAGCCGAAGTTCGCAAAGGCTTGAATCTTCGTATAGATCTGGTCGGCGTCGGCACCGGTTATACCGTTGGTGGCCATTCCGGCGTAGAGCTTTTCGCGCAAGACATCGATCTTCTCTTCTCCACGTTTCGAGCCCATGGCTCTCCGCAGCAGATCAGCGTCAGCGCCTGAACATCCGCCGATCGACATCGCCATTTGCATGAGCTGTTCTTGAAACAGTGGCACACCGAGTGTGCGCTTCAGTACGGGTTCAAGGCTCGGGTGCAGATAACTCACCGGCTCATCGCCCGTTCGGCGTCGAATATACGGATGCACTGCGCCACCCTGAATCGGACCGGGGCGGATCAGCGCCACTTCGATCACCAGGTCGTAGAACGTTCGCGGGAGCAGGCGCGGCAGCGTTCCCATTTGCGCCCTACTCTCGACCTGAAACACTCCGATCGTGTCGGCGCGACACAACTGGTCGTACACGCCCGCTTCTTCTTTCGGCATCGAATGCAGGCTCCAATGCTCGCCGAGGTGCTTCTCCACGAGATCGAAGTTGTACTGCAGCGCCGCGAGCATTCCGAGGCCGAGAAGGTCGAACTTGACCAGGCCCATCCAGGCACAGTCGTCTTTGTCCCACTGCAGGACCGTGCGGCCCTCCATTCGCGCATGCTCAATCGGACAGATCTCGCCGACCGGGCGTTCCGTGAGCACCATGCCGCCGGAATGGATTCCGAGGTGACGCGGGAAACGGAGCACCTGTGTCGCCAGGGCAACCAGGTCGTCAGGAATCTCGTGTTCCTCGCTCTGCACGAGCCCACCCCAGCGCTCCGCCTGCTTTGCCCAAGCATCTTGCTGGCCGGTCGAATAGCCCAGCGCCTTCGCCATGTCCCGAATCGCGCCGCGCGGTCGGTAGGTGATGACGTTCGCAACCTGCGCGGCATGAAACCGACCATATTTTCGATAGACGTACTGGATGACTTCCTCACGACGGTCTGAGTCGAAGTCGACGTCGATATCCGGGGCTTCTTCACGGAGCGCTGAAAGAAACCGCTCGAACGGCAGCCCGTAGCGGATCGAATCGACCGCGGTGATTTCGAGGAGGTAGCAGACCGCGGAATTGGCAGCGCTCCCCCGCCCTTGACACAAAATTCCTTGACTTCGTGCGAATTGCACGAGGTCGTGCACGATCAGAAAATACCCGGGAAAGTTCTTCTCTTCGATGACATCGAGTTCGGCGGTGATCCGGGCTGTCTTCGATGCGTCAATGTTCGGGTAGAGCTTGCGCGCTCCCTCCCAGGTCAACGCCCGAAGCCATGACATCGGCGTATGCCCCTCCGGCACCTCTTGCTTCGGAAGCTGCGGACGCACACTCGAGAGCGAGAACGCCAATCGTTCTGCCAACACGACAGTGTTCGCGACTGCCCCGGGGTACCTCGCGAACCTTACTGCCATCGCTTGTCCGCTTCTCAGATGCGCGGTGCCAGCGGCAGGAAGATACCCATCGAGTTCGTCAAGACTCCTGCGAGCTCGAACTGCCGACAGCGCGGTGTGCACCTGAAAGCCCTCAGGCGTTGCATAGTGCACGTTGCCGCTTGCGATGATCGGAAGCGAGAGCTCGTTCGCGATCGCAGCAAGCACATCATTGTGGTGGCTGTCCTCAGGGTGCCCGAGGTCGATGAGTTCGACGGTGACGCACCCGACTCCGAAGAGCGCAACAAGGTGCTCGATCTCTCGACGAGCGCCACCAGCACCCTCCTCCTGCAGGGCACGACGCACCGCACCTTT
Organism: Humidisolicoccus flavus; assembly: GCF_045689595.1. Taxonomy (GTDB): domain Bacteria; phylum Actinomycetota; class Actinomycetes; order Actinomycetales; family Microbacteriaceae; genus Humidisolicoccus; species Humidisolicoccus flavus. The sequence continues at coordinate 359,895 of NZ_CP142724.1, read as the reverse complement.
TCTGCACCCGGTCAAAATGTGCCAGTGCCCCTCGGCCGCTTCGGCGAGTGCCCGAAGGGAATACTCGGGGCGGCCCTTTTCTGCCTGGTGGGCGAGACCGGCATCGGTGAGCGCTCGCGCCAAGCGGTGGTACCCCTCCGCCCCTTGTGCGAGCACGAGCAGGTGATCACCGCCCGGGTCGGCAACGCCATGCTGTGGACGATCGAGCCCAAGCGAGAGCTCCGCACCGAACACGGTTTTGAGCTCGGGGTACGCCTCGGCGGCCTCTGCCATACGAACCACGCCGTAGAGCCCGTCGTGATCGGTGAGCGCGATCCCCGAGAGCCCGAGGCGAACGGCTTCTTCGACCAGTTGTTCCGGCTGTGAAGCGCCATCGAGAAAACTGAAGCTGGAATGCACGTGCAATTCGGCGTAGGGAACGACCGCGTCTTCGGGAGCATCCAGCGCTCGCGGAACGTAGGGTGCCCGCTTTTGGGACCATGCGGGACTGTCTCCTCCATCAGCACCGAGAGGCACTGATCCTGGACGAGTTTTGTCAGAGAGCGCGCGCTCGAACTCCGACCACGGGATTGGTGGGTTGCTGTATCCCATGCGCGCTCCCCTCCTGAAGAGTTCAAATTCGTTCGTCAGGATTGACGAATCGTTGTCGATCAGCCGTCGTAGAGCGCCTCGACCCACCAGCGGTCTTTTGCGAAGACCAGGAGCCATGCTTGCTCGGTTGCGATGATCTGGACGCGGTATGCACTCCTGGCAGTGCGATCCCACCAGCGCTCCTGCAACGGCCAGGGGCCTGCCCAAGCGACGACGCGCGCTGTTCGAAAATGAGTCCCGCGTTCGCCTTCACCGAGTTCGAGTTCGTTGACAAACTCTCGCGGTGGCACGAACTGCGCTGGAAGTGCCGAAAACACGCCCTGCTCAGTGATCGTGAGTTGTGTGCCGCGTTCATCGAGAAGCGCCGTCGCGGAAGGCGATCGCAGTAACAACGCCGGTGCGACTCCGGGAATCGTTCCCGGCCAGGGGCGATTCGCGCTCTCTGTCACGCGATCCGGCACCCGGTCTCCCCATGGCACGAGCGCTTGGGTTTCTCCGGGCAGTCTGCCGCCGGCCAGTACTGCGGTGAGCACCCCTTCATGACCGACCATGCTCTGCACACGCGAGATTCCGTGTTCGATGCGTCCATCGCTCTCGCTTCCCCACAACCCGGGTTCGTGCTTCGCTGCACCATCGACGGTCTCCGGGGTCACCGTGATCGAGCTGATGGCTGCAGCGAGCGCCGTCTCACCTGTGCCGCCCTGTACTTGCCAGCGAACGCGATCCAGGATGTCGCTCGCGGTGAACCATTTGGGGTGCAGCCAGGTTCGCTCGTGCAGAATTCCTGTCTCGAGTCGGAGGACGACATTGATCGATGTTGCAACGAGTGAGGCCGCTCTCAGTCTTGCGACGATGGCTTCGGATTCTTGACGAAACGCGAACGCGATCTGATCGACCCGGTCGAGTGGCGCTTCAAACTCTGCGCTGCCACCAAGATCTGGCGGTGGCACGCGAGTTTCGAGTGGGCCTGGTTCACGCCCGGAAGCGAGCAGGTGCGCACGGGCACCGCTTTCTCCGAAGCGTTGCACGATCGAATCCTCGGCGAGGCTTGCGAATTGACCGAGCGTTTCGATGCCGAGACGTTGGAGAACCGCGGTAAAGCTTGCGTCTTCAAAAATCGTGATCGGGAGCGGCGCGAGCAATTGCGCGGCGCTTCCTGGTGGCGCAATCACGACATTGTTTGTCGCGGCTGTTTCACTCGGCGCGTATCGCACGATCGCCTCAGCAGCGAAGACGGTGTCGGCAATTCCGACCTTGACCCCGGCAGCACCGGGAAGCTCGCTCTCGGAAATGACTTTCGCGAGCGCAATTGCCGCGCTGCGCTCATCGCCATAGAACCGTGCTGGCCCGCGAGCGCGAAGCACGATGACTCCGGGGCGCAGCACTTGCACGCCAGGAATGACGGCTTCGACTCGAGTGATCACCGCTTCGAATGCACTCTGGTCGAGGTCTGGGTCGTACTGCAGGACCGTGATTTCTGGGCACCGCGATTGTGCCTCGCGAGAGGTGTGCCCGCGCCTAACCCCTGCGGAACGTGCACTCGCTGAGACCGCGAACACTTTGCCGGAATGCAAGAGCGCAAGCGCGACGCCGTCGGGTAGGGCTCGATGAATCGTTGCCGCGTAGACGGGCCAATCTGGGTACCAGAGAAGAAGGACGCGCTCACTCATGATGCCTGCGGAAATTCGAGGAGCTGTGGCATGCGCTCTTCTTCTGAACGCCTGAATTCAGGTTGAGGAGCACTGAATCCAGGCACAGGACCCACCCCTTCGACAGCGTTCAGCGCGAACGCGGGCTTCAGCACAGTTCCAGGTTGAGTGGTCGCCACTGGGCTTGCCGTCAGCGGAGGAGTTGCCGAAACCGGTGGACTTGCCGAAACCGGAGGAGTCGAAGCGGCCGCAAGCGATGCATTCGGGAGCATCAACCGCGCTTGCGTTGCACGGCCATGTTCTCCGCGTGATGAGTGCACGGTGGCATGCCGCGACTGGAGAAAACCGTGTCCTTCTCCAAGCCCTGTCCAGTGCGACTCGGTCACGCGCAGCTGCGTCTCACTATTCGGCCAGGAGCCGAGTGCAATGATGCTCGATCCTCGTTGCCGCAGCCGAGCATGCAGTCGAGCTGCATCGCTTGGAGTGACATTGCCAGACGGTCGCACGAGAACGAGGGTGACGATGTCTGCGAGCGCGGCAGTGACCTGCACCCAGCCTTTGCCAGGGTTTGGTACGAGCACGAGACGTGAGAGGTCGATCCCGTAGCCTGCTGCCGCATGCGCGCCAAAGCCTTCGACGCCAACGACAGCGCACCATGAACCTGCAGCACTCGTCGCTGCGAGCATCGACATGGCAAGCATCATCGACCCTTGGACGCTATAGCTACTCCCTGCTTGCAGGGCCCCGCCGGGGAGCAGTGTTTGCAAGGCCGAAATGGTTGGAAGTGCCTTCGTGTCGAGCGTGACGGACTGCATCTCTTGGATGCGTGATCGCAGCGCAACGATGCGGTCGAGAGAGGTTTTTGCCTCCGTCACCGCGTCACTTCGTAGCGCTTCACCCATGGGTCAATATTCGAACATATGTTCGAATGTGTCAATGTGAGCGAGCAGTTTCCGCCCTTCGGAGTGTCGCCAGAATCTACCCTGGCTTTTTGCCATGCAGTGCACAAAAATGCAGGTATGTGCGGCCGTTTCGTTCTCGAGCAATCCAGTGAAGACCTCCGTGCGCTGTTCGAGATCGACGAGTACGTCACTGAGCTTCCTGTGCCGAACTGGAACATTCCGCCGCAGACGCAGATCGCAGTTGTCATCGAGGCAAAGAACCGCGAGCCTTCGGCAGCACAGTCTTCGGCGACACGATCTTCGGCGACGCATCGCAGGCTCGAGCAGGCAAAGTGGGGACTCGTGCCGTTGTGGGCGAAAGACGAGAAGATCGGTGCTCGCGCGATCAACGCGCGCTCAGAAACCGTGACGAGCAAGCCGATGTTCCGGGAAGCCTTCGCGAAGCGTCGTGCGCTCATCCCTGCAGACGGTTACTACGAGTGGCAGAAGCATGCAGACGGTAAGACACCGTTCTTCATTCACGGCTCGGAGCTGCTTGCGTTCGCCGGACTCTACGAGTGGTGGAGGCGCGCTGACGGCTCCTGGCTACTCAGCACCACGATCCTGACCGATGCAGCACACGGGAAGATGCGTGCGATCCACGACCGGATCCCGCTGATCCTCCCCCGCGAGCACTGGAACGAATGGATCGACCCGAATGCTCCCGGCAACGATGCACTCCTCGAAAACGCGCGCAGCGCAACGGCAGCATTCTCTGACGAACTGCAACTCCATGAGGTCGACCCGGCGGTGGGGAACGTTCGAAACAACTCCCCTCACCTCATCGAACCGTTACGTCCGTAAGTTCCTGCGCCTCGAAACGCTCAAGCGAGATCGGTCGAGGCGCATTCGCAGCGAGTTCGGCTCCTGTCGCATCATCCCGCTACGCTTGAAGCACCCGTTCTGCGAAAGGGCAGCATGCCGCCTTCCTCCCTCGATCCGATGGCCAGGATCCCTGAGCCGCTCAAACATCGAGCCGCAAAGATCGAAGACTGGTTTCAGGAGATTCGAGAAGCTCGCGCTCTGAAACGCGGCAAACGGCCGGCCATCATCCCGTACATCAGCTATGGCGGCGACGGCTGGATCCGCGTGCTCGCCCGCATTCTGTTGGTCGCCCCCGGTCAAGAAACCAGCGTTCTCTACGAAAACACTCGTGGTTGGCGCAGCTTCACTTCGATCCCATTGAACTTCGTCGAAGTCACTGTTCGAGTCGGTGACGAGGTCCATCGGGTTTCTGCTGATCGCGGCGGCATCGTTGACGGCGTCGTCAACGTTTCACTTCCTCCCGGATGGCATTCTCTGCGTCTCACCATGCCCGGTGCAGACGAGATCGAAGCAAAAGTGTTCATCGTCGATTCCGCGGTCACTCGGGGCGTTGTTTCCGACATCGACGACACCGTCATGGTGACCCTGCTCCCGCGGCCCTTCGTTGCCGCTTGGAACGCTTTCGTCCTCGACGAGCATGCACGTCAACCAGTGCCAGGCATGGCGGTGTTCTACGAGCGCCTGCACGAGTCGAATCCGGGAATGCCGTTCTTGTACTTGTCGACCGGCGCTTGGAACGCAGCCCCCGCGCTCACACGATTCCTGTCGCGCAATCTCTACCCGAGCGGTCCGCTGCTCCTCACCGACTGGGGTCCGACGCACGATCGCATTTTCCGTTCCGGTCGCGATCACAAAGAGTCAAACCTCGAACGCCTCTCCCGTGATTTCCCCAATATTCAGTGGCTCCTCGTCGGCGACGACGGTCAGCACGATGAAGAGCTGTATGCGGAGTTCGCGGAGCGCCACCCAGATCGGGTGCACGCTGTTGCGATTCGCCAGCTCTCGCCGAGTGAAGCGGTGCTCGCCGGTGGTCGAAAGCACTCTGACTCCGCGGCGGAAGAGACACCCGTGAAGTGGGTGTACGCGCCCGACGGCTCAGGCCTTGCAAAAGCACTGCTCAATGAAGAGGGAGAGTTGCCATGAGTGATTCAGGGCGCATCCGCGCGGTCGCGATCGGGCTGGTTTCGGACGCCGGCAATATTTTGGTGAGCGAAACCACTGAACCTTCAACGGGAACCGTGTTCTCACGGCCTCCCGGTGGAGGAATCGAGTTCGGCGAGTCGAGCCGCGACGCCCTGGACCGTGAGTTTCAAGAAGAGCTCGGCGCAACGATCACGAGCGCAAGCTTGTTGCAGGTCATCGAAAGCCGCTTTGCGTTCAGTGGCCAGAGTGCGCACGAGATCGTGTTCGTGTACGCCGTCGAAGTCGCCGATCTCGCTGCACTTCGAGTGCACGACCGTGCGCTCGACGCGAAAGAGGGCGTTACTCTGAGCTGGCGTTCACCGCACGATTTCGATGGTTCTTCGCGGATCCTCCTGCCTGCAGGGCTGCGCTACCTGCACGACCTCGACCGCGTCGGCGACGACTCGACGAGTGCGAGCTGGACGGAAGCAGCAACGGCAACGGGCTCTGTCGACACGGTCGAGCCCAAGCCGTTCCGCTAGAGCGCAAGTGCCACAGGAGCTCCTGCCAAGTCTTGTGGAAAACGAAAACGGCGCCTCACTGCCAACACCTACTCTGCTGGCATGCAACCCCGCCAACGTTCCCGGTTTTTGCTTGCCCTCACCGCGTCGTGCAGCGCGCTCCTGCTTGCCTCCTGCACACCGACCTCCAGCGATCCTGGGCCGAGCAACTCCCCTACCACCGAAGCCACGAAGCCACTCCCGTCGGCGACTGCAGCCCTGACGCTCGAGGAAGAGGCCATCGCTACCTACGAAAGCTTCCTCGTTGCAACCATCAATTTGGAAACAGCGGACAACCCCGCAGTCTCGGAACTGACCTCGTTCACCTCACCTGATGTAGCCGCGCTAGAAGTTCAGGAAATTCTTGACCGTCGAGAACGTGGCGAAAGAGTTGAGGGTTCGGTAACAGTCGACTCGGGTTTGATAGTTGAAGGCTCAGTAGAAGACCTGCACGGAATAGTCGGACATTTCTGCCTAGATTTAACTGAATGGCAGCTCGTCGACTCCGCTGGTAGTAAGAAAAACTCCAACGTGCGAGCTTTAACGGAGGTCTCGTTCTTTCGAGAATCAACCCATGGTGTCCTGAAAATTGATGCCTTGGGCAATCCAACGCAGTCAGAGCTCCCATGCGCCCTTTGATCGCACATCTCACTGTTCTGATGTCAGTTCTATCAGCACCCATTCTCACTTCCGCATCTGCAAACTGCGCGTCAGCAGCCTCGATGACGATGACTTGCCCCTCATTTTCAAATGATGGCAACGGCATTGAAGTAAGCGGAGAGAGGTTTCAATCATCTGAATCAGTGACTCCAGCACCAGGCGTTTCGAAAACTTCGCACTCGGGGCAAGCAAACGCCGCCAAGCCAACGCCGAAGCCGTATCAGTATTGGCTTGAGTGCGCGAAGCCCGACGGCGTGCAAGTCTGTGCCCCATCGAACGATCAGACCTCGGCACCTGCCGCGCGACCCGACGACGGCACCGTCACCTACCGAACAATCACCTCTACCGATCTGCAGCGCTTCGTCCCGGCCGATACCGAGTTCATCACGGAGCCCGCTCACTTCGCCGTACTCAACACGCCAACGAACGCCTACACGACCGCCAGCCAACACACTGTCGAAGGCATCATCTTCGATACCCCATTGACTGTGCGCTGGACGCCCGAGCTCTACGCATTCGACTACGGTGACGGCACAACCATCGAATCTTCAACACCTGGCACGGCCTGGACGACACCCTGGAAAAACACGGAAACGTCACACGCGTACGAGGGCACAGGAACGTTCACACTCGCGCTCACCGTCATGTGGAGCGCAGAAGTCCAATTCGACGGCACCGATGTCTGGGTTGCGATCCCTGGCACCGTGCAATCAACCACACCCGGACCAACACTCCAGGTTTACCGAGCGAGCACTGTGCTCACGAACGGCGACTGCACCAACCAGCCGACACAGCCCGGCTGCAAATAGCCTCGGCGAAACCCGCCTTACTCCGGTGGCAGTTGCACGTGCGCTCGCGCCTGAGCGAGCAATGTGCCGGCAATCGATCCGGAGTGCAACTCTTCGCGACCAGCAACCGCAAGCGCATGTCCGACAAGATGTGTTGCTGCGATCGCTTCGACCCGCGCATCCCCATGCCAACTCTCAGCGAGCGTCCGAGCAAGCTGCGCGCACTGCTCCGCGCCGAGCGGATCGCCAAGCGCACCTCGATCGAGCCCAGAAATCACAACGTGTGCATACAACGCCGCCTGATCATCGGCGAGATCGCCAAGACCCGCGGTATCAATGTCGAGAATTCCGACCACCTCGGTCGGTTGCTGAGGATTCACAAAAATCTGCCCGAGATGCAGGTCTCCGTGCACCGTGACAGGAGTCGGCGTCTCCCTGGAGTTGTACATCACGCCGATACGCTCGACGATCTGAGCAGCCGACCGAGCAAACACGGGAGCAGTTTCAGCCATTCGCTCCGAATACCACTGCGCGGTACGAGCGAGCGATTCACGTGCTCCTACATGGACGCGCACACGAGAGAACTCACCCATGAACGCAGTCAAGGAACGCAAGAATCGATCATCACCGACGATGCTGGCAATGTGATCGCTCGCTGGATCCCCTTCGAGGCGTTCAAGAAGCAACAAGCCTTGCTCGCTGTATCCGAGACATTTCGGCACACGTACACCGGCTGCAATGAAGCGTTCGTGCAGGGTGAAAATCGTCTGAGCGAGCGAGGGCTGCACGACCTTCGCAAAATACTGCGTGCCATCAACATCGATTCGCAGCACCGCACGTTTTCCTGGCCGGTATGCCTCCATGGTCAGACTCGCGCCGTCCGCGGGGATGCCGAACTTCGAGAGCACAACGCCAGCGGCCTCAGGGAAGCTCACCGCCGGCAAGCTCGGCAACGAAGGGTCCTGTGGGTACACCCATGCAGTCAAGCGATTCCCGGTCCGCTCGTCCTGCAATTCGATTGTGTGCTCATCACGCGGCGCATCAGCGCTGGTGTTGATATAGACGGTGACGTGCTCACGCTCCCCGTCACGCGCGAATGTGCAGGAGTAGCCGACAATGAAGCCCGCTGACACTGGTTCGATGTCTTTTTGTCGGTACGACTCGAGGGTTCTTCCTCGGTCGAGCGCGATTCTGGTCAGTACTGCTGATGCGTTATCGAGCATTCATCTATCCAACACTGTTCCGAGCCAAATTCTGGGCCGCCTCGCTCGCTAGGCTAAGCAAATGGCGTGGATTCCTTCCGTGCGCGCAAGAACTCGCACCCCGTGGCTCATGGTCGTGAAGACCTCGGTCGCGGTCGCTGCTGCTTGGGTGCTCTCAATTCTTCTGCTCGGCGTCGACCTCCCGATCTTTGCTGCGATCGCCGCAATCGTCGTGGTAGCACCGAGCATCAACCAGTCGGGAGCGAAAGCGCTCGAACGCTCGATCGGTGTGATCGCGGGTGTTGCGCTCGCATTCGTCGCCGGCTTCTGGCTGGGAACGAACTCCTGGACCGTCCTCGCACTCATCATCATTGCCGTCGTGATTTGCTGGCTGTTAAAGCTCGCGCCGATGGCATCGAATCAGGTGCCGATCAGCGCCATGCTGATGCTCGCCCTCGGCATCGGGCAAGACCCCGGCCCAGCGGTCGACCGGATCATCGAAACAGTGATCGGTGCAGTGATCGCGTTCATCGTGAACTTCGCCATCGTCCCACCGGTGCAGCAGCGTCCCGCTGAAGCGTCTCTCGGACGACTCGCGGACCGGGTTGCGAATGTGTACGAGAGCGTCTCCAAAGCGATCTCGACACCAGACTGGGACGACGCAGATCGACTCCTCGATGACGCCCGTGCGCTGCGAGGCCACATCTCGACCGCTCGTGCGCAGATGGTGACCTTTGAGGAGTCCTTGCAACTCAACCCTCGTGCACCAAAACTGCGCGAGCGCATCGCAAAAGATACCGAATTGCTTTTCATTCTCTCGATCTTGACGAATCGTGCGATTGGAATGGCGCGCACGGTCGCCGATCATGCCGACGGCAACGGAACTTCAGATCCGATGATGCAGATGATTGCGCGAGAACTCGATCGGGTGGCGCACGATGTTCGCCTGCTTGTTCACGTGCATGGTGCGCCCACGGAAGCAACGCTTGAAACCGATGCGGTTCCTGCGCTTACGGCGCCGCTGATCATTCCGAAACCGAACCCAGAGCACTGGGTAATGATCGGCGCGCTCCTCGAAGACGTGCGACAGGTGCGTCAGTCGTTGTCGCTGGGATTCCCGGAGGCCGAAGAAGCCAGCTCGTGAGCGTCAAACCAGTGCAATCGCCAGAACTCGTCAATGCTGAGTTCGAAGGAGCGTGTGTCCTGTGAAACGATCTTGCGGGCAATCTCGATTGGGACGTGCGGTCGCGCATACACCGCGGCAGAGGCCTGACGCCCAAAAGCGCCCTTGCCGTAATGAATCACAATGACGTCGCTCGTCGCTGGGGTATCGCTGACGACGTACGCACTCGCAATGACTGCGGCTGAGGCCTGCGACTTCGTTGCGAAATACGCGCCACGCCACTTCGAGACCGTGACGATTTCGCGCGCGCCTTTGCCCGCCTTTTCGTACTCGAAAGTCTCTTTCAGTTTGAGTGGAGAATTCGCAACCAGATCCACATGCAGTCGCGCATATTCACGACTCGGGTGCTGCCAGTAGGGCGAAGTCGTCGCACGCATGATCCAGTCTCCTGGTAGGAGACGAGCCAACTCCGCTGCGTCCGAAATCCTCGACATGTGTACCAGCGTACCTGTATTCCCACTAGCCTGAATGTATGCGCGACCGGCAGCTTTCTCAGGCCATTGTCCTTGCATCCCGTGCTCACGATGGCTGCGTCGACCGACAAGGCGAACCGTACATTGCACACTCCATTCGAGTCATGACAATGATGGACACGCAAGAACTCAAGATTGTCGCAATCTTGCACGACGCAATTGAAAAGGGCTCCCTCGAGTGGGAAGAACTCGGAGCGGCAGGGTTCTCCCCCGAGATCATTGCGGCCATTGACGCCCTGACCGATCGCGACGGCGAAACCCCGGAAGAATCACTCGAACGAGTACGGCACAATCGGCTCGCTATCCGTGTGAAGCTTGCGGATCTCTACGACAATGCAGACCCAGAACGACTCCAAGTGCTTTCTGAGAAGAAGCAATCGCAGTTGCGCGCGAAGTACGAGCGAAAAGCAACCGCGCTCGGCACCACGATTGCGGCAATCCGCTCAGAATCAATCGATTGCGATGCGCTCGTGGATTCGGTGCTCGCGGAGTCGGCAGCCCGCTGAGCATCAGCAACTGCTCTCAGCCGAGGATCGCTCGAAGTCGCGAGTGAGGCAACGCCCGCGCCGAGCAGTTCGCTCGGCGGCGGCTTACTACCAGATTCCCCATGGTTGACGTCGAACTCGCCACGTGATCGGCAGAACGATTCGGTTGAAGGTTTCAAGCTTCTTCGGCTGCAGCACCAGGTCGTGGCTCGGAACGTGATCGACGATCTCTCCGAAGAGTCGCTTGAACTTCCCGATGCCATGGTGCGGGTGCGTGGTGTCGTCAGCGAGAGCCTTCGGAGGCGTGACGTACGCGTCGTAGACCTCTGCCCCGAGTGATTTCAGGTGCTGCATCGCGGTCCAGCGGATCAGATGCGCACCTCCGCGAATTGCACGGTCTGGCACACTGCCACCGTCTTTCGCGATTGCCCAGCGACCGTAATGAATCATGAATGAACCGGCCTGCGGCCCCTCGTGCGCGCCGTCGTAGCCGAACCAGAAATGCCCCTGACCACGAGAGACGAGCGCCGACCACATGCTGCGATAACCCTCATAGCTGCCAAGCCTCGAGGCACCCTTGCCGCCGTTGATGGTTTTCATGAGTTCGTAGAGCGTCTCGTAGGTCTGCTCGTTCGGCTCGGCCTTTTCCACCCGGTAGTCGTTCTTCTGCGCGAATCGGATGTGGTTGCGCAGGTTCTTATGGAACCCTGCAAAGATCTCCTCTTCCGTGCGAGTGAGGTCGACGAAGACGGTCGAGTTGTTCATCTGCATCGGAACATCGGCGATGAAACCGGCTGCTTGCAATGCGGCGAGATGCTCTGGGGTGTTCTCGATGAAGGGCTCGACACGAACAGCGAACACGTCGCGGTACCGGTCTTTGCACGCCCGACGAATTGCATCGGCGAGGTCAGCGTAATCGGCGATGTCTGCGCCGGGGCCGAGCGGAAAATACCACATTCGCCCGAGCGGGCTGCGGTGTTCGAGCGCCATCGCCGCGACCGAGGTCGCACCGTCGAAGATGAAGTATCGCGGAACGAGCTTGTAGCGGCTCTTCCATTCGGCGAAGGCACTGCCCTGCGTCCACTGACCGCGGTCCGGGTTTTTTTCTACCAGCGAATCCCAGCTGTTGATCTCTTGGATGGTCGCTTCACGCAGCCGAAACCCCCGCACGCTACTCCTTCATCAGTGACTCAAGAACGCTCTGCATGTTACTCGCCTCTGGCAGTCACCGAAGACCGCATCGCCGTGCTCTCACAGGGTGAAAGCACGGCGATGGAGCCAACCGGGTTACACAGCCGGAGGGGTCGATTCGCGATTCGTCTGCTGCGTTTCGTCGCCACCAACAATCGGGAGCGTGTCTTTGGGTGCACCGACGAGTTTGAGGCCGACGATGCATCCGATGATGCCAAGCAGGAAGAGAATCTTGAGAGCGCTGATCGCTTCTACACCCGTTGCCATCGCGTAGCCGACAGTGATTGCGGCGCCAAGCCCAGCCCAGACCGCATATGCAGTGCCGATCGGGATGGTCTTCGCCGCGTACCCGAGCCCGAGCATGCTGAGCACGAGCGCAACGACGAACACGACGGTTTCGACCGGCCGCGTGAAGCCCTGAGAGGCGCCGAGCGCAGTCGCCCACACTGCTTCGAGGACTGCACTGATCATGAGGACGAGCCAAGCCATTAGCTGACCACCTTCAGACCGATAATGCAGGCGATCAGACCGAGCAGGAGCAGGATCCGACCAAGCGTCGCCTTCTCTGTCCCCCGGATCATCGCCCACACAACCGTGAGCGACGCGCCGATACCGACCCAAACTGCGTAGGCGGTTCCCGTGGGGAGCGACGTCATCGCAAGTGCGAGACCAGCCATGGACAGCACGAGCGCGACGACGAAAATGATCGTCGGTGTCTTCTTCTTGAAGCCTTTTGACTCTGCGAGCGCACTTGCCCAAACTGCTTCGAGGAGTCCGGCGAGAACGAGAATCAACCAAGACATACGTCACCTCTTCAGTGGTCAGTCTTGTCGCTGTGCGGGTACTGCGCCCTCGTCCGCGAGAGCGCTTCGGCTCTCACTCTCAATTATGCCGGGGCCAGTTCTGCCTGGCAACCAAGCTGCACGGTACAGAGCCTCCGTGCCAACGGAATCCGCGACCCCCGGGCCTACTTCGTCACTAAAGGGTAGGCCGGACTTTCTGGCGGGAGTTCCCCGAGAAGTTCTCGCGTGAGGAGCGCGCCAGCCGCGGTCGCTGCCGGCATCGTGAGCACTGCCCCACCGGGAATCAGGAACGTCAAGTAGATCGGAATCCCGAATCCGAGTTGGAGGGCACGGCGTGCGGCGAGCGTCCGGCGTCGATTTCCGAGACTGATGCCACGTGCATCGAATCCGAAGCCGGTGAGCTCGATCGAGAGGGCGCGTCCGGCGATGATCGCTCCCGTTATCGCGCCGACCACGGGGCCGACGAACGGGACGAGTCCGAGGAGGAACACGAGGATTCCGAGTCCCAGCGCTGTAGCACCGAGCACGATCGCGTCGCGGATCCCCTTCTTTACCGCGACCCAGTTGCTGAACGTGACTTCACGGGGAACGCCGCCGTACTGGTCTTCGACCGCGCGCCAGATCTTTTCGTAGAAGAGCGAGCCGAGGGCGAGCGTAATGGAGGCGAACAAGAGCACTCCGAGTGCGAAGACGCCGATGAGCACTGCCGCACTCACTCCGATTCGAAGCGCGAAGTACCAGGTGGGCTGCCACTCGCTCGCCCACCCCGTCAACCAGACGGCGATCGTGTCGATGTTGAGAAACAGGGCGATGAAGACCGTCAGGAAGATCGCCCCGATGATGAGCGGTGGGAGTGCACCGATCATCATGAGTTTCGGGCGTCGTCCCCACACCGCGAATCCGCGCGCGAACAGCCGAACCCCGAGAAAGAACTCTGAAAAGACGCCTCGCATGATCCTTAGTATCTCCGATGATTTGGAGGGGTCCTGTGGAAAGGCCCGAGATCGAGCAAGGCGGCTGAAACAATAAGGCTCGTTCCTCGCAGATTCGTCGGGAGCAAACGAAAGGCATAGCGGTGAGCTCTTCAGTCGTCACGTCCACTCCCCTCGTCGAGAATCGCGCGCGGATAATCGGCATCGACATCGCACGGCTGCTGGCGATCTTCGGGATGATGGCCGCGCATTTGGTGACCACGACGCAGCAACTTCCCGTGACGGGCGAGTTCCTCGTGAGTGGAACGCCCTCGAGCACGTTCGCGCTGCTTGGCGGGATCGGCGCTGTGCTTTCGACCGAGCGCTACCGAAGGGTTGCAGAACCAGCGGCCGCACGACGAGCGCTCGTTGGTCGCGGTCTCGTCTTGATCGTGATCGGACTGATCCTTGCGAGCTTCAGTACTCTGATCGCCGTTGTCCTGCCTGCCTATGGCCTCTCTCTCATCTTGCTCGCCTGCATCATTCACCTTCGTACTCACTGGCTCCTCGGCCTCACCGTGGTTCTTACATTGCTCGGAGCGCCGTTCAATTCGTGGCTCACCGAGCTGGCGGCCTCCACTCCCGCGTTGAGCGAACCCGACGGCCTTGGTGAATACGTTTCGAGTTTCTTCATTCCCGGCGTGTATCCAACGATGACCTGGCTCACCTACATGTTGCTCGGCGTCTTGATCGCTCGGATGCTGCTGCACGCGCGGCGCTCAGGCGCACTTCGGCGCCGCGCCCTGCAAATGGCGCTGATCGGCGGGCTGATTTCTGCAGCTGCCACCGCTTTGCACCTGTTCGCCTATTCGACCATCGCCGTTCCTGTGTTCGAGAGGTACGGCCTGGCGTCGAACGCCTTCATGAGCGGCTTCGGTACGCCGATGCTCCCCGGGATCGATGGCTTGCTGCTCGGCGGTCCTCACAGCGGCACCGTCCTCGATATCGCGAGAACCGCCGGCTTCGCGGTCCTGATGCTCGGCCTGCTCATCGCGGCGACCGCTGCACTCGTGCGAGTGCCGCGGCCGCTTCGAATCCTCCAGAGCGCGGGGGCGGCATCGCTCACGATCTATTCACTGCACGTCATCGTGACCTCGATCACGACCGCGAATCTGACTGACCTGAATTCGATTGCAATCGGATACCCGGGGTTTGCGCTCCATGTCACCGGTGCCCTGGTGCTCGGACTCGTACTCGCGGTCCTGCATCGGCGCGGACCGCTCGAGGCGTTTTCCTCCGGTGTCGCGAAAGCACTGGCCGGGGTACTCGTGCAAGAGAAGATCGAAGCGCTCGCGGCAGGGCCTCGTTCGAGCGTCGCTACGCAGCCTGCGACTGGCGCAAGGAGCGACGTCGACGATCAGCGTTCAAGCGAGTGACCAGGAGTCCACGCTTCGGACTCAGCAGGTACACGAGGGTGAACAGCACTCCTTGCGTCAGCACGATCATTCCGCCTGATGCGGTGTCGAAGTAGTAGCTGATGTAAAGCCCGACGACCGCGCAGCACACTGAGAGCACAGGCGCGATGATGAGCATTCGCGCGAACCGGTCGGTCAGGAGTTGCGCGGTCGCCCCCGGAATGATGAGCATCGCAACGACGAGCACCACTCCGACCACTTGCAGCGCAACCACTGCGGTGAGCGCGAGGAGCCCGAGCAGCGCAGCGCCAAGGAGCTTCGGGTGCAACCCGATTGCGAGTGCGTGGCTTCGGTCGAAGGCGAAGAGCGTGAAGTCGCGCCGCCAGATGAGCAGGATCACGAACGTCAAGCCACCGAGAATTGCGATCTGAATGACGTCGCTCCAGGCAACCCCGAGGAGGTTGCCGAAGATGATGTGACCGAGATCGGTCTGTGACGGCGTCACGGAGATCAGGACCAGGCCGAAGGCGAACAGCGTTGTGAAAACAATGCCGATCGCCGCGTCCTCTTTGATTCGACTGGTGTCGCGAATCGCGCCGATCAGGAACACTGCGAGGAATCCGAAGATGACGGCGCCGATTGCGAAGGGCGCGCCCAGAATGTAGGCGATCACAACTCCTGGGAGTACCGCGTGCGAGACCGCGTCGCCCATGAGCGACCACCCGATCAAGACGAGCCAGCACGAGAGCATCGCGCAGACCGTCGCTGCGATCGCGGTCGTGACGAGCGCTCGGACCATGAACTCGTAGGCGAAGGGTTCGAGCAGGAAGTCGAGGGGATTCATCGCGGCTGCTCCCCTGGCTCTTGAGTTTCTGCGGTTCCAGCATCGTGAGTTTTGGCGCTGAATGCATCAAGGCCAAGCCCGAACGCCATCGCGAGATTCTGCGGTTGCAGCACCTCCTGCGGCGACCCGTGGAGTAGAACCCGCTGCTTGAGGAGTGCCGCCTCGTCGACGAGGGCTGGCAATGCTTGCAGGTCGTGTGTTGAAATCAGGATGCTCTTGCCTTCCTTGGCAAGAGCGCGCAACAGCGCACTGATCGTCGCCTCTGAAGCTCGGTCAACGCCCGCGAACGGCTCGTCGAGCAGCAGTACTGCAGCATCCTGCGCGATGCCTCGAGCAACGAAAGTGCGCTTGCGTTGTCCACCCGAGAGTTCACCGATTTGGCGGTTCGCCAGATCATGCAGTTCTACGCGTTCGAGCGCCTCGTCAACTGCAGCGTGATCGCGCGACTTCGCGCGCCGCGTGATGCCCATGGTGCCGTATCGGCCCATCATGACGACGTCTCGCACCGAGAGCGGGAAATGCCAGTCGACCGCTTCGTTCTGCGGAACGTAGCCGATCGTGCTCTTCCGGCGAGCCTGGGAGGAACTCGCACCATTCACGAGCACGGACCCGGCATCGGGCTTCACGATGCCCATGATCGTTTTGAAGAGCGTGGATTTACCCGAGCCGTTCATTCCGATCAGACCGCAGATCGTGCCCTTGGCGACCTCGAGCGTTGCCGAGTCGAGGGCGAGAATGTCGCCGTAGTGCACGGTAACGTTCCTCAGCGAGATTGCTGGAACAGGTATTGCAGTCATTGCGGGCTCGCCCCCGTGAGACCTTCGATGATGAGATCGATGTCGTACTGCAGGAGATCGAGATAGGTCGGAACGGGGCCGTCCGCGGCGGAGAGCGAGTCAACGTAGAGCACACCGCCGAACTCCGCGTCGGTTGCAGAGACAACCTGCTGCATCGGTGCATCAGACACGGTTGATTCACAGAACACCGCGGGCACCTCCGCCTCGCGCACGAATTCGATGACCCCGGCGATCTGCTGCGGGGTCGCCTGCTGTTCCGCGTTGACCGGCCAAATGTACTGCTCTTCGAGCCCGGCATCGCGTGCAAGGTAGGAGAACGCTCCCTCGCACGTCACGAGCGCGCGTTCGTTCGCGGGAATCGTGTCGAGCGCTTCGAGAAGCGTGCCGTGGAGCGTCTCGATCGCTGCTTTATATGCTGCGCCGTTGGCTTGGTACGCATCAGCGTTCTCCGGATCAAGCGTGGTGAACGCATCGACCATGTTGTCGACGTACACGAGCGCGTTGAGCGGAGACATCCAAGCATGCGGGTTCGGAGTCCCGGCTGCGGCATCGCCAGTGATATCGAGCACCTCGATGCCCTCGGTGAGCACGACGCTCGGCGCATCGAGGTCTGCAACGAAGCGTTCAAACCAGGCTTCGAGGTTGAGACCGTTGTCGAGAATGAGGTCGGCGCCGCTTGCTCGACGGATGTCGCCAGGCGTCGGCTCATAACCATGGATCTCGGCGCCAGCCTTCGTGATGGACTCCACACGGAGGTGCTCCCCCGCGACATTTTCGGCCATGTCGGCGAGCACCGTGAAGGTGGTGAGGACGAGCGGGCGATCGTCGTCTTGTTCCGGCGCAGACGGCGAGGAACATGCGGCCAGCCCGGCCGCGAGTACGGTGCTCGCAACGAGTGCGATGAGGCGGTTGCGAGCAGTGCGGAATCGTGAGGAGCGAGCCATATCGTCAGCATAGTTTTCGGGCTACCGAAAACACAAGTAACGGCGAACCGCAGATCCCGGGAGCTTCTTGTCCTTGGCCCGGAACGCCACGCTGCTCACGTGGACAATGTCGCAAAATCCTGGTGTAGACTTTTCGAGTTGCCTGATCGGCAGCAGTTTGGGCCCGTGGCGCAGTTGGTAGCGCACCTGCATGGCATGCAGGGGGTCAGGGGTTCGAATCCCCTCGGGTCCACCAAACACACGAAGCGCGGCTGAGGCCGCGCTTTTTTGTTGCCTTGGTTCCGCGAATTCGCGCTGGAAGCAGGCCGTTTCAGGCGCTCACGAAGTTGCGTCCTCGCTCACCAGCAAGGTTCGCAATCGCGCTCGCTCGCCTGCAGTGAGTCCCAACTGTTCAAGGATCTCCGGTGCACGTCGCGCAGCATCTTCAACGATGTCTCGCTTCGATTCGAGCCATTCGAGCGCTTCCTCCCGAGACCAGGCCGACTGCCGGTCATGCGTTGGGCTATGCACATTCGCCCCCGCCATGGCGAGCACCGACTCGGCGTAATCCTCGAACACCGCCGCTGGGTCCACTCCGGCGTTCCCGAGTAAAAGTGCGGAGATCATGCCGGTGCGATCGCGCCCAGCACTGCAGTGAAACAGGATGCCTGGCACCGCTCCCGCGATCGCTCGCAGCGCCGCAGCAACGAGCTCAGGTTGCAAAACCCAGTTGTGCTGCCAATACTCTGGCGAATCGAGGATCGGGAAGCACAGCCGTTGAAACTCAGGGTCCTCCTGGTTCTCGGTTGGTGCGAGCACCACTGAAATGTCGCGGAGATCAGCCTCACCTACCGTCGGGTCTCCGTTGCGGCTCCCGACCTCGGCTGCGGTTCGGAGGTCGACGATCGAGCGCACGCCCCATTCGCGCGCCGCGGCCCACCCGCTTGTCGTGAGCCGTTCGCGGCGAGGCCCGCGAGCGAGACGACCGAACCGGGTCATGCCGGTCGATGACATCTCAGTCGGGAGCCCTCCGAGGTCACAATTGTTGGGGTACCCATCCCAGTGCAGCTCACGCATTGCTTGAGTCTATAAATCTCGCAATCCGTAGCCCAGGATGAGCTCGACCAACCAGGGCGTTCCTCACTGTCGCCGCCGAGACAGCGAGACGCTCGAGCCTTTCGCCCACAGCCATTCCATCGGCCCGAGGCGGAATTTTCTCAACCACAGGTTCGCCGCAGTCACCACGATGATCGAGACGAGAAGGAAGGCCGCAACGGTCACGAGCACGCGCCACTCTCCTACCGCCGCCGCAAGACCGAAACCCCAGCCATAGAAGATTGCACCTGCGAGCAGGTTCTGCAGCAGATACGCACTGAGCGCCACGCGGCCGAGTTCGCTGACTCGGTTCGACCACCATCCACCAACCGGGCGGCGGATGCAGACCTCCGCGATGAGCGCGAGGAGGCCAAGCGCAACGAACGGAGCTACGACATACCGTTCCACGAGCATTCCCGCGGTACCCCCGAAGATGCCAAGCGCGAGATCGATGGGCACGGCGGTCGCTCCCACCCAGATGAGTCGTCGGCGAAGCCGCTGCCCCTCGGGCGCAAACACTCCAGCGTGCAGGAGCTTGGCCCCGAGCAAGAACATGGCGATACTCAAGAATCCGATTAATACGGGCTCAGCCCGAAAGAGCACCAGATTGTCAAGTCGAAATAGCGCCAGCTCGAAGAACGAACTGTTGGCGTACGGGCTGAGATCTGACGACGACGTCATGCCGTCGTCACTGCTCGGCGCGAGCAGCACTACCGCTGCAATCGCCGAGATCAGAAGCACGTGCAGTGAGCCGAACACGACAATGAGCGTTCGTTGTGTACGCGGTCGTGTCAGCAGCAGCCATGCGACGATCGCTCCAGTCACGGCGTAGCCCATCAGCACGTCGAACTCGGCGATCAGGATGTAGTTGATCAGACCGTCCAAGAACAGGAGCGCGGCTCGCCAGAGGTACCGCCCCGGCCAGCGCCCGTGTCGACGCACGGTTGAACGATGCTGCAGAGCCATCCCCATGCCGAACATGAGCGTCAACAGTGCAAGGAACTTCCCTTGCGTAAGCGCCATCAGCACCAATTGCGCATGTGCGGCAAGTCCGCTCGTCTCATCCGTCACCGGCTCGCTGAGAATTCCGAGCAGACCCCAGGGATGCGAGAACAGCCAGATGTTCGTCCCAAGCGTCCCGAGAATCGCAATTCCCCGCGCCACGTCGAGCGCTGCGATTCTCGCGCCCGGAGACTGCGCACTCTGGAAAGCCCCAGGCGGCAATACAGTCGTATTGTTCATACGTTGACCATAGCCTACGATTGCTGTGGCGGAAGGGCGAGAGCAGTGGAGCAAGACAGCAGCAAGGAGCGCATCCTTGACGCTCTCATCGCAGTGCTCGTTGGCGGAGGCCTTGAGAACGTCTCGATCCGCAATGTCGCCACTGAGGCAGGAGTTTCGGCGGGCGCCGTGCAGCACCATTTTGCTTCAAAGAACGCCCTGATCAACGCAGCAATGCTGGCGGTGAACGAGCGCTTTCAAACTCGTCTCCGCGCAAGCCTCGAAGCCGAGCCCTCAGCGCAGCAACGACTGCGAATATTCTGCCAACGCATCGCCTGCGTTGACGACGAAGATCTCGACAACGCAATTGTGTGGACTGCGTTCGCCGCGCACGCAACGGCGCACTCCGATGTTCAAGCGATTCATTCGAATGATTGGGCGAGAACCGAAGACTTCACGCATCAATTGCTCGCGAGTGCATTCCCTGAGGCAGACGTCTGCGCAAATGATGCCGCAATCGTCTTGGCGATCACTGACGGCATCGCCGTTGCCCGCGCCGCCGAGAACGGAGCACGGATGAACAGCCAACGCGCGACGGCGCTGATCGAACAAACCCTCACGATGTTCCGCGCCCGCGCCCGCGCCACAGAATAAGCCGACGCGGAATCGTGTCGGGTCGAGGCGACCTCAGGGAATCACATGCCCCGCGACGCGGAACAGCTCGTACCATTCCTGACGCGTGAGCGGCAGTTCGGAGCCAGCTGCGGCTTCGCTGACGCGGGAAGGCGTGGTCGAGCCGATGACGACCTGCATCTCGGCGGGATGACGGGTGATCCACGCGGTGGCAATCGCGAGCGGCGTCACCTCGTACTTCTCGGCGAGACGCTCGATCACGGCATTGAGTTCCGGGTAATCCTCGGAGCCAAGGAATGGTCCCTCGTTCTTTCCCGACTGAATCGGACCCCAGGTCTGCAGGGTCATGCGATTGATCCGCGAATAGTTCAACACGTCATTGTCGAGGCTGTACGACTGTTCGAGCCCCGCGACGTTCGCGGCGATCCCCTGCGCGATGAGCGGCGCATGCACCATCGATAGCTGCATTTGGTTGATGAGGAGCGGTTGCTCCACCGCCGTCTTCAAAAGTTCGATTTGCCCGGGCGTGTGATTGGAGACGCCGAACGCTCGCACTTTTCCGGAGGAAGCGAGTTCGTCGAATGCACGAGCGACTTCGGCCGGTTCGACGAGCGTGTCTGGGCGGTGGAGCAGAAAGACGTCAATGTAGTCGGTCTGGAGTGCGCGGAGCGAGGCTTCTGCGGACTCCACGATGTGCTCGTAGGAGAAGTCGTAGTAGCCGCCTGAAGGCACGATCCCCGTCTTCGTTTGAATCGTGGTCTGCGCACGATCGCTCGCAGAGAGTTGCAAAGCCTCAGCGAACCGGGTCTCGCATCGGTGGAGAGCACCACCGTAAATATCAGCGTGATCGAAGTAGTCGATGCCGTGGTCGCGAGCCACCCGAACGAGATCCCGAATCTCTTCATCGGTCTTCTCCGGGATCCGCATCATGCCAAGGATCACGTTGGGGACTCGCAGTTCGCTGACACCAAGTGCAATGTGTTTCATCAGAACCTCTCTGTTCTCGAGCAAGCGCTGTAGTTCGCGGCGCGGTGCTTCCCCAGATGCTGAGCTTCAGCAAAGGTGCTTCTACGCTATCGGCACGACGACCACGCAGGGCAGTTGCGGTCCGAGCAACATATCCGGAGACCGACTCGCGAACTCTCTGGTCGACTCGCCAATCTATAGCCCGAGCAGCGCCCTCGCGATCAAGAAGTACACGACGAGCCCGGTCGCGTCGACGAAGGTCGTGATGAAGGGGTTCGAGAAGACGGCCGGATCCACTCGAACGGCCTTCGCGATGATCGGCATGATGCCACCGACGGTCGCCGCCATGGTGCACACCGCAAGCAGCGTGAGCCCGATCACCGCGCCAATCGGCATGCTGTAGATCAGCCCTGCCGCGGCGAATCCGAGTGCACCGAGCAGGAGTCCGAGACAGAAGCCGACTCTGAGCTCGCGAAACAGCACGAGCCACACGTCTCGCGGCCTTACGTCCTGGAGCGCGAGTGCTCTCGTCACCGTCGTGGCGGCCTGGTTCCCTGTATTCCCACCGGTACCGATCAGGAGCGGAACGAAGAGCGCCAGCACCGTCAGCTGCTCAAGTGTCGCTTCGAAGACTTCGAGCACCTGCACCGTGAGCGTCGCGCCAAGGGCGAGCACGAGCAGCCACACGACACGTGAACGCACGAGAGAGAAGATTGAGGTCGAGAGGTAGGGGCGGTGCAGCGGCTCATAACCACCCTGACGAGCGGCGTCTTCGCTCTCTTCGCGCTCCAGAATTCGAGCGGCGTCATCGATCGTAAGCATTCCAACGAAACGGTCTTCGTTGTCGACGATCGGAAGCGCGAGCGCACCAATCTCGAGCGCCAGTCTGGCCGCGCGCTCGGCGTCATCGGTTGCGAGCACTCGTGGCAGTGCCGCCATGATGTCGGCGATCATCGTCTCGTCGTCGACCGCAAGCAGATTGCGTAGATGCACCACACCGACCAGGATCCGCGCGTCATCGAGGACCGGGAGTGTGTACACCGTCTCTGTTTCTGCGATGTACTTTCTAACTTTCGCGAGGGTTTCCCCGGCGGTCATGTCGGAACGAGTGGTGATGTACTCGGCACTCATCCGACGCCCGACAGAGTTCTGCGGGTATCCGAGAACGCCTGAGGTTCGCTGGCGCTCCTTCGCAGAGAGCCCACGGAGCAACTGCGGCGCCACCGTCGCAGGGAGCTCGTCGAGGAGCCAAACCCGGTCGTCAGGGTCGAGATCGGCGAAGATCGCGGCAACTTCGGCGTCCTGCAGCGACTGCACGAGGTCACCACGAAGCCCAGGAGTCAGCGATTCGAACACTTCGAGCGCTTGTTCCTTCGGCAGCATCCGGTACACCACGGCACGTTGCTTCGCGCCGAGCCGTTCGAGCACGCTGCGAACCTGGGAGTGTTCGAGGCTTTGCACCGAATGAGAGAGGGATTGCAGATCGTTGTTGGAAAGCTGATCAACGATGGCGCGCATCATGACGACGTCTTGCCGGTCATCCTGAATCGACATACGTGCTCCCCGCTTCACCACGCTCGAACCGAACTTGTCCATCTCTCAGTCTGCCCGAGTGTTCGCGCTCCTCTCACCAGGCGGTCCCACGACCGGTGGTTTCGCAGCGCTCCCGGCTCAGTACTCGCGCCGTTCAGATCATGTCGGCACTCCCTGGCACGATGGGCACGTGCATCACTTCAGCGATCAGCAGCGTCGTCAACGAATGGCGGTGCGGCACGCGCTGCATCCGCGGCACCATCGAGCAAGCTTCGAAACTGTCAACGAAGCCATGTTCGCGCTGCACGCCACGGAGATCCCGACGGTGTATCTCGCGGCGTTCGCTCGGTCTGGCGGCGAGGTCAGCGTCGGCGACATTGATCGAGCACTCTACGAACAGCGATCAGTCGTCAAGCAGATGGCGATGCGTCGGACCCTATTCGTCTTTCCGCGCGATGCCGTACCCGCGGTTTTGGGCAGCGCCTCGAAACGGGTAGCCACGACAGAGCTCAAACGGATGCGCCGTGATGTCGAACGTGCTGCGATCGCAGACGATGGCGCGGTGTGGCTGCAGAACGCTCGTCAGGAAATCCTGCGCCGTTTGCACGAGCACCCCGAAGGCCTGACCGCCGCCGCGATTCGGTCATCGTCGCCCCAGGCAAATGTCACCGTCAATGCCGGGTTGCCGACTGCGTGGTCGGTCCCGCAGATCTTGATCTGGCTCGGCGCCGAGGGCGACATTCTGCGCGGCGCCCCCGACGGCACATTCCCGACTGCCCGACCACGCTGGTCAACGAGCGAACACTGGATCGGCGAACGCCTCGATCCGTTGTCGAGCGACGAGGGCTACCGCGCGCTCGTTCAGGCCTGGCTGCAGCGCTTCGGGCCGGGCACAGAAGACGACATCGTCTGGTGGCTCGGCGCGACGAAAACGATCGTGCGCAATGCGCTGGCTTCGCTGCGTGCAGAGCAGGTCTCATTCGATCACGATCAGCTCGGCTGGATTCTTCCTGGCGACACGGCGACCAGCAGCGGAGAGGCCAATGGGTCAGCAGCGATCGACGAGCAATGGACGGCGCTGCTGCCGCCGCTCGACCCGACGGTGATGGGCTGGAAGGATCGGCGTTTCTACCTCGGAGACCATGCTGCGGCACTGTTCGACACCCGTGGCAATGCGGGTACGACCGTCTGGGTCGATGGTCGCGTCGTCGGATGCTGGGTGCAAGACGAGCACGGCGAGGTCCACCTCGGGCTCCTCGAAGCGATCAGTGAATCCGCCCACGAATCGCTCCGCACGCAAGCGACCGCAATGACCAAGTGGCTCGGAGGCAAGCGAGTCCCGACCGGCTACCACTCCCCTGCAATGAGAGCAGTAGCCGCCGGCCTGTCCGACTCGGCGACCTGACCCGGCGGGCTAGCCGAACGAGCGAGCGAACCCGTGTTCGCGTGCAATGATCGCGAGCTGCACTTCCGTTGAGCCCTCGCCGACTTCGAGCACCTTCGAGTCTCGGTAGTGGCGACCGACCACGTTCTGGTTCAAGAACCCGTAGCCGCCCCAGATGTGGCTCGCGTCGTGCGCGTTCGCGACCGCAGCTTCGCTCGAGACGAGCTTCGCGATCGAGGCCTGTTCCGTGAACGGCAGACCCGCGTCGAGACGTCGTGCCGCATCGTGCATGACCGCGCGTGAGGAGGCCACTCGAGCCGCCATCCGGGCGATCGTGAAGGCGATGTGCTGGTTATCGCCGATCGGACGATCAAAGACGCGACGCTCTTTCGCATACCGCACCGCCTCCTCCAGGCATCCTTGCGCCGCGCCGACACACAGCGCAGCGAAGGCGACCCGGCCCTCGTCGAGGACTTTCAAGAAGTTCTTAAAGCCTTCTCCGCGCGCGCCGAGCAGATTCGATTCGGGCACGATGACGTCGTTGAATTCGAGCGGATGCGTGTCGGAGGTGTGCCAACCGATCTTGTCGTAGGCGGGCAGTGCACGGAATCCGGGAGTGTCGGTCGGAACGATGATCGTGGAAAGTTCCTTCTTCACGCGCCCGTCCGAGCCAACCGTCTCTCCCGTCACCGCAGTGACGGTCACGATGCTGGTGATCTCGGTGCCGGAGTTCGTGATGAACTGCTTCGTGCCGTTGATCCGCCAGTGTCCGTCTTCGAGGACCGCCGTGGTCTGGGTCGCACCGGCGTCGGAACCGGCTTCCGCCTCGGTGAGCCCGAAGGCCGCAAGCGCCTTGCCCTGGGCGAGCGCTGGCAGCCAACGGTCCTTCTGCTCTTGCGTGCCGAACCGGTGCAGCGGAATGGCGCCGAGCCCGAGGCCCGCCTCAAGGGTGACTGCAATCGACTGGTCGACGCGTGCCAGTTGTTCCACGGCAACGCACAGCGAGAGGTAGTCCTGCTCGCCACCACCGAACTCGCGGGGCAGCGGAAGCCCGAACAGGCCCATATCGCCCATCTGATGAATGATCTCGATCGGCAGACGACGCTTCGTGTCGTACTCGTAGCTCGCAGGCGCGACCACCTCGTCGGCGAAGGTTCGCACCCGACGAGCGAGATCCTGGTGGTGCTGCGAGAGCATTTCGGTGCCGGCGACGGGCTTCTCTGTCGTGGACGCTGGACGCGATGCTTCGACGGCGGAGACGTGCTGAGTACTGTCGCGGTGAACGCTGGTCTGAGTCATTGGGTTCTCTCTTCTGCAAAATCTGTCTGTGGGCTGTCTCAACCGAGGAGCGCTGTCGCCGGATGTTCGAGCAGGCGGTGCACAGTGCGAAGGAACTGTGCACCCTCGGCACCGTCGAGCACCCGATGATCGAATGCGACGCTGATCGTGCACACGTCTCGCAACTCGATACCGCCGTTGTGTTCCCAGGGCATCTTCCGGATTGCGCCGACCGCAACGATGACGGTCTCCCCCGGGTTCAGGATCGGGAACCCCTGGTCGACTCCGAAGACCCCGATGTTCGTCACGGTGAGCGTCGACCGCGTGAGTTCGCTCGCGCTCGAATTCCCGTCACGTGCCTTCGTCGCGACCGCGGCGATCTGTTCGGTCAATTCGGAGGCGCTCAGGTGCTCAGCGGCATCCACGCTCGGCACCACGAGGCCTTTGTCTGTCGCCACTGCAATACCGAGATTGACGCTCGAGAAGAGTTCGATCTCTCCCGCCTCGGCATCGAACCTCGAATTGGCGGCCGGAACCGCCTTGCAGGCGGCAAGGATCGCTCGACTCACGAGGGAGAGAAACGACACCTGCTGCTTCGAGGCCGCCGCCTGCGCAACGAGCGCGAGCGACTCGGTGACATCGACCTGACTGCTCACGGTGGCATGTGGCGCCGTGAACGCAGAGTCGGTCATCGCTTTGGCGGTGTGCTTTCGCAGTCCCTGCACCCGAATTCGCGTGCTCTCACCCGAGCTCGAAGCGGCTGACTCCGCCGAGGAGGAATCGTTCCGACTCAGCCGCAGCACGACATCTCGATTCAGAACGCCCGAGCGAGCGGCATCCTCGAGTCGTCGCTGCGAAACGCCGAGGTGCTTCGCGTACTGACGCAACGGTGGCGTGATTCGAGCGCCATACTCGGTGGCGCCTTCCGGGCCGCCGTGCGTTGATCGATCGAAGGGGATCACCGAGAACGTGCGCTGCGACCGCTTCGGCCGCTGCGTCCCGGTGATCTTCGGCCCGTACCCGACCAATACGCTTTGTCGTTCAGGAGTCGCCGTCTTCGATGCAGCAACATCCTCGCTCTGTTCGGCGTCTTGCGATCCGGTTCCCGCGGCGTCTTTATCGGCCGCCGACCTTGCCGCTTGATCATCAGCGACGTCCGCGCCTTCGAGGTCGTACTCGATCAGTGGCGATCCGACGTCAACGGTTTCTCCGGCCTGTGCGTGCAACTTCCGAATCACGCCCGCATAGGGGCTTGGAAGCTCGACGATTGCTTTCGCCGTCTCGACTTCGGCGAGGATCTGGTTGAGCTCGACCGTGTCTCCCTCTGCGACCTTCCACTGCACAATCTCACTCTCGGTCAGCCCTTCGCCGAGGTCTGGAAGCTTGAATGTCGTCATCGCGCACCTCCCGTCAGCGCCGCGAAATCAACGCCGGTTCTTGAGTTCTGCCGGCCGAGCGTGCGATCGATTGCATCGAGGATTCGGTCGAGGTCGGGCAAGAACGCCTCCTCGAACGCAGATGGCGGATACGGCGTATCGAAGCCGGTCACTCGCTCGGGTGCCGCGAGCAGCGAATCGAACCCGCGCTCAACGACGCTTGTGATGAGTTCGCTCGCGATTCCCCCGAGGACTGCGCTTCGTGCGTGACGACCAGTCGACCCGTTTTCTCCACGCTGCGCAGTACGGTTTCGATGTCGAGTGGCGCGATCACCCGCAAGTCGATCACTTCAACGCTGATGCCCTCGTCGCTTGCCGCCGTCGCAACCTCAAGAGCCGTGGCAACGAGCGGACCGTAGGTCGCGAGCGTGACGTCGGTGCCCTCGGCGAGCACCGAAGCACTCGAGAGGTCACGAGTGCTCGAGCGGTCCACCTCGCCCTTCGTCCAGTACCGCCGCTTCGGTTCGAAGAAGAGCACAGGGTCATCGCTCTGGATCGCGGCTCGCAAGGTCGCGTACGCCTCCTCCGGACTCGCGCAGGAGACGACCCGCAGTCCAGCGGTGTGAGCAAAGTACGCCTCGGGAGACTCCGAATGATGTTCGACCGCGCCGATCCCTCCGCCGAAGGGCACTCGAATGACGAGGGGCATCGCAACCTTGCCCTGCGTTCGGTAGCGAAGCTTCGCAACCTGCGCCACGATCTGGTCGAATCCGGGGTAAATGAAGCCGTCGAACTGGATCTCACAGACCGAGCGCACGCCTCGGTAGGCCATGCCAACTGCGGTGCCGATGATCCCAGCCTCCGACAAGGGCGAATCGATCACACGGTCGACACCGAATTTTGCCTGCAAGCCATCGGTCACGCGGAACACTCCACCGAGCGCACCAATGTCTTCACCGATGAGGACGACTCGATCATCGCTGGCCATCTCGTCGTGCAGCGCCGCGCCGAGGGCGGCAGCGAGCGTCATCGTCTCGGTCATGCTTCGCTCACAATCGACTCACGGAACGCCGCGTACTCCGCACGTTGGCGAGCCAACCTGGCGTTGGGTTCGGCGTACACGTTGTCGAAGACCTGCATGATCTCCGGGTCTTGCATCTGCGTGATCGCCGCGCGGAGTTCCTTTGCGACTGAATCCGCACGGATCTGCGCCTCCTCCGCGATGTGCGCCATCGGCGCACCAATGCGCTCCAGGTGTGCCGCGAGGCGCTTGATCGGGCAACGCTCCGCCCATACCGCGACCTCCTCGCTGTCGCGATAGCGCTTCGGATCGTCACTCGTCGTGTGCGGCCCCATTCGATACGTCACGGCTTCGATGAAGCTCGGACCGCCGCCGCTGCGCGCTCGGTCCATCGCCATGGCGGTCGCGGCGCGGACGGCGAGCACATCATTTCCGTCGACTCGAATCGAAGGAATCCCGAATCCAGTCGGGCGCAGTGCGAGCGGCTGCTTCGATTGCACGCCGACCGGCTCGCTGATCGCATACTGGTTGTTCTGACAGAAGAAGACGACGGGCGCATCGAAGGCCGCAGCGAACACCATGGCTTCGTTGACATCGCCTTCACTCGTCGCTCCGTCTCCGAAGTACGTGATCGCGACATCCGTCGAACCCTGCGCCTTTGCGGCCATTGCGAATCCCGTGGCGTGCAGCGACTGCGCGCCGATGATGATCTGCGGAGTCGCCATGCCGTGTTCGTGCGGATCCCACCCGCTGAACGCAGTTCCGCGCCACACGCGCAACATCTCGGTCGCACCAACACCGCGACAGTGGGCGACGCCCTGCTCCCGATATGAGGTGAACGCGAAATCCTGTGCTTTCAGAACTCGACCCGAGCCGATCTGCGCGGCTTCCTGGCCACGCATTGGTGGCCACAGACCGAGTTCGCCCTGACGCTGCAAAGCGACGGCTTCATCATCGATTCGACGGATGACAACCATGTCAACGTACAAATCGGTCAACATCGATTCATCGACATCAACGAGGTATGGATCGAGTACGCACTGCTCGTGGCGCACTCCCTCCTGGTCAAGAACCATCAGCGGTTCGTCGAGTCCCTCGACGAGCGCCTGATTTGCTGGGGGTACGGCAATCGACATGTTCGAACCTCTCTGTTCGAGCACCTGGTGAGTGCAAAAGACGGCGGGGTACACCGTTATTTACGGTATCGAGCATCGACAAAGAGAGCAATCATGAGGTAGCAAATTGAGCAAATTGCTCAACACAGAACGCACCCCGAGTGAAATACTGAACATTATGACCACTATCGATGACACCGACCGGCGAATCCTCCTGGCATTGACGGAGAATCCACGAGCAACGATCGTGGCGCTTGCAGAGACCCTCGGACTCAGTCGCAACACCGTTCAGGCACGAGTGCAGTCCCTCGAAGCTTCAGACGCGCTACAGGGGTACGACCGCCGCTTCCACGCAGTCTCGCTCGGGTATCCGCTCACGGTCTTCATGGCGACACATGTCGATCAGTCAAAACTCGACGACGCGGTGGAGCAATTGCGCGCGATTCCCGAAGTCGTGCAAGCACACGGCTTGAGCGGCCAGGCCGACATCCTGGTGCGCTGCGTCTGCGTCGACGCGGAAGATCTCTACCGAGTCAGCAAGCTCGTCCTCGCTTGCGAAGGAGTCGTTCGCACCGAAACGTGGCTTTCGATGGGCGAGCTCATCCCATTTCGACTCGCGCCCGTTCTTGAGCGAGACCTCGGCAGATAAGCGGACGACGGAATACATCCCGCGCAATCGGGTTAGAACTCTTATGAATCTGAACGATCTGCTCCCCGACGCGACGGCAATGGGCGCTGTCACGCTTCGCACACAGAACCTCGCGCGACTCGAGCAGTGGTACACCGACGGCCCGGGTCTCAGCGTGCTGCACGCCGCGCCGGGAGAGCTGCACCTCGGATCGTCCGTCGAGGGCCAGGCAACCACACTGCTCGTGCTTCGCGAAGCGAACGACCTTCGCCCACCGAACCCCCACGACGCAGGCCTCTTTCACACGGCGATCCTCTACCCCGACGAAGCCGCGCTTGCGGCCGCAATCATTCGCATGAGCCGATCAGCGAACGCGAACTACGTCGGCTCTGCCGACCACGACGTCAGCCGCGCCTTCTACTTTGCCGACCCCGACGGCAACGGCGTCGAGCTCTACGCGGATCGCCCGAGATCCGAATGGACCTGGAACTCGAGCGGTGGAGTCGTCATGGGGAGCGCATATCTCGATCCAAACCAGTTCGTGCACAGATTCGCAAATGAAGACGCCCCCTCGACCGCCTTGACGACGGTCGGCCACGTCCACCTGCAGGTCGGTGATATCTCGAGCGCCAGAGAGTTCTACGTCGACACCCTTGGATTCGCCGAGACCGCGACCTACGGCGGGAAAGCGCTTTTCGTCTCAGCGGGCGGATATCACCACCACATGGCCATGAACGTCTGGAACTCAGCGGGAGCAGGTCGTCGCGCGGAAACGCTCGGTCTCGGCGTGGTTGACATCGTGCTGCCCGATCACGATGCGATCGGCGCCGCAGTCGAGCGATTCTCGAGCAGAGGCGTCGCGGCCGAGCACGATGGGAACCGAGTGTCGCTTCGCGACCCTTGGAACAACCTCATCCGCTTGAGCACCGAGCACAAGTAGCGAACCGCTCGCCTCCGACACTCGAACTCGAACGAAAAAGACCCGGCACAATGCCGGGTCTTTTTCAAGGTTCTGGGGTGAACAGCGAGCTACTCGCCCTGTTCTGGGATCTCAAGCGGGATCACGGGGCAATCGCGCCACAAACGCTCGAGTTGGTAATACGCGCGCTCTTCCTCGTGGAACACGTGGACGACGAAGTCACTGAAGTCGAGCAGCACCCACCGTCCGTCAGCACGACCTTCACGGCGCACCGGCTTCGCACCGAGCGGAATGAGCTCGTCTTCGATTTCACGAGCGATCGCCGACACCTGACGCTCATTACGACCGGTCGCGATCAGGAAGATGTCCGTGAGCGGCAGCGGTTCGGAAACGTCGAGTGCGACGAGATCGGTTGCAAGCGCCTTGTCTGCGGCAACCGCAGCTGCCTGAACGAACTGAATTGATGAAGCTGAAGCGGTCAAAGTGTTAGAACCATCCAAAGTTCAAGGCGGCAATCAAGGCAGCGACGACGCCACCGATAACGACGACTGCGCCGATACCGATCGCAACCGGTGCGGCCCTGCTGACGCGCTTTTGCGGTGCAATCTGAACTCGTGCGTTTGCGTACGAGGAAACTGCCTTGCTCGCCCGAACCGGCTGAGCATCAGGGTTTTGTACTTCATGTCCGTCGACGCTCGAGTCGAGATCTGCGCCATCCATGCCGCGGCTTCCGCGGCCCGAACTTGCA
Organism: Humidisolicoccus flavus; assembly: GCF_045689595.1. Taxonomy (GTDB): domain Bacteria; phylum Actinomycetota; class Actinomycetes; order Actinomycetales; family Microbacteriaceae; genus Humidisolicoccus; species Humidisolicoccus flavus. Next base: position 328,615 of record NZ_CP142724.1, on the reverse strand, counting down.
AAACCGTCGGGCAGATCAATGCTGCCCGTGATGATCATGCCATCGGCGGTTTCGATCTCCACCTTGTCCTGGGCGCCCGTCGAGGGCAACACGAGCGAGGACGCAGTGATTGCCGAGGTGCCCGCGCCGACGTTGGTCGTGTGGCTCTCGCTCGCGCCCCGGAGATCCGAGACATGGTGCTCGCTCGTGTCTTCGACAACGCTGATGAACACCGGTGGAACACGAACGCTCTGGGTACGCAACGGACCTGCGACTGCTGCGTCGTCTTCACGATCGGCCACGGCGCGCTCGGTGAGATCCGCCGGGGTCGACTCAGCGATCCGATGTGCGGAGACGGGCTTCGCGACGTCGTTCGGAGTGAGGTCGTCGATCTCGACCGCATCGACCTCGTGGTCGTCGACCGTGTCGAGATCCTGGATGTCATCGAGCTCGACGCCACCGTTTGCACGTGACGGACCCGGGACGACAGGTTTCTGATCGCGCGACTCTGGCGCCGGCACGCTCGCAGCAGGCGGCGCCTTCGCAACCAGCGGTGCGTCAGGAAGATCTGCGACCTCGAACTGGGCTTCTTCCTGCTGTACGGCAGGAGCAGCCTCGTCGGCGATCACAGCGTCTGCGTCAGAGGCTGTGCCCTCGGTGCGATCAGCATTCTTCCGGTTGCGCTTGAACAGGCGTCCGCCGCGCTTCCGAGCGGGAGCAGACTCATCGATCTGCTCTGCGTTAACAGCGGTTTCTGCATCCTCGCCAGAGGCCAATGAGGCCAGCGCCTCAGCTGGGTCGTCATTGGTTTCAACAGCGGCATCGCTGTCGGCAGGAGCTTCTTCGTCCGACGTGCTCGGCGATGTCGCGGTTGCGCCCGGAGTCGACACAGCGATCGACGGCGCACTCGCAACATTCGACGACTCGTCTGAGTCGGGAGTTTCGGGCGCAGCATCGACCTGTTCGGTGCTCGCGGTCAGCCCTTGAGCTTCTCGCTGCAACCGCTCTTCCCGCTCGCGGCGTTCGCGCCGAGTGAGCGGCGGGCCGTTGTAGGAATCAGTCATGAATCGATTCTCCGGTACAACTGGTGTTTCGAGATGTATTGAACCACCCCATCTGGCACCAGATACCAGACGGGATAGCCAGCACGAACTCTCGCTCGACAGTCTGTCGAGGAGATAGAGAGTGCTGGGACCTCAAGAAAGGATACGCGGTCTTTCGGGAAACCCGAAACACGGAGGGCATGGCCCGGACGCGTCACAGCAATGAATTGCGCCATATCCCACAGGCGATCGACGTTCTTCCATTCCAGAATCTGCGCGAATGCATCAGCTCCCGTGATGAAGAACAGCTCGTCGTGTGGGTACAACGCTTGGACGTCTCGAAGGGTGTCGATCGTGTAGGTGACGCCCGTGCGCTCGATGTCGACTCGACTGACCATGAATCGAGGGTTCGAAGCGGTCGCGATGACCGTCATCAGGTATCGATCTTCGCCACGCGTCACATCACTCTTCATCCACGGATTCCCCGTGGGGACGAAAACGACCTCGTCGAGCGCGAAATGCTGCGCAACCTCACTCGCCGCGACGAGGTGGCCGTGGTGAATGGGATCGAACGTCCCGCCCATGACGCCGATACGGCGCCGGGTCGGCTCAGACACTGGCTAGTGGTGTCCGGAAGTGTTTCGGGTTGAGTTCTCGAACTTGTGGCTGTGGCGGTTGGCTACGTTGCGGTAGCTCCAGGTCACAGCACCAATCGTTGCGAAGAACAGGGCGCCGATCGCGCCAACAAAATACGGGGTCGCACCGATCTCGTGGTGGCCCGCTTCCTCAAGGGCAAGAGTCAGAAATTCCATGGTCACTCCAAATCGTCAGTTCATTCTACCGGCTGCGCACCGCGCCGAACGTCAGGCTCAAGCCCGAACTTGACCGGTTCCTCGAACGAGCCACTTCGAACTCGTCATTTCCGGGAGCGCCATCGGACCGCGCGCGTGCATCTTCTGCGTCGAGATCCCTACCTCCGCGCCGAATCCGAATTCGCCGCCATCGGTGAACCGCGTGGATGAGTTGACCATCACGACCGCAGAATCGACCTCCGCGAGGAATCGCTCCGCGTTCCGCTCATCGGTCGTGAGGATCAGGTCGGTGTGGTGAGTGCCGTACGTATCGATGTGTGCGATGGCTGCGTCGAGGTCGTCGACGACACCGATTGCGATGTCCATCGACAAGTGCTCGGTCGCCCATCCGGTTTCCCGAAGCGGTTCCGCGCCTTCCACGAGCGAGGCGTCTTCGACGTGGATCGTCACCTCTGCCGCCTGAAGTGCACTCGCGATCACCGGCACCGCGGTTGCCGCGATGCTGCTGTGCACGAGAACCGTTTCGAGCGAATTGCACACGCTCGTCCGCTGCGTCTTCGCATTCAAGATGATCGGTATCGCAGCTTCGAGGTCGGCGCTCTCGTCGACGAAGCAGTGCACAATTCCGGCACCCGTCTCGATGACAGGAACCGTTGATTCCTCGACAACCGTTGCGATCAGGGAAGCGCTCCCCCGCGGCACGAGCAGATCGACGAGCCCACGGGCGCGCATCAGATCACGAGCACCCTCGCGACCGAAGGAATCAATGGTCTGCACCGCCGCAGCCGGCAGCCCCTCGCTCTCCAGCGCGTCTTGCATGATCTGGACGAGCACCGCGTTCGAGCGCTCCGCTGCGCTGCCACCGCGAAGGACGGCGACATTGCCACTTCCGAGCGCAATGCATGCAAGATCGACCGTGACGTTCGGCCGAGCCTCGTAGATCACTCCGATGACACCGAACGGCACACGGACCTGCTCGAGTTCGAGCCCATTGTCGAGTGTGAATGACTGGAGCACAGCCCCAATCGGATCAGGAAGATCGGCAAGCGCTTCCGCCGCGACTGCAAGCGACTCGATGCGCGCCTCGTCGAGGAGCAGACGGTCGACCAGCCCCTCAGCGAGGTCGTTCGCACGGCCACGCTCGAGGTCCTCGCGGTTTGCAGCGATGATGTCGGCAGCACCAGCCCGAAGCGCTGCGCCGATCGCTTTCATCGCAGCCCGTCGCTGCGCAGTCGGCGCGATCGCGACCTGCTTCGATGCTCGACGAGATTCTTCAAGGAGCGCAACGAAAGCGTCATTCATATGTCGATGCTAGCGCGACATCCGTGCCATGACGCGGGGTTTCGCGTGCCGTGATTGCAGAGTGCTACTGCACGTGCGCGAGCGCACTCGCTGCGAACAAGGTTCCGACGTCGTCGCCGTCCATTGCTCGCTCGAACAGCGAGGTCGCCGTCACGATTGCCACGGTCCCGCCGGCTGCGGCGTAGCGCGCAGCGTCGGCCTTTGTCTGCGCCCCACCGGTACCCACGCCACTTTGCGAGGATCCGAACTCGACCCCCTCGAGCGGATCGCCCGAGGCGACGTGCTCGATTCGCGTCGACCCCGGGTGCCCTGGAGGCGCAGTGCACAGTGCATCGATATCGGACAGCAGCACGAGTGCGTCTGCATTGACGAGCCGGGCTACGAGGGATGCGAGCCGGTCATTGTCGCCGAAACGAATCTCACGCGTGGCGACCGTGTCGTTCTCGTTGACGATCGGGAGCACGCCGAGTCCGAGCAGGCGCTCCAAAGCATTGTGCGCATTCCGGCGGTGCTTACTGTTCTCGATGTCGGCAGCGGTCAACAAGATCTGCGCTGAGATCAACTCGTGGCGATCGAGCGAACGCTGATACCGGTTCATCAGGATGTTCTGCCCGACCGCCGCAACTGCCTGTTGCGTCGGCAGGTCATCGGGCGATGAGTCGAGGTTCAGGAACGGCAACCCGGTCGCAATCGCTCCGCTGGACACCAACACGACCTCGCGCCCGCGTTGGCGCAGCTTTGCGATCGTGTCGACGAGTGATTCGATCTGGGGTCGGTTGACTCCAGAGATCGATGAGGATCCGACCTTGACGACGATGCGGCTCGCCCCGACGAGAGCTTCCCGCGAACGTTCAGTCGCCTCGCTCACCATGGGTAACCTCGAATCCTTCGTCGTCCGTCCAAAGCCCTGCGGAGCGCTCCCGCTGCAGTTCGTCGCGTGCCTCTTGCTTCGCGTCCATGCGATCGAGGTACTTCTCGCGACGTTCGCCGCGAGTCCGGCGAGTGACCTGGTCGAGACGCGGGTCCGTGCCACGGTTTCCGACGAGCTCCGCGGTCGAAGTCAGCGTGGGCTCCCAGTCGAAGACGGTCGCGTTGTTCCGGCCGATCACAACGGTCGCGCCTGCAACAGCGCCCGCCTTCAGGAGGGCGTCTTCGATTCCGAGTTTCGCGAGACGATCTGCCAGGTAGCCCACGGCTTCGTCATTCTGGAAGTCGGTCTGCTGCACCCAACGCTCAGGCTTGCGCCCAAGGATGCGGTAGACGGGCCCGTAGGTGCCACCTTCGACCTTGATCGTGAAGCCAGACTCGTCGACAGCCTTCGGGCGAAGCACGATGCGTTCGGCGACCGGTTCGGCGGCGAGCTGCTGTCGTGCCTGCTCGACAAGTTCGGCAAGCGCAAAGGACAATTCGCGAAGGCCAGCGCGGCTCGCGGTTGAGATTTCGAATACGCGGTATCCGCGCGCTTCGAGGTCGCTGCGGACGAATGCAGCAAGTTCGGCTGCCTCGGGCACGTCGATCTTGTTGAGCGCAATCAGCTGAGGGCGCTCGTGCAACGGCGTCTGGCCCTCAGGGACCGGATACGCCTCGAGTTCCCGCAGGATCGTGTCGAGATCGGTTTCCGGATCACGGTTGGGCTCGAGCGTTGCGCAGTCGAGCACGTGCAGGAGTGCACTGCAGCGTTCGACGTGACGAAGGAATTCGAGACCGAGGCCCTTGCCATCGCTCGCGCCTTCGATGAGACCCGGAACGTCAGCGACCGTGAAGCGCGTCTGACCCGCTTCGACGACACCGAGGTTCGGGTGCAGGGTGGTGAACGGGTAGTCGGCGATTTTCGGCTTCGCGGCACTGATCGCAGCGATCAGGCTCGACTTGCCAGCGCTCGGGAATCCGACCAGCGCGATGTCGGCGACCGTCTTGAGTTCGAGGACGACGTCGCCCTCCCAGCCTTCGGTGCCGAGGAGCGCGAATCCGGGCGCCTTGCGCTTCGTGTTCGAGAGCGCAGCGTTACCGAGGCCTCCCTGACCACCCTCTGCGACGAGAACGCGCATTCCTTCGTGATCAAGGTCAACGATGACCTCGCCCTCGGCGGTCGAGACGACCGTTCCGATCGGCACGGGAAGTTCGAGCACGGAACCCTGCGAGCCCGTGCGGTGGTCGCCCATGCCGGGGCCGCCGTTGTCGCTGGAGCGGTGCGGAGCACGGTGGTACCCGAGCAGCGTCGTGACCTGCGAATCGGCGACGAGAACGATGTCTCCGCCGTCTCCACCGTTGCCGCCGTCCGGGCCGGCGAGCGGCTTGAACTTCTCGCGACGAACTGACACACACCCGTGTCCGCCGTGACCGGCGCGCAGATGCAGTGTGACTTGATCGACGAAGGTCGCCATGCTCACCCTTTTCAAACTCGGTTGGCCGAAACTTCGGCCGAAAAACAGTAATGGGCGGGCAATTGCCCGCCCATCAACTGGAAAAAACTGTGGTTGCTATTCAGCCACTGCGACGATGTTGACGACCTTGCGGCCACCCTTCGCGCCGAACTGAACCGCACCTGGAGCCAGTGCGAACAGCGTGTCGTCGCCACCGCGACCAACGCCTGCGCCCGGGTGGAAGTGTGTTCCACGCTGACGGACGAGGATTTCGCCTGCCTTGACTACCTGACCGCCGAAACGCTTCACACCGAGGTGCTGTGCGTTGGAGTCACGACCGTTACGAGTAGAACTCGCGCCCTTCTTATGTGCCATTTCTGACGCCCCCTACTTGATTCCGGTGACCTTGAGGCGCGTGAGCTCCTGACGGTGCCCTTGGCGCTTCTTGTAGCCAGTCTTGTTCTTGAACTTCTGGATGACGATCTTCGGACCGCGGAGGTCTTCAACAACCTCAGCCGTGACCGAAACCTTCGCGAGCTTCGCTGCGTCGTGCGTGACCGTGTCACCGTCGACGAGCAGGAGCGGAGCGAGTTCGACCTTGCCCTTGTCGTCAGCCGCGATGCGGTCGACTACGAGGACCGTGCCAACCTCGACCTTTTCCTGGCGGCCACCGGCGCGCACAACTGCGTAAACCACGTGTATTCCTTACTGTCTTTTTCAAAGATGAAGTCTTTATGGTGACGCGCAAAGAACTGCAGCGTTAAACACCAACACCCAAAGATACAAGATCGAGGGCCGCCGGTCAAACAGCGACGCGCCCGAGGTAGCGTTGGATCCATGGCAATTCTGGTCGATGCACCCCTGTGGCCGAACCACGGAACACTTTGGGCGCACCTTGTGAGCGACACATCACTCGATGAGCTCCACGATTTCGCGAGACTCGCCGGGCTCCCCCGACGTTCGTTCGATCGCGACCACTACGACGTTCCTCAGGAGCGAATCGTTGAACTGCTCGAACTCGGCGCCGAGCAGGTCGACGGCAGAACGCTTGTCAAGCGGTTAACCGCGAGTGGGCTCCGTGTCCGAGCAAAGGATCGCTCAGCACACGAAGCCCACTCCACGGAGCACGGCGGCGCGAACTAGTCGGAGTCGCCGTTCTTCTGATCGTTGTCTGCGTTCGGGTCCACCACGATCGGCTTCGACGCGGCGCCCGTGATGACTCCTGAACTGGCACGACGTGAACGTCGCGCCGACTTCCCTTCTCCGGCCTTCGGTGCGCTGAGCGCATCGAGAGCACCGCCGAGAAGTCCGTCGAGATCTTTCACCGAAGCACCGGAGGTCTGCGGTTCAGCGACCGGAGGCACATCGATGTCGAGAATTCGGACCGGTGCCTGCGCCGCGGGCTCAGCGTTCGCTGCGGCACCGCTCGACTCATGACCGGCTGGCTCGTGGTTGCCGTTGTTCTTGTCGCTCGAGGATGCATCGCGCTGCGCACGTCGGCCACGACCGGAGTCGCCTTCGCGATTCGACTGCTCCTCGTTCGTGTGTTCGCCGTCGTTACTCGATTGGCCATCACGGCTCGCCTGATCACGGCCCCCGCGACCGTTCGATCGACGGTTCTTCCTGCCGCGCTTCGGCGTCTGCTCGGTTGATTCACGAACGTCCTTGTCACTTGCAGCAGCAGAGGTGTCGTTCTGTGTGTTCGAGGGTTCTTCGGACGCGGTCTCGGATGATTCGTCGTCGCGCTTCCCGGAGGTGCTCATGGCGACCTGGGACAGACCCTTTCGAGCGTCCTCGGTGATCGCGTGCGTGCCTTGCTGCTGCTGCTTCTGCGAAGACTGCTGGGCATTGTTGTGGCCGTTGTTGTTGTGGCCGTTGTTGTTGCCCTTGCCTCCGCGACGACGCGAGTTCCCGTCGTTCGCCTGCGTGCGCGCACGAGCCACTGGCTCGTGGAAGACCACGAGGCCGCGACCCGCACAGGTTTCGCACGGCTCGCTGTATGCCTCGAGCAGGCCGAGGCCCAACTTCTTGCGAGTCATCTGGACGAGGCCGAGCGAGGTGACCTCGGCGACCTGGTGCTTCGTGCGGTCACGGCTCAGGCATTCGACGAGACGGCGCAGCACGAGGTCACGGTTCGTCTCGAGCACCATGTCAATGAAGTCGATCACGATGATGCCACCGATATCGCGCAAACGGAGTTGCTTGACGATCTCTTCAGCAGCCTCGAGGTTGTTCTTCGTGACCGTCTCTTCGAGGTTTCCACCCTGACCGACGAAGCGGCCAGTGTTGACGTCGACGACAGTCATCGCCTCGGTGCGGTCGATCACGAGCGAACCACCAGAGGGCAGCCAAACCTTGCGGTCGAGCGCCTTCTCGATCTGCTCGGTGATCCGGAAGGTATCGAAGGGGTCATCGCCTTCGAACTTCTCGACTCGCTCCAGCAGATCAGGTGCGATGGTCTCGAGGTACTCGCTGATCGTGGCGAGCGCTTCGTCGCCGTGAATGACGAGCTTCTGGAAATCTTCGTTGAAGACGTCACGAATGATCTTGACGAGCAGGTCGGGCTCTGCGTGCAAGCGCTGCGGAGCGTTGCCCTTCGCCTGCAGCTCCTGGATTCGTTCCCACTGCTTCGTAAGGCGCTCGACGTCGCGCGTGAGCTGCTCTTCGGTCGCGCCTTCTGCTGCGGTTCGGACGATGACGCCGAAGCTTCCAGGAAGCACCTGCTTGAGGATCTTCTTGAGACGAGCGCGCTCAGTGTCGGGAAGCTTGCGCGAGATACCGCTCATAGAGCCACCGGGCACAGAAACCAGGTAGCGACCCGGCAGCGAGATCTGACTCGTCAACCGGGCACCCTTGTGCCCGACCGGGTCTTTCGTGACCTGCACGAGCACCGTGTCACCGGGCTTCAACGCGAGTTCGATGCGGCGGGGCTGGTTCGTGTTCTCGACGGCATCCCAATCGACTTCACCGGAATACAGGACTGCGTTTCGGCCGCGGCCGATGTCGACGAACGCCGCTTCCATGCTCGGAAGCACGTTCTGCACTCGACCGAGGTAGACGTTCCCGATGAGACTGGATTCCTGGGACTTTGCGACGTAGTGCTCCACGAGCACGCCGTCTTCGAGCACACCGAGCTGCACGCGGTCATGCTTCGAGCGCACGACCATGGTGCGATCGACGCTCTCGCGACGCGCAAGGAACTCGCTCTCGGTGACGACGCTGCGTCGGCGCCCTGCGTCACGGCCATCGCGGCGGCGCTGCTTCTTGGCCTCGAGGCGTGTCGAGCCCTTGACCTTCTGCGGCTCAGTGACGACGGGACGGTCGTCTTCGCGAGAACGACGCTCGCGCGAACGTCGACGAGTCGTTGATCCGCCCTCGTCGTCGGGATCAGAAGCAGGCTGCTCCGCACGACGTGGGGGCAACGGAGGCAGCGAGTCGAGGTCGGGCGCCTGGAAGATCAACGCCATCGGCGACACTGGTGCGGGCGTCGACGGTGTCGCCTCGCTCTTGAGGAGTTCAGGCTCGACTGCGGTGGCTGCGCTCGGCAAGCCCTCGACGGGTTCGGAGTTCGTTGCAGCAGGAGCCGACGCTGTGGTGACCGGAGCTGGTGGCTCTGCAGTTGCAGACTCTGCCGTTGCAGACTCTGCAGTTGAGGACTCAGCAGCCGTGGATTCGGTCGACGTGGACTCAGCAGCTGAAGCAGGTTCGGCGTCAGCGACAGGAGCTCCTGCACCGGCCTCGTCGGCATTGTCGGGCGCAGGCGCTGCAGCGTCTGCACTCGAGCCGGCTGACTCGCTCTTGGTTGCTTCAGCGTCGGCACTGGCCTTGGTGGCGCGCTTCCGACCAGCACTCACAACCTTGCGACGCTTTGGCTTCGTCTCTGGCGCGCTCTCGGATTCGGACTGGGTCTCGATTGCACTCGAGGTCTCGAGGGCTTCAGCGCCTTCGTGTTCCTGATCCGTTACGTTCGTGTTCTCGTTGTCATTCACCATCACTGGTGCACTCCCCTGCGACCACGGCAAACCGTGGCCGAAATCTCTGGCCGGGCCCTGCCCGACAAACATCTTTGTGGCGAGCGGTTGCTCGCTCCACGTGTGCTCTCACCACACTCTCGAAACTGGCTATTCGACGCCTACGGCGGCCCGGTTGCCCGGAAAACTCAGGTTGGCGATCCCTCACTCGGAGGAATCGTGCTTCCGAACAGCGTATCGCACGCACCGCCTCATAGCGGGAGGTGCCAGAATACGAGCGTCGCACTGTGACATCGCACGCACAAGGAGAACCCGTGAGCACGTCCAAGAATGCTGCCGCCGCGCAGACCACCGATGCATCGAAACTGATTGCTGCGCCGAGATGGCTTGCAGTCCTGCTGATCATCACCGGGCTGCTCGGGCTGCTCGCATCGTTCTCGCTCACTCTGGAAAAGCTGCATCACCTGCAATTCCCAGACGATGAACTCACCTGCTCCATCAACCCGTGGATCCAATGCACGACGAACCTCGATTCCGCGCAGGGCGCGGTGTTCGGCTTCCCGAATCCGATCATCGGCCTCATGACATTCGTCGCGCCGATCGCCGTTGGAGTCCTGACGCTCGCGGGTGCTCGGTTCGCACGGTGGGCCTGGAATGCGTTTATCGCAGGTGTCTTCCTTGCGCTCGTCTTCGCAATGTGGCTCGCGAGCCAGTCCCTGTTCGTGCTCGGCACGCTCTGCCCATGGTGCTTCGTTGTCTGGATGACCATGTTCACGATGTCCGTCCCTGTATTCATGTGGGGCTTCGGTTCTGGCGCGCTCCCGGCGCCTGCAGGCCTTCGCCGATTCGCGAAAAAGTACCTCGCATGGTCCTGGGTTGGCTCACTGCTGCTTGCGGTCATCTTGATCTGCACGGCGATCATTCGTATTCCGCAGCTCGTCACCATGCTGTTCTAGTCAGAACCTTGCTGCGCTCCGGCGCTCGGTGTTCGACGCTCGCGGTCACTGCCGGAGCACGAAACGGGGGTCCCTGCCGAAGCAGAGACCCCCGTATTTCTTTCTGTGCTTAGGCGAACCAGAGCGCGAGCTCGCGCGCCGAGGATTCCTCACTGTCAGAACCGTGGACGAGGTTCTGCTGGACAGCAAGGCCCCAGTCACGGCCGAGGTCACCGCGAATGGTGCCGGGCGCGGCCGTCGTTGGATCGGTGGTGCCGGCGAGCGAACGGAAGCCTTCGATCACCCGGTGACCGCTGAGTCGGATGGCAACACTCGGTCCCTCGAGCATGAATCCGAGGAGCGGCTCGTAGAAAGGCTTGCCTTCGTGCTCCGCATAGTGCTGTTCGAGAATCGAGCGGTCAGGCTGCACGAGTTTGAGGTCAGTGACGACGTAGCCCTTTGCTTCGATTCGAGCGAGGATCTGGCCGGTGAGGCCACGACGAACGCCATCTGGCTTCACCAGTACGAGTGTCTCTTGCATTACAGCTGCTCTCCTTGGGTTTGGTTTCGTGCAGTCAGTTGCCTGCAAAATTCTAAGGCACCGTAGTCGATGAGCGTCCGGCCGACGCTCGGCTCGGACTCGCCGCTGGCCACGGGCCAGCGTCGGCTACTTGCCCATCTGCTCGCGATAGATCTGGTTCGCCTTGATGAAGCAGAACAACCAGATTCCCGCGAAAATAAGGCCAACGACGATCATGAGTGGCTCGAAAATTCCGAGGGCCACAATTGCGACCTGGAGCAGCGCGCTCACGATCCACCCCCAGTTCGTGCCAAGGAACTGCATCATGATCACCAGAGCGAGCACGATCGCGACAACCGCGATCACGGGAGTGAAATCACGAGTCACACCCCAGAGTGCAAGGCCTGCGAAGAACAGCATGCAGATCTCGAGGACGTGGACGATACGGAGCAGCGATTCGAGGAGTCCTCGTTGTTTGCGTGGTCGAGCGTTCATCGTCCCCAGCCCTGCTCTCGTACGATCGTGATGATTTCTCCGGCGAGGACGATCGATCCTGCGACGAGCACAGCACCCTCGTGTTCTTCCGCGTTGTCACGAGCGTATTCGAGCGCAGCTTGAGCGCTGTCCTCGATGGTGACTCGCTCGGCACCGACCTGCGCGACGACCTGCGCCGCAAGCGCGTCGACATCGAGCGCGCGGTCAGAGGCGGTCTGTGTCACCACGATGTCGTCGACGACTGGCGCGAGCGCATCGAGAATTCCGGAGACATCCTTGCCATCCAGCACTCCGAACACGAGCGTGATGTGCGAGAAGTTGAAGAACTCACCGAGCGCTTTCGCAAGCGCACGGGCACCGTGAGGGTTGTGCGCTGCATCGACGAGGATCGGCGGATCGGCTGCGAGCAACTGCAAACGGCCGGGAGACGTCGCTGCGGCGAGCCCTTCGGCGATCACGATGCCGTCAATCGGTACGGATCCACCGCCGAGGAACGATTCGACCGCTGCGACTGCAACGGCAGCGTTCTCGGCCTGGTGCGCTCCAAGGAGCGGCACGAACAACTCGGAGTACTCCGCCGCGAGCCCGGCGATCGTGACCATCTGGCCACCGACTGCAACTGCTCGCGAAGGAACACTGAAGTCGGTGCCCGCGACCTTCACGGTCGCATCGACCGCAGCGGCCTTCGCGGTGATCTCTGCGAGTGCATCCTCGGGCTGTGCTGAGGAAACAACGATCGCGCCGGGTTTGATGATTCCCGATTTCGTTCTCGCGATCTCGCTGATCGTGCGACCGAGTCGCTCGACGTGATCCAGGTCGATCGGTGTGAGAACGGCGACATCGCCATCGGCAACGTTCGTCGAATCCCATTCCCCGCCCATACCGACCTCCAGGACGACGACGTCTGCTGGCGCATCTGCGAAGATCGTAAACGCGAGCACCGTGAAGGCCTCGAAGAAGGTGAGCCGCTGTTCACCGGACTCGGTGAGTTCTTTGTCGACCAGCTCGAGGAACGGCTGGATCTCGGACCAGTTCCGGGCAAAAGCCTCATCGGAGACGGGATCGCCGTCGATGAGGATTCGTTCATTGACCCGCTCGAGATGCGGGCTCGTCATGAGGCCGGTGCGGAGTCCGTGCGCGCGAAGCAGCGACTCGATCATCCGGCTCGTGGAGGTCTTGCCATTCGTTCCCGTGACGTGCACGATCCGGAAGGCCCGCTGCGGATCCCCGAGCAGTTCAGCAGCGCGAGCGGTTGCCGTCAAGCGGGGCTCAGGAGCCTGCTCACCAGCACGCTCCATCAACTGTGCGTACGCGGCTTCCGCAGCCGCGCGTTCTTCGGCCTCATCGAAAACCACGATCTCGTCGCCGTCGTCGCCTCCGCCGAGATCAGGGATCACAGAGATCTCTCCCTCGCTCCCTTTCGACTGGTCGAGGGGCTCGTCCTGCTCGTGCGTCATTCGGATTCCTCCTTCAGGAGCGCAATGGTCAGTGGAGAGTTCTCGCCGACCGAGGTCACGCCTTCGCCCTGCAGTTCTTTCACGACGAGGTGGCTTGCGAGCGTCTCGTCCTGGATGAGTTGCTCGTGCGTCGAAATCGCCGCGATTCCGGCAACATCGGTCGAGAGCACGAGGCTGATGTGATCGCTCACGTCGAGGTCGGCGTCCTTGCGAGCCTGCTGCACTGCACGGATCACGTCACGAGCAAGACCCTCGGCTTCGAGCTCTGGCGTGGTCGCGGTGTCGAGCACGACGAATCCCCCACCCGGCAAGAAGGCGACGGCGCTCTCGGTCGAGGCGGCATCGAGAATGAGTTCGTACTCGGATGGCTCGAGTTGCACACCGCCTGCCACGACGACATCTCCGTCGACCGACCAGTCTCCTTCCTTCGCCGCGCGAATGACCGTCTGCACGCCCTTCCCGAGGCGGGGGCCGGCGGCACGCGCATTCACGGAGAGCTTGCGCGAAATGCCGTAGGTCGCAAGGCTGTCGGGTCCGAGCTCTGCAACCTGCACTGCCTTCACGTTGAGTTCGTCTTGGACGACCTCCGTGAACGCGTCGATCGAGATGCCCGCGGGCACGACGACGCTCAGTTGCTGGAGTGGCAGACGCACGCGGCGCTTGCTGGACTTCCGGAGCGCATTCCCGGCGCTCGCGATCTGACGAATGACGTCCATCTGCGCGGTGAGTGCGAGATCGACCGTGAACTCACTCGCCTCCGGCCAGTCCGCAAGGTGCACGGAACGCTCGCCCGTGAGACCTCGCCAAACCTCTTCGGTCACGAGGGGTGCGAGCGGTGCAGCAAGCCTGCACAGCGTTTCGAGCACGGTGTACAAGGTGTCGAAGGCTTCGCTGCCGGTTCCGTCCTCGGCAACGCCGGTCCAGAAACGATCGCGTGAACGACGGACGTACCAGTTGGTCAAGACCTCGAGGAAATCTCGCAGCGCAATGCTCGCACCGGTCGCGTCGAGCGCCGTGAAACGGTCGCCGACTTCTTCGGTCAAGAGCGCGAGCTTCGACAGGATGTAGCGGTCGAGCACGTTCTCACTCGAAGTGCTTCGTTTCGCGATGTACGGATGCCCGTCGCGCGCGCGGTTCGAGTACAGCGTGAAGAACGAGTACGTCGACCACAAGGGCAGGTGGAACTGGCGAAGCGCTTCGCGGATGCCCTCCTCAGTGACCACGAGATTGCCACCACGCAGGATTGGCGAAGCCATGAGCATCCACCGCACCGCGTCTGCACCATACGAGTCGAACGACTCGTTGACGTCTGGATAGTTTCGTCGCGATTTGGACGCCTTGAACCCGTCATCGCCGAGAACGATGCCGTGGCAGATCACGTTCTTGTAGGCGGGCCGGTCGAACAGCGCGACGCTGAGCACGTGCATGACGTAGAACCAGCCACGAGTCTGACCGATGTATTCGACGATGTAGTCGGCGGGACTGTGCGTATCGAACCAGTCCTGGTTCTCGAACGGGTAGTGCACCTGCGCGAACGGCATCGAGCCGGAGTCGAACCAAACGTCGAGCACGTCTGGGATTCGACGCATCATGCTCTTGCCAGTCGGGTCGTCAGGATTCTGACGCACCAGCTCGTCGATGAACGGGCGGTGCAGGTTGTCCGGTCGCACACCGAAGTCGCGCTCGATCTCATCGAGCGAACCGTACACATCGATCCGCGGGAAATCAGGGTTGTCGCTCTTCCATACCGGGATCGGGCTTCCCCAGTAGCGGTTCCGTGAGATCGACCAGTCGCGAGCACCCTCAAGCCATTTGCCGAACTGGCCCTGCTTCACGTTCTCGGGAACCCAGTTGATGTCAGCGTTGGCACCGATCAAGCGGTCCTTGATCTCGGTGACTCGAACGAACCAGCTGGAGACCGCCTTGTAGATCAGCGGGTTGCGGCAGCGCCAGCAGTGCGGGTACGAGTGCTCGTAGCTCGCTTGACGCAGCACACGGCCCTGATCTTTCAGGAGCTGTGAGAGTGGCTTGTTCGCATCGAACACCTGCATGCCTGCGACCGGCTCGACCACGGAGAGGAATCGGCCGCCATCGTCGACGGAAAGAATTGTGGGGATCCCAGCGGCAGCGCACACCCGTTGGTCATCTTCACCGTAGGCAGGCGCCTGGTGCACGATGCCGGTTCCCTCGCCGGTCGCCACGTAGTCATCGACGAGAATCTGCCAGGCGTTCTGCGTGCCGTACTCCAGCTCGTCTGCGAAGAAATCGAAGAGCCGCTCGTAGTGCACGCCTCCGAGCTCTGCACCGAGAACCGTACGAGTGACTGCTGCGAGCGCCGCCTCACCGTCTGCATAGCCGAGGTCTTTCGCGTACGCAGCAACGGTGTCTTTGGCGAGCAGGTACTCGGAAACACCCGCTGCTGAGCCGTCACCCGCACCTGCCTCGCCGGAAGGAACGATCGCGTATTCGATCGTCGGACCAACCGCGAGCGCCTGGTTCGTCGGGAGGGTCCACGGGGTCGTCGTCCAGGCGAGCGCCTTGACTCCGGTCAGCCCGAGCGCTTCAGCTTTTTCTCCGACGAGCGGGAGCGTGACCGTGAGGGTTTGGTCCTGACGCATCTGGTAGACGTCGTCGTCCATGCGCAGTTCGTGGGTCGAGAGCGGCGTCTCGTCGCGCCAGCAGTACGGCAGCACCCGGTAGCCCTCGTAGGCGAGGCCCTTCTTGTGCAGCTCGGCGAACGCCCAGATGACGCTCTCCATGTAGGTGATATCGAGCGTCTTGTAATCGTTCTCGAAGTCGACCCAGCGCGCCTGGCGGGTGACGTACTCTTCCCACTCACGGGTGTACTCGAGCACGGATTCTTCAGCACGCTGGTTGAAGATGTCGATGCCCATCTCTTCGATCTCGTGCTTCTCGGTGATACCGAGCTGCTTCATGACCTCGAGTTCGGCGGGCAATCCGTGTGTGTCCCAACCGAAGCGGCGGTGCACCTGCTTGCCCTGCATCGTCTGGAACCGAGGGAAGACGTCTTTCGCGTACCCTGTGAGCAGGTGACCGTAATGCGGCAGACCGTTTGCAAAAGGTGGGCCGTCATAGAACACCCACTCGGGCGCGCCCTCTCGGTTCGCGATCGAGGCGCGGAAGGTGTCGTCGTTCTTCCAGTATTCGAGGATCGCTTCCTCGATCTTCGGGAAAGAAGGGCTCGCTGGAACTTGTCCATGCTGTTCGTGTTTCGGGTACACCGTGCTCCTCGATCGCGTTCACACCCGCTGTGTCATTCACATGCGCTGTGTCAACAGTGTTCAGATTCGAGGACGCGTTTCCGCGCGGTACCACCCCGCTTGCGAAGTTTCCTTCGCCGCTCATTCTTTGGCGATGACGGGCCAGCCCCGTTTGGATCTACTCGGCCGAAGCCTTTCTTCCAAATGCTCCCCGGTGATTGCCGGATCAATGCGTGTGTACAAACTATACCGCCCGGTGCCGACGGACACGAGTCCGAAGGCGCCGGGCGGAAGGGTGTGCAGACTCAGTCTTCTGCGGTGAGCGTTGCACTGCCACCGACGAGGTCGACGCGGATGCGCGACTCCGATTTGCTATCGACATCGAGTTGGTTGTCGATGGAGCCCGCCAGCTGCGACAACACCGTGTTGTAGGAGCCCTGGGGAACGATCAAATCGAGCGTGCCGGCCGTCACCGAGGCTGTGATGTCCCGGGGTTGCTCGCCCGAGATTTCGGCATCGACTCGTCCCCCGGAGAGCTCGATTTCTGCAGTGCGGAGGTCGTCGAGGGCAAGTTCGGCGAAGCCACCGTTGACTTCGAGGTTCAGGGCAGAGGCCGCCCCGTCCAAGTCGATCATTCCGCCATCGAGAACCGCCGTGATGTCACCGAACGATCCCGCGATTTCCACGGCGCCACCGGCGTGATTGATCTCGAGGTCGAGCGCGGCATCGCGGAACTCCTCGGGGAGCAGCAGCGTGATGTCGTCGAGCTTGCTTTGGAAACTCCAACTGAACCACGGCTCATCCTGCGCAACGCGGAGCACGCCATTCTCGGTGGTGAGCTTCCACTCGTAACCTGGCGATCCTTCGTTGACGACGTTCAGTGTCGCCACTTCGACATCAGCGAATTCGACATCGATGTTCGCCCCGGACGAGTCCAGCTCGATTGCCGTGACACCGGTCATGTCGGCGTCGAGGCTCGCGCTCCCCCGCTGTGAACTCCAGAAACTCGCCGAAGCGCCGGCGCCGAGTGCGACGACCGCGACCACGGCCCCCACGACGATCAGTGTGCGCGAGAAGCCTTTGCTCGGCGCTTCCTGTGCGATGTTGTTGACGGTCATGAGCTTCTCGTTTCTGGTCGAAGGTTCGTATCGGCATTGAGGTGAGCCAGGACTGCGAGCACCCGGCGGTTCCCTGATTGGTCTTGTTCGAGGTTCAATTTCTGGAAGAGGCTCGAGATGTGCTTCTCGACGCTCCCCGCGGAGACGTGCAACGTTTCGGCAATCGCGGCATTGGATTTTCCTTCTGCCATAAGACCGAGCACGGTGCTCTCTCGTTCACTCAGCACCGAGAGCCTCGTGTCTCGTCGTTTTCTTGCAAGCAATTGCGCAACGACCTCCGGGTCGAGCACTGTTCCACCCGAACCGACCGTCGCGAGGCTCTCCAAGAATTCGGCGACATCGACGACCCGGTCCTTCAAGAGGTACCCGATACCACCACGGCGCTCCGAGATCAGGTCACTCGCGTACCGCTCTTCGACGTACTGCGAGAGCACGAGCACGTTGAGCGACGCGAATCGAGCACGGAGGTCGAGCGCGGCTCGAATCCCCTCATCCGTGAAGGTGGGAGGGAGCCGGACATCGAGCACGGCGAGGTCGATCTCCGCCCCTGCGATCGCGTCGACCAATCCGGTGGTGTCGGGCAGCGCTGCAACGATTTCGTGTCCGGCATCGACGAGCAGCCTGACGAGTCCTTCGCGCAGGAGCACGGAATCTTCGCAGATTACGACGCGCATGGCAGGCTCACCTCGATTGTGGTCGGTCCGCCCGTCGGGCTCGTCAAGGAGAACTCCCCGCCAGCAGAGCTGACACGCTTCGCGATTCCGTCGAGCCCGCCACCTGGGACCATTCGAGCACCGCCCGCGCCATCATCTTCAATTCGTGCCCACAATCGATTGCCGCTGCGCTCACGGATCGTGACGCTGCACTGTCGTGCATTCGAGTGCTTCGCGATGTTCGTCAAGGCTTCTGCGACGACGAAGTACAGCGCCTGCTCGGCTTCCCGAGATCCTGAGCGATTCCACTGGACGTCGAGTTCTACGGGAGCGTGCGATCGTGCAACGAGCGCAGAGAGTGCCGCGTCGAGTCCACGATCATCGAGAACCGCGGGGTGAATGCCACGGGCAATTTGGCGAAGTTCTGTGACCGCTTCCTTCGTGGAGGCGTGGGCCTCATCGATGAGCTTCGAGGCGGCGGCTGGATCAGCATCGATTTTCTGCTTCGCCATCCCGAGCGCCATCCCGACGGCGACCAGTCTCGGCTGCACACCGTCGTGGAGATCGCGTTCGAGTCGAGTGCGCTCGAGTTGCGCACTGCCGGCCGCGTCTTCACGCCGCTGCGTGACGCGGCGGACTTCCTCCTGGAGGCGCTGGCGCTCCGACTGCACGAGCAGCATTCGGCTGATCGCAAAGTGTGCGATGCCAAGGAACCAGATCCCGACGAGCGCTGCGAGCGCCGCGAGAATTCCGAGAATTGCGAGCACCCAGGGCTCCATCAGGATGTCGAACCCGAGAGGCGCCGATACCGAGTTGCCCGACGCGAGCACTCCAAGAGAGAGCCCGATGCCTCCGCCGACGAAGCGTCGGAGTGCTTCGAGAACGACGATTCCGAAGAATCCGGCGATGGCGAAGTTCGCCAGCGCCCGCCAGTTGCGGCTGTTCGCAAACTGCATCACGAGCGTGTGCGGAATCCGGAGCCAATCCCGCCGATCGCTCGTTCTCATCGGGAGCTGTGCAATTTCGAACCCGTAAAGCCCTCGGACGCGAGCGCGCTCGGCCCATGCGATCGCTGGAATCAACACGGCGACCAGGGCCAGGAGCAGCAGCCCCACACCGAAGACGATCGCCGTCGCGACGCCCGTGGTAAACAGCACGGGCAGACTCACGAAGAGCACGGGAGCAATGAGGCCGAGGACGGCGAGATGGGCAAGAGTCGCAAAATTTTGCGCAATGGTCGGTTTCACAAGATTTACGGTACGCGGCGACGACGCGCAATACAGTGCAGACAACCACCCAAACCATGGGGGTTTTCCAGAATGATTGCCGGGGGTAGCGTGGCGGTATGACGGTTCCGCCACTGCTGGCTCTCCTCGACGGCTCTCTCCACGACATCTCGACGCCGCTCCTTCGAGCCGATGACCTCGGTGTTGTGCGCGGTGACGGTGTGTTCGATGCGACTCTCGCGAGCCGAGAGGGAATTCGTGATCTCGACCATCATCTGACGCGCCTCGAGCGCTCGGCATCGATCCTGCATCTCCCGAGGCCAGACCTCGAGGGATTCCGGCGAGCCGTGGACGCGCTCGTTGCAGCGTGGGATTGGGATGCGGCCGCCGAGATCATCGTTCGGATGATCCACACCCGCGGCCAAGAGGGCGGCGGAGCGCCGAGCAGCTACGTGATTGCCAGCGCACTCGCGACCTCGGCGATAGCAGAGCGTGAGTCCGGAGTGACCGTCATCACGCTCGACCGCGGACACGAAGGCTCCGGCGTCCACGATCTGCCCTGGCTGCTGCCTGGCGCCAAGAGCCTCTCGTACGGGATCAACATGGCAGCCAAGCGCTACGCCCAAGCGCAGGGCGCCGATGACGCCCTGTTCGTCTCCCCCGCCGGATCGCTCTTGGAGGGGCCGACTTCGACGCTCCTGCTTGATCTGGACGGGGTTCTGGTCAGCCCGAAGCAAGAGGGAATCCTCGAATCGGTCACACTCCGTCAGTTGATCGACGATGCCGAGAGCGAAGGGCTCGAGGTCGCACTGCGCGATCTCGACCGCGATGCCCTGCGGGAGGCCCGCGGTGGTTGGCTGCTCTCCTCAGGCAGACTCGCTGCCGCGATCCTCTCGATCGACGGCGTTGCAATGCCGAAGTCGCCGCTGCACGATGCGCTCTTTCGTGTGCTGCGGGTTCCGGCTCCGCCGCTCGCTTAGACGGAGCAGCCGAGCTGGGCGAGCTGCGTCTGCCAGATTTCCGACGTCGGGTGCAGAGCCAATGAGTCAGGAGCTCCCGCCCAGACCACAATCTCTCCACACGCTGCATACATTGTGTAGGCAGCGTGGTTTGAGTCCACGCCGATCATGAAGCCTTCGGCGCCAACGAACTCGTCGAAGGAGCCCGCGGCACTCAGTGGCATGAACAGCACGGGCATCGGTGCGTCCATCCCGTCCCACGGGTATTCCGCGACGCATGCTGCGCCAACACTCGACGCATTTTCGACAACTGCCTGCGCCGCTTCGGGTGACTCCATGCGCGCAAGCCCCCACAGACCGAGATAGTCTTCCGTGTTCTCCGGCCCCGCAGTCATCGCCTCAATCACCGGTGTGTTGACGAGAGCCTGCAACTCCGAGTTACAAGTGCCCATGCCACCCGAAGTTGGTTCGAGCGCCCATTCGTAAAAGGGAACTCCAGGAAGCCGATCGCTCGACTGGCCATCGGTGACTGTCGTGTACACGTCATCGGGCCACTCGTTGCCCGTGCCGAAATATAAGAGATCGTTGAGAGCCTGATCATCGAAGACATTGTTCGAGACCGTCGCGCTCGGCTCGGGTTCGACCGAAGGCTCAGGTGTGATCGAAGGCGAAGGCGCAGGTGTCGTCGTTGCAGGCGTTGACGCACTCGACGTCGGAGACGCAGTGCTCTCTGCCGCCTCAGTATCGCCGGGCGTGCACCCGGCGGCGAGGAGGGCGACCACGGTGGAGAGCAGAACGATGCGAAGCGTCTTCGAAGTGGAGTTCATATGGTGATGCTATGAGAGTCTTGTACCCTGAAATGCGGAGAAAACGGCATCGACGTTGAATCGTGATGAGGGCGTCCATGCTCGTCACGAAAACCGCCCGAGCTCTCCCTCATTGACGACGTGGATATGCCGCGAAATTAGGGCGTACACCCGATTTGCGCGAGCTGTGCCTCCCAGATCGCCGGCGTCGCGCGCATGACCCGGATGTCGGGCGCTGCAGCCCAAACAATGAGCTCATCGCAAGCAGTGAACAATGTGAACGCAAGCGCATCAATGTTGCTCCCGTGCCGATACCCCGAAGCTCCGCGAAAATCATCGTTCTCGAGCGTCGTGAACAAGAAGGGCGCGTCGTGCTCCGGTTCTCCAAGATGCTGCTCAATGGGGTACTCCGCGATGCAGGCATCGGTCGCGCTTTCTATTAACACGATCACAGCGTCTGCGGCTTCAGGCGACTCCATTCGAGCGAGTGCCCAGAGTGGGTAGAACTCACCACGACTGTAGGGTCCAGCAAATTGTGTCTCGACCACGTCGAGCGCAAGAATCTCGTTCATCAGCCGCTCGCACTCCCCTCCGCTGCCCTGCGTGACCGAGGTGATCCAGGGCAATACGTCGTTGCCGGGAAATTGGTCATAGGTATAGTCCTCGAACTCGATCGTGAACTCATCCGGCCACTCGCCAATCGTGTCGACGTGGATGAGATCAGCGAGCGCTTGGCCGTCGTATCGGTTCGTCGCAGCGCCGTTCGTCTCTGGTTCGGCTTCGGTGGAAGACGCTGGAGCACTCGTCGACGGAGACGACTCGCTCTCCGGATTATTTCCAGCGGGCGCGCTCGTCGCAGGAGTGCTCGTCCCCAGAGACGGTGACGATGTGGCCTGGGAACTCGCGCTTGGCTCCGACGAAGCACATGCACTCAGAAGGAGCGCCACGGTTGCGAGCGCGAGGAGAGATCGGAGTTGCACACGTGGCGGGGTCATGGAATGAGCCTATGAGTTTGCCCTCTGCCCTAGGCGCTTCCCGCATGAGCGTAACGCGATCGTGACGGAGCTCAGGGAGCGACGCTGAGTGCCTGCAGCGCTCGGGCAACGACGACCGCAGCAGTCTCACGATTGCTCGAGAGCTCGCTCCAGGACAGGAGTGCTGAGGCGCTCACACTGACGATCGCCACCGCGCGAGTTCGGCTCGCGGAAGCATCGTTCCGGTACCGAGTGGTCTGCCCGAGCGAGTGGGCCGTGGATTGGACGATCGGTTGGAGTCGGGTAATCGCTGTCTCGGCAAGAGCCATGCTGACACCCATCGCATCTCGATCGCGAAGCACCCGGGGCACTCGGTTCTCGAGCGGTGCCACTGCTTCGACAAATGCGGCAACGACCGAAGCTTCATCGTTTCCATTCACAAACTGAATCCGCTGGAGCAGCGGATCGAGTTCACTCCACAGGATGTCGGCCTTCGCGCTGAAGTTCATGAAGAACGTGGAGCGTGCAACTCCTGCACGGAGAGTGATGTCGCCGACCGTGGTCTTGTCGTATCCCCGCTCGAGAAAGAGCTCGAACGCGGCCTCAGCGAGCATTTCTGGCGAGGCGGCTTTCGGACGCCCAATCGAAGCAGCGTCGCGCTGAGCGGAGCCGCGAGTTCGGTCTGACATCATCCGGAGTCCTTTCAGGCGAAAGCAATCTCAAGCATGGCCGAATATCCGTGCCGCCACCATTTACTGACCACTGACCACTGAGCCGAGCAACCGGAGGCCCGTACGATGATTCGGTGATACTCCCAACGATGCATCCTCATGCGAGTGCAGAGTTCGAGGTTTCGAAAAGCCGCTTTCTCGCACAGGTCGTTCCGATCACTGCTCTGTCGGAACTCGCCCCGCTCGTTGCATTTGAGCGACGCGAGCATCCTGCTGCTCACCATGTGTGCAGTGCGGCTCGAGTAGGGCTCAACGGCGAATACTCACGTTCGAGCGATGACGGAGAACCAAGTGGTACGGCCGGAATGCCAATCCTTGGAGCCATCACCTCGGCTGGAGTCAGCGACGTCTGCGTGCTCGTGACTCGATACTTCGGCGGGGTCAAACTTGGTACTGGCGGATTGGCGCGTGCCTACAGCGCGGCCGCGAAGCAAGCGCTCAGCGCTGGGCGCACGATTCAACGGCGCGAAGGGGTCCGCGTCTCGGTCGCCCTGTCATTCGAGCAAGCGCCAAAATTTGAGCATGTGCTTCGCCTTGCCGGGCTCGCTCCGTCGTTGCAGTACTCCGAAGTCGTGCAGCTGAGCGTTGCCGTTGCTCGAACTCAGCTCGACGAAGTGCTCGCAATTTTTGCCAATGCATCGTTACACCCTGAGCTTGGAGAGCCCCTGGTCTTTACCGATTCTTGAAGCTTCCGAATCGATAACGTCCCCATGTCGATCTGCAATCACTGGCGTTCAATTTTGTAGGGTTTGCTCATGGCCTTTTCAAAGCAAACACGTTCACTCTGGACCGCAGTTGGAGTGATCGCGCTTGCGTCGCTCTCCGGTTGCGCGAGCGCACCTCAAACGCCTGGCGACTCCAGCGGGCTGTCATCGACGGCTCCAAGCGAAGCATCGTCAACTACCTCGCCCTCCCCGAGCACCGAGAACCCGAGCACTCCCGAGCCCAGCGCCACACCTTCAGCACCTCTGCCCGAGACGACCGCTCCAACCGAGCCCGCGGCGAGCGCAGCGAAGTTCGAGGACATGAAGTTGCAGATGTTGTTCATCGACGTCGTGCCGCAGCATCCGAGCCAGAATTTTCCTCAGGGCGAGCTCGTTTTCGAGACGGTGGACCCACCGGCACATACCTCGGCGGTCCTCGACATTCCAGCGACAGGCCAATGTGGACGCCTGCTCGACGAGGCAGCAGGCCTGCTCGGAGAATCAGTTCGAATGAGTGAACTCTCCAGCGACCAACAGTTCTCACGGGGCGCGGGAGTCATGTCTCGAACCGAGAGCCCGGCAGCTGCGGCTCGTTTCCTCGAGCTCATCGACCAGGTCCAGGGCACCTGCAGCGCAGAACACCCGTACAGCGAGCAGCCTGCAGGGGCGACCTACACGATGTTCTACGGCCCGGAGAGATCGATCTCGCAGTTCGACTTCGGTTCGACGTATGGAGTGTTCTGGGTTGAAGCGGGCTCCCACATGCAAACCATGACCTACGTAGCGTGCGAAGAACTCGTGCTGCATCTTCCAGTCGGCTCCGATATCGACATGTGGCAATTCCCCGGAAACTGGGCGCAGGCACAGTTGGCCTCTCTTGGTTGCCCACTGCCAGAAACGAACTACTTTCGAGAAGCGGAGTAAGGCCAGATCGCATGACGCGGCTGGATGAGACCTCGCAGACACTGCGCCAATCCATTCTCGACTGCGAATGAACAAAAGCCGGATTCCTCGCCTCGAGGAATCCGGCTTTTCAGTGAGTCGGGGCGATCGGTGGTCCGAGGTGCCGAACCGCGTCTATATCGCGGCCGGACATCCGAGCGCTTCGAGCTGGGCATTCATCCACTGGACGCTCAACTGATCAGCGTTTCCTGCGACCATGTCATCTTGGGGAATCCAGAGCACATACTCTTCGCAACTCGTGACGGAAGTCAGCAAGGGGTGATTCCCGCCGTTCGCGTAGTAGAACCAGAAACTCGCAGAACTCCCGAGCGCGGGAGGCGACTGCTCCGGGAACACCGTACTCGTCTGCTCATCGACATCCTGCTGCACGGGCAGTTCATTCGCGCAGACCGCTTGCAGACTTGCGAAGAGTTCGACGACGCGCGAGGCATCCTCCGCTGCCGGCGTTTGCACCAGTGAGCCGACGCTGAGCGCTCCAACGGTCGGGTCATTCACGCTGAGGTGCGCTGTTTCGCCGAACATCGCACCCGCCTGATCGAAGAGCATTCCGCATGGACCGTCTGCAGGAATCTGCAAGGACGTCGAATCGAGAATCGCGCCGTTACCCGCCTCGGTCTCGAACGTGGTGCCGGCCAGCGTCGTGACAACGACATCGAACACACTCGAGGAAGGTGCTGCGGGGTTCGATGCAGTCGGCTCCTCTGTCGGGCTCGGTGTGATCTCGCTTTCACTGGGTGTTGATGGAGGACTGCTTGATGCAGAGGCACTCGGAGCTGTGGTCGCTTCAGGCTCGCTCGAAGCACAAGCGGTGGCAGTAGCGAGCACACCCAGCGCTGTTGCGAACGCAATCGCTGTGCGAAATACCGTCTTGCGAGCATGTATCTGATCTCGGATCATCATGACCTTTCTTGAAAAATCTCGAAGCGACTGAATCACCAGCGAGCGAGTGTGAGGAGCGATCGCGGTTCGGATCACAAGCGATGGATGTTCGGCGGAATCCGCGCCTCCACCAGCCTGCGGCCGAGACACAGCATCTCCACAGCCAGACGCTAACAAGGAAGCGCCAGAGACTCACCGTGTTCTCCATCTCGTAACGCAATCGTGAGCGCCTTGCTCGCTAGACTCGATGCATCACAATCAGGCACCACGCATCTCGCGTGCTGACACGGTGCCGCGTATAGAACACGGAGACGCGATGAACACCATGCCCGAACGCCCAGCACTCGAGGGGCTCGAAGCAAAATGGGACCAGCTGTGGGAATCCAACGAGGTCAACCGTTTCCGTCGCGACGGCGCGGATCGTTCCACAGTCTTCTCGATTGACACTCCGCCTCCGACCGCGTCCGGCTCGCTCCACATCGGACACGTCTTCAGCTACACCCACACCGACGTCATCGCGCGCTACCAGCGAATGCAGGGCAAGCGCGTCTTCTACCCGATGGGCTGGGACGATAACGGACTCCCGACCGAACGCCGAGTGCAGAACTACTATGGTGTCCGCGTCGACCCGACACTCCCCTACGACCCGGACTTCGTGCCGCCGTTCGAGGGCGGCGACAACAAGGGCAGCAAAGCAGCCGACCAGGTTCCGATCAGTCGGCCGAACTTCGTCGCGCTCTGCGAGCGCCTGACTGAAGAAGACGAAAAACAGTTCGAGCACGTTTGGCGAATGCTCGGCCTCTCCGTCGATTGGAAGCAGTCGTACCGCACCATCAGCGACGACGCGCGGGCACTCTCGCAGCGCGCGTTCCTTCGTAATCTCGAGCGCGGCGAGGCGTACCAGGCAGATGCTCCAACGCTCTGGGATGTCACCTTCCGCACCGCAGTCGCCCAGGCTGAACTCGAAGACCGGGAGCAGCCGGGCGCGTACCACACGCTCCTGTTCCATGGTCCGCAGGGCGACATCAAGATCGACACGACCCGTCCGGAACTGCTCGCGGCCTGCGTTGCGATCGTCGCCCACCCCGACGATGAGCGGTACGCGCACCTCGTTGGAAAGACGGTCACGACGCCTGTCTTCGGCGTGGAGGTGCCGTTCGTGCAGCACCGCCTTGCGCAGCCTGACAAGGGCACCGGTGTCGCAATGATCTGCACGTTCGGTGACACGACCGACGTCATCTGGTGGCGTGAGCTCGACCTGCCCAACCGCGCGATCATGGGCTTCGACGGCAGGATCATCAGGGAAGCGCCAGAAGCGATCACGAGCGACGCTGGCAAGCAGGCCTTTGCCGAACTCGCCGGGAAAACGGTGTTCAGCGCGAAGAAGGCGATCGTCGAACTCCTCGAAGCAACGGGCGAGATCGACGGCGCACCGCGAGCCATCACGCACCCGGTGAAGTTCTTCGAAAAGGGTGATCGACCGCTCGAAGTCGTCTCGACCCGTCAGTGGTACATCCGCAACGGTGGTCGCGACGAGGCCCTCCGCGAGACGCTGGTACAGCTCGGCAACGACATCACGTGGCACCCGGAGCACATGCGCAATCGCTACGACAACTGGGTGAATGGACTGAACGGCGACTGGCTGATTTCGAGGCAGCGATTCTTCGGCGTGCCGATCCCGGTCTGGTACGCGCTCGACAACGACGGGAACCCGGACTTCGACCAGGTGCTCACTCCGAGCGCCGACCAGCTCCCCCTCGACCCCACCTCGGATGTCCCAGCCGGGTATACAAGCGAACAACGCGGCGTTCCGGGTGGATTCACCGGCGAGGTCGATGTCATGGACACGTGGGCGACTTCCTCGCTCACCCCACAGCTTGCAGGCGGGTGGG
Organism: Humidisolicoccus flavus; assembly: GCF_045689595.1. Taxonomy (GTDB): domain Bacteria; phylum Actinomycetota; class Actinomycetes; order Actinomycetales; family Microbacteriaceae; genus Humidisolicoccus; species Humidisolicoccus flavus. The sequence continues at coordinate 301,612 of NZ_CP142724.1, read as the reverse complement.
GAACCGATGATGAGCTCTGGAACCTCGTCTACCCCTTCGATGTTCGCCCGCAGGGCCAGGACATCATTCGAACCTGGCTGTTCTCGACGACCGTCCGCGCGAACTACGAAGACGGCATCGCGCCGTGGAAGCACGCTGCGATCTCGGGCTGGATCCTTGATCCCGACCGCAAGAAGATGTCGAAGTCGAAGGGCAACGTCGTCACACCGATCGGACTGCTCGAAGCACACGGCTCCGACGGCGTCCGGTATTGGGCAGCGTCTTCGAAGCTCGGGATGGATGCGGCGCTCGACCCGCAGAATCCGAAGCAGATGAAGATCGGTCGCCGCCTGGCGATGAAGGTCTTGAATGCAGCGAAGTTCGTCCTGCAAATGGAGGGCGAGCCCGGCGAGATCACCGAGGCGATCGATCTCGACATGCTGCAGCGACTGCGCGCTGTGGTCAGCGGTGCCAGTGCTGCAATGGAGCGCTTCGATCACGCGAAGGCGCTCGAACTCACCGAGCAGTTCTTCTGGACGTTCTGCGACGACTACCTCGAACTCGTGAAGGAGCGTGCCTACAGCGGCGACGAGGCAGATCGCATCTCCGCGATCACGGCCTTGCGCACCGCGCTCGACGTGCAGTTGCGGCTGCTTGCGCCGTTCCTTCCCTTTGCAACGGAAGAAGTCTGGTCCTGGACTCACGAGGAGAGCATCCACACTGCGCAGTGGCCGCTCGAGAGCGAGCTCCCAGCAGGCGAAGCGCCCGGCGTACTCGCTGCGGTCGGTGAAGCTCTGATCGGCATCCGACGTGCGAAGACCGACGCGAAAGCAAGCCAGAAGACCCCGGTGACACGCTGCGTGATCGAGGTTCCGCAGGAATCGTTCGAGCAGGTGCTCGCCGGTCGCGCGGACCTCGCCGCGGTCGGTCGCATCGCCACGCTCGAAATCACTGCGGGAGAAGCATTCGCGGTGACCTCCATTGAACTCGAACAGTCCGAGCAGGAAGGGTCCTAAGCGATGCAGATCGGCACGCGCTGGAAAGTCGGCGAAGCGGCGCCGGGCTCGCTGAGTGCTGGGGTCCGAGCGAGTATCGCGGCCGAAGAACGCACGCTCGTCGAACTCGGCGCAGAGACTGGCGACTGGTACTGGACGCTCACCTGGCTCGAATCACGCCCGCAGGTCGTCCTCGACGATGGCACGTTGATCACGGAGCGGGATGGCGAAGTGCTCATCACTCGAGAAGACGATTAGCGAGCAGAACAAAGCAAAATCGCACGAAAAAAGGCCCCGATCGGGGCCTTTTTTCTTTTCTTCGACGAGCGTCGCTTAGCGAAGCGCGCGGCTTGCCAGTGCTGCGTTCGCGATCGTGTCGCTCACGATCATGATCGGTCGGGTCATCGGGACGTGGGTGTCGTTCTTTGCCATGGTGCGCTCCTGAGCGTGTGTGTGATTGTCGTGTTGAAATTTGTGGGGGAAGAAGATCCGAGGTTTCATTGCTCGACCTCGCGAGTGTCAAGGCGCTGTTGGCCGATTGGTGGGAAGGCCGTGAACTGGACGTGAATGGTCTTGCTTCCTTCGCGAGGCGTCGTGTTGTGCAACCGCGAACGAATGAGCGCATCGACGTCTCGAGTCAGCCGCTGAAGCTCATCGACGGTGAGTTCGCCGTTGTAACTCGCGATCTTCGCTGCATCGGTCCAGGGCTCGCCGAAGGCGCTGTCACTCCCCGCCACGAATGCCGCGGCGAGCGACGCCGTGCTCTGACTCCACGCCTCGAGCACCACGGCGCTTGATTCGCGACCACCGGGGAGTTGATCGAGTTCTTCAGACCAGACCTCGAGTTCGCCGGCCGTTCGCTCCCACCAGCGTTCGCGCCCCGTCCCGAGGCTCACCGCTTCGCTCACGAAGCCTTTGGATTCGAGTTGTCGCAGGTGGTAACTGGTTGCGCCGCTCGACTCCTGCAGTAATGCAGCCAGCCCAGAAGCAGTCTGCGGACCGAGCGCGGTGAGGGTGTGCAAAATTCGCACTCGCAGCGGGTGTGCGAGTGCTTTCAAGGATTCAAGGTCGACGCGAGCGGGAGATGCGGAAGCAGGGTGCCCGTTCGGGACGACGGCACCACTGTCAGTCATCGCTTCCAAAGATACCTTTGCAAAGAGATCTTTGCAACGCCGAGAGCGCAACTTCATCCTCTCGGCGGAAGGCAACATAAGGTGGGTTTATGAGCAATCCGTTTTATGAGCCGAGCACCCTCGACTTCCAACTTCCTCCTTTCGAACAGATCACGTTTGCGCACTACGAACCCGCCTTCGAGCGTGGGTTCGCGGAGCAGCTCGCGGAGATCGAAGCGATCACGTCGAACGACGAAGCGCCGACCTTCGAGAACACCCTGGTCCCCTTGCAAGAGAGCGGTCAGACCCTCTCTCGTGTGGCAACGGTCTTCTGGAACCGATCGAGCGCAGACACGACCGACGAGATCGATGCGCTCGAAGAGGTCATCGCTCCGAAGTACGCGGCCCACAGTGATGCGATCACACTCAACGAAGCCCTGTACGAGCGCGTCCGAGTCCTGCACGCACGCCTCGACGATGCCGCTCAGTGGTCACCAGAACAGCGCTACCTCGTCGAGCGCACGTTCCAATCCATGACGGTCGCCGGTGCTGGACTCGATGCCGAGAAGACCGCCCGATTGAAGGAACTCAATCAGCGGATCGCAACGCTCACCACGCAGTTCGATCAGAACCTCGTTAAAGACACGAACGATCTCGCAGTCGTCATCGACGATGTCGCCGAGCTCGACGGACTGAGCGATGGCGAAATCCAAGCCGCAAAGCAGGCAGCTGCAGACCGCGGGCTCGAGAACAAATTCCTCGTCACGCTTCCGCTGTTCAGCGGTCACCCGTGGCTCGCATCACTGACCAACCGGGCGGTGCGCAAGCGTATTCTCGAAGCTTCACTCTCACGCGCGAGCCGTGGCAACGCACACGACAACAGCGCGATCGTGCTCGAACTGACGAAGATCCGTGCCGAACGCGCCTCGATCCTCGGATTCGAATCACACGCTGCAGCAGTCACCGCCGATGAGACCGCGAAGACCCCTGCCGCAGTGCGCGCGATGCTCGACAAGTTGGCACCGGCTGCTGCCGCGAATGCACGAGCTGAGCGCGATCGCCTCCAGGAAATGGTGCAGGCAGCGGGCGAAGACTTCGAGCTCGCAGCATGGGACTGGGATTTCTACACCGAGAAACTTCGAACCGCGCAGTACGACGTCGACACGGCAGCACTGCGCCCGTACTTCGAGGCCGAGCGCGTACTCCAGGATGGCGTGTTCCGGGCAGCGACGGTCGTCTACGGCGTCACCTTCAAGGAGCGCACCGACCTCGTCGCGTACCACCCCGATGCCCGTGTGTTCGAGGTCACGAATGCTGACGGCTCCCCCGTCGGACTGTATGTGCTCGACCTCTACACGCGAGACTCCAAGCGCGGCGGCGCATGGATGAACCCGCTCATCTCGCAGTCGCACCTCCTCCACACGCCCGTCGTTGTCGTGAACAACCTCAACGTGCCGAAGCCTCCCGCAGGAACGCCCACGTTGCTCACCTTCGATGAGGTCAACACCCTCTTCCACGAGTTCGGACACGCCCTGCATGGCCTCTTCGCTCGCGTCACCTACCCCGAGTTCTCCGGAACGAACGTCTTCCGCGACTTCGTCGAGTTCCCGAGCCAGGTCAACGAGATGTGGATGCTGTGGCCAGGCATCGTCGAGCACTATGCCGTGCACTACGAAACGGGCGAGCCGATTCCGGCGGACGTCATCGAGCGGTTGCAAGCGAGTGAAACCTTCAACCAGGGTCACGACACGAGCGAGTATCTTGCTGCTGCACTGCTCGACCAGGCGTGGCACTCGATCAAACACGGCGAAGCCGTCACGGACGTCAAGGAGTTCGAGCGTGCGGCGCTCGATGCCGTCGGACTGCTCATTCCAGAAGTCCCGACCCGGTACTCCACGACGTACTTCGCGCACATCTTCGCCGGCGGATACGACGCCGGATACTACTCCTACATCTGGAGCGAAGTGCTCGATGCCGACACCGTCGAATGGTTCAAGGAGCACGGCGGATCAAAGCGGGAGAACGGCGACCACTTCCGTGCGACCCTGCTTGGCGTGGGTGGCTCGAAGGATCCGCTCGAGGCATACCGTGACTTCCGTGGCCGCGACGCGGTCATCGAACCACTGCTGCAGCGTCGCGGACTTGCTGGCGAGCCGGAAGCCTCCTAAACGACCGCAATCCGCACCAGTCGTAATCCTCAACGACTGCAAGAAGAAGCCCCGCACTCGCGTGCGGGGCTTCTTTCATACAGGGCGGGGCTTAGCTCGTGAAGCCGTTCTCGGCCAACCAGTCTGCTGCGACCTTGGCGGGCGCGACCTTGTCGGCACCTTGGTTCAGCGTGTTCAGCTCGATCAGGTCTTCCGTCGTGAGTGCAGCCGAGACCTCATTGAGGATCGAGACCACTTCGTCGGTCGCCTTGTCGGAGTTGATGATCGGGATCACGTTCTGCGCGAGGATCAGGTTCTCCGGGTCCTCGAGCGTGACGAAATCGTTCTCAGCGATCGAAGGCGTCGTCGAGTAGATGTCCGCGAGCGTCACTGTGCCGTCGAGCAGCGCAGAGGTCGTCTGCGCGCCGCCGCCATCGCTGATCGGCACGAACGAGACGAGGCTCGCGTCGACACCGTAGACCTCCGTGAGCCCCTGGGGTCCGTACGGACGCTCAGCGAGCTCCGGGTTTCCACCGACCACGAGCGGGATGCCGAGGTCGGCCAGGTCCGCAAGGCTCGTGACGCCGTTCTCCTCGCTGAACTCGCGAGTGACGTTGTAGGAGTCCTTGTTCTCGGCTTCTGCCGCGTCGAGCACTTCAAAGCCCTCTGGCAGGGCTGCCGGGAGCGCTTCGATGATTTCCTCAGGTGTGACCGCAGTCGTTTCTGCATCGTAGAACTGCAGCAGGTTTCCGCTGTAGTCAGGGAGCAGGTCGACCGAACCGTCTTCGAGCGCACCGAGATAGATATCGCGCGCGCCGATCTGGAAGCGGCGCTCGACCGTAATGCCGTTGGCTTCGAGTGCGCCGGCGTAGATTTCGCCGATGATTTCGGATTCGGCGAACCCTGCTGAGCCGACGATGATCGCCGAGCTGTCGCCACTTGCCGCTGGGCTGCTGGCGTCGGGGTCAGCGGTCGGGTCCGAGTTGCTGCAACCAGCAAGCACGAGCCCTGCACTGGCGGCGAGTGCCACCAGCGCGAGCGTCTTCTTGGAACTCATGTTGTTACCTTTCGAGATGGTGCGGAGGGATTGTCAGACAGTACTGGCTTTGAGGAGTGTGCGTCATCCGCAGACTCCAATGGTTCGTTCTTCTTGCGACGGCGTTGCGGCCGAAGGCCTGCAGGAACAACTGCTCGCTGGATGAGCGTGAAGATTCCTTCGAGGATGAGCGCGAGCAACACGATGATGATCGACCCCGCAAGCATCTTCGGATAGTCGCGCAGGGGCAGAGCATCGAGCACGTATCGCCCGAGTCCAGGGCCTGCGACGAGGTAGGCGGCGACGGTCGCTGTCGCGATCGTCTGCAGGATCGCCGAGCGGATACCGGCGATCAGCAGTGGCAGGGCAAGGGGCAATTCGACCCGGAACAACACTTGCCAGGGCGACATCCCCATGGCTTTCGCGGCATCGACCACGTTGCGATCGATCGCCTCGACCCCTCCGTAGGCGCCAGCAAGGATTGGTGGCACGGCAAGCACGACGAGCGCGGTTATACCCGCGGCGAGATTCGTGCTGGAGAAGCCGAACGCGATCGCCACGAGTGCCAGCAGCGTCAAGAGCCCCAGAGTCGGCAGGGCGCGCAGTGATCCGGTTACGGCGACTGCGATATCTCGGCCCTTTCCGGTGTGCCCGATGAGGAGCCCGAGCGGAATCGCGATCACGGCAGCGATGATGACGGTCAGGAACGTCAGCCAGAGGTGCTCACCGACGCGAGTTGGAATACCGTCCGGGCCTGCCCAGTGCTCGCTCGCGAAGATCCAGAGGAATGCGTCGACGATGTTGTTCATGCGACCACCTCTTTCTGCGGGCTCGCCGGTGCTGCGACCGAACGAGCGTCAGGCTGCGTGTCAGTATCGTCATCACGTCGTGTCCGTCGCCGCTTGGTCGTCCCACGGTTCCAGGGCAACAGCAACCGGCCAACAATCACGATGAGCCGATCGAACACGACCGCGATCACGACGGTCATCACGATGCCGACCAGGATCTCGGTGGCGAACTGCCGATTGTAACCACTGAGGAAGAAATTTCCGAGGCTTGCGACGCCGATCAGCGAGCCGACGCTCACGAGACTGATGGTGCTGGCTGAGACGACTCGAAGTCCCGCAACGATCAGTGGTCCCGCGAGCGGCAGCTCGACCCGGAAGAATCGCTGCATTCGTGAGTATCCGACGGCCGAGGCTGCGTCGAGAACCTGCGGCGACACGGACTGCAGGCCATCGTGCACCGTTCGAACGAGCAGGGCGACCGCGTACAAGGTCAAAGCGATGATGACGTTGGCCGGGTCAAGGATGAGGGTGCCGATCAGCGTCGGCAGGACGACGAACAGCGGGAGCGAAGGAATCGCGTACAGGAGTCCGCTCACGGTCAGAATCGTGCCGCGCGACCAGCGAAAGCGAAAAGCGATCGCGCCGAGCGGGATCGCGATCAGCAGCCCGAGCAGGATCGGTGGAAAGCTGAGCGCAGCGTGGGCGAGCGTCAGCGACCAGATCGTGTTCCAGTTCTCGACGACCCAGTTCATGGTTCGCACCTGGAATCGAGCACACCGAGCGGCATCCCGCGTTCGGTGACGATGACTTCTCGTCCGTTGATCGTTTTGACCGTGAGCGCGCGGCCGCCACGGTCCGAGCCGATGAATCGCTCGACGAATTCATTGGCGGGATTGGCGACGATGTTCTCAGGGCTGTCGACCTGCTGGATCTGTCCTTGACCTCCGAGGATGACGACCTGGTCGCCAAGCAGCAGCGCTTCGTCGATATCGTGCGTGACGAACACGATCGTCTTCGCGATGGTCTCCTGAAGCCGGAGCAGCTCGCTCTGCAGTTCCTGCCGCACGAGCGGGTCGACGGCACCGAACGGCTCGTCCATGAGCAAGATGTTCGGGTCCGCTGCGAGCGCGCGGGCGACGCCGACGCGCTGCTGCTGTCCGCCCGAGAGCTGCAGTGGATACCGCTTCGCGAGCTTTTGGTCGAGGCCGACGAGGTCGAGCAACTCGGCAGAGCGTTTGCGTTCTTCTGCACGACTCTTCCCGGAAAGGCGAAGCACCGTGCCGACATTGTCGATCACGGTGCGATGCGGGAGCAGTCCGCCGCTCTGCATGACATAGCCGATGCTCCGGCGCAATTCAACCGGCGCGAGGGACTGCACGTCATCGCCGTCGATCTTCACCGTTCCTGAAGTCGCATCGACCATTCGGTTGACCATACGGAGGAGCGTCGTCTTTCCGCAGCCTGAGGATCCGACGAAGACCGTCGCGGTTCGCGAAGGGATCGTCAGGGAGAAATCGTGGACCGCGAGGCTGCCGTCTGGAAACCGCTTGCTGACATTTTCGAACGTGATCATCGTGTGCTCCCCAAGGGGCCAGGTGTTGCGAAAAGTAAAGCACGGTCCCGCAACGGAACAAGCGAACGTTATTACCCTAAACGCATCCCCCGACAAAAGCCCTTTCAGGGGACACAATCTGTCATAGAGGTACACATTTGAGACGTTCCGGCGCGACGGGCGCGATGTAAAGCGAGGTAACACTTGTCCACACGGACTGAGCCTCTGGCAACGTTGCCGCAACATCCGGAAACCGCACAGACCTCCCTGAGCCAGAAAGGAACCGTCACCATGAGCACCGCGAGCCAATTCCCGCAGATCAGTGACGCTGACCCCATACTTTCTGCACCCGACCTCGCCTTCGAAACCCGGCAGCTCCATGCGGGTGCCGCGTTTCCCGATATCGCTGGGGCGCGACGCACGCCGATCTACTTGACCGCAGGCTTCGAATTCAATGACTTCGAGGACGCCCACGACCGCTTCACCGGTACCAACTCCGGCCCCGTCTACACGCGAATCGGCAATCCGACGACCGCAGCGGTCGAAAGCCGACTCGCGGCGCTCGAGGGCGGCATCGACGCCCTGGTGGTCGCCAGCGGCCAAGCAGCGGTCAGCGTCGCACTCTTCGGACTCCTTCGAGCGGGCGACCACGTCGTCGCTGCAGCGAACATCTACGAGGGCTCGAGGAATCTCCTGTCTGAAAACCTGGCGAATCTCGGCATCACCACGTCATTCGTTGCGCAGAGCAACGACCTCAATGCCTGGCGCGAAGCAGTGCGGCCGAACACGCGCGCCTTCTTCGCGGAGTCCATTGCGAATCCGCGCAATGAGGTACTCGACATCGCGGCTGTTGCAGCCATCGCGCATGATGCCGGTGCTCCCCTGCTCATCGACAACACGCTCGCAACCCCATACCTGCTCCGCCCGATCGAACACGGTGCCGACATCGTGATCCACTCGGCGAGCAAATTCCTCGCCGGTCACGGTTCAGCCCTTGCAGGAGTCATCGTCGATTCGGGGAGATTTGCCTGGGCGGGTAGCCCGCACACGTTCACGCACCTGCATCAGGCCAAGGACGGGAAGAGTGGAACGAGCTTCGTCGATCGCTTCGGACCGCATGCCTACCTGCAATACGCTCGCGACGTGATCGCGGCACGACTCGGACCCGTTGTCTCTCCGTTTCACGCATTCCTTCTCGAGCAGGGTCTCGAGACGCTGAGCATTCGAGTTGAGCGGCAGACCGAGAACGCGCTCGCGCTCGCCTCGTGGCTCGCGCAGCAGCCGGAAGTCGAATCGGTGGAGTACGCAGGTCTTCCCGACGAGGAATCGCACGTGCGCGTAACGCACTACCTCCCTCAGGGTGGCGGCTCGGTGTTCTCGTTCACCCTCCGCGGCGGCAGGGAAACGGCGCGCGCCGTGTTCGATGCTCTGCAGGTGTTCACTCGTATGACGCATCTTGGCGACACGCGCTCCCTCGTCATCCATCCTGCGACAACCACGCACGCTCTGCGATCCGCGGACGAGCGTGCCGTCGCCGGAATCACCGACGGTCTGCTGCGGGTGTCCATCGGCCTCGAATCCGTCGCAGATCTCCAGAACGATTTGCAGCGCGCGTTCACCCTTGCCCGCCAAGACACTCATCCGCGCGCTGCACACAGCGAGAGTGTTGCCGCATGAGCCGGCTGCAGCACTTCGGGTGGTTTCTCTCACGGGGGTTCGGCCCACAGGGCTGGGGCACACCCGCCTATGAATGGAACCTGCCGTGGACTCGCCCGGAGTTGTATCAGCAGTCGATTCGCACGCTCGAAGCCGCCGGATTCGACCTCGTCATCATCGAGGACGCGCTCTCTCTTGGAAACCCCGACACTCTCGACCTCCGGATTCGCGAGGCGTATGGCGGCCCGAAGCATGATCCCTTCCTGCTCGCTCCGTACTTGTTCGCAGCGACTGAGCACATCGGTGTCGTGCCGACAGTCAATCCGCTCGCCTATGCGCCCTATCAAGCCGCACGACAGTTCGCGACGCTCCAACACCTGAGCGGAGGCCGGTTCGGAATGAACGTTGTCACTGATGTCGGAAGCAGTCGCCACTTCGGCGTTCCTCCCGTGCCGCATGACGTCGCGTATGAGCGCGCAGCCGAGTGGCTCGGCGGAATTCAAGAGCTGTGGCGCTCCTGGGACGACGGCGCGCTGATCCAGAATCCCGTGACTCGGGAGTTCGCGGACGGCAGCAAACTCAGGACGGTGCACCACCGTGGCAAACACTTTCGCTTCGATGGACCGCTGAATGCTCTGCCCTTTGCGCACGATGAGCCGATCGTCGTCTCTCCCGGAGGATCACCACGCGGCATCGACTTTGCAGGCCGTCATTCGCAGGTTCAACTCGCGCTCGCGCCGCTCCAGCCCGAGAAGCTGCGCGACTACAGACGCAGCGTCCGCGTCGCCGCACAGCATGCGGGGCGAAGCGCGGACGAGATTCTGACACTCTTCGTCTTCAAACCGACCATCGTGAGCAGCGCTGAAGAAGCAGATCGACTGGTGGCAGCTGCTGCTTCACCGAGTGACGAGACGCTGCTCCGTATCGCGGTCGGACAATCGAGTGATCTCGAAACGAATCTGCTCGCCCACGATCTCGACCGCCCGCTCTCCCCCTCGATTTTCGGCGAACACGTGTCGCAAGGAAGCATCAAAGGACTGCTCGGTCGGTATGAGCGCTTCGAAGATGCGACACTCAGGGAACTGCTCACCGCGAAGGCTCGACTCGGGCGGATCTCCACGAGGGAAGGCACCGTCGGCACCGCCGAAGAGATCGCAGACTTCATCGATGAACTCGGCAGCGAAGCTGAGAACGACGGCCTGATCTTCTCGGGCGACTTTCACCCGGTCACAGTGCACACGATGCTGAACGAGCTCGTGCCGATTCTCCGTCGCAAAGGCATCTTGAGAACCGAATACTCGGGCGGCACGCTGAGAGAAAATCTCGCGTCGTTCTGAGGATCGTTCAAGCGAAGTCGCGAGGAGGATAACCTCGCGATGATCGTTCCGAGAAAACCTAGGCCGAAAGCTCCTGGATATCGCCTTCGGTGAGCAATTCGGGCATCGCGCCCTGCGTTACCGACTCTTTCGTGACGACGACGCGAGTCACGTCGCTTCGCGACGGTACCTCGAACATGACCGCACCCAGCACGTCTTCGAGAATCGCCCGAAGGCCACGCGCGCCTGTCTTCCTCGCAACTGCCAGGTCGGCGATCGCTTCGAGCGCCTCCGGCTCGAAGTCGAGACGAACGCCATCGATTTCGAACATCTTCTGATACTGAACCACCAGAGCGTTCTTCGGGCGAGTCAAGATCTCGATGAGTGCTGCACGATCAAGCGGTGTCACCGTCGCGATCACAGGAAGGCGGCCGATGAACTCGGGGATCAACCCAAACTTGTGCAGATCTTCAGGAAGCACTTCGCTGAAGATGTCGAGGTCGGGGGTGAGCGACTGGAGCGGCGCACCGAAGCCGAGCCCTCGTTTGCCCGATCGTGAAGAAATGATCTCTTCGAGCCCGGCGAATGCGCCAGCGACGATGAACAAAACGTTCGAGGTATCGATCTGAATGAACTCGCTGTTCGGGTGCTTGCGTCCGCCCTGCGGCGGCACCGAGGCAACCGTGCCTTCCAGAATCTTCAACAGCGCCTGCTGCACACCCTCGCCCGAAACGTCACGGGTGATCGACGGATTCTCAGCCTTTCGAGCAACCTTGTCGATCTCGTCGATGAAGATGATGCCGGTTTCGGCCCGCTTCACATCGTCATCGGCGGCCTGAATCAGCTTGAGCAGAATGTTCTCGACGTCCTCACCGACGTAGCCGGCTTCGGTCAAGGCAGTGGCGTCGGCAACGGCAAATGGAACATTCAAACGTTTTGCGAGGGTTGAAGCGAGGTAGGACTTTCCGCAACCGGTCGGGCCAACCATGAGGATGTTCGACTTCTGGATCTCGACCTGCTGCGCTTGCGCTTCTGCAGAGGTCACGTTCTGCATTGCGTTGACCCGCTTGTAATGGTTGTACACGGCAACCGACAGCGAACGCTTTGCCGAATTCTGACCAACGACGTAGTCATTCAGGAATTCGAAGATCTCTTTCGGCTTCGGCAGCTCGAACTGCGCTTCACCTTCTTCGCCCTTCGCGTCGGCGAGTCGCTCGTCGATGATTTCGTTGCAGAGGTCGACGCACTCATCGCAGATGTAGACGCCTGGACCCGCGATCAATTGCACAACTTGCTTCTGGGTCTTGCCACAGAAGGAGCATTTGAGGAGGTCGCCGCTTTCGCCGAGCCTTGCCATTGGTTCCTCGCAATCGTTGTGAATGAACAGTTCGAGCCTAACGCGTTCCACCGTCGTCCCGCGGCGCCACGTGCAACATCCGGAAGCAGAAACGCCCCGATGCTCGAGAGACATCAGGGCGTTCCCGTGATTCGTTCTTCCCCTCGGGAAGGAACGAGTGGTGTGCTAGCCGAGCAGAACCTTTTCGCTCTTCCGGCTGGTCAGAACCTGATCGATCAAGCCGTACTCCAGGGCCTCATTTGCGCCGAGGAAGGTGTCGCGCTCGATGTCCGCGTTGATCCGCTCGACGTCATGGTTCGAGTGCTTCGACAACGTCTCCTCGAGCCACCCGCGCATGCGAAGAACTTCGCGCGCCTGGATCTCGATGTCGGATGCCTGACCACGAGCAGCATCGCCGGTCGCCGGCTGGTGAATCAGAATCCGAGCGTTCGGCAGTGCCAAACGCTTTCCTGGTTCACCCGCAGCGAGCAGTACCGCTGCAGCCGAAGCCGCCTGACCGAGGCACACGGTCTGCACCTGCGGGCGGATGTACTGCATCGTGTCGTAGATCGCCGTCATCGCAGTGAACGAGCCACCCGGCGAGTTGATGTACATCACGATGTCGCGGTCTGGGTCCTGGCCTTCGAGCACGAGCAGCTGCGCCATGATGTCGTCCGCGGACGCGTCATCGACCTGGACACCCAGGAAGATGATGCGATCCTCGAACAGCTTCGCGTACGGGTCTTGCCGCTTGAAGCCATAGGCCGTGCGCTCTTCGAAGCTCGGCAAAATGTAGCGAGCGTTTGGCATCTCGAGCGAGCTACCGCCCGACTGGAAATTCGGTGTATTCATCTTGTCCCTGCCCTACTGGTCCGTGCCGCCGCCACCGCTGACATCAGCGGCAGATTCGCGAAGGTGATCGACGAAGCCATACTCGAGTGCCTCTTGTGCACTGAACCAGCGGTCACGGTCACCATCGGCGTTGACCTGTTCGACCGACTTGCCGGTTCGCTCCGCGGTGATCTCTGCGAGGCGCTTCTTCATGTCGAGAATGAGCTGCGCCTGCGTCTGAATGTCACTGGAGGTTCCACCGAAACCACCGTGCGGCTGGTGCAGGAGCACTCGCGCGTTCGGCGTGATGTAACGCTTCCCCTTGGTTCCAGCAGTGAGCAGGAGCTGTCCCATCGATGCCGCCATGCCGATGCCCACGGTCACGATGTCGTTCGGGACGAACTGCATGGTGTCGAAGATCGCCATACCGGCGGTGATCGAACCACCGGGCGAGTTGATGTACAGGTAAATGTCTTTGTTTGCGTCTTCTGCTGCGAGCAACAGGATCTTTGCGCAAATCTCGTTCGCCATGTCGTCACGAACTTCTTCGCCAACCCAGATAATGCGGTCGCGCAGAAGCCGATCAAAAACACTCGGCGAGAGGATGTGGTCAGCCACGTCGGTTTCTCCTTGCGGTCGGTACGCACCCAACACTATGCGAGGTCAGTGACCCTCACCGTCCATGTTCGCGCTCGGCAGACGGTTCACGCACGCGACGATGATCGCCACCTACAACGAAGAAGGGCCGAGCATTTCTGCCCGGCCCTGCTTCACGTTCTGAATTACTTGTCGTCGTTCGACTCGTCCTCTTCCGCTGCAGCTTCTTCAGCTGGAGCTTCGGCGGGGACGAACTCGGAGAGATCGACTGCTGCGCCTGCGGCGTCGACAACTTCAACCTGGCGCAGTGCCGAGTTGAGCGCCTTGCCGCGCAGCAGGTCACTCAGCAAGACAGGAAGCTGACCGTTCTGCTCGAGGATTTCGACGAACTCCTGTGGCGGCATGCCGTACTGTGCTGCGTTCTGCACAACGTACTGGCTGAGCTCTGCCTGAGAAACCTGGAGGTCGTTGTCTTCCGCGAGGCGGTCGAACAGGATCTGGCTGCGAAGCTGCGATTCGGTCGATTCCTTGACCTCGGCGCGGTGCTCGTCGTCTTCCAGACGGCCTTCGCCCTCGAGGTGACGGGTGACTTCTTCTTCAACCATCGTTGCTGGCACAGGAATGTCTGCTTCTGCAATGAGAGCTTCCTGGAGCTTGGTACGAGCCTCGGTGAACTGCGCAACCTTCTTCTGGCGCTCGACCTGAGTCTTCAGGTCGTCCTTGAGCTCATCGATCGTGTCGAACTGGCTCGCGAGCTGGGCGAAGTCGTCGTCCGCTTCAGGGAGCTCGCGCTCCTTGACCGCGAGAACCTTGACACTGACCTCTGCGTCCTTGCCGGCGTTGTCGCCACCAACGAGCGTCGAGGTGAACGTGGTCTCTTCACCAGCGGTGAGCGAGTCGACGGCCTCGTCGATTCCGTCGATGAGTTCGCCTGAACCAACTTCGTAGGAGATGCCGTCCGCGGTGTCGACGGTCTCGCCGTCGATCTTCGCGACGAGGTCGAGCTGTACGAAGTGACCCTTCGCTGCCGGAGCGTCAACCGTGGTGAGGGTTCCGAAGCGGCTTCGCAGCTTCGTGAGTTCCTCTTCGATGTCTGCGTCTGCGACCTCGATCGACTCGACCTCGACCTTGCGGCCTTCGATCTTCGGCATGTCGAAGTCTGGTCGAACGTCGACCTCGACCTCGATGACGAGGTCACCCTCGAACGTCTTCATGTCCGGCCAGGTCGCGACGTCGGCGCTCGGACGGCCGATCGGACGAACTTCTGCCTCGGCGACACCCTGACGGTAGAAGGTGTCGAGGCTCTCGGTGACGGCCTGGTTCAGAACCTGGTCGCGACCGATGCGCTGGTCGATGATGGGCGGCGGTACTTTGCCTGCGCGGAAGCCAGGAATGTTTACCTGCGTCGCGATGGTCTTGTAGGCCTGATCAATGCTTGGGCGAAGTTCCTCTGGCGTCACCGAGATGGTGAGCTTCGCGCGGGTCGCATCAAGTTTTTCGACAGTGGTCTGCACTTGTGTCTCCTGGGTTGAGGGTATGTACGTTGTCGGGGCGACAGGATTCGAACCTGCGACCTCCCGCTCCCAAAGCGGGCGCTCTAGCCAAGCTGAGCTACGCCCCGATAACACTCACCACACTCGCACTCCGTCGGCATGGCACCGCGTAAGTCTAACTCACAGATTTACATCGTTCGCACCACGCCACCATCAGGCGACCTCAATGAGAATAGTGTGTTCACGAAGGCGTCAGGAATGATGTAGATTATCCCCTGGTCTTAAAACACCACGGGGATGTAGCTCAATGGTAGAGCCTCAGTCTTCCAAACTGATTACGCGGGTTCGATTCCCGTCATCCCCTCCACGGAGTAACTCGAATCACATCGGGAAAGCCCGGAGAGTCTGGCAAAAGCCACACTCTCCGGGCTTTTTCATTTCCCGTCTGCAGCGCGCAGCACTCCCGTGTTCGCCCGTCTGAGGCGAGGCGCGAATCCGACGACACGCCCGGCGGTAGGTCGTTTCGCTAAACACGAATGCCTTTAACCCCTTCAAGCGGTGGATTCGACGTTGCTCGGGTCTCGTGGCCTCGCCATCCCGGATTGCTGCGGCGCGAAAATGTCGCTGACAGTACTCTGAGCACGCCGATGCGATGCTGCGAACATGCTGAGACTTTCGCCGGGACAGAGGTTTACAGTTTCGCTTATGTTGACTATCGGCGTCGAGCCGCGCATCCATGAGAGCGTTCAGCTTCGGCATTCCGACTCTGCGGAGATCGAGATCGGCTCGTACGCGAAAATCTATGCGGGCGGCGAGGTCAGTGCTCCGGTGCACATCGGCGAGCGCGTGTTCATCAACCGAGATTGCTATATCCGACCGAACACGACGATCGGCAACGATGTCAATATTGGGCCGTTCGTCCGGTTAATCACGGACACTCACGATGTAGGGCCCCAGAAGAAGCGAGCGGGCAAAGTCCGCCACGATCCGATTGTGATCGGCGACGGCACATGGATTGGCGCCTCTTCAACAGTGCTTGCCGGGGTGACCATTGGGCCGGGATGCATCGTCGCTGCAGGTTCAGTCGTCACCAAGGACGTCGCAGCGAACTCGCTCGTCGGTGGCGTTCCTGCGAGGTTCATCCGTGATCTTGAACAGGACACTGTCCAAACTCGTTCTGCATCAGACGACGGTACTGCGCGTGCAGATTCGAGCACCGTCGCCGTCGCCGAGGATTTGCCACCTGCCGCGCCCTCGAGGAACAGATGGTTTCAAAGCCGACGGAATTCTCCTCAAACGAACTCGTCGCCCAGAAGCTGATCGGAGCGGATCGGTCAATAGGCTGGTGCGGTGTCGAACTACACGTTTCTGATCGTCTCGAACAGCGCGCGTTCGCGGCTCAACAAGTGGCTTGGCGAACACAGCTCGCCGACTGAATATTTTCTGAAGCGGCTGGCCTGGAATCGAACGCTCTACATCTTCAGTAAAGCGGTCGAATCGAGCGTGCATCAGCGAACCTACGTCCGCGGCACGATCCTCAATGCAGATCTCGACACGCTCGCCTTCGGAATCGACGGGTGGGAGAGCGCGCCCAGCCACATCCGCCAGAACCCGGGTTCGCACGATGGAGAGTATTGCGTCGCTTCCTGGTCCCGCAGTGGTTTGAACATCGCGCGTGATTTGATCGGGAACGCTCGACTCTTGACGACCGCCGGAGCCCAATTCGCCGCCGCCAGTGATTCATTGCTGGTACTGGCATCCCTTCGACGCCTTTTCGGTGAACGCGTCTCCAACAATGAAGAAGTGCTGCTCGCACGATCAATGCTGAATAATCTGGCCGCTCAGCAGCTCTCCCCCGACACCGTCTTTCGTGAGATCGACTTCGTTCCATCCGGCGACGGCGTATCGATCTCCAAAGACTTCGAGATCACACGGACTGGTCCGCACATGGCGGACCGGCTGCTCTCGAACACGGTTGTAGACGCGCGGGACGCAATCCGCGCGAGCGCGACCGCGGTCGCTCGAACCATACTCGGGCTCGCGAGCGTCGCCAATTGGAACTCAGTGCTCAGCCTTTCCGGTGGCTACGACTCGCGAGTCGTGTTCTGTGCTGCTCGGGCAACAGGAGCACACGAAAAGTTCTCTTACGCCTCGCTCAACCGATCTCCTGTGCACGCTCGAGATTTCGAAGTGGCGACCCAGCTTGCGTCCGCCTTCTCGATGCGCCGGGACCTCGACGGGAGCGAAGGAGACGACGCGCACGTTGACGACCGGATGACCCTCTGGGCAGCAACACTCGCGGGTGTCTACGACGGTTTCGGCCCTCCTCGAACCAGCCGAACGAAGGAGAGAACATTCGCTGTCACTGGCAATGGCGCCGAACTCCTCAAGGGGAACTGGGGCTGGCGATCGTTCGACGCGCTTGTCAACGAGTTCGAGCCCAGTATCGCGCGCGATGCCTTTGCGCAGCAGGTTCGTTCCGGAGTCGAACAACTGAACGGTCAGAGCTCGTACAAGTATGTGTCGGAACTCTTTTACATCGGATACCGCAATGGACTCCATTCAGCAGCCGGGCACATTGGTGTTCACATGACCGGAGTCCATCCGCTCCAGCAGTTCTCCTTGGCCCGTCTCGGTCACGCAAGAACCAACGAGGGCCATTGTGGATCGCCGTCGACCATTGCCGACCTGTCGATCCTGCTCGATCCGGAGGCAGCGACATTCACCTACGACGACCCCGGTCGAAATATTGCACCGAATTTCGCTGAACAGCGTCTCCAGGAACTCGGCGGAAGAATTCGAGTCGACCAACTCGAGCCACTCACTGTGTACGGTGATCCGGACCGGGTTCCCGATGGCCCAACCAGACTCAGTATGGAACTTGCCAGAGCACTGGGAGCATTCGGTGATTTCAATGCCGATCACATTCTGACGATTGCGCGGACCGGCGTTGCACAACTCCCCGACTCGCTCCGAGAAATCTACGCCCCGATGGTTGCGAACGCGGAATGGAAAATCTCGAAGTCCGGTGGCTACGTTCGAACTGCAGGTGCGAGCACCGCTCGCGTCGCAAGTCTCATCACCCAGCAGCTCGTCTCTGACTAGGGCCAGGCGCCTCGTCATCCCGCAGAAACACTCGATCGCTACGCTGATCGCATCGAAAGGGTTCTCATGACCGCGCCTCAATCACAAGCCCACAACGGCAAAATCTTCCTGCGGATTCTCGCTCCGTCGCAGATTGCGACCATCGGAACCCTCCTGGTTCCCGTGTTGACGGCCGTTGATCTTTTGACGGTACTCCCCGCTGCCGCAGCACTTCTGCTCTATCTCGTCAGCATGATCGTCGTGTTCCGCGGTCAAACAACGTTGGCTGCGCCCAAGAACGCTCGCGCCATCATCATTGCGCTCGCGATCGTTTTGATCGCCCTCGGGCTTGCGTTGTTCGGGGGAATTCTCGCGGTCGTCGCGAGCTTCGTGATGCTCGGTGTGGTCGCCGCGCGACTCGGGGTGCTGCTTCGAAGCATGCGCACAGCACGACGCGGCCAGTAACCCTCGGATTCTGACCGCGCCACAGGTGGTGCTGCTGCCCTACAACGAACGCTGAGCGATGATCTCCTGGTACGCGATCGCGCTGTCCTTCAATGTTCGTTCCTGCGTGTCGTAGTCGACTCGAACGATGCCGAATCGCTTGTGGTAACCCCACGCCCATTCGTAATTGTCGAGGAACGACCAGTAGAAATAGCTTTCGACAGGCACACCCGACTCGATCGCGTCGAGGATCGCGGCAAGGTGAGCTCGAACAAATGCAACTCGCTCTGCGTCGTGGATCTTGCCGTCTTCCACCACGTCATCGAATGCCGCGCCGTTCTCGGTGACCGAGAGACGCACACCCGCTGGCGCCGCATAGTCCGCATGCAGGCTCTGCAGGAGACGGGTCAAACCGTCTGGCTGGATCTCCCAGCCCATCGACGTCGTCGCTAGTCCCCGCGGGTGGCTGTACACGCCATCGGCCGCAGGATACGGACTCTGCACCGGACGATCCGTCGGTGCGTCCTGCAGTAGTGGCACCGCTGGCTCGCGATAGCTCACGGCTTCTCCGTGGTAATAGTTCACACCGAGCACGTCAATCGGCTGTTGGATCAACGCGAGGTCGCCATCGTGAATCACGTCGGTGAACCCGAACTCTGCAACATCCTCCAGGAGATCTGCGGGATATTCACCCCGGAAGATCGGGTCGAGGAAGAAGCGGTTGAACTGCCCGTCAATACGGCGTGCCGCATCGACGTCGCGGGGGTCCTGGGGGTCGAGCGGGTCAGCGACCGTCTGGTTCAGCGTGATGCCGAGATCAGCGTTCGGCACGAGCTCACGAAGCACCTGAATGCCCCGACCGTGCGACAACAGCAGGTGATGTCCAGCAACGAGACCGTCTCGCTTGCTCATGCGACCGGGAGCATGGGCACCCGCGGTGTATGAGAGGAACGACGAGCACCACGGCTCGTTCAGCGTTGTCCATGTGGGCACACGATCGCCGAGCGCTTCTCCAACGACCTGCGCGTAATCGGCAAACCGCTCGACGACATCGCGGTTCGTCCATCCGCCCTGTTCTTCGAGTGCCTGCGGCAAATCCCAGTGATAGAGCGTCAGCCATGGAGCGATGTTTTTCTCCAGCAGCGAGTCGACCAGTCGCTGATAGAAGTCGATACCGGCCTGGTTTGCGGGCCCGCCGTCAGGGCAGACACGAGACCAACTGGTCGAAAATCGGTACGTCTGCAATCCGAGGTCGCTCATCAGTTGCACATCGTCGGCATAGCGGTGGTAATGATCGCACGCCACCGCCCCGTCGTGTCCATCGATGACCGCACCGGGCACTCGCGCGAACGCGTCCCAAATGCTGTCGGTTCGACCGTCTTCACGTGCTGCGCCCTCAATTTGGTACGCCGCCGTTGCAGCACCAAAGCGGAACTTCTCTGGGAATTTTCTCGACATACGAAAACTGTAGCGTTCGCTCCGAACTGAATCGTGGTGCGGGAGAATCCCAGCGCGCGCCGATACGCTTTTGCGAGTCACAACTCTCTGGGGAAGAATGCGCGGCTCGAAAGCTCTCGGCGTGGTGCTGGTTGCACTGTTCTGCGGAATCCTGGCGGCCTGTGTCCCATTGCCGGTGTCAGCACCGACCGATCCCTCGATCCCCGGTGCCGCAACTCCTGTGTTCACGAACCTCACCGCACCGCCGAACACGCAGGGTCCGACGGAGCCCCCCGTGCCCACTGATGCCCCGGGCGACTACGCGATCGGCGATACCGTGACGATCCACACCTCGATGGGATCGACCTGGGAGATCACCGTCCTGGCTGTCGACGAGGACGCGACCTCGCTCGTGTCGTCGAATGGATACTCGGCAAACTCGGGTACGAAGTTTCTCGCCATGGAAGTTCGCGTCGTCAACGTCGGTGTTGTAACGACGCACCCGTATTACGACATTCGATTCGGTGTGCAGCCGGTCAACGGCCCGGTGTACAACCAGAGCAGCGCTTCCCTCGCGGCACACCCTGACGACTTCGGCTACTCGAGAGCGCTTGCACCGCAGGAGTCTTCAACAGGATGGGTGTTGTTGAATGTCCCGAATGCGGCAACGATTGACGCCTGGGTGATCTCCGGGGACGCCGGGCAAACCGAGTACCGCTTCAAGTAGCCAGATCGCTGAAACCGAGGGCGCGCGGGCGACTGCACGCTTTTTACTGGGCGCAAGTTCCTCGTACTCAGCAAATTTGAAAGATCGGTCAGTATCGTCGTGGGCAATTCACATCCACGACCGTTTCACCTGGAGCTCTCCGCATGCAGTCCTCACCTCGATCTCGAAGCGCGCGACGCATGGTCGCAGCGCTCGGCGCGAGCGTGTGTCTGATGTTGACCGGATGCGCCGTGTTCGGAGGCGAGAGTCCGCTTCCCCCGATGAGAGACGGCAACGCGAGCACCGACCGCGACCAGGTTTCGATGCCGTACACCTTGAGTTCACCGAGCGAGACCTACTCGGTGGGCGACACCATCGTCATCGCGAACACTGGCGGTTCGATGGTCTGGGAGATCACCGTGAACTCGGTACTCACGGGAGCAGATGCCGAACGCATTGTCTCCGACGACCCCGCAGAAGGCCGGTCCTTCGTCGTCTTCGATTGCACGTTCACCCTCTTGAAGGGGCAGGCGAGCACCGATGTGCACCTGTACCTGGATGCGGTGATCACCGGCGACGACGGCCAGGAGTACAACGCTTCCTCGGGAGTCGAGGCGATTGCAGACGAGGACTACTTCCTGCTTCCCCGCTTCTCCGCAGGTTCAACCCAGAACGGCCAGATCTTGTTGTCGGTTCCGGAAGGCACTGACGTGACCGAATGGCGTTTCGTATTCGATGGCAGTAACGGTGAGTGGGTGTTCACGACCGAGGTGTGAAGCGGTCGCACCGAGCACGCAAGCCTTGCTCAGGCCTGGCAACTCGGACAGAAGTACAGTTTCCGGGCAGCCATTTCCTCGATCACGATTGGGGTACCGCACACTCGACAGGGTTCGCCCTCGCGCTTGTATACCCAGTGACGCTCCGAGCGATGCGCGAGCGCAGCCTCCTTGCGGGCGCCGCGAAGGCCGTCCATCGTCATCATCTGACCGGTATCGACCCCGATTTTCAAGAGTTTGACCCAGTCCTTCCACAGGTCGCGCGCCTGCTCCTCACGCAGGTTCGTGCCGGAGGCGTACGGGTTGAGCTGCGCGCGAAAGAGGAGTTCAGCCCGATAGACATTGCCGATTCCTGCAACGACCGACTGATCCATGAGTAACTGCCCGATCGTCGTCCGCGACTTTCGCACTCGCTGCACGAACCGATCCTCCGCGGACCGCTTCGATTCGAAGAGCGCGAGCGGATCCGGCCCGAGTCTCTGGATCACCGCCGGCACTTCCTCTTTGGAGATCACGTCGCAACGGGTCGGTCCCCGAAGGTCGGCAACTGTGGTCTCGGTGAGCAGACGTGCGCGAACTTGCCCGACTGGCTCCGGCGGGAAGTTTTCGTCGAGGACTTTCTCTGTTTCGCCCTCGGCGATTCGGATGCGAGCTCGACGAGGAGCTCCAATCGAATGGAGTGATTCTTCCCATGCTCCATCTGCGACGGACCCTCGCATATTGGTTTGGCCCATTCGGCCCTGAGCGCTCAGAATCGTGTCGTCGGCGCTGATCTCACCGGAGAAGTCCCAGGCACCATAGAGCCCGAGGTGCACATGCAACCACTCATCGCCGAAGCTCAGGAGCAGGTGTTTCCCCACGGCGCTCGCCTGCTCCATGACGAGCCCGTCGATGACCGCCGCGCCTTGCGCGAATCGGCCTTGCGGGCTCGACACGGCAACCCGACGACCAACGAAGTTCGCGGTGAACTGACGAGCAATTCGGTGAATCGAGTGCCCTTCAGGCATTGCAGTGCACTCCCGCCATCGTCAGTGCGCTTCTGGCTCGAGCGCGCCGGAGGTCTCGAACGCCGCAATTTGTTCGATCCGTCGTGCGTGACGCGGTTCATTGGAGAACGGGGTGCTGATGAAGAGATCGATCAGTTCGAGCACCTCTTCGCTCTCGTGCTGCCTGGCGCCGATCGAGATCACATTGGCGTCGTTGTGTTCGCGTGCGAGCGAGGCTGTCGCCGTGTTCCAAACCAGGGCCGCCCGAATTCCTTCGACCTTGTTCGCAGCGATCTGCTCGCCGTTCCCTGATCCGCCGAACACCACACCGAGCGCAGCGGTACCCGCCGCCTGGTCGTGAGCGACCGCCTGCGCGGCGCGAATGCAGAACGACGGGTAGTCATCGAGCGGCTCGTAGCTCTTTGGTCCGTGGTCGACGACCTCGTGACCGGCGGCGCTCAGGTGCGCAACGACCTCTTTCGAGTACTCGAATCCTGCGTGGTCTGTCGCGATGTGAATTCGCATTGTCGCCTTAGAAGATCGGGCCGCGCGTGCGGCTGCGCTTGAGTTCGAAGAATCCGTCGACCGATGCGGCAAGCACGACGCCGTCGAACAGACGGAGCGCATCGTCACCGGTCGGAGCGGGTGAGATGACGGGCCCGAAGAACGCGACCCCGTCGACTTCGATCACCGGTGTGCCAACATCGTCGCCAACTCGCTCGATCGCTTCTGCGTGGCTTGCTTTCAGCGCCTCGTCAAAGGACTCGTCGGCGTCCGCGAGCGAGCCATCGAGCCCCACCGCTTCGATCGATTCGGCGAGGATGACGTCGATGTCATCCCGGCCGTCTGGGTGGATTCGGGTTCCGATTGCGGTGTAGAGGTCGCCGAGGACCTGCTCCCCCGCTGCCTGCGATGCAGCCATGAGCACTCGGCCGATACGACGCGACACCGCCATCCGGCTCTGGTACTTCTCGCTGATGTCTCGGCCTTCGTTGAGTACGGAGAGATTCATCACAGACCATTGCACTTCGAAATCGCGATGCTGCGACACCTCCCTAAGCCAACGAGAGGTCATCCATGCCCACGGGCACGTCGGGTCGAACCACATTCGCACTGAAGTCATGCTCCAATCGTATCCCCGCCGTGCAAGCAGGTCAGCCGTCACCAGTACAGTGAAGGGAGTATTGCTGTGATCGCAAAGGAGTAATTGTGGCTGGAGAGAACCTCACCCGTGAAGAGGCGAAAGAACGCGCCTCGATTGTCGAAGTCGAGTCGTACACGATCGCGCTCGACCTCACGCATGGCGACGAATGGTTTGGCTCCGACACCACAGTGCGATTCACTGCTTCGCCCGGTGCGTCGACGTTTATCGATCACATCTCGCGCAAGGTCCACAGCATCACCCTGAACGGCCGCGAGCTCGACGTCGAGGCGGTGAACGACGGCATTCGCATCCAGCTCGCAAACCTCGAATCCGAGAACGAGCTCCGCGTGGTCTCGGACGCGCTCTACGTCAATACGGGCGAAGGCCTGCACCGCTTCGTCGACCCCGTCGACCAAGAGGTGTACCTCTACTCGCAGTTCGAGGTGCCCGACAGCCGTCGCGTCTTCGCCGTCTTCGAGCAGCCGGACCTCAAGGCGACCTTCACGTTCAGCATCACCGCACCCGCGCGCTGGGAAGTGCTCTCGAACCAGCCGACTCCGACCCCGGTCGTCACGGGCGAAACTGGCGTATGGCACTTCGATGCGACGCCTGTCATCTCCAGTTACATCACCGCAATCGTGGCCGGCCCGTACGTCGGCGTTCGTGACGAACTGGTGAGCGCATCAGGCGCCACGATCCCACTTGGCGTGTTCTGCCGTTCCTCGCTCGTCGAGCACCTCGATTCGGACTACATCATCGAGAAGACCAAGCAGGGCTTCGAGTTCTATGAGGCGCAGTTCGGTGTCCCCTACCCCTTCGACAAGTACGACCAGATCTTCGTGCCGGAGTTCAACGCGGGTGCCATGGAAAACGCTGGCTGCGTCACGTTCACCGAAGCGTACGTGTTCCGCTCCAAAGTGACCGATGCCGTGAAGGAACGTCGCGTCGTCACGATCCTGCACGAGCTCGCGCACATGTGGTTCGGCGACCTCGTCACCATGCGCTGGTGGAACGACCTCTGGTTGAACGAATCATTCGCCGAGTGGGCGTCCACGCTCGCGACCGCGGAAGCCACCGAATGGAAAGAAGCCTGGGCGACATTCCAGGCGATGGAGAAGACCTGGGCGTACAAGCAAGACCAGCTGCCATCAACGCACCCGGTCGTCGCGGAGATCCGTGACCTCGAAGACGTGCAGGTCAACTTCGACGGCATCACGTACGCGAAGGGCGGCTCCGTCCTGAAGCAGCTCGTCGCATGGGTCGGACTCGAAGAATTCATGCAGGGCGTCGGCGCCTACTTCCGGAAGCACGCTCACGGCAACACAGAACTCAGCGACCTGCTCGTCGAGCTCGAAGCCGCCAGCGGCCGCGACCTGAGCGAATGGAGCAAACTGTGGCTTGAGACGGCGGGCGTGAACACGCTTCGCCCGACGATCGAAACCACGACCGACGGCATCATCACGAAGTTCTCGATCGAACAGACCGCGACCTCGGACTACCCGACGATCCGCCCGCACCGGCTCGCGATCGGCCTCTACTCGAAGAAGGGCAAGCATCTCGTCCGCACGCACCGTCACGAACTCGACGTCCGCGACGCGAGCACAGACGTCCCGCAGCTCGTTGGGCATGAACGTGCCGATCTGATCCTCATCAACGACGACGACCTCGCCTATGCGAAGATTCGCCTCGACGAGCAGTCGTTGAAGACTGCGATCTCCGGTCTTTCTACGATCGAAGACCCGCTTGCGCGAGCGCTCGTGTGGGGTGCTGTGTGGGACGCGACTCGTGACGGAGAACGACCCGCGAGCGACTACATCGATCTCGTGCTCAAGAACATCGCTGCAGAGACCGAGTCGACGACCGTTCGTACGACCTTGCAACAGCTCACGCTGGTCGCACGGAGTTACGTCCGTCCAGAAGACCGCGCTGCAACAATCACTCGTGTCGGTGACGAACTCTGGGAACTCGCAAAGCGCGCGAAAGACGGCAGCGACTCGCAATTCCAGTTCGTGCAGGCGTTCGCTGGGCTCGCTTCGACCCCAGAACACGTCAAGACACTGCAGGGCCTGCTCGACGGGTCTGTCACGCTCAATAAGCTCACGGTCGACGCCGATTTGAAGTGGCAGCTGATCGATGGGCTCGTGTTGAACGGCGCAGCCGGCGAGACCGAAATCGCCGCCGCCCTCGAAGAGGACAACACGGCGACCGGCGCTCAGTTCGCCGCCCGCGCTCGGGCGACGATTCCTACCGTCGAAGCCAAGCTCGCTGCGTTCGCGTCCGTTGCAGACGAGGCCGGCGCGTCGAACTTGATCGTGCGCTACACCGCCCTTGGTCTTCTGCACGTGAACGACCCAGAAGTGCTTCGACCGCTCATCGCGAAGTACCACGAGAGCCTGCTTCCGATCTGGAACAGCCGCACCTATCAGATCGCTGAAGGTCTGATCGTCGGTCTCTACCCCTCGGTACTCGCGAGCGCGGAGCTCGCCGAGGCGACACGGGCCTGGTTGCGTGCAACCGATGCGAATCCCGCGCTCGTCCGACTCGTCAAAGAAAACCTTGCTGGCGTAGAACGAGCCTTGGCAGTGCAATCGAGCGGTACCTCATCAGAGGAGTAAGGGTAAAGGTGTACCGTGCATCTCACAGCGCCTGACGTCGGCGAAGCGGTCGTTGGAGTGTTCGAGAACGAGACGGTTCGAGCCGCGTTGCTCGTCATCGGGATCATCGTTCTCGCGTTCATCGCGTACTTCCTCTTCCGGATCGCGATCCGCAAAACGGTCACGCAAATCGTTTCCGGAGTGAAGCGGAAGGTCGACGCTGCCGACACCGAAGCGATTCAGTCGCAGAACTCGCCGCTCACCCAGGTGCGGATCGTGCAGCGAACCCGCACGATCGGCACCGTCCTCAACACCCTGAGCGCGTGGTCGATTTCGGTCGTGACGATCATCGTGTGCCTCGCGATCGTCGGGGTCTCACCGAGCGCACTCGTTGCCGCTGCCGGTCTGTTCGGAGCCGCGGTCGGTATCGGCGCGCAGAACCTCCTGAAAGACATTTTGAACGGCTTGTTCATGGTCTTTGAAGACCAACTCGGCGTCGGCGACCTTGTCGACCTCGGTCCGGCCACGGGCGTCGTCGAGTCGGTGGGTATTCGCGTCACGCAGATCCGCGATGTCGACGGAACACTCTGGTTCGTCCGAAACGGTGAGATCATTCGTGTCGGAAACATGTCGCAGGGTTGGGCGAGGGCGATCATCGACCTCGGCGTTCCCTACGAGACCGATATTTCGATCGTCGAAGACAAGATGCTCGAGGTCGCCAACGCCCTCTCACGAGACCCCAAGTGGCGAAACCGAATCATCGATCAGCCAGAACTCTGGGGTATCGAATCGATCTCGGCAACTGCAGTCGTCATCCGGCTCGTCGTCAAGACGCGTCCGAACGCGAAGTTCGACGTGGCACGTGAGCTTCGTGGTCGACTCCGTCTCGGCCTCGATGAAATCGGCGTCACGCTTCCGGCGCTCAACTCGATCGTGCTGACCGGCATGGAAGGCAACCGACCGATCAAGAGCGGACGCGCTTCATTTGAAGATCAAGCGCCGCAGTAAGGCGAAGCGATGACTCATTCCACCTTTTACTATTCGGTCGGCGGACGCGAGAAGTTCAAAATCCTCGTCGATGTGTTCTATGACGGCGTTGCCGGCGACCCGGTCCTGCGCCCGATGTACCCGGAGGAAGATCTCACCGGTGCGAAGGAGCGATTTCTCACGTTCCTCGAGCAGTATTGGGGTGGTCCGACCACGTACAGCGAGCAGCGAGGGCACCCCCGTCTGCGAATGCGCCACATGCCTTTCCAGATCGACGCTGTCGCGCGCGACCGTTGGCTCTTTCATGTGCGTCGCGGTGTCGAAGCTGCGCAGTTCTCCCCATTGCACGAAGCAGAACTCCTCGATTATCTCGACCGAGCAGCCCATGCCATGGTGAATTTCAACCCGGCGATGCATGCAGAACCGTCCTCGGGCCCGATCCTCGCCTCGGGTGACCAGAACAGCCCGACCTCGTAACGCGCTCGGGGCGGGTTGCTCTGAGCCTGCCCTTGAACGAGGCGAGGCTAGTGCTTCACCAGAACCTCGCCGAACGCGCTCGATGCGCGCAGCCAACGGCTCGCGCTCGTCACCCGGACCGCGCGCTCCTGACTGAGGAAACCCAGCACCTCCAGGGCGAAGGCAGCGCCCCGCGGAAGTCCGAGCGAATCAGGGAAATCGGCGGACCAGATCGTCTTTCTAGTACTCTGCACGACTGCCTCACCCGGGTTCGCAGGGAGCGCATTCGCGACCTCCGACAGCACCGCAGAAGCTTCCGAGGCGAGCACCGCGGGATCAAGATCGCCGATATGGCTCCAGCCCGATCGCGGTGGCGCGATCGCGGCCCACGGCGGGATTACCGCAGTCATCGAGGGAAGTTCGACCTCGGCTTCGGGATCGACGAGCGCATCTTCAAACGCCTGCACGGGAACGACTGTGTCTTCGGAGTCACTCCCCTGCATGGAGAATGTGCGTGCCGCGAGAATCGTCGGGCCTCGATCGAGCAGCCCAGTGGTCGTCAAGACGGGAACGGTGACGAGTGCGAGTTCACCGACGAGGGTGACCCGAACCGCTTCAATTCCAAGTCGCGCGGATCGTCCGAGCAGGGTCGCGAGATCACGTCGAACATCTGGGGTCGCAAAGCGAAGAAGGGCAGCCATCACTTCTAGACTAGAGGGGTGAATGCTGCAGACGAGACACGCGAGAGCGCTCCGGAATCCCCCATCGCAAGTTTGCTCAACACGCTCGAGCTCGTCGACACCGGAGCGCGAACGAGTGAAGACATTTTCACCGGACCGTCGCAGTGGGTGCCGCACCTTCGAGTCTTCGGTGGGCAGGTGATGGCGCAAGCCGTTGTGGCTGCGATGCGGACCATCGACGCCGAACGCCCGATTCACTCGGTGCACGGATACTTCCTCCGCCCAGGTGATGTAACGAAGCCGATCACGTTCTCCGTCGATCGAATTCACGACGGTCGATCGTTTGCCACGCGTCGAACGCAGGCGTATCAAGACGGTGTGCCGATCCTGTCGATGATCGCCTCATTCCAGACCCGAGAACCTGGCTTCGAATTCCAGGTCGCAATGCCTGAGGGTCTTGCCGATCCCGAATCACTGCCCAGTGCTGCTGAGATTCTCGGCGGAATCGATCACCCTGCTGCGCAGCACTGGGCGCATGGGCGCGCCTTCGACCTCCGACATGTCGACGGCCCCTTGTACTTCGAAGACCCGAACCGGGCTCGCGTCCCGCACCAGGCGCTCTGGGTCCGAGCGATCGACACCTTGCCCGACGATGCGAACCTGCACCGTGCTGCGATCGCGTACCTCAGCGATTACACGATCCTTGAACCGGTCATGCGTCAGCAGGGCGCCTCGTGGACCCGTCCCGGCGCCAAGGTTGCCAGCCTCGACCACGCCGTGTGGTGGCATCACGACGCCCGTGTTGATGAATGGCTGCTCTACGTGCAGGAGACGACCGCGAACGGAGGCGGTCGAGGCCTGTCGCACGGGCGCTTGTACACGAAAGAGGGAACGCTTGTCGCAAGCGTCGCTCAAGAGGGAATGGTGCGAATCCCAGGAGCCGCAACCGAATAGCAGTTCCGCGAGTGCGGGCTCGGTTCGAGTGCGTGCTCAGTTCGAGTTCGTGCTCAGTTCGGCTTCAGGATCGACGAAAGCGAACCGGCTCCTCGAGGTACGGAGTCCAAGCGGTTCGTTCGTCGTTCGAAATTTTTCGGGGCGCGTTCGCCTTCGGGTCGAACAGAACGATCGTGGTGAGCGCCTTGACGGCAACGGAACGAGGACTCACAGGCGTCTCCGGCAGGAAGACTTCGTAGCAGATCTCGAGGCTGGCTCCGCCGAGCTTGCCGAGCCACACTTCGATCTCGAGCGGTTCCCGAATGTACGGAATTTGCTGCACGTACTCCGCGGTCTGACTCGCAACGATCGTGATCGTCGCAGCCGACGGCGACCCGTCGAGCACCGCCATGCTGTTGGACTCTCGCCCGTCACCGCGAGCCCAGAACGCTTCGATTCTCGCTTCTTCGAGCAAACGAATGACCGCGGTGTTGTTGACGTGACCGTAGGCGTCGAGGTCCGACCAGCGGACCCCGACCCCAACAGTGATTCTCATCGCTAGTCTCTCGTGAGTTTGCGGTAGGTCGAGCTGTTCGGACGCGCGGCGTCTGCACCGAGGCGCTCGATCTTGTTCGCTTCGTATGCCTCGAAGTTGCCCTCGAACCAGTGCCAGTACCCAGGCTTCGCCTCGGTTGCCTCCCACGCCAGAATGTGCGTCGCGATGCGGTCGAGGAACCACCGGTCGTGGGTGATCACAACAGCGCAACCAGGGAACTCGAGCAGCGCGTTTTCAAGGCTTCCGAGGGTCTCGACGTCGAGGTCGTTCGTTGGTTCGTCAAGCAGGAGCAGGTTTCCGCCTTGCTTGAGCGTCAGCGCGAGGTTCAAACGGTTGCGTTCTCCACCGGAGAGGATGCCCGCACGCTTCTGCTGGTCGGGGCCCTTGAAACCGAACTGCGAGACGTACGCGCGCGATGGAATTTCTACGTTTCCGACCTGAATGAAGTCGAGACCGTCGGAGACGATCTCCCACAGGTTCTTCGATGGGTCGAGTTGTTCACGGCCCTGGTCCACGTAGCTCAACTTGACGGTCTCACCGATCTTCAGATCTCCACCGTCGAGCGGTTCGAGACCGACGATCGTCTTGAAGAGCGTCGATTTTCCGACACCGTTCGGACCGATGACCCCGACGATGCCGTTTCGCGGCAGCGTAAACGAGAGGCCGTCGATGAGCACTCGATCGTCGAAGCCCTTTTGCAGGTTCTTCGCTTCGAGCACAACGCTTCCGAGGCGCGGCCCCGGTGGAATCTGGATCTCTTCGAAGTCGAGCTTCTTCGTGCGCTCCGCCTCGGCTGCCATTTCTTCATAGCGAGCAAGGCGAGCCTTCGATTTCGCCTGGCGACCCTTTGAGTTGCTGCGCACCCAGTCGAGTTCGCTGGCCAGCCGTTTCGCGAGCTTCTGGTCCTTCTTGCCCGCGATCTGCAGTCGCTCGGCCTTCTTCTCGAGGTAGATCGAGTAGTTTCCTTCGTACGCGTAGAGGCGTCCACGGTCGACTTCACAGATCCAGCCGGCGACGTGATCGAGGAAGTACCGGTCGTGAGTCACAGCCATGACTGCACCGGGGTACTTTGCGAGGTGCTGCTCCAACCACAGCACACTTTCGGCGTCGAGGTGGTTCGTGGGCTCGTCGAGGAGCAGGAGGTCTGGCTTTTCGAGAAGGAGCTTGCACAATGCCACGCGACGGCGCTCTCCACCCGAGAGGTTGGTCACCGGCCAATCACCCGGAGGGCAGCGGAGCGCGTCCATGGCCTGCTCGAGCTGTGAATCGAGGTCCCAGGCATCGAGGGCGTCGATCTCTTCCTGGAGCGTGCCCATCTCAGCGAGAAGCGCATCGAAGTCTGCGTCTGGTTCTGCCAGTTCCGCGGAGATCTGGTTGAACCGATCGATCTTGACTTTCGTCTCACCGAAGGCTTCTTGGACGTTCTCGAGCACGGTTTTCGACTCGTCGAGCTTTGGCTCCTGGGCGAGCATGCCCACCGAGTAGCCGGGGCTGAGCTTTGCCTCACCGTTACTCGGGGTGTCAAGGCCCGCCATGATCTTCAGGATCGTGGACTTACCGGCACCGTTTGGGCCAACCACACCGATCTTCGCACCCGGCAGAAATGCCATTGTGACGTCATCGAGGATAACTTTGTCGCCGACCGCTTTGCGGGCGCGCACCATTGAATAAATGTATTCGGCCATGCGCTCAGTCTATCGGCGCGGTGCTCCCGATGAGACACGTCCCCTGCGATAGCAATGGCGCTGTGGAGATACGAAGACGGTCGCCGCCGAACTGTCCGAGCAGGCACGCATCTGCCCACCGGACGGAGAATTCGACGTTGGTCGCTGGAGCACCGACGCTATCGAGGAGATCAGTCATTTCCATTGCCGAACGGTCGAATCCGGCCTCGCTGAGTGCATCGATCAGTTCGGGGACTGAGCCGGCACCGCGCTCTCTCGCTTCGTTCAACACCATCGAGAAATACGGCAGGTTTTCCTCAGCGCTTCCCTCTGGGACGAGAATCGGATCGGCCTCGACTGGAACGGTCGAGGCCGACGACGGTGTGGGGCTCGGAGAAGGCTCCACGCCTGAGCAACCCGCGAGCACGAGCATTGACGCGAAGGCGAGGGCGCCGCGCACGACGAAGGATTTCTGGTGACTCGACTGCATCGTTCCCAACGCGATCTCCTTTGCCGTGATCCTGCTGCGTGCTCTTCAGTGTAGGAGAGGTTCCCGCCCCGTACCGGAGCCCGAGGGCACGAGGCGGGAAGATTCAGAACGGAAGCGGAGCCTCTTCGGGTTCGAGGTCAGCGAGGGCGGCAGGCCGCTCGCTCGACCAACTCACGCTCGGCTCGCCGGAGTGATCGCCGGGAGGCGTACTGCGGATTGGAGCAGCGTGCGCACGAGTGAACACTGAGGTTCCGAACTGGAGGCTGTGGCCCAGCGCCTCGGCTTCGATCTCGACGTCGCGCCCGAACTTTTCGCCATCGCGCCACTCGCGAACCCTGAGCTTTCCGGTCACGATGATCGGATCGCCCTTGTGGAAGGAATGCTGAGCGTGCTTTGCGAGCCTGCGAAACACCGCCACGTTGTACCAATTGGTCGAATCGTCGACCCAGCGACCCTGTTCTCGGTCGAACTTGCGCTGCGTTGCGGCAAGACGCAGGTTCGTGATTTCGAGGCCAGTGGCGGTGACGACGTGCTGCGGGTCTTTCGCGAGAATTCCGACGACGGTGATGTGTTCTGTCATGCGGCTGACAATGTCTGACTCGGAGCATGCATCCCGAACGTGCAGCAGTCGTCCCGAAAACTCGTGTGTCGGGACGACTGTGCAGAAACTCTGGCGGTTGCGAAGGAGTGTCTAAGACCGCAGATACTGCGCAAAGGATGCGCGGATCTTGTTCACCTTCGGAACTGCGACCGCAAGGCAATACCCCTGGCCCGGGTTCTTCGCAAAGAAGTCCTGGTGATAGTCCTCGGCCTCGAAGAACTCGCCGAGCGGTTCGATCGTGGTGACGATCTCCCCCGGCCACCAGTCGCTCGCTCGCGCGATTGCAGCCTCGAACTGCACCAACTGCTCCGCGTCTTGCGGGAACATCGCAGAACGGTACTGAGTGCCGACATCATTGCCCTGACGGTTGAGCTGTGTCGGGTCGTGCATCGTGAAGAACATGTCGAGCACGACTTCAACGGGAAGCACGTTCTCATCGAATTCGACGCGTACGACTTCTGCATGCCCTGTTGCGCCGGTGCACACCTGCTCGTAGCTCGGATTCGGGAGCGACCCGCCCGCGTATCCGGAGACCACGTCGGTCACACCTTCGACCACGCGATATGCCGCGTCGAGACACCAAAAACATCCACCTGCAACTACTACTGAAGCCATGACTTGAGCCTACGCCTGGAATGTCGGTGGTTCGCACTACCTTCGTCACAAGCGAACACAATCAGGGCCAGCTGCGAAAGGAACATCATGACCATCACTGCGTTTCTTCCAAAACACTTCGGCATCTCGATGTTGCAGGTCAACGACGAGCTCTGGCGCATCACTCGACCCAGCGGTGAAATTCTCGGCTACATCAGTCGAAGCACGAGCGTGGACGGCGAGCGTTTTGCAGCAAAACGGTTGATGCCGAGAAACCAACGCTTTGTCGCGCTTGGCGAATTCTGGTCAATCGACGACGCGATCAACTGCTTTCGCATGAACTAGCGACGCCGTCGCACGACGAAGTTCGCGCAGACAAAACGGTGGCGCAGAGCTATCTCTGCGCCACCGTTCTATAGAAAGCGGACGTTACTGCTTGACCGCTGAGATCTCGATGTCGACGTCGACGTCGTCGCTCAGCATCACTCCGCCACCCTCAAGTGCCTGGTTGAAGGTGATGTCGAAGTCGCCACGCTTGATGCGTGCCTTTGCACTGGCACCTGCACGGGTGTTGCCGTACACGTCTGGGCCGATGCCACCGAATTCGAGTTCGAAGGTGACGGGCTTAGTGATGCCGCGCATCTGCAGTTCACCATCGAGCAGCAGGTCGCCGTTGTGCTCGCGGATTCCCTTGCCCGTGAAGCTCCACTCCGGGTGCTCATCAGTTGCGAAGAAGTCGCCGGAGCGCAGGTGCGCGTCGCGGTCTGCGTTGCGAGTCGCGATGGTCGCAGGATCGATCTTCGCGTCGATGCTCGATGCAGCTGGGTCTTCTGCGAGCACGATGGTGCCGCTGACATCGGTGAATTCTCCGCGAACCTTGGCAACCATCATGTGACGGATTGAGAATCCGACACTCGAGTGGGAAGCATCGATTTCGTAGGTGCCAGCAACGTAGCCGGGAATGTTCAAAGCCATCATGGTCCTTTTCGGTTGGTGCCGAACGCCTCGTTCAGCAAGTTCAGTGAGGTGAACTCACGACGTTGCAGAGTTATTCCGAATATTTCGATTTTCAATTAATCTTTTTACGACCCACCAGCCGATGACGACGACCACGAGCCCAATAACCACATATTGCAGGACATCCGCGTACGGCCCGACGATGTGCCAATTGTTGCCCAGAAGGAATCCGCACAGGACGAAAATCGTGTTCCAGATCGCGCTCCCGAGCAACGTCAGCAGTGTGAACTGCAGGAACGGCATCTTCTCGATGCCCGCGGGAATCGAGATCAGACTACGAAACACGGGAAGCATCCGGCCGAAAAAAACCGCCTTGGCCCCGTGACGGCGAAACCAAGCCGTCGTCTTGTCGATGTCGCTCGCATTCACGAGCGGCAAGCGTTCGGCAACGCGCACGAGTCGATCGTGGCCGAGCAGTCGCCCGAGGAAATAGAGCACCATCGCTCCGATGAGCGAACCCGCGGTCGTCCAGATCAGCGCCTCTGCGATCGTGAATGTGCCCTGCGAGGCGGCGAAGCCTGCCAAGGGCAGAATGACTTCGCTCGGAATCGGCGGCCACAGGTTCTCGACTGCGATGGCGATCCCTGCGCCTGGCGCTCCGATCACCTCCATGAGGTTCACAGCCCAGGCCGCAACACCAGTGAGGGACTCTTCAGAACCAGCAGCAATCACGTGTGCTCCTCACACCATTCGCATCGCGTCAATACTGGTGCGAGCATAGTGGCCACTCCTGTGATCAATCCTGCACACCCCAAAACCCTGAAAAGCGCGGGCCTTAGATTCGATCCGGGTGGGTCGACTCCGCAGGTTCGGGGAACGCTTCGCTCGTCGGCATGGTCTCTACGGAGTGCGCTCGAATCGACCTCGGCCCATTCGCGAAGCGTCGCGACGTCCATGCGGTCAAACTCTCAAGCGGACCGCGGCCGAGCAAAACAACCCAGAGGGTTGATCCGACAAGCAGTGCAGCAGTGAGCGCGATCCAGATGGTGTTGGTCTCCGCGGAGCCAGCGGAGCCTGCAAGGAAGAGGATCGCAACGACATGCACCGAGTACGCACTCAAGGGCATCGATCCGAGCGCCGCAATTGGGAAGAGCACATATCGAAGCGGACGCGCGATGAGCAGGCACAGAGCGATGATCGCCGTCCCAAAGCCACCGGATCCGAGGATCTCGAGCGTTCCTCCTGAATGCGGCGTGTCTGCGATCACTCCGTCCCAAATTTGAGATCCCGGGTCGCTGTTCATCACGGTCTCCCAGTAGCCCGGATACTCCCCCTCTGCACCGGGTTCCTCATCGATCGGAACGTAGTCGCCCTCCGGGTAGCACGTCACCCAATCGTCCTCGTAACGTTCGCAGACGAGGCCATCGAGGTCGACCTCGTCACCGGGCACGATCGTCGTCACACTGCCGCCTGATCCGGAGCTTCCAGGACTGCTGTTCGACCACGAGACGCTGCTGTCTACGCCTTCGGAGTATCGCTCCTGCGCATGCGCGAGAGCACCGAGTCCGTAGCCCGTCGCCGACACGACAACACCGAACACGAGGAGCTTGGCTGCGAAGGAGCGGCTTTCGAGGTTGCCTCGACCAATCCACATGCCAAAGAACAGGAAGCAGATCCACACAGTGATCGGATAGGTCCCGGTTACGACGAGATCAAGCCCCGGTCCGCTCGCGTACTGGCTGAGCACTCGGAGCGTTCCAAGGAGCAACGGGCCGAGCAGAGCCATGAAGATCGCGGCGAGCGCGAGCTGCCGACGACTGAGCTGCAGCAAAGGAATCGCGATCACGAACACGATCCCGTAGAAGGTGAGGATTACCGCGACCCCGGTGTTCAGGAATTCGAGGAACAGTCCGATCGCGAATACCGCAACGCCTCGGCCGAGAAACCGTAAACGCAGTGTTCGGAGATCTTCGAGGGGAAGTTCGCGAGCGCCGCGAGAAAGAATCGCGACCGAGATTCCGGCGACGATCGCGAACAAGATCGAGGATCGGCCATGGACAAGATCGGTCCACGTCTCAATCCGTGCCCATTCGAAGGCTTCGGTGACACCAATGTGCGCGCCGATCATGCCGATCACGGCGAGGCCGCGCGCGACATCGATTCCCATGATGCGGGGTGCACGCCCGAACGAACGAAGGCGACGAAGTGATGATGCGAGCAATGGTGTTGGCACGAGCGAATCATAACCAGGCTCGCGCGGGGTTCTCGCTCGACGCGCGACGCGTGATCACCGCGAAGTTGTGAGTGCCCCCGGCAGGATTCGAACCTGCGACAAGCGGATTAGAAGGCCGCTGCTCTATCCCCTGAGCTACGGGGGCCTCCGAACGATTGTATGCCGTTCTTCACGTTCCGCCGTGCATCGCGAGAGCCGGGGGTCCTGCTGAGCGAAGTCCTCTCGCTCAGTTGGCTGCGATCGACGCGACGTTCTGGGCTTCTGGCAGGTTGATCGCGCCGAAGATCACGAGCGCGCAAACGACGACGACGACGATTGCGAGAACGACGAGAACTGGCGTCTCGCCCGGTTGCTTTACTCGAAGTTGCTTTGCTCGAAATGTGCTCATGAACACAGTTCAGCAGCCGAGGGCTCCCCTTCGCGTCGACCGAAAGACGCAGGTTTCTGAGCCATCGTCATCCCTGCGACGTACGCCTCCAGATGCGCCCGGTGCGCGATCCGTCCCGGGATCTCAGCGAATTGAATTCCGCACGGCTGCAAACGCTTGTTCGAGGTCTGCGATGAGATCTTCCGCATCCTCAAGACCGACCGAAAGCCGCAGGTGCCCGAACTCCCGGAAGGGCGACGGATACGCAGCGACCCGTGGCCCCTCGGTGCCAACGTGGACGATCAGTGTCTCGTCGTGCCCGAGCGACACCGCCGAGGTGATGAGCCTGAGTTTCGCGACAAAGGCATTCTGCAATTCGGGCGGACCATCGAGCGCGAAGGCGAGCACGGCGCCGGAGCCGGCTCCGTTGAAGAGCTCGGCGGCGACCTCGTGCTGCGGGTGCGATTCCAGAGACGGATGCGCGACGTAGGCGACCTCGTCACGTGATTCGAGCCAGGCAGCGATTCGATCGGCGGACCGGAGATGCTGGGGTAACCGGAGCGGCAGCGTGACCGCACCACGTGCGATCAACCACGCATTGAACGGTGAGATGACACCGCCGACGTCAACCATCGCGTCCTCGCGAATGGGAGCGAGTAGCGCGTCACTACCGATCACGGCCCCTCCCATGGCATCTCCGTGACCATTGATGAACTTGGTCAGCGAATGCACGACAAGGTCTGCGCCGTGCTCGAGCGGGCGGTAGAGCGGAGGCGGCGTGAACGTTGAATCAACGACCAACAGCGCACCGCGCTCGTGTGCGATCCTGGCGAGCGCAGGAATATGGGCGACCGTTGTCGTCGGGTTCGCAATGACCTCGGTCACGAGAAGCTTTGTCGCCGAGGTGAAGGCGGCGGCAACTGCATCGTGGTCAGTGATGTCCACGAACGTTGCAGTGATGCCGTACTTGTTCGGCAGGAGCTCAGAGAACAGCCGCCAAGTTGCCTCGTAGGTCGCGTCGGCCACCACGACGTGATCTCCGGAACGAAGGTGCGAGAAGAACACCGCATGCAGCGCCGCCACCCCGGACGCGAGTGCGATCGCGGACTCGCCCCCTTCGAGCACAGCGAGTTTGTCTTGCAAGGCCAGCTGATTCGCACCAGAGTTGCGCGTGTACAGCGGCACATCGGTGCCAGACCAACTGATCTGCGAAGGGTCCTCCGGCAGCAGGTACGAGTTCGCCATGACGATCGGCTGACGAATTGCGCCACTGCCTGCATCGACGGGATTTCCCGCATGGACCGCTTGGCTCGAAAAATTCAAGGATCGTGTGTCCTTCGAAGTTGCTCGCTCGCTCATCTCCTCACCGTACCGAGGCTCCCGTGCGATCGGAGGATTTCCTGCACTGTATGACGGTTGAGAACCGGACTCCTCTGCCCGATTAGAATCGGTGCATGGCTTCTCTCGACCGTCTTGTCTGGATTGATTGCGAAATGACCGGGCTCGACCCTCAGGTCGATGAGCTCGTCGAAGTTGCGGTGGTGATCACCGATTTCGAACTCAATGTGCTCGATCCAGGATTCGCCGTGGTGGTGCAGCCGAGTGCCGCAGCCCTCGATCAGATGGACGACTTCGTTCGCAACATGCACGCCAGCAGCGGCCTCGATCAGGAGTTTGCGGGCGGGTTGCAACGAGCAGAGGCAGAGCTCCAGGTCCTCGACTACATTACGAAGTTCGTCCCGGACGCCGGCACGGCTCCGATCGCCGGCAACACGATCGGCACCGACCGCATGTTCCTGGCGGCCCAAATGCCCGCGATCGACGCACACTTGCACTACCGGGCGATCGATGTATCGAGCATCAAGGAACTCGCGAAGCGCTGGTTCCCGCGGGCCTACTTCAACGCACCGTCGAAGGACGGCGGTCACCGTGCCCTCGCCGACATCCTCGAATCGATTCGCGAGTTGCAGTACTACCGTCGTGCAGTGTTCACCGCCGAACCGGGTGTCTCGAGCGACGAAGCAAAAACAATTTCGGCAGCCGTTGTGGCTGATTTTTCGCAGAAAATCAATGGTGACGGGCCCTCGTCGTCGTCCGAATCCCTGTAAGTGAAAAAACTCCAGCGAAATTTGTAATAGGATCGCTGAGTTGCTTCTTGCAGCATGGTGGGTATAGCTCAGTTGGTAGAGCGCCTGGTTGTGGTCTAGGAGGTCGCGGGTTCAAGCCCCGTTACTCACCCCATGTGAAAAAGGTACGAGCGTTCCGCTCGTACCTTTTTCGTTTCTCCGAGTCCGAACTGGCGAATTGGAGCGCAGTGAGTCCGACCTCTCGAAGCAAACGACCCGAGCCCGACTTCACGACCGGTCGCACAACGGCGCTCATCCGGCGAGTTTCGCTCCTGGTCTCAATCACGATCGCTCTCGGCTTGCTGCTCTGGCTGCCATTCGCCCCGGAGCGTGTGCCCGTCCATTTCAATGTGCTCGGCCAGCCGGACGCATACGGCGACACGTGGTCCGTCCTGATCTTGGCGCTTGTGATGCTCGGGGTTTCTGTCCTCTTGACCTGGGTCTCAGCGAAACCGCAGTACATGAACTTTCCGGTCCGCTTCACCGAGGACAACGCGCAAGATCTCTACCGTGAAGGCGAACGGGTGATCGTGTGGATGAGCGCCTGTTCCAGCATCGTCTTCCTCGGTATCGGCCTCGCATACTTTGTTCCCTATGCGTCGCTGCTCAGCGTGGCTGGCGTGGTGCTCATGATTGTTGCGATGATTGTCGGACTCGTCCGGATCCCGCGAGCACAATAGAGGCTCGGACCATGACCGGAAGGACGGCGATCATGACTGGCAGTGGACCACTGGATCCGCTTGAGCCCGAAGTGGATTCGGTAGGCGACGCGGATTCGGCGTCCGAACCGAATGCCGACAACGAGGTAAAGCCGCTCGAACTCTCCATGAGTGACTTCGAAACGCTCGTGACCGACGAGCTCGATGCGCTCCCCGACGAAATGATCGACGGCCTCGAGAATTTGATCTTCGTGTGCGAGGACGCTCCCGAGAATGGCGAGTCTCTGTTTGGGCTCTACGAGGGAGTGGCGCTCACCGATCGCGGGCAGTACGGCTTCGGCGAACTCCCCGACCGGATCATCATCTTTCGACAAGCTCATATCGCCGCGTGTGCAACGCTCGAGGACTTGCGCGCCGAGGTGCATACGACGCTCGTCCACGAGATCGCTCATTTCTACGGCATCGATGATGCGCAGTTGCACGAGCTCGGCTGGGCCTAGAAGGTTCTGAACGCGCCGAACTCGGGTGGTGCACTCTCTTCGTCGACCGCACGCCGCACGCCGGGAAGTGATGCGGATCGTTCGCGGTCGTAGAACTCGGTCTCTTGCGCTTTCCAGCCCTCCCACCACGAGTCGTCGCCGTCGCGAAGCAGAATCCTGCGATGTCTGACGGACTCTGGAGCCTCAAGCCAGAATGATCGTTCCGCGAGTGCGTGGTTTGCTCGGGAGAGCGATCCGCAGCCTTCGAGGATGAGTGGCGTGCCGGCGGGGTGCCTCTGCCATTCAGCCCGCTCGCCGGACGCCCAATCCCAACGCTGCCACCGAGCGTCGTTGCCCTCTGACAGCGGAACCAACACGTGCTCGTGCGCATAGTCGCTGCCTGCTTGCAAGCCATCCCAGCCAAGATAGAGATCATCCATGTGCACGATCTGTGCATCGAGTCGGTGCGCGATCAGCTCGGCGAATGAGGTCTTCCCGGAACCCGAGCGACCGTCGATCAGGGTGATCATGGGCTGGTCGTTCGTCTCAACATGGTCCACGGACTCAGTCATGTTCCTCCTCTCGATCACGTTCCCACCAAGCGATAGGAACCGAGAACGATCGCGATGCCGATTGCGATCGCTGCGATCGCGACTGTGCCGAAAATCGCAACGGTGTCGCGCCACGTCAGTGTCGACGCCCGGGCCCAGGTGCGAGGCCCGGCGCCAAATCCTCGAGCTTCCATTGCCGTGGCGAGCGATCCTCCACGACGGATCGCGAGCACCAACAAGGCGAATGCCATTGTAAAGAATCTGCGCACGACGCCCGAATCGCCGAGCCCGCGAGCACGCCGAGCCCGCGCCATCGATTTCCAGTCTTCGCTGAACACCGAGAACAACCGAATTCCGGCGAGTGCTCCGAGCACAAAGCGTTCGGGCAATTTTGCGACCTGCGCGAGCCCATCGGCGAGCCTGGTCGGATCGACTCCGACGAGGAGCACGAGCGTTGGAACTCCGATGGCGAGCACCCGAACTCCAACAGCAATGGCCAGTTCGATCGAGTTGTCGGTGATTCTTGCGAGCCAGAATCCTGCATACTCCTGGCCGCCGGGTTCTGCGTAGAGCAACATGCTGACGGCCGAAAGCGGTGCCGCGATGAACAACGGCCACGAGCGGCGCACGATCGTGCGAGGACCGACCCCGAGAGCGAAAAACACGATGAGCCAGATGCCGAGCGCGACGAGCGCACTCACGCGATCGATCGTCGTGAGCATCGGAAGCGAGTAGAGGATCGCCGCGGCGAACGGCGTCACCGGGTTTACTTTTGCGAGGAATCCTGGTTGCGGTTCGGTCACCGGACACCTGCATCGAGGTCGATGACCTGGTCTCCGAGAATTCGCACGACATCGGGATCGTGCGTGATCGAGAGCACGGATCGTCCTTCGTCGACCAAGCCTGCAATCAGGAGCACGAGTTCCCGCCAGGTTGTTCGGTCCTGACCGAACGTCGGTTCGTCGAGCACGATCAGCTGCGGGGCACTCGCGAGCACCGCGCCAACCGTGAGTCTGCGCTTTTCCCCACCCGAAAGCGTGAACGGGTTTGCGTTCGCAAGATGGTCGAGGCGAAGGCTACTGAGGAGACGGTCCGCTGTCGCTCGCTGTGTTTGGAGCGGCTGCCCTGCTGCCTTCGGGCCGACCATCAATTCCTGGAGGACCGAGGCAGCGACGAATTGATGCTCGGGTTGCTGGAAGACCGTGCCGATTCTCGTGAGCAGTTGCTTACTTCGCCAACGCATCGGGTTTGGCCCCGCGCCAGAGGCAAGCGAGGGACTCGCGACGACCGCACCAGAGCGGGGCTCCAGCAAACCTGCGAGCGTGTGCGCGAGCGTCGTCTTGCCCGCCCCGTTCGAACCGGTGATGACGCTCGATTCTCCAGCCCGAAAGTGCAGTTCTGGCAGAGAATCGCGAGCGGATCCGCGAGTCGTCGCCAGTGCATGCCCGGAGAGGAGCGATGCTCCAGCGCGTGGTTCGCGAGCGATCTCGATCGGATGCCCTGGCACCCACACTCCCCGCTCGGCGAGATCGTTGCCATGCGTCCCGAGCACGGCTTCCGGGGTCCCACTGGAGAGCACGCCACCACCTGGCTCCAGCACGATGACGCGATCAATGCACGGAAGCCAAGTCTCCACGCGGTGCTCGACGACAACCAGCGTGGCGCCGGTTTCCCGCACGACTCGGTCGACGGCGTCGCGAACTTGACGGGTTCCCTCCGGGTCGAGGTTCGCGGTGGGTTCGTCCAGGAGCAACAGCCCAGGTCGCATCGCAAGAACGCCCGCGAGTGCAAGACGTTGGCGTTCCCCTCCTGAAAGCGCGGAGGTACTTCGCTGCAGGTCGTAGTCGAGCCCGACGTCCTCGAGTGCTCGCGCGACCCGGTGCCAGATTTCTTCGCGGTCGAGCGCAAGGTTTTCGCACCCGAATGCGACGTCATCACCGAGACGCTCCATGATCGTGTTCGACTCGGGGTCTTGCAGCACAAGCCCGCTCAGCCCGCGACTGGTGCTCGGATCGAGACCGTTGACTCGAAGTTCGCCGGACTCATCGCCCTCGTCAGCTCCGCCCAGCACTCCCGCAAGCGCTGCAAGGAGGGTCGATTTGCCTGCCCCGGAAGGGCCGAGCAACAACACCCGCTCCCCCGCCGCAATCTCAAAGTCGAGCCCCGCGATCGCAGGAGTGCGGCGAGCAGCGTGCCGCCAACTCCAATCGCGGGCCTCAACCTTGAATCCAGTCATCAGGACTGACGTGACTCGCGTCCTGCAGCGAAACGGTTCAGCGCGCCGGTCGCGGCAAGCGCTCGTGTGAGCAACCAGCCGACGAGTCCAGCGAGAATCGCGCCGGACACGACGAGCGAGCCGAGGTAGATCGCCAAGAATTCGGCGCCCTTTGCAATGTTGGCCGAAAGGAAGAGTTCGAGCGTCCAGGCTGCGACCGCCGCACCAACACCAGAGAGCATTGCGATGACGACGCCGAATCGGCGATACATGAAGATGGCGAAAATGAGCTCAGCACCGAGGCCCTGCGCCACTCCCGAATAAACCGTTTCGATACTCCATTGACTTCCCAGCAAGGTCGAGACCATCGCTGCCAGCAGTTCAACGAAGAGCGCTGCCCCGGGCTTGCGAATGATGAGTCCACCAAGGACGCCGCCGAGCAGCCAGATCCCGACTGCAAGACCTCCGAAGCCTGGTGTCCCGGCGTCGAGCACCTTGAACCAGGCATAGCCGACGACATTCCAGCCCGCGAAGATCAGGCCGGTTGCAACGCCGAGCACGGCGGCGGTGACGATGTCGATCACCCGCCATCGCAGGTTCGGTGCACTCGAGCGTGCGGGGGATGGAGAAGTTGAACGTGTTGCGGTCATAGCTGTGCCTTCCGAAAGAAATGGCACGGGTGAGTGTCCTCCCTGCGCTGGCATGATCCAGATCAGGTTCGACGGTCGAAGACTTTGAGTCTTCCTCTCAGCCCGGTTCACCGGACTCCCGTGGTTTGTACGGCTCTACTCTACCGGCTCCGTGACGAAGTCGATCAGTTGCTCCACCCTGCCAAGCAGCGCGGGTTCGAGATCGTTCCAATCGCGCACTCGCGCAAGGATTCTTTTCCAACCGTCTGCGATGTCGGCCTGCTCCGCAGAGGGCCAACCCAGGTGTTGCAGGATGCCGCGCTTCCACTCGATCGAGCGCGGAATGGTCGGCCACTCCTGAAGCCCCAACCGCGAAGGCTTCACTGCTTGCCAAATGTCGACGTAGGGGTGTCCGACCACGAGAACGTTTGCACCGTGGGGCCCGCGAGCAACCGCTTCTGCGATTCTCGATTCTTTCGAGCCAGGCACGAGGTGGTCCACGAGGATACCGAGTCGTGAGGAGCGCTCTGGCGCGAATTCGGCGACGATCGAAGGAAGGTCGTCGACACCGTGCAACGGTTCAACGACAACGCCTTCAGCGCGGAGGTCGTGGCCCCAGACCTTCTCGACGAGTTCGGCATCGTGCAAGCCCTCCACGAAGATCCTGCTCGCGGCGGCGATTCTCGCGCGATCGTTCGTGGTTGCACGGGATCCGGAGGCAGTTCGAGCCGCAGCAGCCTGCTTCGGTGCTGGTTTGACGAGGACGACTGGTACTCCCTCGATGAGGTAGCCGCCACCGAGCGGGAACAGCCTCCGCTTTCGTTTGCGGTCTTCCAACACGATGTTGCCCTGTTCGAAGCCGACGATCTCGCCAACGAAGCCATCAACCACCTCGACGACGAGGCCCTTCCGAATCGGGACTTCCTTGAGCCGTGCCTGTTCGAGGCGAGCGTTTTGCGCCTGCGGAGACAGTACGTCGCCGCCCCATTCGTCCCAGTTCATTCGCACTCAGCGAGCGTAACGCAGGCTCAGGTTCGAATCGAAACGACTGCTCACGCGCTGGTGTTACCAAAAGTCTCGTGAATGAAATTCCTCAGGAATATTTGGCGGATTTCTCGAGGAATGCAAAAAAGAAAAGGGACGGCCGAAGGCCGCCCCTTTCCTGTTCACGAACTACTTACGCAGCTGTGCCCTTGCCCCGGTTACGAGTAATTGCGCCCCAAATAGCGAGAACAATAATCGAACCACCAATGGCATACAGCCATCCAAGCGGTGACCAGAACGAGTTGTATACGTCTTGGCCCATGAGACCAGCGATCCAACCACCGACCATCGCTCCGATGACTCCGAGCAGAAGAGTGGCAATCCAGCCGCCGCTCTGCTTACCCGGGAGAATCAACTTCGCGAGTG
This sequence comes from Humidisolicoccus flavus, assembly GCF_045689595.1. Taxonomy (GTDB): domain Bacteria; phylum Actinomycetota; class Actinomycetes; order Actinomycetales; family Microbacteriaceae; genus Humidisolicoccus; species Humidisolicoccus flavus. The sequence goes on along the minus strand of NZ_CP142724.1, from coordinate 257,016 downwards.
CTCCTGCAATCAGACCAAAAATCAGAAAGACAATAAAACCCATGATGTACTCCTCCTATTCATTGAGCGGGGTACAGCCTACTCCACGGCGCGAGCTAAAACGATCTCCCGCACTCGAGCGGCATCTGCAGTGCCTCGCATTGCTTTCATAACCGCACCAATTACTGCACCTGCAGCCTGCACTTTTCCGTCGCGAATTTTCGCGAGAACATCGGGTTGCGCGGCAAGTGCCTCATCGACGGCAGCGATGAGCGCTCCCTCATCGCTCACAACCGCAAGGCCACGAGATTCAACAATTTCACTCGGCGAGCCCTCGCCGGCGATCACAAACCCGAGAACTTCCCGGGCGAGTCGGTCATTCAACGTGCCGGCATCAATAAGGGACTGCAACTCTGCAACCTGCGCCGGGGTCACGAGTGAATCCGCATCGACACCCTGCACATTCGCAAGTCGCGCGATCTCGCCGGTCCACCACTTTCGCGCTGACTGCGGAGCCGCACCCGCCTCGACGGTTTGCGTGATCGTCAGGAGCAAACCACTGTTGACGACGTCCTGGAACTCGAGGTCCGTGAACCCCCACTCCCCCTGCAATCGCTTCCGACGAACTGCGGGCTGCTCTGGGAGCGCCGCCCGGAGTTCCTCGATGAGTTCTGCGCTCGGGACAACCGGGAGCAGGTCTGGCTCTGGAAAGTAGCGGTAGTCATCAGCGTCTGACTTCGGTCGACCCGGGCTTGTCGACCCCGTGTCTTCATGCCAGTGACGCGTCTCCTGGGTGATCGTCCCGCCGTCGTGCAAGATCGCGGCCTGCCGCTGGATCTCGTAGCGAACCGCGCGCTCGACCGAGCGCAGGCTGTTGACGTTCTTCGTTTCAGTGCGCGTGCCGAGTTTCTCTTGGCCGCGCGGGCGCAGTGACACGTTCGCGTCGCAACGAAGGTTGCCGCGCTCCATCTTCGCGTCGGAGATGCCGAGCGCGATCACAATGTCGCGAATCAAAGCGACATAGGCTTTCGCGAGTTCTGGAGCATCGTGTTCAGCACCGAAGATTGGTCGCGTCACGATCTCGACGAGAGGTACACCCGCACGGTTGTAATCAACCAACGAGGAGGACGCGCCCTGAATTCGACCGGTCGCTCCCCCGAGGTGCGTCAGTTTGCCGGCGTCTTCCTCCATGTGCGCGCGCTCGATCGGGATAGTGAAGGAACGCCCCCCGGCGATCTCCACCTCGACACTGCCATCGAACGCAATCGGCTCGTCGTACTGCGAGATCTGGTAGTTCTTCGGGAGATCCGGGTAGAAGTAGTTCTTCCGGGCGAAACGGCTCGACTCCGCAATCGAGCACCCGAGTGCAAGACCGAGCGAGATCGAGTACCGGATCGCTTGCTCGTTGACGACGGGCAAGCTGCCCGGAAGGCCGAGGCAGAGCGGCGTGATGTTCGTGTTCGGTTCTGCGCCGAAGTTGTTCGGGGCATCTGAGAACATCTTCGTCTTGGTCGAGAGCTCGACGTGCACTTCGAATCCGAGCACCGGCTCAAAGAGTTCGAGCGCCTTGTCGAAGTCCATCAACTGGTCTTTCATCGTGCTCCTCCAGCGAGTTCGGGTGCCTGCAGGGCGAGCGATCCGCCCCACTGTTCGTTCAAGAGCGCTTCGATCGTCGCACCGGCGCTGTACAACCGGACATCCTCGCGAAGCGGTGCGAGCAGTTGGAGACCGACGGGCAGTCCATCGTCTCCGAGCCCCATCGGCAGTGACATTCCAGGAATTCCCGCAAGGTTCGCCGGAATCGTCGTGATGTCGTTGATGTACATCGCGAGGGGGTCGTTGACCTTCTCGCCGATTTTGAAAGCAGTGGTCGGTGCGGCGGGACTGATCAGGATGTCAGCCTTCGCGAACGCCGCGTCGAAGTCTCGCTGGATCAGCGTCCGAACCTTCTGTGCGCTGCCATAGTAGGCGTCGTAGTAGCCCGCGCTCAGCGCGTACGTGCCGAGAATGATTCGGCGTTTCACCTCGGGGCCGAATCCGGCCTCGCGGCTCGCGGACATGACCTGTTCAACCGACTGTCCTGGTGTCTCGACCCGTCGGCCGAATCGAACGGAGTCGAAGCGCGCCAGGTTGCTCGAGGCCTCGGCCGGAAGAATCAAGTAGTAGGCGGCAACCGCGTACTCGAAGCTCGGAGCGCTGACCTCGACGACCTCGGCACCAGCCTTTGTCAGAATCTCGACGGTCTTGCGGAAGCGGTCTGCAACATCGCTCGCGATGCCGTCACCATCGAGCTCACGAATGACGCCAACCGTCGTTCCTCGCAGAGAACCCGTCTTCGCACCCTCGCGCGCAGCCGCTGCGAACGATGGCCATTCCTCGCGGAGTGAGGTCGAGTCTCGTGGATCGTGCCCGCCGATGACATCGTGCAGGAGGGCGGAGTCGAGCACGGTTCGAGAAACCGGTCCGACCTGGTCGAGGCTCGAAGCAAGCGCGATCGCCCCATAGCGGCTGACACCGCCGTAGGTCGGCTTGACGCCGACCGTGCCGGTGACCGCAGCGGGCTGACGGATCGATCCGCCCGTATCGCTTCCAAGCGCGATCGGGGCTTCGAACGCCGCGACCGCGGCCGCGGAGCCACCACCGGAACCGCCAGGAATCCGTTCGAGGTCCCAAGGGTTGTGGGTTGGACCGAAGGCTGAATGCTCAGTGCTGGAGCCCATCGCGAATTCGTCCATGTTGGTCTTGCCGAGCGCGACCATGCCCGCCTGCTTCAGCTTCACCACAGGCGTTGCGTCGTACGGCGGGATCCAGCCGTCAAGGATCGCGGACCCAGCGGTCGATGGCATTCCCTGCGTGCAAAGCACGTCCTTGATTGCAATCGGGACGCCGGCGAGCTCATGGAGCTCCTCGCCGTTTGCACGAGCGGTGTCGACGCGCTCCGCTTCGGCGAGCGCCGCAGCGTTCACGTGCAAGAACGCATGCACGTCGCCGTCGACGGCACGGATCCGGTCAAGGTGCGCGGTCGTTGCTTCGACACTCGAAACTTCTCGGGTGTGCAGCAGGCCTGCGAGCGCGTTCGCGTCAAGGCGCGTCAAATCTGTCACTGTTCTTCTCCCAAAATCGCGGTCACACGGAACCGGGTTCCGTCGTGGTCCGGTGCACCGGCAAACGCCTGCTCGTGCGTCAGCGTTTCGCCGATGACGTCAGGTCGAGTCACGTTCTGCAGAGGCACTGGGTGGCTCGTCGCAGGGACGTCGTCACCGACCGCCTCCGAGACCTTCGCAATGGAATCGACGATGACATCGAGGTCAGCGGCGAGCGTGGTGACTTCTTCATCGGTCAGCGCGATACGAGCCAGGCCCGCAAGATGCACAACCTGATCACGAGTAATTTCAGACATTGGGCTCCAAACTGGATACGAACCTGTTTAGTCTACGGTTTCGGGCACCGCCGTGGAGCCGTCGGGCACGCACTCGGAGCCCCACTTCTCGGCGAGTTCGCAGCGCGCATCTTGCGCTTTATTCGAACATATGTTCGAATGCTCACATGCGGTGGAGTCAGCAAGCGATCACGGAACGAGATTCCAATGCGCTCGACGGGCTCGAGCAGACTGCTCCCCTGATCGGCGCGTTGCAATCCCCGGAATTCGCCAGTGCGACCTTTCTCGAGGTTGCAACCAAGAGTGCACTGAATCGGGTCCCGGGCGACGATGGAGTCATGGCGGGCGCCTGGACGATCAATCCCTATCGAGGTTGCCAGCACGCCTGCGTGTACTGCTTCGCTCGAAATACCCACACCTACCTCGACCTCGACGCCGGCAACGATTTCGATTCGAAGATCATCGTGAAGACGAACATCGCCCAGGTGCTCGAGCACGAACTTCGAACTGGCAAGCACGCCGTCCGTCATGTGAACCTCGGGACGAACACCGATCCGTATCAGCGCGCCGAAGGCAAGTACGAGCTCATGCCGCCCATCCTCCGGGCCCTCGCCTCGCACGGGGTCGGCATTTCGGTCCTCACCAAAGGCACATTGTTACGACGTGACATCCCGTTGCTGCAACAACTCGCACGCGAGGTTCCCGTCAGCGTCTCCTTGTCGATCGCCGTGTTCGATTCGGAGCTCCAACGCTCCGTTGAACCCGGTACGCCGAGCACGGCTGCTCGCCTTGCGACCGTCATTGCACTTCGAGACGCAGGAATTCCCTGCGCGGTTTTCGTGATGCCGGTGATGCCCGGCCTCACCGACTCTGCATCGCAACTCATGGAGGCGGCCTCGCAGATCAAGCAGGCAGGCGCGTCGAGCGCGCTCTACTCGGCCCTGCATCTCCGGCCCGGCGCGAAAGAGTGGTTCGCGGCTTGGCTGCACCGGGAGCACCCGGAACTCGTTCCCCTCTACGCGAAGATCTACGGCAAGCAATCGATCGCAAGTCGCGCATACAAATCGGCGCTGCGGGAGCGAGCGCTCGGTGCATTCGCAGCGCACGACCTGCTGCCAGGGTCGACATCGACCCCCGGGCAACACGCTCGAGCGCTTCATGTCAACACTCGACGCGGTGCGAACAACATCGGCACCCGTTCGGAAGCCCGACTGTTCTAAGTGGGCGCGTTATGCAGAGCGTCAGCGATGCTTCGGGCCGGCCAAGAACCTCGGCTCGATCCGCTCTTCAATCGCACGACCGTCTTCAGCCCGGACCACGTACGCGCCCTTGCCCTCGATATCGGTGATCGCTTCCGTGAGGGTGGTGCCGTGGTACACGAGGCCAACACCGTCGTCGGTGCAGTACGTCGTTCCGAGCGTGCCGTCAGCAACTAATTCGTGGACAAGCGGTCGTCGGCGTGCTTCATTGTCGTAGTGGACGCCGTTGTCGAATGGGAGGAATCCGAGCCCGTTCGTAATCGGGTCGAGGTCTGGCCCGAACGAGTCGGTCGTCCCACCCTTGTGCCAGCAGATCGATCCCGCTGAAACCCCCGCGAGTACGACCCCGGCATTCCAAGCCTTTTCGAAGACGGAATCGAGCCCGTGCAATCGCCAGAGTGCGAGCAGGTTTGCCACAGAGCCACCGCCAACCCAGACCAGATCGGAAGTCATGACGAGTTCTTCGAGATCGTCGACGTTCGGCATCGGGAACAGCGCCAGGTGACGCACATCGAAGCCGGCGTCACGTCCTGCCGCAGAAATGTGCGCGGCAGTGTCTGGCCAATCGCCGAGTGCCGTACCCACGTAGGTCACCTTTGGGGTGCCGGTCGCTCCGGAAAGATCGACCGCATGGTGGACGACCGGTGAAAAAGCTCGCATGACTCGACGTCCTCGAACGAATCCCGTTGAGGTCGCGACGATGGTTGGTTCGGCACTCATGCTTCAAGGCTACGCGAGGTTGTCTCGACGATTCCACCGAGACAACCTCGCATGCGACCACGGCCAGGCAGTGGTCGCTACGCGGCGCTCGGCCAGAGCAGCGACTTGATCGCACGCCGCTCGGCCATTGCCGAGTACGCCTCGGCTGCTTCTTCGAGCGGGAGTTCGAGGTCGAACACGCGACCCGGCTCGATCGAACCGTCGAGCACTTCCGGCAGGAGCTCTTCGATGTATCCACGAACCGGTGCGACTCCGCCAGCGAGCGAAACGTTTCGACCGAACATCGCTCCGATGCTGCTGCCGCTGTCTCCGTGTGGGACACCGACGAAACCGATTGATCCACCCGGTCGAGCCGTGTGCACCGCCTGCGTCAGGGCTTCTGCGGTTCCGACACATTCGAGGACTCGATCCGCGCCAACACCATTGGTGAGCGCACGCACAGCCGCGACCGCTTCTTCTCCGCGCTCAGCGAGGATCTGCGTCGCTCCGAAGGTTCGAGCGAGCGCCTGTCGAGGCTCGTGACGCGACATCACAATGATTTCTGAAGCGCCCAAACGCTTTGCCGCGATGACAGCGCACAGACCGACCGCGCCATCACCGATCACGACGACCGTGTCACCGGCTTGCACTCCCGCCGACACTGCGGCGTGGTGCCCTGTACCCATGACGTCCGCGAGCGTGAGCAAACCTGGAATCTGCTCCTTGCTCGGCTGTCCGGGAACTCGCACGAGTGTGCCGTTCGCGTCGGGAACTCGCACGTATTCGCCCTGCGCTCCCGCAAGCGCGTGACCATCGCGATCCTTTGAGCCATACCAGGTCAGGTTCTGACACGCGCTGCTCACCCCGTTCTGACAGTTCGCGCATTCGTTGTCGCAACCGTAGAACGGTGAGATCACGAAATCGCCGACGGCAAGATCTTGCACTTCGTCGCCGAGTTCGTGGACGATGCCGACAAATTCGTGACCGATTGCTCGCGGCGCTGTCACTTCGTCGTCGCCACGGTAGCTCCAGAGATCGGAGCCACAGACACAGGTCGCCGATACCTTGACGACGACTTCCTTCGGACCGAGCACGGTTGGCGTTTCGCGCTCCTCAACCTGGACATCGCCTGCGGCGTGCAAAATTACTGCCTTCATACCTTCTCCTCAATCTGGTGGAACAGTTCGAACGAACGCACCATCGCTACCGTTTCGGCCATGACCACGGCGGCCCCTCGAGTGCCCCGAGGTCGCGGACGAGCGTTTCTCCCGACGACTTCACGAGCTCGTGATGCAGGGTACCCCGCTGCCGTTCGAGCAGTCTGATCAGGTCTGCTGCGTGCGTCACGACGATGATCTGCGAATCCTCAGCCGCGCTTCGGATGAGCTCGGCGAGCGCCGGCAGCACATCACGATGCAAACTGCGCTCGGGTTCGTTCAGAACGATGAGGCTCGGGCGATCAACGGCGGTCAGTGCGGCAACGAGCAGCAAGAACTGCAGTGTTCCGTCGGAGAGCTCGTGGACTTCGAGCGACCGAAGCATTCCGGGCTGCCGAAGTCCGAGCGCAAGCCGGCCGCCTTGCTCTGTGATGTCGAGCGTCGAACCCGAAAGCGCTTCCGCGATGGTTCCCCGTGCGTTCCAGAGATCGCCGTTCTCGATCGTCGTTTGCAGCACTGCCGCGAGGTTCGAGCCGTCGTCGTTGAGGCGTGGACTGCGAGTGCCGACCTGCGGTGCCCGTGCAGGGGACCCGATGTCCGTGCGGAAGGAATCATAGAAACGCCAAGTGCGCAGAGCGTTGCGCACCCGTGCGATCTCGGGGGCTTGGTCAGTGCCAGGGAACATATCGAGAATCGACTCGTAGCTCATGAGCGAGCAGTCGAAGTGGTTCCAGGTGCTGCCCTCTTTGACCCGCGCGATCGCTCGCTTCCGCTCGACCAGCATCGAGCCCGGTCGGATCACGGAGCCGACGAAAATGTGTTCCTGCTTGATCTCCGGATCGAGCGCGAAGAGTGTGTTTGCTGAGCTCTGGGGAACGCCGAGATCGATTGCGTATCCGAATGCTTCGTCCGCGAACCCGAGGCGAATCGACGCCGGGTCTCCGCTCGACGGTGCCCCCGAGCGAATCGAGCCCGGGATCGAGGTGGGTCCGGCCCAGCGGGCAGCGGGCAGCCCGCCCTCATTCGCGAGTGCGCCGATCACGTTGCCGGAGCCGCACTCAGCCAGGAGCCGGAGTGCACGGTACACCGAGGACTTGCCAGTGCCGTTCGCACCAGTAATCAAGGTGACGTTTGCGAGTTCGAGTTCGAGCGAACGAACTGATCGGTACCCCTGGACCGCGAGCGTTTGGAGCATCAGGGTTCAGGCGCTCGTCGGGAGCGCGTCGGGCCCGTCGGTCACCAGAATCGCGAACTCGCCGGCATCGAGCACGCGGATCCCGAGGTCTTCTGCTTTCTGCAACTTCGACCCGGCTCCGGGTCCTGCTGCGACGAAGTCCGTCTTCTTCGAGACGCTCGATGCTGCTTTTCCTCCGGCGGCGATGATCGCCTCTTTTGCTCCGTCGCGAGTGAAACCGTCGAGTGCTCCTGTCGCCACGATCGTGAGCCCCTGCAGCACTCCTTCGGTGTCGCGCTGTGTTCCCGGTCCTGCGTGACCCGGGATCGCGAAGGAGACCCCTGCCGCCCGCCACCGCTCGAGAATCTCCTGGTGCCAATCGACCTCGAACCATTCGAGCAGGGAGTCGGCGATGATGCCGCCGACGCCTTCGACCTCTGCGAGCTCTTCCCTGCTCGCGGCACGGATTGCGTCAAGCGAGCCGAACCAGTCAGCGAGTGCCCGGGCTGCAACCGGACCGACATGCCGGATGTTCAGCGACACGAGTTGACGCCAAAGGTCCTTCGTCTTCCCGAGCTCGAGTTCCTCGATCAATTTGAGTGCGTTTGCACTCGGTGCGACCTGCGGGTGATTTTTCGTGATCTTCTGCTGACGACGTTCTGCGGCAGTGAGGCCCTCGGCTTCGGGTGGGTAGACGAGAGTCGTTCGACGGAATGGGGTCCGGATCCGGCCCTCGCCGTCGTCGTCTGGCACTTCGATACCGGTTTCGGCGTCTTTCACGACCACTTCGATCGGCATGAGGTCGTCGAGGGTGAGCTCGAAGAGCGCGGCCTCGGTGGTCAAGGGCGGCTCGGCCGGGAATTTCGGCTGCGTCAATGCGGCCGCGGTCACCTCTCCGAGCGCCTCGATGTCGAGGCCACCACGACTCCCGATGTGTTCGACCCGCCCGCGTACCTGGGCGGGACAGGTCTGCGCGTTCGGGCATCGCAGATCGATGTCGCCCTCTTTCATTGCTCGAAGTTCGCTCCCACATTCGGGACAGTGCTTCGGCATCTCGAACGCGCGTTCCGTGCCGTCTCGCAACTCTGGGACCGGGCCAAGGATTTCAGGGATCACGTCGCCCGCTTTTCGCAGCACGATCGTGTCTCCGATCAGGACACCTTTCGAACGTACGACGTCTTGGTTGTGCAGTGTGGCCTGCCGAACCACGCTTCCTGCGACCTTGACCGGTTCCATGACTCCGTACGGAGTTGCCCGACCGGTACGCCCAACGCCGACAACGATGTCGAGCAGTTTCGTATTGACCTGTTCTGGCGGATATTTGAATGCAATCGCCCACCGGGGAGCACGGCTGGTCGCACCGAGTTCGTCGTGGAGTGCGAGGTCGTCGACCTTGACAACGACGCCATCGATTTCGTGTGCGACCGTCTGACGCTCACGGCCGTAGCGCTCGACATAGGCCACGACTTCATCAACGGAGGACACCACCGAAAAGGTCGTGCTGATCGGGAGACCCCAGGTTTTCAGGAGCGCGTACACCTCGCTCTGCGAAGCCACAGGCGGATTCTCCCAGGCGCCGATGCCGTGCACCGCAAGGCTCAGTGCCTTGAGCCGATCGTGCATGAGCGCCTTCGCTGCGGCCTTCTTCCCCTGCGCCTTCTGGCGCAGGGACCCACTCGCGGCGTTTCTCGGATTCGCGAATTCGCGCTCCCCTGCCTCGACCTGCTTTGCATTCAACGCACGGAATGCTTCGACGGTGAAGTAGACCTCGCCACGTACTTCAACGATCGAAGGGTGCCCGGTTCCCGCAAGCTGCTTTGGAATTCCGGGGATCAACGTCGCGTTCTCGGTGACGTCTTCACCGGTTCGGCCGTCGCCGCGGGTCGCGGCGCTCACGAGGATCCCGTGCTCGTACCTGAGGTTCAGCGCGAGACCGTCGATCTTCAATTCGCAGAGCCAAGCGATCTCGCTCTTGCCCGCGAGGGATTGCGCCTTCGCCGCCCACTCGCGAAGCTCGTCGAGATCGAACACATTGTCGAGACTCAACATGCGTTCAGCGTGAGCGACCGGGGAGAAGAGCACGGAGGCTTGACCACCGACGCTTTGCGTCGGCGAATCTTCACTCTGAAGTTCCGGGAATTCGCGTTCAAGCGCTTCGAGCTCGTGAATTTTCGAATCGTAGTCCGCATCGCTCAGCACCTGCGCTTCGCGCTCGTAATAATCGACCCGAGCTTGTTCGATTGCACTGCGGAGTTCGGACGCCCGATCACTCGCTCGTTGCAGTTCGCTCATGCTGACTCCACGCTCCTTCGTTGACTCCCCCAGTGTCTCTGGAACGACCGACACTGCCTACGCGGGTTGTGGTGCAGCACTCACCGTGCGGTCGATCGTGCACTGGCCGAGCACGCGCGTGCCGACATAGATCACTGCAGACTGCCCGGTCGCAACGCCAACGAGCGCCTCGTTCGGCGTGATCACGAGTTCGTCGCCCTCGAGCACGGCGTGGGCGGGAACAGGATCGGCGTGGGCACGAATCTGCACCTCGCAGTCGATCCCTTCGTTGAGCTCGGTCGGCGGGGTGCCAGCCCAGGACATCCGCGTACCGGCGATCTGCGCGATCGCGAGCGCCTCCTTTGGCCCTACGACAACTTCACGAGACACCGGTCGGACCTCGAGTACGAATCGCGGTCGACCATCCGGCGCGGGCGTTCCGATCCGGAGTCCGCGGCGCTGACCAACGGTGTACCCGTGCGCACCGTCGTGCGAACCGACCTTGGTGCCGTCACGTTCAACGACGTCGCCCGGCGCTGCGCCGAGCTTGCTCTCAAGGAATCCGCGGGTGTCGCCGTCTGGAATAAAGCAAATGTCGTGGCTGTCCGGCTTCTTCGCGAGCAGGAAGCCGCGCTCCTCGGCCTCGGCGCGAACGAGTTCTTTGGAGGGCGTCGTGCCGAGTGGGAACATGCAGTGCTCGAGTTGCCAGGAGTTCAAGACGCCGAGCACATAGGACTGGTCCTTGGTCCAGGTCGCGGCGCGATGGAGTTCAGGGCCGTCCGGTCCGGAGACGACATCGGCGTAGTGGCCGGTGACGACCTTGTCGAAGCCAAGACCGATCGCACGATCGAGCAGTGCTTCGAACTTGATCTTCTCGTTGCAGCGAAGACACGGGTTGGGCGTGCGGCCTGCTTGGTATTCGGAGAGGAAGTCGTCAACGACATCTGCGGTGAATCGCTCGGAGAAGTCCCACACATAGAAGGGGATGCCGAGCTGGCCCGCAACCCGGCGCGCGTCCATGGAGTCTTCGATCGTGCAGCAGCCTCGTGCTCCGGTTCGGAGCGTTCCGGGCATTCGGCTCAACGCCAAGTGCACCGCAACGACTTCATGGCCTTCATCGACGGCTCGCGCTGCGGCCACCGCAGAATCAACGCCACCGCTCATTGCCGCAAGAATCTTCATTTGCACGATTCTATCAAGGCCCTCCGACTTCGAAAAGGGCGCCTCGGATCGCAGCGCCTACGCGGTGCGGGCCTGCGCGATCGACTTCGGCAAGACTGCGAGAAGCGCATCGATCTCAGCTCGTGTCGTGGTGTGACCGAGTGTGATGCGGAGCGCACCGATTCGTTCCTGCGTGTCATCGAACACGCCCATGGCACGCAGCACGTGCGACTCCTGCGCCACGCCGGCAGTGCAGGCGGATCCGGTCGAAACCTGGAATCCTGCTTCATCGAGAAGGAATTGCAAGGACTCCCCGTCTACTCCCTCGACCGTGAAGTGCACGGTCCCAGGGAGTCGATCGACTCGGTCACCTCGAACGCGTACCCCCTCGATCGGCTCGACCGCAGCATGCACGAGCTCACGGAAACCTGCGAGCCGTTCAGATTCCACCGAGAGCTCGGCCACCGCCTCCTCGGCAGCGACGCCGAAGGCATGCGCACCAACGACATCGCCGGTTCCGCTGCGAAGCGCTCGCTGTTGGCCACCCCCGTGAATCAGTGCCTGCGGTGCGTGTTCGCGCGCGATGACGAGGGCGCCCACGCCGACCGGTCCCCCGAGCTTGTGGGCCGTGACGCTCATTGCTGCTGCACCGATCGCGCGAAAATCGATCGGAACGTGCCCGAACGTACCGACGGCATCGAGATGCAATGGCACGGCCGCGTCCTTCGCAAGAGCTGCGAGCTGCTCAATAGGTTGCAGCGTCCCGACCTCATTGTTCGCTGCGAGCGCGGTCGCGACTGCAACATCCGGGCCGAGTGCGCGCTCGAAGGCTTCCACGTCGATGCGACCGAGCGAATCGACAGGCACCCAGGAGAGCTGTGCCCCCTGCTGCTCGAGCCACAGCACCGTGTCGAGCGTCGCGTGGTGCTCAGCCTCGGGCACCACAATGCGCGGACGCTTTCGGGACCACCAGAAGCCCTTGATCGCGAGATTGATCGACTCCGTGCCACCAGAGGTGAACACGACCTCGGTCGGGTGCGCTCCGAGCGCTGCCGCCACTCGCTCACGCCCCTGCTCCAGCATCGCGTTCGCGAGTTGCCCGGCACGATGGGTCGAGGCCGGATTTCCGCCGATCTCCCACGCTTCTACGACGGCGTCTCGCACAACAGAACGCAGCGGAGTGGTCGCGGCGTGATCAAGATAGGTCATCACTCATTTACTCTAGACAGGTGCACCAAGTCTCCGCCGAAGAATCCTGGCTGCGGATGACCGAATCCGGGCCGCAACTCCACCTCTGGTCAGCGACCGCGACCGCAGTCGAACTCCGCTTGTTCGATCGCGAGAATCCAGACGTCGTCGTCGAGCGAATTCCCATGTCCGAGCGTGACGGCGGAACGTGGATTGTCACCCACGATGCACTCCAGCCAGGTGCGGTGTACGGCTTCGGTGTTGAGGGTCCCCACGGAGAGCGGCACGCCTTCGATCCCGACCGCCATGCGCTCGACCCATACGCTCGAGGACTCATCAAAAGCCCGAGCGGCAAGTGGCGGAGCACCATTGTTGACACCGCCTTTGATTGGGACGGCGTCGCAAAACCGAATCACTCGCTCGGAAGTTCGGTGATCTACGAATTGCACGTCAAGGGCTTCACGAAGCTCAACAAGCGCATTCCCAAGCCACTGCGAGGCACGTACGCAGGACTCGCCCACGAGTCCACGATCGATTACCTACTCTCCCTCGGGATCACGGCGATCGAGCTCCTGCCGGTGCATCAGTTCGTGAGTGAGCAATGGCTCCACGACGCCGACAAGATCAACTACTGGGGCTACAACACCCTCAGCTACTTTGCGCCGCACGCCGCCTACGCCTCGCAAGAGGCTCGCGAAAACGGACCAGATGCCGTGCTCCGCGAGTTCAAATCGATGGTGCAAGCGATGCACCGCGCAGGCATCGAGGTCATCCTCGACGTCGTCTACAACCACACCGCCGAAGAGGGTCGGGGCGGGCCCGCCTCGAGTTTTCGGCTCATCGACAACAGTTCGTACTACCGCCAGCAGGAGGACGGCTCCTACATCGACGTCACCGGCTGCGGCAACACGCTCGATTTCTCTCGGGCATCAGTGCAGCAACTCGTGCTTGCGAGCCTCGACTATTGGGCAAACGAGGTGCAAATCGATGGATTCCGCTTCGATCTCGCCGTCGCACTCGGCAGAGACGAGTTCGCGACCTGGGACCCTGAGCACCCACTCCTCCGTCAAATCGTGAACTCCCCCGCCCTGAGCGGCGTGAAGATGATCGCCGAACCATGGGACGTCGGTCTCGGCGGCTGGCAGGTCGGCGGATTCGGTGAGGGCTGGAGTGAGTGGAACGACGGGTACCGCGACCGCGTCCGCACGTTCTGGCTCAGCGATTACGGTGAGCAGCGCGCGGGTGGTTCAGGCCAGGTCGGCATCGGTGGACTCGCACATTCGCTGGCGGGATCAGCGGGCACGTTCTCTCGCGAGCGCGGCCCGCTCGCGAGCGTCAACTTCGTCACCGCCCATGACGGATTCACGCTCACCGACCTCACGAGGTACAACTCCAAGCACAACGAGGACAACGGCGAAGACAATCGCGACGGAACGGACAACAACCGCTCCTTCAATCACGGGGTCGAGGGCCGCACGGAAGACCGTACGATTCAGCTCGACCGTCGAAAGTCGATGCGAAACGTGCTCGGCACGCTCTTGACCTCGGCAGGCGTCCCGATGATGACAGCCGGCGATGAGTTCGGTCGGACGCAGCGCGGAAACAACAATCCTTACTGCCAGGATTCAGAACTCACCTGGATGCCTTGGCAACGACTTCCCTGGCAGGACGAGTTCCTCGAGCAAACCAAGCGCCTCATCCGACTGCGCCGAGCAAACCCGGCACTTCGACCGCTCGAGTACGGAGTCGACGGCGAGCGCGTCGCAGGGTCGACGCACATGGACTGGTTCAATGCGCAGGGCGAGCCGATGTCGATCGACGACTGGAACGACTCGACCGAGCGGACATTGCAATACCTCGCCGCCTCGACGCCTGTCGATGAGCCGTTCTCACGCGTGCTCGTGGTCTCGCACGGCAATACTGCTGCCAGCTCGATCACCCTGCCCAAGCACGACGGCATCACCCGGTTCACGCTGTTGTGGGATTCGGCGGGCGATTACTACGAAGCGGTCGTGCGGGAGCCTGGAGAAACCGTGCCGATCGCGGCGATGAGTATGCGTGTCTACCGCTGCGATGGGCTCCCAGAGGACGGCATTCCCGAACCGACGCTCCATGTCGAGCGAGAACGTTCCGTCCCCTCTGCCCCATCTGCTCCCAGCGATTCGTGATCCCTCGCGCCGCACAGAATCACGACAGCGCCTGCGTCGAGCTCCCACGTTCACTCTTCGCAGTGGCGAGCGACATTGGTGGCGCTGAACGGTAGCGTTACATCGTGGCTATGAAAAACGATGTGCACATTGGTCGAATTCCTATTCGCGGATTGAGCCCGGTACAGCCGGACGACTTCTGGCCTGCGAAGGCGGTCGTCGGTGACGTCATTCCATTTCAGGCAACGATCTTTCGCGAGGGTCACGACCTCATCGCGTCGGCTGCGGTGCTGCAGTCTCCAAGCGGCGAAGTCACGCGCGTTCCGATGGTCTCGATCGGTGCCGGCACAGATCGTTTCGAAGCGAAGAGCGCCGTGCTCGACCAGGGAATGTGGCATTGGCACATCGAAGCCTGGTCCGACGAGTGGGCAACGTGGATGCACAACGCAGAAATCAAGATCGGAGCGGGTGTCGACGTTGAGTTGATGTTCACACTCGGTGCCGAACTCCTTCTCCGCAGTGCCGGCGACCGACCACGCGCCCGCGTGCTGCGTGAAACCGCGCGCAAACTCACGTCCCGCACGCTGCCCGCCGAAGCTCGATGGAAGAGCGTCCTGGAGCCCCGCGTGCAACAGGCCGTCTCCGAAAACCCGCCGCGCTCGCTCATCACCCGCTCCCGGCAGCTCTCCCTCAAGGTCGAGCGGACGAGAGCCGGCGTCGGTGCCTGGTACGAATTCTTCCCGCGTTCAGAGGGCGCGAAGCAGTTGCCGGACGGACGTTGGGTCTCGGGCACCTTCGCCACTGCGACTGCTCGCCTCGGCGGTGTCGCCGCCATGGGATTCGACATCCTGTACCTGCCTCCGATCCACCCGATTGGCGAAGTCAACCGGAAGGGACCGAACAACACGCTGACCCCCGGGCCCGAAGATCCCGGTTCGCCCTGGGCGATCGGCTCTCGTCACGGCGGACACGACACAATTCATCCAGACCTCGGCACGCTCGAGGATTTCAAGAAGTTCGTTGCGGCGGCAAAAACGCAAGGACTCGAAGTCGCGATCGACTTCGCGCTCCAGGCAGCACCCGATCACCCCTGGGTGAAGGAACACCCCGAGTGGTTCACGCAACTGCCAGACGGCACGATCGCGTACGCGGAGAATCCGCCGAAGAAGTACCAGGACATCTACCCCATCAATTTCGACAACGATCCGGACGGAATCTGCGCCGAAACCTTGCGTATTCTGCGCCATTGGATCGCCTGCGGCGTCACGCTGTTCCGCGTCGACAATCCGCATACGAAGCCGGTCTGGTTCTGGGAATGGGTGATCCGGGAAATCAATGCCGAGTTCCCCGACATCGTGTTCCTGGCCGAGGCGTTCACTCGCCCCGCGATGATGCAGACGCTCGCGGGCGCTGGATTCCAGCAGTCGTACACGTACTTCACCTGGCGAAACACGAAACAGGAACTCGCTGAATATCTCCAGGAGGTCAGTGACGAAACCGCAGCCTGGTTCCGCCCGAACTTCTGGGTCAACACCCCTGACATCCTGACCGAATACCTGCAGTTCGGAGGCGCTCCCGCCTACAAGATCCGCGCAACGCTCGCCGCGCTCGGCTCACCGAGCTGGGGAATGTACGCCGGGTTCGAATTGCAGGAAGACGTCGCACGTCCGGGCAGCGAAGAGAACATCGACAACGAGAAGTACGAATACAAGGCCCGCGATTGGGCGAAGGCTGGTCGACTCGGCACCACCCTCGCTCCGTACATCACGATGCTCAATCGGGTCAGAAGTGACCACGCGGCAGTCCGCCAACTTCGCGGCCTCACTGTGCACGAGAGCGACGACGATGCGATCCTCGTGTTCTCGAAGCACCTCGAGGGCAAGTTCACGCGCAGTGGCAAGGCAGACACCGTGCTCGTCGTGGTGAACACGGACCCGCACAGCGTCCGCGAGTCGATGGTGCACCTCGATCTCGACGCCATCGGCAAATCTGCTGACGAGCGGTTCACTGTTCGCGACCTCGTCACGGGTGCGCGGTGGGAGTGGGGCGCCGACAACTATGTTCGGCTCGATCCCTTCGTCGAGCCCGTCCACATTCTGGTCATCGCTTCACAATCAGCAGATCGGAATCAGTCATGACCGCTCCCCATCTCGACGCGGCGCTCCTCGAACGGATCGCGAACGGCTCGGATGCGCGACCGCACGACGTGCTCGGAGCTCACGAGACCGAGAACGGTCATCTCGTGCGAGTGCTCCGCCCGCTCGCTGAATCAGTCACGATCACATACGCGCACACTGCGACAGCACTCGAGCACCTCGGATTCGGGATCTGGCAGGGCGAGACCGAGGGCGCGATCCAGGCCTACACGGTGCACACCTCGTATAACGGAGCGCCCGATTGGGTGGCGGAGGATCCATATCGGTTCACTCCGACGATCGGGGAACTCGACCTCTTCCTCTGGGGCGAGGGCCGGCACGAGCAACTGTGGCAGGCGCTCGGCGCGCATCTGCGTGAGCACGAGGGTGTTCTCGGCACCTCGTTCACTGTCTGGGCTCCCCATGCGCACGCTGTCCGAGTTATCGGCGACTTCAACGGTTGGAACGGCATTGGCTCAGCGATGCGACGCCTCGAAGGGTCGAGCGTCTGGGAGCTCTTTATTCCCGCGCTGAGTGCTGGGAGCGCCTATAAGTTCGAACTCCTCACGGATACCGGCTGGGTCACCCGAGCCGACCCGATGGCGCGCTATACCGAGATTCCCCCCGCATCAGCATCAAAAGTCGGGGAAAGCCAGTACTCCTGGAGCGATGACTCCTGGATGAGTGCTCGCGCGAACCGCGATCCGCATAACAGCGCCATGAGTATCTACGAACTCCACTTCGGCTCGTGGCGGCCAGGCCTCTCCTACCGAGAGATGGCCGACCCACTGATCGCCTACATCCACGAACTCGGATTCACGCACGTCGAATTCATGCCGCTTGCCGAGCACCCGTTCGGAGGCTCATGGGGATACCAGGTCACGGGCTACTTCGCCCCGACCGCTCGCTACGGTCACCCGGATGATCTGAAATACCTCATCGACCGTCTTCACGGCGCCGGCATCGGCGTCATCGTCGACTGGGTGCCGGCACACTTCCCGAAGGACGAGTGGGCCCTCGCCAACTTCGACGGGCACACGCTGTACGAGCACGGCGACCCTCGCCGAGGCGAGCAGAAAGACTGGGGCACTCTGGTTTTCGACTTCGGCAACAGCCAAGTTCGTAATTTCCTCGTCGCAAACGCCGTGTACTGGTTTGAGGAATTCCACGTCGACGGGCTTCGCGTCGACGCTGTGGCCTCGATGCTCTATCTCGATTATTCGCGTGAAGCGGGCCAGTGGGAACCGAACGAGCATGGTGGTCGGGAAAATCTCGAAGCGATCGCGCTCCTCCAAGAAGTCAACGCGACCGTGTACAAACGGTGCCCCGGTGCGATCATGATCGCCGAGGAATCGACCAGCTGGGATGGGATCACCCGCCCGACCTCCGCGAACGGTATCGGTTTCGGCGCAAAATGGAACATGGGGTGGATGAACGACACCCTCCGCTACATGCAGGTGGATCCGATGTATCGATCGCACCACCGCGGCGAAATCACCTTTTCCTTCATTTACGCCTTCAGTGAGAACTTCGTGCTCCCGATCAGCCACGACGAGGTCGTGCACGGAAAGGGCTCCCTCGTTGGCAAGATGCCCGGAGACCATTGGCAAAAACTTGCGAATGTTCGCGGCTACCTTGCGTTCATGTGGGCGCACCCCGGAAAACAGTTGCTGTTCATGGGCCAGGAGTTCGGGCAGCTGAGCGAATGGAGTGAATCCAGATCGCTCGATTGGTGGATTCTCGACCAGCCCCTCCACCAAGGGCTGCAACGGTTCGTTGCCGCGCTAAATCGCGTCTATCGAGACAACGCTGCGCTCTGGTCCCGCGATAACGAGCAGGGCGGCTTCGAGTGGATCGACGGCGGGAACGACAACGAGTCGGTGGTCGCGTTCTTACGACGTGACCACGAAGGCAACAGTGTCGCAGCAGTGCACAATTTCTCGGGAGTGCCAGTTGACCACTATGCACTGACACTCCCCTCACCGGGCGTCTGGAAAGAGATCCTCAACTCTGACGCTGCGGAGTTCGGTGGCTCCGGTGTCGGCAACCTCGGTTCTGTCACCGCCGAACCCGCCGTGCACGGCGCAGGTGCTCACGCCAGCGTCACCGTGCCACCACTTGGTGCCGTGTACTTCCGGCTCGAATCACCCGAGTAACGACTGATCGCCGTGGCAGAAGAACTGCCACGGCGATCAATGGTTCAGACGACGCAGGTACAGGGAAGCGGCCGCCTAGTACAACAGCGTGGTGAGCTGACGCCGCGCACGAACAACTCGCTCGTCGCTCGTTCCGACGATTTCGAAGTAGTCGAGCAGACGCTTACGGATCGCGTCGCGCCCCGCAGCATCGGCCGGGAGAAATGCGTCGAGCAACCGCAAGAAGGCGTCTTCGACGTGGCCGCCCGAAAGATCGAGGTCGGCAACGGCAAGTTGCGCGTCGATGTCCTTGAGATCAGCGGCCGCATTCGAACGGAGCGCTTCAGCGGTCGTCCCGTCGAGTCGCGAGAGCAACCGGACTTGGGCGAGCCCGGCGATCGCATCAGCGTCGCGGGGGTTTTCTCCTAGTGCTTTCTCATACGCCTTGATCGCCGTATCGAAATCGCGTCGTTCGATTGCGTCGTACGCTTCCTGATGCAGTGGCGGAAGCGGCTGTTCCGCTGGCTCCTCGCTCTGCGCTGCTGCGTCACCGGTCGCTCCAACCGGGACGCTGCCGGTCACGCCCTGCTGCTGCGCGAATTGGAGCACCTGCTCCAGTACCGAACCTAGCTCTTCCTCAGGGATGAGCCCTTCGAACAATGACGCGGGACGACCACCGATCAGCGCCGCGACAGTCGGGATGTTGCGCGCTTGAAACGCTTGCTGGAGGCCTGGGTTCTCATCGATATTGACGCGTGCGAGCACCATCTTGCCCGCAAGTCCTGCGACGGCTGCAATCAGTTGCGGCCCGAGCTGCGTCGAGGCCTCACTCCTCGGCGACCACAGCTCAACGAGCACGGGAACTTGGCTCGACAGTTCGACCAGTTGCTCGAAATTCTGGTCGGTACCGTTGACAACGGCCTGCGAGGCACCCTCAGGAGCCTGCGCCTGCCCCTGAGCGCCCTGCGGCGCGGCAGCCTGGTCCGCCCGATTCTTGAGCACCGAGAGGTCGACTGCGCCGCGAAGCGCAGCAGGGTTCAGTGGTGGTGTATTCGTCATGAGTCCTCGTTCCTCGTTGTTCGTGGAATGGGTTTATTCGACTTCAGCGGCACTCAGGATCGCGCGTGAGTATCCGAGCAACTGCACTTGTGCGTTCTCGCCAGCATCGGCGCTCGGGACGTAGTACAGCGCTCCGATGCCATAGGTGGTCGTGATGCCGGTCTCGCTCTCAGATTTCCCGAGCAGCACCTGCACCTGTCCTGCGGCCTGGATCTTCGCTCCCTCTTCGGAAGGGCGAATCGTCGTGCTCTCCGTGAAGTAAGTTCCAACGATCGCTCCCTGATCGACCGTGATGAGGGTCGTCGTCTGCGCGTCCTCGGGGATACCGTTCGTGAACTCAATCGAGGCGGTCGGCAAGGACTCGACTTGCGCATCCTTTGCCGCCTTCCCGATGCTCTCGTTGAGCGCGTCGCCTTCGAGATCGAACATCGACGTTGATTCGCTCGCATCCCCGTTCAGCAGCACATCCGCGTATGCGGGGGCGATCGAATCGGGCGTGAACTTCAGGAGCGGAGTCGACGGAGGCAGAGCGACAGCGCCGATCTCGGCACTTGCGACCTCGGGGATCGTCGACCCGGGTACGAGCTCGAACATCGAGGTGATCTTGTAGTTTTCGCGAGCGTTCGATTGAACGAACATCATCGCCGATGGCGTTCGCGTATCGTCCTGCCATCCAACCACCGCGAACACCGTTCGTGGCCAGGCGTCCTGTTGTTGAGGAAGCAGCAGACTCACTTCACCGTCAGGAATGCCCGGAAGCGCGGCGATCGCTCCGTCAGTGCCACGAACTCCATAGTTGACGTAGCGGGTTGCAAGTGCCTCTCCGGTAAGACGCGAACTCGCAAGATCGATGTCGAGTGCCTCATCAGCATCTGTAATGACTGTGCGGCTCGACTCGAGAATTCGATCGAATTGACGAGCGGTGACAGCCGGATCGGGCAGGGTGTCTTCGATCGAGGTTGGCTCCGGGGTGTCGCCCGTGACCACCGGGGCATCACTCGCTTCTGGCTGCGGCCAATATTGCGGCGAGCATCCGCTCAGCACGAGCCCAGTCAGCAGCATCGGAATCGCAATCTTGAATCCGAATCGTTTCCTCGAGCGTGCAGTTGCTCGGCGTTCACGCACGTCGTCGCCCTTCTTCTGATCGCGTCGGCGCTGTGCGCGTGAATTCAGCCGACCTCTGACGCCCGCGCCGTCAGAGTTGTGCGGTGGATTCGAGTCGTTGTCTATGTCGCTCTCGTCTGCGTCAGAGGCTTCGCCATCGTTCGTACCATCGGTGGAGTCGGCGCTGTCGGCAGTGTGTGTGAAGTCTGCATCGTCAACCGAGACGTCGGAGTCAAGTGTGTCGTCGACGACTTCCGCATCCACGATTTCCTCGTCAGTTGAGGAGGCCTGAGCGTCTGAGGATGTCGAAACTTCCGCCACGCCAGCGTCGATAACCTCTGGTTGCTCGGTGCTGGCCGGAGCGGGAAGGCCGCGTTTGGTTGCACGGGCCAGTTCCTTCGACCGACTCTTCTTCGAGAGCTCTCGCGACACCGTACGCTGCGGTCCCCGACGGCGGCGGTGTGCTCGCAAGGCGAGCAGGAAGAACATGAGCGCGAACAGAAGGAACACCGCACCGGCGGTCATAAATGGTCCGAACAGCGGCGTCGTTCCGCTAAACGGCCAGGTGATTTTGACGTCCGAAGGTGCAGGAGCGGTCCCGTCAGAGACAATCGCGACCGTGATGCCAGCAGGAATCCGGTCGGTGATCTGAAGCTCACCGGTCCCCTCGTGGTTTTCAATCCAAAGATCGCTCCCGATGATGCTCGGGACAGTCGACTCCGAGCCTTCAACGACGTCGAGTTCGAGGTTGCCCTCGTCATCTCGCACCGCGTTCGAGTAGCTCGCTGAACCAACCCAACCGATCACGTCGTGGGTGCGACCGTACACGAGCGCGATTGGTCCACTGCTCTGAATAGAAATGGATTGACGGCCCGTCTCGCTGTTGAGCACGCTTCCGTCAATGAGAAGGACTGGTGTAGTGACCGCATCTTGCACCTGAGCGGTGATCGACGTCGGAGGCGCCCAGATGGTTCGTTGCGCAATCCCGAGACCGAGAAAAACGACGGCAATGAGCAAACTCACGGCGGCTAAGGCATATCGCACGAACTGTTACATCCTTCCCCGCACCCGGGGGCGCGGCCGGGGCGTGCCCGTTCAGACACGCACGACGCTCCAGATTACCCGACACGCCAAGCACCTTCCACCCGTTTCGCTCTGCGCTCACCTTTTTTCGGACGTAGAATCTGCAGAATGAAGTGGAATAGTGCATTCGCCATTGGTCTCACCGGGGGCCTCGGCGTGCTCCTTGCACTCGCCATCGGCGGGGCGATCGGTCAGATCTCGACCGTGCTCCTCTACGCGGGCGCAGCAATATTCCTCGCGCTCGGTCTCGAACCGGTCGTGCAGTTCTTGATTCGTCGGAAGTTCCCTCGCTGGGCTGCGGTGCTCACGATCTTCCTCGTTATTCTCGGCGCGCTCGTGGGCATCGGTTTCATTATCGTTCCCGTGCTGATCGCTCAGTTCGTCACGCTCACCGAGCAGATCGTCGATGAGCTCACCAGTGGCAAATTCGAAGAGATCGTCAACTGGATCGAAACCACCTTCCCCGGTATCGACGTCGACGAGACCATCAGCCAGATTCAGAGCGGACTCACGGATCCCGCGAGCTACACGCAGCTGCCGGCCTGGGTTGCCGACATCGTGCAGAACATCATCGGCTTCGTCGGCTCGAGCATCTTCGCACTCGGTGGCGCTTTCATCGTGCTCGTCCTCACGATGTACTTCACCGGTTCACTGCCGCAACTGAAGTCGGGAATGTACCGATTGGTCGCCGCGTCGAAGCGTCCGAAGTTCATCGCGATCTCCGAAGAAATCATGAAGAGTGTCGGGCGTTTCGTCACCGGCCAGTTCACGCTGGGACTCATCAATGGCGTGCTGACCTTCACGCTCATGTCGATCGTCGGCGCAAAGCTCGCGCTCGTCTATGCGTTCATGGCCTTCGTCGCCTCCACGATCCCGCTCGTGGGTACGATCACCGCGTCGATTCTGATCACGTTGCTCGTCCTGCTGCTCGATGGTCCGCAGATCGCCCTCTACGTCGGTATCTACTACCTGATCTACATGCAGATCGAAGCGTATGTCGTGAGCCCTCGGATCATGGAACGCGCGGTCAAGATTCCGGGCGTGGTCGTCGTGCTTGCCGCTCTGATCGGTGGAACCCTGCTCGGGATCTTCGGAGCCCTCGTCGCGATTCCGCTCGCAGCAGCCGTGCAAGTGATCCTGCGTGAAGTCGTGATGCCGAAGCAAGACGCTCGCTAGCGTCGCGGTGCACACCAGCGAGCACGTCCACACCGAACGCTTCAAGCCAGGTATGCGATGCGGCACGCAGCCTTATTCGGCCTCGTGCCATTCGTTCGGCAATGGCAGCGCTTCCGGGTTCACCAATCGCACGACCTCGTTCAGCACCTGACGAACCTGCGTTTCCCCGACCCAGAGGTGCTTACCGCCCGGAATCGGCACGATCTGCATCTCAGGCAGAATCGCGAACCGCTCTCGCGCCGCGTCCGGCCGCAAGTAGTCGTCGAACTCAGGAACGACTGCGACCAAAGGCGCGGGATTGCCGTGCCACGCAACGAGATGCTCATCGCTCGCACGGTGCAGGGGCGGCGACAGCAGGATTGCTCCTGCGATCTCCTCGTGCGCCGCATGCATGAGCAGCACTTCCGTGCCGAACGACCAGCCCATTAACCATGGTGTCGGAAGGCCCCGATCGCGAAGAAACTGCAGGGCAGCGAGGAGATCAAAGCGCTCGCCAACACCACCGTCGAAAGCGCCCTCACTCGTCCCCCTCGGCGCAGACACGCCCCGGAAGTTGAATCGGAGCACGCCGATTCCAGCAAGGGCGGGCAAACGATTCGACGCCTTCTTCAGCACGTGCGAATCCATAAAGCCGCCATGTGTTGGTAAGGGATGTAGACACAAGATGACGGCGCTCGGTTCGCCTTCGAGCGGAAGCGCGAGTTCTCCGACCAGCGTCAAACCGTCTTCTGTGTGCAGCTCGATTTCTTCACGCCGAGCGGGAAGCATCGCTCCTGAACGGATCTCCATCATGCAACCTTCCAACATCCCTCATGCCAGTGCCGACGATCCTCGACCGCACGGTCACCGAAAATACTGTCCGCACGCCACACCACGAGGTGCGCAACCCCCGGCTTCACCGTGACAGAGCACCCGGGGCAGGTGTATTCCTTGAGCGCGCGCGCTTTCGTGACGGGTTGAACGAAATATTCGAACCCCCGGCGCACCTCAGTCCGCTTCGCTCCCCCGAGGATCCGCTCCACCTCGAGCGGCACATGTTCGTGTGCGCGACGTTGGTGAGATTTGCGAGGCATGACTCCTAGTCTACGAACGCGCCATGACGGTTTTCGTCAGCAACGCGTCGAATCGGCGGATGCGAGCGTCACAGGGGACGCCGAAAAAACAACCCGCAGCGAAACGCTGCGGGTTGTTGAAAGGCAAAGGTTAGTACCAGCCGACTCGCTGAGAGTGACCCCATGCACCACATGGGGTGCCGTAGCGGCCAGCAATGTAGTCGAGTCCCCATGCGATCTGCGTGGCAGGGTTCGTCTGCCAGTCAGCGCCGTGCGTAGCCATTTTCGATCCCGGAAGCGACTGCGGAATACCGTAGGCACCGCTGGAGCGGTTCTGCGCGTACACGTTCCAGTTCGATTCCTTCTGCCAGAGGCTGTAGAGGCAGCTGTACTGCTCAGGGCCCCAACCCTTCGCTGCAACCATGGCGGCAGCGACCGATTGCGCGGAGCCAGGATCTGGGGCTGCGACCTGAGGAATCTGAATGCTCGGCGCCGCACCCGCTGCAACTGCCTGAGGCTGCTGCACGACGGTGGGAGTCGGAGTGGGTGTCGGGGTCGGGGTGATCACCACGAACTCGTCCTGATCGACAGGGCTCGCGGTACCGGCAATCTCGTTGCTTGACTGAGCCGCGATGTCCTCGCTCTGCAGCCCTTCAGCTTCTGCCTGGGACGAGAGCGACGGGTCGACCACTGAGACAAGGACGAACGCGCTTGCCGCAGCGAGCGCAAGGACGCTAACAAGGCCTCGGGTGCGAGTACGGGTTTTGTCGCTCAAACGCGACTCAGTTGATCCAAACACAGTGCCCCGACTGTATCACGGGATGGTAACGAAGTCTCGGTTTTCGAGACACTTCCTCGTCGGTGCCTGCTAGCGGACCGCGAGCATGAGCGAGACGACGCTATCGAACAAGGCGTCGACCTGGTCTTCGTTGTAGCCACCGCGCACCGACTGGAACGTGATGCCCCGAACCTCCTCTGGAGCGAGTTCCGGGCCGTCTTCGAGATACTCGGCGACCCGGACACAGAATGTGTCGACCTCTGTGGCGTCGTAGCCCTTCGCCATTCGGCTCACGCGCTCGAAGCGCTCCCCCTCCGGCCGCTTCAATCGCTCGAGTACCTCTTCAGCATGCGAGCGGATCTGCTCGAAATACTCTGCTTCACCGAACTCGGCAATGCCGCGTTCACGCTCGCGAACCGCGAATGCTTCTTCGAGTCGCTCAAGCGCCGCATCAACGTGACTGGGCGAATAGCCACCGCGCTTCATGGCGAAGCTGTGCTGACGGATCTCCTGTGACCCAATCGCGGTTGCCGTGTTCGCCTCTGTGGCATAGGCACGGCGAGCGTCTTCGAGGAAGTCTTCGACCTGCTCAATGTCATACCCGACCTGCGTGCGAGGCACTCGCGGGAACGTTGTATTCATGAGACCCAATCTTACAAAGTCGATCGACGTCAGACCTATTGCCTGACGGTGAAGCCTATTCTTTCGTGCAGCCGTCGGTAGGATGCGGGAACGAACAATGCTCGAGTCGAGTTTCCACGAATCGGAAAATTCGAGCGCAATCACGCACGCAAAAATCCGTCCCTATGCAAACACCGCGTACAGCGCATACGCGACAACACCACTGACGATCACCGAGTCGAGACGGTCAAGGAATCCGCCGTGGCCGGGTAGGAAGCTTCCGATGTCCTTGATGCCGAGGTCTCGCTTGATGACCGACTCGGCGAGATCACCGATCGTCCCTGAGCAGACGATCGCGACACCGAAGATGACGCCGACCCACCAGGGCTGGTCGAGCAGGAAGATCGCGAGCAGTACTCCCGTGATGGTCGTGAGCAGTGCAGCCCCCAGGAGACCTTCGATGGTTTTCGAGGGACTGATCCTGGGCGCGAGCGGCGTCTTACCGAAGAGCACACCGGATGCGAGCGCACCAGAATCGAGCACCGTCGTCAAGATGATGAACGAGAGCGTCCACCATTCCCCGCCTTCGCGAGCCGTCAGCAACACTGGGAATCCCGCGAGCACCGCAATGTACGCGATACAAAAGGCGCCGGCCGCGACATCGTGCAGACCCTCACGAGCCGATGTCCTGCTTCTCGGCACGAACGCAGACTCGAGCAGACGCCAAAGACTCACGAGCACGATTGCAGCGAGCGCACCCAGCCAGAGGCCACCGCCCCCGTAAAAGTACGCCAGCGGCATCACGCCGATTCCGACGACCACGAGCGGGATCCGCGGCACGTCTCGACCGGCAAAACGTAGCGCGCTCGCGAGTTCGTAGAGCGTGAACCCGACGAAGATCATCCCGACGAGGATGAACAGCGACTTGATCCAGATCAGGCTGAGCAGGAAGACGACGCCGAGCGCCAACGCGATTCCGATTGCGACAGGAAGATTGCGACCCGCGCGCGCGTTGACGCGCTCGTTGGTCGCCTCGATCTGCGCTCTCGCGTTCGCTATCTGGGCTTGGATCTGGGAGTCCAGATCCTTGCGCCCACCATCATCTGTCATTGGCGGCGAACTCAGATTTCGAGGAGTTCGGCTTCTTTCTTCTTCAGGGCCTCATCGACACCTTCAACCGAAGACTTCGTCACCGCTTCGATTTCTTTCTCGGCGCGTGCGACTTCGTCGTCACCGACTTCGCTCTTCAGCTTCTCGAGGTCGGTGATCGCGGCACGACGGATGTTCCGGATCGAGACCTTTGCGTCTTCACCCTTGGTGCGGACGATCTTGACGTAATCCTTGCGACGCTCTTCAGTGAGCTCCGGCATGGTCACGCGGATGATGTTGCCATCGTTCGTGGGTGTCGCGCCGAGGTTCGGCGCGTTGACGATCGCCTTCTCGATTTCCTTCAGTGCGGACTTGTCGAAGGGCGTGATGATGAGCGTGCGCGCTTCAGGGTTCTGGAACGAGGCGAGCTGCAGCAGCGGCGTCGGCGTTCCGTAGTAGTCAGCAGTCAGCTTTTGGAACAGCGCCGGATTTGCACGACCAGTGCGAACCGTTGCGAAGTCTTCCTTGGCAACATCGATTGCCTTCTGCATTTTCTCTTTGGCCGAAGCCAGTACGTCGCTAATCACGTCGAACCCTTTCGTCTTGTTCAGTCTATTCGTGCTGAGCGTTCGACTCAGCGGCGAAGCAGCGTTCCGATTCGTTCGCCAAGAATGGCGCGAGTAATGGTCTGGTCGCCCTGCATTCCGAAGACCTGCATCGGCATCCCGTTGTCCATGCACATGCTGAAGGCGGTCGAGTCAACCGGCTTCAACCCCTGGATCAAGGCGTCCTGGTAGCTGATCTCGTCGATACGAGTTGCTGTCGGGTCGAGCTTTGGATCAGCCGTGTAGACCGCGTCCACACCGTTCTTTGCGACGAGCACTTCATCTGCACCAATTTCGAGCGCACGCTGCGCCGAGACGGTGTCGGTCGAGAAGTATGGCATTCCAGCGCCGGCGCCGAAGATCACGACGCGACCCTTCTCGAGGTGGCGAATCGCGCGGCGCGGAATGTAGGGCTCAGCGACCTGCGTCATTTGGATCGCCGACTGCACACGCGTTTCCGCGCCGGCTTGCTCGAGGAAATCCTGCAGTGCCAGCGCGTTCATGACGGTACCGAGCATGCCGATATAGTCCGCACGGGAGCGATCCATGCCGCGTTGGCTGAGTTCAGCACCACGGAAGAAGTTTCCACCACCAACGACCACTGCGACATCGACTTCTTTTGAACCGATCGCGATCTGACGTGCGACTTCACCTACGACGTCGGGGTTCACACCGACCTCGCCACCACCAAAGGCTTCACCGGAAAGTTTGAGAAGTACTCTGCGTCGTGGCTCTTGGCTCATCGGTGTTGACCTCTTTCAGTCTCAAAATCGCGCTTGGATCTGGCGCCGCCTGCAAGCCTAACGCCCCAGGCCCAGCACGACCTCGCGTTCTGGCGCGAACTTCCATTTGGAATGCAGGTTTCTGGGCATGAAAAAGGGCCGGGATTTCTCCCGGCCCTTCTTGGTACGTGTTACGCGCCGACCTTGAATCGAGCGAATGAAGTCACGGTGAGACCCGCGTCGCTCAATACCTTGCCAACGGACTGCTTGTTGTCGCGAGCGTAGTCCTGGTCAACCAGAACGATCTGCTTGTAGAACCCAGCGAGGCGACCCTCGATGATCTTCGGCAGTGCAGCCTCGGGCTTGCCCTCGTTCTTCGCGATCTCGGTGACGAGCTCACGCTCACGCTCGACTGCATCCGCAGCAACCTCGTCACGCGAGATGAACTGTGGGTCGAACATTGCGATGTGCTGTGCAACTGCACGAGCAGTGTCTGCGTCGTCTCCGTCGAAGGCGACCACAACGCCGACCTGCGGTGGCAGGTCCTTGGAGGTGCGGTGCAGGTAGACAGCGAAGTTGCTTCCCGTGAGGCGGTTGATGCGCGTGAGCAGCACCTTCTCGCCGAGCACTGCGGACTCTTCAGCGATGACATCGCCAACGGTCTTGCCCTCAAGTGGAGCCGCGAGGGCTTCCTCGACGGTTCCCGCGTTCGCAGCAGCGGCAGCGTCGACCGAGCGCTGTGCGAGAGCGATGAACTTGTCACCCTTTGCAACGAAGTCGGTTTCGCATGCCAGTTCGATGAGCGTGACGGCTTCAGCCGACTCGTTCACGGCAACGAGCCCTTCGCTCGTCGTGCGGTCTTCGCGCTTTGCGTTTGCCTTCGCGCCCTTGAGACGGAGCAGTTCAACTGCGCGCTCGAAGTCGCCTTCAGCTTCGGTCAGTGCGTTCTTGACATCGATCATTCCCGCGCCAGTGCGGTCGCGAAGGGACTTGATGTCAGCAGCGGTGAAGTTTGCCATATGGGATTACTCCTTGGTCTCGGCAGCAACAGCTGCTTCAGCGTTTGCGTCAGCTGGTGCTTCTTCAGCAGCAGGTGCTTCTTCAGTAGCTGGTGCCTTTTCTTCAGCAGCAGGCGCTTCTTCAGCGGCAGGCGCTTCTTCGGCAGCAGGTGCCTTCGCGTCAGCTTCGAGCAGCTCGCGCTCCCACTCAGCCATCGGCTCGACTTCAGCTTCTGCTCCGCCGCCCTGGTGACGCTGGATGAGGCCCTCAGCCGCAGCGTCAGCGATGATGCGCGTCAGCAGTGCCACCGAGCGAATCGCGTCGTCGTTGCCCGGGATCGGGTACTGAGCGTCGTCTGGGTCGCAGTTGGTGTCGAGGATCGCGATAACGGGGATACCGAGCTTCTTGGCCTCGTCGATTGCAAGGTGTTCCTTGTTCATGTCGACGACCCAGAGCGCGCTAGGCGTCTTCTGGAGGTTGCGGATACCACCGAGCGACTTCTGGAGCTTCAAGAGCTCACGACGCTTGAGCAGCAGTTCCTTCTTGGTGAAGCCGCTTGCGCTGGTGTCTTCGAAGTCGAGTTCTTCAAGTTCCTTCATGCGAGCGAGACGCTTCGACACGGTGTTGAAGTTCGTGAGGAGTCCACCGAGCCAACGCTGGTTCACGTATGGCTGGCCAACGCGAGTTGCCTGCTCGGCGATTGCTTCCTGAGCCTGCTTCTTCGTGCCGACGAACAGGACGCTTCCGCCGTGCGCGACGGTTTCTTTCACGAACTCGAACGCCTTGTCGATGTACGCGAGCGACTGCTGCAGGTCAATGATGTAGATGCCACTGCGCTCGGTGAAGATGAAGCGCTTCATCTTTGGGTTCCAACGACGGGTCTGGTGCCCGAAGTGAACGCCGCTGTCGAGCAGCTGGCGAGTTGTAATGACGGCCATGGCCGGTCTCTCTTCTCTTTGGTTTTGCATGTGCCGGTTGACTCATACCCTGGTGCTCGACGCACACTCCGCCCTCACGGGAACCGAGGAGTATGCGACGTGTTTGAGCACGCGTAGTCACCCTCTTGACGAAGGTGCTCCCAATATCGTACCTCAAGATTCGGCGCTGGCCACAACGGAATGTGGTCTCCCCAGATCGATTACTGCGATGTGGACGCACAGCACCGCGATCGCCGCTGGACTCTGCGACCCAGGTGCTCATCCTGAGCACATGAACCACACCGTTCCCCCCTCACCGCGAGTATCGCTCCGTCACGGCCGGACCCCTCGCATCGCTCTGCATCAACGGCTCGCAGGTGCGGTGGTCACTTGCGTCCTTGTGCTCTGCGCACTTGGATCAACGCCTGCGTCCACCGCGTTCGCAGCCGACCGCGACTGGGTCTTCCCTGTCGAATCGGACCATGTCCTCCGAGCCTTCGATCTTTCGCACGGAAAATATGGTGCCGGACACCGTGGGGTCGACCTCGATGCGGGCCTCGGCGATCCACTCGTTTCGCCCGTTGACGGTGTCGTGAGGTTCGTCGGTTTCGTCGTCGATCGCACCGTGATCACCGTGGAGAGCGATTCCGGGGAACTGCTGAGTTTTGAGCCCGTCGCGCCGCTCGTGGTTGTTGGCGAGCGAGTGACTGCCGGGCAGCACCTTGCAACCGTGGTCTCTGGCCATCTTCCCTGCGGATCCTGCCTGCATTTTGGCGTTCGACTCAACGACGAGTACGTGAACCCACTGCAGTACTTTTCGATGGAGCAGGCAGTGCTTCTGCCGCTCGAACCGTGATACAAGCAATGCAGGTGGTCTCTGCGCGGGTTCGATCAGCGCCGGTTCGCTCGATACGGGTTCGCTCGGTGTGGTGTCGAATGGCGTGGTCTCGCGGGATGCAAGTGCGAGGGGCTCAAGCGCGAGGGTGTGCCGTTGTATAGCTCTGCCGGAGTCGGTCGAGCGAAACGTGGGTGTAGATCTGGGTCGTGCCGAGACTCGCATGACCGAGGATCTCTTGCACTGCCCGCAGATCAGCTCCACCGTCGAGGAGATGCGTCGCCGCGCTGTGGCGAAGCGTATGCGGACCGGCAGTTCCTGTTCCCGGGAGCGTGGCGAGCAGATCAGCGACGAGTTGGTAGATGCTTCGCTGGCCGAGGCGTCCCCCTCGAACGCCGAGGAACAACGCCGGGCTCGGCGAACCCGACGCGAGAAAGGCCGTCCTCCCCCGATGAATCCAGTCGTGCACCGCGTCGAGCGCCGGCGCACCGAAGGGAACAACCCGCTGTTTGTTTCCCTTTCCGAGCACGGTCGCGGTACAACGCTCAAGATCGAGATCGTCCAGATCGAGACCATGGAGTTCGCTGACGCGCATTCCCGTCGCATACAGCAGCTCGACGATCGCGTGATCGCGCAGCGCGGTCGGATCGCCTTCACTCGCGCGCTGCTGCAAACCGCTGAGAATCTCGTTCATTCCGTGCGCTGAAACGACTCGAGGTAGATATTTCTCGCCTTTCGGCGTGCCAAGGCGGGCGGCGGGGTCGCTGTGTCCTTGTTCGCGAAGCCATCGCCCAAAAGCACGAGCCGATGCACTGCGGCGAGCGAGCGTCGATTTCGACAAACCCTTCGTGCTCTCCTCGTACAGCCAGTCCCGGAGGATATCGAGGGTGATTTCTTCGCTCGCGTGCACGGCGCGGCCCTCGCAGAACCGCAACAGCGCGGTCAGGTCGCTCGCGTACGCACGAGCGGTCGCCGCGCTGAGTCCACGCTCCTTCTGCAGCCCCCGGAGGAACTCGGTCACCCCGAGATCAAGATTCATGAGTCGCGTTTTTTACTGAAGATCGCTTGTCGCTCCGGGTATGGCATCTGGGCGAGCGCTTCGAGAATGTGGGGAGGCAACGAGTCGACACCAGCATGCTGCTTCGCAGGGATGGTGTGGTGCACCACGGCTTCGTCGTAGATCTCGACGAGACCGAAGGACTGTGTCTCATCGAGGCCGACGAGGAGTTCCGGGTCCACGCCAAGATCGTCGACGTAGCTGATGGCCCCGGCGATGTGGACCGGGATACCCGCGAACGTTGCGTTGGTGACGCTGTGCGTATGACCCGAGAGGATCGCCCGCACATCGCTCTGCTGCAGGATCTCCCGAAGCTGTTGTTCGTCGTGAAAGTCAAGGAGCCGCATGAGCGCTTTTCGAGCGACAACGGGTGGGTGATGCATCACGAGGAGAGAACCAGAGGGACTTGGCGTTTCGAGAACGGTCTCCAGCCATTCGGCTTGGCCCTCATCGAAGCCTCCGTGATGCCACCCTTCGAGGCTCGAGTCGAGGGCGATGATACGAAGGCCGTTGACATCGACGACGCGGTCGTACGGCATTGCCGAACTCGACGTCTCGAACGCGGCAGTGAGCGCAGCACGGTCATCATGGTTCCCTGCGGCCCACACGATCGTCGCACCGAGCCGTTCCGCAACCGGTTCGACGAGTTCTTTGGCGATTCTGTAGGCATCGGGTTCGCCCAGATCGGTGATGTCTCCTGACACTACGATCGCGTCAAGTGAACTGACCGTTTGTTCTAACCGTTCGAGTGCGGACTGGAACACTGCCTTCGTGTCGTACATTCCTTGTAAAAGCGCGCCTTCGGCAAGCAAATGAGTATCTGTGAAATGCGCCAGCGTGAAGTTCGGGCTCGCGCGTGGTGCGGGCGTCGCGTTCTGCAGACCAGACATAGCTCAAGCGTAGCGATCCGATCGTGACCGACTGCCGCGCAACACCTGCGCTCTCCCACACCATCACGTGCTCCCCTGAGTTGTCCTCACCCAGCCTGAACCGCGCTCCACCACTTCGCCCTGCAATTCGAGTAGCCCAAGACAACCGAGCACCGCTTTCGGGCTGATTCCGCTTCGAACCGCGAGTTCCTCGAGCGTTCGAGCGGTCCGTGCACTCATCGAATCAAGAAGGCGGATCTCTTCGCTGCTCCGTAACGCCAAGGGCGCCTGTACGAGGTTCTCACCGTCGATCATCGCAGCGACATCGCCCGCTGATCGGACCAGTTCCGCGCCATATTCACGAATCAGGCGATGACAGCCTGCGCTCGCGGCGCTGGATATCGGACCAGGCACGGCGCCGAGTGGCCGTCCGAGCGCCGCCGCGTGTCCTGCGGTGTTGATTGAGCCAGACCTCGCGCCCGCCTCAACCACGACGGTCACCGATGCGAGCGCAGCGATCAGGCGATTTCGCTGCAGGAATCTCCAACGCGTCGGAGCTTGGCCACACGGCACCTCCGAGACGATCACACCATCGTGCTCGATCCTGCGCAGTAGATCTTCGTGGCCTGCCGGATAGAAGCGATCGAGCCCGCCCGCGAGTACTGCGACGGTCGTGGTGTCGCTCGCGAGTGCTGCACGATGAGCGACGCCGTCAATCCCATAGGCGGCACCTGAAACGATCGCGAAGCCGCGCTGACCGAGCCCTTCAACGAGCTCGATCGTCACGTGTTCTCCGTAGCCGGTGCTTGCTCGTGCACCGACCACCGCGACTGATCGAACGCTCGCCCCGAGTTTTCTCGCGTCGCCGCGAACCCAGAGCGCCGCGGGCGCATGGGCTCCAAGATCGTGGAATCGATCGGGCCACTCCTCCCGTGCAGGGTCGAGCAGTACCTGCCCCCACCGCACACCCTGGTCGAACGCGCGAAGAATGCGAACCTGGTCAACCCTCGGACGCCAGCGTGCGATTGCAGCGTCGAGCACTGGAGCAACGTCGGCCGCGAATTCACCGAGTTCGTCGAGCCAGACGCGCCGCGGAGTGTCCATTGCGAGCAAATCGAATGCCCGCTTGGGACCGAGTACCTGGCGCAGAAGACCACCGACGCTGTCTCCGGGCTCGACAACCGTAGACCAGGCTCCCGAGGCAAAGAGCTCAAGATACGAGGCCGAGGCTGTCGAGTCTCGAAGCGACGGCGGCGCGACAGCCGCAGCGCGTTCGAGCATGATCTGATCACTGAACAACGCAGTCATGAGGAAATTCCCTTGCGATACAGCAGTGCGCGCCCGAAATGATGCGCATCTGGGACTGGTACTTCGTCGAGATCAGCGCAACTCCAGGCGACACGTGCAACCCGGTCGTAGCCGCGCATAGTGATGAGCCCTCGTTCGAGTGCTTGGTCCAGCAGTGCGATCGCATTCGACTCGGGCGCTCGACCATGTTTTCGAAGCCAGGGTCCAGGCACTTCACCGTTCTTCTTCCATGGCGTTCCAGCAAGACGGTGGGCAGAACGTGCTCGAGCCTCGCTCACCCGAGCACGAGCCTGCGCACTCGTGATCGGAGTACTCAGTGATGCTTCGGTCGCGCCCACACGATCCAGCCTGAGATGCAAATCAATGCGATCCAGCAACGGACCCGAAAGCCTGCCGAGATACCGACGCTTCATGATTGAGCTGCAGACACAATCGCCACTGCCATCGAGGCCACAGGGGCACGGGTTCGCAGCGAGCACGAGTTGAAACGAAGCCGGGTACTCCGCGGTCCCGCTGGCACGAGCGATGGAGATCCGGCCAGATTCGAGCGGCTGACGAAGCGTGTCGAGAACACTCGCCCTGAACTCGGGGCTCTCGTCGAGGAAGAGCACACCGTGCGATGCTCGTACCGCGCTTCCCGGGCGAATTATCCCGCTCCCGCCACCCACGAGTGCCGCAGAGGTCGCAGTGTGATGTGGCGCTTCAAATGGAGGGTCGCGCGGAAGGCTCCCGGATTGTATGAGACCGGAGAGCGATCGAAGCGAGGCAACCTCGATTGCTGCCTCTTCGTCGAGTCGGGGCAGGATGCCCGCCAAGCGTTGGGCGAGCATCGTTTTTCCGGCACCTGGCGGTCCGAGGAGCATCATGTGATGTCCACCCGCCGCGGCGACCTGCAGCGCCTCGACGGCGTGCAGATTTCCGCGGACCTCCGAGAGATCACCAGCCCCTTCAGCCTGTTGTGCTGGTACCGCGAGCACCAAGGCCTCACAGTCGACGAACTCTGCTTCGGCACCGAGTTCGATCGCGACATCACGCAGACTTCGAGCGCCCACGACACTGACTCCGTCAATCAGACTCGCCTCCGCAAGGTTTGCCGCCGGAACGACCACTCGTTTTGCGCCTGCTCGACGAGCGCCCAGTACCGCCGGCAGAATGCCGTGTCCGGGTCGAAGTCGACCGTCAAGACTCAGTTCGCCGAACAGCATCGTCGTGTCCGGGCCCTCCGGGATGACACCTGTCGAGCGAAGAACCGCCACCGCGATCGCGACGTCGAAACTCGCACCGTGTTTCGGCAGTGATGCGGGGGAGAGATTGATGACGCACTTCGTGTCGGGCGCCTTCAAGCCCGAGCTCTGCATCGCCGCCCAGGCGCGTTCACGGGCTTGACGGAGCGCTGCGTCGGGGAGTCCGATAATCGTTACCGATGGCAAACCCGCACTCGTCTGTGCTTCGACGCTGATGCGGGTGCCGTTCAAACCTGCCAAGACGATGGAATGCGCGATGCCGACTGTGGTCACGCGACAGCCTCGCGGTGCTCGATGTGAAAGCCCTCTTCACCGTCGACGATGCCGATGATGTCGATCCGCAAGGGACCTCGCGATTGATGCGCGCGAGACCAGAGCACCGCGAGCTCTCGAAGTCGCCGGAGCTTGCTCGGCACGATGGCTTCGAAGGGCGACCCGAACCGTAACGAACGCCGAGTTTTTACTTCCACGATGACGGTTGAGTGTGCGTTCGCGGCAACGATGTCGATTTCGCCATGCGAGCACCGCCAACGGCGATCGAGGATCGAATAGCCCTTCAGTTCGAGAAAACGTGCTGCAGCGTCTTCACCTGTGATTCCGAGTTCTTGTCGAGCGTCCATGGCCCAACAATGCGTCGGTACCCCGTGATGCGCCCGCGTGAATCACGCGAATGTGCACGTGCTCCGTCGACAGCGTCATTGTGGAGAAGCATGAACTCA
Organism: Humidisolicoccus flavus; assembly: GCF_045689595.1. GTDB lineage: Bacteria > Actinomycetota > Actinomycetes > Actinomycetales > Microbacteriaceae > Humidisolicoccus > Humidisolicoccus flavus. The sequence continues at coordinate 221,095 of NZ_CP142724.1, read as the reverse complement.
ACGGCAACGGCCGAGCGATCTGCTCGCGGACCGCACGAAGCCCGGAGCGGCGGGCTTGGGTGTGGCGTGGCGTGGCGCCGATCTCAGCGCTTCGAAACCGCCTTAGTCACCAGTGCAGTGATCTGCTGCTTCGCTGCAGGTGTCAGGGCCGTCAGGGCGAAGCCGGTTGCCCAAAGTCCGGTGTCGTCGTCGAGGTTCGCTGCCGAGCTCACGCCGAATGTCGAATACCGTTCCTTGTCACCCAGGCCACTGCGGAAAAAGCAGATCACTGTACCGTCGAGCGCATAGGCGGGTTGGCCGTACCAGAGCTTCGGTGCGAGTTCGGGGGCCGCGGCGAGCACAAGGTCGTACACGCCCTGAGCAAGTTCTCGATCAGATTCTGGCATCGAGGCAATCTTCTCGTGGACCGCCTCCGCCTCCGCCTCGGCCTTCTTGACCCCACGAGGCGTGAGCTTCTCTGCGCGAAGCTCAGCGGCGCGTGCCTTCATGGCCGCACGTTCCTCCTCGGAGAACCCCTCGGAGCTCGCATCACTGTTCGTCGATGATTGCTTGCGGCTGGATGGCTCAGTCATGCCGATGCTCCATCTTCTGCTTCGTTGCGCGGCACCTCGCGAAGGTGATGCTGATCGATCGCCTGCAAGATCTGTGGGACGAGTTGCGGTCGAGTATCGGCCGTCGTGTAGAACGAGAGTCGTGCTGCGAGCCCGGAGAATCGCTCGATCGACTGCGCTGCAACCTCAGATGGCGTCCCGATGACCGCGAAGTGCGAGAGCATTTCGTCGGTGATGACACCGGCCATCGCGGCCCACTCCCCCCGCAACGACAGTTCGTGCAGCCGCTCGTGAACGCCCGCCCAGCCATGCGCATCGAGAACCGGAAGGTACGCGGGAGTCGAGCCATAGAACGCGATTTGCTGACGGGTTGCCAGGATCGCGGCATCGATCTCATCTCGGCTCTCGCCGACCGCGGTGAACACAGGGACACTCACCGCAACCGCATTGCTCGGCCGACCGGCACTTGCGGCACCTTCTGCCAGCATCGGGAGACTCACCTCGGTCAAGTACTTTCGCGTTGAGAACGAGTGCGCAAAGAATGCGTCCGCCACTTCACCGGCCACGCGGGTCATTCGCGAGCCCACTCCAGCCAGAGCGATACGAGGAGGACCGCTCGGGTTCGGGCCGGGATTGAAGAACGGCGTCATAAGCGTGTGACGGTAATGCTCACCCTCGAACCGAAGCCGCTCCCCCGTCTCGAAGCTTGCCCAAATCGCTCTGAGCGCCTCGACGTATTCCTTCATTCGCGCCGCCGGCTTCGACCAGGGCATCGAAAAGCGCTTCTCGATGTGCGCCTGAACCTGGCTTCCGAGACCGAGCGTGAAGCGTCCGCCGCTGATCAGCTGCAGATCATTCGCGGCAACCGCCATCGACATCGGGTTTCTTGCGAACGCAACTGCGATGCCTGTGGCGAGGTCGAGCGTCGAACTCGAGCGAGCCGCGAGCGTGAGCGCGAGGAAGGGATCGTGGAGCGTTTCGGTCGCGACGATCCCATCGAACCCCTGGTGCTCCGCATCGGAGGCGCGTTGCTCGATGTCGAATGGGGAGGCAGTAGTTTCGCCACCTGCATCGATGGCGAACGGTCGTCGCGAGGCCGTGGTCGGATCTTTGGCGTCTTCTTCGTTGAAACCCATGCGATCATCCAACCACGCGGCATCGAGCCTTACTGCTCGTCGATCGCCAGTTCTTTCGGGAGTTCGAGTTCTCGGCTCGAGAGCTCTTCAACGTTGACGTCCTTGAAGGTGAGCACGCGGACGCTCTTCACGAAGCGGTCGGAACGGTAGACGTCCCATACCCAAACGTCCGTGAGTTGGAGTTCGAAATAGAAATCGTTGCCAGCATCGTGACGGCTGAGCTGTACGTCGTTTGCAAGGTAAAACCGGCGTTCGGTCTCGATGACGTAGCGGAACATGCCGACGACATCGCGATACTCGCGGAACAACGCGAGTTCAACCGAGCGGTCGTACTCGTCGAGATCTTCAGGTTCCATGTCGCAATCCTACTTCCGTCCAACGGGCTGTCGAATCCAGGTGGTTCGGTGGTGGTTGGTCATGCCGAAATCCTCGATCGCTTGATAGTGCGACTTGGCTCCATACCCCTTGTTGCTCGACCACCCGTAGTGCTCGTGATCGTTGGCGAGCGCTTTCATGAGCGCGTCTCGTTCGACCTTTGCAATCAGCGCGGCCCCCGATACCGAGGCACAGTCCCGGTCGGCCTTGACCCGAGTGTGAATCGTGAGCGGATGCTGCAGCGCGACGCTCAGCCAATCGTGGGAGCCGTCGAGCAGGATCGCCGAACCCGGAACGTCGACGCCCTTCGCGTGCAGTCCTTCAAGCGCGCGTCGAGCAGCGAGTCCGAGGCAGCGCACGATGCCGTACTCGTCGATCTCTGCCGCGGAGGCGTGTCCGACAGCGTGCAGCCCCCACTCGCGTGCGAGCGGCGCAATGCGTTCGCGCTTTCGTTCTGTGAGCAGCTTCGAGTCGCGAAGACCTTCGGGGATCGCTGCGCAGTCTGCTTCGAGATACAAGGCACCGACCGAGACAGGACCGGCGATCGCTCCCCGACCGACCTCATCGATACCGATGACACCACGGTGGCCGCTCCAGAGTTGTCGCTCGACGTCCAGGGTTGGAAAGCCAATCGCGGGCGCAGCGGCTACAGCGGTCTCGAGCGCGACCACCTCCGGCCGAACTTCGGGCGAGGCATCAGGTTCGGGAGAATCCGAGAAGGAACTACTGGGCACCCTGCGCCTCTTCGACGCCCTCATAGACATCTGCGAACGAATCGAGCCAAGTCCAGTGCGAAAGCGGCCAGGAGACGACGACCGCTCGGCCGACGATGTTGTCGATCGGAACCGTGCCTCCATGCGGGTCGTCCTGGTGCGCTCGTGAGTCCGCTGACCGGTAACGGTTATCACCCATCACCCAGACCGCACCCTCTGGAATCGTGACCGAGAAGTCAACGCCCGAAGCCGCGTAGCTCGGGTCTGGGAGTTCAAGATACGGCTCGTCAATTGGGAGCCCGTTGATCGTGAGCTGGCCGAAGTCGGTACAGCATGCCACGGTGTCGCCCGGCAGCCCGATGACGCGCTTGATCAGGTATCCGTGCGAGTTGTCGGGGGCGAGCCCGATGAACGTGAGGACATCGTCGACCACGCGCATGAAGCCGGTGTCTTCGTTGGTCTTTGGTGGGTCCTGCAACCAGCCGCCCGGGTCTTCGAACACGACAATGTTGCCGTGGGACAGCGGGATCACGTCTGGAGTGAGCAAACTCACGATGACTCGGTCATCGACCTGCAGCGTGTCGCTCATCGATTCCGAAGGAATCCAGAACGGGCGGATCAGGAAGGTCTTCACCAGGAAGGAGATCAGAATTGCGATGAGGAAGATGACGATCAGGTCGCGGAGAAAGAGCAAAATGCCTCGCTGCGAACGTCGACTTCCACGTTCTTGTTCCGAGGGTTCCGCGGGGGGCTCGGTCACCGAGCGGGAGGTTGCGTCAGTCATTGTTCCCTCTCGTGACCAAACATTGCTTCTCTTAAACATACGACGAACGGCCCGCATTCGCGGGCCGTTCGGAAGTGTTGTTGCAGAACCGTTGGAACAGTTCTAGCGCTTCTCGCGGATCTTCGCCTTCTTGCCACGAAGCTCGCGGAGGTAGTACAGCTTTGCGCGACGAACGTCACCGCGGGTGACCAGTTCAATGCTGTCGATCGTTGGGGAGTGCACTGGGAACGTACGCTCCACACCAACCTGGAAGCTGACCTTGCGGACCGTGAAGGTCTCGCGAACGCCGTAACCGGAGCGGCCGATGACGACACCCTGGAAAACCTGGATACGTGAACGGTTACCTTCAACGATGTTGACGTGGACCTTCACCGTGTCTCCGGCGCGGAAGTCTGGAATGTCGCTCTTCAGCGATGCGGCATCGAGGCCGTCAAGAATGTGCATGTTCGTTCGCTCTCCGTAACCGCCACAGGTCGATCACTCAGTAAGAATGTAAGAGGAAAAATCCAAGTGCCCGCGACATGCTCCCCCATGGCAGAGGCTGCACAAGGCACAGCGACCAATCTTGCCACATTCGCGACGCTGACGCCATTCGAGTTCGCAGTTCGGCCGCAACACCCTGTACCGACGTCGCTGATTAGGCTAGCCTTACCACCGATCGGGCATGGACGCCCTCGACTGAAAGAAAGTCCTCCGTGCCGAAAATTTCCACTCCTGCATCACCCGCGTCGACCACGCGCGTGCGGAGTGTGGGCACAACCGTCGTCTGGTGCATCGCCCTCACCTGCCTCGTTGGTGTACTCGCCGCGCTCAGCATGTTCATCGGCTCCGGCGTCGCCACTCCATCACAAGTGATCGGGGCTCTCACCGGCACGAGTGGCGACCCGTTCATCGATGTCGTAGTCATGGAGCGTCGCCTCCCGAGAACGGCCCTCGCGATCCTCGTCGGAGCTGCGCTCGCCGTTGCCGGCGCGATCATTCAGGCGCTCACCCGGAATCCGCTCGCCGACCCTGGGCTTCTCGGCGTCAATGCCGGCGCCTACCTCGCGGTCGCCGCCGGGCTCGCGATCAGCGGAAGCGCGTCGATCGCGGCACAGGTTCCATGGGGCCTGCTCGGCGCAGGAGTCGCCGCTCTCGCTGTATTTCTCATCGGAGGATCCGGAAGAAACGGTGGAAGCCCGACGCGGCTCGTACTCGCAGGGGTTGCGCTGGGCGCTGTGTTCACAGGAGTCGGTTACGCATTCACGCTTCTGAACCGCGAGGTTTTCGATCGAATTCGCCATTGGAGCGCAGGTTCGGTCAGCAACCGCGAATTCGATGTCGTGATCGCGATACTCCCCTTTCTCGCCATCGGCCTCGCCTTGACCATCGTTCTCCTTGGCTCACTGGACGCCTTCGCGCTCGGTGAGGACATCGCGCGCTCGCTCGGCGCTCGTGTCGGACTCACCCGCGTGCTCGGATTCTTCGCGATCACCGCACTGTGCGGAGCGGCGACCGCGGCGGTCGGGCCGATCGTCTTCCTCGGACTCATGGTTCCCCACCTCGCCCGTGCAATCGCCGGCCCGAATCAAATACGGATCGTGGCCCTTGCGCTGGTGATCGGCCCTGCGCTGCTGCTCATTGCGGACATCCTCGGACGAGTGCTCGTCCCCGCAGAAATGCCAGCAGGAATCGTCGTCGCCTTCCTCGGCGCACCTGTGTTGATCTGGGTGGCACGAAGGAAGGGGGCGAACGCACTGTGACGTCTCCGAGTCTTCCTTCGGTATTGCCTGCCGGAACTCGAGTGCTCCGATTTGGCGGAACTCGCAGCATGCTTCTGCATCGTCGCACGATCATCGCGACTCTGATCGCTCTGCTGTGCGCGCTCACGGCGGGTCTGATCGGCCTCAGCCTGGGCGACAGTCAGTTCTCACTTGGCGATTCGCTCGGCGCGCTCTTCGGACAGGCCGACGAAGCAACGACACGTCGAGTTTTTCGCTGGCGTTTTCCGAGAGTCGCCGTCGCGCTCCTTGGCGGAGCCGCCCTCGGAATCGCCGGCGCAATTTTGCAATCACTGACGAAAAACCCGCTCGGAAGCCCAGACATCATCGGGTTCAATGTCGGCGCATACTCCGGCGTTCTCATCAGCCTCATCGTGTTCGGATCCGGCTTCGGCACGGCGACCGCGGGCGCACTGATCGGTGGCCTGCTGTCCGCCCTGGTCATCTACTTCCTCGCATTCCGCGACGGCGTTCAAGGGTTCCGACTCATCGTCGTCGGAATCGGGGTGAGTGCGATGTTGACGGCACTCAACACCTATCTCCTTCTCCGAGCCCAACTCGACCTCGCGATTGTCGCATCCATCTGGGGTTCGGGCTCCGTCGCGAGCACGACGATGAACGACGTCGTCGGTCTCGCAATCGTGGTCGCGATCGTCGTGCCGATCGCGCTGTATTTCACACCGAGAATGCGACTCATCGAGATGGGCGACGACAATGCGCGTGCACTCGGAGTCGGGGTGGAACGATCGCGGCTCGCTCTGCTCGTGCTCGCAATCGTGCTCACCGCGGCTGTCACGGCCGCGGCAGGACCGATCGCCTTCATCGCGCTGTCAGCGCCGCACATCGCTCGGGCATTGGTCGGAGGTCGAAACCCAGGTCTCATTACATCCGCTGCAGTCGGCGCGATGCTCCTTGCCGCGAGCGACGTCGTTGCGCGAATCGTCATCGCTCCCGGTCAATTGCCCGTCGGCGTAGTGACCGTGTGCCTCGGCGGCGCATATCTGCTGTGGCTCTTGATATCTGCAACTCGAAAGGCCGCATCATGACCTCATCGAATGGGCTCCCGAACTCCGAACGCGCGCAACCCGTGGCGAAGTCCACCGCATTCGCGCTCGAGACGAAACACCTGACGACGGGCTATGCGGAGCGCACCATTCTGGACGACCTGACTGTCTCCGTCCGACGCGGTGACTTCACCGTCATCATCGGAGCAAACGCGTCTGGCAAATCAACGCTGCTCCGGTCGTTCGCCCGACTCCTGCCGCCGCGAAGCGGGCAGGTCCTGCTTGACGGAACACCGATCACCAAGTTCGCTCCGAAGCAGCTCGCACAGCAACTCGGGCTATTGCCGCAGCAAACTACCGTGCCTCCCGGGATTACGGTCAGTGAATTGGTCAGCCGAGGCAGACACCCGCATCAGGGCGTTTTTCGACGCTGGTCCCCCGCCGATGAGGCCGCCGTTCGTCACGCGCTCGAAGCCACTCATCTCGTCGAGCTCCGGGGGCGCACCGTCGATGAGCTCTCCGGCGGCCAGCGGCAGAGAGTACTCATCGCAATGGTGCTTGCACAGGAAACTGAGATCCTGCTCCTCGACGAACCGACGACGTTCCTCGATATCTCCCACCAGATCGAGGTGCTCGAGCTCGCTGCGGAGCTGCACCGATCCGGCCGCACGCTGGTCGCGGTGCTGCACGATCTCAACCAGGCGGCTCGGTATGCGAGCAACCTCATCGTCATGAAGCACGGACGAATCCTGGCAACCGGAAACCCGAACGACATTCTCACCTCAGAGCTCGTTGCAGAAGCGTTCTCCGTTCGCGCACGAATTCTTCAAGACCCAGAAACCGGAACCCCGCTCGTTGTCCCCTTGCCCGGGATGGGAGCGGTGGTTTCGCCACCCAATCCAGAAGGAGCAAGCAACTCATGAAAACTCTCAGAAAGGTGGCGCTCGTCGGAATCGCCGCGGTCACCGCGTTCACGCTCGTCGCCTGCCAATCCGGTGGCGACGGATCGAATAATGCTGACGGAGGCCAGGACGACGGCGTCACGATCGAGACGCAGTTCGGACCGGTCACGGTTCCCGCAGCGAGCGATGACCTGAAGGTCGTCGCCCTCGGATGGTCTGACGCTGAAGTGGCGCTTGCGCTCGGAGTCCAGCCGATCGCTGTGTACGACTGGCAGTCGTTCGGCGAAGAGAACAAGGGCGTAGGACCCTGGGCGAGCGAACTCTTCGGCGATGTCACCCCGACTGTGTTCCCGAACGACGGTGAAGCACCGAACTTCGAAGCAATTGATGCGCTCGAACCCGACCTGATCTTGAACCTCCGCAGCGACAACAACGCGGAGACTCATGAACAGCTCTCGACCATCGCACCGACCGTCGCCGCACCCGCGGACACGCTTGCGTACTCCATCAATTGGCAGACGCAAACCGAGATCATCGGCGAAGCGCTCGGCAAGGCCGAGGAGGCGACCGCACTGATCAGTTCGGTTGAGGAGACGATCGCGAACGCGGCTGCCGACCACCCGGAATTCGACGGCGTCAACGCGGCAGTCGCGAGTAAGTTCGGCGAAGAGTACGGCGCGAGCTTTCCAGGGGACGCCCGCTGGGACATCCTGGCAGAGCTCGGATTCGCCCTCGAACCAAAGGTCGAGGCTTTGACACCGAGCGAAGGCTTCTACGCTCCAGTTTCGGGTGAACAACTCGGAGTCCTCGACACCGAGGTGCTCGTGTTCTTTCCCATCTTCCTGACGCTCGAAGACGTCGAGAACGACCCACTGATCGCGGCACTTCCCGTCGTGCAGGATGGACGCACCGTCTTCCTCGACCCAGACGGAGACCTCGTGGCGGCATTCAGCGCCGGAAGCCCCGTGAGCATTCCCTTGGCGATCGAGGAGATCGTCCCGATGCTCGCAGACGCGGTATCAGCCCGGTAACACCGTGAAGAACCGAATGGGGTGCTGAAGCAAACGCTTCAGCACCCCATTCGTCGTCCGGTCTCGAATTCACATCAGGAACTGCCGTCCAGGTCACCGCGTTCGATTCGAATCGTGCGGCCCGCCTGCGGACCATCGGTCTTCTCGAAGAACGCTTCTGCCTGAATCGGAGTCCCCGACTGCTGCGTCATCGCGTTGACGTACGACTCCATTCGCTGCTTCGTTTCGCGCCCGAGAGCACGGAGCTGCGCCACGAAAAGGACTCCTGCGCCGATCACGATCGCGAGCGTCAGCACGAGCGTCGCAGCACTCGAAATTCCAAGCGCTTGCGGCCCGAACCATTGCGTGAGCACACTGCCCTCTCGGCCACCGGAACTATCGACGACGAAGAAGGCGAGTAGTACGATCGCTAGCCACCACGGCCCGATACGGAGCGCGTCGCCCCACTCGATCGCCCGCTTCGAGCGGACACTCTTGCGAGCGACCGTCACGCCGACGACCGAGCCGATCAGAATGGCAAGACCCGGCATGAGGAAGGTCTGGAGCACGAGCGCAGTCCCCAGCGGGGCCCCGAAGAATCCGCGGCCGAACATCACCCAGAGCGGGAGTGCGATCACAGAAGCAAGGAAAACCCAAAAGAGCGCTCGTCGAATCCACATACATTCAGGGTAAAGGCTGGCGACGACCGTGGCGAGAAGTGTTCGCTGGAGGCTTGGACTGGAACGAATCGATGCCCGGAATGGACAGTGTGAGCGACTTAGTCGGAGGACTCGCCAGTGCCGTCGCTTGAATCAAGCAGGTCGGGTCGGACCCGGCGGGTGCGCTCGACTCGTTGTTCATGTCGCCAGGACGCAATCTTCGCGTGGTGACCGCTCATGAGCACCTCGGGTACCGGAAGACCACGCCACACCGGCGGCTTCGTGTAACTCGGATACTCGAGCAGGCCATCTTCGTGGCTTTCCTCGACGAGGCTCTCCGGGTTCCCAACCATGCCCGGGACGAGCCGAGTGATCGCCTCGATCATCGCAAGCACTGCGACTTCTCCGCCGTTCAGCACGTAGTCGCCGAGACTGATCTCGAGCACGTTCGCTCGGCCGGAAACATGCTCGGGAACGCGAGCATCGATCCCCTCATAGCGGCCGCAGGCGAATACGAGGTGGGGGTGCTGCGCCAACTCTCGTGCGAGCGCCTGTGTGAACGGAACGCCCGCTGGCGTTGGGAAGATCACGAGAGGCGGGTTCTCGGTGTCGAGCAGCGCATCAAAGGCTTCGCCCCAGGGTTCCGGCTTCATGACCATCCCAGCGCCACCGCCGTACGGAGTGTCATCGGTGGTGTGATGGCGATCATGCGCGTATTCGCGAAGGTCGTGGACACCGAGCTGGAGCAGGCCAGAACTCTTGGCCTTGCCGAGCAGAGAGATGTCGAGCACCTGAAAGTACTCAGGGAAAATCGAGATGATGTCGAGGCGCACGATTATTCGGCGGTTTCATCCTCGATGAGACCGATCGGCGGCGTGATCGTGATCCGCCCTGCGGTGACATCGACCTTCGGCACGATTGCCGAGACGAACGGGATCAGCACTTCTCGCTCACCAACGCTGACGACCAGGAGGTCCTGAGCGGGCATGTTCTCGACGCGAATAACGCGGCCGATGACTTCACCGTCGCGTTCGACTTCGAGCCCGGCAAGTTGGTGGTTGTACCAGGCATCGGGCTCTGCGGGGAGTTCCGTCGGATCCTGTTCGATCCACAGCACGGCCTTGATCAGAGTTTCTGCTTCTTCACGAGAGTCAACATCAGCGAAGAAGGCAACGGGATGCCCGTTGTAGTTCCGCAGTTCCTTGAGCGTCACACGCTTTCCGTGCCACTTCGAGTGGTCGGGAACCTGCAAGGCAAAGGTTGCTCCGGGAACGAAACGCCGCTCGGGCTCGTCGGTGTAGAGCTCGACTTTGAGAGCTCCCTTGAGTCCGTGCGCTTTGGTCAGCCTGCCCACTCGCAACTGCGTGCGCTCGGGCTTGGCTGGCCTAGAGATCGGTGTCCACCACGTCGACGCGGACGCGGCGCCCGTCTGCGAGGGCACTCACGAGCGTGCGGAGTGCCTTCGCGGTTCGGCCGGATCGGCCGATCACGCGGCCGAGGTCCTCGGGATGCACGCGCACCTCGAGGACCTCGCCACGAGGAGAGTTGCGTGCAGCAACGAGAACCTCATCAGGGTGATCAACGATCCCCTTCACGAGATGTTCGAGAGCTGCTGCAAGCATTGGTTACTCCTTGTCGGCTGCAGCGTCGGCGGATGCCTCTGCAGCTTCTGGTGCTTCTGGTGCTTCTGGTGCTTCTTCAGCCGCTGGAGCCGGCTTCTCAGCCTTCGGCTTGAGCACTGGCTTCTTCTTTTCGTCAGCGACGAATGCGACCTTCGGCTCGCGCACCTGAACGGTGCTCTTTGCATCTTTGTCGCCCTTGAAGATTCCCCAGTCACCCGTGAGCTTGAGGATTGCACGAACCTGCTCGGTTGGCTGTGCGCCAACACTGAGCCAGTACTGTGCACGCTCGGACTCAACCTCGATGAACGAGGGGTTCTCGGTCGGGTGGTACTTGCCAATTTCTTCGATGACGCGGCCGTCGCGCTTGGTGCGCGAGTCAGCTACGACGATTCGGTAATACGGCGCACGGATCTTTCCAAAGCGCTTCAGGCGGATCTTGACTGCCACAGTTCTCCTGCATTCATGTATTGGTGTGAACCTCGTCGTTCGCGGGGAAACGTTCGACGGAAAAGCTCGGTTGATTCCGCGCCGACCCAAGAGAGGGAGGGAAGGGCAGAACTCGACGTTCTATTGTGGCAGATATTTACTCACTCGTGCACCACGTCCGTGCTTTTCGTGTCCGAATTCTTCACGCTGCGCGCAATCGGCGCGTCGAGGGCATCCCTGCTCTACGCTTTTGCCATGGAATTTAGCCGCTCGGAGCGCTCCAGCATCGGTATCGAGTGGGAACTCGCACTGGTCGACCCGGAGACGCTCGAACTGGTGCCACGCGCTGCGGAACTCATTGCTCGAATCGATCACCCGAATATCAAGGGCGAGTTCCTGACCAACACGATCGAACTCGTGACAGGAGTCTGCGCAGGCGTCGACCAGGCGATCGACGAAATCCGGGTGCTTCGTGATCTCGCCCTGGCCGCCGCCGATGAGCTCGGCATCGCGATCATCGCAAGCGGCACGCACCCTTTTTCGCGTTGGCGGGAACAAACGGTCTGCGATCAGGAGCGCTACCAGTCGCTCGCGGCACGAAGCGGCTGGTGGGGCGAGCGACTCGTCATCTTCGGCGTACACACGCACGTGGGCGTCGAGTCGAAAGACAAAGTCATTCCGATGCTGAGCGCACTGACCAACAGCTCCCCCGCGATTTTGGCGCTCTCTGCCTCCAGCCCGTTCTGGGAGGGTGAGCACGGCGGTTACGCTTCCGAGCGCTCCATGTTGTTTCAGCAGATCCCGGCCTCTGGAGTTCCACCGAGGTTCGCAGACTGGGCCGACTACGAGGCGACCGTCGAGGCGATGGTTCGAAGCGGGGTCATCACCGGTGTCAACGAACTCCGTTGGGACACGCGACCTGCTGCGCATTTCGGCACCATCGAATCACGGATCGCCGACAACGCACCCTCGATCGAGCATCTTGCTGCGATTTGCGGCCTCACGGCCTGCATTGCAGAGCGCGCATCACGAATGATCGATGCCGGGCTCACTCCAGCGCAACAGCCCTCATGGGTGCTGAACGAGAACAAGTGGCGAGTCGCCCGATACGGGCTTGATGCGACGCTGCTCATCGACGAGAACGGTGAGACCAATTCGGTGCGGGCCGACATCGAGCGCATTGTTCACGAGGCGCAGCATGCTGGAGCCCGCGAGCAATCGATTGCGGAATCGATCGGTGCAGTCGCCGCGCTCGCGACCGCCATGTCCATTTTGCGTTCCGGCGGAAGTGCCGCGCAGCAGCTGCAGACCTTCGCAGCATCCGGCTCTCGCGGGGTCACACGGGCACTCGTCGAGATCTTCCGCGCCTGAACCTCACGCAATGACCCCGGCCGCATGGCGCGGTCGGGGTCATCGTTGTCGAGCGCGAGCCCGCCTTCAGGCGACCCCGCGTTCGTTGCTCAGGCGTTCTTCGCGTCACGCCAAGCGATTGCGGTTCTCACGGGCGCGAAGTCGTATGCTCCGGTCTGGTCGTCTGGCGTCAATGGAATCGTGAAGAACGTGGTGCCGAGTTCGAACAATTCGTCGAGGCGCTCCTCGCCGATCGCGTCGGCTCCGGCGCGAACGCTCGCCCCGTTCGAGAATTCGATCTCGTCGAGGTTGCGTCCGACCGCCTCGCAGTGCTCCTGCAGGACTTCGAGCTTGTGCGGCAAGACATCGGGACCGACAAAGGAGTGCCAGATGTTGGCGTGCTCTGCGACCAGGCGCAGCGTCTTCTTCTCGCCTGCCCCACCGATCAGGATGGGGATGTCGCGCACGGGCGCGGGGTTCAGCTTCGTCCAGCGTTCGCGAATGCGCGGTAGCGCAGCAGCGAGCTTGTTGAGTCGACCACCGGCGGTGCCGAAGGTGTACCCGTATTCCTCGTAGTCGCGCTCGAACCATCCGGACCCGATTCCGAAGATGAAGCGGCCATCGGAGGCATGATCGAGCGTGCGAGCGATGTCCGCGAGCAGGTCTGGGTTGCGGTAGGAGTTGCAAAAGACGAGCGGACCGAGCTCGATCGTCGAGGTCACCGCCGCCCAAGCAGCCAGCTGCGTCGTCGCCTCGAAGTGCGCGCCGTCCGGGTTCCCCGACAGCGGAAAGAAGTGGTCCCAGTTGAACACCGCGTCGGCGCCGAGTTGTTCGACTTCCTGCACCGCTGCCATGTGGGTCGCGAAGCTTGCGTGCTGTGGGGCGAGTTGGACACCGATTCGTACCGGAAAATTGCGCGTCATGACACAAGCCTACGCAGTGCCGCGCGAGATCACTGAGATTTCGAAGCGAGATCCGCACTGACGACGGCACCGTGGTCGAGTGTCACCACGGTTGACGAGCGTCGCGCGCTCTCCGGATCGTGCGTCGCATGCACCACGACGGCGCCCTCGCTCGCCGATCCCGCGAGCGCCTCGTCGATGATGTCGCGCGAGGCCCCGTCGACCGAGGCTCCCGGCTCATCGAGCAGAAGAATGGGCGCGCGTTGCGCGAATCCTTGGGCGACAAGGGCGCGCTGGCGCTGTCCACCGGACAGTTCGGTGAGGCGCCTCTTCCGAAGACTCGAGAGATCGAATCGGAGGATCTCCTCCTCCACAATCTCGTGGTCCCTCGGCCCGAGCTTGCGATACCAGGGCAGCGAACCCCAGCGACCGAGCGCGATCGCCTCGGCAACGGTGATCGGGAGCGCGTCGGTGACTCTGCTGCGCTGCGGAACGAACGCGACCAAGGGACCGGCGGCACGCCCTCGGGCCGCATCGAAGCCGCGACGCTCGACCACGCCGGAATCAGGCTGCAGCACACCTGCGAGCACGGAAAGCAGGGTCGATTTTCCGGAACCGTTCGCCCCGACGAGAGCGGTTACTGCGCCAGCGGGGAACTCGATTGAAACGTTTCGGAGGACCTCGTCACGCCCGTAGGCGTGGGAGATGGTCATGGCTGCGATCGATCTGTGCATACAATTATCGTAATTGATAATCGTTTTCATTACGAACAAGGTTTCCACAATGCCCGTACTGCTCGACATGTTCTCCGCCGCGTTTCTCCAACGTGCGCTCATCGGAGGACTCCTCGTCGCGGCGATCTGCGCAATCGTCGGAACCTGGGTGGTCATTCGCGGTATGGCATTCCTCGGTGAGGCGCTCTCGCACGGGATCCTTCCCGGCGTTGCGCTCGCGAGCTTGATCGGGATTCCCACGATCATCGGGGCGGCAGCCAGCGCGACAGTCATGAGCCTCGGGATCACCTGGCTCTCGCGTCGCGGCCGCCTTTCGAACGACACGGCGATCGGTCTCGTGTTCGTGGGAATGCTCTCCTTGGGAGTGCTGATCGTGAGCCGTTCGCAGAGCTTCGCAACCGACATCACCGCGGTGCTCTTCGGAGACATTCTTGCCGTGCGCACCGAGGAGATCGTGCTGCTCGGGATCAGTTTCGTCGTCGTCGCAGTCACGGCACTCGTTTTCACCCGGAGCTTCATCGCGGTGAGTTTCGATGAACGCAAAGCAGCGACGCTCGGGCTGCGCCCGAACCTTGCCAACATCGTGCTGATCCTGCTCGTCACAGTGGCCGTCGTGAGCGCCTACCGAGCGGTCGGCGCACTGCTCGTGGTCGGGCTGCTCCTCGGTCCCCCAGCGGCCGCGGCCTTCTGGACGCGAACCATCCGCACTGCGATTCTGCTCGCCTTCGCTCTCGGGAGCGCGGCAGTCCTCGCAGGCCTCGTGGCCTCCTGGTATTCGGGGCTCGCCGCAAGTGCCGCGATCGCGTGCACAGCCGTGCTGAGTTACATCGTCTCCGCGCTCGTCCACGCAGTCGTCAAGCGACGAACGAACTCTCGTCGGCACGACGGCCAGGACCAGCCGTCAGCGGTAGCGATTCCCGGCTCACCCACGGGCTCCCGTCTTCCAGATTCCCTCCGAACCTCAAGAACGAAAGAACACACCGTATGACCACACTCGACCACTCTCGCTCAACTGCACTCGCGACCGGGCTCAAGCTCACCACGGCAGCGACACTGATGGGACTCGTCCTTGTCGGATGCGCAACGAGCGCCCCGTCGAATTCGGCAGACCCGGGTGAAACGGATGCACCACACAGCGAAGCCCCCCACGGCTACGTCGAGGGTGCGAGCGAGGCTGCAGAGCCACAGGTTGCTGCGGTGTTCCTGGCGCAAAATGGTGAGATCACCTCGCTCGACCTGCTCAGCGAACAGGAAGAGACGGTCGAGGCAGATGCAGAGATCGTGCAGTGGAGCAGTGACCGGCGCTACGCAGCGTTCCTGACCGCAGAGGGAGCGGTCCAGCTCTATGACTCAGGTCGCTGGAGTGTCGACCACGAGGATCACATGCACTTCTACCGCGCGACACCTCGCACGGTCGAGGTCCCGCTCGCGGTCGATGATGTCGAAACGCTCGCTGAGGATGGGCTGTGGATCTCATCGAGCGAGCGCGCAGTCGTCGTGGGAGTCCGCGGCGGAGCAACGCTCGTGCTCGATGCGAAAGCACTGGGCCAGGGTGAGACCGATGTCCTTGCCACCTTGGAAGAAAGTCCCGGCGAGCAGCTCACCGTTCCGCTCGGCGAGCACCTCGTGCAGGCTTCGACCGAGGACGCCTCAATCGAAATCTTCGCGCTCGATGGCTCGCCGATCGAGACCCTGGCGCAATCGTGCACGAATGTTGCCAGCGCATCGCAGACGCCGGTCGGGGTCGTGTTCTCCTGCGATGAAGGCGCCGTCACGGTTGCCGCGAGCGAGAAGGTTCCCTCCGCTTCACTCACGCCCATGCCGGACTCGGCGAGCGAACCCGCGGGCGCGTTCGCGGGTCGATCAGGACGACCGACACTCGCCGCTTCGAACGCCGATGGCGTGTGGCTGTTCCAGTCGCGATCCGAAGCATGGACGCTCGTGCCCACCGAACTTCAGTTCTCGCGAGTCTTCGCCGTGGACGACACTCGACACAGTGTCATTGGAGTGACGGTCGACAATGAGTTCGCTGTTGTGAACGGCGAAACAGGAGCAACGGTCGGCGTCACCGAAACGCTGCTCGCGGACAGTAGTGCAACGCGCCCGTCCTCGATCGAATTGATCGCCACGGCCGATCGCGCGTACCTGTTCGGGCCGAGCGAGCAGCAGCTCTGGGAGATCGACTTCCGCGATGACGCTCGAATCGCTCGCACCTTCGAGACCCCTGCGGACTCCGAGTTCATGGTGGCCGGACTGTGAAGCGGCGGGCAGCCCTCGCGGCGTTCGTGATGCTCGGACTGAGCCTCACCGCGTGCACCACCGGCGCTCCACCAGCAGCGAGCGTAGTCGTGACCACGAATATTCTCGGCGACGTCGTCGAAGAACTCGTCGGAGATCAACTCGACGTGCACGTTCTCATGCCACCCAACGCAGACCCTCATTCCTTCGGCGTCTCGGCGCAAGACGCGGCGCTCATGCGTTCAGCGAGCCTGCTCGTGTCGAACGGACTCGGGTTGGAGGAAGGGCTCGTCAGTCACCTCGATGCCGCCACTTCGGACGGAGTTCCCCTGTTCGAGGCAGGCTCGATGGTCGAGGTCATGACCCACGGCGAGCACGGCTCCCCGGATCCGCACTTCTGGACCGACCCGAGTCAGATGATCGCCGTGGTCGAGGGAATCGCCGAAGCACTCGAGCAGCACGTGCCGGGACTCGACGAAGCCGCGCTCAATCAGGCGGTCACGCACTACACCGAGGAACTCGCAGCGCTCGATTCCGAAATGGCGAACGCCTTCGAGACGATCCCGGAGGCACAGCGGGTTTTGGTCACGAACCACCACGTCTTCGGATATCTCGCAGCGCACTTCTCGTTCGAGGTCGTCGGAGCGATCATCCCGAGTGGAACGACGCTCGCCTCGCCGAGCGCCGCCGACCTCGAGGACCTCAGCAACGCAATCACCGCTCACCAGGTGCCAGCGATTTTCGCTGACTCTTCGCAACCCGACCGCCTCGCCCAGGTGCTCGCCGAGGAAGCATCCATCAATGTCGAGGTCATCTCCCTGTTCACCGAGTCGCTCAGTGCTCCAGGCGAGGGCGCCGAGACCTACCTCGAGATGATGCGCACCAACACCGAACGGATCGTCGAGGGGCTCGCACCTTCGTCATGAGGATGCCGGCGCAGGCGCATGTTCCGGTCTGCGCCACATCGGCGTCCCCTCCACCCAAGACCTGTACCCACACAAAGAAAGAAAGCAGCAATGAACACACGCCAAACCACCCATCGAGCACGTCGCCGACTGCTCGCTCTCGGTGCCCTTGCAGGGACCGCGGCCCTCACCCTCGCGGGATGCGCGACGACATCGGGTCCTGGTGAGAGCACCGCACCCGAGACGAGCTCCGCTGAGGACCACGACCACGACCACGAGCACTCGGAGAGCCTCGAGAGCGTCGTCCTCACCTATGACGGTGGAATCTACGTCCTCGACGCGGAGACACTCGAAGTTCGTGCGGACATTCCGCTCGAAGGATTCAACCGAATCAACCCGGTCGGCGACGGTCGCTACGTGCTCGTCTCCACCGAGGGCGGATTCCGCGTGCTCGACACTGGCGAAGCGCATGGTGATCACCTGCACGACCCAGAGCTCACGGACTTCACCTTTGCAGCGACGACGCCCGGACACGTCGTCCACCACGCAGACACCACGGTGCTCTACGACGACGGCACGGGTGACATCACGATCTTCCCGACCGATTCCCTCGCCGAAGCGATCGAGATCGATAACGACCTGCCCGAAACCACGACGGTCACCTCGCCCGAGGCGCACCACGGCGTCGCGATTCAGCTCGAAGACGGCACCGTACTCTCGACTGTCGGAAACTCTGAATCACGTTCGGGCGTTCGACTGACCGACACCGCGGGGACCGAGCTTGCCGTCAGCGATGAGTGCCCTTCCGTGCACGGCGAAGGCACGCTGAGTGACGAGACCGCGCTGTTCGGATGCAGCGACGGCGTGCTGGTCTTCAGCGACGGCGCGTTCACGAAGCTCCAGAGCCCCGACGAGTACGGCCGTACCGGAAACCAGTACATCAGCGCCAACTCCCCGATCGCCGTCGGCGACTACAACAGCGACCCCGACTCCGAGGGTTACCTGCTGAGCAAGCTCGTCACGGTCGACACCCGCTCCAACTCGCTCGAGGTCTTGGAACTTCCTGCAGGGATTGAGTACACCTGGCGCGATGTCGCCCGCGGACCCGACGGCGAGATCCTCGTGCTCGGAACCGACGGTGCGCTGCACGTCTTCGATGCTGAGAGCCGCGAGCTGCAGGAATCGTTCGACGTCATTGCGGCATGGGAAGGACCAGCACAGTGGCAGGACGCGCACCCAGCGATCAGCGTGATCGATGGCACGGCCTTCATCACCGAGCCGGCAAACAACTCAGTGCACGCCGTCGACATTGAGACCGGCGAGATCCTTGCATCGGCCTCGCTCGATGCGGCACCGAACGAAATCAACACGATTGCAGCGCACGATCACTAACGGTCAGCAGTCATCGACGTTGCAACTCCAGTGATCGACACCATCGCTGCGGCGCAACACCGCTGACGGTAGACAAGAAGAAGAGGGTGCGAGCGGAAATTCCGCTCGCACCCTCTTCTCGTGGAGTTCGTGGAGTGCTCGTCCTTGAGGACGCCCGGAGGACTACTGACCGCCAAGCATTCGCCGGAGCGCTGCCTGCTGTTCTGGCGACATGTCCTGCATACTGCCGCCGCCGGCTCCAGGTGCAGCGCCGAAGGCAGACCCCGCTGCGGGAGTCGATGCTTCCGCCTCGAGAACGGGCGTCGGATTCCGCTTGCCGCGCTTCGCCTTCGACTTCACCTGCTGCTTCTTCTTGCCGCCGTGCGCGCCGGGCATTGGGCCCATGCCAGGAATGTTGGGCATCCCGCCCTTTGCAACGGTCTTCATCATCTTCGCTGCCTGCTCGAAGCGCTGTACGAGCTGGTTCACCTCAGTGACCGTCACTCCTGCACCACGAGCAATACGGAGGCGTCGCGAGCCGTTCAGGATCTTCGACTGCTTGCGTTCGCGAGGCGTCATCGACTGGATGATCGCCTCGGTGCGAATCATCTCGCTCTCGTCGAAGTTATCGATCGCTTCGCGCATGCCCTTTCCGCCGGGGAGCATGCCGAGCATTGCCTTGAAGTTGCCGGCCTTACGGACCTGCTGCATCTGCTTCAGGAAGTCTTCGAGCGTGAACGTGTCGGTCGCGATCGCTTCTGCAACGCGCTGCGCCTCTTCTTCGTTGAAGGTTTTCTGCGCCTGCTCGATGAGCGTGAGGATGTCACCGAGATCGAGGATCCGACTCGCCATCCGGTCAGGGTGGAACGGCTCGAAGTCGCCGAGGCCTTCACCGGTCGAGGCGAACATGATCGGCTTGCCCGTCACTCCGCGAATCGAGAGCGCGGCACCACCGCGGGCGTCACCGTCGAGCTTCGTCAGGACGACACCGGTGAAGTCGACGCCTTCTTGGAACGCCTTGGCCGTTGCGACGGCGTCTTGACCGATCATGGAGTCGATCACGAACAGGACCTCGTCGGGCGACGTCGCCTTGCGAATGTTCGAGGCCTGCTTCATGAGCTCCGCGTCGACACCCAGTCGACCAGCCGTGTCGATGATGACCACGTCGTGCTGGCGCTGGCGTGCGAACGCGACTGCATCTTTCGCAACGCGAACCGGGTCACCGACGCCGTTACCGGGCTGCGGCGCGTACACGGGAACGCCGGCCTGCTCACCGACCACCTGCAACTGATTCACCGCGTTCGGGCGCTGCAGGTCGGCTGCAACGAGGAGCGGCGTGTGCTTTTGTTCGACGAGCCACTTGCCGAGCTTGCCTGCGAGGGTGGTCTTTCCCGCACCCTGCAAACCCGCGAGCATGATGACCGTCGGAGGTTGCTTCGCGAACTCGATGCGACGTTGCTCACCACCGAGAATCGCCACGAGTTCGTCATTGACGATCTTGACGACCTGCTGGGCAGGGTTCAGCGCCTGCAGGACATCGGCGCCGAGAGCGCGTTCACGGACGGTCGCCGTGAACTGCTTGACGACGTCAAGTGCGACGTCGGCCTCGAGGAGGGCGCGACGAATTTCGCGGACGGTGCCGTCGACATCAGATGCCGAAAGCTTTCCCTTGTTGCGAAGCTTCGCAAGGGACTCAGTAAGACGCTCAGAGAGGGATCCAAAAACAGCCATTGTGGAACAGAGTCTACTTGCAGCGCACTGCCGCGGTTGAGTGCGAGCACATAAGAGGTTCCCCGGATTCCGTCGAGTGACAGTGCCGCATGGTGCAGCGGCGTCAGGGCTGGAATACTAGGAGCGACCCCGACCGCTTGCTCCACGGCCGAAGCACGAGGCCTCGAAAGGCATCGATGACACTGTTCACCATCGCACCGAGCACCGTTCGTTCGCTCTCAAAATCTGTCTCACGGCACGGCGTGACGTTGACCGCACTCGCGCGAGCAGCCGCGAAACGGTTCGGAGATCGCACGGCGTACATCGCCCCCTCGCTCTCCGATTCGGACGCTGCCAGACAGGGTGATTCAGACAACCGCCCGGTGCACTGGTCGTACAAGGAACTCTGGAATCGTGCGGAGGCACTCGCACTCGGCATCTACCTCGGCAAGCTCGCGGGCCCGAAGCAACTGATCGTCGTCGCCGCTGAGGGCGCAGCACTGCCGATCAGCATCATCGCCGCCGGACGACTCGGACTCGACTGCATGCCGCTGAATCCCCGTGCGTACATGCCAGAGGATCTCATCGGAATCGTGCCGAGCACCGCGCTCGTCATTTACGACGGTGAAAAGCCGCAGTGGCATCACGGTCCCTCGCTCTCCGCAAAAGAGGTCTTCGACATTTCTCACTGCGAGGGATCGGGTCTCGGCCGCTCTGCACGCCGAGGACGCCTCATCCTGCTCACGAGCGCGATGACGGGAACGCCGACGCCGCATGTGCGCCGGACGCTCTCAGTGAAGTCACTCATGCAACTCGCCGGGCTGCACCGTTCGATCGGCATCGCAGTGAGCGACACGGTGATCGGATTCACTCCCCTGCATCATGGGCATGGATTGCAGTTGTTCGCAGCGTCGCTCCTGACGGGAGCAACACTGATTTCTGCGCCGCACCTGAGCGCCGAGGACCGACTTTCGCTCATGCGCTCCGCCGGCGCGACGGTCGCGAGTGGACTCCCGCAGCAATTCGAGAAACTCGTCGAGCACCTCGAGCGCACCGGCGAGAGCGCTCCCCCGCTGCGCCGCATCGTCTGCGGTTCGGAATCACTGTCCACGGAACTCGCGGGGCGAGTCGAAAACGCCTGGGGCAAGGTCATCGTGAACTGCTACGGCACCGCTGAGACCGGGACTGTCGCGGTGGCTGTTCCAGAACTCCTCGCGAAGTTCCCCGGCACCGTCGGGGTGCCCCTCCCGGGCGTCGATGTCGGCATCGTCGGAAATCGGGGTCGAGCCGATGGTGAAGGTCGCATCTGGATTCGCGCGCTCGGCACCTCCGTTATCACCGACGATCGCGGTCGCTGGGAAGACGGTCGGCTCTACATCACCGGTCACTACAACGATGCGGGCACCGTGCTCGATCGACCTGAAACGCTGCACACGAACTCCTGAGTTCATGGGCATCGCGCCCCGAGCTCTGGCGTTGGTGCCGAAGGATTCGTCGGGCTTTGCGCCCTAGCCGACCAGTTGCTGCACGAACACGTGCGGAGTGAACCCGGTGAGGTCGTTGATTCCTTCACCCTGCCCGATCAGCTTGATCGGGATACCCGTTTTCTCCTGCACCGCAAGCACGAAGCCACCCTTCGCACTGCCGTCGAGTTTCGTGATGACGAGCCCCGTGACGCCCGCGTGCTCAATGAAGGCTTGCGCCTGCGAAACTCCGTTCTGGCCTGTGGTTGCATCGAGCACGAGCAGCACCTCAGCGATCGGCGACTGCTTTTCGACAACACGCCGGATCTTGCCGAGCTCGTCCATGAGCCCGCCCTTGGTTTGCAAACGGCCTGCAGTGTCGATCACGCACATCGCGATCTGCTGGTCTTTTGCAGTCTGCACGGTCTGGAACGCGACCGAGGCCGGGTCCTGCCCGTGCGAGAGAGGCCTGACGATCTTCGCTCCCGCTCGCTCGGCCCAGGTCGCAAGCTGATCGACTGCCGCAGCACGGAAGGTGTCCGCGGCACCGACCACGACGCTCTGTCCATGGTTGGCGAGGAAGTAGGCGAATTTTCCGATGGTCGTCGTCTTTCCGACGCCGTTCACGCCGACGACCAGGATCACCGCGGGGCGCTCCTTCAGCGAGAGCGTCGGATCGTACTGTGCGAAGCGCTCTTCAAGGCGTTCGCGAAGCATTCGCTTCAGATCCTTCGGGTCATCCGTGCGGTAACGATCGACGTCGGCTCGCAGCGCCTCAAGGAGCTGATCGGTAATGTCGGGACCGAAATCGGCCGTGATGAGCGCCGTCTCGAGGTCGTCCCAAGTGTCTTCGGTGATGGTCTCCCGCTGGAACATTCCTCGGAGCGCGCTTTGAATCGACCACTTCTCTGCCATACGTCCATGTTAGGAGCCTTTGGCACAGTATGCTTTCCCAGACGAAGGGGAGTATCCCGAAACGTCGCGATCGTCATCACGGTGCCCAGACCACAATTTGGGCCCCGGTCGCGGCGGCATTGCACAGTCACACGTGCACTGTGGGAGAGACGTTCGCCAACCATTCATCGTTGACGAGAAAGCCTCCCATTTATGGAAATCCCTCTTTGGTTTGAAGTCGGTTCGCTGTCGCTGCTGCTGCTGATTCTCATTGCCGACCTCTGCCTCATCATTTGGCGTCCGCATGTTCCTTCCATGAAGGAATCAGCGCTCTGGGTTGGCTTTTATGTCACCCTCGCCCTGATCTTCGCGCTGTGCCTGTTCTTGATCGGCGACTCGCAACACGCCGGGGAGTTCATCGCCGGTTGGTTGACCGAATATTCGCTCTCGATCGACAACCTCTTCGTGTTCGTCATCATCATGACGAGCTTCGCGGTCCCCCGTGAGCAGCAGCAACGCGTGCTCATGGTCGGCATCATCATCGCCCTCATCCTGCGCGGTGCCTTCATCCTCGTCGGCGCAGCCGTCATCGAGAACTTCTCCTGGATCTTCTACATCTTCGGCGCCTGGCTGATCTACACGGCTGCAAAGCAGGCGTTTCCCGGCGATCACGACAGTGAAGGTCAGGACAACGCCTTCGTTCGCTTCTTGAAGAAGCGCATCGCGATCTCCGACCACTACGACGGCGGCAAGATTCGCACCGTCATCAACGGCAAGAAGTTCTGGACCCCGATGCTCATGGTGTTCATCGCCATCGGTACGACAGACCTCCTGTTCGCGATCGACTCGATCCCCGCGATCTTCGGAATCACGCAGAACCCGTTCCTCGTGTTCGCGGCAAACCTCTTCGCGCTCATGGGACTTCGCCAGCTGTACTTCCTCCTCGGAGGCCTGCTCGACAAGCTCGTCTACCTCCACTACGGCATCGCGTTCATCCTCGCGTTCATCGGTGTGAAGCTCGTCTTCCACGCCATGCACGTCAACGAGCTCCCGTTCATCAACGGCGGCGAACCGATCCTGTGGGCTCCCGAGATCTCCACGTGGACGTCGCTCATCGTGATCGTCTCCGCGATGATCGTCGCGACCGTCGCCTCGCTCGTGAAGCTGCGTGCGACCCGCGAAGAACTCAAGTACGGCCCTGCTGGCGCCGAACTCGGCGACGACGGCAAGTACCACATCGTCGATCAGCTCGGAAACACCTTCGTCCGCCCCGTGCGCGTTGAACGCGGTCACGCTGGCGACGCCGTCGTGATCGACGCGCAGGGCGAACGCGCTCCTGTCGAGAGCTTCGACAACGAACTGCTGCGCAAGGTCATCCGCGAGCAGATCGAGAACGGTGAAGAGATCGGTGAGGTGGCACGCGAAGAAGCTGAGCGTGTCGTCCGTGATCGCGAAACCGGCAACGGCAACCTCGGCTAGACCGACAAAGAGAAGCCCCGCGGGAACGCTGCAGCGTTCCCACGGGGCTTTCTTTTTGGCTTCGGATTACGGGCGCACAGGCTTCCTCAGGCGTTGCACGTCTTCGTGGTGCGGCGGTTAGACCGGCTCCACGCGGCGCGTGCGCTGGCCGACCACGGCGGAGACACCATCGCGGCGCATGGAGACCCCGTACAGGGCATCTGCGATTTCCATGGTCCGCTTCTGGTGCGTGATCACGATGAGCTGACTCGACTCACGCAACTGTTCGAAGATGGTGAGGAGCCGGCCGAGGTTCGCATCATCGAGCGCCGCCTCGACTTCGTCCATGATGTAGAACGGGCTGGGGCGGGCCCGGAAGATTGCAACCATCAGCGCCACCGCGGCCAGCGAGCGTTCCCCGCCAGAGAGCAGCGAGAGACGGTCGATCTTCTTTCCCGCTGGTCGAACGGCAACCTCCACGCCCGTTTCGAGAAGGTTCTCCGGGTCGGTCAGTGCGAGACTTCCCGAACCGCCCGGGAAGAGCACCGGGAAGACCTCGGCGAATGCCGCCTTCGTGTCTTCGAAGGCGTCGGCGAAGATGTCTCGCATCCGCTCATCGAGGTCCGCGATGATCTGTTCGAGATCTTTTCGAGTGTTCACGAGATCCTGCAGCTGCTCGGTCAAGAACTTGTGCCGCTGTTCGAGCGCTGCGAACTCCTCGAGAGCGAGCGGATTCACGCGACCGAGGCGCGCCATCTTCCGCTCCGCAGCCGTCAATCGCTGTTGCTGCGCAGCACGATCGAATTCTTCATCCGGTGAGTACTCTGCGATCAAGACCTGCTCGTCGAGCCCCAGCTCGGCGCCCGCGCGCTCGAGCAGACCAGACAGGTGCAGCTTCTTCTCGTAGCTCTCCATCTCCAACACGTGCACACCCTCGGTGAGCTCGTGCAGTCGATCCCGGAGCGAACCCTCCTCGCGACGCAGCTTTCCGAGCTGCTCGCTGTTCGCACGACGTGCAACTTCTTTTTCCGCGAGCGAGACGCGGGCTTCATCGACAGAGATTCGGAGCGCATCGAGCACCGCCGGGAGCGCTTCCGCGACGCTCTCCGCGGCCTCCCGCTGTCGTCGGCGCAGGGCCGCTCGTTTCGCTTGCTGCTCGGCAAGCACATGCTGCGCAGCCAGTTCGCGGGCCAGAGAAGCCGCGCGCTCGCGCTCGAGACGAATCCGCTCGCGTGCGGTTTCAAGGTCGATCCGCTGCTCGGTTTCGGCAGCCCGAGCGGAGTCGAGGTCGGCGACCAATTGATCACGCTGTGAGGCGTCGAGCATCGGTCGAGGCTTCGCCCCGAAGTCGGCGAGCGCACGCTCCGCCGCGTCGACCGTCCCCCGAGCTCGGTCGACATTGGATTTCGCTTCCGCGAGCGCCTGAATCGAACGCTCATGTTCAGCGACCGCAGACTCGAGACGTGTGCGAATTCGGCTTCGTTCCTCGCCTCGCTGTGCACTCGCCGCGTCGTGAGCGCGCAACGTTTCGAGCGCGGCCGTCGAACGCGATTTCGCGGCATCGTGGTCGCTGCGCGCCCGCTCGAGTTCGGTTGCTGCTCGTGTGAGTTCGCCTTCGACCTCGCTGAGCCGGACGGCGGCCGCATCGCGCTCGGCGAGCAGTTCGAGGCGGCTCTGTGAATCACTCTCGCCACCGGTGAGCAGGTACTCGGTCATGATGTCGCCGTTTTTCGTGACGATCACGGCCGTGGAACTCGCATCCGCCGAGAGCGCCTCACGAACAGTGATCGCCGTAGAAAGAGAATCGACGATGAGCGTTTGGCTGAGGATTCCGAGAATTCCGTCGGGAGCATCGACGACGTCGGTGGCACGCACCGCACCGGCCGGCGCTGCAATCGCGGTTCCCGCGGGAGCTGCCGCTGCAATGACGACATCGACACGACCGAGGCTGTGCTGATGAGCGTGCTCAACCGCTGCAACCGCAGCTGCGCGCGCCGAAGCGAGCACCGCCTCACCGAGCGTGCCGAGTGCCGCGGCAATCGAGCGTTCGTACCCAGGACGAACAGTGACGTGGTCTGCGACGAGGCCATCGACTCCGTCCAGGTTTGCGTCGACGATGTCGCCCGAAGCATTCGAGTTCGCGAGTGCGGCCCCGAAGGCGCTCACTTTTGCCGAGAGTGCTCCTCGTTCACGCTCGAACTCGTGTACTGCATCGCGCGCCCGCTCCACGACCCCACTCAATGAGGCAACAGCCGCGTCGGCATCGTGGTACTGCTGCGAGAGCGCGTCAGAACCCTCTGACTCCGTTTCCTCGCCCAAGAGCTGCGCCGCCTCTTCCGCTTCGCGCAAACGCACTGAGGCGTGCTCGACGGCTGCTTCGCGGCGTTCGAGTTCTCGTTCCAGCGCGGTCAGCGTTGACCGCGCAACATCAACCTTTGAACGATGCGCGGCCGCCTCGAGGTCGTGTTTCGACACGAGTGCGCTTTGCGCCTGAATCTCCTCGTCGAGCGAATCGAGCACGGAGCGTGCTGCTCGCACCGCCTCACCGGCCGCGACGACGCCCTGCTGTGCGGTATCGAGTTGTTCAGCGAAGGCATGCGCGGCGGCTTCTGCCTCGTCCACCATCGCCTGCGTGATGAGACGCTCAGTACCGACGGGAACATCGTCGTCTGCCAGCAAACCGACGCGCTGCGTGGCGAGGTTCGAGAGCGCCTGCAGCCGTGCTTGTTCACGTTCGAGCGCGTTGCTGATGCGCCTCGCGCGATCGACCTCATCGCCCACCATCGACTCCTCGATGCGGGTGGCACGAAGCGCCGCCTGATCGAGTTGTTCTTGCAGGACGATGCGCTGCGATTTCCGCTCCGACTCATTTCGAGCAGCGTTCGCCAAATGCGCGCGGAGCTGCACGACCTCAGCCGCGAAGAGACGCGCCTTCGCGTCGCGGACTTCGGACTGGATCGACTGCGCTTCCTTCGCGATCTCGGCCTGCTGTCCCAGAGGTTTCAGCTGGCGCCGGATTTCACCTGCGAGGTCTGAGAGGCGCGTGAGATTCGCCTGCATGGCATCGAGCTTCCGGAGCGTCTTCTCCTTGCGCCGGCGGTGCTTCAAGATGCCCGCTGCCTCTTCGATATACCCGCGCCGGTCGCTCGGAGTCGCCTGGAGCACACCATCGAGTTGCCCTTGACCGACGATGACATGCATCTCTCGTCCGAGACCGGAGTCGCTGAGGAGTTCCTGCACGTCGAGAAGCCGAGCGGTCTCGCCGTTGATCGCGTACTCGCTCCCGCCATTTCGGAACAGGGTGCGACGGATCGACACTTCGGCGTACTCGATCGGCAGCGCTCCATCGCTGTTGTCGATCGTGAGTTCGACTTGCGCGCGACCCAGCGGACCTGTCGTCGCTGTGCCCGCGAAGATGACGTCTTCCATTTTGCCGCCGCGAAGCGTTTTCGCGCCCTGCTCCCCCATCACCCATGCAAGCGCATCGACGACGTTCGACTTGCCGGAACCGTTCGGTCCGACAACGCAGGTCACACCCGGTTCGAATTGAAAGGTCGTTGCATGCGCGAACGATTTGAATCCCTTGATCGTGAGGGTCTTCAGATACATAGGCGTCTTCCGGGTCTACTCTGGCGGTCCTGCCTGCGCAGGTACTGCTAACGGTAGCGGCTCACCACCGAAAATCCGGGCATTATTGCGTGCGCTCGTGTGAAGACTGTAGTCTGCAAGGCTGTTCGCGCCCGAGCAGCGCTTGACACGGCCTGCACACTGCAGCCCAAGCCCCCTCTGCTATTGAAAGCCACCCCATGAGCGCGATCACCGTAGCCGTCCTCCGCGGACCGAAAGCTCCAGAAGCTACAGACCCTGACACCCTGCTCTGGCGAGCATTCATCGACATGAGAAACGCCTGCACGACAGCATTCTGGAACGGTGATCGCACGCACGAGTTCACCCACCAGGAAGCCTTCGCGACATGGAGCAATCAGCACGATGAAAAACTCCTCCTCATCGCCGCACTCGACGGTGACCAGGTGGTCGGCGGTGCCGTGGTCACACTCGGCATCACGGAACAAACTTCCGCGGCGTCCGTAGAGGTGAGCGTGCTCCCCGAGCATCGCCGACGAGGTGTCGCAACAGCACTTGCCACCGCCATCGAAACGATCGTCCGCTCCGAGCACCGCACGTTGCTGCAGGCTTGGGTCGATCACGCCGCGGGCTCTGGCGAGCAACTGGAATCACCAACCGGATTCGGCAGCATTCCCGCGTCGAACCCTGAAGTCGCGTTTCTGCAGAAGCACGGTTTCGCGCTCGAGCAGATCGAACGGATGTCGTCGCTCAACCCTGTGACCGCCGAGCCCTCGCTCGAGGCGCACCTTGCCGAGGCCATCGCGGCATCGTCTCCCAGATATGCAGTGCAGACCTGGTCAGGGTCGACTCCGAGCGAACATCTTGCCGGCCTCGCCGCCTTGCACGCGCGCATGGTGACCGATGCGCCGAGTGCCGGCCTCGAATTCGACGAAGAGGAGTGGGATCCCGCCCGAGTCGAACGCTACGAAAATGCACAGATCGCAGGGGGCCGCCTCCCGCTGCGCTCAGTCGCGATCGATACGCAAACGGGCGACATCGTCGCGTTCTCCACCATCGTGATCCCAGAGCTTCGCACCCGCCCGAGCTACCAACACGACACTCTCGTTCATGCGGACCACCGTGGTGCGAGACTTGGATTGCTCGTCAAAACAGCCAACCTGCTCGCGCTTCGAACCCTCGCGCCCGAGTGCTCGCAGGTATTGACGTGGAATGCTGAGGAGAACAGGCCGATGCTGCGCGTCAACGAAGCACTCGGCTTCGAGGCGATCGGGTACGAAGGTGCCTGGCAGCGACGACTGCAGTAATCACGCGAATACTGCAGCGTTGTTTGGCCCAACCGATGGAGAATTTCTTGCTCATTCAGCTCACCCTTCCCTCCTCGCTTGAGGAGACCGGGAACGAACACGTGCAGGATTTTCTCGGGATGATCGCGGTGCGGAACGCGGTTGCGAACGAGCGCATTCCTGACGGAAGCGACACGTACTCGGCGGCAGAGATGTTCGCCTCGTGGAGCCAGCCGGGTGACACGAGCGTCGGGTTCGTCGTGAAAATCGATGGCGAGTATGTGGCGCGCGCAGCGTATTGGACCGCTCGGGTCGAATCACCCAGCAATGCTTGGACGAGCATCGAGGTGCTCCCCGCGGTTCGACGTCAGGGAATCGGTTCGGCACTCCTGCAGGCTGTCTTGGACTACGCGGCGCAGCAGGGTGTAGAGACGGTCGGCACGCACACCACCTCTCCCCCGCTCGAACACTCGTCAACGACGGGATCGCAACACCGGGGGGACGTTCCGCCCGAACTCTTCGTCGCGTCGAACGGGCAGGGTCGCATCGCCGCGACCGCGCCCGCGCAGTTCTTTCACCACCGGGGATTCGCGCTCGAACAGGTGGTCGTGCGCAGTTCACTCGCGCTGCCGAACACAATCGATGCGACGACCGTCGAGCAGCATTCGTCACACGCGACCGACTACGACATCGAAACCTGGGAAGCACCGAGCCCGGAATCGGTCCGCGCTGAACTCGCGGTACTCAAGCAACGCATGTCGTCCGACGCACCGAACGGTGGAATCGCAATCGATGAGGATCCCTGGGACGAGGCTCGAATCGCAGATGCGGAGCAGGGAATCCTGCGAGGCGGTCGCCGTTTGCTGATTTCAGCGGCGCGGCATCGAGCGAGCAATCATCTCGTCGCGTTCTCCGAGCTGGTCATCCCGGAAGAACTCGACCGCACCGTCGCGCAGGAGGACACGCTGGTGCTGCAGGAACACCGGGGCCACCGACTCGGTTTCCTTGTGAAGGCGGCAAACCTCGCCGCGCTCGAACAGCGCGCACCGGGGCATCCTGCCGTCACGACGTACAACGCTGCTGAAAACGCGCCGATGCTCGCGGTCAACGCGAAACTCGGGTTCAAGCCCGTCGACGATGAGGGCGTCTGGCAGTACCGCTTTCCATCTCCCACCACACGCCAGCACGAAGGAGACACCGAATGACGAACGAGGCCACACCATCGCAGGTCGCCGAAGCGCTCGCTTCGCTCCGCCACTGGCGTTCGATCGGCGGTACTCCTCCGCTCGGGTATCGACGTCGACAGCTTGAAGCGCTTCAGCGAATGATGCGAGAGAACACCTCGGTATTCGAGGCCACACTCGCGAGCGATCTCGGCAAGAGCGCGATTGAAGCGACCGTCACAGAACTCGGCGGAGTGATCAGCGAAGCAGAGCACGCGGCCAGCCGGCTGCGGTACTGGGCCGCGCCGAAGCGGCAATCGGTCACAGCTGCGCTCCTTCCCGCGAGCGCGAGCATTCAACCGGAACCACGAGGCGTTTCGCTCATCATGTCGCCGTGGAACTATCCGGTGCTCCTCACACTGTCACCGCTGATCGGCGCAATCGCAGCAGGATGCTCCGCGATCGTGAAGCCGAGCGAACTCGCGCCGGCGACCAGCGCAGCGCTTGCGACATTGATCCCGCAGTACCTCGACCCGAAACTCGTCACCGTCGTCGAAGGCGATGCAGAGACGGCGCGAGCGTTGCTCGAGCTGCAATTCGACCTCATCTTCTACACCGGCAATGGCGTCGTGGGCCGCAAAATCGCCTCGGCCGCTGCACAGCATCTCACGCCGACCGTGCTCGAGTTGGGTGGGAAATCACCGAACTACATCCACCGGAGCGCGAACGTGCGGGTGGCCGCACGACGGATAGCCTGGGCCAAATTCGTCAACGCCGGGCAAACCTGCATCGCTCCCGACTACGTTGTGGTCGACGCCGAAGTTGCGGGCGAGTTCCACGACGAACTCGCCCTCGCGATCGAGTCGATGTTCGGCTCCGACGCGCAGCGGAGCGACGACTTCGGGCGAATCGTGAACGAGCGCCATTTCGACCGCCTGTCAGCGCTCCTCGAGAACGCATCGCTCGTGCTCGGCGGCCAGTCCGACAAGGAGGACCTCTTCATCAGCCCGACGGTGCTGAGCAATGTCTCCGCGAGCGATCCAGTCATGCAGGAAGAGATCTTCGGACCGATCCTGCCCGTCATCGAAGTCGACTCCGTCGCTTCAGCCATCGAGACGATCAATTTGCACCCCACGCCATTGACCATGTCGATCTACACGGCTGATGACTCAGTGACCGAGACAGTCGTGGCGGCGACGCAGAGCGGCTCCGTGTGCGTCAACTTCGCGCTCGCGCACATGCAGATCGCGGATCTGCCCTTCGGCGGCATTGGCGAAAGCGGCTATGGCTCATCGCGCGGCAAGAACTCCTTCAAGGCGTTCAGCCACTACCGGCCGATTGTGAAGAAGTCGACCTTCCCGGACACGCTCCGCCTGCTCTACCCGCCATTCTCGGCGGACCGTGAGCGGCTGCTCCGGAAGATCGTTTCGCCCTAACTCGAGCGATTCACGACGTTTCGATCTGGCCGATCGGTTCACGCTTCTCGGCCTGGAATGCGTCTTCGATACGACCGCGCGCCCAATACGCGGAAATCGACAGATTGCGCTTTTCGACCCCGCGCTCGGCGAAGATCTTGCGCACCTGCTTGATGCTCTCGCGCTCACCGTGTGCGAACACCTGCGGGGTGCCCGGCAACCATTCCAGAGCGTTCAGCTCACCAGGCAGTGCATCGGCGGGAATGCCCTCATGGAAGACCCAGCGAACCTCGATACCTGCGGGCGCGGTCACCGAGACTTTGTCGCCCTCACCGGAGACCGCAATGATCGCGACGCCCTTCGCCTCTGACGGCATCGACTCCAGCGAGGAGGCAATCGCCGGTATCGCGGAATCGTCGCCCACGAGCAAATGCCAATCGGATTCGGCACTCGGCAGGTACCCGCCGCCAGCGCCCGTGACCACGAGCTCATCGCCCGGTTTTGCTCCGGCCGCCCATGGGCCGGCAACACCCTCGGTGCCATGTACGACGAAGTCGATCGCGATCTGCTGCTGCGCCTGGTCGACCCAACGGACGGTGTACGTGCGCCGCGCGGGCAACTGCTCGGGCTGCTCCGCACGAATCTCTGCAAGATCGTAGGGCGGGCGAAGCGTCGAACCGAGCGGCGGAATCAACACCTTGACGTACTTGTCGGAAAACTCGTTGTCGTTGAAGTGCTCGAACCCCGGGCCCCCAGCGACCACTCGGATGAGGTGCTCGCTCACCCACTCGGTGCGGACGACCTGCAGAATTGCCTGCGATCGCACGGGCTTCTTCACTTTCGGTTCTTTTGATTCGCTCACCGTACGAGCCTAACCGCGAGGAATCAGAGCCGTCGACTGTTGTTCCTACTGGGCGGGCGTTTATGCTCAGCGCATGACCTTTGCAAACGTTGGATCCCTCGGAGTGCTCCCCGGTAAGCGCGAGGAACTCATTGCAATTCTGACCCGGCACAATCCAGCGCTCGTCGACAGCGGCTGTCTGCTCTACGAAGTCGGTTCGAACGACGATGAACCCGAAACCGTGTTCGTCGCGGAGCTCTGGGAATCCGCTGAGGCGCACCAGGCGTCCTTGCAACTCGACACCGTACGTTCCGCAATCGCCGAGGCAATGCCTCTGCTCTCCGGCGAAATGGGCGGCTTCCGGTTCAAGGTGTTCGGGTCCCCGCTTCAGCCTTAGTCATGTCTGAATGAGGACACCGGGGCGCGCTCGGGAGCGATCTCTGGGAGCCGATAGGAGATTGTGACGCGTCCGGTCACCTCATCGAGTGCAACGTCGGCATCGACCTCATACACCTGCTTGATGAGCGCTGCCGTGAGCACCTCGTGTGGGGCACCCGCCGCGACGACTCTTCCGTGATCCAACACGATGACGGTGCTGCAGAACATTGCCGCGAGGCCCAGATCATGGAGCGCGACGATGCTTGTGACATCGAGCGTCGTCACGAGGTGCAGCAGGTCGAGCTGGTGTCGAATATCAAGGTGGTTCGTCGGCTCGTCCATGAGGAGGTCTTGCGGTTCCTGCGCCAGCGCCCGAGCAATGTGCGCTCGTTGACGCTCACCTCCAGAGAGCGACCGCCACGGGCGGCGTGCCTTGTCGCTCAGCGCCACTCGTGCGAGCGCCCGCACAATCACGGCTTCATCACCATCGGTGGAGGTTCCCCAAAGATTTCGGTGCGGGGTTCGGCCGAGCCGCACGACGTCGTACACCGAAATGTCGGTGTCGGTATCGGCATGCTGTGTGACCGATGCGACTCGGCGGGCGACATCGCGACGACCGAGCCGTTGAATGTCCTCACCGTCGAGTGAAACGACGCCCGAATCAGGCTTGGCAGCCGCTTGCAGGAGCCGAAGGAGTGACGACTTTCCCGAGCCATTCGGCCCAAGGAGGCCCACCGTCTCACCTTCGCGGGGCTGCACCGTGACCCCATCAACCACGAGTGTGCCGCCACGGCGCCACGACACCCGGTCCGCATGCAATGTCACGATCGGCGGCCCTTTCTCACAAGCAGCATCACGAACACCGGCACGCCGACCAGTGCCGTCCCGACGCCAACGGGAAGCGGGGACGGGGCGAAGGCGACGCGCGACATGGCGTCGACCCACACCATGAAGATCGCGCCAAGGATCGCCGTCGCGGGGATCATTCGAGCATGACGCTGGCCGAATATGAGTCGCGCCACGTGCGGCATGACGAGTCCGACGAACCCGATCGCGCCGGCCACACTCACGAGCGTTGCAGTGAGCAGCGCGGTCAAGATGAGCAGGACAACTCGCGTTCGGGCGACATGGATGCCGAGCGAGGCAGCAACTTCATCACCGAAGGCGAATGCGTCGAGAGACCGCAAGTACAGCAGTGCGATGACGATACCGATTCCCGTCACGGCGCCAGTGAGTGCAACGTCGTCCCACCGCATTCCTTCGAGCGAACCGAGTAACCAGAACATGACGCCGCGTGCTTCGTCAGAGTCGGCATAGGCGAAGATCACCAACGACGTGATCGCAGAAAACAGCTGCGTGCTCGCCACCCCTGCCAACACGATGCTCCCCCGACCCGCATTTGCGTATCTCGCGAGAAGCAGGACCAGTCCGAACGCGACCAATGCCCCGAGGAAAGCTCCTCCCGACAGCCCGATGGCGGTGCCACCGAGCCCGAGCACTCCAATGAGCACGGCGCCCGTCGATGCGCCGGAAGACACCCCGAGGATGAACGGGTCAGCAAGAGGGTTGCGCAATAAGGACTGCAGAATTGCGCCGCTCAAGCCAAGCCCCGCCCCGCACGCTGCCGCGACGAGTGCTCTCGGGAGCCGCTCCTGCCACACGATTGCGTCTTCTGAGACTCTGACCGTGATGTCGGTCAATCCGAGGTGGTTCGTGATGATGTCTCGGACATTCACGAGCGACACGTCTGCTGGCCCGAGGGTCATTGCAACACCCAATGAAGCGAAGAAAATGAACACGCCGAGCAGCGAGAAGCCGAGCACCTGCAGCAATCGGAATGAGGACTTCGCTCGTACTGGAAGCGCGGAACCCTGCACCTGCGGATGCTCCGGCAAGGCGCTCGCGGCGGTGAGCGGGTTGCTACTCACCGCTCGCGCACCCAGGGTTCTCCTGCACCCACGCTTGAATTTTCTCCAGGCCATCCACGTAGCGAATGGAGGGATTCATCTCGGCACCGTGCAGCGAGATGAAGCACTCGTTCTGCACGGCATCGAGCGTGCTCGTCAACGGATCGCTGCTCAGGAATTCGACTTTGTCGTCAAGGCGGTCTCCTGGGAAGCGATCTCGTTGCAAGTCTCCCAAGACGATGATGTGCGGGTTCTCGGCAACGAATGACTCCCACCCGACAGCAGGCCAGTCATCGGGAAGTTCGGCGAAGACATTCTGCATGCCCGTGAGCGTCGCCAACAATGACGCCGAGCCGAGGCCGCCGGCAATGTACGGCGTCCGC
This sequence comes from Humidisolicoccus flavus, assembly GCF_045689595.1. Lineage (GTDB taxonomy): Bacteria > Actinomycetota > Actinomycetes > Actinomycetales > Microbacteriaceae > Humidisolicoccus > Humidisolicoccus flavus. The sequence continues at coordinate 186,170 of NZ_CP142724.1, read as the reverse complement.
GTGTCTGCGAACCAAAACGCCACTGTTTGGCCCTCAAGATCAACGCTTTCCAAAGCCGCATCGCTTCGCGCTTCGAGCTGATCGATGAGCGCTTCGCCTCGTTCCGGAACATCGAAAATTGCAGCCAGTTCGTGAATCTCCTGATACAGCGCCTCAAGCGTGAGCGCAGTGGTGCGGGTATTTCCTGCGTTGATGCTCAAGCCCCCTTCGCAGTCGGTGGGCGAAAGGTAGGAGGTGATTCCGGTCTCGGTGAGTCGCTGTCGAGACGCAACGCCACCCTCCGCTTTGAAATGGCGACCGAAGGAAGCGGTCACGAAATCCGGATCAGTATCGAGCAATACTTCGTAGGTGGGGGCCTCGTTCGAAAGCCGTGGCACCTGCTCGTTGGCCGTGGCGAGCGAGTCGAGCACCGGGTCGGTCCAAGAAGCAGTGCCAACCATTCGGTCTTCAAGCCCAAGCGACAGGAGGATCTCGGTCGAGTTCTGGTCGAGCGAAACGACTCGCTCCGGCGTTCGTTCAAAGGTGATCTCTTCGCCACAGTTCTCGATCGTCAAGGGATACGTCGTCTTGCCTTCACCCTGCGCCGCGGCCGCAGGCTCCTCGACGATCTCTGAGGCACCGCATCCTGTCAGCATGATCGCGCTGACGCTGATCATGGCAATTCCCGCCCACCGCTGTGTTCCGCGCATGTCCGTCACACTTTCTCTTCATCTCGAACGAGCAAACGAAGTAAGGGTACCCTTACTTTCTATGTTCGGATGACACGAGCGTTCCCGCGATTGCGAGGGGGAATGGGCGCCGCCGCCGGCCTCAGCGCTTCTTCTGGCACTTCGGGCAGCGATGCGAGGAACGATTCGCCCACTGTTCCCGCACGATCAGCGTGGCGCACCTCGGGCACGGCTTCCCCTGCTGGCCGTAGGCGTTCAGGCTGTGCGAGAAATATCCGGAGTTCCCGTTGACGTTGACGTACTGCGCGTCGAATGAGGTGCCGCCCTCAGCGAGTGCTTTCTCCAGGACGAGTCGAACTTGGTCGAGCAGTTCGAACGCCTTCTTCTTGGAGACACGATTGACCGGCGTGAGGTAGTGCAGTCGCGCAGCCCAGAGCGCTTCGTCCGCATAAATGTTGCCGATGCCGGAGATGAGCCCCTGATCGAGAATCGCTGACTTGATGCCGCGAGTGCCACGGCGGAGACGCTCAACAAACGCTTCGTCGTCGAACAACGGGTCGAGCGGATCGCGCGCGATGTGGAGGACGTGTTCTGGAACACCGTCGACCAGCGGTGCGACCGTCACCGAACCAAAGATGCGTTGGTCGTCGAAGTGCACGGCGAGTGTTCGCAGTGCGGGGTTCACGAGTTCCGGGTCGCTACCTCGATCGATTTCGAAGCGAATCCGTGTATGCGAGCGAGGCGCAGCACCGCTTTCACGAAGGAGCACCTGTCCGCTCATCCCGAGATGAATCCCGAGCGCCGTGTTGGTCTCGCGAATGGGAATCCACAAGAACTTACCGCGACGCTCGGGTGCCTCGAGCATCGCACCAGTGAGTCTGGCCTCGAAATCCTGCACGCCTTGCTCGTGCCGAGCAACGGATCGCACGTCGAGCACTTCAACGCTCGAAATCGTTGCTCCCGTGACCGCAGGGAGCAAGCCGAGACGAACGACCTCCACCTCGGGAAGCTCAGGCATTACTTGCCGTCGTTCGTGCTCTGCGCGGCCTTCGATTTTCGACCGGCGTCAGAGGTTTCGATCGCTCGGCCCTGGGTCCACGCGTCGAGTGCTGCCGCCATCTCGGCGACTTTCTTGCTCGATCCATCGCCGCGGCCAGTGATCTCGCCGAGCTGCACCGTCGCCGAGAAGTGGCGCTTGTGGTCTGGGCCGGAGCCGGTCACCTCATAGGTGGGCTGACTGAATCCGAGGCGCGCTGCGAGTTCTTGGAGATCGGTTTTCGGATCGAGCGAGGCCCCGCTCTGCGCGGACTCGTCGATCAAGGGTGCGACGAGTCGCAAGACGAGATCACGAGCGGCTTCTGGGCCGGCCGACAAGAACGCGGCACCGAAGACCGCCTCCATCGTGTCGGCCAAGATCGATGCCTTCTCACGGCCACCAGTCTGCTCTTCGCCGCGGCCGAGACGAATGGAGTCGCCGAGTCCGAGCCTGCGCGCGACCTCCGCGAGGGCAACCGTCGAGACGACACTTGCGCGTCGCTTCGCGAGTTCACCCTCGTCAAGGGTCGGGAAACGGCGGTACAGCTCAGTCGTAATCGCAAGCCCCAGCACACTGTCGCCAAGAAACTCGAGCCGTTCGTTCGAAGCGATACGACCGTTTTCGTAGGCGAAGGACCGATGTGTCAGGGCCAACACCAGAAGCTCGGGGTCGATATCGACCCCGAGCTTCTCGTGTAAAGCAGCGGTGTTCATCGGATCGAGATCCAAATCACTCACCGAGTTCTTAGACGTCAGCGACCTTGCGGCCCTTGTACTCCATGAACAGTGCGGTGCCTGCGGAGTCTTCAACAACCTTCGCGCGGTGCGGAAGGCTGTAGGTCACCCGACCGTCGCTTTCAATCGTCTTCACGAGTGTTGGCGCGGTGGCTTTCCACTGTGAACGGCGGGCGTGCGTGTTTGCACGCGACTTCTTCCTCTTGGGAACAGCCATAGCTCTTCTTCTTCCTTCTAACGCCTAAGCGTCATCGTGTTTGCGAAAACCCTCGAGCGCAGCCCATCTCGGATCGATGGACGACTCTGGTTCCCACTCCTGCCCGGGCGCAAGCTTCTCCCCAGATTCTGGGTTGAGTCCTGCGCAATCCGGGCGGCAGACCGGTTGGAACGGCAGTGCAAGCACTACCGCATCTCTGACTACGGGTTCGAGGTCGACGTGATCGTCGTCTACGCCATAGTCGAAATCCTCCGTAAGAGAATACGCGAAAAGTTCGGTGAAATCGACCTGAACGTCAAGTTCGAAGTCTGTGAGGCATCGACTGCACTCCGCGAGGGCCACTGTCGAGGCTTCACCGGAGACCAAAATGCCTTCGTGCACACTCTCAATTCGCCCGGAAAGCTGCACTGCTGCACCTTCTGGGATTACCGCGAGACCCTCACCGAGTTTTCCTGGCCAGGGCGCGCTCAAGTCGAGTTCGCGCATGTCGCCTGCACGGCGCATGATGTCGCGAACACTGATATCAAATGGGGAACTGTGATGATGAGCCACGCAACTAGCCTACCCGGATGCGGCGACATCCCCACGATTGCCACGGATTCCGGATCAACGAAGAACCGCCGATTTTCGCAGGTTCATGCATAGGATTCGTCCATGAAGAACCTTTGTCGTTCGGTCGCGCGATGACGCGCCTCCGCCCAGGCGGCGCGCTCCCCCTCGCGCTGATCGGTTGGCTCGCGTTCGTGGAGATCACGAGCGGGATTCTGCAGGGGTATTACGTCACGATCACCACCGAGATCGCCCGCAACCTCAACATCAACGATGCGGACGTCAACTGGTTCGAAGCGGGCAACCTCCTCGTCAGCGCCCTCGTCGTTCCCGTGCTCGCGAAACTCGGCGACATGTACGGTCATAAAAAAATCCTGCTGATCTCGACCGCCGTCACCGCTGGCGCGAGTTGGTGGATGGCGTTCTCCGGCGATTTCTGGAGCTATCTGATCGCCTTTTCGCTCCAAGGATTCTTCAGCGTCTGGCTTCCGCTCGAAATCGCACTGATCTTCGATCGCGGTCGTCGTCGTGGCAGCCTCCCGAGCACGACACGCCGTGCGGCCGGCCTCCTCGTTGTTGCGTTGCAGGCTGGCGCAATCATCGGCGCGCTCGGCGCGGCCCAGGCCTACCGGCTCTTCGATGGTGCGATGACCGCCACACTCGTTGTGCCAGCGGTCGCAGTGTCCCTTGCGTTCTTCGCAATTCTCTTCGGTGTCGAAGAGTCGAAGCCACTGCCTGGCCGAACCCTTGATTCGTTCGGTTTCGTCCTGCTCGCGTTCTCTCTCATGACGATTACCTCTGGCCTGACCTTCCTGAAGCTCTCCGGCGCAGGTGCATGGTGGGCGTGGCTGCTCATTGCATTCGGCTTCGCGCTGCTGGTTCCCTTCGGCCGCTGGGTGCTCGGTCGGAAAGACCCGGCGATCGACCTCAAAGTCATGAGGAAGCCGACCATGTGGCCGGTCCAGGCGACCGCCGCACTCGTTGGCGTCAGCTTGCTGGGAGCGCAGGCCCCACTCGCGACCTTCGCCGGCACCGACCCTGGAACGTACGGCTACGGTCTCGGGCTCGACGCAGGTGGGCGCTCGATCCTGATCGGCGTGTATCTGCTGACTTTGATCGTGGGGGCTAGCCTGCTCGCGATCCTGTCGAGACGTGTCAAGCCGCGTTTGCTCCTGATCGTGAGCGCCGGACTCGTCGGCACCGGGTACTCGCTCCTCACGCTCCTGCATGACGAGGTTTGGCAGGTGTTCCTGTGCATGGGTGTCGCCGGTCTCGGCTGCGGCGCACTCGTGGGTGCACTGCCCGCCGCAGCGGCTGCCGCCGCGCCGCTCGGTCAAACCGGCATTGCCGCAGGACTCACGAACACCACGAAGACCATCGGTGGCTCCTTCGCTTCGAGCACCTTCGCGATTGTCCTCGCCGCAGGAGCGGTCGGTACGGCAGCGAGCATGACGGGCTACATCAGCGTCTGGCTCGTCTGCGGCATCACCGCGTTTGCCGCGATGGTGCTGTTGTTCTTCGTGCCAAAACTGGCATTCGCGGACGAGACCGCAGGCCCGCCAGCAACGAGTTCGATCAACGAACTCAACTTGAAGATCTAGTGGTTACGCACTCGGTTTTGGAACGAGTGGTCCGCGGTGCACCATCCAGGGGTGCGTCTGGGCCACCGGCTTCACGATGAGCTGATCGATCGAGATATGACCGGGCAGCGCGAGCACGGTGGACACGACCTCCGCGACATCCTCGGCACTCAGTGGATCCTGCACGTCCTTGTAGACCGCGTCCGCCTTCTCCTGGTCGCCGTGGAAGCGGACGAGTGAGAACTCTTCCGTGTGCACCATCCCTGGTGCGATCTCCATGACCCGAATGGGCTCGCCGCTGAGCTCCAGTCGCAGCACCTCGCTGAGCGCGTGCTCTGCAGCTTTCGCGGCGTTGTAGCCGGCTCCACCCGCGTAGGGCACGGTCGCTGCGATGGAGGTGACCGTCACGATGTCGGCATAGCCGCCGTCCCGAACGGCATCGCGCAACACGGGCAGCGTCGCCGCGACAACCCGCTTCGTCGCGAGCACATTGATGTCGAACATCTGTTGCCACTCGTCGAGTGATCCCGCTTCGACCGAGTCGGCGCCAAGTGCGCCACCCGCGACATTGACGAGGCTCGTGATCCCGAACTCGCGTGCGCGCTCCGCGAGCGCCTCCACGTGTTCCTGGTTCGTCAGATCAGCAGCGAACACCTCGCACCCGGTGGCCGCCTGCAGGGCCTCGAGTCGATCTGCGCGGCGAGCGGTCGCGAGCACGCTCCACCCGCGATCGACTGCCGCACGCACGCAGGCGTGACCGATTCCACTGGAGGCACCCGTGACGAGGATTCGTTTTGTCATATCCCCATTTTGGGCCACGAAGCATCTCGCGAACGATTCTCTGACTTTGGATGACATGATTACTCGCGTGAGCGAGGTCAACACAGCATCGAAGGCGCCGCAGTCGAAACCGCGACAGCCCTTCTGGGATAACGCCCGTTGGATCGCCATGGCGCTCGTCGTCATCGGACACATCGTGCAGCCGATGGCGCTGCACGAGAACAACGCGCTGGTCGTCTACCTGCTCATTTACGCGTTCCACATGCCGCTGTTCGCGCTCGTCAGCGGCTACTTCACGACCGCGGAGCCGGGTGCACGAAAGTATCTTGCCGTCATCAGCGACCTGCTCGTGCCCTACGCTGTGTTCTCGACGATCTGGGCCATTGCAAAGTGGGCCTACGGCGGCTTCTCGAGCTTCACGCTCGATTATTCGACCGCCTCCTGGACGCTCTGGTTCCTCCTCGCACTCGCGTTTTTCAGGATCGCGCTGCCCGTGATCGCGATGCTCCGGTATCCTCTCCTGCTCACCGTTGTCTTCGCCCTGGTCGTCGGGTTCTGGAGCGACGTCGATCAGACCTTCTCGCTCGCCAGGACGCTGCAGATGCTGCCCTTCTTCGTGCTCGGCTGGAAGCTCAAGCAGACCTCGATCATTCCCAACTGGCTCGAACGCGAACGAGTTGGCGGCATTCGGGCCATCGCGGTCTCCATCTTCGGCCTCGCGATCGTCGCACTCATCGTGTTCGACGAGTTCTGGCGAACCATGCGATTGCGCCATTGGCTCTTCATGGACCGCACGTACGACGATCTCGAGACGACCGGCGCCTGGTTCGATCCTGTAATCCGTCTCGCGATCATGCTCGTCACCGCGCTTTTGATCGCCGCGGCGCTCGCGCTCATCCCCCGCCGGAAGACCTTCTTCAGCGAGTGGGGCTCGGCCACGATGACCATTTATCTCCTGCACACCTTCGTGCTCTACGTGCCACGACAGAACGGGCTCATCGAAGACGGCGCGACCTCGTGGTGGTGGCTGCCGATCTTGGTCGTGATCGGCTTCGCGATCACCGTCGTCCTCAGCCTTCCAATCGTGCGAACGCTCACCGACTGGATCGTCGCTCCGAAGACGCCGTGGTTGTACGTGCGCTCGAACCAGAGCGAGAAATAGTCCGAAGCAGCACGTATTACGTACTGTTTCGCGACCGGTATACAAGGCTTCGCTCGCTCCTTACGGTGGAACCAACTCGCCAGCATCCGCAGGCGCTGAGGGAAGGTACCCCATGTCACACGAATGGAAATTCGAAACCAAGCAGGTGCACTCGGGCGCGCAGCCTGACCCAGCAACCAACGCGCGAGCAACGCCGATCTACCGCACCACCTCCTATGTGTTCAACAGCACGGAGCACGCGGCCAACCTCTTCGGCCTCGCGGAGTTCGGCAACATCTACACGCGCCTCATGAACCCGACCACTGACGTCGTCGAGCAGCGCCTTGCCGCACTCGAAGGCGGCACGGGCGCTCTCCTCGTCGCAAGCGGTCAGGCTGCGGAGTCGTACGCGATCCTGAACATCGCCAGCGCTGGTGACCACATCGTCTCCTCGACCTCCATCTACGGCGGCACGTACAACCTCTTCAAATACTCGCTCGCGAAGCTCGGTATCGAAGTGAGCTTCGTCGAAGACCAGAACAACCCTGAGGCGTGGCAGCGGGCGGTTCGTCCGAATACGAAACTGTTCTTCGCAGAGACGATCGGCAACCCGAAGATCAACATTCTCGATATCGAGGCGGTCGCAAATGTGGCGCACGCGAACGGCGTCCCGTTGATCGTCGATAACACCATCGCGACGCCGTACCTGATTCGGCCGTTCGAGCACGGCGCCGACATCGTCGTGCACTCGGCGACGAAGTTCATCGGCGGACACGGCACGGTCATCGGCGGCGCGATCATCGATGGGGGAACCTTCAAATGGTCTGACTCGGACAAGTTCCCCGGACTCACGACGCCGGATCCCAGCTACCACGGCGCGGTCTTCACCGAAGCGGTCGGTAACGAAATCGCGTACATCATCAAAGCGCGAGTGCAGCTGCTCCGAGACTTCGGCGCCTCAATTTCGCCTGACAGCGCATGGCAACTCATCCAGGGCCTCGAAACCCTCAGCCTGCGCATCGAGCGCCACGTCGAGAATACGAAGAAGGTCGCGGCCTTCCTCGAAGCACACGAGGACGTCACGAGTGTGAACTACGCGAGCCTCGATTCGAGCCCCTCGAAGCAGCTTGCCGACAAGTACGCTCCTTATGGCGCTGGCGCGGTCCTGTCGTTCGAACTGCGCGGCGGCGTTGCCGCTGGTCGAGCACTTGTGGAGAACCTGCAGCTCTTCAGCCACCTCGCGAACATCGGTGATGTCCGTTCGCTCGTGATCCACCCGGCTTCGACGACGCACTCACAGCTCACCCCAGAGCAGCAGCTCACCACTGGAGTCACGCCGGGTCTCGTTCGCCTCTCGATCGGCATCGAGAACATCGACGACCTCCTTGCAGACCTGCAGGCAGGCCTTGCGATCGCAAGCGCGACCGCCTCGGTGACGGCTTCCTGACGAAGGAGGACGCTCGCGGGTTGCGACGCTGCGCCGAGACTGCTCCCGCGGTCTCGGCACAGGCTGACCTCGGCACAGGCGCGCCTCGGCACAGGCGCGCCTCGACACAGGCGAGCCTCGGCCCGAGCGCGTCGCAGCAGGCGCGTCGCGCCCCGGATCGTCTCGCGTGACCGGGTGCTGCACACCTCACGGCCGTCTCGGAACTCAGCATGGTGCACCACCACAGGTCAGGGCTGCTGGATAAGCGCCGCGTGCACGAGCGCAATGGACGGAGCGATAGATGGACTGGCAGCAGAACGATGACGTATGGCCCTCGGCTCGGATTCCCGAGTCGATGGTTCGCCTACAGGATTCGCAGCACACGATCATCCCGGTGACGGGAGCCTGGCGACCGGGTGACGACCTCGGGAACCGAAGTTTCGTGCAACTCGAGGACTTCACGACTGAGCGCGGCGCGACGATTCCGCAGCCACGAATCGCATTCGAGACCTGGGGCTCGCTGAACGCGGATCAATCGAACGCGGTACTCGTGTTCCATGCGCTCACGGGCGATAGTCATCTCACGGGCCCAGCCTCGGCCGGGCACAAAACTGCTGGTTGGTGGCCAGAGCTCGTGGGACCGGGAAAACCGATCGACACTGAGCAGTTCTACGTCGTTGCGCCAAATGTGCTCGGCGGATGCCAGGGTTCGAGTGGTCCAGCCTCACCTGATCCAGACGGCCGTGAATGGGGATCCCGATTCCCGAGTGTGACCATTCGGGATCAGGTCAACGCTGCCGCGCTGTTCTCCGATGCGATCGGTATCGACCGCTGGCATACCGTGGTCGGCGGCTCCGTCGGGGGGATGCACGCCCTCGAGTGGGCGATCTCCTTCCCCGAGCGTGTCGAGCGGCTCGCGGTCCTCGCGGCCCCCGCGCGTTCGAGTGCCGACACCATTGCCTTCGGAAGGCTGCAGCACGAGGCAGTGACGAGCGACCCGTTCTGGCTCGGCGGCGACTACTACGATCAACCGGCTGGCTCTGGTCCGCACCGGGGGCTCGCCCTCGCCCGCAGAATCGCGTTGCTCACCTACCGCGCTCCAGTTGAACTGAACGAACGCTTCGAGCGACTCTGGCAGTCGGCCAGAGATCCGCTGGACGGGGGTCGATATCAGGTCGAGTCGTACCTGGATTTCCATGGCAATACCTTCACGCGGCGATTCGATGCGGGGAGCTACATCAGGCTCTTGCACGCGATGAATTCCCATGACGTCGGCCGCGACCGAGGAGGCATCGAGGCAGCACTGCGCAGGGTCACCGCGCGGTCACTCGTTCTCGGCATCGACTCCGACCGCCTGTTCGGCGTCGAATCGCAGCGCGAAATCGCGGGCAGCCTTCAGCATTCGATCCACGGCCCTGATCCCGTCGTCATCGAGAGCGAGTTCGGCCATGACGGGTTCTTGATCGAAACGCAGAAAGTCGGCAGACACCTCACCGCGCTGATTCACGCTGACGAGCCCACCTCCGACGCGCTCCCGATCTGAGCGCCCGATAGATTCGAGCCATGGACTCGAGCGATGTTGACCGGAACGCGGCACCAATCGTGCTCGCGCACATCGCCCGAATCGTCAGCCCGATCCTGTTCGTCCTCGGAGCGGGAAGCTCGCTCCTCGCCGGTGACTATCCGCTTGAAACGGTCTTCCTGCTCACCGCGCTCTCGCTGCTCGGCTGCTGTGCCGCAGTGCTCATCGAAAAATCGGAGACGCCGGACCTCCTCTTTGCAACGGTCGCGACACTGTGCTGCATCATCGCGTCTTGGCTGTTGCAGATCGGGCCGAGCGCGCCGGTGGCAGCGGTGCTCGCGCTCAGCACGACCCTCGTGTCGGGCGCCGCGGCCGCAATCGCTGCATCCGTGTTCCTCACTCGGGCGAAACTCTGGTGGATCCCGCTCATCTTCGCCGGACTCGCGGTATCGGTCGCAGCAATGACGCCGAGCGCATCACAGGGCTCGATTCTCGGCACCGCCTTCACGTGGTTCGGCGTCCTGATTACTGCAGCGGTGCTCACCAGTTCGATCAACGGTGGCATGCGCCGTGTCCGTGAACTCGCGCAGTCGTTCGCCCTCGAGCGAGCAGCAACAGAACTCGAAGGTCAACGTCGAGCCTCGGCACGTCTCCTGCACGACACTGTGCTCGCAAGCCTCACTCTGCTTGCGCATGGAGGCCGCGGAATTCCAGAAGAGGAGCTCCGAATGCAGACGATGGCGGATGCCTCGCTCCTCGCCCGACTCAGAGCTGGAGAGGTCCCGAGTCCCGAATCCAGTGGCTCGTATTCACTCCAGGGCTCGTCAGCCGTTGGATTCTCCACCGCGCTCCAGGAAGTCCGAGCGCGGTTTGCCAGTGCAGGCCTTGCCATCGAGGTGAGCGGAAACACCGCCGACGATCTCGCGCCGAATGTTCGCAGTGACCTCATGCTGGCGCTCATCCAGTGCGTTGAGAACGTTCGGCGGCATGCTGGCGTTGACACGGTCAGCGTTTCATTCACCGGCGATGAAACTTGTGTGCAGGTGCTCGTGGTCGACGCGGGTGTCGGCTTCGACCCTTCGGCGGTCTCATCGACGCGGCTCGGCTTTGCCGAGTCCGTCATCGAGCGACTCGCCGTGCACGGAGGCGATGCGCGAGTCTTCAGTGCTCCCGGAGCAGGCACAACGATCGTGCTGCGAGTCCCACGATGAGCATCATCGATGAGGACACGCTCGGACGCCGGATCGGCCACATCGAGGACGAGTCACCGGATCACTACCCGCTCGTCGCGGAGACGACTCAGTTGACTGCGCCACTTCGGCGCGGAATTGCGGCGCTCGGCGCATGCCTCGTGCTCGGAGCACTGACCCGCTGGGTGATCAGCGAATCCGCGAATCCGGTGCTGCAAGGGTGCTCGTGGGTGATCGTGCTTGTCGTGCTGAGTTACACCCTCGCAACCGCGTGGCGCGGGACGGTGCTTCCCGTACTCCCCGCCCTGCTCGCGGTGCTTGCGCTGTGCGCGGCATTCGCGCTCGATTGGATCGCTGTCGTCTCGACTTCCGTTCCGCTCGAATTTCTCGGGCCAGGTATTGGTGCGATGCTCGCACTCTCTGCTCTGACCAGCATCGCCCCCGGCTATCTCTGCATTGCCGCGGCGTGCGCTGGGGCCGGCGCCATCGCCCTCCTCCCCTGGTCGAACAACACCGTCATCGATACGACGATTCTGTGGAGCGCAGGCATTGTGGCCGTCGCTTTCATCCCGACCCTGGCGATGATTTCGCTCTCGTCAGCCTTCGCTAAGGTGGCACGGCAAACGCTCGACCGTGAACTGTCCCAACGCTCGATCGCCGAGGGCGGATTCCTGCTCGGTCAAGCGGCTTCTTCCAGGCTCGCCAAACTCGACACCGATGCGGAACAGCTCTTGGCCCGGGTCGGATCGGGCGCTGAACCGCTCCCTTTGCGCCCCGCGCAGGCGGAGCATGCTGCGCAACTCGCGACGGAGTTCCGTCTCTACCTCCTCGCGAGCCGTATGGAAACCTGGCTGCATTCTGCGATTCGAGAATCGCCGAGCCTTGGGAAGGTCGTGACTCTCACCGACCCCTCGAGTCTGGCCGTCCAGTTGCCACAGCTCGCCCGAGAGGGGCTATTGCGCGCGATGTGGCTTGTCATCGAAGACCGTCGTCAGCCTCACCTCACCGTCGCCCTTCGAGCACCGGAGGAGGGTGAGCGGTGCATCGCGGTCGTGACGCTGACGCTCTCGGAGCCGCTTGCGAACCCGCGGCCGTTGCGCGGTGTTCTCGCTCGCCTCGGCAACGTCACTGAGCGGTCGATTCGCAGCTTCGAGGTCACGGTCGCTTGACCCCCAACCAGAAATCAGTTGGGGGACAAGTCTTTGTTTCCCGGGAAATAGGGGGATCCACGCCATAGGCTTGTGCAAAGTCAAGGAGGAACGATGCCGAGCCCGAGCCCGATTCGCGTTGCAATCGTCGACGACCACAAGTTGCTGCTGACGGCGCTCTCAGAGTGGCTTCGCACCGCAGCGAAAGACATCGAGGTTGTCGCGGCAGTGCCGACTTGGCCAGACCTTCTGACCTCCGAGAATTTCCCCGTCGATGTCGTACTGCTCGATCTCGACCTCAAAGACGGCATCCCCATCTCGCTGAAGATCAATACGCTCAAGCAGAGTCGTTCCCGGTGTGTGCTCATGAGCACGTATTCAGAGCCGGCAGTGGTCAGAGAAGCACTCGCAGCTGGCGCGCTCGGCTACATCGTCAAGAGCGAGGACGCCGAAATGATCGCGGAAGCGATCCGTTCCGCCGCCGACGGAGAACCATTTATCAGCGCCGAACTCGATCTGGCCCTGCACTCGACCGAGATCGGCGGATCACCCAAACTGAGCGCGCAAGAGCGCCGAGTGATGGCGCTCTACGCCGGCGGTGAAGCGGTGAAGGGCGTTGCACAATCGCTCGGGATCAGCGATGAAACCGCGAAGTCGTATCTCAAGCGAGTGCGGGAGAAATACCGCATCGCGGGCCTCGATGTCAGCACGAAGGTCTCGCTCCGCAAGCAGGCACTTCGAGACGGCATCATCATCGAATCGAATTAGGTCCGCGCCGAGCGAATCAACGCTCTCGCGCGAGCGGTTCCTGCGACCCTGCAGCAGGCGCCACCGCGACAGACCCGGGCCCCGATGCCCCCTGGTGGCACCGCGGGTGGCGAACCACATGCACGAGGCTCGCAATCGCACTTGCGCACAGCCCGATCTCGAGCAGGTTCCGGAGCGTCATCAAACTCGCGCCGAACACATTGATCTCACCCACGATCGCGCCGTAGTTCCACGGATAGATCAGTTGCGTGAGCACTGCGATCAGGACGATCATTCCGATCATCCGTGTCGCATGTCGAGGCCGCACGATGACGAGCGCAACTTCGCACACCGAAAGCCATGCGACGAACTGCGGCGAACCCACCTTGTTGCACACAATGAGCAAGGCAACCAGTGCAGTCGTCATCAGCACCCAGAGCTGCACGCGGTTCACGCCTCGGCGCTCCCCCACGACTCCGAGCACGAGCACGAGCATCACCCCCACCACCATGACGGGAGTGAGCACCGAGGCGAGCATGCTCGTCGCCGGGCCGGCTTCAACCTGATACGTCAGAATCTCGCGGCTGTACTCGATCACGGCATTGCCGAAGAGTGCCATCCATACGAATGGTGTTGCCGCGACCGACTCGACCTGAAGACCGCGCTCACCTTGTTCGAAGGCGAATGAGGCGAGGTTGCCGGTGCCGCCCGCGATAAACGCGAGCACCACGACGCTGAGACTCACCGCCGCGCCCGCGTACACTGCGGTCCATCGTTCTCGACGCGTGATGACAAGGGCGAGCCAGAGCACACCCGGCCAAACTTTCATCCACGCCGCAATCGTGAACAGGGTTGCTGCCACTCCGATGCGTGAACGCAGCATCGCAAGGAGCCCGATGATCGCGATCGGAGCAGTCACGGAATCGATTCGTCCGATCGCCACCGGCCCCAGGCTTGCGAGCAGGACCATCCAAAGAAGTCCCGCGGTTCGACCGTGCTTCGTGCCGAGGAGCAGGTGCAGCGCAATGGCGTTGAGTCCTGTGACCACAACGATCCAGAATCCTGGAAGCGCAATCGACCCCCCGATCGATGCGAGCAGAATCGGCACCCAAGCCAGGAGCGGATACACCCACGGCTCGGTAATACCGACGATGTCGCCCTGCAGCGCGAGGTCAACCCAGTACGGGTACACGGCGAGTACGTCACCGTAGGGGTTCTTGAAGTTGACGAGGTTCAGGACCGCGAGCGCACCGTGAACGACGGCGAACACGATCCAAACGAATCCGGGCGTGCCAAGGAGTCGGAGAAGTCGCGGCGGGATCGAGTGAGGCATCGGATGTAGCGTAACCGCTATCCGCCGAGATTCCGCGCCCGCGTGAGCACACTGGGAAGCGACTCCGCCAGCTCCCCGGCGCCGAAGGGCGCATGCTTGGAGAGGTGGCGCGCGGTGAGGCCGTGGAGCGCGACGCCCGCGACCGCTCGGTCATGGAGATCGTCGGGGGCACTGCGACCGTCTGCCGCTCCCGCGGCAAAGAGCGCTCCAATGATTCCAGCGAGCACATCCCCGCTTCCTGCTGCTGCGAGCCAGGGCGAGCCGAGATCGATCGCGGTCACTCGTGATGGCGAACACACGAACGTTCGCGCCCCCTTCGCCACGACGACCGCGCCGAATCGCTCCGCTGCACGTCGGCCGTGCTCCTGGGGCGCGGCTTCAACCGCGTCGCGAGTGACTCCGAGCAACGATGCCAACTCGCCCGCATGCGGCGTCAGCACGCAGCGCTCCGGCCGAGACGCGTGCGGGATCAGGGAGACTCCCGAGGCATCGAGGACGAGGAGGCTCTCGGTGTCGAGCGATTCGCGAAGAACCTGCATCCGTCGATGATCGTCGTCACCCACGCCGCTGCCGATCACCATTGCCTGTACGCGACCAGCGGCAGCCACGACATCCGGCCGCTTCGAAAGCACCAACATCGTCGCGCGTTCAGGTCCGAGATAGCGAACCATACCGACACCGGTGTTCAGCGCGGCGACGACTCCGAGTACCGCGGCACCGGGATACTGCTCGCTCCCCGTGACGAAACCGACGACGCCGCGAGTGTACTTCGAATCGGCCGCGGTCGGCCTGCGAACCTGGGCTCGAATCGCTTCGAGGCCCTGGCGCTCAGATTCGAGTCGTTGCGTCACGAACTTCACCGACGAGCTCCTCGATGATGTCTTCGAGGAACAGGACACCGCGAGTGTTGCCGTCTTTATCGAGCGAGCGTGCCACGTGCGCCCCGCTCGAACGCATCAGCTGCATCGCGTCTTCGAGTTCGCTGCCCTCGAACAGTGAGGCGAGTTGGCGAATCCGCTTCGACTGCAGCGGCTCATCGACCTCTTCGTCGCTCGCACCGATGACGTCCTTCAGGTGCACGTAGCCGGTCGGGTCGCCTGAGGCATCGACGAGCACGTAGCGCGAGAAGCCGTGCTCACGAACCGCGGCTTCGATATCTGCGGTGGAGGCTGTCTCCTCGAGCGTCACGAGCTGGTCGAGCGGGAGCGCCACGTCGCTGACCGTGCGCTCGGTGAATTCGAACGCCTTGGAGATCGCGCCGGTCGGGTCGAACAACATACCTTCACGCTTCGAGGTCTCGACGATCGTTTCGACCTCTTCGATCGTGAACGCGCTCGTGGCTTCGTCCTTCGGTTCGACCTTGAACATTCGGAGAATCCCGTTCGCCAAGGCGTTCATGAACCAGATGATGGGCTGGAACACTCGCGAGATGATGACGAGCGGAGGCGCCAGCAGCAGCACCGCTCGATCCGGCAAGGAGAACGCAGCGTTCTTCGGGATCATCTCGCCGAACACCACGTGCAGGTAGGTCACAATCAAGATCGCGATCACAAGGGCGACCACGCTCGTCACTTCCGCAGGGAATCCGATGAGCCCCAGTGGGATCTCGAGGAGGTGGTGGATCGCGGGCTCACTCACGAGCAGGATCAACAGTGAGCACACCGTGATTCCGAGCTGGCACATCGCAAGCATGAGCGAGACGTGCTCCATTGCCCAGAGCGCCATCTTCGCGGAGCGGTTACCCGCGTCCGCCTTCGGCTCGACCTGCGAGCGACGCGCGGAGATGACCGCGAACTCCGCGCCAACGAAAAACGCGTTGATCACGAGCAGCACGAAGAGCCAGACGATTCCCGGCCAATAGTCGAATCCGCCCTCTCCGGCGTCGCCAGCGAGTGCGAGCGTCGGCGAAGCCGCGGCGAACACTGATGCAGCGATCATGCTGACTCCTCCGTCGCGTGCGATGTTCTTTGCTTGAGCTTGCGAACACGAGTGTTCGGATCGAGGTCGGGTTCCGGCTCCGGGTTCGGCACGAATCGAACTCGATCAATACGGCGACCGTCGAGACGCTCCACGCGCAGCACCCCGGCTTCGGTTGCCACTTCGTCGCCGACTTCCGGCAACCGTCCGAGCGAGGCCATCATGAAGCCGGCGACCGTTTCGTAGGCGCCGTCCTCTGGGATCTGCACTTCAGCACGTTCGAGGAGTTCATCGGGGCGGAGCAGTCCTGGGAACAGCAGCGTGCCGTTCATCCGAACGACCTCGGGACGGGAACGGTCGTGCTCGTCGCTGACTTCGCCGACGAGCTCTTCAATGAGGTCCTCGAGGGTCACGATCCCTGCCGTGCCACCGTACTCATCGACGACGAGAGCGAGCTGGTACCCGCGACCCTTGAGTTCTGCGAGCAGTGCGTCGAGGCCGAGCGATTCGGGCACGCGGAGCGGGTCGGTTGCGATTCCCTGCACGTGGACCTGGGAACGCTTGTCGCGCGGCACAGCCACCGCCTGCTTCACGTGCGCGATGCCGAGCACGACGTCGAGGTCTTCATCGATGACCGGGAATCGCGAGTGTCCGGTCGAACGGGCCAGATCGATGACTTCATCGACCGTGCTTTCGCGGTCAATCGCCTGCACTCGCGGTCGCGGCGTCATGACATCGCCGGCGCTGAGGTTCGTGAAGCGGAGGGTTCGTGAGAGCAGGGTCGCAGCGTCGACGTCGAGCAGTCCCTCGGTCGCACTTCGACGCACGAGCGAGGACAGCTCCTCAGCACTGCGCGCGCCGCTCAATTCTTCCTTCGGCTCGATCCCGATCGCGCGCAGCACACCGTTCGCTGAACCGTTGAGCAGCAGAACGGCTGGTTTCAGCACCGCCGTGAACAGGCGCTGGAACGGGGTCGCGAACTTCGCCGTCTTCAACGGGAGCGCGAGTGCGAAGTTCTTGGGAACGAGTTCGCCGACAATCATCTGGAGCGTCGTCGCGAGCGCGAGTCCGATGATCGCGGCGACCACTCCAGCTGCACCCGCAGGAACAGCGAAATCCTCCAACAGTGGCGCCACGAGAGACTCGAGGGCAGGAGTGAAGGTAAAACCGGTGAGCAGCGCGGTGAGCGTGATACCGAGCTGTGCACTCGAAAGATGCGTGGAAGTTTGGCGGAGTGCGGAGATGACACCGACGAGGCCGCCCTCACCCTTTGCTTTCCGTGCTTCGAGTTCTGACCGGTCGAGATTGACGAGCGAGAATTCGCTTGCGACAAAGAGCCCGGTTCCGATGGTGAGCACAATGCCCACGCCAACCATGGCCCAGTCGAACCAGTCGATCATTGCTGTGCGCCCTCGAGGCTAGACGCGAAGTAGCCTCGTGGGCCCGGACTATGATGGTCGTCATTCACGGATTCAGTATATGGCTCCGTCTTCCCTCGCAAAGCAGATTGTTTGCGAGGTTTTTTCTTGTGCGCTCACCAAGAAACCGGGAGCGCTTTCCCTTCTTCATACCCTGCCGCCGACTGGCATCCGACGAGCGCACGCTCACGGAACGATTGCAGGTCTCGCGCGCCTGCATACGTCATTGATGAGCGAACTCCCGAAGTGATCATGTCCAGCAAATCCTCGAGCGAAGGACGCAGCGGATCGACCAGGATGCTCGATGAAGAGATCCCCTCAGCGAACAGCTTTTTCCGTGCCAAGTCGAAGGGATCGAGTTCGGCGAATCGAGCTTGCACAGCCTTCGTGCTCGCCATTCCCCAGCTCAGTTTCATCAATCGACCCTGCTCGTCGTGCAGGAGTTCACCCGGCGCCTCGATCGTTCCTGCGAACCAGGAGCCGACCATCACGCTCGAGGCACCCGCGGCGAGCGCGAGCGCGACGTCACGCGGGTACCGCACACCCCCGTCAGCCCACACGCGCGCACCGAGTTCATGTGCGGTTTCAGCGGTTTCCAGCACTGCGGAGAATTGCGGGCGACCGACTGCCGTCATCATGCGCGTCGTGCACATGGCGCCCGGACCGACGCCGACCTTGATGATCGTGGCGCCTGCAGCGACCAGATCGCGCACGCCATCAGCCGTCACAACGTTGCCAGCGACGACGGGTCGACCATCAGCCACTTCTGCAACCGCCGAGACAGCCGCAAGCATCGACTCCTGGTGTCCGTGCGCGGTGTCGACGACCAGGACGTCAGCGCCCGCGGCAATCAGGTCCTTGGCCTTCTGTCGCGGATCTCCGTTGACACCGATCGCCACTGCGACCTTGAGTCGTCCGTCCGCAGCGAGTGCGGGCGCATAGATGTCCCGCCGGATTGCACTGGTGCGAGAGATCGTCCCGACCAGTCCTTCGCTGTCCGTGACGACGCCGAATTCCGCCTCCGCTTCACGCAGGCGGTTGAACGCACTGCGCGCATCAGGGAGTTCGCTGATATCGAAGGAGGGAACCTTCGCGTGCGCGAGATCCCGCAGCACCGCGTCTGGCAGCGCACTCGCGAGACGAGGCGCGTGAATACCCGTGAATGATCCATCGGCGCGAGTCACCACGATGCCGTGCCCGGCGAACGGCGGAAGAATACGCAGCGCCTCGTGCACCGTCGCAGTCTCGGGGAGCGTGATCGCGGAATCGAAGGCAACAGGCTGCGCTTTCACCTCGCCGATCGCGTCCTGTAGCTGCTCGATGTCGAGGTCCTGCGGGAGCACACCGAGACCGCCGCGTCGGGCCAGGCTCGCGGCAAGTCGCGGGCCCGTCACGGAGTTCATGTTCGCGGCGACGATCGGAAGGCTCGCTCCGGTCGCATCATCGGGGCTCAGATCAACGGAGAGACGGCTACCCACCTCGGAACGACTCGGCACGAGAAAGACATCTGAATAGGTCAGATCGTGGCTTGGTCGGTCGGTAATAAAACGCATACCGCCACGCTAACGCTCGCCCTCCCGGAATACGAACCCGAACGATCACAACGTGCTCGAGAAATTTTCTCAGGCATTCCAATGACTCTCGGACAATGGCGCAACATGGCACTGTGCAGGTTGGTTATGCTTGATTCCTGGAACCCGAAGACGGAGTTTTCCAAGTGAGACCTCAAACGAGAGTAGGCGATCGTCGGTGTCAAGCCCGCACGACAGCAATGAGTTCGGTGCGAACGAATGGCTGGTCGAAGAACAGTACGAACTGTATCGACAGGACAAAAATTCAGTAGCAGAGTCCTGGTGGCCGATCCTCGAGCGCTTCGCAGCGACTCGCGGTTCGAACGATAGCGGCAAGGACAGCCCCACTGATCCGGGCACTGCGCAAGCCAAGGGCGAGCGCGAAGGAACCGCAGCAGTGATCACGCGAGACGAACCGAAGCAGAGTGGCTCCGAGGCTCCCGCGAACAAAGAAGGTCTCGTCGCTCGTACGACGAAGCAGCCCGCGAAGCCGCAGCCCGTTCCCGCTGAAGCTCCCCGCGTCGCCGCGTCCTCCGAAGAAGCGGCGAACGAGCCGACCGTGCAGATCCTCCGAGGAATGCCGAAGGTGCTCGCTGCGAACATGGACGCCTCGCTCCAGGTTCCGACCGCAACGAGCGTTCGAACCATTCCCGCGAAGCTCATGATCGACCAGCGCATCGTCATCAACAACCACCTGCGACGCACTCGCGGTGGCAAGATCTCGTTCACGCACCTCATCGGCTATGCGCTCGTGCGTGCGCTCGCTCAGTTCCCGAGCCAGAACGTGTTCTACGACGAGGTCGACGGCAAGCCTGCTCTGGTGCAGCCGCCGCACGTGAACCTCGGTATCGCGATCGACGTACCGAAGCCCGACGGAACGCGAGCGCTGCTCGTTCCGAGCATCAAGAAGGCCGACACGCTCGATTTCCACTCCTTCGTCGCGGCCTATGAGGCGCTCGTCAAGAAGGCTCGTGCGAACAAGCTCGACGCGGGCGACTTCGCAGGCACCACGATCTCGCTCACGAACCCGGGCGGAATCGGAACGGTGCACTCCGTGCCTCGCCTCATGAAGGGGCAGGGCTGCATCATCGGCGCCGGCGCCCTCGATTACCCGGCCGAATTCCAGGGTTCAAGCCCGGAGCGCCTCGCCGCGATCGGAATCGGCAAGACCCTCACCCTCACTTCGACCTACGATCACCGTGTCATCCAGGGTGCGGGCAGTGGCGAGTTCCTGAAGATCGTGCACGGGCTGCTGCTCGGTGAATTCGGCTTCTACAACGACATCTTCGCTGACCTGCGCATCCCCTACGAGCCGATCAAGTGGTCGACCGACGTCGCTGTCCACGAAGCCGAAGAAGTGTCGAAGGCAACGCGAGTCGCACATCTGGTCAACGCCTACCGCGTTCGCGGACACCTCATGTCTGACGTCGACCCGCTCGAGTACGTCCAGCGCACGCACCCCGACCTCGAGATCGAACAGCACGGGCTCTCCTTCTGGGACCTCGACCGCGAGTTCGTCACCGGCGGATTCGGTGGTCGTCGCAGCGCCCTCCTTCGCGATGTGCTCGGTGTCTTGCGCGACACGTACTGCCGCACCGTGAGCGTCGAGTACATGCACATCTCCGACCCCTCGCAGCGTCAGTGGTTCCAGGACCGCCTCGAGGTTCCTTACGTCAAGCCAACGCACGATGAGCAGATGCGTATCCTCGCGAAGCTCAACGAGGCGGAGGCCTTTGAAACCTTCCTCCAGACCAAGTACGTCGGTCAGAAGCGATTCAGCCTTGAAGGTGGCGAATCGGTCATTCCGCTGCTCGACCAGATCCTGCAGGGCGCAGCCGAAAACGGTCTCGACGGAGCCGCCATCGGTATGGCGCACCGCGGTCGTCTCAACGTGCTCACGAACATCGCAGGCAAAACCTACGGACAGGTTTTCCAGGAGTTCGAAGGCGCCGCCAATTTCCAAGGATCCGGCGACGTCAAGTACCACCTCGGCACCGAGGGCACCTTCACCGCAGCCGACGGCAGCGAGATTCCCGTCTACCTCGCGGCCAACCCTTCACACTTGGAGGCCGTCAACGGCGTTCTCGAGGGTGTCGTTCGGGCAAAGCAGGATGTTCTCGCAAACGGCGAGCACTCGGTGCTTCCGATCCTCGTGCACGGTGACGCTGCAATGGCAGGACAGGGCGTCGTGTTCGAGACGCTGCAGCTCTCGCAGTTGCGTGCGTACACGACCGGTGGAACGATTCACGTTGTCGTGAACAACCAGGTCGGCTTCACGACTCCCCCATCGGACTCGCGATCCTCGACGTACTCGACCGACGTGGCGAAGTCGATCCAGGCGCCGATCTTCCACGTCAACGGCGACGACCCAGAAGCTGTCGTCCGGGTGGCGGAACTCGCGTTCCAGTACCGCCAGGAATTCAACCGCGACATCGTGATCGACCTCATCTGCTACCGCCGCCGTGGTCACAACGAGGGCGACGACCCTTCGATGACGCAGCCGCTGATGTACTCGCTCATCGAGGCAAAGCGAAGCGTTCGCACGATCTACGCCGAGAACCTCGTCGGTCGTGGTGACATCACTGAAGAAGAGTACGAGCAAGCGCAGAAGGACTTCCAGGACCGTCTGGAGCGAGCGTTCCACGAGACCCACGAATCGCAGACCGGCTCAATGCCGGCGATCAAGCCTGCTTCTTCCTCAGACAGCAACCTGGTCGGCGTTCCAGAGCGCACGAGCGTTCCGGAGAGCACGCTCCAGACGATCGGCGATGCGCACGCGAACCCACCGGAGGGCTTCACCGTCCACAAGAAGGTTGCGCAGCTGCTGGCCAAGCGCGTCGAGATGAGCCGTTCCGGCAAGATCGACTGGGCGTACGGAGAACTGCTCGCACTCGGCTCGCTGCTCCTCGAGGGCACCACCGTCCGCATGAGCGGTCAGGACACACGCCGCGGCACCTTCGTGCAGCGTCACGCGGTCATGCACGATTCGCAGAACGGCCAGGAATGGTTGCCGCTGGCGAATCTGGCCGACGGCCAGGCACGCCTCGCGATCTACGACTCCCTGCTCAGCGAGTACGCAGCGATGGCCTTCGAGTACGGCTACTCGGTCGAACGTCCCGACGCACTCGTGCTCTGGGAGGCGCAGTTCGGCGACTTCATGAACGGCGCACAGACCGTGATCGATGAGTTCATCTCGAGCGCCGAGCAGAAGTGGGGACAGTACTCGTCCCTCGTCCTGCTCTTGCCGCACGGCTACGAAGGAGCTGGCCCCGACCACTCCTCCGCTCGAATCGAACGCTTCCTGCAGTTGTGCGCAGAGAACAACATGACGATCGCACGTCCCTCCACGCCGGCGTCGTACTTCCACCTGCTTCGTCGTCAGGCCTACCAGCGCCCGCGCCGTCCGCTCGTGGTGTTCACGCCGAAGGCGATGTTGCGACTGCGCGATGCGGTCAGTGAGGTCTCAGACTTCACCGAGGGCGGCTTCCAGGCCGTGATCGACGACAAGATCGAAGATCCGAAGTCGATCCGACGGGTACTGATGCTCTCGGGCAAGATCTACTACGACGTGAAGGCAGAGATCGCGAAGCGTGGTGTCACCGACATCGCCCTCGTTCGCCTCGAGCAGCTCTACCCGCTCGAACTCGATCGGATCAACCAGGTGCTCGACCAGTACTCGAACGCCGAGTTGGTCTGGGTGCAAGAAGAGCCGCAGAACCAGGGCGCATGGCCGTTCGTCGCAACGGAACTCGTCCGTCACCTGCACGGGCGCACCGTTCGCGGCGTTACCCGGACGGCCTCGGCAAGCCCGGCGGCCGGTTCGCCGAAGCGAAGTGCCGCAGAGGCAACCGAGCTCATCAACCAGGCACTCGCTGAGTAGTGCACAGAGGTGTCAAAAAAGCCCCGGGCGACCGGGGCTTTTTTGATGCCTCGCAACAGGTGGTTGAGGCGATGAGCACCGTCGAGATCCACGAGCGACGTTGCTCGCATCTCGCGCGATGCTCGCAGCGTTACTGTGTGACCCGCTGTTCGGCGTGCTCGGATTGCAGCGTACGCAATTGCGCGAGCACCTGGTTGCGGAGGTCTTCCGGAGCCGTCTCGGCGCACGCACGCTGGACGGCACGCGTGAGCGTCACGCCAACCGTGTGCTCGGCTTCGCAATCTGGGCAGTTCGCCAAGTGGTCTCGGATGTCAGCTGCATCCTCGCTGCACAGTTCGTTGTGCAGATACTGCTCGAGTTCCTGTTTCGCTTTGTCGCAACCGCAATCGCTCACGCGGCACCTCCCGTAACGTTGTTGCTTTCTTGTGCGAGCAGGAGGCCCTGCTCCTTTGCATACCCCGCGAGCATTCCGCGAAGCAGCCGGCGCCCGCGGTGCAGTCGACTCATGACTGTGCCAACAGGCGTCTTCATAATTTCCGCCGTCTCGGCATAGCTCATACCCTCGACGTCGACCCAGTACACGACCATCCGGAAGTCCTCTGGAATTTCTTGAAGCGCATCGGTGACGATCCCCGCGGGCATGCGATCAATCGCTTCCGCCTCGGCGGAACGAGCCGATTGCGCGGTCGTGCTCTCTGCGTCTCCGACTTGCCATTCCTCGAGTTCGTCGAGCGACGACTCGTACGGATTGCGTTGGCGCTTCCGGTACTGATTGATGAACGTGTTGGTCTGGATTCGGTAGAGCCAGGCTTTCAGGTTCGTGCCCGGCGAGAACGATCCGTATGCAGCGAACGCCTTTGCGAACGTCTCCTGGACGAGATCAGCGGCGTCCGCTGGATTCCGGGTCATTCGCATTGCCGCCGCGTAGAGCGGGTCCGTGTACTGCATCGCGGCATCGACAAAGTCGATGCGTTCTGCACTGGCCTCCACTTGAGCCTCGGGCGCTGTCGAGCCCTGCTCGTCTCCGACCTCGAGGTCGCTGGAGGCTTCATCACTGAGTTCGTCGATATCCATCGAAACCGAGTCTATTCGAGCCCCTGAGCATTGCTGAGATCGGGCGGAACGCGAACGACCGGGTGCGGACGGATGTGCCGTCAGAACAGGCGCCATACGCTCCTCCAAACCTTGGTGTCGTAGATTAGAACCAATGAACCCCTCCGCACATTCCGCAGAATCCCAGAACGATGGCAGTTGGCATGCTCCCGTCGCTCACGAGCGACTCGCGGCGCAGCTCCATTTGCCTGCTTCGAAGAGTCTGACCAACCGAGAACTCGTGCTCGCAGCGCTCGCCGATGGTCCCTCGCTGCTGCGCTCTCCGCTGCATTCGCGCGACAGCGCGCTCATGGTGGAGGCGCTTCGCGCCCTCGGAGCGACCATCACCGAAGTGCCGGGTTCAGGAAAGTTTGGCGCCGACCTCGAAGTCGGTCCGATCAGCGACTCGGGAGACGCGTTCATCGATTGTGGCCTCGCTGGCACCGCGATGCGCTTCCTCCCTCAGCTCGCCGCCCTTCGAACCGGCAGTGTCACCTTCGACGGCGACCCCGCGGCACGACGTCGGCCCATGCAGACGACGATTCTCGCCCTCCGAGCACTCGGTGTGCTCGTCGATGACGGTGACCGGGGAACCCTCCCCTTCACCGTGCACGGTACGGGCGCGGTCGCGGGTGGCCAGCTGGAGATCGACGCGAGCGCATCGAGCCAGTTCGTCTCCGGTCTTCTCCTCGCCGGAGCGCACTTCACCAATGGGCTCGAGCTCATCCATGTGGGAGAACGACTGCCGAGCGAACCGCACATCGAGATGACGCTGGAGGCGCTTCGTCGCCGCGGTGTCGACGCAGCTTCCAAGGGCGCGGGCCGCTGGTCTGTTCGCCCCGGCCCGATCGCCGCACGAGAATCCACCATCGAACCCGACTTGTCGAACGCCGCACCGTTCCTTGCTGCCGCACTGGCCGCTGGGGGCAGCGTCTCCATCGCCGACTGGCCTGCCGAGACCACTCAGGTCGGCGCACAGCTCGCACACCTCCTGCCACAATTCGGCGGCGCCGTCACCGTTGAGCACGGAGTCTGCACCGCCACGGGCGACGGCTCGCTTCGCGGAGCCGACATCGACCTCTCAGAAGCTGGCGAACTCGCCCCGACCCTCGCTGCACTCGCGATGCTCGCGAGTACACCGTCTCGACTTCGAGGGATCGGTCACATCCGGGGGCACGAAACCGACCGGCTCCAGGCACTCGTTGTCAACGGCGAGGCAGTTGGTTCGCAGATTCGCGAGACTGAGGACGGTCTCGCGATCGAACCGGCACCGCTACACGGCGGCGCATGGAAGGCCTTTGAGGATCACAGGATCGCCACCGCGGGAGCGCTCATCGGGCTTCGGACCCCAGGGGTGAGCGTCGACGACATCGACGCGACCGCAAAGACGATCCCCGAGTTCGCGGCCCTCTGGAAGCAGATGCTCCTGTGAGCTGGATGAGCGATTTCGAGGAAAAGTACGAGGAGTACGACGAATCCTCAGTGCGCGAGCGACCGAACCCCAAGGCGAACCGACCACGCAGTAAGCAACGCCCTGAACATGCCGACGCTGTCCCTGCTCGCGTGCTCTCCGTCGACCGAGGCCGCTACAACGTGCTGGTGAACGACGGAACTCCCGAGGAGACGCACGTCATCGCGACTCGCGCCCGCGAACGCCGTTCGAGCGCAATCGTCACGGGTGATCAGGTCGACGTCGTCGGTGACGTCAGTGGTCAGGACGGTTCACTCGCTCGGATCGTCCGCCTACACGAGCGCTCCACGATCCTGCGGCGCAGTGCTGACGACAGCGACGAGATCGAGCGCATCATCGTTGCCAACGCCGACCTGATGTTGATGGTCGTGGCTGCGGCAGATCCCGAGCCCCGCCCTCGCCTCATCGACCGTTATCTCATCGCAGCACTCGATGCCGGAATCGAGCCGATCATGGTCATCACGAAGACTGACCTGGCAGACCCGAGCGCCTTCTTGAAGAACTTCGAGGGACTCGACATCGAGACCGTGCTCTCGCGCCAGGACGACCCACCGATCGACTTCTTGACCGAACGTCTCCAGGGCCACACGACCGTTGCGGTCGGTCATTCTGGCGTCGGAAAATCAACGCTCGTCAATGCGCTCGTCCCGAGTGCCAAACGCGCAACCGGGCACGTGAACGCGGTCACAGGCCGCGGTCGCCACACCTCGAGCTCTACTGAGTCGTATCGGCTCGGCACCGGATGGATCATCGATACTCCTGGCGTCCGCTCGTTCGGACTCGGCCACGTGAATCCCGACAATCTCCTCCGTGGATATGCAGATCTGGCCTTGGTCGCAGAGACATGCCCGCGTGGGTGCACGCACCTTGCAGATGCACCCGATTGCGCCATCGCCGAGGCCGCCGCGGCCGGCGAACTCGATGGCGCTCGCGTTGAGAGCCTGCAGCGCCTCCTCGCATCATTCGAAAAGTAGCGTTTCGCCGCGGGCCGACCTGCGCCGCAGGCCCGCTCGGCTAGCGTTGAGCTATGCACGACTACTCAGAGGACCTCGATCTCGCACTGCGCCTCGCTGACGCGGCCGCCGAGGTCGCAATGCAACGCTTCTCCGCCGTCGATCTGGAAATTTCCACGAAGCCGGACAAGTCCCATGTCACCGACGCCGACCTCGCGGTCGAACGCGCCATCCGTGCGATCCTGCAGGAGGAACGCCCGGACGATTCGATTCTCGGCGAAGAGTACGGCACCGAGGGCGAGAGCACGAGGCAGTGGATCATCGACCCCATCGACGGCACGGCACAGTTTCTTCGCGGCACCCCATTGTGGACGACACTCATCGCACTCGCGGTCGACGGCAAGATCGTCGCCGGGGTGTGCAGCGCACCCGCGCTCGGAAAACGCTGGTGGGCTTCGCTCGGCGCCGGAGCATGGACCGACCCCGAGGCTCCACGTCGCATCGCTGTCTCCTCCGTGGCAACGCTCGATGATGCCGCCTTCGCGTACAACTCGATCAAGGGCTGGGACCGGGTCGGCAGGCTCGACGACCTCATCGCACTGCAAAAAGAGGTCTGGGTTGCGCGCTCGGTCGGTGACGCTTGGAGTTACATGATGGTCGCTGAGGGCCAGATCGACGCGCTGGCGGAATTCGATCTCAAACCCTACGACCTGGCACCCCACGACATCATCGTTCGCGAGGCCGGCGGCTCATTCACGGCCGTCGACGGGAGTGAAGGCCCGTGGCACGGCTCAGCGCTGGTCACCAACGGCGTCTTGCACAGCACTTTCCTCCAACGTCTCAACGGAGACCGCACACAAGGAGTAAACGAATGAACACGACCTCAATCTCCGTCGACGATCTGGCGAGTATCGACCAGCCGGTCGTGATCGACGTGCGCGAAGACGACGAGTTCGCCGGCGGGCATGTGCCGGGCGCGATTCCTATGCCGATGTCCAGATTCCTCGATTTCGAATCCGAGCTCCCGGACGGTCCGCTCTATGTGATCTGCCACTCGGGAGCTCGAAGCGATCGAGTGTGCGAATATCTCCGCTCGAAGGATCTCGAGGCGATCAACGTCGAGGGCGGCACGCTCGCGTGGGTCCAGAGCGGCCGCGAAGTCACGGTGCCCGACGCCGGATAGCGCAGCCTCATCACCCAGCGGATCCGCTGGAACAATAAAGAAGGCCCCAACAGCGTTGGGGCCTTCTTTATTGTCACGTGTGATGTGCCGATGGTGGAGATGGGGGGAATTGAACCCCCGTCCATCGCTGTGATCCGGCGGCTTCTCCGGGTGCAGCTTGTGAAAAGCGTTCTACTCGGCCCCGTCCCTTGCCACAAGCAGCTTGAACGACAGGCCCAGTCACAGTTAAAGTCCCGCGATCACCGGTGACGCATGATCTGCAGCAAGCTCTCTAAACGACGCCAGGGTCCGGGACGAGAGCAGGCCCGGTCTGACGGACTTCAGGCTCGCTTAAGCAGCGAGGGCGAAGTCGGTGCGCTTAGCGTTGGCACCTATAGTTTTGTAGGGAGCGTTAACGAGATAACCCCACATCCTCGACCCGCTTCACGCAAGAACTCAGGCAATGTCGAAACCGATCATCCCCATGCGGGCACATCACACGCTATTGAATTGCAAGACTCCCAAGAGCCTCGAACCGACCCGAGGGTCAGCGTTCCAGTATACGTTCGCACCAATCGCAGTGCAAGCGGGTCTTGTTACCCGAAGAGCGACGCCGCCTCGGCGTACAGCGTCTCTGGCACCTTCTTGAGTTCACCGAGCGCCTCATCGAACGTGACGCGGACTACCTCTGTGCCGCGAAGCGCAACCATGTGACCCCACGCGCCGTCGACAACCGCGTCGATTGCAGCGAGACCGAACCGTGTCGCCAGGACACGGTCGGTGCCACTCGGAGCTCCACCGCGCTGGATGTGGCCGAGGACCGTTGCGCGTGATTCGATTCCCGTGCGCTCTTCGATCATCGGCGCGAGCAGTTCACCGATACCGCCGAGTCGCGGACGGTTGAAGGCGTCGAGGCCTTTGTGCGAGTGCGCCTCGTCCATGCCGACGAGCGTGAACCCTTCCGAAACCACGATCAGTGGCGCACGGCGGCGGTCGTACACGCTCTGCACCCAAGTGCAGATTTCTTCGATCGTCTTCGGCTGTTCAGGGATCAAAATCGCATGCGCACCCGCGGCGATACCCGCGTGCACTGCGATCCAGCCAACGTGACGGCCCATGACCTCGAGCACCATGCAGCGCATGTGCGAGTCACCGGTCGTCCGAAGGCGGTCCGCAGCCTCCGTTGCGATCTCGACCGCGGTATCGAACCCGAACGTGTAATCGGTCGCGTCGAGGTCGTTGTCAATGGTCTTCGGCACACCGACGATCGGAATTCCCGCGTCTGCGAGTCGCTTTCCAGCCGCCAGTGTTCCTTCACCGCCGATCGCGATGATCCCGTCGATACCAAGCCGCTGCATCGTCGCCTTGATGTTCTCGACGCCCCCGTTCGGTCCCTCGAAGGGGTTCGTGCGGGACGTTCCGAGAATGGTGCCGCCGACCCGGGAAAGTCCGCGAACGGAGGACCGGTTGAGCACCCGAACATCGCCGTCGACGAGGCCTCGCCAGCCATCGCGGATACCGACGAACTCGAGTCCGCTGACGTGGTTGCCCTTCAGGACAACGGCACGAATGACAGCGTTCAGACCTGGGCAGTCTCCGCCGCTCGTGAGAATTCCGACTCGCATGATGCGTGCCTTTCACTTTGAGGAGTTGTGCGCAGACGCCGCGCATTCGCCATTCTGCCGGATTCTGCCGCCGAGTGCGCACGCGAACCCGGTCATCCGCGAATTCGTAGCGAAAATGAAAGCGAAGCGAAATTGCGTGACAGGTGGGCTGCCCGGGCCACACAGTAAATTCGGATGCGACCTCCTTTGAGAACTCAGTAGTCTTGGCTCGCAAGATCAACTGGAATCACGGAGAAATCGATGCCACCGCTGCCGCCTCACGACGAATCGCCCAACGATCGACACGAGGACGACGCCGAGAACGAATTGATCGAGGCCGCTCCGAATTGGAATAACGAACCTTCCGATGAAGCGGACGATCCCAACCATTCCGTTGACTCCTCGCAGAACAACGACTCAGGCATCGAGATCGACGCAGTGCCGAGCCCGAGCGAGGCCCCATTCGACCTCGACGAGGACACCGTTCTTCGTCCGAATGCTCACTCAACAGCCGGGCCCTCGCTCGCGGATTTGTCCGCCGACCTGGATGCGCCCCTAATCGAAGCAGCCGACGGAGATCCTGCGACACTCGCACCGGAGCCTGATGAGGCCTTTGACGACACCATCGTGGCGCGGCCCCAGGATCAGAAAACAGGTTCTCCTCAGACTGCGATTTCTTTGCCGCACTCCGATGATGAAGACCTCGATGCGGACACGGTGTTGCGGAGTGAACTCTCGAACACGAAGGCCGCACCGCACTCCGCCTCGCACAGCGCGCCGCCGGCGAACTCCCCGATCGAATCGCCCTCGCCCTCAAGGAATGCCGAACAACAGGCGTCACAGAACACCGCGCCCGAGGGCGAGGTTCCGTGGAGCCCCGCATACGCGCCCAGCCCGAGCAGTACTCCCGCGTCCTCAGCAGCACAGAGTTTCGGCCGTGCAACGAACTCCGCATCGACAGGGTTCCGTTTTGATCCAAAACTCCGCGAACAGTCCACTGCGCAAAATGGCGCCGCGCAGCATGTTCGCGACCATGGCAACCCGGAACGAGCGAACGCGAATCCACAGCGTCGCTCGAAGCTCGGCCTCTGGCTGGGTATCGGCATCCCTGTCGCGGCCCTCGCGATCATCGGAATCGTTGCCGCAATGATCTTCCCTCGCATCATGCTCAATCACGAAGCGAGTGTCGCCGCGGAGACCTTTACGAACGAGCAGTCAGCTTGGGACTCGGCGTTCTCCGAGTCCGCGCTCGAGCCGTACTTCGGACTCTCTGGAGAATCGTTCGCCGAGGCAATCCTGCTCGGAGCTGACGATGACCGCTCGGATGAACCTGCTGGAGCTTCGCTTGTTGCGGCATGCGAAGCGATCTCAGAGGTTGAGGCAGCGTACTCCTCGACAACCTGGCCGACAGTTCCTCGCGAGCCTGACGTCGAAGGCGCCGAAGACGTGAACGAGGAGTACGTGGCGGCCGCAGAAGAGTGGACGGCCACCCAAAACAAGTACGAGGCGAGCGCGGAATTCGTTGAAACTTCCGATCCTGCGTTCGCGGATGCCCTGTCGATTTGCACCTTCACTCAGGAACAACGAGCAATCGACACTGCGCTTTCTGAAGCATTCCGGACAGAACTTCGACCATTCGTCACAATGTCGAACGGTGACACCGAAGAGTTCGTATTCGAGGACCAGACGATCACTTTCACGTGTTCGAGTTCAGGTGGATGCGTCTCGTTCGTGAACTCGGAGACTCGCGTCAAGTACGCTGACGCGGTTGAACGGGTTCGCACGGAGTCTTTTGATCGTCAGATTGAGAACCTCACGAACAACTGCCCCAACGGTTTCGACGAATTGTGCGTGTTTGAACGTAACCGACTCGCAGAAGCGAAAGCAGACGTCAGCGCATTTGCGAAAGCGATGCGAGAGCAGATGCCGACAGACCCTGTCCTGCTCGCATCCGCTCCGGGCACGACGCCTGCAATTGCTCAAGCGCTGAGTGCCACGAGTTCGCATGAGGAAGCACAAGCGACGCAGCTCGCTAAAGAACTGAAGGCTGTCGGTTTCGAAGCAGCGACATTCGACGGAGCCCTCGCTGAATCTGGAGCGGATGCGCTCGACGTCATCCGAGACCACGCTGTATCCATTCACGAGCCTTCTTAGCCGGCAACGAATCGGCGTCGAGTTTCCAGGAAGCATTCGGGTAACTCTCATGCGAGAGTCATAGGGTCGAACTATGACTGACCGGCCAGGATCATCCCCAGACTTCTCGCAGACGCCTCGGTTCCCGCAGGGTAACAACCTCGGCGGTGGCCAGAACCCTGGCCATTCCCCTATCCCCGGCGCTCAGAGCGCACCATTCGCAGACGGCACCCCGTTGCCTTCGACGCCGAATTCCGGAAATGCTTCATTTCCTCCACCGCAGGGACCGCCCTCGCAGTTTCCAAATCCGAGCGTCCCGCAAGGTGCTCCCGGCTTTGGCTCTGGACAGCCTCCCTACGGCGCGCCGAACGGCTCGCCCGGGAACACTCCGGCATTCAACACCCCAGGTTTCGGTGGTCCGCAGGGGCCGAACGGACCACAGGGACCGAACGGACCGCAGGGACCACAGGGGCCGAACAACGGAAACGGCCCGAAGAAGAAGAAGCGACTTGGCCTTTGGCTCGGCATTGGTATCCCCGTCGCGGTCGTCGCGATCCTCGCAATCGTTGCGGCCTTCGTGGTTCCTCGCATTCTGACGAACAACGAAGCCCAGGCTGCAGCAGACACCTTTGCCGAGCAAAACGCAGCATGGGAAGAGGCGTACTCCGAAGAGGCGCTGCAACCGCTGCTCTCTTACGACGTGAGCGGAATTCCGAACGCCATCATTCTCTATGGCGACGACGACACGAGCTCCGTCTCCACTGGTGCTGCGCTCACCGAGGCATGCTCCGTGAATGACGAAGTCGCTGCGAACTTCGCTGACGCTTCCTTCTCGGCCACCCCCGATAAGCCCGAGGTCGAGGGCGGAGAAATCAACGAGGACTACGTTGCCGCGCTCGAGCAGTGGGAGAACAATCAGGGGCGTTACGACGCGACGTCCTCGTTCTCGAACACGACGACGGAAAGCCTCGAGTTCATCCAATCCGCGTGCGCATTCTCAAAGACCGACCGCGAAATCCTGGCCAACTTCGAGGTCGAATCAGCCAAGGTCGAAGACGAATTCTTCACACTCGCGTTCCAGGATGTGCAGGAGTACTCGGCAGACGGCTGGATCTGGACCTTCACCTGCAACAACCCGATCGGGTGCATTTCCTTCCTCGATTCGGATGCACGTCTTCGCTATGCCGACAAGCTCGAAGAATTGACGAACCTGCTCGCCGATCAGATCGTGGCCAACTCGACCGACAACTGCCCCGTCGGCCTCGAAACCGTTTGCGAAGCCGAGATCGCCTACTACGAGCAAGTTCGGATCGATGGTCTTGCCGTCGTCGACGCTTACCGGACGCAGATGCCGACTGATGCAGAGGTGCTCCAGCCCGGTTCGACGGACCCGCAGCCGAAGGTGCACGCGGCGCTCGACGCTTATGACAAGAATGTCGTGGCCGGTCAGACCGCAGTCTCCGAAGCGGTTGCCGAACTCGGTCTTCCTGCCTCGTATTCAGTGTCAGGAGCGCTCGCGCCGATGGTCACCGAATCGGGTCAGAAGATCGTGGACGCTGCAAACTCGGTGCAATAACTGCACCGGGGTCGTCTCGCGACCCGCTCTCAATCGTGCTGGGCGAGGAGTACCGAAGGGTGCTACTCGCCCATTCGGTTTCTGAGGCGCATTGCGCGCTCGGACTCTCGCTTGTCCTGACGTTCGCGGAGCGCGTGGCGCTTGTCGTAATCCTTCTTACCCTTTGCGACAGCAAGCTCCACCTTTGCCCGACCATCAAGGAAGTACAACGACAACGGGACCAGCGTGTAGCCGCCCTCACGGACCTTCGCGTGCAGCTTCAAGATCTGTTCCTTGTGGAGCAGCAACTTGCGCTTCCGACGTGGCGGGTGGTTGGTCCACGTTCCCTGACCCCACTCCGGGATGTGCACACCATCGAGCCACGCTTCGCTTCCGTCGATGAAGGCGTAGCCGTCGACGAGCGAGGCTCGTCCAGCTCGCAAGGCCTTGACCTCTGTGCCGTGCAGCACGAGTCCGGCCTCGATGGTGTCTTCAATGGTGTAGTCGTGGCGAGCCTTGCGGTTCGTCGCCACAACCTTCGTTCCGCGTTCACGTGGCATGGCGAATCCTTGGCTGTCTGAGTGTTCTGGTGCTTCCAAGCGGAAACACCAAGCCTTGTAGGCTACAACATTTGCACTGGGAGGCTCAAGCCGCCGAGTGGATCCGCCGTCTGGGAGCGGACTGGCCTCCCCCAGCGCTGCTTTAAACCTTCAGGTATCGCCTGATCGCCACCGCTGCAGCAATACCGGCGAGTCCGACACCGATCGCGATCAGCAACGGCGCAACGAGCAAGGCGTCCTCGAGTCTGATGAGGGCAGTTGATTGCAACCTGGGCTGCACGTAGCCCTGCACGAAGAACTGCACGATCGCAATGATCGACAGTGCTGCCAAGACCGATCCGATCAGTGCAGAGACGATGCCCTCGAGAATGAAGGGGGTGCGAATGAACCGGTTCGAGGCTCCGACGAGCCGCATGATCCCGAGCTCTCGCTTTCGAGAGAATGCAGAGAGCCTGATCGTCGTCGAGATGAGCAGCACTGCGGCGATGAGCATCAACACCGCGACTCCAACGGCGCCAAGGCTTGCGGTGTTCAGAACCTGAAAAATCGGATCGAGCAGCGCGCGTTGGTCTCGAACCTCCATCACGCCCGGCATCCCGGAGGTCGCTTCCTTCACCACGTCTGCGTTCTCTGGGTTCGAGGGGGTTACCCAGATCACCTCGTTCATGTTCTCCGCCGTCGCGAACTCCGCACTCGCGGTTCCAGCGAACTGCTCGATAAAGCGCTCGTATACCTCTTCGCGAGATTCGAAGGCGATCGCATCGACGTAGGGCGCGAGCGTCGGCGACTCGAGCTGTGCGGTGATCGCGGCGATCTGCTCCTCGGTCGCAGCGGTCTCGCTGCAGGTTTCACTCGCGTCGATCGGGCTGCAGAGATACACGCCCACCTGCGCGCGGTCGTACCAGAACCCCTTCATCTGCTGAATCTGTGACTGCAGCAAAATCGCTGCGCCGACGAAAGTGAGCGAAATCGCCGTGACCAGGATCACCGACACGACCATCGAGAGGTTCCGTCGAAGGCCGGTGAACACTTCATTCAGTACGAGCGCGACTCTCATCGTTGTGCCTCCGTCGTCGAGGCAGCATCGCCAGAAGCCGCGGTATCGGTCAGTGGCTCTGCAGTCTTCGAAACCGACGGCTCGATATCTTCGTCTGGCGAGTCTTGAGTCGTAGCCAGCGGGGTTTCAGCGCCAAGGTCGATGACCGTTGGGCGGATCTTGATCGCCTGCGTGCGGTATCCGCCGCCCTCTTCGTCGCGCATGATGCGACCGGAGTCGACTTCGATCACTCGGCGCTGGCTCGAGTTCACGATCGACTCATCGTGCGTTGCCATCACCACAGTCGTGCCACCCTCATTGATTCTCGCGAGCAATGCCATGATTCCGGCGCTCGTCTGCGGATCGAGGTTTCCCGTCGGCTCGTCTGCGAGCAGGATCGGCGGTTTGTTCACCACTGCTCGTGCGATCGCGACGCGCTGTTGTTCACCACCGGAGAGCTCATGCGGAAAGCGCGAAGACTTGCCCGCGAGCCCGACGATTTTCAGCACGTCGGGGACCGCCTCGGAAATAAATGCGCGGCTCTTGCCAATGACCTGCAGGGTGAACGCGACGTTCTCGTACACGGTTTTGTTGCGCAGCAGCCTGAAGTCCTGGAAGACGACGCCAAGGTTTCGGCGGAAGAAGGGAACACGTCGATTCGGGATCACGCCCAATCGCTGTCCGAGCACGTGAATTTCACCCGTGGTTGGGCGCTCCTCACGCAGCACCATGCGAATGATGGTGCTCTTACCGCTTCCTGAGGCGCCGACGAGGAAGACGAACTCTCCTCCGAGGATCTCCATAGAGATATCGCTCAGCGCGGGGCGGGATTTCCTTGAGTAGGTCTTTGAGACCCCTTCGAAACGAATCATGGCGTGTCGAGATTATGCCCGCGGTTCAGCTCAAACCGCGAACTCCCTCGGCGCGCCGAGGGAGTCAGAGGATATTCAGTCGTTCGAATCGCGTTGCTGCTGCTTTCGCCACCGGATTCCGGCGGCCAAGAACTCGGTGAGGTCGCCATCGAAGACGGCGCTCGGGTTGTTGACCTCGTGCTCCGTACGGAGATCTTTCACCATTTGGTACGGCGCCAACACGTACGACCGCATCTGGTCACCCCAGCTGGCGGAGATGGTGCCCGCGAGCTCCTTCTTCCGCGCAGCTTCTTCCTCACGCTGCAGGAGCATGAGGCGCGACTGGAGCACTCGCATTGCTGCGGCACGGTTCTGGATCTGACTCTTCTCGTTCTGCATCGAGACGACGATGCCGCTTGGAAGGTGCGTGATGCGCACGGCGGAGTCCGTCGTGTTCACGCTCTGACCACCAGGGCCCGAGGAGCGGAACACATCGACTCGAATGTCGGTGTCGGGAACCTCGATGGCGTCGACCTGCTCAAACAGGGGCACGACCTCGACTGCCGCGAAGCTCGTCTGGCGCTTTCCTGCAGAGTTGAACGGGCTCATCCGAACGAGGCGGTGGGTTCCGGCCTCGACGCTCAATGTTCCGAAGGCGTAGGGCGCTCCGACCTCGAAGCTTGCGGATTTGATGCCCGCTTCTTCCGCGTAGCTCGTGTCGTACACGCGCACCGGCAGGTTGTTCTGTTCCGCGTAGCGGAGGTACATACGAAGCAGCATCTCTGCGAAGTCGCTCGCGTCGACTCCCCCGGCACCAGCACGAATCGTGACAACCGCGGGGAGCGCATCGAACTCGCCGTCGAGGAGCGTCTGCACCTCCATGTCGGCGATCGTCTTCGTCAGGGCCCGCAGTTCGGCCTTCGCCTCGTTCTGGGTGGCCTCGTCCTGCTCTTCGTTCGCGAGTTCGACGAGCACTTCGAGATCGTCGATACGCGCTTCCGCCGACTGCACACGCTTGAGATCGGTCTGCCGGTGAGAGAGCGCACTCGTCACCTGCTGCGCGGCGTCTGGGTCGTCCCAGAGGTCGGGCGCACCGGCCTTCTCGTTCAACTCGGCGATTTCACGCTCGAGCGATTCGACGTCCACAACAGACTTGATGGTTGCAAACGTGGCCTTCAGGGCATTCAGTTCAGCACTGATGTCAATATCGCTCATGATCCTTCAAGGATACGCCGCCCGCGCTCCTCACTCATCGAGGAATACCACGCGAGCGGTTGCGGTGACTTCGATCGCGATCCCGCGGGGCGCGAAGAAGGTAAGGAATGGAGGAAACCACGTGGATCGCAGCGTCACCTCGGCCGTCGAACCATCGCGCGAACCGGCCTGGACGATCGCGATGCCATCTGAGCCGGGTATCCGATTGATCCAATCCTCGACAGCTTCGACAATCTGCTCGTTCGTCAACACGGGAAACGGCCGCGACTGTGCGGGGTCGATCGAGGATGGCTTAAAAGATTCGGCTGCTGCGAGCGCAGCGGCGTCCGCGACCGTGAACAGTTGCTTGCGTTCGATGTAGAGGGTTGTCGCGAACGCAACGATCAAGATCAGCACAAGGCTCAATCCTGCGAGGATGAGCGTGAGCACGAGCGTCGAGCCCTCGTCGGAGCGCCACCGAGATCGGCCTGCTGCCACCGAAGTTCGAAGCAAGGGTCTGCTCCGCGCTCGATCGATTGCGCGCGACCCGAGCATTGTTGGTCTTGCAATGCTCAGAATGTCCCGCGTTCGCGCCACCGCTTGCCCGATCATTCGCTGTCGTCCTCGCCGAACTGAGAGAACGGAACGGCAGCCTCTGCACTGATCGGAACCGCGAGCGCTGTTTCGAGGCCGAGCACTGGCGGGACCAGCGGTAGCGGAACGGTAATTGCAAGGCGGACGGTCGCGAAACCACCCGGCGTCCCGCACCCCGTCGACAGTGGTGAGCACGAGATCGTGAGTTCGTGCTCGAGGTCATGGAGCCCGTGATCAGTGAGCGCAATGGCAACACTTCGTTCAACCGCGGTGCTGCCGCTCATTTCTGAGTCCGCACTCACAAAAATCCGTGCCCCATGGCGGGCGGCACCTTCAACGGTGAGCACCGCGTTCTGAACCGTCGAGAACACCGTGACGAGATAGATCATTGGGAGAAGAAGAATGATCCCGAACGTGAGGAACTCGAGCGACGCCGACCCCCGAGTACCGCGACCGGAATCAAACGAGCACAGGGCGTTCCCCGAGTGGCGCTCGAAACTTCTTCGGAGCGCGCGCCGGGCAGCCCGACACGCGTTACTCAAGAGATTCGATCGCCGCATGAGCACTCACCTCGAACGTGGAAAATCCGAGCAAGCCGAGTTGTGGCACCGTGGCGACGATTGTCATCTCGACCATGGCCAGGTCTTCATCATCGACAAACCGCGCCTCGGAGGAGCGAATAATCGATGGACCGACCGCGGTCGCCACGAGCAGTTCTGTTCGAGCTTTACCGGCTTCGAGGTCACCGCCGATCAGTCCCGCGAACCGTGCACCCTCTGAGGCAGCATCGGCGACCGTGTTCTGCACATGGAGGGCGAAGGCCAGTTGAAAGATCGCGAGCGTGATCGCAAGCAGCAGTCCGCTCACCATCGTGAACTCTGCAATCGCAGACCCTCGCTCTCCAATCAGAGCGCGATTCCCGCTCATATTCCTGTCACACGTTGAATCGCCTGCTCAAAAAGCCCCACGAGCGCAGGACCTGCGACGCTCCAGATCAAAATGACAAGTCCCGCCGACATGAGAGTGACGAGCACCCATCCGGGAACATCTCCGCGCGATTCGCGTAGTTTTTCCTGCAAAGCCTGTGCTCGTGAAGCAATGACCCCGTGTTTGCCAATCATTATTTTCCTTTCTCAAAACCCAATTTGAAGTACGTACAGCCCTGGCCAGAGCGCGAAGCAGATGGTCAATGGCAACAGTCCGAACACGAGTGGCACGAGCATCGAGATCTCCTTTTTGCCTGCCGCTTCAAGGAGTGCACGTTTGTCGGCCTCGCGCGCATCATCTGCTTGAGCGCGAAGTGTTGTCGCAAGTGGCGTGCCGCGCTCGAGTGCTCCCTGCATCTGCGTGACGAATCTGGTCAGCGGCCCGCACTCAAGTTCTCGCCGTAGGCGCTCCAGTGCCGAGGTCAGTGTCGTCCCCGCGGCTGCATCCGCAACAACGACACGGAATTCCTCAGCGAGCGCGCCGGAACCGATCTTGCCGACGCGTCGCAGCGAACCTCCGAGGCCTTCACCCGCGGAGAGACTGAGCGTCAAGAATTCGAGCACTGTCGGAAGTTCACTCGTAATTCGAGCCAGTCGCCGCTTCGCTTGCCGCTGAAGCCACCAGTCGGGAGCGAGCGAGCCAAGTGCCGCGCCCGCGACGATCGAGACCAGCACGACGACGAAGGGCGCGCCACGCGCGATCCCGACCGCGGCGACCACGGTCGTGACCGCTGCCCCGATGGTCGCGCCAAGGAGTTGCAGGCTCCGGAACTCGTGCAGCGTCTTCTGCCATCGGGCTTGCCGCAGTCGCAGCGAGATCTGGCTTCGGCTGCCGACAAGGTTCGCGAGGACCGGAGCAACTGTCGAGAGCAATGGAGCTGCAATCAGCGCGAGCGAACCGCCGGGATCGACCACTCGGCGCGCAACGAGCGCGCGAGCACCATCGGAAATGTCGAGCACATGGGGCGCGACCCGATGCAGGAGCAAGGGTCGTCGCAGGAGAGGAATCAAACTGAGCAGAAACCAGCAGCCGAGACCGAAAGTCGCTCCGAGAATCGCAGCAGCTCCGAGCGCCGGGCTCACGCGAACCACCGTGCGTCTTCAGGCAATCGCCCGAGTCGAATCATCGTTCTGTATGCGATGACTGTGACGATCACGCCGCCGAGGATCATCATGAGGCCGCCACTTGAGTTGTACGCCGCGGCACCCTCGGGTCTGGTTGCCAACAGCAGCAGCACGATCCACGGCGCTGCAACACCGAGACGGGCGGCGTTCACAATCCAGGATTGGCGGGCGAGGAGCTCCCCGCGCGTTGCCGATTCCTCTCGCAAATAGGCGGCGAGATCGCTGAGCACCCGGCCGAGTTCGTTCCCGCCGACCTCCTTCGCCATTCGCATGGTTTCAAGGAGCCGGTCGGCCGTACCGTTTGCGAAACGCATCTTCGCTTGATCGATGCAGTAATCGAACGATCCGCTCGAGCGATACTCGATCGCGAACTCTCTGAAGTACGGCTTCGTCTCTTCTGGACCGATGGTCTGCAGCGCGGTCATTGCATCCGGGAGCGACATCCCGCCGCGAATCGCCGCAAGAAGGTGATCGACCACATCCGGCCACACTCGGTCGAGTAGGAGACGCTTCTTCTTCGCTTGCCACTGCACAGCAACGAGCGGCAATGCCGCTCCGGCACTCGCTGCGATCAGCGCAAGCGGAAGGATCGGAATCACGACGAGTGTGATGCCCCCGCAGACGACCGCAGCGATCACCGCGATCAGCGGCAGCACAAGCGTCGGCATTTGCGGATGCCCTGCCGCCGTCAGCATGTCGCGAATTTTTGAGGGCGGTCGGAGGACTGAATCTCGTGGAGTTCCTGCGCATCGCGGCCAGAGTCGCGGAGACACCAGCAGCACCAGTCCGAGGCCAAGGACGAGCCCGAGCGTGAGACCGTAGCTCGCGGTCGCGGTCATAGCGCTGGACCGGAAAAGAGTTGAGCACGGGCAATACCCGCCCGATCGAACTTGATCGTGCGCTCTGGCACGAGACCTGTCGATCGAAGCAGACCGTCACGGAGCGCGAAGAGCTCGCTCGCGTCGATGACCGTACCGTGGGTGCGCCCACTGGGCGCAATGCTTTCGACAACTCTGCGATTGCCCCGACCGTCCGTCGAGCATTGGATGACGAGATCCACTGTTGCGGCGACTGTCGGAACGATAAAACTGGAATCGATGTTTCTCCCCGCGAGTAGCGGGAGGGTCGAGAGTTTCGAGAGGGCCTCGCGAGCACTGTTGGCGTGAATGGTGCACATGCCCGGGACCCCGGAATTCAGCGCGATGAGAAGATCGAGCGCTTCGGCTTCCCGCACCTCCCCGATCACGAGTCTGTCGGGTCGCATTCTGAGGCTCTCTTTGACGAGACGTCGCAACCCTATTTCGCCTGCTCCCTCGAGACTCGCTTGGCGGCCTTGCAAGGCGACATGGTCGGGCACACTCGGGGCCAGCTCGAATGTTTCCTCGACCGTCACGACGCGATCGCTCTGACGTCCGGCGGAGAGCAGCGCATTCAGCATCGTCGTCTTTCCGCTGTGTGTCGGCCCGCTGACGAGAATGTTCAATCCTGCTGAAACTGCGACCTGCAGAAACGCCGCTGCTTCTTCACTGAGCGACCCGAGTTCGACGAGCGCAGCAAGTGTCCGGATGGTTGCGGAGAATTTCCGAATGTTGATGCTCATGCTGCCACCCGCGACGTCACCGCTTGCAACATGCAGTCGGGAGCCGTCGGGAAGTGCCGCGTCAACGAACGGTGTCGAAAGATCTGTTCTTCGTCCGGTTCCTGCCAGCATTCGTTCGACAAGATCCGCGAGTTCCCCGCGCGCGAGCGTGATGTCGAGCTTCGTATTGTTCGCGCCGCGGGCAACGAACACCTCGGTGTCGTGATTGACCCAGATCTCCTCGATCGTCGGATCGTCGAGCAAATGCTGAAGTGGGCCGAAGCCGGTCAGCGCCGCGAGAATCTGCGTGGTGGTCGTCGCCTCATCCTGGATGCCCTCGTGGATTCCGGCGAACGATCGTTCGCTGTATGCGCGGACGGACTCGGTGACCAGAGCGCGAGTGCGCTCGGCGTCGGCAGAAAGATCGATTCCTTCGCGACGAACTCGCTCGCGAATCTGCGCAGTGATGGTGGTGAGAGCAGCGGACATGCCAGGTAGCGTGTCGGCTCCGGGCGAGGCGGAAATCACTTATCCACAGAATGACGAGAACTCTCCGATTTCTTCGACACGCGTAGCGGAGGGCGGAATCAGAACTGCTGGCCGCCGGCTGAAGGTCCGAGTGCTTTCCACAGTTTCATCACGTTCAGAGAATCCGTATCAATCTCATTGCCCTCGCCAATAAGATGAAATCGACCTCTCTCGATTGCTGGTCATCCGCTGCCTGCATCCTTTTACACAGAAAAGGAGCACCGTCCATGACCGTCGCTTCCTCACCCTCATCGTCATCCACGCAACCCGTCCGCGAGCGCCCGAAGCTCATGGCCGTCTACGGAACGCGCCCTGAGGCCATCAAGATGGCTCCGCTCATCGCAGGGTTGCAAGCGAGCGATGACTTCGAGCTCATTGTCGCTGTAACGGCGCAGCACCGGGAAATGCTCGATCAGGTCAATGAACACTTCGGGATTCACCCTGACGTCGACCTGAACCTCATGACTCCTGGCCAGAATCTCAACACGATCATGTCTCGGGTGATCGCCGGTCTCGACGAAACCTTCGCAACGCACGAACCCGACGCCGTGATCGTGCAGGGCGACACCACGACCGTGACTGCCGCGGCGATCGCCGCGTTCAACCGCGGGATCCAGGTCGTCCACCTCGAAGCAGGGCTTCGCTCTGGCGATCTGCTCTCGCCGTTCCCCGAGGAGGCAAACCGAAAGCTCGTGTCGCAAATTGCGCAGCTGCACCTCGCTCCGACCTCGGAGTCGCGAGACAACCTGCTGCACGATGGCGTTGCCGCCGAGAACATCGCCGTCACCGGTAACACCGTGATTGACGCTCTCCAATGGACGATCGCGCAACCTGCTGCTCCCCTTGACGACGAAGCACTGCAATCCGTGCTCGACGCGCAGCAGCCGATCGTGCTCCTGACAACGCACCGACGAGAGAACCTCGGCAGCGCCATGCAGCACATTGGCGCAGCGCTCGCGCGACTCGCTCGTTCGTATCCGGCAGTGCAGTTCGTCTGGCCGGCGCACCGAAACCCGAGAGTGCGCGAGCTCGTGCTCCCAGCAATCGAGGGACTTCCGAACGTCACCGTGACCGAGCCGCTCGGCTACGCGAACTTCGCGCGCGTTCTGCAAGCGTCGACCGTGATTTTGACCGATTCGGGCGGCGTCCAAGAAGAAGCTCCGAGCCTCGGTCGCCCCGTGCTCGTGCTTCGCGAGAACACGGAACGTCCAGAGGCCGTTACCGCCGGGACCGTCAAGCTCATCGGCACCGAGGAAGACCGAATCGTCTCCGAAGTGACAACGCTGCTCGAAGACTCGGTGGCCTACGAACAGATGGCAAACGCAGTGAACCCCTACGGCGACGGGCTCGCTACCCAGCGAAGCATTGCAGCGCTCAACGCGCTCTTCGGGCTTGGCGATCGCATGCCAGATTTCGGCGAATGAACGCCGAACGACAGCGGGGCCGCCGCAACACGGAGCACATCATTCAGCGACTCCCCAGTCTGATTCGTCGAGCGTTCTTCGTTGGAGATTCGAAAGCGTTCGCGGTCACCCAGCAAACGATCTTCAGCGTCGTCGTATTACTCACGATGAGCTTGTTGATCATCTTCCGGCCTTCGATGCAGCTGCAGTTCATCGAGATCGTTGCGATCATCTTCGGAATCGCTCTGATCTTGTTCGCGACGACCGCTGCGCTCCTGATTCCGAAGAAGAAGATGGGGCTGAAGTTCCACATCATGCTTCCCGTGCTCGACCTGGTCGCGCTCGGAATTCTGCGCATTGCGACGATGCCAGACGGCGGTCCGCTCTCCGTGCTCGCGCTCTTTCCTGCGATTTGGCTCGTGACGCAGTTTCGTTGGTGGGGGGTGGTCTTCGCCTTCGTCGGCGCGACCGTCGCGATCTCCGTGCCAACGATTGCGCTCAGCGATACACCGGTCGATCTGCCGCAGTTCATCCTGTATTCGGCGCTCCCGATCGCGGTGCTCATGGTCTCAACGCTCGTCGTCGGCCTGCATGAACGGCTCACTGCGAGTCGGCTCCGCACAGTGCGCGCGCTCCACCGCGAAGAGGCGCTCAGCGACGATGCAAAGCGGACCGCACGTCTGCTCTCCAGCATCGGGCAAAGCCTTAGCGTGGGCGTCCTCGTGATCGATCGCTGTGGCAACGACATGATGTGGAACGAGGCGCAGCGGAAAATCCACCGCCTCGTCTCCCCGGAGAGCAACTTCGATCGCACCGAAGCCGGACACCTGATCTTCTACCCGGACGGCGTGACGCCGATTCCCGTGGATCAGCGCCCCGCCTACCGGGCAATGCGAGGTGAACGCTTCGACAACCTGCTCTTCTGTGCGGGCGAAGCCGGAGAATCTCAACGCGTCGTCA
This sequence comes from Humidisolicoccus flavus, assembly GCF_045689595.1. Lineage (GTDB taxonomy): Bacteria > Actinomycetota > Actinomycetes > Actinomycetales > Microbacteriaceae > Humidisolicoccus > Humidisolicoccus flavus. Next base: position 142,527 of record NZ_CP142724.1, on the reverse strand, counting down.
GCGTGAGCGCGAGAATCGTCCTCGATGAAGACGGCGAGCACGAAGCAACCGTGCTGATCTTCAACGACGTGACCGAAACACAGAAGATCATTCGAGCGCGCGAAGAGTTCATCGCGACCGTCTCACACGAGCTGCGCACCCCGCTGACCTCGATCATCGGGTACGCGGAGCTCGCGGTCGATGACATCGATGACGAACCAGAGGCCCCCATCGCCTCGAGCCCGATCCCCGGCTACCTCGATGTGATTCGACGCAATGCGGAACAGCTCTCCGTGCTCGTTGAGGATCTCCTCCTCGAGCAGCAGGCACGTCAAGGCAAGTTGCAATTGCGCCTGCAAATGACAGAGCTCGACAAGTTCGTTCGCAAAACCGTGCAGTCGTTGCAGCCTGCAGCGCTTGAAAAGGGAATCACGCTGACCGCTGAGACCGGGAGGACACCGGCACTCATCGCCGACCCCCAACGGATCTCACAGGTGCTCGACAACCTCATCTCGAATGCAGTCAAGTACACCCAGTACGGCGGCAAGGTGACGGTGAGCACGGTCACCGAGGACACGCACGTCGACATGGAGGTCAACGACAACGGTCCGGGGCTCAGCAAGAACGAAGTCGATCAGTTGTTCACGCCCTTCTTCCGAAGCGATTCGGCACTGCAATCGAGCGCGAAGGGAGCGGGCCTCGGCCTCGCTGTCGCAAAGAGCATCGTGGAAGCCCACGGCGGACACATTTCGATCGACACCACGCCCGGCGTTGGCACGACCTTCCGCATTCGAATCCCCCGGGACTCGAGAGAGCTCACATGACCTCTGCAACGCAACCCCGAAGACCTTCGCGCGGCAACCGTCGTCGCACCGTTGCCGTTACCCCCATTTCCTTCGTGCTTTCGCTGATCTACGGAGTCGCCGCAGCATTCGTTTTCGTGTTTTCCGGGTCCTTCGGAAGATTCGGAATCGACCCCTGGTTCGACACCGCCCTCGTGATCGTGACGATCACCTCCTCGATCGCGCTCACCTACGTGAGCATGCTGCTCGTGTCGTATTTGCGCCAATCGCGGGCCGTCGAGGGAAATCCCGACAATTTTTCCTGGCACCTCCTGATTCCCTGCCGCGATGAAGAAAGCGTCATCGCAGAAACAGTGTCGGCGGCTCGAACCTCGTTCCCGAATGTGCATGTCTGGGTCATCGACGATGCCAGCGAAGACGCCACGGCATCGATCGTGCGCAAACTCATGGACTTCGACGCTCGAGTCCACCTCATCTCGCGAGTGAAACCTGAAGCGAGAACAGGGAAGGGCGATGCTCTGAATGCCGCGTTTCGGATCGTCGCCGAGTCGATCGGGACGAACCCGCTTGATCGCGAGCGGGCCATCATCGGCGTCCTCGATGCCGACGGTTTCCTCTCCGAGAACGCGCTCCCCCTGCTGGCTGGTGAGGACGCCTTCGGAGACAGCGACATCGGAGCGGCCCAACTCGAAGTCTGGATGAAGAACCGGGGCGACCGAAAGCCTCGCCCGAGCGCCGGCCGTTGGAAGAACGCGATGGGCCGATTCTTGATTCGGATGCAGGACATCGAATTCAGGACCTCGAACTCTGCGATGCAGCTCCTCCGAATTCAGACGGGCACCGTCGGTATGGGAGGAAACGGCCAGTTCACACGCGTCAGCGTGCTCGATCGACTCGCCGAGGAACTCGGAAACCCATGGGGCAAGAAACTCAGTGAGGATTACGAACTCGGGCTGAACATCCTGAGCTTCGAGTACCAGAATCATTACATCCGCGATGCGCACGTCTCGCAGGAGGCACTCCCCTACCTTCGGCGGCTTCTGACGCAACGAACCCGCTGGGCGCAAGGCAACATGGAGTGCATCGGAAATCTCCCGGTGCTTCGCCGCAGTAAAGCATTGTCGTGGTCGGGGTTCCTCGAAATTCACTTCTTCATGGCGCAACCGTGGCTCATGATGCTGAATCTCGTGCTGATCCCGACGCTCTTTATCTTCGCGATCGTCGAAGGTCGCTTCGGATTCCTCGGGGACGCTCGAACGCTCATCATCGTCGCGGCAGCGCTCGTGTTTCTCGTGCTGCCCTATGCGCTCTGGGGCCCGCTGTATCGGTCGTGGGCGAAAGAGCGGATGAGTGTGCTCGCAAGTCTCGGTCTTGGCGCCGGGTATCTCGTGTACGTCTACTTCACATACCTCTACTACCCTCGCGCGATCGCTCGTATGCTGACCGGTCGCAAATCGTGGGCAAAGACGCTCCGGAACGCCGACACCCTGGTGCCGGTGGAGACCACCCCGACCGAGGTGCTCACTGCACTCCCACTCATCGATCTCACGGTGCTCGACGAACTGGCGATCGAGCTCGACGGAAAGACGGACTACGCCTTGGAAGTTGTCTCGCAGTTCGTGATCGTCTGGCCGAAGCGCGTTTCCAATCTCCGCACTGCCGTCGCCGCAGAAGATGTGCAAGCGACCCGCGACGCGATCGCGAGCATTCGGGTGTCCTCTGCAATGCTCGGCGCACGACGCCTTGAAATGGCTGCGAATGACTTCACCGCTCTGGCTGACAGAGCTGATTTCGATGCGTGCCGAGCTGCGATTCCAACCCTCACCCGTGTCGGCGACGACACGATCGAGGAGATCCGGAAGCTCTTCCTGCCCGGCACGCAGAACGACGGCGACTCGGACACGACGAATGCCGCTCAAACCAAGGGCTCACGCCGCTCCGAAGACGAAAACGACGAGCTGCCTGCGTAGTGGCGTGATGGTGCGGTGCAGGCCGAGCGCGGCCTGTGTTAATTGCGCTCGGCGAGCGCCGTAGCGATCTGTTCGCGAATGATCCGTGGCCGGAACGGCTTCGTCAGAAACACGTCGGCCCCAGCTGTGAGTGCAGTCGCTTTGTCGCTCTCGGTCGAGCGTGCGCTGATCACCGCGATGACTCCGTTGAAATCCGGGCGGATTCTGCGCACGACTTCGTTGCCGTCGATATCCGGAAGTCCGATGTCGACCGTGACGAGCGTAAAGGCTGCGCCCTCGGATGCCTTGGCGGAGAGTGCGGCGATCCCGTCGGTGCCGTTCGGAGCCGACTGCACGGTGAATCCGCTCTGCTCCAGTACCACCTCGAGAAGCCGACGAATGTCGTCGTCGTCTTCGATGATGAGAGCAGTTTGTGATTCCGACATTGAAGTTCCTTGATGGTCGCGCTGCGGTGGTCGTTTCTTGCGCTTCATCGTAGAGCCTCATGGTGAACACTGGCCAACGGTGCCGCTGGACCTGCGGACGCAAGGTTCAACGGCCTCCACACGCGGTCCGAAGAATTCAGTGAAATGGAGGAATCTCCACGCAGAACGAAATTGGGCCAAGTATCGTGTTGCATGGTCTGGTCCTCGAAGCGGAGTGATCAGACTCGTTCAAGAATTCTGTGCCGCACATCCCTGTCGTTGAAAGTAGCTTCACATGCAGAAACTCTCTGGCATTGCCCGCGATTACCCCTGGGGCTCAGAGTCAGCGATCCAAGAGTTCATCGGTCAGCCTGCCGGATCGCCCCTCGCAGAGATCTGGTTCGGCGCACACCCGAGTGCCCCTGCCGTTCTCGAAGACGGCACACCGCTCGACGAAGCGATCGAAAGTGACCCAACTGCCACGCTCGGACCATCCGTCTCCGCACAGTTCGGCGAGTTGCCGTTTCTCGTCAAATTTCTCGCCCCTGGTACACCCGTGTCATTGCAGGTGCATCCGACTCCGGAGAACGCAATTTCCGGGTTCGCGGACGACGAAGCGAACGAGATTCCGATCGACGCGCCGCATCGCAGTTTCAAGGACCGATCGCACAAGCCCGAGATGATCTTCGCGTTGACCGAATTCTCCGGACTCGTCGGATTTCGTTCGATCGAACAATGCCAGCGCTTGCTCGGAACTCTCTCTTCGACGGCGCTCAATGCCACTCGCGCGGCGCTCAGCACCACCGACGCGGAGGCGGGACTGCGCGACGCTCTCGCGAGCATCATCCGCCTCACGCCCGCGCAGGTCGATGAAGTCGTGCTCGAATGCGGGCTCGCTGCGAACAACCATGGCGCAGAGATTGCCGAAGCACTCATCACGGTGACTGAGCTCGCCGAGCATTTCCCCTCGGATGTGGGAGCGGTCGCATCGCTTTTGCTCCGTCGCCTCAATCTTGCTCCTGGAGAGAGCATTTTTGTGCCTTCAGGGATGCCCCACGCGTATCTGAGCGGTTTGACGGTAGAGATCATGGCCAACTCCGACAACGTGCTCCGAGCGGGTCTGACCGGAAAGCACATCAACGTCCCGGCGTTGCTCGCGAATACGAGTTTCGCTGCAGCGTCGAATGCCCCCACGAAGCCCGACCAGACTGCCCCGGTTCAGGTGCTCTCCCCCGGTGCTGCGGAGTTCGAGCTCGTGATCGTGCGGCCACGCGGCTCACGGATCGAACTCGGGGATCACGACGGCCCGACACTCGCACTCTGCATTGAGCCAGAAGCGACCTTGCAGGCCGGTGAGCAGTCGCTGCTCCTGCAGCGCGGCGAGGCCGCCTTCGTCTTTGCCCAAGACGGCGCGATCTCTGTCTCGGGCGCGGGCGCCCTGTGCCTGGCACGGACTCCCGAGGCTCGAAGCTAGATTCTCGCCGTTCCGCGGTCTTCTTCTCGCCGTCCCGCGGTTCTCAGATCCGCTCCGCGACCTCAGCCTTCACTCGGCGGCGTCTTGCTCATACTGACCGATGACACCCCGGCGACGAGCGAGTCTGGCAATACTGCGTTCAGCGGGCGAAGCAAGCGGTATCGCCAATCGCTCACGACAACCGATCGACCCTTTCGGAGCGCGCGAATGCCATCCTTCGCGATCGCCTCCGGGTCGCTCCACAGCAGCTTGGGGATGTCCGACACATCAACCCCCATCGCGTCGTGGAAGTCGGTCTCCACGAATCCCGGGCACAGCGCCGTGACGTGGACCCCCTGCGGGCGCAAGCGAGCGTTTAGGGATCGCGAGAGCATCACGAGCGCAGATTTCGCAGCCGAATACGAGCCGCTCGGTGTGAACGCAGCCATACTCGCCACATTGAGCACCCATCCGCGCCGACGCTGCAGCATGCCGGGAACGGCCGCGTGCGTCAACCGCATTGGTGCTTCGTAGAGAAGACGAGAGAGCGCAACTTCGTCATCGATCTCACTGTCGGAGAACTCCGCGACGAGGCCGCGCCCTGCGTTGTTCACCAGGATGTCCACGGGGTGCTCGCTCGAACGAACTCGATCTTCGACAATGGAGTTCTCATCGAGAATGTCGGCAGCCAGGGTCTCGATCTTGATTGCGGGATAACCGCGCTCGAGGTCGCGCTGCAACTCGCGCAGCGGCGCCTCGCGGCGAGCAACCAAGATGAGGTTGACGCCACTGCGCGCCAGTTCGTGCGCAATCGCGGTTCCGAGACCGCCGGAGGCTCCAGTGATGAGGGCTGTGTATCGCATCTTCCCATTGTGGTCGCTGCGCGCCGAGCGTGCTTGAGGAAAACGCTAGAATTGACTGCCGCGCGGGAGTGGTGAAATTGGCAGACACGCAGGATTTAGGTTCCTGTGCCGCAAGGCGTGGGGGTTCAAGTCCCCCTTCCGCACGTGCAGTCGAACCGATCACTGACCACGGTGACGTTTTCACCACGGTTTGCAGATCCCCCTCGATCCGATCGTCGCTGAGCGATACGATGACCAAGCGGTCTGAGAACCCAGAATCACGATTTTCTCGTTCAGAAGATTTGCGGTTGTATTCGACTCCGAACTCTCTGAAAGCACATCGATGATCACGTCAGCGCTCTTTGACGTCGAAGGGCTCATTGCCGGAGCCGGCGCGTTTGCGCTGGTGGCGGTGTGCGTCATCGTCTTCGTGGAGACCGGCCTGCTCGTTGGCTTCCTGCTGCCGGGCGACACCCTGCTCATCATGACCGGCATCCTGGTCTACACCGGCACGATCCCGCAGCCCATCTGGGTTGCTTGCCTTGCGATCTGGTTCTGCGCCGTAGCGGGTGACCAGCTCGGCTACGCGATTGGTCGAAAGGCAGGACCGAAGATCTTCGAACGTCGATCCTCCGGACTGTTTTCTCATCGCACCATCGAGCGCACCAACCTGTTCTTCGAAAAGTACGGCCCCTTCGCTGTGATCATTGCTCGCTTCATCGGGATCGTTCGAACCTTCATGCCGGTCGCTGCGGGAGTCGGCAAGATGGATTACGGCAGGTTCCTGCGGTACGACATCATCGGCGGCTTGCTCTGGGGTGCGGGTCTCACCTTCGCAGGATGGTGCTTCGCGCACATCCCCGGGGTCGCGAACTTCGTCCGTGAATACATCGATTACGTGCTGCTCGGGGTCGTCGCAATCGCGATCACCGGAATGGTGATCCACGGGCTGCAGTCTCGCCGCGAGGTCAAGGCAGAGCAGAGTGCGCTCAAGGAGACGCTCCCGATCGAACCGCTCAACCTCGAAGGCAAGTGAGCCGCGAAGGAAAGTAAGCCGCGAAGCGATTGCGCACGGCTACTCGTCGAGGTCGCCCGGCTGCGAGGTAATCCAGATCGAAGCGGCCGGCTCCGAACCGAGTTCAATCGACGCGCTCCCGACACGAACGGTCAAGCTGTCGCTGAACTCCTTCTGACCTTCGACGAGCACCGCTGCGTCGAGTGCGATGCCGTGGTCATCGAGGTACCGCAGGAGCGCCGGATTCGCGTCGCTGATCCGGACCACACGGCCGTGGTGCCCGGCTGGAGCTTCCGCAAGGAGCACCGCTTCAGGGCGAACGATCGATCCAGTGGCACTCGGAATGGGGTCTCCGTGTGGATCACGGACGGGGTTACCGAGTGAAGCGGACAGCGACTCGACGAGACGATCACTCATCGTGTGCTCCAGCACCTCGGCTTCGTCGTGCACTTCATCCCAGGCGTAGCCATGACGCTCGACCAGCCAGGTCTCAATCAGGCGATGACGCCGGAGCTGTCGAAGCGCGAGCGCGAGTCCCTCGTCGGTGAGTCGAATCGCGCTGTATGGACGGTGGTCGACGAGTCCGCTGGCTGCGAGCTTCTTCACCATTTCAGTGACCGTTGACGCTGCGAGACCAAGACTCTGCGCCAGCTGACTCGGAGTGACGGGCTCAGACTGCCACTCGGTGTGCTGGTAGATCGCCTTGACGTAATCTTCGACTGCTGTCGACTGCATTGCGTTCCTCTCCCCACACACTCAACGTCTTGCCCATCGTGCCATGCACGGCAGCAGATCGAGCAGCGTTCTCTTTCGAGCCCTCGCTCTATCTTCTGCCTACGCCTCGTCCGCGGCGTCGGCAACTCGCGCTTGCAACAGTGCCGCAATCGCATGAAATGCGCGCGCACGGTGGCTCTCAGCGTTCTTGACCTCTCGAGTCAGCTCGGCTGCAGAGACCTCAAAACCCTCTGGTTTGAAGATCGGGTCGTATCCGAACCCGCCCTCGCCCCGCGCGGCGGTCAGGAGCTCGCCCGGCCATTCGCCTCGAACGACGGTTTCACCTTCTGCATCGACGTAGGCGGCGGCACACACGAACACACTCTCGCGCGCGGCGACACCCTCCATGTTGCGCAGCAGCAGGGTGAGGTTGTCATGGTCATCGCCGCTTGCCGAATATCGTGCCGAGTAGATCCCGGGCGCTCCATCAAGTGCAGCGACGCTGATGCCGGAGTCGTCTGCGAGCGCTGCAATCCCTGTGTGCTCGAACGCGGCGCGAGCCTTGATCAACGCGTTTGCTTCGAAGGTCGCGCCATCTTCGACTGGGGAGGGGCCATCGTACGAGCGCAGTTCGAGGTCGGGCAGAACGCTGCCCAAAATTGCTCGCAACTCGGACACTTTGTGCGCGCTGTGAGTCGCGACGACGGCCTGCATCATGCCAGAGCCGCCCGCTGCTGCTCGGAGAGCGTGTAGCAGCCCCCGATCGCAAGATCGAGCAGGCTGTTGAGCTCACGACGATCGAACGGAGCACCTTCAGCGGTGCCCTGGACCTCTACGAACAGGCCCCGGCCGGTCACGACGACGTTCATATCGGTCTCTGCGCGAACGTCTTCAACGTAGGCGAGGTCGAGCATCGGCTCTCCATCGATGATCCCGACCGAGACTGCGGAAACCGAGTCGAGAAGCACCTTCGCGTTCTTTGCGATGCGGCCGTTCTCTCGGCCCCACTCGATCGCGTCGGCGAGCGCAATGTAGGCTCCCGTGATCGCAGCGGTTCGAGTGCCGCCGTCAGCCTGCAGGACATCGCAGTCGACCACGATCGAGACTTCTCCGAGCGCTTTCATGTCGACGACGGCGCGAAGACTCCGGCCGATCAGTCGCGAGATCTCGTGTGTGCGACCACCGATCTTGCCTTTCACGGACTCGCGGTCCATGCGCTCGTTCGTGGAGCGTGGAAGCATTGAGTACTCGGCGGTCACCCAACCTTTGCCCTTTCCGCTCATCCAACGCGGAACGCTCGACTGGACACTCGCGTTACAGAGCACCCGAGTATTGCCGTAGGAGATGAGCGCACTGCCCTCCGCCTGGGAGTTCCAGCCACGCTCAATCGTGATCGGTCGAAGTTCGCTGACCGAACGTCCGTCTTTTCGAGTCATTGGGATGCTCCTTCGTGGTTTGCCCGTTGTGGTCCAGAGTCGGGCGCGGGTGCTGTCCTCACATCGATCGATGCGAAATCTTCGGGAAGTTCGATCACGCCGGTTTGGGTGAACTCGACATGGCTCACTTCCGGCCCGAGGAATCGACGAGCGAGTTTCAGGAACGACTCCTGCTCGTGCGTTGTGGCCTCAAAGGTGTAGGTCGGAGGCGCGGTGGCGCCCGAGAGCAGGTCGAGATCGACGAGCCGACGGTAGACGTCGGCGGCGGTCTCTTCGGCACTCGAGACCAGACGCACGTTCTGCCCCATGACGTATCCGATTGCTCCCGCGAGCAGCGGATAGTGGGTGCACCCGAGAACGAGCGTGTCAATGTCAGCCCGAGTCAGCGGCGCGAGGCACGCGCGCGCTGCATCGAGGACTTCGCTGCCTGTTGTCACTCCGGCTTCAACGAAGCCTACGAACGGCGGGCACGCGATTGCTTCGATCGCGCTGTTGCCTGCCGCTGCGAACGCACGCTGGTACGCTCCGGACCCGATCGTGCCGACTGTCCCGATCACGCCAATCTTGCCGCTCCGGCTCTCACGCACTGCTGCACGGACTGCCGGCTGAATCACCTCGACAACGGGGATCCCCATGCCGACCTCGTATCGTTCTCGCGCGAGATCGAACACTGCGGCACTTGCCGTATTGCAGGCGATGACCAGCATTTTGACGTCTTGCGCGACCAGAGCGTCGAGGACTGCGAGCGCGAGTTCTCTGACCTCGGACTGCGGGCGGGGGCCGTAGGGAGTGTGCAGGGTGTCACCGATATAGGTGATCGACTCGTTGGGAAGTTGGTCGATGATCGCTCGTGCGACAGTGAGTCCACCGACGCCGCTGTCAAAGATTCCGATGGGGCGCGACACGTCCACAATCTTAGCGAAGCCTATCCAGGCCGATTCCGCGTTCTACACTTGGCGGGTGACGAGCGCTCTCATGACCGACCGATACGAACTGACGATGATCGACGCGGCCATGCGGTCCGGGAAGGCCTTCCGCCCTTCAGTCTTCGAAGTGTTCGCTCGCCGTCTGCCAGGTGCACGTCGGTACGGAATCGTCGCGGGAACCGGCCGAGTGCTTGATCTGATCGCCCAATTTCGTTTCGACCACACGGAGTTGGCGTTCCTCAGGACGAACGGCGTCGTCTCCGAGGAGACGCTCGATTGGCTCGCGGAATATCAGTTTCAGGGAAGCGTGCTCGGGTATCGAGAGGGCGAACTGTACTTCCCGAATAGTCCCCTGCTCACGATCGAGGGGAGCTTCGCCGAGGCCGTCATCCTCGAGACTGTGGTGCTGAGTGTCCTCAATTTCGATTCGGCGGTGGCGAACGCGGCGACTCGGATGGTGAACGCCGCGCAAGGCCGTCCGCTCGCGGAAATGGGGTCACGGCGTGCGAACGAGCATGCCGCGATTGCCGCAGCACGCGCTGCATTCATTGCCGGCTTCAGCGCCACCAGCAACCTCGCAGCTGGCTCCCAATGGGGCATCCCGACTATGGGAACTGCGGCACACTCGTTCACGCTGCTCCACGACTCGGAAGAAGAGGCGTTCCAAGCTCAGGTCGATACGCTCGGTCCCGAGACCACGCTGCTCGTCGATACCTTCGATATTGAGCAGGGCGTTCGTACCGCCGTCAAAGTGGCAGGAACCTCGCTCGGCGCGGTCCGTCTCGATTCGGGCGATCTCGCATCGGTGGCGGGATCTGTGCGTTCCCTGCTCGACTCACTCGGCGCCGAGAACACCCGGATCACGGTCACGAGCGATCTCGATGAATACGCAATCGCAGGTCTCGCGGCCTCCCCTGTTGACGCATACGGCGTCGGCACGAGCGTGGTCACGGGATCAGGCGCACCGGCCGCCGGGATGGTCTACAAACTCGTTGCGCACAAAGACGAACGCGGTGATTGGCACAACGTCGGGAAGAAGAGCGAGTCGAAGGCAAGTACGGGCGGTGAAAAGACCGCATTCCGAACAATAGAGAACGCGATCGCTGTCGAAGAATCGGTCGTGATCGGACAGCCCGGCTATCTTCCTGACGGCGCTCGAGCGCTGCAGGTTCCGTTGATCACCGATGGCGTGATCGATGAGCGGTATCGCGGAAGCGCTGGCGTGATGCGTGCTCGTGAGCATCGGGTCTCCGCACTCCAGGAGCTTCCGACCGACGCACATCGGCTTGCACGGGGCGAACCGGCGATTCCGACGGTGTTCTACCCCGGATCGTAAGTCCGGTTACTCGTCCTTCATTTTTTCGTAGATCTCTTTGCATTCCGGGCAGATCGGGAACTTCTGGGGGTCACGACCCGGCGTCCACTTTTTTCCGCACAGTGCACGCACTGCCTTCCCGGTCAATGCGGACTGCATGATGCGGTTCTTCTTCACATAGTGCGAGAAGCGATCGTGATCGCCGTCATCGAGCATCTCTCCGTTGAGGAGCTTCTCGAGTTCGCGGTCCAGGACGTCGGTGGATCCCCCGGTCACGGGTGCATCAGGGTTCGCAGTCATAGCGAATATTCTCTCACGATCTCGCAGAAGACCGAAGGTCGCTACTGACGCATTGCCCAAGCAAGCACCTTCGTGGAACGCGCGTCGAGGATTCGTCCGCCGAAGAAGATTCCACCGGCGAGCGCAAGGAGTCCGGTGACGAATCCGACGAGGCCTGCCCAGGGCACGAAGCCAGCATCATTGAACGACAGCACCATCAGCACGATGGTCGGCACCGAAAGAATGATCGTGCCGAGCAGCACGCCACCCTGGACGAGCGCACCGATTGTGCCTGCGCCAGGAGGGGTTGTGAATGGGCTCTGCTCCGGCTTCGCGACGGGGTACGGGATCAAGGCGCTCGTGATGCTCGAGAGACCAAGGCCACCACCGAGCAGCGCAGCACCGAGCCCCAGCATCACCGGGAGCATCGCGACACGGTCGAGCATGTTCGCAAGCACCACAGCAACGATGAGGGTGTAGACGCCACCGAACACCAGGTACGGGAACGCACGGCCGATCCGGTCGGGTACCCCTTTGACTCCGGCCGACACGTGCTGCCAGAACCCGGTGTCGTCGTAGGCGAGATCGTTATGCGGCGCAAAGCCTGCAAGTGCAGCGACGATGAAGACCGGGGCGATGAGCATCAGCCCGACTGGCATTCCGCTTTCCTGGGTCAACGCAAGCGGAAAGGCGATCAGGATTGGCACGACGAGGATCGAGACATAGGTCACGATATACCGCGGATCGCGAAGCGCATTGGTGATCGAGCGAGCCGCGATCACGCCCCATTGGGATGCCGGGAACAACCGGAAGAGCCCGAGGCCTCGGTGGCTCGCACCGGAGGTTTCGCGGGCGACCGTGCGCAATTGATGGCGAACCAGCCAGGTCCATGCAAACCAGAGGCCGACGAGTGTCACCGCAGCGATCGCGAGCTTGAGCAGAGCAACACCCCACGCTCCTGAAAGCACGGCGGCGACCGCACCACCCGGCGCCCCGAAGGGAAGCCATGACAGCACCATGGTCACGGTGAGGAGCGCATCCCCGGAGTTCAGCGCCCCATTCAGCAACAGCATGAGCAGTGGTGCCGCACCGATGAGCAAAACGGTTCCGATGACGAGGGCGAGATCACGGATACGACGGTTCGCGAGCAAGGCTGCCGCGAACCCCGAACCGATGCGCACGGCAACCGCACAGCTCGCGACCAAGACGAGTGCAGCGACGACTCCGAGAATGGCGGCGCCGGGAGCGACTGCCGAGGCAAGCAGGAAACCGAACAGCATCGCCAGGAGGACCACTCCGAACGGACCAACGACCGCGGCCAGCACGAGTGATCGCGCGAGAACGGGGGCTGCGATGCCGTATTGCCCGAGCGTTCGGGTGTCGAGCGTATCGTCCAATCGGAACAGGAGCGGGGCCAGTATTGCGCCCACGAGCGCGAGCGCTGACGCCGCGACCAGGACCCCTCCTGCGACCTCGGTCGGCATCAAACGCGTCGCCAAGAGCCCGAACACGAGCAGTCCGCTCAGCCAGAGCGCAGCGAGCCAACCGAGGATGATTCCGACGAGGGAGGCACTCGGGGTCTTGAAGTAGCTCCCAAGGAGTCGAACCTTTAGACCGAGTACGAGTGCAACCATTCCATGCCTCTCGTTTCTCGGCGGCCACCGGCCAGGTTCACGAATCGCTCTTCGAGCGTCTGACCGTTTCGGACGTCCTCCATTGAGCCGTTTGCGAGCACGCGACCCTCGACAATGATCGCGACATGATCACAGGTTCGTTGCACGAGGTCCATGCTGTGGCTCGAGAGCACCACTGCCCCACCGACCGCGACGAAGGCCGAGAGAATCTGGAGAATCGTGGCGGTCGAGACCGGGTCGACTGATTCGAATGGCTCATCGAGGACCAGCAGCCTCGGCGCATGGATCAACGCGCATGCGAGCGCGAGCTTCTTCGTCATACCGGCTGAGTAGTCCGCGACCACTCGGCCCGCGGCCTCCTCGAGATCGAAGGAAGCGATCAGGTCTGCGCTGCGGCGACGCACGGTCTCGGCATCGAGCCCTCGAAGCACCCCGGATTGAAACAGCATTTGCTGCCCCGTCAACCGCTCGAACAGACGCAGGCGATCCGGCAGCACCCCGATCAGGCGCTTTGCCGTTGGGCCATCCGACCACATATCGACCCCGCGCACGATGACGCGACCGGCGTCAGGCTGCAACAGACCGGTTGCCATCGACAGTGTTGTCGTCTTTCCTGCACCGTTCGGCCCGACGATGCCATAGAACTGCCCTGGTTCGACAGCGATGGAGACATGATCGACCGCGGTGGTGGCGCCGAACTTCTTGACGAGAGCATCGAGGATCAGCAGGGCAGTCGGCTCTGCCGAATCGCTCGAACTCTCCTGTGCAGCGTGTTCGGGAAACTCGTTGTGGACGGAGGACTCGTCGTGAAGAGCAGCTTGGTCCTGCACGTGGTCCGAAGAGGATTCGTCGGCATCGGAGCCGATCGCGGACTCGTCTGCAGCTGCAACCACTGCATCGAGGCCGGTGAAATCGCTCGGAACGTCGTAGGCCGGCGACGCCGGGGGCTCGAGCGGAAGGCCGCTCGGCGCTTGGGTCGACTCAAGGGATGCGTCGGTCGATTCATCGTTCGATGCCTGCTCGAGGGAGATGCTCGCGCTCTCAACCTCGGCTTGCACTGCCTCGGAATTCTCAGCAGACTCGGCTTCTGCCGCTGCGAGCGCCGCCTCGGCCTTCTTACGAGCCCGAGTCGCTGCGGCCTTCTTCGCGGCCTCACGACGACGCTCTCGCTTCTCTTCGTCGGTCAATTGCGAGAAAGGAACCTTCGACGGAGTGCGCGCCTCAGGAACCTGGTCTTCAAAATCGTCTTGGTCGCTCACCCGATCAAGGCTATCGAACACATCCAACACCGGGTGCGAGCGCGCGCCACTTGTTTACAGATCCGTCACAATCCTCTGGTATTCGCGGTTCCTCAAGTAAAGTGGAAAGGCACAGTGCGGTGGCTGGGAGGAAACTCTCAAGAAAACACCAGATGAACGTGCGATTATTCCTCGCACGGGATACCGCATGAACTGGAGACCGACATGACTACGCAAGTTGTAATTCTCGCCGCAGGGATGGGCAGCCGCCTTGGGCGCTCGCTGCCGAAGTCGCTGACCGAGCTCAACGATGGCCGTACGATCATGCAGCAGCAGATCGAGAACATCCGTCACACCTTCGGCGCTTCCGCGCAGATCACCACGGTCGTCGGCTACAAGCTCGATGAGATCATCGACGCATTCCCAGACAACACCTACGTGTACAACGATGAGTACGACATCACGAACACCTCGAAGAGCCTCCTTCGCGCCCTCCGTGCTTCGAAGCGCGGCGGCGTCCTCTGGATGAACGGCGACGTCGTGTTCGACCCAGCCGTTCTTGATCGCGTCGCGAAGAACGTTCTCAATGACATCTCGACGGTCGCGGTGAACCACTCCAGCGTTGCCGACGAGGAAGTTAAGTACACCGTCGACGCAGAAGGTTGCATTCTCGAACTCTCGAAGAAGGTTGTCGGGGGTCTCGGTGAGGCGGTTGGCATCAACTTCATTTCCAGCAAAGACAAGCGCGCGTTCATCCATCACCTGGAAAAGTGCGAGGCGCAAGACTATTTCGAGCGCGGCCTCGAAATGGCAATCGAACGCGACGGCCTCAAGGTCCACCCGATCGATATCAGCGACCTGTACGCGGTCGAGGTCGATTTCGCTGAAGACCTGGAACGAGCGAACCAGTTCGTATAGCGAGCGCGTGCACCACACCTCGATGGTCAGGCTCTTTCCTTCTCTCGCGCATATGATTCGAGAGTGAAATCATCGGCGCACGCCCGCGACTCCTGGGGCAGCGGAAAACGGTACCGCCACACGCTTTGGTTACTGACTCGACGTGACCTCAGCGTGCGGTACTCGACTTCAGCACTCGGGTATCTGTGGTCGGTCATCGACCCGCTCGCGATGAGCGCCATCTACTTCTTCGTTTTCACCGTCGTCTTCCAACGCGATGTGGGGTTCGAGCCCTACATCGTCTTCCTGATCAGCGGCCTCCTCCCCTGGATGTGGCTCAACGGTGCGATCAGCGACTCCACGAGAGCGTTCATCAAAGACGCGAAGCTCATTCGTTCCACGCGAGTGCCGCCGAGCGTGTGGGTTGCACGTTTGACGCTCGCCAAGGGCATCGAGTTCCTCGCCAGTTTGCCGGTGCTCGCGCTCTTCGCCGTGTTCGCCGGCGCAACCGTCGGCTGGCAACTCGTGCTCTTCATTCCCGCGATCATCATGCAAGCGACCCTGATTCTTGGTATCGGCCTCATCATTGCGCCGCTCGTCCTGTTCTTCCGAGACCTCGAGCGAGCAGCGAAACTCGTGCTCCGATTCGCGTTCTACGCTTCTCCGATCGTGTACGACCTCGGCGACCTCCCCGAGAACATCCAGACACTCGGGGCATTTAATCCGTTCGCCGGGATCCTCTCTCTGTATCGCTCAGGGTTCTTCCCAGAGGCGCTCGACCTGAACGCTGTGCTCATCTCCGCTGCCATGACACTCGTTGTCCTCGGGATCGGCGTTCTCGTGTTCCGTCGCACCATCAAAGCCGTCTTGAAGGAGGTCTGATGGAACCGGTCATTGAAGCAAAAGACCTTGGGATCCGATTCAAGCGCTCGAAATCGTCACGACGCTCGTTCAAGGACCTCTTCGCAGGCAGCGAACGCCGAGCACGGCCAGGAGAATTCTGGGCATTGCGAGACGTGAATTTCAGCGTGCAGCAGGGTGAAGCAATCGGTGTGGTCGGCCGGAACGGCCAGGGAAAGTCGACGCTCCTCAAACTCGTCGCGGGTGTGCTGCGCCCCGACGAGGGCAAGGTTGCGGTGCACGGTGGAGTCGCGCCGCTCATTGAGATCACCGGCGGCTTCATCGGCGAACTCACGGTCAAAGACAACATTGCCCTGACGGCTGGTCTCCACGGAATGACGAAGGCGGAGATCGCGAACGCGTTCGACGAGATCATCGATTTCGCTGAGATCGAGAAGTTCATCCACACGCCGTACAAGCACCTCTCGAACGGCATGAAAGTGCGACTCGCGTTTGCAGTCATCTCGCGACTCGATGAGCCGGTGCTCCTGGTCGACGAGGTCCTCGCTGTCGGAGACAAGGCGTTCCGAGAAAAATGCTACGCACGAATCGAGTTGCTCCTCGCTGAGGGGCGTACGCTGTTCTTCGTTTCACATAACGAGCGCGACCTCCAACGCTTCTGCCAGCGGGGTTTGTATCTCCACGAAGGAAAACTGGCGCTCGACTCGGGGATCACGCCAGTACTACAGCGGTATCGTTCAGACCATGGGGGTGGATCATGACAACGCCACAATTGCCGAACCCGAATTCGAACTCGGGGCCAGGATCGCAGGACTCGTTCGACGTCGATGCACCGTGGTTCTTCCGCACGATTGAGAACGTGGTGAACGCCCAGCGCCCACTCGTCATCGGTCACTTGCGAGAGATGCGCCGGAAGCATCCGCGTGCGACTCCCCAGCAGATGACCAAGATGCTGGAAACCCGCTACCTCGCAGCCGTGAGCGTCAGCGGTGCTGCGGTTGGCGCAACCGCCGTCGTACCGGGAATCGGAACGGCAGCTGCGATCGGACTCACCGCAGCGGAAACGGTGGGCTTCCTCGAAGCGAGCGCTCTGTTCGCGCTCGCGGTCTCAGAAGTGCACGGCATTCCGCTGCGCGATCCCGAGCGCGCGAAGGCACTCGTGATGTCGCTCATGCTCGGCAGTGCGGGCTCGACCGTCGTCAAGCGTCTCGCCTCGCAGTCGGTCGGTGGCGCGGCAGCCGGAACCGCCTTCTGGGGGCAACTCATCACCTCGACCCTTCCTCAGGGCGTCGTCGGGCAGATCGCCGGACAGCTCCGCAAGGTCTTCGCGACCCGCTTGGTCACGGCCGGCGGAAAGGGAGCCATCGGACGCGCGATTCCTTTCGGGATCGGTGCGGTCATCGGGGGCGCAGGGAACCACATTCTCGGTCGTCAGATCGTGCAGAGTGCACGAGACGCCTTCGGCCCCGCTCCGAAGTACTTCACCACGACGCTCGATCCTCAGCCGAAAGTGTCGCTCGCCGCGAAACTCTCGCCGAAGCGCCGTCGTGAGGACAAAGCGCGTCGTTCGCTTGAAACGCTGTCGGAGCAATCACCTGGAGTCAGCCTCGACGAGCTGATGCCGGCTCCAGACACGAGTGGTGGAAGCGCACAGCCACAGGCCCCGGGCGAGTGGGACGAGCACAAGCGCCCCGGAAATTCGGCCTAATCGCTGAGGGAGCCGTCGGACTCCGCAGAGCGCCTCGCGGTATCGGGGACTTCGACGTCGTCGTCCACCTCGAGTTCGAACACGTCGGTTCGGTGCTGTTCCGCATGCTCGAACCACACTCGGATCAATTGTTCGACCGCTGCATGGAACCGTTCAGTGGCAACGCCCGGTGTCGTGTCGCCGAAGTAGTGCTCGGCGTAGTGCGCCAACTGCGCGCGGGCATGCTCGTCCGTCGTCACACGATCGAGTTCTGCCAGGATTCCACCGAGGTCCTCAACACGGAGCCACTCACAAGCGCTCAAATACCCGCGCTCGTCGACATCAGCCTCTGGATTCGCGGGCCTGGTCACGAGCAGCGGGAGTCCGCACGCAAGCCGGTCGTAGATCATCGCTGACACATCCGTGATCGCGACGTCCGTTGCCGAGAGCTGCCAGGTGATACTCGATCCGGTGTCGTACAGGTGGCGCGCCGAAGGATCTGCCTGGTTCGCGGCCGCGATTGCGCGCACTATCCGTTGATGCGCTGCTTTGTAAGCGTGATCGACGACACCTGAGCGAGGGTGCGGACGGTAGATCAGACGATGCTCGGGGCTCGCGAGCACAGCACTCGCAATCTGCTCACCGTGGCTCGCGATGCTGCCGTACGCGGCCGCTGCCCGATCGCCCTCCCAGGTCGGTGCATAGAGTACGGAGATTCGACCGTCAGCCGGATACGGGGGCGTGCCCCGCATGTGATCGGCCTGAGGTCGCCCAATTTGCAGGGTCCGAGATTCGGTGTCGTAGTCCCAGAGTTTGGCGCGGAGGCGCTCGACTGCCGCGCTCCCGGCGATCATTGCGTAGTCATACGTTTTGAACTGGTTGGTGGTCATGTACATCTTGTCGGACTCACCGTGATTGATGAAGACGTGCCACATGCGGCCGTAGCGCATCATCTGGAAGTTCTTCGCGTTCTGGTTGACGTAGAGCACGAGTTTGATGCCACGGTGCGCAATGAAGTCCTCGAGATCTTTGACCTGTGTGACCGCCCAGGTTGGCAGGGTCGTCTCTTCCCAGAGACGAAGGGCAGTGCCCGGGCTCCGCGCGAGAATTCCGACCCTGTGGTGCTCGGCAAGCGCTTCGAGCGGGCCGTACCACTGTCGAAGCTGGTAGAGGTTGACTGGCGAATCAGCGAAGTAGACCACGATCTCGATTGATCCGGGGTCAGTGCGTTCGTGCTGCGAGCGCACTCGGCTCACGGCTGCGCGATGCTTCCGGGTGCGAAGGATGTTCCCGAACACTCGACGCGCAGCCTGGAACTCTCGTTGCAATGACATTCCTTCAGGGTACGCGTGGGACACTTACTGTCGTGTCAAGCATGCCGAGTAAGAGCCGAGCCGAATGGCCAGGCGTCTCCTATGTGATGCCCGTGCTCAACGAGGCCCTCTACTTGCGCGCAGCAATCGAGACGATCACGGCCCAGGAGTATCCGGGCCGATGGGAACTCGTGCTCGCGCTCGGCCCGTCTGACGATTCGACACTCGAGATCGCGAAAGAAATCGCAGCGGCAGACGATCGAATCCGGTACGTCATGAACCCGGAAACGGACATTCCGATCGGGCTGAACCTCGCGGTGCAAGAGAGCCGTTTCGAGATCATCGTCCGGGTCGATGCGCACAGCGAACTCTCCCCCGGGTACACGGTCCGAGCGGTCGAGGCACTCGAACGCTCGGGCGCTGCAAACGTCGGGGGCTTGATGCACGCCGCGGGCAATAGCCCCTTTCAAGCATCGGTCGCCCGCGCCTACAACTCGCGCTTCGGCCTGGGAGGCGGGGCCTACCATGCAGGCGGTCCGGAGGGCCCGAGCGAATCCGCCTACCTCGGTGTCTTCCGCCGTGCCGTGATCACGGAGGTCGGCGGTTATGACGAGACTCTCCGCCGCGGCGAGGACTGGGAACTGAACCTGCGCATCCGCCGAGCAGGGCACACCGTATGGTTCGACCCGAGCCTCACCGTCACGTACTGGCCCCGGGCGAGTTGGAGCGATCTCTCACAGCAGTTTCGGTCGACCGGCGTCTGGCGCGGAGAGCTTGTGCGTCGCTACGGTGCCGGGAACTCGGTTCGTTTCTTCGCGCCCCCCGTGCTCGTCATCGCACTCATTCTGGCGCTCGTACTCGGTATCACCACTGCGGGAATCGCTCTGCTTTCGGTCGCACCCCTCGCGCTTGTGTGGGCCGCAGGGCTCAGTGCACTGGCACCGATCGCCTACCTCGGCTTTCTCGGATTCGCGTTCCTGCGAGACTCGGGTTCGATTCGCTCTCGCGCCCAATTCGTCACCGTGATCGCGACCATGCATATCTCGTGGGGACTCGGGTTTCTTCGAGGGCTCCTCTTTGGCGCAGGGAACAATCGCGACCGCAGCAGAATCGCGCCGCGGCCACGAACCCGTCACTGAGCACCGAGTTCGCAGTTCGCTAGGTCGCGTCGGCTCTCTGTTTCGCGGGCGGGAGCGCTCCGCTCGATTCGAGCATGGCAACGATTCGCTTCCCCGCCTGCCCGTCATCGAGGGGTGCGAACTCGATTCGCCACTCAGCGCGACGAGATGCGAACTCCGGTGTCTCCGGATTCAGAATTGCGCTGGCGGCGTCCTCGACCGTCGAGGTGAGCGGGCCTGGAGCGTTTCGAGTGAAATCGAACGTGAACCCACGGAGTCGATCGCGATAGTCGCCGATATCGGGGACAAAGAAGACGAACGGCTTTTCCTTCGCGGCAAAGTCGAACATCACCGAGGAGTAGTCGGTCACGAGGACGTCCGCAACCGCCAGCAGGTCCGCCATCTCAGGGTACGAGGTCGCGTCGATGACCCCGGGCGAACTCAGGTCGGTGCCGGCGCGAAGTGTTCGCGAGTGGCCTCGTACGAGGACGACCCACTCGGGGCCGAGCAATCGCTGCAGATGACGCGCGTCGATGTGATCGACCACGGCAACTCGATCGTCACGCCAAGTCGGTGCATAGAGCACCACCCGTTTCGATACCGAGATGCCGAGTTTCCGACGGACCTCTTCGGTGTCGACGCTCAGCAGCGTGTCTGCTCGCGGATACCCCAGTTCCCAAATCGGGCCAGCGAAGCGATAGGAGGACCGGAACGATCGCGCAGAATGGCTGTTCTGCGCGAGCATTGCGCTCCAACGGCGCCCTTCCAGAATCGTGGCGATTCTCGTGCGAAGCCCGACGTTCTCCCGGTCGAGCGCCAAACGTTTGAGTGGAGTTCCGTGCCAGGTTTGCAGCACGAACTGATGCGCGAAACGCTTCGTTCGTTTTCTGAGCCAGTCGTTCACCACAAGGACGCGCGCACCTGCACGAATTCGCCACCACTGCTCAGTGCCTTCAATGATCCTGACGGCGCCCTCAGGGATCGGCACCGAGGCGTCGACCGTGCTCCAGTACCTCGTGAGATCCGGGCGCAGTTCGGCGAGCGCACGATCGATTCCCCGCGGGTTGTCCGAGGCGCTCTGTCCGTAAAAACTCTCGAAGAACACCGCGTCGAGCGGCTTCGCGTCGGCGAAGTGCTTCCGTTGCAGACGTCGTTGCGCTTTCGCTCCACGCTCGTGAATGGCAAGCGGCGGGTCGATCCTGAGCTGAATCCCGCCCTCTCCCGAGCGATAAGTCACGCGAAACTCCGGCGTGAGTTCGGGCTCAGGGAGCGGATGTTCAGAAACCACTCGAAGTCGACCGAGGTCGTGTGCGCGGAACTCGAGCTCATAGACGCCCGAGGGCAAGCTGAGGGGCTCACTCCCCCAGCGCGAGATCATGAGGGGAACGACAGCCTCCCAAGCGTGCTCTGCAGCGTCCGCGGATGCATCCTGGCGGGGTAAGAGCGTAATGGGCACGGATACCCGCGTTCCTCGAAGGCGCACTTCGTCGGGCGAGACTGCCTGCGAGTGCACACCTCGAATCCGGAGTGAACTCCCTTCGCGCCACACCTGCTGAAGGCGGACATCGGAACGAGGTTCAGTTCGAGGAACCTCAGCCCCACGCTGCATCGCCTGTATCCGTTCGATCACCCGTGCCGATGCATCGCCGTGCACATCGATGTGCTCGCGCACGAGCACTCGAGAGTGCCGGAGACGTTCCTCGAGGATGTCAGTCTCGTGCAGGTTCTTCGCCCACTCGACCAGTGCGCTCCATCGCTCGACCGATTTCCCGGAGAATTCCTCGTACGGGTCGTACAGCCCACGCATTGCGATGTAGGAGCGGACATCGGGAGCGAGAAACAGAATCGGTCGTTGCAGCAGAGCGAAGTCGAACGCCACCGAGGAGTAATCAGTGATGAGAACATCGATCGCTGGAAGTATCGGATTCAGGTCCGCGACTTGGTCGTGGCCGAGCAGCACGATTCGTTTCGACCGTCGTGGCCCCTCCTCGTACGCGCCTCGACCGAGCGGGTGCGATCGAATGAGGAGCTGTGCGTTCTCCTCCTCGAGCCATTCCGCGATGATCGACCATTCCTCATCGCTCGGGACAGCGGGATCCGGCTGACCGTCTCTCCAGGTCGGGGCGTACAGGAAGCGTCGGGGCACGACCTCATCGCTTGACCGAGCTTGTGCCGTGGCCTGGCCCGTTACGGTTTCCGCAAGGGGAACGCCTGCCGCTTGCAGCACCGCGACCGCCTGAGCGCGTGCCGCGTGCGTGGGTTGCACCGCGTCCACTCGTGCATCTCCGAGCACCGCGATTTTTTCGAGTGGGAGATCGAACGCCGTGCGAATTCGACTCGCGACTCGTGGACTCGCAACAGGGAACAAATCGATTCGAGCAGCGCTCGCTTGATGCAAGCGCCTCACCAACCGTACAGCGCCCGGGATGGCGGAGAGTGGGCCGAGTCGGAGCGTGTTCGCAGCATCGAGATGCAGTCGCTTGAGCGGAATTCCGTGCCACATCTGCACCACAAATGCGCCTTGCACGGCGAATCGGTTGACATCGCCGAAGCCGTGGGTAATCACGATCACACCGGCCCGGTAGGTCGCAAGGAGACCGCGCAGAGAATGCATGCGCACAAATGGCAAGCCAAGACGCTCCGCGTCGCGCTCATCTCGTTCGGTGCGAGTGATCCAGAGGCACACCAGCGAAGGGTCTGCACTCGCCGCTCGCATGAGGGCGAGGGATCCTTCTCCGACCCCTCCGCCGCTACCGAAGAGCCATCGTTCCTTGCGCCGAGGAATGGCGAAGCTCACCGCCGAGCCGAGTGCCACAAGCGGCAGCTGCAGAAGCTTGACGAGATTTCCTCGATTGAAAGTAAACGCCACGATGCGAGTCAGCATACAAGCCCTCTCTGCAGGGCATTCCGAACGCCACGGGCGGTCTCGCTTTCGCGAGACCGCCCGTGGCGTTGTGCAGTGTCTTCTGTGGCCTACAGCGTGCCGAGTGTGACCTCGACATCGTTGCTCGAACCGTCACGGAGCACGGTGAGAGTGACCGTTTCACCACCCGCAGATGCCCGGACGAATGCCGAGAGATCAACACCACTCGTGACGGTGCGACCATCGATCGCGGTCACGACGTCTCCGGCACGCAAGCCTGCAGATGCTGCGGGGCTGCCGTCGGCGATCGTGTTGAGTTCCGCCCCGACCACGCCGACGCTCGGATCGGAGACGTCTTGCACGGTGACACCGAGGAGCCCGTGGCTTGCGGTTCCCGACTCGATGATCTCGTCGACGACTCGTTGCACGAGCGGCGCCTCGATCGCGAACCCGAGGCCGATGCTGCCCGCCTGCTCGTTATCGCTCGCGTTGCTCGCGATTGCGACGTTGATACCGATGATCTGTCCGGCAGAGTTCAGGAGCACGCCTCCGGAATTTCCGGGGTTGATCGAGGCGTCGGTCTGCACGACAGGAACGCTGATCGAGCTGGAGGTCTGCTGGCTCTGGTTCTGGTTCCAGAGGCCGAACGGCGGCGAGGTGGTCGAGTTGTCCTGACCCTCCGCTGGGGCCTCGCTCGATGCGACACTCAGCCCACGACCCGTGACCGAGACAATGCCCTCGGTCACCGTGTTCGAGAGGCCGAGCGGCGCGCCGATTGCGATGGCGAGGTCACCGACATTCGTGGTGTCGCCATCGGCGAACGCGAGCACGGGGAGATCGGCGTCGACCTTGAGCACCGCGAGGTCGACCGCCGGATCGAGCCCAACGATTTCAGCCGCGAGCAGACGTCCATCGCTCGTCTCAACGGTCAAGGACGGATCGGAGGTCGCCCCACCGACAGTGACCACGTGATTATTCGTCACGATGTAGCCGCCCGCAGCGATGACGACACCCGAGCCGGTGCCACTGTTCTGGCCATCGCTCGCCGAAATGGTCACGACTGAGGGCGTCGCTGCAGCCGCGACGTCAGAAACCGTCGTCGGGTTGCTGACACTCGTGCCCGTCACGGTTGCACTCGGGGCGGTGCCGTTGCTGGCGATATGCGTTCCGACGACACCGCCGACTCCCCCGAAGATAACCGCGACCAATGCTGCGGTCGCGAGCACGCCGATGGTTCCGCGGCGACGTTTCGTTTCGCGCACTGGGCCGGTGGCTTGAGTCGCTTGCGACCAGTCCTGGGTGCCCGCGTATTGGGCTGAGAAGTTCTGTGCAAACGGGTCAAACTGTGGAGCCTGGTTCGGTTGCGAGAACGAAGCCCCCGGCGAGGAATGCTGCGGGTTGTGCGAATTCGACCCATAGTGTTGGCCCGGATTCGGGATGTACCCATATGCAGGCGACTGGTGCTGCGCGCGACCGTGCGCGATGTTCTGCGCCGGCGTTGAAGCGGCTGGTGTCGAGGCAGTGGGCGTTGCAGGAGCGAAGTTCTGCGTTGCCGGCGTTGAGGCGGCTGGCACTGAGCCCGCGACATTCGGAGTTCTCGGGTCGGTGACCGCGGAGTCTGAGGTCGGCGGGCCTGAGAGTGGAGCTGCCGGGACCGAGGCCCCTGGCTCCTGCGCTGCCGGAGGCGCGGCGTGCGCCTGCTCGCGTGGCCGGGCGAACCGAGCGTGGTCGTCATTGGTCATTCGAGCGGCGTCTTCAGCGTGATTGGTGTTTCCTTGTGGTGTGCCGGTGCGCTCATTCGAGGGTTGACCAGCGAATCCATCCGCGTTCTCGTTCATGATGCCATCCTGAGCGTCGTGTCTTGGGGAATCCAATGAGCCACCAAGGGGAGCGCAATGCGCTTTCGGAATATTCCGTGTCCCTACGATGTCACGCGCGGCAACACGGACACGACGCTTGCTAGCGTTGCACCATGAGCGATTTTCCATGGCAACGAACCGCGCGCGGAGCTGGACTCCTCGGATCGAACGGAGAAATCGCCGGGACGATCTTCGCTGAGATGTCAGCGCTCGCAGTTTCCACCGGGGCGATCAATCTCGGCCAGGGATTCCCCGACGAAGACGGCCCCATCGAGGTTCGCAACGCTGCGAAACAGGCGATCGACGACGGAGTCAACCAATACTCCCCCGGCATCGGCCACCCCGATCTCATTGCAGCGATCGTCGAACACCAGAAGCGCTGGTACGACCTCGACGTACCGTCCGACGGCGTACTCGTCACGGCAGGCGCAACGGAAGCGCTCACGGCGTCGCTCCTCGCGTACCTGCGGCCGGGCGATGAACTCATCGTGTTCGAGCCCTATTACGACCTCTACGCGGCGATCGCAGGCCTCACCCAGGCGACGCTTGTTCCCGTGCCAGTTCGCGGCCCGAGCTTCCTTCCTGATCTCGAGGAACTTCGCTCGGCGTTCTCTGATCGCACGGCCATGGTGCTCGTGAACAGCCCGCACAACCCGAGCGGCAGCGTGTATCCCGTGGAGGTACTCGACGAGATCGTTCGGCTCGCGACCGAGCACGATGCGCTCATCGTCACCGACGAGGTGTATGAGCACCTGACCTTCGATGCGCCGCACGTGCCCGTTGCGACGCGTTGTGACGACCCCGACCGGGTGATCTCGATCTCCAGCGGAGGCAAGACGTTCTCGGCAACGGGCTGGAAGATCGGCTGGATCACGACTTCGAAGCGTCGTCGTCAAGAGATTCAGGCAGTGAAACAGTATTTGACCTACGTCAACGGGGCCCCGTTCCAGCCTGCGATCGCGGCCGGACTTCGACTCCCCGACTGCTTCTTTCAGACCGCGGCCGACACCCTGCGTCGAAAGCGCGACATCTTGAGCGAAGGCCTCAAAGCTGCAGGGTTCACCGTCTACGGCGCGCAATCCGGCTACTTCGTGCTCGCGGATGCAGCCCCGCTCGGCGTCACGGACGCCTCGGAGTTCTGTCGGCAGTTGCCCGCAATCGCAGGCGTCGTTGGAATTCCTGCGAACGCGTTCACCCGCAGTGGAGATCGCTCGGACGTTCGTTCGCTCGTGCGGTTCGCGTTCTGCAAGCAGGAATCAGTGCTCGTGGAGGCCTCGGCACGCCTGCAGAGGGCCGCTCGTGAAGCGGCTGCCGCAAGCGTGCAGTAGCGGGCCCGACGCCTGGGAGCTAGCTCGTGCGTTCGGTCACGTCGTACCGACGGAGCGCCAAGGACGGGTTCTTCTCTCGCACTTCACTGAGTCGCGCCGATTCGATGTGCGCGATCGCAACCCCATGACGTTCACCGAGATTGGCCATCGTCACACCCATCGGATCGATGATGGTGCTCTGCCCAGCGCCCACTGACGGCGCATGATCCGTCGCGGCGACGTACACGGTGTTCTCGATCGCTCGCGCAGCAAGGAGCGTGAGCCATTGGAACTCCTTCATCGGCCCCCGCACCCATTCGGCGGGGATGAGCACGCATTCGGCTCCCGCAACCGCGAGACGTCGGGTGGACTCCGGGAAGCGGAGGTCGTAGCACGTCTGAATACCGAAGGTGATGCCCTCGAAGTCGAAGACGGGCATTTGTGCCGGCTCACCATGCTGCAGCCATGCAGATTCCTTCGCACCGAAAGAGTCATACAGGTGCACCTTCCGGTACTGCGCGAGTGTCTGAGCGTCTGGACCGACCGCAACGACCGTATTGAAAAGGCGGTCGGCATCGCGCTCAATGAACCCGGCAACCACAGCGACCCCGTGTCGAGTAGCGAGTGATCCGAGGAACGTGACGAACTCGCCGTGGAGCCCTTGCGCGTGCGATTCCGCATGCTCGGCGAGATCGGGGTGAAAATACTGCGCGTACTCCGGCAGCAGCACGAGCCGTGCACCTCGCTCCGCCGCGGCCGAAACCGCTGCAGTCGCTTCGTCGCGATTCTTCGACTCGTCGTCTCCGGGGGCATACTGCGCAATCGCGAGAGGAAGAACAGCCGTCATGAAGCCCAGCGTACGCGACACGAAGGGCGGGCTTCATGCGAGACTCGAACGACGCCAAGGAAATGCGAGGACCCACCAATGCTTGTTGCCTTCTCTGTTGCCCCTTCGATCTCAGAACCCGACGGATCCGTGCACGACGCGGTTGCAAAAGCCGTCCGCATCGTTCGCGAGTCAGGACTCCCCAACCGCACGGATGCGATGTTCACGACCATTGAGGGCGACTGGGACGAAGTGATGGATGTGATCCGCCGGGCAACCGACGCTGTGCTGGAGGCGAGTCCCCGGGCTTCGCTCGTCATGAAGGCGGACATCCGCCCTGGCGCGAGCGGCGAGCTCGACGGCAAGCTCGAGCGACTTGAGCAAGCGCTCGACCGATAGCCGTCTTCCCAGCGAAGTTCGCTTCGTTCGCAACTACAGTGCATCTCAGGAGGCATGCATGGTTGTTGGAATGGCAGACCGCTCGGCTCGACGATCACCCGCGCGTCGTCGCATCGTTCGCATCGTGGTGGCGGCCGCGCTGATCGCGGTCATCGCAGTGATTTTCACGAGCTGTTCGTCCATGACGATCGCATCGTGGAGAGCGATTCCAGCGCTTGCCGACGTAGTCGGTGATCGCGGTGAGGTCACGGCTTCGATCAGAGAATCACGGATCAACGTCTCCCCCGACTGCACGCTCTCCGTCTCTCTCGCAGCCGGCACCACCACAACGGAGATCAGCGACGTGCTCTCCTCGATCGCTCCGGTCGAACGATTCGAGCCGTGCACCGTCAGGAGCGTGCAGACAGACTCTCGCGCCGAGGTGTACTCCGATGATTGGGACCTCATTACCGCTGAGGGATGGAACGCGATCGCCGACATGCTCACTCGCTCCGGGCAGGTCTCACTGTTCGTCAGCGTCGAGAAGCCCTCGGCGATCACGAGCTTCTCCGACCCAGAGGCCTACGCAGACTTCGTTGCGAAGGTCGAAGCCTTGACCGCCGGCGCCCCGCTCGAAGAGTCGATCGGGCCAGTACGGTGGACCCTCGACTGGTCGCAGAGCACCGGAGCATTCAACGAGGTACGGATCGCGACCGATGAAACCCCGTCGCCAGCATTCGCGGTATTCCTGAATGCAATCGCGCCGCAGTTCGGTTCCGAAGAATTTTCGATCGGCGTCACCCACGTGATCACGGATGGGAAAGTGGTCACCCGCGTGGAATGCTCCGAACCCGACGCCGAAATGATCGCCGAGGTCACTGCAGCATTCGAGAAGTCGGGACTCGACGGCGCGCTCAACTTCGCGGAATAGCAGGCATGTGACCCGCTGAACGTGACCGCGTGCGAACGAACGATGTCAGTGGTCTCCGCGAAGATTTTCCTAGTCGCGGTCGAGTGACGTCACAAAGGAGCACACATGTCTGTCCGGAATTGGCGAGGTCGTGTGTTCATCGGCACGAGCCTCGATGGCTTCATTGCGAAGCCCGACGGCGATCTCACTTGGCTGACGAACCCTGTCGCTCGCTCGCACCAGGCCACCGCCAGCGAAACGCCGGGTCTCGAATGGGAGACGTTCATTCCCGCAATCGACGCGGTTGTCATGGGTCGAACCACCTACGAGACCGTTCTCGGTTTCGAAGCCTGGCCGTTTGCCGAACTGACAGTCATCGTGCTCAGCACAACCTTGCAGCAATCTCCCCACGCGAGCGTGGCTCGCTCGCTCGACGAAGCGACCACCATGCTGAACGACGCTGGCGCGCGCGAGGTATACATCGATGGCGGCACCGTGGTGCAGGCGAGCCTTGCCGCCGGGCTCGTCGATGAGATCACAGTCTCGATCGCACCAGTGCTCATCGGCAGTGGCGCGAAGCTCTTCGGCGCGCTCCCCGACGATGTCCTTCTGACGCTTCTCGGACATCATTCGACCCCAGACGACGGCTTGGTACGGATCACCTACGCCGTGGAACACGCCTGAGCGCGAGCCGCGAGAACACGAAAAAGCCCCAGAAATCATTGATTTCTGGGGCTTCGTGCCGCGATGTATTTCTCGCGTATCGTTGCGGGGACAGGATTTGAACCTGCGACCTCCGGGTTATGAGCCCGGCGAGCTACCGAACTGCTCCACCCCGCGGCACAAGAATTAACTATACGTGTGAAGCAGAAGGAGCGCAAATCGAGGCGGCTCGAGACGGGTCGGAGCACACTCGCAATCCGGATTCGATCACGCTCGCTCAATGAAACAGGGCCCGAGCATTGCTCGGGCCCTGCTTCGTCTCGCTGGAGCCGGTCACACTGTGACCGGCCTTAGCGTCCGGCTCCACACCTGCTATTCGGAAAGCTCGAGAGCCTTCGCGATCGCGGCCTGCAGTCGCGTGTCCGCCTCAGCAGCAGCAACGAGATCGTTTGCCGCATATGCGTCTTCACGATCCTGCAGTGCTTGCGAGGCCTCGTTCAACGCCTGCTGCAGCTCCGGTGACATTTCTGCGCCGCCAGTGCCTTCACCTTCAGGATCCGTGGGCACGCCCTCTGAATCATCGGGGTCGGTGCCGGGCACGATGTCCTCATCGCCCGCCGCCGCTCCCGAGTCACCCTCGAACAGCGCGTCGAGCGCCTGGTCGAGCGTGTCCTCGAAGGCGATGTTGTTTCCGAAAGCAACCATCACCTTTCGAAGCACTGGGAACGAGGTCGCACCGGTCGACTTCAGGTACACGGGCTGCACGTACAGCAGACCGCCACCGACTGGGAGCGTCAACAGGTTTCCGAGTTCGACGTTCGACTGACCCTCACGAAGGATGTTCAGGTCGATCGCGATCGTGTCGTCGGTGTCGAAGGTGTTCTGCACCTGACCGGGGCCAGGGATCGAACGACTCTTCGGCAGCAGTTGCAAGGTCAGCTGACCGTAGGTATCGGCGATCTCACCCTGCGTGCTTCCCGCGTCGGCGTTCGCCGAGAGGTAGCCGTAGAGCACGTTCCGTCCATCCTTCGGGATGAAGGTGCTGTAGATCGTGAATGCCGGATCCTGTTCACCGACCTTCATCGTCAGGTAGTACGGCGGCTGCAGGCGAGCGGTCTCGTTGTTATCTGCGGTCGGTTCGTTCGGGGTGACCCACTCGTCATCACCCGAGTAGAACGTGCCCGGGTCGTTGACGTGGTAGTCGCCGAGAATGTAGCGCTGCACCTTGAACAGATCTGAGGGGTACCGCACCTGGCTCAGCAGTTCGCCCGACATCTCTTCCATCGGCTTCACTGTGTCGGGGTAGATCTGCATCCAAGCCTTCAGGATCGGATCTTCGATGTCCCAGGCGTAGAGGGTCACCGAACCGTCAGCCGCATCGACAACAGCCTTCACGGAGTTGCGCAAGTAGTTGATCGTCTCGCTCAGCACCGCCTGCGGGTTGTTGTAGGTGTCACTGATGGCCGTCAACATGTCGATCTGCTTCGAGTACGGATACATGTTCGAGGTCGTGAACCCATCAACGATCCAGACGATTCGCCCATCGACGACTGCCGGGTAGGTGTCGTTGTCGAGCGTCAGGAACGGTGCAACCTTCTGGACACGCTCGCGAGGATCGCGGTCGTACAGGATCTGCGAGCCGTCCGTTACTGCATCCGAGAACAGAATCTGCTCGCTCTGGAACTTGATCGCGTAGATCAGTCGCTTGAGCACGTTGTCGAGTTTCGGTCCGCCGTCACCCTCGAAGGTGTAATAGGCGTTGCTGGACTCTTCACTGTCCTGGTCGAGCGGGTAATCGAGCTCGAGATCGCGGTCGTTTCCGCCGACGATCGAATACTCGGGGCTGGACTCACCGAAGTAGATCCGCGGCTCGAATTCACCGAGTTCGCCCTCCGGCGGAATTCCCGACTGCATGAAGACCGGCTGGCCTTCGGTGCCGCGCTGGTTCCCGTATGCGGCGACGAGGCCGAACCCGTGCGTGTAGACGATGGTCGAGTTGTACCAGCTCTGACCCTCGATGAAGTCGGGGTCGAGCTCGCGCACTGCGAGCACGGTGTCCTGCACCTGACCATCGATTTCGTAGCGCCCGACGTCAAGGATCTCCGGGAAGCCGTAGTACTGGCGGTACTCCTGGAGGTTTGCGAATGCCTCCGTGACGAGCGCGGGGTCGAGGATACGGATGTTGGTCGTCGTCGCTGCGTCATCCCGAAGCGCACCGGCTTCTGCGGTGATCTTCGCGTCGTAGGTTTCTTCGATCATGCCGTCGACGCCGTAGGCGGTCTGCGTCGCCTGAATGTTGCGCTCAATGAATTCCGACTCGAGCGAACGCGCGCTCGGCAGTACCTGGAATCGCTGAATCAGCGCGGGGTAAGCGAGGCCGACCACAAGCGAGGCGACGACGAGCAGTGCCGTTCCGACCAGCGAGATCTTCCAGCGACCGAGCACTGCGGTCACGATGAAGAGCAGTGCGATGAGCGCTGCGATACCCGCGAGGATCTGCTGCCCAGGGATGATTGCATTCGCTTCGGTGAAGCCGACACCTGTCGGCACATCGCCACCGGTCGAGCTCTGCACGACAGTGGCGTACTGGCCGAGCCAGATGGAAGCTGCGAGCGCGGCCATGTAGAGCGCTGCGAGCACCGCGAGCTGAATCCGTGAGCCGCGTGCGATGCGAACGTCGCGACCGGTGATCCGGATCGCTCCGTAGAGGTAGCTCGTCGCCAAAGTCGCAACGGCGCAGGCGAAGAGGATGCTCATGATGAACGCGACCGCGCTCTGGTAGAACGGCAGCTCGAAGACGTAGAAGCCGACGTTCAAACCGAACTGCGCGTCAACCTGCCCCTCGCCGAAGCTCTGTCGGTTCAGCCACAACTGCGCTGATTCCCAACGGCTTGAGGTCGCGACACCTGCGAACAGGCCGAACACGATCGGGATACCGATCATCGCGACGCGACGCAGTGGCTCGATGAGTTCCTGGTACCGGTCGAGCTGCGAGTTCAACTGGGCGTACACAGGACGTGCACGGAACGCGACCTGGATGCTCAGCCACAGTGGCACAGCCATCGCGACGAAACCGATCGCGAACATTACTCCGATCGAGATCCAACGGGTCTGCAGGACGCCGAGGAATCCGAGCTGATCGAACCAGAATACGTCGGCGAGGAAGCCGGAAATAAAGTAGAACCCAACAAGGATCGCCGCGACAATCGCGAGGGTGATCACCAGTGGTGATCGACGCCCCCGCGGCGCAGACGTCGTTGTTGCGGATGTTTCAGACACACATGCTCCCTAAAAGGCAGAGGTTGGGGATTTCCCCAGTCTACCGGGCGAGAGCAGGGCGAGCGACGACTCATTGCAACAAATTCCGCTCAGGGCATGCGCTCCAGGCTCTCGAGCGTTCCGATTCCGAAGGTTCTCGTTACGGCACGACCGCCGCACACCGCGGCAGGTCCGAGAGGTCTCCCCCGCTGGCGACCGTCTCGATCGCGAGGATCGCATCGTCGAGCGTCGTGACCTCGAACACTTCGAGCCCGCTCGGAATGTTTCCGACCACTTCGTTGCAATTGGCGATCGGGGCGAGGAAGTACTCAGCCCCCGCGTCTCGAGCACCGTACATTTTCTGCACGATGCCTCCAATTGGACCGACGTCACCCTGCGCAGTGATCGTTCCGGTGCCAGCCCAGTGCTCACCGTTCGTCAGCGAGCCGGGAGTCAGCGAATCGATGATCCCGAGAGCGAACATCATGCCTGCGCTCGGGCCTCCGACATTCGGAAGTTGAATTGTGACGTCGAAGGGGAACGTGAACTCGTTCTGCAGATAGACGCCGATCACGAGCGCGCCGTCTTCATCGCGAGGGGTCAATGAAACGGTCTGGGTTTCGCCGTCTCTGACGAATTCGACGTCACTTGCCACACCGCTGCCTCGCTCTGCAATCGCGGTGCGAATCGAATACGCGTCATACACCGGTGCGCCGTTGACGGTCAGGATTCGATCCTCGGCTTGGAGCACACCCTCTGCGGGAAGGCCGGGAATGATGTCCGCAACGGTGACGTCGGCCTCGAATTCGAAGCCTTCGTGCAGGAGCGCAGCAGCAATCGCTGAGGATTGCGAATTCTGCATTTCGATCTGACCCTGTTCGTTCGACTGTTCGACGTCAGTTCCCGGAGGGTAGACGAGGTCAATCGGAAGGAATGATCGTGATGGCGAAAGGTACGCCTCTGCCACCTGCACCCAGGTCAATGCGTTGCTCGGATTTCCCATGAGCGAGACCGTGAGCAATCGAAGCTCGCCGTCGGTTTCGTAGGTCTCTTGCCCCTCGATCTCGATGAGCGGACCGGATTCCGTCGAACCGAGCGCATCGAAGGTCGGCCCGGGGAGTTCAACGACATAGGGCGAGGGAACGAAGGCGAGTGCGAGCGTGGCGATGATCGACGCAAGCATCGCTGTCCAACCCGCAGCTTTGGCACGCGCAGCGCGACGTGGCGGAAAGACCATAGTTCTCCTCGGCGTTAGAACTGGCGAAGTGTTCGCCATCGGCGCAGTCTCCTGAAGCGGAATTCTTCTCGAAGAATCCTCGCTCCGGCTAGCGTAGTGGCATGGCTGAACGAGATGAATCTGAAGAAGAACTCCGCGAGATGTTGCGAAAGTTCCTCAGCGGAGAGGCCGGGTTCGACCCGAGCCAGCTCGCGGGAGCTGCAGGAATGCCGAGCGACCCGGCGGCGCTCCAGTCGATCATGTTCCAGCTCCAGCACGCGCTCCAGAACTCCACTGGTGAAGTGGACTGGTCGATCACGACGCAGCAGGCGAACCGTGCGATCAGCGCGAATCCTGGATCTGTGACCCATGAGCAACGCGAACAGGTCAAGAGCGCCTCGCACGTTGCAGCACTTTGGATTTCCGAGGCGACGGAGATCGGTTCGGCCGGCGACGAACTCATCCTGCTGAGTCGACAGCAATGGGCAGAGCGCACCGCACCGGTCTGGATTGAGATGGCGCAGCCAGTCGCCGAGAGCATCGCTGGCGCGCTTGCAACTGCAATGCGTGAGAACGCACCGGAAGAGGCTCAGGGGATGCTGAGCGGCGCCGAGAACGTCCTGCGCGGCTTCGGCGGAACGCTCTTCGCGATGCAGCTCGGCCAAGTCATTGGTGGTCTCGCGGGTGAGGTCGTATCGGCTGGCGATATCGGAATTCCGCTCCTCGACGACGGCGCAGTCCTCCCGGTCAATCTGCTCCCCATCGCCGAGGGCCTCGAGATCCCCGCGGACCAGGTCAATCTCTGGTTCTCGGTTCGTGAACTCGCGCATGCACGACTGTTCCGCCACGCACGTTGGCTCCGACTCGACATGATCACCTCGATTCGCGAGTACGCAGCAGGACTGCACATCGACATGGAACGAATCGAGAGCCTTGCAGTCGACTTCGATCCGCAGAACCCTGAGCAATTGCGACAGGCGCTCACGGACGGCAGCCTGATTCCGGAGAAAACCGAAGAGCAGCGAGAGGCACTCGCGAAACTGGAGACCACGCTCGCGCTCGTCGAGGGCTGGGTCGACTGCGTCACCGAGCGCGCAAGCGTTCGTCTGCCGAAGCGCGATGCGATCTCAGAGGCCGTTCGACGTCGGCGTGCAAGCGGAGGTCCAGCAGAGAAAGCCCTCGGCTCGCTCGTCGGACTCGAACTGCGGCCGCGTCGGCTCCGTGAGGCTGCCGCGTTCTGGAACACCGTCACCGAAGCTGTCGGCCCAGAACTCCGGGACAGCCTGTGGGCACATCCCGATCTGCTTCCCACCTCGGACGATATCGATGACGCGAGCTCGGTCATCGCAAAGTTGCGTGGAGAAACTCCCGAACAAGACGATATGGATCGCGCCCTCGACGCGCTGCTCGCCGGGGACTTCGACGACCTGGGAGGATCTCCCGAAGTCTCGAGTCATACCTCAGCCGCCAGCGACGACTCGGTCGCTGAGGAGTCGTCTGAAGAAGAGTCAGCTGGTGAAGTACCCACTACTGAAGAGCCAGACGGCGCCGCCACCGACGAGGACGATTCGAACCCGGGTGCTCGCTGACTAGGTCACGCTTGTGGACAACTTCGGGGGACGGCTGGCGGCACCCTGCATGATGCGGGAATGTTCCGACTTGATCCTGAAATCCCGCTGCTCTGGCTGAGCCCAACACACGTCCGCATCGGGCGAGACACAACGCTCGCTGAGTTCCCCTCGCTCTCCGATCAGAGCGAGCGCGCGTTGTTCGCGCTTCGCAAAGGCGCCGTGCGGGGTGAACTCGAGTTGATCCTCGGCTCACGCCGGGCAACCGATGCGTTCCTCGCGACCTGCGCCAGAGCACTGTTGCCGAGCGCGTCATCGAATCGCAAGTATCTGCTGCACGGATCGGGAACGCTCTCGTCTACCGTTCGTGGACTCCTCGATGCCGAGCACCACGACGTCCAGGCAAAACAGCCGGAGTGCACGGTGTACATCGCCGATTGGCAGATCCCGGCTAGTGACCTGCAGCACGCGCTCCTTCAGGACCGACCGCATCTCCCGGTCACCATTGGCGATCAAATCGTGCGGATCGGGCCGGTCACGTTTCCAGGGAGGGGCGCCTGCGAGCGCTGCTTCGAAATGCATCAGCGAGACCAGGATCCGGCGTCCTCGAAAGCGTACTTCCGCCGTGAACCCATCTCGCTCCGCCCGACAACGGTTGCCCTCGCGTCCTCCTTGATCGTCGCCGCACTTGAGGCGTTGTCACGGATGCACCGAGATCATGCATCAACAGAACTGCAGGCTGGCACCATTTGGTCGCTCGACCGCGCCACGAACACCGTTACCGTGCGCGTTGCGGCTCCCCACCCGGAGTGCGGCTGCGCATCTCACTCAAGAACCGACTCGGCTCCTGCGGCCTGCCCGCAGAATTCGAGTAATACGACAGTTGCAACGATTTCCGAGCCCGGGTCACGCCAACATATGCAAGGCGACGTTCCTCGTCGATTCCCGTGAGCCCGCTCGCATACGAGATCGGGAGTAACCCCTCGACCATCCCGATGATGAACACGTGATCCCATTCCAAACCCTTCGCCGCGTGCAACGTCGCAATGGTCACAGTCTCGGGACTCGGATCATCTTCCAGTTCCTTGCGACGGAGCAGCTCAGCGGCGAAGTTCGCAACGGTCGTGCCCTCTGGTGCTTCGTCGGCAAGCCGCACGAGCACGTTCAAGGCGTCCCAGCGGGCTCGGACCGCTCCGACTTGCTCGGGTGCTTCGTGTGTGTACCCGAGTTCCTGGACGATATCGATCACCGATTGGAAGAGCGGCGCCTTCGTTGCCGGCGCTGAACGCAGCATCATGATTGCGCGTTGCACTTCCGGAATCTCGAAGAACCGAACAGCACCCGCAACCTGCGTCGAGAGTCCCGCTTTCGCGAAAGCGTCGACGAGCGCGGGCGTTTGCGAATGAATGCGAGTGAGCACCGCGATCGACTTCGGGCTGATTCCCTGCGCGACGAGCGTTTTCGCCGCCGCCGCAACCGCAGTCACCTCGTCACGATCGCTCGGAAACGCTGCGATCGTCGGTTCTGGCCCCTCGGCCTCGTGCGCTGCCTGGAGTTCGAGTGCGCCCGGGCGACCGCGCATCAAACGATTCGCGATTCCCACGATCGGGGCGCTTGAACGGTAGTTCTGTTCCAGCCGAATCACCTTCGCACCCGCGCGCGACTCCGCGAAGTCGAGGAGGTAGCGACTGGTGGCTCCGGTGAAGGAGTAGATCGTCTGGCTGGCATCACCCACGACACAGAGATCGGCACGACCGCCGAGCCACGCATCCAGGAGCGCGTGCTGGAGCGGCGAGACATCCTGGAACTCATCGACCATGAAGTATCGGTACCGCGAGCGCACCGCATCGGCAGCGATCGGCTCGTTCAGCAACATGCCCGTGCAGGCGAGCAGAATGTCTTCGAAGTCGATCATTCGCCGCTCGTCTTTGATCGACTCGTACTGCTGCTGAATGTCCATCATCTGCTCGTGCGTGAGCCGCGGTGGCAATGCTCTCGTCCTGGCTCGCAGACTGTACTCATCGAACGTGAGCGAGTTCGCTTTTCTCCACTCGATCTCCGAGGCAATGTCACGGATTGTCGGCACATCGAGCGGGAGCCGGAGTTTTTGCCCGACATCGGCGATGAGCCGCGACTTCTGGCTCATGATCTCCGGCATCCGATTTCCGGCCAGGCGTGGCCAGAAGTACGACAACTGCGCAAGCGCTGCTGAGTGGAACGTTCGTGCCGCGGCCTCGGGTGCCCCGAGCACCGAGAGCCGCGACCGGAGCTCACCAGCAGCTTTCGAGGTGAACGTCAGCGCCAGCACCTTGTTCGCTTCGAAGACACCGACCGCAACGCCATAGGCAATGCGATGCGTGATCGTTCGCGTTTTACCCGTGCCTGCGCCTGCGAGAATCGCAACCGGCCCGCGCAGCGCAGTTGCCGCGGTCTGCTGCTGGTCGTCAAGCCCGGCGAGCAGGTCCTCGGGCTTCATTCCGGCTGACCTTCGTCATCTCGACCCTCTGCGTCCGCTCCCCTGGCGATCCAGCGTTCGATCACGAATCGAGCGATCGACGTCGGTCCGGGAAGCGCAAAGCCATCGCCTGCGAGCAGCTCGGAGCGTGTGAACCATCGAACCTCGACAATTTCCTCACCGTCGGCACGGGCGTCGTCTTCATTCGCCGCGACACACTCGAATGCGATCATGATGGACCGCGGAAACGGCCACGGCTGCGAGGCAACGTATTGCACGCGGTCGGCGGCTATCCCGGACTCCTCGAAAACTTCTCGCGCCACGGTCGCCTCGAGCGACTCCCCAAGCTCCACGAATCCCGCGAACAAAGAAAAACGATCATCGGGCCAAGCGGCGTTTCTCCCGAGCAGAATCTTCGAATCGTCAGCGTTGTGGACTGCGACGATCACTGCAGGATCCATGCGAGGGAAGATCTCACGGCCAGTTTCGTCACGCTGCACCCACCCCGCCTGGGTCAGCGAAGTCATGCTCCCGTCGTGCGGGCTGAATCGGTTCGCCTGGTGCCACTGCGAAAGCGCCAGCCCCGCGACAAATGCACTGGAGTCCTCAGCGTGCAGGAGCGACCCGATCACTCGGAGCGTCTGCCATTCGGAGCCTTCGGGTGCCTCAGTGTGTGCCGCGACCTCCGCGAGCAAGAGGAGATTTGCGTCGCCCGACGCTCCCGATGGGTCAGCGCTGATCGAGGCCGAGGTTCCCGAATCTGCAAGCGCTCGTTGCTCTGGAGCAAGATCGGTGCGGCCGAGCAAAGAGAGCTGCGCGTCCTGCGGGACTGCACTCGGAGAGACCCAGACGAGGGAAGCACCACGGACGGGCGCGTGCTCCTCGCGGATCATGAGAATTCGAGTGCGGGGATCTTCCATCGCCTTCGCAATGACGTCGGCATCCGCTCGGGCCTCAGCGAAGCGATTGATGCCGGGTCGCGAAAATGTGGGAAACACCCAGTCCTCCTCTTTGCTCGCGCAGATTGCCACTTTTGCCACAGCTGTCAGCAAACTCAAGCGCGTGGCGCAGTCCAGCCGGAACTCGGGCAACTAGCCTGTTGAGCATGGCATCGAATCCTTTCACTCTAGCCGCGCTCGCAACGACAGCAGTGCCTGGAATTTCGATTGTTGGCGCAGTGGACGACGGCAGCGATGCCGAACGCGATGTGGTTGCCTTGACAACGGCCGAGGGCGAGACGCTTCGCGCCTTCGTCCCCCGCACCCCCGGAGCGCTCTCTGGATGGCTGAGCGAATCACGTGCCCTCCAGGCACTCACTGCCGGAGCGCGAGAGCGTCTTCCGTTCAGTGTCCCTTCGGCCCTCGGCGAGGCGGCAATTCAGCGCACCTCCGTCGTCGTGACGACACGACTCGGCGGAGTTCCAGCGCGCCTCGATGACATCTCCCCTCGCCACCCCGGATTCCCCGCCGCGGTCGGGAACGCGATCGCCGCGATTCACTCGCTGCCGACCAGCATCATCGCGGATGCGGGCCTCAGCCACCGTTCGGTTTCCGAAATTCGTGATGATCTGTTTACGATCTTCGATCGGGCAGCCGCCACGGGGCACGTTCCGAAGGAACTGCTGCAGCGCTGGGAGGAAGCAGCCGAAGACCGCGAACTCTGGCAGTTCAAACCGGTCGTCGTCCACGGCGACATGCAGCCTGCTGCGCTCCACCGCGACCAGGACAGCGTCGCGGGAATCACCAACTGGCACGCCCTCGCGCTCGGAGATCCGGCTCGCGATCTGTATTTCCTTCTCGGGAGCGAACAGTTCGCGAGCGTTGATGCCGCATTCGCCGCATACACGGACGCCCGCGGGGGCGCTGATCGGCAACTTCGACGACGCGCGATGTTGCACGCCGAACTGGAGATCGCAAAGTGGCTGCTGCATGGCGTGGACTCCGCCGACGCCGAGATCGTTGCCGATGCTCGAGGCATGCTGGCCGGACTCGTCGACCGTGTCGACGGTGATGAGAGTGTCGCGATCACGGCCGAGCGTTTCGAGACCATGGACCTGCAGGATGTCAAAGAGCTCTTGCAGCGCTCCGAGTCGCAGGGAACGCGCGCGACGGGGCCCGTCGAGTCGGGCTTCGAGTTCGAGGACGCAGAGACGCAGTGGCCGCAAGCGGCTCCAGCACAGCGCGCTTCGGCTCCCGATTCCGCGCCTGCGGATGCCGTGGAAACAGCGGTGATCGCCCCGCTGGACGAGACCCGCGGCAGCGACGGCAATCACACCAACGATGACGATCGCGCACGTGACGGCGAGGACGAGACTCGACGGCCGTAGGCGTGGCTCCAGAC
The DNA here is from genome assembly GCF_045689595.1 of Humidisolicoccus flavus. Taxonomy (GTDB): domain Bacteria; phylum Actinomycetota; class Actinomycetes; order Actinomycetales; family Microbacteriaceae; genus Humidisolicoccus; species Humidisolicoccus flavus. The sequence continues at coordinate 103,000 of NZ_CP142724.1, read as the reverse complement.
CGACCGTAGGCGCGGGTCCACACGACCGTAGGCGCGGCTCCATGCGACCGTAGGCGTGGCTCCATGCGTCTGTGCCGTCGGGCGTCTTGTCGTGTCAGCGCTCCCTTGGGAAAAGGTTCGCAGGCGCTGGGAATGACAGATGGAAGAACTCCTGCTGCGCCCGTATGTCGCCGAAATCTTCGCTCTTCACCGTGATTCGGTGTTCTGAGACCTCGACAATTCGAACCGCAATCGCGGTGCCGACTTCATCGACCAGAGTGAACTGATCAGCCAAGTACCCGATGCCAGCGTGCTCGAGTGATTCTTCTGCCGAAAGCCAGTCCATTTCTCCCGTGATCGGGCGGCCGAGGAGATTCACCGCGACGAAGCCTTCGCCCGCGGGAACCAGCCATCCGAGTCGTTCGCGATCTCCGGCTCGACGGTGCTCGATCCAGTCTTCGTTCACGGTCGTTCTCCAAGAATGCGTCGAGTTGTCGTTGCCCAGAGCGCAGTGAGTTCGGATTCGGTCATCAGCGCATCTGGGCGGATGATCGTGTCGTATTCGACGAAGTAGAACTCCGCGGAGATGTCCTCGAGTGCCCGTCCGCTGTACTGCGAGTACGCAACCCGGTAGAGCGCGAGTTGCGCGGCTCTCTCCGCGAGGTCGTGATCGCTCTGAGGAAGCTTGCCGGTCTTCCAGTCGACCACCAGGATCCCGTCACCCTCGGCAAACACCGCATCGAGCTTGCACACGACAACTTGCTCACCCAAGAGCGCATGAATCTCGATCTCGGTTTCAAGAGGGGTCAGAGTGGCATATTTCGATCGCTCGAATGTCGCCCGAAGTGTTGCGAGTCGTGCGCCGTCGACCGCCACGAGTTCTTCATCGTCGACGTCCGTCGAAAACAGGTCCGGATCGTGATCGCTGAGGCCGAATGACGACGTCGCTCGGGTCTCTACCCATTCGTGGAACAGCGTGCCGAGCCTGGTCGCTCGAAATGGTCGCTGTGGGAGCGGGCGCGCGGCAACGGAGGCACGGGCAAGCGGGTCAGCAACCCAGTCTTTGAACCCTGAGGCAGCGATTCGCTCTGGAACATTGCGATGCTGTTCGTTGCGCTCATTGCGTGCACGCTCGTCGAGGAGACGATCGACAAGTTCGCTCCAGCGATGCGGTGCGTTGTCGGGTTGCTCTGCGATCATCTGCGCTGCTGCTTCAATGCGAGCACGCCGCTTGCCGAGCGGATCCCTCGGCCAGACTTCGACCTGAGTTTCGAGACTCACCGGGTTTTCAGCGCCCTTTTCGGGTTCCGGTCGGAGTTCCTGCCCGAGAAGCGCCGCGCTCTCCTCGAGGAAGATGCTGGGTGCGTGCGGTTTTACGTTGACACTCCAGGTCGATGCGCTCAACAAGAGGGAGTGACGAGCACGAGTGAACGCGACATATGCGAGACGGCGCTCTTCTTCGAGCGCATTCGCCTTATTCTGCTCTTGCAGTTGCGTGATCGCGTCGTGCGCCTCGTGCTGAGTCGCGAGCGAACGCCACTGCAACTGAGGCAGAGCGTCGCGGTCTCCTCGGAACTCATACGGGAGTTCACCGAGCCGGAGCCATCCGTTGATGAATTTCAAAGAAGTCGGAAAGCTCCCGTTCACGAGACACGGCACTGCCACGGCGTCCCACTCGAGACCTTTCGCGCCGTGCACGGTCAAGATCTGAACGACCCCTGGCGCGGGCGTCACACTCGGTGTTTGCATTTCGCTTTTGCTGTTTTCCGCGCGGTCGAGCCAGGAAACGAGCGATCCGAGGGTTCCGAGCGAGTCGGAGGCAGTAAAGCTCTGTACTTCACTGAGGAACGCATCGAGGTTGGCGCGACCGCGCCGGCGACCGGGGTTCGCCGCGAGTTCGATGTCGAGGTGGAGTCGTCGTTCGACGAGTCGAATGAATTCGATCAGCGGGAGACCGGCATGGCGTCGAAGGTCCGCGAACAGCCGACCCGCCTCCTGCATCCGAAGGAGTCCTTGCTCGCTGAAGCGTTCGAGCACCGCAGCGCCACCAGTATTTCGGCTGAGTTCGTCGAGCGCATCGACGAGCGACTCATGCGCGTCACTTGCGGTTGAAGCGCGCAGCTTCGCTTGCAATTCGTCGCTCAACTGCTTGCCGTCAAGACCTCGGCGCTGCAGAAGACGCGCGTAGCTCCCGAGCTCCCAGAGGTCTTTTGGTCCGATCCGCCAGCGGGCTCCGGCGAGGAGCCGCAACAGAGCATTGTTCGCATCGGGGTCTGAAACAACCCGGAGCGCGCTCGTGATGTCGGCGATCTCCGGCTCGTCGAAGAGTGCGTCCACGCCAGCAACCTGCACGGGGATGCCCCGAGCTTCGAGTGCATCTGCGAATCGGCGCATGTGCTTCTTGGTGCGGAGCAGAATCGCCGCACTGATCTCACCGGACTGCTGACGTTGGTCGAGGACCCAGTCTGCGACCGTCTCAATCTCTTGATCGAGTGTTTCCTCGTGCCGGATCGTTACTCGACCGGCGCCCGCACTCGGGCTCGGCTGCAGAGTGTCGACCCCACCGGCAGGGAGCGCTTTGACCGTGTGATTCGCAACTTCAAGGATCTGGGAGCTGTTCCGCCAGCTCGTCGTGAGCGAGAATCGCAATGTGGCGGAGAAATCTCGAGCAAACCGCTGCAGCGTTTCCGCGCTCGCTCCTCGCCAGCCGTAGATCGACTGGTTTGGATCGCCCACCGCCATGACGGGAGCGCCGGCGAAGAGCGTCGTCAGCAGTCGGATCTGCACGACGGAAGTGTCTTGATACTCGTCGAGGAGCACCACTCGGTACTGCGTTCGCAAGGTCTCGCCCACTCGGCTGTCCGCTTCTGCAGCGGCGAGCGCAAAACGAACCTGGTCGCTGAATTGGGTAAGGCCGCGTTTGCGTTTCTCCTCGTCGAAGGCAACTGCGAGTTCACTCAGGTCGGAGAGATTCTTCTGACTCGAGAACAGTCGTTCGACGAGCGCGCGCTTCGTCGCGGAGAGCGCGCGTTCCCCCGGTTCGGTTTCTGGCAGGTCAAGCACCGCGAGCAGTTGCTCCCCGAACCCTGCCAGACGTTGCACGTCCACGACGTTGTCACCAAGGGCCGCGGTCAGGCGAAGGATGAGCTCAGCGACACCCGACTCGTTCTTATCGAGGTCTGCAAGCCGTTCGTTCGTGCTTGCTCGGGCGACCTCACGAGCGAGCAACCAGGCTGCGGAGTCACCAATGAGTTCGGCGTTGGGGTCGCGCCCGACGATGAGCGCATTGTCTCGGAAGATCCGATCGGCGAAGGCGTTGTACGTCGAGATCGTTGGAACCGCGAAGTCGAGTTCGGGCAGTGATGGGCTGCCAGAGGCTGAGGACGTGTTGGTCGCGTGCGCGCCACCGCCGGCGCCTGCTGAATTCGCACCATTCTGCGCTTGATTCTGCGCTTGAACGAACGAGATACCGTTCGCGCGTTGCCATGACCGCAGCTGCCGAAGCTGCAACGCAATTCGTGATTGCAATTCCCCGGCGGCTTTCTTTGTGAACGTAAGACCCAAAATCTGCTCGGGGGCGACGAGCCCGTTTGCAACGAGCCACAACACTCGTTGCGACATGGTTTCGGTCTTGCCACTTCCAGCGCCAGCGACCACGAGCGCCGGTTCGAGTGGAGCGGTGATCACGGCCCGCTGTTCTGGCGTCGGTGCGAATGACTTTCCCAGCGCCTGGGCGATCATCTCGGGTGAAATTTGGTGCACTACCTCTCGAGGTCCCTCGCCAGGCGCAGTCTCCTGCTTCGATGCCTCGGTCATTCTGTGACCTCCCGCACCAGGTGCAGACTGCAGCTGGTGCGACCGAAGTGGCTCGCTCCGCAGTGGGTTCCAGGATGTGCAGGAAACGTTTCACCGGACATCCCGGAGGCGGTCTCGGCGATTATCCCTTCAAAGGCCAGCAGGTCTTCATTCGTCATCGGCTGTTGGTCCATCTCGATCGCCCGGGTCGTTTTCTTCGGAAACACGAGACGAGCGCTCACGTTCCCACTCGCATCGAGTGTCGGGATTCCGCCCCTCGCCGCCGCCCACTGGTAGGCCCGAAGTTGCGCATGCTCGGCGACTTCCGCAAGCGAGATCGCTTGTCCAGTTTTGAGATCCACAATCCGGGCTTCGTCGTCTCGGCGCTCGATCCAGTCGATCGAGCCGGAGAGCACAGCGTTTCCGGTCGAGTGCGTGAATCGCAATTCGTGTTCGTCATCGCGGATCTGCCAGCCGCCTTCCGTAATCCGGAGGAGGTACGCGGACAACCGGGTAACGAGTTGCTCGACCACCCGATGTTCGCGGAGCGCTCCCCACGTGGTGGTGAAGCCGAGTTCGTTCCATCGCGCGTCAATCGCTGAAAGCAGTGATGCCTCAGAGAAGTCCTCCGCGGATTCAACTGCAGCATGCACGATGGTGCCGATCGAAGCCGGGATCGAATGGGAACCCACATCGAGAGTCTCCACGAACCAGTGCAGCGGGCACGCGGTAAATTTCTCGATCGACGAGGGTGACACGCGCACCGGATTCTCGGCCGTCGGGGTGTGCAGCGCCTCGCTCGTGGAAATATCTCGAACGCCGAGCCACTCTGCAGGAGAAGCGCCCGGTACCGAGGCTCGCGTGAGTTCGGCGAGTGCTGCGGCCGCGTCGGAATCTCCGGTCTCGAAGAGGTCTCGTCGTAGAGCACCGACGAGCCCTCGGAGCGACATCGCTTCTGCAGGAACACTCGGCTCATACTGCGGAAGACCTTCGGCAAGCTTCGAGGGCAGTTCCTCTTCGCTCTGCACGGCACTCACGAACAGGAGATTCTTCGCTCGAGATGTTGCCTGTGTGAACAGTCGCAATTCGTCGTGCAGCGTCGACAGGAATGCCCCGGGCTCTCCACTATTTGGAGCCTCGCCGCCCTTGACAATTGCACGAAACTCAGAGACCGCGAACAGCGAACCGCGCACTTTGAGGTTGGGCCACACTCCCTCTTGCACGGAAGCAACCACAACCGTGTCGAACTCTCTCCCGAGCAGCATCGAGGGCGTTCCCACGGTGACCAGCTGCGACTGCGCGATGGGCGCAATCGAGTCCTCAACGATGGCTGCCGCGTCCCAAGCGTCAACGAAGTCGGCGGCCGTCCGGTCAGGCTCGCGCTCGCTGTAGCGTTGCGCCGCCGCGAACAGTGCGAGCACCGCGTCGAGCCGACGGTGTGCGTCGCTGGAGGCGACACCGGGTGCGAGTGCTTCGGCTTTCCAGGACTCAGCAAGACCTGCTCGACTCCAGATTCCCCACAGCACCTCTTCAGCGGTCGCGAGATCGCCCTCGTGCGAATCGAGCCCGAAAATCTCAGAGCGAGCCTTCCCCAGGCTTTCGCCGAGAGCGAGCACTCGCTTCGCGACTCTGCCCGGAAAACCGAGCAGCGAAACCGGCTCGGCAAGCGCTTCGACAAGAAACTCGTCTGCGCTCCGAGCGTCGTCGTCGCGAAGTGCGCGCTGGCGCAGCGCTGCGCGCAACCGCCGTACATCGATGGCATCGAGGCCCCCGAGAGGACCGAGCAGCAGTTGTTCTGCGTGCTCTGCGGTCAGCGTGCCGCGATCACTTGCCAGCCGCATGACAAGCATGAGGTCGCGCACGATCGGAACCTGCCGGGGCTCCCGCGCTCCCGTGGCGCTCGTCGGAACTTCAAGCGCAGCAAGAGCCTCGCTGAGTCCGCGAACGATCCCACTGCTTCGAGCAACGACGGCGAGCTGGTCCCAGGGCACTCCGCCAAGGACGTGACGTTCCCGGAGAACGTTCGCGATGTTCGCGGTTTCTTCGGGGCTATTTTCTGCGAGAAGGGAGAAGGCCTGGCCGCCCTCTTCGCCTGCCAGCGCGCCTCGTTGTGGACCGGCAAGCGCTGCGCCGATCGCATTCGAGGTGCGCGCGACCACCTGCCGGATGCCAGAGGAGTGCCGGTGCACGAGGTTCAAGACGTGCGGTGCCCCGAGCGCGAGCCGCTGTTGCAGTTCGGCCATGAGCGTCGGCACTGCACCGTGAAAGATTCCCGTCGTGGTGTCCGGGTCTCCGAACAGGAGCACCTGCCCGCCCTGTGCGTGCACCGCGGCGATGATTCTTGCAGCGCCTTCTGTGAGCTCCTGCGCGTCGTCGACAATGAGCAGGCGCAAGTTCCCGAGGCCGCCCGTCTCGATCTCGCGGGCTGCCGCAGCGAGGAGCCCCGCCGCGTCGTACGGGACTGCGTCGTCTCGATGCTGCAATGCCAAGACGTCGTCGTACTCCCGCGCGAATTCAGCAATCGCCGCCCACTCCGGCTTGTGCGCCTGCGCCGAGAGCGCACGCAGCTGCTCTGGGCCGAGTCCGAACTCGGTGACTCGAGCGAGGAACTCGCGCAGTTCGGTGCGAAAACCGGAGAGTTCGCGGACTTCTTCGTGGAATACCGCCGGCCACGACGGGCCGCGCTTCGTTTCGCGGTGTCCGGCCAAGAGCTCAGCGATGATCGCGTCTTGATCAGCGCCGCTGAGGAGCCGAGGTCTGGGCGCTCCTTGGCGACGAGCTGCATCGCTGAGCACCTGAAACGCGAACGACGGCATGGAACGAGCGAGCGGGCCGAGTGTGACGCGCTCGACAAGGTGGGCGAGGGTCATTCGAAGTCGATTCGCCGCGAGACGAGAGCCGGCGATCACCATGATCGAATCGCTCGACCACCCCTCGTCGAATCGGCGTGCGACGATCTCCGCGAGCAACGCGGTCTTCCCCGTGCCGGGTGCCCCGAACACCACCGCGCTGCTTCCCGGCGCGAGCGCGAGCACTGACTCTTGACTCGGGTCTGGGGCGAATCCGCGCGGCAGTGTGCCGGTACCTTCATGCTCGGCGTGTTCCGTTCCCATAGAAGTACCGTATCGACCCCATCCGACATCTGATTTCTTGGAAAACCGGGTTGCTGTCAGCGAACGCGTCGCGAAGTGTCCACAAGCTGTCGTACGCTCAACTTGTGGATATTCGAATTGGCATCATGCACTCATCTCGTGAACTCTCATTCGAGAGCGACGCGACCCCGCAGGAAATCGAATCTCAGGTCGTGGCTGCGCTCGAAAAGTCGCACCTGACCCTGAGCGATGCGAAGGGCAAGCGGTACGTGGTCCCGAGTAACTTCGTGGCATACGTCGAGATCGGTTCGGACAAGAGCCGCAAGATCGGCTTCGTCGCGTAATGGAACTGCTCGTCGTCACCGTGCTCGGTGCCTGCATCGGCGCACTGCTGCGATACCTGATCCCTGGGCGACTCTCCTACGGAATTCTGTTGCTCCCCGCGTTCGGCGCTGCTGCGACCGCGATCACCTGGGTCGGGCTCGAAATGCTCGGCTTCACCGCTGACGGCGGATGGATCTGGGTCGCCGGACTCCTCGCGCCAGTCGTCACCTGTTCCGTCGTGCCGGGACTTCTGCGGAAGTCACGTGAGAAGCGTGACCAGCAGCGACTTCGCGATCTGCTCTCGACTGAGGCGCGTCGTCAGTACGAGGCAAGCCGAACAGGCGTTCAGGCATAAGTTCTTCCGGCTGAGACGCCGATGTGGCACTGAAAACGCGCAATGATCTGGGCGTGAATTCGGCGACGGGCTCCGAGAGTCGAGCTCTGAGAAGAGAACGATCGAGCGAACCTGAGACGTGCGAGGTCTCGGGCGACAGCGCCTGAGACCTACGAGGTCAGGCCCAGCGAGTCCATTCGGCGAGTGTGCTCGGCCACGATGCTCGCGAACGCAGGTTCGATGCGCGCGACCTCGGAGTCTGAGCCCCGGGATTCACTCTGGTCGTCTCGCCCCTCCATCGCTGCGTACATTTCCAGCAGCGTGTCACCGACCAGGCGGCGACCCCAGAGCGCGAGCCGTGATGCAAGCCTCGGATTGTCGTCCATGGCTTGACGCAAAAGCGAGGACAGAACTTCGTGCCCGCTTTCCAGACGAATCACCTTGAGCACTTCTTCGCGCGGCTCGTCTTCGAGTCCCGCCGCGAAGGCAACGTAGAAATCATTGAGCAGACCGGTCGCCACGTATAGGGTCAAAAGCAACTCGTACCAGTCTGCGCCGCGTGCATCACGAGCAAATCGTGCGCTCGAATGCGTGTGAGGACGCATCTGCTCGACGAGGGTGAACCCCCGGTTCTCTGCAATCGTCTCGACTCCGAGAAAGCGTTGACTCACGATTCGCACGACGCGAACCAGTTGTGCCGCGTCTTCTGGCCGGGGTGCGTCGCGAAGCGCAACACCCGCGAGCTGCAGGATCGTGAGCTGGTAGCGGCCGAAACGTCCGAGGAAATCACCGAGCTCGGGCTTGATGTCTTCGAGCAGCGGCCGCGAGGCACGAATCTCGCGTCCACGAAGCAGGGGTGCAATCACCTCGCGCGGTGTGCGATCGAGCCATTTGACCACTCCGACAGTGTAGGGGCAAGCGCAATCTCCTCATAGTTGATGCGTTCGCATCAGTGGCGTGCGCCGAGGTTCACACCTCACTCCGTACAGGGAGCTGAGCCCAAAATCCCTGGAATTTCAGCGAGCCGCGCTAGGCTTAGCTCATATCGCGCTCGCACTCACGGTGCTGAGCGTCACGCAAACCGCGTCCGCCAACCTGCGGATGCATATCCGACAGGCGGAACAATTGAGTTTTTCAGATCTTTCTATCGAGCCAGATATGGTCGAGGCCCTTGCAGAAAAGGGCATCACCGAGGCCTTCCCAATTCAGCAGCAGTGCATCCCGCTCGCGCTGACGGGACAAGACATCATCGGTCAGGCGAAAACGGGCACAGGGAAGACGTTCGCGTTCGGTCTCCCCGTCGTCCAGTCGCTCGGACTCGATCCGGCGCCCGGAGTCAAGGCGCTCATCGTCGTGCCGACACGTGAACTCGCGGTGCAGGTGACCGAGGACATGGAACTCATGACCTCGAAGCGCTCCACCAAGGTGGTCTCGGTGTACGGCGGTAAGGCCTACGAAGGCCAGATCGAACAGATCAAAGCCGGCGCACAGATCGTTGTCGGCACACCCGGGCGACTGCTCGATCTCGCAGCACAGCGCCTGCTGTCGCTCGCGAACGTCGAACAGATGGTGCTCGATGAGGCTGACAAGATGCTCGACCTCGGCTTCCTGCCCGATGTCGAGAAGCTCTTCTCTCAGACGCCGAGCAACCGCCACACGATGCTCTTCTCGGCGACCATGCCGGGTCAGGTCGTTGCGCTCGCGCGCCGCTTCATGAGCCGACCGATCCACATTCGTGCGAGCGACCCAGACGAGGGCGTCACGCAAGCGAACATCGAGCACCTCGTGTACCGCGCTCACGCGATGGACAAAGACGAAGTCATCGCGCGCATCCTGCAGGCCGAGGGCCGCGGTAAGACCGTCGTCTTCACGCGAACGAAGCGCCAGGCATCGCGCATCACCGAAGAGCTGCAAGATCGAGGCTTCTTGACGGCCGCAGTGCATGGTGACATGAGCCAGGAGGCACGCGAGCGGGCCATGGCCTCCTTTAAGGCGGGCAAGCGCGATGTGCTGATCGCAACTGACGTTGCGGCCCGAGGTATCGATGTCGACGATGTCACGCACGTCATCAACCACACGATTCCCGACGACGAAAAAACGTACCTGCACCGCGTCGGTCGCACCGGTCGTGCCGGTCGCACCGGAATCGCAATCACATTCGTGGACTGGGAGGACCTGCACAAGTGGAGCCTCATCAACCGGGCGCTCGAGTTTGACAAGCCAGAGCCGGTCGAGACCTACTCATCGAGCCCCCACCTGTACAGCGAACTCAACATCCCGACGGATGCAAAGGGTCGTCTGCACCCCACCCCGCCGAACAAGGCCGCAAAGCGCGAGCCTCGTCGCGACGGCGCCACGAACAAGGACCAGGGCGGCCGCCCTCCGCGTCGCCGCACCGGTGCAGAGAGCACGAAAGAGGAGCGTCAAGCAGAAGGCGCCGGCACGCACGACGGAGGCGAGCCAACGCGCCGTCGTCGCCGTCGCCGCCGCACGAGCGGAGCTCCGACTCCTCCCCCGACGGCGTAAGCCACGGGCGCTGTTTCGACAGACCTGAACACGCAGTGCCGAAGTCTTGACGGACCTCGGCACTGCGTTTTTTGTTGAGTTGTGCGCCGAGCGGCAGAGAAGCCCGCAGCCTCCGAGACCGACCGCTGAGCGACACCTGTTGGGCGCGCTGCGATGCCGAGCGCGGTGCGAGGGTTTTGCGCGGTGCGAGGTTAGCGCGGTGCGGCCTTAGCGCGGTGCGGGTATGACGGGCTCGCTTCCCGATGCTTGCTCGACGATCTGCGCGAGCACTTCGGGAGCAGTACTGTGCTCGCCCATCTGGTTTGGCTTACCGGCTCCGTGCCAGTCGCTCGATCCGGTGACGAACAGCCCGAACTCGTCGGCCCGCCGACGGAGCCATTCTCGAGCCTCGGGCGGATTATCGCGATGCTCGATCTCGAGCCCAGAAAGTCCCGCGTCGACGAGCTCCTTCAACACGGAGCGTCGCATCGTCTGAGCCCCGCGCGCGCCAGGATGAGCGATGACCGGAACACCACCTGCCTCGCGAATGATCCTGATCGCGGACGTCGGCGAGGGGGCCACATGCGGTACGTAATATCCGCCCTGCCAATGCAAGATCGTTTCGAAGGCTGCAGAACGGTTCGCGACGACACCGAGTGTGACCAAGGCGTCGGCGATATGCGGTCGCCCGATCGTTGCTCCGTCCGCAGCGCTCTCGAGCACGTGTTCCCAGGTCAGTGGATAGTCCGCGGAGATGCGCTGCACCATCGATTCGGCACGCTGCACACGATCCGCACGAATGCGAATCCGCTCCTGGAGCAGGGATGGCGCTTCCGGGTCTGGCAGATACCCGAGGACGTGGACACTCGCGTAATGAATTTGCGCCGAGAACTCGATGCCGGGAATGAGCACGATGCCGAGTTCCCGCGCTGCGTCGCTCGCTTCAGCCCAGCCGCTCAAGGTGTCATGGTCGGTGATGGCGACGGCGCCAAGGCCGGCCTCGATTGCGTGCGTGACAAGACCGCGAGGGCTTTCGGTGCCGTCCGACTCTCTCGAATGCGCGTGCAAATCGATCGGTCCTGGGAGCGACATCCAATCAATCGAGTGCATCTCCCCATCGTAGATGGACGCATCCCGTGCGCTGCGAGGCGGGACTTCGCCGCTCCAACCTCCACAGCGCTTCACACAGCGCGCATAGATCTCGCGGTTAGGATTGCGTCGATGTTCCTTCGAATCCTCGCGGTGCTCTTTTGCCTCGCTGTCGCCGCGGCGCTCCTCATCTCGGGCTGGCCCGGACTCTTCGGACTCGAACTCGCGCCCGTCATCGCGCAGGTCGTCTCGCTCCGTGCTGGCGTGATCATGATCGCACTCACGCTCATGGTGATTTTCATCCTCATCTCGATCAACAAAAAGCTCCGCGCCTTCGGGCTCACGATCGTTGCGATGCTGACCGTGTTCTGTCTCGCGAGCGGAGGCGTCTTGATTTCGCGCGGCGTCGATTCAGAGCCGATCACCGATGTCCGTGACGGCGACGTTCTCGTGCTGACCTGGAACACGCTTGGCGATGCGCCCGGAATCGACACCATTGCGAATGTCGTACAGGAGTCGGGTGCAGACATCGTCACGCTCCCCGAGACGACTCGCGAGACCGGCATCGCAATCGCGAACAAGCTCCGGGATGAGCACGGAAACCCCTTCTGGGTGCACTCCACGGTGTTCGAGCCAGGGTACGGTGCACTCAATACGACCCTCCTCATCTCGGCGTCGCTTGGCGAATACACGACCGACCTCGAGGTCGGACAGACACGAACACTCCCGACGATCGTGGCGAGGCCCTCCAGCGGAGAGGGACCGGTCATCGTCGCGACCCACCCCGTAGCCCCCGTCCCGACGCAAATGCGCAACTGGCGTGCCGATCTCGAGTTCGTTGCGGGGCTGTGCGAAGAGCCGAACATCATCATCGGCGGCGATTTCAACTCCACGCTCGACCACTGGAGCTCGTTTGCGAGCGATGGCGGTGACCTCGGGAAGTGCGTCGATGCTGGTTCAAAGACAGGGACCGGTGGCCTCGGCACGTGGACAACCGAAGTCCCCTCCTGGCTCGGCACCCCGATCGACCATGTCCTGGCAAGCCAGAACTGGGAACCCATCGATTCCTATCTCGTGACCGATCATGACGATGTCGGAAGCGACCACCGCCCGCTCCTCGTCCAATTGCGCGCGGTGACACCCGTGGGAGAATAGAGCCATGAGCACTGAAGGCACCAAAGAAGCAGCCCCCCGAGCGACGGAGAACCGTTCGACGACCCCAGCCTCGAATGCGTTCTCAGAACACATTTCGAGTGGTTGGGCCGAGCGGGTCGAAACGATCCCCGCTGCTCCCCGAGCAGGTGCGCAAGCAGCTGCGACGCGTCGCGATCGCCTCAGTGTCCAGTTTGCGGGAACGACACTCGTGATTCCGGCTGGTCCACGGAAACAGCGCGCCAACGACACCGACTACCCATTTCGTGCTCACTCCGCATTCTCGTATCTCACCGGCTGGGGCAGCGATGCCGAGCCCGACGCGGTGCTTGTGCTGCAGGCGACCGAGAGCGGTCACCGCGCGGAGTTGTACTTCCGCGCGGCTGCCGGTCGCGATTCGAGCGAGTTCTACGCGAACTCCGACATCGGAGAGTTCTGGATCGGCCCGCGCCCCTCACTCGCGCATGTCGCGGCGGATCTCGGTGTCGAGACCTTTGACCTCGCAGCGCTCGAATCGGCGCTGCATTCCTCGACGACTCGCGCGGTCATCGCAGAAGCCGACCCTGCCGTCACTTCGCTGATCGAAGCCGATCCGGGCACCGTCAGCGACGCCTCCGTGCAATTGATGCGGGCAATCGGTGAGCTGCGACTCGTCAAGGACGACTACGAACTCGAGCAGATGCAACTCGCCGTTGATGCGACGGCTGCGGGATTCGTCGACGTGCTCCGTGACCTCGACAACGCTGCCGGGCACACCCGGGGAGAGCGGATCGTCGAAGGAACGTTCCACCGTCGCGCCCGCATCGACGGCAACACGGTCGGATACGACACGATCGCCGCGAGCGGTCCACACGCGTGCATTCTGCACTGGACTCAGAACGATGGCCCGGTGCTCGACGGTGACCTGATCCTGCTCGACGCGGGAATCGAGGTCGACAGCCTCTACACTGCCGACATCACGCGAACGCTACCGGTCTCTGGAACGTTCACCGAGATCCAGCGCCGGGTGTACGAAGCAGTGCTCGAAGCAGCCGACGCCGCGTTCTCCATTGTCCGCCCGGGCATCGTCTTCCGTGACGTGCACGCGAAGGCGATGGAAGTAATTGCAGCGAAGACCGCCGAATGGGGCATCTTGCCCGTCAGCGCTGAAGAGAGCCTCAAGCCCGAGAACCAGTTCCACCGCCGCTGGATGGTGCACGGCACGAGCCACCACCTCGGTCTCGACGTCCACGATTGTGCCGCGGCACGACGAGAGATGTACATGGACGGCGTCGTCGAAGAGGGCATGGTCTTCACGATCGAACCCGGCCTGTATTTCCAGCCCGACGATTTGACGGTGCCCGTCGAGTACCGTGGCATCGGCGTGCGCATCGAGGACGACATCGTGGTCACGGCGGAAGGCGCAGTGAATCTCTCACGCGGAATCCCTCGCACGGTGGCCGACGTGGAGGCCTGGATCGCGCAGCACCGCCAGGGGTGACCCTCGCGGGCGCTACTGCGCCGGCACCAGCAAGCTGAGAGCGATGCCGAACATCACGATTCCGATGATCGTGTCGAGCACACGCCAGGCGGTCTCAGTGGCCAAGAACCTTCCGAGCCACCGAGCCCCGTAGCCGAGACCGAAAAACCAAACGAAGCTCGCGGCAATCGATCCCGCGATGAACCACCATCGGTGGTCTCCGTGCGATGCGGCAATACTGCCGAGCAGGACGATCGTGTCGAGATACACGTGAGGATTCAGCCACGTGATCGCGAGGACGCTGAGGAGCGCTGCTCGACGACTCCCCCGAGCGGTAGGTGACCTCCGCAACGTCTTCGTGCCCCCGCCGCCGAGGCGATCGGCCTCGACTGCGTTCGCCGCGCCCGGAGTCTGCAGGCTCTCCCCTCCTCGAAGCGCGCGGCGGATCGCGAGCGAGCCGTACACGACAAGGAATGCGGCTCCGAGCCAGCGCGCAGCACTGGCAAGCGCCGGCATGTCTGCGACCAGTGCCCCGAGCCCGGCGGCACCGGCGCTCATGAGGATCGCGTCGCTCAAGCAACAAACGAGCACGACGGTGAGCACGTGTTCGCGTCGAATTCCGTGCCTGAGAACGAGGAGATTCTGCGCGCCGATCGCGACGATCAGGCCGAATCCGAGTCCGAGCCCGCTGACGGCTGCAAGAAGTTGAGGGCTCACGTTCTGAAGTTACGGTCCACACCAGGTGAAGTACAGTGAATCATTCTTGCGTTTCTGTAGCAGAACTTCAGAAGGGTCATCATGGATCTCGCTCGCGACCAGCTCCGAACTCTGCAGGCGATCATCGATCTCGGCTCACTCGATGCCGCGGCCCGCTCGCTGCACATCACTCCCTCCGCAGTGAGTCAACGAATCAAAGCCCTCGAGTCGACCATTGGGAGGGTCGTACTCTCACGAACGCGGCCCGTGAGCGCGACACCCGATGGAGAGCACCTCGTGCGCTTGTCTCGGCAGATCGAAGCGCTCGAATACGAGACACGCCTCGCGCTCGGCGAAGAGGACTCCCCGAGTCGCTCCCACCCGTTGTCGCACTCGGGGTGAACGCCGACTCGCTCTCTACCTGGTTTCTTCCCGCGCTCGCGACAGTGAACGAACGATTCCGGGTGCAGTTTCGGCTGCACCGAGACGATCAGGAGCGCACAGCGCTCCTTCTTGAAGCGGGCACGGTGATGGCGGCGGTCACGGCGGATCCGAGCGCAGTCTCAGGGTGCAGCGTCGAGTACATCGGCACAATGCAGTACACCGCGCACGCTTCGCGATCGTTTGTTCGGCGCTGGTTTCCGGACGGTGCCACAGCTGATGAATTCCAGCGCGCTCCGATTGTCGATTTCGATGCGCACGATGTGCTGCAGACTCGCTTCCTGGCGCAGCAAGGAGTCGAACGCACGGCTCCCCACCACATCATTTCGGCGTCGGGGGAATTTTGCCGAGCGATCTCGCTCGGTCTCGGGTGGGGAATGCTCCTGCCGAGCCAGTTACTGACGCTGGACGATGCGCTGGTTCAGCTCCCGGGAGCACCGATTACGACACCGCTCTACTGGCAGCAGTGGAACCTCAGTTCGACGCTGCTCGATGCCGTGCGCGAATCAGTGTTCGCCGCCGCGCATTCAGCGATTGATGTGGTCTGAGTCCGATGCCCTGGTGTCACCGTGAGGCTGCTCATGCCCCGGAGCGGCATCGTCGTGCGCCTGCGGTGCGTGCTCCTGCGGCACCGAGGCGGGAACCGACTGCGCATTCAGTGTGGATCCCAGGATCGTGCTCGCCTTGAACGCGACCGCACCCGCCGCAATGATCTCGTACTTCGCCGCAACGACCTGCTGCACGCTCGCGTAGGTGCGACGACGCTTCGACAGCGAGTGCAGCGTGATCGAGAGCAACATGCCGACCGCCACGCCAACGAGCGGATAGAGCAGCACGCCCTGCGTGAGTGCGTCCGGGAACAGCAGCAGGGAGATCAGCGTGAACAGGATTCCGAACATCACACCTCGGAAGGCGCCATTCAACGCAACCCGACCCCACGAGAGCTTGCCCGTGATCTGCTCGACGATCCTCAGGTCACTCCCGACGATCGTGAGAGCCGGCAGGTCGAGCTCGGCTTTCGCGAGTCGAGCCATCGCACGCTGCGCACCCTCGTAGGTCTCGTAAGTGCCCACGACGGTTCCGCGCGGGAGCGCTCCTGCGCTTCGTCCTGACATTGGGTTGAACATGCTCACCTCTGTATTCTCGCACGCGATCGCACCAGAGCACCGGGGCATCTCTGACGGCGAACGGATTGCGAGCAGGGCTCCTCCGGCCTTGGTTGTCCACGAGATTCGCCCAGAAGAAATCGGGTCGCGCGCTGGCGCGCATGATCTCCGGCCACGAGGAGCGCGCTAAGTTAAACAAGTGAGTTCTGCAAAGGTTTTCGTCGCCAGGCTGGCAGGCTGCGCGGTCTTTGACCCTGCTGGCGACAAGGTTGGCAAAGTCCGCGACGTCGTCGTCGTCCCTCGTGCGAACGAACATCCCCGAACCGTCGGCATGGTCGTCGAAGTCACGGGCAAACGCCGCGTGTTCCTTTCGATCGGTCGCGTGGTTTCAATCGGTGGGCATCAGATCATCACCACCGGGCTCATCAATCTTCGCCGCTTCGAGCAGCGGGGCGGAGAACAGCTCCTGCTCGCTGAGGTCATCGGCCGAAAAGTGAAGCTTCGCGACGGTTCCAACGCGACGATCGAAGACCTCTCCATGATCGAATCGCAACCGGGTCACTGGGCGATCGACGAACTGTTCCTCAGGAAGCCGAAGACCGGTCCGTTCGGCAAGGGCGCGACAACCTTCGCCAAGTGGAGTGAAGTCACGCACGATACCGCCGGCGATCACTCCGCCGAGCACCTGCTCGCAAGCTACAGCGAGCTCCCCGCGGCCGATGTCGCCAATGCGCTGCTCGATCTTCCGAGCGAACGCCGTATCGACGTCGCCAACGAGCTCAGCGACGACCGTCTCGCAGACGTGCTCGAGGAAATGAGCGAATCCGACCAGGTGTCGATCCTGAACCGACTCGGCGATGACCGCGCGGCCGACGTGCTCGATCAAATGCAGCCCGACGACGCCGCCGACCTCATCGCGCAGCTGCCGATTGCGCGCGGAGAAACCCTCCTCGGGCTCATGGAGCCCGAAGAAGCCCAGGACGTCAGGATGCTGCTCGCCTATGCACCCGACACCGCTGGTGGCCTCATGACGACCGAGCCGATCGTGCTCTCCCCTGAGTCAACCGTGGCTGAGGCACTCGCTATGGTTCGCAAGCACGAGGTCGCTCCAGCGCTCGCAGCAGCCGTTTGCGTCACGCTGCCGCCCTACGAGTCTCCGACCGGTCGGTTCCTGGGGCTGGTGCACTTCCAGCGCCTCCTTCGATACCCACCGAACGAGCGACTCGGGACGCTGCTCGACCCCGCGATCGAGCCGGTGAACGCGCGCGATTCCGCTGCAAAGGTCACCCGCATTCTCGCGACCTATGACCTCGTGCAACTCGCGGTCATCGATGACGCACATCGCCTCGTTGGGGTGGTGACGATTGATGACGTTCTCGACCACATCTTGCCTGATGACTGGCGAAATAACGACGAAGACCTCGATGAAGGACTTCAGCAGGAGGTCGGACAATGACTCCAGCTCCCAAGACTCGCAACGAATTTGAGACGCCGAAGCGCCGCGGGACATTGCGTCCACGTCAATCGCGCGACCGATTCGGACGTTTCACTGAATCCATCGCGCGCGGGATGGGCACACCGGGCTTTCTCCTCGGCCTGACGCTCTTTTGCGCGGCCTGGATGATCTACAACTCCGTCGCCGAGGAAAACGGCTGGTGGCGCTTCGACTCCGCAGCAATCGGCTTCACTGCCCTCACGCTGATCCTTTCGCTGCAAGCCTCGTACGCAGCACCGTTGATCCTGCTGGCGCAGAACCGCCAGGATGACCGCGACCGCGTCGCAATGGAGCAAGACCGCCTTCGTGCGGAGCGAAACCTGAACGACACCGAATATCTCGCACGCGAAGTTGTTGCACTTCGTATGGCCATGAAAGATGTCGCGACCCGCGAGTTCATGCGAGCCGAACTCCGCTCGCTCCTTGAAGAGATCGACGAACGTGCCGACACCGAAGCAAGCGGGGACTCCGCGACGAAGCGGTCGCAACATTGACCACGCCTGATGCAGTTCGGGCAGCACTCACCGGAGTGCTCGACCCGGAGATTCGAAAGCCCATCACCGAACTCGATATGGTCGAATCGATCGATGTCGTCGGCGATCACGCCCGCATCAACATCGCGCTGACCGTTGTCGGCTGTCCCGCTTCCGATCGCATCGAGGCCGATGTCCGGGCGGCCGCGCTCAGTGTTGCAGGGATCACCTCCGCCGAGATCATTCTCGGCGTCATGAGCCCCGCCACCCGGACCGCGATGATCGAACGCATTCGTGGGACCCGCGAGATGCCGTTCGGCCCCGGCTCGCTCACACGCGTTATCGCCGTAGCCAGCGGCAAGGGTGGCGTCGGCAAGTCGACGGTCACCGCGAATCTCGCGGTCGCAATTGCAAACGCGGGGCTCTCCGTCGGCCTGCTCGACGCTGATGTGCATGGGTATTCGATTCCCGCGATCCTCGGGATCGAAGGGCAGCAGCCCACTCGCGTCGGCGAAGTGATGATGCCGCCCCAGGCCTTCGGTGTTCGGGTCATCTCGATCGGCATGTTCGTGACGGACTCGCAAGCGATCTCGTGGCGGGGCCCGATGCTGCACAGAACGCTCAAGCAGTTCTTGACTGACGTCTATTGGGGCGATCTGGACATCCTGTTGATCGATATGCCACCTGGAACGGGCGACGTCGCGATCTCGCTCGGCCAGCTCCTGCCGGATTCAGAGGTTCTCGTTGTCACGACCCCGCAGGCTGCAGCCGCGGGCGTTGCTGAGCGCAGTGCGGGTGTGGCGCTGCAGACCGGACAGTCCGTGCTCGGCGTGGTCGAGAACATGACCGCGATGCGGATGCCGGATGGCACGCTCCTCGACCTGTTCGGATCAGGCGGCGGCGAATCCACTGCCTCGCGTCTCGGCACGACCGTGCTCGCACAGATTCCGCTCGACATCGCGCTTCGTGAAAGTGGCGACCGTGGCACACCGATCGCTTCGCAGGCGCAGAGTTCCGCGAGTGCGGTGTTCCAAGATCTCGCCAAGAAGGTCGCTCGGCGCTCGCAGGGTCTTGCTGGGCGTTCACTGCCGATGCGCTCTTCGAACTAAGGCACGCGCACCTCCCCCATCGAGGTGAGAGGCGTTAGGTCGCCTCTGAATCGAAGGGTGCCGGCCCCTCGGGCAGCACCGTTGCAGGGCGCGAACGCTGAGCGCCAGAAAGTCCGGCTCCGGCTGCCGCAGCTGTGGCCGCTCCGCTCGATGCGAGTGATTGGCTCACGCCGGCGAGATTCGTGCTCTGCGGAACGCTCGACGTGCTCGATGCAGCCGCTGTGCCATCGCCTGCGGGCGAGTCAACCAGGGCGTCTCGAACGATTCGCCGAGGATCGTATTGCCGCGGGTCGAGCTTCTTCCAATCGACCTCGTCGAACTCGGGACCCATCTCATCGCGCATGCGACTCTTGGCGCCGTTTGCGAGCTCACGAAGGCCCTTCACGATTTCCGCGAGTTTTTGCGCGTACGCAGGAAGCCGCTCCGGCCCGAGCAACAAGGCTGCGAGCACCCCAATGACAACGAGCTTGTCGAGGGTGAGAGAGAAGAACGACACGAGTCCCAGCCTAAACCAGCGGCGAATACCGTGGCTCAAATCCGGGAAACCTTCCGCGCGCCCAGGCAGGCGTGCCCGAGCTCCCGGATACGCTTCACATGGAAAAGGAGACAGCTGTGACACGACTTGAACTCACCGCGAAATATCTCAACGAACTCGCGACCGAATCACCCGCGATGATCGAAGCGAGAGACGCAGCGGCGGAATTCGGCATCACCCCCGTCACCCCGGCAATCGGTGCTCATTTGGCATCGGTCGCAGCCTCCTCGAAGGCGAAGACAATTCTCGAGGTTGGCACGGGAACGGGTGTCAGCGGCTTGTGGCTCCTGAAGGGTGCTCCGCTTGCACAGCTCACCTCGATCGATGTCGAATTCGACTCCCAGCAGCATGCAAAAGCTGCGTTCCATAAAGCAGGAATCGCGGGAACGAAAACTCGACTCATCACCGGTCGCGCCGGCGACGTCCTGCCACGAATGAACCCCGCGAGCTACGACATCGTCTTCATCGATGCAGAAGAGTCGGCGATTCTCGAGTACGTCGAGCATGGCTTGAGTCTCGTGCGCGAAGGCGGATCAGTCCTCGTGACGCGACCACTGCTCGACGGCCGCGTTGCCGACCCAGCGCAACGTGACGATACGGTCAACGACGTTCGCGCACTCCTGCGTGAGCTTGCAAACGCGACGACGGTGCTCGCGGCGATCAACCCCGCCGGAGCTGGCTTGCTGCAAATTACGACACTGCCGAGCTGAATTACTTCACACACGAAAGCGGGCGGGCAACCATTGGTTGCCCGCCCGCTTTTGTCTCGATTCTTTGCTGGTCATTCAGCAATCGAGACTGAATTCTCTGTTATTGGGTTATGCCCCAACGACCTCTGCGAGAGCTTTGTGCAGTGCTGCTGCCTCGTCGTTATTGACGGACACAACGAGCCTGCCACCGCCCTCGAGTGGAACACGAACGACGATGAGTCGCCCCTCTTTGACTGCTTCGAGTGGCCCATCGCCTGTGCGTGGTTTCATGGCGGCCATTGGAGCCCCTTTCTCTGCTTGGTCCTATTATCTCGTATCCACGCCAACCCGCCCAATCGCGTAATCCAACCGTTGTGGAGAGACGCGAGCGAATGGGCGCACCCGGCAATAAGGGTTACGGCGGAGTCCAGTCGTAATCGGCGACGTGCCAGCATTCAGCAATCCAGACTCC
Source organism: Humidisolicoccus flavus (assembly GCF_045689595.1). Lineage (GTDB taxonomy): Bacteria > Actinomycetota > Actinomycetes > Actinomycetales > Microbacteriaceae > Humidisolicoccus > Humidisolicoccus flavus. The sequence goes on along the minus strand of NZ_CP142724.1, from coordinate 82,255 downwards.
TTGCAGGAGGATGAGCCCCGCGAAGATCAGTGTCTTCGCCGCCTTGCCCTGTACGAGTGTGAACGCTGCAACGAGCGGGAACACAGGCATCAGAAGCCTGAACGTCGAGGACTGCGGAAAAAAGACCGCGAGGAGATAGAGCAGGTACGCGACGACCCAGAGCGTCAACTCTTCGCCCATCCGGGCGGGCCCCCGGCTCTTGGCGAACCAAATCACAACGAGGGCGATCAGTGCAGAGAGATACACCGGCCCCCAGGCTCCCCCGAACCACCAGGTGAACCCGGCGATCCAGGGTGTGAAGGGTATGAGTTCTGTCCTCCCGATGTAATCGGCGCGCCACACGAGCTCGGTCTCGGTGTACGAGGAAAGATCGCCGGTCACGAGCGCGCAAATCAGCAACCAGGCGAGACCCCAGAATGTTCCCCAGGCGACGAGCGAGGCGCGGCGTACGAACGCGCCGAGTGTCCACGGCCAACGCCCTGCGCGCTTCCATTCGAGCAGCATCGCGAGCAACAGCGCGAAGGCGAACGCGAGCCCACTCGGTCGAGTCAGCGACATGATCGGAATCAACACGAGCACCATGCGCCAGTCACGGTCGATCCACGCAATGAGGGCAGCGGTGAGCATCAGCAGATGCAGCGATTCCGCGTAGCCGACCTGGAAGACCGGAGACAGCGGCGAGAAGAGCACGAGCGCGACACCGAACAGTGCTCCACGCTCCACGACCCGACTCAGCAGGCGATAGAGCAGCAGCGAGAACCCCGCGGCTGAGAGCACCGAAACGCCGACCGAAACGATCTCCCACGGCATCCCAGTGACTGCCATGAGCACCCGGCACAGCATCGGGTACACGGGCATGAACGCCCAGGCGTTCTCCATGACGTGGCCGTCGGCATCGAGCGGTAGATCACTCGGATACCCGGTCTGCGAAATGATGAAGTACCAGTGGGCGTCCCACATCGTCGAGTACTCGATCAGAGAAGGCTTCGCCTCGGTCCACGCATTTTCGGCCTGGTTCGCCGCGAAGGCGAGCATGACCGCGGTCGTCACGATCCGCGAAGCAAGAAAGACGAGGAGGACTTGCCCCCACCACGGCAGCGCTCTTAAGCGCTTAACCATGCGCGAAGGCCACGCTCGCAGTCATCAATCTGACTGATCAAAACTCGCTCGTCGTCAGCGTGCGCGAGCAATGGGTCTCCGGGACCGTAGTTCACCGCGGGAATCCCGAGGCTCCAGAACCGTGCGACATCGGTCCACCCGTACTTCGGCCGAGGCTCGAGACCGACCGCGCCAACGAACTCCTGAGCGAGCGGGTGATCGAGCCCTGGGCTCGCCCCAGGCGCACTGTCGAGCACCTCGATTTCGAATCCTTCGAACAGCGATGTGACATGAGCGATCGCCTCATCGACCGTTCGCGACGGCGCAAAACGGTAGTTGACGTGCACCCGGCACTCGTCAGGGATCACGTTGCCCGCGATGCCCCCCGAGATACCGACCGCGTTGAGGCCCTCGCGATAGGCGAGGCCTTCGACCGTGATCTCGCGCGCACGGTAGTCCTGCAAGATCTGCAGCACCTGCGCGGCATCGTGAATCGCGTTGTGCCCGACCCAGGAGCGTGCGGAATGCGCGCGCACGCCACGGGTCTTCACTTCAAAGCGGAGGTTTCCGTTGCAACCGCCCTCGATGTGTCCGTTCGAGGGTTCGCCGAGGATGGCGAAATCTCCCTCCATCAACTCTGGGTGGTCGATGGCCAACAGTCGCAAACCGTTTTTCGCTTCCGCGACCTCTTCGTTGTCGTACCAGATCCAGGTGACGTCGACGTTCGGAGCGAGCAGCTCGGCAGCCAGCTTGAGTTGTACGGCAACACCGGCCTTCATGTCGACCGTGCCGCGACCAGTCAGGTACTCGCCGTCTGCGCGGGTCTCGAACTTCGTCGGGAGGTTGTTGTTGACCGGAACCGTGTCGATGTGTCCTGCGATCACGACGCGACGTTCACGACCGAGATTCGTCTTCGCGACGATCGTGTTGCCATGGCGGGTGGTCTCCAGATGCGCAAGCGCTCGAACGCTCGATTCGATGGCATCGGCGAGGTGTTGTTCGTTTCCGCTCACCGACTCTGCATCGCAGAGGGCACGGGTGATCTCAAGGCTCGACTCAGCGAGGTTCAAGGCAGGCAAGACAGACATGCCCAACAGCCTAGACCGCTGATCGGGTGATCGCTTCGCAGATACGCTTGGTCCATGACGTTTTCGCATGCTTGGGCCTTTGGCCTCGCTACAAAATCTGGCACGAACGTTCTCGACACGTGGTTCCCGACTCCGAGTCTCGGGAAGCGCCCAGAGGACGTCGACCCCTGGATCTTCCCGGCCGAAATCGAGGCGAACACCGGCGCGATTCCCGAACGTGGAGTCACCGTTGAGGCGGTGCTCGTCGAGTCGACGCTCACCGAACCTCCTGTGTCGACCGAGGACGCTTACCTCCGCCTCCACCTGTTGAGCCACCGTCTCGTGCAGCCCAACACCATCAATCTCGAGGGCATTTTCGCGCTCTTGCCGATCGTCGCATGGACCAATGCAGGTCCGGTGCACCCGGACTTTGCAACGGCCAACCGCTTCACGCTGCAGCGTGCCGGAATTCAGGTGCAACTCATCGATCGCTTCCCGCGGATGCTCGACTATGTCGTGCCCTCCGGCGTCCGGATTGGCGACGCCTCCCGCATCCGACTCGGCGCACACCTCGCGCCCGGCACCGTCGTCATGCACGAGGGGTTCGTGAACTTCAATGCGGGAACGCTCGGCACCTCGATGGTCGAGGGTCGGATCTCCCAGGGCGTTGTCGTCGGCGACGGCAGTGACATCGGCGGAGGTGCCTCGATCATGGGCACGCTCTCTGGCGGCGGCACGCACAAGATCTCGCTCGGTCAACGCGTCCTCCTCGGTGCGAACGCGGGGCTCGGCATCTCCCTCGGGAACGACTGTGTCGTCGAGGCCGGCTTGTACGTCACCTCAGGAACAAAGGTCACTATTGTGCAGGGTGAGAACGCCGGGTCACAGGTGAAGGCATCAGAGCTCTCCGGTCAGGACGGTCTGCTGTTCCGCCGGAATTCCGTGACCGGTGCGGTGGAGGTCCTTGCTCGAACCGGCGCAGGGATCACCTTGAACTCACTGCTGCACTAGATCTCAGCTCGCGAGCAGCACTCCGCGCAGCGGAGGCAACAACGCAGAAGGGCGCCGCTCCAGTGGAGCGGCGCCCTTCTGCGTTGCCTGTATTTCTGCCTTGCCAGTACTCTGCGTTGCCAATATTTCTGGGCTGCCAATACTGCTGGGCTGCCAGTGCTTTGGGTCGCCGCTACCGATCAACGCCCGGCCAGGCGTCTTTGATCCTCGACCTAGGTATTGATCGCCGCGAACAGCTCGGTGAGTGGTTCTCGCGCGAAGAACACCGCAAAGAGCGCCGCAACGATCCACAGCAGCCACGACACCGATTTCACCCGGCCGGTCACCGCGTGGACCAGCACCCAGCTGATGAATCCGACGCCGATTCCATTCGCGATGTTGTACGTGAACGGCATGACGACAATCGTCAAGAACGCAGGAAGCGCAATTCGGAAGTCGGTGAAGTCGATGTCCGCGATCTGCGCGATCATGAGGGCACCCACGACCACGAGCGCGGCAGAGGCGACTTCCAAAGGAACGATCTGCGTCAGCGGCGAGAAGAACATCGCGACGAGGAACAGCAGCCCGGTCACGATCGAGGCGAGCCCTGTTCGAGCGCCCTCGCCGATACCGGCAGCAGAGTCGATGAAGACCGTGTTCGACGATGCACTCGCGCCACCGCCCGCGACGGCGCCGATGCCCTCGACGACAAGCGCACGCTTGAGGCGAGGGAAGGTGCCGTCAGGCGTTGCGATGCCTGCTTGCCGTGCGAGGCCCGTCATCGCACCCATCGCATCGAAGAAGTTCATGAACAACAGCGTGAAGATGAACATGGTGGCGCCGAGAATGCCGATGCGTTCGAAGGCACCGAACGAAACGTTGCCGATCAGCGAAAAGTCCGGAACGGACACGATCGTTGCCGGAAGCACTGGCTCGGTGAGGCTCCAGCCCGTCGTGTTGTCGCCGATCGCCAGTCCGAGGTGTGCGACCGCCTCGATCACGATCGCGATAATCGTGGTGACGGCGATGCCGATGAGCAGCGCGCCCTTCACCCGACGTGCCATCAGCACGCCCATGATGATGATTCCGAGCACGAACGTCAGCGTCGGCAACGTCGTGATCGATCCACCATCGCCGAGCTGCACAGGAGGACTTTGCGCTCCGGTCGAGCGCACAAAACCGCCACCGACAAACCCGATGAACGCAATGAACAGACCGATTCCGACCGCAATCGCGCTCTTCAGGGGCGCCGGGACCGCGTTGAAGATCATCTGCCGAAGACCAGTGAGCCCGAAGATGACGATCAAGACGCCATTGATGAGGACGAGGCCCATTGCTTCTGGCCATGTGATCTGCCCGACGAGCGAGAACGCAAGGAAGGAGTTGATTCCCAGGCCCGCAGCGAGCGCGAACGGCACCTTGGCAACAAGGCCCATCATGATGGTCATGAGACCACCGACGAGCGCCGTCACCGCAGCGACCTGCGCATTCGGCAGCCAGTTGCCCTCGACATCGACCGCGGCCTGCTCAGTCGAGAACCCGCCGATGATCAGCGGGTTCAGGACGATGATGTACGCCATCGCGAAGAACGAGACGATTCCGCCTCGAACTTCCTGGGAGATGCTCGACCCTCGGGACGTGATCTCGAAGTAGCGGTCGAGAACGCCGGAGACTGCTCCCCCGCGCCTGGCGCTCTTCGCGCTCAACGGTCGTTCGGGATGTGGCGCTCGCCAGGCCCGATGTACAGCTGCTGCGGGCGACCGATCTTGGTCTGCGGGTCGCTGATCATTTCACGCCAGTGCGCGATCCAGCCAGGCAGGCGACCGATCGCGAACAGCACGGTGAACATCCGCTCGGGGAAGCCCATGGCCTTGTAGATGACGCCGGTGTAGAAGTCGACGTTCGGGTACAGCTTGCGATCGATGAAGTACTGATCGTTCAGCGCGACCTGCTCGAGCTCTTTCGCGATGTCGAGCAGCGGGTCCTTGACGCCAAGCGCCTCGAGAACCTCGTCAGCGCTCTGCTTCACGAGCTTCGCACGGGGGTCGTAGTTCTTGTACACACGGTGCCCGAAGCCCATGAGGCGTACGCCCTGCTCCTTGCGCTTGACGCGGTCGACGAACTTCTGCACGCCCTCGCCCGAATCGCGGATGTCGCGGAGCATCTGGAGCACGGCTTCGTTCGCGCCACCGTGCAGTGGGCCGGAGAGCGCATGGATGCCAGCCGAAACGGATGCGAACAGGTTCGCCTCCGTTGAACCGACGAGACGAACCGTCGAGGTCGATGCGTTCTGCTCGTGGTCGGCGTGGAGAATGAGCAGGCGCTCGAGCGCTTTGGAGAGCACTGGGTTCTGAATGTACGGCTCGGCTTTGAGACCGAAGTTCAACATGAGGTAGTTCTCGACGAACGACAAGGAGTTGTCTGGGTACAGGAACGCCTGACCGATTGACTTCTTGTGCGCGTATGCCGCAATGACAGGAAGCTTTGCGAGCAGACGAATGGTCTGCAGCTCGACGCGCTCAGGGTCGTTGACCGCGTGGTCTTTCGCGTAGTAGGTGCTCAGAGCACTGACAGCGCTCGACAGGGCGCTCATCGGGTGCGCGTCACGAGGGAGCGAATCGAAGAAACGCCTCAGGTCTTCGTGCAGCAGCGTGTGACGGCGAATACGAGTGTCGAATGCTTCGAGCTCGCTCTCGCTCGGCAACTCTCCGTAAATGAGCAGGTAGGCAACGCCGAGGAAGCTGCTCGACTGCGCGAGCTCTTCGATCGGATACCCGCGATATCGGAGGATGCCCTCGTCGCCATCAATGTACGTGATTGCGCTTTTCGTGCTCGCGGTGTTCACAAACCCGTAGTCGAGACCGGTGTAGCCGGTCTGCTTAGTAAGGGTAGAGAAGTCGAGACTCGCCTTGCCATCAACTGCTGGGATGATTGGCAGCTGGGCTGTTTTCCCGTCTACGCTGAGTGTTGCCGATGGGGCATCTGCGCCTGAGTGCTGATTCGTCGTCACGAAGATAGCCTACGGGTTTGGAGGCGAGGCACGAAAACGAGCGCCCATTCTCGTGTGATTTCGCTCTTGACTGAGCGTGATTTCAGCGGTTGCGCAACCGCTGCGCAGCCTTGGCGATGGCTTCGTCGCTCGCAGTGATCGCGATTCTCACGTGTTCGTCATCGCCGTAGAAGGTTCCGGGCGCGACGAGGATGCCGAGGTCGGCAAGGAACGACAAGGTCTCCTCGGTCGATCGACCCGACCGCGACCAGAGGTACAGGCCGGCTTCCGAGTGATCCACTGAGAACCCTGCGTCTTCGAGCGCGGGCAGCAGTGTCGCCCGCCGTGCTCGATACAACTCGCGTTGCGCGGCAACGTGCGCATCGTCACCGAGCGCAACCGTCATCGCGTGCTGCACCGGGGTCGGCGGCATCAGACCAATGTGTTTCCGAATCGCCAGAACAGCCTGTACGAGGTCTTCTCCGCCCGCGAGGATTCCCGCGCGATAGCCAGCAAGGTTCGACTGCTTACTCAGCGAGTAGACCACGAGGAGATCGCTGAGGTCGCCGCCGCTGATTTCCGGATCGAGCAAGGAGGAGACGTGCTCTCCGTTCCAGGGAAGCTCCGCGTAGCACTCGTCACTGACGACAATCGCCCCGAGTTCGCGAGCACGCTGCACAATGGCGCGGAGTTCTTCCGCACTGCTGACGCGACCGGAGGGATTGGATGGCGAATTCACCCAGACGAGTCGAGTCGATGCCGGCCACAGCGCGGGGTCGTCCTCGGCGAGGGGCGTCGCACCTGCGAGCCTGGCCCCGATGTCGTACGTCGGATAGGCGGCCTCTGGGAACACGACCGTGTCGCCGGGAGCGAGTCCGAGCCAGAGCGGAAGCCCGGCAACGGTTTCTTTCGAACCGACGGTCGGCATGACGTTCTCGTGCTGAAGTCCAGGAACACGACGTCGACGAGCGAACCACGCCACGATAGCGTCGCGAAGCGCGGGCGTGCCCCAGCAGGTCGGGTAGAACGGTGCGTTGCTCGATGCCTGCAGTGCGTCTTGGATGATGCCTGGCGTCGGGTCGACCGGCGAGCCGACGCTCAGATCGATGAGACCGTCGGGGTGCGCTGCCGCTCGTTGCTTGAATGCGGTGAGCGAGTCCCAAGGGAAGTCAGGAAAATTGAACCTGTCCTGCCCTACAGCGTTCACTCGCCTTCGCCCTGTGGCGGGAGCTTTTTGATGATGTCGTGATCGTGGTGGATCACACCGGTCTTCGCGGCACCGCCCGGAGAGCCGATCTCGGAGAAAAAGTCGACGTTCGCGGTGTAATACTCGGCCCATTCCTCTGGGACGTCATCTTCGTAGAAGATCGCTTCAACGGGGCACACCGGCTCGCATGCGCCGCAGTCGACGCATTCGTCCGGGTGGATGTACAGCATGCGGTCACCCTCGTAGATGCAATCCACCGGGCACTCGTCGACGCAAGCGCGATCCTTCAGGTCTACACAGGGTAGAGCGATGACGTACGTCACTGCGATTTTCCTTCCGTCGGCTTTGTCTTCAGTCTATTGCTTCGGCGGTTCCGTCCTGGCCACGCGAGGACCACGAGGGAGGTGGCAAACGGCACGATCGCCCAGAGCCAACCGGGGATGTTGTTCGGAATCAGGCCGAACTGGGATCCGAAACCCTGGCCGCTGACTGGATCGACCAGGAAAAACGAGATCGTTCCAAGCAAACCGATGACCGCGCCCGCGACGATCCACTTCGATTGGGTCGCTGCCCGAGCTCCGATGACGAGCCCGACCGCCGCGACGAGGGAAAGAACCAGGCCCCAAGGCATGAGGCCCTGATGGTTGATGGTGCCGACCAGGCCGATGACGAGACCGAGAATTCCGGCAAGCACTGCGGACACGATCTGACTCTGGCGGTTGGGTGGCGCTTCGACGTGCAGACGACGATAGTGCTCGAACTGCTGGAGCCGCTCGTTCTGCCCACCAACGTGCGTGATCGATTCGCCGCGGATCCGAAACTGGCTTCGATAGGCCTGGAGCGCGGCACCGACCTGTGCGCCCACTCCTGCGCGGTCGACCGTAATATCTGAGGGCTCGCTCGTGTTGAGGAAGACCGGGATCTCCAGCGCGTCAGCCGCGAGGAGCGTCGCTTCGTGCACGCGGCGGTGATCTGGGTGCCCATAGCCACCGTCCTGGTCGTACGTGACGACGGCGGTTGCGCCGATCATCCGAAGCTGTTCGACGATCGCTGCTGCCACTTCATCGAGAGGCGCCGCAGTGAGCGCGTTCGGCGACACCTGATCGGCAGGAATGGCCCGCCCTTGCTCGTTCCACTGCATCCCGGAGTCCGCGTACGCGCCACCGCCCGGACGCGGAAGCCACCGGCCTTCGGCACCGAGTGCCTGCAGGGCGGTTCGGAGCTCCGCTCCCCTCGCATCGACGATGTTCATGCCGGTGGCATCGAGGAGGCGCTGCACGTCGGGGAACACTTCGCCGCGATCGCCAGGGGTGCAGGTCAAGACAACGGCAGTGCCGCCCTCTTTGACGACGGTCGCGATTGCGCCGCCCGTGCTGAGCGTCTCGTCGTCGGGATGCGCGTGCACAAACACGACTCGCTCGGCAAAGGTTTGCATCTGCTTATTCCATCACGAGCGGGCGCAGCACAAACACCACACGCAGAGGAATTGCACCGACCGGAACGAAAGCTCTTGGAGGAATCGCCGAACGAGTCCTCCCTCCAACGAAAGAACCCCCGGCGCCTGGCCGAGGGTTCTGTTCGTAGTGCAGCGGAAATCCGCTCGCGACCGTTGTTACTGACGCTTGAGACGTGAGTACGTGCGTGCTCGCATCGACTGGTCCAGTTCGACCTTGCGAATACGAACCGCCGTCGGAGTCACCTCGACGCATTCGTCGTCACGAGCGAACTCGAGCGACTCTTCAAGCGACAGCTGCTTCGGCGGGGTCAGACGCTCGAGTTCGTCTCCAGTGGAGTTACGAATGTTCGTGAGCTTCTTTTCCTTCGTGATGTTGACATCCATGTCGTCAGCGCGCGAGTTCTCACCGATGACCATGCCCTCGTAGACCTCTTCGGTCGGCTGGATGAAGAAGGAACCGCGGTCCTGCAGCGTGATGAGCGCGAACGGTGTCGCGACACCAGCGCGGTCGGAAATGAGCGAACCGTTGTTTCGGGTCACGATCGGTCCGGTCCAACGGTCGTAGCCGTGGAAGATCGTGTTCGCGATACCCGTACCGCGGGTGATCGTGAGGAACTCGGTGCGGAAACCGATGAGTCCACGGCTCGGAACGATGAATTCCATGCGAACCCAGCCCGTGCCGTGGTTCGTCATGCCCTCCATGCGGCCCTTGCGCGAGGCGAGCAGCTGCGTCACTGCGCCGAGGTATTCCTCTGGTACGTCAATGGTCAACTGCTCGAATGGCTCGTGCGTGTGCCCATCGACCTCGCGGGTCACCACCTGCGGCTTCCCCACGGTCAGTTCGTAGCCTTCACGGCGCATCTGCTCGACGAGGATCGCCAGTGCGAGTTCGCCACGACCCTGGACTTCCCAGGCGTCTGGGCGACCGACATCGAGCACCTTCAGCGAGACGTTACCGACGAGTTCGCGGTCGAGACGGTCCTTGACCATCCGAGCGGTGAGCTTGTGACCCTTGACCTTGCCGGCAAGCGGGCTGGTGTTGGTTCCGATGGTCATCGAGATCGCAGGGTCGTCGATGTGGATCGGAGGCAATGGACGAACGTCATCCGGGTCGGCGAGCGTGTCACCGATCGTGATCTCAGGAATACCGGCGACGGCGACGATGTCTCCTGGGCCGGCCTTCTCTGCAGGAACACGCTCGAGCGCCTTCGTCTCGAGGAGCTCGGTGATACGGACGTTCTGAATGGTGCCGTCGCTTCGAACCCAAGCGACGGTCTGGCCCTTGGTGAGTTCGCCCGCGAACACGCGGAGCAGAGCGATACGACCGAGGAACGGCGAAGCGTCCAGGTTGGTGACGTGCGCCTGCAAAGGGTGCGTGTCGTCGTAGGTCGGGGCTGGAATGTGCTTGAGGATCGCCTCGAAAAGCGGCTCGAGGTTTTCCGAGTCCGGAAGCTCACCGTTGGAGGGCTTGACGGTCGAGGCGCGACCGGCCTTGCCGGAGGCGTACACGACAGGAACGTCGAGCACTGCGTCGAGGTCGAGATCCGGGACGTCATCGGCGAGGTCACTTGCAAGTCCGAGCAGGAGGTCCTGGCTCTCGGAGACGACCTCGTCGATGCGAGCATCGGGACGGTCGGTCTTGTTCACGAGCAGGATGACGGGCAGGTTCGCCTCGAGTGCCTTCCGGAGCACGAAGCGGGTTTGCGGAAGCGGTCCTTCACTCGCGTCGACGAGCAGGACGACGCCGTCAACCATCGAGAGCCCACGCTCGACCTCGCCACCGAAGTCAGCGTGACCCGGGGTGTCGATGACGTTGATGATGACGGGTTCTTCCGTGTGCGCACCGTCGTACCGGACTGCGGTGTTCTTCGCGAGGATCGTGATGCCCTTTTCGCGTTCGAGATCGTTCGAGTCCATGACTCGGTCGTTGACATCCTGGTGCGCTGTGAAGGAGTTCGTCTGCCGAAGCATTGCATCAACGAGTGTGGTTTTTCCGTGGTCAACGTGCGCGACAATGGCGACGTTCCGAAGGCTTGCGCGGGTGGCGGTGGCCATGAGTTCCTCAGGGGTTGTGCACCTCAACAACGACCCGCAGAATATGCGGCGCCGCGTCTTTGGAGGTGCGAATGCGTGGTGATCATGCGAAACGCGCACGTCACGAACAACAATCGTACAGCGTTCAGACGATTTTTCCGGTTTCTCCCGGAAAAAAGAGGGCAAGGAAAAAGGCCCGTGACACATGGTCACGGGCCTGATTCGCTGCGATTCCGGGCTTAGTCCTCGCTGACACCCGCCGAGAGCAGGTGGCGGCGAGCCTCACGGCGCTCCGCCTGCTTGATCGGGTCGGGCAGGGGCACTGCCGCGATGAGTCGTTGCGTGTACGCGTGCTTCGGGTTGCGAAGGATCTGGTCGCGTGAGCCGTATTCGACGAGTTCACCGTGGCGGAGCACCGCGATCCGGTCGGCCAGGGCGTCAACGACCGCGAGGTCGTGGGTCACGAAGAGGCATGCGAACCCGAGGTCACGCTGCAGCCCGCGAAGCAACTCGAGCACAGTTGCCTGCACGGAGACATCGAGCGCACTCGTCGGCTCATCGGCGATCATCAGCTTCGGTTTCAGAGAGAGCGCACGAGCGATACCGACGCGCTGCTTCTGACCGCCGGAGAGTTCGTGCGGAAAGCGGTTTCGGTAGTTGCGGGGCAACTCGACCGCGTCGAGCAGTTCCTCGACCACGCGATCGAGCTCTGCGCCCTTCGCACCGCCGGAGAGCAACAAGGGCTCGCCGATGCTCTGCCCGATGGGCAAACGAGGGTTCAGCGAGGATGTCGGGTCCTGGAACACGATTCCGACGTCTTTCAACACTGGCCGCAACTGCTTGCGGTTCGCCTTCGAGATGTCGTGGCCGACAGCGCGCAACGTGCCTTCGGTGATGGGCAGCAGTCCGATCGCAGCACGACCCAGGGTCGTCTTTCCAGAACCGGACTCGCCGACGAGACCAACGACCTCGCCCTTGAAGACATCGAGATGGACGTTGTTGATCGCGCGGAACGCCGGCACTCGGCCGCGCCGCGGGTACTCAATGGAGACGTTCTGGAAGGACAGTACGGGCTCCTCGACACGGTCGAGCTTTTCCGTGTGCGCTGTCTCCTCGTGCACCTCGACGTTGTCGATGACGTTCGTCGTATCGATGACCGCATCGTTGTCGCCACCCTGACCAAGGTGCGGAACGGCGGAGAGCAATTGCTGAGTGTAGGGGTGCTGCGGCTTGTAGAAGATGTCGGCCGGGCTCCCCTGCTCGACGATCTCGCCCTTGCGCATCACGATGATCTTGTCCGCGATGTCCGCGACAACGCCCATGTCGTGCGTGATGATCAGAATTGCGGAGCCAAGTCGTTCCTGGAGACCGCGCATCAGTTCGAGGATCTCAGCCTGCACGGTCACGTCGAGCGCCGTGGTCGGTTCGTCGGCGATCAGGAGGCCTGGATCGCACGAGATCGACTGTGCGATCATCGCGCGCTGGCGCTGCCCACCCGAGAGCTGGTGCGGGTAGGAGTTGAATGCCTTCAGCGGGTCGGGCAGTTCGACCATGGCGAGCAGTTCGAGCGCGCGCGTCTTGGCCTCACTCGGCGTAATGCCGTAGTGGACTCGCAGGGTCTCAATGATCTGCGAGCCGACCGTGTACACGGGGTTGAGCGCCGTCATCGGCTCCTGGAAGATCACGGCGATCTCTTTACCGCGGATCTCCTGCATGTCGAGCGGCTTGAGACCGAGGATTTCGCGCCCGTTGAGCTTGATGCTTCCCTGCACACGAGCGTTCGATGGCAGGAGGTCGAGGATCGACATCGAGCTCACCGACTTTCCCGAGCCAGATTCGCCGACGATCGCGAGCACTTCGCCGCGATTGATCGTGTAGTTGAGCTTCTTCGCAGCGGGCACCCAATAGTTGTCGACCGCGAAGTCGACACTCAGGTCGGTCAGTTCCAGTACTGGCGCCGCATTGTTCGCTGCGGTTGCTGGCTGCTTCGTTGGTTCGCTCATCGTGTTCCCCCAATTGTGCGGGCGGAAGCTGCAGCTCCCTGGGTCTGTGTGTGGAGTGAGGATGGGACGATAGTCATATGACTGAGCCCCGCACCTTCACCTCGCGCTTTAATCGCGGAATCGCTGTCACGATCTGGATTCTCGTCATCGGCATGGGCGTGCTGCTGCTCACGAGCGGTATGTACACGACTCCCGCTCGAATTGCAGCGGTGCTGATTCCGCTCGGCCTCGTCGCGTACATCGCCTGGCTGGCCATGTGGCGACCGCGCCTCAGCGTGCTCGGAGACGGCGTCGAAGTCGTCAACGTGACGCATCGCGTGTGGATCCCATGGTCCGCGCTCATCGATGTCCGAACCCGATTCGCTCTGGTGCTGTTCACACCGGGAAAGAAGTTCGAAGTGTGGGCGGCTCCCGCACCCGGACGCATGTCCGCGATGCGATTGAGTCGCCGCGAGGAGCAGGGCACCAAGGAAAGCCACCGAAGTGTTGGCGATCTCCTCGGAAGCGACTCGGGTGATGCTGCGTTTCTCGTGCGCGATCGATGGGAGCAGCTGCGCGACTCCGGCCAGCTCGAGGGTGGCGTCGCCGATCAGGCGAGGATCAAGCGAATTCCGCACTGGGCGGAGCTCACTCCCCTGCTGCTCGGCGTCGCAGTGCTCGCCGCGCTCGTTCCGGCGCTGTAGCAGCGCCGGACTCGAGCCTCGCGAGGCACCGATGATCGATGCCTGCATTAGGAGGACATCTCCTTGACCTTGTTGCGACGCACGCGCTTCTGACGCGGGTCGAAGGCGTCACGGAGTCCGTCACCGACGAAGTTCACGAGCAGAGCCAGCGAAACGATGAAGACTGCCGGGTACCAGTAGAGCCACGGACGAGTCGCGAAGGCGCTCTGGTTCTCGCTGATCAGGAGACCGAGCGAAACATCTGGAGAGCGGACACCGTAGCCGAGGAACGAGAGCGACGTCTCGAGCACCATCGCCGCTGCGATCAACAGCGTCGAGCTCACGATGACAACGCCCATCGCGTTCGGCAGGATGTGCTTGAAGATGATCCGAGCATCGGAGGCGCCAGCCACTCGCGCAGCTTCGACGAACTCGCGTTCGCGAAGCGAGAGGAACTCTGCACGGACGAGTCGGGCGATGCCGGTCCAGACGAAGAATCCGAGGAAGATGCCAAGAAGGACGGGCCCGAGAGCACCGGTTGCGTTACCGACGACTGCACCGAGCACGATCACTGGGATCACGATGAAGATGTCGGTGATGCGCATGAGGATCGCGTCGACGACGCCCCGGTAGTACCCGGCGATCGCGCCGATGACAACACCGATGAACGAGGACATGAGCCCGATCAGGAACATGATGACGACCGAGTTGATGATGCCTCGCATGGTCATTGCGAAGTAATCCTTACCCGTACGGTTCTGACCGAAGGGGTGTTCGCCGAGCTGGATGCCGTTGCCGCCGAGCCATTCGGGGATCAGCGAGAGCGTCGCGCGCCCGCCGTCTTGAATCGGGAGCAGCTGGCGCCAGTTGTACTGCCACCAGCCCGGGATCGGACCGAGGCCAACCGCGGAGACCGCGAAGATCACGACGAATGCGAAGAGCGCAAGACTCACCATTGCGATCGGGTTCGTCACGAAGCGACGGAAGATCAAGCGACCTTGACTCTGTCCTGCCGACTGCTTCGCCTTGGTTTCTGCTTCTTCAGTCGCGTCGTCCGACTGCGTGGGCGATGGTTCGCCCGAAATTGGGATCATGTTTGTCATTGGTCTCTCGCCTCCTTGTTGATCTTCGCCTGACTCATCGGACTCGCACTCTCGGGTCGAGTGCCGAATACGCGAGATCGGCAAGGAAGTTGAACAGAATTGCGGTGATTGCGATCACGACGAAGTACGCCATGACCGGGTTCGGGTCAACGGCGACAAGGCCCTGGTTGAAGAGGGTTCCCATTCCACTGATCGCGAAGATGCGCTCCGTGATGATCGCGCCACCGAGCAGCGCACCGATGTCAGCGGCGACGAGGGTCGCGAGTGGAATCAGCGCGTTGCGGAGTGCGTGACGAACGATGACCGTGCGCTCCGGCAGACCCTTCGCACGAGCGGTGCGGATGTAGTCCTGGTTGAGCACTTCGAGCATGCCTGCACGGGAGTAACGGCTGTACCCAGCGAACGAGATCAGCAAGAGCGCGACCGTCGGCAGGAGGAAGTGCGTGAAGTTGTCGAGGCCTTGGATCCAGACATCGCCGCCGAGGTTCGGCGTTGCAGAACCGATCGTTGCGATCGGACGGTTGTTGATCTGGCCGAGGTTCAGGTAGCTGTTCCACGATTGCATGAAGCGGTCGAGCAGGATGATGCCACCGGAGATCACCGCTGCGATTCCACCGATGCGAGCAGAGAGCGACCGGTCGTGCCCTCCCACCAGAATTCCTGCAAGGATTCCGACCGCGAGTGCGGCGATTCCGAGGATGATGAGCGTCTGCATCGAGGAGATGTTGAAGAGCCCCTGCAGCGAGAAGTAACTGATGATTCCGAGGACCGCGACGATCCCGGAGGTGATGAGTGCGCGGCGGTTCCGCGGGCCTGCGATGAGCAGCGCGAGTCCGAGTGAGACACCGATGATCAGGACGGGGACGACCACGGGCCCGAGACCGGGGTTCCGGAACCAGTCGGTCTCCGACATGTACCAGAGCATGATCGCGGTCGCGATCGCGCTCGTACCGAAGGTAATGAGTCTTCGCCGTCGCCGGCCGCCGATGATCGCCTGCCAGAGGATCGCTGCAACGAGCGAGAGCACGATGATGACTGGCGTTGCGATGAGCGGATCACGCAGGAAGTCGTTGAATCCGATTGCGAGGAATTCCTTGAGCAGCACGGCGACCAGGAACGATGGCAGTGAGTACAGGAAGAAGCTGAGGAAGGTGAAGGTGTAGTCCACTGCGCTGTACTGGCGAAGCGCAGAGACGATACCGATGCCGATACCGAGGATGATCGCGAGGATCGTCGCACCGGTGACAAGCTGCACGGTTGAGCCGATTGCGCGAGGCAGCAGGTCGACCACCGGCTGGTTGGTCAATGTGACGCCGAGGTTGCACAACTCGGTAAAGGGAACGAGGCACCCGGCAGCTCCGCCGAACCAGACTGCCCAGCGGACTGGGATCGGCATATCGAGGTTGAGCCATTCGGTTCTCTGCGCGATCAGCTGATCTTTGTTTGGCGCGGAACTGGCGTACAACTCTGAGAGCGGGTCCTTCGAGAGGGCAACGAGCGTGTACATGATGAACGATGCCGCAACCAGTACGAGAATCGAAACCAAGATGCGTCGGAGGATGAAGCTGAGCAAAGGTACCTCACGAGTAATTCAAGGGCCCTACGCGCCGTTGCGTAGGCAGGAAAAATAAAAGTTTACAAGAGTGTAAGCGCCAAAGGCGCCGGGGCTATGAACCCCGACGCCTTCAGCAGGTTGCTTCTTGGGTTTGAGTCAAGAAATCGCTTGAGCGATTACTCGATCGTCCACTCCCAGAAGTTCCAGATCGGACCGGTCTGGTTTGCCATGTACTCGACGCCACCGAGGCGGTCCGAGTAAGCAAGGACACCTGGGCTCTGGAAGAGCGGCAGTCCGTATGCATCTTCAAACGTGAGCGTGTCGATCTCGATCTGCGCTGCAACGACGTCGGCTGGGTCAGTCATCGTCTGCGTTGCGTTTGCGAGTTCGGTCACGCGAGCGTTGTTGTACTTGTTGTAGTTACCGCCACCACCTGCAGCGAAGATCTGCGGAAGTGCAGTGGTTCCAACACCTGGGGAGATCCAACCGAAGATCGATGCGTCGTAGTCATCTGATCCGAGACGGCTTCCCCAGTTGGGGTCACCCTCGTCAACGATGTTGAAGCCGGCTTCAGCGGCAGATGCCTGAATCGCCTGGAATGCGTCAACACGGTTTGGGTTGTCGGTGTTGTAGAGGATGCGGACGGTTGGCGTCTGGCCTGCGAGGAGTTCCTTCGCACGCTCGATGTCAACTTCGCCGTATGCGCTCGATCCGTTTGCAGCAACTGCATCTGCGTAGTCAACGTTCGCTGGAACGAAGATCTGCGAGTTGAGGACCTCTGAGTCCGGGCTGATCGGGGTAACGATCGTCTCGAGGATCTGTTGGCGTGGGATCGTCAGGAGGAATGCTTCACGAACAGCTGGGTCGGCGAAGACGCCAGCGAAGGTGAGGTCGATGTGGTCGTAGGACAGCTGGTTGTCAGTGATGACCTCAACGCCCGGGAGTGCTTCGAGCTGGGTCAGCGTGTCTGCAGATGCCTGCGGGTTGATGATGTCAACCTCACCGTTCTGGAGACCGGTGACCTGTGCGTTCGAGTCACCGATGAAGCGGATGACGAGCTGGTCGAACTGCGCTTCGCGCATTCCCTCGTACGACTCGTTCTTCACGAGCGTCAGGCTCTGGGTTGGCTCCCATGCCGAAACGATGAACGGTCCGTTCGAGAGGAACAGCGACTCATCGGATGGCAGCGACGTGACGTCGAAGCCCGAGTTCCAGAAGTCTGCGGCAGCCGTCAGGACAGGGTCCTTCGAGTCGGTCGGCGCAGCTGGGTCACCCTCAGGAGCGGTCATGATCGCGTTGACGAGCTCTTCAACCGTGGTGCCGGACTTTTCAGCGACAACGTGGATCGGCTGGTCGATCGGGTCGATCAGGTTCCAGTCAACGTATGGCTGGTCGTACGTGATCGTCATCGACATGTTGTCTTCGCTGATGACAGGAAGCTGCGACTGGCCGAGGCCCTCGGTGCTGCCGGCAATCTGGAAGAGGGTCGAGCCGGAGATCGCCTCGCCGGTTGCTTCGTCGAGCGTGACGTCGTCGAAGTGACCCGAGTTCACAGCCCAGTAGAAGAGCATGTCGTCGGCGGTGATCGCGGTGCCGTCGGACCAGGTGCGGCCTTCAGCAATCGTGTACTCAACAGTGAGTGGCTCGTCGCTCAACTTCTCGACGGTACCGAAGGATTCGTCGTATGCGATTTCGAACTCGTTGGTGACGTACAAGAAGCTTGCGTGCGTCAGGTAGGAGACCTTCGAGTTGATGTCGAGGTTCTGGTTCGTGTGGTTCGGGTTGAAGCTCGTGAGCTCGTTGACCTCTGCGAGGCGAACGGTGCTGGCATCTCCGGAACCACCGGTGTTCGTTGCGCTTTCGCTCGGGTCAGTGTTGCCACCGGTTGTGCAACCGGCGAGCAGCAGTGAGCCAATACCGAGAGCGGCGAGGGCGGCGAGCGTCTTGCGCGGCCGGCTTGCTTGGGATCTCAATGTTCCTCCTGTGCAGTAAAAGCGGCGCACTCAAAACGCTGTGGAGGCGCCGCTCGGGATGAATTCAGACTATCCCGGCACTGAGAAGTGAAAGAGCACATGGCCGTAACGTTACGCACTGGTAACTTTGCCGCCGCATTGTTGTCGTCGCACGCGCAAAACGAGTGCTTTGCCTCGAAAGGGCGCAATCATTTGTCGTAGTGACGCACTTCGTTCGCTGTTTCCCGCAGCCCTACACTGGTGCGGTGAATGACTTCCAGCTCGCGCCCCCGCACGCTCGAGCGCGAGTGCGGTGGGAGATCGCAATCGTGCTGCTGCTCTCGCTCGGCGCCTCGGCGCTGTGGGCAGTGCTGCAACTGGCCGACCGCCTGACTCGGGAAGAACCGCTGTCGCAACAGACTGCCGCGATCAACCAGTCCCGAAGTTCACGGGAGTTTTTCGACTTCGCGTACCAGTTCCTCGGATTCGCACTCGAATTCGCTCCCGTCCTCCTGGTCGTCTGGTTGCTCTGGAGCGCTCGGAAACCTCGACTCGGAGCGCTCGGGATCGACGGCACGAGACCGGTCAAGGACACCGTGCAGGGGCTCGCGCTCGTGCTCGTCATCGGTATTCCGGGGCTCTTGCTCTACGTCGTCGGACGCGACCTCGGGATCACCATCCCCGTCTTGCCTGCACCGCTCGACACCTACTGGTGGACCGTCCCGATGCTGATCTTCTCGGCGCTTCGGGCTGGGGTCGTCGAGGAGGTCATCGCGGTGGGCTATCTCTACGCGCGGCTGACGCAACTCGGCTTCGGGCGATGGGGCTTCATCCTGTTCAGCGCTGTGCTCCGCGGGAGCTATCACCTCTACCAGGGCGTCGGGGCGTTCTTCGGCAACCTGCTCATGGGGGCGCTCTTCGGCTGGCTGTACTCCCGAAACCGACGGCTCCTCCCCCTCGTGATCGCCCACGTGCTCATCGACTGTGCCGTCTTCATCGGGTACCCGTGGGCAGCGGGCACCTTCCCAGAATTCTTCGGCCTCCCCGGCTAAATACTGCGGTCGCTTGCACCAAGAAAAGGAGCCCCCGCACTAGCGGGGGCTCCTCTTTCATCATGCTGACGCGAACGCCTCAGGCGGCGGGCACGAACATGCAAGGTTTCGATCGCCGAAGGCCTGATCGACGCGTGACACGACCGGCCAATACTTCGAGCGCTCCATGCCCGCAACAGGGAACACACCCTCTTGACGCGAGTACGGACGATCCCATTCGCCGACGATGGAGGTCGCGGTATGCGGCGCGCGGGCGAGCGCGCTCTGCGCGTGCTCGACCTCGCCCTCCTCAATCGCCTTCGCTTCGTGGCAGATCGCGATCATCGCGTCGATGAATCGGTCGAGCTCGACGATGTCTTCGCTCTCGGTCGGCTCCACCATCAGCGTGCCGGCGACTGGGAACGACATCGTCGGCGAGTGGAATCCGTAGTCGACCAGTCGCTTCGCGACATCGTCAACCGTGACACCGCTGGCTTCACGCATCGGGCGGAGGTCGAGAATGCACTCGTGCGCAACGAGACCATTCGCGCCGGTGTACAGCACCGGAATGAACGGTTCGAGTCGCTTCGCGATGTAGTTCGCGGCGAGAACTGCGGTTGCCGTTGCCCTCGTCAGTCCCGAGAGGCCCATCATCCGAACGTACGACCAGGAGATCGGCAGAATGCTCGCGCTTCCCCACGGCGCTGCTGAAACCGGGTTCTCGCCGAGCTCGAGACCATCAATGATCTGCGATGCATCGCGCGGGTCTCTTGGCAGGAACGGAGCGAGGTGCGACTTCGCTGCGACCGGCCCGACGCCTGGACCACCGCCACCGTGAGGAATGCAGAAGGTCTTGTGCAGGTTCAGGTGCGAGACGTCGCCGCCCAGGTCACCGAACGACGCATAGCCGAGCAGCGCGTTGCAGTTCGCGCCGTCGATGTACACCTGTCCACCGGCGTCGTGCACTGCGTCACAGATTTCGCGAACCGTGGTCTCGTACACGCCATGCGTGGAGGGGTACGTGATCATGAGCGCTGCAAGAGCTTCAGCGTGTGTCGAAACCTTCGCCCGGAGGTCATCGAGATCGACGTTGCCCTCATCGTCGGTTGCGACCACAACGACGCGCATGCCCGCGAGTACCGCGCTTGCCGCGTTCGTCCCGTGCGCGCTCGCTGGAATGAGGCAGACCTCGCGCGACTGGTCGCCATTCGAATCGTGGTACCCGCGAATTGCGAGCAGTCCGGCCAGCTCGCCTTGGCTTCCCGCGTTGGGCTGCAGGGAAACCGTGTCATAGCCGGTCATATCGGCGAGCAACTTCGAGAGGTCGTCGATCATCGAGAGTGTTCCCGCAGCGTGCGCGCGCGGCGCGAACGGGTGGACCCCGGAGAATTCCGGCCAGGTCACCGCCTGCATCTCTGTTGCCGCATTCAGCTTCATGGTGCAGGAGCCGAGAGGGATCATGCCGCGATCCAGCGCGTAGTCGCGATCCGCGAGTCGACGCATGTACCGCATGAGCGCAGTCTCAGAGTGGTACGAGGAGAACACGGGGTGCGTGAGGTACTCGGTGGTTCGAGCAACCGCGAGCGCGCGATCACCCGAGTCGTGGCCGGCCGATTCCCAACCAAACGCTGCAAGCAGAGCGCTGAGACCGGTTTCGATCCAGGTTTCATCGAACGCGAGATGCAGGGTGTCCGCATCGACGACGTGGATCAGGATGCCGTGCTGTTCTGCACGCGCGGCATAGTCCGCCGCGTTGCCTGGCACGGTGACTCGAACCGTGTCGAAGAACGCTTCGTGCGTAATCTGCAGGCCCGCCTTCTGAGCCGCCTCAGCGAACTCTGCCGCGACGCCGTGCACCGCGGTCGCGATCTGACGGAGGCCTTCTGGTCCGTGATAGACCGCGTACATCGATGCCATGACGGCAAGGAGCACCTGCGCGGTGCAGATGTTGCTCGTCGCCCGTTCACGACGGATGTGCTGCTCACGCGTCTGCAGGGTCAAGCGGTACGCGGGATTGCCGTCAGCGTCCTTTGAAACGCCGACGAGTCGTCCTGGCATCTGGCGCTCCAGACCCTCGCGAACCGCGAGATACCCGGCGTGCGGGCCACCAAAGCCGAGGGGAACGCCGAATCGCTGGCTCGAGCCGACCGCAACATCTGCGCCGAGAGTTCCGGGTGCTTCGATGAGGGTCAACGCGAGCAGATCGGCAGCCGCGATCACGATGCCACCCTGCTCGTGGCTTGCAGCGGCACGCTCCCGCCAGTCCCACACGAGACCGGACGCTCCTGGGTATTGGACGAACAGACCGAAGTGAGCCGGCAGCACCTCGGTGCCCCGGACGTCGAGTTCGACAAGTTCGATTCCCACGAACTTCGCGCGGTGCCGCAAGAGCGCCTTGGTCTGCGGCAGCGCCTCCGTGTCAACGATGAACGTCTGCGATGCGTTCTTCGACGCCCGGCGGGCCAAAAGCATCGCCTCGACAACGGCGGTCGACTCGTCGAGCATCGACGCATTCGCCGTCGTCAGCCCTGCGAGTTCCGCAACCATGGTCTGGAAGTTGATGAGGGCTTCGAGACGCCCTTGCGAGATCTCCGGCTGGTACGGCGTGTACGCCGTGTACCAGGCCGGGTTCTCGAGAATGTTGCGCTGGATCGGGGCCGGGGTGATCGTTCCCGAATACCCGAGACCGATCGCGCTCTGATGCACCGTGTTCTGATCCGCAAGTTCGCGCAGCGCCTTGATGACGGCCGTCTCGCTCAGGGCGTCGCCGAAGTCCGGGGTCGCTCCGCGGAGTTCGCTCGGAATTGCAGCGTGCATCATCGCGTCGAGCGACTCGTAGCCGAGCGTTTCGAGCATGACGGATTCCGCCGCCTGGTCGATACCGATGTGGCGGTCTTCGAAAGCCCTCATTATGCGGTCAACGCAGCGTAGTCGTCGGCGCTCAACAGACCCTCGGGCGCGGCGTCGAACGTGACTTCGATGAGCCAGCCCTCGGACTCTGCGCCGGCATTGACGAGCGTCGGGTCTGCGGCGACCGCGTCGTTGACCGCGGTCACGGTGCCCGCACCTGGCGCGAAGAGCTCGCCGACCGACTTCGTGGACTCGATCTCGCCGAGGGCCTCGCCCGCTGCGAAGGAGCGACCCACCTCTGGCAGATCGACGTAGACGACGTCGCCGAGTTGACGCTGCGCGTAGTCGGTGATTCCGATTTTCGCGTTCAGGCCGTCGAGTTCAAGCCACTCGTGGTCGTTGGTGAAGTGAAGAGTCATGCGTTCGAAGCCTTTCGCGAGTAAAACGGGAGTGCAGTGGTGCGGAACGGAATTGCGGTTCCGCGAACATCGATGGAGAGTTCATTTCCGTGACCCGGCTGCACGAGCGCCATGGCGATCGGGACGCCGAGGGTCGGTGAAAGCGCGCCGGAGGTCACTGTTCCGATGACGGTGTCGCCGTCGAGCACCGAGTAACCGGCGCGTGCAGCACGCTTGCCATCACCGACGAGTCCAACCAGCACGGGTGCAGAGTCGTCGTCGAAGGATTCGAGTGCAGCTCGACCGACGAAGTCGCCGTCCTTCTTGAATCCGACGGTGCGCCCGAGGCCGACCTGGACGGGCTTCGTGTCGACGGTGAGTTCGTGACCGTAGAGCGGCATGCCTGCTTCGAGGCGAAGCGTGTCTCGCGCGGCAAGGCCGCAGACCTGCAGGCCGCGGTCAGTGCCGGCGATCAAGAGCGCGTTCCAGAGCGACTCGACTGCGTGCGCGGGGAGCACGAACTCGAAGCCGTCCTCGCCCGTGTAGCCGGTGCGCGCAATGAGCACGTCTTCGCCTTCGAAAATCGCTTCGGCGCAGCGGTAGTAACGGAGTTCGTCGAGCGGCTCGACCTCGAGGCCGATTCCCTCGATGATCTCGAGCGCCCTCGGGCCCTGAATTGCAATGAGCGCAGTGTCTTCGCTCTCGTCACTCACCACAGCGTCGAACGATGCAGCGCGTTCGGTGAGCGTCGACGCGACGATCTCACGGTTTCCCGCGTTCGCGATGATCAGGAAGTTGCTCGGAGCGAGTCGGTACACGATGAGGTCGTCGAGAATGCCGCCCGCCTCGTTCAGCAGGAGCGAGTATTTTGCCTGCCCGATCGCGATCTTGGAGAGCGCGCCTGCGAGGGCGTAATCGAGGAATTCAGCTGCTTGTGCGCCAGAGACGCGAATGGATCCCATGTGGCTGATATCGAAGAGCCCTGCGCGCTCACGCACAGCCGCGTGCTCAGCGAGATCGGAAGTGAATCGCACGGGCATTTGCCAGCCCGCGAAATCGGTGAACTGCGCGCCTGCAGCAGCGTGCACCGCTGCCAGAGGAGTTTCAAACGCCATGGATGAGCCCTTCGTTTCGGAATAGGACTCCCCCTCTGTCACTAGCCTGAGAGTTTCACCTTGCGGCTTTCTCCTTCGGCGCGATTCGCCCGTAATGACGGACGATCGCTCTTCAGAGTGGCCTCTCCGCGCGGTACATGGACCTGAGAGTTTGACGGGGAGTGTTTGCTCCTTCGGTGCCCACGAGGGGCTCTCCCGCAACGGTTCAACGGCCGGTATTGAGTTGTCGTGCGCGAAGCACTGAGCACAGCCTACCGAGTTTGTGTTTCGGTTTCGTGTTCTGTTTCGTCCGGATCAGGATCGATCAGGTCTTTGCGGTACGCGCCGGTTCTGTAGGCAACGCGTGCAACCATCTGCGCCGCCACGGGGGCGGTCAGGAGCTGGATCGTCGCGACGAGCAGCAGCATTCCGGTCGCTGCCGGGTCCTGCAGGGAAAGCCCAAGACCGGCGGTGACGAGCACGAGTCCGAGTGTTTGTGGCTTCGTCGCTGCGTGCATCCGGTTGAGTACGTCGGCAAGTCTGACGAGCCCGAGTGCTCCGACGAAGCACAGCGCGGCTCCGAGCAGGATGAAGATCGCACCAATCCATTGCATGATGTCGTCGAATGTCATGGACGACCCCCTTCATGCTTCGATTCGGCCTTCGGATTCGGCGGGTTCACGGACGCCTTCTGACGAGCGGCGACGAATCGCGCAATCGAGACCGTTCCGGCGAATGCGAGCAGCGCGAGTACCAGGATCACGGGGATCGTGTAGCCGTGACGATTGATTGCCGCCTCGATGGAAAGCGAGGCCGCCATCGTTGCAAGGAGGACGTCGGCAGCGACCACTCGGTCGAGCGCACTCGGTCCGCGCACCATTCGCGCGATCGTCATCGCTGCGGCTGCAGCGAGCAGCCCTCCGGCGAGGAAGAAGACAATAATCACACGCCCACCGCCTCTGCGCTCGAACGTGCTTTGTGTTCACGGCGCTGCTCTTTCGTGCCGATCGCCCGGATGACCATGGACTCGGTCCGACGCACGTTGCGCTTCGCCGCTCGAATGTCGTCGGGCCCACGCACGCCGAACACATGGACGAGCATTTCGCCGTCCTCGAAGTCGACGACGATCGACCCTGGAATCAGGGAAACGAGCTCTGCGGTCATCGTGGTCAACACTTCAGAATCAGTGCAGGGCCGAACGCGAACGATCGCGTTTCTTGAATGACGCCAGAAGGCGACCACCTGGTAGGCGACGGTCACACTCGCGACGACAAGGCCACCGAGGGTCCAGAAGCCCAAGTGGATGAGTCCGAGAATATTGACGCTCCGCAGTTCCGGAATGACCGGCAGCGGGAAGATGATCTGCACGAACGCACCGATGATGACGCCGAAGACCACGCTCCCGAGTGAGTAGTCGCCCCAGAGGAAGACCCACACGATCGTGAGCACGAGGGTGGTTCTCCACGAGAAGGAGTACCCGTGTTTCTTACCGATCACGGCAGCACCTCCTGAAGGACGGCCTCAATGTACGTGTCCGAGCGAAGGTTCATGGCAGCCTCTGCCGTGAACTCTGCGAGCGGACCAGCGATCACCGTGATTGCGCACGTGACGAGGACGAGCACTCCTGCGGTCACCACCCATCCGGCCGGCAGGCGACCCTTCTTCGGGGTGACCTCTGCCGGCAGCGGCCGCCAGAACGCGCGGTTCCAGATCTTCGCCATAGCGAGCAGAGTGAGCAGGCTGGTCACGACGCTTCCGATGACGAGCATGACTGCGAGCGGCGATCCGACCTGGAATCCGGCATCGATGAGCGCGACCTTGCCGATGAATCCGGAGAACGGCGGAATGCCGGCCATGTTCATCGCCGGGACGAAGAACAGGATCGCAAGGATCGGCACTGCCGAGAGCCCTCCGAGTTCGTTGAGCGAGGTGGAGCCTCCTCGACGCTCGATCAGCCCCACGACGAGGAACAACGCGGTCTGGATCAGGATGTGGTGCACGACGTAGAAGATCGCGCCGGCGTATCCGGCATCGGTTGCGAGCGCGATACCGAAGATCATGTACCCGATATGGCTCACGAGCGTGAACGAGAGCATTCGTTTGATCTCGCTCTGCGCGAGCGCCCCGAGGATTCCGACCACCATCGTCAAGAGCGCTGCCCACATCAGGATCGCCTCGAGGTGGCTGTTCGGGAAGAACAGGGTCTGCACTCGGATGATCGAGTACACACCAACCTTCGTGAGGAGTCCGGCGAATACCGCAGTCACACTCGCAGGAGCGGTCGGATACGAGTCCGGAAGCCACGAGGACAACGGGAAGATCGCAGCCTTGATCGCGAAAACCGTGATCATGAGCAGCTGGATCGCGAGCTGGAGACCCGGGTCGAGGTCGGCGAAGCGCTCGGCGAGGTCGACGTAGTTCACGCTCCCGACCGCCGCGTAGATGATCGCGAGTGCGGTCAAGAACAGCAACGAGGAGACGAGGCTGACAACGATGTAGGTCGAGCCCGCTCGAACCCGCTCTCTCGTTCCGCCGAGCGTCAGCAAGACGTACGACGCGAAGAGCAGGATTTCGAACGAGACGAAAAGGTTGAAGAGGTCGCCTGCCAAGAACGCGTTCGACACACCGGCCGAGAGAATCAGGTAGGTCGGGTGGAAGATCGTGACGGGCGATCGATCAGTTCCCTCGTCGACGTCTTGTCGCATCGCGAAGACGAGGACGGTGATCGTCACGATGCTCGAAACCAGCACCATGAGCGCTGAGAGCCGGTCTGCGACGAGCAGGATTCCGAGTGCATCAGGCCAGGACCCGAGCCACAAGACAAGGGGTCCGTTCTGCGAGACGACCCCGAGCATGATCGCCGCAGTGACGAGCACCGCGAACAGGGTGATGCCAGAAACGATGCGCTGAACGCGCGGGCGACGAGCGAAGAAGAGCGTGAAGCCGGCACCGATCAGTGGCAGCAGGACGGGCAGGGGAACAATGTTGCTGATGTCAATCGTCATTGCTCCTCCTTCCCTCTCGGCACACCTGAATTGGCTTCGACTACGGCGTCTTCGGCTTCTTTCCCTTCGCCCTCTTCGATATCGACCTTGCGGCTCACGACGGGAATCGAGCCCGTGCTGAGCCCGCCCTCCTCGGTGTCGGCCGGCGTCGAATCGTTGTCATCGCCGGAGTCATCGAAGGATTCGCTTGCGAGGTCTGCTTCAGCGCGACGACGAATGATCGCGTCTTCGACGTCGTCCGGGACCTCGTCGTGACCATCGAGCTGGACTGAGCGATAGGACAGCGCGAGCATGAAGGCGCTGACTGCGAGCGTGATGACGATCGCGGTCAGCATCATCGCCTGCGGCAAGGGGTCGGACATTGTCTCCTGCGAGTCACCGTTGATGATCGGCGCTCCCCCGGGCTGGCCCGAAGCCGCAACGAACAACACGTTGATTCCGTTACTCGCGATCACGATGCCGGCGAGGATTCTCATGATGGAGCGTTCGAGGATCAGGAAGAACCCGCAGCTCACCAAGACGGCCCCAACGATGACGAGGGTCAAACTCACGGTCATTTGCGACCCCCTGCAGGCTCGACGCGGTCGGAGAGACCGTGCGGTGTTGGAGCGTTCTGGTCTTTGGCGTGCTGGTCGATTCCCGAGCCGAGACTGCGAACGAAGTCGAGCATGGCTCCGACCACGATCAGGTACACGCCGATGTCGAAGAACACGGTCGTGACCAGGTGCATGTCGCCAAGGCCGAACACGCTGAACCCGATGTCGTAGCTCTCACCGATTCGACCACCGATGAAGACCGGGAAGATCAATCCGATCGCAGAGAGCACGACTCCGGAGCCGAGCAGACGACCGGCATCGAACGGCGCCGCCTCTGCCAGCTCATCTCGGCCACCGGCCAAGTAGCGCATCGTCAACGCAATTCCTGCGACGAGTCCGCCGGCAAAACCACCGCCGGGCAGGTTGTGCCCCGCGAAGAGCAGATAGAGCGAAACGAGGATCATCACCGGGAACAGCAGGCGCGTCATGATCTCGAGGACGGGAGCACGGCGCGAATCTTCCATGCCGGTCACGCCGCGCAGGAAGGAGGCTCGACGCACGTCACCGGGTGAGGGACGTCCACGCTTTCCGTCGAGCGCTCCGCGAGGGCTCGAGTTTCTCGTGCGGATGAAGATCAGGCTCGCGACGCCGGTTGCAGCGACGATGAGCACGGAGACCTCACCCATGGTGTCCCAGGCGCGGATGTCAACGAGCGTGATGTTCACGATGTTGTTGCCGTAGCCGAAGTCGTACGCGTGATTCTCGAAGTTCGAGCCGACGGGATCAGCGGTGCGCGCGTTCCCCGCGACCAGGATCATGAGCGAGAGGAAGATTCCGACGGCTGCGGCGAGGATCGCGCGCACCCATCGAGTCGAACGCAGTGGACGGTTCGTGAAGTACGACGGCAGACGACGCAGCACGAGCACCAAGAGCACCAGGAACACGGTTTCCGCGAGGACCTGGGTCAGCGCGAGGTCTGGTGCACCGTGCAGCAGGAACAGGATCGCTACGCCGTACCCGACTACACCCAGCAGCATGAAGGTGCGAAGACGGCCGCGCGAGTTCGCCGCGAAGATCGCTGCAATACAGATCGCGATCGCGACTGCGAGCTGACCGATCGAGTCGTATGGGCGGATATCGAAGTCGAATGCGCCACTGATGGCGAGCGCCGAGCCCGGCAGCAGCAGCACGGTGAGCATGATCGCCGTGACATGCAATGGCAGGGAACCCGTTTGGGTGCGCCCGGTCAGTTCGACCGCAAGTCGGTCGATTCCGCGGAGGCCGACCTGGAAGATGCGCGCTGCCGACACCACACCCTCGACGGGCTTCCGACGGCCTCGTCCGAGCATGACGAAGACGACGATTCCAGCGACGATCGCGATGACCGATCCGAGTAGTGCAAGGGTGAAGCCGTGCCACAGGCTCAAGTGTTCCGGAGCCTCGCCCGCGGGCTGCGCATTCGCAGCAGGCGCAAAGACAGTGTCGAGGAACGAACCGGAGAATCCGCCGACGATCACCGCAACGGCGAGGATCGAAGGGAACACGATCATGACCGGTGACTGCTTCTTCACCGCGGCTTGGCCTCGGGTTCCGAAGAAGGTTCCGACCACGAATCGGAGGCTGTACGCGACGGTCAGTGCGCTTCCGAGCACGATCCCGCCGAAGGCGAGCGAACCGAGCCATTCGGGTGAGGCATCGCCGAGACGGAAGAGGTCAGCAGCTTTGAGCGCGAGCTCTTTCGCGACGAAGGTCGAGGTCGGCGGCAATGCGGCCATCGCCGATGCCGCGACGATCGCGATGACTCCAACGAGCGGGAGCTCCTTGAAGAGACCGCCGAGTTCGCGCAGGTCTCGGGTTCCCGTCGAGCGGTCGACGATACCGACGACCATGAACAGCGCCGCTTTGAACACCGCATGCGAGACGAGGAGCGCGAACCCCGCGACGATCGCGGTCTTCGTGCCGAGCGAGAACACGGCGATCAGCAGACCGAGCTGGCTGACGGTGCCGTGAGCGAGGAGCAGCTTGATGTCGAGCTGTTTCATTGCTCGATATCCGCCGAGAATCATGGTCGCGAGACCGAGCACGAGGAGCGTCGGTCGCCAGTATGGCAATTCTGCGAAGCCCGGGGAGAGCGCTGCGACCAGGAAGACACCAGCCTTCACCATCGCTGCCGCGTGCAGGTACGCCGAGACAGGAGTTGGTGCGGCCATCGCGCCGGGGAGCCAGAAGTGGAACGGAACGAGTGCTGATTTGGAGATCGCCCCGACCAAGACGAGCGCGATGGCAATCTGAGCGACAACGCCCTGCGGAGCGAGTTCGACCAGGCCAGCGAGCGAGCGAGTGCCGTACTCGGCGCCGATCATCAGGATTCCAGTGAGCATCGAGAGCCCACCGAGTGTCGTCACGATCAGTGCCGTGTGCGCAGCTTTTCGGTTCGCGCTCGAGCGGTGGTTCAGCCCGACGAGCAAGTACGAAAAGATCGTGGTTGCTTCCCAGAAGACGTACATGACCACGAGGTCGTCACTGAGGACGAGCCCGAGCATGCTCCCGGCGAAGGCGGTCAAGAGACCAACCGTTCGCGGAGCGAGCGTTTCTGAAGTGAAGTACCAGGAGCAGTACGCAAAGATCAGCGAGCCGACACCGGTGACAACCATCGCGAGCACCCACTGCGCAACACCGAGGCGGAAGTCGAGCGCGATGTCGAAAGCCGGCATCCATTCGATTCGTTCAGCGATAACGCCGCCGGCCCACACCTGAGGACCGAGCGATGCGAACCACACCGCGGCAATCAGGGATGAAGCGGCAGGGAGGAGGAAGATCCAGCGTCCGACTCGCCCACTCAGCGCTGCAGAGAGCACCGCAATGACTGCGGAGAGAGCAACGGCTGCGAGCACAGGCGGCCTTTCGGTCGTGTGTGACGTGAGACGGTCAGAAGGGGGTGATAGAAGTCCAGCCTACCGGCCGAACGGGTGCGCTTTGAACGCTTTGCGGCTAGGATCGCTCGCTCTGCCGAGTCTGGATCGGCCCGAGTGCAGCGAATGCGACCTCTTCCGACACTGATTCCCCGCCCTTTTTCGTGAAGAATGCTCGGCCGTCCGGGCTCAGTCGCCACACGATCATGAGCACTACGCCGAGGACGAACAGGCCGATCGCAATGACGAGCGGCGCACCCACTCCGAACACTGAGGTTCCCGTGTATGAGTTCTCGGGATTCGCCTGTTCGATCGCCGCCTGCACGAGCAGCCAGAGCAGGACCACGCTTCCGACGATCGGGCCGAGCCCGACGAGCAGGAACGCTTTCACGCTTCGCCGCAATTCGCGTCGCCAATAGATTGCGCAGGCGATTCCGGTGAGCGCGTAATAGAACGCGACCACGATCGAGAGCGCGGTCAGGGAGTCGAACAGGAAGTTATCGCTGATGATGCTCGCGCCGACGTACCAAGCGATGGCCACGATTCCGATGATCCAGGTCCCGATCGCGGGCGTCTCGAACTTCGGGTGCACCTTGCCCCAATACTTCGGGAACGCACCGGAGACCGCCATCGACAGCGAGGTCCGCGAGGCGGGGAGGATCGTGGTCTGGGTGGAGGCGAGTCCGCTCGTGATGATCGAGAGCACGAGCACGAATCCGAATGGCCCCATGACCTGCCGAGCTACCGCTCCGAAGAGCCCCGCGTCGTCGTCGAAGGATTCGATCGTGGCGAGTCCAGCGGTGCCGATGATGGCGACCGCGGTTGCAACGTACGTCACCACGAGGACGACGGTGCTGATGACGCCGGCGGCTCCTGGCGCGCTCTCGGAGTTTTCGGACTCCTCAGTGAGATTCACCGCGGACTCCCACCCCCAATAGATGAAGACGCCGAGCAGCATGCCGGAGATCAGCGCGCTCGGCTCGACCCCGATCGGGTTGAGCCAGTCGAAGGAGAATTGCGGGGCGTCGTCGGCAACGTTTCCGGTCATCATCGCAACGATCGCGAATCCGACGAACAACAGGACCGCACCGACTTGGGCGAGCACCATGACGCGCTGCACCATGGCACTCGCTTCGGTACCGATCACGCAGATCCAGGTCATGATCACAATGATCAAGACCGCGAAGATGACCACCGCCGGCCGACTATCGCGAAGGGCCTCAAGCCCGAGGAGATCAAAGATGTAATAGGCGGAGACGTCGGCCTGGGCACCGATGACCAGGATGCCGGTCGTGAAAATAGCCCAGCCGCCCATCCAACCGACCCACGGCCCCATTGCCCGGGTGACCCAGGAGAACGTCGTACCGCAGTCTTGATCCGCGCGGTTCATGTAATAGAACGCGCCAGCGATCAAGAACATCGGAATAAAGGAGACCAGGAGCACCGCCGGCGCCTTCGTACCGACGAGCACCACCATCGAGCCGAGCACTGCAGCGAGCGAGTAGGCGGGGGCGGTCGAGTCGAGCCCGATCGCGAGGCCGTCCCAGAATCCGATCGCGTTCGACTTCAAGCCTTTAGAGTTGGCTGGCTTTGCGACCTCGTGCGTTTCGCTCATGCTGTTCCGATCGTGCTCGATGAGAGTGAGCGCTCGAACTCAACGAAATCATTCAGCAGAGCCTCTTGCTCAGATTTCACTACTGATTTCGTCGCTTTGTCTAGTGTTTTCGGCGAAATCGTTCATCACGATCTGGTCGGCCAGCAGAATTCTGCAATTCGGGCGGCCGCTTACGCGGATTGCCCGCGTCCGATCGCGCCGGCGATCCGCTGCTCGAGATCTTCGCTCGCAGCTCGAGGCACGACGATGAGCCCATCGAGCGCTTTCCGCGCCTGACGGTAGGCCGATTGCCGTTCAGCGGCGCTGCCTGCCTCGTCGGAGGCCATCGCAATGAGTTTGCGCGCCTGCTCGAGCTTGATGCGTTCCTCGTGCGAGAAATCGCGTTGACGACGCCGCTGCGCTTCAGCTTCGGCGATATCGAAGGCGAGGGCATAGGCATTCACGGCTTCGCGATAGTCCGCATAGTGGTTCGGGTCCTGCAATTGCTCAACGGAATCGGGCCGAACCGCGTCTGCATGACGCTTTGCACGATGGAAATCAATGGTGAGCTGCTCACGCATATCGCTCATCAGTGGGAAGTCGATGAGCTTGGCCACATCGAGCTCGTATTCGAGCCAGCGTTGATTCACTCGGTCGTGTTCGTCGAGAATCCGCTGCGCAAAATTCGGCGCCGGGGCCGAGGCTCGTTGCGGAATCTGCGGCGCGGGTGCGAACTGCTGCTGCTCGAGCGACTGCCCGCTCTGTGCACGAATTCGGAGTTCTTCGAGTTTGTACCGGTCTTTTCGTCGGCGCTCGAAATAGGCGGAGATCGCACCGAAACCGCCGATAAAGAGGCCCGAGAAGGGGAATACCAGCCACCAGTAATTCCCGAGAAAGTCGAAGAAAGTCACGAGACCGAGCCTAGTGAACGAATCCGAACCAGCGTAGGGAGAACGACAACGGCACCCGAGACGGACACCATTGTCCTACTCACCCGGCCGCCTACGATGCAGGCTGGCTCTGCTCCACGTCGGCCTCGGTGAAGGGCTCCATGAAGAAGATCTCGAGAATGTGACCGTCCGGGTCGCGAAACCGCGCCTGGTACATGAAGTCGTCTTCCTTCGGCCGACTATCGATCGTGCCACCGGCGGCTTCGACCTTCGACAACATCGCGTCGACCTCGTCGATACTTTCCAGCAGCATCGCGAGCGTGCCTTCGCGGTGCTCAGTCGTGATCGTGGTGCCGTCGTCGAAGAACCCTGCGAAGTAGTCTTTCGTGAGGAGCATGACGCCGACCCCTTCACTCAGAACAACCGCATTCGCGTTCGTCCCGTCGGAGTACAAGGGATTGCGCTGGAATCCGAGGGATTCATAAAAATTCGTCGCGATTTCAAGGTCATTGACCGCGAAATTCGGGAAGACCATTTGCACTGCCATGATCACTACCTCCATTGCCTGTGAACACCGCTCACGTTAGGCCTGTCGGGCACTACAGTCAAGAGAATGAAACGCGAAGGATTGTTCCACGGTGATCTTCGTCGTGCCCTCGCGCTTGCTGGCGTCGAGTTCGCCAAACAGGGCGGCCCCGAGGCCATCACCGTTCGAGCTGCAACTCGGGTCGCAGGCGTTGCTCCAAGCGCCGCGTACCGCCACTTCGAGAACCGCGATGAGCTCGTGCTGGCAGTCGCCCAGGTCGCGCAGACCGAGGTCGCGAATCGCATGGCAGCGCTCAGGGACACTCTGCTGCAATCGCTCGATACGAACGCATCCGCGGCAGATCGCGCGCAGACCTTGCTCTACGCCGTCGGTCGCGCCTATCTCGAATTCGCCTGGGACGAACCGGGACTCTTCCGTACCGCCTTCGGCACCCAGCACGACCTCATCAATTCCGCCGCGTCGACGGCGGCCGGAGCCGACGGACTCACTCCGTTTCAGCATCTCTCCGCCGCGCTCGACGCACTCCTCGAGGCGGGGGTGCTCTCGGCGCACGATCGACCGGGAGCCGAGGCGCTCGCTTGGTCGAGCGTGCACGGCTTCGCACACCTCACGATCGGCGGGCCGCTGCGAGCACTTCCACCAGAACAACGCTCAGACCTTGGAGATCGTGTGATCGCCATGGCGAGCGATGGAATTCTGCACCGCTGACTTCTGACCGTATTCCCGGGTTTCGAGGTTTCTGTCCACTTACTATGGAACCGATGAGCACTCTCACCAGCGCCTCTGGCCCACGCGCACTCAACGAACGTTCGCTCGCTCCCGACCTCGCGCGAGGGGCAATGCTGCTCTTCATCGCGCTTGCAAATGCGCCCTGGTATCTCTGGGGCAGGCAGACCGGGCTTCTCGCCGCGCACCCGAAAGACACTGAAGGCGCAGATCTCGTGGTGCAGACGATCTCGCTCATCGCGATCGACGGCCGCACCTATCCGATGTTCGCCTTCCTCTTCGGGTACGGAATCTGGCAGCTCTACAGCCGACAGCTCAGCCGCGGAGTCGACCACAAAGCAGCACGCAAGATCCTGATGCGACGCCACTGGTGGATGCTCGTCTTCGGTGGAGTCCACGCTGCTCTGCTCTGGATGGGCGACATCGTCGGCGCCTACGGCCTCGCTGGCCTCGTGCTCGTCGCGATCTTCCTTCGACGCTCGAACAAGGTGCTGATCGTTTGGGCCAGCATTATCGCGGGGTTGCTCGTCCTCGCCGCTGTGATGAGCCTCATCGGAGCATTCGCGACGGCAGCGTTCAGCGAGGATCAGATCGTTGCGCAACCAGAGCTCGGAATTGAACCGATCGCGGAACCGAACTACTTGCTCTCTGTCCTCGGGCGACTGACATTCTGGCTGCCGCTGGTCCCGCTCCAAGCCTTCCTCAGTCTCACGATTCCAGCGGCAATTCTGCTCGCATTCCTCGCTGCGCGCGCTGGAGTGCTCGAGAACCCACAGGAACACCGGAAACTCCTGACCATCGTGGCAATCGCTGGAATCTCAGTCGGCTGGCTCGGTGGCGCCGCCGTCGCCGCGCAGAATGCCGACCTCTTTGGGCTCGGTCGCGATCTCGACTGGGGCTTCCTGCAGCTCTATCACGGCACCGGGCTCGCCTGTGGTCTCGGCTACGTGGCAGCCTTCGCACTCCTCGCCGCCCGTTTGGAACGAAACGGAACCTTGGGCTGGCTGACGCGGGCAACCGCAGCAATTGGCAAACGCTCCCTGACCTTCTACCTCGCACAATCACTCGTCTTCGCTCCGGTGATGAGCGCTTGGGGCTTCGGACTCGGGAACTCACTCGGGAACGCGATGATCTGGATCTGGGCG
The DNA here is from genome assembly GCF_045689595.1 of Humidisolicoccus flavus. Classification (GTDB taxonomy): domain Bacteria; phylum Actinomycetota; class Actinomycetes; order Actinomycetales; family Microbacteriaceae; genus Humidisolicoccus; species Humidisolicoccus flavus. The sequence continues at coordinate 47,411 of NZ_CP142724.1, read as the reverse complement.
CTCGGTGTTTGGCTGCTCAGTCTTCCTATCGCGATGTGGATGGAGCAGCGGGGTCTTCAGGGTCCAGCGGAACGACTGCTTCGGTTCTTGGTGTACCGCTCCCCCGCTCGAGCACGGCACGAACAAGGAGCCCAGCAACCAGAGCCCAAAACGCCCCGCTGATTCCGATGATGCTGAGGCCCGAAGCAGCCACGAGGAAGGTCACCGCGGCACTGATCCGGTGACGCGGATCACTCACGGCAGCAACGAGTGCGCTCGCGAAGGTACTGAGCAGGGCGAGGCCTGCGACGGTTTCGATGAGACCTTCCGGAGCTACAGAGAGCACCGCGACGAGAAGTCCCGAGCACAGGCCGAGCACGAGGTACGCGATGCCCGCCGTGATCGCCGCGATCCAACGCTTCGATCGCTCCCCCGCTTCTTCGCCTGCCGCGAGTGCCGCCGAGATCGCAGCGAGATTCATTGCATGCCCGCCGAAAATCGAGGTGAGCATCGTGCCGATTCCGCTCCCGACGATGCTCAATCGCCAAGGCACTGTGACATTCAGGCTCGAGAGCACGGCGACGCCGGCGATGTTCTGTGAAGCCATGGTCACGATGAACAGCGGAAGCGCGATTCCGATCGCTGCTTGCCAAGTCAGAGTCGGAACGGTGAATTCGAGTGTGGGGATCGCTGCCGCCAAAGGCACCGGCGTGCCTTCTGCAGTGAGCACGACCGCGATCACGATGAGCGCTGCAACGAGGGCCGCTGGAACTGCCCATCGTGCGAAGAACCGGGCGATGACGAGCCACACCGCGATCACGGGGAGCACGAGCAGCGGGATCGTCGCCAGCGCTGCGATCGGCGCGACACAGAGTTGCACAAGCACCCCGGCGAGCATTGCTTGAGCGAGGCTCGCCGGAATACGAGCGACGAACCTGCCGATTGCTGGAACCGCACCCGCGAGCACGATGAGCCCGCCAGTGATCCCGAACGCTCCAACGGCTGCCGCCCATCCGCCCTCGACGGTTCCCGTCGCAACGAGAAGCGCAGCCCCGGGAGTCGACCAGGCGAAAGTGATGGGCAATCGAGTGCGCATCGCGACGAAGAGAATGAGGATTGCGAAGCCGATCGTGATCGCGAAGAGGCCGGATGCAGCCTGCGATTCGGTTGCGCCAACCGCTCGGAGACCTTGCAGGACCACCGCGAACGATGAGGTGAAGCCGACCAGCGCGGTGACGATGCCCGCGACGATCGGTGGCTGCAATCCAGCGGATTGGCGGGGGTCACGGGTCACAGCAGTAGCGTAGTCGCCGCGACGCCAGGTCACCGGTCCACGCTTCGCACATGGACTCCCTATGAAACGACGTACGTACTGTTTATTGCATACACGAACTGTTAGTGTCGATCACAGAGCGATGGACGGCTTGTCCTCACTCTCAACACCAGCTCGCGAGCTCCCGACGGATCGGAAAATCGCATCGTCTCAACTCTCAGCCCCAGCGTCGACGAATCATCGAGGATTCGCACGACCACCCGCCGGAGCGGTCCTCTCACGAGCACCACTCAGTCTTACAGCGAGCTTTCTCGCCAAATTCGCGCGGAGGGACTCCTCGAGCGCACCCAGAAGTTCTACATCATTCTCGGTTCAGTCTTGCTGCTCGCACTCGCGGGGGCATTCGCCGGTTTCTTCCTCCTCGGCGCGAGCTGGTTCCAGCTCCTGATCGCTGCCGCGCTCGGCATCATCTTCACCCAGATTTCGTTCATCACACACGAGGCTTCGCACCGTCAGGTCTTCGAATCTGGTCCCGTCAACGATCGGATCGGCCGCTTCTTGGCAACCGCGATTGTCGGCATCAGCTACCACTGGTGGATGCACAAGCACTCGCGTCACCACGCGAACCCGAACAAGCTCGGGAAAGACCCCGACATCGAGTTCGACACCATCTCCTTCGTTGAAGAAGACGCCGCCAAGCAAAAGGGTCTGCTCGCGCTAATTACCCGCAAGCAGGGATACCTCTTCTTCCCACTGCTCACGATGGAAGGCCTGAACCTCCACTACCGTTCGGTGCGAAGCCTCCTCGTTCGTGAGCCGGTCAAGGGTCGCTGGATCGAGTTGTCATTCATCGCCGCACGCTTCGCCATCTATCTCGGCCTGATCTTCTGGATCCTGCCGCTCGGTATGGCGTTCGCGTTCCTCGGTGTGCAGATGGCCGTGTTCGGCGTGTACATGGGCGCTTCCTTTGCCCCGAACCACAAGGGAATGCCGATCATTCCAAAGGACGCGAAGCTCGACTTCCTCAGCAAGCAGGTCCTCACTTCACGCAATGTGTCGGGTGGATGGGCCGCAAGCGCCTTCATGGGCGGCCTCAATTACCAGATCGAACACCACCTTTTCCCGAACATGCCGCGCCCACACCTCGCGCGAGCACGTGAACTTGTGAGAGACTATTGTGAGCGAATGGACGTGCCGTACACGGAGACGACCATCCTTCGCTCTTACGGCATCGTTATTGCCTATCTGAACCGAGTAGGGCTCTCGGCCAGGGATCCATTTGACTGCCCTATGGTGCAGCAGTTCCGGCGAGTGTAAACGCTTCGAATCGCACATCCTCCCTACCCCTATTTTTTCCATTCGTCCGCTTCCAACTGGGAGCGGTACACCGACCTTTTTTGGTCACTGAAATATCAAGGAATACAGCAACATGACTACAGGAATTGTGAAATGGTTCAACTCTGAAAAGGGCTTTGGATTTATCGCTCCAGACGACGGCAGCGCCGACGTCTTCGCTCACTTCAGCGCAATCGATGGTTCGGGTCACCGTAACCTCGAAGAGAACCAGCACGTCGAGTTCGACACCGCTCGCGGCCAAAAGGGTCTGCAGGCTGAGAACATTCGCGTCATCGGCTAATTCGCCCTCAGCGTTTGAAAAAAGCACCATCCCGGTTTACCGGGGTGGTGCTTTTTTGCATCATTGCCCGGGCCCTCGGGGGCTGTCTTTGCAAATACTCAGGCTGCGAGATATCGGCTGCTTGTAAGGTCGATTCATGACGGACTTTCCCCCACCGACGAACCAGCCCGCCTTCCAAGCTCCCGCGCCGGCGATGACCGCGCCGCGAAAACGCGGCGCAATGTGGGTCACGATTGGAACCCTCGGCGGCCTCCTCGTCGGAGCACTCGGAGGATTCCTGATTGGCAACGTCTCCGGGAATTCGAACCAGTTGAGCGACGACCGGGCAACTGCCGATACGCAGATCGCGTGCAGCATCGTCTCCCTTCTCGAAGCGAACGGCGGCGTCACAGAAGACAACTTCGATGCTCTCGGCGCCCAGTCCTGGGAACTCTTCGCAGCGGCGCAGCTTGCAATCGCGGCCGGGCTCAGCGACGAACAGTACAGCGACTTCGAAGAACTTGGACGACAGATCCAGAGCGGACTCCAACGACTCGACTTCGTCATGGTCACCGAAGGATTCGACGGCATGGTCAGCTGGTGCAAGTAGCGGCGTGAGCGCATACGCCTCGGTAAAGGGCGCGAAAAGCGAGGATCAAACTCGTCACACATTGTTTGTGTTCTGAGACCAAAACACTCTCGAAACCTGGGACTCTGTCCCCTATCGTGGGACAAGTAGTACCCCGGCGTCGTTCTCGACTTGCAGTGCCGGTAGGGGAATTCCCACCTTCTTGCACGACGACACTTCGAGGATGCTCCGATGACCGAACCCTCCGCGACCACCCGAACCGCTCGCGCGAATCGTCGTGGACTCGGTATTCAATCGAAGCTGCTCGTCATGCTGCTCGTGGTGAGCCTGGTGTCGATTCTCGTCACGGGCATTATTGGGTACTCGAACGGCCGAGCCTCGCTGAACGCTGCTGCCTTTGAGCAGCTGACCACCATTCGTGAACTGCGCGCGAATGAGGTCGAGCAGCTGATCCGGAGCGTGCAGACCGGTGTGCAGATTGACTCCCGGACCTCTGACACGGTTGATGCATCGCTCGCCTTCAACCAAGCCTTTGCTGAACTCGACAGCGCCGGACCATACCCAGGCGAACGCGAACGGGCGCTCGAGTTCTACGAATCCACGTTCCTGCCACAGCTCGAATCCGAGACCGGCATGACGTACGACGCAGTCGGCTTAATGCCAAACAGCGAAGCGGGCGTCTATCTGCAGGCGAACTACACGGTGAACTCAGAAGATTTTGACGCCTCGATCGCCGTGACCAACGCTGGCGATGGCAGTGCTTGGTCAGCTGCTCACCAGACCTACCACCCGTATTTCCAGGGCCTCGTCGACGACCTCGGGTACGAAGACATTCTCCTGACCAACACGGCCGGGCAGGTCGTCTACACCGCCTACAAAGGCGTCGACCTCGGGCTGAACCTCTTCGACACGCCTGAGGATCAATCCTCGCTCTCGCTTGCAATATCGACGGTGTTGCGCACCAACTCCGTGGATTCGGTCGTGACGACGGACTTCGAACGGTACCGCCCCTCGCTCGATGACCCGACCGCCTGGATCGTCTCCCCGATCGGAAACCGCCAAGGACTTATCACCGGAACGATGGCGGTGCAGGTGCCCGTCGCGCAGCTGAACGACGCGCTCACTGGTGGCGAACAATGGGAAAGCCAGGGCCTCGGGACGTCCGGCGAGGTGTATCTCGTCGGTGAAGATCAGTTGATGCGCAGCGTTTCGCGATCGCTCGTCGAAAACCCAGAAGACTACGCGGAAGCCGCGATCGGCAACGGTTTGTCGTTAGAAACCGCCGAGCGGATCGTGAAGGACGACAGCACGGTGCTCCTCCAGAGCGTGAACACGCGACCCGTCGAACAGGCGCTTCGAGGCGAGAGCGGCACCGTGATTGCCACGGGATATCTCGGTGTCAGCAAATTGAGTTCGTACGCTCCGCTCCGAGTGGACGACGGCCCCAACTGGGTGATCGTCGCGAGCATGGATGAATCTGAAGCGCTCGCCCCCGTTGCCGACTTCACCCGAATCGTGCTGCTCTCTTCGGGCGCGCTCGTCTTGTTCATCGCTGTGCTTGCCCTCATGCTCGCTCGCGTGTTCACGCGACCCCTCGACCGGCTTCTTGAAGGCGTCCGTCGGGTCTCCGCTGGCGAACGCGACGTCCAGGTCGACACTCGAACCGGCGACGAGTACTCCGAAGTCGGCGCTGCCTTCAATGAACTCTCACGGAGCCTGCAAACGAAGGCCGACCTCCTTGACGAGGAGCGCGCAGAAAGCGATCGAATGCTGCTGTCGCTCATGCCCGCCGCTGTTGCTGAGCGTTACCGGCAAGGTGACGAGACGATCGCGGAAGACCACTCAGACGTCACCGTGATCTATGCGGACTTCGTGGGCTTCGACGCGTACTCGACTGGCTTGAACTCCGCTGAGTCGCTCGGCGCGCTCAATGAGATCCTGACGGGTCTCGATGAACTCGCCGCAGAACTCGGAGTGGAACGCGTGCGCACCACGAAACAGGGGTATCTCGCGAGTTGCGGCCTCAGTATTCCTCGCGTCGACAGTGCCCGCCGTGTCGTCGAATTCGCGGCTGCCGCCGAATCGCTCGTCGCGAGACTCTCTGCACAGTGGGGCACCAAGCTGTCGCTGCGCGCCGGAATCGACAGCGGCAGCGTCACCTCCGGCCTCGTGGGGCGCACCTCCGTCGTCTACGACATGTGGGGTGAGGCGGTGAACCTCGCCTACCGCTTGCAGGATTCAGTGCGTGAACCGGGTGTGCTCATGTCGCAGCGAGTCGTCGACCGACTTGGCGACATGTTCCCCGTCACAGACCTTGGCAGTGTTGAGACGAAGTCGGGTCCGCAACGGACCTGGCGCCTCGATTCGGAGCACGCTCGTGGCTGAGCCTTGGACCCAGGCGTGGTTCTGGCCCGTCGTGATCGTTGTCACGGCATTACCGATCCTGCTGATCGTTTGCACAGAAGTGATCCGTGTGCTCGACAAGCGAGGCAGTCGCGCCACGGGGATCGTCAAACTGATCAGGAACTTCGTCCTCCCGCTTGGCGCGTTGCTCTTGCTGCTGAGCCAAATCGACAACCTCGATCTCGACGTCAACTGGTCACGGATTGTCGCAACGGTCTTCGGCTTCGTTCTGATCCTCGTGGTGATCAACATGCTCAACTTCGCGCTCTTCGCGACGGCAGAGCGCGGATCGTGGCGTCAGCGCATTCCCTCGATCTTCATCGACATCATCAAGCTCGGTGTCATCGTCGTGTGCTTCGCGGTGCTCTTCCAATGGGTCTGGGGCGCTGACGTCGGTGGGCTCTTCACCGCACTCGGCGTGACGTCGATCGTCATCGGACTCGCGCTGCAGAATGCAGCGGGCTCGGTCGTCTCCGGGTTGCTGTTGCTCTTCGAACAGCCATTCAAACTCGGTGACTGGCTCGACACGGGTTCGGTGCGTGGCCGAGTGGTGGAAGTGAACTGGCGGGCGGTGCACATTGACACCGGCAATGGCACTTACATCGTGCCGACAGCATCACTGGCGGGTTCGAGCTTTACGAACCTGTCTCGAGTGACGGACTTCTACGAAGCACAAACCACGCTCACCTTCGCGAAAACTGATCCGCCGAGCGATGTCGCGACCCTCATCCGCGAAGCCGCCCGCGATCTGCCGCTGCGGCTCCCTGAGTCGCAAGTCAACGTGACGACGCTCGGTGCAGGAAGCTTCCAGGTGTCGATTGCTGTGGCACGGCCGGCCGATGAAGGGCCAACTATCGCGATGTTGCTGTCGTGGCTTTGGTTTGCGGCTCGGCGAGCGGGGCTGCACCTCGATGGAGAACTCGGCGACTCGACCTCCTCTGAAGAACGTCATGCCAGCGCGGTCACGCGAGTCGCGCAGCGACTCGGTGCAGATGCCGATGACGCCAGCACGATCGAAACACGTGGCCGCATCGAGCGTTTCGGAGCCGGGGAGGCCCTGGCACGCTCCGGCTCAACCGCGAATCGTCTCCATTTCCTTGTCGACGGCCAAGTTGCCCTCCACGCTGTTACCGACGGAAAAATGCATCAGTACCATTCGATCGCGGCTCCAGAAGTCGTGGGACTCGGCGTCTACACACGGCAGCCGGAATCCGACTCGGCACGAGCGCTGAGTGTCGTTACGACTTTCTCGCTCCCGCGCGATGTGGTCGAAACACTGATTGGGAAGAACCCGAGACTCGCAGTCGAACTCGGACGGGTCACCGACAACCGTCGCGAACTCCTTGCAAAAGAGCGGGAAAAACTCGAGTCGAGTGTGACCGGCCGACTCTTGTAAACCGTTCGCGCGATTGCCCGTGGAGACCTGCGGTCATCCTTCCTCAGGTCGCGGAGCGAATGCTTGGAGCGCGTCGATCGCATCAAACGCCTCATGATCGAGGAACACCAGCGGCTCGTGCTCCACAGACCACCGTGCGTTCGTACGATCCCTTCGGCGATCGAAGCGCTTCATTCCAAAGACGATGACGGCGTTGCGCTCCTCCGTGGCGAAGACGACGAGCCAGAACGGGCCACGCGACTCGTTCGGCAATGAGTGGAAGGTGCGCACGAAGTCGTCCGCATCGCCAGCGCTCGCTCGGAGCTCGCGCAACACCCGTGAAAGGTCAGTGTGGGCCGGCAGTGTGCGCATCGCTGCAGGGCGAAGCACTCCCCTGTCTCGCACTCGCCACCGCCTCGAGAGCTTGACGAGACCAAAGGCACCCAGGACGGTTGCGATGATCGGCACGGCCGCAAGCATGAGCAGCGTCTGCACGTTCGCATTCGGCCTGCCTGTGAACGCCTCGGCGATCGAACCAGGGTAGAGCGATACGAGCAATGCTCCCACCACGCCAACCGCCGCGAGACTTCCGAACACGACGGTGCGAAAGGGAACGAACTCTCGCGTGAAGAGATCTGGTCGCGAGGTGTACCACTGCCGCCAGGGATTCCCGGAATTCGTCTGAAACGGGACGGTTGTCGCGTGCGAGCGCTCAGGCATGGTTTTGCCTCCTTGGCATGAACTGCACTCCTTGGATCTGAGTCATGAATCGATGCTTCTCATTCGACCGCGACACCGACACGCACGTATTCGCCATGAGAACCCTCTCGAATCTGTCAACGTTCAGCGCCCGATCGAAGAGATTGAGCGTGCGATTCGCAGTCGAGGAAGTCCTGGGCAATGACTCGATCTGACAACGTTCGGTTCGAATCACGGTTCTCTTCGTTACCGTCGATTCTATGGATACGCTATTTGACTGGGACGCTCGGGCTCGGAAACTTCGCTGGATCGGAATCGGCCTGCTCATACTTGGAGCGGTGACCGTCTTTGTTAGCCCCTACCTGCAAGCGAACTTCGGATTCGGCCCCGACGCGCAACGCTCGCTCACGCTCATCGCGGCAGCGCAGGCGCTCGTTCTGTACGTCGGAACTCCGATCGGCGCGACGTTCTTCGCGATCTCGTTTCTCCGTTTTCCCTCGCAGGGTCCGATCGTTCGCGAGACCGATGACCTCATGAATCAGTACATCGACGTCGAGCCGAGTGTTCGGGACGAAGAGCGGGTAGAACGCTAGAGCACACCGGATCGCGGTGCTGGTCCAGCTGCGGACCTCGCGTCAGCCGTACTGCGCAGTGAACATGAGACCGAAATACGCACCGAGCAGGAAGTTCCACAGCGGCACGGCGAGAACCCCGAGACCCACAACGAAAGCGATCGCAGCGAACGGCGGAATCGACCGATCAACTCGACGTGACGCAACACTCAACCCGACGGCCGCGCAGCCGAGCAGAAACGGCACCATCGGAACCGACCAGAAGACGACGAGAGCAAGCACTCCCGCGGCAGCAGCGATGACCGCAAGCGCCCCGAGCCTTACTGCTCTCGATCGACTTGCTTGCTCTTTGCCATACCGCGAGGCGTAGCTGCCTGCCGCTGCGTTCACTTCGCTTACGCTCGACTCGTTCGCGTTCATGTTCGTGTTCTTCGAATCCATCGTGTTGATGCGCCCAATCATGATGCAGCTGATCGTCCAATGGTTTTGCACGAGCAACGGTCTTGGACCAGCGTAGGGAGGATCTCCCCGTCCGAACGAGGTTGATCGCAAACCGTGAGATTCACTCGACTCGGACGAGCGTTCCTTGCTTGGCTGTCGTCGAAAGCAAGCGATCGGCTCGCTCACGATGCAAACGCCACTTTTCGGTGTCCATGTTGTCGAGAAGAGCGACGACCATGTTTGCTCTCGGGTTCGACGCAAACACTGTCCGATGCTCGTCGATGAACGCCCAGTACAAGGCATCCCAGTCTGCAACCCATTCGCCCTTGGGAAGGTCAGACATGGTGCGCAAGTAGTTGCTCCCCGAGACGTACGGCTTCGTGGTTGCTGTGTCGCCGGCGGCGAATTGGCTCATCGCGTAGACGTTCGGCACCATCACCCAGTCGTAGGCATCGACGAACATCTCCATGAACCACTCGTAGACGCGGTCGGGGTGAACCCGAAGGAGCGACATCGCGTTCCCGAGCACCATGAGTCGTTCAATGTGGTGCGCGTACCCGGTCGCGAGCACGCGCGAGATGACGAGATCGACGGGTGCAAGACCGGTGTCGGCCTCCCACCAGCCTGGGCCGAGCGCATTCCTATGGTTCAGCACATTTGAGGTTCGGACGCTGCGGCCCTGCGTTCGATAGGTCGCTCGCATGTATTCACGCCAGCCGATGACCTGGCGCACGAACCCTTCGACTGAAGCAATCGAGGTGTCCTCGCGGGCGCCATCGAGCACGGCCTCGACGATTTCGCGCGGGTTCAGGAGACCGATGTTGAGCGGAGGGGTCAGGAGCCCGTGGTTGATGAAGGGGTGCTCCTGCGAGATCGCATCCTCGTAGGGGCCGAAGTCGCCCAGCCGTTCACGAACGAATTCAGCGAGGTGCTCCCGCGCCTCCTCGGTATTCGTCGGCCAGGCGAACAACATCGGATCTCCCGGCGCGTCAGGAAATTCGCGCTGCACCCATTCGATTGCCTGCGCAACCTCGCTCGGCTGCTCCGCGGTTTCCCGACGATGCCTCGCTTCGTCAGCGTCATCGCGGGTTTCGTGTTCCTCGTCGACGAGCGAATCGAAGTCGAGCATCCCTGTTTGCTGCGTCACCGGGTGCTTGTGAAAGCGATGCACGGCCGGTGGCTCATACCCTCGCGGGAGCTTCTTGCGGTTGTCTGCGTCGAACGACCAGCGCCCGCCGCGCGGGGCTCCGTTCTCGACGAGAATTCCGAGGCGTTGTCGCTGCCAAATATAGAAATCGTGCATTCGGGCGTCGTTCTGCGCGAACCACTCGTCGATCTGCTGTCGCGTGGTCACAAAGTTCGGACTTTCGAGCACCTCGACGGAAGCAGAAGTTGCCGTTTCCCCGGCAGTGTTCACGCCCGCGACGTCGAGGACGCATTGGATGTCTCGTTCCAGCCAGTCGTCGACGACATCGAACCAGGTGATTTGCTCGGGACGACGTTGTCGCAGGATTGTCAGGAGTTGCTCGTGCGAGGCGCGTTCCGCACTGCTGTGCAAATACTCGGTCTCGAAGCCCCGTTCTTGCAGTTTGCTCGCGAAGCGCGTTATCGATGCGCGATGCAACACCAACTTGTGCGAGTGAAAGGCGTACTGCCGAAAGAACAGGTCGTGCTCGACGAGCACGAACACGGTGCCCTTCGGCGCCTTGAACTGCTCGGCGAAGAGTTGATGCGGAAACACGAGCCGCAGGTGCAGTCCCCGGGTCATTCGCTCGGCCCGGGTCGCTCGATCGACGTCATTGGACAACTGTTCAGGAACGCGCGAACAATGTCGCGACTTCTTTGGCCGCCCGGTTGCCGGAGACCAAGGCACCTTGAATCGATCCGGTTTCTCGGTGGTCGCCGGTCACAAGGATGCGCGTGCCGGTCCAGATCGGACCGCGATCCTGGAGTGGCGGTGGTTGCGCGGGCAGGGTGTGCGGAATCTCGTGGTGCACAAGCACCTCCCAGCGTTTGGTCGAGGTCTTGTACAGACGAGCAAGGTCGCGCCGGATGTCGGCTTCGCTTGCGCGCCCGTCGGGGCGATCGAGCAGTGTGGTCGCCTGGACCAGGTGCTCCCCTGGAGGCGCGTACGAGGGCGCCACTTCGGAGATGACCGCGGTGTTCCAAACTGGACCGGCTGGCCCTCCACCCGGGCGCGATGCGTCAATAAGCAGGAATGGGCCGGTCTTCGGCTGACCGGTCGCCCGGAACCACCAGGTGGTGAGGCCATTGCTCGGCGGGGTTCGGAGCGCTGTGAGCTCGGAGACTTGCTCCGGACCGACAGCCACGACCACAGCACGCGCCCGAAGCGTCGCGTCAGCCGTGGAAACTGCGACGCCGCCGGTCACTTCCTTGATCGACTGCACGGGCGTATTCACGCGCACCTCGCCGGCAAGCGCGCGAGCCATTTGCTCCGGCAACGCCTGCATCCCGCGCTTCGGGAGCCCGGGCGTTCCCGTGGCAAAATATCGGACGAGCTGCCGAACATAGTTCGCGGAACTCGCACCAGAACTTTCCGCGAGAACTCCCGCCAGGAAGGTATCGAGCACGTTGCGCCGGAAACTTCCGGTAAGCCCGACTCGGTCGAAGGAGTCTTGCAGGCTCTCGTCGCCGAGATCGTCTGCACCAAGTGCCGGCCGGATTTGCTCTGGGCCGATCCAACGGGCGAATGCTGCAAGCTCGAGCATCGGCACGAACCCGCTCCGGAGCGTCTGCAGAGCGTACTGCGGGTGCCGAAGCGGATGCGCCAACGTCGATGACTTCGCCCCTTTGCGCACGATCACGCCGACCCCGAACTTTTGGAGTTCGAGTTCGGAACAATCGATCGATTCCTGCACCGCCGGGTATGCCGGGTTCAGCAGTTGAAACCCACGATCGCAAAGGAAGCCGTCGATGCGCTCTGTCCGCACGCGACCGCCAACAGACTCCTGCGCCTCGAGCACGATGACCGATTGCCCGTTCGCTTCAGCACGGCGAGCCGCCTGCAGACCCGCGAGCCCTGCTCCGATCACGATGACATCGGCGTCCATGAGGCTCCAATCGATTGCTGGAATTGCAGTCTCTCATGAGCCCCTGACAGGACCCTCGATCGTCGTGGACGCCGATTTCACCACGACCGCGTACCCTCGGGCTACTGACCCCGGCGAACTCGGCGCTGCGTGCGCGCATAGCCCTTCAGGAGCTGCGGAACAACGAGGTACACGGCAAGCGGTACCACGATCAACGTGAGCGCGAAGGCACGGACCACCGGGTGCCAGTCCGCCCAGAGCGGCGCGAGCGCGAGCATTCCGATCGAAACGAGTGGGAAGATCGCCAGCCAAGTGAGGACGGCTCGAATATGGACCGATGGCATTGCGGTCATGGGCGGCATCGCTCGCAGAGTCTCTGGTTCAGGCGCGATCGGTTGTGAAGCTGTGTTCATTGCAGTGTCTTCCGTTTTTCCAACTAGATAGTTGGAACTATAGTCCGATGGACAGCAAAAGCAACTATTCGGTTGGAAATTGCATAGACTCGAACCATGGCTTGGGATGTCGAGGGAACCAAACAGCGCCTGCTCGAGGCCGGACGCCGAGAATTCTGCGACCACGGCCTCGCGGGCGCTCGTGTCGATCGAATCGCCAAAACGGCCGGCGCCAATAAGGAGCGGCTCTATCAATACTTTGGCAACAAGGAGCAGTTCTTCGACTTCGTCGTCACCGATCTTCTCGGCGGGCTCTTCGACGAGGTTCCCCTCCAAGGCCAGGGCCCGAGCGCGCTCGGCGAATTCGCTGGCAAACGCTTCGACCGCCATGTGCAGGATGCCACCCTCGCGCGCCTGCTCTTTTGGGAAGGCCTCGAGCGCCGCGAGCGCGCCGACATCGATCCAGACCGCGCCGTCAGACATAGCGAAAAAGTTGCGACCGTCCAGGAAATGCTGCCGGGAATCAGCGCGAATGCGGCCGCCGACCTTCTGCTGACGGTGGTTTCGCTCACCGATGCCTGGGTCGCGCTCCCTCAGCTCGAATCGCTGCTCGCTGGTGACGACCCGAAACGAACTGCCGAGCGTCGCGCCGCGATCGTCTCGACGGTCACCCTCGCGGCGCAAGCCGCCATTGACGCAGTTGACGCGGAAGCAGCCGACCCGAATCCAGGCGACGCGGAAGCAATCACCGCAGCGAACAACTAGCCCGCGTTGTCGGCGCCAGGTGTCTTCGCGATGATCTCATCGAGATCCTTCGCGGTCGTTCCACCGAGCAGCGCCCACTCGCCGAGCTTGCCTTCGGTGATCGTGACAAAAGTAAAAGGCTCGGAGCCGGTGATCTGATAGACCTCGCCGAGGTCGGGGTGCGCACCAGCAACCGTGCCGCGCGCCATGGGCACCGTCCGCACGGCGACGGGCTGTTCACCGGGGTTCGGGATCCGCACGACATAGTGCTTGCCACCCTCGGTTCGAACAATGAATTCGGGATAGTAGGACTTCGTCTTCTCTATCCATTGCAGCTCGCTCATCGTGCCTCCTGAAGAAAAGCGTACGCGACTGCCGGAGCCCTCTGTGCTCCGAACGGGTCACAGGCATTCCCGCTGGCTGCAATGGCCGTTCTACTATGGGCGAATGACCTCTTCCACGTCACCAGACGTGCTCGCTGCCCGCCTCGATCGTTTGCCGTTCACTCGGCGACACGGAAAGCTCCTCACCGGCTCTGGTGTCGGGTGGGCGCTGGACGCCATGGACGTCGGTCTCATCTCCTTCGTCATCGCCGCGCTCACGGTGCAGTGGAACCTCTCCCCGCAGCAGGGTTCGTGGATCGCTTCGGCCGGCTTCGTCGGCATGGCGATCGGTGCGACGCTCGGTGGGCTGCTCGCGGACCGCTACGGTCGGCGCCAGGTCTTTGCGATCACCCTCGTCGTCTACGGGCTTGCAACGGGTGCGAGCGCGCTCGTGGGCGGACTGGTCGCTCTGTTGATCCTGCGCTTCGTCGTCGGACTCGGCCTCGGCGCTGAGCTGCCGGTCGCCTCGACCTACGTGAGCGAGTTCTCCCCCAAGCGCATTCGCGGTCGCGTCATCGTGATCCTCGAGGCCTTCTGGGCTGTCGGCTGGACCGCTGCGGCACTCATCGGCTACTTCGTCATCCCCGCCTCCGACGACGGCTGGCGCTGGGCCTTCGTCATCGGAATGCTCCCTGCCGCCTATGCGCTCGTCGTGCGGTGGGGCTTGCCCGAGTCTCCACGCTGGCTCGCGCTGCGCGGTCGGAGCGAGCAGGCCGAACTCGTCGTCGCCTCGTTCGAACGATCGCCCGCGCTCTTCAAGAAGCACGCATCGGCCGGCGCAGCTGCAGAGACCGCCGAGGTCGATACCCCTTCGGCGTCCGCATCGCCTGCGAAAGCCCTGACGAGCGGCGCTCGACTTCGAGCACTCTGGTCGCGCGAACTCCGTGGACGCACGGCCGCGCTCTGGATCGTGTGGTTCTGCGTGAACTTCTCGTACTACGGTGCATTCATCTGGATCCCGTCGATCCTCGTTGCTGCCGGGTACGACCTCGTGCGCTCCTTCGAGTTCACGCTCCTCATCACCCTTGCACAACTGCCCGGCTATGCGGTGGCGGCGTGGCTGATCGAGGTGTGGGGTCGCCGCGCGACACTCTCGACCTTCTTGATCGGCTCTGCTGTCGCCGCCATCTTCTTCGGAACGGCGGAGGGCGAGTTCGCGATCATCGCCTCAGGCATGGCGCTCTCATTCTTCAACCTCGGTGCGTGGGGCGCGCTCTATGCGGTGACCCCAGAGGTCTACCCGACCTCGGTTCGAGCAACCGGTGCGGGCTGGGCCGCTGGCGTCGGCCGAATTGCATCGATTATTGCGCCGCTGACGGTGCCGCTACTGCTGGGGTTCGGTGGCGCTCCCCTACTCTTCGTCGTCTTCGCCGTGTTCTTCGTTGCCGCAGCCGTTGGCGCATGGGGGCTCGTGGATCGTCGCGGTTCATCGCTCGACGACCGCTGACTCGGACACCTCCGACGCACGGGTACCTCGCTCGGGCGCTCGATACACTCCTGCCATGGAACCGTCACGACCGAGGTTCGGCTTGCCGAGCATCCTCGATGCACTGTGCCGTGACGAAGACGATTCTGCCGTCGAGCGATTGATCGCAGACTTTGGCGGGAATCCCGCGCATGTCACCGCGCGGTCCTTCGGTGAACCCGCGGTGCGATCACGGCGACTCCGGTTCGGCTCCGGCGGCGAGATCATCGTGCACGATGGCGCAGTTGTCGCCGTGCTGCTCCACCTTCGAGACGGTTCTCGGCCAATTGAGCTTTCCGCTTGGATTTCCGGCGTCACGAATGCGGCCACACTCGACGACCTTGCGAAGTCGCTCGGAAGCGCGCCGCGATTCGCAGGGTTCAAGGAGCCGTTCTTCGCGGTCGATGGCGGATACCTCCGAGCCGAGTTCGCGGAGCCCGGCGGCTGGAAAGCACCAGGCAATCTCACCACCATTACGGTCACCGTGGAGCAGCCCGGGATCTCCTGTCGGCCAGAAGATGATGACTGCCCGAACTGCAGTGCGCTGCTGGTTCGAGCAGATGGACCTGCGAGCGCAGATGGCCCCGTCGATGTGGATGCCACCGTGCGCTCGCTCGCAGCAGCGAGGGATGCGGGGCACCTCGAGGAGGATTCGCGCTGGGTGCCGCTTGATGATCTGCAGGCGCTTCAAGCTTCGGGTCTGATGCAGCACGTCGAAAGCCAGTTGACGTGCACTCGATGTCGGCGAATTCTGTGCCTCACGCTGTATCGAACGAGCGCACCGACACTCGGCTACTTCGCACTGAACGACGCCATACGGCGACCGCTCGAAGCGATCCCACCGGTGACGCTCTGGGGTGACGCTGCCCGGGTCGCGAAGGACAATGAGGCCATGCACTATCTCGACCACGCGCCGGGCTCCTGGTTTCTCGTCGAACAACAGGGTGCGCTCTATTTGCAGGTCAGGTACGTCATCTCCTCAATGGCCGAGGACTCGGCGTTCATCGAGCTCGACGAGAAAGAGCGTGAGGAATACCGAGCAGGTGGTCGCGATTACGTCATCGCCCTCGCTCGTCGCATCGAGCAGAGCCACCCGCACCTGGAGGACTCGTCGTACTTTCTGCGGGATTTGTATCGCGGTGATCAACGCTCGGAGTATGGCCCGCTGGTGGACGCCGCGATCGTGAACCACACGTGGATCGCTGAGCAGCGCCGGAAGCGGCTGTAATTTTACGAGCAGCTGCGACGGCAGAAGCGTCTGTGACGTCAGAAGGAGCTGCAGCTTCGCGGAGCCGACGGCACCTTCGGAAACGACTGAAATTTCAGATGGTTCCGTAGCTTTTGAAACGGTTGAACGTCAGCACAGTGCGCGTTCTCAGTCGATCCTTGGGTTTGCGATGCAGGATGGTGCGTGATGAAGCAACGAAAGCGAGACGCAGCACAGGCCGCCGCAGACGCGCGATTCTTTATCGAGATCGCGAAATCGCCGAGCCGTGGAGTCGTGCTCTCGACTGGCGAAGCCTGGATCGGCATTGACCAGCAGGTTGGGCACGGTTCAGCAGATGCGTTCTTCGCGCTTACCCCGGAGCAGTACGCGATCGGACTCGCGAACTCGTACGAGCTCCGGCAGTACGTTGGCGAGAGCTGGAGCGGCAAGCACCCCGACCGATTGCTGTTCCACCCGGGCGGCGCATCCTGGCAGCCGAAGCGTTGGAGCCCTGCCAAGGCTCGCGTGATCATCCCGAAGTTCGAGGGCGAGATTTGGCGCCACGTTGACGCCCTCGGCGAGCCCCTGGCAAGCGAGCAGGCCGAGATTTCGATGCAGCTTGCTGGTGGCGGCGCGAGTGTTGTTGAGCGCGATGGTGTGGTTGAGCGGATCACGCTTCGCCTTACTGGAGACGGCGCGTATCCGCGGGCCAGCGCACTGTTTGCCGGACTCGCCGCCGGGAGCACTCGCGAACAGGTTCGCGCCGTACTCGGGGAGCCGGTTGACGGCGCCACTGACGAATATGCGATCGAGGCGGACCGCGCGCGACTGAAGTTTGTTGACGACGGTCTGGTTTCTGTTGAGCTTTGGCGACCGCCCGCTCCCCCGTTGCCGCGAGGCGATATTGCAACGCTGTTCGCGGCGCTCGGCGCTGACGAGCGCGGTGCAACGTTTCAGGCGATTGTCGAGCTCGCTGGCGAAAAGCACCGTCGCTGGGCAGCGACCCCGGGCATGACCCGGCGACTGATCACATTTGAGGGCGGCATCGAAGTGTTGATCGAAGACGCTCAAGTGATGAGCGTGCGAGTGCTACTCAAGGCGAGCACTCACTCGGGCGCCTACCGGTTCACCGAAGGTCTCATTGCAGGGTTGCAGGAACCATTCACTCGGGATTCGGTTCGCAGGGCGCTCGGTGTTCCTGCTGCGACCCGCTCCACCACAGATCTGCACCGATTTGGCGCGCACGATTTCGTCGTCGAATACGACGGCGACCATGATGGCGCACAGGCGGTCTCGATGACGGCGCAACTTCGAGGCACCGTCTTTCCGAACCGGTTTCACCGTTGGCGTTCCGGCGAATTCGCGCTCTTTCTCGATGTGCTCGGTCGTCCTGAGGACCACCCGCTCGCCGTGTATGTGCAGAGCATTCCGGGGGCCCGAGTTGAGGTTCGTGCGGGAATTGTCGAAGCCGTCGAGATCGGGACGTCTGGATATGAGAGTGAACGATTCGCTGCGTTCGTCGACGGAATCCCGGCGCAACCCTCTCGAAAAGAACTGAAGTTCGGGGCTCCCCATGAGACCGGCGACCACGACGATGTTCGAGACTTCGTGCTCGGATGGCTGCACGTGCACTCGGCCGACGGCACCCTCGTCAGCACGATCACCCTGAGTCGCGATGCGCCCGAGGGGCTCGAGTTGCACCGCTGGAGTTTCCACCGTGACTGAGGATTCGGCGGGAAGCCGTTCAGCGGACGAGCCAGTGAGCGACCGACAGTTGAGCGAGGCGATCGTGGAGCACCTCGGCTATCGCCGTTCGGCGTTCCCGCGTTCAGGAGCGGGCGATGTCGCTCTTGCCTCAACTGACGCAGCTTGTGCTGCCGAGCTGCCGAGAGTGCGGGCAATCGTCGATGAATGTGGGGCAATCCACGTTGATTGGACGATTCACTCATTGAGCGAGGGTGTCGATCAGGCTCGACAGGCGATGTCGCGGCTACATCCAGAACTCAGCGATGACGCGCTCGATGCTCTCCGCTGGTGGTTCACGTTTCACTGGCTCTAAACGGTCGATATGGTCGCCCCGAAAACGACGGTGCGATCAGAGGACTAAGCGGTGAACTTAAACTACACACCTTTCCGCAGTCACGTGACCTCCGCAGAGTTCCCTGCACTTGCATAACCGGAAACGAGAACGCAGTTGGCGCACCCGGGATGCGATCTAAAAGACCTCTGAAGCGGCGCACTTCTCCACAGAGGAACGAATGATTGATCGTGCGAAGTTCTGCGACAGACCGCTATACGATGATCTTACGAAAATCTAAACGACGACAACCGCCCTCACACGAAGCGGCAGAGCACTCAGACCTCGCGGACTGGAAATGACCATGGCAGTACACCTTAGCGTCATAGTTCACCACCTCTAGAACTGCAAGATCCTTGAACAAAATTGCGAGCAAAGAAAGATCAAACGAGAAGGCACTACTTCCAGACAAAGACCGAGCCATGTTGGTGAAACAGGTGGATGCTACATACATCCTGGAGCACAACTGTTTGCTCTAGGTCAAAAATACTAAATCCTGACTATCGAGTTTGCGAGACGCTTCTCGTCGCCAACCAACGTTGTGTAAAAACGTTGTTCGATCCCATATACCAACGTCTTCAATTGATCGTCATCTTCGACCGAAAAAACGCCCGTGCTCGTATCAAAACGGAGCTTACCTTCACTATACTCACCAATATATGCGAACACGCTGTCTCGCTCTACTGGAGACATTTCACTCAACGTGTCCATCGCAAGCGCGATGCGTTTTCTGTTCGGCTTTGAAACTCCATTCGGCTGAAGTGCCGTGTCGATGAAGTCATATCTTAGAAATTCCTGAACCTGCTCGTCCGTGGCATCCTTATACAGGACATCAATTCCCTTAAAGATGGGTGTAACAGCGGCAAGATCGCGGAACATTAGAACGTTTGCGGTCGGATCAAAAACTGCATCCGGAAGGGGGTTCACAACTATCCTGTTCGCAGGCTGCTCGAGCACGACTGCATCTCCAAAGACAAGCGTTTTCCGGCGCAACAGTGCGCTCGGTCGCACTCGCTGAAAGAAGTACCTCCCGCTCTGCACGGACATCAAGAACGTTATGCGATTGAAGTGATCCTTCTCGATTTCGGGCACGTCGGCGGACGTCCGAGGCTTACGAAGAACTTCTAGACAAAAATCTCTTTCTAGGAATCCGGAAACCTTGTACCATTCACCTTCGTCGAGCAACGTGCTCGGGTCATATTCAACACAGACATCGGCATCCGCGACCTCCAAGTCGAAAAGTGCCTTACCCGAGACGATTCGCCTATACGGTGCAGTCCGCAACCGATTGATGCGTGCGTAGACCTGATCCATATTATTTCTTCTCCAGGAACGTGTAACCGTTGATGCGCCGGGCTTCGGCAATGACGATGTCGGCCGGCACCCGGTAGTCCTTCTTGCTTATGAGAAATATA
The DNA here is from genome assembly GCF_045689595.1 of Humidisolicoccus flavus. Lineage (GTDB taxonomy): Bacteria > Actinomycetota > Actinomycetes > Actinomycetales > Microbacteriaceae > Humidisolicoccus > Humidisolicoccus flavus. The sequence goes on along the minus strand of NZ_CP142724.1, from coordinate 27,732 downwards.
GCAGTACCTGTCGCGGTCGTGACGTGATAGAACTTGAAACCAAATATGAGAAATAGAGGATTGAAATACAGCGCTTGTGAAAAGTAGGTGAAGGCGAAGAGTATTACGTACACAAAAATGAGCGTCTCTACGTTTGGGATACTCAAAGCCACGAAGAAATAACCGAGATAACTTGGCAAGAACGCATTGTTCGCATACTCAATTGACGAGATCTCTCCAACGGCAAAGGAATCTTTACCTAGCCAGCTACTAAGCCAAATACTGAGTCCGGTCAGTAAGATCGGTATCGACAGGAGGCCAGCATTCAGTAGATGGCGAGGGACGGCATCGAACTCGGAGCCTAAAAATGGGGTCTTAATCTGGTATATGACGATCAGTAGCGCTGTGGCATTGAAAGTCAAAAGTACCCGTAATAATCTCGTTGGCATGATAGTTCCCTAGATCTGCACTTTCGCACCAGTTTTGCTAGTAGGTTGCAACCCCACCGCTCAGCTTGCGTTCACGACGTTTGGATTCGCTTTGGAGGAAATACTGGTCGCATTTCTCTATCATTGCGTAGTAGCGGGTCACAGCGGCGGCGCCTGGCAGGAGCCGAGCAGCATCACTCTATAGTTAGCAACTGACATCGCCCGCGACTGACTATCTTCTTGAAGTTCGCACCCGCCTCTTGCCGCGCCGGGTCTTCGGACGTCAGAAACACGAGAATGGCCGCTACGCTGCTTCCTTTGTGTTCATGAGCCAACGAGAGCGCGAATCACTTTTCTGTTTTGGACATCAACCCGTTAGGGAGATGATTTTGAATCCACTCTCGTGCAAGGGCGGCGCATCCGCGTTGAACACCCTCAACGCGCTGTCCTCTTTAGATACCCTAGTTCGGTTACTCTTCGGGGCTCGTGCGCTTAACCTCTCTCCGCATGTTGCTAACTTGAGGGCAATATTCAAGCGCTCTTCCGATAGGTCGCGTTGAATACCGCGCTAGCGAGCCACTGCTTGAAGCTGCTGTTGTCCTGGAACTCCTTGAAAAGCTGGGTGTCGTCCGAGATGAGGCGCAGCATGACCTGACTGAGGGCACGGTCACTCTCGACGCGGGCATTCACCGGGTCGTCGTTGGCCTGCGCATTCTTGTAGGCCTCGTCCTCGGACACCAGCCGCGGGATTTCTTCGGTGATGAACCGCTGGACACGGTCGGCGTCGTTCCACTCGATGTTGCCGAAGTGATCGTTGAAACTCTGGACGATCGCCGAAAGCCTCTCGAGCTCCGGATCCGAGAGGTGTCCTCCGCCGGCAGCCGGGATCGGTGCAAGAGTGCCGTCTTCGTCATCGAGCACGATCTTCATCGCGTTGAGCTTCTCAGCGCGATACGACTCCAAGTCGATGTTCTCGAGGATTCCGGCGGCGAGATCCTCTTCCTTGGGAGCCGGCAGCTTGGGCACGAGGTGGTCAAGGAAGATCGATCGCTTCTCCCACTCAGTGCTGCCGTAGGGCAGGACCGTGGAGAGGAAGTTGTACGTGCGAAGGAAGGCTTTGGCATCGCCCTTGAACTTCACCTGGTCATCTTCGTCGGGGAGTTCGATGTACTCAGCGACGCTGGTGTCCAGCAGCGGGTCAAGCTCATCGCGTCTCTCCCCCGCCAGGTACCGGCTAACGAACTCTTCGACTTGCTCGGGTGCGTAGATCCCGAAAGCGTCGAGGTCGTTGACCAGGTCATGCAGCTTGTTGGCGTCCGTCTCTTCAGCCAACACGGTCGTGCGGTAGTACGGTTCAAACGCGCGCTGGATCTCCTCAGCATCGTTGGCGAAGTCGAGAACGAAGGTGTCGTGCTTCGCCGGCTGTGCCCGGTTGAGCCGCGACAGCGTCTGCACCGCCAGGACACCCGACAACGCCTTGTCCACGTACATCGTGTGCAGCAGTGGCTCGTCGTAGCCGGTCTGGAACTTGTTCGCGACGACGAGGATCCGATTCGGGTCGGTCTTCACCTGTTCGGCGATCGCGTTGGAGGGGAAGCCATTCAAGCTTGCCTCGGTGACTTTCAACCCTTTGTACTCGTGCTCACCAGAGAATGCGACGACCGCCTTGTACGGGCTCTTGCGGGCAGCGAGTGCTTCGCGGACCGCATGGAAATACTCGATGCATTGCGCGATCGACGAGGTCACGACCATTGCCCGCGCCTTGCCACCAATTTTCCGCTTCGCGACCACCTGGGCAAGGAAATGCTCGACCATGATTTCGGTCTTCTGAGCGATGGCGTGCTCGTTGCCCTCGACATAGGCGCGAAGCTTCTTCGAGGCGCGCTTCGCATCGAACTCGGGGTCGTCCTCCACGGTCTTCATCAGCTTGTAGTAGCTGCCGACCGGCGTGTAGTTGGAGAGGACATCGACGATGAAGCCCTCCTGGATCGCCTGCTTCATCGTGTACGAATGGAACGGTCGGAAGCTCGTCCCTCCTTCGGCGTTGGGTACCGGCTCGCCGAACATCTCGAGCGTCTTGTTTTTCGGCGTCGCCGTGAAAGCGAAGTAACTCGCGTTCGTCAGCAGCTTCTTGCCCTCGATGATCCGGTTGATCCGGTCCTCAACGGTGTCTTCCTCGTCGGTTTTGACACCTGCAAGCGCACGTGAGACGGCTGCTGAGGTCTTCGATCCTTGGGATGAGTGCGCCTCGTCGATGACGATGGCGAACCTACGGTCACGGTGGTCCGCACCGATGTCATCCAGGATGTACGGGAACTTCTGCACCGTAGTGACGATGATCTTCTTGCCTGCGGTGATCGCGCGGCGTAGATCTCCGGATCGGTCGGCATGCACCACAGTCGACCCCACCTGTAGGAACGACTTGATGGTCTGCGTGAGCTGGCTGTCAAGGATGATGCGGTCGGTAACGACGATGATCGAGTCGAAGGCGATCTTGCCGTCATGTGTGGCCTCGGTGAGCTGGTGAGTCAACCAGGCAATCGAGTTTGACTTGCCACTGCCAGCCGAGTGTTGAATGAGATATCGACGACCAGCACCGTTCGCCTCGACATCGGACAGGAGTTGGCGCACGACATCGAGCTGGTGATACCGAGGGAAGATCGCCTTGGAGACCTTCTTGCCAGTCTTCTGGCTCTTTTCAATCACGATCTGCGCATAGTTCTCGATGATCCCGGCGAGGCTCTGCGGCGCGAGCACTCGCCGCCACAGGTAGTCCGTCATTACTCCACCGGGATTCGGCGGGTTACCCGCACCATCGTTGAATCCTTGGTCGAACGGTAAGAACCACGATGAAGCGCCCTTGAGCTCGGTGCAGAATCGTGCGCGCTGATCATCCAGGGCGAAGTGGGCGATCGTCCGGCCGAACGCGAAAAGCAGCTCACGAGGATCACGGTCGCGCTGGTATTGCTGCACCGCGTCTTCCACGGTCTGGTTCGTGATGTTGTTCTTCAACTCGAATGTAAAGATGGGCAGACCGTTGACGAACGCCACAAGGTCGACGGCATCCCCCGGGTTACTGACGCTGTGATGCACCTGCCGCGTGACGACAAACCGGTTCTCGGCGAAATGTGCAACAGCCTTTGGATTCCCATCCACAGGTGTCGGATAATACAGATCAATGTGGTGACCGTGATGGTCGATGCCGTTTCGCAAGACGTGGACGACACCCCGCCGCGTGATTTCACCCTGGAGCCGAGCGAGGAACTTGTGACGCGTGGGAGTCTCCGATGCGAGCCCGAGCGAGTCGACGAGAGCGGGCTGGGTTGACTCGATGAACGCAGCGAAGTGCTCCAGATCGATCGCGTAGGAAGCGACGTAGTCGCCGGGTACCCCCGCGGTCCAGCCACCCTCGCTCATCTGAGTGACGATGAGCGTTTCCAAGCTCTCCTCGTTGAGTCGTTGCATGCTCACTCCTCACCTTCGCTCAGCGATTCCTCAAGATCATCATCAGGCCGTGCGATCAGGTTGTCGAGCGCTTCGGGAGCGTCGGGCAACGTCGATGCGATCGCCCTGACGTCGGCCTGGCCCGTGACGACATCGGCGACCAGGCGTGTGCGGAACTCCTGGAGTAGCGCGATTTCTCTCGACGCGACATCCGCGGCCCGGGCGGATTCTTGTTGCGACAACCGCAACGCTTCGACCAGAGCATGCTGCACTTCTTTCGGCGGCACGGGGAGAACTATCCTGCCCACGTCACCTTGGCCGACCGCAGGCACAGGTCCTGGCTTAGCCACGTCTGACATGTCCACGAGCTTCATGATCTCGTACGCGTAATCCACTTCCAGCCCAAAGAAAGCTGCACCCATAAGGTTATTGTCGAGACAGCTCGATCGCTTCAGGATACGTCGCTTGTTCGTCAGGAGTGCGCCGCCAACCTTCGGGAAACAGATGCTCTCCGGCTCGAAAATCACCGCCCCCAGCTCGGCCGACTCATCACGCGATACGGTGCTGTCACAATAATCAAGGAAAACTTCATTCCCCGGATATCCCATGTCAGACACCCGGAAAAACGGGAGCTCCTGATTCATTCGACCTTGGCGATCGACCGGAAACCCCGCTCCACTTCGCAATTTTGACAAGCGCTTCAGAGGGAGTGCCCCCCACGCTGCTGGTACTCGCCCGAGCCATGGCACCCGGTCCCCGGAATCCAGATCGATGCCCTCGATGGAACGGCCCGACAAGACTTGCCTCGAGACGAAGGCTGTTTGCTCTTCGAGGAGGGCGATTAGGTGGCGCTTGGCGGCGATGGCCTTGTCGATGCGGGCGTTCGCGTGGGCGAGGTACTTCACGATCGCCGACTGTTCCTCAACCGGAGGAACAACGGCTTCTAATCTATATAGATCCTCGCTGTAGAGTCGAAGGCGACTATCGACGATCCCCCGGGAATTCGCTTTAATACGGGCTTTGAACTGAGGGCTGCGAAGAAGGTGATGAAAGTACCACGGATCTGCGTTCTCTTTGAAGGAATAGACGCAATACGCAGGGCTAACGATCCCATCGTAACGCGAGACGCCGAGACTTCCATTCCAGGCAAGCATAATGTTGACGGCAAGTTGCCTCTTTGCGACCTTTTTATACCCGATTAACGATTCCGATCGACTATCGAGCCCTTCGCCAGATTCAGTGCGCCGCTCGGTGACGCCGGTGTATTGCGACACGCGAAGCAACTGCTCTTCGCCTGCTACAGAGCGCACATCCTTCTCTCGAAGAACGGTGCCGAATCGTCTACGAACCCAATGTGCGGGCACTGCCTCAAGCCAGCCAATTGGATGATGGTATAACGGGTAGCGAGGAAGCTCACGAAACATCAGTGCTCACCCGCGATCTCGGCGATCAGGTTATCGGTCTCGGCTTCGAGCAAGCGAATGTCTGCCTGGATCTCGGCAAGTGTGCGCATCGGCACAGGCTTGTAGAAGTGGCGTGGGAAGGAGATCTCGTAGCCGGTCTTCGTCTTCGACTCATCGATCCAGGCATCCGGCGCGTAGGGTGTGACTTCACGTCGGAAGAATGCCTCAATGCCGTCGGCGTAGTCGCCCTCCGGCTCGGTAAGCGGCACCTGCTCGGTGTCGCGGAGCTCGGTGTCAGGCTCGTACTCGACAACGCGGGTGCGACCACCGATGAACGCCTCATATCGTCCGTACAGTGGGTCAGGCTTCGCCGCATGCGGGAGCGCTCTCTTGATAATCGGTGGCGCACTCTCGTCGCGCATCCCGTCTTCCTTGAGCTGCTTGATCTCTTTCGTGGTGTACACGCGGTTCGGGTCCACGCCGACGATGCGCAGCGGTCGCTCGACGGTGATCTTCTTGTAGCCGAAGTCCACGCCGTCGAACACCTTGGAACGGTCGGTGTCGTCGTATTGGTCGAATGTGGTGAACGCCTCGATCACCTTGTCGGCGTCAGTCGCGCTGACTTCGACGCCCTTCTCGCCGAGGTTCTTGCGCAGCGGCGTCGACCATCCGGTCGCGTCGATCAGTTGCACTTTGCCCTTGCGGCGCTCCTCCTTGCGGTTGGAAAGCACCCACACGTAGGTCGCGATGCCTGTGTTGTAGAACATCTTCAGCGGCAGCGCGACGATCGCTTCGAGCCAGTCGTTTTCGATGACCCACCGACGGATATTGCTCTCGCCCTGCCCAGCATCGCCGGTGAACAGCGATGACCCGTTGTGGACCGATGCAATCCGGGATCCCAGTTCGGTCTCCTGCTTCATCTTCGAGATCAGGTTCGCGAGGAACATCAGCTGCCCATCGCTGCTGCGCGTGACGAGGGAGTAGTCGCTGTCGCCGTCGTGAGTCACCACGAAGCGCGGATCGATGATCTTCTTCGCGCCGCCGAGGCGATCCTGGTCGGTCTTCCAGCTCTTGCCGTACGGCGGGTTCGAGAGCATGAAGTCGAACTCCTGGCCCGCGAAGGCATCATTCGACAACGTCGAGTACTCCGGTCCACCCACGATATTGTCCGCAGCCTTGCCATCGCCCTTGAGGATGAGGTCAGCCTTGGCGATCGCATAGGTTTCGGCGTTGATCTCCTGCCCGTACAGATGGGTGGAAACCTTCTTGCCGGACGACTCAGTAAGGTGATGCAGTGTTTCCTCGGCAACAGTCAGCATGCCGCCGGTGCCCATCGCGCCGTCGTAGAGGCGGTAAGTGCCCGACGGGATCGCGTCAGCGATCGGTTCGAACATCAGTCGAGTCATCAGCCGGACCGCGTCGCGCGGCGTCCAGTGCTCGCCGGCTTCTTCGTTGTTCTCCTCGTTGAAGCGGCGCACGAGCTCTTCAAAGACCGTGCCCATCCCGTGGTTGTCCATCCCGGTCGGGGAGAGATCGAGATCCGGGGCGAGAAACTTCTCGATCAACGCACCGAGCGCGTCGGCCTTCGTAAGCCGAGGTAGCTGGTTACGGAACTCGAAGTTGTCGATGATCTCCTGCACGTTAGGCGAGAACCCATCCAAGTACGCCTCGAAGTTCTGCCGCAGGCGCGTCGAGTTCGACACATGGCGCAAGTCCTGCAGCGAGAAACCAGACGTGTTGTAGAAGTCCTGCTTGGCCGCATCCCGCAGCGGTGCATCTTGGTCGGCGACGCCCGCCTCATCCAGCATCTTCTTCATCGCCATCACCGCGTCCCGCGTCGGGCCGAGGACGCTGTCCAATCGACGTAAGACCGTGAAGGGAAGGATCACGTCACGGTACTTTCCTCGGACATAGAGGTCGCGGAGCACATCGTCAGCGATGTTCCAGATGAGAGCCACGATACGGCTGTGGTTTAGCGAATTGTGCGACACTAAGGTCTCTCCCTATTTATCTGAAACCCACGGCAAATTGTGCCATTCAAGCAGGCCGATTCTCGAAACTCGACCGGCTGCCATGGCGCAGCCACGCGACTAGACGTTGAACCGGAACTCCACAACATCCCCATCGACCATAACGTAGTCTTTGCCTTCCATGCGGGTCTTGCCGCGCGACTTCGCCTCTTGCATCGAGCCAGCCTCGTCGAGGTCAGCGAATGAGACGATTTCGGCCTTGATGAAGCCCTTTTGGAAGTCGGTGTGGATCACGCCGGCAGCCTGCGGTGCAGTCCAACCCTTGCGGATCGTCCACGCACGAGACTCTTTTGGCCCGGCGGTGAGGTACGTCTGGAGTCCGAGGGTTTCGAAGCCGATTCGCGCGAGCTGGTCGAGCCCCGATTCGTCTTGACCGAGCGACTGCAGGAGTTCGAGTGCTTCGTCAGCGTCGAGGTCGATGAGTTCACTCTCGACCTTCGCGTCGAGGAAGACAGCCTTTGAGGGTGCAACGAGCGCGGCGAGTTCTGCCTTGCGAGCATCGTCGGTCAGCACCGCCTCGTCAACGTTGAACACAAAGAGCGTTGGCTTCGCGGTGAGGAGGCCGAGGTCGCGAATCGGTTCGAGGTCGACGTTCGACGCCGACAGCAGGGTTCCCTCGTCGAGCACTGCGCGCGCGTCGTTCGCGGCCTGCAGCACGGAAGGGTCGACCTTCTTGCCCTTGACTTCTTTTTCGAGGCGGGTGATTGCCTTCTCGAGCGTCTGAAGGTCAGCGAGCACGAGCTCCGTGTTGATGGTCTCCATGTCGCTCGCCGGGTTCACGGCACCGTCAACGTGAATGACGTCGCCGTCGGCGAATCCACGAACGACCTGCGCGATCGCGTCAGCTTCGCGAATGTTCGCGAGGAACTGGTTGCCGAGGCCTTCACCTTCGCTCGCGCCGCGCACGATTCCGGCGATGTCGACGAACGACACCGCTGCGGGAAGGATGCGCTCGCTTCCGAAGATTTCAGCGAGGCGGCCGAGCCGCTCGTCTGGCAACTCGACGACACCAATGTTGGGCTCGATCGTCGCGAACGGATAGTTCGCTGCGAGCACCTGGTTCTTTGTGAGTGCGTTGAAGAGCGTCGACTTGCCGACGTTCGGGAGACCTACGATTCCAATGGTGAGTGCCACGAGCATCAAGCCTAGTTGCCACGGCGCTGTGGCCCGAACAATTCAGCCAAATCGCGCACCCGCGGCCCGAACCTCCGCACCTCGCTGTCAGCGCACGTAGACCTTGTGCGGAGTGACGCGCACGATCACGCGACCAGCCGGTGCGTCTTCCGCCCATTCCTGCCCGGTGTACTTGAGCGAGAGCTCCTGAATGAGCGAGCCGTCTGGATCGTCAACGATCGTGACGCGTCCGCGCACCTCGGCGTAGTGGAACGGGTTGGTCATGCTGAACACCGACACCGCAGCACGGGCGTCCCGCTGCCAGTTCTCGGTTTTGCGCCGACCGTGCGTCGTGGAGAACACCACATCGTCGCCGTCGCGCTTCGCCCACACGATGCTCAACTGCGGGTCACCGTTGGGTTCCAGTGACGCGACCGTCACGTAGTTCGCCTCGTCGAACAGCTTGCCGGCCTCTTCGGGCATTGTTACATCGCTCATACAAAGGAGAACGTCCCCCGCGTAGCTGGCATTCCAAGCGGATCAAGGATTCGCGCAACACTCACTCGCGCAGCGTTCGAGCGGCGGCTCGCCCGAATACGCTGATTTCGTGACCAAACCGCCTGCTCGTTCCGCATCGCGAGCACGCGTCTCGCGTTCACAGGCGCACCATCACGGGCATCTGCACCCGAGCGGCACGGCGCAGTCGCGCGGCGGTCGAATCGCGCTCTGGTCGATGCTGCTGGCGTTCATCACCTTGCTTGGTGCGAGCCTCGCGCTGCGGGTCACTTCTCCCGATGTCTCCGCAATCGCGCTCTTCCAAGACGCAGTCACGCTCGCAAGCGGCGTCATCATCGAGTCGTTCCCGTTCATCGTGCTCGGGATCACGCTCTCGGTCATCGTGCAGGTCTGGCTCCCTGAAGGCCTCCTGTTCAAGCTCCTGCCGAAGCGTCGCGCGCTGCGTCGCGGCGTGCTCTCGACGCTCGGGATCCTGCTCCCCGTCTGCGAGTGCGGCAACGTGCCGCTCTCCCGAGGGCTCCTGCAACGCGGGCTCCGCCCCTCCGAAGCGATCACCTTCTTGCTCGCCGCTCCGATCGTGAACCCGGTCACGATCGTCACGACCTTCCAGGCGTTCGGATTCGACCACGGGATCCTGTTCGCTCGGATTCTCGGCGGCCTCGTGATCGCGAACCTCGTCGGATGGATCTTCGACCAGCATCCGAATCAGAACTCACGACTCACCCCGAGCTTCCAGGCGACCTGCGAGCACGCGCGGCACGCACCGCGTTCGAACGGGGCTCGGGCGAAGGCAGCAGCGAGCGTGCAGCTCTTCATCGACGAGAGTCGCGCGCTGCTCCCGGCGTTGTTCCTCGGCGGCGCGATCGCTGGCATCATCCAGGTGGCGATCAGCCGCGACCTACTCACCACGCTCGGCCAGCACCCGATCTATTCGATTCTCGCGATGATGGCCCTCGCGTTCATCGTCTCCCTGTGTTCGAGCGTGGACGCGTTTTTCGCCCTCGCGCTCGCCTCGCTCTTTATGCCCGGCGCGCTGCTGGCGTTTCTGCTCTTCGGGCCGCTCATCGACCTGAAGATGATCGCCCTGTTCCGCACGACGTTCACCACCCGGACGATCATCGAGCTGACCGTCATCATTGCGCTCCTTGTTGCCGTACTCGCATTGGGGCTGAACCTTGTCTCATAAACGGTTGTCTTCTCAGTCCCCCAAATCGCACAGCAGTGAGCCGCACGCTGCCCGCGAGGGCGTACTGCGCACGGCCCTGGTTAAGATTTCGGGACTTCTGCTCTCGCTTGTCTGTGTCGTCGCGATTCTGTTCGGCATCGTTACGGGCGAGCTCGGCCTTGCGATCCACCCCCGGTACTTCGTGTTCGCAGCCGTGATGGCGGTCATCGCGCTTGTGTTCATCGTTGGCGGGATCATCCTGGCGATCAAGGATTCACGAGCGGGAATGCCTTCATTGGCGGGTCACAGCCACGCCAACTCCCACAATCAGACCGAGCACACCGACCACTCCGGGCACACCGCTGACACCAATCACACAGACCACACAGATCACTTCAACCCCGCCGAGCAGTTAACAGGCCCGCGCCGCTCCCTCTTCACCGCGATCGGGGCCGGTGCACTCATTGCAGTCGCGAGCCTGCTCCTGGTCGGCCTCGGCCCCCAGGTGCTCTCGCCTCAGAGCGCCCTCATTCGCGCGGACGACTCAGGTTCCGGCCCCGTGCGCGATGCGAGCGGAGACTCTGGAGAAGATCTCGTGGCCTTCGCGAGCGAATTGCGCGGCGGCGGCGATGCCGAGAGCCTCCTCGGCACGGAAGCCACGATCAGCGGATTCATCACCGCAGACCCCGCGAGCGACGACACCGTGCTCGTCACCCGCTTCGTCCTGACGTGCTGCGTCGTCGATGCTCAGCCGGTCACGCTCGCGGTTTCGGTTCCGGATTGGGAAGCGTCGTACCAGCCGGGCGATTGGGTCGAAGTGACGGGCGTCTTCCGTCTCAATCCTTCGCCATCGAGTTCGAGTGACATTGCGCTGATCCCGAGTGACTTCACGCCGATCGAAGAACCCGCGGAGCCCTATGTCTACTGATGCAGGATTCACGGGTGCAGAGTCGCGTAACACTGCATCTGCTGATTCGCCGTCTCCCCATGCAACTGGCTCACGCTGGCAACGATGGCGGCGCAATTCGGTCGTGATCGCGAGTGTCGTCGCGCTCACCCTGGTCGTCACACTGGGCTTCGTCGTGGTTTCGCAGGGTCCGCGCGTCGTCAGCCAAGACGTCGCGACTGACGCGCTCGTCTCAACGTCGGCAGGACGCGTCGTGATCACGCTCGACCAGCCTGTGCAGCCGCTTGCCGCGACGGCCGCGCAGGTCACGCCGCTGGCATTGGCGAGCGTTGCAAGCGATGGCAACTCGGTTTCGATCTTCTTCCAAGAGACACTCGACTACTCGACCGAGTACACCGTGCAAATTCCGGTGGTGAGTGCGAGCACCGGTGCTGCAACAACGATCGAGATCGCGTTCGAAACTCCTGCCCTCACGGTCGAAACGCTCAACACGAGCGGCCGGGAAAGCACGGTGCTTGCCCGCGCCCTGAGCGGTGGCGACGTGCAAGTGAATTTCGAATCGGAGGCCATCGTGGCCGAGGCGGGAATGATCGATCAGACCTGGGTCACCCTCCAGAACTCCGCGATCGGGGACGGCGACACTGCTCAGTCGATCGTGAGCTTCGCACCCATCGATGCCTTCGATGCGCGAGAGGTCGTGGTCCCGTCGAGCAAGCTGAGCGATTTGCGCCTCGACTCCGCAACTGGTCTCGTCGGATTCATCGGCGATGAGACCCTTTGGATGATCGACCTCAGCGACCCTGATCTCGTTCCAACCCCGCTCCTCGACGAGGTCGTTGCATGGGAGCTGATTCCACGAACTGTCACCTTCGCCGCGCTCACCCGATCAGGCGAGGTCGTTGTCGGAGACGTGCTCACGGGCGAACTCAAGGTCGTGGCGAGCGGGCAGAACCTCCTCACTCCAGTGCCTGGAGGGCAAGCCGTTGCCTCGCGCGGCGACACCGGTTGGCTCACGATCTCGGCGGACGGAACCGTGACAGCCCTTGCCGAACTGACCATCACCGAGGGTGCCGCGACCGAACTCGTCGCCTCGCCGACGGCCTCGATCTCGGTCGCAGCCGACGGAACCGTCGCCACCCGGTTCGACGGTGTCGAGACCACCGTGCTCGCTGAGCCGCTGACCGACACGCAGCGCTTCGGTGCGGCGTGCCTATCACCGGGTGGTCAATTGCTTGCGCTCGAAGTGATCTCGGGCGACCCTGACACTCCCCCGTCGACCATGATCGTGGACGCGGAGACGGGTGCCCCGCATCCGCTGATGCAGGGGTCCATCCTCGGCTGGTGCTGAGCCGCTACTCGAACTCCTCGTCGCCCTCGAGGATCGAAACGATGTTGCCCGCGGGATCGCGAGTCCAGGCGATAGCTGGCCCCCTCGGGTCCCGCACGATCCCGAGTTCGTCGTGCTCGAATCCTTCGTACCGTTCGAACTCGACACCTTTTGTTGCGAGATCACGAACGGTTTCGTCGAGGTCGGAAACGACGAGAGAGAGCACCGTGAAGTTCGCGGGAGCGTGATCGGGTTTGAAATAGATCATGACTTCGCCGTCGCCAAGCAGGAGCGTCACGAGCCCCATCTGTGCATCGCGTCTGACCTGCACAGAGAGCACGTTCCCGTAGAAATGCTCGATTGCGTCGAGATCAGGAGCGGCAAAGCCGCCGAATCCGGAGTCGATCGTTGCCATGAGAACCTCCTCACCGCATGCGCCGCCATTGGTGCACGCTGGTGCGTCGATTCTGCTCTCGGCAGCCCGACAAGGCAAGAGGTGGTCGCTCAGGGCCGCGCGCATCGAGCATCGAGCGACGGTCCGAACGGTCAGTCCGAGCGAATTAGCGCGTTTCGCTGAGCCCGAGGTCGATGAGTTCGGAGATGAGCTCGGTGTAGGTGAGCCCAGTTGCGGCCCAGCACACGGGGAACATCGAGATCTCAGTGAACCCGGGAAGCGTGTTGATCTCATTCACAATGACCTGATCGCCATCGACGAAGAAGTCGACCCGGCTGAGCCCCGCACCCTCGATGGCCTCGAACGCACGGATCGCGGTCGACTGCAACTGTTCACGGAGGGAGTCGTCCATCTTCGCCGGGCATTCCAGCTCGATACCGCTCGCGCCCTCATACTTCGAGGCGAAGTCGTAGAAGCCATCGCCGGTGATCACGATCTCGCCGGGCAAAGATGCGCGAGGCGCACCGCCGTCGCGGCCACCGAGCACCGCGATCTCGATCTCACGACCATGAATCGCGCGTTCGATGAGCACTCGCGAGTCTTCTGCGAGACCGATCGACATTGCAGCGTCGAACTCCTCGAGGTTTGCAGCCTTCGAAACACCAACGCTGGAGCCGGCCCGGGCAGGCTTCACGAACACTGGCCATTCGAGGGGAGCGATACGCTCGCGAACCGAGTCCGGGTTGTTCGCCCACTCGCGCGCCGAGACCGTGACCCACGGAACGACTGAGATTCCGGCGTGTTCGAGCACGGTTTTCGTGAAGTGCTTGTCCATGGCGACCGCGCTCGCGAGCACGCCATTGCCAACGTACGGGATACCAGAGAGTTCGATGAGACCCTGAATCGTGCCGTCCTCGCCGAACGGTCCGTGCAGCATCGGGAAGACGATATCGATGTCGCCCAGCGAACGGCTTGCACCATCGGCGTCGACGAAGAGTTCCCGCGAGTCGGTGGAGAGCGGCAAGCGCACGCGTGTGCCGTTGTCGTCGAGGGTCGCAAGGTGCTCGAGGTCGAGTCCGCTCGCATCGTCATCGCGCAGCGTCATTGCGCCAGACTTCGTGATGCCGATCGGAATGACTTCGAAGCGTTCGCGGTCGATGGACTGCAGAATTCCGCCGGCGGTGGCGCATGAAATCGAGTGTTCGCTTGAGCGACCGCCAAATAACAGTGCTACTCGCAGTCGCTGTGTCATCAATGCTCCCAGGCTGGCTCGTCGTCGGTCGTGAGATGTGGCGCGATATCTATCGGATTCATTTTGCCATCCAGAACGAGGCGCACTTGTTCGAGGATCGGCATGGCGACGCCTTTTTGCGCGGCGAGCTCGGCAATCGGCGCGACGGAGACAAGGCCTTCTGCAACCTGATTCATTCGTGCTTGCACGTCTTCGCGGCTGTAGCCGAGGCCGAGGAGACGGCCTGCGGTGAAATTGCGCGACAGCGGTGAGGCGCAGGTCGCGATCAGATCGCCGAGCCCTGCGAGGCCCTGCAATGTCGCGCGCTGGGCACCGTGGGCGACCGCGAAGTCGGTGACTTCGGCAAGCCCGCGGGTCATGATCGACGCTTTCGTGTTCTCGCCGTACCCGACACCATCGACGATGCCGATCGCGACCGCGATGAGGTTCTTCAGCACTCCCCCGAACTCGGTGCCAACGACGTCGGTGTTCACGAAGGAGTGAAAGTAGGAGTTCCGAGCGAGCTTCGCGACCGCAGCAGCCGATGCCGCGCTGCTCGAGGAGATGACCGCCGCGGTTGGCTGTTCCTTCGCGATTTCGAGCGCGAGATTTGGGCCACTGGCGACCGCGACGCGATCGGACTCCACACCGAGCTCTTGCATGATCACTTCGCTCATGCGGAAGCGGGTCGTGCCTTCGACGCCTTTCATGAGGCTCACGATTGGGGCATCTGCCGGGATCAGGTCTCGCACGTTCGCGAGCGTCGTGCGCAACTGCTGGCTCGGGATCGCGAGAAACACCTGGGTGGCACCGTCGAGGGCAGCGGCTGCATCACTTGTCGCCGTCAGGTTGCTCGGGAGCGTGATCGAGGGAAGGTACTGCGTGTTTCGACGCGTCTCGCGAATCTCGCGTGCTGCCTCGGGACGTCTCGCCCAAATCGTGACATCGCTGCCACCGTCGGCGAGCACCTTGGCGAAGGTGGTTCCCCAGGACCCTGCACCAAGGACTGCGACCTTAGCCATCAAAACGGCCCGTCTCGTTCTGCTTGTGCTCCGAAGGGTTCCATCGTTTCTCCGGCGCCTGCTCGCCACGGATCTCAGCGAGGAGCGCGGTGATCGCGGTCATGAGCTCTTCGGTCGCTTCTTTGAGGAGCGCGCCAGTGAGTTCCTTGCCCTGGTACTTCGAGAGATCGAGCGGCTCACCGATCGAGACGATGATCTTCTTTCGCGGGAACGGACGGATCCGCTTCGAGTACCGCGGCAACAGGTTCTGGGTGCCCCACTGCGCAATCGGAATCAGCGGGATTCCGGCCTGCAGCGCCATCCGGACCGCGCCGCTCTTGCCTCGCATCGGCCACAGGTCTGGGTCGCGCGTCAGCGAACCCTCGGGGTAGATGATGACGAGGCTTTCGCTGTCCACGATCTGTCGGGCAGCCTTCATCGGATCGGCGGCGCGGGTCGAGCCAGAACGCTCGACCGGCACCTGGCCCGAGGACTGCAGCGCCCAGCGCAACACTGGCACTTTCCAGAGCCCAGCCTTCGCCATGAATCGTGGTGCACGCCCCAAGCGCCAGACGGCAACCGCGACCGTGATCGGGTCGGCCTCGCTCATGTGGTTGGGCGACAGCACAGCTGCGCCCTTGGCCGGCAGGTTTTCTTTACCCCGGAACTCGTACTTCACCATTGCGGTCCAAGGCGGCACGATGATTGCCGCGAGGGTACGAAACGCTCCGTTGCGCTCGTTCGACGTTGCCATGCGACTCACTCGTTGACGTCGAAGTCGGCACCAAGCGTCGTGAGCTTGTCGAGGAATCGCTCGTAGCCACGGGCGATGATTCCGACGTTCGAGATGGTGGATGGGCCGTCTGCGGTCAGCGCCGCGACGAGGTGACTGAAGCCACCACGAAGGTCGGGCACCGTGATGTCCGCGCCGCGCAGCTTCGTTGGTCCGGAGATGATCGCCGAGTGGTCGTAGTTGCGCTGTCCGAAGCGGCAAGCGTGGCCGCCCACGCACTCCTTGTGCAGCGCAATGGTTGCGCCCATCTTCACGAGTGCGTCAGTGAACCCGAAACGCTGCTCGTAGACGGTCTCGTGCACGACGGAGACACCCTTCGCTGTCGCGAGCGCGACGACCAATGGCTGCTGCCAGTCGGTCATGAAGCCGGGGTGCACATCGGTTTCGACGATCACTGGCTTCAGGTCGCCGCCGGGGTGCCAGAATCGGATGCCGTCGTCTTCGACTTCGAACGCGCCCCCGACCTTGCGGTAGACGTTCAAGAAGGTCGTCATCTCTGGCTGGCGTGCACCTTCCAAGAAGATGTCGCCGCGGGTTGCGAGCGCAGCACAGGCCCAGCTTGCAGCTTCGTTTCGGTCGAAGAGTGCCGTGTGGCGGTAGCCGCCGAGACGAGCAACACCCTCGATGCGGATCGTGCGGTCGGTGTCGACCTGGATGACCGCGCCCATCTTCTGCAGGATCGCGATGAGGTCCATGATCTCTGGCTCAACGGCGGCGTTCGAGAGCTCAGTGCGGCCGCGAGCGAGCACCGCGGTCAGCAGCACCTGCTCGGTTGCGCCGACCGAGGGGTATGGGAGCGCGACCTTTGCACCGGAGAGACCGTCGGGCGCCGACATGCGGATGCCTTCTGGGAGCTTCTCAACGACGGCGCCGAAGTTCCGGAGCACTTCGAGGTGGAAGTCGATGGGGCGGTCGCCGATGTGGCATCCGCCGAGGTCGGGAATGAACGCTTCACCGAGGCGGTGCAGCAAAGGGCCGCAAAAGAGGATCGGAATACGCGAGGAGCCAGCGTGCGCGTTGATCTCCGTCATGTGCGCGCTCTCAACGTTCGAGGGGTCGAGGCGGAGGTTGTCGCCGTCGCGCTCGATCAGCACACCGTGAATCTGCAGCAGATCACGTACAACGCGAACGTCGCTGATCTTCGGAACGCTGCGGAGTTCGCTCGGGCCATCGCCCAGGAGCGCCGCGACCATCGCCTTCGTGACGAGGTTCTTCGCGCCTTTCATGGTGATTCGCCCGCGAAGTGGCTTGCCGCCGCGAATCGTGATGCGGTCGGCGTCGAGGCCAACGCCTGCGCCTGAGCGCTTCGCGAAGTTCTCCAGATCGTTCATCAGTGCTGAACCGGAAGTGTTCGGGGTCGCCATGCTTCTCTCCTCGCCTCGAAATCCGTAATTGCTTGCTCGTTGCGAAGCGTCAGAGAAATATCGTCGAGACCTTCGAGGAGCCGCCAACGAATGTACTGGTCGATCTCAAACTTCGTGGAGAATGAACCGGCCTGCACAGTTTGCTCAACAAGATCAACCGTCACCGGCATTCCCGGCTCCTGGTCGGCAAGGGCCCACAGCGCTTCGACTTCTTCTTCCGTGATGATGCCGGTGAGGAGGCCCTGCTTGCCAGAGTTCCCGCGGAAAATATCGCCGAAACGCGGGCTGAGCACTGCAGTGATACCGAAATCACGAAGCGCCCACACTGCGTGCTCGCGGCTTGATCCGGTGCCGAAATCTGGGCCCGCGACGAGAATTCCGCCCTTGGCGTACGGCGGCTGATTCAAGACGAAGTTCGGGTCCTGACGCCAACCGTGGAAGAGCGCGTCATCGTACCCAGTCTTCGTCACACGCTTCAGAAAGACAGCGGGGATGATCTGGTCGGTGTCGACGTTCGATCGTTGCAACGGGATGATCGGCCCGGTGAGGGTCTGAATTTTCTCCATTAGTTCACTCCCTCGTTCACGGCGGGTTCAATGTCCCAGGGGCTCGACAGGGTGCCACGGATTGCGGTCGCTGCAGCAACGAGCGGCGAGACGAGGTGCGTGCGCCCTCCCTTGCCCTGACGGCCTTCGAAGTTGCGGTTCGATGTTGATGCACAGCGCTCGCCCGGGGCCAACTGGTCTGGGTTCATACCAAGGCACATCGAGCATCCGGCAAATCGCCACTCTGCGCCGAAGTCGGTGAAGATCTTGTCGAGACCCTCAGCTTCTGCGTCGAGCCGGACCCGAGCAGAGCCCGGCACGACCATCACACGCAAGCCTTCTGCCTTCTTCTTGCCCTTGATGATCTCTGCGGCAGCGCGAAGGTCTTCGACGCGCGAGTTCGTGCAGGAACCGATGAACACGGTGTCGACGCGGATGTCTTTCAGCGGCGTTCCCGGGGTGAGGTCCATGTACTCGAGTGCCCGAGTCGCTGCAGCACGATCTTGCGGGTCAGCGAAGGACGCGGGATCTGGCACGGTCTCGGAAAGGGAGGACCCCTGGCCCGGGTTGGTGCCCCAGGTCACGAATGGTTCGAGCTGGCTCGCATCGATGTCGACCTCTGCGTCGAACACAGCGTCGTCGTCGGTCGGGAGCGTCTTCCAGTATTCGACCGCGGCATCCCAATCGGCGCCCTGCGGGGCGTGCGGCTTGGTGCGGACGTACTCGAAGGTGGTTTCGTCTGGCGCGACCATGCCCGCGCGAGCACCGGCTTCGATCGACATGTTGCAGATCGTCATGCGGCCCTCGATCGAGAGCGCACGGATCGCGCTGCCGCGGTACTCGAGGACGTATCCCTGCCCGCCACCGGTGCCGATCTTCGCGATCACGGCGAGGATGATGTCTTTTGCGGTCACGCCCGGGCGGAGTTCGCCCTCGGCGTTGATCGCCATGGTCTTGAAGGGCTTGAGCGGGAGCGTCTGCGTCGCCATGACGTGCTCGACTTCGCTCGTGCCGATCCCGAAGGCCATTGCGCCGAATGCGCCATGGGTTGAGGTGTGTGAGTCACCGCAGACCACGGTGATGCCCGGCATGGTGAGCCCGAGCTGGGGACCGACGATGTGGACGATGCCCTGCTCTTTGTCACCGAGCGAGTGGATGCGGACGCCGAATTCTTCCGCGTTCTCGCGGAGCGTCTGGATCTGCTTTGCGCTCGTTGGATCTTCGATCGGCTTGTCGATGTTGATCGTCGGAGTGTTGTGGTCTTCCGTTGCGACAGTGAGGTCGACGCGGCGCAGCGGGCGGTTCGCCTGGCGAAGCCCGTCAAAGGCCTGCGGGCTCGTGACCTCGTGCACAAGGTGAAGGTCGATGTAGATGAGGTCTGGTGCGCCATCTTCGCCCTTGACGACAATGTGGTCGTCCCACACCTTTTCGGCGAGGGTTTTTCCCATGCTGTACTCCTTGAACGTCGATCCAAACAATTCTACGCCCGCGGCGGCTCCTTCAACTGGAACGCACGGGTGGGGCGGCGGATTCCCTCAGGGCGACCCCTGCAAGGCCGGGCCTATTCGGCGGGAGCGCACTCCACCACTGGAGACTCCGGCAATGTGATGAGGTCGACTTTGAGGCTCGTCGCCTCGCTCTCTCGGTACATCGTCGTCTCGATCACCTGCTGCGTCGTGCTCGGCTCTTCGTCGGGAAAGAGTTCGTTTCCGTCAGTGCCGACGAACACGTACTCGCTCGTATCGATGCAGCTTTGCAGCGTCACGCCATCGAGATCGCCGGGTTCACCTGCGACGAGCGCGGACTCCCCCACCTGGATCGTTCCGACGAGCAGTTGACCGAGGTCGAAACGCTGGTTGCGGATCGCGATGTTGTCGTTGATGAGCCGGGGGCTCGCGTGGTCTTGCAAGATCGCAGGGTCGGCTGCCTCACCGTCGAACTGTCCGAGCGCTTGATAGTAGGAGGTGAGCACGAGCACCGCTTCGTCCTGGAGCGACGTGCCCTCTGGGATCTCGATCCCGGTTGGCTGCTCTGGTTCGACCGCGGTTTCCTCCGGGGTCGCAGAGATGTCTGCCGATGCACTCGGCGTCGGGTCAGCCTGCGTCTCATCGTTCGCGGAGCAACCTGCAAGGAAGATCGCTGCTGCCCCGAGCGCGACGATGCTGCGCAGTCGAAGTCGATCGGAGCGGTCCTTGCGGGTTTCGAGCACAGCCATTCCTTCAGCCTAGAGAGCGAACCTTTGTGGCAAAAAAGAACTCCCGCTCCGAGACGGAGCGGGAGTTCTTGCGTTGTGACCCCAGCGGGATTCGAACCCGCGTTACCGCCGTGAGAGGGCGGCGTACTAGGCCGCTATACGATGGGGCCTTTGAACAACCGGTTTATCATGCCACAGATTTGCACGCGAACGCAAAATGACCGAGTGTCGCGCGCAGCAGACCTCGCCGAGACGCGGGAACACAAGGCCTGCAGACGTAGCAAAGCGCTCGGCTCCGGCGTAGCGTGAAGCCATGCGAGTTTTGAAGAAAGAGCACGCCTGCCTCGTCCTCACCAACGACGATGAGTCGCTCGTGATCGACCCCGGAAACCAGACGAGCGAGTTCGAGGTCGAGCACCTCACCGCGATCGTTATCACTCATGCGCACCCGGACCACTGGGAGGCAGCGCACCTCACCCGCCTGCAGCAAGCACACCCCGACGCACCGATCTACGCGCCCGAAGGCGTCGTCGAGGCGGCGAACGGTTTCGACATCACGGTCGTGCGACCTGGCGAAGAAGTCACGATCGGCGCCTTCACCCTCCGCTTCTTCGGAGGCAAGCACGCGGTCATCCACCCCTCGATTCCCGTGATCGATAACGTCGGCGTGCTCGTCAACCGCACCCTCTACTACCCCGGAGACTCGTACGCCCTGCCCTTCGAGCCGGTCGAGGTACTCGCGACCCCAGCGGGCGCTCCCTGGCTGAAAGTCAGCGAGGTCATGGACTTCGTCATGGCGGTGCGCCCGAAGCAGACCTTCGCAACGCACGTCGGCACGCTGTCAGAGATGGGACTCGGATTCGCAAATGACCGGATTCGCGGCGCCGTCGAGGAAGTCGGCGGCACGCATCGGCTTGTCACTGCGGGCGATTCCTTCGACGTGGCAGAGCGCGCAGCGTAACCGCACCTTACTTCGCGGCGCGCGCTCCCGGTGATTCACCCGAACGCCGCAGCAGTACAACCGAATCGTCGATCGAGACCGCTCGACCCTCTTGATCAGTCACAATGCGCGGCCGTAATTCGGCGATGACGACCGTCCATTCCGCCTCATCGAGTGCGAGGGCGCGCAACTCCTGCGACGGCGTCACGAAGAGCGACTGCCGAGCGCCGTGCGAGTGTTCCGCCTCGTCGTGCTCCGCGCTCGCATTGTGCGCTGAGCCTGCGGGAGGCTTCGGCGCAGAGGCGTGCGCGATCAGCAAGAGGTGCCCTCCGGGTGCAACTCGCTCTGCCGCGGCGCGGAGAATCTCGGTGCGTGCGAGCTCGACCGGCGACTGGAAGAAGCTCGACGTCACGAGGTCGAATCCAGAGGCATGCAGGGCCGCGGATGCCTGCTCTTCTGATCCGAAGGCACGATCCAATCGGCCCGCCTGCGTGACATCAGTTGCGACGAAGCCCGCCTGCTCTCGGGATAGTCCGACAGCATCGGCCGCGGCGCTCGCTCGAGCAATCGCCGTTTCCGAAATGTCGACGCCGATGGCGTTCCAGCCGTGTTGCGCGAGCCAAATGACGTCGCCGCCTTCGCCACATCCGATGTCGAGCGCACTGCCTGGAACGAGATCTGCCACGACACTCGCGAGCGCAGTGTTGACGTGACCGGACCACATGCGCGGCTTCGTTCCGTATCGCTGTTCCCAGAATTCCTTCGGCGAGACCGATTCGCCTGACGGGACTTCGTGCTCCTGATTCACGATTGCGCCCCGACCGTTTCGGAATCAGCATCGATTGACGCTGCTTCGGCTCGGTCGAAGTCCTCGGTCATGAGCACCGCGTTCGCCATGGCTCCTGCCATGGAGCCGGTTCCCATCGACACCGGCACGGTTGCACCCGGGTTCGCAACGTTGCCGACCGCCCAGATTCGGCCATGACTGGTCTTTCCGAACGGGTCGACCTGGAGGAAGTTCCCCATCGGGTTGTCAGTGCGTTCGAGCCCGAGATCCTCGAGGAAGTCGTCGTGCGGCCGTGCAACGCCCGCAGTGAAGAGGGCGCCGATTGGGACGACGCTCCCGTTTGCCGTGGCAACTCCCGACATTGCGTCACCGTCACCACGAATTTCAACGACGGGTTCAGTGACGATCTCGACGTTGCGCGAACGCAGCCGAGCGATCGTGGCCTCATCGAGAATGTCGAGGCCATTCGTGAAGAGCGTGACGGTTTCGCTCCACTGGCGAACGAGTTGCGCCTGGTGCACGCCCATTGCAGAGATCGCGAGCACGCCGAGCCTCTGACCGCGAACTTCCCACCCATGGCAGTACGGGCAGTGCAGAACCGTTTTACCCCATCGCTCTGCAAGACCGGGGATCGGCGCCAGCTCGTCGGTCATTCCAGTCGCCACGACGAGGGCTCGAGCGTGCAGTTCCGCGCCGTCGGCGAGCCTGATCGCGAGGCCGTCCTCCGCATCGCGGACCGCTGCTGCAGATCCCTCGGCGAACTCGACCCCGTACTTTGCGACCTCTCCGCGACCTCGCGAGAGCAGTTCGAATGGGGGCGTGCCCTCGTTGCCGAGGACGCCGTGCATGTGCGACGCGAAACGGTTACGAGGGTTCCCCTCGTCGACGACCAGCGTTCGACGCCCTGCTCGCCCGAGCATGAGCGCGGCGCTGAGGCCCGCAACACCACCCCCGAGAATGACGACGTCCCATTGCTGTGGTGGCTGCCCAAGTGACTGTGAATTTTGATTCATGGACCCAGTGTGCGCCGAGGTGTAAGGTTTAGCAAACAAGTTTGCTGAATTGGCAAACCGTCCCCGTTCGGCAACCCGAACCGGATCGACCGAATCGCGAAGGACCCCGCATGGCTCACGAACTCGAACACCTCGGCAATCGCTTGCGCGCAGCCCGCCAAGACCGCGGCCTGACACTGCAAGAGCTTGCAGAATCGTCCGCAATGTCGGTGAGCACGCTCTCGCGCCTCGAGTCAGGAAAACGCCAGGCCTCGCTCGAACTCCTCGTGCCCTTGACCCGTCAGCTCGGAATCCGCATCGACGACCTCATCGAACCAGAGGTCCGCGATCCCCGCGTCCGACGACCAACGACGCACCGCGATGGCCTTGAAGTCACCCCGCTCGCCCCGGAGGGCTCTGCGATCCACACCTTTAAAATTACGTATTCCCCCACCGACACCCTGCCGAGTCTTCGCGTGCACGATGGCTACGAATGGCTCTATGTCCTCCGCGGCAAACTGCGATTGCGGCTCGGCGAGCAGGACCTCATCCTGAGTCGAGGCGAGGCCGCTGAGTTCGATACCAGAGTGCCGCATGCCATGAATGCAGCGGGAAACAGCCCGGTTGAAATCCTGAGCATCTTCAACGGCGACGGCGAGCGCATGCACACCCACGCAGCGGCAGATCTGGAGCCGGAACGGCGCTGAAACGAAGACGCACGTACTGCAAGTCACTTGTACGCTACTCCGTAATTCCGTAT
Organism: Humidisolicoccus flavus; assembly: GCF_045689595.1. Taxonomy (GTDB): domain Bacteria; phylum Actinomycetota; class Actinomycetes; order Actinomycetales; family Microbacteriaceae; genus Humidisolicoccus; species Humidisolicoccus flavus. The sequence goes on along the minus strand of NZ_CP142724.1, from coordinate 4,419 downwards.
TATGGGCGCATGCTTGATCACCAAGAGCTCCAGAATGAACTTCGCGCCCTCACCGAACGAGTCGAATCCCTCGAGGCTCGATTGACGGCCGGCGCATCCGCCGCTACAACGACCGCCACAGCTCCGACGCACGACCACGACGGCTTCTGGGCGCTCAATGGGCTCCAGAATCGACTCTCTGATCACGCCTCGACCATCGACGGCGCGGTCGTCATCACAGGTTCGCTCACCCTCCCGGACGGAAGCCCTGTCGCGTGGCAGCAGACCGATGGCTCGGCGGGGCTGATCGAATCGTCTTGGGAGCCACAGGCATCGGCATTCGCAGCGCTCGGCCACCCCGTGCGAATCGAGCTACTGCGCCACATGCTGAACGGCGTTCGCGCAACCTCCGACCTCGCGGCAATCGAGGCGCTCGGCACGACCGGACAACTGCACCACCACCTTCGTCAGCTCGTTGCAGCCGGGTGGGTGCGGCAGGCGGGTCGAGGCGAGTACGAGATTCCGGCGGCCCGCATCGTGCCGCTGCTCGCCTGCGTGAGCGGAGCGCAGCGATGAAGCGCGCAATCGTTGCCGTCTACCGCGTGCGCGGTGCGCTCATGTTCATCGCGGCCGGCATCCTCATGCTCAATCTGCTTCTGAGCCTGACCGGGCTCGACGAGAACTTCTCCGGCGAGCAGTGGGTGACCGTTCGGCTGGTGTTCGCATTCGGCGCGATGGGGCTCATCGTTGTGAGCCTGCTGCTCGTGTTCGCCGGGCCGTCAGCGCTCCCAAAACCGGAGACTCGAACCTTGCAGGCGCCCGTGCAGGGGCGCTGGCGAGGCATGAACAGCCCCGCGACGAAGGTGCCGAGCCATGGTCTTCGCGCCTACGGTCAGGCCTACGCGATCGACCTCGTCTTCGAACCGAGCGATGAAGCCCGACCCGCCTACGGCACTGGGCCTGCAATGCGCGCCTCTGACGAGTACCCCGCCTTCGGGCAACCCGTGCTCGCAATGATCGACGGCGTGGTTGTCGCCGCGAGCGGATGGCGTCGCGACCACCGCGCGCGCTCGAATCACTTCGGGCTCGCCTACATGATGGCCGAGGGAGCCGTTCGCGAGCTCGGAGGCCCCGGATTCATTCTCGGGAATCACGTGACTATCCGAAGCGATGACGGAGTATTCGCGACCGTCGCCCATTTGCAACAGGGGTCGGTGACGGTGCGAGTTGGCGACCGAGTGAGCACCGGTCAGCAGATCGCTCGCTGCGGCAACTCGGGCAACAGCAGCGAACCGCACATGCACGCGCAGTTGATGGACCGAAAGTCACCCTGGATCGCGCAAGGAATCGCGATGGCGTTCGCGGGCATCTCGATCGAAGGATCTGCGGAATCGAACGCGGGTCTCCCCGCGAATGATGAGCACATGGTTGCTGGGAGCGGTTCAGAAATAACCGCGGACACCGATCGGTGAGCTTATTGCAGGTTATTTGCTCGCCATCGCAGCATTCAGCGCGCGCACGTGGCTGTCGAGCGCTCGACGACCAGTCTCAGTGAGTCGAATCCAAACATCGTCGTTGCTTCGCCGAACACTCTCGCGAAGCGTCACGAAGCGTTCTCGTTCCATCACCGACAAGTTCGCGTCGAAGTCACGCTCGTGTTGTTGCGTGAACGGCAGGAGATCTGAAGCTTTTTGCTCCGTGACCGGATCGAGCAGCACTGCGAGCGTGAGCCGATCCGGGTCGCTCAGGCTCGGAACCAGCAATGCTTCTGTCGAAGTTCGGCTGTTCTGTTCGCTCGCACGCTTCGCCCAACCCTTCTCCAACTGCGGCCCAACCGCAGCCACCACGAGCACGACGAGGACCGCGATCACAGCGGGCGCCCACCAGAGCGTCGGATCAGCCGACGACGCCGTCGAAAGAGCCCCAAGCACTCCAACCACGAGCGCGAGGACCGCGACCTCCGCGTAGGAGCGAGCCGTCATCCGCGTCTGTCGACGAGCGCGCGGCTGGCGCCACGATGCGCCGATCGCAATTGCGAGCATGAGTCCGACAGGGACCGCGAATTGCAGCGCGATCGGCAGCAACGAGAAATATGGAAACAGCGCGAGGATCGAGACCAAAAGCCCGACCATCACCCAGAAGCGACGAGGCGTCACGAGCCGGGCGAAGTTACGGTTCCGCATTTCATCAATGAGCGCCAACTGGCTTGATGCAGAATCGCGCCCCACAGAACTTGGACCGGAGTTGTTCGGGCCCGTGCTGCCTGGTCCGGTGTTATCTGGCCCCGTGGAGTTCGCGTCGTCGCTCATACCTCCACGCTATCGAGGCCGGCGTCTCGAGTTCCACCCGCTCACCAAGCTAGCGTCCCGAGGCAGCGCCATCCGGGGCAAAGCCTCCTGAGGCGATCTCATTGAGGGCGCGATAGTGCCGCTCGAACGCAGTACGACCCTGGGGAGTTAAGGAGAGCCAGGTGAGACGTCGCGCATCTCCTCGCGCCTGCGAGGCCCGCTTCTCTGCGGCGACATAGCCACCATCGATTAGCGCTTTCACATTCTTCGAAAGGTGCGCATCTGTGAGTTCGAGTGTAGCTCGAAGAATTTGGAACTCGACTTTGTCCGCGTTGTTCAGGAGCCCACAAATTCGCAGTCGCACCGGCGAGTGAAGAAAGTCGTCGAACCTTGCAGAAGTGTCACGCTTCATCGCGGGGAGTCTGTCCGTTCATTGCAACCAACTGGGCGCGATCGTACAGTCGCCCGAGCATCCACATGCCAGCAAAAGCCACGATTGCAACAAGAATCAGCCAGGCACCATGCGCCGCGAGCTTGCTGACCATCCCCGACGCGAGCATGAGCACGACCAACAAACCAACCTGCGACGCGAGCAAGAGCAGCGCCTTACGACTGAGTGGCCTGGTGAGTGGCGAGACACCGTCTCGTCGAGCGAGCATCGGAAGCACTGCGATCAGGATGACCGCGACCGCGATGATGCTCGTCGTCCACACCGCTCCCCGGTCTCATCTGAGAGTCCGGGTGCGATTGCGACCGCTGCAGCGAGAGCCGCAACAACTGGGTAGTACCACCATGGGCTGCGAATTCTTTGCGCCAAGCGCTGCCGATCGGTGTGCAGCGTCCGGAGCGCGTCGTCCGCGTCGCGTGCACTGGGATCAAAGTCAGTTGCCATATCGACAACTTACTCTTTAGGTTGCCGCCTTGGCAAGTAACTTCAAATGAAGCAGCGGCAGACGCAGTAAACCAAGGCAAACAAAAAACTCCTTTGATTCAGTGAATCAAAGGAGTTGCTGGCTGGGGTACCTGGACTCGAACCAAGAACAACTGAACCAGAATCAGTCGTGTTGCCAATTACACCATACCCCAATGGCCTTGCGGGCCGACTCACGAGCATACCGGATGAACGCCAACGTTGCGAATCGAGCGCCGCGTCCCGTGCATCCCGGGCGTGCCGCTACGCGGTGAGCGGCGAACTGCGGTGAGTGCCCATCACTTCACGCTCGATGAGCATGCGGTTGATGACGCTCGCTGCAATCGTCCCTTCACCTGCGGCGACCGCGATCTGGCGGAACCCTGGAGTGATGTCACCGGCAGCGAAAACGCCCTGACGGCTCGTTCGCTGCTTCGTGTCGACGATGACGAGACCGTGCTCGTCGAGCTCGAGTTCAAGGCCCTCTGCGTAGCCGAGCGGTGCGTGCCATTCGGGCCGCACGAATCCGGCCGTGCGCTCGAACCGCTCGCCGTCGACGACGACCGCCTGCATACCGCCGCGGTCACCCTCGATCGCTTCGATCTTGCCGCGCGCGATCTTGATGCCACGCTCGCGCAGCATCGCCTCATCGCTCTCGCTCAGCACATCGGAGCCGTTCGTGCACACCAGGAGGTCGTCGGTGTGGCGCGAGACCACGAGCGCCCGCATTGCGAGGTCGTGCATTTCGCCGATCAGCACGAGCTTCTGCCCACGCTTGTCAAAGCCGTCGCAGTCCATGCAGGAGTGCAGGCTCGTGCCGTACCAGGGACGCACCATCTGTGCGACCGGCAGCGTCTCGGTGAGCCCGGTCGCGAGCAGCACGGCGCTCGCGCGGATCTCGCTCTGCTCAGCACTCCCCTGGCGCTTCGCGATGACCATGAACTTGTCGCCGACGGGCGTGATCGAGTGCACGATCGTCTTCTCGTAGTGCACGGTGCTGTACTGCAGCACCTCTTCGCGGCCCATGCTGCGGAGTTCGAGCGGCGGTGTGCCGTCGCGGGTGATGAATCCGTGCGAAACGAGCGTCGCCGCATGGCGAGGCCGGTTCGCATCGAGTAGCGCCACCGAACGGTGCGCGCGCGCGAGATTGAGGGTTGCGGCGAGGCCTGCTGGGCCTGCGCCGATCACCACAACGTCGACATCGTTCACAATCTGCCTGCCAGTTTCTGGAGTCGAGCGAGC